>NZ_JACCCL010000010.1 GCF_013408665.1 Sporosarcina sp. JAI121 | reverse complement strand
CAGAAGTCAGCTTACTAAGAAACGTTTTGCTCAAGTGCGTTAGCACTCTCGCTGTATTTCATTGACGTTTTGCTGTTCAGTTTTCAAGGTTCATTTTAAGTTCGCTGTTTCAACAGCAACTCTTATACTATATCAAACTCCACACTTCATGTCAACAACTTTATTAAGATTCTTTTTTGTTGTTTTTTGTTTATCAGAAGTGCAACGTTATCTATCATAACACTTGCTTCTATATGAGTCAACAACTAATTTGGAATTCTTTTTTCATTGCTTTCCTCATTTCAGAAGCGCAACTTTTTAAGTATACCAACCTATTTTATAAATTGCAAGTGTTATTTTAATCTTATTTTCATAATGCATAATAGAATGCAATGTCTTTAGTTTTAATTTGAGTACGTGTATTTTTTTAGAAGTCTCTATAACATACCTACATTTCTAACTTAAGAAATTGAAACAGAAAGATTCCAGATTCACTTCGCCATTAATTTCATTAATCATATTGATATAGACGTCAGTTGTACCTGAAAATATAATTGCAAGTCACCTTTTTAATTCTTCGAAGATTTATTAACCTAAAAGATCAACTTTCTCTTTTTGATAATTAATATAAGATTTCGCAGATGCGTTATCCCGATAGTTTCTATTCCCACACAACGAATATATATATATCCTATTTCCTTAATCATCTACTGGTAATCATCAGGATACATGTGGCAACCTAGTTAAATATTTATATCGTTACAGCATGTTAAGTTTAAATTTAGGTGACACTAACTCGGAATGCCGCCCGAATTTTTCCCAGGAAGCATTCCCCCTTACCGCCAAGTGCTTAGGAAGAAATAAGATTTGCCCGTTTGAACATGAGTGATACTTCGATAAGAGAATAATTAAGTGTTTTCATTGTAATTACTTTTACCCTTCTATTATATAAGACGCTGGATGGCATGAGGGACTGACTATATAACCAAAATGACTGTTCATAACGAGTTACAACCACAATACCGACCATTCATATTGCGTTCAAGACCGACTATATCATGCCGACCCCACTGCGAATAAAAACTTGAAGTGTCCATCAATTTAAAAGTGAACACAAAAAAAGCCATTACCTAATGGTAATGACCTTTCATCGTGCCCGGCGACGTCCTACTCTCACAGGGGGAAAC
>NZ_JACCCL010000009.1:0-2453 GCF_013408665.1 Sporosarcina sp. JAI121 | reverse complement strand
CTTATTTATGCAATGCCTTTTAAGAGCACCTGTCTACATCGCTGTAAACAAGGACTCACCAAAGAGGAATTCAGGAAGCGTATGCTTTTTGAAAACCGAAAGGTTAAGTTAGAAAGGGCGCATGGCGGATGCCTTGGCACTAGGAGCCTAAGAAGGACGGCACTAACACCGATATGCTCCGGGGAGCTGTAAGTAAGCTTTGATCCGGAGATTTCCGAATGGGGAAACCCACTGTCCATAATGGGACAGTACGTTTACGTGAATACATAGCGTAAACGAGGCACACCCGGAGAACTGAAACATCTAAGTATCCGGAGGAAGAGAAAGAAAAATCGATTCCCTGAGTAGCGGCGAGCGAAACGGGAAGAGCCCAAACCAGGAAGCTTGCTTCCTGGGGTTGTAGGACACTCTATACGGAGTTACAAAGGAATGGATTAGACGAAGCGACCTGGAAAGGTCCGCCGCAGCGGGTAAAAGCCCCGTAGTCGAAAATCCATTCTCTCCAGAGTGTATCCTGAGTACGGCGGAACACGTGAAATTCCGTCGGAATCCGGGAGGACCATCTCCCAAGGCTAAATACTCCCTAGTGACCGATAGTGAACCAGTACCGTGAGGGAAAGGTGAAAAGCACCCCGGAAGGGGAGTGAAATAGATCCTGAAACCATGTGCCTACAAGTTGTCAGAGCCCGTTAATGGGTGATGGCGTGCCTTTTGTAGAATGAACCGGCGAGTTACGATTCCATGCAAGGTTAAGCAGTGAATGCGGAGCCGCAGCGAAAGCGAGTCTGAATAGGGCGTCAGAGTATGGGGTCGTAGACCCGAAACCAGGTGATCTACCCATGTCCAGGGTGAAGGTAAGGTAACACTTACTGGAGGCCCGAACCCACGTACGTTGAAAAGTGCGGGGATGAGGTGTGGGTAGCGGTGAAATTCCAATCGAACCTGGAGATAGCTGGTTCTCTCCGAAATAGCTTTAGGGCTAGCCTCAAACGTAAGAATCTCGGAGGTAGAGCACTGTTTGGACTAGGGGCCCATCCCGGGTTACCGAATTCAGACAAACTCCGAATGCCGATGATTTATGTTTGGGAGTCAGACTGTGGGTGATAAGATCCATAGTCGAGAGGGAAACAGCCCAGACCACCAGTTAAGGTCCCCAAGTATTCGTTAAGTGGAAAAGGATGTGGCGTTGCCCAGACAACCAGGATGTTGGCTTAGAAGCAGCCATCATTTAAAGAGTGCGTAATAGCTCACTGGTCGAGTGGCGCTGCGCCGAAAATGTACCGGGGCTAAACGAATCACCGAAACTGTGGATTGACATCTTTGATGTCAGTGGTAGGAGAGCGTTCCAAGGGCGTTGAAGCTGGACCGTAAGGACTTGTGGAGCGCTTGGAAGTGAGAATGCCGGTATGAGTAGCGAAAGAAGGGTGAGAATCCCTTCCACCGAATGCCTAAGGTTTCCTGAGGAAGGCTCGTCCGCTCAGGGTTAGTCGGGACCTAAGTTGAGGCCGAAAGGCGTAGACGATGGACAACAGGTTGATATTCCTGTACCACCTCCCCGCCGTTTGAGTAATGGGGGGACGCAGTAGGATAGGGTGAGCGCGCTGTTGGTTATGCGCGTCTAAGCAGTGAGGTGTGGAACGAGGCAAATCCCGTTCCTATAACATTGAGCTGTGATGGCAAGGGGAGTATTCCCCGGAGTCCCTGATTTCACGCTGCCAAGAAAAGCCTCTAGCGAGGCGGGAGGTGCCCGTACCGCAAACCGACACAGGTAGGCGAGGAGAGAATCCTAAGGTGATCGAGAGAACTCTCGTTAAGGAACTCGGCAAAATGACCCCGTAACTTCGGGAGAAGGGGTGCTCTGGTAGGGTGTTAAAGCCCGAGAGAGCCGCAGTGAATAGGCCCAGGCGACTGTTTAGCAAAAACACAGGTCTCTGCAAAACCGCAAGGTGAAGTATAGGGGCTGACGCCTGCCCGGTGCTGGAAGGTTAAGAGGAGAGGTCAGCGCAAGCGAAGCTTCGAATTGAAGCCCCAGTAAACGGCGGCCGTAACTATAACGGTCCTAAGGTAGCGAAATTCCTTGTCGGGTAAGTTCCGACCCGCACGAAAGGCGTAACGATCTGGGCACTGTCTCAACGAGAGACTCGGTGAAATTATAATACCTGTGAAGATGCAGGTTACCCGCGACAGGACGGAAAGACCCCGTGGAGCTTTACTGTAACCTGATATTGAATTCCGGTGCAGCCTGTACAGGATAGGTAGGAGCCTTGGATTCCGGAGCGCCAGCTTCGGATGAGGCGTTGGTGGGATACTACCCTGGCTGTATTGGAATTCTAACCCATGCCCCTTATCGGGGCAGGAGACAGTGTCAGGCGGGCAGTTTGACTGGGGCGGTCGCCTCCTAAAGAGTAACGGAGGCGCCCAAAGGTTCCCTCAGAATGGTTGGACATCATTCG
>NZ_JACCCL010000008.1 GCF_013408665.1 Sporosarcina sp. JAI121 | reverse complement strand
CTGTTACTAGAAAAAACAACAGCTGCAAGCGGTTATTTTTTCTACTTTTGAACTTGGGAAGTCTGTCACGCTAGCGTGACAGACTTCTTGCTTTTCACCCTCGGAGAGCCCGCACCAATGAAATTGGTATAGTGGGCTATACCAAAAATTTTGGTCCTCCTCCCCCGATGTGCTATTCTTATCCCAATATGATTCGTTCCCTAATGTAAAAGGAGATGCTGCAAATGGCACAATTCGCCATTATAAGAATGCAAAAATTCCAAGTATCAGATGTGCAAGGCATTCAAAAACATAATCAAAGACAAGGAACAAGCAAAAGTAATCCCGACATCGATTATTCAAAAACAGAACAAAATTATGATTTGTTGAATGATCAAAATTTAAAATATGAAAGTGAAATTAAAGAAAAAATATCGGAGCAAGTGAAAAGAAAACCACGTGCAAATTCGGTTGTCCTTTCAGAATTTATGGTGACAGCTTCGCCTGAATATATGAATGCACTTTCTGCAGAAGAGCAAAAAACATATTTTGAGAAGTCGCTTGAATTTATCCAGGAGCGATATGGCCAAAAAAATACACTCTATGCAGTCATTCATCACGACGAGGCAACACCTCATATGCACGTTGGCGTGATCCCGATTACAGAAGACAATCGTTTATCTGCAAAAGATATTTTTAACAAACAAGAATTGAGAGAACTTCAAGAAGAATTTCCGAAGCATTTACAAAAACATGATTTTGACATTGTGCGTGGTGAAAAAGGTTCTGAGAAAAAGCATTTGAGCTCACAAGAATATAAAGAAAAACAGGACTTGGAGAAAGAAATTCAGTTGCTAGAAAAAAATATTGAGTGGAAAAAGAGTGAATGGCTTGCCCTCAACGAAAAAACGCCCGTTGAAGTAGCTGTTTCACCCAAACGGCAAATGAAAAAAGTCGAGGTCAAAAGCAAAGAAAAAAGTATTTTTGGAGTGGCCAAAAAGGAAATTCAGAAACAGCCGACGGAAAATGTCATTCTCCCCGAAAAAGAATTTCAGCAGCTGATGACGGCAGCCAAAGAAAATCAGCGCATGAAAGGCGATTTAAACCGTCTTCTGAATACGAATCTCGCAAAGGAAAATCAAAAGCTGGAAGCGCGGATTGATTTAATCTTCAGCGAGTCGAAGGAAAAAGACGAGGAAAATCAGAAGTTGAAAGCCGAAAATCAAAAGTTGCGTTCAGAGAACCGTTCGTTAAAAGAGCATATAAGCGATTTAAAGGCTGAATTTGGTTGGCTATATGAAAGTACCAAAGACTTTTTTAGAGAGCGCACAGAGAGTTTGAGGGCCTTTAAAAATGATTTCAGAGATTTTATAGGCGTGGTGAAAAACAATATTACTGGAAGTGAATTTGAACGGATGTACAAACGGGAGAAAGCCCGTGAACGTGATCGAGGAATGGAAAGATAAAAACACGCTGAAAAGGCGTATTTTTTCTTGTTTTGAGCGGAGCGAAAAACGGATCTCTTCTTATCTTGAACTAAGCACCCGTTAGCTTAATAAACTTCCAAAAAATATAACGACAGCCAAGAAAGCTGATAACCCCAAAGTAATAATTACAGTAGTTATACTTCTCGTCATCCCTTTCCAATCTTGAACACCCGAAAAACCTAATAATCCTAAAACGAAAGTTATCAATGTAATATATAAAACCAGATTTAAAGGGTGTGTACCCATTATGGAGTAATCAATTGGACCAGAAAAAGAAAATATAAAAAATAACAAAATGCAAATTATTGATAAGATAAATGACCATAGGTTAATCTTTTTCTTCATTCCATATCTCCTTTTTCTTAATTTTATCAAGTAACTTCTTTCACTAACCTGCCCCGTTAGTTCAACAAGAAACTGGATTCAATCGCTGGACGGGCTTGTATAGTCCATACACAGCAGGTTTACATAACGCCAGTTCACGGAAGTATTGAGCTTCTTTATTCGAAATCAACTTTTTCCTCTTCGTAAGCTATATATTACACTCCATCGATAGGGATAAATAAACATAATACTCTTTTTTATCCAAATGTGGTAGATTTAATAAAAAAACAATAGGAGATAAAACAGATGAAAAATGCTAAATATTACTCCCTACTAATAATTGTTACCATCTTTTTCGTGATGAGTGGATGTACTAACGAACCATTGAATGAACTATCAAAAGAATACGAAGAGGCACAAACAAGCTCTAAAACAAATAAAGCAGAGAGCGATGGAAAAGATCATAACGTAGAGCGCGAAATGACAAAAGAAGAAGTACGTCAAATCCAATCCATTTTCATGAACGATTCGGTCAAGCTTTTAAATGCTCAATTATCATATGAACCACATTTTCAAGAACCATTAAAATCTATGACAGAAAGCACTGATAGTGTTGGCGAAGTAAAAAAGATAAGAGATAATAAATTGCCAATAATTCATTTAACTATTCAAAAAGAAAATACCGAGTATTATCTTCAAATTTTCGAAGATGAAATAAAAAATCTAAAGAGGAATCACAAAGAAATTGATAAGATGGGAAGCTGGAATTTAATCGTAAATAATGAAGCAACATCTGGGGAGAAAACTTATAACATTGCCGTCTCTACTATTAACCTAAAAGATCGGGTATTCACAGTACTTATTCAAAATTATGATGTAAATACTGACACCTCAGTAATGTCCTACAAGAGGTCAGAGATTGAGAGCTTCATAAATACTCTCCAAATAGAAAACTCTATTAACGTTTTACTTACGGAATAGGCTGTCGTAAAGGTCGCGAAACTGAATACAAAATCACAACGGAAGAATCCATTTGATGTAGATTAAAATGGATTCTTTTTTATTTACCGTACCAGAAATCGCTCTTTTTAAGTTTGTATGCTGCATGCACCTCAGGTTGACATAACACCGGTTAACGGCAGTAGTTACCTCCATTACTCAAAATCAGAAGATGGTTAAACAGCAAAATGTACAAGAAAGACATCGTGATTTTGGGCGTAAACGTTGATGGTCTTACATATTTTTATAATAATCCGACTTATTAATACTTGGTAATATATTATACTATAATATTATTGATACTATATATGTTATTATTTATGTAAAAGGTGTGAGAAAAATGAAGAAGTTGATTTCCTTATTTTTAGTAGCAGGCGTACTAACTTTAGCTGCATGTTCTACAAGTAGTCAGAAAGATAGTTTTGAAGCCGATTTAACATCTACTGAAGTAGAAAATGTAGAAGCAGCAAAGGCTGATTTAAGTCTTGTAGAATTTGAAGAAGCCATCGAAGAAGTCAACCAAGAAACGGCAAAAGTAAGTAATGCTGAAATGGTAAACTTATTTGAAGGAGCAAGTTATAAAGCTTATTTATTTACACGGGCTAAGTTGTCAAAAGAAAGTTTTAAGAAAGCTCAGGAGCAGAATATTTTTACTACTGATATTAATTATGATGATTATAAAAATATTTCAGATCCTCTTTTGGAACTGGATAAATATCAAGAGTGGGTTAAAGATGACGAGGCAGGTAACTATGGTGCATATGTTGCTAAATCAGTTCAATATATAACACCAGAAGGCAATCCTGAATAATTGAAATAATATTAATAAAAGCAAGAAGGAGTGTATGAAATATATGTACTCCTTCTTGCTTTTATTGCTGTCGTTTAAGTCTTTTGCGTATTTTTATTTCTTTAGGAATTCGATCACTGTACGGTCTTGAATAGTCGATACACACCAGGTTTACATAACGCCAGTTCACGGAAATAGTTAACTCCATTACTCAATAAGAAAAAGCTGCCCTGTAAAGGCAGCCGATTGCTTAAGATTATATTTCCGAAAAATGTCTTCTTTGGTCAATAAAGTTTATTTTTTCTCAGTTATCAAGAGGTTCACGATTACCTTTAACTCTTTCAAAAATAAAAGGATTAAACCTAAAACCATAAAGATAATACTTAAAAAGTAAGGAATATTAACCCCAATTTCATTGCGCGCTTGTTCGAATTTACCTGGTGGATCGCTCCAACCTTGCATATTTGGAATATAGTTTGCAATTGTTAGATGTACTATGCCATATAATAAGGTTCCCGCAATTAATAATATCCCACCAATAAAAGTTAACCTTTTAATTTCCCACACCCCTTTAAGATATATTAAACCTTTTTTCAATTAAATGCCCCGTTAGTTAAAGAATACCTAATTTAAATTAGAAACTCGATTATCTCCATCCGCAAACCATCGATTCAATCGCTGAACGAGTTTGTATACTTCATGCACAGCAGGTTAACATAACACCAATTCTCGGCAGTTGATCATACTCTATGAGCCCTTACAAACGCTCAGTTCATCCCCTATGGTCCTTCATTTTCGTTATGCATGAAATATACATCGTTGAGTTAACGGGCTTTCTGGTGAACGTTAGGCTTGTCTGAACGAATAATTATGCAAAACCCTTTCGCCATTTTCGCTTGTCTTCTTCGGTTTTCTAAAAACGCTCACAGATAGCCTAGAATCGTTCGCAAAAGAAGAAGTAAAGAGATACGCCTAATTCCCTTTATCGTCTCCCTATGAGCGCCCTGTGCATTTATATGGCTATATTTGATAGTCTGAGAGAGTGAGACATGTCCTTTTTGAGGATTTGTCCTCTTTTTTCTAGTAACGCCCTTTTATGTTTTGGGTGTCCATAATTCGTCACGATTTTTTTGATAGAAAAAGAGAAATCAATGTCACCTGATTTTTGATTACCACCACCACGCGCGTGTTTGTTGTTGTTTTAAGTACTTAATGTTTAAGTTCTTTGTTTTAAGTGATTTAGGGGCTCTCAAACCGTTGGTATGACTGGTCTCATGAGGTCCAAAGGTAACAGTTTTGGTCTTAAAGGTAACAGTTTTGGTCTTAAAGGTAACAGTTTTGGTCTTTGAAAGGTAACAGTTTTGGTCTTAAAGGTAACAGTTTTGGTCTTAAAGGTAACAGTTACGATATTGTTGTTATCCTTATTGTTGACAATGGAATGTAATCAGTTTACTATTACTACGAGTAACATAACTTGTAACGGTGTTACCTATCTTTTTTTTGAGAAGGGGGACTTTTTTATGGAGGATAAATATTTAGTTACTCAAAGCAATAATTTGATTGAAGCGCGTCATAAAAAACCATTGACTGCTCGCGAACAAAAGATAGTACTTACGATGGTCAGTATGATCCAACCGTCTGACGAGGATTTTAAAGATTACCGAATATCTGTTAAAAACTTTAGTGAGATGTTGGGATTAAAAGGTAGTGTAAAGTATACGCAAATGAAGGAAATTGCTGAAAACTTAATGACTAAAACAATTGAAATTCCTAAAGAAAATGGTGGTTGGATATTAGCAAACTGGATTTCTAGTGCTGAATATAAAGAGGGTGAAGGAGTTATTGACCTATCTTTCTCACCCAAATTAAAACCTTACATGCTCCAATTGAAAAACCAGTTTACATCATACCGATTGAGTAATATTTTAAATCTTAATAGTACTTATTCTATTCGCCTATATGAACTCATGAAAAAGTGGCAACATCTAGGGAAGTGGGGATGTTCTATTGAAGATTTAAGAGGGAAATTGGGAGTAGGTGAAGGGATATATCCGAGATACGCTAATTTAAAAGCTCGTGTTTTGGCAACAGCTATTGAAGAAGTGAACGAAAAAACAGATCTTTATATCGGTTTCAATGAAATTAAAAAGGGGCGCAGCGTAGAGCGAATTGAATTTACAATTCAATTCGCTCCAGAAAAAGAAATCAAGCTACCCGAAACTGGAAATAAGCTCGAACAACCGAAAAAAGCGCCTGAAAATGAAGATGTACGCACTCGTTTAAATGGTTTAGCAGACAAAAATCTTTACCAGTTCACTCAAAATTATTTTTCTCAATTGTATCAAGGGGCATCATTCATATGGGGAGAAAAAGCCGAAAATGAATTAGTAATGCTTATTGAGTATGTCAATGTAGAAAAGTCGGTACAAAATCCACTTGGATTTATTAAGTCGCAAATTCAATTAGCGTGGGAAGCTTATGAGCGTGGAGAACATACAACGTTTGCTGACCTTCAACTAACGAAGGAAAGAACGACAGGACGAGAGGAAATCATTCCTGATTGGTTCAAAAAAAAGGACACGTCTTTCGAGCTGAAAGAAAAGGAAATAGATCCGGAATTAGAGGAAAAACGGCGACAGTTACAAAAAGAATTGGATGAAATGGCGGGAAAATAAACTGAATATCGTTTTTGAATTAGGAATGATGGTTAAAAAGGCAGCTAGTCGTAATTGACGGGTTACCTTTTTTTATTTGCCAATGATTTTTGGGGTTTCGTTAGACCACAAGACTCCACGAATAAAGTGAGATTGGAGGAGTATGAAAAGGATGAGAAAGATTGACTTATAGGGATAAGTTAGCCTAAGTTAAGGATAAAATATGGCTAAATTAAGGGTAAGATAAAGCTAAATTTATGCCGTTTGAGGGGTGGAGAAATGGGAGTTCCAATCAGTAAAATCACAAGAGAATTAGAGATTAAATCGTTTCAACTGCATAAATGGGAAGAACGAGGGTGGCTCGGAACTGAGCCTGTTTTTAAAGATCCAGATAACAATGGCCAACGTACGTACAGTAAGCAGCAAGTTGAACGTATTGAATTTATAGATGAAGTCATTAAAGACCAAAGGAAACGGGAGATTCATCGCACGGATCCAAAAGAAATGGAAAAGTTGCTCTTGGAGAAGTTTGGTGGTGAAGTTACACGAATTGAAAGCAAAGAATTAATTGTTCTTCCCACAACACTTGAATCTTTTCAAGAATCATTAATCCAACAAAATAAAGAAATGAATGCCATGCGAGAAATGATTGAGGAATTGGTAAAAGGACAATTGGAGTTGAAAAGTTACATCAAGGAATCATTGCCAGGACGAGTACAACTGGAAGAACACGACAGAGAACTATTGTTAAGTCTAAAGGAAACTATGGCCAGTCGTAAAAAAGAACGGGACATGGCTGAAGCCACTGCGATAGAAGAAGGGGAAAGTCTAGGTTTTTTCGCTCGTTTTTTTAAAAAGAGGTGAAAAGATTGGTGTAGAATTATTGAAAGCCTGTTCTTGTTTAACTAACGTAGCGGGTTAGTTGAAGATGACAAATTAAAATAGTGCCAAACTGTAAAAGGTAAATTCATAGTGGAAAGAGGTATAGTATGTCTGAAAAGATTCGAATCTCTTTCAGCAGCCCCGTATTGGCATATTGGTCTGGAAAATTACGTGCTTGTTAAAAAATAAGGGGGCTAAGAAAGTGGCTACAGGGAAACAAACAGACGGACTAATGCGGCATTTGAGAAGTAATGGTATTTCTATTGGAGGAAGTAAGCAAAAAAAAGAATTATTGAGTATGGGGTATTACCATGGTTATAAAGGATATCGCTTTATAAAGACTTCTAGTAACCCTATTGCTTATACAAAATTTGAAGAAGTAGTAGCAGTTTATAACTTTGATATGAATTTAAAAACTTTGTTTTATCCTTACATTATGACTATCGAAACGGCTTTGAAAAACTACATAGTAGATACATTAGTATCTTTCGGTAATGTGGATTTAGATTCTGCTTTTAAAAGATTTTTAGATGATTACAAATCTGAACCAGTTGGTAGTCCCGGGTATAAATTTAAAATGAAGGATCGTTTGAATTTAAGAAAAAAAATTGATACTGAAATAAACTTTAAGTATCCAAAAGATAAAGTTATTACGCACTTTTTACATAGTGGCGATTCTATACCTTTGTGGGCCATTTTTGAAACTTTAGATATGGGGAGCTTTGGTTTATTCTTAAAATGTCTTAACGAACCAATTAGAATAAAAAACTGTGAAAACTTAAATTTAACTCATAGATCATTGCAACAAGATGGTAGATTGGTTCAAGATATTATTTTTTGTTTAAAAGGATTGAGAAATTCTGTAGCACATAATAATGTTATTTTTGATTGTCGATTCGCTAGCAATACAAATGCCACGAATCCTTTGAAAAGTTATGTTTCTTTAGAAACAAGTATTAGGAATATAGATTTTGTTTATTTAGTAGACTATTTTATTTTAACTGTTCTTTTATTGAAAAAAATAGGTAAATCTAAAATTGAATTAAAGAGAATAATCAAGAGTTTTAGAGAAGAAACAGAAAGTTTAAGAACATCTATTCCATTGCCTATATGGAATAGTATTATGGGGACAAACCTTAATACTAAATTAGTGGGTTTGGAGAATTACATTTAGAAAAAACATCTAAGACTTTACGGATAGATATCATTAGTGGTAACATATTATTAACTAATTGCGGTGAGTAGCTGAGGCTCTCACTTAAGGAGACTGGATGCGTCCGGTCTCCTTTTTTATTGTTTGAGTAAGTTTAGATTTTTGAATAACAAGAAGTTTTGAGTGGCTTTGGCTACTCTTTTTTTATGGCAAAATTTAGCATCAGGCGAAAAATTTTCGGGAAGTGTCAACGGTAAATATCTGACTGGAGCAAAAGCGGAAGGAATTTAAGGAGTTGATACAAGAGATGATTTTCCACCCTCTTTTTGGTTCTCACCCCATGTGAGAACCTGCCACCTGGCGAAGGGGATTTTGGGGGTTTGCCCCTTTTGCAAAAGGGGCAAGGTCTGTTCTTTTGCACTTGATCTGGAAAAGCAATTGAACCTTTGCGAGAATCAGCAAAGGTTCAATTGCTTTTCTGTTACTAGAAAAAACAACAGCTGCAAGCGGTTATTTTTTCTACTTTTGAACTTGGGAAGTCTGTCACGCTAGCGTGACAGACTTCTTGCTTTT
>NZ_JACCCL010000007.1 GCF_013408665.1 Sporosarcina sp. JAI121 | reverse complement strand
CACACCCGTTCCCATACCGAACACGGAAGTTAAGCTCTTCAGCGCCGATGGTAGTTGGGGGTTTCCCCCTGTGAGAGTAGGACGTCGCCGGGCACGATGAAAGGTCATTACCATTAGGTAATGGCTTTTTTTGTGTTCACTTTTAAATTGATGGATGCTTCGAGTTTTTATTGCGCAGTTAAAATCGGTTGCTTCAGTTCTTGGCGCTAGTTTATACAAGACAAGTAGCTTTCATATCTATCCCTTCAATCCTCATTCCTTGTAATTACCCCTAATTCAGCATACCCTTTACATACATACATTCAAAACTAAAGGGGACATTATGCTATGGAAACAATCTATGAGTTTACAGTCAAAAAAGCAAATGGCATTAACCAGTCGTTGGATGAATATAGAGGTAAACCATTAATTATCGTAAATACTGCTAGTAAATGCGGTTTTGCCAATCAGTTTAAAGAATTACAGGAGCTATATGAAGACTATAAAGAGGAAGGACTTGTTGTACTCGGCTTTCCATCCGACAATTTTAATGATCAAGAATTCGCCGATATTGAAAAGACAATGGAATTCTGTGAAATCAATTTCGGTGTAACTTTTCCGATGTTCGCAAAAGTCGACGTAAAAGGTAAGCAAATAGAGCCGCTTTTTACCTATCTGGCTTCCCAACAGAAGGGAATACTAACGGAGGGGATCAAGTGGAACTTCACCAAGTTTTTAATCGATCGCAAGGGGAACGTGGTGGAACGGTTTGCTCCACAAACCTCGCCGGTTAAAATGAAAAAATCAGTCAAACAAATTGTTCAGTGAATAATAGCAATATTTTTACTTATTAACACTGCCTTGACAGTCTTTGTGACCGCTGATAGTCTTTTAATAATATTCAATTGAAACCAATAGGAGGTATATTGGAATGTGGGAATCAAAATTTGCGCGTGAAGGGCTTACGTTCGACGATGTGTTGCTCATACCGGGACCATCTGAAGTTTTACCTAAAGATGTATCACTGTCCGTGAACTTAACTGAAAAGATAAAGTTGAACATCCCGGTTATCAGTGCGGGAATGGATACGGTCACTGAGGCAAAAATGGCAATCTCCATGGCGCGCCAAGGCGGGCTTGGTATTATTCATAAGAACATGAGCATCGAAGAGCAGGCTGAACAGGTTGTCACAGTAAAACGATCTGAAAATGGTGTTATTACAAATCCGTTTTTCCTGACTCCTGAGCATCAGGTCTTTGATGCTGAGCATTTAATGGGCAAATATCGTATTTCCGGCGTTCCGATTGTGAATAATAATGAAGAGTTGAAACTTGTCGGTATCCTGACAAACCGGGATCTTCGTTTCATCCAAGATTATTCACTTATCATCGATGATGTCATGACGAAAGAAAATCTTGTGACGGCTCCTGTCGGTACAACATTGGAAGATGCAGAAAAAATCTTACAAAAGTATAAAATCGAGAAACTTCCTATTGTCGATGAAGACGGTATCCTTAAAGGTTTGATCACTATCAAGGATATTGAAAAAGTAATTGAATTCCCGAATGCAGCAAAAGATAAGCAAGGACGTCTGCTCGTCGGTGCTGCCGTCGGTGTGACGACAGACACAATGGTTCGTGTAGAGAAACTGGTGAATGCTGAAGTTGACGTCATCGTTATCGATACCGCGCATGGTCATTCCAAAGGGGTCTTGGATGTCGTAGCACAGATTAGACAACAGTATCCGGATCTTGAAATCATTGCTGGGAATGTCGCGACTGCAGAAGCCACGCGTGCACTCTACGAAGCGGGCGCTGACGTCGTAAAGGTTGGCATTGGACCAGGATCAATCTGTACGACACGTGTCGTTGCAGGTGTCGGTGTTCCACAAATTACGGCAATCTATGATTGCGCTACTGAAGCACGCAAGCAAGGCAAGACGATTATTGCAGATGGCGGGATCAAGTACTCGGGAGATATCGTCAAAGCCCTAGCATCAGGCGGACATGCAGTTATGCTTGGAAGTCTTCTTGCGGGTACCACGGAAAGCCCTGGGGATTCCGAGATTTTCCAAGGACGCCGTTTTAAAGTGTATCGTGGTATGGGATCCATATCTGCTATGGAACATGGATCGAAAGACCGCTACTTCCAAGACGATGCGAAAAAGCTAGTGCCGGAAGGAATTGAAGGGCGCATGCCGTATAAAGGTTCACTTTCAGATACAATCCACCAATTAATCGGCGGGATTCGTGCCGGTATGGGGTATTGCGGCACTAAAGATTTAGATGATCTGCGTGAAAAAGCACAGTTCATCCGCATGACTGGTGCGGGATTGCGTGAAAGTCATCCACATCAAGTCCAAATTACAAAAGAAGCTCCAAACTATTCACTTTGATGAGAGACTTTATTTCCAGATTCATTTTCAATAGAAAGTCGAATTGTAATTAAAGGAACTTATGCACCTTTCCTTCGTCTATATACGAGCGGAAAGGTGTTTTTTTTGTTTAGTCCCCATGTAGTAGCAGAAATATGATAAAATGATTGTGGAGAAATAGCAATGACGGAGGTATTACGGTGAAACGAAAATTGAGGAAATATGTGGCATTCCTATTAATGCCGCTACTACTACTAATGACAATGGGCACGGTTCCGGCTCATGCCGCATCAACACTCGGCATTAATGTCGACGGTGCAATATTAATTGACGCTGAGAGTGGAAAAATATTATATGAGGAAAATGCAGATAAGTCACTAGGCATTGCAAGTATGACAAAGATGATGACTGAGTATATTCTTTTCGAGGCAATTAAAGAAGGTACTATAAGTTGGGATCAAGAATATAAAGTGAACGATTATACATATGCCGTTTCACAGGATCGCCGTCTAAGTAATGTTCCACTGCGAAAAGATGGTACCTATACAATTCGTGAGCTGTATGAAGCGGTAGCTATTTATTCTGCGAATGCAGCGACAATTGCTATTGCCGAAACGATAGCGGGTACGGAAACTGAGTTTTTGAAGCTGATGAATGCAAAAGCCGAAGAACTCGGATTGAAAGATTATAAATTCGTCAATTCAACTGGCTTGAATAATATGGATCTTCAAGGGATGCATCCGCAAGGAACAGGTGAAAAAGATGAAAACGTCATGCCGGCGAAGTCTGTTGCAAAACTTGCCTATCAATTGCTAAAAGATTACCCGGAAGTGTTGGACACGACAAAAATCAATTCGAAAATCTTCCGTGAAGGTACATCTGACGCAATTAAAATGGACAACTGGAACTTCATGCTTCCAGGGTTTGTCTATGAATATGAAGGTGTTGACGGTCTGAAGACAGGTACGACTGACTTTGCTGGACACTGTTTCACCGGTACGGCAACACGCGACGGTAAACGGGTGATCGCTGTTGTTATGAAAGCTGTAGATGCAAAAGGAGTCGGTTCGTACAAGGCTCGATTCGATGCGACGCGTGCGCTGTTCGATTACGGTTTCGGCCAATTCTCCGAAGTGGAATTCGTTCCTGCAGGCTATCAATTCAAAGATACAAAAACGCTTGACGTCGTCAAAGGGAAAGCGAAAACCGTCGCCGTCGAGGTAAAGGAACCAATTCGTATGATGGTGAAGACGAGCGAAAAGGATTTGTTTGTGCCGGAACTTGTTATTGATGAGTCTAAAATGAAGGATGGCGCACTTCAAGCACCTGTTAAAAAAGGGACGGTTGTCGGTCACGTCAACCTCGTGAAAACAGAAGGAACGGATTATGGTTTCATTGATTCCGAAAACCCGGGAGCTGAAGTTGTTACGAAGGGTGCAGTTGAGAAGGCTGGCTGGTTCGCGCTTACGATGAGCGCAATCGGCGACTTCTTTGTAAGCATCTGGAACAGTGCAATCGGTTTTGTTAAAGGTTTATTCAAATAAAAGACAAGGCGAAGAATCCTTAAATGGATTTCTCGCCTTTTTTGATTGTCCAAGCGTCCATAAGGTCCCCGACCACTTGTTTGATGGCGTGTGTGGAAAGACCGCCGAATCCAAGAAGAAACGATGGTTCACCTGCCATGGGAACTGTTCTATAAGCGTTTAATCCATAAACACGGATGCCTGCTTTCCGGGCTGCTTCCGTTAAAGAACTTTCATCTCTTTCGGTATGGATAGTCAGGATAATGTGCATGCCTGCTTCATCGCCGGAAAATGAAACATATGGCGCATAGGAAAGAAGCTCCTCTGTCAACACTTGTAGTCTGCGTCGATAAATTTTCCGCATCCTATTCAAATGACGTGAAAAATGCCCTCCGGCCATGAAACGGGCGAGAATATGCTGGTCAAGACGCGGCACTGTGGCGGAGTAGTGAATGAACGCCTTTTCATAACGGTTGAGCAGCAATGGAGGAAGCACCATATAGGCGATTCGGAGTGAAGGCATGAGCGATTTCGAAAATGTACTCAAATAGATGACATTTCCACCTTTATCCATTCCTTGCAAAGAGGGAATTGTTCTTCCCGTATAACGAAATTCACTGTCATAATCATCTTCAATAATAAAGTGCTCGTCACCTGACGAAGCCCAGTTCAACAAAGCGGTCCTACGTGCTGCTGAGAGGACAATGCCGGTCGGGAATTGATGAGAGGGGGTAACGTAGGCAACGGATGCCCCTGAGTTCTGCAGTGAGCTCACATCCATCCCTTCTTCATCGACAGCAATTGGAATTGCTTCCCGATTGTTGTGAAAAAAAACATGGTGGGTCAGCGGATAGCCGGGATCTTCAATTGCGTATGTCGCTTCCGTACCGAGAATCCGGATGACTAGCGGCATAAGCTGTTCAGTGCCGGAACCGATGATGACCTGCTCCGGTGTACAGTCAACGCCACGTGAATGATATAAATAACGTGCAATTTCTTGACGGAGCTCCCAATCGCCATGAGGGTGGCCGAGAAGAAGAAGATCCTTGGAAGATTCATCGATAACATCCTTCGCATATTTCCTCCATTGCGTGAAAGGAAAAGATTCCGTGTCGATTTTTCCAGGCGAAAAGTCGAAGGCGATATCATCAACTTTTTCAATCACTGTATTTCCTGATACTTGCATCGGCTGGACGTAGGCAAGTTCTTCAATCGCCTGTACATAAAAACCTTTCCGCGGTTTCGATGAAATGAATCCCTCCGCCGCTAGTTGTGCATAGGCAAGTTCAATCGTCGTCTGGCTCACGTCCAGAAAATCGCCGAGTTTTCGTTTGGAAGGAAGTTTCATGCCGACGGGCAGTTTACCGTCTGTAATGTCCCGCTTGATTTGGTCGTAAATTTGTTCATATAAGGGGGTATCTGTACTTTTCTTCAATTCAATTACTAGCATTTCCACAGTTATCATTCCTTCTGACCTCTTCAACTTGATTGGAACTGGGTATTTCAATAAGGTCATAATCTATTATACTGAACAATAAGAAAAGGGGGAAGGTAATATGAATTTTAAATACGGCGGCGTCATCATGGATGTCATTAATGCAGAGCAGGCAAAAATAGCGGAGGCGGCAGGTGCAATCGCGGTAATGGCACTTGAGCGTGTCCCTTCCGATATAAGAAAAGCAGGCGGTGTGGCGCGAATGGCGGATCCGCGCATCATCACAGATGTTCAAGGTGCTGTTTCAATACCAGTCATGGCGAAGGCGCGTATCGGACACATTTCCGAAGCACGTGTACTTGAAGCTCTTGGTGTTGATTACATCGATGAAAGCGAAGTACTGACACCAGCAGATGAAGAATTCCATTTATTGAAAAGTGCATATAATGTACCATTCGTATGTGGAGCGCGTGATCTTGGTGAAGCAGCACGCCGTCTTGGCGAAGGAGCTAAAATGCTTCGAACAAAAGGAGAACCGGGAACGGGGAACATCGTTGAAGCGGTACGTCACTTGCGCATGGTCAATGCACAAGTAAGCAGGCTGGTTCATATGAATGAAGACGAAATCATGACGGAAGCACGCAATCTTGGTGCACCTTATGAAATCCTTCTTGCAATCAAAAAACACGGACGTCTTCCCGTGACGAACTATGCGGCAGGCGGCGTGGCAACACCGGCAGATGCTGCACTTATGATGGAGCTTGGTGCAGACGGCGTCTTCGTTGGTTCGGGAATCTTCAAATCAGAAAATCCTGAGAAATTTGCACGTGCGATTGTCAAAGCTACGGAAAATTTCAAAGACTATCATCTAATCGGCGAATTATCCAAAGACATCGGCGAACCGATGAAAGGCTTGGAAATTGGTTCACTTCAAGAGGAAGAGCTTATGTCAGTACGCGGTTGGTGATTAATTAAAAAAAGAGCGGAAATTAAACCGTACTATAAAATTGAAGGGGTTAATATGTTCAGTGTATGAGCATATTACCTCTTCTTTTTTTGTTTTTCAAAGTCTTTATTGCGACCGATTTTTATACCTTGCGTCTAAGTAGAAATGTTGAAATAAAGAATTCCGCTTATTCCGATTCGGCTACGAGCCATAGCGACCACTACACGATTCAATTAGTGAATAAAGAGAAAACCAACTTATTACAGGTTTCAAATGTTCCCGGAGAGTAGTTGAGATGGATTCTTTTTGAAGACCATCTTCGTTAAAAGAGAATGGTCTTATTATACTTGAGAGGGGGTGATTAGTATGGAACGCTTAAAAGTGTTTGATGCAAACTATACATATTTGAGAGATGAATGTAGAGAAAAAGTTCATCGTGAAGGTCTGTGGCATGAAACATTCCATTGCTGGCTACTGGATGAAAAGTTCGTCTATATTCAAAAAAGAAGTGTCGTGAAAAAGGATTTTCCTGGTTTGTTCGATATTACTGCCGCGGGGCATATTCTATCGACCGAAATTGTAGCGGACGGTATCCGGGAAGTGGAAGAGGAACTAGGTATTGATGTAGATTTGTCGAAGCTGCATTCGAAAGGTGTCGTGCAGGACAGTATCGAGCTGTTGAACTTTATTGACCGTGAGTTTGCGAACGTTTTTCTGTATGAATCAACTTTGGCGGCAAGCGATATTTCTTTGCAACTGGAAGAAGTGGAAAGCGTCCATGTCGTGGAACGGCGAGACTTGATTCAACTCTTCCTATCGGAGGTCCTGACAGTTACCTGCAGTAATATCCACGATGGGACGACGGTAGTAATCAGCCTTACTGATTTTGTTCCACATGAAAGGATGTACTTTGAGCAAGTTGCATTATTCATGAGATGATTACAGAGGAAAGCGGTTACATATTTTTGCCGAAAGGCTTGCCAAAAAATCAGGCTTGTAGTAAAGTAATACTAATTTCAAACATGAGACGATGATGGGAAGCAGTAGCGAGAACGCTTTTTAAGAGAGCCGGCGGATGGTGCGAGCCGGTAAAGACACTTGCGAATCCGTCCCTGAGTAGCCGGGCTGAACAATTAGTAGGCCTGAGCCGGCAGTTGAACCGTTATTTCAATGGAGTGGATTGGACGTGGTTGTCCAGTCAATTTGGGTGGCAACGCGGGTAGTTCTCGTCCCTTTTATAGGGGATGGAGGGCTTTTTTTATTGTCCAGCTTCAGCGACTAGGTACTCGGTTCCGCAAAACGTCCCGGCTGTGCAATAAAATGCGGCTCTTCGCCAGGTCGCCTTATGCCTGTCGCTTACTCTTTTCTTTGTTGTCTACTGTCCGTTATCGTCCAAAATTTAAGGAGGAATCAACCATGCTGGATATTAAAAGAGTCCGTGCTAATTTTGATGAAGTAAAAGAGAAGCTCTCTAAACGTGGGGAGGATATTTCTCAGCTCGACAAGTTCCAAGATCTCGATGACAAGCGCAGAGAATTGATTGCAAAAGTTGAAGTCTTGAAAGCGGAGCGTAATGAAGTATCCCAAAAGGTCGCTGAAATGAAGCGCAACAAGGAAAATGCTGATGACGTTATTGCACGAACGCGTCAAGTCGGGGATGAGATTAAAAAACTCGACGAAGAATTGAATACGGTAGAAGAAGAGCTGAACTATATCATGATGCGTATTCCGAATGTTCCACATGACAGCGTTCCGGTCGGTGATAGCGAAGACGACAACGTTGAAGTTCGAGCGTGGGGAGAGAAGCCTGAATTTGGATTTGAACCTAAACCGCATTGGGATTTAGGAACGGATTTACATCTCCTGGACTTCGAACGAGCCGCAAAAGTGACGGGAAGCCGTTTTGTTTTCTACCGTGGACTTGGTGCACGCCTAGAGCGCGCATTGATCAACTTCATGCTTGATCTTCATATTGAAGAACATGGCTATGAAGAAATGCTGCCGCCGTACTTGGTAAACCGTACGAGTTTGACAGGGACAGGCCAGTTGCCGAAGTTCGAGGAAGATGCGTTTTTAGTTAACGAAGAAGATTACTTCCTCATCCCGACATCTGAAGTGCCTGTAACGAACTTCCACCGCGATGAAATCCTGAATGTTGCTCAATTACCTGTAGCATTTGCGGCATATAGTACAAATTTCCGTTCAGAAGCGGGGTCTGCGGGACGAGATACGCGAGGGTTAATTCGTCAGCATCAGTTCAACAAAGTCGAGCTTGTCCGTTTCGTGAAACCGGAAGATTCTTATGATGAACTCGAAAAACTGACAGGGCATGCGGAAAAAGTATTGCAGTTGTTGAAATTGCCATACCGTGCGCTGAAAATGTGTACCGCGGATCTGGGTTTCACTGCAGCGAAGAAATATGATCTTGAAGTATGGATTCCGACACAAAAAATGTACCGTGAAATTTCTTCTTGTTCAAACTTTGAAGATTTCCAGGCGCGTCGTGCAAATATCCGTTTCCGCCGTGAAGCAGGCGCAAAACCCGAGTACGTTCATACACTGAACGGAAGTGGCCTGGCAGTCGGCCGTACTGTCGCAGCAATTCTGGAAAATTATCAGCAGGAAGACGGTTCAGTCGTCATTCCTGAAGTTCTTCGTCCGTATATGGGTGGAAAAGAAGTCATTACTTTGTAAAAACGAAAATCGTGCAAGGCGTCATTCGACGTCCTGCACGATTTCTTTTTTTGCTTTCTTTTTCCGTTCACGTATCGCTCTAAAAAATGCTGTCAGCATCTCCCCGCATTCATCCGCCAGCACGCCTTCAATCACATCGCATTCATGATTAAACCGCGGATCATTCAATAATCGATATAACGAGTCGACGCAACCGCCTTTCGGGTCCAGAGCGCCATATACAACGCGCGGAATCCTTGACTGTAAAATAGCGCCTGCGCACATCGGGCATGGCTCAAGGGTTACATACAACGTCGTATCTTCAAGCCTCCAGCTGCCCATTTCCCGACATGCATCTTGAATGGCGGACAACTCTGCATGAGTGACGGCATTTTGGGTAGTTTCCCGTAAATTATGCGCGCGTGCAATTACTTTTTCATTATGAACAATAATCGCACCGATAGGCACTTCGCCGAGCGCCTGTGCCTTCATTGCTTCGTCGATAGCCATCTGCATATATAGCCGGTCTTTATTAAAAGTATCCAAAGTCATCTCTCCTTGGAGATATTGTAGCACTTTAATGTGGGGAATGATGAGTGTTCTTCGGGTCAGGGGTAAACAGCGCTTTCCGCCTTGTAAATTGTCCAGCTCCAACGGCCAGACACTCGGGTCATAAGCCGGCTCGGTTGCGCGGCAAGAGCACCGCTTCGCCGTTCCGTCTTACGCCTGTCGCGTCTAAACGGCCGTTTCCGCTTTTCGATTGTTCCACGTGGAAAAAATCTGAATGTTGGAGACTGTGAAACATTGAATGGGAGCTGTTTTTCATTTCAGGCGTGTGATAAAATAAAGAGCACTATATAATGACAACATGAAGGAGGATTTCTGATGTCTGTTCCGTTCATAACGGTCGAAGGTCCGATTGGAGTTGGAAAAACGTCACTTTCCAAAGCAATCGCGGACACACAGCAATTCCATGAGCTGAAAGAAATCGTGGATGAAAATCCTTTTTTAAATAAATTTTACGACAACATCGAGGAATGGAGCTTCCAGACCGAAATGTTTTTCCTTTGTAATCGCTATAAACAGCTCAGCGATACTAAAACTGAAATTCTAATCGAACAGAAACCGGTCGTTGCCGATTATCATATATTTAAGAATCTTATTTTCGCAAAACGGACACTGCGTCCTGAAGAGTATGTGAAGTACGAGGAAATCTATAAGATTTTGACAAAGGATATGCCCGTTCCAAACGTCATCGTCTATCTCCATGCAAGTTTGGAGACGCTCATGAAGCGCATATCTTTGCGCGGGCGTGATTTTGAGAAGAACATGGATTCCGCTTATTTACAGCAGCTTGTGGAAGATTACGAAACGTTCATCACGTATTTTGAAACGGCACATCCTGAAATCCCCGTACTTCGGTTCAATGGGGATGATCTTGATTTCGTCAACAATGAAAAGGATCTTCAATTCATTTTAAATACAGTCGACGCAACGATACGAAAAGGAGTTACTTTTAATGAACTTACGTGAAAAATACGGCATCCCTCAAAATGCCGTCATTACAATTGCGGGTACTGTCGGTGTTGGCAAGTCAACTATGACACAGGCACTTTCAGATGCGCTCCACTTTAGAACGTCATTTGAAAATGTGGAACAGAATCCGTATCTGGACCTTTTTTACAAGGACTTTGAAAAATGGAGTTTCCATTTGCAAATTTATTTCTTGGCAGAACGGTTTAAGGAGCAGAAACGTATTTTTGAATATGGCGGCGGTTTTATCCAAGACCGTTCAATTTATGAAGATACAGGAATTTTTGCAAAAATGCATGTGGATAAAGGAACGATGAATCCCGTCGATTACGATACGTATACGAATCTGTTCGAAGCGATGGTTATGACACCATACTTCCCGCATCCAGATTTGCTTATTTACCTCGAAGGACCTCTTGATGGTATCATTTCACGTGTGAAAGAGCGCGGCCGTGTGATGGAACAAGAGACACCCGTTGCATACTGGGAAGAGATGCACATGCGCTATGAGAATTGGATCAATTCCTTCAATGCATGTCCAGTATTGCGTCTTGATATTAATGATTATGACCTTCTCACTAATCCGCAGGAAGTGGAAATGGTTGTTGAGAAAATAGGGCATTCCCTGAAGCAGACGTCACTATTGAAGAAATGAAATAAGTCACAAGAAAGCAGCCGTTGACATAGGCTGCTTTTTTCATTTCACAATAACCATTTCATTGGAATAGGATGTAGTGTTTACGCCTACGGCTGATTTAGGAGTGAAGGGGAATGAATCCAGTTATGCTTTGGTAATCGCTGATATGTTAACAAATGCAATCATTAAGCAATTTCCTCATCAGTTCATGTGAATGAAACTATGGAGTAAAGGAGTGATTAAGTGTACCCTAATTCGGATAAGCTTTCTTCTAATTCCCACGGGTCGGTTAACTCGGGCTATCTAGGTCCCTATTCGAAGTATACGGCACCTGTCAGGTATATACTGAATAACCAGAACGACCTGTATGGCAGGTGTTGCATAAGCAAGGCAGAGTTCGACTTTATAAGTATGAACCGACTTCTTTGGATGGAACACGTGAACTGGACGAGGATGACAATCATTAGCATCGTATTCGGTTTGCCGGATCTGCAGTTTGTCCAAGAACGGCTTTTAAGAAACGCAACGGATTTAGGTAATTGCTTACGGCCTTTTTATGGAGATAGACTAGCGGATAGGTACGCAGTGCTTATTAAGGAACATTTGGTGTTAGCCGCAGAATTGGTGACGGCGGCTACAAAAGGGGATGCGAAGAAGGCGGCGGAGGCAGAGAAACAATGGTATAGGAATGCAGACGATATTGCCAAATTTTTAAGTAGTATCAACCCGTATGCAGTAAAAGAAGAAGTGAGGAAAATGCTTTATACGCATTTGGCCCTAACGAAACTTGAAGCAGTTTATATGATTCAGAAAAAATTTAAAGAGGATATAGAAGTATTCGATAAAATCGAGGCGCAAGCTTTGGAAATGTCGGATATGATAGCGGAGGCGATTGTTATGCAATTTCCAGCTATGTTCATTCCCTCATGTTAAGAAAACCGGCACCCGCTCCAATAAGGGGGTGAGCCGGTTTTTAACAAGATAAATATAAGCCTTCCAACATGGAATAGTGTTTCGCACCAGGCGCCAACCCTTTGGGTCTGGACGGCGCCTGGTGCGTTTCTTAGTTATGGGAAAGCATAGCGGATTTAAGAAAAAATTCAGCGTACAGTTCCTTTAATATTTTCGTTTCGTCCGCTTTATGGACGCCGAAGACGAGACTCACTTCAGATGAACCTTGATTGATCATCTGTATGCTAGCACCTGTACGTGCGATTGCAGTGGCAGCACGTGCAGCGAGCCCAGTGGAATGCCGCATGCCTTCGCCTACAAGGACAATCATCGAATAATTGGAATGCATATGAACGTGATCTGCCTTCAATTCCTCTTTTACCCGGTGGACGATGCGCGCTTCTTTATCCGCGGTGAGAAATTTACTGCGGATGATAACGGACAAGTTATCAATACCGGAAGGCGTGTGTTCAAACGAAATCCCCTCCTCTTCCAGTATTTGTAATAACTTTCTGCCGAATCCGATTTCCTGGTTCATTAGATATTTGTCGACGAACAGTGTGGAGAATCCGCTGTCCGCGGCAATACCGATGACCGGCTGTGCAAAATAGTTTCGTTCATTGACGATGAGCGTCCCGGGAGCGTCCGGGTTATTCGTGTTTTTAATGCACACGGGAACGGAGCGGCGGAATGCAGGCATCAGCGCTTCGTCATGGAACACCGAAAATCCTGCATAGGAGAGCTCACGCATTTCCCGGTATGTCATTTTTTCGATGCCGACGGGGTTGTCGACGACATTCGGATTGGCGGCGAAGACGGAATCGACGTCCGTGAAATTTTCATACAAATCAGCTTCCGTCGCTGCTGCTAGCAGGGATCCCGTAATATCCGAACCTCCTCTGTTGAATGTACGGAGTGTTCCGTCTTTTGTAAATCCGAAAAACCCAGGAAAAACAACAATGCCTGGTTTGTCGCGTAATTCAGAGAGGCGTTCATCACCTTCCGGCAGGGCGCGTACGCGTTCCGGACGTTCATTGACAAGCAGCCCGGCATCTTTCGGGCAAATGTATTGTGCATCTATTCCAAGGTATGTAAAATAAGCGGCAATCAGCTTCGCGTTGTTATCCTCTCCTGAAGCTTTCAAACAGTCCATGAATAGGCTGGGGTCATTTTTGTTGCTATCAAGACGTTTACGCAAGTCCTTTTCAATGACGGTTATGATTTCCAATGATAGACCAAGGCCGGCAGCAATCTGTTCGTAACGCGAGACCACTTCTTTCAGTTGTTGTTCTGTACTATCGCCACGAAGAGCGCTCTCGGCTAGTTGAATTAGCAGGTCCGTTACTTTATCGTCAGAGCTAAAGCGTTTCCCAGGTGCCGAGACAACGATGATTTTACGGGCGGGATCGGCTGTAACGATTTTTGCAACTTTTTTTATTTGATCGGCAGACGCGACCGATGTACCACCAAATTTACAAACTTTCATTTTCATCAAATCCAATCTTTATATAATGGGGTAATTCAACTATTCTATGACTTTATCACAAATAGGGTTGTAATTGACCGAATATTTCACTATAATGTCCTTATGTAAAGAACAATTGTTTTTTCATAGTGTACATACAGTTGGAGGAATGGTCAAATGAAAAATGAAATAAACATTGGATTATTAGGGTTCGGAGTTGTGGGCAGCGGAGTGGCTAAAATTTTGCAGGAGCATCAAGAAGACCTGCAACACAAACTCGGCGCAACTGTGAAAATAAAAAAAGTCCTAGTGAAAAATTTATTTAAGGATCGGGAAACAGCGCTTACTTCAGATATCTTTACATCGGATCTGGATGAAGTGATTGGTGACCAATCTATTGATTTAATAGTAGAAGTGATGGGCGGAACGCATGAAGCGAAAGAAGCGATTGAACGCTCGCTCCGTGCCGGAAAAGGGGTCGTAACAGCAAATAAAGATGTTATGGCTGAATCCGGACCCGAATTGTTAAAGCTTGCGGATGAAAATAGATGTGATCTATTTTATGAAGCAAGTGTGGGTGGCGGGATTCCGTTGATCCGCACACTTGAAGATGGGCTCGCATCGGACAGGATCAGAGCATTGACAGGTATTGTGAACGGAACAACGAACTTCATTCTGACGAAAATGAAACATGACAAGATGTCCTACGAAGATGCTTTGGCAGAAGCGACGGAACTTGGCTTTGCAGAAGCGGACCCATCAGCGGATGTTGATGGAATTGATGCGGCGCGTAAAATGGTCATTTTGGCGTCACTGTCATTTTCCACCGAGGTTCGTCTAGAAGATGTATTTGTAAGAGGCTTGAAGGACATACAAGAAGGTGATCTGGAACTAGCAGAGCAATTTGGCTATACAGTGAAGCTTGCGGGATCGGCCAAGAAGAATGAGGATGGCATTGAAGTAGCCGTGGAACCTGTGTTTTTCCCGAATTCACACCCGCTGGCATCGGTGAACAATGAATTCAATGCGGTTTATATATATGGTGATGCCGTCGGGGAGACGATGTTCTATGGACCGGGGGCGGGCTCACTGCCGACAGCAACATCTGTAACGGGTGATATAATCGCGGCATGTCGCAATCTGCTCCTTGGTGTAAATGGAAAAAGGTTACACGCACCGCAGTATGAGAGGCAAGTGAAAAATGACAGTAGTAAGTTCGCACGGTATTTCCATCGTATTCTTGTGAAAGACGAGGTCGGTGTTCTGACAAACTTGACGTCCATATACAGCAAACACGGTGCAAGTTTGGCAACAGTCGTCCAGCATTCCGATAAAAAAGAGGCCAACGCCGACTTGATTTTCATCACGCATCAAATCTCGCGTCAGCAGCATCTTGATATTGTAAGTGAATTGAACGAAACACCAAAGGTAATCGGAGTAATTAGCCATTACCGGGTGGAGGGGGAAGAATGATGAAAAGATGGAATGGGTTAATCGCGGAATATAAAGAATGGTTGCCGGTGACGGAAAACACGCCTGTACTGACGTTACAGGAAGGGAATACACCCCTCATCCATATGGAGAACTTGTCTAAAGAATGGGGAATCGACCTATACGTGAAAACGGAAGGAACGAATCCGACAGGCTCATTCAAAGACCGCGGAATGGTTATGGCGGTTGCAAAAGCGAAAGAAGAAGGGAAAAAGGTCCTTATTTGTGCATCGACAGGCAATACTTCCGCGTCGGCGGCGGCATACGGAGCTCGTGCAGGTATGCGGACAATCGTTGTTATTCCGGAAGGCAGAATTGCTTTAGGAAAGCTGGCCCAGGCAAAAATGTATGGCGCGGAGATTGTGGAAATCGAAGGGAACTTTGATGAGGCATTGGCAATGGTTCGTGCAGCTGGCGAGGGCGACGTTGCACTCGTGAACTCAGTTAACCCTCACCGTCTGGAAGGTCAAAAGACGATTGCTTTTGAGACAATTGAGCAGCTTGGCAAGGTACCGGACATTTTTGTACTTCCGGTTGGGAATGCGGGCAATATTTCCGCGGCGTGGAAAGGGTTCAAAGAATATGCTGATAAAAAAGGAACTGCTTTGCCTACCCTTCTTGGGGTACAAGCTGATGGAGCTGCACCAATCGTTTATAATCGGGTATTCGAAAAACCGGAAACGGTTGCGACAGCAATTCGAATCGGGAATCCTGCAAGTTGGGACCTGGCAACCAATGCATTGTCGGAATCGGATGGAACGATTCTTGCTGTAACAGATGAAGAGATTTTGGAGGCATACAGTTTAATCGCTTCTTCAGAAGGTGTTTTTGCAGAACCGGGCTCATGCGCTTCAATTGCCGGTATTAAAAAGCAAGTGGAGAATGGATCGCTGAAAAAAGGGTCAACTGTAGTTGCCGTGTTGACGGGGAATGGACTAAAAGACCCCGATACGGCGATTGAAGTGAACAAAGAGAAGCCGATGATGTCACGCGAACAATTCGATGAGTTTCTCAGCGGGTTGAAAGCGGGGAAAAAGTAATGCCAAAATCCGATTTTTCCGTGATTGTCCCCGCATCGACGGCAAACCTTGGTCCAGGCTTCGATAGTATCGGGCTTGCACTCGATCTATACATGACGGTAGATGTATCACCTGCGGAAGTTTGGACAGTTACATATGAAAACGAAGGCTATGAAAGTTTATCGACCGCGGACGATAATTTAATCGTGAAAATCATTACTGATGTGTCGAAGCGTTATGGATGTGCAGCTCCTGTTTCGCAACTAATTGTCCGGTCAGATATACCACTTGGTAAAGGGCTTGGAAGCAGTGCAACGGCAATTGCGGCAGGGATTGAAATTGCAGACCATCTACTTGAATTGAATCTTACCGCGAAACAAAAAGTGTTTCTTGGAAGTGAATATGAAGGGCACGCGGATAATGTATCGGCTGCACTATTAGGCGGAGTGACGGTTTCTTATTTTGATGGTAATGAAATCGATCTTGTTCATATTCAAAAACCGAACATGGGCGCTGTAATTCTTGTTCCGCCTGAAGCGTTACTTACGGAAGCATCGAGAGGACTTCTGCCTCAACAGCTTTCACATGCAGAGGCAACGTGCGGCAGTGCGGCAGCAAATGTGCTTGCGGCCGCGATTGTCCAGAACGATTGGAAAACAGCGGGACGGATGATGGAAAAAGATGTCTTTCATGAACCTTACCGGAAGCGGCTATTTCCGGAGTTTGACCGGATTCGTGAAGTTTGCCGGGATAACGATGCGTATGGCATGACAATCAGCGGTGCAGGTCCATCGTTGTTCATCGCTGTGAAGTCGGGTGATGAGACTGAGCTTGCAGAGCGTTTGTCGGCCGAGTTCCCTTACTATGACTGCATCGCCGTCAAGCCATCCATTACAGGTGCTGTGATTAATTGAAATGATATAAAAAAGAAGCGGGGCCATTTATATGGCCCCGCTTCTTGAAGTTTTGAGAATTTGATCAAAATAAAAATTCGTTAACAACTAACGAATTTGAGTTCAAGTATATGCGCGTAGTTGAAAAAATGGAGGAGGTAGAGGGATTCGAACCCCCGCGGGATTTGACTCCCCTGTCGGTTTTCAAGACCGATCCCTTCAGCCAGGCTTGGGTATACCTCCGTATCAACAATTCATAATTTATCACGTCTGAAATGTCATGTCAACAGTTTTCGTTGAAAAAGAGGAAATTTGTTTTTGGATTGATTTTTCCACTGTTAATATGTATACTTAGTAATGCCGTGCTAGGTGGGGAGGTAGCGGTGTCCTGTAACTTGCAATCCGCTCTAGCAAGACTGAATCCCTTTCCGAGGCTGTCCGTATTGTAGGGCCTGCCTCTTGCACGCAGTGTTGACGTTTGGGTCCCGCGCAATGGGAACCCATGAACCATGTCAGGTCCGGAAGGAAGCAGCATTAAGTGGACTTTCTCATGTGCCGCGGGGTCGCCTAGACCGAGCTGGCGACAGGAGTAACGCTTATGTGCGGCTGTCGAAGGAAGGTGCACGGCATTAAATTCACAATTCGACTCGTCCGTTTATTCGGGCGAGTTTTTTTGTTGTCTGGATTGGGCGTCATTCCTCCTAATTTCTTATTGCTCTAATAAAGGATTCACATATATATATGTGCTATAATGGTAACATTAGCGCATTGCGTCAAAAGGAGAGGAAACTGTTGGTGTATCAAGCTTTTTATCGTGTGTACCGGCCTCAGTCGTTTGCTGAAATGTCCGGGCAACAACATGTGAAACAGACACTTCAGAACGCCCTCCTTCATAATAAGACGACACATGCTTATCTTTTCTCGGGTCCGCGAGGCACTGGAAAGACGAGTGCCGCAAAAGTTTTTGCGAAAGCGTTAAACTGTGAAAAAGGTCCGGCAAAAGAACCGTGCAATGAATGTCCGATGTGTCTCAGTATCACAGAGGGGTCGAATACGGATGTCATCGAATTTGACGCTGCTTCAAATTCGCGCGTTGAGGAAATGCGCGACATTATTGAAAAAGTGCGATTTGCCCCTTCGAATGCCCGTTTCAAGGTATATATCATCGATGAGGTCCACATGTTATCAAACTCAGCTTTCAATGCGCTTTTAAAAACATTGGAGGAACCCCCATCGCATGTTGTATTCATTTTAGCGACGACTGAACCCCATAAGCTGCCGCTGACCATCATTTCTAGGTGTCAGCGCTTCGATTTTAAACCGATAACGCCTGCCGACATTACGAGCCGTATGAAAACAGTGCTTGCGGATGCGGGGATCGATTTTGACGAAGGTGCATTGAAAGTGATTGCACAGGCGGCCTCGGGCGGAATGCGGGATGCACTCAGCATGCTCGATCAAGTTGTGTCGTTCAGCGGAGAAAAAATAACGGCTGGAGACGCGCTACTTGTAACGGGTTCGATAGGGGAAGACATTTTTCATCAATTGGCGGAAGCGTTGCTCGGTAAGGATGCCGGCATGGTACTTACATTGCTTGATCGGCTTATTGCGGAGGGGAAAGATATATCCAGACTTGCAGAAGATCTAATTACGTTTTTCAGGGACCTTCTACTTCTGCGAACTGCACCAAATTTAAAAGGTTTACTAGAGCTCATACCGGGCGAAGAGCGTTTTGTGGCAATGGCGCAACGATTTGAAATGGATACATTATATTCGTTCATTGATATATTGGCAAAAACACAACAGGAAATGCGGTTTTCCAATCATGCGAAAGTGTACATCGAGTCCGCTTTTTTAAAAATGATTCATCTCGAGGGCCCTGTACAGGCGTATGGTGGCAATCATGCAACGGATCCGAACCTTACACAAAAGGTGGCAGACCTTGAACGCACAATAATGGAACTGCAGCAGCAAGTGTCAAGTGGCGGGATGAACACGCAAGCGGTTGCCCAACAATCCTTACAACCACGGAAAAACGCATCAAAATCATCGCAATCCTTCAAAATTCCTACGGGTAAGATCCACGAGGTATTGAAAGCCGCAACAAAACTGGATATCAAGACAATCCGGGAAGAGTGGGCGGGTATGATGCAAACATTGCAAAAATCACACGCCGCGCTTCTTGAAGAGACAGAACCGGTCGCTGCATCAGAGAATGCTTTTGTGTTAAAATTCAAGTATGAAATCCATTGCCTCATGGCTTCTGAAAACCCTTCACTGCGATCAGGTCTGTCGGATGCGCTACGATCCCGCACTGGGAAGGCGTATGAAGTCGTTTATGTTCCTGAAGAAGGTTGGTTGAGCGTAAGGGAAGACTTCATCCGAAAAAACGGACTCGCGAAACAGCAAGAGCCGCTAGACTCTGATGAAGACTCTGCGGCTGAAGAAATGCTCTCCTTTGTTAGGGAAGCTGAACAGGAAAACGCAGATCCGATTGTAACCGAGGCAGAAAAGATTTTCGGTAAAGATTTCATAGAAGTACATGACGATTAAAAATTAGAGGAGGAAATGAACATGAAAGGTATGGGAAATATGCAAGGCATGATGAAACAAATGCAGAAAATGCAAAAACAAATGGCTGTGGCACAAGCTGAGCTTGGAGAAAAGCGTCTTGAAGGTACGGCTGGTGGCGGAATGGTGAAGGTCATCGTATCTGGAGATAAACAAGTCGTTGAAGTAATTGTCGATCCGACAGTAGTCGACCCGGATGATGTTGAAATGCTACAAGACCTCATTGTCATTGCTACTAATGATGCTATGACAAAAGCGGAAGAATTAACGAACTCTACGATGGGTCAATTCACAAAAGGATTGAACCTGCCCGGGATGTTCTAGGAGGTACATGAATGCATTACCCTGAACCAATATCAAAACTGATGGATAGTTTTATGAAATTGCCAGGTATCGGCCCGAAAACCGCGGGTCGACTGGCGTTTTTTGTCTTAAGTATGAAGGAAGATACCGTGTTGGATTTTGCGAAAGCGCTTGTCGACGCAAAACGGAACCTGCGCTTTTGTTCAGTATGTGGACACATCACAGATATTGACCCCTGCCATATTTGCCAAGATACTCAACGTGACGGTTCGATGATTTGTGTCGTTCAAGACCCCAAAGACGTCATTGCGATGGAGAAAATGAGGGACTTCAAAGGACGTTATCACGTTCTGCATGGCGCGATATCTCCGATGGAGGGGATAGGCCCGGAAGATATTAACGTTCCTTCATTGCTAGTCCGGTTGCAGGATGAAGAGGTCGAAGAGTTGATTTTGGCCACGAACCCTACAATAGAAGGAGAAGCGACCGCAATGTACATTTCCAGGCTTGTGAGACCATCGGGGATAAAAACAACGAGGATTGCACATGGACTTCCAGTCGGCGGCGATCTTGAATACGCAGATGAAGTGACATTATCGAAGGCACTGGAAGGCCGTCGAGAGTTATAGGGGGCCGCTTTGGTGTTTGGACGAAAGAGCAAGTTGAAAAAAGAATTTGATGAGCAGCTCCGTTCATTAATGATAGAAACAAAAGAAGAATGGGAACAGGCGCGAGGGATCGAGAGATATCTCAATGATTACGATGAAGAAGTGATTATCAGAAGGAAAATCGCCGAGAGTAAACACTTTTACTTATATAAAGAAGCGAAAGCAAGACGTTTGGGGAATAATTGATATATTTTCACGGGATCGCATACAATGGACCATTCTGTTAAAAGGGGTGTTTCCCGTGAAGGTTATCAGTATTATCGCTGTCGGTTTAATTCTTCTTCTATTAGTGGTGATGGACAAGAAACACATTCAGAAAGCATTTGAGCGTTTATCGGTGTATTGGTTTCGGATAGCATTCGCATTCCTCGTTCTATTTGCAATGAACGTTGCGGGGGGGTTCTTCGGGATTTATGTGCCCGTAAATATTACTTCTGGATTATTGCTTGCGGTTTTAGGGATACCAGGAATCGCTGCGCTATGCACTTTTGCAGTATTTTTATAAAAAGTTGTTATAAAGTGTTGACATCTGGTTGGAGACGTAGTAATCTTATGTATGTCGCCAGTGAGGCAGACGAAACATCGAGAAACGCAACATCGTTTCTTTTCAAATGAACCTTGAAAACTGAACAGCAAAACGTCAATGAAATACAGCGAGAGTGCTAACGCACTTGAGCAAAACGTTTCCTAGTAAGCTGACTTCTGTCAGGCGAAAAGAAACACAATCGAATCTTCGGATTCAGGGGAGGAATTCTATTCCTCTCCAGTCAGCAAGAAATGAGCTATTCATTTTCTTTATGGAAAA
>NZ_JACCCL010000006.1 GCF_013408665.1 Sporosarcina sp. JAI121 | reverse complement strand
AGCTTACTAAGAAACGTTTTGCTCAAGTGCGTTAGCACTCTCGCTGTATTTCATTGACGTTTTGCTGTTCAGTTTTCAAGGTTCATTCGAGAGTAATCGTATTGTGTTCCTCTCACTCTCAGTTATCGTTGTTTCGGTGACAACTTTTATATCATATCAAGTTAGGCCGTCCGTGTCAACAACTAATTTCAATTTCTTTTTTCGTTGTTTGACTGTTTTCGATATGTCGGACTGGCAACGTTATCTAATATAACACCTGGTCTTTTTAAATGCAACACTAATTTCAAAAATAGTTTCAATTACTTCTCCAGTAAAACAAAAACCGCTATACAAGGCCCTTTCAAGAGGCATGCATAGCGGTTATTACCTTTATTCTTTTGAACGCATCTGCGGGAATAGAAGGATGTCACGAATCGATTGCGCATTTGTTAACAGCATGACAAGTCGATCGACACCGATTCCAAGCCCACCAGTAGGCGGCAATCCATATTCAAGTGCTTCAATGAAGTCATCATCCATATCGTGCGCTTCGTCATTCCCTTGTTCTTTCTCAACAAGCTGTGATTCGAAGCGTTCGCGCTGATCGATTGGATCATTCAGCTCTGTAAATGCATTCGCGTGTTCACGACGTACAATAAACAATTCAAACCGATCTGTAAAGCGGCCGTCTTCCGCATTTTTCTTCGCAAGCGGAGAGATTTCAACCGGATGTCCATAGATGAATGTCGGTTGCACAAGTTGCTCTTCAACTTTCTGTTCGAAGAATTCATTCAACACATGTCCTACTTCCATCACCGGCTTCACTTCTACTCCGTGTTCTTTGGCTAGCGCATGAGCTTCTTCCTTCGTCATCTCTTTCCAGAAGTCGACGCCCGTGTATTCTTTTATCGCGTCAGCCATATGTAGACGAGTCCACCCCGGCGCTAAATTAATCAGATCTTCCCCATATTGTACTTGCGTTGTACCAAGCACGTCCTGTGCAATGTGTGCAACCAGATTTTCCGTCAATTCCATAATATCGTTATAATCCGCATATGCTTCATATAGTTCTATCATTGTGAATTCAGGGTTGTGACGAGTTGAGATTCCTTCATTACGGAAAACACGTCCGATTTCATACACTTTCTCGAGTCCGCCGACAATAAGGCGCTTCAAGTGGAGTTCAATTGCAATACGCATATAGAGCGTCATGTCGAGCGCATTGTGATGTGTAACGAACGGACGTGCGGAAGCTCCGCCTGCAACAGCATGAAGCATCGGTGTTTCCACTTCAAGAAAACCTTGTCCATCCAAGTAACGGCGCATCGACTGGATGATCCGGCTTCTCAAGATGAAAGTTTCTTTACTGCCTTCCGTTGCAATCAGGTCCAAATACCGTTGGCGGTAGCGCTGTTCGATATCTTTCAATCCGTGGAACTTCTCCGGCAAAGGACGCAGTGCTTTTGTAAGGAATGTGAACTCCGTCGCTTTAATAGATAGTTCACCGACTTTTGTTTTGAAAATCGTTCCGGAAATTCCGACGATATCACCAAGGTCTGTACTATTGAAGAGTTTGTACGCATCCTCACCGATTGCATCTTGTCTTACATAGATTTGAACTTGACCACCAAGATCTTGGAGATTCGCGAATCCAGCTTTCCCTTTTCCGCGCTTCGTCATAATACGGCCTGCGACTGTCACTTCATGTGGTGTTTCATCAAGCTCTTCTTTCGAGAGCCCTTCATAGCGTTCCCTAATTTCATTTGAGAGATGTGTCCGTTCGAATCTTGAGCCGAATGGATCCATTCCACTTTCCCGTATATCTTCCATCTTCTGGCGTCTCACCAAAAGCTGATCGTTCATTTCATCCAAGTGTGACATTTCTTTCACTCCTTCATCATTATCCGTACATTGGATAGCATGCATCTATTGTACACAATTTGCGCCGCCTGGACACGCTTTACTTATCCGCATCCCCGATTGGTTCATAAAAAAAGCTGCCACAATACTGGCAGCCCGGATTATCCGATTCAAACGGCACTTACACCCACTGCCACTTGCTCACGTTGCATCATTTCATCGGCAAAGCCGTTCATCAGGCTGGTTAATTCATCAGCCGTTTCCATTGTATTGATTAGGTTGCGTATTTTTGCGTTACCTCGAATTCCCTTCATATACCAAGACGCATGTTTGCGCATTTCGCGTACAGCGACATGTTCACCTTTCAACGCCATTAGACGCTGGAAGTGAAGAAGACATACATCAATTTTCTCACGCGCAGTCGGTTCACCCATCAGCTCACCCGTCTCGAGGTATTGGACAGTACGATAGATCATCCAAGGATTCCCCAAAGCTGCACGCCCGATCATTACACCGTCAACGCCTGTTTGGTCCAGCATTCGTTTCGCGTCTTGAGGTGTTTCCACATCGCCATTTCCGATTACAGGGATAGATACCGATTCCTTCATCTGGCGGATGATATCCCAGTTCGCTTTGCCTTCATACATTTGTAAGCGCGTCCGTCCGCGGACAGCAACTGCCGCGCCGCCCGCAGCCTCGACCGCTTTAGCATTTTCCACCGCAAAGATATGTTCATCATCCCAGCCGATGCGCATCTTCACACTAACCGGTTTATCGACATTATCAACGACAGCTGAAACCATCTCATGAATTTTGTTAGGGTCAAGAAGCCATTTCGCTCCCGCCTCACATTTGATAATTTTGTTTACAGGACAACCCATATTGATATCTATGATGTCTGCCGCCGTATGTTTGTCGACGTATTGTGCAGCGTCAACGAGCGTCTCTTTTACTCCCCTGAAAATCTGCAGGGATAATGGATACTCACGTTCATCTATATGAAGCATACCCATCGTCCGATCGTTTTTGTACACGATCCCTTTATCACTGATCATTTCCGCATATACGAGTCCGGCACCGAACTCTTTAACCGTCAAGCGGAAAGCCGAGTTGCAAATACCTGCCATCGGTGCAAGGACAACACGGTTGTCCATTGTAATGTCACCGATTTTAAATCGTCTCTCTTTACTATCATTCACTCAATTTCTTCCTTCCCTTTAAAAGCCCATTACCTATTTTCACCGACTAGATGGCTAGAGACATTTCATTCGCCTTCTAGCAGGAAATCATCGACCCCGTTAACTTTCTTCCAAAGTAAAACACCTTCATCCGGCATCGGATCTGCCATTAAAGGTGCAATTTCCAGAAGTGGAACGAGAACAAAAGCCCGCTCATGCATTCTCGGATGCGGTACTATCAAGTTCTCTGTTATAATATTGTCGTTATTATACAACAATACGTCAAGGTCAGCAGTCCGCGGACCCCATCTTATATCGCGAACCCGGCCTAGTCCATGCTCAATCTTTTGACACACTTCCAACAGGTGCTGCGCCGCTAAATCCGTTTCCACGCACAATACCATATTTAAGAAATCGGCTTGCTCAGTAAAACCGACAGGTGCTGTTTCATAAACCGACGATACCGAAGTAACCGTTATCCCTTCATGAAAATGAAGTCCCCGCACAGCTTCCGTCAGATGACGCAACCTATCTCCGATGTTCGATCCGATTGAGACATAAGCCACATTCACACGAAACGCCCCCTTGTAATATCGACCGACACCGACACATAATGACCAGGAATTGGCGGATCTGGTTTGACTAGCACAACACGGACGCCAGTCACTTTATCCGCAAACTTCTCCAATACATCAGCCGCAATTACTTCTGCAACTGTCTCGATTAATTTTACAGGTTCACCTTCGATAATCGATTTGCACACACTATATACTTCCGCATAATTCACCGTCTTATCCAGATCATCTGTTTTTCCAGCTTCCGCAAGATCTGTAGCCAACGATACCGTCACTCGGAAACGCTGGCCAAGTTTCGTTTCTTCGGGCAGCGCCCCGTGATAACCGTAAAACTCCAATTCATTCAGATGAATATAATCCATACTGCATCCTCCTATTGTTCGAAATCCGATTTCCCGGTTAGCACATCCATCATTTTCGCCATACGCGCAATTTCTCTCACGTCATGGACCCGCATAATGTGACAGCCATGTTCAATTCCATAACAGACCGTTGCACCTGTACCTTCCAGCCGTTCCTTGACAGGCAATCCCAGCACACTTCCGATAAGCGACTTCCGTGATGTTCCGAGGAGGACAGGATAGCCCATCTCAGAAATCCGATCGAGCCCTTGCATCGTCCATATGTTTTGAATTGCATTCCGAGCGAAGCCGATGCCTGGATCGAGCCACATATTTTCATGCGCTACGCCTGCCGCAGCTGCAATACGGACACTCTCTTCCAAGTCGGCGATTACTTCATCCATGAAATCACTTTCGTATACCGCCTTCTCGCGGTTATGCATCAAAATAATCGGCACATTGTACTTCGCCGCAACGTCGGCAATATATGGCTCACGTTTAGCCCCCCATATATCGTTTATAATCTGCGCACCCGCCAGCACCGCTTCTTCCGCGACTCCCGCCTTATATGTATCAATCGACACCGTGCATCCTAGTTCTTTCGTCAATGCCTTAATGACTGGAACTATTCGTTCAAGCTCTTCTTCCAACGAAATCGGGATATGCCCAGGACGAGTCGACTCACCGCCTACATCGATGATTTTCGCGCCGTCGCGAAGCATCCCTTCCGCATGCTTAAGCGCAGTATCAATTCGTCCGTATTTTCCACCATCTGAAAACGAATCCGGTGTGACATTCAAAATCCCCATAATAACTGTTTCTTTTTTGAAATCCATTTCTGTGTTTCCAAACTTGTATGTGTCGCGTGCATGAGCCAACTTCATCAACAGCTACCTTCTTTCATCTGATTTAACGCTTGTATATACTTTTCATGCAATTTTTTATAATAAACGCCTGAAGCTCCCGGAAGCCGAGTTTCTTCTATCATAGATAGCGGCACAAGTTCCTGCACTGCATTCGTGACGAAAAGCTCGTCCGCCCCTTCTACATGTCCTTTGCCGTAAAACCCTTCATCCACTACGATTCCATCAGATTTAGCACACTCAATGACAAAGGCACGCGTCGTCCCCGGAAGAATCCCCGTTTCGATAGCCGGTGTAAACAGTGCGCCATCCCTCACCCAAAAGACATTTGACGTAACGCCTTCCGCGACAAAACCTTGCGCCGTCACGAAAAGCCCTTCTATCTCTTTCAATGAAGGCAGCTCCAACCGCCCCCGTACATTGTTCAGGAAGTTATGTGATTTGTGGCGCACAGCACTTTCCGGTTGGTTACGCGGGGTGTCGAGCCAAACCGCTCTTTTTTCTGTACCACGAACAGTTGAAGCCAATTCTTTTCTGAATAAAATGACGTTCGGCGATGTGTAGGATGAAGGTGCTAGCCCAATGTCATGGACGCCCGCCGAGACATTTAACCGGAAGTATCCGTCCTGACAACCACTTAATTCATCCAATCTACGGATCGCGGCAAGGATTTCTTCCCTATTATAAGGCATCTCAATCCGGTATTCCTTGAGTGCACTGTTTAGTCTGTCCATATGTTCATCATACAAGAATACGTCGCCTTCATAGGTCCGGAATGTTTCAAAAAAACCGGCGCCATATAGAAATCCATGATCGAACGGGGATATCTTCAATTCCTCCGCCCGCAGGTATTCACCATTCATCCAGCACCACATACCGAGTCCTCCATTCTTACTTTTCTGCCATCACCTTCGCTTGCCAAAGAGCTTTTGCTTTATTCAGCGATTCAACGTATTCCGCTTCAGGCGATGAATCAGGGACAAGGCCTGCCCCCGCTTGGATATGTGCAATCCCCTCCTTGATGTATGCTGTCCGGATGACGATATTCAGTTCGAAATCGCCGTTAAAACCAAACCAGCCAATCGACCCTGTATATAAACCTCTTCGTGTCGGTTCGAGTTCTTCGATGATTTCCATCGTCCGTAGTTTCGGAGAACCTGTAATTGAACCACCCGGAAATACTCCTTTGACGATGGCAGCATTCGAAATGCCTTCGGCGGCTGTTCCGCGGACGTTCGACACGAGGTGCATGACGTGCGAATATTTTTCCACGACCATGAATTCATCCGTTTCCACCGTTTCAGGTGCACAAATGCGTTCAAAATCTTCCCGCTCCAAATCTACGAGCATAATATGTTCGCTCGTTTCTTTTTCATTTGATAATAAGTCCGCTTGCAGTATTTCGTCTTCGTCTTCGTTTTTCCCTCTCGGTCGCGTCCCGCCAATTGGTCGCGTACTCAATTCATCCCCACGCTTTTTCACTAACAGTTCAGGTGAACCTGAGACGACGGCAAATTCCGGCGAACCGAGTGACGCCATATAAGGTGATGGATTAAATGAACGAAGCGCTTCATACATATCAAGCGGATTTGCAGTAAGCACTTTTGATTGTCTTACTGAGAGATTAACCTGAACGACATCTCCCTGCGCAATGTAATTCTGCACATCGCGGACCATCTGTTCAAACTGAGGTCTGTTTACGGATACAGCGAGATCATCTTCACCTACGGAGATTTCTGCCGCTTTGCCCGGTGAAAACACCTGTTTTTCCAATCCTTTTGAAGCGGCCGCGATCCATTCGGATTCCAAATCATCCGGGTCCAATCCGAGATTTGGAAGAGTCATGAAATAAGCCGTGTCCGTCTTGACGTCAAGTACTGCCCAGCGGTCGAATAAATAGAAAAACAGGTCAGGTGTATCTAGGTCGTCTACCGTTCCGACCGGGATAGTTTCATAGCGCCGAACGTAATCGTAACTGATAAAACCGGCTACACCGCCTTGAAAATCGGGCAGGCCCGGAATAGATTCCATTTCATACGACCGGATGAAATCGGTCAGTAGTTCGAGAGGCTCCCCTTCTCTCACTTCTTCCGTTCCATCACGCCAGATAAGTTGTATTTTATCTCCATTCAATGTCCGCAATGTGACGAGCGGATCAACCCCCGCCATACATAACGCACCACCACGCCCACTTTCAAGAAGGATATGACTATCATGCTTATGTGCTAATTCCTTATATGTATAGAAAAATTGTTCTTTCGTCATCGCCGACTTTGTATAAGCTATCTCTTGTTTGTGCATTCCGATTTCCTCCCGAAAACAATTAGTACCTTCATCTTACCGCGCGAAAGCCGCTTAATGCTATAAAAAGAAAAGCGGATGGCATCTTTTTATTTGGGGAGCGATCATAATACACTGCTGACAAATCATATACTCTCGCCAACTGATCTCATTTCACAGCGGAACGACCGGAACGTAAACATTTAATCAACAAAAAAAGAAGGAGCACCTCGGCTCCTCCTTTCTTCCTCTATTACTCTTCATCAAATTGATAAAGCGGTGTGCTCAAGTACCGCTCGCCGTTCGATGGGAGAATCGCCACAACTTTCTTCCCTTTTCCAAGTTTTTTCGCCACTTGCAGTGCCGCAAAAATCGCTGCTCCGGATGAAACACCACCGAGAACACCCTCTTCGCGAGCTGCACGCCTTGCAGTATCGTATGCCTCGTCGTTCGTCACTGCAATGATTTCATCATAAATATCCGTGTTGAGAACTTTAGGTATGAACCCGGCACCGATTCCTTGGATTTTATGCGGTCCTGGCTTTCCGCCTGAAAGTACAGCAGAGTCCGTCGGTTCGACAGCGATGATTTGAACTTCCGGGAAGCGCTCTTTCAAGACACCTCCCGCACCCGTAATCGTTCCTCCCGTTCCAATTCCAGAGATGAACGCATCCACACGATCTAGCGCATCTGCAATTTCAGGACCCGTCGTCAAACGGTGAATTTCAGGATTCGCTTCATTGTTGAACTGTTGCGGCACAAACCATCCATTTTCCTTTGAAAGCTCTTCCGCTTTTCCGATGGCACCTTTCATTCCTTCAGCACCCGGTGTCAGCACAAGATCTGCACCATAAGCACGGAGCAGATTGCGTCGTTCCGTACTCATTGTATCCGGCATGACCAGAACGGCTTTATAACCTTTTGCCGCCGCAATCATTGCAAGGCCTATTCCTGTATTGCCGCTTGTCGGTTCAATAATCGTGCTTCCTTCTTTTAGAGCTCCCGACTTTTCTGCCGCCTCAATCATTGCAAGTGCTATGCGGTCTTTAACACTGGATCCAGGATTCATATATTCCAGTTTCAAGTAAACGTCCGCGTCATCCGCGCCCGTCATTCTGTTCATTTTAACAAGAGGTGTTTTCCCAACAAGATCTGCTATCGAGTTTCCAACTAACGTCATCATTACCCTCTCCCAATCCCTACTATTTTGATATGCTATATTGTATTAATCTTACTACCATTCTGTGTTCATTGTCAACGTTCGAATGCCCACTATATGTATTATTTTCCCTATCCATTCACACTTATTCTCCTGAAATTAGAAAAGCTATCCGGATTGACCAATTTACATTGGTTTTCGAATAGCCGACTTTCATTTACCGTAAAACCATTTTGCATCAAACTCTTCCCAAAATGCCTCAGGACTAACAGATTGCGAAATTTGTTCAAGCGCAAGTTCGCGCTTGATATGATCTTTTACTTCCTTGAATTTAAATGACTGCCCTTTCACGACTTCACTTACACGAACTACAGCAAATGTACCGTCACTCAACTCTATCACTTCACTCGTAGAATTCTCTGTCGCACCGGATGCAGCCTTAACGATGGCCTTATCGATTGAATCGGTTGAATCGTTGATGTATCCAATATCTCCACCCAGACTGGCCGAAGCAAGATCCATCGACCGTTCTTTTGCAAGAACGTCAAAACTCGAACCTTTGGACAACTCTTCTATCGTCTGTTTCGCCTCGTCCATAGTCGGCACAACGATGATAGCTGTCCGATAAGCCGTTTGAATATTGTATAGCGCACTATTTTCATCATATTGCTTCTTTATCGCACCGTCTTTTACAACGACGTCTTTCGTTAACACTTTTTCAAGGATAAGATTGGATCGGATTTTTTGCCGCATCGTTTCTTCATCTTGACCTGAATGGGAGCGGCCATCCACAGAACGGATGAGGGCAATTTCAAGATTAACCTCTTTATCTGACACTTTGATCCCGTATCGGTCCGCCGCCACTTCCATCACTTTGTCATTCACAAGATTAAGAAGTGTTTCACGTCCAACTTCCTTTTCCATCGCCGTCATCCATTGTTCCCTGGTGATTGGCTCGCCGGAGACCGACGCAACCACTTCATCTGTCTGCTTTGGCTTATTTGGCATAAGCCAACCGACAAACCAGAAAATATTGAAAGCAAAAAGAATTCCAATCAAGATAACGAGCGGCCTCGTCTTCAGTTTGCGCTTTTTTGAACTTTCCGTTCCTGTATCAGGCTTCCGATTGTATTTCATCGATAAAGCCTTCCAACTCTTCTTTCGGATACATATACGTTTCCATGCAGAAGTGACAATGCGCTTCCGCTTTTCCATCTTCGTCGATCATTTCTTGGATTTCTTTTTCGCCCAGGCCGATAATAGCATTGCCAAATCGTTCTTTCGAGCAATTACACGCAAATGCAACATCCATGCGGTCAAGAATTTCCAAATTATCCGCCCCCAGGACTTCGGCGAGAATCTCTTCAGGTGTCAGACCACGGGCGATTAAGGTTGAAATCGGTTCAACGTTCGCAATACGCTCTTCCAGTTTTCCAATCGTTTCATCCGACGCGCCCGGCATAACCTGAATAATGAAACCACCGGCTGCCTTTACCGTATTGTCCGGATTCACGAGGACGCCAAGTCCCACGGCTGAAGGCACTTGTTCTGAAACGACGAAGTACTCGGTAAAGTCTTCGGCAATTTCACCAGATGTAATCGGAACCTGTCCTGTAAAGTAATCGCGCAGACCGAGATCCTTTACAACTGTCAGCATACCGTCCGTTCCAACAGCGCGCCTTACGTCAAGTTTTCCTTGTTCATTCAAGTCGAAATGTGTTTGCGGATTCGATGCATATCCGCGGACTTCCCCATGTGCATTTGCATCGATGACCATTGAACCGATGGGGCCGTTGCCATTAACTTTGATCGTTAATTTATCTTCGCCTTTTGACATGGCACCCATCATGACCGCTGCAGTCATCGACCGGCCCAGAGCGGCTGTCGCTGTCGGCCACATCGCATGGCGGCGTTGAACTTCTGCTACCGTTTCTGTTGAGCGGGCTGCATACGCACGGATGGTCCCATCGAACGCCAGCGCTTTTACCAGGTAATCATTCATTTTTATCCCTACTCCTTTTACATGTTTCTTTCATATATGAGATGAAGCCCTTTCAGCGTCAGGAAATTATCCACGATATCAATTACCGTAGTTTCACTTGCGATCAAATCAGCAAGTCCTCCTGTAGCGATGACTGTGGGTTCTATTTTACTTTGTGCTTTCATGCGGGCAACAATACCATCGACTTGTCCAACATATCCATAAACGATCCCGGCCTGCATAGCTGCCACCGTATTTTTACCTACAACATGATCCGGTTTGGTCAATTCAATACGCGGCAGTTTAGATGCCCGATCGAATAATGCTTCCATCGATATTCCGATACCCGGTGCAATTGCTCCACCCATGTACTCCCCTTTTTCATTAACATAACAATAGGTCGTCGCCGTCCCGAAATCAACGACGATTAGCGGATTCCCATATTCATGAATCGCTGCAACCGCATTGACAATACGATCCGCCCCGACTTCACGCGGGTTTTCATACTTGATGTTTAATCCCGTTTTGAGTCCCGGACCTACAACAAGCGGTTTTTGGTTAAAATACTTTCTGCACATCTGCTCAAGCGGGAACATTACCGGCGGAACAACCGATGAAATGATAATGCCGGTTACATCCTCGAAAGAGAGTCCAACGTGCGAAAACAGCGACTTCACTTGCATCGCATATTCATCTTCCGTCTTATGTCGATAAGTTTCCATACGCCAATGATGTTTAAGTTGCCCCTGTTCATAGACACCAAGGACAATATTCGTATTTCCTGTATCCAGCACTAATATCATAATAGTTTCCTCGCTAACTTCGTCATTTTCCAACACATCATACCACATTCCTACGTATAGAAAAAAGCCGACTGCTTCAAAAGAAACAGTCGGCTCTCATTGGGTGTTTAATCTCTGCGTTCTTCATCAATCGGTTTAAGAGGTTGGTCCCCTGTGGAATCTTTCGGCAAATCGCCGATTGACGGATCCGTAGGCGCTCCCGTTGAATCGGAAATGACTGTGTCATCGCCCCCAACTTTCGGTTCAGAAGCATCAACTTTCTCGTCCAAGCCGTAACGGCCATATGGACGATCAGGCAATGTTCCATGATCTTTCAGGTGATTGATTTGCTCCGCATCAAGTGTTTCCACTTCAAGAAGCGTCGTTGCAATCAAATCAAGCAATTCGCGTTTCTCTGTAAGAATCTCTCTCGTACGAGCATATTGTTCTTTGATGATACGTTGCATTTCTTGGTCGATTTCATATGCGATTGATTCGGAATAGTTCTGTTCGGAGTTGAAGTCACGACCAAGGAACACTTGCCCTTGGGACTGCCCGAACTGCATAGGTCCAAGCTTATCGCTCATCCCGTATTCCGTTACCATTGAACGTGCAATACCGGTTGCGCGTTGGAAGTCATTGTGAGCTCCAGTCGAAACTTCACCAAGGACGATTTCCTCTGCAACACGGCCTCCAAGAAGTCCGGCAATCTTATCGAGAAGCTCAGGTTTCGTCATGAAGTAACGATCCTCTTTCGGAAGCATGACAGCATAACCGCCCGCCTGTCCGCGAGGGACGATTGTTACTTTATGGACGATTTCAGCGTCATCGAGCATAAGCCCAACAACAACGTGACCCGCTTCATGGAAAGCTACAATATCGCGTTCTTTTTTCGATATGACACGGGTCGTCTTGGCTGGTCCCGCAATAACACGGTCAGTTGCTTCGTCAATGTCCGCCATATCGATTTTCGTTTTATTACGTCTTGCAGCAACAAGTGCCGCTTCGTTCAATAAGTTCTCAAGGTCCGCACCCGAAAATCCTGGTGTACGTTGTGCAAGCGCCTTCAGGTTGACAGTATCGTCAAGGGGTTTGTTGCGCGCATGAACTTTAAGGACTGCTTCTCTACCTTTTACATCCGGTCGGCCAACCGTAATCTGACGGTCAAAACGTCCAGGACGAAGAAGTGCAGGGTCGAGGATATCCGGTCGGTTTGTCGCAGCAACGATGATAACTCCTTCGTTCTCGCCAAAACCATCCATTTCAACAAGAAGTTGGTTCAGTGTTTGTTCACGTTCATCGTGTCCACCACCGAGGCCCGCGCCTCGTTGACGGCCGACTGCGTCGATTTCATCGATGAAAATAATACATGGTGCATTCTTTTTAGCGTTTTCGAAAAGGTCACGTACACGTGATGCCCCGACTCCGACGAACATCTCAACGAAATCAGATCCTGAGATTGAGAAGAACGGTACACCCGCTTCACCTGCAACCGCACGTGCCAACAATGTTTTCCCTGTACCTGGAGGTCCTACTAACAGGATCCCTCTCGGAATACGTGCGCCGACTTCGACGAATTTACTTGAGTCCTTCAGGAAATCAACGACTTCCACAAGTTCCGCTTTTTCTTCGTCCGCGCCAGCAACATCTGTGAAACGAACCTTTTTGCGATCATCTGTATGAAGCTTCGCCTTACTCTTACCGAAGTTCATAACACGGCCACCGCCGCCACCGCCGCCTTGTGCCTGATTCAACAGGAAGAAGAACAAAATAAAGATGATGATGAATGGCAGAAGACCCGTGAAAAAGGATACCCATGCGCTCGCCACAGGAGTCGGAAGGATTACAATTTCCGTTTTGGTCTCTAAAGCAAGAGTACGAATATCTTCTTGTGTAGCGACATCATTCATGATGTTCGTCACAAATTCCTCGCCCTCTTCATAGCCTTCCATTACACCCTTCACTTCGAGAACAAGCTGAACGGGCTGCAGGCTTACTGACGTCACTTTTCCACTTTCCAACGCAGTAATAAATTCATCGTACCGAATTTCTTTCATTTTCGGATTTGTATTGTTTAGTGAACTGAATATCCCCATGATTGCAAGAAATATCAGCCCGTATAATAGAAAGTATCGAAGTATTCGATTCATCCCAAGCCTCCTCATTTCATTAGACAGAAAACTAGTGTAAATCTTATCACAGGTCCGATTCAACCTCCAAAGGAAATGCCTTAGCAGAAATAACTTTCCGCCGGCCTTTTAAAAGATTTTTTGGCACCAGTTTAAAATGAATAGATTTCCTTTTTCAACACGCCGATATAAGGCAAGTTTCTGTACTTCTCCATGTAATCAAGTCCATATCCGACAACAAATGCGTCAGGCACGTTGAAACCAACGTAATCCGCTTTCAGATCCACTTTGCGACCGGTCGGCTTATCAAGAAGCGTGACGATTTTAATAGAGTTCGCTTTGCGGTATTTCATCAAGTCAACGAGATAGCTTAACGTCTTGCCGCTATCGATAATATCTTCGATGATAAGCACATCGCGACCTTCAACACTCGTATTCAAGTCCTTGACGATTTTCACCTCTCCTGATGAAACCGTTGCGTTGCCGTAACTCGAAACGTCCATGAAATCAAGTTCGATGTAAGCGTCTATGCGCTTGATGAGATCGCTCATGAATGGCAATCCGCCTTTCAATACGCCGATTGCAAGCACGAACTTATCCTGGTATTCCTCAGTCAATACCGCACCAAGCTCACGTATTTTCCCTTGAATCTCTTCCTCTGTAATCAGTACTTCTTCGATATCCTTCTCCAACATCGATATTCCTCCTCTTTCCTAATAAATCAGTGACAACCTTCTTGTACTAACTATGTACTTACTCCGATCTGTCCTATTTCCAGAAAACGGTACTCCATATCGCACTCCTGGAACCGCACACACCTCACCTTGTGCAGTGACAAGTATCGGTAAACGGTCGCGTTCTGTCATGGCAACCTTTTCATCGATAAATAACCTGGATAAACGCTTTGGATTTTCCATTCCGGGCAACAGGATTCGATCCCCATCTTCTCTTCTTCTGATAGACAAGGGAAATGCGGAATGGGGCAGATCAAAATACATGATTTCATCTGAATCTGTGAGTAATTCTTCAGCGGGGTTATCCGCTTCGTTCCAATAAATTTGCAAGTCATTTCCCCAACTGGTCCAAGTACCCTTCGGCAATATTTTCTGCCCGGTCATTTCCTCGTTTGGTGTATCACGAACGAACGTCAGCACGTCATATTCCCGAACAAATCGGTAACCGCGTGGAAGGTGAATGGATACATTGCCATTTTGTGAAGCCAGGTGATACAACAGCTGGTTTATGAGTGCGGAATTATATTTCACGGGCACATTTTCCCCATCGTAAATATACTTCAATAGTAGTGTAATCATACGCCTTTGTAAAGCTTGGTGCATGTCAGAAAAAGCATTTCCATCAACGGTGGGCAGACCCGCTTCTGTGAATGTCATGATTTCATCCAAACGGTCCTGCGCAAGTGTTTCAAGCAGCTCTTCGTCTTGTTGAAGCAAACCCGTCATTCTCACTGCATTTTCGGCGGCCGCCGGGTTTTCATTCAAAACAAACGGGAGGACCCGGTGGCGGAAACGATTGCGCAGATAGGTATCACTTCCGTTACTCGGATCTTCACGATAATGTAAGTCATTTTCCGCAACATATGAATATAGTTCCGCCTTCATGACGGGCAGGAAAGGTCGGATTAGAAGCCCTCCATCGATCTCGCGTTTCACGGGTATACCTGAAGGCATACGACCTTTTGTCATTTGCATCAATACCGTTTCCAGCTGATCCTCCGCGTGATGCGCCGTCGCCAACACGCTGTAACTATGCTCTTGCATAATATCTGTGAAAAATGCATACCGCCCGTCGCGGCATACGGCTTGCACATTACCGCCGTCTTTTTCGATGATGTCCGGAACCGGAACACTTCCACCAAAAAATGGAAGTCCGTGCATTTCACACATTGTTTCCACGAATGTACCGTCGATTGCAGACTCTTTTCCGCGCAATTTATGATCGACATGAATTGCGGCAACTTCAATTCCCATTTTTTTTCGATTTGAGGCCATGAAATGGAGAAGCGCCACTGAATCCACCCCGCCCGAACAAGCAACAAGAACACGGTCACCCGGGGCGACAAGCGACCAATCTTTGATGAAGCGAAAAATTACCTGTCTGAAGCTATCCATTACCGGTCGCCCTCCTTTTACAAATATCCTCTTTATGAAATTTTACCATAAAGTTACCGTAAGCCCCCACTTCTACATAAGCGGGGGCTCCGAATAGTTATCCAATCGCCTTTTCCCGGGAAATAACTTGTGAATATGGTGTAAAACTGGACCACTTGGGCAGTACGTGGTCGACTTTCATAACTAACACAGTACGGTCATCTCCTATTACGCCAAATTTCCGCTCCATTTCATACATAATACGGTCTGCAATTTTATCGCACTCTAGACCTCCAAACTTATCAAGGGTGCTGTACAATGATTTCTCTTGTTTCTCGAGCGGGATGTCGCCGTTGAAAATGCCATCCGTCAACATAACGATTATATCCCCCGATTTCAGCTCTTCATTTTTCGCCTCAATAGAAAAGGACGGCAGAAAACCGACAGGGACGGATTTACTGTCCAGCCTTAAGAAATCTTCCCCTCGTTTAATGTACGTACTCATTGATCCAGCTTTCCATGACCAAATCCGACCATCCTGTAAGTCAATGAGTGCCAGGTCAAGAGTGGCATACATGTCGTCCAACCCATTTAATGACATCATATAATGAAGTGTGTGCATAGCTGTTTCGGGATCCATTTTTCGGTCTAGGCATTCCCTCATCAGACGGATCACCTTCCGGCTTTCACGATATGCATTGAGGTCCTGGCCCATTCCGTCCGACAACAAAACCGCCGTTAATCCTTCATGAATAGGGAATACCTCGTATGCATCACCGGCATGGAACGTTTCGCCGCCTGCCGTTGCAACAATGCCGTAATCCAGCGAAAAGCGGACAGCCGAACCGAATGTCAGTTGAATATGCGGAAAAGGATCTTGTAACACAACGGATTTGGTCACCCGGAATGGTTCGTCATACATTTCTTCAAGGACTGGCAGGATAAGTCTTTCCGCTACAGTCGTATCCGTTTCAAAGTCGGATCTTTTCTCAGGTATACAACAGATGACACGACGCGCGCCCCTCTCCCCCGATAAAATGTCTATCTGGAAGTACTCGATAGCTTTCTCTTGCAGCCGTTTCGCCAGCTCCTCCTCGGCAGGCTTATAAACGGACAAATCCTCTTTTACTTCGTTCATTATTTTATCAAGATGTGTACTCATATCCCTTAATTGAAGAGCCAGCATTTTTCGGCCATGTTGAAGTTGCCCCGTCAAAAGGCGGTTGGCAGCTTGTTCTTCAAGCTCCGTCACAAGCCCGTTGAACCGTATGCATTTGTATTTAATCTTTTCCTCGACCCGGTGTCGCCTTGCTTTTTTTGTCATGGAATAGGTCGCTTCCCATTCATTGAGAAGTCCACCTATGTTATCTTCCGCACCCTCCCAACATTTCGAATATCGGAAACAGGACTGACAGATTTTCGGTACGACTTGGGGCGATGATAAATCGGCACCATTATCTTGAGGAGAAAATCGGTCGCTGACAAGCGTTGACATGAACTCGGAAAACTGTTGAAAGTCAGATAGCTGTTCGTCAAGCCGCTCCGACAACCACTTTTGTCTTTTTTCAGCGACCTCCGTGCTTTCGGGATAAAAGATTTGTCGGATCGGCTCAAGTCTTTTCGTAGGGAACAATAGAAATAGAACAGTGGCAAATCCGATTGTCACAAAATGCGAAGTATCAAGCGGCAATGTCAAATCATACATAAAGAAAAACACCGATACGGAAGCTCCGCCTACCGCTATGCCGATTTTCCCAAAACGACGCAGTGTGCCTGCAAAGAAACCGGTCATGCCATACACCGCCATCATTCCAGTGAATGATAATTCCGCCAATCCTACAATGGCGGCGATAATCATCGCGACTGTCGTTGAAAACGGAAGTCCGCCTGCAAGTGCTGCCAGTAAGATCGTCACATGAATGAGCGTGCCCGAAACCGATACGGGTCCTATCATTATTCCACTCATACCGGTTGTTGCCATCGCACCGACAAGGCAAGCGGCACCAAGCCGTTCAGGCGTCCATTTCCCAAAAAAGATGCGGTCCGCAGGAGGAAATGCAACAAAAAGAAAAAAGGTCATAAATAAGGCAAGAACCGCTTCAAAGCCAATATACAATTGAACGTTCACCGGCGGCTGTCCAACATGCATAACAAATTGCCATAACACTTGGACAACAATGAGACTGGTAGCCACTGTAAGTGGTATCGATTTTCGCATTATCGGATATTTAATGACTGCGTTGAATAAAGCAATCATCAATAGATGGATAACAGCTTGTCCAAGCCCAAGAAAAGCACTGCCAAACATCCCCCCGATGAACACCCATATAAGATGCTTTCTAAAGCGCGCCTTCGCCAGTGCCCAAACCGGCAAGAAAAACGGCACCGCCGCATCGAACAAAACGGCTTGTGATAAGAAAAAGGAACCAAATAAAAAAAGGAGTGCAACTGAAATATGCATTTTCCGCTTCCCGATCATCTCGAGATACATAGCAATCGGATGGCCCACCGGACGCACTACACTATCTATTAGTTTCATTTCCCATTCCCCCTATGTCTACTATGCTCTGAGTATACATAGGCAAACGGCAGGAAATTGTCTGTTCGTGACAGAGAGAAGACAAAATCTTTCGACTCATTCCGAACTGATTTTTCTTTTTTCTTTAGAATGGGTTGACACTTGCAGAGTTCACTTGTATTATAAATATTGTTGTTCCGAATAGCACAAACAAGCGCTTTTGAGGAATCGATTAAGGCGGCGTAGCTCAGCTGGCTAGAGCGTACGGTTCATACCCGTGAGGTCGGGGGTTCGATCCCCTCTGCCGCCATACTAATAGAACGAAGCCGTTTCTATGTCACAGATTTACGACATAGAAACGGTTTTTTTGATTTTGAAATAATAATACTAAGGGTAATTATTTGATGGACTATGACTATTTACGCGGGTCATAATTATCTTCGAGATCGCCATGACTTCGTTTGCATTTCCCATGACTACCCCTTTACTGCCTATGGTACTCTCAGAATACTTCCATATAAAAACACCAAAAAGCGGCAATCAAGGGTAATAACCCTCGACCACCGCGTTTCTTCATACTATTGTACATTTTTTCATGAATTGAAACAGCTAGCAAGTTATCCTCTACTTGCACCACGGCCGCCGCGTTTCGATTCTGTCGCTCTCTTCAATGTTGAGAGGCGCTCCTCGCTATCTTTCATGAACTTTGCCATCTTCTGTTCAAAGTTCTCCGGACGATCAGGAGCGGGACGACCACCTTGACGCGGGCGTTGCGGGCGCTGAGGACGTTCTGGACGCTGCTCAGATTCAGGCTTCGCTTTTCTGATGGATAACCCGATTTTACCGTCTGCACCGACGTTCATCACTTTTACTTCAACCATGTCACCGACTTTAAAGTGATCATTGATGTCTTTGACATAATTATCCGCCACTTCACTAATATGGACCAGGCCTGTTGAACCGTTCGGTAGCTCAACAAATGCCCCGAAGTTTGTGATCCCTGTTACTTTACCCTCTAGCTTGCTGCCTACTTCAATTGACATAAAAAAAATGCTCCTCCTTAAAATTTAAGCGGGCCCCGCGCTGGGAGCCTTGCAACCGTATTAATGAGCCCTGCAATTTGCAGGATCCTTACTTCCATTATAGCCAATAAAAAAAGAGTGTCAATAAGACTACTCTTTTCCTTTTGCCTTTTTTTCCGTTTTTTTCTTGTTTTCCGGTATCGCAAAAATTATTTCGCTCTTTTCAGACAAAAAGTATTCTTTGCGCGCAAGCTTGGCGATATAGTCATCGTCATTCAATTTCACAAGCTGTCTTTTCAGCATATCTTGTTCTTCTTGCACGTCTTCAAGCTGAGATAACATCTCCGCTTTTTGCAGTTCTTTCGCTGCCAATTCCTGTTTTTGGTTGAAGAACATATTCGTCAGACCGCCAAGGATAATGGCTGCTACGATGGCAAATATCGTTAGTCTTCGATATAAACGAATTTTCCGCGCATTCTTCCGATATGCTTTCTTTTGAAGGGAGCGGACATATTCAGTTTCAATCGATGCGACCCTTTCGGACGATTTCCTCTGTTGCTTTTGTTGCATGTCCCGCACATCCTCTCTTCACACAGTACAAATTGTTATTCCATAGATTATATCTCATTTCACTCTTCTTTTAAAGAGTTTCCCTGAAACGATACGGAATATTTTTACAAATGGTGTGGAGAGTACTGCAAAGACTTTTATGATGAAGCGAATGATCTGCCGGATAAAAGAAACAATCAGACGTGCCAGGAACCACAGCGGTTTTATGAGCAGCGCCAAAATGACTCTTCCGAAAAGTCGGAAGGGCTTATGGAAAATCGTCGCGTAAAGTAATAACCCGCTGACCTGGGCTAACGGATCATACATCCGCCAAGCCCCATCCCTTACAAGAAATAGAATATAAAATGTCCCACATCCGACAAGTATCCAGCCAATTACCTCAATCCAGGCCGCACGCCTCCGGATGATTGATTGCTTCCCGGCATGCGCGGTCCCGGTTCCAATCATGTCCATGAACGCCCCGGCAACAATGCCCGTCCCAATCATAGCGAGCAGACTAAGAAATTGGACGGATAGACTCATCCAAACAATTTATGGAGGAAACCTTTTGAGCCTGATTCTTCTTCATCATATTGAATCGTGGCGACCGTACCCTCCAATGTAAGGAGTCCTTTATCGACGTCGAGATGAACGATGCGCAGTTCCTCTCCTCTGATTTGCAATAACCCTTGAGATGTCCGAACGAGAAATTCTTCCTGATCGAAGCGGTCGATCGATTTTACCGATGTGAGATCCATCCGTTTTCTGTTGCGCATCGTAACGACGTGGTCTCCTGATGGAATTGCGTACGTAGGACTGTCGGTTTGAAATTGCATTATATGCTTCCCCCTTTGCTTGTACGTTCACAGCCATCTTATGCCAGGACATAAAAAAACATGACAGGAAGATTCCCTGTCATGTCCTTCAGTCTTCGTCATCTATGAATTCCGGCTCCACTTTTTCAAGTTTCTCTTCCTTCAAAATGGTATACATTGAGGCGGCATCATCTTTTTTCGTCGTATCTTTCAACATATTGATTTTCACCGTAACAACTTTCTGACCGAAACGGATGGCTAGTTCGTCGCCTTCTTTCACTACGGATGATGCCTTTGCAACTTTTTCATTAATCGTTATACGGCCTTGATCGGCTACTTGCTTTGCCAGTGTACGCCTTTTGATGAGGCGGGATACTTTCAAGAACTTATCGAGTCTCATAATTATCACTCCCTTCTTTCGCTAATTGCCAAAATGCTTCAAGTTCGTCAAGTGTATAGTCAGCAAACTCGCCCCGTCCATCTTTCACACTTTTTTCGACGAATGAAAACCGTCTGTTGAACTTTTGATTGGCATGTACCATCGCTTCTTCCGGAGATAGCTTAAGGAAGCGAGATATGTTGACGATTGTGAACAGGACATCGCCTAGCTCGTCCATTTGACTATATTTCGTTCCACTTTCAAGTTCTTTGCGGAATTCCATCCATTCTTCCTCGAACTTTTCAAATGCACCATCAATCGTCGGCCAATCAAAACCGACCTTTGCCGCCTCTTTCTGGTAATTGAGTGACGTCAGGAGTGATGATGTAGGTCGTTCTTGCCCTGCCAAAAGCGATGCGGGTTGCGGTTTTTCTTCTTGCTTAATTTCTTGCCAATTTTGCAGGACTTCTTCAGAATTCTTCACATTCTTATCGCCAAAAACATGCGGATGCCGGCGGATCATTTTCGAACCGACCGATTGAAGTATATCCTCCATCGCAAAGTAACCGTCATCTTCCCCGATTTGAGCATGAAGGAACACTTGAAGCAACACGTCACCAAGTTCTTCAATTATCGCATCATCATCTTCGTTATCGATTGCTTCAAGCAGTTCATGCGCTTCTTCAATCAAATACCGCTTCAATGATGCATGCGTCTGTTCACGGTCCCACGGGCAACCGTCCGGAGCGCGCAGTGCGGCGATGATTTCCCTGAATGTCGACCAGTCTTTCAACCTTGCTTCCCGTTCGACTACAGGCGGTACGTATACAGTGGTTAAATTGTCGATTTCAGTCACACGGTCCAGTTCAAATAGCGGGACCGTGCTAATTTTCTCACCTGATGAACCGGCCGCCTTCACAATCGTTACTGGGTGATCGTAAGCGTATTTCTCCATCAGTGAAAGTTTCACTTCGGACGCTACGAATGCATCGTACACTTGTCCAATCAGCACATGCTGCGTCATATAAAGCTCATCGCGTTTCATATCCGTACCGTCGAGCAGCTGGAATCCTTCAATCGGGTCAATACGCAGCGCAGCGAAAATCGGGTCAAGAAAACTGTTTCCGCCCGCAATTTCAAGCTGAACTATACCTTCGCGCTCCTTCCCGACTAATAATTGGACTGTTCGTTCCGCCACAAGCGGATGTCCCGGTACAACATATGTCACCGGTTGTTCTGCACACATAGTCAGCAGCCGATCTACGATTTCATCATATACTTGCTCGAATGAGTTGTGTTTCTCATAAATTTCATCGAAGCTTGTCAGAATAATTCCTTCTGCTCTTAATTCAGCGACGGCGGGATGCTGATCCGTACGCGCTACGATAAGGTTCGCTTCCTTTAATTTCCGGTATGTCCCGAGGGCCAATTGGTCAAGGTCGCCTGCGCCAAGACCGATGATTGTCAACTGATGCATGTCATTCACCTTTTCTTAATGAGTCGTAATTGCAATGTAGCCAACCGCTTGCCGAATGGCAGTAGATACCATTCCTTCTCTGCCATTATACGTGATTTCATAACGACGAAAAGGAAAACACTCGCGCCCGCTGCAACGGACGTTAGTGCAATAATTGTCGCCCCGATCCGACTTGATAACCTGTCGAATAAAACCACGTCTGCAATAAGCATCCACGGCAAAACAACAACAACCATAGCCGCAGTAGCCCCTGTTACCCATCCATAAAAGCGGGCAGGTGCCAAGCGGATCGGCCAGACCTTTTTAAAATATAGTATCAATCCAACTGTAATTGTAGCAAAACCGATATTACCCGCTATTGCCGCGCCCGTGACATTCCAAACAGGAACGAAGAGTAGATTTGCAGCTATTTTCACTAGCAGTCCTACAATAAGAAGTAACGTCGGTACTTTCACTTTTCCTGCACCTTGAAGCATCGCTGTTATCGGTAAAATGAGCGACAGCCAAAAAATTTGTAGCGAGAAAACAATGATTGCCACGGAGCCGTCACGTGTTTGAAACAGCATTTCATTCACATAGGGCAAAACGAGTGCAAGCCCTGCGGCGGCGGCCCATCCGAATAGGAAAGCCGTCCGGAACGTTAGCTGGATAAATGGCAACGCTCCCCGTCCAGACTTTTTTGTCGAGTGATGGGCGATAAGTGGAACAATGGCGAGCGCCAGTGTCGAAGCGATTAAAATCCCCATCTGCACGAGCGGTTGTCCTCGATCATAGACACCTTTCGTCTCCATTGCCTCATCCTCGACAAAACCGTTCGATAGAAGAATATTGTAGACCGTAAATGAATCGGCGAGCTGAAACATCAGGAGAATGAGTGAACTTGCGCTGACCCCCAAGCTAACAACCGTCAATTCTTTCACCACTTGCCATGTATCCACATTTTCCAGCGGTCCCTTGAACGTATTCCGGAAATAAAGCGCTAGAATGACAACGCCTGCACTCTCCCCGATAACCGCCCCCCACATCGCCACTTCACCCGCTACATAAAGCGAAGAGCCTGTCCGTACCACAATCCATGTCCCGATCAAAATCACCGTCACTCGGAAAGCCTGCTCGCCGACGCCTGAAACTGCAACCGGTACCATACGACCATCCGATTGGAATGAACCCTTCAAAACCGCCAGCGCGGGCATGAGCAGAACGATATATGCACCCGCTCGTAAAAGGGGTGTTAACCCGGAATCGCCCATGGATTTCGCGAAAAAAGGAGCAAAGAATGTTAAAACGACAAAAAACAGTATTGATAAAAACAGAAGGTAAAAAAAAGCCACACGCATTATTGCTTTCGTTCGACCGCTATTTGTACTCCCCGCAAGCAGTTTCGATACAGCCACCGCAAAGCCATAAGACGTCCAGACAATAAAAATACCGATAAACGGATATACTTGTTGATAAATATAAAACCCTTTGTCGCCGACAAGATTTTGGAAAGGAATCCGGTAGACCGCGCCAAGCAATTTCACGATGATTGCAGAAACCGTCAGAATCGACGCGCCTTTCATGAACGTTTTCATATTCCATTGTTGCGCCATATCCGTGCCTCTTTCTTTCGTACATAATACCCCCATTATATCATGAATAAGAAATGGAAAAATTTCTCGTAAAATCATCAAATATTTAAAATTCATTAATAATAGGTTTAACACTTTAACATTTCGGGAAAGACGTAGGTATGACTAATTGTAAATACTTTACTGTAAATTACATTTAAAAATATTGATTCCATAAAAAGTAAAACGGAGGGAAGTTAAGATGATAAAAAAAGTTCCTGCAAGACGCGTACTATCCGTAAAAATAAAATCAAAAAGACAAGACATGTATATAAATGCAAAACATTTTGGATTTACCCATCCGATTGTCGTTGCGTATAGTCAGGAACTGGACACTCTACTGAATAGATATCAAGGTATCCGATCAATACAGTAATTTTAAAAGTTCACACCTTGTCAAACAATTCATCAAAAAGAGCTACAAACCGCCTTGGTTTATAGCTCTTTTTTTGAATGACAAAACCGCGAATAATATCGACACCAATGTACTTTTACAGTATAAATTTTAGACAGTTCCTCTGTACTTGAAGACTTTTGTAGAAGTACGTTCACGGCAATCCTATTTGTTATTGAAAAATTCCAGTGAATCCTAGAAATACAAGCGAAAGTCAAGCAATCGCCGTAAAACCGTAAAGTAGTCATCTAATACAATACCGCCGTACATATAAAGGACATTTCGACCACCTAAAAACGCAACGAGCAGGCCGCCGACTGCTCATATTATTCCCCCTCACCCTTGACCAACAGCGATTGCTAGTGTTGGAAAATCATCAGTATATGGCATTGTTATCGTGATTTCCTCCATAATTATCGGCTGACCGTTATTTAATCTGAAAGAATTCAAAGTGGAAGAAAAGCCCTGGTTTGTTACGAGTCTTCTGTCTACCTTAATGCCGGTCACATTAATCGCTTCCCACGTACTAATAAAAAGTGTCTTTTTCTCCTGGTTATTGGGAGAAAAAGACACTTTTTATTTACTCTTTTGTTATTATAGTTGAAAATCCGTGTTCAGTTCCATTTTTATTTCATTTTCCGCAAGAGATAAAGTAAATACGGCGTTCCGATAAGCGCAACAATCAATCCGCTCGGAATATCTTTTGGCGCAATGACAATCCTTCCGACAAAGTCTGCGGTGACAAGAAGCAACCCACCTAATAATCCGGATACGACTAGCAAAGGCAGATGGCGGAAACCGACTAATCGGCGCGCTATATGAGGCGCTACAAGCCCGACGAAGCCAACCGTCCCCACAATCGCTACGGCGGCCGTACTTATGGCGACACCGACGACCAATGCCCAAACACGGGTTGATTTAACGGACAGTCCAAGACCCGCCGCCACATCGTCCCCGAAGGTCAGCGTATCCAAACTGCGTGTCAGGTAGACGGCCGGTCCGATGAACACTGCAAATAACAAAATGGCTAGCTGTACATCATCCCACCCTTTGGCGTATGTACTTCCTGACAGCCAGACGAGCGCAGCGGCGACAGCTAATTTTGCTTTTACGACAAATACTTGTGTTGCAGCCGATCCGAACGCGGAAATCGCAATTCCCATAAGCGCTACAAGCATCGGTTGGAAATTGTTTTTCCATGACGTCCCTAAAATAATACCGAGTGCGATGGCAGCTCCCATGACCGCACCGAGCGGCATGTATTCAACCGGAATGGCGGGAAATAATACGAGGAGCATCATCGCTCCGGCACCGCCCATCGATGTGACACCTAAAATACTTGCATCCGCCAGCGGATTTCGTAGCACTCCTTGCAACAATACCCCGGCAATTGCAAGCATCACTCCGACGATGAACGCCGTCAATACTCGCGGTACCCGGAAATTCCAGACGACAGGTTTCAACCATTCCGTCGTCCAAGCTGAACCGTTAAACGATAAGGCCAATGAAATCACAACGACAATGAGTGCAACAACGATTGTGATGACAACCGGCAGTTTCATCGGCTCCAATGTACCGCCCATTTGACGGTCGCCCCGACTATGCGTTTTTGCGGTTTTCCATGCCAAGTACAACAACCATGGCCCGCCGATTAAAGCGGTCATTGCACCAACTGGAACCTCTTGCCCGGGCTGGATCAACCTTCCTAACACATCTGCTCCGATCAGTATGACACTTCCCCATAGAAACGACTGCAGGAAAATATGCAAATGTCCGTGAATACCAAGCATCCGGACGATATGCGGCGCCATTAAACCGACAAAACCGATTGGCCCGACAACACTGACCATTGTAGCTGCAAGCACAATTGCAACAGCCCACGCAAGTACTTTAACAAAACGGACATTTTGACCGAGAGACGATGCAATGTCTTCACCGAGCGAAAGCGTGTCCATTGGTTTCGCTAAAATTAATGCGAGGATGAAAAAAACCAATATAATTGGTGCCGCAAATGACACGCCTTCCCAATTCAACTGAACAAGCGTGCCCGAGCCCCATAAAAAAAGACCGTTCGTTTGATTTTCGAATAATAGTTGTAAAGAACCTGTCATCGACGCAAACAATAACGATATGATCATTCCTGTCAGCGCAACGCGTACCGGCTCCATTTGTTTGCCCGCAAGTACGACAACTAGAACAGATGACAGTACAGCACCCGCTAATGCGACTAGAAATGGAAAATTACCGAGAAGCGATGGAAAGAAGATCATCGAGACGACGACGAAAAAATATGCTCCCGCATTAATGCCTAATGTGCTTGCGGACGCCAATGGATTGTTCGTCAACGTCTGCAAAACAGCACCCGCAACAGCAAGCGCTCCACCAGCAAGAATCCCTATCATTAAACGGGGAAGACGAAGAGAGAGCACGATATCCTGTACTCGCCCCTCCGTCCACACTTCTTTTATTAATTGCGAAATTGAATAATCCGCTTGTCCTTGCGTTAAGTGAATGAAAGATAATAAAACCAACAGGAACAACCCAATAATCATGACACCGAAGGATCGTGCTCCTGAAGTGTTTCTTGCCATTACTTACTCACCATCGTGCTTGTGATCTTATTGAGCAATGTTTCAGCTGAGAGAGGACCTCCATATAACCAAGTATCTCCGCCGAGATCATACAAGCGGTCTTCTTTCACGAAATCAAGGTTTTTCCACACGGCGTTATCTTTTAATTGTTTATCATAAATATTGTCCTCGCTTTGTACGCTATACAAATAATTTGCATTTTCGTACTTCGTTAACCCCTCTACGTTATATGTGCTCGAACCGAAAACTTCAAATTGGTCTGGCACATGGATATTGTTTAGGCCGATTTTGCCTAAAATTATTGAAGCCATTGAGTTTGGTGTAAATACACGGATTTCCGGCGCTTGAGGCCCCGTGTAAGCAAGTGTCAAAATCACATCTTTTGTTTTCAAATTGGCGTCGTTGATTTTTTCTGTCGCTTCCGCATACTTTGTATCCAGGTCAGTTAATACCTGTTTCGCTTCGTCCGTTTTATTAACAGCCTTAGCAATCTCGTTGAATGTTGTCGTCATTTCTTGATACAAATCTATTTTTTCATCTTCAGGATACGGATTAAAAATGACGGTAGGTGCGATTTTTTCCAAATCTGCAATCATCCCATCATGACGGAAACTCGTACCGATGATTAAATCCGGCTCCAATGCAGCAATCGCTTCCAAATTCGGTTCTTGGCGGCCGCCGACATCCGCTACGTCTTTGCTTAGCTCCGCATCAATATTCACCCATTTATGATATTCTTCTATATCTGCCATCCCAACAGGCTGAACGCCTACTGCCAACAAATCCTCCGCATATGTCCATTCCAAAACAACAACTTTTTTCGCAGGCTTATTAAGTGTCACTTCACCGTTAACGCCTGTAATTGTTATACTTGCGTCCGCTTTTTCATTTTCTACAGCTTTGTCTTCTTCTTTCTTCGATGAACAACCGGCTAACACTACTGCAAAAATTGTTAAAACAAGCAGCGCCTTTATGGACTTCTTCATAATTGAACATTCCTCCATTTACACATTCATTGATTATCATTCTCATTTAATATTTTAAACTTGGTTATGCAGTTTTGTAAAGTTTTTTCTGAAATAATTGATTATCATTCTCAATGGACACCAAATATGCTATGCTTATCTCTAATTGAAAATGAAAGCTATTTAGATTTCCTATAGATATGGAGGCATTCCTATGTATACTTCAATAACAGCCGACAACCTATCAATCGGCTATCAAGATAAACTTCTCTTCGAAAACTTGAATTTATCGATTCCAAAAGGTGAGATTACTGTTTTCGTCGGTAGTAACGGCTGCGGTAAATCCACGTTACTGCGTTCCATCGCCCGTCTTTTAAAACCTGCGGATGGTTCTATTTTACTTGAAGGTAAGGATATCCATTCGATGTCTTCACGAAATGTTGCAAAGAAAATGGGCATTCTTCCACAAGGTCCTGTGTCGCCTGAAGGATTGACCGTACACGATCTTGTGAAACAAGGACGCTATCCGCACCAATCTTGGCTCTCAAGATGGACTGAAGAAGACACGAAGAAAACGGAAGCTGCACTGGCAGCAACCCGGATAAGCGAACTTCGGGACCAATCAATTGACACATTGTCAGGCGGTCAGCGTCAACGTGCATGGATTGCGATGACACTGGCTCAAGATACAGATGTCATTTTGTTGGATGAGCCGACGACATACCTTGATATGACACATCAAATTGAAATATTGGATCTGTTGTTTGAACTAAATGAACAAAAGGGCCGTACGATTGTCATGGTTCTGCACGACTTGAACTTGGCATCGCGTTATGCACATAATATCGTGGCCATTAAAGATGGCGGCGTCCACGCGCAAGGTAGACCGGAAGATATTATCAACTGTGATTTAGTCCGTGCTGTATTCGGGATGGAATGCCAGGTTTCAACAGATCCACTATTCGGCACACCGCATTGCGTTCCTTATGGGCGCGGCCGCTGCGTCGTGACGGAACTCCGGAGCAATACAGGTGCCTGATCTACAGCCGGATCAGCTAGACGCACTGAAACGTTTCAGTGTACATGTAGGTGAACAGTCGAACGTATTTTCATCGGTTGCAGATGTTTTATCCGAATCGGGAAGCGATAAGCTATTCGAAAAGGTCAAAAGCTTGTCAGGCGCCTCAGATGATACTGTTGCATCGTCCGTTTACATGAGAAGGCATGGTTTTTTCATTGCCGCGCAACTGCATTTTTTGAGTGAATATGATTTACTATGGGCGGGCGATTTGGAGGATATTTCATTATTCATCGAAAACGAGACGATTCTTTTTTCTGTTCCGGCTGCCAGCTTTAGAAGCGCACAAAACCGTGAACAGGATATCCGCTTTATTCTTGAATCGTATGGGCATCCTGTCGTCGACTATTTAAGCAAGCGTGGAAAAATTGCAAAGTTAATTTTGTGGGAGAATGTGTGGGGCTATGTCTTGTGGATGTACTCGATGCTACTTCAAGAAAATTCACTGTTTGCGCAACAAGACTTAGATGTTTTATTGGAAGATGAAACTTGGAAACCCGCGATGCGCCGCTCCCCTTTTAAACAATATCTGAAAAACCAACTAGCACTGGACGCTATGGCAAATTTCAAACGAGTGACATGTTGTTTGTATAAAGAACTTCCGAATACAGATAAATGTCCGTATTGTCCATTAGCGAAATAAAAACAGCCCATTTAAACCGCTTTATCCGGTTTAAGTGGGCTGTTTTTATGTTTCCATCTGTTTTGCTAAGAAGTGTGCAGCTGTTTCCGCTGCTTTTTGTTCGGTTTCGCCGATGAAATGCACTTTCGACAGCAGGTAGACGGCACCGATTGTATCCCCCGCCGCAATAATGGGGGCAATGCAGTAAGACTTGACTTGTTCCACTTGTCCAGGAACCCATTCTACCGCTTTTTCAAGTTTTTCTGTAACGACTTTACGGCCTGCCAGAATTTCATCGATATCCGGGGATAAATGGCGATTCAAGTAATCTTTTTTCGATAAACCGGATACGGCGATCATTTCATCCCGATCACTAATCAGCGCAGGCGTACCAAGCGTTTCATACAGGGTCTCCGCATATTCTTTTGCAAATTGCCCGAGTTCCGAGATCGGGGAATATTTCTTCAAAATAACTTCGCCGTCCCGATCGGTGAAAATTTCAAGAGGATCTCCTTCACGGATCCTAAGTGTCCTCCGAATCTCTTTTGGGATGACTACCCTTCCAAGATCATCGATTCTGCGGACGATTCCAGTTGCCTTCATACATGATGCCTCACTTTCCACAAAATTGAACATAGACCTCATTTCAATTTTAGTATGCATCAATAGTGGAGAAAATATGCAACATGCCCTTTAGACGGAATCAGTAGTAACTGTTTCCTTTGTAGAGGATTCAAGAATCTTCATCATCGCTTCCAAAACATCAAATGCGGTCTGCTTTCCTGTATGGCGTTCATCAATCGTCATGACGAGACAGCCGTTTTCCATTGTGAAACCTACAGCACGGCCAAACGTCATTGAGTCGGACACAAGTTTTGAACCGTTTGTTTTTGCTGTCCCTTCCGGCGTGATACGGACTTCAATAAGCGATTGCTGTTTTTTGATTGATTCGACGCCTGCGATGCGTCCCCAAGCTTTTATCCGTGCAACACGGAGCAGCAGGTCTGCTTCAAGTGGTATATCACCGAACCGGTCTGTCATTTCGTCGACAAGTTCAATATAGTCCGCTTCACTTTCAATCGCTTTTACCAATTTATACATTTGAATCTTTTGGAATCCATCGCGAATGTACTCGTCGGGAATGTATGCGTTAAGTGGCAATACGATTTCCACGTCGGGTATATCCGCTTTCACGATACCTGTCTGTTTCTCCTCCACCGCTTCTTGAAGCAATTGCGAATAAAGATCGAATCCGACCGAGTCGATAAAACCGTGTTGCTGGGAACCAAGCAAATTACCTGCACCACGAATCGATAAGTCGCGCATCGCGATTTTAAAGCCGGATCCAAGTTCTGTAAACTCCTTGATAGCTTGCAGACGGTTTTCCGCAACCTCTGTCAGTACCTTATCGCGTTGATATAGGAAATAGCCATACGCAACACGATTTGAACGCCCAACGCGTCCACGGAGCTGGTAGAGCTGTGATAAACCCATGCGATCGGCGTCTTGAATGATAAGTGTGTTGACGTTCGGGATATCGATACCAGTTTCAATAATCGTTGTCGTCACCAGAACGTCATACTCGCCTCCAAGGAAGCTTAAAATGACTGCTTCAAGCGCGGATTCTCCCATTTGTCCATTGGCGAATCCTACCCTCGCTTCCGGCACCAGCTGCTTGATTTCATCGACTTTCCGCTCCATGTCTTCCACCCGGTTGTACAAGTAGAATACTTGCCCACCCCGGCTCATTTCCCTTTCAATCGCCTCACGGATGAGTGCGAAGTTTTGTTCCATGACATATGTCTGGACCGGAAAACGGTTTGCGGGCGGCGTTTCAATGACCGATAAATCACGGACACCAAGCATCGACATATGAAGTGTCCGTGGTATTGGTGTTGCTGTCAATGTCAGGACATCGACATGTGTTTTCAACTGTTTAAGTTTCTCTTTATGCGTTACACCAAATCGCTGTTCTTCATCGACGACGAGTAATCCGAGATCGTGATAAACGATGTCTTTCGATAGAAGGCGATGTGTGCCGACCACGATATCAATCGTACCGGCTTTCAACCCTTTCAACGTCTCTGTCTGTTCCTTTTTTTTACGAAAACGATTTAAGAGGGATACTTCGACCGGGAAACCGGAAAAGCGTTCTTTCATCGTCTCATAATGTTGTTGGGCAAGAATTGTTGTTGGTACGAGAAAAGCCACCTGTTTTCCATCTGATACAGCTTTGAATGCAGCACGGATGGCGACTTCCGTCTTACCATAACCGACATCACCACAGAGCAGGCGATCCATAGGGCGCTCTCTTTCCATATCCCGTTTGACTTCCGCAATTGACCTGAGCTGGTCATCCGTTTCGTCGTAAGGGAATGCATTTTCAAATGCCATTTGCATGTCATCATCTTCCGGGAAGGCGTGTCCTTTTTCCGATTCACGTTTGGCATAAAGCTTAATCAGGTCGTCCGCAATATCTTGAACAGCCGCTGTCACTTTGCTTTTCGTTTTCTTCCAATCGGTTCCGCCTAACTTATGAAGTTTCGGTTCCTTTTCTCCGGATGCGACATATTTCTGAATCAGGTCAATCTGATCGGCAGGGACGAACAGCTTATCTTCCCCGCGGTACCGGATGTCGAGATAATCTTTATGGATTCCGCCTACTTCAAGTGTAACGACGCCATAGTACTTTCCGATTCCATGATGGACGTGAACGATATAGTCACCCGGTTTGATTTCCGAGTAGCTTTTAATGCGTTCGGCGTTCGTCATCTTTTGAGGGCGTGCTTTCCGTTTCGGATTTCCTTTGAACAACTCGGAATCCGTCACGACTGCGATTTGTTGGAAGGGAAGCTCAAAGCCCGCTGACAAATCGCCGTCGACAACAATGACACTGACTGCCTTCGAAGGTTTCCCCGTAACAACAGATGTTATATCATAATCTTCAAGGATTGATTGGACTTTTTGCATCCGCTCGTTTCCATCCGCGATGATGAAAACAGTAAAATGTCCTTGCTGCCACCGCTCCATCTCATTTTTTAACAGGTTCATCTGACCATGGAACTGCTGCATCGGTTTACAGGAAAATGTCACAGTCTTTTTGACCGTGATTCCCGGAACTGTGCGGATGAAAAGGGATAAGTACACTTTGCGCTGTTGCAATTGAGCATTCATCTCTTCGAACGAGAGTGAGAGTTTTGAATCGTGGACAATCTTGCCTTCTTCAAGAAGGGCAACCATCCATTCCTTTTCTTCTGATTCAAGCGACCCGGCAACTTCAAGGATCCGTCCGATTTCATCGAACAGAACGATACCATTACTAGGGAAGTAACTTTCAAGAGTAGTAGTAGCGGCAGACAATGAAGCATACTTCAACATGTTTTCAGGTGTTGTACCTTCTCTCATCAAGCCAATATCACCAGTCATATTAATGGTCAACCGCTCTTTTGCTTCAGCGTCCTTCATCTTTTTTAAACTGACGCCAAGTGCACTCTCCAGATTCTCAGCGATAAATGTAAGATCTTCAGCCGTCCAGACAAACTCTGCTGCAGGCAGAATCGATACAGTTTCCAACTTGCCTGTTGAACGCTGGTCTTCCGCTGAAAACGTGCGTATGGAGTCGACGTCCGTGTCAAATAACTCAATCCGGATCGGTTCTTCCATATTCAACGGATAAAGGTCCAGGATTCCTCCACGCAAAGCAAATTCGCCTGGTGCCGTTACCATTGGTTGTCTCGTATAGCCCATTGATACAAGCTTATCGAGCCAATTCGGTATGTTGATCTCCTCGCCTACTTTCGTCGTTAACGAGCCGACCAGCCACCGTTCTTTCTCCGGCAACAACTTTTTCATTCCCGCAATCGGGGTGATATAAATCCCTTTTCCGATTCTCGCCATATGATCCAGCGTGTCAATCCGCTGAGCCCGAAGCTCATAACTTGAAATAGAAAAATCCGCAGCAATGAGTTCCTCTGCAGGATAAAGATGAACGAGCGAATCGCCCAACATTTTAACGAGGTCTTCGTATGTACGCTGCGCTTGCAACAAATTCGGGGAAACGATTAGAATCGGCTCTTCACTCGACTCATGAAGCACTTTGAAAAGTATCGACTTTGCCCCGCCTGACAATCCGGCGATAAGCTGACGGTCTTTTCCGGCCTCCAACTCTTTCACTAGTTCGCTAATCTCTTTCTCTTGTGAAATTAAATCTATAAGCGCTTCCACTGCTGCACATCCTTTCTTCCTTGGTATATGTGGTATGGAAAAACAGAAAAAGCTTTGGACGCATTCGCGCCAAAGCGTACATCTTATTGAAGCCACTTCTGGAGTGTATAGTAATCCGGGAAACTACGGAGCGATTGCTCACACTGCTCACAAATGCACCGCACCGCCAGCGCCCCATCCTTTTCATACGTCAGAAAATGCTCCACTTCCTCCTTGTCTAGCTTTTGCAACAGGAGGATCGTCTCCCTCGCGGATTCAAAAGGAAGTGTGCCAATTTCAGTCTCACAATGCCGGCAAGTATAACGGATCGCCATTTTATTCTCCGCCCCTTTTTTACAAAGTATAGGCGAAAGATGGCACCATTATACCTTAAATCCCATTAAAGTTGTTCATCACATCGTTAAATGGATTAGCCAGCCATGCTTCACAAGCAGATGCACTTTTTTGCACCATGTCTTCAATCGAAGGTTTTTCTTCCTTACTAAACGGAGCTAAAACATAATCGGCAACTTTCATGCCGCCGACAGGTCGTCCCACACCGATTCGTATCCTGTTGAACTGATCTGTGCCTAAATGTGCGATAAGTGATTTCATGCCATTATGACCGCCGGCACTTCCCTTTTGACGCAACCGAATCGTTCCAGGTGCAATATCAAGATCATCATAGAGAACGACGATATCTTCCACATCGACTTGAAAGTAATCCATAAGGGGACGGACGCATTCGCCGGATAGATTCATATAAGTAAGCGGTTTGACGAGCATCACTTTTCCTTGCGGATGATGTATAACGGTATACATGCCATTGAACTTAGATTGCATCGCGGGTGCCGACAGACGGTCGCCCAGTTCGTCAATGACATGGAATCCTACATTATGGCGTGTTTGTTCATATTGTTTACCCGGATTCCCGAGCCCTATTATCATTTTCATCGATTTATCTTCCTTTTACAATAGGTGATTTAGAAAAGCGCAGGTGCCGTCAAGTGAACACAACCTAAGTTCGCCACGTCGTATTGCAACAAGGAGGGAGGTCGTTCAATCCTCCCCGCTGCGTGACCTACATCCCGTAGGCCGGCTCGGGTCATAAGACGGACCAACTAATGACCCGAGCTTTTGGCGCCTGGAGCCTAGCCACTGTTCCGTTTTGAAAGTATTATACTTTTTTATCTTTTATACAGAAAAGAAGCGCACGGGGTTTCCGCGCGCTCATTTTCCGAATTACTTTTCGTCTTTTTTATCGCCGATTACTTCGGGTTCTGCTTCCGTTGATTCAGCAGCATCACTTTCAAGTTCTTCCATCTCTGCAGCAGTACGCGGAGAAGAAATTAGAACAAGTGCATGAGTATCTTCATTTAAAATTTCATACTTCGATTTCTCACGAATTTCCGCAACAGTGATCGATTCGCCGATTTCAAGATTTGTAATGTCGATATCGAATGTTTCCGGTATGTCGGAAGGTTTCACTTTGATCTTCACTTCATGATTCGGCTGCTGAAGTACACCGCCCTGTTTCACCCCTACAGATTCACCTATAAGATTTACGGTTACATCTACTTCAAGCTCTTCCGTCATATTGATGGCAAGGAAGTCTGCATGCCGGATATCACCTTTTAAAGCGTCAGATTGATAGTCATTGAGGACAACGTTTATGTCCTTGCCGTCGACATTCAACTTGATGACGCCATTGCGCCCTGTTACGCTAAGCGTTTTCAACAGTTCGCGCTCTTTTACTGAAATGGGTGTAGACTCTGTTTGGTAGCCGTAGACTACGGCTGGAACAATGCCTTCTTTTCTTAATTGTGTCAGTGTTGATTGTTTCGCTGGTGCTCTCATTTCCGACTGTATACTAGTACTCATATTATTTAGTCACCTTTCTTAAAAAAGTTGTGCTAATCAATAAATACCCAAGGACAGACGACATGAAACATCTTGCTCAATCAAATAATGTGCTTACGGACTTCTCTTCGAACACACGGACAATTGCCTCGGCAAGCAGTGAAGCGATCGACAATTGCTTTATTTTCGGAGACTGTTTCGTTTCCGGCAGTTCAATTGAATTGGTAATGACCAATTCTTTGATTTGTGAGTTGTCGATCCGTTCGATTGCAGGACCTGACAACACAGGGTGTGTACAACAAGCATACACTTCTTTGGCTCCACTTTCGATTAAAGCGCTCGCCGCAATTGTAATCGTTCCTGCTGTATCGATGATATCATCAATGAGAATCGCAGTTTTGCCTTCCACGTTTCCGACGATGTTCATCACTTCGGCAACATTCGGGCGAGGACGGCGCTTGTCGATGATTGCAATCGGCGCTTTCATACGATCAGCCATCTTACGTGCACGTGTTACACCGCCATGATCCGGTGATACTATTACTAATTCGTCACTGTTGATACCTTTTCCTTTAAAGTATTCTGTAAGGATTGGTTCAGCAACAAGGTGATCGATTGGAATATCAAAGAAACCTTGAATTTGCGGCGCATGAAGATCAATAGCAATAACACGATGCGCTCCCGCTGTTTCAAGTAAATTTGCAACTAGTTTCGCCGTAATCGGCTCACGTGATCGTGCTTTCCGGTCTTGGCGCGCATAACCATAATAAGGCATGACGACATTGATCGTGCGTGCAGACGCACGTTTCAAAGCATCAATCATAATAAGAAGTTCCATCAAATTTTCATTGACAGGGTACGATGTCGACTGGATGACGAAAACATCACAGCCGCGGATACTTTCTTCGATGTTGATTTGGACTTCTCCGTCACTGAATTGTTTGACGGAACATTTGCCGAGTGGGCGTCCGATTACATCCGCTACTTGCTCCGCAAGCGTTTGGTTCGAATTCAAAGAGAATATCTTCAGTTTATCGTTAGGATAGTGATTAGCCATCATGTTCCCCCTGTTTACTTTTGATTTAGTTTGTTTGCATATCCTTCTTTATTCTCCTGGCGCGCGCGCCCAATTGCAAGTGAACTTTCTGGCACATTTTGAGTAATTGTCGACCCTGCCGCCACATATGCGCCTTTTCCAACAGTAACAGGTGCGATTAAATTGGAATTGCAGCCGATGAAAGCATCGTCTTCAATTGTCGTAATGTGTTTGTTCGTCCCATCGTAGTTGACGGTAATCGTGCCGCACCCCACATTTACATGCGAGCCCACTTTCGCATCGCCGATATAGCTCAAATGTGATACTTTGCTTCCTTCACCGAGCGTCGACTTTTTAACCTCAACGAAATTACCGATTTTCACACTGTCGCCTAAATCGGAATCAGGTCGGATATGTGCAAACGGTCCCACGGCTGTAGACGAACCAATTCGGCTGGAAAGTACGACCGATGAATGGACAGTCGTCGCATCGCCGATTTCGCTGTCGATAATCTGACTGTTCGGTCCGATTATGCATTTATCCCCGATGACAGTATGTCCCTCAATCATCGTACCCGGTTGAAGTACCGTATCACGGCCGATTTCCGCTGCAGCACTTATATACGTATTTTCAGGGCTGATGATCGTTACCCCGTTACGCATATGTTTTTCAGCAATTCGCAACCTCATGACACGTTCGGCTTCCGCTAAGACAACGCGATCATTGACGCCAATCGTTTCGCTGAAATCACTAGTCACATACGCTGAAACTAGCGCATTTTCCGATTGCAGGATGCCGACAACATCGGGAAGATAATATTCGCCTTGGTTATTATCATTCTTCACCTTTTTCAACGTTTCAAAAAGGGTACGGTTATCAAAGCAATATGTGCCTGTATTGATTTCCGTCACTCGCTGCTCTTCCGGTGTTGCATCTTTCTGTTCAACGTTACGAAGTACTTGACCTTCTTCTCCCCGAATAATGCGGCCATAGCCTGTTGGATCATCCGCATCAGCCGTCAAGATTGTTGCTTTTGCACCCGTTTTGTTGTGGTGTTCAATCAATGCTTCCATCGTTTCAGAGCGGATAAGCGGCGTATCTCCGCAGACAACAATTGTCGTACCGTCTAGATCGCCGATAAGCTTCTCTGCTTGCTGAACAGCGTGTGCCGTTCCCAATTGCTCTGCTTGCAGTGCATACTCGCTTTTATCACCAAGCGTCTCTTCAACCATTTCTGCACCATGTCCGACGATCGTGACAATTCTGCCGGTTCCAAGACCGCGTATATGATCAATTACGTGTTCCACCATCGGTATTCCACAAACGGGGTGGAGCACTTTATATAAATCGGACTTCATCCGTGTACCTTGTCCCGCTGCGAGGACGACGGCATATGTATTCGTCATTTGAATGCCTCCTTGAATGAGGGAGGAAGGCCGATCCCTCTCTTAATGTTTTCATTATTGACTATAGCTGAAAACGCGCTATTTTTCAACTTCTCTCCTCTTGACAAGCCAATAATAATCTTTTATTATTATTGCTTTTCATTTCCCAGTTTACTATAGAGATTATAAAGCGAGAAAAAAACCGCCATGCAAGAGCAGGCAGCCACAATCATTTCATGTGAAGTTAAAGGGGGCGCATCATGCGCCAGCCCCTTCGTATATAACTTCTTCCGCGGATAGATGATATGCCGCGAGTACGGCATCTTGGATTTTCGTGCGGGCATTCGTATTGATTGGGTGTGCTACATCGCGGAATTCCCCCTCGGGCGTCCGTTTACTAGGCATCGCCACGAACAATCCCTCATTTCCATCAATGACCCTGATATCGTGGACGACAAACTCATCATCGATTGTAATCGAAGCAATCGCCCTCATCCTTCCGTCAGTTTCCACCCTTCTTAGTCTTACATCAGTTACTTCCATCCCTCACCACTCCTTTTGTCATTACAGCGCATGACGACTATATTCCACAAAAGTAAGTGTTTTCCTTCTTTATAAACAAAATTATTTAAACATTGGGAAGAACGAGAATTTGCTCCCTACACCAAAGACATCTTACTCTGCAAAATAAAATACCCGCTCCGGTTATCCGGGCGGGCGTCCATCATTCGCCTGACAGGGCAATGACCTCAATTTCAATTTTTACGTCCTTCGGCAATCTTGCAACTTCAACGGTTGAACGTGCAGGTGTGTGTGTACCAAAATGTTGTGCATAAATATCGTTTACTGCAGCAAATTCATTCATGTCTTTAATGAAAACAGTCGCTTTGACCACTTTATCCAAAGAGGAGCCGGCTTCTTTCAGCACTTCTTTCAAATTGGCAAACACTTGGTGTGTCTGGTCCTCAATTGTTCCCTCGACGAGCAGACCTTCCGGCGTCAATGGAATTTGTCCGGATGTATAAACTAATCCATTCACACTAACAGCTTGTGCATAAGGGCCGATTGCCTGTGGTGCTTTTTCTGTCGCAACATAATTCATATCATTTTCCACCTTCCACAAAATAGTTTCCTTCTTCCAACTCGATTGTCCGGTTCTTCTCGTTTACTGCTCGAAGCTTAATGAGAGATAGATAGTTATCGACCAGCACTTCCTCTGCATGGTCGGACTCTACTAGAACGGCTATGCCTGCCAGTTCACAGCCGAATTCCTCAAGCAGGCTCTTCATGCCAAGCATCGTACCGCCCGCTTTCATGAAGTCATCCGTGATGAGTACTTTCCGTCCGCTCTGCATGCTTCTTTTCGATAATACCATTGTTTGGATACGCCTGTTGGAACCGGACACATAATTGATACTGACTGTCGGTCCTTCCGTCACCTTACTATCGCGGCGAACGACGACAACAGGTACATTCAAGTGACGGGCAATGGCATGCGCAATCGGAATCCCTTTCGTCGCCACCGTCATGATGACGTCGATGTCCGTATCAGCAAATGCCGAAGCGAAAACTTTACCGACCCGATCCATAATACGCGGGTTGCCGAGAAGATCGGTCATGAATAAATAACCTCCTGGCAGCATCCTATCTGAATGGCCCAATTCTCCCATTAGTAATGATACTACTTCACGGACTTCCGACTCTGTCATTATCGGTATGAACTTCACTCCCCCAGCTGCTCCGGACACCGTTATCAATTTCCCTGTCCCTTTTTCCTCGAACGTTTCTTTCACGATCGTCAAATCTTCACTGATCGAGGATTTTGCCGCTTGGTAACGTTCAGAAAAGAAGGTCAGTGGAATAAGTTCTTGTGGATTTTCCAAGAGGTGGCGGGTCATATCCACAAGCCTCTCGCTTCTTTTCCATTTCATGGTACATCCTCCTAAACCCGAATGTTTTAATGTACATTACCACAATTATACGTGTTCAATCAAGAATTGAATGTCCTCCACCCATCCTGACCGCATATACTTCCGGACAGAAACCTTTTAACCCATTGTAAATCCGCGGTACTCTGGATTCATGTTTGACTAGACCAAAAACGGTCGGACCGCTGCCACTCATCAGTACTGCGTCTGCACCGAATTTTTTCATCTGTTCCTTCAGAACGACGACTTGCGGATAAAGTTGCATCGTAACGTTTTCAAGGACATTCCCGACCGTGCTGCACATTTTCTCGTAGTCGCCCATTCTTAACGCGTCGATCATAGCACCCGTATCGGCATGATCAATCGTGGATAAGTCCAGATTACCGTATATATCGCCCGTCGAAACCGATATGGCGGGTTTGGCAAGAATGACCCAGCAATTTGGTGGGGCAGGCAGGGTTTCAATCTTTTCCCCGCGTCCCGTCGCAAGTGCCGTTCCGCCGTGGACACAGAATGAGACATCCGATCCTATTTTTGCGCCCAGCGCAGCAAGCTCCCGTAGGCTCAATTTCAAATCCCACAACCTGTTCAAGCCCCGAAGTGTAGCCGCAGCATCTGAACTGCCGCCTGCCAAACCGGCTGCAACAGGAATACTTTTTTCAAGAGTAATCTCAACCCCGTTTGTGATACCGTATTCAATTTGCAGAAGTTCAGCTGCTTGGTAAGCTAAATTTTTCCGATCATTCGGCACGTACCGCTCAGACGCTTTAATTGTAATTTTTCCTTTGTCTGTCGGACGAAGCCAGACTCTGTCCGCTAAATCGACCGTGGTCATAACCATTTCAACTTCATGAAAACCATCTGGCCGCTTATGTAGTACATCGAGTGTTAAATTGATTTTTGCTGGCGCCTTTTCATAAAGCATCCGGCTCCCCCCATTACAGCTTGTCTTTGTTCCCTATTTTACCATAGGTGAATTATTTACGCGGTGAAATGATAACGATTGAAAAAATCATTTTTAGAGGTCGGAGTATATCCTGTTCATCTTCATAAAAAAGAGCTGAACCGGATGTCATGATGACCCCGGATCCAGCTCTTTCATTGTCAGCCTATTAGTTGGATAAAGGGTAATTCATAGCTCCGTTTTCTTTTGTGCTATTCCTCGTTCGGCCATTTCAATCGCCCGCTTCACCATATTACCTGCGTCACGTGATTTGATGCCGCCCCAACCTTCTCGCTCCACAACATCGTAAAATCCAAGTTCTTTAGCTATCTCTACCTTCAAGCCCTCAGACATGATACCACGTTTTTTCGCCATTCGGTTTTCCTCCTTTTGGCTGACAACTGTAGTATGGACCAAACGAAAGAAAAAACACCTGCACAAGTCATCCCTTAATAGAGATGCTTGCATAGGTGTTTCTTTAAAAAATGAATTAAATCATAAATGCTGTAATTATTTGATGATGAACGCAGTGGATGCAGTAGGATCTGCACCATCCAGAATCGTTATTTCAACCGCTTCCGTCAAAATGTCTGCGTAGCTGTAAGATACTCTTTCAAACGCATTTTCGTCCTGGTCAAGTTCAACTACGAATACTGCACGATATGTTTCCCGCAGCACTCCAGCCCTCTCGATTGTCTTCTTCCGACCACCGTTCGCTTTTAAATGCAAACGTTTACCCAGATGTGAATCCAATGACTTCTTAATGTCCGCTAATGTTTTTGGCACGTCGCTTACACCTCACTAAGTATAAGCATAACACTTTTAAAAGGTTCTGTCAATTAAAATCTTCATTTTAACAATGGCTTATCTACTTTGTCAATCATTTTATTATAGAAAAGGGAATTTTTTTAAGAAAAACGTTCTGTTTTCATCATTTTTTACGCTCAGTAAAAAAGTCGTTATATAAAGCATTCGACAAGTTCGCAAATTCTTCAATTGTCAATGTTTCCCCGCGTCTGCCGGGATCCATTCCTATTTCCTCGAACGCTTTTAGTATCTGTTCTTTTTTTGCCTTACCGTCCGGCAGCGACGATTGTAAGTTATTTAAGATTGTCTTCCGGCGCTGGATGAATGAACCTCTGGAAACCGTAAACATAAAGTCTTCATCAATCACTTTCACGGGAACCGTTTCTTTCCTAGTCAAATGTAATACAGCGGACTCGACATTCGGCTGTGGCATGAATACTGTTTTCGGAACAATCATGGCCACTTCCGCATCCATATAGTATTGAATGGCGATGGACAGTGAACCGTATGCTTTCGTCCCTGGTAAAGCAGTAATCCGGTCTGCGACTTCTTTCTGCATCATGACGACCATGCCCGATATTGGAACTTTTCCAAGCAAGAACTTCATGATAATCGGTGTCGTCACATAATAAGGCAAGTTTGCGACGACTACAACATCTTCGTAATCCGCGAAATGTTCGTTCATTACTTGTAGAAGGTCAGCTTCAAGGATGTCCTGATGGATAATCGTCACATTATCATAAGGCGACAGTGTGTCTTCCAAAACCTGAAGTAGACGGCCATCGATTTCAAATGCGACGACTTTCCCCGCGTTTCTCGCGAGATGTTCCGTCAATGCACCAATTCCAGGACCAATTTCAATGACACCTGTTTTTTTCGATAGATCTGCATGCGAAACGATATTGCGTAAAATATTAGGGTCGATCAAGAAGTTTTGACCTAAACTTTTTTTTAACGCAAATCCGTATTTGGCAAGAATCTCTTTCGTTCTGACCGGAGTCGCGATATCTTTATTCATTATTTTTCCTCCTTGTCTAGAACTCTTAATACTTCTCCCAATCGATCATAACTGATTCGGAACATCTCAAGCCTTTTCTTCAATCCTTTTCCATTCACCGGACCGATCTGCAGCAATTCACTTAACCGTTCCCGCCGTCTTTTAGCATCAGGGTGACCGATAAGCCTGGCTGTTATCAAGTCTGAAAGTGGGATATCCACTACCGGCTGATCATCCACGGTATAAACAGACCGAAGCGCCGCCCGGATATCCTCGTCCGCAGCATGTTCAATACCCAGTCCTTGGCCGTTTTTGGCAATCGTCAGTTTTTTTTCGAGAAACGCGTGCTTAACGCCTGGGACATTCTCTTCGATGATGGCACGGATTCTCCTGCCTGGGTAATCGGGATCAGTGAATACAATAACGCCCCTTGTTTCTTGTGCATGACGAATGCGTATAAGCGTCTTTTCATCGATTGCGGATCCGTTCGTTTCAATCGTATCCGCACCAGCCGCACGTTTTAAAGCAACTGTATCAGATTTCCCTTCAACAACAATAATCTCTTTAATGTTCACAAAAATCCTCTTTCCATTCCATTCTTTCCTCAATTCTACTCCGTGAGCAGGCGGATGTACAGAAAGGTAGGTGATCAATTATGCTTCCGTACAATTGCTTCCGAATTTCGAATTGTGCTTGCAAAATTAAACCCTTTCAAAATTTGTGACAAGCACCAAAGGCTATAACGCAATAATCCGCAGGACCGATTACAGTCCTGCGGATAATATGTCAGTCGATGATTTTAACTTTCACTTGGCGTCTTCCAAATTTATACGCTGCGTTTTTCGTCGGGACATGAAGATCAATCTTCTTGCCCTTGATTGCGCCGCCTGTGTCCCCAGCCACCGCATAGCCGTACCCTTCAACCCAAACTTTCGATCCTAGCGGAATAACGCTCGGATCGACCGCTATGACTTTCAAGTTTGGATTGGCGCGTAGATTGATGCCTGTACGCGTTATACCTGAACAGCCATTACATTCTGCCGTATATGCCGTCGCTGTCACGTAAAACTCTTTGCCGCCACCCGAATTGTCACGGGAGACGCTTCTGCCGGCTTTCGATTTGGATTTTGCCGTCGCTGCGCTTGCGACCATCACTTTTGAACCGATTGAAACGATTTTCTTTTGCGGTTCTTTAATTGATTTCTCTTCCAACAGTTTACGGGAAACTTCTTTTCCATTTTCTTTTACAACTTCAAACTTTCGTGAAACAGTCCCTTTCTTTCCTGCCTGGACAATTTTCTCGCGGCCTTTCAGTAATGATGGGTCATTGCGTGTTTCAACTGCAAAGTTCGACGGTTCTTCCACTACATCGGTGACCTTTTCTACTCGTACGATCTCCACTATAGAACCAGGCTTCAAATATCCATCAGCCTTCCTGTTCAGTCGATCGTCTCCATTCAAATGAATGTTCTCCCTCTTTAAAAAGTCAGCGACCGTAGTCGAAGTTGACTGGACTCTTTTCTCTTTTCCGCCGTCATTCAACTTAATTTCGAACGCTTTTTGAACAGTGATACTATCGTTTTCGCCCAGCTTTTCATGTAGTTCCGGACTTACAACGTCATGCTCGGTAAGCTCAATTCCCGCTTCGACTAGTACATCTTCAACTTTATCGTCAGTCGTCCATACGGAAATTGCTTCTTGGTCGACATTTATCGCAACTTGCTGCGACTGTTCCCACCTGATCGATAGACCGTCTTCGATAGGTGCATTCACTGAGGGTATTACTAAATCATGTTTGGCAACTTCGATTTCCTGGTCGGAAAGAAGATCACCAACTGTATGTGCGTGTGTCTTGATGTTTAGTTCTTCACCGTTCACGTTTAACGCGATCGATTTCTTTGTCCCTTCAAAGAGAACAAGTGAAATAATAGTAACGAATAGCGCAAGTGAAACTGCGATAACAGCTATCCGTTTACTCCTCAATGACTTAAAGAACAGGCTTTTCATAGTGCTATTTGACATGAAAAAAACTCCTCCTTCATCACTCGGCTGATTATAAAGGTTACCCTTCCGTGTGTCAACCCCCTTGAATTTGATGTATAACAATATCAAGAAGCTTTCCACAGGAAAAGTATGGAAAGCCCCCGACATTCTAATCATGTTATGTTAAATGTTCTCAAAGCATTCATGGTCGTTATTTTTGCCACTTCTTCAACGGGGAGATCTTTCAACCTTGCAATTTCTTCCGCCACGAGCACTACCCATGCCGGTTCATTCCGTTTTCCACGATTAGGGTGAGGAGCAAGATAAGGTGCGTCTGTTTCTATCAATAAATAATCAAGCGGAATTTCAGTCGCAACTTCTTTCGGGGTTTTTGCATTTTTAAACGTAACGGGACCACCCAGCGAAATCATGAAATTCATGTCGATGCATTCTTTAGCTGTTTCGACACTTCCTCCGAAACAGTGCATGATTCCGCCTGTTTTTTCAGCTCCCTCTTCTTTCAGGATACGGATGACATCCGCTGTCGCATCCCGGTTATGGATAATAATTGGAAGTCCAACTTTTTGCGCGAGCCGAATCTGCTTCCTGAACACTTCTTGCTGAATGTCTTTCGGTGATTTATCCCAATGATAATCAAGACCAGTTTCCCCGATGCCAACCACTTTAGGATGCGCAGCTAGTGACTCTATCCACTCCAAGTCCTTTTCGGTGCAATCAATGGCATCCACTGGGTGCCAGCCGACGACGGCATAGATGAATGCATGTTGTTCAGTCAATTCCATCGCCTTCAAAATCGTCTTTCGGTCAAATCCGATGACGACCATCTTTTCAATGCCAGCATCTAGGGCACGTTGAATTACTTCATCTATATCCTCTTCGTACTGTTCTGCATTTAAATGGACATGTGTATCAATATACATTTTCTTCGCCTCACAATGGTTTTAGTTTAATCGAACAGATTATGACATTCATCACATTCAGTTTACATATCGATGACAACGTTTTGTACTATGTGTACTAGCGGAATGGAAAAACGGCGTTTCCATTAGGGACGCCGTTTTTATTCAATCTTATTTTACTTGAGCACCATTTTCCAATGATTGATCGACCGTCGCCAGTTTCAGATTACCGTCTGACTTTCCTGCCAAAATCATGCCCTGGGAAAGTTCCCCGCGTAGTTTTACTGGTTTCAGGTTGGCAACGACAATTACCTTAACGCCTATTAGCGACTCCGGTTCGTAATATTCGGCAATACCGGATACAACTTGGCGTTGTTCATAGCCCATATCCAATTGAAGTTTAAGCAATTTATCCGCTTTTGGAATCTTTTCGCACGCGGTTACCGTTGCCACGCGGAGATCCACCTTCATAAAATCATCGATTGTAATTTCGGTTTCCACCACTTCTTCAACCTCAGCCTTGGCAGGTTGCTCGGCAGGCATATTTTCCGCAGGTGCGGTGACCGCCATCTGTTCACGGATATAAACGACTTCAACGTCTGCATCGAGGCGCGGGAAGATCGGTACACCTTTTTCTACGACTTTTGTGCCTGATGGTATGGCATCGAAATTGCCAAGGGTCTCCCATTCAAGCAATTCTTCATTCACACCTAGTTGTTCAATGATCTGCCCCGGAGCTTTTGTCATGAACGGCTGCAATAATACGGCAATATGACGGAGCGAAGTTGCAAGATGTGCCATCACGGATGCCAATTTTCCTCTATCCGCTTCTTCTTTCGCCAAGATCCACGGAGATGTCTCATCGATATATTTGTTAGTCCGTGATATTAGAGCCCACAAATCGCCGAGGACAGTGCTGAACTGCATTTTCTCCATAGAAGCTTCGTATTTTTCTACCGTAGTTGTCATGAAACTCGTCAAACTTTCATCGAATTCTGTCGCAATAAGGCCCTCTGTCGGAATTTCACCGTCGAAATATTTATTGATCATAGAAATGGATCGGTTCAATAAATTGCCAAGGTCATTCGCAAGGTCATAATTCGTTCGTTCAACAAAGGATTCCGGTGAGAATACACCGTCTTGCCCAAATGGCAATTCACGTAGCAGGAAATAACGTGTCGCATCAAGACCATAGCGTTCAACGAGCATTTCGGGATAAACGACATTGCCCTTTGATTTCGACATCTTTCCGTCTTTCATCATGATAAAGCCATGTGCAAATACCTTTTTCGGCAATGGCAAGTCCAGTGCCATCAAGAAAATCGGCCAGTAAATCGTATGGAAACGGACGATATCTTTTCCAACGACATGTACGTCAGCGGGCCAGTATTTTTTGAATAACGAATCGTCTGTCGACTGGTAACCAAGTGAAGTGATATAGTTTGTCAGCGCATCCACCCAGACATAAATGACGTGCTTCGGATCTCCAGGAACTTTTATTCCCCAATCGAACGACATCCGTGAGACAGACAAGTCTTCAAGTCCCGGCTTAATGAAGTTATTGATCATTTCATTTTTACGTGATTCCGGTTCGATGAACTTAGGGTTGTCCTCGTAGAACTTCAACAACCTGTCCGCGTATTTCTTCATATTAAAGAAGTATGATTCTTCTTTCACCTTTTGGACCGGACGTCCGCAATCGGGACAGTTGCCGTCTTCAAGCTGCCCTTCCGTAAAATACGTTTCACAAGGCAGACAATACCACCCTTCGTATTCTCCTTTGTAAATATCGCCGTTGTCGAGGAATGTCTTGAAAATCTTTTCGACACTCGCCTTATGACGCTCTTCCGTTGTCCGGATGAAATCATCATAGGAGATGTCCATGGTATTCCAAACTTTTTTCGCACCTTCTGCGATGCCGTCGACAAATTCCTGCGGTGGCAGTCCTGCCTCTTGCGCTTTCTCCTGTATCTTTTGACCGTGCTCATCCATCCCAGTCAAGAAATGCACATCATACCCGCGCAATCGTTTATAACGAGCCATTGCATCAGAAGCAACAGTTGTATAAGCGGTTCCAATATGGAACTTCCCGCTCGGGTAATAAATAGGGGTAGTAATGTAGAATGTTTTATTCTGATCAGCCACGAATATTCCTCCAGTATATATAAATCTATAATCTCTATTCTATCGAAAGGATACTGACGATACAACGAAATTCACTGATGACGGACTTATTCACTCATATATCCTTTATTCAGCGTAGCGTCTATATCAAAACCAATCGATTATTACGCGAAACTACTATTTTTCTCATAGTTTTCAGTAAGGAGTATTGACGTTAATTGGAAGTCTTGGTATGATAAAAAAGACAAGCGAATTATGTCGAATTTTGGCGAAAGTAAATGTATTGAAAGGAGTTTTAGTCATGAAATCCACCGGTATTGTGAGAAAAGTCGATGAACTCGGACGTGTCGTTATTCCAATCGAATTGCGCCGTACGCTTGGCATCGGTCAGAAAGATGCGCTGGAAATTTACGTTGATGAAGATAAGATCATCTTGAAGAAATATATGCCGAATATGACATGCTCGATCACGGGCGATGTGTCTGACGACAATTTAAGTCTGATTGACGGTAAGTTGATTTTGAGCCCAGAAGGTGCCAAACAACTTATTAAGGAAATTGAAGATAGCTTGAAATAATAATTTCAAAAAACTATTTATTGGCCAGGACGGCTATCCGTTCTGGATTTTTTTTGCACAAAATTAGGTCTTTATTCAACTTCGACATGAAATTCTTTATAGACATCCCTGCGGCTTAGCCCGCGGTCATTGGCCACTTCCCTGATCGCTTCTTTTGATCGTAGACCTTTTCCCTCTATCAATTCAGTTACATGCGCATGAATATCCAGGTCATGCCACCACTCTTGCCGCTCTTCCACAATCACTCCATCACTACCTTCGATGACAATGCAAAACTCTCCCCTTAGTTCATTTGATTCTGCCCATAAAACTGCTTCTTCAAGCGTCCCTCGAAGAAATTCCTCAAAACGTTTTGTCAATTCCCTTGCAAGGACGACTGAACGTGTCCCGCCGAAACTATCATGCATGGCGCGCAATGTCTCCTTCAGTCTATGGGGTGCTTCGTACAAGATGAGCGTCTCTTCCCGTTTTCTTAAATCATCTAATTGAATATTCCTCGCCTTTTTCTGACGTGATAAAAAACCGAAAAACATAAAAGGCTGCGGTATCAATCCCGAGGCAACGAGCGCGCTGATCGCTGCATTCGCACCGGGGACAGGAACAACGTCATAACCAGCAATGATTGCTTTTGATACAATATCCGCTCCCGGATCTGAAATGCAGGGCATGCCGGCATCGCTGACGAGTGCAACCGTTTTTCCGTCCGCCAGCATTGCCAATATCTTTTCCCCGCCGAATTCTATATTATGCTCATGATAACTTATGAGGGGAGTCTTAATATTAAAGTGATTACATAACCTGATGGTATTTCGTGTATCTTCCGCCGCAATCGTATCCACTTCATTCAAAATACGGATTGCGCGGTATGTCATATCCTCAAGATTGCCGATTGGCGTTCCGACTAGAAACAGTTTCCCGCCGCCCGGTTCAGCACTTTTTTGTGATTTCATCCACATTCCGCCCCTTTCCAATATATCGTTCTTTTGCATCCCTTTTCAGTTGTTTGAACTGATATTCCGCCTGCATCGCTTCGCGTTTCGTTTCAAAGCTTTCGTGATAAATACAACGGACGGGCTTTTTTGCACGCGTATACTTTGCGCCTTTTCCTTCATTATGTACACGTACACGCCTTTCTAAATCATTTGTATAACCGGCATAATACGAGCCGTCGTTGCATTCCAAAACATAGAAAACATGTTCACTCGTTTTTTCCATAAAGGAGAAGCCTCACTTCTTCCGTGTATTCGTTGTCAGCTCCGTATACATAGAGGGGCGGTAGTATTTTCAAGTCGGGTTTGCCATCTTTTATCCCCTCAATCAGCAAAGTATTCGCTTCTTTCCCCTCTTTCGGATAAACAAATCGGATTCTTTTCGGTTCGAGACGATTTGCCCGCATGGCTGTGACAATATCCAGCAAACGACCGGGCCGATGGACGAAGGCTGCTTTTCCGCCCTGTTTCAGCAATTCACTTGCCGACTGGACGGCCTGTTCAAGCGTTAACCGAATTTCATGCCTGGCAATCGCCAGATGCTCAGATAAATTCTTTTCACTTGCTTCATTTGATGGGAAGTAAGGAGGATTACATGTTACCGTATCGTATTTTTCGGAACCGAGTTTCGTCGCGATTCCGATAACATCATCATTAACAATTCGGATCCTGCTTTCCAATCCATTGTATCGCACGCTTCTTTCAGCCATATCTGCCAGTCGTTCCTGCAGTTCAACGGCAATGATATCTGCGTTTGTTCTCGCACTTAAAAATAACGGAATGGCTCCATTGCCCGCGCATAAGTCCACAATCTTCCCGGAACGTAATGGAAGGTAGGCAAACTTTGCAAGCAGTACTGCATCCAATGAAAACGAAAATACGGAAGGACTTTGGATAATCCGCAGACTTTCCGCTAATAAATAATCAAGCCGTTCATCATCTTTTAAAATTTCATCCATAAAACTTTCCTCCATAAAACGTAATGTACCAGGTGTAGTAGAAAACAGAAAAGCCGATGCCTACATTGCAATAGGATCGGCTCATTTCATACGTTTTGTTTATTTAAAAAAGAGAGACAGAACAAGCAGTCTTCCCCTTTACGACTGCTTCCGTAATGAACATTGCAGACGTGGAACCCTTCGTTATACAAACGCGCTAGATTATCGACGCCTTCACCGACGTCTATTTTATTCGGCTTTTTCTGATGTTGCCTGACATTGATTGTTTGTGTTTTTGCTAGTGCTTGTTCCTCAATCTGTTTATCCATGTCTTCAAGCCGCTTGCGCAAATGATGGTTTTCGAGTTGAAGCGAATGGTTCTCTTCCGTCATCTGCGCGACGAATCCAATCAATTCGCGGAATTGCTTTTGCATAGATTCGAGTTCTTGCTCGAATTCCATAACCCTATCCAGAAAGTTCCTTTCTTTCAACTATCCCACCTCATTATTTCATCAATTGAGCCATATTGTTTTTTTGATTCATTATTTCTTCCAATGTATATTCCAATACCAGGTCCTGATCCGCCATACTTACTTGAAGTAGGCGTTCAAGAAGATTTAGACCAACTACTTTACCAGGTCCCTCAGGTGTTTGGACACGTGTTCCTATGTCCGGCATAAGCGCTTTCGCTTCTTCATAATCATCATTCTCGTATTTCAAACAACACATAAGGCGTCCGCATAAACCCGAGATTTTAGATGGATTAAGCGACAAATTCTGATCTTTTGCCATTTTTATCGAAACCGGTTCGAAATCACCAAGGAATGTTGAACAGCAAAGCATCCGGCCACAAGGTCCGATACCGCCAAGCATCTTCGCCTCATCCCGTACGCCGATTTGCCGCAATTCAATACGGGTCCTAAAGATTGATGCGAGGTCCTTCACAAGGTTACGGAAATCAACGCGACCTTCCGCAGTGAAATAGAAGACAATCTTATTCCGATCGAATGTATACTCAACATCGACCAGCTTCATCTCCAATTTGTGCTCTATAATCTTTTCCACGCCTGTACTGAAAGCGCGGGCAGCCTCAAGACGATTTTCCTCCACCTTTTCGAGGTCCTCCGTTTGTGCTGGGCGAATGATTTTTTTGAGTGGCAAGACTACGTCATTTTCACCGACTTCTCTCACTTCACCTGTAACTTTACCGTATTCAATCCCCCGCGCAGTTTCAACGATGACATAGTCCCCTTCATCGAATAAGTAATCGAGTGGATCGAAATAATATATTTTACCCGCTTTTTTAAAACGGACTCCTACAACTTTATACAACAAGTAACCCCTCCTGCATGCTGAGCACCAATTGTTCCATGAGCAGTGTACGATTCATATTGCCGTGCAATTGCTTCTTCGCCTGCAATATCGCCTCCATGTTGGCAGACAGCCGGCTATATGTCATCTTCATTGAAAGACCTTTGAAAAGTTCATGCTGATCGGGAAATGCCGCAGTTGACTGTAAATCAGCTTTTGACGCAACTACATCCCTGTAAGCATATAACAGCAAGTCGAGTCCGCTCTCAGCCTCTTCCTTCTCTTTAAATAAAGGGACCCACTCCGACTGAATGAACAATAACGCTTCATGTACATGACGATCTGATGCTTCAACCAATTTTAACACTGTTTTTCGCATCTGTGCAAATTGATCATCGCCTGCAAGACGAAATGCTTCATCCACATTTGCGGTCACCATCGAAACCGTTGCTGCCATTGAAGGCGTAATCCCCTTTTCGACGAGTCGATCAATCATCATTTCCCTGGAGGGCGGTAGAAAAGATACCCGCTGACACCGCGATTGAATGGTCGGCAAAATTGATTGATAGGAATCGGTCAATAGAATTGCTGTCACATCGCCTTCGGGTTCTTCAAGAAATTTTAGAAGTGTATTTGCCGCAGCAACGTTCATCCGATCTGCCCTGCTGATGATATAAATCTTCCTGCCTGATTCGTAACCCTTTTTCGTCATGCTATAAACAAGTTTCGACATCTGCTCTTTCTTGATATCTTGTCCATCGGGCACTATAAGCGTTACGTTAGGATGATTACTGGATGAAACACGGCGACAGGAAGGGCATGTTTCACATGGAACAGAGTTTTCAGGGTTCGAACAAAGGAGAAGTTGGGCAAAAAAGATGGCAACCGCCTCTTTTCCTGTCCCGCGCTCCCCGTCGAACATATACGCATGCCCGATGCGACCGTTTCTATGGGATGAACATAATCGTTCAATCACAGTTTGCTGTTCTAGAATCAACCGTTTATTCATTTCTTCTGTCATGTTAGCACACCTCATCCATGTTCAAAAAAAACCGTGTTTCTAAACGTCAGAAAGCACGGGATTACATGTATAGATTAATAAGAAGTCCTTTAATCTCGCCAATTTCAGCTAATAGATCAACAGACGTTTTTTCTTCATCCAACAAGTCACTTGCTAATTCAATGAGTCTCTCATCTAGCGTTTCGACAAGTTTCAAGCGACGCCCCTCACCGAATTGATTCCATGTATGGGACTGTTTAAGACCCATCCCAGATTCGACGGCTTCTTTAAGAAAACGCTTGACGAGCATTTTAAATTTAGCCATGTCACGTAAATTCCGGGAACGTGCAATTCGGTCCCCAGCCGATGAAATATCACCCAGAAGCCGGGAGATCTGTTCACCGTGAAGGCGTTGTTCCTGTTTGACGACCATTTGTCCAAACCTTGCCCCGCCCTGTGATGTCTGTAACGGGTCGTTCCTCATCTTATCAAGTCCAGATCTATAGTCGCCATTGACTTTCACTTCGGTCACCTCTGTCCATCAAAAATGATGAAAATGTTCGATTGGAAGGACAAATACCGTCGCACCGCCAACTTCAACTTCAACCGGATAAGGAATGTATGAATCGGCATTACCACCCATCGGAGAAACAGGTGCTACCATTTGATCGCGCGAACGGCAATTTTCCCGGATAAGTTCAAGCGCCTTCGGAACTAGGGCTTCATCGGTACCAATCAGGAACGTTGTATTTCCCGACCTCAGAAACCCTCCTGTACTAGCTAACTTCGTTGCCCGAAAATCGCCTTTAGTTAAAGCTGTAGATAATCGGTTACTATCTTGATCCTGTACAACTGCCACAATCAATTTCACGATAATCTCCCCTTTTCCGCTTTCCAATCATTATATCATGAATCTGACTATTTAATGAGTTGAGAGCATATGATTTTCCAAACATTTTCCGTTACTTGCTCTTGAGGCAGCGATGCATCGGTAATTTGTATCCTATCCGGATAACGCCGGATAAGCTCTTGATAACCCTCATAAACATCTTGGTGAAAACGAAGGCTTTCTTTATCCAGCCGATTTTCTTCACGTTTATCATTTGCCGTGATTCGCGCAAGTCCGGCCTCCGGTTTAATATCGAAAAACACCGTTAAGTCAGGCATCGTTTCACCGATAGCGAATTCATTGATAGATAGGACTTCATCAATCCCAAGTCCGCGTGCATACCCTTGATAGGCGAGCGAACTGTCCACAAAGCGATCGCATAAGACAATCGTTCCCTCCTGGATTGCAGGAACTACTTTCTCAACGAGGTGCTGACTTCTTGCAGCCGCATAGAGAAGTGCTTCCGTTTTCGCATCCATTTCCTGATGATTATTATCGAGTATGATCCCACGGATTTTCTCAGCAATTCGTATCCCACCCGGTTCACGTGTGAGAATGACATTACGCCCCTCTTTATCCAAACGCTTATACAACTCTTTGATGACTGTTGTCTTGCCCGCACCTTCAGGACCTTCGAATGTGATGAATACGCCTTTCTGCATCATACTATTCCCCCCGTTCTTTTCTTTACTACAACTATCTGTTTTTCATTGATACGAATTGAGCCTTGAAATTTCGCCTTCATTTGTAATAACTTCCCAAGTGATTGAATATGCTCGGCTTTCACGACTTCCCCACCAATTAAAAGCGGAATTCCGGGCGGATATGGAATTATTGACGCAGCCGCTACACGGTCTTCCGATTTTTCATATGGAATCCATTCTATTTCCATATGTGCAATTTCCTCAGACGTGTAAGCTGGACGGGAATGCCCTTCATTGAATGGTGGCAATTCCACTTTTTCCACTGTTCTGCTCGAACCATTCAAACGGGAAATTGCAGTTTCTATTTTCTTGCAAATTTCATCAAAAGGATATGATGTTTCCACTTTTAACAATGGCAAAACGAATAAGACCTGATACGGGTCTGCAATTTCCCCGTAAATCCCTTCTGCTTCAAGCTTTTGTTGTATATCAAAACCCGAATAACCCTTCACTCGCAGTATGAGCTTCAAGGGATCGTCCGTTTCAATTGTGTCAAGCCGCGGAATCATCTCCAGCCGTTTAATAAAAGCCACTCGCCGCTTCATGAATATTATTTTATCTTCTTCATTATAAGACTCCGCATAAGCCCGTGCATCATCAAGTGAAGCCATCAACAAATAAGATGGACTGCTAGATTGTAACATCCTTAAGTAATGAACAATTTTCTCTGGTGATACGATTGTTGAGCGAATATGTAAAAACGAAGACATCGTCATGGCTGGCAACGTCTTATGCGCTGAATGCACCACTACGTCCGCCCCCAAGTCAAGCGCTGAATATGGGAAAGGTTCACCTACAACAAAGTGTGCTCCATGCGCTTCATCCACCAAGACAGGCACACCATATGTATGACAAAGGTTGATTGTCTCCCTCATCTCCACCCCCGTCAAGCCGTAATAAGACGGGTACGTAAGAATTACAGCCTTCGCCCCGGGATATGCTTGAAGCGCCTTGCCAACTTGTACAGCGGTCACACCACCCGTCGTCATTGTAGCTTCATCCCATACAGGGGACACGAATACCGGACGCGCTCCGGTCAGTTCAATTGCATGGAAAATTGATTTATGCGCGTTGCGCTGAACAATGACCGTATCACCTGCCCGACAAGTCGCATAAATCATCGCCAAGTTCCCGACGGTTGTACCATTCACAAGAAAAAAACTTTGACTTGAACCATAGAATGAAGACAGCCTCTGTTGAGCCTCTTCAATAACACCATCCGGCTCATGAAGGTCATCAAGGCCCTCTAACTCTGTAAAGTCATATCGAAGTGCCGTACGTATATCCAAAGGCAAATCGGAGAGCATCCCATGTTTATGTCCCGGCACGTGAAATGAAACTGGGTGTTTTTCTTTGAAGTTAATTAACTTCTCGACAAGCGGGCGTTCAGACCTCTTCATTATACATTCCACTTCCTTTTATCCTTCTATTATATACGACGCTGGATGGCATGAGGGACTGACTACATAACGCGTTCTTCTACCCCAGAACCGACCGTATAGCCACGGTGACCGGCTATATAACCTGGTTGACCAATCATATCGTAATCCAGACCGACCATAAAACCAGAATGTCCAATCATATTGCGTTCAAGACCGACTATATCATGCCGACCCCACTGCGAATAAAAACTCGAAGTGTCCATCAATTTAAAAGTGAACACAAAAAAAGCCATTACCTAATGGTAATGACCTTTCATCTTGCCCGGCGACGTCCTACTCTCACAGGGGGAAGCCCCCAACTACCATCGGCGCTGAAGAGCTTAACTTCCGTGTTCGGTATGGGAACGGGTGTGACCTCTTCGCAATCGTCACCAGACTCTTTGAGCT
>NZ_JACCCL010000005.1 GCF_013408665.1 Sporosarcina sp. JAI121 | reverse complement strand
AGAGGTCACACCCGTTCCCATACCGAACACGGAAGTTAAGCTCTTCAGCGCCGATGGTAGTTGGGGGTTTCCCCCTGTGAGAGTAGGACGTCGCCAGTCTCACACATTTAGTTTCGACATGAATGTGGAACAATTAGTTGTAACGTCGAAAAGTAATATCCATTTAGGTCCCGTGGTGTAGCGGTTAACATGCCTGCCTGTCACGCAGGAGATCGCCGGTTCGATCCCGGTCGGGACCGCCATTTAATTTTAAATTCAGAACCGATTCCAGGGATTAATTCCGGAGTCGGTTTTTTTGTATCTGAAGTTTTATAAATGCAAACAACAATTTGTGGCAAGTAAGTAATAACTTATCGGAAGTAAACAACTTTATGCTGTAGTAAACACTTCATCAAAAGTAAACAGCCTTCCGTGGAAACTAACGAATGTTCCATCTCCCCTCACAAAAACACATATAAAAGCATCAATACTTTCCGAGATACCATATTTTCGGTACACTATAGCAAAGAAGCAGAAAGGAAATACGCTATGAACAGGGAAATAGAAGTTAATTCCGTTGAGGAAACAGAAAAGATTGCGTTAAAACTTGCGACTCTTCTTGCCCCTCCGGATGTCCTGACACTTGAAGGCGATCTTGGTGCCGGGAAAACGACATTTACGAAGGCGCTTGCGAAAGGCCTGGGGATAACACGAACTGTCAACAGTCCGACATTTACAATTATCAAGCAGTATGAAGGAAATTATCCATTCAATCACCTGGATGTCTATCGTTTGGCTGGCAGTGATGAGGATCTTGGTTGGGACGAACTATTTTACGGTGATGCGATATCTGTCGTAGAATGGGCACATCTTATTAAAGATGATTTGCCTGTGGAATGTCTGGAAATCCAGCTAGTTCATGGCGGCGGAGATAAACGCATAATTACGTTCACGCCGATAGGTGAGAGATATGAAAAGATTTGTGAGGGGATTTTTTTATGATTTGGCTTGGTTTAGATACGGCTAACACACCAATTTCAGTTGCAATTGTCAAAGATGGAGAACTATTGGTGGAAGAGACTTCGGCAATGCCTATTAACCACTCGCTGCGTGCTATGCCAGCGATTGAAGAACTATTGACAAAAGCGGGTTTGACGCCATCCAATCTTGATGCAATTGCAGTTTCAGAAGGGCCGGGTTCGTATACAGGAGCGCGGATTGGAGTGACGATAGCTAAGACACTTGCTTGGACTCTAGGTAAACCTTTAGTTGGCGTATCCACTTTGAAAGCACTGGCAGCAAATGCGTTATTCTTTAACGGTCTGATCTGCCCGATAGTCGATGCAAGGAGAGGGAATGTTTACGCAGGTGTTTATCGGCAGGAAGATGGACAGCCTATTGGAGTTATTGAGGATGGTCATTATTCTCTTGAAGAATTGGTTGTCTTGCTTGAACAGCAAAGCGGCCCTATTCTATTCGTTGGAAAAGATACGGCTATGCATGAACAAAAAATAGTTGAACAGCTGGGTGAGCGGGCAGTTTTGGCGCCGCTTCAACTTAATCTACCTCGCGCGTCGTCACTCATCTATGTTGCAGCTCAATCTGAGCCGGAAACGGATTTACATGCATTTGTTCCGGAGTATCGGCGTATCGCTGAAGCCGAGGCAAACTGGTTGAAAGAGCAGGGGAAGGAAAATGATCGTGGATAATGCAGTAGTTTATAGAGAGATGGTAGGAGGGGATATTCCTTCTGTTGTCGAAATCGAAAATGAAGCATTCGCTACTCCATGGACAGAAGAAGTCTTCGAACATGAAATGACAGGCAATGACTATGCGCATTACGTCGTCGCTGTGAGTGGAGAAGAAGTCATAGGACATTGCGGAATGTGGGTTGTCATGGACGAATGCCATATCACGAATGTTGCGGTACGGAAGCATATGAGGGGTAATGGAATCGGCGAGGCATTGATGAAGGAAGCGATTGAGCATTGCAGGGAGAATGAAGTCCGTTTAATGACACTGGAAGTGCGGATGACCAATACTACAGCTCAAAACCTTTACCGTAAGCTTGGTTTCCAGGACGGCGGAATTAGGAAAAACTATTATTCGGACGACCATGAAGATGCGCTCGTCATGTGGGTGGAATTCAAATGACAAATGATATTTATATTTTAGGGATTGAAACAAGTTGTGATGAAACGGCTGCTTCCGTCGTTAAGAATGGAACGGAAATTATTTCGAACGTTGTGGCGTCGCAAATAATAAGCCAGAAACGGTTCGGTGGTGTTGTCCCCGAAATCGCATCTAGACATCACGTCGAACAAATTACATTGGTAATTGAAGAGGCACTTGCAAATGCGGAATTAAAACCGGCGGAGCTCGATGCAGTTGCAGTCACGGAAGGTCCGGGCCTTGTCGGAGCATTGTTGATCGGAGTCAATGCTGCGAAAGCGTTTGCCTTCGCTAACAACTTGCCTATTATCGGGGTCCACCATATTGCAGGACATATTTATGCAAATGCACTTATGCAGCCGATGGAATTCCCGCTACTTGCGCTTATCGTCTCAGGAGGCCATACAGAGCTTGTCATAATGGAGGGGCATGGTTCGTTTAAACTAATCGGGGAAACGCGTGATGATGCCGCAGGTGAAGCCTATGACAAAGTAGCACGTGTCTTAGGTCTTCCTTACCCAGGTGGACCGCAAATCGACAAACTGGCTGCTGAAAGTGACGGACAAATCGAGTTTCCAAGGGCTTGGCTTGAGCAGGATTCGTATGATTTCAGTTTCAGTGGTCTAAAGTCGTCTGTTATTAATTATAAACATAATCTTGCACAACGCGGTGAAGCGGTTAATCCTGCTCATGTCGCGGCAGGTTTCCAAGCTAGTGTTGTTGAGGTGTTGACGGTAAAAGCGTTGAAGGCTGCGAAGGAATTTGGTGTAAAGCAAGTAATTGCAGCGGGTGGTGTAGCGGCGAACAAAGGGCTACGCGCTTCTTTGGAAGAAACATTCCAAAATGAAGGGATACCCTTTTACGTTCCGCCGATTGCTCTCTGTACAGATAATGCAGCAATGATTGCGGCGGCCGGCTCGGCAATGTTCATTGACGGAATACGTGGAAATCTTACAATGAACGGCAAACCTGGTATGCCACTCTCTTCATGGAATAAATAAAAACGTAAAAACACGGAAGTTGCCATATTGCGACAACTTCCGTGTTTTTTATATCCGGATTATTTTTTAGATGTCAATAGGGAACATTCGTACTTATGCACATTTGTGGATAAGTTGTGCATAACTATGGTATATGTGTATTTAATAACAGTGATGGAAGGATAACTTTGTGTATAAGAAATACTTTATTTGTGGATATTGTGGATAATATGAATCTATTACCGGTATATGTACACTTTGTGTGTGGATAATATTGTGGAGAGTAATTTATGGTAACTTTCATAGTATCCCTCAATCCGATAAATTACGACAACAAGAAACGACAAAGCGTCACGTAGAACTTGGGATTCTAGTTCAACGTGACGCTTCCATTATCCTACATAGACTCCAGTTCTTCCTGCAGAATAAGCCAATTCTCTGATTTACTGTCATGCTCCGCTTGAAGGGCATCAATCTGTGCCTGCAACTCCATCAATTTCACATGATTGTCTGCGAATTCGGGGATGGAAAGCTCATCGTGAAGAGCCGTAATTTCATCTTCCAAAGTGGAGATTTGCAACTCGATTTCATCAATGGCTCTTGTCAGCCTTCTTTCCTGCCTTTTAAGTTCTTTGTCGTCTTCATTTCTTTTATCAACGATAGGGGTTGCTGCTGTTTTAGCTGCATTCGATTCGGCAAGCAGTTCTTCTTGCTCCAGCTTCTTCTCTACGAAGTAATCGTAGTCACCGAGGTATTCGGTCGCACCTGTTTCACTGATATCAATCACTTTTGTTGCAATCCGGTTAATGAAGTACCGGTCATGTGACACGAAGATGAGTGTGCCCGGGAAGTCGTCCAATGCATTTTCGAGAATTTCCTTGCTATCAAGGTCAAGGTGGTTTGTCGGTTCATCAAGGACAAGCGTATTTGACTTTTGCAGCATCAGTTTAGCAAGTGATAGGCGGGCTTTTTCTCCGCCTGACAATGAAGTGACGGACTTCTCCACATCTTCACCGGTAAATAAAAAGCGTCCCAGTACAGAGCGTACATCTTTTTCATTCATCATCGGCCAATCATCCCATAATTCTTGGAGAACGGTACCGGTTCCGATTAGTGTAGCTTGTTCTTGATCATAATAACCGAATTGCACATTTGTACCATAACGGATCTTACCTGCTAACGGTTCTTGGGCTTTGACGACTGTCTTCAAAAGTGTGGATTTTCCGACGCCGTTTGGTCCTATGAGTGCAATCCGATCTTGTTTGTAGACCCGCATAGCGATACCGCTTGAAACAGCGACGCCATCATAACCGACGGCTACATCTTCCAGCGCCAGCACATCATTGCCACTAGGCCGATCGATTGAAAAGGTGAAGTTCGCCGATTTCTCATCTCCATCAGGGGAACCCATCCAATCCGTCTTTTCAAGGGTTTTACGCCGGCTCTTCGCCATTTTTGACGTCGATGCACGTGCAATATTCCGCTGAACAAAATCTTCAAGCTTAGCCTTCTCACCCATTTCCTTAACATAAAGCTTTTGATCACGTTCGTAATTCTTCGCTTTTTCGTCAAGATATGCACTATAGTTACCCGTATACTTCACTACTTTTTTCCTCGAAACTTCGTAGACGATGGTCACGATTTCATCTAAGAAATAACGGTCATGGGAAACAATCAGGATTGCTCCTTCATAGGATACCAAGTATTTCTCAAGCCAACCGAGTGTTTCGATATCCAGATGGTTTGTCGGCTCATCGAGGATGAGAAGGTCCGGTTTACTCAGCAGCATCTTAGCGAGCGCCAATCGCGTCTTCTGACCACCCGAAAGTAGAGTGACGTTTTTGCTGTAGTCCTCAGGATAAAAGCGCATCCCATGCAGGACCGAACGTGTATCGGATTCATACTGATAACCGCCGGAGTCTTTGAATTCGACTTGCAGGGCGTCGTATTCCTTCATGACGCGTTCATAGTCGGCCGGGTTATCGTAGACTGACGGATCTGCCATCTGGCCTTCCAGTGATCTGAGTCGTTTTTCGATAATATGGAGCGGCTCGAAGACGGTCATCATCTCTTCCCAAACAGTCAATAAGGAATCAATGCCTGAATGCTGTTCAAGGTAGCCGATCCGTATATCTTTAGGAACGATTAAATCGCCTGAATCCGGAGTCATTTCACCTGCAATTATTTTGAGAAGAGTCGATTTCCCAGCTCCGTTCCTTCCGACAAGTGCGACGCGATCGCGGTGCTGAACTTCCAGTTTTACGTTTTCCAATATATCTGTTCCTGAAAATGATTTTGTTAGTCCATTCACTTGTAATACTATCAAAATAAGCACCTCTATTCCTCTTCAGTTTAATGGAATGGCACGAAGCGTGCAATGGTCGACTTTACAACATCCCTTATCTACTGTACGATAGAATCGCCTTTAAGTACGCGCAGGAGGGTTAACATGACAGGGGAAACACCCAAAATTCCACAGGCGACGTCAAAGCGTTTGCCTCTATATTATAGGTTTCTTCAAAACTTCGCTAATTCCGGAAAGAAACGTGTGTCATCCAGTGAATTAAGTGAAGCGATGAAAATAGATGCTGCCACGATTCGACGTGATTTCTCTCATTTCGGGGCACTCGGCCGTAAAGGTTATGGCTATGATGTGCATTATCTCGTCGATTTTTTCCGCCAGACACTCGATCAAGACGAAGAGACGGATGTTGCGCTCATTGGCGTTGGTAGTTTAGGTAATGCTTTCTTGAAATATAATTTCCATAAGAATCATAATACGCGTATCGTCATTGCATTCGACCCGAAAGCTCCGAGTGATGGGGAGGAGACGAGCGGAATACCTGTCTTTCATCCCGACATGATTAAAGAAAAAATCAAGGAGTTAGGTATCGATCTTGTTATCCTCACAGTACCTTCTCGTGTAGCGCAAGAAGTGACAGACCAACTGGTTGAAATCGGCGTAAAAGGAATACTTAATTTCACTCCGGTCCGACTTGCAGTGCCGGAATCGGTTCGGGTTCATACAATCGATTTGTCCGTCGAATTGCAAACGCTTATCTACTTCATCAAAAATGACGTAAAAGATTCACATATCTAATGGTTCGTTATTAGTAATCCCGACAGCTTTCGTGTAAAATAGACATAGGAAGGATTGAACTATATCCTTTCCCAGGAAGGATTGAACTTCAATTCCTATCTCATGAAGGAGGTGTCCGAAATGCCAGGTCCAGGAAGTCTGATTATCATCGCTGTTATTGCTCTACTCGTATTCGGTCCTAAGAAATTGCCTGAAATCGGGAAAGCCTTTGGTTCTTCATTGCGTGAATTCAAACACGCTACAAAAGGTCTTGTAGAAGACGACGAGGTAAAAAAAGTGGAAGACAAGAAAGAAGAACTGAAGTAAGTTAGGATGTCTGTCCGATGAATGATAAAAACTTAACAGTCATTGAACATATAGATGAAATTAGGAAACGGCTGATGGTTATCGTCGTTTTCTTTGTTATTGCAATAGTGGGTGCTTTTTTTGTCGCAAAGCCGCTTATCCAATTTTTGCAGTCGGATGGGGAAGCGAATAATATTGCGTTGAATGCTTTCAACGTACTCGATCCAATCATGATTTACGTGAAAGTGATCATCTTTATCGCATTCATCGTCATTTCACCGGTGCTGATGTATCAATTATGGTCTTTCGTTTCACCGGGATTGCATGAAAGGGAACGTCGCGCGACATTAAATTATATTCCGTTCACCTTTTTCCTTTTTATCGGAGGAATTGCTTTTTCGTATTTTGTCTTGTTGCCATATGTGATGAAGTTCATGATGAACTTATCCACAGAGCTTGATATAATTCAGACAATCGGGATAAATGAGTATTTCACTTTCCTATTCCAATTGCTTATACCTTTTGGGATTGTTTTCCAATTACCGGTTGTCTTACTGTTCTTAACGAGACTCGGTATATTGAATCCGAAGACACTTGTGAAAATACGGAAGTACGCTTATTTTGTCCTGTTTGTGATTGCAGCGTTCATTACACCGCCGGACTTGTTGTCACATATGTTCGTCACCGTTCCGTTATTTGTGCTTTATGAAATCAGTATTTTCATATCCCGTTTTGGTTACAGAAAGTACCTGAAAGCGGAACAGCAACGGCAGTTTGAAGAAGCGAAAGCTGAGCAACAACGTCAAATTGAAGAAGTTAACAATCAACAGTAGAAATAATAAAAAAGTCTTCTACAACCCATCATATCCGGGTTGTAGAAGACTTTTTTAGTTCAGGAAAAAGATGATTACAGGTTTCATCTCTTCTTGCCATTGCTGTATTTTTTCAATGTTCAAGTTGAGGATTACAACGAAACTGTTCATCAGTAAGTGGGCAATCATCGGCGTCAATATCCGTTTCGTCCGGTAGTACAGATACGCGAAAACGAAAGCTGGCATCATATACATCAGAAGGTGTTCGAATTCGTTATGCACAGCCGCAAACACCAGTGCGCTGACCGTGGCAGCAATCCAGAAATTCGTCTTTTGATAAACCCCACCAAAGATAACCCTTCGGAAAACGATTTCCTCCAGAAACGGCGCAAAGAGCACCATGCAAACAATAATGATTGGAGATACTTTCGCAATATCAGAAAGAATTGCAGTATTGTCGGATCCTGGTGTAATCCCGATTGCACTTTCGATAGCACCGGCAAGCATCTGTCCTCCCAAAGCGAGAAAGAAACCGATGAAGCCCCAGAGAATTGAGTTGCTTATGGAAGACTTCTTTCCTTTGAAAACATGAAAGAAGTTTTTCTTTGGAACAATTAACATCAGGAAGATGATTGCCGCAATTGAGTTGACTGTGAAAAGTGACCAAGAACTAGCCCTGTATGCCATATCCAGTTCGACGAAGTCTTCGTTCCAAGGATAGTAGACTAATAAGCCCTTGGTTACAAAAATGCTGCTTACATGCATTAGGATGTAAGTGATTATAAGATAAAGATAGATTTTCCCATTCTTCAAGTAACGCCACCCTTTCAACTGTGGTTGTGCTCAATTTTAGCTGTTTGGGGCGAGATTAGCAAAGAGAAAATGTTCGGAGTATTTCACTTGCAATATATGCAAATGTTCATTATGATTAGAAATGTATTAGCACTCAGGTCTAATGAGTGCTAAATGGAAGAAATTACTTTGAGGAGGTTGTTTCAATTGTTGAAACCACTAGGTGACCGTATTGTTATCGAGCTAATCGAGGCAGAAGAAAAAACGTCAAGCGGTATTGTAATTCCGGACTCTGCGAAAGAGAAACCGCAAGAAGGTAAAGTTTTTGCGACTGGTACTGGACGCGTTCTTGAAAACGGCCAACGCATCGACTTGGAAGTTAAAGAAGGAGATCGCATCCTCTTCTCAAAATATGCTGGTACTGAAATCAAACATGAAGGTTACGAATATCTGATCTTGCGTGAAAGTGACATTTTAGCGATTATTGGTTAATAGACCAATGCTCGGAAAGTTTACAAAAACACAAAAATCAGGAGGGTACTTATAAATGGCTAAAGAAATTAAATTTAACGAAGACGCACGAAGCGCAATGCTGCGTGGGGTAGATACATTAGCGGACGCTGTAAAAGTAACGCTTGGACCTAAAGGACGTAACGTTGTTCTTGAGAAGAAATTCGGTTCACCGCTTATTACGAATGATGGTGTAACAATCGCACGTGAAATCGAACTTGAAGATGCATTTGAAAATATGGGTGCAAAACTTGTTGCTGAAGTAGCGTCTAAGACGAACGAAATTGCTGGTGACGGTACAACGACGGCAACTGTGCTAGCACAAGCAATGATCCGTGAAGGCCTTAAAAATGTTACAGCAGGTGCAAACCCGGTTGGAATCCGTAAAGGAATCGAAAAAGCGGTTGCGACTGCTGTTGAAGGCCTAAAAGAAATCTCCAATGAAATCGAAGGAAAAGAAGAAATTGCACAAGTTGCATCCATCTCTTCCGGAGACGAAGAAGTAGGGCAACTCATCGCTGAAGCAATGGAACGTGTCGGCAACGATGGCGTCATTACAATCGAAGAGTCAAAAGGCTTCACGACTGAATTGGACGTTGTTGAAGGGATGCAATTCGACCGCGGCTATGCGTCTGCATACATGGCAACAGATACAGACAAAATGGAAGCAGTTCTGGACAATCCGTATATCTTGATTACAGATAAAAAGATTACGAACATCCAAGAAATCCTTCCTGTTCTTGAGCAAGTCGTTCAACAAGGCAAACCACTTCTTATGATTGCAGAAGACGTAGAAGGCGAAGCGCTTGCAACACTTGTTGTGAACAAACTGCGCGGGACATTCAACGCTGTTGCTGTTAAGGCACCAGGATTCGGCGATCGCCGTAAAGCGATGCTTGAGGACATTGCAACATTGACTGGCGGGGAAGTTATCACTGAAGACCTTGGTCTTGATCTTAAATCAGCAGACATTTCTCAACTTGGCCATGCAGTGAAAGTTGTCGTGACAAAAGACAACACGACAATTGTTGAAGGAAGCGGAAATTCCGATTTGATCGCGGCACGTGTCAACCAAATCCGCACGCAACTTGAAGAATCCACTTCTGAATTCGATAAAGAGAAATTGCAGGAGCGTCTTGCGAAACTTGCAGGCGGCGTAGCAGTTATCAAAGTCGGAGCGGCTACTGAAACTGAACTGAAAGAACGTAAACTTCGCATCGAAGACGCTTTGAACTCAACGCGTGCAGCTGTTGAAGAAGGTATCGTTTCTGGTGGTGGGACTGCTCTTGTAAACGTCTACAATAAAGTAGCGGGATTACTAGAGTCTACTGAAGGCGATGTAGCTACAGGCATCAAAATCGTACTTCGTGCGCTTGAAGAGCCTGTACGCCAAATCGCTAACAACGCAGGCCTTGAAGGATCTATCGTTGTAGATCGTCTGAAACGCGAAGAAGTAGGAATCGGCTTCAACGCAGCAGAAGGCGAATGGGTGAACATGATGGAAGCTGGAATCGTTGACCCGACTAAGGTTACTCGTTATGCACTCCAAAACGCAGCATCTGTTGCAGCAATGTTCTTGACTACTGAAGCTGTAGTTGCAGACCTACCTGAGCCAGCAGGCGCTGGAATGGGCGGAATGCCTGACATGGGCGGTATGGGCGGCATGATGTAAGAAGAACCTGAAACCCTTGATAGTTAAGGGTTTGCGGGGCAAAGAGTAGTGAAATGCTAACACTTTGCTAACATAGTGGATTAATCCTGAGGCCTCTCATTAGTTGTGCAAACTTCTGGGAGGCTTCTTTAATTATTTACTTTAAGGAGAAAGAAGAGCCATCAATAATTTCAACGTCTTTCCTTGATTTTACTTCATCCATTAATTTAAAAAGCGCTTCATCTTTCCTCTTAGCCTCAATCATACAGTCAATTTGTGGAATACTACCCTTTATTACTGTAAGGAATCTAAAAAACATATCGACGTCTACATAATCTGAATGATGGCGAAATGCTTTATCATTCTTTGGACTTGATATATGCATTTTCATTGAGAGCGGTGAATGCCCCCATGTCTGGACAACTCTATTCCAGTTGGTTTCCCAAGTTGCATCTTGGTGATTGGCCAGATGATGATGATAATCGAAAACTAGAGGTATATTTAGTTTTTCACATAAGTAAAGTGTATCTTCCAACGTAAAAGAAGTATCATCATTTTCAAGCATGATGATATTTTGAATCCTATTCGGAATGTCCATCCAGTTATCAACAAAACGTTCAAGTGAATTTTCGGTTTCTTTATAATTACCGCCAACATGCATGACACAGCGATGAGTTGGGTCAATCCCCATCGCCTTTAATAATAAGTAATGTAGTTTTAAGGTGCTTATTGAATTTTTCAAGATATGCTTCTCTTTAGAATTTATTAGAACAAAGTGATCTGGATGAAAATCAACTCTAATCTTATGTTTTTTTGCGAAATCTCCAATCTCACGAAGCGGTTCTTTTAATGGCTTTATATAATTCCAATCAAGAAGCTCCTCGTGGTTTGCTAAAGGAATAAGGCGAGAGGTTAGCCGATAAAAATGAATATCAGACGCTGCATTATGTTTTAACAGTCTAAGTGTGTTGTGCAAATTCGAAAGTGCAATACGTTCCAATTTACGGATGGCTGCTTCCCGATCATCAATTTTTTTGAATTGAGCAAAAGTCATGGTTTGCGAAGGGGATGCATTTTCAAGTTCCATACTCATTGCAACATAACCAAGACGGACAATCGTCATCTATTCCACCTCATCATTTTTATATATTCTAATCTCCACGGTTACCATTCCACAGATGAACCTGAAATACGTTTGACTCCCCGAATTGCAGCTATTTCATCTATAAGCCTGTGCATAGCAAGGTTCTTTTGTTTTGCTTCTATCATTATGTCAAAGTCTTGATTAAGCTCCTTTGCCATCTTTAAGAAGGGGAGGACAAAGTCTAAAGAGACAAAATCAGCATGGGAACGATAGGCTTGGTCAGATTTCGGTGAAGAAATGTGGACTTTCGGTACAACATTAAAGTTATTCCAAGTCTCAAATATACGGGGTAAGTAAAGAGGGAGGTCGCACTCCCCATTATTTGCCACATAGTGATGATAATCAAGTACCATTGGAATGCTTTCCTTTTCACAAGTAATGAGTGTTTCCCGAATGTCATACGTTTTATCATCATTTTCAAGCGTCATATGCTTCTTAATTTCCACTGGCAATTTTTTTAGATTTTGATGGAAACGGTTTAAAGAACTATTTTTATCCCCATAGGCTCCGCCAATATGAATATTGATTAATCCCGAATCAAGAGCATTCATTGCTTTGAGCATCGTAAAATGATATTCCATATCTTTTACTGCATTCGTTGTTACTTCTTCTCTTTCGCTAGTGAAAAGCGTAAATTGATTTGGATGAAAGCTTACTCTAAGCTTAAAATTTTGGATTAAATTCCCGATTTCTTCCCATTCGTTTTTGAATGGGGTTAAGAAATCCCACATCACTTCCGGATGGGTTGCTAAAGGGACAAGTGAGCTTGAAAACCGGTATAATTCTATTTCATGCGCGATATTATAATATAAAATTCTTTTTGTGTGCTGTAAATTTTGTGCTGTTACCGATTTCAACTTTTCCATTCTTTCGTTTTTAGGAAGCGCTGAATACCGTGTGAAAGTTAAGGTTTTTGATGGACTTGCATCCCATAAGCCTAGTGCATTTGCTACATAACCGAACCGGATTTTCATCTACTTTCCCCCTTTATTCAATACTTTGAGGTTGAAATCTAAATCTGACAGATAACTTCTAAGTTCATTTTAAACAGTAAGCAGAAATTTGTATCTAATAGTATATTATCGGCAAAAATCCTTTTATGTAAACATAAAATGAGAATGGAAATACAAAATGTATGTAGTGATTTCAATTGTTCGCTAAGTAACCCCCCTTAGAGTTCCAAGGGGGTATAATTAATTTATTAATATAAATTGTGATTTATAAAACATTATTATAAACTTGTTCTACCGCTATATCCGTGTCTGTGGGGATTAGTACCATTTACAGTAGTGAAACCGCTAAACTCATGATAATGATCACCGTTGGGAAGGGGTATAGCTAAACCAGTAACTCCACGTCTCTCGTGTCGATGTCGATCATCGACAGATGTAAAAGTAAAGTACCTATGAGTGTCTGGTACACCACTAGGGGCTGGTTCAGTAGTTCCAGCATATCTGTGATTATGTCCTACATCAAAAGAAGTGACACCCCTAAATTCATGGACATGAGCAGGCACGGGTCTTCCATCCCATTGAGTAATAAAAAGCTGATGGGAATGAATAAGATTAGAATCGTCCGAATGATACATGAATCCGGAAACTGGTATTTCCAAGAGTATAACTCCTTTTTGCTTTTTCAATACTATATGCATGTGGGAAAAAAGGTTTCAAACTTATGTCGATAAAGAGGTTTGTTAGTACATTTCGCCACACCTCTTGTGTGAAGAAATGTACTTAAAGTAACGGGTGCGTTAATTCAAGAAGGATTGAGGCACATCTTTGTTGAAGTTATTGAACTAAAGGGGTAACGCGGCAAGTTATGTTTTCTGTAATAATTCCGGATATTCGGTGAAAGACTCATGGTTTTGGTTTACCGCCGGCCATATCGAGAGCCTCACTGCAAAACTTCCGCAATAAGTACTTCACGAATAGGGCCAAATGTAGAGTCATCTTTGAAATACCCTGAAAAATAAAAAAACAAGGGAGCCGCATTGCTCTCTTGTTTGTTTTAGATTTCAATTCAATTAAATCCAAGAAGAGATTTATCCGGTATTAATTCGGATTTTATAGTAAGGAGTCATGGAACAATTTCAAAAACAGTACCTTCGTTAACATCAGTCACATTCATAGAGCCATAAACCCCTAAATAAAGTCTGGTTTGATCCATATTCGATCCTAAATTAACGTAATAAGCTGATCGAGACCCAAAATTATAATCGGTTTGAATCACACTAAAATCATTTGGTTTACCATCTGTTCTTACCTTAGTATAAGCTAAAACCCCTCTACCTGGAGATTGAGATTCCTCATGCCTGGCAAGATCGGTAAACATAACGCTTCCCGTTAAATCGGGGATTCTATTCCCCATATAGGCTTGCACTCCTGTAAGTGCCGTTCCTCCAAACTTATCGGGTTGGGGATCTTTATGAAAATAACTAGTTAGGGGCTGAAGACGCCTCAATGAAGTTTTTATTGCTTCATTGTAATAAGCTATTGTTTTCTCATCCAGAGTTGGATTTGCAGAGCAGCCCCTTATAATAGAAGCAGGAAAAGCACCTTCCCACCCTCGCCAGCCCAAGTTAATAAAACCTTCTTGGTCAGGTTCAGCTTTCATTAAAGAAGTTTGAACAAGCTGAGTAACCGGTATTGGTTTATAATGAATGAATGAAAAAATCGACTCTACCAAGTCCTGTCCAACATTCCCTATATATTTGATATACTGATTATAAATTCTTTGAAATGAAATACCTGGTATATTTCGAACGCCTTTGGCAATTACCGTTAGCGTTTCCTGAGTAGGTACGGGAAGTTCATTAAAACGTGTGACTACGGGTGGATTATAGATAAATGTATTCTTACCCACATCTATTTCAATTATTTTCCCAGCTATCTCCATATCGTTTTGACTTAAATTAAATGGATCATAGCCTGATCCACCATCTCCGGTTGTTAAAACAAGTTTTCCAGTTTCAGGTGAGAAGTTTAAGCTATTGACCCCATTATGATTTGAAAATGGTCTTCTTAAGTTAAGTAATGTCCGTCGTTTTTGAGGTTGACCGCTCGATTGTAAAATCCATTCTTCAACTGTATCAATATGATCATATTGAGTTTCTCTGTTAATCCACCTTAGTGTTAAAGTTATGGGATCACACGGGTTAGGCTCAAAAGGTTCAGGATGAGCACCTGGACCTTGTGTTCCCGCTACTGAATAATGAAGATAAAATAGACCATTATTATAAAAATCGGGATGAAACGCTAGACCTAGCAATCCCCGTTCATCATATCCACCACCAGAAACACCTAGTTTTATAATTCGCAGGCGAATATCTAAAAAAGTTCTTATAACTCCGTTTCCTATGTACAAAATCTCACCTACCTGGGTTGCAATGAATAATCTTTCAATTGAGTCACCCGGAAGTATAGTTGTTTTCAAAACAGTGGGTAAATTTATGTTATTTACTATGGGCCGTAAACCAACCTTAATTTTTCTCAACTAACTTTACACTCCTTTATATTGTTTTCTTTTTTTAAAATATGATTAGAAAAGTTCTATTAGCACTAAATTAGGGTCGGGGAACCTGAAAAGGCATTGAATCATTTTCCGCACCAGCGTCGGAGGAATCAAGGGTGATGGACTAGGCTAGGGAATGACCCATTCGTTTTTTTTATTGCGCACAACATACGCTAGCGGCTAGTCTTGCTGCAATTTCACCTGTGCCAGAAATTAAGAGAAGGTGGGGAGTATGCTTACAATTGAATAGTTTAAAGTTATAAGCATTTCTTTGTTATGGGGAATGTTTTTTATTTTTGTCCAAATTTAAAAAGATATAACAATAATAAAGGAATGAAATTGGATAAATATTTATTGCAAAACGATAAACCGAGTGTTAAAATCAAATTAACAATAAATATGTGAGGTGCTTTTTATGAAACGAGGATCAACACTCTTTTTAAAGATAGCTGTTATTCTTATGGGAATTCCTGTTCTTGCTTTATGTCTATTTTTGTTGCCCCAGATAGTGAGTGAAGCAAATGAAGCAGCAGAAAGAGGTTCAGATTTGGCTTTTGTGGTATATGGCATTTTAATGGTTATGTATGTTTCGGCAATCCCATTTTACTTCGCTTTGTATCAATCTTTTAACCTTCTAAGCTATATTGACAAGAACCAAGCTTTCTCGAAATTATCTGTAAGAGCTTTAAAGAAAATCAAAAACTGTGCCATCTTAATCAGTGGCTTATACTTGGTAGCCCTACCATTCGTCTATATCATGGCGGAGGTAGACGACGCCCCGGGTCTCATCATAGTCGGAATGGTCCCTATTTTTGCTTCCGTGGTGATTGCCGTATTTGCTGCTGTTCTCCAAAGGCTTTTAAAAGAAGCCATAGATATAAAAGAGGAAAATGATTTAATAGTCTAAGCTGAGGTGAATAATATGGCAATTATAATCAATGTTGATGTGATGCTTGCTAAACGAAAAATGAGTGTGACGGAACTTTCGGAGAGGGTTGGAATCACGATGGCGAACCTCTCTATCTTGAAAAATGGGAAGGCAAAAGCGATTCGATTATCCACTTTAGAGGCAATTTGTAAGGCTTTAGAATGTCAGCCCGGTGATCTTTTAGAATACAAAAGTAACGAAGATGCTCAAGGATGATAATTAACTAAGTAGGTGTGATACCACCTGCTTTACACATTACTAAATTGTATTTACAAAGATAAAAGGTGAGGATCATGATCAGCGAAAAAAAGGTTTATATCCTTTTAACTGATACAGGAACGATTTTAACAAGGCTGATTAAGTCTTATACTAAAAAAAACTATAATCATGCCTCAATCGCCTTTGATACAGAATTAATTGAGGTATATAGTTTTGGTAGAAAAACAGCGAAAAACCCTTTTATTGGAGGATTCGTTAAAGAAGATATTCATTCCGTCTTATTTAAACAAGCACATTGTGCAATCTATTCTTTAACAATAACAAATGATGAATTTCAAAGGATGTCTCAATATATCCTTGAAATAGCTGCCAAAAAAGAACATTATCGATATAATTTCATAGGATTATTTGGTGTGTTGTTTAAAACACCGATAAAAAGAAAGAATGCTTTCTTCTGTTCACAGTTTGTTGCATCTGTCCTAAAGGAAAGTAAGGCCATTGAATTTGAAAAAGATCTTTCTCTGATTGAACCAAGTGACTTGCCTGATTCAGCGGATTTTCAATTGATCTTTGAAGGTAAAATAAAAGGTTATCAAAATAGAGTCATGAACGAAAGAGTCCATGTTCCATATCCAATAGTTCCGATTGAAATGTGATTCTGTGTCATTAGAATTAGCCATACCAATTACGCTAACTTTTCTGTGCTAGTCATTATAGAGGACTTTCTGACAATTTCCGATGAAATTAAATTATTATAAACTACTTGGCGAGCTTATGGGCGGCATGATGTAACCTCGTCATATCTAGAAGAAAAAGCGTCACTCCAATCAGATGGGGGACGCTTTTTGTGTGCCCAGCATGGGCGTAATCTTATAGAGAGCAGGCCCGGGGAATTTCTCCATATTTTGATGAACCAGGTCTAGGTATTCAGTATGTACTCAACCGATCAGTGAAAAAACTATAGACCAATGAATGATTGCAAGGGTGGAAAAATAAAGTAAAAAAGGAGGTGGTTAAGAGGATAGGTGAAATTGAATGTCTAAAAAAACTTCCAGCTATCTGTTTCTGATGCCATGAGGTTATATTTTATGCAGAAATTTATGAAATAAGTAGAAGTTGATATAATTTAATAGAGCCCTTGAAACTCATAACAGAGTTCCCAAGGGCTCAAATGTTTATCAACATTAAGTTCTTAATTTAATCAAACGTAAATCATACGGTTCAGGCAGGGAATGATATTACTTCCCGCTAAGTAATTTATTAAATTGTAATTTAGTTGTTATTTTACTTTTTTAGTGAACTAAATAAAGAGTTGTAAGCTGTAGCAACTTGTTGGTAATAACCGACTAATTTGTCCCAAACCGTTGTTTGAACAGTTTCTTTAGCAGGTTCTTCAACAGCATCGTTGCCACCAACATTTTCTTCTGCTACATCCTCAGCGGGCACTTCCGTAGCATCATCGCTATCAACATTTTCATCAGCTAGATCCTCAGCAGGCACTTTTGCAACATCATCGCTATCAACATTTTCATCAGCTAGATCCTCAGCAGGCACTTCTGCATCATCGTCGCCATCAACATTTTCATCAGCTAGATCTTCAGCAGGCACTTCTGCATCATCATCGCTATCAACATTTTCATCAGCTAGATCCTCAGCAGGCACTTTTGCAACATCATCGCTATCAACATTTTCATCAGCTAGATCCTCAGCGGGCACTTCCGCATCATCGTCGCCATCAACATTTTCATCAGCTAGATCTTCGGCAGGCACTTCTGCAGTATCATCGCCATCAACAGGGACTTCATCTACATTGCCATCTTCATCTGGTAAGATCATACCAAGATGTTCTTGAATTAGGAAATCGTAGTAATCAATTAAACTTCCATAATTTTGTATGACTGATCTATATTCATTTACTTGCTCGTCTGTTATAATAGTGCTATCGATAGATTGGTCAGTTGACGTAGTATCTTCATTGATATTATCGTCAGCTGGCTTTTCTGTTTCATCAGTTTCATTTGTTGACTCGTCTTCGTCAGCAGGCTCCTCTGTAGGTTCTTCTTCAACCACATTTTCGTCCGCAGCTTCGTCTTCATCAACAGGAAGATCCGTTGTTTCGTCTTCAATTACCGGTGCATCCGTAGCATCGTCTTCATCGACAGGAAGATCCGTTGTTTTGTCTTCAACTACCGGTGCATCCGTAGCATCGTCTTCATCGACAGGAAGATCCGTTGTTTCGTCTTCAACTACCGGTGCATCCGTAGCGTCGTCTTCATTAACAGGAAGATCCGTTGTTTCGTCTTCAACTACCGGTGCATCCGTAGCATCGTCTTCATCAACCGGAACATCTGTTGTTTCGTCTTCAATTACCGGTGCATCCGTAGCATCGTCTTCATCAGCAGGAAGATCCGTTGTTTCGTCTTCAACTACCGGTGCATATATAGCATCGTCTTCATCAACAGGAAGATCCGTTGTTTCGTCTTCAACTACAGGTGCATCCGTAGCATCGTCTTCCTCAACAGGACCATCTGTCGCTTCATCTTCATCGACAGGTGCGTCAGTTGCATCGTCTTCATCAACAGGTAAATCAGTTGCTTCATCTTCATCAACAGGAACATCCGATTCGTCTTCATTCGGTGCTTTTTCCTGTAAATTTTTATTTGCAATTGTACGCATTATTTTTCCTTTTTCAGGTGAACCTGGAATGCTTGTTGCAAAAGATGAAACCTCTGCACCGTGATTTTTAAACTCTGTATCCTCACCCTTTTCAGCTGCAAAAGCTGAGCCGCCTGCACCAAAAATAGCAGCTGTTAGCATTGAGGTTGACATTACAAACGGTAAAATCTTCTTGTTCGTGTTCTTTTCTTTTTGATTAGTTTCTTTAACCAAGAATCATCAAACTCCCTCTTTTTTTCTGGATTTTTTTAATTTCGACTACTACATAAAGAATTGAAATAACACTCATTCTGTTAAGTCGTTATGTACCTCTACCTCCTTTTCAGGCAAGAGCCTATAACCAGGGGCATTTTTTAACTATCCTATATGAAGCTTTTCAATCGAATAATTTAGCAGTGCCCCTTCTGCTTATTAACAACAATAACAAAAGAAAATAACAAGAGTGTAACGGTCAAGTAACAAGTTTTTATGGAAATATTAACCTTTGTCACAAATAAAAAACACTCCAGGAGTCCTAACTAATAATTGACAAAAGACTAAAAAGAGGGCCTATACTAATAGATTTGGTCCAATAAACCAGTTTATTCCTTTTGCGAAAGGCATCATCAAAGTGCTATGCAAACGTGTCGCATTACTTATTGGACATCTAAATTGAATGGTCTAAACGATCTAACGTTATTCAATATTAAATATTACGTTCAGAAATATCGAGAAGTGGTCTACCTATAAAAAACTATGAATGAACGGCTCAAAGACACCATCAGCTTTACAAAACATAGCAAACCCGTGGACATTTTATTGGTCATGAGCACTAACACAAATTCGTATATGTAGGGCTTTCAACAATTTATTGAATTGTTGAGAGTCCTTTTTCAAATCCTTTTGTTAATGACCGCGGACTGAATTCAACTAAGCACCTCTTTACATTTTATATAATGATTAATCGATAATAAAATGGTCTAAATGAGAATGTGAAGGATGCACCAAAATTCCCCTTTTTTCATTTCGAAAGGATAAAAGCAGAGTATATATAAGCAATTATTCACTATTGTTTCTACCGTTATTACAGCGATAAGACAGCTATTACGATAATTCGAGTATTATTGTTGACAAAAAATAATCTTTATATAATAATGATTATGGTATTAGAATTATTATTGTTTAGTAGTGATAGTAAAATTATAATTATTACTTCGGTTTAGGTTTTGACGATATGACCTAAACTAACTAAGCAAATAACACATTAGGAGGAATTTTTTATGTCTTTAATTGGAAAAGAAATACTACCATTCACAGCGTCAGCTTACAATAGCGGTACTGGTGAGTTCATCGAGGTTTCAGAAGGAAACCTAAAAGGACAGTGGAGTGTCGTTTGTTTCTATCCGGCAGATTTTACATTTGTTTGCCCTACTGAACTTGGGGATCTTCAAGACCAATACGCAACATTAAAAGAACTAGGTGTTGAAGTGTATTCCGTTTCAACGGATACACATTTCACACATAAGGCTTGGCATGATCACTCAGAGGCGATTAGTAAACTCGAATATATTATGATCGGTGACCCTGCACAAACAATTTCACGCAACTTTGATGTGCTAGACGAAGGAGCAGGCCTTGCACAACGCGGTACGTTCATTATCGATCCGGACGGCATCGTTCAAGCAGCTGAAATCAATGCAGACGGCATCGGTCGGGATGCAAGCATTCTTGTTGGCAAGATTAAAGCGGCACAATATGTTCGTAACAACCCGGGTGAAGTTTGTCCGGCAAAATGGCAAGAAGGCGAAGAAACACTTAAACCAAGCCTTGACCTTGTAGGGAAAATATAAGGAGTAGATGTAATGATGCTAGACGCAGATATAAAAGGACAATTAGCCCAATATCTTGAAATGATGGAAGGCGATGTGCTTCTTAAAGTTAGCGCGGGATCTGATAAGATTTCGCGTGACATGGTGGCGCTGGTGGATGAATTGGCCACGATGTCATCCCGCATTAAAGTAGAAAGAGCAGAATTAGAAAGAACACCAAGCTTTAGTGTCAATCGTATCGGTGAAGATACAGGCGTTATTTTTGCTGGTATCCCACTTGGCCACGAATTCACTTCGTTTGTTCTTGCTTTATTGCAAGTGAGTGGCAGAGCACCTAAAGTGGACGAGAAAGTTATCGAGCAAGTGAAAAACATTGAGGGAGAATACTACTTTGAATCGTATATTAGTTTAAGCTGTCAAAACTGCCCGGAAGTCGTACAAGCACTTAACCTAATGAGTGTGTTAAACCCTGGTATTACGCATTCGATGATTGATGGTGCAGCGTTTAAAGATGAAGTGGAAAGCAAAAAAATCATGGCTGTTCCGACAGTACACCTAAATGGAGAACCGTTCTCCAGCGGGCGTATGTCACTTGAAGAAATCCTCGGCAAAATGGATAGCGAACCAGACGCGTCAGAATTCTCGGATAAAGATCCGTATGATGTACTCGTTGTCGGCGGTGGACCTGCGGGTGCGAGTGCAGCAATTTATGCGGCACGTAAAGGTATTCGTACAGGGATAGTTGCTGATCGTTTCGGTGGTCAGATTTTAGATACAGCTACGATTGAAAACTTTATTAGTGTGAATCGTACTCAAGGTCCTAAACTTGCTGCTAGTCTTGAGGAACATGTGAAAGAGTATAACGTCGATGTGATGAACTTACAGCGTGCGAAACGATTGGAAAAGAAAGATCTTATCGAGATTGAATTGGAAAACGGCGCTATTCTTAAAAGTAAATCTGTCATCCTATCAACAGGGGCGCGTTGGCGCAATGTCGGTGTACCTGGCGAGGCTGAATTTAGAAATAAAGGGGTCGCATACTGCCCGCATTGTGACGGTCCGTTGTTTGAAGGGAAAGATGTCGCTGTTATTGGGGGCGGTAATTCCGGTATCGAGGCAGCAATTGACCTTGCAGGAATTGTAAACCATGTAACCGTTCTTGAATTTATGCCTGAGTTGAAGGCCGATTCTGTTCTACAAGAGCGTCTTTACAGTTTGCCGAATGTTACTGTTCTGAAGAATGTTCAATCGAAGGAGATTACCGGTACTGATAGCGTAAATGGTATTACTTACATTGAGCGTGACACAGGCCAGGAACAACATATCGAACTAGCTGGCGTATTTGTTCAAATTGGTCTTGTGCCGAATACGGATTGGCTAGGTGACGCAGTTGAACGCAATAAATTTGGCGAGATTGTTGTCGATAAGCGTGGAGCGACAAACGTACCTGGCGTATTTGCTGCAGGAGACTGCTCAGATAGTCCGCATAAACAGATCATTATTTCAATGGGATCAGGTGCGAGTGCCGCTTTAGGTGCATTCGATTATCTAGTCCGAAATTAATGAATGAATGTGAGATAACGGTTTAATCAATATGATAGGAACAGGAACAGGTCGACAAACGTGCCTGTTCCTTTTTTTTATGCTTTTTGAACTGAATAGACCGAACTATAGATTTCACACTCCTTGCCTCTACGACCACATGAAAGGCGCCTGCGCTGGTTTTTCCTAGCTATATTGAAGACACCTCAAACATCGATACGAATTTTGCAGGCGAAGTGTTTCGTCGGGAAGTGAGCCAACAATTCATGAAGGAAAGGCGACATTTCGTTCAAAATCAAACAAAATGCCGCCTTATTAAATTCAGAATTACTTACATGTTTTGAATACATAAGTCTTTAAATTGTCTTCAATAAACGGCCTTCTACTTCAACATACTACTCCACAAGAACGAAGCGGGGAATAAATAGCACAGAACAACTTACTATTTCCGGACTATTTATTGGTCAATTTGAAATTAAACAGATGGTATGTCCAACTTCATGAGGTCTTTTTGGTTGAAAGTTAAACCAGGAAGGGTGAAAGTTGCTGCATTTATTGCAAAAGTATTGGCAATAACATTCGGACTTCCGGGATGGAAAATTCTAACTTCATAGTGGAATGGAGCAACGTTTTGAGTTAAGACAATGTGTCGATTCGGTAAAAGAGTTACTAATTGATTGAGCAGAATTACTGGACTACCACTGTTCCAATTTATAACCTGTACCCTTGCTTGAAATGTTTCAACTGGATCAAGGTTCGCTATTTCAATATGAGCTGCTGTTTGACCAACAACGGTATTCAATACACCCGTTGTTAATACCATAGGTTTGAATTTTTCTTTATCCTTACATTTGTCTTCACATTTGCAATAATGATTTTTACGTTTTTCTCCACATTTGTCTTCATTGTAGTGTCTACACTTGCCTTCATATTTATTATCACACATATTCTCACCTCCTTTCATATTGTCTATTGTTATTATATTAATAGTATTTGAAAGTGTTACAACTTGTACTTATTTTCTCGGAATAACTTTAGAAATAGTTAAGGAATCAGAATATTAGACATTTACATAGGCAAGCATTTTCATGTATATTTGGGTGTCATGCATTATATCAAAATAACCTTATTGCCATATTTATGTTGATTTAAACTAGACTTTCATAACTTATTAAAACAAATTCTTCAATTCACGTTTAACTTGCTAAATAGAGTGAATTGTAAAGGTGTTGCTACTTAACTTGAGGGAGAGTGTGAAAATGAAAAAATGGTTACTATTACTTTCGGTATTTGTTCTCGCTATGGTCCTTGCGGCTTGCGGTGACGGTAAAGATGACCCGGCTCCGGCTACCGAAACGGACGGGGAAGCTATTGATGGAAAGGATGCGGATAGCGCTGACCCGTCTAAAGCGGATGAGATGAGTGATGAAGAATTAACTTTTGCAACTGTGGACTTGGTGAAAAGCAACGGAAAGTCGGTTGGAACAGCGGAATTGACTGAGGAAGATAGCGGTGTTCGGGTGAAGGTGAATGCGACGGATTTGCCTGAAGGCCTCCACGGATTTCACTTTCATGAGGCAGGGAAATGTGAAGCCCCAGATTTTGAATCAGCGGGCGGACATTTCAACCCGACTGGCGCCAGCCATGGACTGGAAGAGAAAGAAGGACCGCATGCGGGCGATCTACCTAATCTAGAAGTCGGTGAGGATGGAACAGTAGAGGATGAGTTTTTGGCTGAGCATGTCACATTGGAAAGCGGAAAAGATAATTCCTTGTTACAAGAAGGCGGGACAGCCCTTGTCATCCACGCGACAGCGGATGATGGAAAAACCCAACCGTCCGGTAATTCCGGCGATCGTATTGCGTGTGGAATTGTGAAATAAAAAAAATAATAGTACGCCGAACACCTTTTTACGGGGATGAATCCGTGAAAAAGGTGTTTTTTTAAGTATATTCACGAGCAAATCAAATAAAAAAATAGGCATGTTCGACCTCCAGCAATCATACTATCAATAGAATTGTCTACAATTACCAATAGAAAAGGCGAAGAGTAGTATTCAATGCTGGAAAGGGGTTTTCATAAAGAATCTATCAATATAAAATCTCTCATTCACAATTCATGGAATTTATTGTACAATTTAGAGGTTACTAAATTAGGAGGGATATTTTGGCTAATTTAAAGAAAGTTGGTATTGTATTATCATCTTCCGTATTATCTTTAGGAATGTTTTCGTCTATTGCAAATGCTTCACCTACAGTGAGTGAGCAACCTGAAAGAGTACAAATTCAAGTCGCCTCTTCAGAAACGATGTTTACAAAAAATGATTTAATTAAGAAGTTCCATTCCGTGTTTCCAAAGCAGTTTGACTTTTTAACGAGCAATGATTTCCATATGAGCGGCAGTCACATTTATCCTGATGATGAACGGGTGCGTTATGATCTATCCTTCTCAAAGACGATCAAAGGCAAGCAGTTCCACGGTAATATCGGGTTTGTCGGAGAAGATTTGGAAATTGAACAGTTTTACTATCAGCCTCCCTCTGGAGCAGATGCTTTATTCCCCGCAAAGGTCTCAAAAGAGGAAGCTGGAAAAATAGCGGATAGCTTTGTTAAGAAGTTTCTAAATGGAGAGGGATATCAACAAGAAGCAAATCCTTTCAACTACTTTCCACAACAAATAATAACAGAACCAATTCGTTACTCATTCTCTTTTGCCCGTACGAAAAATCAAGTATCCATTGCTGACCAAAGAATAGAAGTATCTGTTCTTGGAAATGGTGAAATCGTTAGTTTTTACAGGAACCCGGTAAAGGCGGACGCAAACACTTATGACGATGTAAAAGGCATAAAAGACGAAAATGAGATTGTAAAGAAAGTTAAGGAAAATCTTTCTGTTGAGTTGCAATATCAAGTCAATACCGATTACCAAACAGGAGATCGCCGTGTCGAGCTTGTTTACCAACCCTCAACAAAATTGCAAGGGATTCACGCGTCTTCAGGTAAGTGGCTAACTGCCAACGGTTACTCGGCAAGCTTTCCCGAAAAAACAAAGATTGAAAAGATCGTAGCCAATCCACTGCCGCCAAAACAGGACGGAATCACATTGAAAGAAGCGAAGGAAATTGCCGCACAATTTCTGTCCATTAAATCCGACAAAGTCAAACTAAGCGTTCAATCGATCGATGAGAGGGAAAATTATAATGGACAGGCAGTCATCAGTATTCAATACATGTATGAATATGCGAATGGCGGATCAGGAACACATTTGGAGATTAATAAAGACACCGGTGAGATTATTCAATACTATGATATTACAAGCCAAATTCTAGAGGATATTGGAGAAAAACCTGATAAAGGGAACACTTTCACTCAAAAGGAAGCTCTGGCTAAAGCGGTTAAATATGCGAAGGAATATGCTCCGTCCTATTTACACAACTATGCTATGCCTGTAGAAGAACCATATTTTGAAGAAAGAACAGGTGCTTATCATTTTTCTTTCCCAAGAATTGTAGATGGCATTGTGGTGATGGGCGATCAAATTAGTATAGGTGTATCCGCTGATGGCTCTTTAAGCAGCTTTAACGTTAATTATCAAGAAGTGGAAAACTGGCCATCTAGCGATAAAGTTATTTCCGAGGAAGATGCAAAAGCTATTTTGAAGAAGAACCTAAGTGTTAAACTGACTTATATGAAACAAGGGAACAACGAGAAAAATCATCACTATGATCTCGTTTATCTACCTGTATTTAACGAAGAACCATTTAGTTTTTTAGATGCCAACACAGGAGAATGGAATAGCCTGTATGAAAGGGGAAATACAACTGTCATTTCACATCCTTGGGCAGAAGAGGAACTTAATTATCTTATAAATGCTAATGTGTTAGACGTAAAAGACGCTAAAAAATTCAATGGAGACGCCCCTATATCGAAAGGGGAAGCAATAAAAATGATTATGAGTTCACTCACTTATATTTATGCCGGCAGATATTATTATGAAAACGAAAACACGAATCAAACTTTTGATAATATAGATGCCAAACACCCGTTGTATCAAGCGATTGAACGAGCGGTTGAAATGGGCATTATTAAACCGGACAATCAGAGCTTTGATATTGATACCCCTGTCAAAAGAGAAGAATTGGCAGCCTGGTATATACGTGCTCTAGGGCTTGAACAAGCAGCTAAACAAAGCAATATCTATAAACTTGAAATTGCCGATGCAAATAAGGTTCGAACTGAATACACGGGCTACGTTGCCTTAGCAACCTCACTGGGATTATTAAAAACTGAGCAAAATCACTTTAACCCCGATCGGGAAGCGACGTATGCAGAGTTGGCAGTTTCAATCATCCGCCTAGCCCATGAAATGTCTGAAAGAGGCAGGAGCTTGAGTTATTAATATATATCCTCACCAAACATTTAAATTTCTTTATTGTAGTAAGGCCTCTCATCCGTTTGCTTGAACGGGTGAGAGGCCTTTTCTTATAGGATGATTATCATTTTTGAAAGGTTGAAAAAAATGCCGTTTTTCATTTTGGTGAACAAAACAGTGATAACCATTTTAGATAGTTGCGGAGGATTTGCGAAGTAAATATTTTCCGTTTTGAATAAATCAGTACATGATGAAAAGGATTTCATTCATCAGATTATTAAAAGTAGTAGGATTCATTTAATCGATAACAAACAAAAAGAGGATGAATACTTTCATAGTTTATCTTCAAATTTAGAAAACAATGAAACCACCTATGAAATTTAAAAGCAATTCGACCATTATTGTGTGAAGGGCGGTTTGCTTTTTTACTTTAATTTATTATCGAAACTGTCGAAATCAAATAATTGATTCCAATATCTAACTGTCTTTAGACTGAAATAGCGCTCGTAAAAGTAGAAATAAAAAAAGCCCCTTTTCATTGTTGAGAGGAAAGGGGCATAAAAATCTTTTCTGTACATTTTTTCTTGGTCTTTGTTTCTATAGTAGTGTGCTATTACTCGATAGTTATACCTGCACTTGCGGTACCTATAGCCGTAGTGGCTAAAGTCGTTCCAGATATTGAATAGACCATCAGCAAACGATCACCTACTGATACCGATACTGGTGCGAAGCTCGAAGACGCTCCAAAAAGTGTCGTACCTATAGTTAATAGGCCCGTTAGTGGTGGGGCTAGATCTACACGAGCAGCTGTAGGAGTGAAGACGTTACTTCCTGCCGGTGCGCGATAAATTTGAGCAGTGACCGTTGCAGTTTCAGCAGGAACACTCAATGCAGCTGTTAAAGTGTATGATGCGGAAATAGCGGTTACGCTACCTGTACGGGGTACTGAAAAAGCTTCGTTTATTAGACCTGTCAAGTTTATCGTTGCACCAAGAACGACTGGACTTGGAATGGCAGTGCCAAATCCAATGAAAAAGGGAATCCCAACCAATCCGCCAGCGAGAGAAGTCAAAGCGACAGGGACTAAACCAGAAGCAAACGGGATAATTGAACCGGTGTTAGCCCGCGGATTGATACAAGCCGCATCAATAGCTGTGAATGGTCCAAAATTGCACCTGACCTCTCCAGTATCAATCCGGTTGCAAGCAGAACCACCGTGATTAAATCCACCACATCCACCACATCCATGCTTTCGAGAATTATTATAAGACATGTTAACACCTCCTTTCTCTGCTATTCTATTCATGAGAAAGCAGGGCGGACGGGCATTCAACTTGTTTATTACAGTTTTTAATTTATTGCAGCGTAATACGGCTTTCTTGAAACATATGTGCAAGTTCCGAAACGACGCTGTTTGTATAGTTGAATTTCACTAGATTTTTAAGTTTAAACAACAGCTGCCTTGACACTAAGTCAAGGCGGCTTTTGTAAATAGGGTACGCGATTCGTTGGTTTCAGAAGTTCCATATGAAAGGAAATTATTGCTTCTTGCGAAAGAGGTTGAAAAGACGTGACGTCTCTTTGTTTTTATGTTGTTGTCGTTTCAGTTCATTAGAAATCTCATAGGGCTCTTTTTCCGCCTCGATTGGTGCTTTTTTCTGTTCAATTGAGGCTACATTATTCAATTCCTCTGGAATCTCATTTGGTGCCTTTTCCACCTCGATTGAAGCTACATTATCCACTTGATCAGAAATCTCATTTGGCGCTACTTTATGAAAATCATTAATGTCTTCGTAATTTTGTTCAGGATCGCCATCAGTTAAAATGAAGGATTTGTTTCTATTCACTATTACTGGGAATGGTTTTCCCAATGAAGTCTTGTTTATAGTAATGCTTGATTGAGTAGCACTGTTTCTGTAGTGACCATAATATGTCTGATTAGGATGGATACCGTTTGAAGGGAAACTTTGTTTTTTGAAATGCTGCCGCTCTTCTTGATGATTTTTCTGAATAGCAATGCTTTCTGAAGGTGTCAGACTGGCTGGTGGATCTTCAATAGTTTGCGCTTCATTTACAAACTTTCGGAGCTGTTTATAGGATGGTGGAAGGTTCGAATTTCGAATAGAAGGATTGGAAGTTTGGTCTGTGGTTTTAGTAGCTTCTACTTTTATATGCTTCACTTCATTCTCCTCGTTTTCTTTTACGGAGTTTAAGGAATCTTGTATATCTCCCGGAGTAATTATTTCTTCTAAAAGATTATCACAATCACCTTTCTTTAATTTATTCATGATTAATGAAATATCTTGATCCAACTCCTTGACGATTTGGTTAAGGGAGTCAATCTGACCCGAAAAACTTTTAACTTGTTGTTCATACTCCTCTATCTGTGTACTTTGTTTTTCATTCATTATTCCTTCTAAATTTGAGATTTGCGTTTTCAAACCATTAAATTCGCTTTTCATAAAAAGATAGTCGTCAATTGAATTTCCCGTTTTCAATGCAGTTAAGGTGTCCTTATAGGTAGCGACTTTCTGTTTGAGCTTTTCAATGTCATGAGAGGAGTATAACTTAGAATCTCCCATCTCTTTTCACCCCTTTGCAATACATTACTATACTATTAATGGTGTTTTCATTAGGTGACAATATGCCGCTTATAGCATTCTATTTCCCTTGGTTGTAAAATTTCTAAAATACTTTGATTAGCCAAAATTTGCCCATACACTAGTTTTTTTACATCATATGATACGAACGAAAGATAAAAAAACTTGGAGGTGTCTGCAAAGATGCAAGAAAAGAAGCTGTGCGAAGGTCAAGAATTAATTTGTATAAATGTCGACAAGGTGTACGACTGGATTGTAAAAGAAATGTCGTTTGACGTTACTCCAATAGGAGCAATTGCATTTACTCCTACGGTACCAGCAGGTACATCGTTTGCAGGTGCAATCGTTACATGTGAGGTGACGCCTGATCCAACTACTCCGGTCGTGATCTTAGGACGGGAGAATCGCGTATTTTGCATTGATGGAGAGAATGTTGTTCTCCAGCAGCTCAATATCCGTAAGAACTTTGTGGTTAGACTTATCGTGACTTTACCAAACGGTTTGGTGTTCACTAGCGTACTTCCAACAGCAGCTGTAAATCCAACTCTGTTGATTTCCCGCTGTGAACAAATCACATTGTGCGCGCCGGAAGGAACGGATGTTTCAATAACGTTCACGGATATAGACTGTTTCGTGTGTTCTCCTGGAACTCTCTCAACTCCTCCTACTGGTGGTACACCTACTAGTGGTACAATCACATTCACTGGTCTCACCATTGCAGTAACTACTTGCCAAAGCATCCAATCGACATTCCCGGTAACTGTCGAGTTTTTGGCTGATTTCTGTGAACCAAGGGAAGAGTTACCGACTGCTTGCCCAGCGCCACTTCGCCCGAAACAATGCCATGCCATTTTCCCTGATGACGGCCACGGCAATTGCTGCCACTAATATTGGCTAAAAGTGATAATGGTTAAGCCCCAAACATATCTTAAAGAGAGGGAATTCCTCTCTTTATTTTTTTGAGAAAAGGGGTGGGGAATGGTGACGCGCGAAAAGAATGAAGTGGAAATGAGGATTATGAAGCTTCAGCATCAAACAAAATCATACTTACATGAAATTAAAGAGTTGGCAGAAGGGCTGAGTGATCCTGCAAGATTGACAATAATAAGCTATTTTACCTATTCACTGGACATCTCTCACAATCCTGAACAGGAGAGCCTATGTCTTGGATCTTACCATATACATAATACGGGGAATCAGGCAATCACAAATCCTACTGTGTGTATAAAGGTTTCAAAGGAATCTCCCTTCTCCTTTTCAGGGAGGTACGTTTATGAAAACTTTAAGCAGTCGTTGAAGGTTGCAGATGGATGGCAACGTATGAATGAAAAAACGAATAAAGAGGAATTTTGGCTTAAACCTTTAGGGAGAACATCCATTGAACCTAATGAGACCATATCATTTTCAAACTTCCAAATTACATGGTCTCCTAAGGAATCTTATGCAGGCAGTATCACGGCATTAATGTATAGTGATCAATTAAAAGATGGAATCGCTGTAATCAACCCGATCAATCTCAATGGAACCGTTCGTATACAGGGGGATGAAAATGGATAATGCAGCCGGAAAAGAGCCGGACATATTCGTAAAAAATGTAATTCACCAATTTATGAAAGATCAGCTTAAAGAACGGAAAGAAGAAAAGCAGGAGGACAACAATAGCTTTGTCTTTTTGGAGAAAAGCACATTGAATATGGTGCTTAGCTATTTATTTATGAACGGAGTGCAGCGAACTCATGGAGAAGTGAATGACGATTCACATGAGAAGATTTTAGAGGAACTGGATCAGATCATAGAGGATAACAAAAAAGAATTTGAGAAGGTCATCGCGTTACTAAAAGAAAAGTTCTAATGTCATCTGTTGCAACCTTGTCTCGGAAACATTTGCGATAGGAGGTACTGACATGAATAGTGAAAAAATAAAAAATAACGATCCCCTACAACTTCAGCAAATGATCATTTTTTTAAAGGCGGAATTAGCTAAATATAAATCGGAAGTGAAAAAATATCAAGATAGCTATCACTATTCAGTAGTAGAAAACCTTGAGCTAGAAAATATACAATTGACAAAAGAAAAAAAGGATTTAGCTGAAGAGTTAGTTAAGTTAAATCAAGAATTTGAAAAGCGGGCTAGTGATTATAAAGGGCCTTTCCAGTTGCAAGGGATACAAGGGAAAAGATACATCACTTCTATTGATACCTTTCAGAAAACAAAAACAGATCTACTACCAATTAGCAAACAGTTAACCGAAGTTATTAATAAATTGAAAGACGGAGCCAATACGGATCAACAAAGATACAAAAAACATGACAGGCAAGTTACTTCTCTTCATAAAAAACTTGCGAATAATAAAACGACTATAGAACAGCTCGAATATACGCTTGTTGATCTCATTCAAGAAACAAATAAACAAGTACATTCCCAACTGGAAAAATTAGATATAGCGAACAAAGAGCGTACCCAATCTGAGAAAGTGAAACAGCGTTTACTAATAGAACTAGAAGAAAAAAATAATACTATAGGGAAACTTCAACATGAAATATCGAATTTAAAAGAACAAAATGAAAAGCAAACTGAGGCTATTGCAATAGGAGAAAAAAGTCTAAATTACAAAACAACTATAGAACAGCTCGAATATAAGCTTGTTGATCTCATTCTAAAAGAAAATAAACAAGTACACTCGCACTTGGAGAAGTTAGACATAGACAACAAAGAGCGTACCCGGTCCGAGAAAGAGAAACAACATTTACTAATAGAACTAGAAGAAAAAAATAATACTATAGGAAAACTTCAACATGAAATATCGAATTTAAAAGAACAAAATAAAAAGCATACCGACGTTATTGCAATAGAAGAAAAAAATCTAAATAATAAAGCGACTATAGAACAGCTCGAATATAAGCTGGTTGATTTCATTCAAGAAGCAAATAAACAATTATATATCCAAATAAAAAAGTTAGATAGTACTAAAAAAGAGCGTGCCCAGTATGAGAAAATGAGAAAGCATTCAATAATAGAGATAGAAGAAAAAAACAATATTATAGGGAAACTCCAACGTGAAATATCAGATTTAAAAGAACAAAATAAAAAGCATAGTGACGCTATTGCGTTAGTAGGAAAAGATCGGAACCAAAAGAGCGATAGTCAATCCGGTCCCGATACACTCACTTCAATAAGTACGCCTAGTATAGACTCTGAAGCACTAATACAACTAGACCATCAAATAAAAGAGCTATTGGCCAAGTCAGTGGATTACGAAGAAAAATTGGATGAAAAATTACTTATTATTAATAGCCTGGAACATAAGTTAGATCAGCTTACCGTAGAAATTGATGGTATTGACGTTTTTGGTACAGAAGGGCGGGTTTCTAAAGAAATTTGACTACAACGTGTTAGAGACCGGTTAGTTTTTTCTGACATACTTATAATATCAACAAAAGAGACTGAATATAATGTGGATTCAGCCTCTTATATTAACTCCTATTGCAGACCTAACATCACTTTGATCTTACGAAGCAGAAATAGTCCGAATACTATCCATAACAAGCAGTAGACAAGGGAAAAACCAATAATAATCAGTAAAGCTGTCACGTTGATGTTGGAAGAAATAATGGGGCCAAAAACAGGAAAGCCGAAACCGTACAAGGGTATGCAAATGCCTAGAAATAATAGTAAAGCATTCGAAATTAAAATCCGGAAACGCCCTTTTAAAACGCGGAATGTCCATGCGAGTCCCAAACCGAGTAATCCTGTAGTGAAGGGGAAAATCACCAGCTCACTTGGTTGGATTATAAATAATAAACAGATTGTTACTAAATAAGTCATAACACCTGACCGAAATGAAATCAGCGCACCCAACAAAATCGGTGCAGTGGCAAAAGGACTGAAGAAATAACCTATTCCCGGCAGCAAACCTCCTGCCGATTGCAAAACAACTGCGAGTGTCGCCATCAGTGCTATAAAAATCAACTTTTTTGCGGGAGGCCACTGTCTTAAAAACTGATGAATGCCCTTTGGATGTTGTAGTAAGGATTTATAAAAATACACATTTCCTCTCCTTTTTGATTAGCTAAATCAACCGTACACAACCTCCTGATTCATAAGGTCCCTCTATAGTATAAGAAGAAAATGAAACCTGTGACTGGAATAAGTGATGGAAAGCCCAACTGGTGAATAGATTGGTATAGAAACTGATAGGAGGGGATCGTGGTCGATGTTTGAACGGGAAATAATAGAGAAAATCAGGTGAGTCAAAATAAAACTCCGAAGCGAAAGCTGGATTCCAAAGACATTCTGTTAACGCTGGGTTATACAATGGATGTGTTTGCAAACGATTTAACAAACCTATAAATATAACTTTCACGGGTAAAGGGGAGATGTTGGTTACTGATTCTAAAAAACGGAGGGGAATGGTTTGGTGTTAAAACTGAAGAAACTAGGTTTCAGCGTTATTGCTAATAGGTAAAATCCACCATTGACGAGACTTACTTAGCATCAAGGCAATACTTACGGTTCGCATGCATGCTAGGGGTATCCTTTATATTGCCGATTTTGGACTGATTCCGGTGTATCAGCCGTTCCTGGGACGGGTGTATTTGGAGGCTGACAAGAACATCATGATCCTGAAACAGTAGTATTCACTTCTATTTCATCAACGGACAACTTTTACAATGTTTCACTTCATTCCGAAGTTGATAATTTAAACAGCAAGTGGTTCTAGTCGTTTGCTGTTCATTAAATAATCGCATTGGATGACAGACGCCAGCATTAAACTGTTCTGCGGAAAGTTTTAATAACTCATGAAAAATAGCTATATCTACTTGTTTCTTCTCGAAAATCCACACCATATAAATATAACAATTTTCCAATAAGGTTTTTCTAGATAAGCCTTTCACTGAAATTAGAGAATCTATTATGGGAGCGAACAGTTTCCCGTAGACATTAGTAGCAATCCATTCCGCATTTATTTTTTCTGTATCTTCACATACATACACACTGCCCAAATAATAATGGGGTAGCCAAATCTCACTATTATTACTATTCGTGCATGCGATTTCGTTACTATTTATTGTATATTTCATTCCATAGTGTAAATAGGCGTAGGTGAAAATTGCCCCTAAAAATCCAATACGTTTTCCGATTATAGAGGCGGTGACAGCTAGATTTGGTGCACCTAAAACATCTTTCAGCGCCAGTAACGTACGTTCTCTAGTCCCTGGCATGATCAAATCTTTTACATGGAAAGCTACTTGATTCGTTTGTAGGACATGCTTGACACGGAAGTTTGTTTCTAAATCATCGCATGCTACAAGTAAGGTTTTCCGCATTTCGTTTCTACTCCCCCTTATCTGTTTCGTTGTTTAATAAGCAAATAAATAAAATAAGGCGCTCCAATTACGGCCGTCCATACGCCTGCAGGCACTTCAATCGGTGCAAAGGCAACGCGGGCAATCCAATCCGCAACAACCACTATAATTGCTCCAATGACCGCCGATAGTCCAACCATTGAACCAAAGGTGGGGCCGACAATTCTTTTTGCGATATGCGGTGCAATTAACCCAACAAACCCAATGCCACCAGCAAAAGCAACGGATGCACCTGTCAAGCCGGTACAAAGTAACAGGAAGATAATTCGGCTCCTTTGAACTGAGGATCCGGCACTTTTCGCTAAATCATCGCCCAGTTCTAAGACATTCATTTCCCTTGTCATGGCAAGCGTGATGATGAATAGAATTGTAATCCATATCGCGATCATTCGAACTTCCGTCCAATTTGAACCGTAAATACTTCCTGTGATCCAAATGTTTGCTTGGCTCGCTTGATGAATTGGTCCAACAAGCATTAGTACTGTCGTTCCTGCGTGCATGAATGCTGAAATCCCGATTCCTATTAGTAACATACGAAAAGGGGCGATGCCGTTTTTCCAAGATAACGCGAATACGATTGCGGCTGTAATCATCGCTCCGCCAAAAGCAAATAAGGGCATCCAGTCTTGGCTTACTGTCAGTGCATTACTTTCATTTGAAAACAACGCTAAAAATAATACAACGGCAAATGAAGCACCTGCTGTTATCCCGATAATATCTGGGGAACCAAGAGGATTTCTTGATACACTTTGTAAAATGGCGCCCGCTGTCGCTAATCCAATTCCAACTAAAATGGCCATCATAATGCGAGGCAGCCGAAATTCGAAGATAATTGTTTGGTCAAACGAGTCACCAATACCTAAAATAACTTTTAAGACATGTATTGGTGAGATGAAAAAATCACCGGAACCCATCGATAAAATAGCTACTACCCCTAAAAGTAATGTTGCAATCATCGTTATAAACAAAGATTTTTTATCTAAAATAAACGAAGCAACATTTCCTATTCGAACTGTCACTTTATTTTTCATGCCCCAAATCTCCTTCTTGCCACATAAATAAAGAATGGAACGCCAATTAATGCGGTCATGACTCCGACCGGCACTTCCTTGGGCATAATAATATATCGTGCTGCAATGTCAGATACGAGCAATAGTATCCCACCATATAATGCACAAAAGGGAAATACCCACTGGTGTTGAATCCCGACGAACGACCGAACGATATGTGGAATAATGATTCCGATGAAGCCGATAGGACCGGCAATTGCCACCGAAATACCCGCTAGGACAACAACGATAAGGGAGAATATAAATTTCACTAGCATGACATTCTGTCCTAATCCAGACGCAACATCGTCTCCCATTGCTAAAAGGTTCATTTGTTTAGCCATTATAAAAGCGATAAGCAATCCAATCACCATATAAGGAAACCCTGTAATTAATAAACCGATAGGACGATTGGCTACAGAACCTGCTAGCCAAAACAATACTTGATCAAGTGCTGTTTCATTAATCGTTAAAAATCCTTGAGTCATAGAAGAGAATAAAGCTGAAACTGCAGCTCCTGCTAATACGAGTTTCATTGGCGTTAACCCTTCTCTGCCGACGCTACTCAAAACAAAAACGATACCGAATGAAACTGCCGCTCCGATTAATCCGAAAATCATATAGGATTGAAGGCTTTGTACTTGAAAGAAGACGACCCCAATTACGACAAAAAAAACAGCTCCAGCATTAATACCTAATATACTTGGAGAAGCTAATGGGTTTTTCGTTATGGATTGCATAATTGCTCCTGAAGTGGCTAAGCAAGCTCCAACAGTAGCGGCAATTAATGCACGCGGTAAACGTACATTTTGAATGACAAGATGTGCAGTTGATCCATCATTTTCTTTAAATGCGGAAAAGGCGGTGGACCAGCTTGTATCCGTGTAGCCGTATACAATACTAGAAAATAAGCAAAAGACAAAAGCTAAACTACTAAAAATTAGAGCAATCCACTTGCCTTTGGATGTATGTATCATGATTTCCTCACTTCATTGAGAATTAATTTCAATTAGTTGTTGACATGAAATATAGTAGCATATAGGATACTAAGTGTAAATGATTTTCATTCTCAATTAACAGGAGGAAAAATGAACATGCGAAAAATAGCATCCCTCATTCTCATTATGAGTGTTCTAGTATTATCGGCTTGTGGAGCTACTAAAGATTCAGGTGATAGTGCACAGCCACAAAAAGGTGATGAGCAGACATATACTGTTCAACACACAATGGGTTCTACGGATATCAAAGGAACTCCAAAACGTATTGTAATCTTAACAAATGAAGGCGCTGAAGCTCTTCTTGCGATGGGGATTCAGCCTGTCGGTGCAGTTCAATCACCCGACAAGAAAGTTTGGTATGATCATATGGATATGACAGGGACTGAATCAGTAGGTGTTGAATCAGAACCAAGCTTAGAAAAAATCGCATCTTTAAAACCGGATCTAATCATCGGTAATAAAATGCGTCACGAAGCGATATACGAACAGTTAGGCAAAATTGCACCAACTGTTTTTGCAGAAACACTTCGCGGAGATTGGCAAGAAAACTTTAAGTTGTATGCGAAAGCAGTGAATCAAGAAGAAAAAGGCAATGAAGTACTAGGAGCTTACAATGACCGTATTGAAACAATTAGGACGGAACTAGGAGACCAAACGAAGAAAAAAATATCCATGGTCCGCTTTATGGCTGGAGATGTCCGTATTTACCATAAAGACTCTTTCTCAGGTGTGATTTTAGATCAACTTGGTTTTGCGCGTGCTGATGGACAAGACGTGGACGACTTTGCAGAAAGAGGTGTCACGAAAGAACGAATTCCGGCAATGGACGGGGATGTGCTCTTTTACTTCACTTATGAAACAGGGGATAACGAAGCAACGAAGCTTACAAACGATTGGATTGAAGATCCATTATTTAAAAATCTACATGTATCAAAAAGTGGAAACGTCTCACAAGTAAATGATATTATTTGGAACACTGCCGGTGGTGTGTTAGCAGCAAACTTAATGCTGGATGATATCGAAGAGTATTTCTTGAATAAGTAATTTAATCGGAATGGAATAATTAAGTCATCACAACAAAAAACAGCTCAGTGAAGCGAGTAACAATCGCATCACTGAGCTGTTTTGTTATGCATATCTACATCAAATGAAAAAGGCATGTGCGGTAGGAAACCCGGACATGCCTAGAACTATCGGTATTCAACCAGCTACTGGAACAGCTGAATGACTATCACAATTATTCCAAGCATGATTGAAATCCATGCTAATAATTTTTGTGGAAATGCTAAACAGACCAAGCCCAAAACGAGTGCGCCGCCACCTAACCAGAAAGGGGCATAAAAGAACCCTGCTATAGCTAAAATAATTGCCAGCCAACCAATCCAAATACCTAAGGAAGCTTTCAAGTCAACGACCTCCCTTCATATTACTGGAACAACAACTAGGTAAACAAGCCGCTCGTTATTGTCCTTGTGGTTTATTATATGCAGGGTTGCAGCAAGTGGAGTGGTCAATGAACACGCTTTCTTTAGTACGTAAAGTCGCTGGTTGTAATTGAACTAATGAAGCGATTTTGTGCAAGAAAGGAAATTGAAAATAGAATTGTTTTACTATTTGAGAAAATAGGGTTGCTAATATTTTGGAAGTGTCGTAGTATTGGTAATAACAGAAATATGAAATAACAATTTAATAGTTTTTCTTATCTAGAGAGGTATAGGGACTGGCCCGATGACACCTCAGCAACCAGCTATTCTAGCACGGTGCTAATTCCAGCAAGTCGGAAATACGACTTGGTAGATGAGGAAATGACTTATTCAGATGAAGAGTCTACTTCCTTTTATTCACATGAGGAAGAGACTCTTTTTTGTTTTCAGAGTGACTGTGAAATATTAACTCATTATCAGGAAAGGGGGTTTATTGGGATATTTTATAATAGGGCTTATAGCAATTGAAAAATAGAGAGGAGAAAATTGAGTTGTCAAATTTACTTAATACCATGAGAGAACGTATCTTGGTTGCAGACGGGGCGATGGGAACCCTTCTTTATTCACATGGGGTGGATCTTTGTTTCGAAGAGCTGAACCTGACGCATCCGAGTCAAGTGCTCCACATACATCAAGCTTATATAGAAGCAGGCGCCGATATTATCCAAACTAATACGTATGGCGCCAATTATATAAAATTAGCACGATATGGTTTAGAAGATAGTGTGAAAAAAATAAATACAGCGGCAGTCCAAATTGCCAAAAAAGCCGCCGGTAAAGATACGTTCATCCTAGGCACAATCGGAGGGATTCACGGCTCTCGAACAACCAACGGAACCAAGGAGGAAATCAAGCGCAGCTTCAGGGAACAACTGTATTGCTTACTTCTTGAAGGGGTGGACGGTTTACTATTAGAAACCTATTACGATTTTGATGAATTGACTACTGTACTCAAAATAGCACGCGAAGAGACAGATATCCCAATTGTTACGAACGTTTCGATGCATGAAGCCGGCGTGCTCCAAAATGGGTTGGGACTTGCGGACGCTTTACAGCGGTTGGAAAATCTAGGTGCGGATATAGTCGGTGTCAATTGCCGTCTGGGTCCCCACCATATGCTGGAGTCGTTGGAAACCGTACCACTGTTGAAGCGTGCACTATTGGCGGTGTATCCGAATGCCAGTTACCCGGGGTATAAGGATGGTAAATTGTTTTACGAGAATGAACCAGAATATTTCGAGAAGTATGCGCTGAATTTCAGAAAGGAAGGAGTCAGTTTAATAGGCGGATGTTGTGGAACGACGCCCGAACATATCCGTGCTTTGGTGAAAGGGCTTATAAATCGGGAGCCGATTCAAGAAAAGCATGTTAGACAGATCGAGACGGAAACAGAAGTAACTATGCCTGATTCGAAGGGGGCGCAAAAACCATCCTTGCTTGAAACCGTGAAAAAAAGACAATCGGTCATTGTCGAGCTTGGTACACCAAAACATTTAAATACAGCTACGTTCTTTGAGGGGGCACAAGCATTAAAAGATGCGGGCATAGATGCGATTACATTGGCTGATAATTCCTTGGCTAATCCGAGAATTTGTAATGCGTCCATGGCATCACTCGTAAAACAGCAAATCGGACTAACACCACTTGTCCATATCGCATGCCGGGATCGTAATTTGATTGGTTTGCAGTCCCATCTAATGGGATTACACACACTGGGTATCACTGAATTATTGGCAATTACGGGGGATCCTACGAAAATTGGGGACTTCCCCGGAGCGACATCCGTTTTCGATGTGACATCTTTCGAATTGATCCAGCTCATTAAACAATTTAATGAAGGTATTTCAATGTCCGGAAAGTCATTGCAACAAAAAACATCCTTTACTGTGGCAGCGGCTTTTAATCCGAATGTCCGTCATTTAGATAGAGCGGTGGTGAGATTAGAGAAAAAGAAAGAATCCGGGGCCGACTATTTTATTACCCAGCCAATCTTCAGCCCGGAAAAGATTGTGGAAGTCTACGAGGCGACAAAACATATCGAGGCACCGATTTACATAGGAATCATGCCACTAACCTCGTCTCAAAACGCTGAATTTCTTCACAATGAGGTACCGGGCATTAAATTGACAGACCAAGTCCGAGCAAGAATGGCCTTATCCAATGGAAATCGTGATCAGGCTACGAGAGAGGGGTTAGAGATTTCGAAGGAATTGATAGATGCTGCGCTTGAGCATTTCCATGGCATCTATTTAGTAACTCCCTTTATGCGTTACGACATGACAGTGAATTTGACAGAGTATATAAACAGTAAAATGAGTGCCACTGCAGTAAAGGGGGTGATTCAAACCGAGAATAGTGTGTATTGAACACAATAAAAAAACAAAAGGGGATGGCATATAATGGTGAAAGTACAAAGTTCAAATAGTGGGTACCCAAGAATTGGTGAAAAGCGCGAATGGAAAAGGGCGTTGGAAAGTTTTTGGAATGGGTCGATTTCAGAAGAAGAACTACTGAAAACAACGGAAGCATTGCGTTTAGATAGTCTTCAGAAGCAAAAAGGATTCGGTGTTGATCTTATTCCGGTTGGTGATTTTTCATTGTATGACCATGTGCTGGACACGTCGATTATGTTTGGAATCGTTCCAAAACGCTTTGAGTATGCAGGTGGTAAAGTGCCTTTGGAAACGTATTTTGCAATTGCTCGTGGGACTAAAGATGCCGTTGCCTCGGAAATGACAAAATGGTTCAATACAAATTACCACTATATCGTTCCAGAACTGGAAGGTATAACGCCGAAACTAGTAGAGAACCGGCCACTTGCCTTTTACAAAGAAGCAAAAGAGAAGTTGGGCATTGACGGCAAGCCTGTACTCCTAGGTCCAGTTACATACATTAAACTGGCAAAGTCTTTTGGAGAAGAGAATTTCCCTGCATTATTGCAACAGTTTACGCCGTTGTATGTAGAAGTATTGAAAGAGCTTGCGGAAGCTGGTGCAGAGTGGGTTCAGATTGATGAGCCGATTTTTACAAGTCAATTGTCGAAAGAGGATCTCCAACATGTACAACAGGCGTACGCAGAAATCCATGAAGCAGTGCCACAATTGAAAATTATCCTACAAACCTATTTTGAAAAAGTTGCTAATTATGAAGCGGTCGCTGCGTTGCCGGTGTACGGATTGGGGCTGGACTTTGTTCATGGCAATTCACTTGGATTGCTAAGGAAGTATGGTTTCCCTAAAGACAAGGTACTTGCGGCGGGTGTCATTGACGGGCGAAATGTGTGGCGGGCGGATTTGGATAGTAAATTGACGCTGTTAGAGGAAATTCAATCACATGTTGAAAAAGATCGTCTAATCATTCAACCCGCCTCTTCACTTCTGCATGTTCCAGTCACTACGGAATCTGAAGAACAATTGGATCCACTGATCAAAGGCGGTCTTTCATTCGCAGATGAGAAACTTGCCGAAATTGTTCTCCTTAGCAAAGGGGTCCATTGCGGACCAGAGACAATTGCGAAAGAACTTGAAAAAAGTAGAAATGCACTTAGTCTCCTAAACAACTCAAAGTATCGCCAAAACGTTGAAGTAAAAGAAACGATCGAAAACCTAACTGAACGAGATGTGAATCGCTCATTGCCATTTGCGGACCGGATTAAAGAACAGCAACTACGTTTTAATTTACCTCTTCTGCCTACAACGACAATTGGCAGTTTACCACAGACACCGGAGGTAAGGCAGACAAGATCCAAATGGCGCAAGGGTGAAATCACGGATCAAGCCTATGAGCAATTCATCAAAGACCAGATTGACAAATGGATTGAAATACAAGAAGACATTGGCATAGATGTATTGGTTCATGGTGAATTTGAAAGAACGGATATGGTAGAATACTTCGGTGAAAAGTTCGATGGTTTTGCAGTTTCACAATTCGGCTGGGTTCAGTCTTATGGTTCGCGTTGCGTCAAGCCGCCACTCATTTTAGGGGATGTTGCATTTAGTGAGCCCATTACTGTGAAAGAAAGTGTCTATGCGCAATCATTAACGACAAAACCTGTAAAAGGCATGCTGACAGGACCCGTAACGATTTTGAATTGGTCATTCGTGCGAGACGACATTCCACGTTTTGATGTATTGAACCAAATCGCATTTGCACTTCGTAAGGAAATAGAGGAGCTTGAAAAGAATGGTATTCACATGATTCAAGTTGATGAGCCTGCACTTCGGGAAGGTTTACCGCTGGATCGAGAAAAAAGGGAAAGCTATTTAGATGCTGCAGTCTATGCTTTCAAACTGGCAACTTCGTCTGTTGAGAATGGCACGCAAATTCATACACATATGTGTTATTCAGAATTCAGCGGCATTATCAATTCCATCAGTGCGCTGGATGCGGATGTTATTTCGATTGAAACATCTAGAAGTCATGGTGAAATCATCTCTGCTTTTGAAAACGATACGTATGACAAAGAAATTGGTCTAGGCGTTTATGATATCCACAGTCCGCGAGTTCCAAGCAAGGAAGAAATGAAACAAAATATCAATCGTGCACTTAAAACAATTAATCCTAGCCAATTTTGGATTAATCCGGATTGCGGCTTGAAAACAAGAAAAGAAGAAGAGACGATTGACGCACTGAAGATAATGGTGGAAGCGGCGAAAGAAGTTAGGGAAAGTCAATTGGTCGCACTTAAGAATTAATAGTTTTAATTAAGAAAGGCATCTTTTCGTGTAGTGTGGACGAGAAGATGCCTTTTTTGTTTGGGACGTTATCGAACTTTGGATAGCCTGCAAAGAAGGTATATGGTCGGTCGTGCGTTGATTGTGGTCGGTTGGTGATGGTATATGGTCGGTCGTGTGTTGATTGTGATCGGTTGGTGAAGGTATATGGTCGGTTGTGCGTTGATTGTGGTCGGTTGGCGATGGTATATGGTCGGTCGTGCGTTGATTGTGGTCGGTTGGTGAAGGTATATGGTCGGTCGTGTGTTGATTGTGGTCGGTTGAAGATGATATATGGTTGGTCGTGTGTTGATTGTGATCGGTTGGTGAAGGTATATGGTCGGTCGTGCGTTGATTGTGGTCGGTTGGTGATGGTATATGGTCGGTCGTGCGTTGATTGTGGTCGGTTGGCGATGGTATATGGTCGGTCGTGCGTTGATTGTGGTCGGTTGGTGATGGTATATGGTCGGTCGTGCGTTGATTGTGGTCGGTTGGCGATGATATATGATCGGTCGTGCGTTGATTGTGGTCGGTTGGTGATGGTATATGGTCGGTCGTGCGTTGATTGTGGTCGGTTGGCGAAGGTATATGATCGGTCGTGCATTGATTGTGGTCGGTTGGTGATGGTATATGGTCGGTCGTGCGTTGATTGTGGTCGGTTGGCGATGATATATGGTTGGTCGTGTGTTGTATATGATCGGTTGGCGATGGTATATGGTTGGTCATACGTTGGTTATGATCGGTTGAAGCGCTAGTCTCTTTAAAAATGTAGTTATTCCATTGAAATATTTTAACGGTATCCTTTAGTATACTATGGCACTATGAAGTGCGTACTTCCTGTTTGGTGTTATAGGTGTATAATTAATGATGAAGCAGAGTTATAAATCATACAGTAGAGGAGTTTTACAGCATGACAATTAAAGTGAAAGCAATTATAGGAAGTACCAGTTCAACATCATTCAACTTGAAAATAGTTGAACATATGAGAAGTCGTTATGCCGGTAAATTGGACATCACGCCAGTGTTCATCAATGACCTCGAAATGTTTTCAATTGATACAGAAAGCAATCCGTCCGCAAACGTAGTGGATTTTAAAAATAATGTTAAAGATTCAGACGCTGTGTTATTTGCGGTTCCTGAATATAACTTCTCGATTCCAGGCGCGTTGAAAAATGCAATCGACTGGTTATCACGAGGAGGAGATTATACACTTCAAAACAAACCTGGATTCATCGTCGGGTCATCTATGGGAGCTTTCGGTAGCATCCGTGCTCAAATACACTTAAGAGAAATCCTGTCAAACCCGGCATTAGCACCTGTATTACTACCAGGTAATGAAGTATATGTCGGTTCAGTTCATGAAAAAATGAACGAAGATGGCGAACTCACTGATAAAGCGACAATCGATTTCTTGGATTCTGTCGTGTATAACTTTATTGAGTTCTATAAAAAAACGACCGTAGCAGCTAACGTTTAATTAACTTATCAAAAACAGACACTCTTTTTGGAGTGTCTGTTTTTAATGTATCCATTATAATGCATCATTGATATTCGGGGTATTTCTTATCTCTTGAATATGTGAAGCATGACTGGTACCCCATTCGTGCATTATTGCCAAGACAGGCTGTAAGCTTTTTCCATACTCTGAAATAGAATACTCAACTTTCGGAGGGACTTGCGGATAGACGACTCTGGTGATAATATCTTCGTCTTCCAATTCCCTCAATTGCTTGGTAAGCATTTTTTGTGTAATAGCCGGCATCAATCTTTTTAATTCACTGAATCTAAGTGTACCTTCGGTGAATAAATGCAGTAAAATTATCGGTTTCCATTTACCTACCAAGATGCCTAAAGCTTCGTCAACTTTACATAGTTCAGGCTTTATCCCCATAATAACCTCCATTAGTATCCTTTTATATACTATAGCACTTTGAAGTGTGTACTTCACATTCTGGTGAATTTATTCCATAATAACATATAGAGGGATCTATTACTATTCGTGATAAGTATAGCTGTATTTTTTATAAAGATTATCTTCATAACCGCTTCGGCTACCCCTGTAAGGTACATTTTCTCACCTTTCACGTGTTTGTAAATGTTCAATATATACTTATAGAAGGAGGATTTTAACATGAACAATAAACAAGTCTTTTCAAGAGGGATTAAAAGTGTAAGGGACGTCGTTTATCAAGAAAATTCACCGACTCATAAAGTGGGATTAGTCATTGAACCGGGGAACTGGGAAGAGTGTGACCCGTTCCTATTGATGGCTGAAGACTTTTTCGAGCGCGGGACATTCGGGATGCACCCGCACCGGGGTATTGAAACCGTTACGTACGTCATTGACGGAAGGTTGGAACACTTGGACAATAAAACAGGAGGAGGGGAACTAACCCCTGGAGATGTCCAATGGATGACGGCTGGTAAAGGGATCATTCATACAGAAGATCCGGCAGTCGGTGAAATTGTTCATTCCTTGCAACTGTGGGTGAATCTCCCGAGCGATAAAAAAATGACGGAACCGCGCTACCAAAACATGCGTTCACGAGATATGCCGGTCCGCCATGAAGATGGCGCAACAATCCGTGTCTTTTCCGGTTCTTCAAAAGGTATCACGGCCGAAACGAAAAATCATGTGCCTGTTACGATGACCGAGATGATTCTTGAACCGCATGCTACCGTCACACAGGACCTTCCCGGAAGTTATAATGGCTTCATCTATATAATAGAAGGAAATGGTACGTTCGGCAGTGACAGTACGGGAGGGAAGAAGGGACAGGTCCTCTGGCTGGAACAAAGAGCAGATGGCGAACAGTCCGAGGTGAAGATTCACGCGGAAGAAAAACTGCATATTATGTTATATGCAGGTCAGCCTGTCGGAGAAAAAGTAGTAGCCCGTGGCCCATTTGTGATGAATTCAGAAGAGGAAATCGTGCAGGCATACAAGGATTACAGAGAAGGAAAATTTGAGTGATATAAAAGGGAATCATAAAGTATGAAATATTCCAATAGATTTGCTATGCTTTTAGAAGAAATAAGAAAATGGGAGTTGCTGATATGGATAGAAAGACGGAACAAGTAGCACGTTTTAAAGAAGCGATGGGGAATTACCCGACGGGAGTCACTGTTGTTACAGCATTTGATGCGGATAAAAAACCGATGGGGCTAACGGTCAATTCATTTGCATCCGTATCTTTAGAGCCTTTGCTCATTTTATGGTCAATCGATAAAAGAGTATCCACTTATAACGATTTTCTGAATACCGAAAAGTTTTCGGTGAATATTTTAGGAGCAGATCAAGGTGACTTATGTACGTTGTTTTCCAGTAGGGTAGCTGATCGATTTAGCGAATGCGATTGGAAAGAGTCTGACTTGAATCTCCCAGTCCTTTCAGATGCGTTGGCGGTTCTGCAGTGCAAAACGGTTCAACAAATTGAAGCTGGGGATCATACGATATTGATAGGCGAAGTTTTGGATATCCGGAATGAAAGCAAAGAACCTCTTCTGTATCACCGAAGAACTATCGGTGCAATTCCTCAAGAGTTCTATAGCTAATAATATCCGTATCATTACGGTATAAACAGGCCTGTCATCACTTTTGATGATAGGCCTGTTTTACGTATATTCTTTTACGCCAAAGAAACAGAAGTCTTATGGACCGCTTTACGTGAGATGGCCAGCACGAGCACTAAACCTACCGCCATCAGTACACCGTCAAGCAGAAGCGGCATGCCCCAGTCACCTGTGCTGTCCCGGAGAACGCCGGAGACAACCGGGGAGAGGACCGCCCCGATTTCTGCAATCAAATTGAGCATCCCAAACATGGATCCTCTGCTTTTCTCGGGCGTCAAATCGGAAGCCAGAGCATGTGCAACCGGCTGCAATGCGAAAAAGAATAATCCGGAAACGAATAAGATGATAGACATAACGACGGGACTATTATTGCCCATCATTACATAGGCTGCGAATATAAAAATGGTTACGGTCAGTACGGCGGTTAGAACAGCAAGGACATTACGCCGCCCATTTGGACGATCCGCCACCATGTCGGAAATTTTACCGCCAAGAGGGAAACCGATGATACCAGCCAAGCCATTAAACGAAGCAATCAAAGCGGCAGCCATTAATGCTCCGCCGCCAAAGTCTTTGACGATAGAGACGGACCAAAATCCGTAAAACCATAGATGCCACATGATAGGGATAAAAAACAAATATAATAAGAAAAGATTTTTGTTCGCCAACAAGGGCTTTATCTCAGATTTCTTCGTTGTGTATAGAAATAGTATTAAGAGCGGACAAAGTGCTACAAGTATAATCGCGATCGCAATGGAAGATAGACCTTGTTTGACGGAAAAATAGTAGATGCCCATTACGATGACAAGAAAGACTGCAGAGTACATGGACATATACAGCAGCCCTTTACCGAATTGTGCTTTAATGCCAGGTGAAGATAGATCCACAGACGCACTTGAAACGTCTTTTGGCTTCATATATTTAAATAGTAGGAATGCCACGATAAGCGTTATGATTCCCGTCACGAAAAAAGGGAAACGCCAAGCCTCTGCACCCATAAATGGTTCTGCGATTGTTATAAGATAAGGAACCCCGAGTGTACCGGCTGTCAGACCGAAAGATAACCCGGTAAGCGCTACACCCATACCTAACCCGACTTTTTTAGGGGGGGTATGATAGGCGATATAAGAGCGGTCATTCGAATAAAATACGCCTTCACCAAGCCCTAAGAGTACTCTAAACAGGATAAAGGCGATTAGACCTCCGACCAATCCCGTCAATAAAGTGGCGATCCCCGCCCAGACAATGCTTAAAATAATAATGGCGCGATAGCCGAACCGATCTCCGAAGTAACCGCCGGGAAATTGCATAAGCATGAAGCCAGCAAAAAACAAACTGCCGATCAATCCGCCAATACCATGCGGATTTGCCACATCTGCAAAAAAGGAAACTTCGTTCTCAATCATGTATGTAATGATGGGGCCAGTCGCTACTCGGTCAACATAAGAAACAAACCAACCTAAAAATAATAAGCCCCAAATCGTATGGTACCTTTGCAAGCCTTCTTTCTTCATTTCTCCCACTTCCAATTCTATTGTTTATAAACAAAGTGCCTCTCTATCTTTTAATAGAGAGGCATTCGATAGATTATCCCCTTTTCATCAGTTCCAAACGTTCTGCGCGATTGACACTACGTGGCGCACTTTTTCCCACTGTTGTTCTTCGGTCAACAGATTACCTTCTTCCGTTGAGGCGAAACCGCATTGCGGGCTCAAACAAAGTTGATCTAACGGAACATACTTGGCAGCATCCGCTACTCTCGCTTTAATCTGCTCAGGGTTTTCCAGTTCACCGAATTTAGAAGTGATTAAACCTAATACGATGGAAATATCGGCCCGATTGACATGTCGCAACGGCTCAAACCCGCCTGAGCGTTCATCATCAAATTCAAGGAAAAGACCATCAACGTCCAATCCGCCGAAGATTGTTTTAGATACCTCTTCATAGCCACCACTGGAAAAATAGGTTGATTGGAAGTTGCCGCGGCAAATATGCATTGTTACGAGCAAGTCGGCCGGCCTATTTGCGATGGATTCATTAATCACTTTAGCGGAAAGCTGTACAAGTTTGTCAGGATCCTGACCTTTCGCTTTCAATGTTTCCCTTCCTTCTTCCGATAAGAAGGAAGCCCATGACGTATCATCGATTTGAAGATAACGGCACCCTTCATCATAAAGCGCTTGAATTATGTCTTGATAGGCAGTAACCAAGTCATGAAATAGTTCTTCGTCACTTGCATAGATGCCTTCTTCGAATGTCGCCCTATGGAGCAACATATTCGGGCTTGGAATCGTGAATTTGGCGACTGCATCGCCTGCAACACTGTTCAGGAACTTGAAGTGTTCAATCATATAATGATCGCTGAATCCTATTTTATCTATTACTTTGATGCCGTGTGCTTTCGTTTGAACTCCGTTGAATTGAAGACCTTTATCAGTTTCGTAAAACTCAACGCCGTCGAAGCCGGCGAGAAAATCGAAGTGCCACCACTTACGACGGAATTCTCCGTCTGTCACAGCCTTCAGTCCGGCCTCTTTTTGCTTTTCGACGAGCTTTGTAATTTCCTCGTCTTCGATTGTCCGTAATTCTTCAGCAGTGATTTCACCGTTTTCTTTTTGGAGACGGGCTTTTTTTAGACGCTCCGGCCGTAAGAAGCTTCCGACGTGATCTGCTTTGAAGGGTGCTAACGTTACCGTTTGTTCTGCTACTTGCTTTGCCATGTTAAATTCCTTCTTTCCAACTAGATATTTTTATTACAGATACTTAATTACGTATTGCAACTTTGCTAGTTGCTTTAGTCAAAGCTTGATCGAAGTCTGCAATCAAGTCATCTACATGTTCGAGACCGACGGAAAATCGCAGCAGGCCATCGGTGATGCCACGTTTTTCCCGTTCTTCCTTCGGCATGGCGGCGTGAGACATCGTGGCAGGATAGGAAAGAATGGACTCGACCCCGCCAAGACTTACGGCGAAAACAGGTATCTGGACATTGTCGACAAATGTTTTCGCTGTATCCCTGTTCGGTAATCGGAAGGACAGGACTGCCCCGGGACTTTTCGACTGTCTTGCGTGTGTGGCATGCCCAGGATGGCTTGCTAACCCGGGATAAAATACTACTTCCACTAACGAATGATCATGTAAATAAGTAGCGATTTTCTGTGCTGATTCGGATGACTGCGTTAAACGGGCACCCAACGTTTTGATTCCTTGAATTAATGCATAGGAATCTTGTGCACCTAGGATAGATCCGAAAGAATTCTGGATGAATGCCAATCGATTGCCAAGCTCCTCGTCTTTTGTCACGGCTAGACCGGCGATGATATCGCTATGTCCTGATAAAAATTTGGTAGCGCTATGAAGGACGATATCAACGCCGAGGTCGAGAGGACGTTGATAAAGCGGTGACATGAACGTGTTATCCAGGAAAGTTAGACAGTTATTTGTTTTTGCGATTTCAACGATACGTTCAATATCCGTAATGCCCAAACGTGGATTGGACGGTGTTTCGATATAGATTACTTTCGTATTCGGTTTTACCGCACGGGCCGTTTCCTCGACATTCGTCAAATCTGCAAAGGTATGTTCAATCCCGAATCTTGGCAAAACTTCGGTTACAAAGCGATACGTCCCGCCATACACATCTTCTGTGACGACGATATGGTCACCGGAAGATAGGAGCATGAATGCGGAAGAAATGGCAGCCATTCCAGAAGCGAATGCCAAACCCCGCGCACCGCCTTCTAATTCAGCGATTGTTTTTTCTAAAGCGTCTCGCGTCGGATTGCCTGAACGGCTGTAATCATACGGTCCGAATCCATCGAAGCTGTCCTGATGATACGTAGATGATAAGTAAACAGGTACATTGACAGCGCCCGTTTTCCGTTCGTATTCCCCGCGTACGGATGCGTGGATGATAGTTGTTTCCAATCGCTCTTTATTCAAACTCATCGCAGAACCACCTCGCTTTTCAAAGTGGCAAACACTTGCTTTAAGTCCGCTATAAGATCATCCGCTTCTTCGACCCCGACAGAGAAACGCAGAAGTCGGTCGCAGACGCCCCGGCGTATCCTTTCTTCGCGCGGAATGTCCGCATGCGTTTGTGTTGCTGGGTACGTGATGAAACTTTCCACTCCGCCTAAACTTTCCGCAAAGGTAATGAGACGCAGATTTTCAAGGAATGGGCCAACCGATTCACTATCGTTCAGACGAAACGATAGCATTCCGCCTTTTCCTGGATAGAGTACATCAGTCACAAGCGGTTCATCCTTTAAATAATTCACGATTATTTTCGCGTTTTCATCATGCTGTTTCATTCTCAAATGCAGTGTCTTCAATCCTCTGATTAGTAACCACGAATCGAAAGGGGAGAGGACCGCACCGATAGCATTATGATTAACGGCCAGTTTTTCACAAAGTTTCTCACCTTTTGCGACAACGAGTCCAGAGAGGACATCGTTATGTCCGCCGATATATTTCGTCGCACTGTGCATGACGATGTCGGCACCAAGTTCAATCGGTCTCTGGAAATAGGGCGATAAAAACGTGTTGTCGACAATCAACAATAAATTATGCTTTCGAGCGAGTTCGGCGTACTGCAGAATATCAAATTCCTGCATCAGCGGATTCGTCGGCGTTTCGATGAAGAGCGCCTTCGTCTTCGGCGTGATCAACTTCTCAGTTTCATTCACATCAGAAAAATCCGTATACGTGGTGTGGATTGAATAGAGATCCGAATACTGATCAAGCAGGCGGTATGTACCTCCGTAAATGTCTTCAGGAACAATCAATTCATCACCCGGCCGGAAGAGGGTCAGGATAAGCTGAATTGCTGCCATGCCTGAACTGCATGCATAACCTGCATCTCCGCCCTCCAAGTTTGCAATACCTTCTTCCAAAATGGTTCGGGTCGGGTTTTTCGTCCGCGTGTAGTCATAGCCGGTGGATTGACCGAGACCCTTATGTTTGTATGCTGTTGATAAATGGATTGGCGGGTTAACGGCGCCAGTCCGCGGATCACTGTTATTTCCCAGTTGTACCAACTTTGTTGCCAAACTTCTTTTCGTCAATGAAATCACTCTTTTCCTTTGAAATAGAAAGGGGACCCTCTATAAGAAGAGGGTCCCCGAAATATCGTAGACTATCTTCTTATCTTCTAGGCAGTTTGAATACCTAAAGGAATTAGCACCATGCCTGAATAGGCTGGTTGCTGAGACGTCATCGGGCCACTCCCTCGGTCTCTCTTGATAAGAATAAAAATATTAAATTATGTGAAAAAACAATTTCCATAACTCTATCACGACATGGAAAATAAAACAAGGGGTGGATAGTTAAAACTTTCCTTTCAATAGTTGCATCCGTTGATTGAACAAGCTTGGATACGATAAAAAACCAAGTAATACACTTGATACCGCGGCTGTCGTCAATAATAAGAAAATAATGAGCAATTGGAATTGGACCGCTTGGATTGGGTCCGCACCCGCGATGATTTGACCACTCATCATACCGGGAAGTTGGACTAAGCCCATTGTCTTTTGACTTTCAATAGTCGGGATCATACTTGCCTTGATGGCATTGATGAGCTGCCTGTGAATTGCTTGTTTTGGCGTTCCTCCAAGTGAGAGGATGAGTTCCGTTTCGTCACGATGCGTTTCGACTTCAGCTGTAAATCTGTTAAGAAAGAGGATGGATAGTACCATCGAGTTGCCGATGACCATGCCGCTGATTGAAATGATATATTGCGCCGTTGGGGGCACGATTTGGAAGCCAAGTAAAATACTTTGCGTCAGCACTTCGACAAAAACTAATGTGACCGCGATTTTCCACGTAATGCCTTCAATCGCCTTTCCTTTTTTCCGTGCGTTATGCGTAGCTGCTGCAATCATCAATGTGACCATCAAAAGAATATACAAAATATTTTCGGACTCAAAGACAAATTTTAGAATGTATCCAACGGCAAGCAGCTGGATAATGGACCGAACTGTTGCGACGATCGTGTCTTTTTCCAAGCCTAAACGAAGGGTCTTGGATAATAGTAGGGGGATAATAACAAAAATAAGTGTAATGGATAACGTCAGATAACTCATTCTGCGCCTCCTTGTACAAACTGCCTGACTACTTCATTCATCGGTGATTTCAATAAGTCACTTTCACCGGTTTCAATGACTTGGCCATCCATAAGAACCCATGTATAATCACCGATTGACATGGCTTGCTCCAAGTTATGTGTAATCCAGATGATTGTAGTACCGTATTTCCGATTGATTTTAACGATCAATTCTTCGATTTCATGTAGCGATGATCGGTCAAGGGCGGATGTGATTTCATCCAGAAGTAGGATTTCAGAACGATTATTCAGGGTGCGTGCAATTGATACCTTTTGAAGCTGACCGCCGGATAAGTCGTTCGTTTTCCGATGTAAAAAGAGCTTATCCAGCCCCACATCTTCCAAAATGGCAATCGCATCCTGCTCGGCGAGCTTTCTACCTTGCAGTTCCATAGGGAGAGCCAAGTTATGATAGACGGTTCCTTTGATCATTGGTGCGCTTTGAAGTGCAATTCCGACGTGGCGGCGCAGTTCAGTGGGTTCATATGAGGAAATGGGTTTATCATGAATGAAAATATCTCCTGATGTAGGGGAAATCAAGCCATTGCACAATTTGAGCAACGTTGTTTTACCTGCTCCTGAAGGGCCGACAAGTGTCGTGATTTTCCCTTTCGGAAAGGAGCCTGTAATGTTTTTTAAAATATGTACGTCACCCATAGAATAGTTGACGTCATTGATATGTAGAGCCGGCTCATATAAAGTTGACATTTAATTCGCTCCTAAATTCTCTTATTTATAATGATTCTAATCTAGAGAGTTTTATGATGCAAGAAAAGTCGTCTAGAATTTTTTGTGGGGTGTTTGTTGTTATACAGGTATTTATAAATTCAACGTAAATATATCGGTAATCAATGGTGCTCGTTGAAACTTATTTGTGATTAAGAACGTATATGTAGTAATTGGGGGTGAGGAAATGCCGAACTGTGAAAGTTGTGGTCGTAAATGGAATTGGAAAAATACATTTATCAAGTTCCTACGGTTCGGAAGCGGGATTGAATGCCTATACTGTGGTGAAAAACAATTTGTTGCTCCCGAATCTAGAAAGCGGGTAGGCTTGATATCCATTTCGCCTTCATTGACGCTTATCCCTGCAGTCTTATTAAAACTTAACTTGCCGATTATCATTTCAATCTTGTGCGTAACCGCTATTTTAGCGATGGTCCTAGCCCTATATATGATTGAATTATCCAATGAAGATGAACCGCTCTGGTAAAATAGACAAGCAATAGCGCGAAGCTTGGGACTCTCAAATCTATTCTATTTCATTTACTAAGGTTAATTAGTAAACCGGACAAACGCCGAAACAATATCGGAAAACAATTATGGAGGTGCGGAAAGATGGAGATCAGCTCTAAAAACGAAGTGTATTGGACGCTACTGAAGCACTCGCAATGGAATATGTATATCGCAGCGACAACAGAAGGACTTTGCTATATCGGTTCCCCGAATGCACGGTTCGAAGAACTTTCCGCATGGGTGAAAAATCGTCTTCCGAGTCATACCCTGATGGAAGAGGCCAGTATTTTGCAGCCACACGCAGTCGAGTTGATCGATTATTTGACAGAGCAACGCAAGGAGTTCTCACTGCCGATTGATCTTCATGGCACCGCATTTCAACAAACCGTCTGGCAGGCATTGCAAGAAATTCCGTTCGGACAGACGGTATCATATTCGGACATTGCCGAACGAATTGAAAAACCGAAATCGGTACGGGCCGTCGGAACCGCCATCGGTGCCAATCCAGTCTTGATTATTGTACCTTGCCACCGCGTCGTTGCGAAAAGCGGTAAGTTGGGTGGTTTTCGGGCTGGCTTAGACATGAAAGAGCAACTGCTTGAATTGGAAAAGAAAGTTTCCCTATAACGACATAAAAAAGACAAGGGGGGAAATTTTAAAATTTTCCACCTTGTCTTTTCTTATCTCTTGAACTTTGGATTCGTCACAGAATTTAAGGGTTCTTTATTCGTCACATCGAGTACATCTAGAAGGAAAACAAACACTGGAATACCGATGATCAGCCCCCAGACACCAAAGTAGTTTTGCGAGAAAATCAGCACGATAAACGTGTAAAATACGGGTAAATCTGTTTTTGAAGACATCAGTTTAGGGTTCAGGATATATGCTTCGATTCCGTGAATAATCATGACTGCTACGATAAGGTAGACGACTTTTAGGAATCCGCCGATTGTAAAAGCGATTAACGTTAAAGGGACAAGTGAAATGATGACACCTGCGACCGGGATGAGTCCTAAAAAGAAAATCATAATGGCCAAGCCGATTACTTGCGGGAATCCAAGTACGATCAATACAATCACCGACAAGAATGTATTAACAATGGCGATGATGAATTGAGCTTCAATTACTTTTCCAAACGTACTTGTGAATTTTTTTCCGAAAAACTCAATTTCGTAATAAAAAGGGGCAATCTTGCTATCTTTGAATTTGTTTGTAAACTCAATTAAACGCGGTTTTTCTAACAGGAAAAATAAGCTTAAAACTAAGGCAAGTAGCACTTGGATACTCGTTTTACTAATATCAGAGAAATATTTTAACAGAAATGAAAAACCGTTTTCCAAATAGGCGGCAATTTGATCGCTAGAGATGACGGATTCTATATAGGTCAGCAAAACGCTATCATGAGGCTCGGCATAAAAATTCGTAATACGCTTAATAATTTGGCTAATTTCCATTGTTATTATAGGCAAATACTTTACTACACCTACCGTCAGCAAACCAACTATCAATGTATATAGTAGAATGACCAGTAACTTACGGTTTAGAGGGATATGCTTAACTGTAAACTCAACAAGACGATTTAATAAAAACGCGAAAATAAATGTTAACAAGATAATATTCATCATGCTTCTGACGCTGAAAAGTATTACTATTATTAATGCGAAAATTAGAATACGCCGCGGTCCCTTTTTCTCGAAAATATCTAATAACCCATTCATATAAAGAATGCTCCTTATTTCCTATTTTTATGTAAAAAATATAATAAAATCTATCTTTCAAGTATCCACTTATACGAAAAAGATTACAAGGAGAAACCCCTGCAATGTCTTGCCTTTCCTCATTCTACCCCTATATGTATATACTTAGTACTTTGTTTTAAGATAGATTCTAATTATTACTGTAAATTGAAGAAAGTGACTAGATCCGATTTACAAGGATCTAGTCACTTTCTTTATGGCTGCAGCTTTTCATCATTGCCTTCCTTCTTAGTCGAACGATATAAATCAATCATCGCTTTTTTACGCTCGCCAAGGGTTGCAAACTCACTGGATAGTTCTTCATGGATATCATTTTGATTAATCATGCCTGTTCTAATTTTTTCAGACAAACTAACGTCTTTCCTTGATCCTTGCATATCGTCATTTACCATGAAAGTTCCTCCTTTCCTACGGTTCCATCTGTTTACTATGGCTCTGGAAAGGTTATTTCATGTAGCAAAAGGGTCATAAACTGTGCGAATGATTAAAATGATGTGTTATATCATGTTAAGTTACGTCGGAATTAGGGTAAATAGTGTATACTTGAAGCATTAGAATGTGGAAGAAGGAGATTGACATGAGTTCAAAGTATACAGATGACAGCTTGGCTTTACATACAGATTTATATCAAATCAATATGGCGGAATCCTACTGGGCGGACGGTATACATGAACGAAAAGCCGTTTTCGAACTTTTCTTTCGAAGGCTGCCGTTCGGTAATGGTTACGCGGTATTCGCAGGGCTTGAACGGGTTCTCGATTATTTAAGGGATTTTCATTTCAGTGAGAGCGATCTTGCCTATTTGAAGGACGACTTAGGCTATAAAGATGATTTCATTTCGTATTTAAAAGGGCTCCGTTTCACGGGTACTGTCTATTCGATGGTCGAGGGTGAACTAGTTTTTGCAAATGAACCGATCATACGGGTGGAAGCGACACTTATCGAAGCGCAGCTGATTGAGACAGCCCTGCTTAATATCATCAACTACCAGACACTTATCGCGACGAAAGCAAGCCGCATTAAACAAGTTGTCAAAGATGAAGTCGTGATGGAATTCGGCAGTCGCCGTGCGCATGAGATGGACGCAGCGATATGGGGCGCGCGGGCAACTTTCATCGGCGGGGTCGAAGCGACGAGCAATGTCCGGGCGGGGAAAAGATTTGATATCCCAGTTGCAGGGACTCATGCCCATTCAATGATTCAGGCATATAAAAGCGAATACGAAGCATTTCATTCGTATGCGAAGCGCCATAAGGATTGCGTTTTTCTTGTCGATACTTACAATACAGTGAAAATCGGTATACCGACGGCCATTCAAGTCGCAAAAGAACTTGGCGATAAAATCAATTTCATCGGTGTTCGTCTGGATAGCGGAGATATTTCATTCCTATCGAAAGAAGCGCGCCGCATGTTGGATGAAGCCGGATTCCAAGAAACGAAAGTCTTCGTTTCGAATGATTTGGACGAATATACAATTCTTAACTTGAAGGCGCAAGGCGCGAAGGTGGACGTGTGGGGAATCGGAACGAAACTGATCACAGCTTACGACCAGCCAGCACTTGGTGCAGTATATAAAATTGTCTCCATTGAAAATGATACAGGCGAAATGGAAGATACAATCAAAATTTCGTCGACAACAGAAAAAGTGACAACACCCGGTCGGAAGAAATTATACCGCATCATCGACCGGGAAAACGGCAAAGCCGAAGGGGACTACATTACGATGTATGACGAGGATCCGGCATCTGAAAAACGCATTAAAATGTTCCATCCCGTCCATACATTCATCTCGAAGTTTGTCACAAATTTCGAAGCAAGGGATTTGCATGTGAGAGTCGTTGAAGATGGAGAAATCATCTACGAAAATCCGACTCTTCAACAAATGCGTGATTATGCGAAAGAAAACTTGGGATTATTATGGGATGAATATAAACGCTCTCTGAATCCCGAAGAATATCCTGTTGATTTAAGCCAGAAATGTTGGGACAACAAAATGCGTAACATCCAGGAAATCCAGGAGATGGTGGAAGAGTTCAGTAATCACTAAGGAGGTTTTTTGGTCATGAAACTGCAAGATAGGATTATTGCCGAGCTAAAGGCAAAACCTGTTATCGATCCAAAAGAGGAAGTCCGAAAATCAATCAATTTCATGAAAGATTATGCCAAGAAAAATGCTTTTCTGAACGGTTTCGTCCTTGGTATTTCAGGCGGCCAGGATTCGACGCTCGTCGGGAAACTTGCACAGCTTGCCGTTGATGAATTGAATGGCGAAGAGGGGACGGAGCGCTACAAATTCATCGCAATCAGGTTGCCATATGGTACTCAATTCGACGAGGAAGATTGTCAGGATGCGCTGGAGTTCATCAAACCATCGATGATATACACCGTCAATGTGAAAGAAGCGGTTGATGCAAGTGTACGGGCATTGACAGCGGCGGGTGTAACATTGTCCGATTTTGCGAAGGGAAATGAAAAAGCCCGCGAACGGATGAAAGCCCAATATTCAATCGCGGCGATGCATGATTGTATTGTTCTTGGAAGTGATCATGCGGCGGAGGCAATCACCGGCTTTTACACGAAATTCGGAGACGGCGGCGCAGACCTGATGCCGATCTTCAGATTAAACAAACGCCAAGGAAAACAACTGTTGCAAGAACTCGGCTGTCCAGAACATCTTTATACGAAAATACCGACAGCGGATCTTGAAGAAGACAAGCCGGCCGTACCTGATGAAGTCGCGCTCGGCGTCACGTACGATGATATCGATGATTATCTTGAAGGAAAAGAGATTCCGGAAGGCCCTCGCGCTGCGATAGAGAACCATTATCTCCGATCGCAACACAAACGGCATATGCCGATCACCATCTTTGATGACTTTTGGAAATGACTTGAAGGACTCCTATACGGGGTCCTTTTTCTTTTTCATCTATAATGCGTAAGTTGTCCGGTAAACGGATATCCTGTATTATGGAAGTGTGTTGTGTTAATTTTCGGATAAATGTTTATTGTAGACAATTGGGGGAACAGAAATGACGCATAGAGAGATAGTTGAAAAGGTTTTATCCAATATCGAAAAAGTGATGATCGGAAAACGGGATATCGCCGAATTAAGTGTCACGGCACTTCTTGCCCGCGGACATGTTCTGCTGGAAGACGTACCGGGCGTTGGGAAAACGATGATGGTAAAGGCATTGGCCAGGTCAATCGGTGCGGATTTCAAGCGTATTCAATTCACTCCCGACTTGTTGCCTTCTGACGTTCTTGGCGTTTCAATTTATAATCCAAAAGAGATGGAGTTTGAATTTAGACCAGGTCCGATCATGGGGAATATCATTCTTGCCGATGAAATCAATAGAACCTCGCCGAAAACACAATCTTCACTATTGGAAGGGATGGAGGAGTCCTCGGTGACGATAGACGGGGAAACGATGCGGATTCCGCAACCGTTTTTCGTGATGGCGACACAAAATCCAATCGAATATGAAGGGACATACCCGTTGCCGGAAGCGCAATTGGACCGTTTTCTATTCAAATTGAAAATGGGCTATCCTTCAAAGGCGGAAGAGGTTGAAGTGCTGAACCGCGCCGAAAGGGCGGTGCCGATGGATGACTTGGAAACGGTCATTTCCCTGGATGATTTAATCGATTTGCAAAGCGCGGTGACGGAGGTCAAAGTCGACGAAACGATCAAATCATACATCGTGGAATGCGCTTCGCAGACACGCGAAAATCCATATGTCTATTTAGGGGTAAGTCCGCGTGGATCCCTGGCGCTTATGAAAGCGTGTCAGGCATATGCGATGATAAAAGGAAGAACGTATGTCACCCCTGACGATGTACAGTATTTATCTCCATTTGTGTTTGGACACCGTATGATTCTGCGTCCGGAAGCCAAATATGAAGGGATTTCCACATCGGAAATTATTGAACGGATTTTGGTGAAAGTTCGTGTACCGGTGGATAAGGTTCGGTTGAAATGAAAACAGTCCGAAAAATGGTCGATATTTTTGGCCGATTCCTATTTTTATTGTTCATTTTGATAGGTACATTTGTTTTCGCGATGTTCCAGGGCGGCATGGTCAGTTGGACAATTTTTTATATCATATCGCCTTTCGTCATCTATTCCATTTTGTTATTCCTCTACCCACTATCGGGGATGACTGTAGAACGAGTGATCCGGACACCGCATGTACAAAATGGTGAAAAGCTGATTGTTTCTTTGACTGTAAAACGAAAAGACCGGTTTCCCCTGCTATATACTGTTGTAGCTGAAAAATGGGCGGAGCGTGAGATTACTGTTTTAGCAGGTGATAGTTTGAAACGCCTGTTCCTTTTTGGATTCAGCAAAGAAGTTCAGTGGGAATACGAAGTTGAACAGATGCCAAGGGGAGAGCATGTACTTCAAGGGGTCACTGTTGATATAGTTGATTTTTTCGGGTGGCTTCGCAAAAAGAAATTTATCGAAGCGAAGGATACGATTCTTGTGTTTCCGAAAACGACGGATATTCATTACGTGCCTTTCGATACCCAATATGACCAAGGCACGATGGTTTCACCTTTGAATATTGTCAAAGATACAACGATGGCGACCGGGGTTAGAAATTATCAGGCAGGCGACCGGGTGACATGGATTCATTGGAAATCATTCGCTAGGACGCAGACATTAATGACAAAAGAGTTCGAGGACAGACGATCGCAAGAATTATTACTTCTATTGGATGGCAGGGAAACAGATGTGTTTGAGGAGCTGGTTGAACTTACAGCTTCAATATTGATGGAGGTTTCGGAGCATCAGGCGGATCTGGCGATGATGACAACTGGACCCGAACGTTCTTTGTTTCCTTATATTCAATCTGAAGAACAACTTCATCGTGCACTAGTTCACCTTGCGAAAATTAAGTCGACCGCAAGTGCAGATATACCGGTGGATTTAGGGACTGAATTTCGGCAGGGTGGCAGTATTGTGGTGATAACAGGAAATCCGGATTGGCCTTTCTTGCAGTCTGTTTTGCTCAATGCGAAAGGTGCGGGTTCAATCATTTGTTTTACTGTCGTGAAACGGGATAATCCGATTTTGAAAACAGTTGAGGACACTATTCAATTGACCAGGTCTAAAGGAATCACCGTTCATGTGCTAGAAAGGGAACAGTTTTCGGATGCTTTTAAAGGGGTGGGCAGAGTATGAATGGAACACGGATTGACAAGCGGATTCTTCTACTTCTGTATATACTTGCATTCATCCTTTTAAGAGAATGGCTCATACCGGTCATAGAATTGACTGATTCGGGTCATTTGATACTGTTCCTTCTATTTGTAGCATTGGCATTTTTCTTGGCGTTACTCAGGGTCAAGTGGTGGATAGTTGTTCCGATTAAAGTGTTGTACGTTGCGTGGACAACTCATTATATGTTTTTTGACAGAATACTATTATCAAGGGAAACAGTTACTTATTTAATTGAAAATCTGTTTTCGAACATCCCGATTATTATGGTCGGCGACTGGGAACATATCACGAATCCATTTAGGACTGTCCTTTTTTTCTCGTTATTATGGATGACATGTTATCTGATCCGTCATTGGATTGAAGTTAGAAAGAGCATATTGCTGTTCTATATCATGACCGTTGTGTTTATCTCATTTATTGATACATTCGGTCCTTATTCTGCAGACGCAGCCATTTTCAGAATCATGGTGACAGGATTATTATTGCTTGGAATGCTGACTATTTCCAGATTGGCGGAAAAACATCATACATCCATTTCGACGGGGGCACTCTTATCAATTTCCGTCCCGCTACTTTTTACAGTCGTTGTCAGCGTAGCTTTTGCGAATGTATTGCCGAAACAGGAACCTATATGGCCGGATCCGCTACCTTATTTCAAGTCTTTTGTACAAGGTTCCGGAGAAGGGGGAGGTACCGGGATTTCGACAAGTGGATACGATGCGGACGATTCGACACTGGGCGGTTCGTTCGTGCAAGACAATACGCTTGTTATCGAAGCAAAAGTAGCTGAAAAACAGTACTGGAAAATTGAAACGAAAAACACGTATACCTCTAAAGGGTGGGAACAGATTTCCGCGAATAAAGCGCAGACAACTTATGATTCCGGTGTGGAAATGGGCGACTTTGGTAACTCTGACCATGCAAATGAGGAATCCCGACTCTTGGCAGACCTACAAGTGTCGGAAGATTTCCCGTTCATCGTTTATCCTTATGGGATGAACAAAGTGTACGCATCACAAGATGTTGTTTTTCAACATTCGGAAGCGTCGGGAAAATATCTTACGGAAATCGGGGGTAGTGAAGGAATCCTGGATTCCTATGAAATCGAATTTACAGAACCTGATTATAGTTTGAAAGCGTTAAGGGCTACAACAATGGAAGATTACTCAAGTGAAACTGAAGATTTTAACCAGTACTTGCAGCTTCCCGAGCAATTACCTGAGCGTGTAAGGGGTCTTGCAGAAACAATATCGGTGGATCATGAAAGTGTCTATGAAAAAACGAAAGCGATTGAAAGGTATTTTGGAAGGAACGGTTTTGTTTACACACAGCAGGGTGTAGCCATTCCGAAAGCTGACGATGATTATGTAGATCAGTTCCTTTTCGATACAAAAAAGGGTTATTGTGATAACTTTTCAACGTCCATGGTGGTCATGTTGCGCGCAATTGATATTCCTGCGCGCTGGGTGAAAGGTTTTGCACCCGGAGAATATGTATTGAATGATGCTGGCGAGCAAGTTTATCAAATTACGAATAACGAAGCGCATTCATGGGTCGAGGCATACATGCCGGGAATTGGCTGGATGCCGTTTGAACCGACTATCGGATTCAGCAACTTTACTGAAATCGAGTATGATATCGAACAGAATAATGACGAACTAAAGGCGCCAGAAACAAAAGAACCGAAGAAACAGAAAAAAGAGCTAGAGAAAAAACAGGCTACAGCGAAAAAGGAATTCGAAATTGGGGAGCTGTTCGAAGCCTTCGGTGACTGGATTCGAAGTAATAGTTGGAAAATAGTCGCGGCTGGATTTATATTGGCCCTGATTGCTTGGAGGTTGTTTGTTGCCAGAGCGAAATGGCTCCCAAGAGTACTGATTCACACGCACAAATCCGGAAAGTATGACTGGTATGCCTTCACAAAACAATATAAGAGTTTAATGAAGCAACTCGATAGAACCGGGCTGAAGCGTAAGGATGGCATGACCCTTTCAGATTACGCCATGAACGTTGATAAATACTTTGGCGGGGAACAAATGATTACTCTAACAAAAGCGTATGAAAAAGGTTTGTATGGAGGGGATATAATTAATCATAATTGGGTAGCTTTAAAAGAAATGTGGGAAGATTTAATCAATAGGACTTCGGGTTGATTTTTGACTTTATTAGAAGTAAGATTAAAAAAAGAATAAGCCCAAGGTGCCCTCATATATGTCCGATAATATGGTTCGGATGTTTCTACCAAGTTACCGGAAATGACTTGACTATGAAGGCGAATTCAGTTCAATTACTTTTTGGACCGGATTCGCTTTTTTATGGATGATGAGACGCGCGGAAAGAAGGACTTTCTGACGCGTTTTTCTATATTTAAAAGCATCTTGGAGTAAAAGGAAGAGGTGGATCGATTGTCAACAGCTCCTTTATTAGTCGAACAACAAAAAATCGTGGTGCTTGATTACGGTAGTCAATACAACCAGCTCATTACCCGAACAATTCGAGAGCTCGGCGTTTATAGTGAACTTCACGCACATACCATTACTGCTCAAGAACTTAAGGACATGAATGCAGTCGGTATCATTTTGTCGGGTGGTTCTGTCTCTATTGACGATGCAAATGCATATGGAATTGATCCGGAGATTTTTACTTCAGGTATCCCGGTCCTTGGACTTTGCTATGGTATGCAACTTGTCGTTAAAAACTTCGGAGGGAAATCTGAAAAGTCATCAGCGCGCGATTACAGTAAAGAGCCTATCATTGTGGAAACTTCATCTAAATTATTCAGTGGACAAGCTGAGAAGCAAGATGTATGGATGAGCAATGGCGATCGCGTTGTTACGTTGCCGGAAGGATTTTTGACTTACGCTAGCGGGCATTCCTGTGAAGTAGCTGCAATCGGTAATGAAGAAAAGAATATCTATGGCGTCCAATACCATCCGGAAGTTCATCATTCCGAGTTTGGTAAAGACCTGTTGCGCCATTTCGTATTTGATATTTGCGAAGCGAAAGACAATTGGACAATGGCGAGCTTCGTTGAAATCGAAGTGGCGAAAATCCGTGCAACCGTCGGCGATAAAAAAGTCCTTTGCGCGCTAAGTGGCGGAGTCGATTCTTCTGTCGTAGCTGCTTTGCTCCACCGTGCAATCGGAGATCAGCTTACATGTATATTTGTTGATCACGGACTTCTTCGAAAAGGTGAAGCCGACGGTGTTGTTGAGACATTCAGCGGTAAATTTAATATGAATTTCATTAAAATCGATGCACAGAAACGTTTCCTTGATAAATTGAAAGGTGTTTCTGAACCGGAGAAGAAGCGTAAAATCATCGGTAATGAATTCATTTATGTATTCGATGATGAAGCAGCAAAACTTGACGGTATCGATTTCCTTGCACAAGGTACTATCTATGCGGACATTATCGAAAGCGGAACAGCTACATCCGAAACGATTAAATCACACCATAACGTTGGTGGTTTGCCTGAAGATATGGATTTCGAACTAATCGAACCTCTTTCCGCGCTCTTTAAGGATGAAGTGCGTATGGTGGGGCTTGAACTGGGCCTTCCTGAAGAAATCGTTTGGCGCCAACCATTCCCGGGTCCGGGTCTAGGTATTCGTGTACTTGGCGAAATTACCGAGGATAAGTTGGAAATCGTCCGGGAATCTGACTGGATCCTGCGTGATGAAATCAGGAAAGCAGGCCTTGAACGGGATATTTGGCAATACTTCACGGTCTTGCCTGACATTCGCAGCGTCGGCGTAAGAGATGAAAAACGCACATACGATTATGCTATCGGTATCCGTGCGGTGACCTCGGTCGATGGAATGACATCCGATTGGGCCAAGATTCCTTGGGACATCCTGCAAACAATCAGTGCACGCATTACGAAAGAAGTGCCACAGATTAACCGTGTCCTTTATGATGTAACAAGCAAGCCACCGGCAACTATCGAGTGGGAATAAAATAAAGAGTATCGTATAAAACCGGGGATATGGCCCGGAAGTTTCTACCGGGACACCTTAAATGTTCCGACTACGATTTCATTAGACGGGGGGGCCCCCTTCTATTTGGATTTGTTTTAAGAAGCATGCGAGGTACAATCGCATGCTTCTTTTTTTCGAAATTTTATATACAGAGGAAGGTATACATGAAAAAATATTTTGAGTTCGACAAGCTTGGTACGACCTACCGCCGGGAAGTTATCGGTGGGCTGACAACATTTCTAGCGATGGCATATATTCTTATCGTTAACCCTTTAATGTTGTCACTTGACGGCATTACTGATATACCTGACGCAATGCGTATGGACAAGGGGGCTGTATTTGTTGCAACGGCACTTGCTGCAGCAGTAGGTTCTTTGTTTATGGGAATAATCGCGAGATATCCAATTGGACTTGCTCCCGGTATGGGACTGAATGCATTTTTTGCATTCAGTGTTGTATTAGGGATGGGGATTCCTTGGCAAACTGCATTAACAGGCGTACTCTTTTCGGGTCTCATTTTTATTGTTTTATCACTTTCGGGTCTTCGCGAAACAATTATTAATGCAATTCCCGCACAACTTAAATTTGCGGTAGGTGCGGGTATCGGTCTTTTCATTACATTCCTTGGGTTTCAAAATGCCAATATTATCGTTGCAGATCCAAATACGCTTGTCACTTTGGGTGACCTTACACAAGGTCCGACCCTGCTGGCCATTTTCGGCCTAGTCATTACTGTGATCATGATGGTTCGTAACATTAAGGGTGCTATATTTTACGGCATGATAACTACTACTATAGTAGGAATGATTTTCGGGCTGATTAGTATGCCTGATAAAATTGTTTCCAGCGTACCTTCTGTAGCTCCGACATTCGGTGCTGCATTCGAAGCGATTTTCCATGATCCGGGTTCGCTTTTTACAGCTCAATTCCTGGTGATCGTTATTACATTCCTATTCGTGGATTTTTTTGACACAGCGGGAACACTGGTCGCAGTTGCGAATCAGGCGGGGCTGATGAAAGATGATAAGTTGCCGAGGGCGGGTAAGGCACTTCTAGCCGACTCGATGGCGACCGTCACCGGGTCGGTTTTTGGAACGTCGACTACAACTTCCTACATTGAATCTACTGCTGGTGTAGCTGCGGGAGCGAGAACAGGTTTTGCGTCTGTCGTAACTGGTGTCCTATTTCTACTCGCATTATTCTTCTCGCCGCTGCTGTTTGTCATTACATCTGAAGTAACTGCACCAGCCTTGATTATCGTAGGTGTACTGATGGCGTCTTCATTGGGAAATATTGAATGGAAACGTTTCGAAATCGCTGTGCCGGCATTCTTTACGATTATTGCGATGCCGCTATCGTATAGTATCGCAACCGGAATCGCGATTGGTTTCATCTTCTATCCAATAACAATGGTTATAAGTGGACGCAGAAAAGAAGTTCATCCAATCATGTATGGTTTATGGATTATCTTTATCTTGTACTTCGTATTCATAGAGTAATGTAAGAAAGTGAAACGGTTCCCGGAATGACTGGGGGACCGTTTTTCTAATGGTGGAAGAATGGTGTGAATGGGCAAGTAGAACCCGCCCTGATTGGTATAGTAGCGTATGTTTTGGTTGATTGAAATGATGGATGTTAATAAAAACTCAACAAACTTTACAAAAAGTTTATAAAACTGTTGACTTCTATTTTATCGGGTGTTATATTAAGTAAGCAGTCGGGAGCGAACGACAAATACCGACAGCAAGTTACGACAAATGAACCTTGAAAACTGAACAGCAAAACATCAATGAAATACAGCGAGGGTGCTAACGCACTTAAGCAAAATGTTTCTTAGTAAGCTGGCCTTTGTCGGACGAAAAGAAACGCAACCGAGTTTTCGGATTCGGGAGAGGAATTCAATTCCTCTCAAGTCAGCAAGAAATGAGCTATTCATTTTCTTCTATTATGGAGAGTTTGATCCTGGCTCAGGACGAACGCTGGCGGCATGCCTAATACATGCAAGT
>NZ_JACCCL010000004.1 GCF_013408665.1 Sporosarcina sp. JAI121 | reverse complement strand
TTCCATAAAGAAAATGAATAGCTCATTTCTTGCTGACTGGAGAGGAATAGAATTCCTCCCCTGAATCCGAAGATTCGATTGTGTTTCTTTTCGTCTGACATAGGTCAACTTACTAAGAAACGTTTTGCTCAAGTGTGTTAGCACTCTCGCTGTATTTCATTGACGTTTTGCTGTTCAGTTTTCAAGGTTCATTAGTTAAAGTGTTGATTAACATTCGTTGTAATTTCGTCCGCCCTCTAAAAGCGACTTCTCTAATTTAACACCGTATGGTTCTGGAGTCAAGCTTTATTTAAAACTTCTTTTTTTAAGTTGTTTTAAGTTTGCCTCTCAAGCGACCTTAATTACAATAACACGTTCGACATTCTTTTGTCAACAAGATTAATATAAAAAGCGAAATAAAAAACCTCTGACAATCCGCTTCGGCGCTAAGGGGATGCCTTCCGCCATAAGCCTGACCGCTTCGCTATCAGTTTTACGACTCCGGCTGTCCTCTATAACGCGCCTACGCTGATTATATGCCCAGCTTATATAGGACCATTTTAATTCGTTCTATATAAGCTGCCTATCACACTACTTTGTAATCCCTGTGAAAGATCAATTCATTTTTCGAGTCGCTTTGGACTACAGAAACGAAACCTTTCTCAATAAGAAACTCAATGAACACTTCAAGGTCTATTGAATACATCCGAACTTCTTCATGCTCGTGAAGTTCCTGAATCGTCCACAATTCTCGGGTTGCCATAACATCCCTAATATGTCGCGCACCATCAGCCGTCCGGTTATGGATGAAAAATTCACTCGCAAGAAATAATAGTTCCAATCTCTTTTCCAAAGGCTCTTCACTCATAATCAGTTCTTCATATAGTTTGTAAATTGCAGGGTCAATTTTTTTCACCTGAGACCACACCGTCACTTCCGGAAACAATCCGTTTTCAATAACCGCAAGTCTCGCGAGGTGATGAAGTGATTTAACTACGTGATGGTAAGCATCCATGTAGTTCCCTTCTTCAAAAAATGATTTACCTTCCATATATCCTCTTACAAGTTTTGAAAACTCCAGGCCCATTTTTATATCCCGACCACAAAAAGGATACTCCTGCAACTCCGTTCTCAATTTTTCAACGAACTCATTTCGATCGAAGTAGACCTTTCCGTAGTACAACCAATCTACGACTTTACGTTTCGAGCCAAGAACCAACCATTTCCGCAATTGTTTTTCACTAATTATATGCATCGCAGCTTTTTCTTTTCCGTCTGTATAATGCTTCGTAAAGATAGGGATTTCATCGTCGGCGGTAATGATGAGTAGGATCGCATCGAATGTATCTGTTATCGGATCCTCTTTCCCTCTCTTTTCTACAAGAATGACACCAAGAGTCTCCGGAAAACTTGCCCGCTCCTGATAAATTGGTCTTAGTACCTGTTCCACTAATACACCTCCCTGCCATTTCCTTTCGACGAACAGTAAAGTAAATCCTTTATTTAAATCGGTTAAATAACGTAGAAATCGGAATTTATGATATAGTAATTGAGGATATATCAAGGAGGTACGTTGGATGAAACCCTATAAAAATAAGATAAATAGGATACGGTCATTCGCTCTTGCTTTAATATTTGCAGGCGTCGTCATTATGTACATCGGGATTTTCTTCAGAAAAAACGAGATTGTCATGCTCATATTCATGTTCCTTGGCGTCCTCGCCATTCTTAGCAGTACGATCGTTTATGCATGGATAGGATCGTTGTCCACGCGAGCCGTCCAAATCCTCTGTCCGAATTGCGGCAAACACACAAAAATGCTTGGCCGTGTGGATATGTGCGGACATTGCCGTGAGCCTCTTACACTTGACCCTTCATTAGAAGGCAAGGAGTTTGACGAAACATATAACCGTCCGAAAAACAAAGCTAAAGACACTTCCAAATAAAAAGCGTCCGATACCTTCTACATCAAAAGGGGTATCGGACGTTTTTTAATTTGTAGTGGCTACGCGTGAAGCACATATCGGACATGTACCATACACTTCAAGACGATGGGAATTCACTTTGAATCCGGTAACATGAGAAGCAAGATGTTCGACTTCCTCAAGTCCGGGATGGTGGAAATCAACAATCGTTCCGCAATCGTCACAGATAATATGATAGTGATCGTGGGTCACAAAATCAAAACGGCTCGATGCATCTCCATACGTCAGTTCCTTGATGAGTCCCGCATTCAAGAATACACGAAGATTGTTATATACCGTCGCGACGCTCATATTGGGAAAATCGCTTTCAAGTGCTTTATATATATCATCGGCCGTGGGATGTGACTCCGAAGAGATAAGGTACTCTAAAATCGCATGCCGTTGTGGAGTGATTCTGACCCCACTATCTTTCAATGTGTCCAGCGCGTCTTTCAATCTCACTTCAGACATCGCTATGCACCTCTATTCATAAAGATTCTCACTTTATAATCATTATCATCAGTGTACTTAAAATAGGGTTCATATGTCAACTAAAGTGCTATATAGTCGCCTTCTTTATATCCATGGAGTTGATACTTCTTAGTACCCCTGATTCAAGTCAATTAAATTCGCTAGACTGCGATCCCCTTGTTGCCACTTTTCCAGATTCTCTTCAAATATGCCGAGGGCTCTTTCTATATACTTCCCTGAAAGACTGGATACATGCGGTGAAACCGTGCAATTCGGAAGTGCCCATAATTCATTATCGGCGGGCAAGGGTTCCGTTTCGAACACGTCAAGTACTGCATGCCCGATTTCTTCTTTTTTCAATGCCGCTATCAAAACCGCCTCTTCATAAAGGTCTCCGCGTCCGAAATTCATAAAAACGGCATTTTCCTTCATCGCCATGAAATGATTTTCGGTGATCAGTCCTCTTGTCTCCTCCGTGCTCGGTAAAACGGAAATGACGAAATCAGCTTCTCCCAGTCTGCCGATCAAAGCCTCAAACTTAATCGTCTCATTCATCGATTCACTTTCCTTGCCAGATCGATTACAACCGATTGTCGTGACACCGAATGTTTGGAGAAGACGGCCAATTTCAGAGCCGATCGCGCCAGGCCCCAAAATCATGGCGGTCGACCCTTTCAACTCAGTCGAACCAACTCTTCTAACCCACTCTTTCTCCTGCTGTCGTTCGTAAATAAGTGGTAACGATCGCCGCAATGCCAATACATGCGCAAGAACCGATTCAGCCATCGGTGTTTTGTGAATGCCGCGTACATTAGACACCGTAATATTCCGTTCAGCTATTTCAGCAAGCGGCATTTTTTCAACACCTGCTGATGCTACCATGATCCATTCCAGCGACTTCGCCTGCTCCAACAGGGCAGCATCTATATCACTGCCATATGTCACGATAATGGTCGCCTCCTGAATTTCTGTATCCCGTGGTCTTTTATTGAAATGAAACGTCACTTCCGGAAACTTTTCGATAAGCCCCTCTTCTTGATGTTTCTTTATATCGAATGTGAATAGAACTACCATTACCCATTCCCCCTCAAGACTGTGTTAGTTGCTCCAGTGTAGCAAGTGCTTCCTCTATATGACCTTTCACTTTCACTTTTCGCCATTCCTTCACGACCGTCCCCGTCGGATCAATCAGGAATGTTGAACGCTCGATGCCCATATACTCCTTACCGAACATCTTCTTTAATTTCCAGACATCATATTTTTCAGCAACCGTGTGATCTTCATCAACTAGCAGGGAGAACGGCAGTCCATGTTTTCCGATAAATTTCCCGTGCGAAGCTTCGCTATCCGGACTCACCCCAAGTACAACAGCGTTTAGCTTGCTGAAATCTTCATACGCATCTCGAAAATCACATGCCTGTGTTGTACAACCAGGAGTCGAATCTTTCGGATAAAAATAAAGGACTACGTATTTTTCCCCGGCGTATTGTTTTAATGAAGTCATTTCGCCGTTCTCATTTGGCAGTGTAAATTCCGGTGCGTGCATCCCCTCAAGTGTCGTCATCTTCCATTCCTCCAATATATTCTTTTCTTAATCGTACAGAACACGGCCGCCAGTTTCAATTTCTTTGGCTATTTGAACCTTTTTGTTTAGAATAGAGGGAGTAATCAATTGAACGGGGGAATAAAAATGAACAGAGCCAACTCTGAAGAAATCTATAGTGAAGCTTGCGAGCATATCGTAGGTGGTGTAAATAGCCCATCCCGCGGATACCACGCAGTCGGCGGCGGCGCGCCAACAGTAATGGAGCGGGCGGAAGGTGCTTACTTCTGGGATGTCGACGGCAATAAATATATTGACTACCTCGCTGCATACGGACCGATCATTACGGGGCACGCCCATCCACATATCACAGAAGCAATCGTCAAAGCTGCTCAAACAGGTTTACTTTACGGAACTCCTACACGGCATGAAGTGAAGTTTGCAAAAATGTTGAAAGAAGCGATACCTGGAATGGATAAGGTCCGATTTGTGAATTCCGGCACTGAAGCGGTAATGACGACAATCCGCGTTTCCCGCGCATACACCGGGCGGACAAAAATCATGAAATTCGCTGGTTGTTACCATGGCCATTCTGATCTTGTGCTTGTTGCTGCAGGTTCCGGTCCAGCAACGCTAGGTACGCCCGATTCAGCAGGCGTACCGGAGTCGATCGCCAAAGAAGTCATCACAATACCATTCAACGATCCGGAAGCTTATAAGGATGCAATGGATAAATGGGGAGACCAAATAGCGTGCATTCTTGTCGAGCCGATCGTTGGTAACTTCGGTATAGTCGAGCCGAAAGAAGGGTTCCTGCCACTTGTTCATGATCTTGCCGCCGAAAAAGGGGCACTGATTGTTTATGATGAAGTGATCACTGCATTCCGTTTCCATTATGGCGGTGCACAGAATCTGCTCGGTTTAACACCTGACCTAACCGCATTCGGTAAAATCATCGGTGGCGGTTTACCAATCGGTGGTTACGGCGGGAAAAAGGAGATAATGGAACAAGTCGCTCCACTCGGACCTGCCTATCAAGCTGGGACGATGGCCGGAAATCCAGCTTCCATGTTAGCGGGAATCGCCCTTCTTGAAGTTCTGCAAACGCCCGGTATCTATGAAGAAATTGATCGTCTAGGTGCTATTCTTGAAGAGGGCATTTTGAAATCCGCAAAAGAGCATGGGATCACGCTGACAACAAACCGCCTTGGAGGAGCCCTTACGCTGTTCTTTACAGACAAAAAAGTAGAAAACTACGACCAGGCCGAAGCAACGGACGGCGAAGTGTTCGCGAAGTTCTTTAAACTGATGTTGAAAAACGGCATCAATCTCGCTCCTTCAAAGTATGAAGCATGGTTCTTAACCACTGCGCATACTGAAAAAGATATTGAAGATACACTAGCTGCAGTCGATAAGTCATTCAAAGAACTGCAACTCTAATGAACGGTTGACCGCTCCGTTTAGTTAAGGTACAGTAGCGGAAAATAGTTTTAACGAAAGGATAACCCCTATGATACTTGGTGCCCGCATTTTTAAAACGGGCATTGCGATTGTGTTCGCATTGTTCCTGGCAGAAGTTTTGCAATTGCCGCATCCCTTATTTGCAGGCATCGCAGCCATCTTCGCGATACAACCTTCTATCTATAGATCTTATCTAACGATTATCGAACAGATACAAGGTAATGTGATTGGTGCAGTCGTTGCTGTTTTATTCGTTCTCCTATTCGGTAATCAACTGGTCTTCATAGGACTTGCCGCAGTCATTATCATATTGATCATGATTAAATTTGGTCTTGAAAAATCGATTTCAATGGCTCTCGTTGTGATGATTGCCATCATGGAAATTAAAGGCGATGAGTTCCTGTCATTCGCACTACTCAGATTCGTGACAATGATTATCGGTATACTGGCTGCTTTCGTCGTGAACTTGTTGTTCATGCCGCCGAAATATGAAACGAAATTATTTGAATCCATCCATCAGGCACAAGACGAAATCATTCGTTGGACCCGACTGGCCGGAAGACAGGCATCCGAACATATTGCTACAAAGAAATCATTGAATAAATTAAAGGAACGTCTTACACAGGTCGATCAGCTCTATACGTTATTTAAAGAAGAACGAAGCTACTTCAAGAAAAACACACGAAACAAAGCGAGAAAGCTTGTTGTTTACAGACAGATGGTTGCCACTTCAAGAAGCAGTTACGATGTGTTAAGGAAGCTTCATCAGTTTGAAAATGAACTGACTGATCTGCCGGAACATTTCCGGATGATGGTGCAGGAACGTCTCGACGCACTGCTCACCTATCATGAACAGCTTCATCTGAAGTTCGTTGGTAAACTGAAATCCGATGCAGTAAGTACCAGTCCGAATGAAGAATACATCCAGCGTTATGAAGTGATGGAGATATTTGCAAAGGAGATCGCCCTCACGAAGGAAGAAGAGGAATTTTCCGCCTATCACCTCCTGCATATCTTGTCGTCCATCTTTAATTACGAGGAACAACTTGAACATTTTGACAAGCTGATCGTATTGTTCCAGCAATATCATAACAACAAAGTGAACTCGAAACTGACAGATGAAATTTATTAAAAATGGCGGTGGGTACCGATTCTCCCTACGTCTATTGGAGACATTGAAAAGTTCACTATTATAGAACAGGAATAAGGATTGCCTATTTTACACGCTTCGGCGCTTGGGGATCCCTTTCGCTGGTTTTCCCCTGGTATATTGCTTGTACGAGGAAATTCCACTAATAGAGAATTGATATAAGGATTGTGGATTCGGGATGTATATGCTGAGATTTTAAATTGATTAAAATTCGATAACACTTTATTTCGCTGAAGACGCATTACAATGCGCATTCTTAAACAGACTATCCAGCGTAGGCGCGTCTTAGTGGTAGCCGGAGCGATAAGACTGAAAGTGAGCTTCTTTCTGGCTTATCGCGGGAGGCATCCACAAAGCGCCGAAGCTTATTTAGAAGTTATTTTTTATTTCAATTTATATAGTCAACGCCCTAAATTAAAATCCTATACTTTCTTAACTAAAAAATGTCCCGCAAGCCGATGATTTCAACGGTTTGCGGGACATTTTTTCTTAACTCTTCATCTTAGGATCGAGCGCATCACGCAACCCATCTCCCATTAAATTGAAACCCAGTACGGTAAGCATAATTGCCAGGCCCGGGAAAATCATTGTCCACGGGGCTGAATGAAGGAAGTCTTTTGAATCGGCCAACATTTTCCCCCACTCTGGCATCGGCGCTTGTGCACCAAGTCCTAAAAAACCTAATGCAGCCGCTTCGAGAATTGCCGTAGCAATCGCAAGCGTCCCCTGAACAATAACCGGCGCCATCGAATTGGGCAAAATATGGGAAACTAAAATCCGCGCATCTTTCATACCGATTCCCTTGGCAGCAGTAATATACTCATCTTCTTTAATACTTAACACCTTAGACCGTATAAGCCTACCGAAGTTCGGTACATTGATGACCGCAATCGCAATCAATGCATTCCGCAGATTCGGCCCAAGTACTGAAACAATTGCAATGGCCAATAATATAGAAGGAAATGCAAGCATGATATCGAAAATACGCGAAATGATCGTATCAACCCAGCGTCCATAATAACCCGCAATGATACCCAACGCACTCCCTACGACTACCGATCCGATAACAGAAAAGAATCCAACCCATAAGGAAATACGGGCACCGTATATGATACGCGAAAGAATGTCTCTTCCAAGGTCATCCGTTCCAAGCCAATACTCACTGGAGGGAGGGAGAAGCCGGTCTTTTAACACTTGGTCGTTAATACCTTCTTGTGCAATTAACGGACCGAAAATTGCCAGTAAAATAAAAAATAAAACGATACACATACCAACAACGGCCACTTTACTTTTTTTGAAGCCATTCCAAGCTTCACGCCAAGGTCCAACTGTTTTCTCAACTTTCATTACTGCTATTCCATCGGCTTTAGGTACAAATTCAGACATTTACACTTCCCCCTTCCTCAATCATATTTAATCCTCGGATCTATGAGACCATACAACAAGTCAACAATCAGGTTAATCAATACAAAGAAAAGAGCCACGATTAGAATTGCAGACTGGATGACGGGATAATCCCTGAATCCGATAGCATCGTAAATATAGCGACCCACTCCCGGCCATGCAAAAATCGTTTCTGTCAAAATTGCACCGCCAAGCAGCATTCCCATTTGCAGACCGATAATTGTCAACACCGGGATGATGGCATTTTTGAGCGCATGTTTATAGACAACCCAAAACATCTTCTGTCCTTTCGCACGGGCAGTACGAATATAATCTGAACGCATCACTTCAAGCATACTCGATCGGGTCATCCGGGCAATAATTGCCATCGGAATCGTAGCGAGTGCTAGCCCCGGTAATATTAGGTGGCGGAAGACTTGCCATAATTGATCGAAACGCCCTTGAATAATCGTATCTACTATATAGAGATGGGTTATGGCGTTGACAGGATCACGTACTTGTTCACGCCCCCCTGTCGGCAACCACGGATTTTCTACCGCAAAAACCCATTGCCCCATAAGACCAAGCCAGAAGATAGGCATGGAAACACCGATAAGCGCAAAAATCATCGCCGTATAGTCAAACCATGAATTTTGGAACCATGCCGATATTATTCCAGCATTGACGCCGATAATGATTGCTATGATGATGGCGAAAAGAGCAAGTTCAAATGTAGCCGCCAAATAAGGCCAAATCTCATCCGACACGGGCGCCCTCGTTCTCATCGATTCGCCCAGATCGCCTTTAAATAGATTCCCAAGGTATTTGAAGTATTGAATATACCATGGGTTATCCAGACCAAGTTTTATCGTAAGCGCTTCCACAGACTCCTTAGTCGCCTGTTGTCCAAGAATAATCTGCGCAGGATTACCTGGAATTGCCCGGATAATCATGAATACGAGAAACGTCATTCCGAGTAGGACAGGAATGAGCTGCAGCATTCTTTTCCCAATGTAGCTGAGCATATTTTTTCATCCTCCAACTCTGCAATCAACTTGTATGTACCCATTATTTGATAAAGAAAAGGGAGAAATCCGGTAGACCTCTCCCTTTCAACTATTACATAAACACACTTACTTAAATTCTACGTTCGAAAGCAAATCCGATCCAGTTGGGTGTGGAAGGAAACCTGTTAGATCCTTCGCTCCTCCAAGAAGTGGAGTTGAGTGAGCAAGTGGTACCCAAGGAGCATCTGCATGAATGATTTCCTGTGCTTCTTTATACAGTTCATTCCGTTTATCTTCATCGACTTCCGTTTGTGCTGCGATGAGGATATCGTGGAGTTTATCGTTTTTGTAGTACGTATAGTTATTGCTGCCGATATTATCTTCATCAAGCAAAACGTATAGGAAGTTGTCTGCATCTCCGTTATCCCCGGTCCAGCCGAGCATGAACGCATCTGCATCTCCTTTACTTGCCAATTCCAAGTACGTAGCCCATTCATGTGAAACGATTTTCGCAGTAATTCCTACATCTGCAAGGTTTTTCTGAATGACTTCAGCGACTTTTTTACCATCCGGCATGTATGGACGTGGAACCGGCATTGCCCACAGTTCCATCTCAAAACCATCTTCAAGTCCTGCCGCTTTCAGAAGTTCTTTCGCTTTTTCAGGATTGTATTCGTATCCTTCAATATCTTCGTTATATCCTGAAATGGATGTCGGCATCGGATTTTTTGCGATATCCGCACGTCCTTCGAAGAATGAGTCAATGATTGACTGTTTGTCGATTGCATGGTTAATCGCTTGACGCACTTCCACTTTATCGAATGGAGGGCGTGTTACTGTTAGACCCAAGTAGCCGACGTTCATGGACGGACGTTCAAATAATTGCAGTTTGTCATTGTCTTCTACCGCTTTGCCATCCGATGGATTAATACCATCCGCAAGTTCGATATCACCAGCCATCAATGCATTCAAACGTGCTGAGTTATCAGGAATTGAGCGGAATATGATCTTTTTAAGTTTTGGCAGCCCTTCATCCCAGTAATCATCAAACTTTTCAATAGTAATTGTTTCATTCGGTTTCCATTCGACGAACTTGAATGGACCAGTTCCTACCGGATTTCGTTCGAATTCATCATCGCCTTTTTCAAAAGCAGTCGGGCTTGCAATCGCAAACATGCTCATTGCAATATTTTTAAGGAATGGCGCTTGTGGACGCGTCAATTTTATGATGACTGTGTTATCACCGTCTGCTGTAACCGAATCAATGACATGTCCTTCATCACCTTTGAAACCACCGAACATTGAATTATAGTATGGGAATTTCTCCGCATCTCCATTTGCCCAACGCTCGAAGTTTTTTACTACCGCGTCGGCATTGAAGTCAGTTCCATCATGGAATTTGACGCCTTCACGCAATTTGAATGTATACGTTAAACCATCTTCACTCGGCTCCCACTCAGTTGCAAGTCCAGGATTGATCGTCGTATCCTGCTCACCGAAATTCAGAAGTGTTTCGTAGAGATTGACCGTTACTTTGAATGATTCCCCTTCTGTCACCCTTGATGGGTCAAGTGAAGTCGAATCTCCACCTCGTCCAAATACCAATATATCTTTTACATTTTCTCCATCTGCAGTCTTTCCGCCTTCTGTCTTGCCGTCGCCAGTATCTGACGAACAAGCCGCAAGAGCAGTCGAAAGAATGAGTAGCAACAGTAACGCAAATGAACCTAACTTCTTTTTACTCATAAGGACCCCTCCATCTGTTTTATATCATTGTCCACCTGATCACTATAAAGATGACAGGCGACAGAATGACCCGAATCTTGCTCAACAAGTTGTGGAGCAAACTTTGTACAAATATCCATCTTATGCGGACAACGCGTATGGAACGTGCAACCGCTAGGAGGATTTGCGGGATTAGGAATATCCCCCGCTAGAAGAATCTGCTCTTTCTGATAATCCGGATCTGGAACCGGAACTGCGGATAACAGCGCCTGCGTATATGGATGAAGCGGCTTCGCGTAAAGTTGCTCACTTGCAGCCATTTCAACCATCCTCCCAAGATACATGACTCCGACGCGATCACTTATATGACGGACGACCCCTAAATCATGGGCGATGAAAATATAGGTGAGGTTAAATTCCTTCTGCAAGTCTTGCATCAAGTTTAACACTTGCGACTGAATAGACACATCAAGGGCCGAAACTGGCTCGTCGGCGATTATCAATTTCGGATTCGTCATCAATGCACGGGCAATGCCGATGCGCTGGCGCTGTCCTCCACTGAACTGATGCGGATACCGTTTTGCATGGTAGGCACTCAGCCCGACTATTTCCAGGAATTCACGCACTTTCTTTTTTCGTTCTTTCGGATTATCAATACCATGCACAATTAGCGGTTCTTCCAAAATCTTTTCTATTGTATGACGTGGATTCAACGATGCATATGGATCTTGGAATACCATTTGGATATCCCGTCTTGTCTTGCGCATTTCATCGGAAGTTAATGACGTCAAGTCTTTTCCGTCGAATACCACTTTCCCTTCGGTCGGTTCAAGAAGACGCATGAGCATACGCCCCGTCGTTGATTTGCCGCATCCCGATTCTCCTACGATACCGAGTGTTTCACCTTCATTGACATAAAACGAAACGTCGTCAACTGCCTTGACATGCCCGACTGTCCTTCCAAGCATCCCTTTTTTAACCGGGAAATATTTCTTCAATCCCTCTACTTCCAGCAAGGGCTTTGTTGTCATGCATTCCCACCCCTTCTCCGTCATATAGGAAGCATCTGGTCCGATGAGCGTCCGATGTTTCATATAGTTCAGGGTTTTCTTTTAGACAACGGTCAAATGCGAACTCGCACCTCGTTGCAAATCTGCATCCCTGCAGAACCGAACCGGGTTTCGGCACGTTCCCAGGGATGGAATAGAGCCGCTCCTTCTTGTAGCGCATGTCAGGAACCGATTGAATCAATCCTTTAGTATACGGGTGTTGCGGGTCTTCAAAAATCATCTTAACCGAGGCCTCTTCAATGATTTGACCGGCATACATAACAATGACACGTTCACAGGTTTCTGCAACGACACCCAAATCATGTGTAATGAGGAGAACAGCCGTATTCAATCTTGTGTTCAAATCCCGCATCAATTTCAAAATCTGGGCTTGAATTGTTACATCTAAAGCAGTGGTCGGTTCGTCTGCAATGAGTACCTTCGGGTCACATACGAGCGCCATCGCTATCATTACACGTTGCCGCATCCCCCCGGACAATTGGTGTGGATAGTCTCTCATCATTTCTTCCGCGCGCGGCAATCCGACGAGTTTCAACATTTCAATCGCCCGGGCAGCCGCCTTTTTCTTAGACAAACTTTTTACATGGATAAGTACCGCTTCTGTCATCTGATTACCGATTGAAAACAAAGGATTCAATGAAGTCATCGGTTCTTGGAAAATCATTGCAATGTCATTTCCCCGAATATGCCGCATCTGCGTTTCTGTCATCGTCAGTAAATCTTTATCTTCAAATAGTATTTCTCCCCCAACAACTTTCCCGGGAGGTTTTGGTACAAGACCCATGATTGATAAAGAAGTTACACTTTTCCCGCAACCGGACTCTCCGACAATACCTAGGACTTCGCCTTCCTTCAAGTGAAAATCGATATGATCTACAGCCGGTATTTCCCCTGAATCGGTAAAAAAGGTCGTCTGCAAATCTTTTACTTGGAGAACAGTCTTTCTTTCATCCATCGAATCACCTTTTTCTGAATTATAAAGCTAATCATTATTATACAATTGTTCTAGGTAAAGGCAATACTATTTTCATAGAATGCACTATTAAGAAAGGCATGCTTCAGAAAATATAACCTTTCTGCGGCATGCCTTCTCTATTTTCATGTATTAATCTCCCAACATTTGTACCTGGAACAATCCGTAATAAATTCCCTGCAGCGCCATCAATTCCTCATGATTTCCCATCTCTTTGAGTTCTCCGGCGTCAATGACGAGAATTTTATCGGCATGTGTAATCGTCGACAAACGGTGTGCCACGATTAATGTAGTTCTTTCATGTGCAAGCCTATCAAGTGATTCCTGAATGAGCGCTTCACTCTCAAGGTCAAGCGCGGATGTCGCCTCGTCCAAAATGAGAAGCGGAGGATTTTTCAAAAAGACACGCGCAATCGCAATCCTTTGCTTCTGACCACCGGAAAGTTTCACACCGCGCTCCCCGACTTTTGTATCATAACCGAGTGGCAGTGTTTCGATGAATTCATGTGCATTCGCGGCTTTCGCGGCGGCAATCACTTCTTCATCAGTTGCTTCCGATTTCCCCATCAATATATTGCTTTTTACAGAGTCACTGAACAATATAGTATCCTGCAAAACAATTCCGATCTGATCGCGCAGTGATTTAATAGTAACATCGCGCAAATCATGTCCATCAACCCGGACAGCACCGCCCGAGACATCATGGAACCTTGGAATCAGCCCGATAATCGTCGATTTCCCTCCACCGCTCATACCGACGAATGCGACTGTTTCACCTGGGTTGACTGTGAAATCAATACCGTTTAATACCTTTTCTCCATCCTCTTCATAAGTGAAGCTCACATTATCAAACTCGATTTCACCTTCAATCGGAGGGAGTTCCTTTGCACCCGGTTTGTTCGTAATATCATACTCCTGCTCCATCAAATCGAAGACCCGGTCCATGGATGCGAATGATTGCGTTAGGGTTGTCGATGCATTGACCAACCTTCGAAGCGGATTATAAACCCGGTCGATGTACGCGATGAAGGCAACCATCGTTCCAACGGACAAATCATGATTGATGACCTGATACCCTGCGTATGCAAGAACAAGAAGCGGTGCAATATCGGTGATCGTATTGACGACCGCAAATGCTTTCGCATTCCACCTTGTGTGATCTAGTGCTTTATCCAGGAAATTGCCGTTCGTCTTATTAAAACGTTCCTGTTCGACCTCTTCAAGGGCGAAACTTTTAATGACACTTACGCCGGCAACGCGTTCATGCAGGTAGCTTTGCACATCGGCCAGCGCTTGAGATCGTTTCCCTGTCAGTTCACGTAATTTCCCGAAAAAATGCTTTACACTGTACGCATAAAACGGGAATGCGAGAAGCGTAACAAGTGTGAGTGGCACATCCATTGTCAGCATGATGATGACCGCAATGATAATGGTCGCGAGGTCGAGCCAAATATTCATCAGCCCAATCATAACGAAGTTCTTCGTTTGCTCGACGTCGTTTATGACCCGTGAAATAATTTCGCCTGCCCGTGTGTTTGAATAGTAGCTAAGGCTCAATTTTTGTAGATGCGAATACAATTCCTTTCGGATATCATACAGAATCTTATTGCTCACATACTGGGCATAATATTGCCGGTAATATTCAACCGGCGGCCTGATGATGATGAACACAAGAACCGTACCGCCTAGCCAATAAAATAATTGCCGTGTCATCTCCGCCGCAGTAAGCGTCTCCGATCCGATGATTTCATCAATAACGATTTTCATCAACAGCGGCAGGAATAAAGGAATTGCAAATTTCACGATACCGATAAGTATCGTCAGTATGATGTACCAATTATACGGTTTAACGAACTTCATATAGCGCCTTATAATGTCACCCATCCATACACCTCCTACAGAAAAAGCCTGCCGCAAAGAGTCGCGATCAGGCTTTTCACTTACTTTTTTTCACCTGCTTGTGGAACTCGTACCTGGAAGTCCAAACTTCAATGAAGTCTGGAGCGAATGGACCCCTGCGTTGTTTGATCCACCCCAATAAAGTATCCAAATTCTTCTGGAGTATCTGGTCAATGACATCGGGATAACCCATCTGTTTCCTGTGATCGGCATATTCATCCTCGTCAAGAATCATATAGCTCATGTCGGGGAACACTTTCACATCAAGATCATAATCGATGTACTTCAACGATTTGTTATCGTACACGAACGGCGAGCTCATATTGATGTAGTAATAAACGCCATCTTCTCGTAACATGCAAATGATATTGAACCAATGCTCAGCGTGGAAATAGCAAATGGAAGGTTCACGCGTCAACCATGTGCGTCCATCCGATTCTGTAACAAGTGTCCGTTCATTTGCACCGATGACAATATTACGGGTACCTTTCAACACTACGGTTTCCTGCCAAACGCGATGGATCTTACCATTATGTTTATAACTATGTACTTGTATCGTTTCCCCTTCTGTAGCAATCGCCATAACTAAACCCACCTTTTGGTTGCCGGAAAATTTCGAAGCCATTATTATTTCATCATTATACCAACAGAACGGCATTATTTGAAACCTTTCAACTTCCATTTCCATTCAAGGCACCATTTATCTGCATAAAAAAACCGGCAGAAGCGCAAGGCTCCTGCCGGCCGGTGGTATCCATCCACTTACTTTGAACCGTTTTCGAACTGATTCGCGCGCTGTCCAGAAGCATTACTTTTGTTTGCTTCGGATTGTTGGTTTTGTCTCCGAACTTGATTTACATCAGTTTCGGAAGCAAACTCCTCAGTCATCGCATTCATGTTTTGTTTTTGGTTTTGCATTTTTTGCATTGATTGTTGGTTTTGTTTCCGAACCTGATTTACATCAGTTTCAGAACCAAACTCCGCAGCCATCGCATTTTGTTGTTGTTGTGACGCTTGGTTTTGTTTTCGTACTTGATTCACATCAGTTTGATTCGGTTTGTTGTTGGTCAATGGATTTTCACCTCCGTGCTAACTATGATATCCACGGTGGCATTATTTATACACTTGGTAGTTTTTACAACAAAATCGAGCGTCCTCCATCTACGATGATCGTCTGTCCCCGGATCATATCCGAATCGTCCGAAATGAGGAACATAGCTGTTTTCACCATATCATCAATTTCAACCATCCGGCCCGCAGGCGTGTTTTTACGCGCATCTTCCAGCAGTTCTTCCCGGTTAGGGAAATGCTTCAGCGCATCCGTATCGATCGCGCCGCCTGAAACCGTATTAACAGCAATACCTTTTGGTGCCAGCTCGACTGCAAGATAACGTGTAATGGACTCCATCGCCGCCTTCGAAACGCCGACTGTCGTGTAATTTTCAAGATAACGGATTGAACCGAGCGAACTGATGCCGATGATTTTCCCACCCTTATCCATCAATTTTGCAGCTTCCTGCGCTCCGAACAGCATCCCTTTTGCATTGATGTTCATCGTCCAGTCCCAGTGCGATTCTTCCAGTTCCATGATGGGACGCAAAACGCCCGATGCGGCATTCGATACGAATACGTCCAGCCGTCCGAATTCCTCTTTCACTTGTTCAAACATCGTCCGAAGCTTTGCAACATCCCCGACATTTGCGCGGATCATGATTGCCTTTCTGCCTAAAGCTTCAATCTCTTTCACAGTTTCTTCTGCCGCAGATCGGCTTCTTGCATAGTTTACGACGATATCATAGCCTCTTTTTGCAAGTTCAATTGCAAGCGCTTTTCCTAATCCCCGGGAACTTCCCGTCACCATTGCCACTTTATTTTGAGCCATCATTTTGTTCCTCCTCGTTTAATTTCATCCCAAATTTTTAATACCGGGACAGGTTTCGGCAGTGCTTCCACTTCATCTTCCGTGAAAAAACGGTAGCCTTCAGGAATTGGAGCCGCCTTTTCGATTCGTGCTCCGAAGCTTTTCATCTCCCAGGTCAAATGGGAAAAGATATGTTTGAAGGATAGTATATCAACTGTTTCCTTCAGTTCGATACCGAAATGTTGAAGGGCCATATCCTGAGGTGATTCAACACCCACCCGCTCCACCATCGGGAACTCCCATAAGCCTGCAAGCAGACCTTTTGCCGGACGTTGCCTCAGCAGCCATTCTTCTTGTGCATTCCTGATTGCAAACGACGCAACCGGTATAATTTCCATTTTTGTTTTCTTCGTTTTAACTGGCAGTTCTTCTTGTCTGCCTTCTTGGAAAGCTAAACAGAAATCCATGACCGGGCAAAGAAGACATCTCGGTTTCGGTGTACAAATTGTCGCCCCAAGCTCCATCAGTCCTTGGTTGAATGAAGAAGGATCTTCTTTATCAATTAAATCCATGATAACCGTTTCAAATATCTTTTTTGTACGCGGAATCGCGATGTCATCTTCTATAAGTAGGAGTCTGGAAACGACACGCATGACATTCCCATCCACTGCATGCTCGGGAACGCCGTAGGCAATACTGAGGACCGCTCCTGCAGTATACGGACCCACTCCTTTTAACGTAGAGATTTCAGTCCGATTCGCCGGCACTTCTCCGCCGTAATTTGACATTACTTCCCTTACACCCGCTTGTAGATTTCTTGCGCGCGAATAATAACCGAGCCCTTCCCACATTTTCAACAGATCATTTTCATCCGCATTTGCAAGTGCTTCCATAGTCGGAAAGTTTTCGATGAAGCGTTCATAATAAGGAATGACCGTTTCGACTCTTGTTTGTTGTAGCATCACTTCGGAAACCCAAATGTAATATGGATTCGACGTTCTCCGCCATGGTAAATCTCTTTTTTCGCGACGATACCAGGAAAGAAGTGATTCGCGGAATTCGTCTTTCTTCGCTATTATTTGCATCATTTCCTCCTTATCGCATATGCTTATCTTTCAGTATAAAAGGGTATTGATATGTATGTGACTTTCTAGAAAGCTTATCCACTGCTTGGTACGGATGTCCAGGCAAAAGGAGTGATCATTTGGATACTGGAACGCATATAGTCATGGGTGTGGCACTCGGCGGTCTCGCACTGGCGGATCCCGTCGTTGTGGCTGAAAGTACGACAATGAGCGCCGTCGTTGCGGGCGTTATTGTCGGCTCGCTAATCCCGGATGTCGATACCGTCTTGAAACTTAGAAATAACGCGGTCTATATACGACATCACAGGGGAATTACACATTCTATTCCCGCGGTATTATTGTGGCCGCTTGTTATTACCATATTATTAACACTTATTGTGCCCGGTGCCAGCTTCCTGCATGTATGGGCATGGACATTTTTAGCCGTTTTCCTGCATGTTTTCGTCGATATTTTCAACTCGTACGGCACACAGGCATTGCGGCCATTTTCAAAGAAGTGGGTCGCTATAGGGGTTATCAACACATTCGATCCCATAATTTTCATATTACATGCCATCGCTCTTATCGTTTGGGCTATGGGTGCAAATCCTGTTTATACGATAGTGACGACCTATGCAGTAATTTTCGTTTATTATTTACTGCGTTTCGCGCTTAAAGCAGCGGTGAAAAAAGCAGTGTTCCGAACGGTTCCCGATGCGCAGGAAGTTATTATTACACCGACGATGCGCTTTTTCCAATGGAAAGTGGCCGCTACTTCGGAGAAATGTCATTACGTGGGGCGCGCTTACGGGAGGTCCGTGAACATTTACGACCGGTTCGACCGTGAGCCGATGCCGAAGTCCCCTCAAGTGGATGTAGCAATGAGTGATAAGAACATTGAAGCATTCACTTCATTTTCACCCATCTATAGATGGACCATCACATACATCGGTGACATATGCGAAGTGCGCCTCATAGACCTTCGTTACCGAAGTAAAGGCTATTATCCATTTGTCGCAGTGGCGCATATCGATCAGAATCTCAACATCGTCAATTCCTACACGGGATGGATTTTTTCCGAGGATAAGTTGCATAAGAAACTTAACTTCGTCCCGAACTCCTAAGAAAAGCGGTAGGCGTTGTCTAGCCCCGAGGGGTTGGATAACTAGAAAAGAGTACGACCTAGTAGATAGAGTCGACATGAAGGCTATGGACAGTAAGTGTTGCCCATAGCCTTTTTTCTATCATTTACCCTCTTTCACCGATTTCAGCATTGCAATCGGCAATGCCTCATCAGCACGCTCTCCGCCTAATCGATAGCCCCAAGCAAAACGCCCTTTCAAGTAATCGACTTGAAAAAACATGCCTTCGTCTCCTTCAATTCTGTATATTTCACCCGGGACAATCGTTTTCGGATCGATCAGATACGATTGCGCCATAACCACTTTTCTTTGATAAACCGCATATTCATTAATGATGCCAAGCTGTTCGGCTTTGCGAGCTTTTTCGCGAAGTCTTCCTATTTCCGTACGCAGTTCATGCTCTGTCATTTCGCTGTACTTTTTTTCAATCTCCATCTTCTACATTCTCCTTCTTCTCGATGAACGTATCGATTCGTTCAAACGGGATTCCTTTTTGATACATTGCCTGTTTCACCTTATCATTCAAGTCTCGACCGCTGAATTTCGAGCTGAACCGGCGCCATGCCTTTTCTCCTATCGATTCGGTGATAGCCGTCCATTCATCTTCCTCCCGATCGAAGTTAACATTGGCAAGCGCTTGTTTGATCAGGTCAAAAGAATAACCTTTTCGCAGCAATGCATTCTGGATTTTTTGTTTTAATTGGGCAGGGACCGCGGAGCGATTTGCATTTGCGATCTTCTCCGCAAGTTTCGTTGCAATTTCAAGCTGTTCATCTTCCGAATAAGATTCAAGCACCTTCGTTTGCAATTCTTTCCCTATTCCTTTTTTCTGCATTTCTTGCTGGATTGCCTTCGGACCTTTGTTTGAGGAATTTTTGCGCGTTTGAAGAAGCGCTTCCGAAAATGTTTCATCATTTAAAAATCCAAGGTTTTTCAACTTCACAAGTGCTTCAAGTACAATCGCTTCCCCGTAGCCCGATTCCAAAAGTTTCTGCTTCACTTCAAACTCACTTCGCATCCGAAAACCGAGATAGTGAAGTGCGCGGTTGAATGCTTTCCGGATTTCGTCTTCATAGACCATCTCGTCTATTGACCAGTCTTCCAGCGTCATTCCTTTCGTCAGACCGAATTTGACGAGGACCGTTTCATGGACGCTGTATGCATATTTTTCATCCAGGAAAATATTGTATCGTTCGATATCTTTTTTCTGTTGTGTTATTTTCGTTATTACAGGCATCTTTAGCACGCCTCCCTGCTATCTATTAGTATACATGTTCCATCCTAATGCTTCAGCATTATTGGTTTCATTTCGGGGTATAGAATCATAATGGGGGTGTTGTAAAATGAAAGTCGTCATAGCCGGAGGTTCCGGATTTGTCGGAAAGAGAGTAACTGATATCTTATTGGATGAAGGACATGAAATTATCATTTTATCAAGGAAAGACAGGAAAGAAGAGGGGAACGTCAAGTTCGTGAAATGGCTTCAAATAGGTTCCAATCCCGAGCATGAAATCGGTTCAGCGGATGCCTTTGTCAATCTTGCCGGTGTATCCATCAATGATGGGCGCTGGACTGCCGAACATCGAAAACAAATTTATGACAGCAGGATGGATGCGACCGATGAATTGTTGCGAATCATCTTTGCTTTGAAAACAAAACCATCCGTACTCGTCAATGCCAGTGCCATCGGTATTTATCCTGCATCGGAAGACACTGTCTATACGGAACAATCCAATGAATTTGCGGACGATTTTCTCGGGCAGACTGTTTCAGACTGGGAAAAGAAAGCGTCGTCAGTGGAGTCAGCTGGTATACGGACAGTTTTCATGAGATTCGGTGTCGTGCTTGGGACAGATGGCGGGGCATTACCGCTCATGGTTCTGCCATACAAATTATTTGCAGGCGGCACAGTCGGCTCTGGCAATCAATGGGTATCCTGGGTGCATGTAGCTGATATTGCACGTGCAATCGCATTTGTAATCAGCAATAAGGATGTAAACGGACCTGTAAACGCCACATCACCATTTCCAAAACGCATGAAATATTTCGGGAAAACAATCGGTTCAGTGCTGAACAGACCCCACTGGATTCCCGTCCCTTCATTTGCAATGAAAGCAGTGCTTGGGCGTAAAAGCGCACTCGTTTTGGAGGGTCAGCATGTCTTACCCATAAAGTTACAAGACAACGACTTTGAATTTACATTTCCTACACTTGAATCTGCACTGACTGACCTATACAAATAAGAGGTATAAATAAACGATATCTACGCACGCTACCAAAAAGAGAGGTGCGTACTATATGATAAAACAGCATGGTGTCGGTATCCTACTGGCAGTTTTCATCGTCGTGGCGGGCATTGTTTTCAATCCATTTTCAGCTGTAGCCGAGGAATTCCATTGGGGGTTCAAAAAAGCGACTGGGGGCGTCCCGCCTAGTGCCGGCGCTGCACTCGACTCAATGCTCGATAAACATGGAGCGATATATAAAGGTAAGCCCGATGAAAAAATCGCCTATTTGACATTCGATAATGGATATGAAAACGGCTATACAGAAACTATTTTAGACACATTGAAAAAAGAAGAAGCCCCGGCAACATTCTTCCTTACGGGACATTATGTAAAAAGTGCCTTGCCCCTTGTCAAACGAATGATTGCGGAGGGACATGGAATCGGCAACCATTCCTATGATCACCCCAATATGGCGAATCTATCCGAACAGGGGATGGAAGAGGAATGGACAAAATTCGATAAGCTGCTAAAAGAATCGACCGGACTGGAGCGGACGTATTATACAAGACCTCCTAAAGGTGTATTCAACGACAAGGTTCTCGCCAAAGGCAACGAACTCGGATACAGGCATATTTTCTGGTCCGTCGCCTTCATCGACTGGTATGCCGACAAGCCTAGAGGGAGAGATTTCGCATACGGAGAACTGATGAACCAGCTTCATCCGGGCGCCGTCATTTTAATGCATACGGTGTCTCCGGATAATGCGCAGGCCCTGCCTTCATTTATCCAAGATGCCAAGAAAGCGGGCTATTCATTCCGAACACTCGATGATCTTGTGATGGAATACGAAAACATCAACTCGATATTGAGGTAAAAGCAAAAGCGGAAGCGCCTTGGTCAGGGCCGACTTATAATCCGAGGGCCGGGGCGCTAGCGTCTAGACGATAAAATTCCACTCTTTAAAATATTCATGGTACTTTTTTATAGTTTCCAAATGAACAAAAGCGTCCACATGATGGACGCTTTTTTATGCTGCAGACGGACGCTGTTTCATCTTCCCGACGAAGGACACGACGAACAGCACCGCTAAAAAGAGTGAAATCAGCAGCAGGAAACTGAATCCCACATCAAACTCCAGAAATAGGCCGCCCAGGAATGGCCCTGTCAAACTGCCAAAACTGAAAAAGATGCCGCATAATAAATTCCCCGTCGGCAACAGTTGCTTCGGCGTCAAATCGGACATGTACGAAATACCGAGCGAAAAAATCGATCCGGCGAAAAGTCCGGCTATGAAAAACATGGATATAACAGCAGTTGTAGATGTCTCTACAGTACTTGCGATAAAAAACGATATGGCCCCTCCACCAAGCGCGATGAGAAAGACCGGACTTCTGCCGATTTTGTCTGACAACATGCCTAATGGCAATTGCGAAATGATTCCCCCCACAGAAAACGAAGCTAATATAATCGATATCGATGTTAATTCGACTCCGTTTCTGAGCGCATACACCGGATACATTGCGTTTAGTGAAGACTCCAGAAATCCGTATCCGAACGGACCTAAGAATGCGAGCCACGCAACAGCCATCGTTCCTTTAAACCGTGCGAAGAAGCGGCCTTCAGCTGCCTTCCCTTTTATGACGTCCGGAAAATCATTTTTCACCATGAAGACGAGTGACCACGCCAACATGCAAAGGACACCCGACACAATGAACGGCAGACCTTCAAACACATGGACGAGCGGAGCAACCAACGGCCCCGCGGCAAATCCGGCTCCGAATGATAATCCGTAAATCGCGATATTGCGTCCTAATGTATGTTGCGGTGAAAAACTCGTAATCCACGTTTGTGTCGAAAAGTGGAGTGCATGATCCCCGATACCAATAATCAGCCTTAGAATATACCAAAATACGATACTTTTCCATAATGGAAACAGCAGCAATGATACAAAAACCAGCATGCCTCCCCCAATGATGACCGGCTTATAGCCGAAACGCCTGAGCGGTGCCTCCATGAACGGTGAAACAAGTAATGTTCCTATGTATAAACCCGTGGCATTCAAGCCATTCATTGCACTTGAAATACCATCCTTCTCGAAAATAGCTGAAATAAGCGGCAACAGCATGCCCTGTGAAAATCCCGAAATTGATACGATAATGACAAGTATCCAAAATCGTCTTTTCTCCACTTGTGAAAATGTGTCCATGTTTCTACCGCCCCCAACATTAAAGGTCCTTTATTGATTTTAGCATAATTGGTTGTTAAAAATCATAAAGGCCCATCCATATCTGATTGTCAGATTACGGTTGGGCCTTTACGTATGAATTGATCCATCACTTTCCATTTCCATCTGCATAATCGTATTCGTCTCCCGGCATCGCGCCATCGGACACTTACGAATCCCCTCCTTCTAATTAGCTTTCACTTCTTTACAGTATACGTGTGCACCAAAACTTCCGCACTTCCATAAGCCAGGTTTACCGCTGCTCAAGACTTTCCGTTCGGGACTTCACCCCCACTTCTTTAACATCGGGTATACGAATCCTATATTGCGAAGTCTTCTGTTTATGATGTGCGCATCCAACCTCCTATACTTTCTTTCTCTTCAACCTTGCCGACAGCCTCCCTTTCGTTTGATTAAATAAATCATATCATATTGTTAAAGTGTTGTAAACATTCAATTAGGCTTAATTTTCAATTAACCGAGAAGGCCTAGCTTGCTTTATTGATAAATTGCGTTTTTTCGTATACGATTACAGTAATGAAAAGAGGTGTACGGATTGGAAAAAGCACAAAATAAAGGGCCTGTCGAAGGATTGAAAACACGGCTTCATCAATTCCTCGAAACGCTCGATACGATTGAACCGGAAACGGCAGACCTTCAAGAAATCGATCAGCTGATCAGCATGCTCGACGACCTTGAGGAACAGATGGAAAAAATCAAATCAGACAAATAATAATTGTAACATAGGGGGAAGCCGGGAATGTACATAGAACAAATAGAAAAGAGCATGTATGATCTCATTTGCGAAACGTCAACAAATCTGCCAAAAGACGTGCGCCGGAAAATCCGTGCCGCTAAAGAACTGGAAGACGCTGGAACTCGTGCCGCGATGAGTCTAGACACCATTGCGAAAAATATCAATATGGCTGACGAGAAAATGTCACCGATTTGCCAGGACACCGGAATGCCGACATTCAAGATCAAAACACCAGTCGGAGTAAATCAGATTGAAATCAAAGCAGCCATAAAGCGCGCTATTATAAAAGCTACCAAAGATACCAAACTCCGTCCGAACTCCGTCGATTCACTGACAGGAGACAATAGCGGCGATAACCTCGGTACAGGCGTTCCGGTCATTAAGTTCGAACAATGGGAACAAGATCATATCGAAGTGAAACTTATTTTAAAAGGCGGCGGCTGTGAAAACAAAAATATTCAATATAGCCTCCCTGCCGAACTTGAAGGTCTGGGACGTGCGGGTCGCGACCTCGACGGCATCCGTAAATGTATTTTACATTCCGTTCACCAAGCGCAAGGACAAGGTTGTTCAGCAGGTTTCATCGGTGTTGGAATCGGCGGAGACCGCGCTTCGGGTTACGAACTTGCAAAAGACCAGCTTTTCCGCGATGTGGACGATTTGAACCCTGATTCAAAACTTGCGGAACTTGAACAGTATGTGATGCAAACAGCAAACCAGCTTGGCATCGGAACAATGGGCTTCGGCGGCGAAGTCACTCTTCTCGGCTGTAAAATTGGTGTAATGCACCGTATCCCCGCAAGCTTCTATGTTTCCGTTGCGTATAATTGCTGGGCATACCGCCGGATGGCTGTTGATATCGACGCCGCGTCCGGGGAAATTCAAAACTGGCATTACAATGATGGCGATAAAATTGACTTCTCGCAAGAAGACAGCGGTAAAGAAGATGTGAAGCAATCTGCACGCACTGTCGAACTTACTGCTCCGATTTCCGAAGAACAAATTCGTGATTTGAACGTCGGCGACGTCGTCAAAATCAGTGGAATGATGTACACTGGCCGCGACGCAATCCACAAGTACCTATCCGAAAACGACTCCCCTATCGACCTAGACGGACAAATCATTTATCATTGCGGGCCCGTCGTGCTCAAGAATGACGATGGTAGTTATGAAATCAAAGCTGCGGGACCGACGACATCCATTCGCGAAGAACCCTATCAAGGGGACATCATGAAGAAATTCGGTATTCGGGCGGTCATAGGAAAAGGCGGTATGGGGCCTAAAACGCTTGCAGCACTTGAAGAGCATGGCGGCGTCTATTTGAACGCAATCGGCGGTGCAGCACAGTATTATGCCGACTGTATCAAAGCTGTCGAAGGTGTTGATCTCCTTCAGTTCGGTATCCCTGAAGCAATGTGGCATCTTCGCGTGAAAGACTTTACCGCTGTCGTTACAATGGATTCACACGGTAATAGCCTGCATGCTGATGTCGACAAGTCATCTCTTGAAAAACTATCAGAGTTCAAGGAGAAAGTATTCAGCTGAATGAATAAGGTACTGTATACCGACATGGATTTCGGTGTACAGTGCTTTTTTTATTGTAAATTATCAATCTGAAGTGCGGAACGAACCGTAAGACAGCATGTAAAACCGTTAGACAAACCACCCTCCCTCCATTTTCCACTTTTGAAATCAAAGTATTATCTCTCTTTCACCAAACATGGTATACTACTAACAATAATAATTCCTATTTTATAATTACTATTAATTAAACTTTTTAGTCGGTTCCCTTCCACAGGAATCGACTTTCGTGTTTTAAGCAAGTTTTTGAAATTGACTATCATTCTCAATTAGGAGGTAACTGATATGACAATTCTCGTTGAACGCCAGCCACAGAAATCTCTGGGTTGGACAATGCACCTAGAACTGACCGCTGCCATCCTTTCCGGTGTACTCATCCTCGCAGCTTGGTTGACTGGCATACATGGGGTAGAATCGCTTTCTGTCCCTCTGTATATTATCGCTTTTTTAATCGGCGGCTTCACTAAGGCCAAAGAAGGAATCGAAGAAACGATTAAAGATAAAGAACTGAATGTGGAAATGCTGATGGTATTCGCCGCGATCGGTTCCGCAGTAATCGGGTACTGGGCGGAAGGCGCAATCCTCATTTTCATTTTTGCAATCAGTGGTGCGCTCGAAACGTACACGTTGAATAAAAGCCACAAGGAAATTTCAGCACTTATGGAGCTTCAGCCCGAAGAAGCGTGGCTCATCCAAGAAGACGGCACGGACATCAAAGTGCCTACTGCCTCATTGAAGGTGGGGGCGATCCTTCTCGTAAAGCCTGGTGAACGTATTCCTGTCGACGGCAACATCACTTACGGCACGTCCTCCATCGATTTGGCCGCCATAAACGGAGAATCGATTCCTGTTACAAAAGAAGCGGGCGACGAACTATTCGCCGGTACAGTCAATTTGAGCGGCGCCATTCAGATGAAAATGACAAAACCGAGTTCCGAAACACTTTTCCAAAAAATCATTACGCTAGTCCAAAGTGCACAAAGTGAGAAATCACCTTCGCAACAATTTATCGAAAGGTTCGAAGGGACTTATGTAAAAGTTGTTATCATCACGGTATTGGTTATGATGATTCTGCCGCATTTTCTGTTTGGATGGGAATGGAAGATTACATTCTACCGCGCAATTGTCCTGCTTGTCGTCGCCTCCCCGTGCGCACTTGTCGCATCTATCATGCCGGCGACACTTGCCGGGGTTTCCAATGGCGCTAGAAAGGGAATTTTGTTCAAAGGTGGTGTCCACCTCGAACACCTTGGATCGCTCAGAGCGATTGCATTCGACAAAACAGGTACATTAACAAATGGCAAACCTATCGTTACAGACTTCCATGTACGTGAAGGCGCAAATGAAACTGAAATGCTGGCGGTTCTTGCAAGTATCGAATCTCAATCGAATCACCCGCTCGCTGTAGCGATTACCAATTATGCGATTGAAAAAGGAATAACTTTAGAGCGTAATCTTCAGATTGAAGACATACCAGGTCACGGAATCCGAGCAATTGTGGATGAACAGGAACTGCTCATAGGCAACCCTCGTTTTGTCGGAATAGAATTGGCGAGTGAATTTCAGCAAGGCGTTGCCCTATCCCTTGCGGATCAAGGTAAAACAGTTATCTTTATGAGAGATGACATGGGGATTATTGCAGCCGTTGCGCTAAGCGATACTTTGCGACCCGAAGCTGTCGAGGCAATCCGTCAATTAAAACAAGCGGGTATTTTAACAGTAATGCTGACGGGTGATAACGAAAAAACTGCTGCAGCTATCGCGAAAGAAGCGGGTTTAGATTCATACGTCGCGGAATGCCTGCCTAAAATGAAAGTCGAGCATTTGAAACGCCTACTCCTGGACCATAAAAATGTAGGAATGGTTGGCGACGGGATCAATGATGCACCTGCACTCGCCACTGCTACTTCGGGTATTGCCATGGGTGAAGGAACAGATGTCGCACTCGAAACTGCGGATATCGTCCTGATGCAAAATGACTTGAGACGCATCTCTTACGCAATCAAACTATCCCGTAAAATGCAACGGATTGTGAAACAGAACGTTTTCTTCGCCATTTCAGTCATCCTGGCACTGATTGTTTCAAATTTCCTGCAAGTTGTCGATCTGCCGCTCGGCGTTATCGGCCATGAAGGTAGTACCATCCTTGTCATCCTGAACGGTCTTAGAATGCTGAATCATATGGGATAGATGATTCCCTATCAACAACAAATAAATCATGCCAAAAAGCAATGCGTCATGTCAAATGACTGCATTGCTTTTTTCTTTTGCATCTTTCGCTTGTTTTCTCTCTGTCATGACGGCATTGAGTTGCCCACCAAGCATTAGAATGATAGCGGAAAAGTATAACCACATCATTAAAACGATAATTGCCCCGATGCTACCGTATGTATTCGAATAGTTCCCATAGTTACTAACATAGTACGAGAATGCAAGGGATGTCAAAATCCAACCGATTGTAGCAAACAGTGCACCTGGAATTACACTTTTATAATAAATTTTCAAGTTAGGCACCAGCCAATAGACGAGTGAAAAGACAGAGAAAATTAGTACAGGCGGCAATATCCAGCGTAAACTCCCCCATAAGAGCAGGAAACCTTCCTCCAGACCGAGGTATGAGAATACGAGAACGCCAATTTGTTGTCCAAACACCGGGAGTACAAGCGCCACTATAAGTACAGCGATGAGCATGACTGTAAAGACGACCGACATCCCACGCGCCACGAAGAATGAACGTGATTCTTCCGTGAAATAAGAACGATTCAGCGCTTTCGTTAGTGCATTCATGCCTTTGGATGCCGACCATATGGTTGCTACTATACCAATTGACAATAATCCGCCATTCCGATTTTTCAAAATATCACCGATTGTATCTTCAATAAGCATACCAACGCTATCTGGCGCATAATCTCGAATCAATAAGAAAATTTGATCCTGATCCAAATTTAAAAATGGAAGCAATGTCATTACAAAGATTAATAGTGGAAATAAAGACAGCAGGAAAAAGAAGGCGAGTTGCGAGCCAAGGCCCGTTACATCGACTTTCTTTATCCGTACAAGTAGTTCTTTTAAAAACCCATTTGTAGTCGTAACGTCAAAATCTTCAAGATCGCCATCTTTTACATCGTCCAAAAATTTCATAACTGCAGTGTCCGCCATGAAACCGTCCGAGTTTCCCTTTCCATTCCTCGATTTGGCTTGTGGAATGGGTGCAGGAGTTGAATGTCCTTTATCTTTCACACTCTCATCCCCCCTTCCGATGCTATTCACTTTTTTATTTCGTCGCCGCTTTTTTGCACTGGCGTCTCGCTTACGATTGACTTGTATTCCTCTTTTGATTCAACGAAAGCATCCTTCGTATCCATGACAAGGTCTTTCACTTGCGGTGAAAGTGTTTTCAACTCTTCGACCTGCTCTTTAATGTATGATGCGTCACCTGAAAGTCGTTCGAAGACTGACTGGTATTTTTCCTTCTTCTCCTCAAGCTTCCACTTGAGCACGTCAGGATTTTTAGAGTAAAATTTCAATCCCGTTAAGAGGTTGTTTGATTTCATTGCCACCTGATTTCGAGTACTTCTGTCGAACATGCTGACTATCGCGCCAGCAAGCGCACCGAAAATAATAAATTTACCAAATTTGCTATTGCCCATTGTAAAACCTCCAATTCAGACTTATTCGCTTACATAATTATACCCCGAGATCATCAAAAGCAAACAATGTGGTTCATTAATAAAAAAAAGCTTGACGAAAGCACATATTTTTCGGAATATTGACAATAAGCATAGCGAAATTTAGGGGCTGAGAGGATGTGAGGTTTTATAGGGGAAAACCGAAATCGAGTTAAACATAAAACAAATTAGATTAATTGGGGGTAATGGGATGGATGGATTAACAACTTTTTTAGATAAGGCCAGCGGATTTATTTGGGGACCGCCTTTGCTTATCCTTCTCGTTGGAACAGGTATCTTTTTGACTGTAAGACTTGGACTTATACAAGTACGTATGTTGCCTTATGCTTTAAAACTCGTTTTCTCAAGAAATCAGGATAAAACATCTGAGGGTGATATTTCCCACTTCCAGGCACTGATGACAGCGATGGCCGCCACTGTAGGGGTCGGGAATATCGTCGGAGTCGCAACAGCTGTCTACTTCGGCGGACCAGGCGCTGTGTTTTGGATGTGGATGGCCGGATTCTTCGGAATGGCTACAAAATATGGAGAAGCAATTCTTGCAGTTAAATATCGTGTCAAAGATGCCAATGGACAAATGGCCGGCGGACCTATGTACTATCTTGAACACGGTCTGAAAATGAAATGGCTCGGCGTATTGTTCGCTACATTCGGTGCGATTGCGGCATTCGGTATTGGTAACGGGACACAATCGAAAGCAGTTGCGGATGTTTTGAATACAACATTCAGTGTTCCCCATTGGGTTACGGGAGCTATTCTTGTAGTCTTAGGTGGAATGGTTATCATCGGCGGAATTAAAACAATCGGTAAGGTTACATCTTTCTTCGTTCCGATTATGGCCGGATTCTATCTAATCGCAGGTTTGATTGTTATGATTTTAAACATCAACCTTATTCCAGATGCCTTTGCAACGATTTTCAAATTTGCATTTACCGGCGAAGCGGCTGTCGGAGGTGCAATCGGTGCAGCTATCCGCTTCGGGGTCGCACGTGGTCTCTTCTCCAATGAAGCAGGTCTCGGATCGGCTCCGATTGCGGCTGCAGCGGCTCGAACAGACTTGCCAGGTCGTCAAGCACTCGTTTCTATGACGCAGGTACTATTTGATACACTTGTCATCTGTTCAATCACCGGTGTTACAATCGTCATGTCGGGTATGTGGAAAGACAAGAGCATTGAAGCCGGTTCGCTTACAGCGGCAGCTTTCGGCGAGTTCCTCGGAAGTGCCGGACCGATGGTTGTTGCAATCGGATTGATATTCTTCGCGACATCTACAATCTTCGGGTGGGCATATTACGGAGAAAAATGTTTCCAATACCTGTTCCCGAATCCAAAAGTTTTAATTTACTACCGTATCGTATTTATTGCAGTCATCTTTGTAGGCGCTACGGCGACGCTTGATGCAGTCTGGTTATTCGCCGACGTAATGAACGGACTTATGGCTATTCCGAACTTAATTGGACTTCTCGGATTGTCGGGCGTCATCGTCTTTGAAACAAAACGTTTCAACGCAAAACTGAAAGAGGAGAGAGAAGCCGCAAAACGAGGTTGACTTCCTTTTCAATTTGACAGTTCGGTGGAATAATGAAATGATAAGTTCAAAGCTTACGAGAGGCGGACGAAATTATGGATTTATCTAACCCTTCACCAGAAAATGTTTCCTTTATGATTGATAAGATTACGGAAAAACTTCGCATGGTCAATGTAGATGCAATGAAAGCGGAAAACTTCAGCACTTCCAAATACGAAGATTTACACTATATGTACAAAATGGTGATGAAACGCAATAATATCACACCGAATGAAATGCAAGCGATTGCAGCCGAGCTTGGTACGTTAAGAGGTTAAAAACACAAAAAAGATTCGCCGGTATATACATAGCCGGCGAATCTTTTTTTGGCGTATTGGTTTCATTCAAACGCAGTTCCGTCCTTTAAAACAAGCGGCTGGATCAGTACTTCCACCCGACGATTTTTACTCCGCCCATAAGCTGTTTCGTTTGATTCAATCGGTTGGAATTCGCCATACCCTTTGGCACTGAATAACAACGGATTGATTTCACCATTTTTCACAATGCTCTTCAGGAAATTGACCGCTCGCATAACGCTGAGTTCCCAGTTCGATTCATACTGAGCATTTTGAATCGGAATATTATCCGTATGGCCAGTGACTATGATTTGACGGGGAGGATCAAAGACGAGCAATTCTCCGATATCATTTGCAATGCCCATATATTCCGGTTTGATAGTAGCATTACCCGGACTGAATAAAATACTGTCCCTAATTGTCACAAGCAACCCTTCATCCGTCAGTTTTGTCTCGAACTGATTTTCCAACTCGTTCACCGCAATATAGTCATCAACTCTATCCTGAATTTCACCAAGGGACTTCTGGTCTTCTATATACGATGAATTCTCTTCGCTGGTACCCACTGAATCTTTCGGCATCGGAACTGGTGTTGGCGCGGCATTATCCATCACACCTTGCCCCCCGTCAAAGACTTCACTAAAAACCGCTGACATTTTGTTGAATTTCACTTCATCCACTGTACTCGATGCAAACAATACGATAAAAAGCGCAAGAAGAAGAGTCATAAGGTCCGAGTACGGCAATAGCCAGGATTCATCGATATGATTTTCATCCTTTTTTCTCTTACGTCTCTTCGGCAAACGGGCCAGCCTCCTTCTCCGCCGAATTTGCGGCCAGTTTCCGGCGTTCTTCCGCGGATAGATATGAAGCAAGCTTTTGCTCAATGACGCGTGGAGCCTCCCCTTCCAGAACTGAAAGCACCCCTTCTATCATCATTTTCTTCTGTCGGACTTCTTCATGGGATTTACGTTTCAACTTATTCGCAAATGGATGCCAAAGGACATAACCGGTAAAAATACCAAGTAAAGTAGCGATGAATGCAGCTGAAATTGCATGACCTAGTGCATCGATATCATTCAAATTACTCAGTGCGGCAATCAGTCCGACCACCGCCCCCAGTACACCCAAGGTTGGTGCGTAGGTTCCCGCCTGGGAGAATATTTGCGCCCCCGCGGCATGCCGATCTTCCATGGCTTCCACTTCTTCACTTAAGACATCGCGGATATAATCAGCATTTTGTCCATCAATCGCAAGTCCCAATCCATTTTTTAGAAAAGGATCATTGATTTCATCCGTTTGCGCTTCAAGGGACAATAACCCCTCACGACGCGCTATATCCGCCCAACCGGAAAACATACGGATGATGTCGGAATCGGATGCCAACTTCTGTTCTTTAAATAGAATTCCAAATAGTTTCGGTACACGCTTTAATTCATTCATAGGAAATGCGATAACGACCGCCGCAATCGTTCCTACAACGATTATTAGTATAGCTGCAATATTAAATAGGTTTTCTAACGGGACACCTTTCATTGTCATACCGACAAGAAGTGCCACAAACCCTAATACAAGACCAAATACTGTTGATAAATCCATAGTTGCCCCTCCAAGTATTCCATTCTTCTTCTTATTTCGGCATCTTCGGTTTATTCTTTAGGTGAGCCGAAACAATAAATAAATGAGATTCAACATTTTGTCACAACTTTTCAAGGAAGCGAGGATATATAAAAATTCCACTGAATCCGCTTCGGCGCTCGGGGATGCCTTTCGCCATAAGCCGGACAACTTCGTCGTCAGTCTTATGGCTTCGGCTACCCCTGTGAGGCGCCTGCGCTGGTTCTTCTGTTCAACTGATAGAGTAAAATTCGTACACACTGATTAACAACATCCATTCTATTCAAGAAAGTTAGGACAAATAAAAACTCCACTGAATCCGCTTTGGCGCTTGGGGACGCCTGTGCTTAGTCCACCTATTCAACAGAAAGAGTAAGATGTATATTCAACCCTGTAAGTAAATCCCCAGGTATATGGTGGGAAAGCCCGCTTGTTATCTGAATTCCCTTTATCAATGAAGTGGGTACCATCAATATACCTTGGATGAACCAGCGTAGGCGCCTTTTATGTGGTAGCCGTAGCGTATATTAGGGGGAATTCTAAGTTCAAACTATAATGGTGGACCTTTTCGACGGCCTCCCCCCTGTTAAGGCGCCTACGCCCAGTTTGTGTAGCATATCCCACATAGCTTTACGTTGCAGACCAGGTCAGTAAATTGGTACTATTGTAAAAGATAAAGAAAGGGGTAATCATTCATGTCCACTTTTGAAAAACAACTATCTCGATACGCTGAACTCGCAATACAAGTCGGGGTTAATATCCAGCCTGACCAATATCTTTACATCAGCGCATCAACAGATAATATTGGATTCGTTCGACTTATCACTGAAGTTGCTTATGAAGCGGGCGCGCGTCAAGTGTTCGTGGATTGGTCCGACGATCAGGTTTCCAGGCTTCGATTTGAAAAAGCACCCGCTGATTCATTTTCCGAGTTTCCTGATTGGAAAGTGATGGAACGTGAACAGCTTGCCGAAAAAGGCGCGGCGTTCATGAGCATCATTTCCCAAAGTCCCGATTTACTGAAAGGTATCGAGCCATCACGTATTGGTGATTCACAAAAAGCTGCCGGTCAAGCACTCGACAAATACCGTCAGTACGTTCAGTCGGACAAAATCAGCTGGACTGTCATAGCTGCACCTTCCAAGGCATGGGCTGCGAAAGTGTTCCCGGAACTTCCGGAAGAGGAACAAGTTTCAGCGCTTTGGACAGCAATTTTCAAGGCAGTTCGGGCCGACAAAGAAAACCCTGTCCAAGAGTGGATCGATCATGACAATACTTTACATGCCAAAGTCGACTACCTGAATGATAAACGTTTCCACAAACTTCACTATAAAAGCTCTGGTACAGACTTAATCGTTGAATTGCCTGAAGGGCATTTGTGGTGCGGGGCTGGTAGCGTCAATGAAAAGGGGCACACTTTCATGGCGAACATGCCGACCGAAGAAGTGTTCACCGTCCCCCTGAAAACGGGTGTCAATGGCTATGTATCCAGCACAAAACCGTTAAGCTACGGTGGCAATATCATTGATAATTTTAAAATCACTTTCAAGGATGGACGTGTAACAGACGTTTCAGCCGAACAAGGCGAAGAGGTCTTACAGCGCCTTGTTGACACCGACGAAGGTGCAAAATATCTCGGTGAAGTTGCACTCGTTCCGCATGCTTCACCGATTTCACAATCAGGCCTGCTCTTCTATAATACACTGTTCGACGAAAATGCATCGAATCATTTCGCCCTTGGCAGTGCTTATGCGTTTTGTATCGAGGGAGGTAAAACGATGTCGCGTGAAGATTTAGTGGAACATGGTTTGAACCAAAGCATCACACATGTCGACTTCATGATCGGCTCCGAAGAAATGGATATTGATGGCATCCTTTCAGATGGGTCTTGCGAGCCGGTGTTCCGAAAGGGCAACTGGGCATTCTAAAAAACGTCACAATTACTAAAAACATTTCATGAACCCCTTAATTAATATGGTTATTTACTGTATAATGAAGTCAGTATCAAATTATCAATGTAGAGAGGGGTCATATATATGGGCTTGATGTTCACTACAGTTATCGGTTTTGCAGTTGTCATAGGTTTGGCAGCAATTTTCATAATGCACTTTCTTTCTTCAGTTATGCCGGCTTCTGACGCTTCCACAATAGATCCGAAACCAGAAACGAAGTTTTAAGAGTTGCCTCTTGGCAACTCTTTTCTTTTTACATATATTCAAGTATGATTAATAAAAACTTATCAGATAGGAGATTATTATGACGATTCTTTCAGAAATCCTGGGATTCAATGAAACATTTGTAAGCGAAAAACAATATGAACAATACGCAACAACAAAGTTTCCCGACAAAAAAATTGTGGTTTTGACATGTATGGATACAAGATTGACTGAATTGTTGCCAAAAGCGATGAACTTAAAAAATGGTGACGCTAAAATCATCAAAAGTGCCGGTGCAGTTGTCACACATCCATTTGGCGGTATTATGAGAAGCCTGCTCGTGGCGGTTTATGAGTTACGTGCCGACGAAGTTTACATTGTTGGTCATCACGATTGCGGTATGAGTGCAGTCGACACAGGTAATCTCACAAAAAAAATGGTAGAGCGCGGGATTGATAAAGATATTTTTAAAACATTGAAGTATTCCGGGGTGGATATGGAAAAATGGCTGCACGGCTTCGGTGATGTGACAGAAAGCGTCAAGCAAAGTGTTGATGCTGTCCGTAACCATCCCCTTATGGATAAAAAAGTGGCCATCCACGGACTTGTCGTTCACCCTGACACCGGTAAGCTTGATACCATCGTGGACGGCTATGAATTCAATGCCAAGGAATAATATTTCTGGCATATTTCCCGGGAAATAGACAAAAGCCGATTCCTTATCACAGGAATCGGCTTTTTATTTTAGCTGACAATTTCCGCCACGCGGTCTTACCCTTTCAAAAATCATCTTCAACAATGGCATACATGTAATGATCTTCCCAGACGCCATTTATATAAAGAAGTTTTCGCATAAGCCCCTCTTGATGGTAGTCGGACCTCTCCAGCACTTTTATAGATCCGCTATTACGCGGTGAAACATATGCCTCCACCCGATGTAAAGCGACTTTGTCGAAAGCGAATTTCGTGACAAGGCGGACCGCTTCCGTACCGATTCCCCTGCCTGTTTCCCGCTCATCAATCGAATATCCGATGAAACCGCTGGAAAACGGAAGTCTTTTAATGCTGTATAGAGAAATATGACCAATTAGCCGACTAGTGGCCGAATCGAAAATACCGAAATTGTATTCCCGACGGTCCCTCATCTGATAGATCGACTCCCTGATTTTATCCCGTTGAACCGCAACAGTAAAATAACTGCTATCATGCCTCGGTTCAAATATAGACCAGTATTCTTTATTATCACTTATCAATTCCGTGAAGATGAAAGCATCATCTTCAGTCAGTATTCGCAAGTAACTCGTTTGCCCTTCAAGCAAAATCAATGCATATTCACCCTTTTACCGAAGTAAGTTCCAAGAACTCCTCAACATCTTTGACGCATAGCGCTACGCCTTTCGCCCAAAATGCCTGTTTCGTAATATCCTCGCCTAAATGTTTCATCGCAAGGTCTTCTACACTCATAACGGCAGTGTCCCGTAAAAGCGCCATATACTTTTGCTCGAACCCTTCCCCTTCCTCCAAAGCTTTTGCGTAAATGCTGAGGGAGAACAAATAACCGAATGTGTACGGGAAGTTATAAAACTGTACGCCCGTAATATAGAAATGGAGTTTCGACGCCCAGAAGTGTGGATGGACCGTATCAAGTGCGTCTCCGTAAGCCTCTTTCTGGGCTTTAGCCATTAACTCGTTCAATCTTGTAGCCGGCACGATCCCATTTTTGCGTTCTTCATAAAACCTTGTTTCAAAAAGGAATCGAGCATGGATGTTCATAAAGAATGCTACACTGCGTTGTATTTTATCTTCCAGCAATGCTATTTTTTCATCTTTCGTTTCGGCAGCTTTAACAGCAGCGTCTGCAACAATCATCTCCGCAAAAGTCGATGCTGTTTCAGCTACCCCCATTGCATAACCGCGGTTCATCCAATGGACAGGACGCAGTGCGTACGAATGGAACGCATGGCCGAGCTCGTGTGCAAGAGTTGCAACATTCGACATGGTCCCACTGTATGTCATGAAGATACGGGACTGTTCCGACGCCGGCATTCCCGTACAAAAACCTCCCGGTCGTTTGTTGGGACGGTCTTCCGCCTCAATCCAGCTGTCTTCGAACGCTTGCCGGGAGAACGCTTCAAGTTCCGGACCAAATTCCCCGAAATGTTTTAAGATGAATTCTGCACCTTCTTGATAAGCCATCTTTTTTGTTGACGCTGTTACCGGGGCATCCATGTCATACCAATTCATCTTTTCAGTTCCTAGCATTCTCGCCTTAGCGTCCAAGTATTCCACGAATGGTGATTTATTTGCACCGATTGCTCCCCACATCGCATCCAGTGTCACTTCGCTCATCCGGTTGCGGAGAAGGGGTTCTTTTAAAACGGAATCCCACCCGCGCTTTTTATAGACCTCAAGTCTGAAACCGGCAATATGATTCAACGCTGATGCGAAGAAATCCTCTTTTCCTTCCCAAGCTTCTTCCAATGCTTCGAATGAACGTTTTCGCACTTGTGCATCTTCGTGTGAACTTAGGTTATTCGCCTGCCCAACTGAAAGTTCTTTCTCCTCTCCGTCCAGTTCGATTTTTATTTTAATATCGCCGACCAGCATATCATACAACTGTCCCCAGCCGTGATAACCGTCGACGCTCAAGGATGTGATTAAACTCTCTTCCTTTTCGGACAGTTTCAACTCGACTTCTTCACGCCACTCGTTCAGCACGAATGCAAATTCTTTGAGATCGTCTGATTCCATAAGTCCATTCCATGTATCTTCATCCGCTTTTGCAAGCGTTTGCTGGATTTTAAGCCCCGCCGTAGAGAAGCTGGCCCCAAGTGAGCCGGTTTCTCCTTGCAATTGCAATGCCTTTTTGTCAGTCGTATCCGCCGCGAGGAAACATCCGATTACGGCACCTGCTTGGGACATATCTAGTGCAACATCTTTCAACGTTTCTATGAGTTCAGCAACTTCTGCCGAAGCATCGACCGACTGAGGAATTTGAAATGTTGAAGCCGCTTCTTCTAACGAATCGAGCTTTTTCTGTAAATCATCCAGGTGAGTCCGCAGCTCTTGGGATTCACTGCCGCCTTTAAAAAATACATCAAGATCCCATACTTCTGAATAGGTTTTTTTGCTCATTTCAATTCCCCCTCGTATATTCCATTCTAAATTTTCCAAAAACACCTCTTGATTATAACATGTATCTTCGGCATGCGAAATAATGCATTTGTGACGAAAGTTTCATACTTTCCTTCGCAGGCGCCACTTTTCCTCTGTATACTGTTCAATAGGAGGATTTATATATGTTTAGACTTACACTCATGACTCTTTCGCTCATTGCAGTCATCATCGTCAATGCAGCAGCGAACATAGTACCTTTCAACGGAAAAACGACTGGAGAAATATCAAATAGTTTACCGGTGCTCTTTACACCTGCCGATTACGTCTTTTCCATCTGGGCAATTATCTATCTATTTCTTGCAATATGGCTTTATGGCTTCAAACAGAACAAAAAAAACATTGAACATGCTTTGTTCAACCGAAGGGCTATTCTATATATACTCAGCTGTCTGTTTAATATAGCCTGGATTCTGCTATGGCATTTCGGTTATTTTGAATGGACGATTGTTATTATGGCGGCACTTCTTCTAACGCTATTGACCATTTACTTTACGTACCCCAATAGGAATAATCATTTTTACGGAAGAATACCGATTGCCTTATACCTCGGATGGACTTTTGTCGCGACAATCGCAAATATCAGTTATGTACTGACACTGAATGAGTGGTCCGGCTGGGGGCTTAGCACGCCTTTATGGACCGTCATTTACTTAACAATCGCTACTGCAATCGCGCTTCACTTCTTATACCACCATGCGGATATCGCGATGAATCTTGTCTTCATGTGGGCATTTGTAGGTATCGCTGTGAAAAATGGTGCAGACGAATTGTTCGTTTCCGCCGCGGCCCTTTTTCTGGCCGCTTCGATTGCAGCTTTTATCTTCTTCTCCAGAAAAACGCTTACACCTTCCAACTAAAAAATCGCCGTTCTCCCATATCTGGAAGAACGGCGATTTTTATTTACGTTGAAGGAGGCGCGGAGCCGAGGTGAATAAAAATGCTGTAACAATTGCTGACAAAATTATTGCTGGTATCATGTAACTTCCATTGTATACAAGTGAATAAATCCATACCGGCTGTCCTTCGGGAGCGTAAGATGCAAAGAAAACGATTCCGCCGATGAAATGGATCAGATAGCGTAGAAGTCCGCCGATTATTGTACCAACGACGATTGCCGCCACCATCGATCCTTTATTGCCATTCGCTTTACTACTTAACAGCCATGCCAGTGTGACGCCGGCTAGACCGACGAGTGTATATGCCACGAAATAATCAAGCGCCGCCTGTATAGCGTTAAACACATAACCGCCCATCATCAGCTGCAATAAACCGCTGACAAAACCGGTCAGCATTCCGCCAATTATCCCCCACCTGAATGCCATGACGATAATCGGAAGCATCGACAGCGTAATGGATCCACCTTGAGGCATTGAAAACCCGATTTTATCGAGTACAAATGAAATTGCTCCTAAAATAGCCACCTCAAGTAAAAGTTGCAGTTTTTTCCGTTCCAACATAACTCCTCCTCCTACCAGTTACGCGTAAGATACGGGCATAAAAAAAGACATCCCGAACAGAATGGGACATCGAATATGTCAATTTCCATCCACATTCCTACGCAAGAATAATCTTACAGGTTCTAAGGGTCAGGACAATGCGTCCAATCTCAGCCGAAATAGGCACCCCTTGTGGTTCCAGTAATTTAGTTGTCTAATTCATTGTATAAGATGGGAAACCTTTAAGCAAGATGATTAAGAGGTATTGTAATCATTGTATATAGTAAAAGTTAATTGGAGGGATTCACATGATGAACAGTAAAATTTTGGCTGCTCTATGCTATTTCAGCGTCTTCTTCTCTCCTTTGCTCCTACCCGTCATCGTTTATTTCGTTACGGATGACCGGGAAGTAAAATCCCATGCGAAACGCTCGTTGGTATCACATCTAGTTCCCGTCATTCTTCTAATTGCGGGATTTGTCATATTTTCTTTTTCAATGTTTTCCATGACAGGCACCATTGATGGGATGCCCAGCGGCAATTTCGGCTTTTGGCAACTGACGCCAGTCATTTTTATGCTTGTTTATGCTCTTCTATTCCTAGCCATAGTTATTTGGAACGTGTTTCAAGGCGTCAAGGTGTTGAGATGAATGTTTACAAAACGGGTTTTGCGGGGATGAAATAAGAAACGCTATATTTAGGAGTGAACATTTATGAAGATTGGCCGATTAGTGAAAACCGCCATTAAATTTGCACCCATTGTTTATCCGATTATCAAAAAAATGATGTCCGATAAAAAAACTACAAAAACCGCAATTCAAAGAAAATGATTTGACAGTCTGCAAACGATTTTATTGTTTGCAGGCTTTTTTGTTCAGCTCATTATGATATAGTATGGTATGAAAAAGAATGAACGGAAGAAAGGACTTGTGCATAATGATTGCAAAAACTGAAGAAGAAATTGAAGCGTTAAAAAAAATCGGTAAAATTGTTGCTGAAATCAGGGATGCGATGAAAGATGCGACCGTCCCTGGTAAAACAACGAAAGAAATTGATGAACTGGGCGGACGTCTCTTCAAAGAAAAGGGCGCAATCTCAGGACCTATCGCGGAATATGATTTCCCTGGCTATACATGTATCAGTGTCAATAATGAAGTTGCGCATGGCATGCCTGGTCCTCGTGTCATAAAGGACGGTGATCTCGTTAACATTGATGTTTCCGGTTCGTGTAATGGCTATTTCTCCGATACGGGAATTTCTTTTGTGGTCGGTACACCTGACGAAAAGAAACAGCAATTATGCGATGTGGCCAAAAGCGCATTTGACCGTGCAATGACAAAAGTCAAGGCAGGATCCAGCTTAAATCAAATCGGCAAAGCGGTCGAACGTGAAGCGAAAGATCATGGCTTGAAAGTGATCAAAAACCTGACTGGTCACGGTATCGGCAAATCATTGCATGAAGAACCGTCACATGTGCTCAATTATTACGACGCTTGGGATAAGACACTTCTGAAAGAAGGAATGGTTCTTGCCGTTGAGCCTTTCATCTCCGAAAAAGCGGAGCACATCATCGAGTCGGGGGATGGTTGGACATTTATCACACCTGACAATTCCCTTGTTGCACAAATCGAGCATACAATTATCGTCACAAAAGGCGAACCGATTATTTTAACACAACTATAACCAATAACTTAAAAGGCTGCCCCTAGAGATCCAATATACTTGGATTCCTGGGCAGCTCTTTTTCTTATTTCTTTTTAGTTGTTGCGACCGTTTTCGAATTACCTTCTATCAACTGGCCTTTATACCACATTTTCTGGACCGTTTTAATCCCTTTTGTCAACTTGCGGTAATCCCGCTCTTCAGCGTATGACAGTAATGTCAACACTTCACCGTCTGCCCCTGCACGTCCCGTTCTCCCCGACCGATGCAGGTATTGTTCGACTGTATGTGGCACGTCAACGTGGATGACATGCGTTAAGCCTTCAATATCCAGCCCCCGTGCAGCGAGATCTGTCGCTATCAGAATCCGCAACTCGCCTTTACGGAATTTATCCAACGTTTGCTGTCTCTCAAATTTCGTCATTTCTGAATGAAGAACCGAAACCGGTGCTTCGTTATATTTAAGTTTCATTTCTTTCATGCGTAGCTGATCCACATTGTTAATGAATGCCAGCGCACGTATCCCCTTCAAATAGGAAATTCCGCGTAATACGTCTGTTTTGTCCCGCACATCCGTTTTCACAAACGAATGAGTGACTTTGCCCGATTTTGGCATCTCTTCGGCTCCGACTTGTATCCGGATTGGATCGGTCATGAAATTGTTGGCGACTAGTTCGATTTCATCCGTAAGTGTTGCAGATACAGCAACAACTTGTCTTTCCGGATTTGCCGCCTCAATCATATTTTTCACAACAACACGATGATCACGTGCCAAAAGTTGATCGCCTTCATCGAGAACAATATGACGGATATCATGCATTTTCAACTTTTTCACTTTGATTAGTTCTGCCAATCGACCAGGTGTCCCGACAACGATCGTAGGTTTTTTCTTCAGCTGCTCAATCTGCCTCTGCATATTAGCCCCGCCGATTAATTGTGTAACAGTGATACTTGTCCCTGCTATCCATTCCCTTATAACGTTAACGATTTGCATGGACAGCTCCTGCGACGGAGTAATGATCAGCGCCTGCGTCTGTTTTTTATCGCCATCGACCAATTGAAAAAGCGGCAATACAAATGCAAGTGTCTTCCCCGATCCCGTCGGTGACTCTGCCACAATATCTTTACCTGCCAGCATTTCAGGAATCAATTTCTCCTGGATCGGCATTTCATATTCAAATTTCCATTTCTCTTTAAATACATCGTCCATATTTTCTAAGAAGGACATCTTGATCCCCACCTTCACTCTATTCCTTTCAGTTTATCATAATAGGCTCCTGTACACGCTATTTCTGACAAAACTGATTAAGGTTTCCGCCTCGCCATGACGCGTTGTTCGAATGCATAGGCAAAACTGATCAAATCAGGTTCCGTAAATGCTTTTCCTGAAAACGTAATGCCGAACGGTTCGCCTGCGTCGGAAAAAGCCGCGGGAACGGTAACGGATGGATATCCCGCCGCCGCTCCAAAGCTGCACCCATGATCCTGGGGGAATACAAGCGCTTGAACATTGTGCTCTTCCAGCGCCTTACCAAGTGCAATGTCGGCTGCCAAATGACGATTTCGAAGAAGTGCCTCGATATATGCACGTTCTGTCAGTGTTCCGCTAGTCCGTTCAACTTTTTCCAGCATCACTTGACCAAATTTCAATGTTTCTTCCGCATTTTCATTATTGAAACGGATGATATCAGCCAATGTACGGATTGGATTTGTCATCGGTGTTTTTCCAAGATAAGCATTCAGCGCCGCCTTGAATTCATAAAGAAGCACGTTATAACCGAGATCATTTTCCATTGTGCCAAGGTCAATATCATCGATGATGACCGCGCCTGCCGCTTTCAATTGTGTAAGGGCAGCGTCAAAAAGAGCTAACCGTTCCGTCGAAGCTTCCCGTTCAAAAATCGAGCGCGCCACTCCAAGACGTACACCTTCAAGCGCTCTTTCATCCAGGATGGATATCCAATCGATTTTGTTCAAGCGAGATGACTCTTGAGTTACCAGGTCATCAGGATCTGAACCGACCATCAGCCCGAACGTGATTGCTGCATCATGTACAGTCCTTGCCATAGGTCCCGGTGTATCTTGTGTGTATGAAAGCGGTATTACACCTGTACGGCTGATCGCCCCAACAGTCGGCTTAATACCGACAAGCGAGTTTTGGGCCGATGGATTGAGAATTGACCCTGTGGTCTCTGTACCGATTGCTACAGCGGCCATATTCGCTGCGATAGCGGCTCCGGCGCCCGAGCTTGATCCGCCGACATCGAATAAGCCATAGGGATTATTCACTTGCCCCCCGCGCGAACTCCAGCCGTTCGTCATCCGGTCCGACATGAAGTTAGCCCACTCCGTCATATTCGTCTTCCCAAGAATGACCGCACCCGCTGCACGCAATTTCTTGACGAGAAATGCGTCTTCTACTGCATAATAATCCTTTAATGCCAAGGAACCGCAACTCGTATGCATCATATCCTTCGTTCCCATATTGTCTTTCAGTAAAACCGGAATACCGTGAAGAAGTGAACGCGGCCCTTTTTCACACCTTTCCACGTCAAGTGCCCTAGCAATTTGCACAGCTTCCGGATTCAATTCCAACACTGCATTCACATTTTTATTTCTATTTGAAATCGTGTCAATATACATGAACGTAAGTTCTTCGGACGTTAATTCCCCCTTGCTTATTTTCACCTGCATCGCAGATATTGTTGCTTCATCGAGCCAATCACTTTGAAGTTTTTTCAATTTGTTATCTAACATCCCATTACCCCCGTCTACTGTTAGCTTTCATTATAGTAGTTTACCTCAATTGCATAATCATCAATCATACTATATAAAAAATACCGGCTATTGGAGTAATCCAGCCGGAAATCTATTATTCAGTGCGTATTATATATGCTTTCATAAGTGCGTAAAGAGGAAGTTCGTATAATTGTTTTCCATATAATTTGAAAACACCCTCTTTTACAAGTCTCTGGATGATTTCCTCTCTCTTCTGATCCATCTGTGTTTCCTCTATCTTTCTCATGCTGTTAGGTCCTCCTTGATGTTGAATCCACGTTATCTTTACCTCTAAACGCATCATTTCAAACATAGAACCATTAATTTTTCACTTCAGCGGCCACCTATGCGATAATTGGAATAGCAATTGGATGGATTGATTTCCGTTCTATTCATGGAGGGATTTAGGTTGACGATTTTCTTAACAGGTTCTACCGGTTTCCTTGGAGGTAAGTTACTGAATAACCTACTCGAGACAACTGATCATACATTGTTCGTCCTGGTGCGGGATATGGATAAGGCTGAAAAGCTTGTAGCCGGTCTTTCAGGAAACGCCGCCGACAGAATAAAACTTCTGACCGGCGATATTACACAACCGCTCTGCGGGCTTTCTGACGACGCCATTCAAGATTTAAAAGGCAACGTCGACCTTTTTTATCATATTGCGGCTCTTGTGAAATTCGACGAAGAGTTACGTGATGAAATCTTTAAGGTCAATTACGATGGCACGGAAAACGCACTGGAATTGGCGAAAGCATTTGGAGTGGAGCGGTTCTTCTATATTAGTACAGCCTATACGGTAGGGAAACGCACGCATGGCGTTGAGGCGCTCTATCCTATCGATAAGGATGTCCATAATCCCTATGAGGAAAGCAAAGTGAAATCCGAACATCTTGCTCTTTCTTATTCCGAGCACATGGATATATCGATTTTCCGGCCATCGATCATTGTTGGCGATTCGGAAACGGGCGAAGCCGATTCTGAGTTTACTCTCTACGGTTTCATGCGAGCACTTGACGTGTTCAAGCGGCGTATCGCAAGATCTGCGGACACGGCCGATATAGTTTACCATGTGATTGGGAGCAAAGAATCTACATCCAATTTGGTTCCCGTCAATTACGTCGCCGATATTTTAGCACTTGCGGCAAGAAAAGCGGAGGCCGGTAAAATATATAACATTACGAACCCGTCGCCTGCAACAAACTATGCGCTGCTTTCACTTATCAAAAATGCACTTGATTTTAATCAGTTGGAAATCATCGAGAATGCTGAACCAGGCATGCTGACGGCTGACGAAGAAAAGTTGAATGGCATGATCAGCATATTCAATGCTTATTTATGCCGCTCTTTCAATTTTGATGACAGCAATACCCGCAAACTCATTGAAGGAACTGATGTCAATCATTTGGTAATGGATGAACAGACGACACGGTTGATCATTGAAGCTTATTTCGATGTATAAGGTCAAGTTTCAATGAATGATATAAGGGACTACAAGCCTCGCTGGCTGTAGTCCCTTTTCATCGTTAGTCAGTTTCATTAATTGGGTCTATTTGTGCTACCAATAGAATGAAAAAAGTACAAGTAGGAGTTAGGAATCCCTTGATATGTACTACGGCACTTGGAGATGCCTGCGCTAGTTTATCTATTAGATATTGAGATACCGGGAAGATCCACTTTTATTGGATTGGAATATGGAGTGACCTTCTTACACGCATCGGCGCTTGGGGATACCTCCCGCTCAGTTTACACACATATTCAAATGTTCAACATATATAATCATTCCACAATTAACTTTACTAACTGACTCAAATAGGTTCGGAAAATTAGTTGCCATAAACTTTACTAGATTTCTTCTTACTACTAGTACGTAGGTCTATCAAAAAGGTTTCCTTGATTGATTCATCCAGGGAAACCTTTTTCATCCTATCCTCTATTTTCTAAATTACGGGCAGTCGGACTCTTCTCCACTTCCTTATTCTCTTTAAATGTTCCAAGTCTTTTATCAAATGTCGTATGAGTGACGCCGAACCAATAATTCTCGTTTTTAAAGTGATGCAGAAGATGGTGTTTCTTAATATTTTTCCCCATTTGAGTGCGAGGCTGAATAGGCTTATGTGCAATATAGTGTTTCCACTCGTAAAAGAGAAAATAAGCAACCAGACCCGTTGCGAATGCTGTTGTCAATCCGATACTTCCCGTACTCAAATAAACGATTAGTGAATAAATTAGAAATCCCGGAATACTGAACCATAAGGGCAAAAATAATAATTTCAAATCATCCGGATATACATGGTGATCATAATGTAAACGTTTGATCATTTTTAGCAGGAACGGGTTTTTAGGCGTTTTAATGTGAAATAAAAACCGGTGTACAATATATTCACTTGTTGCATATGTCAACATCCCAATGACTAAAGCAATCCATGTCCCGTAAAGTAATGCATAAGGCACAGTAAAGGTAGCACATAGTAAGAAAATGATAAACATGACAGTTATATCAGGAAATGCAGCAAATTCCTTCATATACTTTTTCATTTCAAATTTATCCTCCTTTTACCATTAATTATATAGCGTTAATTCTGACAACTCAATCACAACTGAAAAACTCCCTATACATTTGGTATAGGGAGTTTTCGTCACCACTTACTATTTTTATATTTCCGGTAGTAATTGATCTGTCTTGCAAATAAATAAAGTTTACGCTTGAAATGACGATCCTTTTTATAAAACAATGGATTGCCGTATTTTCCTTTCCGAAGCAACACTTTCACATGTTTAAGCACTTCCGGATTTGAAACAAATTTCTTTAGTACGATTTTTGGGACGACGGTGAACAAGAATTTTTCATTAAGTAACGTCAGCTCTTTCTGTTGACCGTGAATGACATCGTCAACCAGATACTTCGCCATATTATGACCACAAGCAGTGATGTAATAGCTTGAACGTCCTTGTCGTATGTTCACCTCAAACACTTTGAACTTGCCGTCACGTTCGTCATATTTCAAATCGAAGTTCGCATAGCCGACGTAGTTCAGTGCTTCCAGGAAACCTTTCAGCTTCATCATCATCTCTTCATTGTATCGGGTGATGAGCGCTGTATAGTTCCCGATTGCAGTGACTGTATGCTCTTGCAGGACGACTTGCGCGAAAGTGATAAGTTCAGCTTTCCCATGGCTGTTCATGTAGAATACGGAATCCCACATATATGTATCGTCTCCCGGAATATAATCCTGGATAATTAGGTCTTCTTTATAGCCACTTGCTTTAATCGTTTTAATAACGGTGTGGATTTCTTCGTAGGAATTGACTTTGTACACTTTTTCCATGCCCGCAAACGGATTCTTGTAATACTCAACACCGTTGCTTGGCTTGATGATGATCGGGAACATGACTTCTTCCGCAAATGGCTGCTCATCCCGACACGAATAGAAATATGTAGCTGGTGCATCGATGCCGTGTTCGGCACACAACTTATAGAAATTCGATTTAACGAGCACATCGTTCATAAGCGGCTCCGAGATATAGTTGAATACGAAATGACTTTTCAGCTCGTCCGCATTTTCGATGATCATCCGGACGTAAAGATCGTTCGTCCCGACTAGGAGCATCTTTTTCCCTGGCTCTGCGTACTTCGCCGCAACTTCTTTCAGGAAACTGACGAATACTTGTTTTTCAGGCAGCCTCGGGTTGAGTTCTATCGTCTTGGGTATTGAACTTAAACTTGTGAATGATAAAGGCTCTTTGCCCACTAAAATTGGTTTGATGCCATACTCCTCATGGAATGATATCGCCATGTTGTAAGCATTCATGTCTGTTCCGATAATGATTGGTATGAATGTATGATTTGTCATTTTGTCCTCCAACTATCTTTTCTACTCATAAGTGTATGGCTCCCGTTTTTCATTGTCAAGAAAGCCAGCTACTAAAAAATCATTCAAAAAAGCCAGTACTGCCCAAGTATCGGCTGGTACTGGATTTCCCTCTTTTATTTCAGACTAATCTTGCACTAGATGGACGGGCCCCTCGACAGGCCAGATTGAAAAGTCCGTTATGATACCATCAACGTCGTAATGATAGGCTTTGTCCACCCATCTCCGACTTTTCGTAGACCAGACCAATACTTTTCCACCCTCATTATGTATTTGATCAATCACGCGTTGATTGACATACGATACGTTAAAATTGATGTATGTCGCAAAGGATGTCAGGTCCATTATTTTTTGGGTAGACAGATGTTGAATCGATGGTTTCATAAGTATGGCGACTTCCAATTCCGGAAACAGCAGATTCACTTTCCTCATGGATTCCATATCAAAGGATTGAACAATGATACCGCTTACATTTTTTCGTTCCTTTAATAGGGTTACCACTTTCTCCTCAATACCTGGATACATGAACGGTTTTTTTATCTCAATCAATAAACCCGCCTTACCGTAAAATTCTTCGAGGAGTTCATCCAACGTCATGATTTGTTCACCTGCAAAAGAAGTATGGTATTTACTTCCTGCATCCAGTTCCTTCAATTCTTCAAGTGTGAAGTCTTTTACAAAGCCAGTACCGTTTGTCGTCCTGTCCACTTTGTCATCATGCATAATGATCAATTCCCCGTCTTTGGATAGATGGACATCGCACTCTAAAAAGTCAGCACCAAGCTCCAACGCTTTCTGAAAAGCGGAATGTGTGTTTTCCGGCGCGAAATTGGAAGCACCGCGATGTGCTACACTGATCATCCCATTCATTTCGGCAAGATTGAATGGCCTGGCCTCATAACCGACCAAAAGCAACATACATATACTTATAAAGAAGAATAGCAGTTTCTTTTTTTTGAAATTCCTCATAATCATAACCCCATGAAAAAATGACGAATACAGACTATTCAGACCATTTTTCTTTTTATTATAACATATGCGAAAGGTCCCGTAACTGTTATTTTTTCCACTTCATCCAAGTTGACGGAACACACAAAATGAAACAATGTCAATCATCCATATGAAAAATATTTTCATGTTATGACGCCTTCTCTTTAACAATACAATGAATAATATGGACACGTTTTATCCTGAAGGGAGCTACAACAGATGGTCACTAAACCACCTCAATTGCAGACTGGCGATACCGTTGGAATTGTCACGTTGGGTAGTCCTTTGGCAGCAAGTAGAATAAATGAAGGAATTACAACCTTAAGAAATAGGGGATTTAAAGTACTTGTCGGGGAGCACGTCTATTCGTCGAATGGATTCCTTGCTGCAACCCCGCAACAAATGGCATCTGATTTGATGGGAATGTTTATGAATAAGGAAGTGAAGTGGATTTTACCTACAAGGGGCGGCGTCGGTGTAGCGGGTATTCTCCCCTACCTCGACTTTTCAATCATTCGCCAAAACCCGAAGATCGTTTCAGGCTATAGTGACATTACCGTGCTACTGAATGTATTGTATGAATACGCGGATCTTATTACTTTTCAAAGTCTACTTCTCATCGATTTCATCCCGACAACTCCAGCATATAATTTTAACCAATTTTCCTTCGCAACTTCAACAGTAACCGCACCTTGGGAAATAAAAAATCCCCCTGGCATGGACCTTGTCAGCATCGTTAAGGGAAATGTGACCGGTCCCGTTGTCGGGGGGAACTTAACGTCTTTTATAGGTACTTTAGGGACATCTTTTGAAATCAATACGGTTGGTAAAATAATCGTACTCGAAGAAACACATGAGCCGATAAATACTGTTTACAGATATTTGAACCATCTTCTACTAGCCAAGAAGTTTGATGATTGTATCGGGATTATTATGGGAGAATGTACACGTTGTGTGGAGGCGTATGGAAAAACATATGAAGATCTAATAAACGAATTTTTAGCTCCTCTGGGCAAACCCTTAATGTCTAACTTGGCGACTGCACATGGAGTATATAAAGCCACCATACCAATCGGGACAACACTGAATATGAACACAGCTAACCGTACATTGACTGTGATGGAACCAACTGTAAGCCCATAAAGAATCATGCGCTACCACAATCCGAAATTGTAGTAGCGCATGGCGCTTGTTTATAAAATACTAAGTTTTTCATCCTTTATATCACTGATGAACATACAGCCTGGCGCATGCGTAATCATTATCGAAGGTTTACATTGCATAGCGACTGCTTGGGGCGTCACACCGCAGGCCCAGAACACAGGAATTTCACCTTCTTTGATTGTTACCGAATCACCGAAATCAGGCTTTGAAATATCGGCTATGCCAATCTGACTCGGATTCCCGAAATGGATGGGTGATCCGTGTACAGCCGGAAAGCGAGAGGTGATTTGAATCGCCCGAATGGCATCTTCATGCGACATTGGACGCATACTGACAACAGTAGGACCTTCAAATACTCCTGCTTTCTCACATTGAATATTCGTTTTATACATTGGAACATTACATTTTTCCTCGATATGCCGGATTGGAATCCCGCTCTCAAGTAATGGCGTTTCAAAGGTGAAACTGCAACCTAATAGGAAACCAACCATGTCATCTTCCCAATACTCGGTGATATCCATAACTTCCTCCGTATTCATGCCATCTCTGTAAATACGGTATCTTGGAATATCTTTACGAATATCAGCCTCTTTTGCAATTGTTCCGGGTATGAATGAGCCGGGTTCCGTCACGTCCAGTAATGGACAAGACTTCGGATTCCGCTGGCAGAACAGCAAGAAATCAAAGGCATGTTCTTTCTTCAAAATCACCAAATTTGCTTGTGTGAAACCTTTAGACATACCAGCCGTTGGACCTGTTATTACCTGCTTCCGGATGAGGCTCCTTATTTCATTTGAAGCCATCGTTTCATAATTTCCCAACCGTCATCCCTCCTTCAGAAATAAAATCTACTCACTTAAAAAGCAATGGAATTTGTTCGATAAGTGTCACGATTCCTAAAACACCCATGACAATAACGACAAATCCGCCGCCTATCGTCAACCATAGCGGATGTTTATAACTACCGACGATATCTTTCTTATAAGCAGCTATTAACAGCGTTCCTAAAGCAAGTGGCAAAATGAGTGCATTTAGAGCCCCAACAAGTAAGAGGACATTAACAGGACGCCCAATCAATGCAAATGTAATTGTTGATAATAAAATAAATAAGATAATAACCCAATTATGATATTTCTCTATTAACGGATGGAATGATCTAATAAAGGAAACAGACGTATAAGCAGCTCCCACCACGGACGTAATAGCCGCCGCCTACATAATGACACCAAACATTCTATACCCGATATCACCTGCAGCAAGTTGGAATACAGATGCCGGAGGATTTGACGGGTCAATTGCAAGGCCTTTGGAGACGACTCCTAGTACCGCTAAGAATAATGCTACACGCATAACGCCTGTAACCATAATCCCTATTACAGAACTCTTTGTTACTTCAGGTAAAGATTCAATACCTTTGACGCCAGCATCCAACAGTCGATGCCCGCCAGCAAACGTTATGTATCCGCCGACCGTACCGCCGACTAATGTCACTATAGCAAATATACTGATTTGTTCCGGTTTAAACGTGTTCACGATTGCTTCCCCTACTGGCGGAGATGTCGTAAATGCCACATAGAGCATTAGTAGAATCATTACTAAACCTGCTATTTGTGCAACTTTATCCATTGCTTTTCCCGCTTCTTTCACAAGGAAAATGAAAATTGCGAATGTCGCACTTATAATAGCCCCCATTATCGGGTCTAGTCCAAGCATCGCATTCAATCCTAGACCCGCTCCCGCAACGTTTCCGATATTAAATGCAAGACCCCCCATTACAATAAGAATGGCTAAAAACACGCCAAGTCCCGGTACTACTTTGTTCGCGATTTCTTGACCGCGTAACCCCGATACAGCAATGATTCTCCAAATATTCATTTGAGTGAAGACATCCAATATCAATGAAATCAATATGACAAACCCAAAACTTGCCGCCAATTGCTGCGTAAATACGGTTGTTTGCGTTAAAAATCCGGGACCTATCGATGATGTCGCCATTAGGAATGCTGCACCCAATAAAACACTCATAGTAACTTTCTTTTTAGTCTCTGCTGTTCCCGCTATTTTTATATTCTCTGTTTTTTTTCCACTCATTCAAATTACACCCCTTTAGTTACATACTGCTGAAACGATGATGTTGTTTTTCTCCAACGTTTCTTTACTATATTTAGCAAAATCAAGGGCGTGTTCCCCATCTCCATGTATGCAAATCGTATCCGCCTGTAAAGAAATTTCCGTATTTTGCTGGGAAATGACTTTTCCCTCTATTACCATCTTCACCACTTGTGCGACTGCTAGTTCTTGATCTGTGAGTAAAGCGTCGGATTGCGAACGGGAAGTTAACGACCCATCCGATTGATAGGTGCGATCTGCAAACACTTCATGTGCTGTTCGTAAACCGATTTTTTCTCCCGCTTTTGTCAATTCGCTGCCGGCAAGTCCAAATAACACTAACGAAGGTGAAATATCATATACCGCTTGAGCAATCGCTTCCGCGAGCTTCGTGTCTATTGCCGACATATTATACAAAGCGCCATGCGGTTTTACATGTTGCATCGTCTCGTTGAAGGTCGCTAAAAAACCTTGTAAAGCTCCGATTTGATAAACAACCATATCGTATCCCTCTTGTGGAGTGATTGCCATTTCACGACGACCAAACCCATTCAAATCAGGCAAACCGGGATGTGCACCAATTTTCACACCATTTTCTATCGCTAGCTTAACCGTTTCCCTCATCACGCTTGGATCGCCCGCATGAAAACCACACGCGATGTTTGCCGAGGTTACATATTTCAATATTTCTTGCTGTTCACCAAGCTTATATCGGCCAAAGCTTTCCCCTAAATCACAATTCAAATCAACTTTGTACATTCTTTTCCCCTCCGATAGTCATAAAATGATTTATGTCCGTAAGCGCTTTCAATCAAATTTAGTTCCGAATTTTGGAACTCTTGTTTTGAAACGTAAACTAATTCTAGCATAGAATGATTTGTCTGAATAGATGCTATTCAAAACTGTTCTAATAACGGCAAATAGTTTGTTTTTATATTTTTCGGACTTGTTTTTTGTTTCCCGACCACTATAATGATTAATAGAATCCATTTTTTAGAACGTCAGTACCGAAATTCGAAACCTTAGGAGCTGTTGGAATGAGCAATCGTAACATAGTAGCCAGCATGAAGCCTTTAGGAGATTCCGCGATAATTGTCCAACTCGGGGAAGGAATTAGCCCAACAATTCATGAGCTGGTAAGCAATCTATCAACTCTAGTGAATAATCATAAATTTGAAGGGTTTATTGAGTCCGTACCAGCCTACAATAACTTAACAATCTACTACAATCCCGTAGTCGTTCACCATTCACAAAAGAATAAAGTAGCAGGCCATGCCTCGTTAACCTCTTTCCAAAAAGTTAGTGCTTTCATGGAGGTATTGGTTCAACAAATCGGTACTAACCTAGCTCTGGAAAAAAGAGTTGTGACAATACCGGTATTATATGGGGACGAATTCGGTCCCGACTTGGAGTATGTTGCGCAGTACCACGGTCTATCCGCAGAAGAAGTCATACAACTACATTCCGGGGCTGAATATTTAGTCTATATGATTGGCTTTGCTCCAGGATTTCCATTTATGGGAGGACTGAGTGAACAAATCGCAACACCTCGAAAAAAAACACCCTTATTAGCAATTGCTCCTGGATCTGTTGGTATCGCTGGAAAGCAAACAGGCGTTTATCCATTGGAAACGCCGGGTGGATGGCAAATTATTGGCCGTACCCCACTCGATTTGTTTCTTCCCGCTATCTCCCCTCCGACATTATTACAGGCCGGAGATATAATTCGTTTTACACCAATTTCTCCTGAAGAATATTACCACTATAAGGAGATGAAACAATGACCGTTAACGTACTCCAACCAGGTCTTCTAACGACGATTCAAGACTTAGGAAGATACGGCTCTCAAAAATATGGCGTAATTGTCAGCGGTGCGATGGATAGTTATTCGCTAAGAGTAGCTAATTTGCTAGTCGGTAATGCTGAAGGAGAAGGAGCACTTGAGATTACACTATTCGGGACAACTCTTCAATTCGACAAAGATTCATTACTGGCAATCACCGGTGGAGATTTACAAGCTACCATCGATGGCGAAAAAGCTCCTATGTGGCGCCCCATACTCATTCGGAAAGGCTCCATATTACGGTTTAAATCTGCAATAAATGGTTGCAGGGCTTACGTAGCCTTTGCCGGAGGTATAATTGTTCCCCCGATTATGGAAAGTAAAAGTACATATCTACGTGCAGGTATCGGCGGTCTCCAAGGAAGGGCTTTGCGAAAAGGGGATACATTCGAATGCGGGGAAATGAGTGCACTCAACCAATCGTTCGCACAACAAGTAGAAGAAATGACTGAACATGCAACATGGTCTGTCAACTTCAGCGCGCTCATCAATTTACAACAGGTCCAAACGATACGTGTACTAAAAGGTACTGAGTTCACCCGATTCGATCAGGATAGTCAACAAACGCTTTTTAGTGAACCTTATACACTATCAACTCAAGCCGATCGAATGGGCTACCGATTGGAAGGTCCTGCTCTTTCATTAGCCGATACTTTTGAATTGCTGTCGGAAAGTGTGACCTATGGAACAATTCAAATCCCCCCGAATGGACAGCCTATTATTTTAATGGCAGACCGTCAAACAACAGGAGGTTACCCAAAAATCGGCCAAATTATTTCCGCCGATTTATCAAGTTTAGCTCAGCTACAACCAACTTCAACTATTCATTTCAAGGAAGTTTCTCTGGAAGAAGCAGAAAATGAGCTATTAAAAAAAGAACGGTTACTAGATGAACTAAAAATGGGGATTCAACTTAAAAGGCTTCAATAGATAGGTTGAAATAAAGAATTCTCCATAATACACGCTACGGCGCTTTGTGGATGCTTCTCGAGATAAGTGCGACCACTGAATAACTGATGAATTTGATCTCTCTAAGTAAATCCAAATTTAAAAAGGCGATTAGTGGACATGAATATTCGCAGCACCTCAAATATACTGCGAAATACCAGCGAAGGCGCCTCACAGGGGTAGCCGAAGCCATAAGACTGACGACGAAGTTGTCTGGCTTATGGCGGGAGGCATCCCCGAGCGCCGAAGCGTGTATTATCGGGTATCCATATTTATTCTTTAATGATGGACTTTTTCAGTGCCCTCCATAAGCCTAGCCGCAACTAACGGGCGCTTTCAACTTTTCTCATACAAAACATCCTCCATTTATGCCTAAATAACAGGTAAATGGAGGATGCTTTTTCATCTATTCAGATAACCCAAACATTGTGATATTTCTTTAGCAGCTTCAATTGCTTTTGCCGCAAAGGTAGGGATGTTTTCATCTTGATAATTCGCTTCCATCCCTGCAATACTTATTCCAGCAATCACGTCGCCTTTATAATCGAAAATTGGTGCGGCTATGGCGGAGGTATGATTCTCTAATTCAGAATTACTAATTGTATATCCATCCTTTTTAGCCTGTCCAATCGTTTCAATGAGATGGTCCTTATCGGTTATTGTCCCCATCGCAAACGGTTTCAGTTCCACCGATTCCATATATGCATCAATTTCCGTTTCCGGTAAATAAGACAATATAATGCGAGAACACGCCCCGGCGTATAAGGGACTTCTCCTGCCAATTGCAGTATATAGGCGAACTTTTTGGTTTCTGTCGATTTTTTCTATATAAACCGCTTCATCACCTTGCTTAATAATTAAATTGACAGCCTCTTTCACGTCATTATGCAAGTTCTCCATAATTGGGTAAGCGATTTTCCGAATATCAAGTCTTGAAGAAACGAGATGGCCGAATGTTAGAAACAGAAGACCTAACCGATATTTCAAATCAGGCCCCTTCTCGAGAAACCCCATCTCTTCCAATGATAGTAACATTCGATAGACCGACGTCTTCGGAATACCCGAACGATCAATAACTTCTTGGAATGTTAATTCCGTATGGTCTATAAAAAGATTTACTATATCCATCGATCGGACAACTGTTTTATTTTTAATATCCATGTTTTACCCCCCCTTGCGGAACGCCAAATCCTAGCCCATTTTCACTACTCTTCAGGAATAATATACCACCATCCGTTTACTATAGGCTATGAATTATGCAAAACCCTTCGACAACGGCTACTTGTTACCCGCGTGGTGCCCATAACATTACAGACACACCGATTATGCAAATCAAAGCCCCGATCCAATCATATGTATCAGGTAATTTTTTGTCGACACTCCATCCCCATAGAACGGAAAGTACAATGAATACACCCCCATAGGCCGCATAAACCCTACCAAAAGTCGGAAACTGTTGAAAAGTGGCAATCACCCCGTACATAGCTAACACGAAACCACCGATAAGGCCCAGGTAAGCAGATTTCCCTTCCCTTAACCACTGCCATATGAGGTATCCCCCGCCGATTTCTGCTAAACCTGCAAACAAAAATAGCAGAATAACTGTAATCATAATGAATCACCCTTCTGGAAAATAAAAAATGTGCCATGTACCAAAACGTCTAAGGGTACACAGCCCATTCCTCATACTTTAGTAAATCTATCCTCAAGCGCTTGCTGCAAGGAACTGTAAGTGTCGATATGAGAAAAGTGTAATCCCAACTGAACTGCGGTTTGCGCAATTTCTGGGCGGATTCCCGTCAATGTCGAATTTATCCCCAGCAATTTTAACACCTGCATGACCGGATAGATTTGTTGTGCAACCATCGTGTCAATAACAGACACTCCCGATAAATCGATGAACAAGTGCGATACATCCAATTCAACGCATTTTGCGGGAATATACTCCAAAAAACCTTTCCCACGAAATGTGTCAATATTACCGATTAGCGGCAACACACCAATCGCTTTATTAAGCATTATGATCGGAAAACTCAATTCTTCGATTAAGCCTTGCTGCACTGCAAGTTTACTGTTCATAATTTTATAATATATTTTTGAGAAGTGGATAAATAGTTCATCGAATGCCAAATGGATTGAAATTCCCCATCTCAACAAATCATCCTGAGTTACTTCATCCCCCTTGGATTGCACAAAACCCTCTACGAATGACCAGTAAGTTTGCCTAACTTTACTAAGTGCATTCAGGACCTCCGGTATAGACGTATTGCTTTTCACCCTACTTTCAGCCACTTCGTGAGCCCATTTTTCCTTATTCGTTTCGAATATCTCTTTATCACTCAACAGTATGCTTGCGACAGTGAGGTTGGTTAAGCGATTTTGTTCACGGAGTAAAGCTTCTGCGGATTCACCAGCCTCCATGGAATAGATGGATCCTCTTTTTTCCTCACGCAAGGAAAGCCATTTGTCCGATATGGCAGTCATATTGGCTATTAGGTAATCGTAAAGTTGTGTATCCATTGCACTCATTTTTCTCCACCCTTTTATATAAATTACGCTATATTATAAATTTCCGCTTCACATTTACTACTGCTAAATCCTGTTTGTTATAGTTAGTTTAATTATATACCATCGCCAAACAAAAATCTTGAAATGCGTTGAAACTACATCGCGAAAAATCCCTAACTATATCATTGACACTCTGCTGAACGTTAAGTCGGGGAGAAAATGCACCGCTCCTCCTCACAAACCTCTGAAAAAGTTCTTTTTTTATTGTAAGAACTAGTTGATTGTAGTGGAGAGCGGCGACTCCAGCGGGAACAGCGCGAGCTGAAGACCCCGCAGGAAAAGCCGTCACGAAGAACGGCTTTTGCGACCAAAAGCGTTAGCGTTGGGAGCACGAGTGAAGGATGCCTTAATTTCTGTCAAGAACGCAGAAATACGGCAAATCGAACCCTTCGCTGTTCGATTGGCTGAAGCCGTGCCCGCGGAAAGCGTCCGCTCGGAACGGAAATCAACGGGATTGAAGGAAATCGGACTTTTTCATTTGCATAATTAATTTTAAAATCATAGGTAACAGCTTATACAGTAGCTAACACCTTTGAATAATCTATAGTAAGTAGTGGCTTACCATCATAGGGAGGTTTTTGTTTTGCCGCGAAGAGGAAATGGGAGGTTTCGTTTTTGTATTTTACCTGGGTATAACTGGTGCGGACCTGGTTGCAATGGGCCCGGTGATCCTATAAATGATTTAGATGCAGCTTGTAAAGCACATGATGTCTGTTACCGCATGGGCAGAAATGCTTGTGAATGCGATCGGGAATTCCTTCATCGCTTACGTTCCAAAATAGATCCATGCACACAAAAAGGAAGGCACGCCCGTCGGCTCTATAATTATATGAAATTACAAACACTCTTCACGTGTGGACATTATAGAAAATAGGTTGCCCGGAATTCTATGACTTTGTTTCTTGCGTGAACCGATTGACCCGGCGTTAGTCAGTGGGAATTTAAAGAGAATGATATGCCAGTTGAGAATTTCAGTATAAAATTAAACCCTTTCTGTTACCTAAATTATTAAATTTCTTTCCACTAGCCCTATGCTGTTCCAATCTGGCTCATATTCTATCAATAGCAATAAGAAAAGGGGGGGTATCAGATGTCTTCTGAAAAATGCGAGAACGGTGGTAATGTTGGATATGGAGCGGGCTTTGCGTTAATCGTTGTATTATTTATCCTGCTAATCATTGTGGGGGCTGCTTTTGTTGGTAACGACTATAACGAGGGCTACAACGGCTGCTGTTACTAAACTGAAAATGTAGTATAACTAGGAGAATACCTGATGGTCAATAACTATCTTGATTTAGTCGCTCACTTTGGAATTGGCGGTGCACATCCCGGTGGATTTTCTTTAACAAAATCCATATTGGAAGATGAAACCATTCAACCAGTTGAAGCTGTGTTGGATGTCGGTTGCGGAACTGGTCAGACAGCAGCATTCTTAGCTCAAAGATTCGGCTGTCAAGTTACGGCAATAGATAACCACCCAGTAATGGTAATGAAAGCGAAGGAACGCTTCGAAATTAATGGTTCTTCTGTTTTAGTGATTGCAGGAGATGCGCAGAACTTGGATCTATTGGATAATTCCTTTGATTTACTAATAGCCGAGTCTGTCATTGCTTTCACTGACATTTCCAAGACGTTATATGAACTCTCTAGGGTGTTAAAGAGCGGCGGCCGTATGATTATGATAGAAATGGCGGCTGAACAACCCTTACCAGAAGAGTTACGAAAAAAAGCATGCAGCCTGTATGGCATCAAAGAAATTCCAAATGAGGACGAATGGAAATTGAAGATACAGCAAGCTGGATTCACACATATTGAAACAATTGATACTTCTTCTGAATTTATTCACAGTGAAATTACTGACATCAATCCATCGGAAATTGTAAACATGGATTTATATGATTTATGGGATGAACATAACCGCTTCATTACTCAAAATTATGATTTTATCGGCTTTCGTGCGTTTCGATGTCGTTTACCTTAACCTCAAAACAATCTTTTTCCTACTCGATCATTTGGGAAAAAGATTGTTTTTTTTAAAGGGTAAAGTTTTTTCATATTAGAACGACCTGTTAACCGGAAAGTCGGAACCTGCAATTAGTTCATCAGACGTTTTTTGATATAATTCGTATTCATTAAAAGGACCGTGCTTCTTTTGGTAGGAATCAACAATCTGATAACCTATATAATATCCAATCCATTTAGGTAAATGGCCACGGGCTTTGCCGTATAAATAGATTTGATGATTTTCGGACCCTATCAAATTCAATTTGGGAATAAAGTATTTATTCCACACTTTGATTGAATCTTTGAATGAATAAAGATTTGTCCACGGCGCTAGCCACTTTTCACCGTATAATTCTTTGACTGCAAACTCCCCAAAACCTTCAATAATAAGTGAGTCCTTTAAAGATATTTTATAAGTTTCTAACCCTAAGTAGTTTAAACGGCAAATATGGTTGTATTCATGTGCTAATAAGGCCTTTATCTCTCCTACTGGAAGGCCCTCAGACAAAAATATAAACAATCCCACTTTATACGCCACACCGTTTTTAGTAGGTATTTGCTTACTCTTTCCAGGGTTCATTTGAGTAAGCGGAAAAATATAGATTGGTACCTCTGGACCTTGCCATAACTCTTTTAAAAGCTGATATTCCCGCTCAACAATTTGCCAAATGTGTTGTGTTTCCATTGTTTCTACTTGGTTTTCTATATCCGTCCATTCAATAGGATTAAATAATCCATAATTTAGAAGTTCATATTGCAATTCTTCCGGGCTTATTCCAGGAAATAACTTCACTAGTGGTACACATAGTACTTCACATTGAAGAACATAAGGACTTTTACCCGATTGATCTACACACGCGTTAAAAAATTCATGGAGCCATATTTGCGTTTGGACGACTGACGAGTTTCTCATCCTTTTATAATTTATTTTTCCCCGCCGATTCCAATACAGCTTGAGGCCTTAATTACATACAAATATGTATGGGTCTAGACGTTTATCTATTACGGAATAGTATTTGCATCATATGCTACCAGTACATGCTTGTATACATGTGAATAAGTTGTAAAGGAGGATAAAAATGTCTCAATCTGATTTTTATAATCTTTGCTGCAGATATCATGGGAAAAATGTAAGAATTACTTGTCGTGATGGCCGTGTTCATACAGGAGAGATTACTAGAACAAGCAGGAATATGGTATGGATTCGCCCCACTGGAAGTCTTGGCGGATATGGGTATGGATTTGGCGGATATGGTGGATATGGAAGGTTTGGAGTAGGGATTGCACTAGGCGCGATTGCCGGGATAGTACTAGCTTCAGCATTTTTTTGGTAATGAAAAGGTACCTTGTTCTGAAACAATATCGTTTTGTTTCGGGACAAGGTGCCTTTCTACTTGCTTAAATAAAAAAGGATAAACGGCATCGCCACCGCTTTGTGACAGTAAGTCTCAAGAGGACAAGCCCGCTTCTGAACCGTAAACATAAGGTGACAGTCACCTATACAATTATAGACACTACATAATAACAGCACCTGACTGTTCACATTACTGTACCTAATGTATTTTTCGATTCTTTAATGAATGGCAATGGAATAAACATGTTTATAGACTTATTTTTTTACCGAGGAGGATTCACTCATGGCAGACTTCATTTGGCCTGTAATTAATTTAACAGGGATTTCCCCAACATTAAATTCCATGTTTGATCGTTTACAAACCGCTGAAGCGACTCCGCTTTTCAACTATACATCCAACTATGGCATTTCGGCATTAAGAGATGTCATTTCCACCCTAGGCAGCGGAACAGTTACCAATACACAAGGGTTCTATCAATTATCAACGAGCCCTGCTTCAAATGCTTCAGCAATCTTAGATACGGCTGAACGTGGAAAGTTATTTCCAGGAAATTCATTCGAGGCTGGTGTTTCCATCCGTGTTCCCGTGGCCCCGACCGGAACCCAAAAGCCACCTGGGGGTATTTTGATGGAACGAATGGAGCCTACTTTGGTCAAGACTCTACGGGTATTTTTATCGCGGTTCTCAACAGCGGCGTCGAATTATTCAAGATTTATCAGTCTTCATGGAATGAGGATCAACTAAATGGGCCAGGGCCAAGTAAACTTTCACTTGATACAGCAGCAGGGAAAATGTATCAAATACGATTTGGCTATGAGTATGGAATCATTTAGTTCCGTATTGTATTTGTGAACACTTTAAATTTCCAACAAATCGTCGTATGCCACCGTCAAACCCAAGGTACTAACGCAGTTTTACTTTCTGATCCAAACCAGGTAATTCGTGTACGTGTCGAAAACGGAGGATCTGGCGGTTCATTTTCCACAGACGTTCGGGGAAGATTTTATGCTGTTCTCGGTCCAACTGTACCAACGAATAGAATCACCTCAGAAAGCCGTTTAAATATGACAGTAGGAGCCGGTGCCTTTGTTCCAACCATCAGCTTCCGACGAAAAGCCATTTTTCCTGATGGCTCAAATCGAAATAACTCGGTCAATGTACAAATCAGCAGCTTCGATATCCTTGCAAGCACCGACTTAAGATGGCAATTAAGATATGGTTCTACACTTACTGGAGCGTCCTTTGGAAATATTAGCGATACCCCTTCATCAGAAACATGCTGTCAATCGGATGTTTCTGCCACCGCAATTAATTCCTCAACCGGCATGAAACTTATGAGCGGGTTTGTTAAAGGAGGACAACACGCAGCACAGCAAAGTTTTCCGGTCGATACTGTATTGAATGGGACCAATCCAGTTACATTAGCTATTGCGAGCCTTTCAGGAAATGCAACTTGTAATATCATATTTCGAGTCCATGAGGATTGGTGATGGTGGTCTTATTTGCCTAAATCACCCCATCAAAAAGGGAAGAATCAAGTTGAATTCGATTCTTCACCAGCTACTCAATACTTCATTTCAAATCTCCAACCAACCCATACACTTCACATGTGTCGTGAAGATAGTATGAACAAACTTATATTTAAACATCAAACACGTATAACCCCGTCCTAAAATTAGGACAGGGTTATACATAAAGTTACTTCTGTATTATCTGAATAAGATTTCCGCATGGATCGTCGAAGACAGCTATTGTGAATTCGCCCTTTTCTGTCGGCTCTATAGTAAACTTCACGCCGTTTTTCAATAACCTATCATAATTTATCATAATACTTTATTCAGTATTACCAAATCTAGTCTTCAACAAACCAGCCCCGTTAGTTTTAGAATTTCAACAATAATAGCGATAAATCCTTATTGGATAGATGTCCTCGATAATTGCAAATCGTTTCGCGATGTCGGACTACTCTTAACATCTTACATACTTGCGTTTAAAACCAAGCTTTCCTCTATCGACTTCTTTTTGAATACTTTCGTAAGAATTTAAGAGACTGCTTTTTTTCTTGTCCCGTTTGACTTCTACTGTACCTATTGCCTTTGCTGTCTCGACTGCCTTTTCATGGAGCGGCAAATATGAAATCCCCACGGTGTTTATAAAATTATTCATAGCGGATTTCGTTCGTTCTGGCGAATCGTGAATCGTATTTTTCACTACATCAAGCATGCTGGATATCTTGCTTTCTGAAAATTCAACGTCTAGTCGATTCCCCAAAAGCCAACAGTAGCAACTCCAGCCCGCTGACATTCTCAGCTCTTCACCGCTTGCGATCCATTTATCAGCAACTTCTTGTGCAATATCTGACTCTGATAAAGTTACAGCCACTACATAATCGGACAGCATATAAAAATACGCCGCATCCATCCAGCGATCATAATCCGACTCAGTCATGGCTTTTGGGTCTGCAATAATGCCTGCAAAGTACATTGCATCGTAGTTCCCTGTGGCATAAAGCTCTTCAGCTAACCGGTGATTTATTTTTATTTTCCTAGCGATTGGTTTCATAGCGCCTGTAGCTGCGCCAAAAAGCGGCTCATGCGCACCATTTGATATGTACATTTTTTTAGTTCGTTCCTTGCCAAGGGCTTCAAGCTCTAGCATGACCGTTTCCAAATTCATCGTTTAGCACTTCCTTCTTTTTAGAGTTTCGCCATAATATTTTGACCTTCAACTACATTACCATTATCCTATAACAAACTACCATTTGTCAGCATAACTGTCGTCTACGCACATGAGTGTCATGCATGTTATTCACATAATACATGTTGGCACTTGGTTCTTTAACTGGTGGTAAGAAAATACTATTTTACAATGCCTTCTATTACAGTCGCTTACAATGCTTAGAATCATGGTATTACTGTATTAAGTTGCACATATTGTTAGGCACAAATACTCGATTCTTCAACTAACCTGTTTCGTTACTTTAAGAAGAAAAGGCATTACTATTGTTCAATTAAAGCACCCATTAGTTCAATAAAAAAACCTTGCAGCGGTAAAATAAAACACGCTAAGGAAAATCTCCTAAGCGTGTTTTATTTCACTGCCTACTATGACTGATATTGGTTCGAGACGATGAAATCGTCTTCTAGTAGCACATAAGGGTGTGTTTCCATCAAAATCGTTTTGAGGTAGTCTGGCATTTTATTTCCTTCGTACGCACAAATTAGTTGAAATGACAGTTGATTTACAGCTTCGTCTACTATTTTCTCTAAATCTTCTATGAGATGCAGCGGCTCTTTCATAGTGGCCCACTCGACATGTGCCCACGCTCGGAAAGAAATTTTATTTTCCACATAGGGCTGAACTGTTTTACTAAAATACTCAGCGATTGAAGGAGGATGATAACTGCCACTTGACCAATAGAATTCGAGGCTATTTACATAGTGTATGAACTCCATTTGATCTTTCGATAAACGGGTGCTCAGTTCTTTTTGAATAATAGGATATAGACGAGAATTCTCAATGAGAATCACGTAATCTCCCGCTGCAATGCCTTCTTCAATGTAATTCAAAATCTGTATAATGTAATTTTCTATTCCATTATACTTATACAGGACATGAAGGTGATTATTTTTTTGGTCCTCAAACAACTGATTCATTTTACTTTTTATTTCTATTTTTTTAATATCACTTGAAATTTCAACCACATTTATCCCTCCTTTCTTTACATTCAAAATAGACTTCCATAAATTCTTGTGCAACTAACCTGTCCGTTAGTTGAAAGCGACTTTGTTAGTTCTATTTTAACCTAAACCCCACTATTTGCAAGACATTATCTTCACCATTAACTCAATATTCCGTCGATTATTAATAGAAGCATCTAGTGCGATTCTGACGTCTCCAATTAATTAATTTTTTCTATTTCCTCTTTACGCTTTTAATAAGTGTTCTAATCCAACGATTTATGAACGACTAATCTTCACAATGTTTGCTCAGATAAATTGACATTGGCTTTCGGGTAGGCATACAGCTTGTTTCTACAAATTTTAGTTTTGATTTCCCCTTTCCATAATAAAACAATAAAAATAACACGTCTCATTCAATAACTGAATGGAACGTGTTTTGTTGGCAACCAGTACCTCCGACTAAAAATGTTCTATTCAAAACACTAAAAAGGAAAAATCGCAAAAAACTCCGGTATTAATAATAGTTACCAGACAACCTAACCGATATAAACACTTTCACATGTTCCAGCTATTGGTTCATAATAACAATGATTTTTAAATTGACCAGAAAAAGGTTGATCGTACCATGTTGGAGGGCATGGAGCATATGGATTAAAGTACCAAAGAGCATATTTCCCTGGGTGGTCTCTCCAGTAATCCAAAGTTTGTTTTGCTAATCTCTTTTCAACAGGTCTCGCTCTTTCATAAAATAAATTACCTTTTTGAACAGCCTCAAAAGAATAATTTCCACCTTGTACTTGAAAAATGACTTGTTCAATGGATCTTACATCTCTGAAGTCCAAACAATCCGCCACAAGACGGTTTACAATTACATTTCCCACGTATAACATTCCTTGTTTACCTTCACCTTCGGCTTCTGCTCTCATCATCCTTGCCATTAAGTCAACGTCTGAATCTCGGTATTTCACTCTTGGCATTTTTTCACCCCAAAATATAGTATGAATAAAAGCCTAAAATGATGACATTGTTTATACCATTATTCAATTAAACTACCTGTCACTTGAAGAAGAAAAGGGCAGGTTAGATTTAGAAAAGCACCCAAAATCGAAGAGAGTATTAACATTTTAAAGTATTACACCTGAAAAATTCCCTTTTATATTTCTTTTCCAATTGTAACCGCATTTTTAAAGTGACATTAAATGCCCGTTCCTAGCCAAATACTCTTCCTTCTCTTTATAATTCGGCATAATACTTCCAACACGTCTCCAAAATGATCGATCATGATTCATGTGAATTAAATGACATAGTTCATGAATTATCACATAATCGATAACTTCAATTGGTGCCATCGCCAGACGATAATTAAAGGTTAGCTTTTTATCCGAACTACAACTACCCCACTTGGCTTTAGACTCTACTATTTCAATAATCTTGGGCTTCACTTTCAGTTGTTTTTGAAATACTTTTATCCGTTCTCCCACAATTGTCCTACAGCTATTGATATAGAACTTCTTGAGATTTCTTTTAAGTGCCTCTTCATTTAACCCACTACTATCTATTAATTCATGAAGAAAACACTCTTTCCCGAGGTATAAGAACTTCCCTTGGGCGTGATACTCTCTTGCCTTTGGGATTTCTCGAGCTACTTCTATTTCATGTATTTTCTCCAGTATCCTTTTTCCTTTACTCTCCATTACACTGACAATAATTTCTTTACTTGTGTCTTTGGGAGCTTTAACAGTTATGAAACCAAACGAATCTATATGAATGGATAAATTCTTCCTATTTCCATACTGAACATCAAAGTCAATACTTTTATTTCCGATTTCAACTTTCATAACTAGCACCATCTTTATACATTTATTTCTATTCTTTGCAACTCTAAATTTTACAAGGTTATACGGATAGACTGGATAAGTTTATTAATTATTGTCGTTTTTAAAAAAGTCACGATACCTATCTCTCATTTTCACACATTTTCGTTCATGTTTTGACCGCTTTTTTCGATTTATACTAATGATTTTTATTCGAAAAGGAACACGAATCCAGGAATTGATGAGGTAAGAGGGCAAAACGGCATAGGACTTTATTTTACAGTGCAAGAGTTTATTTTGTATCTACAATTAAATCTCCAACCAAGCCACACACTCAACATGACTTGAATGCGGGAACATATCCACCGGCTGCACTTCCTGTGTGCGATAGCCGCCGTCTTCTAGAATCCGCAAGTCCCGCGCAAGCGTACCTGGGTTACACGATACATAGACTACACGTTTAGGTTTGTATTCCAATATTGTTTTCAATAATTCTTCGTCGCAACCTTTGCGGGGCGGATCGACGACTAACACGTCGAATCGCTTGCCGTTTGCATACCATTTCGGGATGATGACTTCAGCAGGACCTGCTTCGAAATAGGCATTGTCGATACCGTTTAATTCTGCATTGCGTTTTGCATCTTCGATAGCTTGCGGGACAATTTCAACGCCATAAACCTCTTTGGCTTTTTGTGCGATGAATAAGGAAATTGTTCCTATTCCGCAATAGGCATCGATGACGGATTCGTCTCCCGTCAGTTGTGCGTAGTCGAGCGCCTGCCCGTAAAGTACTTCCGTTTGTTCCGGATTCACTTGATAGAAGGAACGGGCGGATATTTCAAAATCGATGTCGCCTATTGAATCGACGATGACCGGTTTTCCGTGCAGTAAAATTGTTTCATCACCGAAAATGACGTTCGTTTTCTCAGCGTTCACGTTTTGCATAATGGACGTTACATTTGGCACAATCCGTTTAATAAGTTCTATTACTGCGTCTTTTTGCGTAAATTTCTTTTTACGCGTCACTAAAACGACCATTATTTCGCCTGTCGCACGTCCTTTGCGGACAATTAAGTGCCGCAGCATCCCCAGGTTCGTCTTTTCATCGTAAGTATCCAAGCCTAGTGCGTGCAATTCGTGCTTCAACATAGCCATTAAGTCATCCGCCTCGTCACTTTGGATGATGCAGACGTCTGTGTCGACGATGTGATGTGTACGGGATCTATAAAAGCCGGAAACGACTTTGCCATCCCGCTCACCGAATGGTATTTGTGATTTATTGCGGTAACGCCATGGATTATCCATTCCTTTCACCGGATGTACAGGTACATGCGGCAGCTTTCCAATTCGGTCCAAAACATCACGGACCGTTTTACGTTTTTGTACAAGTTGTCCTTCATATGACAAGTGTTGCATCTGGCATCCGCCACATTCCCAGAATACATGGCATGGCGGGTCAACACGGTCAGGCGAAGCTTTCGTTATATTTAGCAACCGGGCAAAACCATAGTTTTTCAACGTCTTTCCTACTTGTATGTCAACCTCTTCTCCTGGCAGGGCACCTGGAATGAAAAGCGGATAGCCATCCACTTTCGCTACACCCGAGCCATCATGCGTTAAATCTTCTATAAACACATTCATTTTATCATTTCTATTTACACTAAAAGACATTATTTTTTCCTCCAAATTTCTGATGACTATAGTTTACCACGCTATGGGTGAAAAAACAGACGCTGAGATGGGATCTGTTAGTGAATGGGTGTACTTGATGGCGTGAGAGCGAATTTGGTTTGATTGGTTCATTAACTTATATGGTCGGTCTGCACTTGAATATGGTCGCTTCACTAACTTATATGGTCGGTCTATACCGTTATGAATGATCACTACAACAAAAAAAACAGACGCCACAAAGACGTCTGCCCTCCTCTTACTTATCATCTTCAATTTGTTTATTTACTGCCCCGTCCATCGGTGCAATGACAAATGCAGCGACGAGTCCCCCGATAAGGACGATGAAGGGTGCGTAAAACATTAGAAAGTGAGTCATGTAGCGTTCCTCCTTATGCGTGGTAATCGCCTTTTCCGCGGACGTAGTCTTTATCGAACAGGAATAGTCGCATGAGCAAGTACAATGACGGAATCAGAAGCCCAAGTCCCATGATGAACACCACAATGAGCGAGATGGCCATGGCCGGGTTCGTGAAGCTGTCGTAAATCGTCAAGTATGGATACAGCAAATATGGATAATGAGACGCGCCGTAACCGAAGAAGGCAAATGCGAACTGCCCCACCAACAACATGAAAGCGAGCCCGTATTTACTGCGTTTCCACAGCAGCCAAACCGTTCCGACGAACATGATGAATGACAGGAGGAACATCGGCCAGAATGACTGGATATGACTGTAATGTTCCGGATTGTGATTTCTCAGTTCAAAAATGATGCCACCCGCTGTGATGATTGTCGGTAATGCCCAGATGAGCGCATATTTCCGAAGTAGATTCGTCGCGTCTGTATCATGCGCTTTATTTGCATACCAGGTCAGGAATACGGCGGATATATAAAGCGTTGCGGCTATGCTAAGCACGACGATCGCCCACGTCAACGGACTTGTGAACAATCTCCAATAATCGAGCACAGGATTACCGTCCACCATGTCGATGAAGCCGCCTTCCGAAATCGTCAGAACAATGGAAAGCGAAGCTGGAATGAGTATTCCGGCCAGACCATACATGAATGAATAGCCTTTATGTCCGCGCGCTCCATATGTTTCAAATGCATAATAAGAACCACGGATTGCGAGCAGAATAATCCCGATGCTGACAGGGACCAACAGCGTCGTTCCATAATAAAATGCTGTTTTCGGGAAAAATCCAATGATTCCTACAAAGAAGAACACTAGGAAAACGTTTGTCACTTCCCAGACCGGTGATAAATAACGCTGGATGATGTTCGTTAAAATCCGCTGACGGCCAGTGATTAAGCTGTAGGCATTGAAAAAACCTGCCCCGAAGTCAATGGCACCGATTAGAATATAACCGAACAGGAACGTCCATAATACGGATATTCCGAGTATTTCAAGTGTCATAGCAGATCGCCGCCTTTCTCCGAATCCCGATCCTCAATTTCTCGCTCTACCGGATTGTTGCGGAACATTTTCCTGAGTACGACGATACTTCCGATGCCGAGTACAAGATACAGCAGACAGAATAGGATAAGCATCGTGTCCACATGTCCGCTCGTTGTGGCTGCGTCCTGCGTTCGCATAAGACCCCTTAGAATCCACGGCTGTCTTCCGACTTCAGCAAGCCACCAGCCTGCTTCAATCGCTATCATTGATAACGGACCGCCAAGTACGATCAGCCAGCGGAACCATTTTGTAGAAACCATTTTCCAGCTACGCTTCATGCCGATCCAGAACACTGCTGAAAGAAGGATCATCCATACTCCTATCGTTATCATGATATCGAATAGATAATGAATGTATAGGGGTGGGATTTCATCCTCCGGGAATTGATCCAGCCCAATCACTTCCTGCGTAAAACTGCTATGTGCAAGAAATGACAGTGCAAACGGGATCTCGATGGCATACTTCACTTCTCCATCCTTTAGTATTCCGTACATGATAAGTGGTGCATTTTCACTTGTCTCCAGATGCCATTCCGCGGCAGCTAGTTTTTCAGGCTGGTACTCCGCCAAGTATTTCCCTGAGAAATCACCGATGATCGCGGCTGCAATTGCAAAGACAAGACCGACTTTCATCGTAAGATAAAGCGCTTTTTTATGGTATATGTGATTCGATCCTTTCAACAGTCGGAATGCTGCAATCGCTGCAAGCACAAACGCAGCCGTCATATATGCCGTGACGACAACGTGAGCCACTTTCGTCGGCATCGCAGGATTGAACATCGCGAGAAGCGGATTGATGTTAATTAGTTCGCCATTAGCGATATCAAACCCCCGCGGTGCATTCATAAATGCATTGACGATTGTAATGAACACTGCGGAGAAGGATGCTCCGATCGCTACTGGAATGAGTAAAAGGAAATGCTTCTTCTGATTTTCAAATCGGTCCCATGTATATAAGTAAATACCAAGGAATATCGCTTCAAAAAAGAATGCAAAGGTTTCCATGAATAGCGGTAGAGCAATGACATTTCCGGCAAGCTCCATGAAATTCGGCCATAACAGGGAAAGCTGTAAACCGATTGCGGTTCCCGTTACGACACCTACTGCAACTGTAATGATGAAACCGCGTGCCCATCGTCTTGCAAGTAAAATATAGTGTTCATCATTTTTCTTTATACCGACCCATTGTGCAATCATGATCATCAGCGGAACGCCGACGCCGATTGTAGCGTAAATAATGTGAAATGATAAGGTTGTTTCAGTCAAAACCCGTGAGAAAAAGACTGCTTCTTCATTACCCATCCTCGTGCCCTCCTTTAGCTTCCGAAAATTTTGCCAACGATTGATAATAGCATAATTCCTGCAATAATGAATGCAAGCCACATTAGACGTTTTTCATGTATTTTATACAATTGCAGCACGTCCTTTCATAAAACATCATGATTCTATTCTATACCCTCAATACCATCCAATAGTTACGATTCTATACGATTTACATGAACTATTTGTGAATAGTAGTAAAGTAACCACTTGCAAACAATTTGAATTTTATGTATTATTAATAAACTAAACTAAAGTGAGGTGAGCACAATGGAATTGAAAAGAAAGGTATTAGCTTATATTACAAAAGGAGAAGATGCTAAACGTGAAATCCTTGTGTTCGAGCATAAGGACAATCCGGATGCCGGTTTGCAAGTTCCCGGCGGTACAATCGAAGATGACGAGCTACTCATCGATGCCTTATACCGTGAAATTGAAGAAGAAACAGGCATTCGACGTGAAGAACTTGAGTTGAAGGGAAAAGTGAATAAGACAAACTATTTCCCCGCCAATAGGGGGGTCGTGTATGAACGCAATATATTCCATCTCGCATTCATCGGTAGAGAACATGACAGATGGGAACATCACGTGAAAAGCGATGGACAAGACAACGGCATGACGTTCTGCCATCGCTGGATTCCGGTCGATAAACTGCCGGAACTTGCTGCCAACCAAGACCAAGCAATCGAATTCATTTAAAAAATAAGCTGTAAGGATGTCCAGATTCAGCATCCTTACAGCTTATTTTGTCCAATCTGTTAAATACTTAATCCCAACTCGGAATTACCTTTCAGAAGAATCCGTCAAACCTATCCGATCCTCTTTCCGTAATTCATCCACAGGTGCAAACATTTCGATATGCCTGTATAGATTTTCGAACGTTGCCGGCAATACGCCGCCGTATTCACCATCCAGGTTCAGCAGGACCTTTTCAGTTGATGTCACTTTGATCTTTTCCGCTTTGGTGGAAATGACAAGCGGGTCGTCAAGATGCTCACCTCTAAGTGCGAGTGAAACAACCCGGATGAATTCCGCAATATTGCATTTCTTCAGAATGAGCAGCGTGAATTTACCGTCATTGATGCTCGAATCCGGAGCAAGCTTTTCAAAGCCACCGACTGAATTCGTCAACCCTACAAGGAACATCATCGCTTCATCTTCAAACACTTCGCCGTCATATTCTATCTTAAGATGGGTGGAGTGAATGGATGGTAACATTTCAATGCCCTTTAAATAATAAGCGAGTTGCCCAAGTACCGTTTTCAACTTACTCGGTACATCATACGTCAATTCTGTCAGCCTGCCGCCTCCTGCAATATTAATGAAATGGCGGTCGTTCATCAAACCGACATCGACAGGTATCGTTTCTCCGCGGATAATAATATCCACCGCTTCATTAATATCACGAGGAATACGCAGTGCACGTGCAAAGTCATTCGTCGTCCCTGTCGGAATAAGTCCGACTTTAGGGCGTTGCTCGAATAGACTTACGCCCCCGATCACTTCGTTCAGCGTGCCATCTCCGCCAGAAGCGATTATCAGGTCAAAACCGGATTCCACGGCACGTTTAGCCGCTTCTGTCGCATCCCCTTCACGTGTTGTTGCGTGGCAAGATGTTTCATAACCAGCTATTTCAAGTTTCTCAAGAACTTCACCGAGATGTTTACGAAATGCTTCCCGTCCCGACGTCGGATTATATATGATTCTTGCTCGTTTCAACCGAAATTCCCTCTATTCGTACATATGTTTTTGTGTTGAGTTTCAAAATTGTTCCGTTAATTAGACGCAACATCAGCCTGGCTGGTTGCATATACCTCTAGAATCTAAGATGTTTTACGCGCTCATGATTGTTTCTGCAATACCGGAAGGAATGTTTTACGGATGTCATCGTACACCGTTAGCCAAAGTTCCGGCTTAGAAGTATATTCTGCTGTAATCCTTTCAATGAATTCCTTTTGTTTCTCTTTGTATCCCGGTGCATCCGCCGCTGGCAAGTCTTTACGCAGTCCCAGAACGTATTCCTGGATAGAAGCCGCCCGTGGTCCCCATTTTGCTTCGACTTCCCCGTTTTCGTCTAGCAGCAAATAAACGGGAATCGATCTTCCTCCATTTGTGAGATGTTTGTCGATCAAATCTGTATCTGCATCCCGATATGCTGTACGGACGTCAAGATTCGCAGCTTCCGCGATTCTCCGCAGAACTGGATTGTTCATCATTGCGTCTCCGCACCAATCTTCCGTAATGACCAGGATATCCGGCTTCTTTTCCTTCAACAGTTCGATGAATTCATCGTCCGCTGGCACTTCAAATTGTTCATAAATACGGATGCTTTCTTCTTTATTCTTTTCCATCTTGTCCATATATTGTTCGAGTGAAATGGCTTCATCAAAATAGTCTTTTTCCGTTTTCAAAATCATCCACACTCCTTTTCTTTAATTGTACGTCGTCCCTTCTCACGAATCAAATTACGAGATTAGAAAAAGACGCCCTGTCGCGAGACTTGTTATCGTCCTTGACAGAGCGTCTCCTTTTTATCGCTTCGCGATTTCCTCGAGAAGGATTTTATTGACAAGAGGCGGGTTTGCTTGCCCTTTCGTCGCTTTCATAATTTGACCAACGAGGAAGCCAACCGCACGCTCTTTCCCGTTTTTATAGTCCTCGATCGATTGTTCATTTGCATCCAGTGTTTCTGTGACGATTGTACGGAGCGTGCCTTCGTCGGAAATTTGGACAAGTCCTTTTTCTTTGACGATGACAGCTGCGTCTCCACCGTTTTCGATTAATTCCTTGAATACTTTTTTCGCAATCTTGGACGAAATCGTTCCATCTGCTATCAGCTTAATCATGCTTGCAAGCCCTTCAGGCGTTAATGCCGTAGCATCAAGTTCTTTCGACTCTGCATTCAGATAGCCGGAAACCTCACCCATGAGCCAGTTGGAAGCAAGCTTCGCATCCGCTCCGGCCGCAACTGTTGCCTCGAAGAAATCGGACATATCTTTTGTCAATGTTAAAACCATTGCATCGTAAACAGGTAGATCGAGCTCATTTATATAACGTTCTTTACGAGCGTCGGGCAGTTCAGGTATTTCAGCACGGACCCGTTCAATCCATGCTTCATCGATATGAATATCTGTCAGGTCGGGTTCAGGGATAAAGCGATAATCATTCGCCGGACCTTTCACACGCATAAGAAGAGTTTTACCTGTTGCTTCATCGTAACGACGTGTTTCCTGATCAATTTTTCCGCCGGATAACAAAACTTTTTCTTGACGTTCCACTTCATATGCAATTCCTCTGCGAACGAAGTTGAATGAGTTCAAGTTCTTCAATTCGGTTTTCGTGCCGAATTGCTCTTGTCCGAACGGACGGATGGAAATATTAGCATCACAACGGAGGGATCCTTCTTCCATGCGAACGTCGGAAACACCTGTATATTGAATAATTGCTTTCAGCTTTTCAAGGAATGCATAGGCTTCTTCCGGAGACCGGACATCCGCTTCTGTCACAATTTCAATAAGTGGTGTCCCTTGTCTGTTCAAGTCGACAAGTGAATGCCCTTCATCGGTATGTGTCAATTTCCCCGCATCTTCCTCAAGGTGGACGCGTTCAATACGAATTTTTTTCTTCTTGCCTTCAACTTCGATTTCGACCCAGCCGTTTGCACCGATTGGCCGGTCATCTTGGGAAATTTGGTACGCTTTCGGATTATCGGGATAGAAGTAATGCTTGCGGTCGAAATTAGTGACTGGCGCAATTTCACAGTTAAGAGCCATTGCAGCTTTCATACCGAAATCAACCGCGCGTTCGTTCATCACCGGTAACACACCTGGATAAGCCAAGTCGATAACGTGGATGTTCATGTTTGGCTCGGCACCGAAATGGGCATGGGCCGGTGACATGATTTTTGAATCGGTTTTAAGTTCAACGTGGACTTCAAGTCCGACTACTGTTTCGAAGTTCATTATTATTTCCCCTCCCATATGACTGGAGTCTGTGTATGGAAATCAGTCGCTTGTTCATAAGCATGCGCCACTTTATACAGTGTCGCTTCATCGTAATGTTTCCCGATGATTTGAAGTCCTAGAGGAAGCCCGTCCGAAAATCCGCATGGAACTGAAATCGCAGGTATACCTGCAAGGTTAATCGGAACAGTTAATACATCGTTTGCATACAACGCCAACGGATCGTGAATTTTCCCGCCGATTTTATAAGCTGTTGTTGCAGAAGATGGTCCGATGATTACATCGTATTTTTCAAAAAGAGTTGCAAAGTCTTGTGCAATTAGTGTACGTACTTTTTGTGATTTCACATATAAATCTTCGTGATGAGCCGCTCCCAGCGTATACATACCGAACAAAATACGTTTTTTCACTTCATCTCCGAAACCTTCGGACCGGGAACGTGAATATAGCTCTTCTAGATTTTTGACACCTTCAGCACGATAACCGTAGCGAATGCCGTCAAAACGCGCAAGGTTCGATGATGCTTCAGATGAAGATATTGCATAGTACACAGGTGAAGCATACTTCGAGTGCGGAAGTGAAACTTCTTCCCATTCAGCACCGAGTGATTCAAGAACTTTCAATGCTTCCATCACTGCATTTCTCGCTTCCGGAGATATGCCTTCCCCTAAATACTCAGCCGGTACACCGATTTTCAGACCTTTAATGTCGCCCGTGAGCGCGGCTCTGAAATCAGGCACTGCCTGCGGCGATGTGGATGAATCTTTTGGATCTAAGCCTGCAATCGCACTAAGGAGCAAAGCATTGTCTTCAACATTGCGTGTAATCGGACCGATTTGATCCATCGAGGACGCGAATGCAACAAGACCTGAGCGTGATACGCGGCCGTATGTCGGCTTCATGCCGACAACTCCGCAAAACGCTGCAGGCTGGCGGACAGAACCGCCTGTATCTGAACCAAGTGCGAATGCCACTTCTCCAGCTGCCACCGCTGCTGCAGAACCACCTGACGAGCCGCCTGGAACATAGTCGAGATTCCATGGATTATGTGTTGTTTGGAACGCAGACCTCTCTGTCGTCGATCCCATCCCAAATTCGTCCATGTTCAGTTTCCCGATTGTCACCAGTCCAGCTTCGTTGATTTTATCAACAACTGTCGCATCATAGACGGGAACGAAATCTTCGAGCATCTTACTTGCAGCCGTCGTGACGATCCCTTTTGTGACAATGTTATCTTTCAATCCGATCGGTAACCCGAATAGAGGTCCGCGTCCTTCCAATGGCTGCTTGTCCAACTCTTCCGCTTTAGCAAGTGCCTGTTCTCCATTTGTTGAAAGGAAAGCTTGTACTTTTCCATCCATCTTTTCAATGCGGGCTAGTGACTCTTCTGTCAGTTCTTTGACAGATATTTCCCGATTATGTAATAGCGACTGAAGCTCTGTTGCCGTCTTTTCAAATAACGTCATTTTTCTTCCTCCTTAAATCCATTCATCAAATGATAGTCGGCACTTTGATTTGTCCTGCTTCGTGTTCTTTCACGCTCTCCAACATTTCTTCCCTGTCAAGCGCGTCTGTTGGAATATCTTTACGCAATACATTGTATAGCGGCAGTGGGTGTGTCATCGGAGCAATCTGGTCCGTGTCCACTTCTTGGAGTACATTGGCAAACCCGATGATGTCATCAAGTTGACCGGCGAACATTTCGGCCTCAGCGTCCGTCATAGCAAGTCTTGCAAGACCAGCATGACGTTTTACTTCATTTATCGTCAGTTGTGTCATTTTTTCTCCTCCTCATCTTTGAATTGTACGATTAATCATATCATCTTCCTATAATGATGAAAAGTTATGGCGTGTTTAATAGCCATAAATATGAACAAACGGCTCTTCATCCCCGGCTTCTTTCACAATTAGCGCTTCCGGTCCGTTGACGGACGTTATACTCACTTCAGTATGCACATTCGGGAAAAACTTAATGATGAGCCCCGTCATAAACTGTGTAAAACCGATCATTTCACTTGTCCCAAAGAACTGAATCGGCATTTCGATTTCCAGTGATTTTAAATTGCCATCTTTATAAAACCCTGTCCCAATCACGTTCACGAAACTAGGAAAATACGCATCAATATCCTGTTTGAAGTTATCAAATGTCGTATTCATATCCCTATATTCCCCTGTACTTGAAGACGCGGGGAACACCACATACTTTTCAACAACCTCTTTCCATCCTGCCGGTGCCGACTGCCCTTTTCCAGCGACCGCTTTCGCAAAATATGTGCCCGGCACGATGGAGTTGCGGCTTTCTTGTTTAAACAGTCCCACAACAATCGGAATATCCGCAAGCCCTTCCTGCGCGCGTAGTCGCTTCACGATTTCTTCAGCCGCTTTCATACCTTGCTGTTCGATTACATTATCCGGTATTTTGGTCTGTTTTCCACTTCTTGAATAGCTGATGGAATTTAGTGCAAGACCAACTGAAATCCCAGCGAGACGGACCTTGTTTTCATCTGTCATAACAAGATAATTCTGTTCGACAATATGGGCCAAATAATTTGGCGCTTCTTCCGAGGCTTTATCCTCGCTCATGCCTTTCTTGATGGGCGGATTCAAACCGGCTTTATCGGCTGAACTTCTGGATAACCAGGAACGTGCTGTCTCCTTGTCGATATGCTGCCCTTCTTGGAAGAAATGGTTTTCAGGGTCAAAGTGCTGGGTTGAGATGCGTAATAGTCCTTCTTCCGCTTCCTGCATATCGTACTTGGTGTATAGATTGCTGACGATGAGACCGCGGCTTGCACTCTTCTTGAATGGAATAAGTGTCTTGTAAAATTCATCTTTCAATTGTACATCTGGTATTATGACAGTCTCTTCGATGCTTTCTTCATTCTCCTGGATGACTTCCTCTTTCTCTGTTCCGAGTGAGGGAACGCATCCCCCTAGCAGAAGAATAGTTGCGAGTCCGGGTATTACAAATAATCTTTTCATACTAATTACTCCTTTTCGCCGAGCGCTTCAATCAGCTCTGCTTCATTCCACACAGCGATTTCAAGTTCTTCAGCTTTTGCCAATTTCGAGCCGGCATCTTCCCCAGCAATAACGAGATCTGTCTTTTTACTTACGCTGCCGCTCACTTTCCCACCAAGCGCTTCGATTTTCTCTTTCGCTTCGCCTCGGGTTAAAATGGATAATTTCCCCGTCAATACGATCGTCTTTCCCGCGAATAGTCCATCTGTCGGTACGTCTTGCCGTCTGCGTCCTGTAAAGGTTGTATTCACTCCGTAAGATTCCAGCTTCCGTAGTACTTCAAGAACTTCCTCGTTGCTGAAGTAAGTCGTAAGTGAATCGGCCACCTTGTCCCCAATTTCATGGATGGTGATAAGCCGTTCCGCATCCGCTGCCATCAATTCCGACAGTGTACCGAACTCCTCCGCAAGGATTGCCGCCGCCTTTTCACCTACATGACGAATGCCGAGACCAAAGAGCATTTTTTCTAGCGAATTGGATTTGGATGTCTCAATTGCAGCTAAAAGATTTGATACGGATTTTTCACCCATCCGTTCGAGTTCCAGCAACTGCTCTCTCGTCAACGTGTATAGATCCGAAACATCTTGAACTAGATCCGCCCGGTATAATTGATCGACCACCCGTTCACCGATCCCTTCGATATTCATCGCATTACGGGACACGAAGTGGATGATTGCCTCTTTCATTTGTGCGGGACATTGCGGATTAACACAACGAAGTGCCACTTCCCCTTCAATTCGGATGAGTTCAGAATCACATTCAGGACAGTTATTAGGCATGTCGAAAGGTACTTCATCACCTGTACGTTTTTCAAGAATCGGTGCGACTACCTCCGGAATGATATCGCCGGCTTTGCGGATGATGACCGTGTCGCCGATTCGGATATCTTTTTCTTTAATAAGGTCTTCGTTATGCAGAGACGCACGTCCGACTGTTGAGCCGGCAACCCGAACCGGTTCAAGAATCGCTGTTGGAGTGACGACGCCCGTTCTTCCGACACTCAGTTCGATATCGAGCAAAGTAGTTACGACTTCTTCTGCCGGAAACTTGTATGCGGTTGCCCACCTCGGGCTTCTTGCGGTAAAGCCAAGCTGTTCCTGGTCTTCGAAGTTGTCGACTTTCACGACGATCCCATCGATTTCATAATCAAGATCGGAACGGATTTCAACCCATTTTCCAATATAGTCGATCACTTCATCTATCGTGTTACATTGCTGTCTTTCCTTATTCGTTTCAAATCCAAGTACATCCAGATAATCAAGTGAATCCGAATGTGCATCTTGGCCGTACACACTGCCATCTCCGCCGATTCCGTAAACAAAAATCGCCAAATTCCGGCTCGCTGCAATTTTCGGGTCAAGCTGGCGGAGTGAGCCCGCTGCGGCGTTACGCGGGTTTGCGAATGGCTCTTCACCAGCTTCGTCGCGCGCCGCATTCAATTTCACGAACGATTTCTTCGGCATATACGCCTCACCCCGTACCTCAATTGAAACGGGTTCTTTTAATCGAAGTGGGATTGTCCTGATCGTCTTCAAACTTGCCGTGATATCTTCTCCGACTGTACCGTCTCCACGTGTAGATCCTTGTACAAATCTGCCGTCGACATATCTGAGCGAGATGGCAAGCCCGTCGATCTTCAGTTCACAAATATAGGAAACGTCGTGCCCGGCAGCTGCCTTAACACGTCTGTCAAATTCTCTTAACTCCTCATCATTGAACGCATTGGAGAGACTGAGCATCGGAAACTCGTGGACGACTTTTCCGAACCCCTTCAATATTTCCCCGCCTACCCGCTGTGAAGGTGAATCGGGATAGATGAGGTCGGGATTTTCCGCTTCAATCGACAAAAGCTCCTGCATATATTGGTCGTAGACTGCGTCAGTCGTCAACGGTTTATCGAGCACATAATAAGCATGACCATACTCATGAAGCAGGGTATTCAATTCTTCCACCCGTTTTTCAAGTCCGACACGATCCATCTAGTTTTCCTCTCCTTCATATATACAAGTTGACATGATGAATTCCATTGAACCGCTGCGGCTACCCGGTGTCAGAAAACTGATTCTGAAAGGCGCCTTCGCTAAATTTATACAATGGTTTCAATACTTCAACTTATTTATCATGCTTTTTCAATTGGTGCGAATACTGCAAGAAGCCGCTTGATGCCGACCGGTTCCGGAAAGGCAATGTCCAATTCCACTTCCTCGCCTGTCCCTTTCACACTGACGACCATACCGGTTCCCCACTTTTTGTGAACTGCTTTGTCGCCCGGCTTCCATCCCATCTTGTCTCCGCCACTAGTTTTGTATACGGGCTTTTTGACGGCTGACCGAACGGGCGTAGCATTACGTCCAGCAGATCCGCCGCCGATGGAGAATCCGGATTTCTCCGAGAGTGTCTCCGTAATATCTTCAGAAATTTCAGCGATGAACCGCGAAGGGCTGTTATAACTTGCACGGCCATAAAGAGTTCGGTATGACGCGGAGGAAAGGTAGAGTTTTTGCTCTGCTCGTGTGATGCCTACATAGGCAAGACGCCTTTCTTCCTCCATCTCTTCATCGTCGCCCATCGAACGGGAATGAGGGAAGACGTTTTCTTCCATTCCAATGATGAAGACAACGGGGAATTCAAGACCTTTTGCTGCATGCATCGTCATGAGAACGATTTTCTCTGTAGATTTGTTCTCCTCTTTATCAAGCGAATCGATGTCCGCAATGAGTGCAAGATCTGTCAGGAAGGCGACTAATGATTTGTCGCCAGTATCTTCTTCCGCCCTTTTTTCAAAAGCTTCCGTTACGGACAGGAACTCTTCGATATTTTCCAGACGGCTTTCCGATTCAATCGTTTTTTCACGCTTCAACATTTCACGGTAGCCCGATTTATCGAGCACTTGCTCCACAAGTTCGGTTACTGACAGGTATTCCTGCATTCGTGTGAATCCTGTAATGAGGTCGCGGAACTTGGCGACTTCGTTTGCGGCCCTTGCCGTAATTCCCATAAAGTCAACTTCTTGCAAGGCATCGAAAATCGAGCGATCATGATCAATTGCAAAGCGTGCCATTTTATCGAATGAAGTAGCACCGATGCTGCGCTTTGGTTCATTGATGATCCGGGCGAGCGCAAGATCATCATCATTGTTGGAAATGAGTTTCAAATAAGCAAGCAAGTCCTTAATTTCTTTCCGTTCATAGAACTTCGTGCCGCCGACGATTGTGTAATCGAGATTCGATTTCACAAGATATTCCTCAATAACACGTGACTGGGCGTTCGTACGGTATAAAACCGCAAACTGGTCGAGCTTCAATTTCTCCTGCTCTTTCAATTCAACGATTTTACCGACGACGAATTGAGATTCATCTTTTTCGTCGCTCGCCTTGTACACGTAAATCGATTCGCCTTCATCATTATCTGTGCGAAGTTTTTTATCATAGCGGCTTTTGTTATTTGTTATGACGTCATTTGCCGCTTGCAGGATGCGTTTCGTCGAACGATAGTTTTGCTCAAGCATGATCATTTCAGCATTTTTATAGTCTTTTTCAAATGACAGGATATTGCCGATATCTGCGCCGCGCCATCTGTAGATGGACTGATCGGAGTCTCCGACAACACATAAGTTCTTAAACTTTTCCGCCAGCATATTAACAAGTCTGTACTGGGCGTTATTGGTGTCTTGATACTCATCGACATGAATATATTGAAATTTGTTTTGATAAAATTCTAAGACATCCGGTACTCGTTCGAATAGGACGAGCGTCATCATTATCAGATCGTCGAAATCGAGCGATTGGTTTTGGCGCAGCCGTTTTGCATAGCCATCGTAGACGTCCGCAATCGTTTTTTCGTACGGATTGTGGGCGTTGATTTGACTGCGGAATGTTTCAGCATCGATGCATTCGTTTTTTGCCGAGCTGATCGCATTCAGCATTGAGCGCGGTTCATATTGTTTCGCATCGAGGTTCAACGATTTCAACACGCTTTTAATGACCGACAATTGATCGGCCGAATCAAGAATTGAAAATGATGTTGAAATACCGATCCGGTCAATATTGCGTCGCAAAATCCGGACACACATCGAGTGGAAGGTGGAAACCCACATCCGCTCACCTGTGCCGGCACCAAGCAATCCATCGATACGTTCACGCATTTCACGGGCTGCTTTGTTCGTAAAAGTGATCGCCAGAATATTGGAAGGGTAAATGTTTTTCTCAACGACAAGATAGGCAATCCGATGTGTCAGGACTCGTGTTTTTCCGGAGCCGGCACCTGCCATTATAAGAAGCGCACCTTCCGTCTTCTTCACTGCGCGGGCTTGTTCCGGATTCATCCCTGTAAGTAAATCTTCTGCTATTTTATTCATTAACTACCGTCCTTTCGGAACATTTGTTCTTTATTATACACAGATTAGTCTTAGCGGGAAACCGATTTCACCGCATCGACAGTTGCCAGTGCTGCTTTCAAATTTTCATAAATGACGTTACCGACGACGATTGTATCCGCGATTTGCGCCATTTCTTTGGCATCTTCGACTTTTTTGATGCCGCCACCGTAAATAAGGCGTGTGTTTTCAAGTACGCGGGATGCTGCTTTAACAATTTCAGGATTGCCGTACATGCCGCTGTATTCCAAGTAAAAAATCGGTAATTTGAAGAGATGTTCCGCCATGCGGGCATAAGCAATCACATCCTCTTCGTTCGGAACTTCTGCCACGCCGGTCAATTTCGCCGCTTTGCAAGCAGGGTTCATAATACAATAGCCTTCCGTCAGGATTTCATCCCAGTCCATCATATGACCATATTCACGAAGTGCGGAATGGTGAAGCCCATTGATCCACTCGACTTTTGTCGAGTTCAGAACTGTCGGTATGAAATAATAATCGAAGCCGGGTGTCACTGATTCAACCGTCGATATTTCAAGTGCAACCGGAACGGAATACCTTCTGATCCGGACAAGTAAATCGAGTACGTTATCGATCGTAACCCCATCCGTGCCACCGACGATAATCCCATCTGTTCCTGACTCGGCGAGCAGTTCTAATTGTTCATCAGTCACCGTTTTTTCAGGATCTAATTTAAAGGCATGACGCCATGTAGTGAAATCCATTTCATACCACCCAATCTTATAATGTACGTTCCTCTAGTATACCAAAAAAACCGGACAGATTCTTTCTCTGTCCGGTTTTACCTGAAAGCGTCTGACGCCTGGAGTTTTATATATATTGAAATAAAGAATTCTTTCAAATACGCTTCGGCACTACACGATGCCTCCCGCTTTAAGAGGCTCCATTTTCACCGGACTATTTCCGGCCCGCTTTCGGCGAAATAATCACGACACCAAGGAGGAATTGCAGTTCATTCCTCCCTACCGGGGGCAAGTGTGGCTGGAAGTGACTCCGTCACTTCCAGCCACACCCTTTTCAGTAATCCTGTTGTGAATTATTGCCTGTCGCGTTCCTACAATATTCAAGTGAAAAATGCAGTTGCTTTGAAAGAAAAGAATAGATGACTTTCTATAATGAGTGTAAGTGCCCGAAGATGCAATTTCGGGCACTCTGGCACGTTGTACATTGCGTTCTTTGCTTACTTTCAGCAAAAACTTTGTGATGCTTTATAAGAAAGTAACACTTCCTTAAAATAAAAATAGGGATACTATAAAGAAGGCTTGAGCGGTCAAAATTGTATCTTTGACCGCCTCTCTCCAAGTAAGAAGCCAGCTATTCTTTCGTCCCGAAAAGCTTCGGCACTTCTTGTAACAGTATCTCTGGAGAGCGCCGGATGAACAAACACCCTACTTATCAATACATCTCGGTACTTGTATAGAAGTCGTTCAATTCAAAGCGATCCAAAAGCAACAATACACGTTTTGCCCAGTGTGTGATTAAGTTGTTTACCGGTTATTTTTAGTTAATCAATAGGTGTGATAAAAACTTATTTAGTTTCGGCTTCCTCTTCTTTTTCACGGGCCTGCAGACGCCCCAGCACTTTTCCGTATCCGCCTGAACCGTAATCGACACAGCGGCGAATCCTGGAGATTGTCGCTGTACTGGCACCGGTCTCGCTTTGTATCTTATCGTATGTCTTCTTCTTCATAAGCATTTGTGCCACTTCGAGCCGTTGCGCGAGTGACTGCAATTCACTGATCGTACTGATGTCATCAAAAAATTCATAGCATTCATCGAGGTCTTTTAATTCGAGCAGCGCTTTAAATAGCTGATCCGTCTGATGACCACGGATTTTATCGATTTGCATATGTCTCCCTCTCTCTGAATGAATTCCTTAAGGGGTATATGTGGCAGACGTTTCCATTCCTGGTTTAGTTGAAACAACATGGATCCACGTTTTACCCGGGACGAGTTTGGCCGGAACACCGTTTTCCATCGGCGTCAGGATTCCGTCACTATTTTCCCACTCAATTTCTTTGGCAATTCCTGCCTGGAACAGTATCCCATTGCCGCCTGACTCAATGTCCACAGCTTGTCTGCCGACGTTATCGATTGTACGGTGGGCAGCTTCAAATACAAGTATATTGGACAGCTCAACTGGTTTTTCGCCGGATTTATCGACTGTCAATATGCCATTTACCATTCTATTGTATGTCCCTTTTTCACCATCATAGGAATAAGTGCTCGTGAAGTCTGGATCAGTACCATAACGGACGACAAGCATGGATGCAATATCCCCTATTTTAACACTTTCAATGGATTCATGGAAAGAAAATGCTGGAATTACGGACATTTCCATCGGTGAACTTGTTTGCTCCATTGCCGCGAGCACATTATCTTCTGATATATAGGAATTATGCGGTGCTTTCCGTTCCTTGGAACGCTGGAATAATGTTCCGTCATATTGCATGCCGTTCACATTATCAACGAAACGATTTTCTAGTAGTTGTTTGGCGTCAGGGCTATAGCCATGCGCGACATAGAACGCATCAAGCCCTTTTGCAATGTGGATGAAATAATCTCTCGCACTGCGGATGGGACCGATTTCATCAGGCAATTCACTTTGGAATACCGCCAAAAGTCTTGTGATATCGCCTTCCGCCGCAAGTTCGTAGACGATATCTGCGTCACTTATGCCAGATTGCGGCCTTGCAAGCGGATGATTGTTAATCGTAGCAAGTACCGGGCGGCGGGTATTTTCCTCTTCCGACAAAACCCCCGTGAACGGTGACTGATACTGCGTAACAAGCTCTCCTTCAACGGTTGATTGTTCCTCTTTTAGGACGGGTATCGTTTCCTCCGCCTCCTCTTTTTCTGAACACGCTGTCAGCAGCAACATTACGATTGCTATGAACAATAGCAATCCTCTCATCTTCTTCTCCATCTTTTCCCCCTATCTTCCGGTTGCCGGAATGATAACTTCTTTTGCCATGACATCGTACAGCCCCACCTGCGTGATGCGTATGTACGGCAGATGTGTTGATTGTAAAAATAGTAGTGTATAGACCGCATCGCCTTTCGTGAAACCGCGGTCTGCAAGCACTTTTTTCAATTCCAACTCCTGCGCTATCAATTCCTGAACCGGTTCCGTCGACAATCCGCCGCCGATTGCCAGTGGAAGCGTCGCGACGATTCCATCGTCTTCCGCGATTACCATGCCGCCGCCAATCCGTTTCATTTCATTGAATGCATTGAGCATTTCTTTTTTATCTTTGCCAATTAAGATGATATCCCCTGTATTTGAATACGAAGAAGCAAAGCCTTGGATACCTGTTGCGAAGCCTTTAATAAGTGTGTTGACATGCCATTTCCCACTTCTGTCAAGCAGCATAAGGAAGCTTTCATCGTGATCTTTCGCAAGTTTTCCCCCACTTGTATCAATCGTAACATTGTATGGTTGTGTAATGACGTCATTGAGCATTTCGATGCCAATCAAGTTTTCAAATATAAAATCTGTTTCATCAAGATCGAAATCCGGCGCGAAAGCTTCAACTATGGACCAATCAATTGGAGGGAATGGTTCAGCCGATTCGTTTTCACGTTTCAACCATCTTCCTTTGGATAAAACATCTGTGGGCACAGGGTTATACTCATCCTCCAGGAAATTAAGCGTTGCATAACGGCCGGTCGCAATGACGCCATGTAAATCGGACATGTCATAATAGCGCGCTACATTGTACGATGCCATCTGATATGCATCGATTGGCGGGACCCCGGCTTCAAGCGCGGCGCGAATGCATTTATCCATAACACCGTCGATATAAAATGATGGCGTCGAGCCGTCCGTTGTCATCATCAGATGATCGAACACATCAAGTTCTTTGTCTACAATACCTTTTAGTAAATGCGGAAGATCCGGGCGAATGGATGAATGACGAAGGGTCACCCCGTAACCGTGCAACAAACGGGCTTCGACCTCCTCCACCGTCATCGCTTCATGATCTCCATCTGTTCCAAGAAGACGCATCCTTGCAAGCGTCCGCTCAGATGCTCCCGGGAAATGACCTTCAATTTTCTTGCCTCCCGCTTTTGCAGCACTCACGGACGTGAACATATCTGACTCACCTCCCATGAGTCGCGGCCAGCCGGTCAATTCCCCGCCCAGCAATACTTCGGGACGTTCAATCCACTCTTTAATGGACTCCAGATTAAAGAGCTCTGTTTCATTCTGAAGAACCGTCTGCGAGTCAAATCGGGCCCACCAGTAAAATGAAAATGGCAATTTATTCAACTCATCAAGAAGGGCAAATGACGTTTCATTCGCAAGGGACATGAATAAAATAAGGTTGTCCGAGATGAACGTCGTCGTTCCTAAACGTGATGCATAATCTGCGAACGTCCATGGGTTGTACAATTGAAAAGGGTGGACATGCGGCTCAATATAACCGGGGACAATTTTCTTCCCTGAAGCATCTACGATTTCCGCCCCTTCTATCATTGCCGGCATTTCTTTCCCAGCATAGATAATTCGGTCGCCCGCAATCCAGATGTTTCCCTTAATCCACTTTTTATAAATTGAATGCAAATATTCCGCATTGGTAATAATGAGATCCGGTGCTTTCTTGCCGTCGATTATATGTAGTTGGTCCTTTATTTCAGTATGTTCCCACATGACATTCACTCCTTTTAACTGTTGTCTCCCTATTATTTATCGTAGCATAGCAGTAAGGAAATAAATAGGGAGTGCAAAAGTCGCTTTGGATATTTTGGGTAGATTTAGGTTTAAAATTATAATGGGTGTTGGATGTTGTGAACTAAGGCCGATACGTTGTCAACTTCGCTAAAATCATAGTCCACTCGATAAAGGGTTCTCCCACTTTTTGGCGAAAAAGGACAGTAGTACACTACTACAACTGAATGGATTTGATAAGATGACCGACAACATGAAATTTGATAAAGAAATGGCTACTGAATATGATCGGGGGGTACGGCGGACATTGCCTACCTACGATTCGATGTTCAGACTTATACAAGCTTATCTTCGGGCGAATAGTACTCAGCAGGAAAATGTGCTGATTATCGGTGCGGGTGGCGGCAACGAACTTGCTACGTTAGGGCCGGCAAACCCTGGTTGGACATTTACCGCAGTAGATCCTGCACCACCAATGCTTGATTTCGCGCGGATGAAAGCCGCGGAATTGAAAATAGCGGACCGCGTTGAATTCATCGAAGGAACTGTTGATGATGTAGTAGCGGATAGATTGTTCGGAGCAGCGACATGCATGCTCGTCCTTCATTTCATTGCAGATATGGACGAAAAATTAAAGCTGCTGAAAAAAATCCGTCTTCATCTAGCCCCCGGCGCACCATTCGTAATGGCGTCTATGTACGGCAATCCGGACGATCCGGCATTTGATGAATTGTTCACTCTTTGGAAAGCATACTGGCTTGATTCAACAAATATGACTAAAACCGAAGTTGATGAAATGGAGAAAACCGTTCGTAAGCTATCCTTCATTCCTGAAGAGGAAATCGTCCGTTTACTTCAGGAAGCCGGTTTTGGAAAGATCGCCAAGTTCTTTACGACAAACATGTTCGGCGGTTGGATTTGCAAAGCCGAGTAAATGGAAGCGGCGGGACTAGTTAGCATATGAACTTGAAGATTAAAATAGAACCTCTTAGCCTTATTCATCACCTGCAATCCCCAATCCGCTTGGTGCCGATTGGGGGTTTTCTCTGTTAAAATTCAAACTTACCCTGCATATATACTTTCTAAAATAGAATAAGACCATTCTCTCGTCGATGGAGGGAATGGTCTTATTGGTTATTCAAACGTACGCCAGCCGATGTCCTGTCTGTAGAAGAACCCGTTCCATTCTAGTTGGGACAAGCCTTTGTAGACGCTTTTCTGTGCTTCTTCCAATGAATCCGCTTTTGTTGTAATTAAGAGTACCCGTCCGCCATTTCCGACGAATCCTGTGCCATTCGATTTTGTACCGGCATGGAAAACATCCAAGCCTAGTGCTGATAAAATCTTAAGATCAGGCAATGCCGCCCCTTTTACAACTTCTCCCGGATATCTATCCGCCGCAATGACAACGCCTAACATCGCTTTGTCATCCCACTTCAATTCATACGGTTTGCCGGCCATTAATGAAGCCATGAACTCGCCAAAGTCCGATGCCATCCTTGGAAGGACGACTTGCGTTTCAGGATCGCCGAAGCGTGCGTTGAATTCAATCACTTTCGGTCCGTCTTCTGTCAGTATGAGTCCCGCATACAAAATACCTGTAAAAGGGGTTCCTTCCGCAGCCATTGCTTCAACAGTCGGAACGACAACTTTGTCATACGCTTCCTTCACGATTGCGTCCGAAATTTGTGGAACCGGTGAGTATGCGCCCATACCGCCCGTGTTCGGTCCTCTATCGCCGTCATATGCCCGCTTATGATCTTGCGCGACAACCATCGGGTAAATCTGACCGTCATGGACGAACGACATGTAGGAGAACTCTTCGCCGTCCAAAAACTCCTCGATAACGACACGTGAAGACGATTCACCGAACTTCTGGTTGCCGATCATATCGTCCACCGCTCCAAGTGCATCTTCCAGCGTCATCGCGACGATAACACCTTTACCCGCTGCTAGCCCGTCTGCTTTTACGACAATTGGCGCGCCTTTTTCGCGGATAAACGCTTTCGCTTCTTCCGCATCGGTAAATGTGCCGTAATCAGCTGTCGGAATATCGTACTTCGCCATCAGTTCTTTCGCGAACGACTTACTTCCTTCTATCAGCGCCGCCGCTTTAGTTGGACCGAACGCCTTTAATCCGCAATCAGCGAAATAATCGACAATCCCTTCCGCAAGCGGTTGTTCCGGACCGACAAATGTCAGATCCACATTGTTTGCTTTTGCGAATGTCGCAAGTGCTTCAAAATCCATCGCTTCAATCTGGACACATTCGGCATCATCTTTCATGCCATCATTGCCGGGTGCGACAAATACTTTTTTTACTGAAGGGGAGACATTGAACTGTCTGGCAATCGCATGCTCGCGACCGCCGCTCCCGATAACGAGTATATTCAATGCAGTCCACTCCTTAATGTTTGAAATGACGTACGCCCGTGAACACCATTGTGATGCCATAGTCGTTCGCTTTTTTAATCGAATCTTCGTCTTTCACTGAGCCGCCTGGTTGGATAATTGCCGTAATACCCGCCTTCGCTGCAGCTTCGACTGTATCGTCCATCGGGAAGAATGCATCAGATGCAAGTGCTGCACCTTTAGCACGTTCGCCTGCTTGTGTTAGCGCGATATTCGCTGCTCCGACACGGTTCATCTGACCCGCACCAACACCAAGTGTCATATGATCATCCGTTACAACGATTGCATTTGACTTCACATGCTTCACAACAGCCCAGCCAAGTTTCATCGCTTCCCACTCGGCTTCTGTCGGCTCCCGGTCCGTCGCAATACGAATGTCTGCATCCGCAAATCCGTGTGCATCCGGCTCTTGCATAAGCAAACCGCCTTCAACGGACACTGTATTCAACTGGTCTTTTTTATTTTGATCAAACGAAATCGTCAACAGACGAATATTTTTCTTCTTTGTCAAAACTTCAACTGCTTCACTTGTGAAAGATGGTGCAATGATGATTTCAAGGAAGATGCCTGATAGCTTTTCAGCAGTTGCCGCATCCACTTCCCGGTTCAATGCGATTATTCCTCCGAAGATAGACGTCGGATCAGCTTCATATGCTTTATTAAACGCATCGAAAATCGTCTCACCTATTCCAACGCCGCATGGGTTCATATGTTTTACTGCTACTGCAGCTGCTTTATCAAATTCTTTGATGATTTGAATGGCCGCATTCGCATCTTGAATATTGTTATATGAAAGCTCTTTGCCGTGCAATTGTTCCGCGTACGCAATTGAGAAATCCGAACCAAGTGGACGGCTATAGAAAGCTGCCTTTTGGTGTGGATTTTCTCCGTAACGGAGCGGTTGTTTCAGTTCATATGTATATGTAATTTGCTCCGGGAATTCTTCGCCTGTAAGGTCAGTCAAGAAACCGGCAATAAGTGCATCATACGCTGCTGTATGGCGGAATACTTTAGCAGCTAAACGTCTACGCGTTTCAAGTGTCGTTTTGCCGCCCGCTTTGATTTCGGAAAGTACTTGATCGTAATCTGCCGCGTCTACGATAACTGTTACGTATGCATGGTTTTTCGCAGAAGCACGAAGCATTGCCGGTCCACCGATATCGATATTTTCAATTGCATCATCATTGGTTACATCCGGCTTTGAAATCGTTTCTTTAAACGGATACAAGTTCACACAAACGACGTCAATTGGCTGGATGCCGTGCTCTTCCATTTGTGCGATGTGAGAGGGATTGTCTTGTTTTGCAAGAAGTCCTCCATGAATCATCGGGTTAAGCGTCTTCACGCGACCTTCCATGATTTCAGGGAATCCAGTTACTTCATCGACTGCCGTTACTGCGACGCCATTGTCCGCAAGGTGTTTCATCGTACCGCCAGTAGATAACAGTTCATAGCCAAGACTTTCTAATGCTTTCGCAAATTCCAAAATACCGCTTTTGTCCGACACGCTAAGCAATGCACGTTTTTTCACGAATAAAACCCTCCAATTAGTTTGAATATGACCTGTAAAAAGTTACCGGCTAAAAAGTTCGTTTAACGTTTCTTTATATAAATCATGTTCAACAGCGTGAATCGCTTCTGCCGTTTTGTCTGGATTCCCATCGACAACTCGAACAGCATGTTGCGCAAGAATCTGCCCAGTATCCATTCCTTCATCCACAAGATGAACCGTGACACCCGTCACTTTCACGCCATGTGCAACTGCTTTTCCGATTGCATCTTTCCCAGGAAACGAGGGCAGCAAGGAGGGATGGATATTGACGATGCGAGATGGATAAGCCGTCAATAGCACCGGGCCGACAAGACGCATATAGCCTGCAAGGACCAGCCATTCTGCCCCCGCTTCTTGAAGTGCATGTAGGATTGATTCTTCGTACGCGTCTTTCGTTTCGAAATCTTTCGGTCGAAATGTCGCAACTGGAATACTACCTTTTTCAGCACGTTCTACAACAAAGGCATCCGGCTTGTTCGTCACCATAAGGACGATTTCAGCGTTCAACTCACCTGTTCTGCACGCTTCTTCAATCGCTGCAAAATTACTGCCGCTTCCAGATGCGAAAACGGCAATCTTCATTTTTTGATTCATTCGGCAAGACTTCCGTCATGCGTACCTGTAAACGTGACGCCTTCACCTTCAATAACCCGTCCGATAACGAACGCCTCTTCTCCGTGCTCAGCTGCAATTGTAAGGGCAGCAGCCGCCTCAGCTTCAGGAAGCGCTATAACAAAACCGATTCCCATATTGAATACGCTATATAGATCTTTATCCAACAGCTCGCCTTTTTCTTTCAGCATTTTGAATACTGGAAGTACAGGCCATGAACCAAGGTCGATTTCCGCTCCGAATCCGTCTGCCAGCATACGCGGCAAGTTTTCGAAGAAGCCTCCGCCAGTAATGTGGCCCATCGAATGGATATCAAGTTCGTTATGCATTTGAAGAACCGGTTTCGCGTAAATTTTCGTCGGTTCAAGAAGTGCACTACCAACTGTTCCAAGTTCTTCATATCCTGCTATCAAACCATCAATTTCATTGCCTTGATCTTCAAGGACAATTTTACGGACGAGTGAATAACCGTTCGAATGGATACCGCTTGAAGCGATGCCGACAAGAACGTCTCCTGCAACGACTTTTTCGCCTGTAACAATTTTACTCTTTTCACAAGCACCTACTGCAAAACCTGCAAGGTCATACTCGTCAATTTCGTAAAGACCCGGCATTTCCGCCGTTTCTCCGCCGATCAATGCTGCTCCCGACTGAACACAACCATCCGCAATCCCTTTAACAATCGCTTCGACCTTTTCAGGAACCGCTTTTCCGAGCGCGATATAGTCAAGGAAGTAAAGTGGCTCTGCGCCTTGCGCCACAATATCGTTCACACACATAGCCACACAGTCGATACCAATCGTGTCATGCTTATCTGCCATGAACGCCAGTTTCAACTTTGTACCGACACCATCTGTACCGGAAATAAGAACCGGCTCTTTATACTCAAGCGCGGAAAGATCGAACATGCCGCCAAAACCGCCGAACGTTCCTGCAACGCCTTTACGTGCAGTACGCGCAACATGGGATTTCATCCGTTCAACTGACTCGTAGCCGGCCTCGATATTTACACCAGCGTTTTCATATGCTTTCGACATGCAAAATCCTCCTATCACACAATCTCTTTTTTATGTGGCAATACCGTATCCGAATAGATTTCAGTTGGATAATCTCCTGTGAAACAAGCAAGACATTGCCCGCAATTCTTCGTTTTATCCGGCCGGCCGATTGCTTCAAGCATCCCTTCGGCAGATAAGAATGTAAGTGAATCTGCGCCGATCAGTTCCCGAATTTCTTCAACAGACCTGTTGGTTGCAATCAATTCAGAATCTGTGCTAATATCCACGCCATAAAAACATGGACTGACAAGCGGTGGTGACCCAATTACGACGTGAACTTCCGTCGCACCCGCTTCTTTTAACAGATTGACAATCCTTTTCGACGTGGTGCCGCGAACAATTGAATCATCTACCATGACGACTCTTTTACCGTTCACAACTTGGCGCACCGGAGAAAGTTTCATCTTCACGCCTTTTTCACGTAACTCCTGTGACGGTTGGATGAAAGTACGCCCTACGTAACGATTTTTGATAAGCCCAAGTTCGTAGGGGATTCCGCTTTCTTCAGAAAATCCAATAGCCGCCGAAATACTTGAATCCGGTACACCCGTGACGACGTCCGCTTCAATCTGCACTTCACGTGCAAGCTGCTTGCCGCAACGTTTCCGCGCTGAATGGATATTAATCCCGTCAATATCCGAATCGGGACGTGCGAAATAGACGTATTCCATCGAGCACATAGCCGAATCCGCAGCTTGCGCAAATCGGTCCGACTGAAGACCTTTGTCATTAATAATGATGAGTTCTCCCGGCTCTACCGAACGAATCCATTCCGCACCGATAATATCGAACGCACAAGTTTCCGATGCTACAACCCACGCATCCCCCATTTTACCAAGGGATAGTGGACGGAGACCGTTCGGATCCTGCGCGACCATTAATCCATCATCCGTCAATATAACAAACGCAAACGCACCTTTTAACATGGACAATGCTTTTTTCACACGATCCCGCTGCGTTAAAGACCCACTGCTTTTCTTAATTAAATGCGCCAGCACTTCTGTATCAGAATTCGTTTGAAAAATACTACCTTGACGCTCAAGATGTTCACGCAATTCGACCGCATTCACGATATTGCCATTATGAGCGACAGAAAGACTTCCTGTCGTTGAACGGAAAACGAGCGGCTGAACATTTTCGATTCCGCGGCCGTTTTCTGTCGAATAACGCACTTGCCCAATTGCAGCATTTCCCTTTAAATCATTTATCCCGTTGCCGGAAAACACTTCATTGACAAGACCTTCGCCTTTAATCACATGAAACTTTTTGCCTTCCTTCGTAACGATACCGGCTCCTTCTTGACCCCGGTGCTGCAATGCGTGTAGACCATAATAACTGATCTGCGCCGCATCTTCATGCCCCCAAATGCCGAACACACCGCACTCTTCGTTTAGGCCTCTGAGTTCAGCAAGCATTTGATAGCCCCTCTCCAAGCAGAACGGAGTTCATCAACCGTCCCGTCTATTAACAAGCCATTGTCGCCGTTGATAACGATTTGGTTGCTATCCGTAACTACACCGATTTTAGTCGCATCTGCCACAGCCTTTTCAAACGCCGCCGCATGTTCTTCTTTTACAGTTACAAGGAAACGTGATTGTGTTTCACTGAATAAAGCCGTCACTGCTGAACCCGAAATTGTTACGCCCGCTCCAAGACCTTCCGCCCCAAACGCTTTCTCACAAAGCGCAACTGCGAAACCGCCTTCCGATAAATCAGTTGCAGATTGAACAAGTCCAGATTGGATTGCCGTAAGTAGTTCTCTCTGGCGCGCTGCTTCAACCTCAAGGTCAATTGAAGGAGCTTGGCCGAATATTTTCCCTTGCGTCATTTGTTGCAGTTCACTGCCGCCGAAATCGACTGATGCTTCACCGATAACATAGATGACATCGCCTGCATTCTTGAACTCGGTAGTCGTTGTTTGAGATAAATCATGGACCAGGCCAACCATCCCGATTGTTGGTGTCGGATAAATCGGAACACCATTTACTTCATTAGATAAGGAAACGTTCCCGCTGATGACAGGTGCATTCAACTTGCGGCATGCTTCAGAAATTCCTTCGGCAGATTTCTCAAACTGCCAAAATACTTCCGGCTTGTCCGCGCTACCGAAGTTCAAGCAATCGGTAATTGCAATCGGCTCCGCTCCTGAACAAATGAGATTACGCGCTGCTTCGGCAACTGCAATTTTCCCGCCTGTTTCCGGATCGAGGTACACAAAACGCGAGTTACAGTCGGATGTCATTGCAAGTCCTTTATTCGTACCGCTGACACGAATGACACCTGCAGATGAGCCTGGTGCAACGACCGTATTTGACCTTGCTTGTGTATCGAACTGGTTATAGACCCATTCTTTCGAAGCAATTGTTGGACGTTGCAGCAAGTCCTTCAATGTTGCATGCAGATCATCCACAACAGGCTCTGACATTTCCATCGCCTGGAATTCTTTGAAGTATGCAGGTTCCTCGGCCTTTTTATGATAAACCGGTGCGTCTTCGGCAAGTGCATCGGCTGATACTTCCGCTACAACTTCACCTTTATGAAGAAGGCGCAGCATTTTATCATCAGTTACTTTACCGATCACAACCGCTTCAATATTATACTTTGCAAATAAATCCGTAACTTCCTGTTCACGGCCTTTTTTCACGACGATCAGCATACGTTCTTGTGATTCAGACAACATCATTTCATAAGCTGTCATTCCTTCTTCACGCTGTGGTACCAGATCAAGATTCAACTCGACACCATACCCTGCTTTCGACGCCATTTCAGCTGCTGAAGAAGTAAGTCCTGCCGCACCCATATCTTGGATCCCGATCAACGCATCTGATTTTACAAGCTCAAGGCATGCTTCCATCACAAGCTTTTCTAGGAACGGGTCACCAGCTTGCATAACCGGAAGTTCTCCTTCTTTATCAACCGATACTTCGGAAGAAGACATTGTCGCACCGTGAATTCCATCACGGCCTGTTGTAGCACCAGCATACATGACGATATTGCCAACACCTGAGGCAATCCCTTTTTGAATATCTTCATGATTTAACAAACCAACAGCCATCGCATTAACAAGTGGACGTTTAGAGTAACAATTATCGAACTGGACTTCACCCGCAATTGTCGGAATACCAATCGCATTTCCATAACTCGCAATCCCTGCAACTGCTTCTTCGAATAAATACCGGTCACGTGCTTCCGTTAAATCCCCGAAACGAAGGGAATTGACGAGCGCTACAGGGCGGGCACCCATTGAAAACACATCACGCAGAACCCCACCAGCGCCTGTTGCTGCGCCGATGAATGGCTCAATCGCGGATGGTGAGTTATGCGATTCCATCTTGAAAACAGCAGCCTGGTTATCGCCGATATCAACGATTCCTGCTCCTTCACCCGGTCCCTGAAGTACACGCGCACCTTCAGTCGGGAATTTGCGGAGTACGGGTTTTGAACTTTTATATGAACAATGCTCGGACCACAAAGCAGAGAAAAGACCTGTTTCCGTATAGTTTGGAAGGCGTCCTAACATGCCCACTGCACGTTCGAATTCTTCGTCCGTCATCCCCATTTGGCGGTATAACTGTTCATCTTTAATTTGTTGTGCGTTCGGTTCATGCATGGCTGACATTGTTTTCACTCCACCTTTTTAAGATTGAATTGAATAAAGGCAATCCATCAGTTCCTCCGATGATTTCCTCGACTGCACGTTCAGGTAGCGGCATCATACCTAGTACGTTACCTTGTTCATTCAACACGCCGGCAATATCCGCTGTACTGCCATCTGTATTACCATCCGCATATGTAAAGACGATACGGTTATTATTCTTCAGTTCCGTTACTGTTTCTTCGTCAACAAAGTAGTTTCCGTATTCGTGAGCGAACGGGATTGTAATTACCTGCCCGTTTTCATAATCGGACGTGAATTTCGAGTCAGTATTCAAGACAGTCAATTTCGCATTGCCTGATCTGAATTTCAGTCCTTTGTTGCGTAGGAAAGCGCCTGGCAGTAAGCCGGCTTCAGCAAGGATTTGGAAACCATTACCGACGCCTAGAACAGGTTTCCCTGAGGCCGCAAATGCTTTCAAGCTCTCGATGGCCGGTGAACTCTGAGCCAACGCTCCTGGACGGAGATAATCGCCATACGACGCTCCGCTGGGAATCAGTACTGCATCAAAACCCTCAAGATTCGCTTCTGTATGCCAGATGTATTCTGCTTCATTGCCCAGAACGCTTTTTACTGCATGATGCATGTCGATGTCGCAACCCGATCCTGGGAAAACAAGTATAGCGAACTTCATTTGCCCGCGACCTCCCCGATTTCGTATCGGTAGTCTTCGATAACTTTATTGACCAAAAGCTTTTCGCACATTTCCTTGACACGAGCATCGATTTCCGGAGCCGTTCCATCCAATTCAAGCTCAATCAGTTTACCGATGCGTACGTTTTCGACTTCTTTGTAACCCATCGTCTGTAGCGCTTCTTTCGCTGCAATTCCTTGTGGATCAACAACACTTTCACGGAGTGTTACGTATACGTTTACTTTTGTCATGTCTTTTTCCTCCCAAATGGAATTAGATTAGGTTATTTGTTCAACTATTGAAAATGTGTAGTCATTTATTTTTACCGAATTAAGACCAGATGCTTGTTGCCTCAATTTCTTCCAATGTTTCTTCAATGTTATCGGTCATGATTGTTATATGCCCCATTTTCCGCTTCTCTTTCGCTTCCGCCTTGCCATATAGATGGATTGACCAATCTGGATGATCCTTCACAGCTTTCGAAAGTGGCGTAATATGTTCGCCAAGCACATTCACCATAATTGACGGTGCCCATAGCTTCGGTTTGCGTAGCGGCCAACCGCAAACCGCACGAATGTGTTGATGGAACTGTGAAATAGAACATGCCTCGATGGAATAATGTCCAGAGTTATGCGGACGCGGTGCCAATTCATTAATAATAATTTCATCATTTTCCAAGACGAACATTTCAACTGCCAAGGTCCCGATTAGGTTAAGATGATCCGCGATTTTCATCGCTGCTTCTTCGGCTCGTGCCAATACATTCTCATGAACTCTTGCCGGGACGATCGATTCATGAAGGATATGATGTTTATGAATATTTTCAGCAATCGGAAGGCAATAAGACTGTCCTTCAGCATTGCGTTGAATGATGACAGATATTTCTTTCGTGAACGGAACGAATGCTTCCGCTATACATGCTGAATGAGTAAAAAGTGATTCTGCTTCGTGCAGATCCTTTTCAGAATCAATTTTCACTTGCCCTTTACCGTCATAACCGCCGAATGCAGTCTTGACGATACAAGGGAAACCGACTTCTGCAATTTGCGATGCAAGTTCTTCAAATGTCTGTGCCGCTACATAATTTGCAACAGGCGCACCCGATGCAGTAATCTCCGCTTTTTCATTGATACGGTTCTGTGTGATTCGAACAAGTTCAGCTCCCTGCGGTACATGTGCGATTTGAGTCAGACGTTTCAGTCCTTCATAATCAATGTTTTCGAATTCATATGTGATAACATCGCTAACCTCACCAAGTTCTTCAAGTGCAGCTTCGTCGTTGTATGGTGCAACAATACGGATATCAGCAATTTGACCACAGGGTGAATCCATGACAGGATCCAGCACCGCAATTCTGAATCCTGCTTCTTTCGCAGCAAGCCCCATCATACGGCCAAGCTGTCCTCCGCCAATGATTCCTATCGTTTGCCCTGGTAAAATTGTTTTCATAGTAGCTCACCACTGCTTTCCAGTGCCGCATCACGCATATTGTTACGGCGCTCTTCAATTCGTTTCATTAATGCTTTGTCATGAACTCCTAACATCTGTGCCGCAAGCAAACCTGCATTCACAGCGCCAGCTTTCCCAATCGCCATTGTCGCAACCGGGACACCGCCTGGCATTTGGACAATCGACAATAATGAATCCATCCCGTTCAACGCTTTCGACTGAACAGGTATACCGATAACTGGAAGCAATGTTTTTGCCGCAACCATACCTGGAAGGTGGGCCGCTCCCCCCGCACCTGCAATAATAACTTCTAATCCTTTATCTTGCGCCTGTTCTGCATATTCAAACATGAAATCAGGTGTGCGATGAGCTGAAACGACCTTTTTCTCATAAGAGACTGCAAGCTCGTCCAAAATGTCACATGTATGCTTCATCGTTTCCCAATCACTTTTACTACCCATAATAACGCCGATTTTCGGTTCCAAATTTAATCCGCTCCTTTAGAAAACTAAAAATCCTCGAATAAACCACTTTTCAAATGCATGAAAAGCAGATCATTCGAGGACACTGAATTATGCGTTAAGATGATTGCACCCATTGGTACCCACACACCTTTCGCTACCATTCCTGAAAGTCGCTTTCCCGCATAGTCCGGACATTACGGTGTCCTGGTAGAAACACTGTGGCCAATTCCACAGCATATATGGGGATTTCTATTTACTCTCTATATTTTATCAACTCCAAGGGCATTCGTCAATAGAAAAGACGAACGATGTTTTACTTCTAATTTACATCGTTCGTCTTTTTAGCTATTTATTCCCCCGTAAGTACACCTTTGAATTTAATAAGCTGCCGAACCGGTATATATTCTCCATTCACCTCTGAAAAAACCGGCTCTTCCTTTCGCCCTGCAACTGTATATCCTTCCGCAACTATTCTCTCTAGACATTGTTCAATGGTCTCTTCTGTACCAACTTCGAACCATACCGTTTTTTTCTTGCTCATTTGAACAACTTCCCTTTCCTAATACTCTTCACCCAGAAACCGCCATGTATCGTTTTCGCTTCATATGCAATAATAAATGCTTTTGGATCTATTTCTTTGATTGTAACGTATAGTTTCAATTCATACTTACGCGGTGTAAGAATTTGCATGGCAGACCGATCACCATCAAGTCCATTAGCTGACCAATCTGTGACCCCATATCCTTTTTCCCGTAAAATACTCGGTAATTTCAAGTTCTTTTCTGCCGTAATTACATTTACAGTAATATAGCCAAGCGCCATTTTCTCCTCAATCTTCGATCCAATAATCACACCACAACCATAACCGATTGCATAAGCTATCAAGTTTTGTATTTCATTCAAGTTGTCTAGTACTAGACCGAGACCAATAACATAGATGACAATCTCCACTACACTAAGAGCGGCGGCGATATACCTATACCCCTTTAATGTCATAATCATGCGCACTGTAAAGAAAGTGACATACACGATATTGATTGCGAATATAATGAGCACCATTTGCAAAATAACCATTCCCTTCTATTGCATATCCTCATCGTATCGCTGAATGGAGATGATTTCAAGCTATTAAGAATAGATGGATAAGTTGTGGATTCGAGGCAGAACTGAGGGGGTCTAAACACAACTTCCAGATTCTAATACCAACCTCCAAATTGTAATACCAACTTCGTGATTCTAATGGTAACTCTATCAATTAAATATTTATTCAATCAACACTAGTTGAAAAATAAACACAGGCGACCGTATTCGTATGCAAATCAATCATATCAACTGCAAGACCGACCATAACCGCTTGTAAACCAATCATATCAACTGCAAGACCGACCATAACCGCTTGTAAACCGATCATATCAACTGCACGACCGACTATAACCGCTTGCAAACAAATCATATTTGCTGCACGACTGACCATTAATATTTAACTCACTTCCATATACGAAAGATTAAAAACAGAATTTCCTAAATATATAAGTGAAAGAAAAGAAATCCTCTAAATCCACTTCTGCGCTTGGGGGTGCCTTTAGCCATAAGTAATTCTAAATTTATAAAGGCGACATTCAGTTCTCAACTGAATGTCGCCTTTTCTGTGTATTATATTTCTCCGATTCCCATTGGAAGAGTCCCGAATCAATTGAGCTTGACGAAAAATAAAGTTATCGCACCTTGTTAAAGTCCGCCTGTTATCTGCAAACCTTGTATCGGTGAATTGCCGTCATCAATGAACAAAGGAAAAACCAGTGCAGGCACCTTTTATGTGGATGCCTGCCGCGATGAGCCCGACCGTCAGGCTATCAATCTTATGACGTCGCTACCTCTTAGAAGGCCCCTTCGCTTAAATTATATAGATATTCAAAACTTCAACTTGTATAGTTAAAAATCATTGAAAAAAATACAAAAAAAGCCATTACCTATTGGCAATGACCTTGCGCCCGGCGACGTCCTACTCTCACAGGGGGGAACCCCCAACTACCATCGGCGCTGAAGAGCTTAACTTCCGTGTTCGGTATGGGAACGGGTGTGACCTCTT
>NZ_JACCCL010000003.1 GCF_013408665.1 Sporosarcina sp. JAI121 | reverse complement strand
AATGAATAGCTCATTTCTTGCTGACTGGAGAGGAATAGAATTCCTCCCCTGAATCCGAAGATTCGATTGTGTTTCTTTTCGTCCGACAGAAGTCAACTTACTAAGAAACGTTTTGCTCAAGTGCGTTAGCACTCTCGCTGTATTTCATTGACGTTTTGCTGTTCAGTTTTCAAGGTTCATTTGATTTGAGAAGAGGCAATTCGCTTCTTCGTTCAGTTGCCGTTGTTTCAGCAGCAACTCTTATATCTTATCAAATCGCATTCTTCATGTCAACAACTATTTTTAACTTCTTTTTTCGTTGTTGCCACTTCATCAGAAGTGCGACGCTTACTATCATAACATCTCGCTCGGAAGGAGTCAACAACTTTGTTAACTTCTTTTTTCGCTGTTGTTTCTCGCTCCCTGAGGACATGTATTAATATACTACAAGACGTTATAAGAAATCAAGCCTTTTTTGAAAAGAATTTTTCCCGCAGTTTATTACCATCAATTACGAAGAGTACAATCCCCGCTATTACAATCATTCCTCCCGCTATTTGGGACATCGATAAAGTTTCACCGAAGACGTAAAACGCCAGGATTGCTGCCCCCACAGGTTCAAATAGAATACCGATGGATATGACATTGGTGCTGACCCACTTGAGCGCCCAATTGAATAGGGTATGTCCAAACAAGTTCGGAATAATAGCGAGCAATATAAACCAAAACCAATCAGAGCCCGGATAAGGACCGAATGACTCTCCTTTGATGAGAACATAAAAGAACAACGTTATTGTACTTATGGAGTAAACAACAAACGTATATGTAATAAGAGAAAGTCGTTTACGCACGTCTTGACCGAATAGTAGATAGGTTGTAATCAAGGCACATGCAATAAGTGCAAGCATGTCGCCGTAAAAAGCTGTACCGCTCAGTTTAAAATCTCCCCAACTAATGATCACACTCCCTGATACAGCAATCAGTGCGGATAAGATCGTTTTAAACGAAAGCTTCTCTTTAAAGAAGAAGTATGTTCCTACAAAGGCGAAAATGGGTTGCAATGTAACAAGTACGGTCGAGCTGGCGACCGATGTGTAATTTAACGATTCAAACCATAGAATGAAGTGAAACGCTAAAAAGACTCCGGCGATTGTTGAAAAGATCCAGTCTTTTTTACCGAGTGTCATCACTTCCTTCCTATACTTACTGAGGAATAACGGCAACATGATCAGAACCGAGAATAACATTCTATAAAATGCAATGACCCCTGCGTCAGCTGTAGCAAGCTTTACAAAGATTGCAGACAATGCAACGGAAATCACTCCTATGATTATTGGAATATACGGATGAATTACTGGTTTTTCCACTTCTAACACATCTCTTTCAATAGGAATTAGGTTATCTTTTCACCTTTTAGGGTTATAGATAATTGTTAGTATATCATGGTTCGTAATAGAGAATGTCATGAGGGGGAAATGTTTTGATTTGGATAGCGAATGAGGCGATGTATCCCGAAGTATTGATTAAAATCACACTCGCTTTAGTTTTAAGTTTAGTTATCGGTGTAGAGAGGGAAATAAAGAAGAAACCGATTGGATTAAAAACTAGTGCTGTCATTGCTACTTTCAGTTGTCTTCTGACAGTCGTCTCTATTGAAGCGGCATATCTCGTTCCTGCACGGGACGATATCAATGTCACAATGGATCCGCTTCGTCTTGCTGCGCAAATTGTCAGCGGAATCGGTTTTCTAGGAGCCGGGGCAATTCTGCGCAGGGGGAATGACAGTATTACGGGACTGACGACGGCGGCGATGATTTGGGGGGCAGCGAGTATCGGAATTGCTGTTGGTGCCGGTTTTTATATCGAAGCCGCGTTCGCTGTGCTGGCAGTAATGTTCGTCATAGAAGTCATCGCACCTGCGCTCGACAAATTCGGCCCAAAGAGACTACGTGCAAAAGAGGCTTCCTTCATTGTAATGGTATCGGATTTGACGAAGATTGAAGATCTAATTGATTACTTGAAAACAGAAGGCATGACAATTGAAAATTTGCGTATTCGCCAAATTGTAGCTAGGGATCTTCATGTGCAGCATGAACTTGATTTTCGGCTCTCGGCACTTCCGAAGAAACATACGTCTAATTTGTATATCGAATTGTCAACACTACCTTATATCGAATCAGTTGAAATCGAAATATTTCCCTAATGGAGGATGTTTTTATGAGAGACATACTAAAACTTTTGAAAAGCGGCAACAAACCATCACTACTTGCAGCAGTCGTGAATACAGTCATCGGAATTTTGAAAGCAATCGCATTCTTCTTCACCGGAAATGTTGCTATGTTCGCGGAAATGATGCACTCATTTGGTGATGCAGCGAATCAGTTCTTCGTTTTCGTCGGTTCTGCCCTTTCAAAAAAAGCACCTACTCCGAAATTCCCGAATGGATTCGGTCGCGTCGTTAACTTGGTTTGTCTCGGTGCCGTCATTATTGTGGGAATCATGTCTTATGAGGCAGTAATAGGCGGCTGGCATCATCTTATGAATCCAGTCGAGTCAGGCGGATACATAATCAACCTTTCCGTTCTCGGTATTGCTATCATTCTTGAAGCTACCGTTCTTTATAAAGCCGGTAAAGAAATCCTTCACGAAGTAGGGATTGATAAAGGTGGAATGGCCCCCCTAACGATGGGGTTCAAAAATCTTAATCGTGCTAAGCCTGCGACAAAACTCGTCTTCATGGAAGATTTCGTCGCAACATTAGGAGGTCTTCTTGCCTTCATAGCTGTTTTGTTAGCTCATTTCCTCGGATTGCTCGTAGCAGAAGGCATTGCATCCATTTTGATCGGGATGATGATGTTCTATGTGGTCGGCAAGGTGTTTCTCGAAAATGCACGTGGTGCGATCGGAGAAACTGACGAAGAAATGCTCAATCACATTGCCCACATTGTTGCCGAAGATCCCGATGTGAAGGACATACAACGGATTGAAGTTATCAAAGAAGGAGAATTTCTGCATGTAGAAATCGTCGCCGAAGTTGACCCTTCTCATACAGTTGCCTATGTCGATGATGTGCGCGACCGACTGATGGATATTGTCCTTAAACAAAAAGGTGTACGGGACGTTTTAATTTCCTTTGACGAAGATGATGGAGTAATGTCATGGAAGAAATCAAATTCTCCGGATACATCAAAGCAAACCATTTCAAAACTACCGGAGTAATATAAAAACGTCACGTTTGGATAATCTCCAACGTGACGTTTTTCATTTCTACTATTTCATTTCTACTACTTCATTTCTACTATAATGAAGCTTTTAATATCGCCAATACATCTTCCTTATTCAGACTGCTGAAATGACCGAGCGACCCGTTAATCGTCGCTTTTTCAGCCATCAATTCAAGTTTCGTATCGTCAATATTATAATCAGCAAGCGTTTTAGGAGCTCCAAGTGAATTCCAGAATGATGTAAGTCGCTCAATTCCCTCAAACGCAACCTCTTCTTCCGTCTTCCCCTCCGGTGCGACACCGAATACATTCACGGCAAGCTTGGCAAATCGTGTTGGATTAACTTTAACATTATGGCGCATCCAGTGTGGGAATAAGATCGCTAAGCCGCCTGCATGTGGAATATCATAGACGGCGGACACAGCATGTTCGATATCATGTGTCGCCCAATCGCCTTGATAACCCATTTGAAGGAAACCGTTCAACCCCATTGTACCTGCGAATAGAATTGTTTCCCGCAGATCGTAATTTTCAAGATCCTCAAGTAGCTTGGGACCATTATCCATAATCGCGCGCAGGACACCTTCACACATTTCATCTTGTACGGGCGTATTTTTAGCGTTATTGAAATATTGTTCAAAAATATGGGACATCATATCGACTATACCGTAAATTGTTTGATCTTTTGGTACTGAAATCGTATACGTCGGATCAAGGATTGAGAATTTCGGATAATTGAATGGACCGCCCCATCCGTATTTTTCTTCCGTTTCTTCATTAGTGATGACCGATCCTGCATTCATTTCCGATCCTGTTGCTGCTAATGTCAGAACAGTTCCAAATGGAATCGCGCCTTTTGCGAACGCTTTTCTAGTCACAAGATCCCATGCATCACCGTCATATTTAGCTGCAGATGCGATGAGTTTCACACAGTCGATTACCGAGCCACCGCCAACAGCTAGAATAAAGTCAATGTCTTTCTCCTTACAAATCGCCGCGCCTCTGCGTGCCGTAGAAACACGCGGATTCGGTTCGACACCCGCTAATTCATGAACGTCCATGTTGTTGTCTTTCAAAATCGTCATTACTTCATCGTATAGACCATTTCGTTTAATGCTGCCGCCGCCATATACGACAAGCACTTTTTTGCCGTAATTCATAAGTTCTTTCGATAGCTTTTGAAGCTGCCCTTTACCGAATATAAGTTTCGTTGGATTGTGGAATACAAATTCATTCATTATGGTTGCCTCCTTCTACTCTTTTCATTATCCGAAACCGCAAGCTGATTTGCAATTTTATAGATGCTAGTATGAATATGTGACTGCCGGAAATGGTAGATAATAGAGGTGTTACTATACGGAAAAAAGTAATTAAAATAGCCTTGGTCCTGTTACTTATCGGCGCACTTATCTGGGCGTTGGTGGGTATATCATTATTTGACGTAGTTGCTCAATTGGCCAGTGGCTCGATTCATTAACATTGTAATTGAAGGTCTTCTATATCACGGGTTACTATTTGAATATCGGCCAGATCGCGCTGATGAAATTATTTCGACTTCCGATAAAATATAAAAGGCATCTCCCGTATAATGCGGGAGATGCCTTTTACTTATTGAATTATGCCCATCCACGGAAACGTGATGCTTCCGCAGTTTTACGGACACCGATCATATACGCCGCTAGACGCATGTCGATGTTTCGTGTTTCTGCAGTCGTATATACGTTATCGAATGCATCAACCATCTTTTTCGTCATTTTTTCACGAACTTCTTCTTCAGTCCAGTAGTAGCCCATGTTGTTTTGGACCCACTCGAAGTAAGATACCGTTACACCGCCCGCACTAGCAAGAACGTCCGGTACGAGAAGGATTCCACGTTCTGTAAGAATTCTCGTTCCTTCAGAAGTTGTTGGTCCGTTCGCTGCTTCAACAACGATTTTAGCTTTGATTTTATGTGCATTTTCTTCAGTAATTTGATTCGCAATTGCTGCTGGTACGAGGATATCGCAATCCAGTTCAAGCAATTCTTGGTTTGTAATCGTGTTGTCGAAAAGTGTTGTCACTGTTCCGAAACTGTCACGACGATCTAGAAGGTAATCGATATCAAGACCTTCAGGATCATGAAGTGCACCGTAAGCATCGGAAATCCCGATTACTTTCGCGCCCGCATCATGAAGGAACTTGGATAAGAAGCTACCCGCGTTTCCGAAACCTTGGATTACGATGCGTGCACCTTTCATATCAATTCCACGACGTTTCGCCGCTTCTTCAATGATGATTGTTACACCTTCTGCAGTCGCACGGTCGCGTCCTTGTGATCCACCAAGAACAATCGGTTTACCTGTAATAAAGCCAGGCGAGTTGAATTCGTCAATTCGGCTGTATTCATCCATCATCCATGCCATGATTTGTGCGTTTGTGAAGACGTCTGGAGCTGGGATATCTTTTGCAGGTCCCATTACTTGGCTCAGTGCACGGACATAACCGCGGCTAATACGCTCAAGTTCGCCCATGGACATTTCACGCGGATCACAGATGATTGCGCCTTTACCGCCGCCATAAGGAAGATCGACGATACCCGCTTTCAGTGTCATCCACATTGAAAGTGCTTTTACTTCTTCTATTGTCACTTCCGGATGGTAACGAACGCCGCCTTTTGTAGGTCCGACTGCATCGTTATGCTGTCCGCGGTAACCCGTGAACACTTTCACTTTGCCGTCGTCCATTTTTATTGGAATGCGTACTTCTACCATGCGGAGCGGTTCTTTTAATAGTTCGTACATTCCTTCATCGTAGCCTAATTTGTCAAGTGCATCTTTTATGACAGCTTGTGTAGACGTAAATAGATTCAGGTTTTCAGTCATTTAATGATTCGCCTCTTTGATTCATAATTTTTTCTATGCTTCTATTGTAACATATCCGCAACTTAGTTGGACAAGTATTTTAATTTCCGAAAACTCTTTTAATTTTTTCAATTGCCCAATCCAATTCTTCTTTTTTGATAATGAGTGGTGGTGCAAAGCGGATAACTGTATCATGCGTCTCTTTACATAGCAATCCAAGTTCTTTCAACTCTTCACAATATGGACGAGCCGCTTCCGTCAATTCAACCCCGATGAACAAACCGCGTCCTCGCACTGTTTTGATTGATGGATGATCAATATTCTTCAATTCTTCCATGAAGTAGTTTCCAAGTTCGAGGGACTTTTTCGCCAATTCCTCTTCTTCAAGGACTTCAAGGGATGCAATTGATACTGCACATGCCATTGGATTACCGCCGAATGTTGAACCATGTGAACCCGGGTTGAATACACCGAGAATAGATTTATCCGCCAACACGCATGAAATCGGGAATACGCCGCCGCCTAGCGCTTTACCAAGGATGTACATATCCGGCTCCATGTCTTCCCATTCACATGCAAACATTTTACCAGTACGGCAAAGACCGGCTTGGATTTCGTCCGCAATAAATAGAACGTTATTCTTCTTGCATAGTTCATAAGCAGCTTTCATGAAACCTGCCGGTGGAATGATGATACCCGCTTCCCCTTGAATCGGTTCAATCAAGAATGCCGCCGTGTTCGGAGTGATTGCAGCTTCAAGAGCCTGAATATCTCCATAAGGAATTAGATCGATTCCTGGAAGCATCGGACCAAATCCGCGTTTATATTCAGCATCTGACGATAAAGATACAGCTGTCATCGTACGGCCATGGAAGTTGCCTTCACAACCAATGATTTCCGCTTTGCCTTCTGCTACCCCTTTGACATCATAAGCCCAGCGGCGTGCTGCTTTAATAGCTGTCTCAACCGCTTCTGCTCCCGTGTTCATCGGTAGCGCCATCTCTTTGCCGGACAGTTCGCAAATTTTTTCATACCATGGACCGAGTTGGTCGTTATGGAATGCGCGGGACGTCAGCGTCACTTTATCCGCTTGGTCTTTCAATGCCTGAATAATTTTCGGATGACGATGCCCTTGGTTTACTGCAGAATATGCAGAGAGCATATCCATGTATTTATTGCCTTCCGGGTCTTTCACCCAAACCCCTTCTGCTTCTGAAATAACGATTGGCAGTGGATGATAATTGTTCGCCCCAAATTTTTCTGTCTGTACAATTACTTTTTCTGATACTGTCATACATTTCCCTCCCCAAGGTATGTAAAGACAGACCCATCCTTTAGATGGGTCCGTATATTTTCCGGAATCCAGGCGCTAATTAGGCGCCCTACGCTTTTCTATCTGTTTAGCTACGGGCACCAGCCCCTCGAGTCGCTTCTGAATTGGGGATAAAGGCAAAAGACGCCTTTATCACAATTCCTCCAGCGCTTGTCGGGTCTTTCAGGCGCCCTACGCTTTTCTTATAGTGTTTCTGATGTTGTTTGTCCTTGCATATGAAGTTGAAGGTAATCCGGTCCGCCGGCTTTTGAATCTGTACCTGACATGTTGAATCCGCCAAACGGCTGGTAACCTACGATTGCACCTGTGCAGCCGCGGTTGAAATAAAGGTTACCTACGTGGAAGTCTTCACGTGCCTGTTCGATATGGTGACGGTTGTTTGTAATGACCGCGCCAGTTAGACCGTAGTCCGTGTTGTTTGCAAGTTCGATTGCTTCTGTGAAGTTTTTAGCTTTCGACAAGCCGACAACCGGGCCGAAGATCTCTTCTTGCATAACACGGCCTGTTGGATCAAGGTCCGCAATAACTGTAGGCGCAACGAAGAATCCTTTAGAGCTGTCTCCTGTTCCTCCTGCGATGATACGGCCTTCTTCTTTACCGATTTCGATGTAGCTCATCACTTTGTCGAATGACGCCTGATCAATAACAGGTCCAGTGAAGTTTGAGTTATCTTCCGGATCGCCGTATGTCAATTCTTTCGTCAATGTTTCAACGCGCGCTACCACTTGGTCGTAAACGTCCTCGTGAATAATCGCACGTGAACATGCTGAACATTTCTGTCCGCTAAATCCGAATGCTGATTTAACGATTGATTGTGCAGCGAGTTCAAGATCTGCTTCATTGTCAACGACAATTGTATCTTTACCGCCCATTTCAGCGATAACGCGTTTCAACCAGATTTGGCCTTCGTTCACTTTAGCCGCACGTTCGTAAATACGTGTTCCTACTTCACGTGAACCTGTGAAGGAAACAAAACGTGTTCTAGGGTGATCAACAAGATAGTCGCCCACTTCAGCGCCAGATCCAGGGATGTAGTTAACAACGCCAGCCGGCATTCCCGCTTCTTCAAGAACTTCGATAAATTTGTATGCAACAACTGGAGTTGTCGATGCAGGTTTAAGAAGTACCGTATTTCCTGTAACTAAAGCAGCAACTGTCGTACCCGCCATGATTGCGAATGCAAAGTTCCAAGGCGAGATGATAACACCTACTCCAAGTGGGATGTAGTCAAAGCGGTTGTATTCGCCTGGTCGGCTTACAACAGGTATTCCATTTTTCAACTCAAGCATTTGGCGAGCATAAAACTCCAAGAAATCGATTCCTTCAGCTGTATCCGCATCTGCTTCGTTCCAAGGTTTCCCTGCCTCTTTCATAAGAAGTGCCGAGAATTCGTGTTTGCGGCGACGAATGATTGCAGCCGCTTTGAATAATACGTCTGCGCGGAATTCAGGTTTCTCTTTTCTCCATGTATTGAACGTTTCGTCTGCAACTTTCATCGCTTTTTCAGCAAGGTCTTTGCTTGCCTTGGAAACGCGTCCGATTACCTCTTCTTTGTTTGCCGGGTTTGTTGAAACCAATTTCTCTTCAGTCATGATGCGTTCTCCACCGATAATTAGCGGATAATCTTGCCCAAGGTATCCTTCAACTGTTTTCAACCCCTCAAGGAAAGCTTGTTTATTCGCTTCTACCGTAAAATCTGTGAATGGTTCGTGTTTATATGGAATCATATTATTCCTCCTCTGAAGTAGTGAAACGCAAATAATATTTGCACTTATTTATAGATTACATATATAATAATGCAAAAGATTGTTGCAGATATCAAGCATTATTCATTAAAATTTTAAAAATAATAGTTTGAGGGTGATTATTTTGAAGAACATCGACGATTCACTCTTCCCTTTTTATGAGTTTGCAGTGCGCCACGCCGCGGTTGGCATACATGCCGTAGACATAAACGGTCGCACCATCATCTATAATGACAAGATGAAAGAAATCGAGGGACTCGCACTTGAAGATGTGGGAGACAGGTCGATTCTGGAGCTTTTTAATTTTGACCAAGAGGAAAGTACGCTCTTGAAAGTGTTGCAAAGCGGGAAAGAGCAATTGAACGTCAAACAGACGTATTGGAATAGAAACGGTACAGAAATCACCACCATCAATGATACCTATCCGGTTGTCGGAAGCGTCGGTCAAATCGGGGCTGTTGAATTAGCCCGTGATGTTACAGCTCTTGAGAAATTCGTTCTGCAGCCCTTTCGTAAAAATAGTGACCCGGTTACGTTCAATCAAATTATCGCGTCCTCCCCGCCTATGAAAGTTGTTATTACGACTGCAAAAAAAGCGGCACGTGCAAAATTGCCTGTATTGTTGATCGGTGAAACCGGCACAGGAAAAGATTTGATTGCTGAAAGCATACATAATGAATTATCGCCTTCCAGCACCTTATTTTATACCCTGTTCTGTCATAGTTCAGACCCGATACTTATTGGACGTTTAGGTAAAGATTTGAATGTATCGGAATCGCTGACGTTATTTTGCGAAAGAATCGATTTACTGTCGATTCCATTACAGCAAAAGCTACTTTCAATCCTCTTGGAAGCACAGCGCAGCAACAAGCAATTCATCGCAAGCATCGGTGATGATCCTGTTGAATTAATCGCTGCCGGCACATTACTGAAGGATTTATATTATTTCTTTGCTTCATTCACACTCCGGATTCCGCCTCTGCGAAAGCGGAAAGAGGATATTATGCCGTTCATTTTTTCTTATTTAGAACGGCGAAGTGAACGTTATGGTTCTTCACTTACGGAAATCACACCCGACGTTGAACAGCTATTCCTCGGATATGATTGGCCGGGAAATGTGCGGGAGCTTGAATTTCTTCTGGATGAAATCTCTTCCTTGGCCACGACTGAAACGGCCATTACGTATGATCTGCTACCATTGCATTTCCGGATGAAGAGTGCAGACATCACTGAGGAACCTACGCAAGCTACGGACTTTATCGTACAGTCCGATAAAGAGCTACTTCCGCTTGATCAGTTTTTACGTGAAGCAGAAGGCTATTATTTACAAAAAGCGATGAAGCTCAATAATAAAAACATCACAAAAACTGCACATGCACTTGGCATGAGCAGACAGAATTTACAGTATCGATTAAGGAAATTAAAAAAATGAGGGAGAAGGCATGCATGCCTTCTCCCTCATTTTTTATTGTCCAGCTTCAGCGGCCAATCGCTCTGAAGCCCACAGGATGTGGGTCATGCAGCCTTTGCCGCACGACGCGGCATCCTTAGGCTGCGTTCCATCATTGCCCGGACTTTTCAATCCAGTCTTGGAGTTTGTCTTTCAGTGAGTTGAATCCGTCTGCATCGCTTTCATCGACACGTGCTTGCAATGACTTGCGCGGACGGTCGTCTCTGCGGGTTACAGCCGGCGGTTCTTGAAGGGCCCGGATTGACAGGCTGATTTTCCCTGCGGCTTCGTCAACTTCCAGCACTTTCACTTGCACTTCCTGCCCCACAGTGAGAAATTCATGAATATCTTTAACAAATCCATACGTAATTTCAGAGATGTGGACAAGTCCTTGTGTTTCATCGTCAAGTGCTACAAATGCACCGTACGGTTGGATACCTGTTACTTTGCCGGAAAACTCTTCTCCCGCTTCGAATTTTTGCGCCATTTAAAACAGCTCCCAATCTATTTTGGTATCGATTCTGCCCTTAAGGCCACTTAAAATTATATCATGTTTATAGGAAGCGGGCAAAAAATGACAGTGTGAAGGGGTACTACGATATGACCGTGTTACAACTGCCCATCACTAAATTCGGTCAGTAAAAAGTCTAAGTCAACATGCTTTATTCCCCATATAGAATCTTCATCCAAAACCATCTCAACACCATAAAACGTAGTATCTCCCCGCTGAATTCCGATTGAACCTGTTGTTCCTCCGTTGCCGTCAAATAGTAGACTATCAAGGCTCTCAATAACTATATCCAATCGACTCCATTCTGCAACATACTCATCTAGCGTATCTGCATTATATTTTTTAATATAAAGATGCCACATCGTCTCTGGGTCCTCTTGTTCATTCGCATAAAAGTATACGCCCATAATGACCAGCGGACTGACTGATTGCAATATGGATTGGTCATAATCTGATGAAAATGAATGGTACGTCTCTTCAACTAAGTTCTCAAAGTACGTATCCGGGAGCGACACACTTTCAATGCCCGATGCGCTTTGTCTGATTCCAAGCATGATAAACGTATCGAGTTTCCCGGCTTTTGCAAGTTCCAGTGCATGATAGACATCATAGGCTTCTAAACGATTGCGACTTTGCGACTCGGTCCAATTCGTCGCTTCCATCTCTGAAATGATTATTTGTATAAGATAAGCTGTTGGAGAGCCTTCTCCCGAACCAGCGATTCTTTCCCATCCTGCACGAATTTCCGTTTTCACTTTTCCATCAGTATCGAGTATTCGATCAGGTTCCGTCCCACCGATGATTTTGTAAAAGAGTTCACCGTAACTCCAACTGAGATTGCTAGTCGCTTCATCCGTTAATTTTGTTGCTAACAACGTTTTTTCTATTTCCAGCAAATAGTCGATCGATTGTTCCAAAGGGTGTGCAAGACCCGGATACGTAACCATCGGCATCGCTTCCAAACCTGTTAAATAGCCTCGCAAATCAGGATGGATAGAGGAGCGAATTTTAGCGCTGTACTCATTCTTTTTAAATACAGGAACAATAGGGGCCCAGTTTTTAACGGACATTGGATAAATGTTTTGCTTAATCATGCCATCCAATGCCAGCTGCAAATCTTTTGGATACGTCTCCTTTTTTTTCAGGAATTCTTCAATATCTATGACCCCATCGACGACGGCATCTTCGATAAGCTGTTCATATTTAACAAGAACCGTGAAATAGGATTGTTGGAGTATGTAATACTGTTCCAAGTATTCTTTTATAAATTCACCGCTTTTTTCCACGTCATCTGCTAGCGGTTGTTTAAATAAACGTTTCGTCATCGCGGACGGCAACTCCAATGACTTAATTATTTTTGCGTACTCTTCTCCTACCTTCTTTTTATCCAATGTACCGGTGTTTCTTATATAGCCTTCATAACGCCGTATCATAGACACAAAATCATCGCGTTCTTGCTTTCCGTAAAAAATATGGTTAAATTCCACTCCATCTTCAGTTGTTTCCTTCAATCCCAATTCGTTGTATCGGTTTCCGACTTCTTTCTCAAACGACGCCTTTAACCGTTCAATATACTTTTCGGCAGAAGTCTTTTTGTATTCCTCACTTGTCACAACAGGAACGATAAGAAGTGATAGGAGGACAAGGCACCCCGCAATCCAGGAAATTAGGACCTTCTTTGAAATTGTTTGTTTCACTTTTCCAGGCTCCCGAACTTCCTTCCGCGGCTCTGCAAAAACCTGTTCTTTTCTAAAAGAAGTTTTCAGTCGTCCATACGATCTAGTAAGGAATTCAAGCCTCTTTTCCAGTTGCGCTACTTCCAAGTCACTGGACGCTTCCGTAATAGCGAGTTCGACCGCTTCCACGGAAGTATCCATAATTGTCGCAATCTCCGTATCATCCAGTTTATGGAGTGCCGAAAGTATAAACGGTACTTTCTTGTCCGTTTCAAGTTGGCCAATCTGATTATGTAGTTCCTGATCCTCTTCAAAAAGGAATATCGTTTCATTTGGCTGATTGGATCGTCGCGTGTTAGCAAGTATATTTACGGTTTGTTTATATAATGCGTCAATGAATGACCTTTCGTCGTCAACGGATTCCAGCTGATTAAATACGATTCTAAACGCTTCCTCCGTTACTTTAGCCGCTTGTTTTAACCCATAACCATACTGAATGGTGAAACGCTCAATGTCTCCCGAGTAAATGTCCATCCATTTTTCAAAAGCGTCAATCTGGCGGGCCCTTATCTTATGACTCAACTCAGCATCTTCCACAGGCACCCCTCCCCTTCAGAATATCTGTCTAATTATTTCAATTATACCAAAGATTATCCGTTCGCAAAATTTGTTCCAAAATCCGATGGTATTCGACATTAGTTAGTGTACAATAAGAAAATCTGAAACTTAATGAAACGAGTGATTGTATATGAAACAACGTGATCAATGGTCTTCTAAGATCGGCTTCGTTCTAGCAGCTGCCGGCAGTGCGATCGGACTCGGTGCGATATGGAAGTTCCCTTACATGGCAGGGACAAACGGCGGAAGCGTATTCCTACTACTGTTCATTATTTGCACTATAGCAATCGGACTCCCTATCTTACTGGCAGAGTTCGTTATCGGACGGATGGGGCAAGCCGATGCAGTAACTTCTTTAAAACGTCTGGCTCCAGGAAAAAAGTGGCCTTTCATCGGTTGGATGGGCCTTGCAGCTTCATTCATTATCCTGTCGTTTTATAGTGTCGTGGGAGGATGGATTCTATCCTATTTGGCACGAGCCATCTTCTTCCGACTCAATGCGACAAATCATGGAGATCTTTTCAATACCATCATCGCCAATCCAGTAGAAGTCTTGCTTGCCCAAGCCGTGTTCATGGGGCTGACGATTTGGATTGTACAAAGTGGTATCAAAGGCGGAATCGAACGGGCAAGCAGATGGATGATGCCGTTGTTGTTCATTTTCTTCATCATCCTGGCCATCCGTTCATTGACACTGGATGGTGCAATGGAAGGTGTTCGCTTCCTATTCGTGCCTGATTGGTCCCATTTGACAGGTTCGACATTTTTACTGGCACTCGGACAAGCTTTCTTCTCCTTGAGTGTCGGGGTTACAGCAATGATGACCTATGCGTCTTATTTGCCGAAAGAAGAAAAATTAGGGCAATCGGCCATGAATGTCGCACTTTTGAATATCACCATTTCCATTTTGGCTGGTCTTGTCATTTTTCCGGCAGTGTTCGCACTTGGTCACTCGCCTGCTGAAGGACCGGGACTGATTTTCGTTATATTACCTGCTATCTTCAGCCAGATTCCGTTCGGTAATGTATTCATGATCATCTTTTTCATCTTGATGCTATTCGCGACACTCACTTCATCGATTGCGATGCTTGAAATTGTCGTGTCAACGGGTATCCGCGAGAAACGAAACCGCAGAAGGCGTGCTGCATGGGTATTCGGAATACTTATCTTCATCGTCGGGATACCAAGCGCATTGTCATTCGGAGTCCTTTCCGACGTGAAAATCTTCGGCGGAACCATCTTTGACTTCGCCGACACGCTGACGAGCAGGATTGCAATGCCACTCGGTGCATTGCTCGTATCGATTTTCGCGGGCTATGTCCTGACGAAATCGCAGACGGATGAAGAGCTTCGCATGCACCCTGTTATGAACAGTCTTTGGAAGTTTCTAGTAAGGTATGCAGCACCGGCTGCCATCATTATCATTTTCATCGTTTGGATCATTGAGCTTTAACTTTAATACCCGCGAATCCAGTTTTGGGATTCGCGGGTATTTTATTGTAATAAAATAAGCTGTACCCATTTGAATGTGGGTACAGCTCTAGAAGATCAGACGATACATTTCGCCTCGTATTTAATGGCTAACAGCTTATAAGAAATTTGCACGCAGTTCTCGATCGGTATCCACAATTCATAGGAATGTTCGTAAATTTCCCGGATTCGCTTTGCAAGGTCGGTCGGATGATCAAGTCGATGTAAATCCGCTACGACATCGACGATTTCGAGTTCATACCCTTTTGGTCCGACTGCGAAAGGATCCCATTGTTGAAGTAGAGCAACAGCCTTTTTATTCATTTCAATAGTCTGCACGATGAGTCACCTTATTTTTCTCATTAGTTTAGACTATGATAACATAGTAACGAAAAAAGGAAAGAGGGGATTTCCATGAATAACTTTGAACAAGTCTTCGAACGGCGTAAAACGCGTTCTGTAAAATGGGACCGAATGGAAATGATATATGGAATTGAAGATGCATCCGATATTTTACCGATGTGGGTCGCAGATATGGATTTCGCCGCTCCTGAGGTTGTCGTAAATGCTATGAAAGAACGGCTCGACCATCCCGTATTCGGCTATTCGTATATTTGCGATGGATGTAAAGATGCAGTTGGCCAGTGGTTATCTGAACGTCATGCATGGGAAACGAAAAATGAATGGATGTTATTCCACCATGGCGTTGTTCCCGCAATCGCTTCGGTAATTGAAACGTTCACGAATCCGGGGGACGGAATCCTTGTCACTTCCCCCGTCTATCCACCGTTCTTCCAAATTCCCAAACGCCAAGGACGGAATCTGGTCGAATGCATGATGAATGAAGAAGACGGCGTTTACTCCATCGATTTTGAAGAATTTGAGAAAAGCCTGCAGCAAGATGTTAAGCTGTTCATCTTGTGTAATCCGCATAACCCTGGCGGCATCGTCTGGAAAGAAGACGAACTGAAAGAAATGTTGCGTCTTTGTACTAAATATGATGTCCTCATATTGTCGGATGAAATACATGCAGACCTTGTCTTCACTGGCTATAAGCATATTCCGCTTGCAAAAATAGCTGGCGAAGAAATCGGCCGCATCATTACTTGCGTTGCTCCTACAAAGACATTCAATCTTGCAGGCATTCAAGCAGCATTGATGATTGCGACGGATCAAGATGTGAGAGAGAAACTTACAATGAATGCGCTGTCACATGGTCAGATGGAATTGAACTCTTTTGCAGCTGCAGCATTGACGGCGGCATATAAAGAAGGCGGCCCTTGGCTGGCAGAACTGCTTGATACGATTTCCAATAATATGGACTATGTGATCCGTGAACTGACGGCAGCGATTCCCGCTTTAAAAATTGCGAAGCCTCATGGTACATACCTTCTTTGGATTGACTATCGCGGGACGGGACTGTCTGAAGATGAGATGATGGACAAGCTTTTGAATAAAGGAAAACTTGCACTGGAGCCGGGCACGAAATACGGTGAAGCGGGACGCGGTTTCTTGCGCATGAATGTGGCTACGCCGCTTTCGCAAATCAAAGAAGGCGTCAAACGTTTTATCACTGCGATGAGTGACTGACTGCACGATTATTACCAAAGAAAAACAGCCGTTCCATTGTTCGTAATTATAACGTTATACTGTTGTTGATTGGAGCGTAAGGCGGCGACTCCCGCGGGAACAGCACGAGCTGAAGACCCCACAGAAGCGTAGCGACGAGGAGGCTGAAGCCGTGCCCGCGGAAAGTGTCCGGCTGAAGCGAAAATCAACCTTGTTAGGATTTCAGTATAACTGTGCTATTAGGAAATCGATTCACTTATCTATTTAAAAATTACTAAAGAAAAACAGCATCCTCAATTTTGAGGATGCTGTTTTTCTTTGGCTTCGCGACGTTCACGCAGAATGCGTTCTTCAAGTTCTTTCGTTTCCAATTCTTGTTTCTTCGAATTGTTTCGAATCCACCGGAATGCGAATACTAAAAGAATCATGAAGATGACAAATGAAATCGCAGCCGGAATGTATTCTGATTTATCTTCCGGAAAGTAAAGGAACGGCATTAATAGAGCGTTCACTTACGTACACTTCCTCACTTTGTTAATTTTACGAGATTAGGATTATTTTTGAAGGATTTCGATTGATTGAATGGAAACATCTTCAACTGGCTTGTCCTGACGACCTTTTTTAACTTTTGCAATTTTATCGACAACATCCATGCCTTCAATAACTTGGCCGAATACCGTATGTTTTTGGTCCAGGTGAGGTGTTCCACCCATTTGCCGTATGCTTCAGCGATTTCTTCAGGCCATCCGCCTTTTTTCATTTGATCGACTGAACCTGGAACTTCTGATGCATGGACGATGAAGAACTGGCTGCCGTTCGTTCCCGGTCCAGCATTCGCCATGGAAAGTGCTCCTTTTAGATTGAATAATTCCATAGAAAATTCGTCTTCGAAAGTATCGCCGTATATACTAGTTCCGCCCATACCAGTTCCCGTTGGGTCGCCGCCTTGAATCATGAAATCTTCAATGACACGGTGGAAGATGATGCCGTCATAATAGCCATTTTCTGCATGTGTCAAAAAGTTTTCAACGGTTTTTGGTGCTTGTTCAGGGAAAAGCTTGATTTTAATTGGCCCCATTGTTGTGTTCATTACTACAAGTGCTTCATTTGCTGCTACTTCTGTCGATAATTGTGGATACATAGTTATTGCCTCCTCTGAGTTCTTCGAGCTATTTTCTTCTGCCGGCTCCTTGCCAGCAGACACTTCTTTTTCTTGCACATTGTTCAGCGTAACACCTTTTCCGCATGCAGTAAGTAAGACGAGAACAAAGATTGTCAGTAAAGAGAAAAGCGTTTTCTCATTAACATTCACCCTGAATCAGTTTATCATATCGAAACATCTATTTCGATGAATAAGCATGTTACTTCCTTCGGATATCGAACTGTTTTATAATGAATGAATTGGTACAGAGGAGAAGGAAGGTTTTCACATGGACGTGCAAAAACGGAATTTCATCATCATCTGGATATCCAACGTTTTAGTTGCCGGAACCATGACGATGATTATGCCATTCTTATCCCTATATATTGAGACATTCGGTGATCATTCGGATGCGTATGTCCAAAAGTGGTCGGGTTTAATTTTCGGGGCCTCCTTTGTTACGGCATTTATCATGTCACCGATTTGGGGGCGGGTCGCTGATAAATTCGGCTTCAAACCCATTCTTCTCATAAATGGATTCGGGATTGCAACGTCTGTCTTCTTAATGGGGTTTGTCGACTCCGTTGAGGCATTTTTCGTTCTGCGCCTGTTAAATGGTGTCGTTACAGGATTCATACCAACATCTCTAGCTTTTATTTCTTCGCAGACCGCAAAAAAGGAAGCGGGAAAAATGCTTGGGACTTTGCAGATGGGGAGTGTGACGGGAACGTTGTTCGGACCTGTATTCGGTGGTCTTCTGGCGGATACATTCGGCTTCCAATACACCTTCATCATTACATCCATCTCCGTAATAGTCGCCGCAATCATCGTCCTGTTCGGCATTAAGGAACAGAAACGGATAAAAAATCCGCAAGCCATCCAGTATTCAAGAAAATCCATTTTAAGCGGTCTTCTGCATCACCGGCTCATGTTGAACATCATGATTGTCACCGCACTTATCCAAATAGGAAACTTCAGTATCCAGCCGTTGCTATCGCTATATGTGTCCCATTTGACGGAAGCGAAAGATGTAGCGTTTCTGGCAGGCATCACGTTTAGTGCCGCGGGGGTCGGAAATCTATTGTTCGCGCGCCGCTGGGGTAAGCTGGGTGACGATATCGGCTATGAAAAGGTGCTGTCAATCCTGCTTCTTCTATCAGTCGTCTTCATCATTCCCCAGGCTTTTGTGACAGAGCTATGGCAGCTTATTTTCTGGCGTCTGCTGTTCGGTATCGCACTCGGAGGTATGATTCCTATAACGACTGCCCTTGTCAGACGCGAAGCGCCGATCAATATTCAAGGCGAAGTCATGGGGTATAATACAAGCTTCCGTTTCTTAGGCAACATCATCGGGCCGATGTTCGGTGGGATTGTCAGCGGTTTTATCGGCATTTCGTCCGTCTTCATCGTCACCGGTGTCTTGTTCTTAGTCGGATTCGCATTTCTCTTTTACGCCAAACGAAAACCGGTTCAGGATTTTGAGGATTTTCTAGCAGCGGAAGAAAAACGGACGCATACTTAAAAAACAGCACACCCCCAATGCGGGAGTGTGCTATATTTTTGTTATTGTAAAAGTTGAACATATGGATACAGCGTAGACGCCTTTTATGTGGTCGCCGGAGAGACTTTACATCTACTAGTATAGAGTGTAATTAGCATTTCCCATAATACACGCTGCGGCGCTTGGGGATGCCTCCCGCCATAAGCCAGACAACTTTGTCGTCAGACTTATGGCTTCGGCTACCCCTTTGAGGCGCCTTCGCTGGTTATTACTGAAGAAGCATTCTCAATATAAAGCGAAGCAAGTATTATGGATAATGCTAAGTCAAGACTATTAGCATGAATTTTTTAAGTGTATATAATATTCCTAGGATAAACCAGCGAAGGCGCCTTTTAGTGTCCAGTTGCTGTCACAATTTAAAGGACGTGAATTGTGTCAGAACTGGACACCGGGTCGCCGAAGCGATAAGACTGGCGGTGGTTTTCCGCCCGGCTTATCGCGGGAGGCATCCACAAAGCGCCGGAGCGGATTTGATGGATTGCTTTATTTCAATTTATATACATAATTCTAGAACGGAGGTCCGTAGTGCTGAAGCAAATCATCGGCTTTATCTTCATCCTTTTTTCCATACCAATTCTCTTTGTCGTCCAGGAAGCGATTGCCATGGAATTGAAAACTGTTAATTCATTCAAGGGAAAGATGAGTGAAACCATTGCGTTATCATCCGGGACCGTCAACGCACCTGTGACGATGAAAGATCGTAACGGACTTATCTTCGCAGAAGAATATGTGGAATGGCGCGATCCGCTTCCCCTCGCATCGATTCCGCTATTCGCCCGTCAACTTTTTCTTGAAAGTGAAGACACTGGCTTCTTCGAGCACCGTGGGTATGACGTCGCCGCCATCGCACGGGCATTTGCTGTCAACACTGCAACGGACACTGTCAGGCAAGGTGCTTCCACCATCACACAGCAAGTCGTCCGGATGCGTTTTTTATCGACCGAAAAGACATACGAACGAAAAGTGACGGAACTTTTCTACGCAGCCGAGCTTGATAAACAATCGACAAAAGATGAAATCCTTGAAATGTATTTGAATGAAATGTATTTCGGCAATCAAGTATACGGCATTAGCGCGGCCTCGACCTATTACTTCAGCAAACCTATTGACGAGTTGAATAAAGCGGAATTAGCCTTCCTCGCAGCAATTCCAAACAATCCATCTTTGTACAATCCGTTGAAGCATTTCGAGCGGACAAAAATAAGGCAAGAACGTCTTCTATCGATACTTACAAAAAACGGTGTCATAAGCGCGGAGGAATACGAAGTTCATAAAAATACGGTCATCGAATTAAAGCTGAAAAAGAAAGCGAATGCCTATCCCGCTTACAGCACGTATGTACTTGCTGAACTAACCGATCTCATAGCAAAATCCGAAGGCTTGTCGGAAAAGATTGCAAATGCGAAAAATGCTTCTGAAAAGACAGCCCTTGAAGCGATAAGTAAACAGCGGACAATTGAAGTATTGTCCACAGGATTGATTATCGAAACGGCACTTAATCCCGGGAAACAGCGGCGGGACGAACGAGCAATATCCTTCCTTTTGAAACCTGAAGGCGTGCAGGCGGGAGCCGCCGTCATCGACAATGCAACGCGGGAAATCATCAGTGTATTCGCAGGAAAAGAGTATAAGAAAGCTGATTTTCATCGCGCATATCAGGCTGTCAGGCAACCAGGCTCTGCCATCAAACCCCTTCTTGTCTATGCCCCGCTTTTTGAAAGCGGATCGTATACAGAAAACACGCCTATCAACGGTGGTTCCATTTGTATCGGTTCATACTGCCCTACAAATATCGGGGGGTCCGTTTATGGGAATGTTTCAGTCAAAGAGGCATTTCGACACAGCCATAATACCGCGGCTGTCAGATTGTTTCAGCGGGTTGGAATTCAGGAGGCATTCGACTTCATCGAACCGTTCGGATTTAAATCCGTCACAGAGCAGGACATGACCTATGCGGCTGCCCTCGGAGGGTTCTCGAAAGGGACGACGCCCATTGAACTTGCGGGTGCATATTCCAGCTTCATCGATGGAATATATTCACCCGTCCATGCAATCCGGGCAGTGAAGGATAAAGAAGGGAATATCCTATATCAATGGCCGCAGGAAAAGAACAATGTCTGGTCCCCTTCTACAGTTTCCAAGATGCGCAGCATGATGCAGGATGTCGTATTGAATGGAACTGGGCGCGGAATCCCATATACAACAACCTATACAGGAGCGAAAACCGGCACGACGGACCATTATAAAGATTTATGGGTCGGGGGACTAAATGATAACTACACAACTGCTGTCTGGGTCGGCTATGATAGACCACAATCCATTAAACACATAAGTGATCAGAAACTGCATTTACGGATATTTTCAACATTGCTTCAGGACTAGCCGTTCGTTATTACGGCTATAAATGTTGAATTTATAAATAGCTATAAAAAACTGAACGTGGGCGCCTTCAAAGAGGCAGCCGTATCCATAAGACTGGTGACCAAGCTACTTGGCTTATGAGAGATCACTGAAAAAGCCCGATTTCCTTCAATCCCGTTGATTTCCGTTCCGAGCGGACGCTTTCCGCGGGCACGGCTTCAGCCAATCGAACAGCGAAGGGTTCGATTTGCCTTAATTTCTGCGTTCTTGGCAGAAATTAAGGCATCCTTCCCCCATGCTCCCAACGCTAACGCTTTTGGTCGCAAAAGCCGTTCTTCGTGACGGCTTTTCCTGCGGGGTCTTCAGCTCGCGCTGTTCCCGCTGGAGTCGCCGCTCTCCACTACAATCAACTACTTGTTACTATAAAAAAGAACTTTTTCAGCGGCTTGCGATAAGCCGGGTGGAAAACCACTGCTCGTCTTATCGCTCCGGCTACCCGGTGTCCAGTTCTGACACAATTCACGTCCTTCGAATTGTGTCAGCAACTGGACACTAAAAGGCCCTGCGCTGGTTTTCCTAGGAATATTAAATACATTAAAATTTCATGCTTATAGTCTGGATTTAGCATTGTCCATGATACTCGCTTCGCCTTATATGGGGATGCTTCTGAAGATATGTACGACTACTGAAAAACTGATGTATTTGATTTCTCTAAGTAAATACGAATTTAAAAAGGCGATATTTCTGTTCGAATCCGAACGAAATATCGCCTTTTATAGTTAAACCCTGCACCGATAAATTAGGTGCATCATATACCCGGGAGAAACAGGAATTCATCCCCGAGCGTCGGAGCTTGTAAAATGGACAATCCTTATCCCACCCTGTAATAGTGGACGTGAACATTCACAGTAAATCCAATATACCCGAGAAATACCAGCGTAGGCGCCTCACAGGGGTAGCCGTAGCCATAAGACTGACGACGAAGTTGTCTGGCTTAGGGCGGAAGGCATCCCCGAGCGCCGCAGCGTGTATTACGGGAGCTCCTTATTTCACTAAATAATAGTGGACGTAAACTTTCTCAGTAGCTCCAATCTACTAAAGAGAAACCAGCGAAGGCGCCTTACTGGGGTAGCCGGAGCCCTAAGACTGACGACGAAGTTGTCTGGCTTTGGGCGGGAGGCATCCCCAAGCGCCGAAGCGTGTATTACAGGAAACGCTTATTCCGCTCTATACAAGTGGACATGAATTGTGTAAGTAAAAGGACACCAGGTAGAGGAGATAGATTTGAAGGAATTCCTAATTTCAATTTATATAAGACCGTTACTTGTCGATGAACGGCAGACTTGCAACAACTCCCGTATAAAGCTTCAGTAAAATGTACAAAAGTACGGAAACTAGTACACTCCAACTGATAATTTCAAAGACGATCAGCCCGATTGTGCTGACGATTGTCATGAATCTGCTCAACTTATAAACGACATAGATGAAATAGACGAACGTTGTCAAGAGAAATATAGTTATCAAAAGGATAATCGAATGGATACCTCCGGCCGATGCAAGCGCGCCAAAAAAGTAAATGACATTGCCCCCGCGAGCCTTGCTATATGATTCCCCCTCCACGTCTTTTGAAAAGAACAGCATTGCGGTTTCATGAATCGTCTCCGCAATCAATTTCAATGCAGAAAAAAGCATAAAAAATAGTAACCCATATATGATAAGCAGAAAAATACGTAACTGTATATCTGTCAGAAACTCCCGCATTCCTGCATATAATCCGATTCCTTTGAACAACTCCACCGACACGCCTACTGTATAGACTCCGAAGGTCAAACTGAATAGAACAATTGTTACAAATGGCAAATAACCGAATAGATAAGGATTTTTCATTTACACACCTCAATATTATTACTATTTCTCCATTCCTATAATATAAGAAGTGAGTCTATTTAAGCAATAACTTGCGGAAGTGATGTATGCAAACGCTGTCTATTTACGCTATACTTTAAAACGATGCAGAGAATATTGTTTCAATCATCAGGAAGGAGGATTTTCTTGAATTTCGTATTACTGATTTTTCTGCCGATAGTGGCAGCCCTAGTCGTTCCCCTGCTATTCAGGAAACTGAAAGCCATACATACTGGATGGTTCGTTTTACTCGTTCCCATAGTTCTTTTCATTTATTACATTGGTTTCATCAAGACAACGATGGACGGCGGACATGCTATAGCAGAGCTGCAATGGATTCCATCCCTTGGAATTTCGTTCGTATCGTATATTGATGGTCTCAGCTTGCTGTTTACTTTGCTCATAACTGGTATCGGCTCGCTAGTTGTCCTTTATTCCATCTTTTATCTCGATAAAAACCGGGAAAAGTTGAATAACTTCTATGTCTATCTTTTAATTTTCATGAGTGCCATGTTAGGGGTCGTGCAATCGGACAACGTGATTTCCCTTTATTTATTCTGGGAATTGACTTCCATTTCATCATTCCTGCTTATCGGCTATTGGAATACACGTGACCGTTCACGATTTGGTGCATTGAAATCGATGATGATTACTGTATTTGGCGGGCTGATGTTACTTGGGGGATTCATTCTGTTAGGAATTATGGGGGATACATTTTCCATCCGAGAACTTATCGCCAATGCATCCACCTTTGTAGGGCATGAATTCTTCACGCTTGCGCTCGTATTGGTATTGCTCGGTGCATTCACGAAATCAGCGCAGTTCCCGTTCCATATTTGGCTTCCGGATGCAATGGAAGCGCCTACACCGGTCAGTGCCTATCTGCACTCCGCAACGATGGTGAAAGCGGGGCTTTACCTTGTCGCCCGGTTCACGCCTATTTTCGCCGTGTCCGAAGTATGGATCTGGCTCGTTACCGGCATCGGACTTCTGACACTGTTTTGTGGATCACTATTCGCAGTGAAGCAAACCGATTTGAAAGCGATTCTAGCTTTTTCGACAGTCAGCCAACTAGGACTGATCATGTCTCTGCTAGGTGCCGGTGCGCTCGCTTATCACTCGGATGATGCCATCTTTAAATTTGCAACATTCGCTGCGATTTTTCATTTGATCAATCACGCGACTTTCAAAGGTAGTCTGTTCATGATTGCAGGTATTGTCGACCATGAAACCGGTACCCGGGATATCCGGAAACTCGGCGGGTTGATGAGTATCATGCCGGTCAGCTTCACGGTTGCTTTCATCGGCTCAATGTCGATGGCAGGTCTGCCACCATTCAGCGGCTTCCTGAGTAAGGAAATGTTCCTTCAATCAATGTTGGCAATTCGTCATTTTGAACTGTTCAACTTTGCGACATGGGGAATTCTCTTCCCTGTCATTGCCTGGATTGCCAGTGTCTTTACGTTCGTCTATAGTTTTTACTTTGTATTCAAGACGTTTGCAGGACGACAAAAAAGCGAACCGCTTCCGAATAAACCGCATGAAGCGCCTAGTGGGATGCTAGTATCTCCAGTAATTCTCGCTTCACTAGTTGTTGTCATCTTCTTCATACCGAACATCATTGGAAAGTGGTTTGTGAAACCTGCTGTGATGGCTATCCAGCCCGGTTTATACAGTCATCCCTCTGATGTCAAGGTTGACGTTGCAGCTTGGCACGGCTTTGCCGCTCCGGAATTATGGATGACAGTTTCGCTTGTAGGAGTCGGGTTTATCTTATTCCTGACAATGGCGAGATGGCAGAAACTGTACGATATCCATCCCGAGTACATGTCGTTGAATGCTTTGTATGATTCAGCCATGCTATTCAGTGAAGGTGGGATGAATAGAATTTCCCGCTTCTATATGACTGGTTTGATCCGCACGTATCTGATTTATATGTTCGCATTCATTGCTGCCATCACAGCCGCAACGCTATTCATCAAAGAAGCGTTCGTTGTGGACATGGAGAGTTTTACACCGATAAACTTGTACGGCATCTTGAATGCTATCGTTCTAGTTATTGCAGTTTCTATGGTTTTACTCGCCAAGACACGGCTATCTGCCATTATCGCACTTGGCGGAGTCGGGTATTCGGTTGCATTATTCTTTGTCATTTTCAAAGCACCGGATTTGGCGCTTACACAGCTCGTCATCGAAACGATTTCAGTTGCCTTGTTCTTGTTGGCCTTTAAGCATTTGCCGTCACTTTCTAATCACGGCCTAACGAAACGCAACAAGCTTGGAAATCTGATTATCGCGGCAGGTGTCGGAATCACTGTGACTTTAGTTGCTTTATCAGCCCATTCACAAAAACTGATTCCCTCGATATCACAGTATTACAAAGATACGGTTGCAACAGAAGCTGGGGGCGGTAATATCGTCAACGTCATTCTCGTAGATTACCGTGGATTTGATACATTATTTGAAATTGCGGTTCTTTCAATCGCTGGAATCGCGGTCCTTGCAATGATTCGTCTGAAGTTGTCTAGAAAGGAGGAGAGTACGGATGAAAACAAATGATGTCATTTTGCAAACGACAACAAAACTCGTATTCTTCATCATTTTCCTTTTTTCAATCCATATTTTCTTTGCAGGGCACTATACACCAGGAGGAGGATTCGTTGGAGGGTTGCTGACAACCGGTGCCATCGTCCTCCTGCTGCTCGCCTTCGATCTGAAAACCGTACAAAAAGCGCTGCCATTCAACTTTACTATTGTGACAGGCATCGGTTTATTGCTTGCTCTCGGCACGGCGGCAGGCTCGATCTTTTTCAACGTTCCCTTCTTTACACACGCTTTTGACGATTTCACATTGCCTTTATTCGGTACAACCTCTCTGCATACAGCGATGATTTTCGATGCCGGCGTTTATCTCGTTGTTGTAGGGGCAGCTGTTACAATGATCCAAACGATTGGAGGGGACGCATAATGGAATTTCTAATGGCTATCGTCGTCGGAATCCTTTTCATGGCAGCCGTCTATTTGATACTATCCAGAAGCCTCCTCAAAGTCATACTAGGGACCGGCCTGTTGAGCCACGGCGCCCACTTGCTCATTCTTACGATGGGTGGACTTGGCGGTGCTGCCCCGCCTGTCTTGACGGAAGGCGTAACCGATTTTGCTGACCCTTTGCCGCAAGCGCTTATTTTAACGGCGATCGTTATCAGTTTCGGTGTTACCGCATTCATCCTCGTTTTAGCTTACCGGACGTATGCCGAGCATCAGACTGATAACATGAATCTCATGAAAGGAAATGACGAACATGATTAATCTACTGTTATTCCCAATCATATTGCCATTCCTTTTCGCAATAATCCTCCTGTTCTTCAAGGAGAATATAAGGGCACAGCGTTTGTTGACTGTTATCGGGCTGCTAATCAGCCTGGTTGCGGCGCTTTACCTTGTTGCAACAGTGAAAGCGGATGGCGTGCAAGCAATCACACTCGGAAGTTGGCCTGCACCATTCGGCATATCGATGGTTTCCGATATGTTATCCGCATTGCTCGTAACGACAACGATTTTAATTACGCTATTTGTTGTGATCTACAGTTTCAATGCGATTGGTGAAGAGCGGGAGCGCCATTTTTATTATCCCGCTATTCTGTTCATGATTACGGGCATCAATGGTGCATTTACAACTGGTGATATTTTCAATATGTTCGTATTCTTCGAAGTGCTGCTCATCGCCTCTTACCTGTTAATCGTGCTGGGCGGCGAGAAAAGGCAGCTTCGCGAATCAATCAAATACATACTCGTCAATGTCATTTCATCAGCATTATTCGTTATCACAGTTGCTTATCTCTACTCTGTCGTTGGTACATTAAATATGGCCGATATTTCAGTGAAGATTGCTGAAATTGGTCAACCCGGTATTATAACGGTGATTGCAGTTCTCTTTCTACTCGTTTTCGGAGTGAAAGGATCCCTTTTCCCGCTTTACTTCTGGTTGCCGGGATCTTACTCCGCACCTCCAATACCGGTGCTTACCCTATTCGGTGCATTGCTGACAAAAGTCGGTATCTATGCAATCATCCGAACGTATACGCTGTTTTTTGTTCATGACACCGGATTTACACATGGCTTATTATCCGCACTGGCACTTCTTACTATCGTTGCCGGCTGTATTGGTGCACTTGCCTATTTCGATTTAAAACAAATAATCATTTACAATATCGTCATTGCCGTGGGTGTTATATTATTCGGCGCCGCACAAATGAACGAGGCCGGTATATCGGGTGCTGTTTTCTACCTGATCCACGATATGCTTATCAAAGGAGCCTTGTTTCTATTGATTGGTATTATTATTTACGTAACTGGAACGTCCAACTTGCGTAAAATGGGCGGGTTGATGAAAACCCACGCTCCGCTTGGCTGGATGTATCTGATCGCTGCATTTGGATTGGCAGGCATTCCGCCGTTAAGCGGTTTCGTTGGAAAGCTTCTGATTGTGAAAGGCGCATTCGAAGCGGGTGACGTCTTTGGGAGTATTATCATCCTCGCATCGAGCCTTGTGGTCCTACTATCTGTCATCCGGATTTTCGTCTACGCATTCTGGGGAGATCCCACCATCGTGGAATTGCCGAAAACAAACCGTCGTACATTCCGGAAGATGATGATGCCTGCTGTTGCATTAGTCATTCTATCTGTGTTGTTCGGGGTTGGTACTGAATGGCTCGTTCCTTACATGACGGACGCAACAGATGTATTACTACAACCATCCATCTATATTGATGCGGTGTTAAAGGAGTAGATGAACGATGGCATTTCAACTATTATTGAACTTTTTCATCGCTCTCGTCTGGATGTTCATGAGCACCTCATTCACCGCTTCGACATTCATCATAGGGTTCTTGATTGGTCTGCTTTTGATCATTATGACGAGGCGTTTTTTCTCGGATAGACTGTACATTTGGCGGCTTTGGGCTACATTGAAATTAGCACTCCTCTTCTTCAAGGAATTGACATTGTCCAATATTTCAGTGCTGCAGGTTGTCTTGCGCCCGAAGATGAATATTCAGCCGATGATTTTCGCTTTACCGACCGACCTTGAACATGATTGGGAAATCACATTGTTATCAAGCCTGATTACATTGACGCCGGGTACCATTGTTTTGAACGTGTCGGATGATCAAAAAACGCTTTATATTCATGCCATCGATGTTGATGATGTGGATGATGCAATTGACTCCATTAAAAATTCATTTGAAAAAGCAATCAAGGAGGTGAGCCGACCATGACGACATTCATATGGGTATGCCTCATCCTGGTCATCCTGTCAATTGTCGGCCTATTGTATCGTGTTTACCGCGGTCCATCCGTTCCGGATCGTCTCGTCGCGTTGGATGCAATCGGTGTCATGCTTATTTCCGCAATCGCTCTCCTATCGATCCTATTCGATACTGGTTTTTTCATGGAAGTCATCTTGCTGATTGCGATTATGTCATTCATCGGAACGGTATCATTCTCTAAATTCATTGAGAAAGGAGAGATAATTGAGCGTGATCGTACTAGCTAACATCCTCATTGTCCTTACAATCGTCGTCGGCATCGTTTTCACCATCGTGACAGTCATTGGCGTCATTCGTTTACCGGACGTGTATACGAGAGCGCACGCGGCTTCCAAAAGCGCGACGCTGGGCGTGCTCAGTATTCTGTTGGGTGTATTTTTTCACTTTTGGTTGAAGGAAGGACACTTTAGCATACAGCTCCTACTTGCAATTGCATTCTTGTTCATTACCTCTCCGATAGGAGGACATCTGATGAGCCGCGCAGCTTACATATCGGGTGTAAAACCGACTAAACTTACCGTCGGGGACGATTTTGCGGAAGTTATCAAGCAGGCCAAACTAAAGAATCCCCCAACTCATCAGAAAGAAGATTAAAAAATGCCTGTCAGCCGAAAATTCGGTTGACAGGCATTTTCATCTTTTAATAAGGCCCGTAGTATCCGTATGGTTGATACGGATAGTATGGATATGGATAATACGGGTACGGGTACGGGTACGGTGGGTACGACTGATATCCGCCCCCCGGGAACAATGCACTACCTAATAAACTACCGGCAAATCCTCCGATAAAAGGTCCGCCAAATCCTCCAAAACCGAAACCACGGCCAAAGCCGCCGCGTCCGAAGCCACCATGACCAAAACCGCGGCCAAAGCCGCCACCGTGAAAACCACCTCTAGGCATAATCATTCCCCTTTCCCACTTATCTTATTCGCGTCATTCAGTGGGAAGTGGGACAATTGCCTATCAGCCTTCTATATCGGTATCCGCCATTCGTTCAACAAGTGTCGCAAGGGTACGTACCATGACACCCGTCGCTCCTTTTGGTCCCAAATCGTGTGCAGCTGAAGCATCCGATGTTCCTGCAATGTCAAGATGGATCCACGGTGTGTCGCCCGCGAATTCCCCTACAAAACCGCCGCCGAAAATCATATGCCCATCTCTGCCGGGCGAGTTATTCAAGTCCGCTACATCACTTTTACGAAGTCTTTTCTTATCGCTTTCCGTCAACGGCAGCCTCCAGACAAATTCTCCCGTTTCCATTGATGCTTGCATGAATTCCTCAAAGAACCCTTCATCGTTTGTAAGCGCTCCTGTCTTATCCATACCGAGCGCAACGATAACGCCTCCGGTTAATGTAGCAACATCAATCAGGCAGTCTGCACCGGCCTGCTTGGCGTATGTAACCGCATCTGCCAGAACGAGGCGCCCTTCTGCATCCGTATTGAGCACTTCGATTGTCTTACCGCTTAGTGACGTAATAACATCATCCGGTTTGAAAGCTTCCCCGGAAACCATATTGTCAGTTGAGGCGATTACAGCAATGACATTTTTCGCCGGACGCAACTCCCCTATGATCGTCATGGCGCCGAGAACTGCCGCTGCTCCGCCCATATCCCCTTTCATACCGACCATCCCGTCTTTCGGTTTCAATGAATAGCCGCCCGTGTCATATGTAATTCCTTTGCCGACAAGTCCGACGACATCTTCCCATTTCTCAGTCGCTGCATATTTCATGACAATCAGCTTGGGTTCCTCAACCGATCCTTTATTCACTGCCAAGATGGCACCCATTCCCAGTTCTTCCATTTCCTTTTTTCCAAGGATTTCAATTTCGAAATCGTACTTTTCAGCAACCTCACGTGCATACGCTGCCATTTTAGTCGCGGTCAGGATATTTGACGGCATATTGACCAGATTACGTGCTTCATTGACCGCAAACGCGTGGACTTTTCCCACTTCGAATGCCGCCTTCAGTTCGTCTTCATCCGCTTCAGACAAAAATGATAGTGTTTCAAGAGCAACATCGCGTTCGTTTGAATCGGTACGGTAGCCTTCGAACTTATACAGGCCGAGCCCGATGCCTTCCGATGCTGCAAAGACGACATCTTCACACTTCAGATTGTCGTTCGTGAACGGTGCCGTCCATATTGCGACAGAAACTGCTTTCACGGCTGCAAGCTCCCTTCCGATTGCAGCAAACGATTGGCGCAAGCGATCTTCGGTCAATTCCTTCTGTAAACCAAGTCCGATGAAGAAGACACGCTTATAGCCACGCTCTTCAATTGCCGGCATTTTGACGATCTTTTTGAATTCTGTTTTAATATCCCCCGACTTAATCCATTCCGGTAAACGAGGACTGAAAGAACGGACGACGCCTTCCCATCCCTCTGTATTTTCCGGATGTTCCCGGACGCCGATAACAAGGACATCGGCTTCAATTTTCCCGAAATCTGGTTCCATAATTAGTGTTTTCATTTGACTGCCTCCAATTTTTCATTCATTCTTTAGTATAACCTAAATTTTCTGCCGTCTATAATGATTCGGCCGTTCGCCGGACGTGCTAGTTTTTTGTATCATGTCGATATGGTATACTAATTTTACAATTTTCGATTTTTGAAAAGGAGTGGATAAAATGGCTCTCTTACAAAACACCCCGCTCCTTGCGGCATTATTTGGAATTATTTTTGCTCAATTTGTCAAAATCCCTATCCATTTTTTCATCAGTGGTAAACTCGACTGGAGATTGATGACTTCGACTGGAGGAATGCCAAGCTCCCATTCCGCCGCGGTCACCTCTTTGACAACCGCAATCGCTTACGAAACAGGACTCGACTCCCCCCTATTTGCGGTCTCGGCCATCTTTGCCGTCATCGTCATGTTTGACGCAACGGGAATCCGTTATCAGGCAGGACAGCAAGCTCTTATCATCAATCAAATGCGATTGGACTTCCAGACGTTTGTTCAGGAAGCGAAAGGCTGGCAGCACAAAGACGGTTCGCAAAAAATCCAAGAGCTGAAAACATTGCTCGGTCATAAACCGAGTGAAGTGTTCGCAGGAGCTGTAACCGGTATCCTCATCTCTGTTATTCTTTATACTTTTATCATTTAAAACAAAAAAGTGTGTGTACAAGCATAATCGCTTGTACACACACTTTTTTCAAAACATTTGATAGCCTTGTTTTCTTAGTAATTTTATAACGATGCCCGAAATGATCGCTCCTACTAATCCGCTTACTAAAATGATGACATCCGCTGAATGGAGTGCCATGACTTTTTCACTGAGAAGGTTGAATGCGTATTTTGGCTTCGTGAAGTATTCGTACACTTTTACTTCGTCAATAATAAGTACGACGACAATCGGATAAATGATGGCCATCAACCATGTCATTCGAAGAAGCATATTTAATAGGAATCCTATACCAAAAAACATGACTATGAAAATCATTACAGATAAAACAACGTGCGTTAACGAAATGGTTCCCATTTGTGACTACCTCCGTTTTCCATTCATTATTTTACAGGAATGGATGTAAGCTTTCAACATTACTAGCCGCGTTCGTCAATTTGTCGATTTTCCGCGAGAAGGAAAATCGACTGGTATCTATAAAGGTTGAAATATAGAATTCCATTGAATCCGCTCGAGCCCATTGAAAAAGTCCACTATTAGAGAAGTGGAATAAGCGTTTACCGTAATATCCGCTGCGGCGCTCGGGGATGCCTCCCGCCATAAGCCGGACAACTTCGTCGTCAGTCTTATGGCTTCGGCTACCCCTTTGAGGCGCCTGCGCTGGTTATTACTGAAGAAGCATTCTCATATAAAGCGAAGCAAGTATTATGGATAATGCCAAGTCCATTCTATGAGAGTGAACTTTTTTGGTGTATTTTAATATCTCAAGAAGAACCAGCGAAGGAGGCTTCACTTAGTTTATATTGATAGTCATTTCTTCAACATATCTGTCATTTTTTGAAGAACAGTTTATAAGAAGTATAGCCGAATTGATCTCCCGGATTAATATTCTCGATTTCGTCAAAACCCGATTCGATCACCTTATCTGCAATTTCATGAATCATGACAGAAACATCTTTATCCGCTTTCAATTCGAACGGGCTTTTCCATGCAACCTCTGAAATTTCTCCCAATTGCGGGACTAGAATCTGCCCTTCACTTGTAGGTGTGAGAAGAAATATTGCCATGTTATCACTTATTTCACCTTTTAGTACACCTGTACGGAATCCAATCATCCCTTCGAGCCGACAAACTATGCCTGTCTCTTCTTCCACTTCACGAATGGCTGCGTTGTCCGCCGTTTCATTTCCTTCCACAAAACCTGCCGGAAAGGACCATAATCCTTTAAGACCGCCGTAGTTTTTCCGGACCACTAGCCACTGACCCGTGCTATTTACAACGAGCCCTGCCGCTCCGAGCCATACATTTCCCCGCATTTTCCGTGACATAAAAAGTTCCCTCCAAAAAAAGCACCCGCAGTCATTGACAGACGGGTGCTTCAGAAATGTTTATTTAAGCAGATTGAATTTACCTTTTTTCATTGTCAGACCCAATCCGCCAATCATGTAAAGCGCACGGTTATCAATCATTTTCTTCAAGAATGAAGCTTTTGTACCTGTCACTTTTTTACCGAATGCAACGCCGATCGCATCGGTGTCGCCAAGTGAACAAACGCTACCTTTCAAGTCCGGTGTGAACTCGGAAGTTTGGTTGCCTTTCATGAGTGCGATGATGTTGTTCGCACACATATCACCTTGTTGCATAGCAATCTGTGCAGTTGGCGGGTAAGGACGGTTGACTTCTTCGTTGATCATAAGCGCACAGTCCCCTACGATGAATACATCGGAATAACCTGGAGCGCGGAGATCTTTGTCGACTTTGACACGGGCACGCATGTTTTCGATACCAGTCTCTTCAATCAGACGGTTACCGCGGACGCCCGCAGCCCAAACGACTGTACCGGCTTTGATGAATTCAAATACGTCTTCACCTTTTTTAATATTGACTCCTTCAGGAGTAGCTTCTACAACCGGAGTACCGATTGAGAATTCGATTCCTTTAGAGTTCAAATGTTTAACAGCATAATCTACAAGTTCAGGATCAAATCCTGGAAGAACCATAGGAGCTGCTTCTACGCATAATACGCGTACTTTTTCTTGTGGAACGTCGAACTCTTTGCAAAGTTCAGGAACACGGTTACCAAGTTCGCCAAGGAATTCGATGCCTGTGAAGCCCGCTCCTCCAACGATGATTGTCAGACGGCTATCGTCTTTAACTTCTTCAGTTGACCAAGTCGCGAATTGATATTCGATATGTTCGCGGATTTGACGTGCAGCTTTAACGTTTGCAATTGACAACGCGTATTTATCAAGACCTGGGATACCAAATGTTTCTCCTTCGAATCCAAGTGAAATAACTAGGTAATCGTATGTATGTGTGCCGACGTTTGTCGTTACGACTTTCCCGTTCACGTCGATTGCTGTAACTTCAGCTTTGACGAATTTTACTTTATTACTGTTAATGACGTCTTTAATATCATAACGCACGGATTCAGGAGACATTGTACCTGCCGCTGCTTCGTGAAGCCATGTCGATTCATAGTGATAATCATTTTTGTTGATTAGAACGATGTCAGCATCGTCTGCTCCTAGCGATTTTTGCAAATTAACGACTGTAGTTAAACCGCCATAACCTGCACCTAATACTAAAATTGTCGGTCTTTTCACGAAGATCGAAACCACCTTTGATTTTTTTATGTGCCCGGCCCACGTGAAATCGGTTGCACCGACGATTTACACAGTCCTGGCCTTTGTCATTTTTTCGACAAACTTCTATCTCTAATAGTAGCCCTTTTGATACGCCATTTCAATAGTATATTTAAAATAGAAGATATTTGAAAATACTGACTTAGTGGAAGTGAAGATTTCCTTGAAATACGCTTCGGCGCTTTGCGGATGCCTCCCGCGATAAGCCGGGCGGAAAACCACCGCCAGTCTTATCGCGGGAGGCTACCCGGTGTCCAGTTCTGACACAATTCACGTACTTCGAATTGTGCCAGCAACTGGACACTGAAAGGCGCCTGCGCTGGCTTTTCCTCGATATATTGATGATACCAAATTCATTGATAAAAAGTATTCAGATAACAGGTGAACCTTACCTCAATATAACTGATGAAAGGAGACTGAGATTGGCTTATACACTGTATTCAATACATCGACTTATAAAGATGATTATGTAATAGAACGACAAAAAAACCTCCTAAGTTTGGTTTAGGAGGGCTTGAAATCTATTAGCAGTCTGCCGGGGTTCCTGCTTTTTTAGCTGTTCTGAATGATGTCCCACAACCGCAGGAAGCAATCGCATTGGGATTATTTATAGTAAATCCGCCCCCCATGAGGGACTCTTTATAGTCAACTTGTGTACCTTCAAGAACTCCGGCATCTTCTTTGGATACGAGAATTTGTAAACCGTGCTGTTCAAGCTGGATATCATCCGATGACTTTTCAGTTTCAAAGCCCATTCCGTACGTTAAACCGCTGCATCCTCCGCCGTTCACAGCGACACGCAGGAATGATCCTTCTTCCTCATTATGACGCATCATTTCTCTTACATGAATTGCCGCAGCTTTTGTAACCTCAACAATTTGTGTCATTCGTGTTCACCTTCCCTTTGTTTTCTTTTCATTATCATAGCAATGATTTAAGCGTTAACGCAATCATATTAACTCGTGCATCCGGGTAAATAAGTTACATTGAAATATATAGTGCGAAAGAAAGATTCACGTGGAAATCCGTCCGTTTCACATTAATAAAAAACTTGTTTCCCTCTCCATATTAAAACGCATAGGTCGATGGAAGGCGAAATAGAAAAGCGGACCGAATACTGGTCCGCTCAACGTTTGACTTAAAATACTTGTTCCACTTCTACGACGCCTGGAACTTCTTCCAGTAGGGCGCGTTCAATACCTGCTTTAAGTGTGATCGTCGAGCTTGGGCATGTACCGCAAGCACCAAGAAGGCGGAGTTTTACGATACCGTCTTCAATATCCACAAGTTCACAGTCGCCTCCATCACGAAGGAGGAATGGGCGTAGTTTATCTAATACTTCTTGTACTGGTTCAGTAAGCTCTGTATCTGTCATTGTTTTTTAACTCTCCTTTCCTTATACTTATTATAAACTGGAAAGAAGAAAAAATCCAACATTCAATCGGAAGGGGACAATTAAAATGACGAAAAGTACTACTACCATTGAAATTTTCGGAGCAGATATCATCTGTGCCAGCTGTGTAAATGCACCTTCATCCAAAGACACGTACGAGTGGTTACAAGCAGCAATCGATAGAAAGTATCCGGACCAGCCCTATGCAATCGAATACATTGACATCGAATCGGACATTACCGATGAGAAACATAAGAAAATTGCACAACAAATACAGGATGACGAGTTCTTTTATCCCCTTGTTATGATCAATGACGAAATGATCGGTGAAGGTTATATTCAATTGAAACCTGTTTTTGCCGCCCTTGAAAAACAAGGATTTGTAGCCCAATCTTGAAATGAGAACGTTATAAGATAAATGAGAACAAAAAAATCCCTTTTCCGCAGTTCTGTGCGAAAAAGGGATTTTTGAATAGGTGATTAACCGTTATGCCATTTATACATCCAAAGCACACCTGATTTCAGTAGCCTTGCAATACGTCCTGTTACAGTACGATCGGCAAGATAGGCGAAGCCCTGCTTCTTACCTAAAGAACCGAGGAAGCCTTTTAGCTTAATTTCAGGCATCGTCTCCGGCAATGGCTCATTGTTCCAGACGTTGCGGAGAACGCGTACAATCTGTTCCGCTTGTTCTTCGGCTACTTGTGCACTTGGAGCATAAGGCAGTGCAGCACAGTCACCAACGACGTAGACATTATGATGTTCAGGCATCTGATGATACATATTCAGTACGACACGACCTGAACTGTCTTTTTCCGTATCGATATTCTGCACGGGTGCGACAGGACGAATACCTGCAGTCCAGACGACAGCATCGACCGCTATTGTTTCTTCATGATTATATAGTGTGGTCGGTTCAACTTTCGTAATGTTGGAGCTCGCAACCACATCTACATTATGCTCGTCAAACCATCCTTTGACATAGTTGCTGAGTCTTTCGGGGAAATCCCTCAAAATACGCGGACCACGATCAAATAGCTTAATATTCAAATCCGGTCTGCTTTCCCGAAGTTCACTTGCGAGCTCGATCCCGCTTAAACCCGCTCCGACAATTCCTATCGTCGCGCCGCTGCCTAGACCAAGAAGTTTTTCATAGGTAACCCGCGATTTTCCGATTGTTTGGATACTATACGTGTATTCTGCCGCCCCTGGGACGTCATGGTAATTATCCTCACACCCAAGACCGATGACAAGGTCGTCAAACTTTATCTGCACGCCATCATCAAGATAGACACATTTCTCATCCGGTCTGATTTCGATAATTTCTCCGCCGACAACTTTTAATCGATCATGTTCCGGTAGCGGAACACGCACTACCGAATCCGAAACAGTCCCGGAAGCCAGGGCATAAAATTCGGTCTTCAAGCTGTGGAAGGGTGTTCGATCGACGAGCGTTATTTCAACGTCATCCGGTAAATCTTTGTTTAATAAACGCAGTAAGATACGAATATTTCCGTATCCGGCACCTAATAGCACAAGTTTTCTCATAAGATTTCTCCTTCGTAATACAGTAATCCGTTATTTTCCCAAATACGATTATAGCAGTTTGTGACATGTTTCACAATGAGTCATAAGAAAGCGAAACATTACGTAGTGGAATGACTTTCCCGTCAATTAGTAGTTCATCTCCACGGAGTAAGGAACATCCAAATAGTAATACGGGATAATTGACGCGCGAGGATAAAAAGAGTAGGATTCCAATTAGGTGAGGTGATCATCGTGAATCCTATTGTCGAATTTTGCATAAGTAATATTGCAAACGGTTCACAAGAAACATTTGAGAAATTGGAAAAAGACCCAAATTTGGACGTTCTTGAGTACGGCTGTTTAAGCTATTGTACAAAATGTGCCGAAACTTTGTATGCGGTAGTCAATGGTGAAATCGTCGAGGCGGATACGAATGACGAACTGACAGCACGTATCTATCAATTCATAGAAGACAATCCGCTCTTTTGAGCACCAGTCATGGCTAACCGCCTATTCAAGGCGGTTAGCCTTTTTATATGCCAAGCTCCAGTAATGTCCGAAGTGAATGTGTCGGCCTGTGTTGTTTCGCACGTATTTCTTCCAGTGAGGTCACTCCCCCGGCAACATGGACAGTATCTATGCCGAAACGAATACCCGCTAGGATATCAGTATCATAATTATCACCAATCATTACCATCTCTTCTTTACAATAACCATTTTCCTGCTGGATGAAACCTAGCATATGCGGTTCAGGTTTTCCGACATATACCGGCGAAACTCCCGTTGCATTCTCCATCAACTTAGCGAATGATCCGTTACCCGGGACAAGCCCTCTCTCAGTCGGAAACGCTTTATCGCTATTCGTTGCGATGAAATGTGCTCCGGCTCGGATTGCAAGACAAGCATCCGCTAATTTAGCGTATGTTACACCACGATCAATCCCCATGATAATAACATCCGGATTCTCTTTCACCACCTCAATCCCTTCGAACGCCAACGCTTCTTCCAATCCTTTTTCACCAATCATCATGACTGATGCGCCATCATGATTCCCTTTGCAATACTTGGCAGCAGCAATCGCGGATGTCATGATGCGGTCGCTGTCTGCTTTAATTCCGAATGAAGCCAGTTTTTCTTGAAGCTGCAGGCGAGTCATCGAAGAATTGTTTGTAATGAAATATGGATCGATTCCTCTATGCTGCATATTCCCGATGAAAGTGACCGCTTCTGGAATCGGTTCAATTCCCCGGTAGACAGTGCCATCCAAGTCAAGGCAGATTGCATTATATTTTTCCTTGATCATTTATTTTCCGGTAAAAAAGCGGATACCGGTCCTAGTTCATTTTCAAGATAATGGCGAACTTTGATTGGAAACGCAAGTAGTTCATCCATCGAAGCATTTAAAACTTCCTGGATTACTCTACTATCCACTTTTGTGAAATCACGGACAATCATCTTCCTAAGCTCAACCACCTGTTTCAACGGATCGGCCATTTCCTGCGTAATGACGCGCTCGTCATCCATAATGTCGATAATGTCTTCATAACTCCCTGGGTCACGCATGATGAAACCGTCAATCATTGCGTTACCAACATCTATTATTGATTCGATAATAACAGTTGTTATCCGTTCAAGCGCAAGGGTATGGATGATGTCCTCCTGCCACTCATTTTCACTATTGTACAAAGCAAGCAAACTTTCCATATGTGTAAGTGATTCACCAATTTGGTTCCGGTCGACAAAATACACGGACTTTCCCTCCTGTTTCTTCACAATCTTCATCTTATGATACCATATCCTGCGGACTAACTAAAAAAGACCCGCACGCGGATTTTACATCCACTTGCGGGTCAACTCATTCGGTTTCTACATTAGTCTGGATTTCCGGCATTGCCTGCATTTCCGGTTTAATCCGTCCCGATTTTTTCAATACGAAATAAGCGCAACCAAAATTACAGTATTCGTACAAATAATCCTGTAATGTGCTGATTTTTGTTTCATACGTCGCTTTCTGGTTTGTATCATCGAAAAAACCTTTTAAACGGAGTTGTCCGTATCCCCAGTCACCAAGTATATAATCGTATTTGAGCAGTACGTCACTGTATCTTGCAAGTAACGCCTCTTCGTTAAAACCATCACGGAATTCCGTTAGTATTTCAAACTGCCAATTGTCTAACGTTATCATTCATTTTTCACCGCCAATTTAGCTTTGCAGTGCTGATTCCAGCTGTTCTTCACCTTTTCGCTGCCTCTCTTTTGCGGCAGCATTCACCTGTTCGTCAGCATGATAACTGGAACGAACCAGAGGACCGGCCTGACAGTGTGAGAACCCTTTGGACATTGCAATTTTTCTTAACTCGCCGAATTCCTGCGGCGAATAATACTTTTGTACTTTCAAGTGTTTTTTAGTAGGCTGCAAATACTGGCCTATCGTCATTATATCAACTTTATGTGCAATTAGGTCATCCATTGTCTCAAGAATTTCTTCGTGAGTTTCACCAAGGCCTAGCATCAGTGAAGATTTTGTAGGGATATCCGGTTGCATCTCTTTTGCACGCAGTAAAAATTCAAGCGAACGGTCATATGTTGCACGCGCACGAACCCTTGGCGTGAGACGGCGTACCGTTTCGATATTGTGATTCAGGATATCCGGTTTAGCATCCATTAGGCGCTCTAGATTCTCATAAACACCGCCCATATCCGATGGCAGAACCTCAACTGTTGTAAATGGATTTTTTCTGCGAATTGCACGGATTGTTTCCGCAAATACTGCAGATCCACCATCTTTTTGATCATCTCGTGCAACCGCCGTGACGACTGTATGCTTTAAATTCATGAGAGCGACAGAATCGGCAACGCGTTCTGGTTCCGCAAGATCCAGTTCTGTCGGCAGGCCCGTTTTAACAGCGCAAAAGCGGCATGCACGGGTACAAACAGCACCAAGAATCATGAACGTGGCTGTACGGCGCTCTCCCCAGCATTCGTGGATATTGGGACAACGAGCTTCTTCACATACGGTATTTAAATTATTTTCACGCATCATTTTTTTAAGATTTGTATAGTTATCATTCGTATTCAGCTTGATTTTTAACCAATCCGGTTTTCTTACATGATCCGTTCTATTTCCTTGTTCCGGTTTGCAAGACACGACGACCGACTCCATTCCTACGTACTTTAAAAGTATTTTCACTACTCTTGTCAATGTATCATATATTCTGACTTCAAACAACCAACTCTCCCGTATAAATTGGTTGCTGATTTTATTAGCATGAAAAAAGATAGTGTCTCCGTTTCCGGGCACTATCTTTTTTCCTTTCATGATTAATGACCGCCCAAATACGCGTTCTTAATTTCTTCGCTGGCCTGCAATTCTTCTGCTGTCCCGGATAGAATGACCCGTCCTGTTTCGATAACATACGCCCTATCAGCGATTGATAGTGCCATATGTGCATTTTGTTCAACAAGAAGAATCGTCGTTCCTTCTTTATTGATATCTTTAACTACCTGAAAAATCGTCTTTACCATTAGCGGAGCCAGACCCATCGAAGGTTCATCCAATAGCAACAGTTTCGGTTTTGCCATGATGGCTCTGCCCATAGCCAACATCTGCTGCTCTCCGCCGGATAACGTTCCAGCCGATTGCTTACGCCGCTCATGCAAGCGCGGAAAAGTCTCATATACTTTCTGAAAATCCTTTTGGATACCCGCTTTATCTTTTCTTAAAAAAGCGCCTAATTCTATATTCTCTTCTACACTCATCTCTGCAAAAACCCGTCTTCCTTCTGGAACATGGGAGATGCCTGCTTTTACAATTGCCTGTGCCGGCTTGCCCGCTATTGACTTCTTCAAATAGTCGATGGTTCCTTCTTTTGGTTTCAACAAACCCGATAGCGTCTTCAACAATGTACTCTTCCCTGCTCCATTCGCGCCGATCAGTGTAACGATTTCACCTTCATCCACATTCAAAGATACACCTTTCAATGCATGGATGCTTCCATAATATACATTAAGATTGTCAACTTTAAGCATGCTCATCGTGAACTTCCTCCCCTAAATAAGCCTCGATCACTTTTGGATTATTACGGATTTCTTCAGGAGTTCCTTCAGCAAGGAGTACACCATGGTCCAATACGTAAATACGTTCACAAATACCCATTACCAAGTTCATATCATGTTCAATCAACAATATAGTCAAGTTGAACTTTTTACGGACAAAAGCGATTAACTCCATGAGTTCTTTCGTTTCTTGCGGGTTCATCCCGGCAGCCGGTTCATCTAGCAATAATAACTCGGGACCTGCAGCCAATGCCCTCGCGATTTCCAGTCTACGTTGCTTGCCATACGCCAAATTTTTTGCGTCCTCGTTTTTGTATTTATCGAGTTCAAAGATTTCAAGGAACTCCATCGCTTTCTTTTCCATTTCCTTTTCTCCCGAAAAATGTGAAGGAAGTCGCAACATGGAACTTAGAACTGAATGCTTCGCCAATGAATGATAAGCCACTTTGACATTATCCAACACGGATAGTTCATTGAACAATCGGATATTTTGGAACGTACGGCTAATTCCTCGTCGGGTAACTTGATAAGGGGCCATCCCATTAATGCGTTTCCCGTTAAATATGATTTCGCCTTCCGTCGGCGCGTAGACACCTGTCAATAAGTTGAAGCTTGTTGTCTTACCTGCCCCATTCGGCCCAATCAATCCAATAAGTTCCCCAGGATTGATCTCCAAGTTGAGATTCGAAACAGCCTTCAGCCCGCCGAACTGTATCCCCACATCTTTAACTGTTAGCAACGGTTCACTTTTCATGCTGGCTGCCTCCTTTCGAACCTCTCCATAACTTGAAATAATCCGTGATTTCCATTGTGCCCATCAGCCCCTTTGGACGATAAAGCATAACAATGATGAGTACAAGACTATAGATGATCATTCTCGTTTCAGGATAACCTTGCAAGAAAGTGGAAACGAGTGTCAAAAGAATTGTTGCTACAATTGCGCCCGACAGACTTCCAAGTCCACCCAAAACAACGTAGATTAAAATATCGATTGATTTTAAAAACCCGAAGTTTGCAGGTTGGATAATGTAAAAGTTGTGTGCATACAATGCGCCTGCGACGCCAGCAAAGAAAGAACCGATGGCGAATGCCAACACTTTGTAATACGTCGTATTAATGCCCATTGCATCCGAAGCTATTTCATTTTCACGAACTGAAATGCATGCCCGACCATGTCTTGAGTTCGTAAAGTTGACGATGACAAGTATTGTTATGAACAGGCAGATAAACGCAGAAGTCCACGTAGTATAATGGCTAACTTGCATACCCGCTGCCCCGCCTACATATTCAATATTCAAAAATACGATCCGGATAATCTCAGCAAATCCGAGAGTGGCAATCGCCAAGTAGTCCCCACGCAGGCGTAAACTTGGAATTCCTATTATTAATCCGGCAATCGTCGCAATAAGCCCCGCTGCTACAATGGCTACCGGGAATGGCAGGTGGAATTTCATCGTCACGATGGCCGATATATATGCACCAACTGCTAAAAATCCTGCATGCCCCAGAGAAAACTGTCCTGTAATACCTATCACCAAGTGCAAACTGACCGCCAACATAATATTAATTGCCATAAAGATTAATGTATTTGAATGGAAGTTATTCAATATACCAATACTGATAAGAGCTTGAATAACCGTATATACGATAAGAGAAGAAGCAATAAATGACCAAAACTGTTTCGACTTTTTCATGACTTTTTTCACCTACACTTTCTCACGTGTATTTTTACCAAAGAGCCCGGATGGCTTGAAAATGAGTATTAAAATTAAGATAACGAAAGCCGCCGCATCTCTCCATAGGGAGAACCCAAGTGCACTGACAAACGTTTCTACAACTCCAAGCACAAGCCCCCCTGCCATGGCTCCCGGAATAATTCCGATTCCACCAAGTACGGCGGCGACGAAGGCTTTCAAACCAGGGATAATCCCCATTAACGGATCTATCTTTGTATAATAAATACCGAAAATAACGCCCGCCGCACCAGCCAAGGCCGACCCGATTGCAAACGTAGCCGAAATTGTGTTGTCTACATTAATCCCCATGAGTTTAGCTGCTTCAGCGTCGTATGAAACCGCTCTCATCGCTTTTCCGATTTTCGTTTTATGTACAACAAACTGAAGGATGATCATCAGTGTGATAGAAACAGAAAGAATCAATATGGACTGGCTGCTGATTTGAGCGCCGAAAAAGTCGAATGATTTATTTCGTAACACCGCTGGATATGCTTCTGGTTGCGCCCCGCGCATATAAATGACGCCATTTTGAATGAGAAGAGATACCCCGATTGCAGTGATCAATGCCGCGATTCTTGTCGCATTCCGTAATCTTTTGTAAGCAATCCGTTCAATGGCGACACCAATAATCGCACAGGAAGCCATCGATAACAGCAGTGCTGGGAGAAATCCGAGTCCCCATCCTGCAATCGAGAAATAGCCAATAAACGCACCTATCATAAAAATTTCCCCGTGTGCAAAGTTTATGAGTTTTATAATCCCGTAAACCATCGTATAGCCTAGTGCAATCAATGCATAAATGCTTCCGAGTGAAATACCGTTTATTAGTTGTTGTAGCCATTCCATGAAATTTTCACTCCTTCTCCAGCTCTAAAATAGGGATTAACAAAAGCGCAAGCGCCTGGTCAAGGGCGACAGGCATAAGACAGACCGGCGATGAGGCGTTCTTTGCCTCTTAGCCAGGGTGGCATATGACCCGAGCCCTTAGGCGCTGGAGTCTAGACGTGAAATATCACCTTTCGCAGGTTATCCACATACGAGACTTCATAATTTTCCAGGGATTAAAAAAGGAATAAGGAGAGGACATCCTCCCCCCATTCCTGCAGTTTTAACTTTATTCAGCAAATCTTTTTATACTGAAAGCGAAGCGTCAGCTACAGATGTCTCTCACTTCTATAACTTGCTAGATAAATGTGAACGAAATCTACAATTCAGCGAAGGTTCAAACACCGGCTGAATAAAGTTAAAGCCTCCGGCGGATGTCACAGATTTTGAAGGGAATTAATTGAGCAAGCTCAATTCAAAATCTGGACGCAATCACGCCGAGACGTGATTGATTTAAGGATTAACTTTTGTTTTGAAGACTTGTTCGCCATCTACATACTCAAGGATAGTTGCAGATTTGATAGGGTGATGGTTTTCATCAACCGAATACAATCCTGTAACAAGCTCAAGGTCTTTTGTTTCCGCTAGGGCTTCTTTAATCTTCACAGAGTCTGGACCGCCTGCACGTTTAATTGCATCAGCTAGTAGATAAACAGTGTCATATCCTAGTGCATTAAATGCGTCAGGTGATTTACTGTATTTGTCATTGAACTTTTTGTTGAAGTTTTGAATGATGCCATCTGGATCTTCAGATGAATAGTGATTTGTTGTAAATGTGTTGTTCAACGCATCTGCACCTGCTAGTTTTAGCAAGGTTGGAGAATCCCAACCATCTGCTCCCATTAGTGGAACAGTAATACCCATTTCACGAGCCTGTTTAACGATCAATCCAACTTCTTCATAGTATCCAGGGATGAAAATGAATTCAGGATTTGCTGCTTTAATACGCGTAAGCGTTGAACGGAAATCAGAGTCTTTAGCTACGTAAGATTCTTCAGCAACAATTTTACCGCCTGCAGCTTCAAAGTCTTTTTTGAAGGATGACGCAAGACCTTTTGAATAATCGCTTGCATTATCCGAGAAAATCGCTACGTTTTTAACGCCAAGATCGTTCGCTGCGAAGTTTGCTGCAACCGTTCCTTGGAACGGATCGATGAATGAAGTACGGAAAACGAATTCATTTACACTTCCGTCCTCTTTAACTGTTACTGTCGGGCTCGTTCCAGATGGACTGATAAGTGGCGTTTCGTTGCTATTAGCAATTTCAGCTTGTGCAACAGTAGCACCGCTTGTAGCTGCCCCGATTATCGCAATTACTTTATCCTGTGTTATTAATTTAAGTGCAGCACTCGTAGCTTCGGCAGGCTCGGATTTATTATCAACTTTTACAAGTTCGATTTCCTTACCGTCAATTCCGCCAGCTGCGTTAATTTCTTCCACTGCAAGGTCAATTCCTGATGCTTCTGAAGTACCGTATGAAGCAACCGCACCTGATAATTCAAGATTGACTCCGATTTTAATCGTTTCGACATCCTTCGATCCACCCGTGCTTCCTTCTTCAGCCTTCTCGCCCGTGCATCCCGCCAATAAACTGACTGCGAGAGCGGAAGCCGCGAACACACTTGCAAACTTTTTCAATTTCATTAAAAATCCCCCTTTTGTTTGATATTTCCGACAATTTAAGGCGCGCCGATTGACTGATAGATGACTACCGACTACCGTATTTGGAAATACCTTTTTCTCTACTTACAAGCTCATTGTAAAACAAACTTTCTATTCAGTCCATAGCGAATTTTCTATACTTATCGTTTGCAGATAGAATTCTGCAAAAAAATCGCTTTATTACTTGGCTAATTTACATTTTAGTATTACTCTTACTTACGGTTGTCCCTCCTTTTCAACTTCAACGTACCAATTTGATGGACGCTTTTCTTTTTATATTTTCTTTTGGTCTTAATGCCTAGTATATACACCTATCAGACTATTGTCAAAACATTTTTTTGTTAGAAAACTATTATATTTATAATAAAAAAGCGGTGAATATCTCACCGCTTCCAGTCATTTACAATCATACCAACTGCTGTGCAGCCACTTTTTTCGCTTTCATCGTCCAAACAGAAAACAATAATGCAAGAATAGCGATTACCCCTACTAGCCCAAGCCAGATTGAACCTGTCAGGCCAAGAATTACGTAACCGGCAGTAGCCACCCCTGCACAAATCAAAGCGTAAGGGAACTGTGTCGAAACGTGATCGATATGGTTACATCCGGCACCTGTTGAAGATAGAATCGTCGTATCGGATATCGGCGAAGAGTGATCTCCGAATACAGCTCCCGCAAGTACTGCAGCCAGCGCAGGCAGTAACATTTCCGGTGCCGCTTCAATCATAATTGTTCCAGCAATCGGCATGAGAATACCGAATGATCCCCAAGACGTTCCTGTCGAAAATGCCATAATTCCAGCAAGAATAAACATGATGACAGGAAGGAAGGTAACCGGTATATTCGATTTCAATACGAGGTCCGATAAGAAGATACCTGTATCTAGTTTTCCGATTAAGAACGACAGTGACCAAGCAAAGATAAGTATTAAAACAGGCGGCATCATTGCCTTCGAGCCGTTTAGTATTGCACTTCCCATAAGCGAATAGCTCGCCGTTTCATTGTTTTTCATCTGTAGCGTATACAAAATTGCTGCAAGTAGCGTAGCTGTTATTCCGCCCGCCAACAACGACAGCGAAACATTCGTATTTTCAAAGATCGACAAGATATTCATCGATCCCCCCTCTAGATAGCCTGTCCAAATCATCACAGCAAATGTCACTGCAACGAGCGTGACAATCGGCGCCACAAGATCCCGAACACGGCCATGCGGATGCACAGGAAATTCTTCTTTCAATTGACCCGGGATTTCTTTAGCTGGATCAAATAATTGACCTGTTTCTGTAGCACGCTGTTCGTGTTTCTTCATTTCAAAGAAATCAAGATTCGACCATGCAAGGAAGAATACCATTGCGAGTGTTGCGATAACGTAAAAATTCATCGGTGCCATCATAACGAATGCGGATAATGGCGAATAGTTGATTGCCGCTGCACCGCCAAATATAAGTGCCAGTTGCCCGATTAAAAAGGCGCCCCAACTTGAAATTGGTGAAATGACACAGATTGGTGCTGAAGTCGAGTCGATGAAGTAAGCCAATTTCGCTCTTGAAATCCGGTGTTGATCTGTGATTGGACGAGCGATTTGCCCAACCGCCAGCGCATTGAAGTAATCATCCACAAAAATTGCAATTCCGAGAAATACTGTGAGCAATTTTGCACCGCGTTTTGTTTTGATATGACGCACAGCCCATTCTGCAAATGCTCTGCTTCCCCCGGACAAACTAACAAAAGCAGTGATAACTCCTAAGAGGAGGATGAAAAGGATAATATAAATATTCCCTGTATTAAGTCCTCCATCCCAAAAAGTAGCCTTAACCGATTCCCATAAATTCTTCAAAGATTCAACGGGGCCGAATGACGCTGCCAGCAAGGCGCCTGATATTATCCCCGCTCCTAGCGACAACAGCACTCGTTTAGTTGCAAATACCATAATAATGGCAATTAATGGTGGTAAAATTGATACCCATGTTCCTATCATCTTCTATTCCTCCATTTAGTCGGTTTGAGGCCCTATATAGGGGGAATAAAAAAACCGGTTGCTAACTGCACTCATCAGAGTGAATCAGGAACCGGCTTTATCTACGTTTCGTTTGTTGGATAAATCATACTGCTTATCTAACACACGACCTGTAGCTCATCATACATGTTCAAAGATGTATGACAGTGTTATCCCTATTCGGAACAACCCCAGCCTGATAGATTTCGACAATCCTACCAAACTTCGGCAAAGCTTCCTTTTACGCACGGTCATCGGTGTCAATCTCGCGTGTGTGACTCATAAGCAATGCAGCCTCTACCCAATCGATATTTCTAATCCTTTATAAGCCTATCAATAATCCGGGATATTTTCAAGTCCTTATTCATGGTTCAAAGGAATCTAGTATAGGTACCTGTAAATTGGGTTGATCTCCACTCCCCGAATAATTGATTTGAGGGACCGTTCCTTGAATAAGTCCTATTGCTACCGGAATCTTCTGTTTAACTACACTTTTCTCTGTTGCAAGCGGCATGATGATTTGAACGTTTACTGTCAATAATATATTTACTTCCACATAAGCACTATTAATGCCAAAAGGACGGATTTCCGTATCAACCGTCGCACTGACTTCGCCAATGACGTGGAAACGGATTGGAATTTTGGGACCCAAATTTCCAAGTAAGGGAATATTCGCCGCTTGCCCGACTGGCACGAAAAAAACTATCCCCCCATGGCTTTCCATCGCTTGCGGATCGAATTCAATACCATTATCCGAAGGGAGCATTTCCAAATTCCCCTCTTCGGCTTGTTGGAGATGGGACTCGACAAGCCCTTGTGTTTCAGATAATACCCTGTTGATAATTTCCGTATTGAATTTCCACGCCGCCCCCCCCTCTGATTCGTTCGGTACGTCCACAATGATTTCATTGACATCAAGGACATTGGCTACTCTCGAATTGATGGCTTTATTGATAACATGGGAGGCTATTTTCTCCGTCTGCACTTCTGCATATTGGATATAAATTGGAGTAAGTCTTGCATTGACAAAATAAAAGAAGAGGAAGACTGCAATCACAATCGTCGGAATAAGAAAGGGTAACAGTTTACGCTTCTTTTTCCTGGTCTTTCTGGTAACCTGGCCCTGAAATTTCAAAACGACTCCTCCTGCTATACGTTATGCAGGAGAGGAGCCGTTCATTCATAATTATATTCAGTCCCGTACCAACCCAACACATCCCTGATCAATTCCGGCATATAGTATTCTTTCTCTGCATACTTCAGGGAAGGGAAGAAAAATCCGAATGTAAACATATCCAGTGTCGCAAGTGTATATTTTTGCCCCGTCACAACTTCCCGGTTTCCGGCGAATAATTGCCCATTTCGATTTCTATAAAGTCTTTCGTGAATCATCGCCCCCATCAATACCCCTCGGAATCCAAGGCCTTTGATTTCTATTCCGGGCCACTCTTCATTCAAAGATAGCTCATACACCTCCATTAACTCTTCTCCATCCAGCGTAAGTAAACACGGATTGATCGGATGCGGGAGCAAAGAATGCAAATCCTCTTTCGTCACCCAGCCTTTATCGAGGCTTCCAAGAAAAATGCCGGCATTGAACATGGCGCAATCGGCTTTCGTATATGAAATGAGCGCCCTTCCGAAGAAAGAAGACAACGGACTATTCTCGAACAGGTTTTGGGATAAGGGCGAAGGATTGTAAAAGACTTGCTCTTCCATCGCTTGTTTTCCAGCTAAGATCAGATTGTTTATTTTTTCAATGTCCTCATCATCGCTTTTCACAGAATCCGCCCTGAATAGTTCTGCATCCAGTTGGAGTGCTCTTTTTGTAACCGTATCAAATTTCACTGTGACATGACCCACATACTCACCATATTTCCCTGTTGCGGCCAGCAGTGTTTCACCGATTAACTTGCCTTCGTGAAAAAGATGGTGGGTATGGGCTCCGAAAATGACATCAATCTCCGGACATTCAACAGCGAGCTTTTCGTCTTCAGTAATACCCATATGCGATAGACAAACAATGAGATCCGTTTCGCCGGCTATACTTTCAGCAATGTTCTTTACATTTTCGCGGGGCGGCAACACTTCCCAGCCGAGCTTTGAGTAGAAGGTTTTGTATTCGGCAGTTGCCCCGACGACACCGATTCTCGTTCCTGACGTTGTGATATAGATCACATAGGGCAATGCCCATTCTGGACGTCTCCCATCCTCCTCCAATAGATTACTGAGGATGACATCGAATCGGGCGTCATTATAAAGACAGGACAGCGCTTCTTTCGACATCGTGATTCCTTCGTTATTGCCTATCGTAACCGCATCATACCCTGCCTCATTCAGCAACATTATATTCCCAAGCCCTTTTGTTCCTTCCGTAAATGGATGGGAACGGTCAACATGGTCACCGATGTCGAATGTATAACAAGCTTCTCCTCTTATTGAATGCGCACGCTTTTTATCACAAAGAAGCCGGCTGATTTGCGGCCAGCTTTCAAAGTGACTGTGGATATCATTTGTATGATAGAAATGAATCGTCTCGATTTTGTGATCCATATGTCACCCCATAAATCCGTCAATAATAGATCTTATGCCAAGTAATAGCAGGATAATTCGTAATGCAATAACAAGAGTTTCCGATTTCATCTTCTGATTCAGCCTCGCTCCGATTTTAGCGCCGATATAGGCTGCCGGAACGACCGGAATCGTATAAAGCCATGGCACATTGCCAAGTGAGATATGCGTGACCGAGTTGACAAGAGCTGATAAAAACACCATGAACATTGACGTGCCAACCGCGACATGCGGTGGAAACAGGAAGAGCAGAATCATTGCAGGAACAATGATGGAGCCGCCTCCGATTCCAAAAAGCCCCGATGAAAAACCGACAACAAATGTAAGCAGTAAAGCAAACCATATAGGATAACCATATAGATGCGTTTCGCCCATCTTATCTATGAACGTCCTTTGTTTTCCATTTTTAACAAACCAACCGACCGGTTTTAAATAATCCCGGACGAGGAGCAGTGTTGACAAAAAGATCAGCAAGATTCCAAATGAAAGATTAAACGCAGGGAGGTCAAGCCCTTTATTGACAAAGGCTCCGAGAAGTGTCCCGGGTACACTCCCGGCAAAAAAGATGAGTCCGCTCCGATAATCAATCGTTTTCGCCTTCATAAATGACAATGTAGATGCAAGACCAGTAAAAATCATCATGATAACAGAAAGACCGACGACACTTTGCGGTGTAATTCCATCAATTAAACCAAGATTGATGCCGACGAAAAGCGTCGCTGGCACCAGAATGATACCCCCGCCCAACCCGACAAGCGCCCCGATAATTCCTGCTGTGAGACCGATAACGGCCAATAAGATAAATTCCATTACCATTCCCCCTCAAAAAAATCGAGCTGTTTCGGCGCTAGACTTTCATAGTTGATGTTGAGCATCTTCTGAAAACGTTTTGCATTTTGTGCCGCATGCCCGCCGGAATTATTGTTGAAAATGACGAAAACTTCATCAGTTGCTTCTTGCAGTTTTTGAACAGCCAACTGAATTTCCATTAGTTCAGCGTCACTGTAGTTATATAAGTATCTCACTTTGCGCCATGCCTGATCATCGCCAGTTGTGTTGCGCCATCCCGCCACATTACGGCCATGCAATCTGAATAAGACTTTATCCGAACGGGTTGTAATCGGAACCAGTGGAATGCTTCCTAGGCCAGCTTGCGGCTCATCACAAACAGAATGGATTACATTCAGTCTCTCCAGAAAAGCTAACGTTCGATCAAGATATTCCGGTGAATACCACGACTGATGCCTAAATTCAACAGCGATGTCGAACCCGGCCAATTTACTGCAAACAAAACGGATTTCCTCAACGTTCCCTTTTGTACAATCAAACCAAGGCGGAAACTGGACAAGGATCATCGCAAGTTTACCCGCTTCTCGAAGTGGAGTGACAGACAGCCGGAATAAATCGTACATTTTATCGATAGATTCATAGGGCAGTTCTCCCCGATGATGTCCGGTCATCCCCTGGTATGCTTTGACGATAAACCGGAAGTTGTCCGGCGTTTCTTCAATCCACTTTTGAATATTGCGCTCCGGTTGAATAGCATAAAAAGTAGCATCCAGTTCGACAATTGGAAAGTGCGCACTATAATCAATTAGCTTCTCTTTTTTTGAGGAGGAGGAGTCGTATACGTCCGGATGGTCTCCCCAACCGGTTAGACCGATTTGGATCATCCTACCCGCCCCCTTTCAATTAAATCGATACTATCATACTAACATATGTACTTTAAAAATTTACGGCAATTGCAATTGTTTCCGGGGATTGTTTGATGAAGGTTTGTTGGATTAAATGATGAACTTGAGGAATTGTGGTCGACAGCAGACAGACTGTACGACAGACTTTGAAAACTCTACGACAGAATGGCGGAACTGGACGACAGACTCAGCATACTCTACGACAGCCGGCAAACTGGACGACAGACTTGGAGTACTCTACGACAGACTTGGAGTACTCTACGACAGAAAGGCGGAACTGTGCGACAGAGTCAGGAAACTCTACGACAGCCGTCAAACTGGACGACAGACTTGGAGTACTTTACGACAGAACGGCGGAACTGTGCGACAGAGTCAGGAAACTCTACGACAGCCGACAAACTGGACGACAGACTTGGTGTACTCTACGACAGAACGGCGGAACTGGACGACAGACTCAGCATACTCTACGACAGCCGGCAAACTGGACGACAGACTTTGAAAACTCTACGACAGAACGGCGGAACTGTGCGACAGAGTCAGGAAACTCTACGACAGCCGGCAAACTGGACGACAGACTATATGTAAAGACGAAAAAACCGGCCGTAGTGGCCGGTTTTCCCTTATGATAATTACCCGATTGAACCTTCCATCTCGAACTTGATTAGGCGGTTCATTTCTACAGCATATTCCATCGGTAGTTCTTTTGTGAATGGCTCGATGAAGCCCATGACGATCATTTCAGTTGCTTCCAGCTCAGGAACACCGCGGCTCATCAAGTAGAAGAGCTGCTCCTCTGATACTTTGGAAACTTTTGCTTCGTGTTCAAGTGAAATGTTATCATTCAGGATTTCATTATATGGAATCGTGTCGGATGTCGACAACTTATCCATAATGAGCGTATCACACTCGATGTTCGCACGTGCGCCATCCGCTTTACGTCCGAAGTGAACGATTCCGCGATATGTCACTTTACCACCGTGTTGAGCAATTGATTTCGATACGATTGTAGATGATGTGTTTGGTGCAAGGTGATGCATTTTTGCTCCAGCGTCCTGGTGTTGACCTTTTCCTGCAAGTGCAATGGAAAGTGTCATTCCGCGAGCGCCTTCGCCTTTAAGAATAATCGCCGGATATTTCATCGTCAGTTTCGAACCGATGTTACCGTCAACCCATTCCATCGTCGCGTTCGCTTCACAAACTGCACGCTTCGTAACAAGGTTATAAACGTTGTTAGCCCAGTTTTGAATCGTCGTGTAGCGGCAGTACGCATCTTTTTTGATGATGATTTCAACGACAGCACTATGCAGTGAATTCGTTGTGTAGACAGGTGCCGTACATCCTTCAACGTAGTGGACGCTTGCCCCTTCATCGACAATAATCATTGTACGTTCGAACTGTCCCATATTTTCCGAGTTGATGCGGAAATAGGCTTGCAGAGGCGTATCAACTTTGATGCCTGGCGGTACGTAGATGAATGATCCACCCGACCAGACAGCCGAGTTCAATGCCGCAAATTTGTTATCGGAGTTCGGAATGACCGTGCCCCAATACTTTTTGAACAGCTCTTCGTCTTCTTTAAGTGCTGAATCCGTATCTTTGAAGACAATCCCCAAATCAACGAGTTCTTCTTTCATGTTGTGATAAACAACTTCAGATTCGTATTGTGCTGAAACACCCGCAAGGTATTTTTGCTCAGCTTCAGGAATTCCAAGTTTATCAAATGTACGCTTGATTTCTTCCGGTACTTCATCCCAAGAGCGTTCTGCCCCTTCAGATGGTTTAACGTAATAAGTGATTTCGTCGAATTTAAGGGAGTTTAGATCTCCACCCCACTGAGGCATTGGCATTTTGTAGAACATTTCCAATGATTTCAAGCGGTAGTTGAGCATCCATTCCGGCTCATCCTTCATACTTGAAATTTCTTCAACGATTTCTTTTGTCAAACCACGTTCCGAACGGAAAACAGAGACGTCTTTATCAGAAAACCCATATTTGTAATCGCCGATTTCCGGCATTTTTTTAGCCATTACTATTCCTCCGTCCTATTATTGTTCGGAGTCATTTCCGACTCCCTTTTCCATCGCCTTCCAGGCTAATGTTGCACATTTGATTCGGGCTGGAAATTTGGCTACACCCGCAAGAGCTTCAATGTCGCCAAGGTCGATGGAGTCGTCAATATCTTTGCCAAGCATCATGTCCGAAAAGACAGAGGCAGCTTTTAGTGCTTCGTCCACTTTTCTCCCTTTGACAATCTGCGTCATCATCGAGGCGGATGCCATAGAAATTGAACAGCCTTCCCCTTCGAATTTCGCATTTTGAACAATGCCATCATCTACTTGAAGCGTCAGATGGATAACATCGCCACATGTCGGATTATTCATATCGACAGTGATGCTGTCTTCTCCGATGACACCTTTGTTTCTAGGGTTTTTATAATGGTCCATGATGACCGAGCGATATAACTGATCTAATTTATTAGTAGACATCTGCGAAATACTCCTTTGCAATACGGAGTCCGTCCACGAAGCGGTCGACATCGGCTTCCGTATTGTAAATATAGAAGCTGGCGCGTGCCGTGGCTGATACATCGAGCCATTTCATGAGCGGCTGTGCGCAATGGTGACCCGCTCTGACAGCGATGCCATGCATGTCGAGCACCGTTGCGACATCGTGCGGATGAACATCGTCCAAATTGAACGTGACAAGTCCTGCACGTTTTCCAGGATCAAGCGGACCGTAGATGGTAAGACCATCTATTTCAGACATCCGTTCCATTGCGTATCCGGCAAGTTCGTGTTCATGCCGTTCAATGTTATCCAGTCCGATTTCCTCGAGAAAATCGATTGCGGCACCCAGACCGATCGCACCTGCGATAATCGGTGTACCACCTTCAAATTTCCAGGGAAGCTCTTTCCATGTTGATTCATACAAACCGACGAAATCGATCATTTCTCCGCCGAATTCGACCGGTTCCATTTTGTCGAGCAGATCTTTTTTCCCGTATAGAACACCGATACCGGTCGGACCGCACATCTTGTGTCCCGAGAATGCGAAAAAGTCACAGTCCAGTTTCTGTACATCGATTTTCAGATGTGGCGCAGCTTGCGCACCATCGACAACCATGACAGCCCCATGTGCATGCGCGATTTCCGTGATTTCTTTAATCGGGTTCATCGTGCCAAGCACATTCGATACGTACATGATCGACACAATCTTAGTCCGGTCTGTAATCACTTCACGCACTTTTTCGAGTGACAATGTTCCGTCTTCCTCAAGGTCGACGTATTTCAACACTGCCCCTTTTTCTTTTGCCAGCTGCTGCCATGGAATGATGTTCGAATGGTGCTCCATGTAGGTGATGATAATTTCATCGCCTTCACCGACATTCGCCCGTCCATAACTTTGTGCAACCGTGTTTAATGCAGTAGTCGTACCGCGCATGAATATAACTTCTTCCGTCGACTTCGCATTGATGAATTTGCGAACTTTCTCTCTCGCGCCTTCATACCCTTCCGTCGCCCGGTTTCCAAGCGTATGCACACCGCGGTGGACGTTCGAGTTACCGAAACTGTAATAGTCGCTGATTGCTTCTATTACTTGCCGCGGCTTTTGAGAAGTCGCGGCACTATCTAGATAAACGAGCGGATGCCCATTTATTTCCTGATCTAATATAGGGAAATGATTGCGGATGTCTTTACTGAGCATTAGCGCACTTTCCTTTCGATAACCTCCGTCAATTGCTTCTTGACGCCTTCAATCGGCAGTTTACTGACAACAGGCGCAAGGAAACCATGAATGACAAGACGTTCTGCTTCATGTTGTGAAATTCCTCGGCTCATCAAGTAAAACAGTTGCATAGGATCGACACGGCCGACAGATGCCGCATGTCCTGCCGTTACATCGTCTTCGTCGATAAGGAGAATCGGGTTCGCGTCTCCGCGTGCCTTTTCACTCAACATAAGAACGCGTGACTCTTGGACAGCATTCGACCTTGTTGCACCTTTTGCAATCCGACCGATACCGTTGAAGATACATGTAGATTCTTCTTTCACAACACCGTGCTTCAAGATGAACCCTTCCGTATCCATACCCCAGTGAACGATTTCAGTTGTGAAGTTCTGGCGCTGTTTACCGCGGCCGACAACAACTGTCTTCATGTCACAGTGAGATCCGTTACCTACAAGATGCGTGATGCTTTCAGAGATCGTATCGCTGTCATTCATCAGTCCGAGTGCCCAATCGATACGGCTATCGCGCCCTGCAACTCCACGACGATTCACATATGTCGTGAACCCTTTCGCAAGTACATCAACCGCACCGTAAGTGATTTGTGCATTATCGCCCGTGAATACTTCAGAAACGATATTCGCCAAACCTTTCGATTCCTCGACAGTCGACAAATAGTTTTCGACATAAGTCACTGAACTATTCGCTTCTGCCACGATAAGGACGTGGTTGAAGAGTGAAGCTTGTTCATCATCATGCAAGAACAACACTTGAATTGGCTCTTCGACAACAACGTTTTTTGGAACGTATACGAATACGCCGCCGTTCATAAGTGCCGCATGAAGTGCAGTCAATTTATGCTCGTCCACCTTCACGCCATCCGTCATGAAATACTTTTTCACAAGATCGCTGTGTTCACGTGAAGCTGTGAAAATATCTGTCATGATGACACCTTTCGCTTTCAACTCTTCAGAAAGGGAAAGGTAAGCAGGAGTGTTATTATGCTGAATATAAATACTGTTCTGCTGATCTTTATCAACGAGTGCACGTGCTTCTTCAGAAAGCTCGTCCAATGAAGAATAACTAGCACTTTCTACCGCGTGAACAGGGAATTCCGTGAAATTCCATTTATCGATTTTCGTTTTATCTGGTTTTGGCATTGGTAGCTGTTCCGCTTTCGCTAATGCGTCTGCGCGGAAATCCGCCATCCAATCTGCTTCGTTCATCTTAGCGGAATAGGAGCGGACGTCCTGTTCGGTTAATGCCATCTTTGTTTCAACCGTCATTTTGAATCGTCCCCCTTTCTTAAACTTCCAACCCGACAGTTTCGTCTTCGATGCCAAGTTCTTCTTTAATCCAGTCATACCCTTGTTCTTCAAGTTTATGTGCCAGTTCAGCACCGCCGGATTTAACAACTTTACCTTGCATCATAACGTGAACTGTGTCAGGCGTAATATAGTCAAGAAGACGTTGGTAGTGAGTGATGATCAGGCAGCCGAAATCTTCGCCGCGCATTTCATTGATGCCTTTTGAAACAATTTTCAATGCATCGATATCAAGACCCGAGTCAATTTCATCTAGCACTGCAAATTTAGGCTTCAACATTGTAAGTTGAAGGATTTCGTTACGTTTTTTCTCTCCGCCCGAGAAACCTTCGTTCAAGTAACGTGTAGCCATATCTTCATCCATTTCAAGAATTTCCATTTTGCTGTCAAGTTCACGAATGAATTTCATTAATGAAATTTCATCGCCTTCTTCACGTTTAGCATTGATTGCGGATCGTAGGAAGTCAGCATTCGTTACGCCGGTAATCTCGCTTGGATATTGCATGCCAAGGAAGATCCCCGCTCTAGCGCGCTCGTCCACTTCCATTTCAAGTACGTCTTCACCATCGAGTGTGATTGTACCTGAAGTTACCACATATTTGGGATGCCCCATAATCGCTTGTGCGAGTGTAGATTTACCTGTACCATTCGGACCCATGATTGCGTGGATCTCGTTTGTATTGATCGTCAAATCGACGCCTTTCAATATTTCCTTGCCTTCAATTTCAACGTGAAGGTCTTTAATTTCCAAAGTAGCCATTCCAATACCTCCAATATATTAAAGATGAACGGATATCCATTCTCAATTTAGTATCATTCTAATCTTAACGTATTAATCATTGGCTTGCAAATCATTGAGAATCATTCCATTTGAAAGGAATGCCCTTAATTCAAGACTTGAGCGGGTTCCTTCCTTCAGTGTTCGCTCATTTTCATTTATCTATTCCTTAATGAGAATCCATACAATTCAAAAAACCGGCGCTTCATGCACCGGCTTTGATTCATCCATTACTATTGCTAGTCGATTCTGCAGGCACGCCATCGACATCATTTGTGAACTTGTCGACGATTATAGCAAGTGCTCCGTCTCCCGTAACGTTTGTCGCGGTTCCGAAACTGTCTTGCGCCATGTAAAGTGCAATCATAAGTGCAATCATAGTCTGGTCAAAATGAAGCATTGTTCCAAGAAGTCCGATTGCAGTCATTACCGCCCCACCTGGTACCCCCGGTGCAGCAATCATCATAACGCCCAGCATAAAGATGAAGGGCAGGAAGCTCGCGAAAACAATTGCTTGACCATTTAGAATCATAACCCCGATTGCACAAGTTATGATCGTAATTGTACTCCCTGAAAGATGAATCGTTGCGAATAACGGAACAGCAAAGTCCGTCACGCGTGCAGATGCACCAGTTTTTCGGGCTTGTCTCAATGTGACAGGTATCGTTGCAGCGGATGACTGTGTTCCTAACGCTGTCATATAAGCCGGTGCCATCGTTTTAAGTAGGAAGAATGGATTCTTCCTCAATAATGTTCCTGCAGTGAAGTACTGAATTAGTAACATCGTGAAATGCAGAATGAGAATCAGTACGAATACAACTGCAAATACGGACAATACTTTTGCTACTTGTCCACCATAAGTCATGTTCAAGAAGATCCCGAAAATGTGGAATGGCAGTAATGGAATAATAACGTAAGAAATGACTTTTTCAATAATGGCATTGAACTCGTCAAACAGTGGAAGCATTTGACGGCTTCCGATAGATGCCATCCCGATTCCAAGTACGAAAGCGAGTACAAGCGCTGTCATGATTTCCACCGGTGCAGGTATCGCTAATTCGAAAAAGCCTTTAGCTAGTGCTTCACTCGGATCTTCCAAGGTGTTCAATGCTTTACCGCCAAGTAAACTTGGGAGTATTGATGAACCTACGAAAAACGCCAGGAATCCAGCAATAATTGTTGACGAGTATGCAGCGACTGCCGCAATCCCAAGCATCTTCCCCGAACCCTTTCCAAGTTTCGCAATCCCGGGTGCAATGAATGCGATAATGATTAGCGGTACAATAAACGACAGGAAGTTAGAGAATAAATCGTTGAACGTTGCGAAAAGACGAACAAATCCTTTTGGCACAAATGTACCTAAGAGTACTGCCAGTGCTATTGCGATAACAATACGCCATATAAGACCAATTTTGAACTTCAAACCAATGTTCCCCCTAAGATGAGTTTATGTATTTAAGAGACAACAATACCATAATATTTTCGCTATTGAAACATCAATTTGCTATTAACATCTATTGGAAAATATAAAAACTCCGTCGAATTCTTACCCTTCGACGGAGTTTTTTTACATTACTTTACTGGGACTACAGTGCCGTCCCATTCTTTTAAAATAAAGTCTTGGATTTCTTTGGACTTCAATACTTCGATCAAAGCTTTGATCGCATCTTCATCTTCATCGCCTTTTTTGACAGCGATGATATTTACATAAGGGGAATCCTCATCTTCGATTGCAATGGAATCTTCAATCGGATTCAAGCCAGCATCGATTGCAAAGTTCGAGTTGATCAACAACGCATCGCCCTCATCATTCGAGTAAAGTTGTGGCATTAGCCCCGGTTCGTAGTTTGCATCAAATTTGATGTTTTTGGGATTTTCAACGATATCTTTCAGTTCAGCTGCTGTTTTATCTATACCTTCGTCAAGTTTGATAAGTCCTTTCGACTCGAGCATCGCAAGCACACGTCCGTGATCCGAAATTGAGCTGCTCATTAAAATCGTTGCACCATCTGGAAGTTCATCTAATGATTTATACTTTTTCGAATACACACCGATTGGTTCAATATGGATGCCGCCTGCATTCACAAAGTCGTATCCGGCATCTTTAATTTGCAATTCTAGGTAAGGAATGTGCTGAAAGTAGTTTGCATCGAGTTCGCCTGATTCAAGATCTTGATTTGGCAATACGTAGTCTTGGTATGTTTCGATTTGAAGATCGTACCCTTTTTCCTCCAATAACGGTTTTGCCTGTTCAAGAATAATCGAATGTGGTGTATTGGAAGCACCGATTACAATCTTAGTCATCTCTTTTCCGCCTGCATTATTACCTTCATCGGTGTTTTTTGTTCCACAAGCCGCAAGTGCAAGTATAAGTACTGCCAATAAAATTCCCGATAGTAACTTCTTCATTTTATAATCTCCCTTTTTTCTATGATGTTAATCTGGATGGTGGGTATAGCAAGTTGTTCAACTGAACCGTTTACCTTGTCCACTACCTTAGTCAAATCACTTAACAGGAATGACGTCGCCGCCCCATTCTTCGACAATGAAATCTTGAATTTCCTTCGATTTCAATACATCAACCAAAGTCTCGATTGCTTCAGTATTTTCATCGCCTTCTCTCACTGCAATGATATTCGCATACGGCGACTCCGTCTCTTCAATCGCAATAGAATCTTCGACTGGATTCAGACCTGCATCAATTGCATAGTTTGCATTGATGACTACCGCATCACCTTCATCATTGTTATAGAGTTGCGGCAATAACGATGGTTCGTAATTCGCATCAAACTGTAGATTTTTAGGATTGTCTACAATGTCTTTCACTTCAGCCTTTACTTTATCTACTCCATCAGCCAATTTGATTAGCCCGGCTGACTCCAGCAATGAAAGAACGCGGCCATGTTCAGCTACTGAGTTACTGAATATAATAACAGCACCATCTGGAAGTTCCTCGATTGATTTATATTTCGTCGAGTAAACAGCCATCGGTTCGATATGGATAGCCCCTGCATTGGCAAATTTATAGCCGTGGTCAATTACTTGTTGATCCAAATAAGGTATGTGCTGGAAGAAGTTCGCATCCAATTCACCGGATTCAAGATCTTTGTTCGGCAAGATATAGTCTTGGTATGTTTCTATGACAAGTTCAATGCCTTTTTCTTTCAATATCGGAGCTGCCTTTTCTAGAATGATTGCGTGCGGCGTGTTAGATGCACCAATGACGATTTTCGTTTCTTCAACGGTTTCATCGACAGCATTGTCTCCCCCACTTGCATTTTTTTCGCCGCTGTCATTTTTCGCACCGCAAGCTACCAATGCGAATACGAGTACTGCTAATACTATTCCCCCTAAAAGCTTTTTCATGAACATTTCTCCCCTTTTTCTATTCTATTTTATGATTTACAGGCAAAGCCTGGTGTTACTGCGATAAAATTATCTCTTGTCAAATTTCCTCACCGCGAAATCCCCGATGAATTGAATAATAAAAACGATAATTAAAATAAAGATTGTCGCAACAAGTGTAACGTCTTCACGGCTGCGCTGGAATCCATCCAAGTAGGCAAGTGTCCCAAGACCGCCTGCGCCGATAATACCCGCCATAGCGGTGTACCCGACAAGTGCGATGGCTGTTACAGTAATCCCCGAAACAAGAGCAGGCATCGATTCAGGTATGAGAACTTTAAAAATAATCGTCTTCGTTTTCGCTCCCATTGACTTCGAAGCCTCAATTACACCTTTATCAATTTCCTGCAATGCAATTAGCACCATTCTGGCATAAAACGGAGCCGCTCCGATAATAAGTGCCGGCATCGCTGCATCAGGTCCGCGAATAGTGCCTAGAAGAAATTTCGTGAACGGAATTAGCAAAATGATCAATATGATAAACGGGATTGATCTAAATACATTGACGAATGCCCCTGAAATAATATTGACAAGCTTATTCGACCACAGTTGACCGGGACTTGATAGGAACAGTATGATTCCGAGTCCTAGTCCGATAATTAATGTGAAAAATGTAGAAACTGCTGTCATATAGAGTGTTTCAACAGTCGCTTCCAACATCTTAGTCCAGTCAACATTCGGAAAAAGGTTTTCAATCATTACCGATCACCTCCGTCTGAACATCATTTTCATTAAGGTATTGGATTGCTTCCTCAATGACAGCGGAATCCCCAAGAAGTTGGAGAATGAGTGTGCCGTATGCTCCACCATGTGTATGGGAAATGTTCCCTTGAACGATGTTTACATCGACATTGAATTTCCGAATAAGGCTTGCGAGCACAGGTTGTTCTGTCTGCTCACCAACGAAAACGAGCTTGATAAGTGTGCCTGTTGGAAATTCATCTTTAATATGTGCCATTGCCTGTTTCGCTTCCGCCGGCTCCGTCACTTGAGAGACAAATCGCTTCGTAATGGACTCTTTCGGCGATTGGAACACATCGAGAACGTCCCCCATCTCGACAACCTTCCCGGCTTCCATCACTGCAACCCTGTGGCAGATTTTGCGAATCACATGCATTTCATGGGTGATAAGAACAATTGTCAGACCAAGTCTTTCATTGATGCCCGTCAGAAGATCAAGTATCGAATCCGTCGTTTCCGGGTCAAGAGCTGAAGTCGCCTCGTCGCAAAGGAGGACTTCGGGGTCATTTGCAAGCGCACGGGCAATTCCTACACGCTGTTTCTGACCGCCCGACAATTCGGATGGATACGCGTTTTCCCTGCCCGCCAATCCGACCAGTTCAATCAGTTCCGCCACTTTCTTTTCACGTTTGGCTTTTCGCACGCCCGCGATTTCAAGAGGGAACGCGATATTGTCCTTTACTGTTCGTGACCACAGCAAGTTGAAGTGCTGGAAGATCATACTTACTTTTTGCCGCGCTTCTCTTAATTCTTTTCCTTTAATCGCGGATATTTCCAGACCGCCAATTTTCACACTGCCTGATGTCGGTTTTTCAAGACCATTCAACAGACGGATTAATGTACTTTTGCCCGCTCCGCTGTAACCGATAATCCCAAAAATTTCACCGTCGGCAATTTCAAGTGAGACATTTTCGACCGCTGAAATACTCGCTGGCCCTACACCGAATTGTTTATTGATATTTTTTAAATGAATCATCTATTTCACCTCTGAGAATTTATGTATATAAATTGTAAGTTAGAATTCCTTCTAATCCGCTTCGAGGATGCCTCCCGCCATAAGCCAGGGCACTGAAAAAGTCCGATTTCCTTCAATCCCGTTGATTTCCGTTCCGAGCGGACGCTTTCCGCGGGCACGGCTTCAGCCTCCTCGTCACTGCGTTCCTGCGGGGTCTTCAGCTCGCGCTGTTCCCGCTGGAGTCGCCGCTCTCCACTACAATCAACTAGTTCTTACTAAAAAAAGAACTTTTTCAGTGGCTTGCCATAAGCCAGACAGCTTCGACGTCAGTCTTATGGCTCCGGCTACCCCTTTAAAGGCGCCTACGTTCAGTTACTATAATACGATAATTCGCCGCTTCGTGGGGCACTTCCGCTTTTCAATACAAAAAAGCCTTCCTGCAGACGGGCAGAAAGGCTTTACGTTATCATAAAATAAACGTTTGTCCAATCTCTCATCTCTCAAAGTATGCACTTTGCGTGATTTGGCACCATTTCACTTTCGTGACGGTTGCCGGGCTTCATAGGGCACTATCCCTCCACCTCTCTTAATAAGAGCGACCTATTCAATTGAATGTTAAGAAGAATTATATCAAATTGCCATATCGATTGTCAATCAATCTTTTCAAGCAGATACGGAACTGACTGAAAAGCATAGATTTTATGGATTAAAACGCCATCCTTCTGTATTAATAGGCAAGGAACACTTTCAATTTCATAGTCGATAGCAATAGTTTGCACATAGTTCAAATCTGCTTTCCCGATTGGTATTTCCGGTCTCATGACAGTAATAACTTCCATCATTTTAGAAGCGACCGCACATGTTCCACACATTGGTGTATATAAATAAAACGCAGCTGTCGAGGTCTCCTCCGTTAAAGTGGTTTCCCATTGTTCGCGTGTCCATGTCTCCATTGATCCTACATCCTTTAAAATAGATATTCGGGTCGGATTTTAAAATCCGCACCTAGCAGTATTGCGGCAAGTACTTTATATGGAGTTGTCTCCACTTCCCGGTATACCTTTTCCGTATATAAGTGGATTGCTGCCGGAAACGCTCTTTTGAATAAGGTACGGGTTTTTTCACCATCTTCGTCGGCGTCGACAAAGACATATAATTCCTGTTCTTCATAAGGCGCAAGCAACTCTTCAAGCCGGTAAGGGCTTACTGTACCGTTCGTACAAATGATTTCGACCGGTTCAGCAAGTATACGTGCTAATCGTTTTCTATCCGAACCGCCCTCTACTATGATGATTTTTTCATCCGACAAAAAGAGTTCCTCCCTTGCTCATTCATCATTGAGACGCAAAAGACGCCGGAAATGTACCGGCGCCGTGTTGTAATTATTCTCCGACTGTCATTTTTTCATACGCTTCTGCAGACATAAGTTCGTCAAGCTCAGAAGTGTTAGAAGGTTCAACGACGATCATCCATGCGTTTTCATACGGCGATTCATTGACGAATTCAGGGCTGTCTTCCAGTTCTTCGTTCACTTCAAGAACTTTACCGCTGATCGGTGCATATAGTTCCGATACTGTCTTAACCGACTCAACGCTTCCGAAAGGCTCGTCCGCTTTGATGTCATCTCCAACAGATGGAAGTTCAACGAATACGATATCGCCGAGTTCGGATTGTGCAAAGTGCGTAATCCCGATGCGGTAGTTACCGCCTTCATCCTTTACCCATTCATGCTCTTCAGAATAACGCAGATCTTTTGGTGTGCTCATTCCGTAACCCCTCCAAATAAGTAGTTTCATTCACTTCAATTCTGTCATATTTCTCAGATAAAGACAAGAGAGGAACTTAGATCAACCAGACTTTACTGAATTCTTCTTCTTTAAAGCCGACTGTCACTTTACCGTCTCCAAAAACAATCGGCCTTTTAATCAGCATGCCGTCCGAAGCTAGTAAACTGATTTTCTCATTATCGGTCATTGCCGGCAATTTTTCTTTCAAGTTAAGCTCCCTATATTTCATGCCGCTGACATTGAAAAACTTTTTCAATTCCAAATCAGAAGCCGCAATCATCTTCTCGAGTTCCTCTTCTGAAGGGGGGGCTTCCGCTATGTTCACTTCCTGAAAGTCCAAGTTATTCGTTTCAAGCCACTTCTTCGCTTTCCTGCACGTCCCGCACTTTGGGTAACCGTAATAAATCAATCCCATGCCGAAACACCTCCATTTTCGCCATTATAACAGAAAAAACACCCGGACATCTATAGGCATCTGGATAGCATAGAGAGATTGACAGTTTTACTTCATTAAACGTTCACGTCTGTTGCTTCATTATTTACTTGCATAAAATGCCGGCGAGAAGGAATTGAAAACCGCCATTTTTCACTGGACTATTTTAGGCCAACTTTCGGCTAATTAATCACGACACTTTAACCAAGGGGCAAGTGTGGCTAGAAGTGACTCCGTCACTTCTAGCCACACCCTTTTTGGTCATCTTGTTGTGAGTAATTGCCTGTCGCGTTCCTACAATAGTTAAGTGAACAATGCAGCTGCTTTGAAAGGAGAGAATAGATGACTTTCTATAGAGTTCGTAAGTGCCCGAAGATGCAATTTCGGGCACTCTTGCACATTGTACATTGCGTTCTCGGCTTACATTTAGCAAAGATTTTGTGATGCTCTTTAAGATAGTGACACTTCCTTAAAATAAAAATGGAGATACTATCTAGGAAGGCTTGAGCGGTCAAAATTGTATCTTTGACCGCCTCTCTCCAGGTGAGAAGCATGCTATTCTTTCGTTCCGAAAAGCTTGGGCACTCTTGTATCTGTTGTTTTGAAGAGCAATGGATGAACGAACACCATACGATTACCGAAAAGATAAGTAGGGATGCGACTTCGTCGCATCCCTACTTATCAAGAAATCTCGATAATGGTATAGAAGTTGTTCAATTCAAAGCGATACAAAAGCAACTATCGCCCAGTGTGTGATCTAGGTAATTATTGGTTACTTTTGGTTTATCAACAGACGTGTTAAACGATATACTTTTCCGCTTCAATCAGCTTAACTGATGCTTCGCGTTTTTTGGCAATGATGTTGTACGGGTTGGAGCGTGTCAATTTGCGCAGCGCAGATGTCATCATACGCTGGTTGTCTCCATCGACCGCTGCCAGAAGCGTTTCTTTCGCATCTCTTTCGATGTCTTCGAATGCTTCTTGACAAAAGATTTGTGTGTAAAGGATTTTCTGTTGGGCTTTTTCTTCGCCGCTGCGTGCAATCGCCTTTTCCGTCCGTAGAAGTGCAGACTCCATTGCGAAGACGTTATTGGCGATGTCTGCGATGTTAACAAGCACCTCTTGTTCCGCTTCAAGCTTTGCGCCAAACCGCTGTGCAGCTAGACCTGCAGCAAGCAAACCAATTTTCTTGGCATTTTTCACAAGTGCTTTTTCTTGCGCGAGGGCTTCTTCACCGATTTCTTCCGGCATCATCATTAGAAGCTCGTCTTGAAGTGCTTTTGCCTGTTGCAGTAATGGCAATTCGCCCTTCATCGCTTTCTTCAGGAACGTTCCCGGGACGAGGAGACGGTTGATTTCATTTGTCCCTTCGAAAATACGGTTGATGCGCGAATCCCGGTAAATACGCTCCACTTCATATTCTTGCATGAAGCCATATCCCCCGTGGAGTTGAACTGCTTCATCAACGATGTAATCCAGTACTTCGGACCCGACGACTTTGTTGATGGAACATTCGATTGCATATTCCGCAATTGCCGCTGCAATCGCTTTACCGTCTTTTTGCTCTTCAGGGCTCAACTGGCTTTGACGTTCTTCGAAGTAGCCAACCGTACGGTAAATCAAACTTTCCGCCGCATAGAGCTTGGATGCCATTGTCGATAGTTTTTGTTTCGTCAAGTTGAATGACGAAATTGGCGTCTTGAACTGTTGACGTTGGTTTGTATAAGAGATTGCAAGTTCAAGTGCCCGTTTTGATCCGCCAATTGTACCGACTCCCAATTTATACCGACCAATATTCAGGATGTTGAACGCGATTATATGACCGCGACCGATTTCACCCAATAAATTTTCAACCGGTACTTCAGCATCTTGTAAAATCAACGTACGTGTTGATGAAGATTTGATACCCATCTTTTTCTCTTCAGCACCGACGGATACACCCGGAAATTCTTTTTCTACAATGAATGCAGTGAATTTTTCGCCATCAATTTTTGCATAGACAACAAATACATCCGCAAATCCTGCATTTGTGATCCACTGTTTTTCACCGTTCAGGATATAATGTGTCCCGGCAGCATTCAGCTTCGCATTCGTTTTCGCACCTAGCGCGTCAGAGCCTGAACCCGGCTCCGTCAAAGCGTACGCAGAAATCTTGTCGCCCGACACTGAGTTCAGCAAGTATTTTTTCTTCTGTTCTTCATTACCGAAAAGGACAATCGGCAACGTACCGATGCCGACGTGCGCACCGTGTGTAATCGAAAATCCGCCCGCTACCGACATTTTTTCAGCTATCAAAGCAGACGAGATTTTATCAAGATCAAGACCGTCATATTCTTCCGGGACATCCGCCCCCAGAAGTCCAAGATCGCCTGCAGATTTCAGTAGTTTGACAGAATACTCGAATTCATGGTTTTCCAGATTTTCCACAACTGGGAGGACTTCGTTTTTCACGTAGTCTTCTGTAGTTTTGGCAATCATTTTTTGTTCATCGGAAAAATCCTCCGGTGTAAATACACGTTCAGCGTCAATATCTTCAACTAGGAAAGCCCCACCTTTAATGAGGTCATTTGTTTTCAATTCAGTCATAATAAATTCCTCCTTTTTGGATTAAATCATTTCAAATACGCCTGCTGCGCCCATTCCGCCGCCGATACACATCGTGACGACGCCGAACTGTTTGCCTTGACGTTTTAACTCACTCATCATGCGGATTGTCAAAATCGTTCCTGTTGCACCTAGTGGGTGCCCAAGAGAGATTGCTCCGCCGTTAAAATTCACTTTATCCATATCAAGGCCTAAGTGGCGGATCACTTGAAGGGATTGGGAAGCGAACGCTTCGTTCAACTCCCACACATCGATATCTTCAATGGTAAGTCCCGCAATTTTAAGTGCTTTCGGAATTGCCACGATCGGGCCGATTCCCATCACTTCAGGAGGCACGCCGCCCACGGCAAATGATAGGAATTTCGCTATCGGCTTCAGCCCTTGCGCTTCAGCCACTTCACGGTCCATAACAAGTACGGAACCCGCCCCGTCGGATGTTTGCGAAGAATTCCCCGCAGTGACAGAACCAGTCACTGAAAATGCCGGACGCAATTTCGCCAAACCTTCCACGCTAGTTCCATGACGAACGCCTTCGTCCATTTCGAACGTGAATTTCTTTTCTGTATATTTACCGTTATCATCCACCGAACGTTTCACGACTTCGACGGGTACAATTTCATCATTGAATTTACCGGCTGCAATGGCTGCACCCGCTTTCTTGTGGGACAGTACAGCAAAAGCATCCTGGTCCTCACGGCTAATACCGTATTTTACTGCAACTTGCTCGGCGGTGTGACCCATTCCCATATAATATTGTGGAGCCGTTTCCGCTAAATGCGCATTCGGTCTGATTGTATTGCCCATCATCGGCACCATACTCATCGACTCGACGCCGCCTGCAATAATCGCTTGCGAATGTCCGAGCATGATTCGTTCAGCTGCATAAGCGATTGACTGAAGACCTGATGAACAGAATCGGTTCACTGTAATGGCGGGCGTCGTATCAGGAAGACCTGCAAGCGCCCCGATATTTCGTGCTACGTTCATCCCTTGTTCAGCTTCAGGCATCGCACAACCAATGATCAAATCATCGATCGGTCCGTCATAGCCTCCAGCACGTTTCAACGTTTCTTTAACCACAAGTGCCCCTAAATCATCAGGACGCACTGTTACGAGTGAGCCTCGGCCCGCTTTCCCCACCGGTGTCCGTGCACCGGCTACTAGTACTGCTTCACGCATTGTATTTCCTCCTTTAAATCGGTTGTTCAAAAAGCCCGGTGAAAATTGAGACCTGCAGGAAGTAGGTCATGCAGTGGACTGCCTTCCTTCCTCGGCCCTTTTCATCCTCCTCTTTGAACTTACATTTCTGCTCTACAATACAAACTTAGTTGCGCAGCGGTTTACCTTTTATAAGCATGTGCTGCATGCGTTGTTGGGATTTCGGTTCTGCAACAAGGCTAAGGAACGCTTCACGTTCAAGGTCCAACATATATTGTTCGTCAACGAGTGTTCCGTATGGCACTTTTCCGCCGGCTAAAACAAATGCAAGCTTCTTCGCGATTTTCAGATCATGTTCACTGATAAAACCGGATAAAAACATGCCTTCCGCGCCGAGAAGCATCGTCGCATAACCGGAATCACCCGTAACAGGGAATTTTTCACGTGCAGGCGCTTTATAACCTGTATCGAACAATGCTATCGCCGCCTGTTTCGCGTCATATATCAAATGATCTGCATTGACACTGATGCCATCCGCGAAATCCAGGAAATTGGTGTCGCGGGCCTCTTCACCTGAAGTGGACACTTTTGCAGTCGCGATTGTCTCGAATACTTTATTTGCAACAAATTGGTAATCAATATGGACGCCATTCGGCAATCCTTTCAAATGTTTCGTATAAAGACCGACGTTTCCGCCGCCGCCCGGTATCAAACCTACACCGGCTTCTACGAGTCCCATATACGTTTCCATCGAAGCTTGGATATGCGCGGCTGGCAGACAAACCTCAGCCCCTCCACCAAGCGTCATAGCGAACGGCGCTGCAACGACAGGTTTTGAGGAATACTTGATTTTCATCATGGCGTTTTGGAACGAACGCACGATGAAATCAAGTTCGAAGATATTATCATCCTGCGCTTCCATAAGAATCATCCCAAGGTTAGCCCCTACGCAGAAGTTTTTGCCTTGATTGCCAATGACGAGCCCTTTGAAGTTCTTCTCCACTTCATCAACTGCGAAATTGATCATTTGAATGATGTCGGGACCGATTGAATTCGATTGGGAATGGAATTCAAGAAGTGCCACGCCATCGCCAAGGTCGATCAGGCTAGCGCCTGAATTCTTTTTGATGACTCCGTGTTTTTTCTTATACCGTTTCAAATCGATCACTTTTTCATTCACCGGAACGAGCTTGTAATCTTCGCCGTCGAAGAAGTAGAGTTCACTGTCTTCTTCCTTATAAAAAGATTCATAGCCTTTCGCTAGCAAACTTTGAACGAATGAGGGAATTTCATAGCCTTCTTCCTTCATTTTTACAACGGATTTTTCAACGCCGATCGCATCCCATATTTCAAACGGTCCTTGCTGCCATCCGAAGCCCCATTTCATGGCATTGTCGAGTGATACGATATCATCAGCGATTTCGCCGTTCAGTTCTGCCGAGTAACGCAGTGTCGGCGCAAGAATATTCCATAGGATTTCTCCAGTCCGGTCATCTGCATAGACAAGCGTTTTCACTTTATTAGCAAGTCCCTTTTGCTGTTTGGCCATTTCAATTGAAGATGTTGTCAATTTTTTTGCCGGACTGTATTCAAATGTCTCTGTATTTAGTTCCAAGATTTCTTTCCCTTTTTTCTGATAGAATCCTTGTTTTGCTTTGGCACCAATCCAGCCATTGTCAATCATTTTCTTCATGAATGGCGGCAGTTCAAACACCTTCTGTTCTTCGCCCTCCGTTTTGTCATAAACGTTTTTCGCTACATGCATGAATGTATCGAGTCCTACGACATCCAACGTACGGAATGTTGCTGAAGTTGGCCGCCCGATTAATGTCCCTGTCACCGAGTCGACTTCCCCGATTGAATAACCCCGCTTTTCCATCTCACGCAGTGTGATTAGAAGTCCATATGTACCGATCCGGTTCGCGATGAAATTCGGTGTATCTTTGGCAATGACAACCCCTTTACCAAGAACGTCCTCGCCGAAACGAGTCATGAAATCGACGACTTCGGGTGTTGTCGTGCTAGCTGGGATCACTTCAAGCAGTTTCAAGTAGCGCGGCGGATTGAAAAAGTGCGTTCCAAGGAAATGCTTTTGAAAATCTTCCGAACGGTCCTCTGCCATCGCCTCGATACTAATGCCCGATGTATTTGACGTGATGATTGTACCCGGTTTACGAACTGCATCTATTTTTTCATACAAACCTTTTTTAACATCTAGATTTTCAACAATCACTTCTATGATCCAATCGACATTTTTCAGTTTTTCCAAATCATCCTCAAAATTTCCAGCTTCAATAAGAGACACATTACTTTTCTTTGTGAGTGGTGCCGGCTTCTGTTTCAATAGTTTCTGCAGAGCACCCGCTGACATCTTATTTCGAATCGCATCATCTTCAAGTGTAAGTCCTTTTGCTACTTCCTCTTCCGTCAACTGGCCGGGAACGATGTCCAGGAGCAGTACCGGGATTCCAATATTCGCGAGATGGGCTGCAATACCTGAGCCCATTACACCTGAACCTAAAACTGCCGCTTTTTTAATTTGATAAGTCACGTGTGAAGCCTCCCTTTTCTTTTTGAATGAACACTCATTCATTTCTTGGGCAAAAAAAATAGAAACCATTTCTATAACTCTCAGTGTAGAACATTCTCATTGTTTTCGCAATATTTAAATTGAAAAAATTTCTTTTTACTCCCTTATTCCCCGCGGAACATATAACTAGCAGTCTTAAGCGAATACGTTGTACACTGTCCCTATAAAGGAGGGGCAAAAATTATGAAACCCATTACAACAGTTGAAGAATTCAATGAAGTGATTTCCGGAAACTCGAAAGCACTTGTCAAATTCCAAGCAGGATGGTGTCCTGACTGCAGACGAATGGACATGTTCATCGATCCGATCGTCGAAAAATACGATTCGTATACATGGTATGACGTCGACCGTGACGTACTTCCCGAAATCGCGGAAAAGTATGAAGTCATGGGAATTCCAAGCCTGCTTATTTTCCAGAACGGTGAAAAGCAAGCGCATTTGCATAGTGCAAACGCAAAATCTCCAGAACAAGTTACAGATTTCCTTGAAAGCGTAAAGGCGTAACTACTAAATTTTTTATCTGAACGGGTAGACCTTGTCTATCCGTTTTCTATTTTCTATGCACCTTTTGCCAAATGAAGTATACTAGAGAAAATGGTAGCGAGGTGCGTTTTATGGACTATGAAAATGAAATCCGACAGCTTAAGTCGAAAATTGCTTCCTATGAAAAAATTCTAATTGAAACATCGGCTCCAATCATTCCTTCCATCGTTGAAAACACGATCCTTGTCCCGATTTCAGGTCATATTAGCCAAGAACGTTTTAACATGATCCGGACCCGCGTTCTCGATTACGTCGGTGGTCACAGAGGAACAATTTGTGCTGTAATTGACTTTACCGGAGTAGGTATCAATGACATTGAGGAATTCGATTTCAGTTTACTGACACTTGAAATAGATCAACTAAATAATACGTTGAAACTGATGGGCGTACGCCCCATTTTCGTCGGTTTCAATCCTTGCCTCGTCAGAGAAGTCGTGCAGGCAGGCATCCATGTGAATATTGAAACCTACGTAAATTTCAGAACCTCATTACAGGTGCTATTAGCCGAAAATGGACAATCACTTCATTCTTGAATGGAGTGATTTTTTTATTTTCATAAACTAGCACCTTTCTCTTGCAAATTGAGAGAATATACATTACATTATATTCAGTCCTACTTTGTAATGATTATAATCAGGGAGTGATTTCATTGGAAAAGAAACTAACGACAAATCAAGGTGTTCCGATTGCTGACAACCAAAACTCACGTACGGCGGGTAATAGCGGCCCTTCCCTACTTGATGATTATCAATTAGTCGAGAAACTCGCACACTTTGACCGCGAACGCGTTCCTGAGCGTGTCGTCCATGCACGTGGTGCAGGCGCACACGGTGTATTTAAAGTGAAAAATAGCATGAAGAAGTATACAAAAGCGGCATTCCTTCAAGAGGAAGGCAAAGAAACACCCTTATTCGCCCGCTTCTCAACAGTTATTCATGGGCTGGGTTCACCCGAAACTGCACGGGATCCGCGCGGATTTTCCGTTAAGTTTTATACGGAAGAAGGAAACTATGATTTCGTAGGGAATGACTTACCGGTTTTCTTCATCCGCGATGCGATTAAATTCCCGGATGTCATCCATTCACTGAAGCCGGATCCACAAACAAACTTGCAAAACCCTAGTCGCTACTGGGATTTCATGGGGCTATCACCTGAAACGACGAACATGATGATCCACTTGTTCACGGATGAAGGGATTCCCGCTTCATATCGTCATATGCGCGGATCTTCCGTACATGCATACAAATGGTATAACGAAGCAGGCGAAACAGTTTACGTGAAACTACGCTGGGATCCTAAAGAAGGCATTAAGAACTTCACGATTGAAGAAGCGGAAGAACAGCAAGGTAAAGACTTCAGCCACGCTACACGAGATCTATTTGAAGCAATCGACGAGGGCAATTTCCCTGAATGGGATCTATACGTACAAGTACTTGACCCTAAAAATCTCGACGACTACGATTTCAATCCACTGGATTCAACAAAAGATTGGCTCGAAAAAGACTTCCCTTGGGAGCTTGTCGGTACGATGACACTGAATCGTAACGTTGATAACTTCTTTGCGGAAACGGAATCAGTCGGCTTCAATCCCGGCGTTTTGGTCCCAGGCATGCTTCCATCTGAAGACAAAATGCTCCAGGGCCGTATTTTCTCTTATTCCGACACACAACGCCATCGTGTAGGACCGAACTATTTACAATTGCCTATCAACGCGCCGCAATGTCCATTTGCAAATAACCAACGTGACGGGGCAATGCCGATTCAGCAGCAAACTTCCACTATCAATTTTGAACCGAATAGCTATTCAACCGAACCGAAAGAAGACCACTCGTATCGTGAGCCGGATCAGCCACTATCAGGTGTCATCGGCCGTAACGCCATCGAAAAAACCAATAACTTCGGTCAAGCAGGAGATATTTACAGAAGCTATGATGAAGAAACGAAACAAGCGCTCATCAAAAACTTGCTGAATGATTTTGCACAAATTAAAGACCGTGATATCGTTGGACGGGCGGTCGCAAACTTCTACAAAGCCGATGAAGGACTCGGAAATGCGCTCGTAGAAGGTACGAACGTCGATATCGACAAGTATTTAAAAGTCTTTGCTACTCAATGAGCTATTCCCTTACGCTCTTGCTATTCAATGAGTTCATCCCTTACGCTAAGGGATGAGCTTTTTTTCTGGAGGTATTTGAATGAAAACTATATTGAATGTCAAAGGAAAATCCCAATTCGCTGACGATATTGACCTATCAATCCGTCGATCTGCATGTGGTCCGGTAACGGCACTCGTACTGATACAACACTTGCTTCCGAAGGGGTGCCCTTATGATACAAATGAATTGTATCGCCTTCTGGGTGGAACGAAGATTGGCCTGTTCAAGTATCGCTTCATTCGAAATGTGCAAAAATTGCTCGGAAGTAAATGGACCGTTGCAGCGTGCAGTATCGATGAAGTGAAGAGACAACTCGACAATGGTCGCCCGATTGCTGCAAAGTTTGATAAGTGGTTCACTTTTCGTTGGCGAGGCGATTATGAATTCGACTATCATTGGGTGCCTGTCATAGGTTATGAGGAGAAAGAGGACGATTTATTTCTCATTATTCATGATAACGGGGGAAGAAACCGGGACAGTCGTGTACGGTCCATCTCCTATAAGAAGAACAGGCCTATTTTATCTTTCGTGAAAATGGAGCCTGAGGATAAATGAAAAAGCTCCATTCGAATCATTTTCCGATTCGAATAGAGCTTTTTTCATGCTTCTATATACGCCAAAGCCTGTTTCAACGTGGCGAAGCTTTTAATGCGTCCGAATGTCAATCCAAGCTGGACGAGTGTTTGTGCAATAGCTGGCGATATTCCGCTCACAATCGGCTGGATACCAAGTAACGAAAGTGCATCAAACAAATTGAATAATTGGTGCGCCACAAATGTATCCGTCGTCTGCAAACCTGATAAATCAATAATCAGGTTTTTCAATTGCAATTCGGATGCATTGGGCAATACGCGTTCCTGAAGAATTACAGCCCGGTCATGATCCACAGCACCGACAAGTGGCAATATGGCTGTCTGATCATTGATCGAGACAAGGGGAACGGATAATTCCGAAACAAGATTCTGCGTAAGATTGAGTCTATCTTTTTCTTTTTGAACAAATGGCACACTAAAAAAATAGATAGCATCGTTCAATGACTGATCCAACACAGAGATTACGTCGTACATTTCACGCGCATCAAGACCTAGTTCTATTGCTTCATGTTTAATAACTGCGCCAAGCGTATTCCGGTACTTGGGCATTTCACGCAACATCATGTCCAGGCTGATCATCTCAAAGTGGGAAAGCTCCGTACCTGCCTCTTCTCCCCAACTTTTCAATGTTTCAATCCTATCCGACTCATCCATAATCAGTGTGTCGGCAAACATGTGAACCATTCTCTCCCTTTCACGTCCCAATACATCGTCAAGTTTTCTCATAAAAGGATATCTCTTATTTTGACTTTCCGATACCGCTTGAACTATTTGATCGGCCTCCGCCGCAATTTTTGTCCTCATATGCTGTAAGTATTTTTCCACATGCATCCTCCTAAGTTTAATTAAAAAAGAGCGAATCCGCTTGTCTGACAATCATGGAATAACCTTCTTTATCTATCAATTCCCTTATAACGCTATCATAAACAGGTATTTTCAGGTTTTCGATGGAATCATTCATTTTCAGTTCACAATGGATTTCTGCAAGTTTTTTGGATAATAGGAGCATATCCATATCTACCTCGATTTTCTTGCGTATTGCCGGTGTCAATTCATGCAGCGATTGAATTACGCCTTCTACCGACCCGTATTCTTTAATGAGTTTAAGTGCGGTTTTCGGTCCGATGCCCTTCACTCCTGGATAACCGTCACTCGTATCGCCCGTGAATGCTTTTTTGTCGATAAACTGGATAGGAGTAATTCCGTACTCCTCGACGAATCGTTCAGCTGTATAGATGTCGTAAACAGCATATCCTTTTTTGGTGAATGCAATACGGACACCTGGCCTGAGCAACTGCAGCATATCTTTATCTCCGGTCACGATTGTAATATCTGCTTTGCCTGCCCACTCCTGTACGAATGAGCCAATCAGATCATCTGCTTCCATGCCCGGTACGCCATAGTTTTTCCAGCCGATTGTTTCAGAAACACTCCTAGCCATGTCGAACTGGGGTACAAGCTCCGGCGCCGGTGCAGGCCGGTTCGCTTTGTATCCGTCGAATAAATCATTGCGAAACGTTTGCGCTCCCATATCCCAGCAAACTGCCATATGCGTAGGTTTGAATATCGAAGTCGCCGTCATCGTATGGCGGGCAAACCCTTGCACTGCATTCGTCGGAATTCCCGCTTCATTCGGGAAATAGTGTCCCATTGCTGATGTAGCAAAAAAAGAGCGGAATAAGAGTGCCATTCCGTCTATCAGTAAAATATGCGGTTTTTCTTCCTGATTCATTTTGATAATTCCTCCTGTTTCTATAACCGTGTTTACATCATTGGTATGATTAGTATAACAAAGATTGTTAGAAGAACAGTGCATTTGTAGTTTACATTGTCAATAGCGGAATGTGGTCGGTTCGCTTTCTGGTTTATGGTCGGTTGACGTGTGTTTATGGTCGGTTCGCTTCCGTTTGTGGCCGGTTGACGTGCGTTTACGATCGGTTCGCTTTCGTTTATGGTTGGTCGACGTATGTTTACGATTGGTTCGCTCTCGTTTATGGTCGGTTGACGTGTGTTTACAATCGGTTCGCTCTCTGGTTTGTGGTCGGTCGACGTGTGTTTACGATCGGTTTGCTCTCGTTTATGGTCGGTTGACCTGTGTTTACGATCGGTTCGCTCTTCTTTATGGTCGGTTGACCTGTGTTTATGATTCGTTCGCTCTTCTTTATGGTCGGTTGACCTGTGTTTACGATTGGTTCGCTGCCGTTTGTGGCCGGTTGAAGTAACTTTATGATCGTTTCTAAGTTTCACCTCATAATTCAAAATAAAAAGACGAAGCAGGTAAATTCTAATCCGTTTTGTTGAATGGTACAAAATACTAAATAATGCAAGAAATAGATTGATAATTCAGTGGTCAAATTGAAGGGAGTTAGAGGTGGAAAAGATGAAATTTATTCAAAAAAAAAAACACTGAAAAATAATTCAACGATTTTGTTTTTATAAGTAATATTTTCTTCTTCCTTATTCAACTAACCCACCCGTTAGTTGAATAAGTGATATAAAAAAAGTGCATTCTAGATTAACGCTTTTTAAGTAAAGGAGCGGTTTTCTTGTAGCTTAATAATATATTTTAAACCATCATGGGCATCACTAAAAGTAGCTATATTACTTAACGCTCCAATTCTAACCGCTAAGTTAGGCTTAATACCAACTATAATGCAATGTACTCCTATTAACTTTAGACAATCGTGTAATTTTTGAAGCGTTTGCCTCACGCTGTCATCAAAATTATTTATCCGACTGAGACTAATCATAACGAATTCTATACCTTTTGAGGTACATTCCTCTAATACAACTGGTATTATTGTTTCTCCCCGAACAAAATCAAATTCCCCTACAAGCGTAAGAGCTATAGTGTTATCCCAAATCTTCAGTATTGGAGCAGATAATTCCCTGACTTTTTCCTCCAATCTACTTGCTTCATCCGCTTGGCTAGTAACATCCATGAGCATTACCATGTAACCCTCAATCTCCTGATTTTGCTCCTCTATGCTCTTTATTGGTGTTATTACAATATCAGCAATAAATTTGTTTTTAATATTGATCCTAGCTCTATGACCATTTTTTAATTCAGACATCACTTGACGCTGGTGTGTAGGTTCTTTATGAAAGAAATCCATGCTCAAGCCAATTAAGTCATCTGAATTGGAAAAACCATACAAAGGAGCTATTGAATTAAGTGATTGTCTAGCATATGAATTTAACCAGATAATTTTATAATCTATATCAGCAATAATAATATTTTCACCAATACTATTTAAAGCATCTGTGCCAGTTATATTTATGGGTAATAATCTATTGTTCACAATTCTCCCACCTTTTTTTGACTTGACTTAATTATACACCTATTCCTCCGTTAATTAAATGTTATTGAACTAACCTGCCGTGTTAGTAAAAATGCGTCTCTACTTGTTGTAGAGACGCACCCGTTAGTTTAATTAGTACAGAGACGCTTATTAAACAATTGCGCCCGTTTTTATCATACTAATAGTCTTTATCAACGATATAAAATAGCTAAAATCAACCACTTCAATTTCAGGATAAGATTGAAGGAATTCATTTATTTTTTGATTCAATCCATTGCTTTACATTGCAGTAAATGAGATGAATTTTGAAATGAATCACCTACTTTTTCATTTCATTATTCCACTAAGTGGCCCGGTTGTTGAATAGAAAGTTATAATTTCGTACTACACCATGGACAATATTCAATACCTATACTTGATGAACCACCATCATGGATTATCAAACCATAGTCACCGTCTTTATCATCATAAATTATTATTTTATCAGGACATTCAAACGGATCGCGATGCATATCACATTTAAAATTCGCATGATAATTCATATCTTCACAACAGTGTTTTTTCATATGTTACTCCTCCTTAATCTGGCCCGATTATGGAAGTTAAGCATTTTACGTTAGTTTGCATTAGAACTGGATATTTTTATGTATGTCTTTTACCCTTTATGTTCTTCAATTATCCGCATTGCAATGCCCGTTAACTCGCCATGTTCAGTGAATCGTTCACTAAGCATATCCGTGAGAATATGTTCTAGGAAGTATTCTACACAGTTCATATCTTGAAACAGCAGTATTGTCCTTAATGCTTCTTCGTATATCTCTAAAAACAAGGGCTCCGGATTATCCTTTTGAATCTCACCAAATGCTTCATAAAGCAAATCAATTTTATCCGCAACAGATAAAATGCGCCCCTCCAACGTCTCATCTTTACCTTCTTTAAATCGCTCCAAATAAATGTCTTGAAACTCAGATGGAAGTTCCTTTTCTACAAACTTTCTTGTCATTTCTTCCTCTACTTCACTGAATAGTTGCTTCAACTCTTTCGAAGCATATTTTACAGGCGTCTTTATATCTCCTGTAAAAAGTTCCGCGTAATCATGGTTCAATGCCTTTTCATATAGGATTCTCCAATCCACTTTCTGTCCAGATTCCTCTTCGACTGTTCCAAGAAACTGAGCAATTTTTGCCACCTTAAATGAATGACTGGCAACGGAATGCTCCTGATATTTGAACTTTCCCGGACAACGAATAATTTGTTCTAAATCTGATAAGCTTTTAAAATATTGATGTACACCCATCCTATTCATCACCTTTCTATATTTATTGGGACTATCGTTTAGTAAACCTAGTCATACAGTCGAATCATATTTACGACTGGAATAACACGATTACTTATGCTTTTTTTTACAGGGCTGTGTTCCCTATAAGCATTGTCATTCAATTCGTTCCCTTATTTTGATTAAAGTATGCAGGAAAAGGACTACTATCAAATAACCAAGAATTTAATCGGGTAAACTTGTCACACAGAACGTGCCTCGGCAGTACGTACGCTCAGCTACTTCTCAATTATGATTTAAGGAGTGCTAATGAAAAAATAGTAGCTAATTTCCGGATTCGTAAGCGTAAAATAGTGCCCCCTATGCAACCTCTCGCTTAATGAACCTTATTCTACAAAAGGCTCAATTATTTAGATGGCTCCCTATTCAATGATCGCGCCCGTTAATGGAAAATCTTATTGAAGATAAGCACTCTTTAGCTCAATAAGAAGTTACTTTTTAATTGTACTTTAGCTTCTTGTACAATGGTTGTGATTAAGGAATCCTTTGTAATATTTCCTATATTATCGCCATAACGAAAGTCATCAATCATTTCGCTGATTTCATACCAGATTTCCAACTTATTGTTAATAAAGTGTTCACGAACCACTACATATATTTCATAAGCAAAGTTAATTGCGTTAGTTTCATCATGTATGATTTGTCTTAATAAATTACGGATGTAGTACTTTGCACACTCTTCATGTGAAGGCTCCTGCATACTTAATTCTTCCACAACCCTATGAAAATAATCTTCTACCTCAAAAATGTTATGAGGTTTACTAAGGGAAGAAAGGATAGATAAGGATGTAGTTGAAATTTCATTCTTTAACATTTTGAAAGCCCAATTAACATAGTCAACAGGCTCCACATTCCTTTCAAATATTTTATAATATAGTATTTTAGTATCCATGACTATCCCCCCATTAGTTAGTCGTCTTCTATCACTAACCTGCCCAGTTGAAAAAGGGCCAAGTTATTTATTTTTTTCTGAGGTTATCTTTACTAGAAAAAAAGAAATTACTAAAGAGATGAATCCAAAAATAAAGACTTTTATCCAAGATATTTCTACATTGAATGGAGATAATTCCTCCATATTTAGAGTGTATAAGGACCACCATTCATCCCCTGTGGAAAGAATAATAGAAGCCATCAACCAAGTACCAAATAACATACCAGCATTTACAAGATAAAGTATTGTATTCTTCAAGTTTCTCTCCCCTATTTAGCCACTTTATTTTGAATTTTATTAACTAAACTGCACCGTCAGTTTAAGTACATTTCATCATAGCGATATTAACATAAATATCCAATAAAAAATAATCTCACTTGTACAGTAAAAAAAAAGGTATTCAATTTTGATATAAAAATATAAGAGCCTTGCTACATTTTATTGTAGTTAGGCTCTTTAAATTTGTTTAATGCTTCTTCAACTAACGTGCAATTACATGAAGAAGGAAAAAGCGATTCTTACTTATCGAACAATCACCCTTGTTTTACCAACTGTATCTCTCCAAACGAAAATGCTAAAAATAGATTATTTTTATTGCTTACATCATAATTCTTGAAGTTCATCCACCGTTACAAATTTATACCCTTCGTTCGTAAGTTCTCGTAAAATATCTTCAATCGCTTGGATTTCCCCACCTGTTTGATCGTACATTGGATGTAGCAAGATTATCGAACCTGGTTTAATGTTTTCCACTACATAATTTACTTTTTCATCGGCACTTGTGTAATATGTATCCGGTTCTAAAGACCACATAATAGTTTCTCTGTTGTGCTTATTTAAATAATAAGGTAATCCCACAAATTTTTTCCCATAGGGAGGTCGAAAGTCAATTTCGCTCTTATATCCAGACTTTCTAATCAACTCATCGGTTTTTTCTATTTCTTCTTTAATAAAATAGGGAGATTTTAAAACCATTCTTTTGTGTGAATAGGTGTGATTTCCAATTTGATGCCCTGCTTCTACCAATTTCTTTGCTTCTTCGGGGTGTTTTTCAATATCATTTCCGATAAGGAAAAAAGTAGCTTTTGCCTCGTATTTATCTAATAAAGGCAGAATCTGATCCACGTTCTTTGTCGGACCGTCATCAAATGTTAAAGCAATGACCTTGTTTTCCGTTTCAACTTGGTATGTTAAGCCTCCAAATAATTGAAAGGTTCTTAACTTCGTAACTTTAAACGTTCCTGCAAATAAAAGAGCCATTACTAAAAATCCAATTCCAAAAAATAGTAATTTCTTTTTCATCTATGTTCCCTTTCTTTCAAAAGCTATTTTATAACGCTTGTATTGTAGCATAATGCAAATGCTGTATTGAAGAACCTGCACCTTGAGTTAAACAAGAAAAGAGCGTCTAAGCAGCCGTTAGTTAAATAGTAAATTTATTTTTGAAACAGACAATAACAAGTGATAGTAAATAGTAGACGCTATGAAACAGCATAGTGAAAATGAAAAAACATCTTCTAGATAGATATTTGGGTTAAGTAGACTTAGAAAAACAACACCAAAAAGTATACCAGCTAACGAATATAAACCTAACCCGAAAAAGTAACGTGTCCATTTTAAATCTTTGTTAAACTTCGCATCTAACTTATCAATGAAGATCGAAAGAGGTAATCCTACCAGAAAAAAAACAGGTCCGGCATAAATAATGACTAAGGTAAACGTTTCTGAAAAACTAGAATAATAAACATTAGGTTCCCGTTGAGAGCTGGGTACAAAGAAAAACCAAGAAAATATTGTTGCAAATAAAACAGCAGATAGTGCTGCTGTTATGAACCTTTTCATCATTTCACACCCCGAAAAATCAGTAATAGATATTAGTGCAGTAAACTGCCCCTTTAATTGAACAAGAAAATGAGCCGTCATAACAGCTCAACGAATTTCAAGTAAAGTACCCGTTTATTTTAAAAAGATAGAGAGTATGATTAGATAAACGTGTCCTGAAATAGTCAAAGCCAACACAACTATTCCTACCCAACTTATCAATTTCGAACTACCATTCGAATTCAAAAGGAACGCGACATATACCACTATCGACAGCACTGCGATAGGCAAGTGAAAGAACCAAACCCCACCTAACAGCAGCAATTTTGTCATCGGATAGCTTAGAAGTAAAGATGCTATGCCTCCCAATATATAACTAAGCGTTCTTGAGAGTTTTTTACAGCTTACTTTATAAAACATAAAGCCACCAATAGCACTGACAAACACCGCTAACACAAATATATAAAAAGTGGTTAGATAGATCACAGGCACGCCCCTTTTCAATCCCATAGTACCATAATTGTTCATACGTTTTGTCCAACTAACCTGCGCCTTTCGTTGAACAAGAAAAGAGCCGTCTGAGCAGCTCTACAATCTCTAAGTAAAGCACCCAATAGTTGAATAAGCTCCTTCTCATTTAATACACATTATGATCAAAGTGTTCACTAAATAATTTCTTTCCACTCCCACAATCTAAGTTGTCCTTTTTTATTTAAACGAGGGGTACCGCCAACATTTCGGAAATTTTGTACACTAAGCGAATTACCTGAAAAAAGTCGATTTCCTGTAAGGAACCGACTTTTTTAGGTAGCTTAATCAGTTAACTCCCATGTAAATAGATTATTTTCATCTTAGTTAGTGAAGATGCTTCATGGATGGCTGCCCGTTACTTCAATAAGAATTTCACTAACGAATAAAAGCCAATTCTTTATTAGCAAGTGCATCGTTTAACCATAAAGGGTGCATTTTCAATAGGTCTTGTGGTAGGTTCTGTTGTTCAAAAAACTTAATTTCTAGTGACTCAGAGGAATTACATCGTAGTTCTCCACCAGTAATTTCAGCAAGAAAACAGGTTGTTATAAAATGTACTACATTACCATTTGGATAAGCAAACACCTGTGAATTAGGGTCAGAGTACACACCAATAAGCTTTTTAATTCTTATATCTAAATTAGTTTCTTCTTTTACTTCTCTGATAGCTGCTTCAGAAACTGTTTCCCCTATTTCTATATGTCCTGAAGGAATACCCCATAGTCCTACATCTGACCTTTTCTGTAACAAAACTTGTTTTTCCTCATTCAAAATAATAACTGCAATCCCAGCTTTTAAAGCATCAATTCTTTTCATACAATAACCCTCCTTAAAATAAAAAAAAAGGACCGAAGAGAAAGATTTCAACGCATAACAAATACGCTGAACCTTTCCCCTCGGACCTTTTATGTCAATAGGTGCCTTTTACATATCGTAAAAGATGTAGCCCTCGGTCACCGACCTACCTAGATAGCGGAACCCTAGCTACAATTTTCCAGTTCATATTCATATTACAACTAATACTCAAAAGATGAAAGATACTTTTTCACTAAACTGCCCCTTAGTTCAATGGTATTGAAACCAAACAAACCATCCTTTTTCCTTACTTTTAGCTAAAAATATTTGACCTTGGGCTAAGTTAGCTCCAGGTGCTTTGGGGAAATCTAAACGTACAAGCCATGACTTTTCAGCAATTTCTTTGCCACAAAAGTTTTTTGCCATTCCAAAATAGTCTTCTTCTTCTTTATTACCAACTGTTTTGAGAAAAGGTTTGGCAGTTACTACATTCCACTCATTATACATGTCAGGAAAATCATCTAATCCAGTCCCATACGTTTTTGGTATTAAAGTATTTAACGCTTCTATTACCTCTTTTTTATCCTTAAGCGATGTTTTCTCTAATTCACTTAATACAGGACATTTTTTAGGCTGTGCATTAGCTTCAAATGACACCAAAGTAAATAAAGATATGATTAAAATCAGTACATATAGTTTTTTCAAGATAAATTCACCTCTTATCTAATCTTCCCAATTAGAATAGAGATATCCATCCTTCTTCAACTAACCTGCCCCGTTAGTCGAAGAAGAAATTGGATTTGCTAAATGAGATCAATCTGTATACGCCATGCACACGAGGTTGACATAACGCTTCAAGGGATGCAGCTGTTCAAGCCCTGGACCTTTAACTTGGGGCTTACTCCCTTAAGGTTACGGGAAGTAAGAAGCGCTAAATGGAACAATGAGGACTTCTGGGAAAAGTTGGTGTTGTGTCTACTAGATATGAATACGGAATACAGTTGAATAATAATTCGATTTAAAAAAACACAAAATAAGGAAATTAGCAGCATAAACAGTTAGACAAATGAAAAAACTCCCCACAACTAGTAATAGGGAGTTTACACTTTCATTCAAATTTACTTTAGAGGGATTTCCACAATGGCTATAGTCTCTAATTCATTTATTGAGTCAATTGATAATTTCCCATTATATCTATTCACAACTTCCTTCACAATAAATAAACCTTGCCCTCTTATCTTTCCTTGTTCTGCTTTTTTTGTTGAATATCCTTGTTTAAAAATATGTTCATTCTCAATAATTTTAGGCCCAGTATTCGTAATTTTAAATACATAATGCGTAACATACGTTTCACAGCTAATTGTTATTTCACGTTCAGCTTCAGGTAATGCAATTGTTGCCTCAATTGCATTATCAATTAAATTCGACAGTATTATGATTAAATCTGTTGTTTTTATTTTATCGAATGCATCATGAGAAACCGTAAAATTCATATCAATATGATTGTTTTGTGCAGCCAGTTTCTTCGTTTGCAATAGGATTGAAAGACCAGGATGATCTATATTTAACTTTAGAGATTCTATCGCCAGAACTTCTTTAGACAAAGATGATACGTATTGCTGAGCCTGCTTAGATTCCCCTAGTTGAAGTAATCCATGTAAAACCTGAATATGATTGGTGAAATCATGTCTTAAAGAAGTTATGGAAGTGATTAACGTTTTAAGTTCAGCTTGGTATGTATCTTCTGTATACCCGACTTCCTTTGCCACTTCTTTTTGGTACCATCTTTGCAATAATAAGAAAGATCCGATTACGACCAAAATAAAGACACCATTAAAGACGAAGAGAAAGATATTATTTTTCAGTACTGTCCCTTTAATATCATTAAGTGTATCAACACTAATATCGATACCTAAGTATCCCATGATCTTTCCTGCTTCATCCTTAATCGGTACTCCAACAGAAAGATAAGAGCCAAAATCGGTATCCTCAATTACATTTGTAACATATGTATTTCCTTCAAAGGCTCTTTTGACCTGCTCTTCGGGTACTGTACAAACCACTCCAATGCTATAGCTCTCGTCTAATTCCTTGGGTAATCCGCCAATCATTATGTTCGATACTTTTGGATTATCAATTTTCAAAGTATACACAAATAGTGCACCCAGTTTTTCTTTTGCATCAATTAAGTAGTTTGTTAATTCCCAATAATGTTCGTTTTTCGCGGGATATTCCAAAAATTTCCGATACGTTTCTTTATCTATTGCAGACGCAATGGATTCTGCTGCTACAAGACTTTGATTGGCGATTGAATCTTCAACCGTCTTTTTCATCTTCACGTAAGAGGTAAAGACATTTAAACTTGTAAACAACAATAACAAGGCAGTAGATAATACTAGGATTAGTTTTATTTTGCGATTTTTCATACAGACCGGTACTTCCTCATCTTTTTTAATTGAAAAGTTGGATAATCACATAGATTATCCGAATCTCATATAAAATATTCTTTTGCCTATGAAATTAAGAATTCTCTTTTCAACAATAGCATTATACTATCATACTTTATTTACGATCATTCGCAAGCAATATATAAAGCTTTTCAAATACGTCATTCATCGCTAGGCCGTTCCACGTCATATGAAAATAAAAAAACTGGATTCGTCATAAAAACACCTTCTTCCTAGTTCTTATATACGTTTGTCCTGCCTACTACTACAATTCTATTTTCATTGAAATGACCAACAGATTCACCCGAAAAACCGCCTACTGATTACTGCGAATATTGGAAGTCAGTTACTGGCTTTAATGCAGTAATTATTAATAAAATTAAAGTTCCGGAATTATAATTTCAGTAAATTCATCGCATATTTTCATTCCCCAAAACCTTATTACACTAACCTGGCCGTTAGTTTAATAAGAACAGAGACGCTTATTAAACAATTGCGCCCTATTCTTAAATAAGGAACCACGAAGGATCTAACGAATTCGCTTTAAGACTTAATTTCGATTATCGAGAGAATTAACACAATTTTTTTCACTATATTTTGTTTCAATTTCAACTATGTCTGTAACACCATCAGATGATAATACTTCTTTTTCACAAAATTGCTTAACCTGTTTTCCCTTTTTTCTTATACCATAGTAATACGTCACATTTGATTCGTCCTGAAAGATAACCATATAATGACCTTGATAAAAGTCATTATTTATGATGTGTTTCGGCTCTACATAATGCGATTCTTCTACATCGTTTTCCGTGTATCCCTTTTCCTCTAAATATACTGGAACCTTTTTATCTGCTATATAGTTTGTATAAGGGTTTCCGTTGTTTAGCAGATAAAAGAAACCAAAAGGAATCGCCACGATAATGAGTATGATTAAGCCTATAGCAAACCATATATTTTTCTTCTTCATATCTTTTCCTCCTCCCTGTGTGACATAACAATAAATCCATGATGCAATGAAGTTTTTTGTAAAACACTCTTCCACTAACTTGCCCCGTTAGTCGAATATTATCTTCTTATTACCAATAGTGTTTTCTCGAATATTGAGATGTTGTTGATGTCAATGTTATTAAGGTTGATAGTTTGGTCAAAATCATAATTTCTTTCTTCTTCCTCTTGTCCAACCCAACAAGTATATAACTCGCAATAATCTCCTTCTTCAAGGTATCCATTTAAAAGATCACATAATGTAAGAAAACTCTCCTTTGCTTCTTTGTAACTTTGTCTTAAGTAAAGGTCTTTGTTGTCAGCATCAAATGACATACCTACATATCGATCAGTATAAACCTCATATATCCTCTTAGTTGTGAAGTGTTTCTTGACTAATTCGTAATCCGAAAAGTTATCAATTAAAACTTTTTCATTACTGCTTTCATCGCTGTAAGGCAAATCAAAATTACAACCAAGATAATTAACTATACTCATCAGCTTCCATAACCCCTTTAAGTTTTCACCTTATTTTAGTCAAATTTCTTGTTCAATTAACCTGCCCCGTTAGTTGAATAACAGTTACCCGGTTTAACAAAACTATTCGAGATTTTTTCGATTACACTTATTTTCATTCATCGACCTCCTTAATCAATTTTTCTTAGTCCAAAATGATATAAAACCTATAAAGGATAACAATGCTATAAATGTCCATATATTAAAGAAGATATGGTTTGAAAATTGACTAAGCAGCCCTACCTCCATATATGGGTGATTTGTATTAATATAATTTCGGTATATTATTGCTCTATAAAACGTAGTCACCCCAATAAAAAGGAAAACGAGTAAGTAACTATACTTGAACCATTTCTGCTTTGTTAAAGAAAAACTTTTATGAAGTTTCTCGAATACAAAAATCAAAGAAAAATAGAAATAGAAACTAACTAGACCTGGAGCAAGAACAAAAAACAGAGCTGGATTACCATTACCACCACCTAATAAATCTTTTGCTGGGTCAAATGGAACAGTTAATTTATGTGCAAAGAAAAACGTAAAGGCAGTAATTAGTCCAGAAATAAAAATGCTAATATAAAATAATATCCTCATACTTCTATCTCCCTTCAAAATATAACGTTCTGTTACCTTTATCGATTGAACATATTCGTTACAATCATTTGGTTTTCATCTATTGTCTCTTAAACTCTTAAATACTTTACTATAATAATCCATATATTTCTTGTTCAACTAACCTGCCCTTTAATTGAACAAGAAAAAGAGCCATCTAAGCAGCTCAACAATCTTCAAGTAAAGTACCCGTTTGCTTAGTAATACTGTATTTATTCACCAGCCATATAGCCAACCACTTCGTTGGTACCAGGGTCAACAAGTATTATAGGTGTACCGACTAGAACATTCTCTTTGTCTTCAAATGAAACGGATAATATCTCTTTTCCTTCATAAGTTTTATCCAACAATTCATAGCGATTATCAGCAATTTCTTTCTTAACTATCGCACTTTGCCAGCCATCTTTAGCTGTGTCATTCCAACCTTTTTCTGCGATAAACTCCCAAGCAATTTTTCCAACCTTTTCATAACTATCTGTATTAGCGAGATCCCCTACATGTTGATTAGTCGAACAACCGACAACTAACATTATCAAAAATGCAGTTATTGCTAAATATAAAAACTTCAACTTCATATATTTTTCACCTACTTTTCTTATTAGTCGTTAATAATTTATTAAAGGTTTCAGAAATTTCCCTTCTCACACTAACCTGTCTTGTTAGTTAAAATAATTCACCAAAAGAACGTTAAACCCGTTACTCCCCATGGAAAGTTATGTCTAAGTAAAAAACTATTCACTTTTATATTATCAACACGAGAATGTAATCATATAGATAATAGTGGGAGGTGATTATCGAAATGGATATTAGCATTAAAGAAATAATGGACTGCATTGTCAACCCAGTTAAAAGTCAAATCATACTTTCTATTCAAGAAAAAGGTGAGTGTACAGCAAAAGATTTATTAGCATCACAATACGATATCCCTCAGGCCACGCTCTATCGCACATTAAATCGTTTGGTAGAAAGCGGGGTTTTAAAGATTATTGCAGAAAATAAAGTCCGTGCCGTAAAGGAGAAAGTTTACGCATTGAATGAGAGCTTTCTTAATGTCAACCAATCTATCGTTGAGCAGAATGATGGTGAAGCATACTTTAAGTTGTTTACGAACTTTATCATTGTATTGATGAAAGAGTTTCAAAATTATGCTGAAAAGTCTTCTATTAATATTGTTGAGGATGGTTCGGGTTTCAGCGCAATTCCAATCTATGCAACTGTCGAAGAAATGGTAGGTATCGGAAATAAATTGAAAGAAATAATTGCTCCTTATCAAACAAGAAACGCTTTGGTCGAGGAACAAAGTATGCATATTCTCGCAACTATTATTACACCCCCAAACGATAAATAAATAAGAGGTGACTGTTATGAAAACAAAGAATAAGGGGAGCAATTTTCGTATGATACTCATTAGCATTAGTGGAATATTGGTACTTTGTTTCGGAATTATTACCTTACGATTGGTATATTTGTCGAGTGCTACAAAGGGGGATTCAATCGCCAAATATGATAGCCCCCAAAGCGCACTTCTGGTATTAGATATCCAAAATGACACTTTGGGCATCTCCGAATACGGCAACACGGAACCGTTAATGGCTAACATCAATACAGCTATCGAATATGCCAATGACTCTAAAATGGAGATTATTTACACCAAGCAAGAGTTTACGGGAAACCCTTTGGATTCATTGATTACTAATGGTATGTATCAGGCCGATAGTGATGGAGCAGACTTATATAATGAATTATCCATTCAATCGGGTAACATTTTTAGCAAGCTCCGCACTGATGCTTTTTCTGTAGAATTTTTTGAAAATCATCTCATAAAAAACGAGATTGATACCCTTTACATTGTTGGTGCAGATGCCAGTAGTTGTGTTTACAAAACAGCTTTGGGCGGCATAAACAGAGGTTATCGCGTTATTGTATTGGATGATTCCATATTTTCCGTAAAAAAAGACCTGTTGAATAAAATGCTTGAGAAATATCAGACCAAAGGAATCGAGTTAACTGATATTGAGGATTTTATTCAAACACTAGAAACCGATTTGTGATAGTGCGAGGATATACGCTCAATTAAGCGGAAGGCTAAGGATTGAGTATTATCAGAAGTACTTTTAAATGTAAAGGAGCAACGTCTTAAAGGACATTGCTCTCCTTGACTCAAGCACTTGTTAATTGAAGAAAGTTACCTATTTAATTTATAAATCGTATCTGTTTTATTTGTGTTTTAATTCTGTCCAATCTCTTCTTGAATTTATTTCTGTTGTCATCGAGTAACTGAATGTCTAACATGGATGCAATTGTTTCCACTACACTTTCCACTGTCAATTTATCAGTTTCTATTCGATGTTTAAATATATTCTTTGATAACCCTTGAATACATCTCTCTATTTGTTTTTCACCCCATGAATTTTTTCTCTCCCCTCTGCTTCGTAACCTCTTTTGTAATGTTCCTTTAGAAGCCCAAAGTACAAAATGATTGACAATCACTCCATCATCTCTTAATTTCCCTACAATTTCTTCAAAATACTGTGGATTCACCAAGGTCATTGGAACAATGATAACCCCGTCATATTCACTATCTATGTATTTTAAAGTAATGTAATTTAACTCTCGCCAGATACTATAATCTTGGAAATCACCTTTTCTAATTTCTTTGGGTATATTCCTGTTAATAAAAAAACCTATATTTTCTGGATCATAGACAAGGGAATTGGGAATCCTTCTTTTTAATTCGTATGAAGCCTGAGTTTTCCCAGAACCAAATGCTCCATTTATCCAAATAATCATTAGTATCACCCGCTTTCTATATTGAATTAGTCCGCCTTATTAAACATATTTTCCTTCTTCAACTAACCTGCCCCTTTAGTTCAGGAAGAAAAAGCTGTCATGAAAGGCAGCCGAATCACTCCATATACAACAGGTATACATGACACCAGTTAACTATCGAATATTACTGCGATTTGTTTTCCGAAAAAATACTCGCAACGCCTAATGTAAATAGCATTAAAACACCAATCAATGAAGTTGTAGACCACTCTATACGCGGATCGGCAAGTTGGAAAACAAATGTGAAAGCAGGTATAAAACAGATGGACATCATGACAACAAACGGTTCACAATATTGAATACCTTTTTGCAACAAAAATGTTGGAATCGCTACACCGAAAATTGTTACAAGTATAATCCAATCTATATTTGCCATCAAATACGTTGGCAAAATATCGTACGTCATCAAAAATGAAATAACGACAATACCGTAAAAACGATGCGCTAAAATAGACGAGCTTGTCCAACCTGCATTACTTAATCTTTTCGAATAAATCGTACATAACACGGCACCTAATCCACATAAAACGGAGGCAGTGATACCATAAACAAAGTCAGTATTATTTGTTACCTTCACACCAGATAGCCCAAGCAATGCTGTCATCATTAACAATAAACTGGCTGCGAACGTGCCGATTGTAATTATCCACTGTGCTCGTGTCGCTCGTATCTTTTTCTTTGTAATTATTGCGGTTACAACAATTACAAAAAAGGGGCCGACCCCCATCTCAAGCGAACTTACGATTGCAGGTTCGATAAATTTCAATGCATAATAAAATCCCATGAACGCCAAAACAGAACTAACATTCAACTTTACTAAATCATTAGAGTATTTCTGCACCGAAATATTGAACCGTCCTCCTCGTTGTTTCAATGCAATCACATTGAAAATTATTGCTGTAATAAAAAAGCTTACACCTGTGAATAAAAAGGGATGTACGCCCTGAACTTGATTTGCATAATATACCTGGCTAATAGATACGAGTAAGGCTGAGAGTAATAAGAAGCTTACACCTATACATCTTGACGTTGATAAACTTACTTGCGATATTGTTGCTATTTTCATCTTACTCTCTCCTTAAAACCCATAAATTTAATCGGTTATCAAAAAATGGATTGTTCAGTTAATTTAGTCTACTATACTTTCTTATTCAACGATAGGGTGCTTTAATTCAAAAAGAAAAAGCTGCCATGGAAGGAGCAGCCGAATTTTCACTAAAGCACCCGATTGTGGTAGATACATTATCCTCAATTACTTCTTTGGATTAAAAAAGTTCATACTTAACTCCCTAACATATTATTTTTCTTTTAACATTGAATACTTTCGATAAGCTTTATAAAAACTGCTACCAAAGAACACAACCAGTAAGGCGGGAAGCAACTTCAAAAGGACAAATGGAGTTTCAAATAAGAATGCTTTCCAAAATAATGCACCTTTCATACTCCAAAGACCTTCAAAATATAATCCCGAATGATCTTTGTAGAGCATATAAGAATAAACCAAACACAGCATACCCAACGCAAATGAATAACCCATTAATCTTTTATAATAATTACCCTTTGATTGGCGATCCGAAAAGATTTCATTTTGATCATCCTCTTCTTTTTGCCAATACCGTATTCCACCCAGCCAGTACCCTTTTATATAGATCCAACCAAAATCTTCATAAATCCCTTTATATTCCTCGAACTTTTTCTTTGGTAAATAATCTTGATAATCAAGTCGCATAACAAATCTTTTGTCAGTTTTTTTGAAAGTGTATATTCCTAATCCACTAATATTTGTACAGCGATAGCCTTTTTGTAATTGCTCGTTCAGCCATTGCTCTTCTTTTTCAAAATTAAAAAATACGTTAAACTTCTTCATTTGATTCACTCCCTTCGTACAATGATAAAATATGCGATAGCCTTTCTTGTTCCATTTTCAAAATGGCGCTTCCTTCTGTAGTTATCATATAAATTTTTCTCCGACCCGAATTTCCAACAGGTTCAATCCAACCATGTTTATTCAAGTTTTCAATAGCACCGTATAATGTACCAGCAGCTAAAATAACAGTACCATTACTTATTTTTTCTATCTTCTGCATTACAGCATAGCCATGGAGTGGTTCACGTAGGGCTAATAAAATATAATGCATGGTTTCAGACAACGGCAATAATTTATGTTTCATATTCTCACCCCTTATTCAGTTCAACTATATAGTTTGACTTTGTAACAATGTAATACAGTTCAACTGAATAGTCAACGGTATTTTTTAAATTCATCGAAGGAACTTAAAGTTAAGCTTTTATAATTGGGCAAAAATTTAATCTAAAAAAGTCGATTTCCTATACGTTGGGAAATCGACTTTTTGTGTAATCTTATTCAATTAAATGGCCCGATTGTTGAACTAAAGTTAAACAACACTCTTCAACTAACCTGCACCTTTAGTTGAAGAAGAATTTTTTAGTCAGAGATAATGATTACATTTTCTGCAACTTGCTTTTGGTCAGTAGAATTTGGGTTTTCAATTAAATCAAAGGATACTTTTTGACCTTGTTTAAGGAATATGAATCCATTCGGAAATCTTTCTTTATCAGGTAAAATCGAACTGAAATGAACAAAAACATGATTTCCATCCTCACCGTCAAGCATAATACGACCATAACCCTTTTCTTCTTTAAACCATTTAACAATTCCCTCTCGTTTCATATCTGTTCGACCTCCAATTCATTTTTTTTACTCAACTAAACTGCCCCGTTAGTTGAATAAGAATAAAGCTTCATTCATTATTGAGGAATAATAACACCAACACTTACATAATTAACTTGTTCTTGTTCCATCATTGGTAATATTTCTTCCACGGTACCTGTTATAACAATTCCTCCCACTTGTAGCTCACCTTGTATTTTTTCTAACAATCGCTCTTCGTTATTTTGTTCTTCGGATAATCTTTGCAATCCTTGTTTAAATTCTTCCACGTTTTGTTCAATTGTGCTTTCTGGCTGAATTGAAAAACCATAAGCATATTCGCTAATAACATAGCTAACATAATCAGAACCTATTTCTTTCAACGAGCTGTCGAATGAATCTCTATTCATCGGATCAATAACCCAAGCCCACTGTGCTGTTGGGAAAACTTCCAACATCTTATCTACAGGTAGTTCTTCTTTGAAAGAAATCGCTACTTCGATTTTGTCTTTACTATCTAGCGAGGTTAGCAGGGCAATGTCATCATTTGAACTTTTCATTCGAGGATATAAGAAGTTCATCACTCGTTGACCATTCCGATAATATTGCTCACCATCAAACGATGTTATTCTTGTATCAAGTAATGTAGTCGGTTTGTCATAAATTTTATAAAGAGTTTGTTCGTTATACCAAGTATACGGGATGCCGTCAATGTTTTTTCTATACTGATCTTGTGTAATCGCCGATTCAATACCATAGCTGCTTGCTCCACCATTATCTAAAGTAATATTTGCTCCACGTACTATTGATTTACTCACTTGCAAATTATAATAATCGGTCATCGTTTTTTGCATGTAAAGATGCGCTGCTAAAAAAATAACTACTCCTACTATTACTGTAGTTAATGTCACAGCTATTGAAACCAAAATTGTCCGTTTCAAAGACTTTTTCTTTGCTTTTTTTATTGTTGGTTGATATGTATCCTTTGGATCAAAAATAGATTTTTCACTCAAAATAAGTATCCTCCTCAATTATTTTTCGTAATCGTTTTTTTGCCCTTGCCAACTGAGTCTTTATTGATTTATCTGTTGTTTCTAATAAATGAGCTATGTCTTTTAATGAAAATCCTGCACTATACTTCAAAAGCAGAATTTCAGTATCTTTTGGTCTTAGTTTAGTCATGGCTATTTTCATTTGTTTTTCAAACTCTCCATCAATCAAGGATTGCTCGGGAGTATATAAATCAAGTAAATCATCAGTTTCAAAAAGCGCTAGATAACGACCCAATGTCTTCTGTTTCTTCAAGCCATCATAAAATAAATTGATAGCTACTCGATAAAGCCATGCATCCATATACCTTTCATCAACACCATCTAATAGCTGGACAAAACGATATGCTGTCTCCTGTAAAATATCTTCGGCATCTTCTTTTTTTGCGCCCATTTTCAGTAAGACATAATAGACGCCTTTTAATTTCCTTTCTAAATAAAGCCCTAATTCTTCATCCATAATCCCCCTCCTACTTAGATAACGATTAACCTTCCAAAAGGTAAACACCTTATTTCAATAAAAAAAGGATTAGCTATTAAGCTAATCCAAGTACAAGAAGAAAAAGCGTTAACGTTCTAAATTTATGATGTGAAAAGGGAACTTGCTTTTTACACACTCGTGTCCGAATGTTTAAAACAGATAAATATAAGTAACTATGTCAATTATCCACATTACGATCATAGCAATACTTTTCGCCGTACTTTTATTTCTGTTTACCAATCCTTCCACCCACACTACACACCAACCAAAAAACACTAAACCAATTCCCGAATGTTGTAAGACTTTTATTCCTGGTGCCGAAACAGAACCAGTAAGAATCACAAGCAAACCAATAATTATAGGTGCAACTCCTAAAATAAATAAAGGAGCTTTAATTTCTTTACTAATCTCGCGCCGTTTCTCTTTTTCCATTTTGCTGAAAGAACGCCAAGTAAACAGAATGGGCAGCCCCCATAGAAACACGATATACATAAACTGAATTAGCCTCATGCCAGTGGAGCTAGTATAGATGTATGGACACAAGTTAAACTACACTCTTCAACTAACCCGCCCCTTTAGTTGAGGAATTACGTCGATTATTGAAATGTTTTATCAATTGCACTCCTGTCATAATCTAAAATCCAATCGTTGTATTTTTTATATAAATGACCTAAAGACTCTTTGTCTAAGGATAAAACATCACAACCTCTGTCATCGTAAATATGAAAAATTGTATTTTTGGTTTTATTGATAATAAATACATCATGATATATTTTAGGTTTAATATCCATGTCGTGATTACAAATTGCTTTTATGAAGTTAATGTACTTTACGTCCGATACATTACATTGAAGTGTGTATCTATGCGTTTCAAAGTCGTAGATGTCGTACTCATCTTCAAAGACATATGGAATAACCTTATGTTGCAGTCTATATAAGACATTTTTAGACTTTATATAATGGTTAAATATCTTTAGTTTTCTTCTTTTTAATAAATTTTGTTCGTCATCATGATGTACGTTTGCTACTATAACTATTTCATCATCAACAGAATGAAGGCTTTTGAAAATAGATAAAGAACGATGATAGACAGTCTTCATATAACTTACTTCATCATTATCATCAGGATTGCCCAACTCAAATCGAATACCTGTATCCCAATTATAAAAAAGTGGTGGTTTTAGTTTTAAATTAGGGAACTTCTCACTCATATAATCATTAAGAAACATATTAATACCTCGTTTTTCTTTCATTTTATTACTAATCCTTAATAAGCTAAACTGCCCTGTTAATTGAATATAATCGTGAATTACATTCTTCAGTTCCTAAATTTCTTTATTACAGTTACTAAAATTGCAATAAAAAAAACGATGACACTATTTACTATTAGATATTGTCCTAGTTGCAAACCATAAAATATTGCAAAAGCATCACGAATAATAAATACTGCTAATGCTCCACCGATTGCCCCAAATAAAACTGCTAATAACAATATTATAAAAGCAGCAAAATATAAATTTTTCTTTTTTTTGTAAGATATAAATCCAATAATATTTGCAATTACAATAAAAAAGCTCATAAGTATTAAGAAAAAATTAGTCATTTAACTCCCTCTATTCGCTAATATGATAAAAATGGCTAATGTCGTTTTAGAAAACCCCTTCCAAACATATTTTACCATTTAAACCAAAAGCCTTGTTGAACTAAACTACCCGTTAGTTCAACATACTAAATACTAAGGCAATTAGATAGAGTGGGACTCCGACAATTAACATCCCAGCGACAAGATAACAAATACTCGTAAAAATAAACGTAAAGAAATCGTAGATAGCTCCAGCTAAATCGTCAATAAACCTTGCCATTTCTATCCCTCCAAAATCTGTCCCGTTAGCACAATGAGAAAAGCATTGTTGTTGTTGTTGTTTCAGTAAAGCACCCGTTAGTTGAATAAGACATATGTATGAAATCAACCAGTTTTAATTATTAAGTTGTTTCCTATTTCAAGTTGTTTAGTTGATTTCTTTTCATTCTCACAGTCCAATATTACTTCAACTGAATGTTTTTTAGATTCTATAAAAGAAATGATTTGTCTTCCAAGGGAAACAGTGATTGTACTATCATTTATTTTATAATCTTGAAAAAGTGCTTTTATTATATTTTTATCTTGTTCTGTCAATGTGCCATAAACCTTTACTTCTAATATTCCATTAATGTTCTTTTCCCTACTATTCGGCACCATATATTTTTGCATAAATACTTTGCTTTTTTCATCATTAAGCTGTTGTAAGAAAAATTGAAAAGGCATTCCTTCAAATTTAGGTAAATATGAATTTTTCCAAGGCATTGTCTTACTTAATAGTTTAAAGAACCATTGGAATTTTAAAGGTTCTGGCGTTGATACTCGAATGTTCTGTCTAATGAGATTCAGATATGTTGCTTCAATATCATCTACTTCTAATGCAAAACCAATAAGTCCTCTATGCCCACTATGATAGTCCTCAGTCCAGCTTTCTATCCAACCCCCACCATCTTTTGTTTTGATTTTAATCAATTCAAAATATTCATTCCCAATCCATATATTTGATACCTTAAATCCTTTTGTACCCTTTCCCCATTTCGGTTCATACGGAAGACCTATAGAGTGAACTTTCTTAATAAAATTTTCATCTTCTTGTACATAACTATCAACATTTACAACTAAATGGTCAATCTTCAATTAATTCTCCCCCAATATAAGTTTAGTTTTTCATTCACTAATATGCCCTTTACTTTAATACGTTTGAACCGTATAGAGGTTCCGAATTTCAGGAAATCTTCCAGCCGAAATTAACAAAATCCATTTCTGCTTATTGTACTAAACTGCCCCTTTAGTTCAACAAGGAAAAAAGGCTTTACTCCATCTTGAAGTAAAGCACCTCGTTAGTTGAAGAAGAACAGCGACGCTTATATAACAATCGCGCCCTATTGCTGACTTAATCTTGAACGTAATCCCTTTTAAGTTTTCTATGTAAATAAATATAAAACGAAGAAACCGCTATACCTATTATCCCTAATACATTTACTGCCGTTGTAGAATAGCTGCTAACCATAACTATCGCAATAAATAATATCACTAAGAGTACTTGGGTAGCTTTATATATTTTTTTCATTACTTCTCCTCCCGTAGTTTATGTAGTAATTTGGCTCGATAGTTGAACACAAGTTAAGCAACACTTTTCAACTAACCTGCTTCGTTAGTTGAACAAGGTTGTATGCTGCATGCACCTTAGTAGACATAACACCCGTTCACGGAAGCACTTTACTACATTACTCAATAAGAAAAACTGCCATGTAAAGGCAGCCGATTGTGGAAAATGGTTTATTGTCGTCTCACCGAAGAATTCACGACCACCGAGAAAATACCTCGATTTCATAGTGTTCTAAATCATCTTTAGACAATTTGGCTTTTAAATACTTTTCAACTTCAGGTATATCATTTTTTTCATATACATCTATCGATATAACCGGATCAGTATCACCAATTTGATAACTTTGTACTTCATACTTATCCCACAATGAGTTCATAACCTGCTCTGTACTATATAGCTTTTGTTGCGTGTACCAAAATACCACAGACACTACAATAACACTCGTTAAAATTAGTGCTCCGAATTTTCTTTTAACATCCATTTTCTTCTCCTCCATCATTTGTTTATCACAATCTGGCCCGTTAGTTCAAGAAGGAAAAGAGCTTACCTAGGTAGCCCATAAATTTTCACTAAAGAACCCCTCTATAAATAAATATACCATATATTTACTCAACTAACCTGCCCCTTTAGTTCAATAAGAATGTCAGTTTTTTAAAGTGTTTTGACACATCATTTGTATTGGTAATAGGTAAAAAATGATAACTATCGGGAATACGTTCTACAGTCGCATAATTATTTGATATTAGAAAACTATTTATTTTTTCTTCTTCCTTGTTATCTTTCCCTTGGTCAGCTAGTAACAATAAAACAGGTAATTCCTGGGTTTGCTGAATACAATAGTTTTTTTCCACAACAGCTTTTGAAAGCGTATTTAATGCATTCACGTTACTATGATGAACAAAAACTCCATCTTTTTGAGTAAAGTTTTTGAGTAAATAATTTTCAAACAATTCTTTACTGCTTGATGGTAGCTTATCCATTGAATCAACTTGTTGATTAATAGCCTCCTGTAAATCCTCAAGTTTTTCTATGATAGGTAGTTCAATTTCTCCTATTTCAATTTCTTCGTAGTCTCCAATAAAATAATAACCACCGTCCATCAATGTTAAAGTATGAACAGATTTAGGATAGTTTTTATAATAGTTTTGTATAATCCACGCCCCAATTGAATTGCCTATAAAATGAGCTTTTGAAATTGATAATTGATCTAATAGATTATCTATATCAACTACATATTTTTCGATTGAATAATCTTCATGGAAAGTATAGTTATTATGCCCTGGTAAATCAATTGCCACAAAACGAAATTCTGGTAAACTTTTTGCTAATGCTTCAAAAATTTCCTTCCGTTCACCAAGTGCTGGTATAGCGATGATGGTTTTCCCTATATTTTCTTGATTGTACTGTACATATTGTAACATTTAGTATACCCCCTTCATATCTCATCAACAGTTCCAATATTCAATCAATGAACTATACTACTCCGTTAATTGAATAACAGTTCACTACAAGTGAGAATTTTAGCCCTACCTCTTTCAATAGTCATTCCACATTAAAAATTAGTTTCCTTTTAGTACTGGAATAATACGATAAACATTTAAAAAGCACTGCTAGAAAGCAATGCTAATTTGTACTATAATTTCGTGTTATTTGAGGCGGTATTTAAATTTTTGTACCACTCAACTGAACGGGTTAGGTATATTCGGTTTCGGCTTTACTAGTTCACCCAACGAGAAATCGAGCAATTTTTTCAATATCGGGTGTGAAAATACGATCCTCTTCAATCGGCCCGACAATTTCACCAAGTTGAGCGAACTTGTCACGGGTTTTGGGAGCCATCTGTTCTGCTCCCCGGATGTGACAGCCGGTCAACGCGCAGAGGGCTTCGATTGCGAGTACATGTCTCGCGTTTTTAATGATGGCATGTGCATGCCTTGCGCCGATAGTCCCCATTGAGACGTGGTCTTCCTGATTGCCGGAGGAAGGAATTGAATCGACGGATGCGGGGTGTGCGAGTGTTTTATTCTCAGAAACGAGGCTAGCTGCTGAATATTGCAAGATCATCGCGCCTGATTGCAATCCGGGTTCCGGACTGAGGAACGGCGGCAGTCCTTCATTCAAATGGGGATTGACAAGCCGCTCGATACGACGCTCCGATATACTTGCAAGTTCTGCCACGCCCAGCTTCAAGAAATCCATCGCAAACGCAATCGGCTGACCGTGGAAATTCCCGCCAGATACGACTGTATCGCCATCGTCGAAAATAAGCGGATTGTCGGTCGCAGCATTCATCTCGATCTCTAGCTTTTCTTTTACATAACCAAGCACTTGCCAGCTCGCGCCGTGCACTTGTGGAATACAGCGGATGGAATAGGCATCTTGAACACGCTTTTCCCCCTGGATGGTCGTAAGCTGACTTCCTTCTAGCCAATCCAGCATCCTCGCCGCCACATCCACTTGTTCGGGGTAGCCGCGTGCTTCATGGATCGACGGATGAAAAGCGTCTGTAATTCCGTGCAATGCTTCCATCGTCATTGCAGCTATCCATTCACTATCATATGCGAGCGATTCCGCCTCCAAATAATTGACGACGCCTTGTGCAGTCATCGCTTGCGTTCCATTAATGAGCGCGAGTCCTTCTTTCGCTTCGAGCACAATAGGCGACATGCCATGATTTGCCCAAACATCCGCTGAAGGTACATGCAATCCGTCCTTCCACACAAATCCTTCGCCTAGCAATACGAGTGCCAGATGGGATAATGGCGCCAGGTCGCCCGAAGCACCGAGCGAACCTTGCTGCGGAATGACGGGGTGTATGTGATGATTCACCATATAAGCGAACCGTTCCAATACTTCGGAACGAATCCCTGAGAATCCTTTCAGCAAAGCATTCAATCTGAGAACGACCATCGCACGTGAAACGGTTTCAGGAAATGCTTCTCCGACACCGCATGAATGAGACCGGATCAAGTGTAATTGCAAAGCTTTCGTATCTTTCTCATCGATTTTCACGTCACTGAATTTACCGAAGCCCGTATTGATACCGTATACTGTCCTGTCCTCCCGAACAATTTTTTCGACTGCGGCACGGCTCTTATTGACACGTTCCAAAGCTTCTTTGTTCAATGAAACCCCGGATTTCCCATATAGTATTTCTTGCATCTGACTCAGGCGAAGAGATGAACCTGTTAATTCAATCATGGCAACCATCCTTTAGTCAAAGTGACTTATCCAACGACTTTTACGCCCTTTTTCCAGACAGATTTGACGTGGTTCACGCCGAACAAGTATTGGAGTTCTTGGTAGTTTGAAACAGCCCATAACACGACATCGCCTTGTTTACCCGGCGCTAGCGATCCTGTCTCGTTTTCCATTTTGATGGCGCATGCCGCATTGTATGTCGCCGCGGTCAAGGCTTCTGCCGGTGTAAGTCGCATCGATATGCACGCCAAGTTCATGACAAGTGGCATCGATGTCGTCGGCGAAGATCCCGGATTGCAATCTGTCGAGATGGCGACCGGCACTCCGGCGTCAATCATCTTGCGCCCTTCCGCCGCCCTTTCCCTGAGGAATAAAGCAGTCGCTGGCAATAAACAAGCGATTGTCCCGGTATCAGCCATCGCTTTGATCCCTTCATCAGATGCTTTCAATAAATGCTCCGCGGAAATCGCTCCGACTTTCGCTGCCAATTCTGCACCGCCATATGGTTCAATTTCATCTGCGTGGATTTTCGGTATCAAGCCATATGTTTTGCCGGCTTCTAAAATCCGTTCCGATTGTTCAGGGGTGAATACGCCGACTTCGCAAAACACATCGTTGAAGACCGCAAGTTTTTCATCGGAGAAAGCAGGCAGCATTTCATTGACGACGAAATCGATATAATCGTCTTCCCGACCTTTGAATTCTGACGGGACCGCATGTGCACCCATGAATGTTGGCACCAGGTCAACCGCATGTTCTTCCTGCAAGCGTTTCATGACGCGAAGCTGTTTCAGTTCCGTTTCTAAATCCAAGCCGTAACCGCTTTTCCCTTCGACAGTCGTGACACCATGTTTCAGAAATGAATCGAGACGTCTCTTCGACTGCTCGACAAGTTCATCCTCTGTCGCTTCACGTGTCATTCTTGTTGTCGCGTGAATACCGCCGCCCGCATTCATGATTTCCATATAGGTCGCGCCTTCAAGCCGCATTTCAAATTCACGTTCGCGACTGCCGCCATATGCGACGTGCGTATGCGGATCGACAAGGCCTGGAGTGACAAGATGGCCAGTTGCGTCTGTAATGTCAGCTTCATGAACGCGGTCTTTGAATTGCTCTTCCAATTCTTCAGTTGTTCCGACCGCTTGAATGATTCCATCTTCTATCCAAATACTACCGTCTTCTATAATTGACAAGTCATTCATCGCTTCTTTTATCCGCGGAGCCGTGCCTGCTTGCGCTAGTGTTGCGAGCTGCGCTGCGTGTTTAATCCAAACGATAGTAGTCATTCTTCAATCACCTCTTTTGCCATCATCGGGATGTTGACCCCTTTTTCCCGTGCTGTTTTCACTGCAAGGTCATAGCCCGCATCTACGTGACGGACAATGCCCATACCTGGGTCTGTTGTTAAGACGCGCTCGATCCGGGCTTCCGCCTCTTTCGTCCCATCCGCAACGATGACCATACCTGCGTGTATCGAGTAGCCCATGCCTACGCCGCCCCCGTGATGAATGGAAACCCAGGTCGCTCCGCCGACCGCATTGATCATCGCGTTCAATAGGGGCCAGTCTGCCACAGCATCCGAGCCATCTTTCATCGCTTCCGTCTCACGGTTTGGCGAAGCGACGGATCCGGAATCGAGGTGGTCCCGCCCAATTACAATCGGCGCTTTTAATTCACCCGAAGCGACCATGTCATTAATGATTTTTCCGAACCGAGCACGTTCACCGTAGCCCAGCCAGCAAATCCTCGACGGCAATCCTTGGAATTCAATTTTGTCCTGCGCCATCCGGATCCAGTTGCACAAATGTTTGTTGGCACTGAATTCACGTAAAATGACTTCATCCGTTTTGTAAATATCTTCAGGGTCTCCTGACAATGCCACCCACCGGAAAGGTCCTTTCCCTTCGCAAAACTGCGGACGGATATAAGCAGGTACGAATCCTGGGAAATCGAATGCACGTGTAACGCCTTCATCTTTAGCCACTTGGCGGATATTGTTTCCATAGTCGAACGTGATTGCACCTTTATCCATCATGTCGATCATTGCTTCAACATGTTTTGCCATCGCTGCTTTGGAGCGTCTTACATACTCCTCCGGGTTATCCGAGCGTAGTTTTGCAGCATCGCTGAGTGACATACCTGCTGGAATATAACCGTTCAGCGGATCATGCGCAGATGTCTGATCAGTTAGCACGTCTGGATTAAAGCCGATTGCAATCATTGCAGGTAGAATTTCCGCCGCATTGCCCAGCAAGCCGATTGACAGTGCACGGCCATCTTTTTTCGCTGCTTCCGCAAGACGGATCGCCTCGTCAAGTGAATCTGTCTTTACATCGGTATATCGCGTTTCAATCCGGCGATCTATCCGTGTTTCATCCACTTCAACACCGATACAAACGCCGCCAGCCATCGTTACCGCAAGCGGTTGTGCGGCACCCATGCCACCAAGTCCGGCAGTCAGTGTAATCGTCCCTTTCAGTGACTCCCCGAAATGCTGCTTCGCCAATTCCGCGAACGTTTCGTATGTCCCCTGCACGATTCCTTGCGAACCGATATAAATCCAGCTTCCCGCCGTCATTTGTCCGTACATCATGAGTCCCTTTTTATCGAGCTCATGAAAATGCTCCCAGTTGGCATAGGCAGGAACAAGATTTGAGTTCGCAATCAACACTTTCGGTGCGTCTGTATGTGACTTGAATATCGCCACCGGTTTCCCCGATTGCACAAGTAGCGTTTCATCATTTTCCAGTTCTTTCAACGAGCGGACAATTGCGTCAAACGACTCCCAATTTCGCGCCGCCTTTCCAATGCCACCGTAAACGACAAGATCATCTGGATGCTCCGCTACTTCTGCATCCAAGTTATTCATCAGCATGCGAAGGGCCGCTTCCTGCTGCCACCCCTTCGTATTCAGTTCAGTCCCCCGGTAACGGATAACCCGTTCAGATGCTTCCCCCATTCCGAACCCCTCCTTACTAATCTAGTACTATCGTACACGATGAAAACACTTTAATGACCAATTATCCGAAAATTTAGTCTGTGCTAATATGGTGCTGTTGTAGTGGAGTAAAGCGTTGGAGTCTATACAAGTAGATAATCTGATGATCGAACTGTACGACGGAATGAAGAAACTCTACGACAGCCGCGTTTCTGTACGACTGATTCAACGAACTGTACGACGGAATGGAGAAACTCTACGACAGCCGCGTTTCTGTACGACTGATTCAACGAACTGTACGACGGAATGAAGAAACTCTACGACAGCGGCGATTCTGTTCGACTGATTCAACGAACTGTACGACGGAATGGGGAAACTCTACGACAGCCGCGATTCTGTACGACTGATTCAACGAACTGTACGACGGAATGGAGAAACTCTACGACAGCCTCGGTTCTGTACGACTGATGCCAAATTTTCCGCTACCACTATCTCGGTCAAAACCTCTCTTATTACATTAGACCTGATAATCCGAGAAAAATTTCTTATTCTAACAGTCCAGGCATTTCATTTATTGTCGCATAGAATATGGGGAATCACTTGGAAGGAGTGGACGGATGGTTAACATGCAACCAGGTGGTCAAGGGGAACAGCAATGGTTCCCGAGATTACCTGAAGGATATGAAGGAAACCCGGCGCAAAGTATGCCAGGGTATGGGAACGAAGGATGGTCGCCTGGGATGGGTATGCCCGATTTTTCGCAAGGGCAAGGGATGCCACATTATGATATGCAAGGTTTCTCGTCAGGGCAAGATATGTCAGGATACTATGTGCAAGGTTTCCCACCGGGGCAAGGGATGCCGGGTCGCGGAATGCCAGGATTTCCGGGACAGGGGCCACCAGGATTCTCGCCAGGAGGAGGATTTCCAGGGCAGGGACCACCAGGGTTTCCGCCAGGAGGAGGCTTTCCAGGACAGGGACCACCACGATTTCCACCAGGAGGAGGCTTTCCGGGACAACAGCCTGGTCAGCGAGGTCCATCTGGTCCGCCGCCGACCACAACACCGGCCTATCCGAGTACACAGTTGTTTGCTGTAGACCCTGGAGCTATCCGCGGTTGTCTCTATCGCTATACATTTGTTTGGCTGTCGAGAAGACAAGGTTTCTGGTTCTTTCCCGTCTTCGTAGGGCGGACTTCAGTTGCCGGCTACAGATGGCGCAGTAGACAAAGAAGATGGGAATACATGGGTATCGATCTTAACCAAATCGATAGGTTCTCCTGTTTTTAAATAACTTTATATGATATTATTTGTACTCACACAATGAAAAAATCGATTCCATCGTTAAGTGGAATCGATTTTTTCATTTGTTTACTATTGATAGCAATAGGGAATGTAATTAAATGCTCGTGCATGGCGATGAAGTATATTGGATAAGATTACTTTAACTGGTGTGTGTCATTATCTCATAAGAAAAATAGGTGATTATATGAAAAAAATATCAAACGTTTTTTGGATTACGCTAGTACTAGTCGTACTAGCTGTTTCGTATGGGGCTTTCGCGCCCGAAAGCTTTGAAAATGTAACAAACAACATGAAGGACTTTATAACATCATCGTTCGGTTGGTATTATTTACTCGTTGTCACCGGAATCGTTTTATTCACCCTGTACTTCATCGTAAGCCCAATGGGACAAATCACACTTGGTAAGCCGGATGAAAAACCTGAGTATTCCCGGATGAGCTGGTTCTCGATGCTTTTTTCAGCAGGCATGGGGATTGGGCTCGTCTTTTGGGGTGCGGCGGAACCTTTGTCCCACTTTGCCATAAACCCGGCAACGGCAAATCCTGAAACCGATGCCGCCTTCATTGAATCGATGCGCTATACATTCTTTCATTGGGGCATCCATGCCTGGGCGATTTACGCTGTCGTCGCCATGGCTCTTGCTTATTTCCAATTTCGTAAAGGAGAGCCCGGTTTGATTTCCTCGACGTTAAAGCCACTTTTTGGCGACCGGATGAATGGTCCGCTTGGTACGTTGATTAATGTACTCGCCGCATTTGCGACAGTGGTGGGAGTCGCAACAACTTTAGGATTCGGTGCGATTCAAATAAACGGCGGATTAGCGTATCTGTTCAATTTGCCCATCAGTTTCCCCGTACAAATAGTCATTATCGTAGTCGTTACAATTTTATTTGTTGCATCTGCTTGGTCAGGCATAGGGAAAGGGATTAAATATTTATCTAATATCAATATGGTACTCGCGGTCATATTACTCGTTCTTGTCATCGTTCTCGGGCCTACTTTGTTAATCTTCAATACATTTACAGACTCAATAGGATCCTACGTGCAAAACTTGCCTCGTATGAGTTTCCGGGCCGCACCACTTAACGATAGCAATCGTGCTTGGATTAATGATTGGACAATCTTTTATTGGGCATGGTGGATTTCTTGGGCACCATTTGTCGGCATATTCATTGCCCGAGTCTCGCGTGGGCGAACTATCCGCGAATTCCTGGTCGGTGTTTTGTTATTGCCGACAGTCCTTAGCTTCTTCTGGTTTTCCGTTTTCGGAGCCACAGCAATGGACGTCCAAATGAAAGGTATCGACCTATCGGGACTGAAAACCGAAGAAACACTTTTCGCCGTTTTCAATGAGATGCCATTATCGATGCTACTATCAATCGTGGCCATCATACTCATTGCAATCTTTTTCATCACATCCGCGGATTCAGCTACATTCGTCCTCGGAATGCAAACGACATACGGATCGCTTAATCCATCAAATATCGTAAAATTAACATGGGGTATCGCTCAAGCGGCAGTCGCAACAATACTTCTCTCCGCCAACGGACTGACGGCACTGCAGAATGCATTGATCATCGCCGCGCTCCCCTTCTCCTTCGTTATCATCTTGATGATGATTTCGTTCTATAAAGCCCTTAACAAAGAACGTATAGAGATGGGGCTGATGGTGAGACCGTATTCCAAAAAGAAAAAATAGGTACAAGGAAAAGCCAAGATTGGGCCGCGTGCTCAACCTTGGCTTTTTTTGTTGATGTTCCTCCAGAAAGTAAAGCGCCCACTACGGGTTTCATTTTTACCAATGGCACTTTCATACAAACCAGCGAATTGCATATAGTTTGTAGAGAGGTTTTATGATGTGAATGAGGCGGGGAATGATGAAATTGAGCGCAATGATACTTGGCGGACTTCTATTTTTCAGTATAAGCATCGGAGGAGGAATCGCTTGGCTCGTATCTAAGCTATTCCAACATTCAACCGCCGGATTATCACTCCTATGCGGCGGATTTTTAGTTGGATTATTGGCTCTCGATATCATTCCAAGCGTGCTGAAGATGTACAAGCCTTTCGGAATCCTTATTGGCGTACTAGCCGGGGTTCTCTTTTTCATAATGCTTCGCAGCATGACCCATCCATCCAGCTCTCAAAACTCATCCGTATACTTACTAATGATTGCCTTACTAATCCATACGATTCCCCTAAGCATGGCCATCGGCAGCTTGATGGGGAATTCGATAGTTGGAATCACAATTACAGCTTCAGTCATTTTGCATCATCTTCCGGAAGGCTTTGCACTTACAACTGCATTTGTTTCGCAAGGAAAAAAAGCATGGACGTTATTTTTTTGTTTCCTCGGCTTATCTGTATTCTTTAGTTTATTTATTTGGATTGGACAATACATGAATCTGTCTACAAAAGCACAAGGAGTACTAATGGGAACTTCCATTGGACTCATTGCAGCTACAAGCATCACCGAATTCATCATGCATAACCTAAAAGTTGTACCGGTCAAATCTTTCTGTGGCTACATTCTTTTCGGTTATTTAGTCAGTACTCTATTTCATCTGTTGTTATAATTTTTGGCAATAAAAAGACGACCCCATCTATAAATAAATGAAATCGCCTTCCAAGTATCATTACCACATATCCTGTAATTTAAACCTTTAATTCCCAACTGTATAAATTAAAAGTCTATTTTGCTACTAGTGTCAGTGATATCAACATTTACTGACAAAACACTTTTGATCAATTGAAACGATTTACATCCATCCACATCAACATTATTTATTTTAACAATCTCCCTTTTCCTTCCGCGAAACAGATTGGCGTACCGAATTGCCAATCTACATCGACACGACATTTCAGTCCAAAAATAGCTTCGACGTTTCCGCTCGTTATCACTTTTTCAGGAGCACCTTGAATAAAAACCTTTTGATCTTTTATCGCTACAAGATGATCCGCATAACGGCAAGCTAAATTAATATCGTGCAACACAATGATGATTGTCCTGCCCTCATCTCTATTTACATCATACAGCAGGTCCAAGATTTCGATTTGGTGCTTTACGTCCAAATATGTTGTTGGTTCATCTAATAGAATGGTATCCGCATCTTGGGCAAGAATATGGGCAATCCAAGCTCTTTGACGCTGTCCGCCAGATAATTCATGAACCTGTCTATTTTGTAATTCCCCCATGTTTGTTACAGTTAAAGCATGGCTAACAGCTAGTTCATCCTTCTTTGTCCACTGGCTGAATGTACGTTGGTAAGGATAGCGGCCTTGTTTTACTAATTGTTCCACTGATACGCCATCGGGTGCGATAGGTGACTGTGGCAAAAAAGCTAGCTTTTTAGCGACTTCTTTTGATTTCATTTTCATAATATCCTGGTCATCAAGAAAAATGCTACCTATTTGTGGTTTTAGTAAACGGGCAATAGCGTGTAACAAAGTCGATTTCCCACACCCGTTTCGACCAATGAAGACAGTGATTTTCCCTTTAGGGATTGCTAAATGTAATGAGTTAATTATTGTTGTTTCACCATATGCTAAAGTTAAATCTTTAACAGTTATCTTTGCCTCTCTCATTGCAACAATTCCCCTCTTTTTTCCTTCTTACTTCTGATAGGGCAATTGCCACAATAACCGATTCCTTCACGATCTTCTTCTAATTTATAATACAAGCAGCATGTTTTCCTACATGGGTTTACTTTATGTTCCTCTCCAATTTTCAAATATTCTTTAATTGGATTTTCTCTCAAATTGAACAAGTCGCCACTTGCATTTTTCAAGAAATTAAAGTCGCTGTTTAGCCGTTCAATTTTAACCAAGTCTACTTCTTTCGCTAATGTTTTTCGGTAAATCGAGTTAATTCGAATGGCTACATTTTCCCATAAGATTGATGACGGAACGCGAGACGTTTTTTTCAATATCTCTAAAACTGGTGTAATATGAGATGAAAAAAGGGCTCTTAGCACGTTTTCACGCCATGGTTCCCTGTCCATGCTCTTTATTTCCTGCCAATTGCACATACTTGCTTGGATACATAATTTACGTTCTTTAGTTAAAGCGCATGCTTTTACCGGCAAATGGAGGGCACAGTTGAATTCGACCATACTATATAAAGTCGAAGAAACGACGAGATATGCATACCTTTTCGAAAGCATTGAAGCCGTGACCGATAAGTTCGGCGCTTTTATCTCTATCATTTGTTTTTGCAGAAACGATAAACACTTTTCCTCAATTAGCAATTCCGTTATCGTAATACCACTTGGCCCCTCATGTTCCAAATGTATATCGAAATTTTTCAGTTCGTTCATAACAATAGTACTCATTTTCATCATCCTTAAAATGAATGTCTTTTTTTAATTAGTAAATAAATGAAGAACGGTGCACCGATACCTGACGTAAAGACACCTACTGGAATATCCAACGGTTGGAAGGCTATCCGTGCTATCCAATCTGCAAGTACGACTAATATAGCACCAACGCCAGCTGTCGTAATGAAGAGCAGTGACGTATGATGACGCACAATTCTTCTTGAGATATGGGGTGAAAGTAAGCCGATAAAGCCAATGCCTCCAGCTACTGAAACTGCTAATCCACAAAGCAGTGCACTAAGGAACAAAAATGATATTCTAAACCGTTTCAAATTTAAACCTAACTGCTCGGCAACTGCATCGCCATAACTGTACAGTTCAAACGTTCGCCTCAGCCAGATAATAAATATAAACAGGATAACAAACGACACGAGAATGGATAATGTTTGCAACCAATTGACGCCATATAAGCTCCCTGTCAGCCATAAATATGCTTGTTCAGATGAAAATGAAGCCGACGTCACTAGAATATACATAACGATGGCATTTGCAAGCGCAGCTAAACCGATTCCAATCAACACGATTCGATTTGCAGTAATCGATGGATGCAAAGAAAAGAGATAAATAATGAAGAACGTAATAATTGCACCTATGATAGCGAAAATCGGCATCCATTGAATACCTAGTGAATCACTAAAGTAAGTTAAAAATAAGACTGCACTTACAGAAGCACCGCCTGTGACACCAATGACATCCGGTGAAGCAAGCGGATTTCGAATAATCCCTTGTACAAGTAATCCAGATATAGCGAGCGATGCACCGACAATCATCCCCGACAAAACACGCGGCATCCTTAATTCACCTAGCGCAAATTCATTCTCGATCGGCGCTACATTAAATGTGTAATTTATCACTTCATGAAGCGGTATAATGTCGATACCAACCATCAGCCCTAACAAAACAACTAGCAATAAACTACCCAATACCGCTACCGTTTTATAAATATCTTTCTTTATTAAAAAAAATGATATTTTTTCATTTTTCGATCGAACTATCCATCGATTAGCCACGCGCGCGTCCTCCTTTAAATGCGATATATATAAAGAACGGCGCACCGATAAATGCAGTAATAACACCTAAAGGAATTTCCGCTGGAGGATTAATCAACCGCGTACTAATATCCGCAACCAGTAAAAAGATACTTCCCAATAACATAGAATAAGGCGTCGACCATGCATAACTATGACCCACAAGTGATTTAGCTACATGTGGAATAATCAAACCGACAAATGCAACGTTCCCAATTACCGCCAATGAACCACCCGCAAGCATAACCATTAAAAAGAGCAACCCCAGTTTCATTACCATCACGTTCTGTCCTAACCCTTTGGCAATACTTTCACCAGATGCATAAATGTTCATAGATTTCCCTAAAAAACACGTTGCAATGAGTGATATAAGTAAGAATGGCAAAACAGCTAAAATCATGTCTAACGTCCGTCCGCTAATCGTTCCTGCCATCCAAAACAGAACGTCACTCATTCCTTTTTGATTCATTAACAAAATGATTTGCGTAAATGAGACAAACATTGCATTAACAGCAATGCCAGCTAAAATAATCTTTACTGAAGTAGTCCCTGTTTTACTTAAAGAACCTAGCAGAAAGACTATAATAGCCGCCACCAACGCTCCTAAAAAAGCGAAGTAAACAATAATGTGTAAATCCGATACTTTAAATAAAACAATAAAAACAACAATAAAGAAAATCGAACCTGCATTAACCCCTAGCACACTAGGAGAGCCTAACGGATTGCGCGTCAACAACTGACTTATAACACCTGCAACCGCCAGTGATGCCCCGGTAACGACTGCAATCACCATCCGTGGGAAGCGTTCATTCCAAATAATGATATGCGTTACATCTTGTCCATTAAACGACGTTACCATGCTATAAATATCAGCAAGTGAATAATGTGTAATACCGAACATCAAACTCGATAGCATACAAACGGCTAATAAAATCAGTAAAAAAACTAGGCCGAACATCTTCCCTTTATTTTGCATTACGTGTTGCACCATTCAATCACCATTCACTTTTTAATTTTCATCTACCATTGAAGAAAACCTGCTTCAATGATGAACATGGATTGTCCAATTCTTAGCAGGTTCATTATTGTCATACTACTATCATTTATCGTTCAATCCGTAAATCTCATATAAACTATCTAGCATTAGATTCGCAGATTTATAACCTGCACCTGCACTCCAGTATATTTCATTCACCTGAAAAACCTGTTTATTTTTCACAACATCGAGCTCCTGCCAAAGCGGATGATTTGTCCACTCTTCGTAGTTTTTCTCCACAAGGTCAGAATCTTTAGAGGCATTGAAGTTAAAGATTATATCGGCATCCAAATCGGGAATCCGTTCCTTAGAAGTGATTTTTTCTCCCCAATCTTCCCCCTTCGTACCCGCCGGACGATCAAGTCCTGTAAACCCTAATTCTTTCAAAATTGATCCGGCATAACTATTGTAGTAAACACGCATATGATCCGATCGGAAGTTAGTAATAGCCGCTTTAGCCGGCAATCCGTCACCCATTTTTGATTTAAAATCCTCTACGCGGCCATCCCACTCAACTAATAGTTCTGCTGCTTTATCTTGTTTATGTAATGCATCCGCCATTAAATTCAACGTATCTTTCCATTCATAAACTGTATCATCCATAACAGTTGGAGCAATTTTAGATAGTTGAGGATAAATTTTCTCATGTCGATAGATCGATGCAATAATTAAATCAGGTTTTAATTTCGAAATCTCTTCCAAATTAGGTTGTAACTCTTGACCTACAATTGTTGCACCTTCTAAATCAGGTCTTAAATAGTCATAAATCGGTTGTTGGTCCCATGATTCCACGATGCCAACAGGCGTCACACCAAGCGCCACGGCAGTGTCATTAGCTCCTTGATATAAGGTAACAATTCTAATAGGTGACCCTTTTATCGCTGTTTCTCCAGCAGCATGCTTAACAATGCGTTCCTCTTGAGATGAAGGTTCTTCCTTCTCCACCTTCTTATCTGTCGTCGCCTCTTTGCTACAGCCCGCTACAAGTAACATTAGTGTCATAACGAAAAACAGTAGAGATCGTAACTTTTTATTACAAAACATTCCATACACTCCTTTTCATCATCGTTGATAACGATTCTCATTATCATTCATATACTACCATTAATTTTCAATATGTAAATGATAGTTTTCCAATCTTCTAATTTTTTCGTTGTTTTCTTTCTCTATTGCTACTTCTAATAATGTTTTATAGTTTGAATGATTAAATTTATATATTCCATCTTGATCGCCAATGACATAATCGCCCGATTCAAAAACGACATCACCTACACTTATTGCTGTGTTTACTTCTCCCTCCAACTTTAAAACCCTTGTCGTTTTTGGAGAAACTGACTCATAAAATACTGGTACACGACTCGTTCTCAAATAGTCAAAATCAGTTACCGCCCCACCAACTATAACGGCAGCCAGTCCGATTTCCTCTGCTTTTCTAGCCCTAAATTCTCCCCAACAAGCATGTGTTTTATTTCCTGATGTATCAATAACCAAAATATCACCTTCGTTAGCTTTTTGAAGCGCCACAGTTAAGGGGTAACCATCTCCACTAGATAATTTAACCGTTAGTACTTTCCCAAACACTTTGAATTCAGGTATTGTACATTTATAATTTGTTAGAAAGCCAAAATCGGTAAAATGACCTATCGTAGAAGTGCTAAGCATTTTAAACTCCTCTATTTCATCGGTCGAGTATTTTTCTCTCCGGTCGTTAACAGTTAACATATAGATTTCCTCCTATCGATTCTTGAAAAATGGATTGTGCCCGACACCCTTTCCGGATGGCATTGCCCCTGGTACACCATCAGATTCTAGTAATGGCCGAATGATTAACTTCACAGGCCACTCTTTACTTTCAAATAGCTCATAGTGCAGTACTTCTCTATCCGCTTCAGGAATATCAATTTTCTCTAACGATTCTCTAAACGCTTTTTCTGTTATCTGCCAAAATACTTTTTCCGGAATATCATACTTCTGCGATAACGATTCGATTATTGCGGCCAAATTCACTTGAGTTCCAAGAGATTGAACATAGTATATTAATTTTTCAATCGTTTCATTGTATAAACTATTCGAAAAACCAGGCCTAATATGGTAGTTAGGATCTTTGATTTGATGTTTATCTAAATACGGTTGATATAGACGCACTGAATCATGATCTCTAAATAACAACCCTACTATTTTGTTATATTTCAGTACTAGACAACAATTTTGACCATGTATTTCAGGGACTATTCCGACTTTAAATAACCTCATGATAATATCATAGAATGTTTTTGTTACATCCGTATAAAAGTTGAGAACATCTTGATGTGTTATAGTTTCTCCTAAGATTTCAGTCAAAAAGTGTTTCCCATTCATCAACACTCCTAAAGAAGACATAGGTATGATTTTATAATTATTTTTCATAATTTCTTGTGGATAAATTCTAACTTGGGCGGCCAAATGGCGAGGATGATCATCAAAAAGCCCCATTGTTTGAGGCATATAGCCCCACCAATTTTTTTCTTCACATAAAAATACTCTATCCGCAAGCGTCTCATCGCAAGCTATTGCCTGTCGAAACAATTGCTCTCCGACTAACCCGTTTAATAATTTTACAACTGGCAAATATCTAGCTGCACCTAAAGATGTAACACTAATTGGTAACTTCAACATTTTCGTTGATTCTTCAGTTGATACTAATGAACGTACTGAAGACGTTGCTAAAAAATCACCCACTTCTGAATCTAGAATAACTATCGTTTTGTCATCTAATTCTTTTTTGAAATTCGGTAAAATAATATTTTTTAATTGCCACGGATGAACAGGTATTATTGTATATGTTTCTTTCGATATTCCTCTTAGTATCAGCTCTTTTTCGATGATTGCTTTTTGCTCATCGTTTAACGCTTCCAGGCTATCAATGCCATTCTCTTGGCACCCTCGCATGATTGAATCGTTACGTATAGCCGACCAAAACAAGGTTACAGGCTTGCCAAACTCAGCCATATAGTTTTGATAATCTTGTTGATTAAAACCTATTTTCGCTTTGGATATAGGATGAAATGGTCGATCGCGTAGAGATGCAATCATCTCTCCTTTAACATACCAATCGTAAGGTGTCTTAGGCGTAATAGATTCGTGATTTTCAATAAGTTCCAGACTGTAATGTAATTGCTGAATAGATATCGTTACTCCTTCTAAGAAGTCTGCTACACCTGGATGTGCATACGCTTCTTTGGATAGCGTATGGCGTAAAACAAATTGACAGAGCATCATAGGCGAACTAATTTCCACCCAATCCTCATTTTCCTTCCTGTAAATAGAAGAATCAGCAACCCATTGATATCCCTGACGATGCCCTTCTTCTATGAGAAAACAAAATTCATCTACATAAATCAAAGGCTGTTGAAATTCGAGATAAAGATTTTGAATTGCACTTGGTGCTGTCGTGAAACTTTTCGATGTATGTTCATCAATAGTAAAAAATTGTTCTGCAATAAATGCATTCATTAAATCTTTCATTATTAATTGTTCAGCAGTAGCTCGTTTAGTCTGTGTTATTGTTTGATTCATAATGATCCCCTTCCGTTATGTAGTAAAACGCAGGATGTGGATGACCTAAGAAGTCATGATGAGATATTGTCCAACAATATGCACCTGATTTCTCAAAAATAATGGCATCTCCAACACGTAAAACTTCCACTTTTGCATCTTTATAAAGTTGATCCTTTGGCGTGCATAACTCACCAACTATCGTTACGTTCGAATTGTTTAGTTCAGGTCTTTGAAAAGGATAATTCCACCTTGCCAGGTGTTCAACGGCAAACGGATGATTATGCCCCCAAGAAGCAGGTAGTCTATTATGATGTGTACCGCCTCTTACTAACGCATAGCAGTGGCCAACTGACATTTTTATATCCACTACTTCTGCAACATAATAGCCATAGTCAGCAACTATAAATCTTCCTGGTTCAAAGAATAATTGTGTATCACTTAAGTTTGACACTTCTTGACTTTGTGCTAAAAGGGACGTAAAAAGAGGCCAGTCAAATCCCGGTGAATCGTCATAAGAGACGCCAAAACCACCCCCAGCATTAATGACTTTAATATCTAACCCATAAATCTCCTTCCATTGTTCTACTTTTCGAATATAATAAGTAACCATTTCAACATGTAACTCTGCTTGCATGTTATTAGATAAAGAATGGAAGTGAAAACCGCTTAAATGTACATGCGTATTTTCTTCATCTCTCAAAATAGAGATAGCCTCTTCAATTAGTTGTTCATCTATTCCAAATTGACTTGGGCGACCTCCCATTAAAATCTTGGTTTTAGGTAATGTGTCTGTTCTTAAATTAATTCGTAATAAAACTTGTATGTGCTTATCGCTTTTTTTCGTTAAACTGATCAATTTGCGAAGTTCTAAAAGACTTTCCACATGAATATACGAGACATTTTCCTTGATAGCCATTTCAAGCTCATAATCTTTCTTACATGGTCCTCCGAACAAAATAGGTACACTTTTGGAAACTTCTCTTACTATTTTCAACTCGCCTATCGATGCAATTTCAAACCCTTTCACTAGCGGTAATAGTGCCTGAATAATTTTCTTATCTGGATTTGCTTTAATCGCATAAAATAAGTTAGTTTGCTTAGGCATTGTTTTCAACATATTTTTTACATGTTTTTGGATTCCTGCTAAATCATAAATATAAGTACAGATTGGATCCGGATTTTTTTCGTGCATTTCAGTTAGCAATTTCCTTATATTACGATTCATAATTTCCTCCAGTTAAACTTCGATAGTCAGCCAACTTTTCCCTATATGCACGGAATGCTGTACCCCTCTCGTCTCCTAGCACAAAAATATTCACTCCCATTTCCGCCCATTTTTCATGATTGTTATGATTTCTGGAAACAATTGCGTAAGGCACTTTATATTGCTTCGATACTTCATATAATTTTTCTAAATTTGTTTGCACTTCAAGATGATTTGTATCCCAAGGTACAGAGAGTGATTGAGAAAGATCCGCTGCACCTTCCAAAACAAAACTTATATGCGGTGAAGATAAAATAGAATGACTTTCATTAATACCATCTAAACTTTCTATCATCGGAACTATCATAATTTCTTCATTAGCTTTAGCTATATAATCGCTTAAAGAATGTTTCGCGAAAGCACCTGGTCTACCGCTATTAAGACTTCTCATACCAATCGGATGATAGTAGGCATAGGTAATTGCTTTTTCCACTTCTTCCTTTGATGTAACTTGAGGTATGACAATACCTTGTGCTCCACAATCAAGAACTTTCAATATTTCAATCCTGTCCACTTTAGAAATTCTGACTAGTGGCGTAATAGCTAACAACTCTGCAGCGCGAATCATATTTTCAATTGTTTCCATATTTGTTGAGGCATGTTCATAATCAATGATGACAAAATCAAATTCCGCATAGCCAATCAACTCAACCATAATGGGATGTGGTATAGACACAAACATTCCAAATACAGGTTGCTTTCTTTTTATCTTTTCTTTGAGCGTATTTTGTTTCATTTACGTCCCTCCTTTGCCAGTAACAAAGGATTTTTCACTTTACGGAAGTACAACTTTCCATCTCCGTAAATACGTCGCTTCGACATTTCTTCTATTGATGCATTTTCCGAGAATAGATTAAACAAGTCAAAGCGGTCTTTAAATTGTGGATACTCATTTTGATACGCTGTTATCGTATCTACACATTTGCACCAAAAATCTTTTTCACTTAAACCGAATTTTTCAAACGTAAAACAAATTTCTGTCATACAAATGAAGAAAAAAGCATCATATGTATAGTCTCTAACTTCTGATACATCTTCGGTTTGGATAAACGAATACCTATTAAATTTCTTATGACTTTCTGGCTCTGGATTTAATTTTGGTGCTAAATCCGGTCTCAAGAGATGCTCGGGAGCGTATCGAACGCCATCATGCAAATCTTTTATAATAATCCGTTTTGGTAAATTGTTTTCCACCACCAATATTATATTTTGGGCATGAGATTCTAGCGCTATTCCATGGGCATACAGCAGGTGTATAATCGGAAGTGTCACAACTTCAATAAGTGCATCACTCCAAGCCTCAATCCCATATTGATCTATCGCTGATTGAATAAATAACTCGCCGTTTTTTTGGGTAAGCGATAGGACATTTAGTGGCCAAGCCTCTTCGTTATCCTCTAAATAGGTTGAAACGTTTTCTCTGTAAATTGCGCCGAGAGTTCCATAAGCCGACTTATATTGAATTGGATCTAGCTCGTCATATCGAAAGGAAACGCCCATCACTTCTCTTAAAATATTCGTATTCCCTTTCGATAATAAGGAGTCATTTTTAATAACTTTATGTAACCAGTCACTTACTAGGGGTGCATTTTGAGTTGTATGATGTGCAAGAATACGACTGGTTGAGGTATTTGTTATACTTAACGGGAATTTTATATATGGTGCTTCCGCGTTATCGCGATGAGATAACGAGCGGATAGATTGTTGCGCTCTATAAGGAGTAATGGATGTACCTAAAATCACAATATCCTTGTCATTCAGTTGCTGAGCGAAGACAGATTGAATCTGATGCTCCAATTGCCAAGGATGCACCGGTAAGAGAACATATTTTTTATCTGTACTCCCTTTCTCTTTACTAATTTCCATAATCTTATTTTTCTCTTCTTCCGCCACATGATGCTTTACTATTTCATCAAAAGACATCTCTTTAGATACGTTGACATCTACTAGTTGCTCATTTACCGCAACCCAGTAAATAGATACTTCTTGATTAAATTCTGGTCCATAGGCAAAGTTATCTGCTAAAGAAAAACCAATTCGTGATTTATAGCTTGGATGATAAGGATGACCGTCCACCATATGACTTTCCAATGCTTCATAATTTTTATCTTGTTCTGGTATTTGGTCCAATTGAAATTGCTTAGATTGGTTATCTTTTGCTACTGTTTCTAACAACTCATTAATGAACTGCGAAGTATTCGGGGCTTCCAGGTTATTCTGAAGTATTTCTTCAAGAAATAGATATATATTAGAGCATGCCTTTCCTTTTCTTTTAATAGAATTTTTTTCTAATTTAATTCTGCCGAAAGACCATTTCACATCCGCTTTACAAGAATAAGTAACGAAATCACCTGTAGCGCTTTTTCCAGTAAAGGACCACTCTCTTTCATTTTTAGATACTTCTATTATTTCTTCATATAGTAATGCCTCCATTGTTTGGCGCATAACTCTCTCTTTTACTTCATCCATGCGTGATGACTTCTCTTTATACAAGTAATTTAGCGTTACCATACGTTTCACTCCCTACTGTATTCATTACGTTTTTCACTGGAATGTAAGATGGTGTCTCGCTTTTCCCTAGGAGGCAACTCATCATATTTTTTTTAGCAGTAAACGTTCTAGTTGTTAGTAAATGATGAACAAATTGATTTTCATTTCTTTCATATTCTTGCATGAGAACTTGACGTACGATTGCCCAGAATTTTTTCTCTGCAACATTTACATCTTTTGCTAGTGCATGAATTAACGATCCCAAATGATTAACGACAAAATAGTATGAAGTGCGTGCCCAAGTTTCTTCCTTTTGGTAGAAAAGAGGCCCCGTCATATCAACATCATCTGTAACCTTTTCTATATTCACGCTAACACCTTCTAAATCTCTAATAATAAATACATCAGGCAAGCCATTCTTTATCGTCACTAAAGAATTTTGCAAATGAGCTTCGAAATGAATTCCTTTCTCTTCTGCTAAGCGAACAATTGGCAACAGTGATATTTCTAAATACCGTACGAACCATTGCTCTACATTTTGGTTACCAATCATTGAGCATAATCGGGATTGAACTCCTTCAACGGGAGCTTCAATTAAACTAGACAGAACATAAGTCGACGCTTCATCGAATTCAAGTGGACGGTAGACAATAGTAAATAATTTAGTTAAATCTTCATTTTCAAAACGACAAGTACATACACCTACCTCGTACGATATATATGTATGTACTTCTTGTTGGAAGCAGTCTCTATGCAATAAATAAGTAGTCGCATCCAACGTTCTACGCATCTGTTCTTTATTATTATTTCTCATCATATTAGTTATTTGAATGTTTAACGATAGCTTTACATTACAATTCATCTCCGGAATAAATACTGTACGCACCGAAGATGTCGGATACGCCATCGGTCCAAAACTACCTAGAGGAATAATCTTTTCTTGATCAATATAATCACGTACTTCTTTAATCATTTTCACATGTTCATATTGCCATGGGTGTATTGGTAATATTGCATAAGCATCCTTTTTATCTTTAAGTACGTGTTGTACATGTTTTTTAACACTTTCATGCAGTTCTATTCTTCTTTCTTCCGACACCCATTCTTCATGGAAAATATCTTTTCTAACAGCTAAATAACATAACGGAAATGAAGTACGGAGCTCAGGACAGAACTTTTCGACTTCATCCTCTGTAAATCCTTGGGTATTTTTAGGGAATGGATGAAACGGATGTCCATATAACACAGATTGCTCTGATGACAAGTAATTCCAATCAGATTGATTAGCTGGTCGATTTAAAAATAATGCTAATTTGTGATAGCTATTTTCAACTTTACTGGAAAAGCTATCCGATCCTTCGTCTGTAATTAGTTGGTTAGCATGTTTTAGCTCTTCTATAATCAATTGAACCAAGAAAGAATAATCCAACTGCCTATCTTCTTTAACATAAAAATTCTCGTATTCATGCTCACCCATCTCAGAGTAAAATGCTAGAATTCCTGAAATGATTATGTCACTCGTTGGGAAATAGATTGAATAAGCCTTCTTTTTTGGAGTAGCAGGAAAGACATTCAATTTCCCACTACAAAACTCTCTAATATAGCAATTTAATAGAGTCTTACACGTATGGAAATTTGCTTGTTCCGCGCTGTTAACTTGTTTATTATCTGCCATTTTCAACACCCACATCTATTTTTCTATTTAGTAGTAAAACTAGTGGTAACGCTACTAACATTACACCCCCTAACACTATGCACTCTTCTTTTAAGGCCATCCATTTCGCGTCATTATCAGACTCTCCCAACCTACTAATCAGTTGCCAACGAACATCGTAATAAACGGTCAATAGCATCACTGTAAATGAGGATGCTAAACGCTTTATTGTATTTGACAATGCTGATCCTTCGTGTAGATCGTCATCCATTAATGAATTAAGCCCAATTGTCGTTACTGTCATATTTGATAATCCAATACCAATTCCTCTCATTGCCATTAAAATGACAATGAGAATTAATGATGCAGCCTTCGAAATAAATGCAAACAACAATACGGAAATTGCAAGTAGACCAACACCATAAGCAATAAAATGCAGTGATTTGCCTGTATCAATTAAGTTTCCACCAATCCAAACAAACAAGCTCGTACAAATGGCTGTCGGAATAAACATGGCGCCCGTTACTGTAGGCGATAAATTAAACACTTCTTGAAACATCAATGGAAAAATAAAGATGACTCCAAACATGACGGAAGCCTGTATCGCAGATACTATGACTGAAATTGCGAATATCGGATTACGTAATAGCTTGAAACGAATTAAAGGTTCGTTTTGTAAATTCTCTTTTCGAATAAAACAAATCAAAATCACTATGCCAAACAAAAATAGTACACCTATTATCCATCTTGGAATAGTCGGATTTGAAGCCATCTGAATACCTAAACTTACTCCACTAATGCCCAAGACCATTAATAGTATACTTTGAAGGCGAACAGTTTTTCTATTAGCTGGTTGATCGGCTTTGATCTGGCTGCAACACAACAGTAATGAAAGTAAACCAATCGGAACATTTATCCAAAATAGATGTTGTAACTCACCAAATTGAATAATGATACCTCCAAATGTTGGACCAATAGCTGGCGCAATAGTTAACAACATTCCCCATAAACCGGTCACTTTTCCGCGAACTTCTTTACCGTACACATCAAATAACAAAACTAACGATAGAGGAATCATCAAACCAGCGGCAATGCCATGCATAAAGCGAACTAACAATAGAACTTGTACATATTGATAAAGTAATCCACCCACAATAGAAAACAAACAATATAAACTAACTCCAATAATATATGTTTTCTTTCTACCGAGACGATCGACTATACTAGCCGTTAACGGCATTGTTATCAACATTGCTAAAAGGTAAATGGTAATAATCCATCCACCATATATAGTGGATATATCATACATTTGAAGTAAGCTTGGTACTAAAATATTAAAAGCACTATTCGTCAAAACTAACGTAAATGAGCCTAGTAAGACAGAACATAAAACAGAATGCTTTTTCAACATGTATAATTTAGTCATTCGTACTAGCTATTCCTATTACTCATTTGAATGGCTTCAACAACAGATTTTTCAAAAATACGTAACACTTCTGTCGCTTCATTTTTCGTAATTGTCAATGGCGGTAAGAAACGCATGACTGCTGAATGACGTCCTCCTACTTCAATAATCAATCCATTCTTAAAACATCTTTCTTGAATTTGTAGAGCCAACTCTTCAAATTGTGGATAATGTCCTAAACTATCTTTGCAACCTCTTGGATTTACAATTTCAACCCCGATCATCAATCCCCTGCCACGAACATCACCAATCTCTTTATATATCCTTTGTAAATCGGTAAGCTTTTCGAAAAATTGCTCGCTACGTAGTTTTACATTTTCGAGTATATTGTTTTCTTTAATATATTTTAAAGTTGCCAACCCTGTAGCCATACCCAATTGGTTGCCGCGGAATGTCCCAATATGTGCACCTGGATTCCATTGATCCAGTTCTTCTTTATAAATCACAATCGACATTGGAAGACTTCCACCAATCGCTTTCGAACAAATAATGACATCTGGGATGATGCCAGCATGTTCAAACGAAAACATTTTACCAGTTCTTCCGATTCCTGTTTGGACTTCATCTACCACTAAAGGAATCCCTCTTTTGGCAGTAATACGCCTCATTTCTCTTAACCATTCAATATCAGCGGGAATTGCTCCACCTTCCCCTTGCACGGTTTCAAATATCATACAGCAAGGAGAAGCAATACCACTTTCACAATCATCTAGCAGATTCTCTATATATTGCGCACTGATTCTAGCTGTCTGACCCTCGCCAATACCAAATGGACATCTATATTCATAAGGAAAAGGTAAAAAATGAACATCAGGCAATAAACTTTGCAAATGTTGTTTTTTGCTTAGGTTACCGCTCATCGACATAGTCGCTTGCGTCGATCCATGGTAACCACCTTGAAACGCCAAGATAGACTTACCCTTAGTTGCATTTTTCACTAGTTTAATAGCTGCCTCAACGCCATCCGCACCTGTCGGTCCGCAGAATTGTATTTTAGTGGAATCCTTTAATTCTTTTGGCAACATGGAGAATATTTCTTGCATAAATTCTATTTTTAAAGGGGTTGCTAAGTCTAACGTATGTAATGGAATTTGTTGTTTTAGCACATCTTCTATCGCTTGAACGACAACTTGAGGATTGTGTCCTAAAGCCAGTGTGCCTGCACCAGATAAACAATCATAATAACTTTTTCCTTCTACATCCATTATCATGACACCTTTGGCTTTTTCAATAACGATTGGAAAATGACGTGGATAAGACTTTGCATTAGATTCTTTCTCATTCTGTATAGTTAAATACGTACTTTCTGTTTTGCATGTAATCATTATCAGATTCTCCTTTTTAGTTTGAATATAAATACCACCTTAGCTGAGAATGATTATCATTGTCAAGTGTAACGTGAGAACATTTACCAATATGCAAAAGGATGCTAACAACTTTTCATTTGAATTGCTTAAAATGCCTCCTAATACATGGTTAAATTGTGGCATTCTAGATGATAGGTGAATGGACATTGAGGTATAAAAGTAGATTTCGGGAGCAACTATTAGGTATAAGGTTGCTTCTTGCATAGTGATTAAGAAGCGGTTTACACATCTTATGTATCGTAGGCATAAAAAAAGGAAGAACAATACCTTTTAGAGGTATACGCTCTTCCTTTTTTCTAGTCTTTTTCTATGAGACAAAAAGACTTCGGTATGCTATCCAATTTTCAGGGATAATAAACCTAATGATCCCGATTCACAATATAATGTAGCAACTGCTTCAAAAAAGCAGTATTACGTGGCACTTCTTGCAACGTTTCCATTGCAATACAATAATGTTCCCACATCTCTTTCCTGGCACCAACAACACCTAGGATTGAGACAAACGTCGTATTGTTGTTCTCAACGTCTTTTCCAATGGGTTTTCCGAGTACATTCTGATCACCTTCAACATCAAGCAGGTCATCCTTAATCTGAAATGCAATGCCGGCATGACGGGCGAATCTTTTCAAAGCTTCCATTTCCGACTCCTCTGCACGGGCGAGAATTGCAGGCATTAGGAGAGAAGCTTCGAATGCGATCCCAGTCTTATAAAAGCACATCCTGTTCAATTGTTCCAACGTCAATTGTTTCCCTCTGGAATCCAAATCCATCTCCTGTCCCCTGCACATATCCCCAGCTATGCGGGACGAATAGCGAATCAAGTTTATCACCGTTTTCGAATCGAACTGGTCAAGAGTCGTTTGTTCCTCAATCGCTTTTTGGGTCAGAAACAGACCGGTTAATTCTGCTACGGCAACGTCATACTCCTGATGTAGGGTTGGACGCCCCCTACGAGTGGATGCATTATCTTGGGATGGCAGATCATCGAAAATTAGGGATGCAGTATGCATATATTCTAATGATCTCAGAAGTGGCACGATTGACGACTCATTCAGCCCATATCCGTTAACACCCATGACCCACGTCATGATTGGCCTTAGTCGCTTTCCATCACCTGCCAGACTGTAATTTGCGGCATCGATTATGGGCTCTCCCATCAATGAAACACTCTCTGCCTCGGGAATAGGTAACATGTCGTTGATCTGAATCCGTACGGTTTCGACTGTATCTATAAAGTCTTCCCGCTCCTTGCGTTCACTTTTCAAATTCGTAATCATATGATCGCGCAGCAGTTTATCAAAGAAATCTACATCGTTCGCTTTTCGAACCATACGTTGGATGACTTTGTTGAATGTAGGATTTCCCGAAGCATATAAGCTCATAACCTCGTTGTATTTTTTAGTTCCCATTCGTTTTTTAAATCGTTTCAGTCCGTTTATTGCACGATTGAGTATGACCTCTAGAGTCTTGCTATCTGAGTGATACACATTATGGATCAAATTGAAGATGACCGTCCAATACAATTCAAAGGGATTTATGAGATCAAAGCGCTTATCATGATATTTCATATAGTAGGTATAAGGTGTTACTCTTCCTTCCTTCATATCATCAAACATATCTGCAAAATCATCCGCCAGCTGGTTGTAAATGCCATATGAGAATGTTCGGTTATGAAAGCCCTCATCCTCAGGAGCACTAATTACTGAACGGGTGATCAAACGTGAAGAAGAAGATTTTAAAATGACAGGTATATAAAGCTCTTCATTGGTGTAATTTGCATTGGATAAATCCTTTACTCGATCCACTTCCTGGGAATTAAAAAACACATAGGACTGCTCGAAAAAACTTTTTCTTGTCTCTGATCGCTGAAGGTCCTTAATATACTCAAAAGCATCTCGGAGTTCCGAATGGATAAATCGGATGAGTTCCGCGTTTTTTCCGGTCCACTCTTCCAATTCAGGAACAGCCCCTGTAATAAGTGTTGTACGTATTAGATCGGAATATCGTTTTTTCTCTTGAGTTGATAAAACGTTGGCATCCAAAAGGTCGTCAATGAATGGATACGTCAGACCATAGGAATACCCAAGCCTAATCGCTTCATCAAGTTTTCGGGTACGTTCTACAGGAGTAATTTCAGCGTCCATCTCTTCAACCACATGTAGGATTACCCCTGCTATGATTTTAATGAGTTTTCGCTTCGCTTCCTCCGCATCCATTCCCTCTGGAATATGGGAGGATACAGTCTTTAATTTTCCTATCACCCAGATCATTGTGGATTCAACGCCTTCCTTCTGGGCTAGCCGGTACAATCCAGCCATGCTAAACGTCTCCAATTTACTCCCAGAATTCGTCGGATTGGAATGAGTTAGGTGATTTTTCAAACTATCAACTGTACGTTGAACTCTGGATTGTGTATCAGGGGAGTTTAATGCTTTGCCCAAGTCCCGTAAGTAAATATAGGAAATGCTCCGATTCAAGTAATTATCTAGTTTACCTGTGTAATCCAGCCATTGGATATACGTGTGATAGCATTTGGAATCAGGTCCTCCCTTTCCACGCGAAAAAAAGGATACAACTGAATTCGGATGAATATGGTTCTTTTTCCAGTACTGTATATCTTTTATCAAGGGAGGGACATAAGTCTTTTCCATAAGTTGCACAGAAAGTGATGTAAAATAATGAGCAGCCTCCTGCTCAGCCAACCGATAGTGTGCATCAGCATTTTTTGTTAACTCTTCATTCATACATTTCAATACCTCTAATCAATGTTCTTTGATCTATCACTAGTTTTGCATGAAGTAAATTTAAAAATTTCGCTCTTAGCATAGAAATTGTTGATAGTTGAGTCAATTTCATAATAGAGGATTTTGTATTAAAATCCGAACAAAGTTGATTTCCACTACAGGCGGACGCTTTCCGCGGGCACGGCTTCAATCAACGGAACTCATTCATCCATCAACTAATTAAAGATAAATGGGAGAAACGAAATCATTGTCCAAATGGATTTAGACCGGTTACCACCTATCCTATTCCATTATAAAGGTTTTTATATGCGGAAAATATAAGTAGTGAACATTTTGGGCGTTTATATATTAAAACTATCTTGATGCAGCACTAGTCAGAGAAGTTGTGCAAATTATTGTGGGTCGAGTGATAAAGTTGAGTATGATAGTGTTGTTTGACAGTAAAGGTGTATTAAGTATATAATACAAAGTACATTGTGTATCAACAACTTAATACACATCGTTTTTTCTAAACGCATTCTTTTATCAAGACTGTATTATAAGCTTAATACAGTTGTTGTAAATGGAGTTTTGTACATTTTTTTGCCATCGCTGTATTATCCACTTAATACAGAGATGGCGTAAATACATCATGTTTATTGGGAGTTGGGTTTATGGATGTGAAGTTTAATAATCGTGATCCTGTTTATGTGCAAGTGATTCGGCAATTTAAAGAACAAATTGCAACAGGTTACTTTGAACCGGGACAGGAAATTCCATCGAGAAGGGAACTAGCTAATCAGCTGAAGATTAATCCAAATACGGCGCAACGGGCGTATAAAGAAATGGAGGAACAAGGGTTGATTTTTACGGAGGGAAAATTGCCGAGTCGCATTACAAAGGATGAGCAGGTGCTAAAAATGGTAAGAGAGGAATTGATTTTAGAGGCGGTTGATACGTTTGTTCATTCGGTTCGCTCAATCAATGTACCTGTACAGGAGGCCTTGAATTTAGTGAAGAACAAGTATGATAGGGAAATGAATTAAATGGGGGGATCTTTGTGATTGAAATAAAAAATGTAACGAAAAAGTTCGGTAGGAAGAAAGTGTTAAAAGACGTTTCTTTTACTGCTAAAAAAGGGGAAATTACTTGTTTAATTGGCATTAATGGTGTTGGGAAAACAACAATTATGAAAGCAATTATGGCATTAACCCCTATTAATAGTGGTGAAATTCTCATTGATGGTGAAAAAATCCATAAAGGGAGCTATGAAAAAATCACCTTTATACCAGATACAATAACGATGTTGCCGCAAATGCAAATACGCGATGCTTTCGTATTTATGGCTGATTTTTACGACTGTTGGAACCAGGGACGTGCAACTGAACTTCTCCAATTTTTCAAACTGAAGGAAACAGATCGAATTTCTGAACTATCAAAAGGCAATACCGCAAAAGTGAACCTTATACTTGGTTTAGCAATGGATGTCGATTATGTCTTAATGGACGAACCTTTTTCAGGGATTGATATATTTAGTCGTGAACAAATTGCCGATGTATTTACGAGTCATTTAATTGAAGACCGTGGCGTCATTATAACGACACATGAAATAAATGATATCGAACATTTAATTGATAAAGTAGTTTTACTGGATAATGGAGTTGTCTTAAAAGAATTCGATGCAGAAGAAGTAAGGGAAAAAGAAGGAAAATCGGTAATCGATGTCATGAGAGAGGTGTATAAAGCATGAAACGTTATTTGAAACTAGTCAATTTCGAATTTAATCGTTTTTTTAAGTTATATATCGTTTTAATTGGAATTACGATCCTATCGCAAATAATTGGGGTTATTGTTGAATCGCGAGCATACTTAAATCGGGCAAATGAATTGATTTACAAGGAATTAATGCTGAAGAGTGAGTTTATCGAACAATATGGAACAATGTCTTTTGCAACAATTTCTCGGTCACTTTGGTTTTTAGGACCTATTGTAGTTTGCGGGGTTACCTTACTTATTTATGTCTTTTTTATTTGGTATCGAGATTGGCTTGGTAAAAATACATTTGGTTATCGTTTGTTAATGTTACCTACAGCGCGCATGAATGTGTATGTAGCAAAGGCAACAACGATTTTACTATATGTATTAGGACTCGTCGCATTACAACTATTATTATTGCCAGTTGAAAGTCAAGTTTTACAGTGGATGGTTCCAAGTGAGTTTCGTACCGATCTCTCTGTTAATGAAATTACCAATTTCAATGATTTGGCTATACTTTTTCCGAATACTTTAATTGAGTTTGTACTTTATTATGGCGCTGGAATGGCAGCTGTTTTTATTATTTTTACAGCTATCCTGTTTGAACGTTCTTTTCGTATTAAAGGGATTATTTATGGCTTTCTCTATTGTGTTGTTTCCCTTTTACTCTTTTTCGCCCCACTATTTATTAATGAGTTTATTTTAGGGAATTACTTTTACCTGATAGAAATGTTTTTCATTGAATTACTAGCAGGGATTCTTGTATTAAGTTGTGCAATTTGGACAGGTAATTTTCTGATAAAGAATAAAATTAGAGTTTGATAGGAGGTCACATAAATGAAACGCTATTGGAAAATCATTTCGATTTGTTTAGTTACGTTACTTGTTATTGGAACCTTTTATATACAATCAAGTTTTGCTACAAATGAGCATTTAAAAATTGAATTTGAAAAAGTAAATGGCAATGAAGGTGAAGTAGAAAATTTAATCCTATTCGGTGATTACTCAGTAGGTCACATATATCAACCTTTGCAAATTACAAGTGAAGAAACAATCGATCCAACTAATTTACCATTTTTACGACAATTAGAACGAATAACTATTCCACCGATGTTGGAAGGTTTAGTAAAACAGTACAGGAATTTTATGCGCGGTAAGGATATGGCGTCTACTTATTTTTTTGAAGATGAAAATCGAATAGCATATGCCAATATTAAAGCGAAAAACCATGTACACCCTATGAAAGATTTAACCTTCGATATTGAAGTACTTACTAAAAAATCAGAAGAAGTTACGTCTATCCGGTTAGATGTACCAGAAAGGGAAAGTTACTTTTGGATGCAGGTTGAGGATGTCCAAGTAATAGATGATGAAGTAAAGGTCATTGCACGGAGCTCTCGGATAACTAATGGAGATGAATTACGTGTATATACATTTGATCTGAATAAGCAAAAATTAGTAACTGATGATACGATTGCTTCTATTCCGATGGTAGAGAATGGCTGGTCTGATTTAAGAATTGTAAATGATTATTATTCAATTCAACGAAATAAATACCTTTTAATTAAAGTAGAAGCTTTTGAAGATGATATGGGACATAGCGACGGGGAACCGAATGTCGTCGCTAATGAATTCATCGTTTACGATATAGAAAATAATCAGTCTAAAAAAATAGTGGCTCCTGCCGAAATACTTGGATCTATAGGTGGTGACTCTGCTATTTCTAAGTCTACAATCTATATTCCATCACAGTCAGCGAATGGTGTAGAAGTCAACCAGTATGATATTGAAAACGAGAAATGGGACGAAAAACGCACATTTGATTTAGTGGACAATAAGGATGAGGAGTCTCCTTATATGAAGGTGATGAATGAAAAATTATATGTCATTCATTTAACAAATAACGGACATAGCATTTTTATAGGCGATTTAAAAACAGGAGAATCGTTATATGAAGGTAAACTAAAAATGACAAACCAAGGAGAAGATCAGAAGGATTATCGTCTTTACTTTCATGAAATAGAGTATGTTCAATAAACAATTAAAAAGTTAACTATTCTTGTCTGGAAAGCCCGTTTTCTATAGCTAATTTATTAATTTTTTGAACGGTTGCAGTCTCTAGTTTTCTGATTTTGATTTCCACTTACAAAGCTCCTATCTAGATTTTTCATGAAAACAAAATTATAGACTACGCGCATTCTGGGCGCACCAATAAGAATACCCTTGCCCTATTGGCAAGGGTATTCTTATTGGTTAACTATATGCCGTGACCACCAAATACTTATGTATACTGCAGTTCGTGGAATTCGAATGCATGTTACCTATACTTTCACGATCTTCTGACACACATCGAAGGACGGACTTCCTAATCATTTAAATAGAATAAAAAGGAATAAATCACTTCTTACACTTTATACGATTTCTGTATCCTTTATTCTATAAACAAATTTCTTTTATGCCACTTGAAATAAGGCTTGTTTTCCTCAGTTCGAGCGATTTTCATTTTTGGATGTATACTGTATGTTCCATAATCCTCTTCGGGAATCTGGGATGAAATATGCAGTCTACCTTGTCCATCGAACGCGATAAATCCGTTCTTATAGAGCGCATCATGATTACAACAAAGAACTATCCCGTTAGAAGGATCCACCCTTTCAAAATCCGTACTGTCTTTCCACGGCTTTGAATAGCTTGCTCGAAGTAGTGCGGGTAACCCAATCCCACAAAGTACACATTTGTAATCCCACAACGGTAGTAAACCTGCTCTAAATTTTTTCCTTCCTAATCGAATCTTTGTTTTCAATTCTGCTTCCGTTTCTGCAATCATTGGAACGAACGTGTCACGCTCTGTTCGAAGAACCGTACCAATCGCTAATTCCAGCTGCTCTTCATCTACTTGGTAAATGTTCAGGTCACCAATTAACTCTAACAATTTTATTGATAATTCCTCATTGCAAGGATACAAATATCCTTGATTACCATTTGCATCTGCTTGGAAAGGTGAATACTTAATTGGCAGAAGCGGCAAAATAGCATCGAATTTCGAACGTATATTTACAGGCACTTCAAGTTCATGATACTCTAATTCCACTAAATACCCATCATCATTCCAGCGTTCTTGATTTTGCATAGTTGACGGATTACTCGCTATCTGGCATCCCGTTTTGGCAACACTAAGCGCCACAATATTTCCTTTTACGTAATGAAATATGCGATCCCCTTCATTTACCTCGATCATTCGTAGCCGTGAATGACGTTCTTTCCCACTACTGTCTTGTTGCAGTGACCAAATGACCCCTAATTCTTTTTCTTCTTGATACGTTTGGCCCTGCATCACAACGAAACTTTGCATGTATCGAACACTCCTTAAATCGCAATTCAACTAGCTCTATACTCATTATAGCTGTTTTTCCCTTTAGGCTGCTCATTGTCGTTTCAAATTGAACCGAATGAGTTAATTTCACAACAGGGAAACAAGCATTAAAATCCGAATAACGTTGTGTTCCGCTCCAGGCGGACGCTTTCCGCGGGCTTGGCTTCATCCTCCTCGTCGCTCCAAACAACATAACTCGAATGAGTTAAAAAGTGTTTTCTGCTCAATCAAAAAGCCACGATCACCGAATCATCTCCGGTAATCGTGGCTTTTCATTTTTTCGTAATTCTTAAGACTTCACAGTAACAACTTTACCTACCTTACCTTCTTTACGCTCTTTAGCATATTCAGCTGCAGCTGTGAACAGTACGTCTGACGATGAATTCAGTGCAGTTTCACAAGAATCTTGAACAACACCGATGATGAAGCCTACACCAACAACTTGCATGGCAATATCATTTGGTACTCCGAATAGACTACATGCTAGTGGAATCAATAAAAGTGATCCGCCAGCAACACCTGATGCACCTGCTGCCGAGATAGCCGCTACAACAGAAAGCATTAGGGCAGTTACAAAATCAACTTCAATTCCAAGCGTATGGACAGTTGCAAGAGTTAGGACAGCAATTGTAACGGCTGCACCAGCCATATTAATCGTAGCACCTAGAGGAATTGACACTGCATACGTATCCTCATCTAAGCCAAGTTCTTTACATAATTTCATATTTACCGGAATATTTGCAGCTGAACTGCGTGTAAAGAATGCCGTGATACCGCTGTCTTTTAAAACCTTGAAAACGATTGGATAAGGATTTCTGCGTATATAGACATATACGATTAACGGATTCACGACAAGTGCGATAAACAACATACATCCAACTAAAATTACAACTAATCTACCGTATACAAGTAGTGCAGAAAGACCAGTTGTTACAATCGCATCAAAAACAAGCCCCATAATACCAATCGGTGCTAAATTGATCACCCATTGCACGACTTTAGTAATGGCATCTGAAAAACTGCCTAACACGTCTTTCGTATTTTTATTGGCATTTTTCAATGCAAGTCCAAGAACAACTGCCCACATTAAAATACCTAAATAGTTAGCATTTAGTAATGCATTAACTGGATTCGCAACTACATTAAAGAGTAATGTTTCAAGAACCTCAACAATGCCTTCTGGAGGAGTAAGGCCTTCTGCTCCTGTTGTCAACGTGAGTGTAACCGGGAACATAAAGCTCACAGCGACAGCGACAGCCCCTGCTAGGAGTGTACCAATCGCATAAAGAACAAGAATCGTTTTCATATTCGTTTTCGTACCGCTTTTATGCACGGCAATTGCGTGCATCACTAAAAATAATACTAAGACTGGTGCCACTGCCTTTAATGCACCTACGAATAAAGAACCGAAAATAGTTACCCAACTTGCCGCAGCAGGAACCGTCAAAGCTAAAATAAGACCAACAATAATACCGAGAACAATCCTTTTTACTAGACTTATTTGATTCCATTTGACAAATAAATTCTTCATTTTTCTACCCCTTAAACGTAATGTTTTCTAAAATCTCGTATAAAAAAACGTACAGTTACTTCTCCCCAGTGAGGCAGCATGTACTTAATTCGCCTCGAAGTAGACTGATAATTTATTTTAGCACAGGGTTTCCTAATTGTGCAATTATTTTTTTATATCAGAATATGGATATTTTTATGAAATTCAACCTTATGTTACTTAAATCTTTGGAGATATATAGTCGGAGCTTAACGAGCAGGACTTTCCTCCCGCACTACCTTGTTCGGTATACTGGTGAGTCATATCGCCTAATTCCCCCCAAATAAGTAGTGGCGAATAGAAAAGTGCATAATAAAAAAGCCACAATTACTGAATGATCTCCAGTAGTTGTAGCTTTCAGGCTTCGTACATTAAAATCAAGCGCATGATTACTAAAGCAGCATTCGCAAAAATTGTTCGAAATTCACGCCTGCCTCGCTCGAAATTTTCTCTTTTGACGTAGCTTCAATCGCAGCGGTTAAAAACGTCTCCGCAAGCTTCATCGACTCTACCAAATCCTGCCCGCGCATCATCCCACCCATTATGACAGATGCAAACAAATCGCCAGTTCCCGAATAGCTCTCGCCATTATAGTCACGGATACTAGTAAATGAACGATCTGCATCGACATACATATTGCCTACATAGCGCTTGTTCGGAACTGCTGGCGGCGGATTCAAACCAGTAATAATGACGTTCGCACCAGTTGCCTGCTGTAGCTGATGGCCCGCCTCTTCTAGTTTCTGAAAATAATCTGAATCATCTTGATAGCTCTGTAGCTTCTCATACGACAAACCTGTAAGCAAGCAACACTCTGTAACATTTGGCGTAACAATGTCTGCACTCTTCACGAGTTCCTTCATACGATCAAGTAAATCACCCGTAAACATTTTATACACTTCACCCATATCGCCCATCACCGGATCGACAAGCAGCGCCGTTTCATCTGAGTGAAACACGTTTAAAAATTGAAATATGTTATCGATTTGCTCTTGTCCCGTTACAAAGCCCGTGTGAATGCCATCAAAATTTGCACCAAGCTTGCTCCACTCATCCACAAAGAAGTCCATTTTTGACGTTAAATCCTCACAATAAAAGCTCGAATACCCTGTTTGCGCCGTAAAAATCGCAGTTGGCAATGGCACTGCCTGAACACCCATCACTGACAGCACAGGAATCGCAGCTGTTAACGAGCATTTCCCAAAGGATGACATGTCCTGAATTACAGCAACCTTTTTCATCATACTCCCACCTACCTAATCCTAAATCGTACTCTCTTCATCGTATCATAAGTAGGGAACGGCAAAAATACACCAACTTCTAGTAGAGAGATTAAAAATTATTTTTAATAAGTAAAACAATCTGACCCCTACTTTTTTTATCAATTTGACACTTTTACAATGGTCAGTTGTTTGCTAAAGTTAAAACTATCAAAGAATTCATCATAGTGAGGATGATCAACATGCAAAATATACAAAATCAATCCTATTCAAAAACGCTTACGAAAACTTTTGATTTAGTTATTACCGCAATTTTAGCAGCACTTATTTTCGCTGCGACAATGATCAATATTAAGTTACCATTCGGGCAAGGTGGACTGATTCACTTAGGGACATCTATGCTTTTCATCGCAGCGATTTTATTCGGTCCTAAAAAAGGGGCTCTTGCTGGAGCAATTGGGATGGGCTTATTCGATATCTTAGGCGGCTGGGCAATTTGGGCACCAATTACAATTATCGCCCGTGTATTACAAGGCCTCATCGTCGGGAGAATTGCTTGGTCGAGGGGACAACGAGGCGATAACGTTGGACTAAACATTTTCGCAGCAGTTGTGTCAATGCCGGTGATGTTGGCGGTATACTACATCGGGCAAGGAATCATGTACAATAACTGGATCGCACCAATGGCATCCATTCCAGGGGACATCATCCAAAACGTTGTCGGTTTACTGATCGCGATTCCAGTATGTATTATGTTGAAAAAAACACCTTATTTCCAAAAGAAGTTTTAATACGTAGAAAATGAACGTGAACTTCTATCCTACACACCTTCTAGTGAAGTATGAATTGTGAACCATCACGGTTACTACTACACTAGAAGTTTTTTTATGACATGATAAATTTCAAGTTCCTGTGTGTGGCACTAATCAGGTAAATCACTACAATTGTATAATAATAAATTAAAAATCAGACGAATTGGCGAATGACTGTTTTTTGTATGATTATCTGGATGTGTGAATTGTTCGACTTTACTTGATGCGCAGGTACCCCAAAATTTTGATAGAACGCATTTACCATGTGATATAATTAATTTAATTCACCGGTTTGATTCAAGTCAAAATGTTTCTAAGACCTAAAACAACTTCTTTGGTAATTTAGCACTTATTTATAATTATGAAATGGATTGTCCACCATCAATTTTCATTTCAACACCGTTAATATGTTTTGCTTTTTCACTTGCTAAATATACCGAAAAATATGCAACTTCTTCAGAGCGACCGATATGTCCAGATGGAATAGAGTTTATTTGTCGAACAACTTCAGGACGGTCTTGTTCAATTGCATATTGGACCATTGGAGTATCGATTAATCCTGGACAAAGTGCAACAGCGCGAATTCCGTCTTTAGCATAATTGAAAGTTAGCTGTTTCGTGTATCCAACAACGGCGTGCTTGGATGTAATATATGCTGCGTCTCCAACACCAGCAATTGTTCCTCCAATTGAAGCAACATTGATAAATGTTCCCTTCCCTTTTTTCAGCATATGTGGCAAAATCTCATTTGTAAGTAAATAGACTCCTTTAACGTTTACATCCATGATTTTATCCCATTCTTCTTCAGTAATATCAAGAGATGCTTTAAAATCTGCCAAAACAGCTGCATTATTCACACAAATATCAACTGTACCAAACGCTTCAAGAGCTTTTTTAATCATCATATGAACATCTTCTTTTTTAGAAACGTCAGCAACAATACTAAGTACAGTTCCATTATTATCATTAATTAGTTTCTCTGTTTCAGCTAAACCTTCCGCATTCACATCACAAACGATAACCTTTGCACCTTCATTTGCATATTCAAGTTCCCTTTACGTACAATTGGAGCGTTTACATTTACAATTGTAGCCAATTTCACAAAACATATCAACGCGTTACATTCGAGTTTTGCGTAATTTCGAGTACCAGGTTCTAAAATAATTCAGAATCGAATTAGAATCTGGCCCCATTCACTTTGCCAGCACTTTTACCAATGGGGTACTATTTTAAATAAAGAAGGATAAACTCAGCCTAATTCCTCCTTCTTTTAGCGAGGAATCAAGCTTTTGATCTTTCACAAACGCGTCCGTTTGTTGTATTAACAGCATATAACTTTATTCGTTATTTATAAATATATTACTCAATTTTTTCACCTAATCGCCGACGAAACACTAGAGCTGAAATAGTAAATATAACGAAAGCTGTTGTTGAACCAACAGTAACTATCTTCAATACATTTCCTATTGGAGTGTTGAATAACAGAGCAACCGAGATGATTAGGACGGCACCAGTTAACCCCATCCCTGAAATTGAGAAAGCCAAAACCTTGTTCATCAAATCCACCTCCCGCATAGCTAAGACTGAGATAACAAACATTTTACTCATATCACTTCTTCATTCCGATTCAATATGCAACAAAATGGCCCTATTGTTGAACGGCCGCAAATCCTTGTTCCAGAATCGCGCCCGTTAGTAGAACAGTGATACTAACAAATTATATAAAGAGTGAACAATAATTACTGACCAAAGAGAGTTACTTTTTTTATATATAAATCCAAATATAATACCTAAAACAAAGCTCGTTGTTATGCCATTTAAAAGATAAGAAAACTCGAATAGGTCTTTATAAAACCAAATCGGGAAATGAATTGATACAAAGAGCAAGGCTGTAATTGTGTTTGCTATCCAGAATTTATAAGAATCCATTAGTTTTCTTAGTAAAAAACCTCTAAAAACAATTTCCTCAGTAATTCCCACCAACAGAACTGTATTAAGCCACTCATGCAACCCCATTTGAAAATCAATATTACTTTTTAAAACGGTTAAATTTAAAATTATAAAATAAGATATGAAAACTAAAGATACCCAACCTGCCCATTTTAACCCCTTTTTAAGGTTATAACGTAATCCTAAATAGGATAACGGGTTACCTTTCTCCATAACTTTAACCAAAAATATAACAGGAATGACCCAAATGGCTATTTTGATAACGGCTGATGTTATAGCCCTTGGTATGGAATCCATCATGCCTAAGTATTGGACTAACCATAATTCTCTCGCACACCAAAGAACAAAAAAGATAAAGAAATATACCCAAATATAATTTTTATTTATTTTTAATAAGATTAGAGACTCCCCCCTTTTTTGTACAACAATCTGGCCCGTTCGTGTGATATGGACGCAATCGCTTATGCTACAATTGCGCCCGATTGTTGAAAATGATTAAACAGTTCTGTTCCCCTTATTATTAGGTAAAGCATATCTGAAAACAGTAGTTCCCAGAAACCAACTTTTACTATTCTCCCTTACTTATACCTACTTACTATTTCTTCTGTAATATGACAATAATCATTTGGACATCTAGCTAATCTATCTTGATGCTCTTCTGCACTTCTCACATAGTTTGTGAGAGGTAATACTTCAACAACTATAAGGTCATAATCATTTCTCTCACTAAGAAACGCCTTCGCCTCTTTCAAGTGTTCCGGCTTTTCACTATAAACTCCTGTTCTGTATTTCTCGCCAACATCCTGTCCTTGTTTATTCAAACTGTGTGGATCAATGATTTCAAATAAATATTCCATTAGTTCCCTGATTGTTACAACTGTCGGATCAAAACCTGTTTTTACACATTCGGCGTACCCATCATAATCACCCTCAAGTGTATGACTTGTTCCATTAGCTCTTCCTGCCTCTGTAAACTTAACTCCAGGTAATGTTTTTATAAATGCTTGTACTCCCCATAAACATCCACCTGCAAAATATACTACTTCCATATTGACACCCCTCTTCGTTTAAAAAAATCAAAAAATCCATTCTATAATCTCGAGTACTAGGTTCTAAAAATTTCAGAATCGAATTAGAACCTGGCACCCTTCACTAAACTTCGTGACGCGCAGAGGGTTTGTCGCAATGACACGTTACTAGTTGTGTCACGCCCCGCCTCCAGCCCCCGCAGCAGACTGGGCTGCTTTTGCGTAGTCAATTGCCACAACGAGCGCCACGAGAAGTGGTTCCATCTCATCATCTAGAATATCCAACTGGTAGCTATCGCCCCATGTGAACCACTTTTTGCTGACAGCGCCAATCAGTTCCCCATTTCGGTACACTTCGAAATCCATATCCCACCAATTCCCTTGTACTTCTATTCCTGCCGCATCTATTGAATACCGTGCTTTTAAAAAAGAAAATTCCTTTTTTATCATTACCGTTTCTTGGCCGTGCACGTCGACAAAAAAAGTCGGTAGGAAACTAAATGTTTTTTTCGTGATCATCGCCACTTCCTGCCTAGCCACATCCATAATCGAAAACGTCTTCGGTATTTGCATAAAGCTTCCTTCTACAAAATACACTTCGTTCTCTTCTGCATCCTTCACCGAAAACTTGCCGCTCAGACTAAATACCTTTTGCTTGATATACAGCTGTCTCATGTAATCCCTCCTCGTACTAGAAGATCCTTTTCAGTAAAACCCGTTATCTCTACTACGAATCAGATGACAAAACGTTTCACTTTCTCGATAGATAAAGAGCGAAATAGGTAGTCTTGCTACTCTCACCCAAGCCCGGATACGCGACAACTTTTTGCGACTCAAACACTTCTTATATAGATTCCATGTTCACGCCATCATCTCTTTGCCTAGGAAATCATAAGAGCACGTACTATGAGTAGGTTTGTACAAAGTGATTTGCTGTCGAGGCTCCTGTGCACCACACATTTATGACAATTCACTAAAAGCTTTTACTTACACAAAGAAGCCAACCAAATATTAATATGGTTGACTTCTGCAATTACTTAATGCAATTGTAGTGTATGAGTGCGCTGTACAGGCACCAAAAAGATTCTGAATGCTACACCAGATTTCTGTTGATCGGCAGTCGGATTGTAAGTATGAACCAATTCCCATTCAGTTCGGCATCCATGTTTCCATTCATTTTTTCAACTATTTTTTTCGAGAGATAAAGGCCTAACCCACTTGCTTCGGTATTCGTTCTACTCGTGACTTCCGTATAGAAACGAGTGAATACTTTTTCGACCGCCACTTTACTATCTGATTTACTATCATTTTTTATGACAAACACCACATAGTCTCCATCATTCCCATAGCTGATGACCGCTTTACTTTTGGCATAGCGAAGTATATTTTGAGCGATATTTTGGAGCACCCGTATCAGCATGAACTTGTCAGCAATTATGTGACGGTCATGCATTTCTTCAGGAAATTGGAGTTCAATTTTCTGTTCTTCAAATTGTTCATAAAAGGATAAGAAGATTTCTTCCACTACGGTGGAGAGGGAAATTGAAGATAAAGCCATTTCTTTTTGGTTCGTTTCAATGCGTGCCAAGTCATAGAAATGGTCGGTCATTTCCATCAAACGATTGACAGACTGTTCGATAATTTTTCCATAGTGCGCCCTCTTCGTTTCATCTGTAGTCCCTTGTAAGAGTTGTACATAGCCGTTGATGGACGTGAGTGGTGTCCGCAAATCATGAGAGAGCCCTGCGATTGATAACTTCACATTCTCTTCCATCTGTTTCGCTTGCCGATTTTTCTCTTCAAACGCATCGATCATTACATTCATTTCATCGACTAATTGCATTAATTCCTTCTCCCGAAAATCAAAAGATAGCCGACTGCCAAAACTAGCTCGAGTTGTAATCTCCTTGACCTTCTGCTTCAATTTCCGCAGTTCTCGCTTTACGAAATAAATATAAAGAAGAAGCGCAACTGTCAAAAAAGCAAACAACGATGCCCACATAACATTCACGCTCCTTCCGTTAATCAAATTTGAAGCCTATGCCCCATATTGTTTTAATGTAATTGGTCTCATTTGAATTGAGCTTATTTCGTAAATTACTAATATGCATATTGATCGTTTTGTCACCATCAAAGTATGGTTCATTCCAAACACTTTCGTAAATATTGGCGCGACTGAATACTTTCTTTGGATTCTCCAGGAACAGAAGGAGGATTGCGTATTCACGCCCAGTTAAATGGAGAGTTTGATCATTGACCTTCACTTCGCGCGTCTCTATGTTCACTCGAATATCCTGGTAATGGATTTCTTTCATTTCGCTGAATGAATCCTTTGCTGCATGACGCAATTGGATGTTGATCCGCACAAGCAACTCCTTTACATCAAATGGTTTTGTGATGTAATCATCCGCCCCATTCGACAAAAGTTCCAATTTCGAATGTTGGTCATTTTTTGCTGATAGCACTATGACCGGAACCGTTGAATTCAACCGGATTTCCTGAAGGAATTCTTCTCCATTCATCCCTGGAAGCATCAAATCCAAAAGGACTACATCCAGCTGATTTTGTTCAAATAACATTTTCCCTTCCGTCCCTGAGTAAGCACTTAATGTATCAAATCCGTTTAGGGTCAATGTTTCCTTGATTAGTGAATGAATCGCCATATCATCTTCAATTATTAATATCGTTGCCATATCTATCGACCTACTTTATGTCTGATCGTGTAAATAAAAATATTCCTACTGCTGATGATAGCACAATCGTAACAAGGCTGACTAAAACCATCTCAGAATACAAAGCGATATCCGCCGGTTTCGCAAAATCTAAATAGAACAGGAAAGACTCCGTAAACCAATATGTGACTTGTTTAAAATGCGCGGTTTGTTGGAAGATCCCCGGAAGAAATCCTGTTCCGATCGTGTACAGAAATCCCCATATGAGTGCGAAACTGCTATTTTTCGTCAGAAAGCTAATCATCACATAGACAGATACATTTGCCAAAATTAATACATAAAGCGTACCGAACGTTTTTAGAGCATAACTAAAGTAATTGTTAATTTCTGCGACGCCGCCAAAGCCGAACGCCGCTGTAAAGCTGGTCATTCCGATGGCAGTCATCCCTAAGACACCGACGAAGGAAAGCAGTGCAGCTATCACAAATTTAGAGAAATAATAGTGCGTACGACTTCGACCTAAAGACAACGTATTTCGAATCGTTCCATTCTGGAATTCTTCTCCAATGAAGAAGCTACTAAAAGCGCCGATGACAAGTAAAATGGTTAATCCGTTCTTCTCCATCATTAAAACGCCCGTAGCTCCATTGACGACAGTATCAATCACTTGGACGAGCTCTTCGCCATTCCGCACGGCAAATAGACTGTTCACGACTTGCATGATAGGCAGTAAGCATAAAATACTTAAGGTAATCCAGAATTTTTTGCTACGAAACAACTTTATTTTTTCAGCTGCTAACAGATTCAGCATGAGGAATCCCTCCTGTTAATTGTAAGAAATAATCTTCGAGTTTTTGTCTTGATGTGCCAATTCTTGAAACGTTCACTTCCGCTAAGACCAATGCGCGATTAATGGCGGCAACATCGTCCAATTGTTCATAAATATTTATTTCGGTTCCATTGATCACTTCATAATCCTTAATTCCCAGTTGATCTAGTATGACGACTGCTTGTTGCACGTCGGTCGTTTCCAATTCAATGTATTGACGAGTTTCACGCGCCAGCTCCTCCTTCGAAAGTTCACTAATTATTTTTCCATCATGCAAAATACCGTAGTGGGTCGCAATCTGTGAAAGCTCATCCAACAAGTGACTTGAAAGTAAGACGGTGATTCCACGCTCTGTCACGAGTCTTTGAATGATTTCACGCATTTCAACAATACCTGACGGATCAAGACCATTTGTCGGCTCGTCCAGGATTAGAAATTCAGGGTTTGTCATAAGTGTCGAAGCAATGGCTAACCGTTGACGCATTCCTAAAGAGAAGTTTTTCGCTTTCTTCTTGCCTGTATGGCTAAGATTCATTAAATGAAGTAACTCATCAATCTTACGTTCACTTACACCACCATTTGCCGCTTGGACTTGCAAATTCTGACGGGCCGTCAATTCTGGATACAGTGCCGGCGTTTCAATGGATTGCCCCATTTTTCTCCTCGCCTGCTGCAACCCCTTCGTGTCGGTTTCTCCAAACAGCTCGATGTTTCCTTCATCAATCGTTATCAACCCCATAATCGTGCGCATGAATGTCGATTTCCCAGCGCCATTCTCCCCGATCAAACCATAAATCATTCCTCGTTTAATTTCGATTGATACTTTATCGAGCACCTTGTGTTTCCCATACACCTTTGATACATTCGTCGTTTTAAGAATCGTTTCTGACATACACGATCATCCTTTCATTGCTGCTATGTATATAATAAGTGGCAAGTATAAATAGTTTGACCGGAAATGTATAAAGAAAGTGTAAAGAAGGTATTGCCCATCATCCAATTGAAACTTCCCGGCAGGTCTTCACGTGGAAGAGTGAGAGGTGGAATTGAAGAGTTCGACCAGCCAAACCTACATCCGTGTCAACACCCGCTCCCCCGCCCTGGCATGTCCCAAATAATACGGATACGCGACAACTTTGTTGCGGTGGAAGTATAATATAGTCGCAGCATCTGTTTCATCAAAATGAAAAAGCTTCGGCAGTAAATGGGAGGCATTCGTCAATCGTTTTGGTATCTCTCGGAACATGTCCTGATGGAGTTCACGCGCCTCTAAAACATTTTCACTATAATAAAATGCGAATCGATCCGGCATTGTTGTTTCGGCAACGTACAGCTTAATCTTGCCAATACATAACTGATTTCGTGCAACCATTTTCGAAATTGCCTCGTCGTCATAATCGATGACATCCAGCCGCTCGGAATCTTCCTCCACTTTCACTTTCCCCTCGGCAATTGCCCAAAAAATCCGATGTGCCATGTGCACCATGTCCATTTCAATCGCCAACTGAAACACTTCTTGTACTGCTACCATGTTACGCCATCCTTTCTCTTTGCCTAGGAAATTATAAAATCTCGTACTATGAGTAAGTTTGTAGAAAGTGATTTGTCGTCTAGGCTTCAGCGCCTAGACGGTACAAATACATTTCTGCCTACTAAAAGGTCGTCACTTAACAAATAGATTTTTTCCAACAACGCTTTGTCGCTTGGTGATGGCCTTACGCAATAAGCCCGCCAGAAGATCACTGTCGCTCTTATTGCTTCGGCTCACACTTGTCGCTCCTTCGCTAGATTTGTTCGTTATACTAGTGTGATATACCACCTAGTCCATTCCACATAAATAGTGCCGAATAGATAGCTAGTGTTTTTTGACGACAGCACGGCGTCTTTTGCCTAGATGAAAGGTGCCTTCACCCTCTATATAGACAATTCATTCGAAAAAGTGGACAACGTGGTGACATTTTTTTCTTTACGTTGGTAATGATTGCGGTCATAAGAATGACGCACGTTGCCAATGAGTTTGCCCATGGGGTAACGTCAAGAAAGTGCAAATTTACAACGTTACGGATTTTGAAAGAAAAAAAAGCCTAACTCCTCCGTTTCTTGAACGAGGAATTAGGCTTATGATCTTCAATATTCGCGCCCGTTTATGTAAGAATTGATTGGCGCACAACACCCGGACAAAATAATCTCCTTCCCTTACCACCTTTTCTTCAAAGACAGCAATTCCTCTAGATAGCCTACCAAGCTAATGGGTGCTTGAATAAAAGCATAAGTCAACAGATACACTGCATAACTCCATCTTATACGAGGGGGTTCTTCCTGAAGGGATTGATACACCTTTCGCTGATACACAAATGTAGTCAATGTCATCCCAAGTGTTAAAGGAAGAACTAGTAAAGTCATTATTCCTGCGATGAGATAAATTCCAAAACATGCAAGGATCAAACCAGGAATAAAAAAGAACAGTAAAGAGAAATCAATGATTGGAAAAAAAAGATTCATTGCGATTAATAATTTTGTTGAAACTGTACAGTGAGAAAAGATATCTGGATAAGCACGAAAAGCCTCGAACATTCCTCTTGCCCATCTCTTTCTCTGGCGGAAAAAGGCATTAAAAGTGACAGGTACATGTGTAAACGCCAGTGCTGTGGATTCATAAAATACACAGTACCTTTTACGCAACATACCCCACGATAATACAATGTCTTCTCCAACAACCGATTGCCAGCCTCCCAATTCCATGATTGCTTCCCTGCGATAAGCACTAAATGCTCCCTGAGCCACTAATGTACTTTCATAGGTCCCTTGTTGCCTTTTTACTGCGGCAATACCTACAATGTAATCCCATGTTTGTAATCGGGTAATCCAACTTTGGTTTGAGTTTTTCACCATGATTGACCCAGCAACAGCTCCGACCTTTTTGTCTTTTTCTTCATTCCTAAAACGGCTCATGATAGCAGTTAAAGCTTTTGAATGAAGCAAAGTGTCGGCATCTATGGTTACAAGATATTCATAACTTGCGTAGTCTAATCCTGTATTTAAAGCACTTGCCTTACCTAGATTTGTTTTATGATGGAAAATACGTAGAGTGTGGGGATGGTCTTCAAACTCCTCTTTCAACTTCGCTAAGATGAGGGAGGTGTTATCATTAGAACCATCATTAATCACCAGAAGTTCTATATGTTTGGGATAGTAGGAGTTTAAAACAGTACGAATTGTGTCTTCGATTGTGTTTTCTTCATTGTAACAGGCGACAAGAATGGAAATACTAGGTAAGTTCTCTTCTGGTAACGAAATGTCCCATGTCTCTAACCATAGTGTCATCAGTAAAAAAAAGTTCGTAAATCCTGGAAGTAGAGCAATCCCAAAAACACAAAGAAGAGCTAGAGGTAATGGAAGATATACGCTTAATTCATCAATCCAAAATCGAGAAAGCCATAGACAAAATACAAACCAAAGAACTGCTAACGATAGGGCTGTATAAAATATGAAATTACGTGATTGAAGTTTCTTTCTATTTTTAATCACCCTCGTCATTTAGGTTGTATCTAACAACCTATGACGACAGCGGCTTTTTAATTATGAAAAACACAACCATTTTTTAACATGAACGTTTTTCCCGCCTTCATTGAACTATTGATTTAGGTTTTGTAAGATTCCTAAATCCGCCTTTTCGAGGGGATGGGCAAAAACCCCCAAGTTGCGTTTTTTTGCGGAATCCATGGTAAACATCGGGCTTTCCTTTTTACACAAATGAACCGATTCTGGTGGACGCAGTTTTTATCCAGTTATCGCGCCCTAGTGATAGGTACCAGGTAATTGAAACGGCCAAAATTCAATGATTTTTCCATGACATCTACAGTTATCTATGGCCAATAAATCAGTGCCTTCTCTCAGCTAAAATCGGTTTCTAAGACAAGTATTTGTGAGGTGCATCAGTGCATTGGTTACAGCCACATCCTTGACATAGTATTTGGATTCAAAAATGTTATACTTACTAAAAATGTAATTGAATCCCAATCATGTTGATCTTACGGAAAGGAGCAGATGAAATGGATTTGTGGTTTATGATTAAAGAGCGTTACATGCTTCTTTCTATTTTTATATTTTTTATATTTGTGAGCTTGTTTTTACTTTTAGCTGCTTGGAAAAAGCGTACTGAAATGCCTAAAAGCTTACTTGTAATAATAACTATAATTTGCACGATCCTAATTGTCTTATCAATATTTACAGTAGTATTTGCAGTTTCTTTCGGATATAATTCCTAAAAGACATTTCGATAAACGGACGCAATCACGAAATATATTTGTGCAGGATTAGGGCCCTGTAATGGAGAATGTGTGGTAAATGTAACGCAAAATGTTTTCAATACATTAAAAAAGGAGTGTGCAAAATGAATAAATATCAACAACGTACTGTTTACATTTCAATTGTAGCACTGACTTTTTTCTTCGTATTATCTTTAGTTACACATAATTGGGGATTCTTTTTATGGAGTTTATTGCCTGTTTTTATGGTTTTGATATCTGCGTTTTCCACCGGGAGAAACAAGAGAAATAACGAGAGATGAAAAGATTTATTCAATCTTCCGGTGCTATTGTTAAAGATAAAAAGCCTAATTCCTCGCTCAATATACGGAGGGGAATAGGCTTTTTCTTTCAAAATACTCAACGTTGTAAATTCTGCGGCAATAATTTCGAATACAAGGTTCTAAAACAATTCGGAATTCAGAGATAATCTGGTACTCTTCACTACTCTCGTATTTTTCATTCCTAATCTGGCCCGATGTATTAATTTTTTATTAATACCCAGAAAAGGCATCCTTTTTGATATTTCGTTTTGGAATATTATTATTTAGTAAGTAAGTAGACATTGCATCCACCATCGACTTCGGTCCCGCGATATAGTATTTACCACTGTTCAAATATAAGTTGGTAAACTTGTCTATCTCCTGATGTAATTCATCCCTGGAATCAAGGTAAGTTACCTCTACTGAAGTATTGTCAGCAATTCCATCAAGTTCGTCTTTAAATATAAATGATCTATTGCTATCCAAATAAAGCAGATGTATTTTATTATCCTGTCCATTCTCTTCTGCCTCTACTTGTTTTACTATCGACCGAAATGGTGTTATCCCGATCCCGCCTGCAATCAGAAGTGAAGGGCTGTTATCTTTAAGATAAAAACCCCCTACTGGTCCACTCATTTTAACGTGCATCCCCTGTTTTAATTCCAACATGGCTTTCTTAAAATCACTTGGTTGATCACTAATACGCATTGTTAGTCTAACCATATTCTCGCTGGGAGCAGATGCTATAGTGAATGGTCGTATAGGACTTTTTATCTTCTTATGGGTAATAGTAAACAAACCATGTTGCCCTGCTTTCCAGGTTAAATCCTTCTCTTTTTCAAATAGAAAGGAATATACATCTTCAGACTCTTTATTGCTTTCTAAAAATAATAATTCTCTCTTTTTGAATATTGATAATGTATCTTGAATAAAGCTCATGATCCTATTCTCCTTAACTCGAAAAACAGATCACTAATTGGCAATGTGGACCATTTAGTGATCTGTTTAACGTTGCTTATTTTACACTATTTGAACCCATTCCTTTAGATGAAGCAAAATGCGGTTATTGTTCCAATATTTTTTTGAGTTGTTCACCAAAATTCATCCAACTATATTTGGCTCCCTCAATAGCTCCTTTGGTTGCTTTTGTTTCCTCACTGAAACCAGTTTGTTCAAAATGCAATTGTGTACCACCATCGGAATCTGTTTTCAATGTCCATGTAATAGTAGTCGTTTCTCCAGCACTTGCCCAAGTGTAAGATAATAGTTGAGGCTCTTCTACTTCGAGTACCTCACCAGTAACGATTCCATCCCACCATTCATTTGGCTCAGAACGAAATTGGAATTTTTCACCGACAACTGGTTTAAAGTCATTATTCCATATCCATTTTGCTAGCATATCCGAATCTGTTAATGCCTTCCACACTTGCTCAATTGAACTTGTAAATTGAAAATCTAATGTTACGTCTGCCATTGTCTATTCCTCCATTAATAATTTTTTCAAATGTGACACTTTTTCCATCCAAAAATTCTCGTAAAACGATACCCAGTCTTTAATTTCTTGCAAGGGAGCCGCATTTATGCGATACCTTGTTTCCCTTCCAACCTTTCGAACGGTAACGAGACCAGCTTCTTTAAGGATAGCCAAATGTTTAGAAACTGCAGTACGCCCCATTTGGAATTGGGCAGTTAGTTCGTACAAAGGTAATTCCCCTGCATCTGCCAACAAACGTAGCAATTTACGTCTTGTCGGGTCAGCGATGGCTGCATAAACATCACGCTCTTGTTTTTTCTCGCTCATAACCTCCCACCCCTTACAAATACGACACCAATTAGTGTCTTTATAATACGTCACTAAATGGTGTCGTGTCAATGTCTATTCTTCGCATAACTGGCACACGTTTATTCACTTGTCATCAAGTAAATTCTTGAATCAGCCTTTCCTGTTCGTTATTTCTTCATAATCTTCACTTTTTACCAATCGCTTCAAAACACCCGATCCAAATTTAAAAGGGCACAAATCCTTAGTCAGAAAATGCGCCCTTCAGTTGAATGAAACTTCTGTAATGATTCTTTACATATTGTATTATTTTGATAATGCGATTTTTATATGGGCTAAATGGTGTTCTTCGTGCCAAGCTAATTTTACCACTTTTGTTGCAACTGTTATTTTACCGTTTTTCTGGTGAGTAAAAGCTCGATCTAATTGCTCTTCAGTTAAACTAGATCCTAAAGATACGATGCGCTCATTTATACCTTCTAGCATTTTAATAGAACTTTCTACAGGGAGCTTTGTATCCGGTTGAATAGCCCACTTTTCTTCATCAAAACCTGGTACTGTTGGATTCTCATCTGTTAAAGCCAGCTTCAAACGTTGATACATGTTCAACTGAGAATCTGCAATGTGATGAACAAGTTGACGAACTGTCCAGCTACCATCACGATATGTTCTACTTAACTCCTCATCACTTAACGGGTCAACAGTTTCTCTTAATCGAATCGTGTACGTTTCGATTTCCTTTAGCCATTCTCGACTATTTTCTACAGTACCTTTTTCAGGAACTTGTAATGTTCCAATTGGATATTTTACATTCATTTTCAATCCCCTTTTCCCAATTCGTTATTTCTCTTACTAATTTATTATCACATAAATTATTTCATAATTCCCTCTATTCGTTTACATAAATATCTAATTCCCTTAGTACGTGTTATTTAAGAAAATGGCCCGAGTCTGAAGGATGCCGTTTTAATCCAGTTATCGCGCCCTATTGTTAGATAGCAAGATATTCTCTTTATTGTCTTTCCGAAATGATCTGATCGTCCATTGCACCAAAATATAACCTAAGAATGCAAAAGAGAAAGTCCAATATTGTCTACCCACTTTATCGCTGGTCTCAGAAAAATATGTAGAACTGTTAGGTTTATAAAAAATAACACACTATAAACGGGGAAGAGTATTCGGGAAGAGTATCAGTGCATCCAACTACAAGAAATGTTAATATGTATGAGGAGTAAAGCATCTTGCAATTGATAAAGATTGTTTTTATATGTTGCAGTAGGAGGATATAGAGTGAATAACGAGCATAATTTTTGGCTTGATTTGCCGAAGCCGTTTTTTATATTAGCACCAATGGAAGATGTCACAGACGTTGTATTTCGCCACGTCATTAGTGAAGCAGCAAAACCCGACGTATTTTTTACGGAGTTTACAAATACAGAAAGTTATTGCCATCCCGAAGGAAGAGATAGTGTGCGTGGGCGTTTAACGTTCACGGAAGATGAACAACCGATTGTCGCTCATATTTGGGGCAATAAACCAGCATTTTTTGAACAGATGAGTATCGATATGAAAAAACTCGGGTTTAGGGGTATCGATTTAAACATGGGATGCCCCGTACAAAACGTCGCAGCCAATGGAAAAGGGGCTGGATTAATACGACATCCTGAAGTTGCAGCAGAAATTATTCAAGCAGCAAAAGCAGGTGGCTTACCAGTTAGTGTTAAAACAAGATTGGGTTACACAAATGTGGACGAGTGGCGCGATTGGTTAGGACATGTATTGAAACAAGATATTGCGAATCTTTCCATTCACCTTCGCACCAAAAAAGAGATGAGTAAAGTAGATGCACACTGGGAACTAATCCCTGAAATAAAAAGATTACGCGATGAAATTGCTCCAAATACGTTATTGACAATTAACGGAGATATTCCTGACCGCGCAACAGGCTTAAAATTAGTAGAACAATACGGCGTTGATGGCGTCATGATTGGTCGCGGCGTTTTCACGAATCCATTCGCTTTTGAAAAAGAACCTAAAGAACATAGTGTGAAGGAGTTTCTCGATTTATTAGTTAAACATTTAGATCTTCACGATAAATATTCAAATGAAATCGAACCTCGTCCATATAAGCAACTTCTTCGCTTTTTCAAAATCTATATTCGTGGATTTAAAGGCGCAGGTGAACTAAGAAACCAGCTAATGGATACAAAGTCAACGGATGAAGTCCGTCGTTTAGTCCAGCCATTTTTAGAAGTAGACTAAGTCAGGCATGGGACACGGAGATAGGTTCCGCGTCCCACATAAAAATTATATCTTGTAGTAGCGATACTGAAGTTCGCTAACAATAGTGAGAGGTAGATGGATGACTACGACGAAGCAAAAACTCTATTTTGAACCTGCATGGGACAAAACAATTGCCCCTACTGATGGTGAAAAAATTAGGTATCATTTCCAACAACAAACAAAACAGCTACAAGGCGGCGTCCATTTGTCATTTTTATGGAACGCTCGCAATCATAAAGGTGAACACCTGATTACCGTACTCATTCACAATTTCGAGCAAGGAAATTTCCGCTTACACAATACAGCCATTTCCTATTATGAAAAAGGCAAACAACCGGTCAATGCTATGTTTAGCTTACCTTGTGAAATTGCCGGGAATACTTCAATGCCATGGACGTTTATCTTTTCAGAAACGAATGAAACAAATGCAGATCCTCAGTATACGATTTGGAAGTAATACAAAAAAAACTCCGCAATTGTTTGGCTTACGCGGAAAGGTCGAAGCAATAGCAGTGGAATCGCCGTAATTGCTTTACCAAGGCGCAAAAAAGTACGCACATTATTTCAGCTACTTCACAGGATTAAAGTGAAATAGCTGGAATAATGTGCGTGGTTACAGTAGTTTGATGCCTACTTTTTCTTTGTGGTATTGGCTAAATGGTGCCGGGCACCACTCACCCATCGTAACACTTACTTCAACTTCTCCTGCAATACCTCAAGCACAGGCACTCCGACAAACATGTTTGTTCGAACTCTCACGATTGCATGAATGCCCGTTACCTCCATAAGCAGAACCTTCTTTACCGAACTGGCACCTTGTCCTGTTTAACTTGGCGTGCAATTTTCTCTGTTAAGTGTGTTGTCACTTTCGGCAAGACCATTTTAATAACAGGTGTCAACACAGCGCCCGTTAAGCCGCCTGCATTTACTTCAATTGTCCCTGTCATCGTCGTTTGCTCTGCCGTTTCTTCAGCAGTAAACGTACCACTACCTGTAAAGTTGTCCGTTAACCCTTTTAACTCGAACCGAATCATCGATGGTTCATGAAATTCAGTGACGTTTAACTCCATTTTCACAGTCTTTTTAAATCCCTTCATATTCCCTTCGAATGTCCAAACTGACTTTTGTTCATCGATTTGTTCATGCTCCTTATAGGCAGGAACCATTATTGCCCAGTTTTCAATTTGACTAACATATTCCCATACGTTCTCTACAGATGCTGAAATGATTACAGAATGCGATGCAATTGCCATACGTTTCACTACTTCCTTCTTTATGTATTTATAATTTGAATCTACCATTAACATAGTAGCATTTTAACGGCATAGATTCATATTCAATACCCTTCCGATAGAAGTTAAAAAAGTGACAGGCACTCACTTTACGCTACTAAGGTATAAGGAGCCAATCCATCTGGGGTTCCTTGAATATTTCCAAATTGATTAGGTCTATAAATTTAAATAAATGAAAAAAACTACCAAGAGTAATAATATGAATAATGTGTAAGCCTTTGTGACTTTCCAAAGGGAAATCATAATAGCTACCCCAGCAATGAATAGTAGAGCTTGGCCGAAATAAAAAATAGCATTCATGTCTACTAATAAACTCAGAATAAGTAGAAATACTCCTACAAGAAAAAAAACAGTCGTAGTGATTGTTCTTAACACTGGATGACTAGAAAGTTCTTCATTGTTTTTCTTCGCCTTAACGTGTCTGATGAAAACACTAATCACCATTAAAATTAAAAGTATTATGTATAGTGGTATGTTTTCCGGATTCATAACTCACCCTCCTTAAATAAATAAAACCACGTTTGAAATTTTGAGGGCACTGAAAAAGTCCAATTACCTTCAATCCCGTTGATTTCCGTTCCGAGCGGACGCTTTCCGCGGGCACGGCTTCAGCCTCCTCGTCACTGCGTTCCTGTGGGGTCTTCAGCTCGCGCTGTTCCCGCAGGAGTCGCCGCTCTCCACTACAATCAACTAGTTCTTACTCTAAAAAAGAACTTTTTCAGTGGCTTGGAAATTTTTAAGGTGGTTTTATTTAACTGATTAGTTACTAGCTACGCACTGTAAATGTTAATAAGGTAATGTAGATTCAAGAACTGTGGCATTAGTTTTAACCCCTTTTTAATGAGTACTTCTGCATCACCTAGCCCCTATGCCACTATCTTTTTCGCCCACTCTTTTTTTCTCATCAGTGATTGTTTTTATAGTTAATAAGACAACCAAAACAATAAAACCAATCTTTATTCCTATAGACCAACTTTGTCCTAACACTAAGAAAATGATTGCCAATGTTAAAGACGTATAAAAGTGAATTTTATACGGTTTTTTCGATAATATATCCATAGCAAAAAAAATCAAAAATATACCCATAAATGAGTATTTGGCTATTTCTAGCAATCCCATCTAGAAACACCCCCTATCTAAAATATACGTTCCATACTCCCAAAGGTTTCAATGAAAGGATAGTTGCTTCACCAACCATTCAATTTTTTAGTTTAAAGTGTACATATAAGGGAATAAAGGATATAGGGAATATTAATCTGAGGGGGAACAGATTTGGAAAAGGTATGGATAGATGAGGATATTAAACAGTATATTAAAGATCATAAACAAGATTTTGAAAACCAATTATTAGGTCAAGCTGTAAATGTAAGAGATAAAATTGACGATATCTTAAGATTTGGGGAAATTGACCTCATTAACAATGCACACAAACTAGTTAATTATGTCATTGATGGCGATATGCTTACAGAACTTCAGTTATTTGCTAAACAAGAAGGAATAGCATGGGCTACACATTCCATCCCTTTATCTTTTAAACTGGAATGGGTACAAGCGATTCGCAGGACTCTTTGGAATTTCATACAAGAATATAACAAGGTAGAGCAAAAGTTCACGATTGATATGGTTTTCATATTGGAAAAACAATTTAATAATCAAATCGATGACTTTTTAAATTCATTCTTTATTAACTATTCAACATTTAAAGATTCGTTGATTTTGGCTCAAAGGGAAATAGTTGAAACCTTATCTGTCCCCATTATTCCGATAACGCCAAGCGTATGTATACTTCCCTTAATTGGCGCAATGGACTCATTTAGAACTACTATCTTAGAGGAAAAGGTTTTAGAAGAGATTAACAGACTTCATTTTCAAACATTAATCATTGACTTATCTGGCATAGCAACTATGGAAAGTAATGTAATTGAACATCTTATGAAAACTATTTACGGTACATCCATGATGGGATGTCGCACAATCATTACTGGCTTGCGTCCAGATGTTGTTAGACAGTTGATTAGTTTAGGTATTAATTTTGATAAAGAAACGAAAACCTTTGGTACTTTACAACAAGCATTAAATGAATTCTTACTAAAATAATAAAATTGCTAATTCAGATGAGGCTCATTTGCTTATGAATTGCTTCATGTAAGGAGTCCAGTTCATATGTGAATGAGGACTCTTTTTGTATATTATCTTTCAATTTGTACAACGGAACTGAAAGGTTACCAGGATGAAATTTAGTCTCTAGCCTATACAGTAGAATTCGAAAAATATATCAAATATTATAATATGAAACGGATAAAGGCAAAAATCAAAATGAGTCCGGTACAATACCGAACTCATTTTGAGCAAGCTGCCTGATGAATAACCGTGTCTAACTTTTTGGGGGCACTTCAACAGCATGCCTGCTTTTTGAGTTGTCCTTATTCAATCACATATGAGTGTCAATCATTTCAACTATACCGACATTAATAATTGGGCCAATTTCCTGAACACTTACACGGATTTCTATAAGATCAGTCTTTTTATGGTCCGGTAGCTTAATATCGAAGGAGCCTTTTTTCTTTCCAGTAGCATGGAACAAGTTGGTTCCCGTGTCTCTTGTGACTACGGCAATCTGCTCAGCACCTTTTGGAATAACGTGCTTTCCTATGTTGTATTCTGCTCCCAAATCCACTGACGCAGTCGGCTTTTCCTCCAATACCCGGAAGCTATAGTGAAAATGCGGAGCGGAACTTACCGCTTCGATCCCGTACCGTACTTCTTCTCCACCGGCGAAGCGAACAGTGGCAATATATCCACCCGGCTTATCGATCATGATGAAGATATTATTATACTTACCTTCAGTATCGGTCTGATCAGTATCGTAGCAATCAGTGGGACTATACGAGAGACATTTTCCAAAATCTGTATTGTCAGACAGCTTCTTTCCGTCCATTGTGGAGAGCGAAACGTTCTGGACCTGTCCTTTTTCCCTAACATTGAGCCCTACTGGTGTAGGGAGAAAATCGTCTGTCTCCTCTAGCGTCAACTTTAGCTTGCCGTTTACTTCTTTGATGTGCACATAATACTTTTGGTAGTATTTTTTATCAGGATTTCCCGAATATACTAGAGCGACACTGAATGTACCAGTTCCTTCTTCGAGCGGAACTAAGTGGATCTTATCCGAAGTACGGCTATTTGGTTTATCGCTTCCTACAACCGCATTGAACAAACCAGAATCCTTATGATTGGAATCAAACATTTTAAACTGTTCCCATTTGTAGTCACTTGCCCGTACCGTAACAATTGACGACTTCGCTTCCTCCGTCGCTTTCATCATTTTGGCCGCTTGCCCTCTTGTAATCGTAACATTCGGGCTGAATCTATCAGAAGACGTTCCTGTCGTGATACCAAGTCTAAAGATGATTAGAATGTTTGGATCATGACCTGTCCCCCGTTTAACATCTTCGAATGGACTTTTATACGACGTGAAGTCATAACGCGGCAGATCGAACGCTTTGACAAGTATCGAAGCCATCTGTCCTCGCGTAATAGGATCGTTCGGACCGAACCGTCCATCTCCATAGCCACTGATGATGCTTTTTTCTGCCATGCCCGCGATGGCTTTGTAGTAGCCGTTCCCTGTCGATACATCTTTAAACCCCGGATCCTTCACTTTAGAGGTGTCCAATTTAATCAGCTTCGCGATGATTGCGGCTGCCTGTCCCCTCGTGATGGAGTTTCCAGGTTTGAATGTGCCGTCCGGATAGCCTCCTATAATAGTGCGTTCTGCCAAATCATAGACTGCTTCGGCAAAGTGCTTTGATGATGGTACGTCCGAGAATTGCTTTGTGCTTGCGGCAAACGTGCTGGATAAAGGCAGGCTGCACGCCAGCAATAGTGCACCGACTACTATAAGGAATTTCTTCATTATTCGCCATCTTCCTCTCTCTTATGCTAATATATTCCATTATACGTGAAACTACCTCCTTACACTATCGTCTATCGGATTAAGCTGTGTTTGCTTGCACTCACTCAATCTAAGTTATTACTAAAATCATTAAACCTACTAGAATGGTGGTAATAAAAACAAGTGCGATAACGGAATTAAAAAGCACCAATTTTTGTGATTTACGAAAACAGAGTACATCAATCCAGGAAAGGCGGCTAAAAGAAAATGAAATCAACACTCAAAATACCCATAACCCCTATAGCAAACCTGCACGAGGAGCTAAAACACGCTACTCCGCTTTCGATTGCGATCGGCCATCATAACGATGTACTCGTCCTGCTGGCGGAAGAGCAGCCTCCTTTAATTAACGGTATGTTCCCTGCAACGGTTACTGAAAAAAGCTACAATTATCAAGTCATTCATTTGAAGGATGGGCAGAAGACTGTGCTGCATTTGTCGGAAGAGAAGTGGAATTATCATTATGTACAGCCAATTGATGACGGGCATATACTGCTTGTCTGTGCGCGTTCGTATTACCACGATGCGCAGAATATTGAAGAAAACGCACGGGTGTATGATAAAAATGGGCATTTGATCCGGTCATTTTGTTTGGGCGACGGTATTGAGCATGTATACGTGACAAAGGATCAGGAGATTTGGACAGGGTACTTTGATGAAGGGGTTTTCGGCAATTATGGCTGGGAGGAGCCTGTCGGCCGCAGTGGGCTCGTTGGCTGGGATGCGTCGGGCCGTAAGATGGATTCACTTGAAGAGGACAGAGAATATTCCATTTTTGAATGTTTGGCGCTGAATGGTGTGGCTGACGGCGGAATTTGGTTTTTCTTTAGCATTGAAGCGAAGATTGGAGTGCGGAAAGAGGGGCAGACATTGTATTATTCTCCAGAAGGCATGGGTTTCCGGTCGTTTGCGGTGAACGGGGAGACGGTTGTTGCGTATCGGGATAGATGGGGACGTTCACTTTTTGAGCTACAGCGTGAAGGCGATGAATATAAGACTGTCCGTGAAATCGAGCTGATAAAGCCGGATGGTACGAATGTCGAACCGCAATTAGTGAACAACCGGGAGAACGTGCTACTGTTTTTGGACGGAGATGAGCTGTATTTGTATGAAGCGTAATCGGGCGCGTGACAAAAACCAGCGGTCGTGCGCAAAAGCAGTCAATTGATCGTACCGCCTCTATTCGAAATAGCGATGTAGAGGCGCTTTTGTTGTTCTATTCCGCTCCCCCTCTGTAGTACTATTGTAAGTACCCTTCAATTATCTTTAGCCATGCTGAAAAAGGCACAGACAAAAATGTCCATGCCTTTGAAATACAAGTAAATTATGCTTAGTCTTTTCCTAAACAACCCTTTACTTTTTTAAGCTTCCTGATACGAGGATAGACCCTAAAAGTACGATGATTGCGCCTAGGACAAATTGTATATTTACCGGAGTGCCAATAAACACAATTTCGGTTAAGATCGCCCAAAATACATACGTATTGTTCAGTGATTGCCCCCTAGCAGCTCCGATTAAATTAATTGACGAATAGTATAAAGAATAATTAGCAGTTCCTAAAAAACCGGCGATGACGATGATCCAAACGATGCTGGATGTCGCCGCCTCAAATACTAAAGGATAGCCATGCAGCAATGGGACGAGTATTATTGCATAACTGAGAGCGGAAGTAATTTGCCTAATATTAATCGCATATAGCGGTACGACTTCTTTTCCTCTCATCCCCCAAGCACCGATTACACCTTCAAGCCCCCAAAAGATAGCAGCCCCTAACGAAAACAATATTCCAATGAAAAAGTTACTTTCGGTGTCAAACTTCGTTGGTACATATGCTATAACAATGACTCCAATAATACTCAATACAACGCCGGACCAAGTTTTTTTGTTCATTTTTTCCTTCAAAAAAAAGAATGCAAGCACGGCGCCTATTCCAGGAAATATAGAAGCAATACTTGCCGCATAGGTGACTCCCGCATATTGAATACCAAGAAAGTAAAAGCTCATTGCCAAAGGTCCACCTGACAATGCGGCTAACACTAAGATTGCTCCACTTTTCGTTTTAAACAGCTTTAACACATTGAAAAATTCGCCCTTAATGATCATCAGCAAAGAGATCCATAATGAAGAGAAAAAGTCGTGCATGAACGCGGCTATAATTGGAGCAATCATCACAGCCTCTTTAAATGGAGTACTTGCGATAATAACGCCAATGATTACCGTATCGACTCCCCATGCAACAGCGGAAACAGCCCCTAAGCCTACACCCTTTTTAGCTTCTTTACTACTTTTACCTTTTTTAGTCATCCACTTTACCTCTTCTCGAATTGCTCAACTTTTTCAGCGGATACTCGCATGATATAAACTTGATAAACAGGCATTATGATGAGTATAAGGACGAGATGGAAATGAAACATGCCCAATGGAAATACTTTTCTTAGCTAATTCATGCCGTAACAATTTATTCTTAATTTGCCTATTGTGAGTGGAATTATACATTCAAAACAAAACAGGGTCAGACAACGCTTTCCAAATTCCTTCATTCGATTTCACCCAGAATTCCCCAATTTCCTTTGTTGTCTTCTTTCAGCATGGATTTTCCATTTGTTGAGGAATTACTCTTGAGTAGATACAGTCATTCAGCAAAAAAGAGAAATAGGATTTATCCCATTTCTCAAAAGTAACTCTTTGACAAAATGAAAATCAGACAAATTGGTGATATCTGATTTTTTATATATTTATTCAGGCGTGTTAATTGTTTGTCTATGTGTGACGCACAGGTACTCAAAAATCATTCATCGGAATGATCGTCAATCGCTTGAACAGCTAGTTCCAATGCTTTAATTCTTCTTTCTAAAAGCGTTCTTTGAGGACTACCTGCCTTTGCCTTAACATAAATGCCCTCAATTGATGGGAATAAACCAGTAAGAACATTGCGGGCTTCTGCCAAATCTTCACGGGTGTTAGTATGCGGTCTTTGATCCCAAACGTCTTCCAGCATGGCTAAGCCAATGTAAACAGCTCTGAGTCGTTTTTTTATTAAGGTAGTATTTGCGCCCTTCTGAGTCATCGTAGCCAAGGCATTTTCGAGTTTACTGATTGTCGATTGGAAGGATTTTATTGATTCCAATTTAACTACATTTGATACGCTTTCCATTTTAGCGCTGTCCTCTCTTCATCATTTGAATTATTTTCCTTTGTGTCAAGCACAGTACCCTTCAATTCGTTGTTCTTTCTCTGCCCGTAGAATCAAGTAAAATAGCTAACTACATCTCACACTCTCCATTTTTAAAAATTTATCTAACCTATTTACCATATCTTCTTTCGTAGTTGGAACTTCTTGAGGGATATAATTAACAAAACTCACCATATCTTCTGGGTAGTGATGATTTCCATAAAACTCTGCAATTTTATTTAATAATTCATTATCTTCTTTATATTTTTCTTTTATTTTAGATAAACAAACAAATCTGAGTTTTCTATTCTCCTCTACCAATATTGTGCTTTCTTCATCTAATTGAGGGAAATAATTAGTTTTTATCTCTAACATCACTTCTTCTAAATCTTCACTAGATACTCCCCATGCAAGCTTACTAACAAACCCACTTTCATCACCAATCTCCATCAACTCTACCGCATAGTCAGAAATAACGTCTTTATTAAAATGATTTTCTTGGACACCTACAAAAACAGTTTTCCAATCATACTTAATATGTCTATTTTTCAAATCTTTTAAGTTCATATTATTCACTTCCTACTTTTTTAGAGTTTGATTTGGCTTACCCGTTATTACACCATTTTCAATGAATCTCCTGTGGCTCATGTCACCATTTGGCTCAATAATCCATTCAAAAACACCTTTTCCGTTCTGACCAGCTTTATCCGTACCCTTACCAGCATACTCAAAAGTATAATTTCACATATATTCACTGCCATGCAACTTTAATGAGCACCTGACTTTAATCAAGTTTTTTAAAGTCCCTCATATTTGAAGATATCAAAAAATCGCCTGATGATATACTATGTTTTACAAAACACTCTTCAATGCAGTATTGATCATTTCATCGAAACTGTTAAATTCATCCACTATATTCCCTCTTGGCTTGTCGAGTTCAAGGAATACATAATTGTCTATGTCTAGACAATACCAAGAAATATTTGAATCTCCAAAAAATAAATAATTACTATCCCATTCATTATCTCGCCAAATTTCATTTGCTCCAATAAAACCATTATTTTCATCATTAGGTTTCGCATTGTAGATAACTAGTCCATTAAATTCTAGCCCATTTACTTTTTTTAGCAAATTTTCATATTCACTTATCCATAGATTTTCACTTATATTTCTTGAAATCCACTCTTTTATGGTTTGAATATTTTCATCGTTTACAGGTAATATAATTGATTTTTTCAATATCAGCAGGCAATTGTAACTGCTAAACTAAAATGGACAGTTTTTGCTTGATAGAACTGAACACTTTCCGCCCACAATTCCTTCTACTAGTTATACTAATAGAGTACAGAATAACTAGTGTATTGGAGGATCAGGAAGGTGCTGAAGTTAGAAGTGATTGTAGAAGTGCATCAATTGAAAAAGCAAGGATTTAAAATATCTGCGATTGCGAGGAAATGTAATTTATCTAGAACAACAGTCTACGAATATCTAGAGATGAATCTTGAAGAGGCTTACGAATGGGTGAATAAATTGAAAACAAGGGAACGGAAATTGGATCCCTATCGGGATAATATTCTGAGCTGGTTGAAGGAGCATCCTGATCTATCAGCTTCTCAAATCTCAGATTGGCTGGAGGAGCGTTGTCATTTCAAGGATGTCGGCGACAGTACGGTTCGTACTTATGTAAGGGAGCTGCGAGAGGAATATCACATTCCAAAAACGCTAAGCTATCGAAGTTATGAGGCCGTTGAGGAGTTGCCCAAAGCAAAACAGATGCAGGTAGATTTCGGAGAGAAGAAGGTGAAAACCTCCGAGGGAAAAACCACTAAACTGTATATTATTGCCTTCGTCCTATCCCATTCGCGATTTAAGTATGCCGTATGGCAGGAACGTCCGTTTACTACAAGGGATGTCATTCAATGCCATGAGAAGGCGTTCGAATTTTATGGAGGAATGACTGAAGAAATCGTCTACGACCAGGACAAGCTTATGATTGTCAGCGAAAACGGCGGTGATATTATCTATACTGAAGAGTTCCAGGCATATAGGCAACAGAGGGGGTTCCGTATCTATCTTTGCCGAGGTGCAGATCCGGAATCAAAGGGAAAGATTGAGAATGTGGTGAAATTTATTAAAGGAAACTTTGCGAAGAATCGCGTATTTCATCAGCTGGATACTTGGAATGAGCAGTGCCTGGCTTGGCTAGAGAGAAAAGGAAATTACCAAGTGCACAATACAATAAAAAAGAGACCTGTCGAAGTGTTTGCCCTGGAAAAGCCACACTTACGAAAAGTCTCCTCCCTGCTTTCTTTCGAAAGCAACCATGGGTCTAGTATAACAAGGACGGTGCACAAGGACAATATTATTAAATTCCAATCTAATCGTTATTCAGTCCCTTTAGGGACGTATAAACCCAACGGAGACAATACAGTTCGTATCCGGATTCTCGAAGACCAGCTAATCATCGAAAAGAATCACGGAGAAGAACCCTTGGCTGTTCATCGTCTTTCTAAGGGAAAAGGCCAACTTATAAAAAACGCCAATCACGGTAGAGATAGATCGAAAGGGATAGCTGCATATATGGAGACAGTCAAAGAATCTTTCGAAGATGGCGAGAAGATTCAACTGTTCCTTGATAAAATTCATCAGCGTTATCCGAGATACATAAGGGATCAGCTTCAGATCCTTCAAAAGGCCGTAAAAGAATTCAGTCCCTATATCCCGTCGGCCTTGGATATCTGCATTGACAGAGGTTTGTGGAGTGCGAATGATTTTCGTGACGTAGCGAAACATCTGGCGGGGATTCAGATGCGCGAGGAACCAAGTCTTGATAACGGTTCCCGGAGCGCCTCCCAATATTACAAAGAAAAAGCCACCGTTAGGGAACTGCATGGTTACCTAAAGATTCTGGGAGGTGCGTGAGATGAATTATTCTGTGGAGGATTTACAAAGTCAGTTTCAGCGGCTAAGGATGACAGAAACATCCAAGGAGCTTCCAACGTTTCTGAGAAAGGCAGAGTCTAATTCATGGACCTACCAGGAATTTCCAAGAGAACTACTTACGTATGAGGAAAGACGACGTGAAGAGAAGATGATAGAGAGGCATTTGAAAATGGCTAAATTCCCTTATCAGAAGACCCTGGAGGAATTTGATCTAAAGGAACAGCCTTCAATCAGTGAACGACAGCTTCGACAGCTTCGCGAGCTCTCGTGGCTTGAGGAATCATTCAACCTAATATTTCTAGGCCCGCCGGGCGTAGGGAAAACACATATCGCAATCGGATTGGGGCTAGAGGCGATACTTAAAGGTTATCGCGTCTTATTCATTTCAATGGGGGAACTGATTCCCCTTCTGAAAACGGAGGAATACCTTCGTAAATCGCAGCTACAGATGAAAAAGATCAGAGATGCCGACCTGGTCATCATTGATGATCTGATGTATATGGCGATGGATCAGAACGAGGCCAACCTGTTTTTTCATCTCGTTAATCATCTTTACGAACGAAGCTCGATTATACTAACATCCAACAAAGGGCCGGAGGAATGGGGAGAGTTACTGGGAGACCAGGGAATCACCACGGCGATCTTAGATCGCCTTCTCCATCGCTCGGAAGTTCTCCACTTGGATGGGGATAGTCATAGAATCAAACATCGACAGACATTATTTTAAGCGAAAAGTGTTCAAAATTAATGAGCAGAAAGTGTTCAATACTACTTGACGGTTACAGCAATTCTAAAATCATGTTCTCACCTCTACTTTTTAGTTGTTGGATATATAACCCCTTTTTGGAGTAGCCATTTAATATTATTTGAATCTCCAACTTCCATGCCTTTAGTTAAATCCTTTTGTGAATTGGTTAGAACTTTATCATATGGACTATTTTTAATTAATATTAAATTTCATTAACCATTTGTTCCTCCATTATCTAAAGGTAGTTTATGATGAACCTGATATCCATCTGGTACCAATCCACTTTTCAAATTTTTAATATCTGTTTCTGTTAAACCTGCATCAAATAGTTGTTTAAGATTTTTCTCTTCATTTTGCACCTATGTAAAACGGCTCTGAAATAGCTTGAAAAACTGAAGGAACGGCAAGTGGCAATCCGCATAAAATGAACGGATTGCATTTCCCCCTTCGCCTTTCAACGAATCTTCTATCGCAATGAGTCCTTGAACCGCTCGATGGATGGTATCCATTTCATTGCCTAGACGAACAAGCATCGTGATGTTTTGATGTTCATCCTTAAATGGATGAACATCAAGTACCTTCAAAGTTTTTTGAAATCCTATGAAGTTATATGACATAAAAAAACGTCAAAACCTTGCTTCATAAAGGTTTTTGACGTTCATTGAAACTCATTTAAATTAAACTATGAAGACGGCGGGAGTCGAACCAACAGTCTCATTAAAAGCTATGACACCAATGTTTCTAGGGGTTTATAGCTGCTATTTAAATTGTTTGAATACGCTTTTAACTACTTTTAACAAAAAATATAGGTTGCGGGGCTATGATTTAAAACTTTATCCATAAACACTTGTCTGAATTTATCACGAACTAATTAGATAGATTCTTATTCTACTTCATAATTTGGTAGTTCCCTTATTATATTCTGAGTTTCAATAGCAACAGTTATAGCACTTAAAAGTAAATTCAATATATACTTTGGATCCTCTGAATATTTATTAGGATCATCAATAATATTTGATTTTTCATCATTACCAAATTTATATTGTTCTATTATCCATTGAACCACTGATTTCCCATTTATTAAATAATCGTATACTTCCAATGGAATATTTTTTATAATTATATCTTTATTAAAAATTACAGTGGTTAAATCATTCACCAACTTTTTACTAGAATCTCTCACTTTACCATATTTAATCTTTTCAACCTTATAAGATGGTGGAGAAGATACATATTCTACAATAATATCTGAGTGTGCTTGTTGAATCTCATAATTAAGATGTAAATTCACCAGCTTTTCACCAATCTCAACATATTTTTTTAAATTCTTCACAAGAGGAATTCTAGGAATTGCCTTTTTTAGATCATTAGAGTAGATAGATTTATATTCTTCTGAATGTAATAATGCATAGACATAGTAAAATACGCTCTTATCATCTAAATTTAATTTCCTTTGTATATTTTCGAAGATATTGGAATTTATTTCACCACTAAATAATCCACTCATCTCATTTAAATATAAAGGATATACTTGTGCACCAGCTTCCATCAAATTGGCATCTACAACATTATTTGCAACAAACACTGAGAAATCCTTTTTAGCACCTGTACCACTAATAATAATAGCTAAATTTTCTTCTTTAAAGTAGGTTTTTAATTTACCTGGTCTAGCTATCACATTATCATCATAATAAAGCCACTTTTTTACAAACGGACGATACAATGTGATTGTTAAATTACTTTCATCTAATTGTAAAACTTTTTTATTCACTATATATCGCTTTAACTCGTCACTCCATTTAATAAAAGACTCCGTCGTGTTAATTTCTGATAAAATAGTTGATTTATCCTTGATATGTTTTAAACGCTCTACTTCAGAATTATAATTCATTACTAGTCTATTAACATTTTCCTTAACATGAGATTTAGAAAAACCATATACCCAAGTATCACGTTTACTTTGAATTCCAATTGCCTTTGATTTAAAGTAACTACTTTCATCTCCAAACATGGAATCATAACTCAAATAATTTTCATCTCTTTGATTAATCCAATCATAATTATTATCAGGTTTAATTTCTATCCATTGAATTTTAGACAAAGATTTAATATTCTCTACCGTTTTTAATTTTTCTTCTTTTGTTAAATAATCTTCCATTTCTTTATAATAAATATGATGATTGTCAGAACCATCTTTGACTAATAATGCTATAGCAATACCAGCTCTACTACCAGAACCAAATATTTTCCCACCCTCTTTTCTTGAGAGTTCTCCTTGGGTTCTTTGATCCCCACGTAAATTAAATATATAAATGTAATTAAATTCTTCTCCCCAACATTTTCTTAAACCATCTGTGCTTTGACTATCCAAAAATGAATTATTAGTAATAAATCCAATTACACCTTTACCGTCTAATCTATCTGTAGCCCATCTATATGCCTTTATAAAAGAATCGTAAAGCGTATGAAGAGCATTAGCTTTTGAATATCTTGCATACGTGTCTACAATTTTACTTTCTAATATCGGGTGACTTTGATTTTGATTATTATCATTTTCACTTTTTTGTCTAGCTGAATATGGAGGGTTACCAATAATCGCGTAAATAGATTCCTTTTGCTGACGTTTTAAGCGATCATTATTTTCATTAAAAAGCTCACTATTAAATGTGTCTTTTGTTTCTGTACTTTCAAAGGTATCTGTTAAAACAATTCCTTCAAATGGCACATAGTCTCCGCCATGTAAATTATGGAAAGTTTCTTCTATATTAATGGCAGCAATGTAATAGCTCAATAGCACAATTTCATTAGCGTGAATTTCTTGCGTGTATTTACGCAAGAAATCTTCTTTTGGAATTAAACCACTTTGTAATAAGCGTGTTATAAATGTACCCGTTCCGGTAAACGGATCGAGTAGATGAACACCTTCGCTCGCCAATGATTTGCCGAAGTGTTTTTTCAATACATCATCTACGGAATGAATAATGAAATCCACTACCTCAACTGGTGTGAACACAATTCCAAGTCGTTCGGTTGTTTCTTTGAAACCAACTTTGAAGAACTTATCATATAGTTGAATGATAATATCTTGCTTGGCTTTTAAATTGTCTACACCCTCAGCACGCACACGTACACTATCGTAGAACGAATTTAGTCGCTCTTGTTCTTTCATTAACCCTCGTTCGTCTAGAATGGCTAAAATAGATTCCATTGATTTAGAAACAGGGTTATTGTGAACAAAACTATATGAATCAAATAACGCTTCAAATACAGGCTTAGTAATTAAATGCTGTGCTAGCATTTCAATGGCTTGTGTATCAGTAATTGAATCATTGATATTGTAACGTAAACTTTTTACGAACTTTTGGAACTCTGTATAGGCTTGACTATTCGTATCTTCTATCATTACTCGAATGCGTAACATATGCTGTTGAGCAATTTCAGCAACGTCTTTTGACCAATCCTCCCAATAACGCACATTTCCCACTTTACGAACAATCTTACCGTAGATAGCACGTTCTAAATCTGTTAGATCTTCTTCTGTCAGCATAAGTTCTAATTGGTGTGTAACAGGCGTTAATTCGCCATCTTCTGGAGCCTCACCTACACCAATAATTTGAATCTGTTCAGGTTTTTTCTTATTTAATTCAAGCTTATTAATCGATGCGTCAAAACGCTCGTCCAATGAACGCAGAGCATTTAATACTTCCCAAACGACACGATATTTTTCATTGTTATCCAGTACACCGTTTGTGTCCTTACCTGCTGGTACACCAATCGGCAAAATGACATAACCATAATCTTTACCGTCTGTTTTACGCATGACACGGCCTACCGCTTGGGCAATATCAATTTTTGATTTTCGTGGTTTCAGGAACATAATAGCGTCTAAGTCCGGTATATCTACACCTTCTGTTAAGAAACGGGCATTTGATAAAATGCGGCATGTGTTTTCTGGCACATCACCTTTTAACCAAGAAATCTTTTTGTTCTTTTCGAGTGCATTCATTGAACCATCCGCATGGTCAATTTCAACATTATATTGATGTTCATCGTCAGGATCTTGATTCAAATATTGGTCAACAACATGTGCAAACATATCTGTAATTAATTTTGATTCACGAATTGTACCTGCAAAGGCAATGGCGCGTTTCATTGGTGCCCCTAGAGCTTCATCTGAATTACTTTTTCGGCGTACTAGACCATTCCAACAACCAATGATTTTGGTTACATCGTCAAATTCTAATTCCGAATCTTTATTAGCAAACATTTGTTGGAAGCGACGAGCAATCATTTCTTCATCAACAGCTAATACCATTACTTTATAATCTGTTAAAATGCCATTACGAATGGCATCACCGAATCCAATACGATAAAATTCTTCACCGTATAGCACAGGGTTATCCATATCAGCAATCACAACGGACATTTCTGCTGCTTTTTCTTTAGCAGCCTCACCATATACACGAGGAGTTGCCGTTTGGTATAGACGTTTTGTAGTTTTAATATTTTCATCATAATGAACTTTTGTGAAACTACTGTTTTCTTTATTTAATTCTGTTGCTCCTGTTGTTCTATGTGCTTCGTCACATACTACTAAATCGAACTCATAGAATCCGTTTTGCTGAGCTTCAATGATTACATCAATGGATTGATATGTTGAAAAGACACTTAAAAAATCGCCTTTCCCTTGATTGTTTTCAATACGTTCTTGGTATTCTAAAAGCTTTTCAGCACTTGTCGTTGCTGGGTAACCAATATCCGCCACTGTAATATCTTCAAACTCATTTTTACTTTCTTGTTTTGTTACTTTACGATCCGAACAAACAGCAATTGCATCCATATTGTAATTTGTATCAGCAGTCCACCCTCTCAATGTTTGAGAAAGTAATTGAATGCTTGGCACTAAATATAGAACCCTGAAAATACTACCTTTTTTCTTTGCTAATTCTTCTGCAATAGCCATAGACGTGTATGTTTTCCCTGTTCCAGGAGCCATGATAAGCTTTCCACGATCCGCTGTTTCAAAGCCTTTTACCACATCTTCAATAGCTGGTAGTTGATGAGGACGGGGTGTTTTCTTGTTTTGTACTTTTACCTTTTCAGGCGCACTAAAATTAAACTCTGACCAATCAATCGTACTTTCTTTTAATTGCGTTAATGAAATACGAGTGATTACCTTATCACGACCTGCCAATGCATCTTCAGCATTTTTCCCCCAGTGATCAGTAGATGCAATGATAATCCCTCTTGAATAAAATTTCTTACCAACTTCGTTTAAGAATGAGTCAATATGTTGCTTTTGGATAGTTGTGTCTTCTGAATAATATTTACATTGAATTGCAACAAGATTCCCTGTTTCACGTTCCCTTGCAACTAAATCAACACCTGTATCATTTTTAGGTATTTCATATTCCACTGGTACCTCATTTAACATCCATACTTTATCAAATAAGCGTCCATACATTGGCTCATTTTTAAAATATGTACATGATAACAACTCAAACATTGTGCCTCTATCACGTTGTGTACGATATGCTACATCCATTTCTTTAACTAATGAAATGAAACTATTTGAGCTTTTTAATTCTGTACTCATTTATTACACCTTACTTTCAAATTTCAAATTAGCACTCTTTAACTGATTCAATTGTTTATCCCTTTGATTATACCAGTTATACCGCTCACTTAAAGAAACTATACTGAAATTCAATATAAAGGGAAAAATAAGTGGGTTTCTCTTAGGACCACAGTTTTATATGCAAAAGGGGGTACCCGACCGTTTCATAACCCGCCTCTTTCTTACAACTGTTGTTCATTAATTTGGATAAATAGCACTTTTTTGTTTAACAGAGATGATATGCATGGTGAGTGAAGCGTAACCATGAAGATATACGTATGGGAAAACTATAACGATTCACGGAGATAGAATGAAAAAGCCTCCAAAAGATAGAAAGCACACAGCACTCAAATATCGAAATATTTTCCAACTTCTAATATAAAAACACGCAGCATCTATTAACTAGATACTACGTGTTCCTTGCAATCATCTTTATTATCTTTCAGCTTTCGCTTCTTTATAAAACGATCCTAACTGTCTTCGGTCTTCGGTATTCGATAATCTGTTCACGCTGTGCTTGCAATTCATTTCGTTGTTCATTGAAATAACAATCTGCACAATCTTTAGAACAGAAGCAGCGTAGTCGAACCAACCGTTCAAATAAGTGCTATAATACTAGCATTGATAAAGCTTAATACATTCTAAACTGTATATGATCACACTACAGCGTATATGTTCCAAATATTGCTTTTAAGTCGTCAATTTAGTGAGAAATATTCAAACTTGGCGTTTTTTTATTTGTCCTTTTTCAGTTTTAACTCCCCACTTCTACCTTTGCCATATAGACAGTAATATTCTCCACTTTACATTACATCCTCATATAAGGCATTTTCTAAAAGTTCTTTATCTATTGGATCCTCTAATTCACTAATATTTATCCTTTCCCCTAGAACTTTATATGCAATACCAAAGGGGTCTTCTTTATCTTGTAAATTGTGCGCCGCCCCCCACCAATTTCCCCCGCTTTTAGAGAGATAGTATGCCGCCTGGTTTGCTAAAGCACCCACGTCTATTCCATTAGTAGTTGCAACTGATTGTACTGCTCTTTTCAAATATTGTATCCTACCATTTGACAGGGTTACACATTTATTTAGTAATTCTTCAAGCCTACCATCGAAAATTACATCGGCAGCAAAGTTATTGGCATCTAATTCTTCCTGATTTTTATTACCTTCAGACATTACATCTTGTATATCAACTACATCTCTCGTTAATAAATGAGGCTCTTGTGTTGCATGCCAGTATTCATGTAATAAATCAAACAACCATCTGGCATTTGATTTACTCTGTTGTTTCAAGACAATCACGTTTCTTCCATCAATTCTCCAACAAGCAGCGTGAAACCCCCCTTTTAACTTTAAAGGTAATACAGGTATCCCCAAATGCCAAACATATTGAATACAATTTTCTATGTTTAACTCACCGTATTTTTCAATAATTGCTTTACGAAATTTATTTGGATCTGTCTCCAACATCTTTGACGGTATATCGTTTATTTCTGTAATCCTTTTCGAAATATGAAAAGCATATGATGTATGTAGATATAAAGTATCTGAATTTAAGCCGTTAGGAACTTTATATCGAACTGACACGGGACTATAATCTATTTGTTTTCCTAGAAGGATAGCATTTGATTGTTCACCAAAGATTCTTTGTAAAGCTGAATATAACTTCAAATAACCTTCTAATAAGTTATATTCCTCTTTTAATTCAAATGGTACCAATCTGTTAAAAATTGAACCTAATTTTGTCTTAAGATCTCTTTTAACTTTTTCGGAGTTAAACAATAATTCTCTCAACGTATGCGGTACTTCAATGTTTAAGCTATTTAATAAATTCTTTAAAAGTTGATTGTCGGCATCAACAAATAAATTCTCCTCATGTTCAATCAATTCCGACTCCTCAATTCCAAGCCTTGTTGCTAAAGTACTCTCGCTAATACCTTTTGCAATCCTATACTTAATAATAGTTTGAGGAAGGTCTGTTGGTTCCTTTATAATGATGGCATTAATTCCTTCATTTTTTAATTTATTATATTCTTGAATCTGAATTTGTAAATTCTCCACTTCACCATATATAGCTTTACGGTATATCTCTTGTTTTCTTGGAGAAAGTTCCTGTATTGATTCATCCTTCTCCAATCCTTCAAGTGTTGATAAAAAATGTGCTAAATTTTCCTCTGAGATACTTAATTCAAGATCATTTTTTATCAAAATTATCACTCCAATTTTATTTTAATTATTCCTTTAGGCTCTTTAGTTTTTTTGTTTTTTTGAAAAAAGTCTAAATATATTGTTCCATTAGGTTGAGCCTTAATATAAGCTGGGAAAAACTCCCCTTCATAATACTTCTTCATTTTTTCTCTGCCCGTGCGTGATGCATCCAGTAATACCTGATCAATTATTAGATCGTTAACTTCTTCTAAATCATATAAGGCATCAAAATCACCAGGGTTTTTTTTATTTGTTACAAAGCTACCATCTATATAAATTATTGTACAACCCGACTTCGTAAATTCCTGAATCGCTTTCTCTAGACCCTTTAGCTGTAGTTTTCTTCTGTGGTTTACACCATATCTCACTTTAAATTCATCCCAAGTAGTTTCATGAATCCCAGGCGGAAGATCTCCATTTGCAACGAAAGCAGGAATCGGGTGAATTGTCTTTAGTTGGGATATTTTATTCATCTCACTTCACCCCATTATTTAGTATTTTAATCACATTTTACTATATAACGATTAAATACACAAAATAAACTGGCTAATATTATCTATAGGGATAAACAAAAACGCCCATAATCGATGTTATGGGCGATGGATTTTACTAAAACTATATAGCGGCAGCTAACCTTTATGATAATTCTTCACATTAACTTCTCAATCCTTTTTACCTTTCTGATTCATCCATTCACTGATTTGCTTATTAGTTCCGCCGTTTTCTATGTCTAATGTATTTCAGTTGAAGTATAGCGTGCCACGATTCAGTCAATAATCATTACACAATAAATACTCCTTATTTAAGATATGTTATCTCTTCGCTGTGTTTTTGATTCATGGTAAAGGCATATGCTGCGAAGGTGTTAGACTTTGCGATCAAGCGTGGCTATATACAAACCAATCCGTTTGCACACGTAGATATGCCCGTCACCACCTCTAAGAAGGCTATTGTAACGGACGAGGATGAGGCGGAGAACTTCTATACTCGTGAACAACTTATTAGGTTCCTATCATGCTTAGAAACAGAAAGTAACTACAAAGCATATGCCCTATTCCGATTACTAGCGTTCAGCGGTATGCGTAAAGGAGAAGCACTAGCTCTTACGTGGAATGACTTGGACTTCATAACAAACGAGCTACGCATCAACAAGGCCCTTTCACGTGGTAAGGATAATCAGCTATATGTGAAATCCACGAAAACAGGCGTTGCTCGTACAATCAAGATGGACGACAAAACAATGGCTGTGTTAAAAGCGTGGAAGAAAAAGCAGAAGCAAGATTATTTAGTACTGGGATTTAATACGTTGCAACCAAAGCAACTTGTATTTAGCAATGAGCACAACGAATACATGCAGCCTACAAAAACTCGTAAGTGGATTTTACATGTACAGAATAAATACGATTTAGGAACAATCATAACACATGGTTTGCGCCATACACATTGTTCATTGTTATTCGAGGCGGGTGCTAATTTGAAGGAAGTGCAAGATCGTTTAGGACATAGTGATGTACAAACGACAATGAACATCTACGCACACGTTACGAAAAAGGCGAAAGAAGAAGCAATACTGAAGTTCGCTAGCTATATTGAGATGTAGATGGATGACTACGCTTTGACTACGTTTTTGACTACGTTCGATTGATATTCATTGAAATCAGATGACATAGGGCAAAATAAAAAACCCTTGATATACAAGGGTTTTGATACCATATGAAATCCTATGAATTTCTAATATGGAGACGGCGGGAGTCGAACCCGCGTCCAGAGGCTCCAACACTTAAGCATCTACGCGTGTAGATTGTCTATTTGGATTCGCATAGCACTATGCCGGCAATCAGGGCGTCATGTACGCTATCTTGGAAGTCTCTTCCGACTGCCTCAAGAGGCAACAGTCGTCGTATCCCACTAAAGGTTGAGCCCTACAACGCCACATGGGCGATGGAATTGCAAGGCAGATTCAACAGCTTATGCTGCGAATGCTAGGTTGTTGTTAGTTTTGCCTGTTATTATAAGGTGTCGTTTCTGACGGAGCCGAACCCTCCGACGCGCAACTCAAGCTCAGACCACCCCTGTCGAATCCGTAACGTCCCCGAAAAGGGATGTCAGGATAACCTAATGAAAGGTTTCTGAACTACTTACTATAGTTAGTATAACTTATTTCGACGCTACTTTCAATACTTTTGTCTATCTCTCAGTGCTCGGTCAATTTCTCGTTTCGCGTCTTTCTTCTTGAGATCTTGGCGTTTATCATAATCTTTCTTCCCTTTACCGACGCCGATCAACACTTTCGCGAAGCCGTCTTTCAAATACATCTTAATCGGGACAATCGCGAACCCTTGCTCTTTGGTTCGTCCAAGCAATGTGCTGATCTGCTTTTTATGTAGAAGCAGTTTTCTGGAACGCAGTGGGTCATGATTGAACTGGTTTCCAAAATCGTATGGACTTATGTGCATATTGGAGATCCATGCTTCATTATTACGGATTCGTACAAATGCATCCCGCAGCTGTACTTTGCTGTTTCGGATGGCTTTGATTTCTGTTCCTTGCAGGACGATTCCTGCCTCGATTGTTTCTTCTATTGCAAAGTCATGATTCGCCTTCTTGTTGACGGCGACAACCTTGCCTTGGCCTTTCGCCATTCCATTCACCCCTTGTGAAAACCTAGGAGCGGACTAGGCCGCCCCGGTTTTACTTTCTTTTTTTAGGTTTGCCGGATCCTTTTTTCGCAACGTTTTCGTAAAACTTTTTCTTTTTACTATACGTTCCGCTCTTCTTTTTATCTTTGGATTTGTCTCCGGACTTATTGTTGCCTTCTTTTTTGCTTGCATGGATGACTTTTGGTGATTCCCTGCGTGTGCGGTGGAATGATGGTTTCATCCCGACAATTTCAAAATCGATTGCCGATTCTTCGGGTTTCACGGCAGCCACTTTGACTGTCACTTCATCGCCGAGTCGGAATTGCTTGCCGGTATGTTCACCAATCATCATCATTTGCCTATCATCGAATCGATAATAATCATCCGTCATATAACTGACATGGACAAGTCCTTCGATTGTATTTTCCAGTTCGACGAACAAACCGAAGTTTGTAACCGATGAAATAACACCATCGAATTCTTCCCCGATTTTGTCGAGCATGAATTGCGCTTTTTTCAATGACTCCGTATCGCGTTCCGCTTCAACCGCACGACGTTCCCGTTCAGATGTATGGGTCGCAATGTCGGGTAAATTCGCACTCCAATGCGCAATCGTTTGAGCAGAAACATCCTTCTCGAGCAAATACGTACGGATTAACCGGTGGACAATCAAGTCTGGATACCGGCGGATGGGAGCTGTGAAATGCGTATAGAATTCCGTTGATAACCCAAAGTGACCGAGACTTTCATCCAAATACTTCGCTTGTTGCATCGAGCGGAGGAGCATTGTTGAAATGACTGTTTCTTCAGGCAGCCCTTCGATTGACTCGACAATTTCCTGCAATGCTTTCGGATGAACTTTATTGCCCGTTCCTTTTACGACAACCCCGAAATTCGTCAGGAATTCGAAAAAGCGCTGTAACTTCTCCGCCTTTGGATCTTCGTGGATTCGGTATAGAAATGGAACTTGGAGCCAGTGGAAATGTTCTGCCACCGTTTCGTTCGCTGCAAGCATGAATTCCTCAATCAGACGTTCAGATACGGTACGTTCCATAATGACAACATCTGTCGGCCATCCTTTTTCATCGACAAGAATTTTCGATTCCTTGAAATTAAAATCAATTGCGCCGCGGTCTTCCCGCTTTTGTTTCAAAATAGCCGCAAGGTCCGCCATATGATTGATCATAGGGACGACATGTTCATATTTCGCCAGTAGCTCTTTGTTTTCATCTTCGTCTTTGCCTTCAATTATTCTATATACTTCGTTATACGTCATGCGTTCTTTCGAGCGGATGACACTCTCGAATATTTCATGGTCTATCACTTTACCGTTGCGGTCGATCTTCATTTCACATGACAGAGTTAGTCTGTCCACACCCGGATTTAACGAACAAATTCCATTTGATAACTTATGTGGCAGCATCGGAATGACCCGGTCAGTTAAGTAGACACTTGTTCCGCGGTCGAAGGCATCCTCATCCATCGGTGAATTTTCCGTTACGTAATAACTGACATCCGAAATGTGGACGGATAACGTATACGTACCGTCATCGTTTTTCACAACGGAAATGGCATCATCCAAGTCTTTGGCATCTGCACCATCGATAGTCACGGTAACTTCTTCACGAAGGTCGCGTCGTTTGAACAAATCTTGCTCCTGGACTTCATCCGGAATATTGTTCGTTTGGTTTATCACTTCTTGAGGGAAATCGACTTCAATCCCATGTTTATGAATGATGGATAAAATGTCCACTCCAGGGTCATTTCTGTGACCGAGGATTTGTGTAACCATACCCGTTGCGGATTTCGTCTCATTCGGCCATTCGGTTATTTCAACAACGACTTTATGACCATCCACCGCATTAAGCGAATCGCCTTTGCCGATGAAAACATCCATCGGTAATTTTTTATCATCGGGAACTACGAAACCGAATCCCTTATTATCTTGATACATCCCGACTACTTTTGTCGTTTTGCGTTCGACAACGCGAGTGATTGCTCCTTCTCGTCTGTCGCCAGATGTACCATTCGTGACACGCACGAGAACAGTATCTCCATTCATCGCACCGTTCACTTCATGAGGCGGGATGAAAACATCGTCCATACCTTCCGTTTCCGGTGCTACGAAACCGAATCCCTTGGCATGCCCGATAAATTTCCCGCGCATTAAGTTCATACGTTCCGGAACGCCGTAACGATTCGTTTTTGAGCGGATAATCTGCCCTTTTTGTTCAAGGTCATTCAGCATTTTGACAAGCTCTTTGAACTCAGCCGCCTGCTCAAATCCCATCAATTCTTGGATTTCTTGTACGGTTAACGGTTTATATGATTCTTCCCTCATCAAAGACAGGAATTTTTGTTGCATGTCTTTCTCGAAACTATCCAATTGCGTCACTCCTTCTAGGTATAAAACATGATCATTAGTCCTATTCTTTACACATTCCAGTCTAATGATTCCAAGAATCTTAAAACATCTTCATGAAGCTTCACTTTCTCTGGTCCGAGTGTTATAACATGCCCTGATTGTTCATACCATTCAATCTGTTTTTTGTTTGATTCAACATTTTCATAAATGATGTTCGCGGAGTCTGGATCGATCACTTCGTCTAGTGTACCTTGCACGACGAACAGCGGTGCGTAAATGTGATCGGCATGTTCCCGTACATCGTATACTAGCTCGCGAAGATCATTGAGTGAAGGCATTGTTTGACTGCGTAATGCCTCAATATCTATTTCGATTTCTTCCGCGCTTTTTCCTTCATATTTCTTATACTCACGTGCATATTTGAGAACACCTTCATACATAAGATCTGTCGTTTTCATCGTCATCGGCGCGCACATTGTGACAATTCCCTTCACAGGCTTGTTATACCCCAATTTGAGTGAAAATACGCCACCAAGCGACAATCCTGCTACTGCAATTTCGTCATATCCAGCTTCCTGCAATTGTTCATAACCGGCAAGAACGTCTTGCCACCATTCATCTGGTCCTGTATGTATTAATTCCTCCGGCGGTACACCATGCCCTTTATAATGAGGCGCAAGAGTTGTATAGCCTTTCTTTTCGAGAAAACGTCCCAATATCCGTACGTCTGCTGAAGTACCTGTAAATCCGTGAAGCAGTAAAACTGCACGCTTCCCTCTTTCAAAAAAGAATGGTTTAGGTTGTGCAATTCTCAAGACAATCATCCTTCCCTAGAAAAGCGAAAGGCGCCCGCTTAGACGCGACAGGCATAAGACGGACCGGCGACGCGGTGAACTTTTCCGCATAGCTGGGCCGACTTATGACCCGAGCGTCTGGCGCCTGTAGCTAGACATTTTTCCATCGTGAAAAACTCATACTTTCTTATTTGATTCAATTTCATAATTGCTTATATTAGATGAAAGCACGAACAATAACAAACTTTTTTAATCGGTTATTCGTTTGTATGAATGAGTTCCGTTGATTGTAACGGAAGGCGGCGACTCCAGCGGGAACAGCGCGAGCTGAAAGCCCCGCAGGAACGCAGTGACGAGGAGATTGAAGCCGTGCCCGCGGAAAGCGTCCGCCTGGAGCGGAAATCAACCTTGTTCGGATTTTAATACAAAAACTTCTATTATAAAATTGACTCATTTTTATAAAAAACGCCCGACCAGTCGGAAGGTCAGGCGATAGTAGTCTATTTATAGTTTCACAAGCTAAAAGTTATACTTTCACAAGGGCGATTGCCAAAACGATAAACAAAACGGCAAGTACGACAGTAACCCGTTGAAGTACAAGGTCAAGTCCACGCGCTTTTTGTTTTCCGAATAGCTGTTCAGCTCCACCAGAGATGGCTCCTGATAGACCTGCACTTTTTCCAGATTGCAATAATACGACTACGATCAATGAGAGTGCTACGATTACGAGCAGTGTCATCAGCAAAGCATGCATTTTGTTCCACCTCCCGATTCGAACTTCACAACAGTTCTATTTTACCAAAGACAGGGTGGCGTTACAACCTATTGTTCTAATTTTAAGACAGAAGTCTATATAATCAAAGGAGTTAACCGCCATCAAACAACAATCCATTCATCGTACTGCCCGCCAATTCCCTCGCAAAAATTGAAAAAAACCCGCCGAAACGGGTTTCTTCCACTCATTATTTTTTCAAGTTATAGAATGTCTTAACGCCAAGGTAAGAAGCCGTCTCGTCCAGCTGGTCTTCAATACGGAGCAGTTGGTTGTATTTCGCAACACGGTCCGTGCGTGAAGGAGCGCCTGTCTTGATCTGGCCGGCATTTGTTGCAACTGCGATATCAGCAATTGTCGTATCTTCCGATTCACCGGAACGGTGAGAGATGATAGCCGTATAGCCAGCGCGTTTCGCCATTTCAATCGCATCGAACGTTTCCGTCAATGTACCGATTTGGTTCACTTTAATAAGGATTGAGTTACCAATGCCTTCTTCAATACCGCGTGCCAGTTTCTCCGTGTTCGTTACGAACAGGTCATCACCGACAAGTTGTACTTGTTTGCCCAAGCGGTCAGTCAAAAGCTTGTGACCCGCCCAGTCGTTTTCATCCAAGCCGTCTTCGATGGATATGATCGGATATTTATCGCAAAGTTCCGCGTACCAATCAACCATCTCAGCAGATGTTTTAACGATGCCTTCTCCAGCAAGATTGTATGTGCCATCTTCTTTATTGTAAAATTCAGATGCCGCAACGTCCATTGCAAGAAGAACTTCTTCACCCGGCGTATAGCCAGCTTTTTCAATTGCTTCGAGGATGATGGATAGCGCTTCTTCGTTTGAAGCTAGATCCGGAGCGAATCCGCCTTCATCGCCAACAGATGTATTCATGCCTTTTGCTTTTAATACAGCTTTCAAGCTATGGAAAATTTCAGTACCCATGCGAAGGCCTTCGTGGAATGAATCCGCGCCGACCGGCATAACCATGAACTCTTGAATATCGACGTTGTTATCAGCATGCTCGCCGCCGTTTAAAATATTCATCATCGGTACCGGCAATTGTTTCGCGTTAATACCGCCCAAGTATTGATAAAGGGGGATATCCAAATAATCGGCAGCAGCATGTGCAACGGCGATCGATACACCAAGAATTGCATTCGCACCCAATTTCCCTTTATTATCAGTTCCATCAAGTTCAATCAGTGCATTGTCGACCGTTACTTGATCGAGAACTGAATATGCATCTTCCAATTCTTCCGAAATGACCTCATTGACATGGTCAACCGCTTGAAGAACCCCTTTGCCGAGGTAGCGATCTTCATCACCATCACGTAATTCCACCGCTTCATATTCACCTGTCGAAGCGCCGGAGGGAACAATTGCCCGACCGAATGCACCGCTTTGTGTGAACACTTCAACCTCAACTGTCGGATTTCCACGTGAATCAAGTACTTCTCTAGCCTGAATAAGTGTAATGATTGGCATGTCATTCTCCCCTTTTAAAATAATGGTGTGCCGGTCATTTCTGCCGGTTGTTCTATTTGTAACAATCTTAACATTGTTGGTGCCAAGTCCGCGAGTATACCGCCTTCACGAAGCACGATCCCCGGTTTCGTAATTATGACCGGAACAGGATTCGTCGTGTGCGCAGTCATTGGTGCCCCGTCCTGGGTCGTCACTTCATCAGCATTGCCGTGATCGGCCGTGACGATTGCTGAACCGCCTTTGGCATGGATCGCATCGATAATCTTGCCTAAACATACATCGACCGTTTCAATCGCTTTGATCGTCGGTTCCAACATTCCGCTATGGCCAACCATATCGGGATTTGCGAAATTAAGGATGATTGCATCAAAGCGATCCGCTTCAATTCCTTCGATAAGTGATTCTGTCACTTGAAACGCACTCATTTCCGGCTGCAAATCGTACGTTGCAACTTTCGGCGAGGCGACCAAGATCCGTTCTTCCCCGTCGAATTCATCTTCCCGTCCGCCACTCATGAAGAAGGTGACATGCGGATACTTTTCGGTTTCCGCAATACGGAGTTGGGTCAATCCGTTCCGCGAAATGACTTCGCCAAGCGTATTATCCAAGTTTTCACTATTGTAGACAACATCCGCAACGATTTCGTCACTATAATGCGTGAACGTCACAAACTTCAAGTTTTCATACTTTTTCGTTCCAGTTTCAAATTCGTCAAACGTACGATTCGTTAAAGCGCTAGATAACTGAATGGCACGGTCGGGACGGAAATTAAAGAACACTACAGCATCTCCGTCTTCAATCGTCGCAACCGGCTTTCCAAGTTCTTCAATGATGAAGGGTACAACGAATTCATCATGAACGCCTTGCTTATACGATGCAAGGATGCCCGCCGTCGGTGTTGCCGCCGTAAGGGCTTTACCTTCTACAACCGCACCGTAGACCTTTTCTAGACGCTCCCAGCGCTTATCCCGGTCCATTGCATAGTAACGGCCCGATACGCTCGCAAACTTACCGACTCCGAGGTCTCGCATAACCTCTTCAGTCTTTTCAATATAATCAAGCGCCGATTGTGGACTTACATCCCGCCCGTCCAAGAAAGCATGGACGTACACTTTGTCGAGTCCATTCAGTTTTGCCAGGCGGAGAAGTGCGAATAAATGTTCATAATGACTATGTACACCGCCGTCCGACAGCAGACCCATCAGATGGAGTGCAGAGCCATTTTCTTTCGCATGAGCAACTGCCCTCAAAAGGGTTTCATTATCGAAAAAGTCCGCTTCCCGGATTGATTTATTAATACGGGTCAAATTTTGATAGACGATACGTCCGGCTCCGATATTCAGATGGCCCACTTCGGAGTTCCCCATCTGTCCGTCGGGAAGACCGACCGCTTCCCCGCATGCTGTCAGCGTTGAATGCGGGAAGTTGTTCCATAGCAAATCATAATTTGGTTTATTCGCCTGTGCAACAGCATTTCCGAGCTTATCATCCCGCAGGCCGAAACCGTCAAGTATGATAAGCGCTACTGGACTTTTACTCATGTGCACCAGCCTCAAGCAATTTCAAGAAGGATTCAGGTTCCAAACTTGCGCCGCCGACAAGCGCGCCGTCGATGTGTTCCATCGTAAGAAGCTCTTCGATATTATCCGGTTTCACACTGCCTCCGTACTGAATGCGGATGTGGTCCGCCACTTTTTCATTGTACAGTTCACCGATAGTTTTGCGGATTGCACCGCACACTTCATTCGCATCTTGTGCAGTTGCAGTTTTCCCTGTACCGATCGCCCAGATCGGCTCATATGCAATGACCGCTTTTTCCGCTGAATCAGCGCTGATGCCTTCGAATGCTTGTTTCACTTGTCCCGCCACTAACTCGACAGTTTTACCGCTTTCGCGTTCTTCAAGTGATTCTCCCACGCAGACGATCGGTGTTAGATTGTATTCGAACGCGGCGTGGACTTTTTTGTTGACGGATTCGTCTGTTTCATTAAAATACTGGCGACGCTCGGAATGCCCCAGGACAACGTATCCTACTCCGATTTCCGCGAGCATAGCCGGACTGACTTCACCCGTGAATGCGCCTTCTTTTGTGTCGTGCATCGTTTGTGCGCCTATACCGAGAGCCGATCCTTTTGTCATCTGTACAAGTTCCGACAAGTAAAGGGCAGGCGGACAGATGACCGCTTCCAATGTTCCTGAAACCGGTACTCTTCCTTTCACTTCCTCAGTGAAGCTTTTTGCTTCTTCGGCAGTCTTATACATTTTCCAGTTACCCGCAATAATTCGTTTACGCAAACTAGTTCCCTCCGATCAGTTATCGTTCAGTGCAGTGACGCCCGGCAGGTCTTTTCCTTCCATGAATTCAAGAGAAGCCCCTCCGCCGGTAGATATATGATCCATTTTGTCCGCTACGCCAAATTTTTCGACGGCGGCGGCTGAATCGCCTCCGCCAATGACCGTATAGGCTTTTGTTTCAGCCATCGCTTTAGCGACTTGTTGTGTGCCCCCAGCATATGGCTCCATTTCAAACACACCCATCGGTCCGTTCCAAATGATCAATTTCGAATCGTTAATGACATCTGCATACAATGAAGCGGTTTTTGGTCCGATATCAAGACCCATCCATCCTTCCGGTATGGAATCGATGTTCACCGTTTTCGTATTCGCATCTTTGGAAAATTCATCCGCTATGATGACGTCGATCGGTAAGTACAAATTAACGCCTTTTTCTTTGGCTTTTTGAATGAATGATTTTGCAAGGTCGATTTTATCTTCCTCTAGGAGAGAATTTCCGGTTGCATGTCCTTGCGCTTTTGTAAATGTATACGACAGCCCGCCTCCGATCAGCAGGTTATCCACTTTGTCCAATAGATGATCAATGACGCCAATTTTGTCTTTCACTTTGGCTCCCCCGATAATCGCTGTAAATGGACGCTCAGGTTCCGATAAAGCTTTTCCTAGAATATCTAATTCTTTTTCGAGCAGGAGGCCGGATACAGCCGGTATGTATTCCGCTATCCCAGCAGTCGATGCATGTGCACGGTGTGCAGCGCCGAATGCGTCATTGACGAACACATCAGCAAGTGCAGCAAAGCTCTTAGCCAGTTCTGCATCATTCTTTTCTTCCCCTGCATGGAATCTGACATTTTCAAGCAGAACGATATTGCCGTTTTTCATTGTTGAAATGGTTTTCTCCACATCTTCCCCAATGGAAGAATCGAGTTTTGTCACGGGCTTGCCAATTAGCTCCGCAAGTTTTTCCCCTGCAACAGTAAGCCGCATTTCTTCATTCACTTCACCTTTTGGGCGACCTAAATGGCTGGCAAGAATCACTTTCGCACCTTGTCCCACCATATAATCGATTGTCGGGATTGCTGCACGGATCCTTGTATCATCCGTTACTTTCCCGTCTTCCATCGGCACATTGAAATCCACCCGGCAAAAAACCCGCTTGCCTTCGAGCTGCATATCTTTCATCGTCTTTTTCGACACCATGAAAACCGCCACCTCCATGTAATTAAAAAAAATGAGGAACGGGATCCCCGTTCCTCTAACCCAACTATATTATAAGGGGTCTTATCGTTTGTGGCTATATTTAACTGTTTACAAGCCTTTTTGAGACATGTAAAGCGCTAAATCGATACAGCGTGCGGAGTAAGCCGATTCGTTGTCGTACCAAGAAATCACTTTCACCATGTTATTTTCAAGGACCATCGTTGAAAGACCATCTACAGTGGATGATGAAGTGTTTCCGTTATAATCTTTTGATACCAATGGAATTTCATTATAATCCAAGAAGCCTTTCATCTCATTCTCAGATGCCTTTTTGAATGCACTATTTACCTCTTCAACCGTCACGTCTTGCCCAAGTTCAGCAACAAAGTCAACAAGTGACACGTTTGGCGTTGGCACACGCACAGCCATGCCGTCCAGTTTCCCTTTCAATTCAGGAATAACTTTTGTCACTGCGGATGCAGCACCAGTTGTTGTAGGGATCATTGATTCAGCAGCTGCACGGGCACGTCTGTAATCCTCATGCGGCAAGTCCAGGAGATGCTGATCGTTTGTATAAGAATGGACTGTTGTCATCAGGCCGCGTTTTACACCGAATTGATCGTTTAGCACTTTTACGACCGGTGCAAGACAGTTTGTCGTACATGACGCATTTGAGATGATATTATCTGTTTCGGGATTATACGTCTCATGGTTAACACCCATAACAAGCGTTGTCATTTCGCCTTTTGCAGGTGCAGACAAGATCACTTTTTTTGCGCCTGCTTCAAGATGCTTGCTCAATGCATCTTTGTCGCGGAATACGCCAGTTGAATCGATGACGACATCGACTTCTAATTCTCCCCACGGAAGTGCTGCTGGGTCCTTCTCTGCATACACTCTCACTTTTTTGCCGTTGACAACAAGATGATCATTATCTGAGCTGACCTCAGCGTCAAATACGCCGTGTACAGAGTCATACTTCAGAAGATGTGCAAGCATTGCAGCATCCGTTAAATCATTCACTGCCACAACTTCAATTTCCTCTTGTTTCAATGCTTCACGAAAAACAATGCGTCCAATACGGCCGAATCCGTTAATTGCAATTTTTACTGTCATAATCTATTCCTCCAAGTTGTTTTTATTTTATATATAGTACATATTTAAGAATTTAACCAATGACAAAGGCTGTTGCTTTCCGTTTCAGCACTCGCTTTCCGCGGGCGTTGCCTCAGCCTCCTCGTCGCTACGCTTCTGCGGGGTCTTCACCTAACGCTTTTCCCGCAGGAGTCTCGCGCTTGCACTCCAAGCAACTGCAGCTACTTAAATGGAAAGCATACGAGAACCATCAAACAATCACATAGCACGGATTTTTGTGAAATTCCTTAGTACGTCCTATATAGTAAGTTTCTCATTCAATATAATCTCCATTTAACCTTATTCCCTGAAATGGAATGCGTTAGTCATTTAAACGCTTATTTAGCAACGAGCATTTTCAGCATTTCAGTTGCAGCACCTTCATCAGTGACTAAAATCGTCTGTTTTGGCGCACTTGCCATATAGGCCAGGATTGCTTCCGCTTTCCCGCTTCCCCCTGCAACTGAAATTATGAGCGGAATCTCTGCTAAATGTTCAGTTTGAATGCCGACCGTCCTTAGCCTGTGGACGACGTTTCCATTTTCGTCGAAATAATAACCAAATGCCTCGCCTTTTGCTCCACGGTCCCGGATCATACGCTGTTCTTCTGGCGGCGTATTACGCATGGTTGCCATCGTTTGGGCATCACCTATTCCATGCAGCACACAATCTGTCGCCTCGTATAGTTCAAGCATTTTCAAAACGGAAGGTTCTTTTCGAAACGCCTCATGTGCTTCCTCGCTTAACGATTCAGGGTAATAAAATGTACTATATGTCCCGCCGGATGCCTCTGCGAAAGATGCAGCAATGACATTCGCCTGCAATCCAATGACGTCACCGACTCCGCCCCTAGCGGCAATGAACAGCAGATTTTTTGCGTCACTGAACTTTTCGATTTGAGGGGGAATTGAAGCGATCGTGCTTCCCCCGGTAACAGCGACTACCTTGCCTTTGCCGATTTTGGCTGAGAACTGTTTCGCCGCTTCCATTCCAAGTAAGTTTTTAGACGTATCATCGCTGTCGCAGTTACCCGCAACAACTTTGACTGATTGGATACCGAGAAATTGCGTCATTTTCTTCGCAATCGACGTACGACCTGACCAATCTTCCATAGACGTTTCGAGTGCCTGTAAGACATTCATACCGTCAACTGTGATTGAAGCACCTTCTTTTGCAATCTGGATAAGATTTTGTCCTCTTAGCAAATCCATCATCGTTCGTGTTTCCCGCTCTGATAAACCGGTCATTTGACCGAGCGGGCGTCTCCCGATTGGACCTGCCATTTTTACAAACTTCAATATCCGATATCTTTCCTGCATTAATTCCATCATTTCCGGTACAAGTTTTCTTTGCGCTTCCATCATGAGGTTCAATGGTTGCCTCCCTTCAATTAAGAGGGACAAACATTGTCCCACACAATCACAATATGTCCCATGTAGGGCAAAAAAATATTCCTGTGTTCAGTATAGCCTTTTCACATTTTCTTTTCAAACAATTACACCTTCGTTTTCAGAATAAATCAATGATATCCATATAGCCGATTGAACCGTACAACACCGGCTCTCCATCTTTTTCAATGACCGGAATCATCAACATATACTTTTCGTGGCTTTCATCATCCGTTTCTATGTTCACTTGTGTCCACGTTAGGGGATGATCCTCTTGAACAAGTTTCATCATCGCTTCGGCTTCATCACAAAGGTGACAACCAGGCTTTGAATAAAATATCACATGCATACGAACACCTCTTCATTTCCAGATTTTCTTCAGTATACGTGAAAAACAGGCATTCTGCATAGGATGTTGTCCGTACAGAATGCCTGTTATCATTTTCTCTTTACCAGCTTCGGCCTGCACCGCCTCCGCCACCGGAACCACCACCGCCGAAACCTCCGAAACCGCCTCCTGAACCGCCACCGCTTCCGCCGCCAAATGAACCCGGGAAGAAAATCATCCCTCCGCCGCGTCGTCCGCCGGAGCCACCTCCCCGTCCTCCTTTGTTACTCATCATACGGAATATAATATAAATGGCGATGAATAGTATAATAGGGAAAGGTATACCGGAGCCTGAGTCGCCCGACCCGGAACTGAATGTTGAAACAGGCGCAACGGCACCATCCCAGCCATATTCAGCCGCGATTTCATTGTAGAATGATTTATACGCTTCCATGATCGCCATATCAGGCTGTTCCGCATCCAAATAAGGAACAGCTACTTCATCCATGATACGCCCGACTTTTCCGTCCGGAAGAGCACCTTCCAACCCGTATCCGACCGATAGATAGAAATGTCGTTTACCATTGGAATTTTTCTCGGTTGTGACAACCAGTAATGCTCCATTATTTTTTCCCTTCGTACCTAATTGAAATTCCCTCAGCTTCTCTACCGCATATTCCTCTACCGGCTCATCACCTATGCTCGGGAGGATCAACACCGCAAGTTCCGCTGTTGTGGCATTACTTAATTGAATCCCATATTGCTCAAGTTCCGCTTTCTGCTCAGCAGATAACACATTCGCGGAATCCTGAATGACCGGAACAGCGGCATCAGCCGAAAACACCGCCGAGTTTAACGATGTACAAACAATCAGACATGCCGTCGCCAGGAAGCGGACAGCTGCGCGAATCATTCCTTGTCATCTCCAAAATCGACATTCGGCGCTTCATTTGCAGCTGCATCGGCTTTAAAGTATTCCTTTTCATCATAACCAAAAATGGATGCCACGATTTTCCCCGGGAATCTTTTCACTTGTCTATTGTAATTGGCTACTACGTCGTTATAATCTTTACGTGCAACGCCGAGTCGATTTTCAGTCCCTGAAAGTTCATCCATCAGTTGTCTAAAATTCTCATTCGCCTTTAAATCCGGGTAATTTTCAACTACCACTAAAAGACGGCTGAGTGCTCCCGATAAGTCTGCGTTTGCATCCGCTTGTTCTACAGGTCCTTTTGCACCGGCAAGTCTTGCACGGGAATCTGCAATGTCACTGATAATTCCTTTTTCATGACTTGCAAAGCCTTTCACCGTATTCACCAAGTTCGGTATCAGATCAAGTCTGCGTTGCAGCTGATTTTCAACTTGTGCATACGCCTGGTCCACGTCTTCCTCTAAATTAACGAATTTGTTATAGCTTGGAACCAGTATCATAGCTAAAACCGCTAGTATGATTACAATTACCGCAATAGGTCCTAAAATCCTTTTCATGCCATCACTCCTAACTAGTTAGTTACTTACAATTACCCTATTCACCAACATGTTAAAACTTTTGCTACAGTACTATATACTGTATGACCCTAGGAAAGGTTTCATCATAATATGGAGCAAATGCGTTTTAATTAATCCCAAAATAAAAAAGCCGACCTCCATCCTAGTGGGGTCAGCTTTCATATTGATTATTTAGATTCAGATTTCGTATCGGCTTTCATGTCACTGCGCGTGATGATATGGTCGATTAAACCGTATTCTTTTGCACGTTCAGCTGTCATGAAATTGTCGCGATCCGTATCCTTCGCGATTACTTCGACCGGTTGGCCAGTTCGCTCGGAAAGAATCAAGTTCAGTTTTTCGCGAATGAATAGGATATGCTTGGCAGCAATTTCGATTTCCGTCGCTTGCCCTTGTGCACCGCCGAGTGGCTGGTGGATCATAACTTCCGCGTTAGGAAGTGCATACCGTTTTCCTTTCGTACCGGCAGCGAGCAGGAATGATCCCATTGACGCAGCCATCCCGATACAAATCGTCTGGATGTCAGGTTTGATGAATTGCATCGTATCGAATATTGCCATTCCAGCCGTAACACTACCGCCAGGGCTGTTAATGTAGATGGAAATATCTTTTTCCGGATCTTCAGCTTCTAAAAATAGAAGTTGGGCAACGATGGAGTTCGCAACGTTGTCATCGATTCCGCTTCCGAGCATGATAATACGATCTTTCAATAGACGGGAATAGATGTCGTAAGCACGCTCACCGCGGCTTGTCTGTTCAATTACTGTAGGTATTAGATTCATTCCATTTCCTCCTTCAAACTGGATAGAGTTGTAAGTCTATTGAAACATGATTTCGTTTCAACTGTAACTTTATCATACATAGTATGGTCAACGATGGTCAAATATAACGCTTTTAAAAAAAGTATTGCAATTGTGAAGCTGGGCTAGTATACTAAGTCTTGTCTGTAGCGAAAGCAGATCGTACTTCAACGTCCTCGTGGTGCAATGGATAGCACGCAAGCCTCCGAAGCTTGAAATGTGGGTTCGACTCCCGCCGAGGGCATATCCCAGTATAAGGTTTGTACTGTAAAAATATCCGCATGCTTAGTACTAAGCGTGCGGATATTTTTTGTTGTCGAGATTTTAGGTGAGGTGACGGTTTTGTCGGGTTGCCATGACTTCAGGACGGTTCCCTATGGCTAGCATTTCCATATAAAAAACCGTTACCTCTTGTCGTTTGACAGGGGTAACGGTGAAACTGCACTTAATTTTCAGTTCCGACGAGAGTTGTGAGTGACTCGAGAGCCTGTTCCTCGTCAATTCCTTCTGCGATCAATGTAACGGTCGTGCCGCGTGCGATGGCTAGACTCATGATTCCCATAATACTTTTCGCATTTACTTGGCGATCATCCTTCTTTAGAAAAAGATCGGATATAAAACGATTAGCCTCCTGGACAAATAATGCTGCCTGCCGTGCTTGCAATCCTGTTTTCATTTTCACTTCAACTGTTCGTTCTGCCATAACAGTACCAGCCCCTTTCATGGTTCAACAGCGGATTCACCGGCTGCCGACTCCTCCGTTGCGGAGATTTTCCGCAATTTCTTCAATTTTTCGTAGGCGATGGTTCACGCCGGATTTACTAACTGTTCCGCCTGACACCAGTTCACCAAGTTCCTTCAATGTAATATCTTGGTTTTCCACCCGGAGTCTTGCAATTTCTTGCAATCTTTCCGGCAATTCGGCGAGGCCGATTGTTCTTTCAATGAACTTTATATTCTCAACTTGGCGCTGTGCAGCCCCAATTGTTTTATTCAAATTCGCTGTTTCACAATTTACAAGCCGGTTTACGCTATTTCGCATATCGCGAATAATCCGCACATCTTCAAATTTCATCAGCGATCTATGCGCACCGACAATACTCATGAAATCCGAGATTTTCTCAGCTTCCTTCAGATAAGCGATATATCCTTTTTTCCGCTCAATCGACTTTGCATTCAAATGATATTTATTCATCAGATCTACGAGGGCCTCACTATGTTCTTTATATATCGAAAATATTTCAAGGTGGTAGGAAGATGTTTCCGGGTTGTTCACTGAACCTCCGGCTAGAAAAGCCCCGCGCAAATACGCGCGTTGGCAACATCTCGTTTTGACCAATTCCTTAGAAATCTCATTTTTAAATTGAAATGTCCCCGTCAGGATCAGCAGATCTTCGAGTAGAGCTTTTGCGCCACCCCGGATTCTGCAAATGTATACGTTGTTTTTCTTCAGGCGCATTTTTTTTCGTACAAGAAGCTCCACTTTGTATGGATACAACCGTTTCAAGTTTGAGTAAAGTCGTCTGGCAATCGCCGCATTTTCCGTTTGCACGTCAAGACTCAACTTCTTGTTGGAGAAAGATAGCGCCCCATTCATCCTGATGAATGCTGCTACTTCCGCTTTGATACAACAATCTTCCACTTCTATCTGTGTCATTTCTTTCTTTGTTTCTGAAGCAAAAGACATGATTCTTCCCCTTTCTCGGCGACGATCACGTCTGTTCCGTTTTTATCCCATTGTGCATATAATCAATTAGCCATTTAGCCACTTTTCCGGAGTCATGTATCATGTTGCCTTTGTAAAACAAACCAATGTCTTTCACTACGATTTGCGGTACTAGTTTTTGCAGCGTTTCGAGATCATTTTCGACCGGCCAAGGCGGCCCCGTCAATTTTTCCCCTTTATGCAATTCGGGGAATTCTGTTCCGTTCACCAAAACGGTATCGATGAATGGTTGACCGGCATGATCATATAATGCCTGCACATGCTCCGAAGCCGTATAGCGGTATGTTTCGCCCGCTTGCGTCGTCAAGTTGCTAATATATACCTTTTTCGCTTTGCATGATAGTACTGCTTTACGAATTGATTGGACGAGTAGTGCCGGTAAGATGCTTGTATATAAACTGCCTGGACCAATAATGATGAGATCAGCGGAATTGATCGCCTCAATCGTTTCAGGTAAAGGCTCGACTTCTTGCGGTGATAGATAAACTTTCCGGATTTTACGTCCGTAAACAGGAATTTTCGATTCACCTGTCACGATTGTACCGTCTTCAAGTTCCGCGTGCAATGTGATGCGCTGGTTTGCGGCCGGTAAAACTTTCCCTTTGATGTTCAGTACACGGCTCATCTGCTCGACAGCACGGGCAAAATCGCCTGTAATATCCGTCATCGCCGCTAACATCAGATTCCCCAGTGAATGACCTTTTAAATCCTCTGACGTTGAAAAGCGATATTCGAACATCTCCTCAATTAGCGGTTCAACATCTGAAAGCGCTGCCATCACTTTACGGATATCTCCCGGGGGCGGAATGTCATATTCATCGAGAAGCCTGCCCGAACTGCCGCCGTCATCGGCCACGGTTACAATCGCAGTCAAATCGACAGAATACCTCTTCAGTCCCCGTAGTAACGTGGACAAACCGGTTCCGCCACCGAGAACGACGACTTTTTTCATATTCTCCGATGTCGGCATAGCGTCAATCCTTTCTTTTTTCAATATCCCTATGGGTGATGAACGTCCGGTACTCGTCTTTGAATCGAGATCCGAAAAATTCGGCGAGTGTTACAGAACGGTGTTGGCCGCCGGTACAACCGAACGCAATGACAACTTGGGATTTTCCTTCATTTTTATATTGCGGAATCAGGAACGTGAACAAATCCGTTAATTTTTCAATGAGTACCTGTGTATCGTTCCATTTCAGTACATAGTCATATACTTCTTTCTCGAGTCCAGTTTTCGGTTTTAAATCGTCGATATAAAAAGGGTTCGGAAGGAAACGTACATCAAATACGACGTCTGCGTCTATCGGCATTCCGTGTTTAAACCCGAATGAGAGAAAGTTTAACGTAAAGCCTAAATCGTCCTTGGAGGAGAATTCGTTCATTATTTTTTCACGCAGTTGTCTTGGCTTTAAACCTGACGTGTTGAATATTGAACGCGCACGGCCTTTCATCTCAGTCAGTAGTTGCCGTTCTTTTTTTATGCCGGCTAACGGCAGGCGGCCTGCGGACAGTGGATGTGACCGTCTGGATTCCTTATAGCGTCGAACGAGCGTCTCGTCGTCCGCATCAAGAAACAGAATTCGTGATGAAACACCTTTCATCTGCAATAGATTGTCGAGTGCACCGATCAGCGAATCGAACAGGTCGCCTCCACGTGTATCCATTACAGCAGCTATCCGCTTCATCTGATTCCCCGATTTCATCATCAAATCCAAAAACATGACTAACAGTTCCGGCGGCAAATTATCGATGCAATAGAACCCGAGATCTTCGAAGCTCTGTACCGCAACCGTCTTGCCCGCACCAGACATCCCTGTAATGATCACTATTTCAATATCACTATTTGGCGTCCCGATTTCCGTCATTGCCCATCACCTTCCACAGATTTCTGGATTACTTCTCTCAACAGCTTAAATTCCTCGGTGTAAAAGAACGTTCCATACTGGATACCGAGCTCAGAAACTGCAAACAACAAGTTCGTCCGGTCCCCTTCCGCCATGGGAAGTGTTTGAAGGCTTTCGACGGGATGCCATTCCAGCACTCCCTCGATCGTCGTTTCAAACGGTGTCCCGTCCAAGTCAAAGGCAGTGAATGTGTGTAGCATCCACTCGTCTTTTACACTTTCTCCAGATTCATCCGTGATCACCATCGTATAAATTCCTTTTAACTGTGGTTTAACAGGCTTTGCACCCGTTTCCTCCGTGAACTCCCTGACTGCCGTTTCATAAATCGATTCACCGGGATCCATCTTTCCCCCAGGAGCTACATACCACCCACGGCGAGGTTTTTTTAACAATAGAACATGATTGTCTTTAACGACAAGTAAATTTACAATTCTTTGCATGTAACCATCCCCACTTTTCTTGAACGCATACTACTATTATACATCGTATCAGTGTAAAACGACAAAAAAAAGAAGGCAGGCCGCCGGAATATACCGGCAGACTGCCTATTTAAGCTTGCTATATCAAAAGGGGGGTCAATTGATACGTTAACTATAACAGAATGATGTTGCATCCCTGTTACAATGTCGTTAAAGTAACATTAAAATCAATTAGGCTTTCTGGCTTAATTTCTCCATTAATTCCTCGACGTATTTCTGTACGGCCTGTGCGGCAATACTGCCGTCTCCTGTAGCCGTCACGACTTGACGCAACAATTTCTCACGCACATCTCCTGCGGCATAAATACCAGGCACGGATGTTTCCATGATTTCATTCGTTTTGACATAGCCGTTCTCGTCAAGAATACCAAGTTTGGCGAATGGAGCTGTTAACGGGTCCATTCCAATGTAGACAAACATACCGTTCGTTTCAAATACTCTTTCTGAACCGTCGACAGTTGAAACAAGTGTCACAGAACCGACTTTCCCGTTTTCAGCATTTACTTCTTTGACGGATGAATTCCAGATGAATTCAATTTTGTCGTTTGCAAATGCACGATCTTGAAGGATTTTTTGTGCACGCAATTCATCGCGGCGATGAACAATCGTCACTTTATCCGCAAAACGTGTTAAATAGGCTCCTTCTTCTACGGCAGAGTCGCCGCCGCCCACAACGACAAGTTCTTTCTTGCGGAAGAATGCACCGTCACAAACCGCACAATAGCTGACGCCGCGGCCAGTAAGTTCAGCTTCCCCCGGAATCCCCATCTTCTTGTATTCAGCACCTGTCGTAATAATGATCGCACGTGCTTTATATTGTTTGTCTCCGACGACAATTGTCTTATAACTTTCGCCGTCAATGACGTCAGTGACGTCACCATAAGCATATTCTGCACCAAACTTTTTGGCGTGATCGAACATTTTTGTAGAGAGATCCGGACCTAATATATGTTCAAATCCAGGATAGTTTTCAATCTCTTCTGTATTCGCCATTTGACCACCGGGAATCCCCCGCTCAAGCATCAGCGTTGAAAGATTACCACGGGATGTATAGACAGCAGCCGTCATCCCTGCAGGACCGGCACCAATAATTATGACATCATAAATTTTTTCAGTTGTCATGTGAACTTCCTCCTCCACAACATTTACACAATAAAGCGTATAAGATTCCCCAGTTCCATTCAACCTTTTTGCCTATAAGAAAAGCGCAAGCGCCTTGGTAGAGGCGCTGGAGCTAGACATTGCTCCAGGTTCAAAAACTTATACCTTCTTATCTTTTGAAAAAGCGAAAGATGCCAAGCCCGAAGTCTAAACCTCAAGCATCGAACTGCGGCAGATATTCAATCAACTCTCCCACATACTTCGTCAATGTGGGCACTCCTATCCCAAACTCCTTGGCAATCGCAGTTTTAGTCACGCCCGGGTAACGGGATGACTGGAACATGTAGTCAGCCGCAGCTGCAAGGGCCGCCGGATTTCGGAATGGATAGTCACGGCTAAGTGCGGTTTCGCACATGGTAAACCACATTTGAAACAGATGTGTCGCTTGCTTATCCAACGGACAATATTTGTTATAGAGCAAATCCGTCGTTTCAAGCGCCCGCATAAAAGACTTATCAAAATTTGTTTCCGGCATGAATTCATAATCGAGACCACTTGCCAGAAATAGACGTTCATAAGTACTTAATTTCTCAATTTCAATGTAGGAAGGATGTGAGATGATTTCCTGCTTATGACCTGACTTACCTAGTAGATAAAAGCCGAACATCCGTTCACTTCTGTACGTGTTCGTAATTTTGCTCAGCAGGAATTCCCGATCCTGTTCAAGTGAATCGGATTTGATGCTATCTTGGACATCTTTCCAAGGCTCATACCCGACTTTCGTCGGATCCAGTTCGATTAGTGTCTCATATGCATCACGTGCCACTTTCTCGTGTCCGGAAAAATAGGCGGAATGGGAAAGCCAGAAATAGTAGCCCGTATCTCCGTCGAACCCTCGTTTCTGAAGACTTCTCAACCAGTTATAGGCTTCCTTATGTCTGCCGATAAGCGCGAAAGTCGCGCCAAGTTTATAACGGTTTTCAATTTGATACGGTTTGATTTTTACGAGCAATGCAAGCAAGGATTCCAATTCTTCTTCCTTCTTCTCGTAATAATAAAATACCGCAAGATTGCAAAGGGCATGGATATTCCCTTTATTGCGGTCTAATACATCATGCAGTAGCTCGCTAGCCCGTCCGTTCTGCCCGATGTAAAAATAGGCGAGCGCCAAGTTATTATAAGCCGCCCAAAATTCAGGATAATCGACAATGATGGATTCAAGTAATTCCACCGCCGCTTTGAAATCACCCGACTCCATAAGTCGGCGTGCTTTTTCTTGGAGAAAATACACTTCCCCATCCGGCATTTCATCATCATTGAACGATTCTTCCTGCTCTGCAAAATCAATGATTTCCATCGAATCATCAGCAAAAGGACCATCCGGACTTAGCAGTACATATTTTTCTGCATACATTTTCGCATCACGCAACATACCAAGATGTGCATGTACTTCCGCCAAATAAAATATAATTTCAACTTCTGACGGATCGAGTGAATTCGCTGTCATAAGAAGTTCATGCGCTTCTTCAAAACGTCCCTCTTCCATGACAAGTACACCATATTCCATAAGGATTCTTGGATTATCAGGGCTGAGTTCTGTTGCCCGTTTCAAATACCTTTGTGCGTCTTCAAAACGATCACGCTTCATCGCCTGAAGTGCTTTATTATAATAAAATTCACCGTCCGGATTGAACGAAATGACATTTTTATCATGATTCTTACTTAGTTTATCCAATCATATTCCCCCGAAAAAATAAGAAGGAACGCAAAGTACGTTCCTTCCCGTATTGTTCCCTATTATACCATAAGTAATGTGGATGCTAGCAGTTTTCAACTATTTCCCTCCAAAATGGAGTTTTGTTGCCGCTCTTTCATCTGTTCTTGCGTAAAGATGATTCTAACAGGATTTCCGCCGGCAAATACGCCAGGCGGGATATCGCGATTAACGAGGGAAGCTGCTGAAACAATGGCTCCGTCACCGATTTCTATGCCGGGAAGAATTGTCGTATTCGCGCCGATCAACACATTTTTTCCGATGACGACATCTCCAATTCGATATTCGTCTATCAAATATTCATGCGCAAGAATCGTCGTATTGAACCCGATGATTGAATTGTCGCCTACTTTTATCCGCTCGGGGAACATGACATCGGGCATTACCATTAGGGCAAAAGATGTTTTCTGACCGACTTCCATTTTCAAAAAAGTCCGGAACAGAAAGTTTTTCATCGGGATGAAAGGTGTGTATCTGGATAGTTGGATAACAGCAAAGTTTTTTGCCACTTTTAAAAAAGGGACCGTTTTGTAAATATGCCAGAGCGAATTTGCCCCACCTTGCGCGGGATGGCGTTCAGTACGTCTCACTGTTCCACACGATTGACCAATTGCAGCAGATCAGAAATATGCTGCAACATGTAGTCCGGATTGAATGTCTGTAAAAAAGCTTCCCCTTTAGCAGACCATGCAACTCCCGCCGTGCGGACGCCCGCGTTTTGGCCGCCTACGATATCATGATAATTGTCCCCTATCATAAGGGCTTCATCCGCATTGACCCCTAAAAGATCAAGCGCCAATAAAATCGGTTCCGGATCCGGTTTGGTTTTCGATACATCATCCATACCGATGATAACGTCAAATACGCCTTCCGCATCAAGAAGTCCGAGACCTCTCATTACCATGTCTTTTCTCTTTGTAGAGACGATCGCCATTTTCATGCCTGCCGTCTTCAACAATCTCAAAGTCTCAGAAACCCCGTCAAATTCACTTGAAAGTTCATCATGCATTGATTTATTCCACGCCCGATACTCTTCGATGAGCTCCTCCGTTTTTTCAGGATCAACCGAATCGAATGTTTCATGTAGTGTCGGTCCAAGGAATGGAAGGATATCGATTCGCTCATATTTTCCCGGGTAGTGAGTATTCAGGACGTACTGGAATGTCTGGATGATCAATTCATTCGTATCAAGTAGTGTTCCATCAAAATCGAATAATAATGCAGTAATTGGTTTAGCCATCTGAAATTGGAACTCCCTTCTCTTTCTTTTGTTCAGCCCGTCTCCAAACATACGCAACAATGATCGTCAACACGAACGCTGTGACGACCCGGATAATCAGCAAAGGCAGAATAGGGATGCCTAACGGGATAAATAGTAAAGTATCTTCAATGACTGCGTGACAGGCTACGAGGAATATGAAGGACAGCGTTGCATCCTTTTTACTCACACCGTCTTCCTGCACCGCCTGGATCATCACGCCGGCACCATAAGCAAGTCCGATGACAAGACCGGAAACAAGTGTTGTCGATGCATTCGGTTGCACACCGATCACTTTCGTGAAGGGTGCCAGTTTTTCCGAAAACTTCTGCAAATAATTTCGGTCCTTCAGAAACTGGACAAAAATCATCAGAGGAATGACGATCAAGGCAAGCTGCAGCACTCCGAATGAAGCCTTCTGTACACCCAACAACCCGATTTCCAGCCAGCCGTCCGGTATATCTGTAACTTTCGGAGCCATGCCATATTGCGCCGTCTCCCCTCCACCTTTCCACGTCAAGTTAATAATAATACCCGACATGGCCGCGAGTCCGAAACGTACGACAAGAACAATCCACAACTTAACGCCGACTTTCAGTGCGACGCCTGTTTCAATGAAAATATTATGTGAAAACGACAGCATGACTGCAATGATAAATACTTCTTTCACAGTCATTTCAAGCGATAAGACACCTGCTATCGCGGCATATAAATTCAGTGCATTTCCAAGTACCAACGGGATTGCAGCTTCACCGCTCAGGCCGAATATCCCCATAAACGGCGCAACAAGTTTGATCAGCCACGGCAGCACAGGTGTATGCTGCAAAATGACAACGAGTATTGTTATCGGAAAAATTATTTTCCCTAGTGTCCACGTCGTCCGAAGTCCCGCCTTCAATCCATTTTGAATCGTCCCCATTCCCCCGACCCCTTTAGTTATCTTTATAGTTCACATCGACTTTCTGTACAAATCTCCTGACGATGAAAACCGCTAGTGCAACGACGATTGTAATAACCGATACAAGCTGCGCCGCCCGAAGTTCACCGATGACATACAAGCTATCTGTTCTCATCCCTTCGATGAAGAAACGTCCTGCTGAATACCATACAAGGTAAAAGAGAAACATTTCCCCGCGCTTCAAATTCACTTTGCGCAACAGGATAATAATGATTAGTCCAACGATGTTCCACATTGATTCATAGAGGAATGTTGGATGATAGGTTACACCTTCAATCGTCATCTGATTCATGATCCAGTCAGGAATGATTGTCGTTTCAAGGAATTTTTCCGACACCGGTCCTCCGTGTGCTTCCTGATTCATGAAATTTCCCCAGCGGCCGATAATTTGACCGATCAAAAGCCCGACCGCCGCGATATCAACTACTTTCCAGAATGAAACGCCACGGCGTTTCGTGTAAACATACGTTGTTATGAAGGCGCCGATCAAAGCACCATGGATGGCGATGCCACCCTCCCAAATTTGTATGATCTGACCCGGATGATTTTTATAATAATCCCACGAGAAAATAACATAATAGATTCTTGCACTAATTATCGCAATAGGAACAGCCCAAATGAGCAGATCCGTTAAAAAATCGGGATGCATCCCGCGCTTCACCATTTCTTTTTGAACAACAAAGAATGCGAGAATGATCCCAAATGCAATCAGGATTCCATACCATCTGACTTCGAATGGACCAAGTGAAAATGCAATCGGGTTTATCGCCAATAACTCCAACATGTCTCAACCTTTCCTTTCTCCATCAATAAGTTAATTTGGATTTCCAGAAATTTCCGCATCAAGTTTTTTCGAAAATTCTTCCGCGGCATTGATGCCTAGCTTTTTCATACGGTAATCCATCGCTGCAACTTCGATAATAACAGATAAGTTACGGCCAGGACGCACTGGCACGGTGAGCTTTGTCAGTTCCGAATCGACGATCTTCATCTTTTCTTCATCGATGCCAAGCCGATCATATATCTTATCCGGATCCCATAGTTCAAGATCGATGACGATCAATATTCGTTTATCACTCTTTACAGCACTCGCCCCGAACAAAGTCATCATGTCGACAATCCCGACGCCACGGATTTCAAGCATATGTTCAAGTAGTTTCGGCGCGTTCCCGATCAACACGTTTTTAGCGACCTGTCTAATTTCAACGAGGTCATCCGCCACGAGACGGTGGCCTCTTTTCACAAGTTCGAGCGCTGTTTCACTTTTCCCAACGCCACTCTTGCCCGTGATCAGTATTCCGATTCCATAAACATCGACAAGTACGCCGTGTACTGCCGTCATCGGTGCAAGCCTGCCGCTGAGATAATTGGTCAGCATACCCGAAAATCGTGTAGTCGGGATATCCGTGCTGAATACAGTAAGCCCCCTATTTTCAGCCGTCTCTTTTAATTCGATCGGCACGTCCATATCATGCGCTACAATAATGGCTGGCGTATTTTTCGAACAAAGTCTTTTCATTCGATCCGTTCGTTCTTCCTTGTTCAGGTTTGCAAAAAATGACAATTCCGTCTTACCTAGCAGTTGTACACGGTCCGCCAAATAGTAATTGAAATAGCCGGCCATTTCCAGACCCGGTCTTGATATGTCACTTGTATGTATTTGTCGCTCAATCCCTCTACCGCCCGCGCTCAGTTCAAGAAAAAACTTTTCCTGTACATCTTTTACTGTTACATAAGCCATTTGATGCGCCTCCCTCTTCCTCTATTCCAACATCTATGCCTCATTTTACCACGCCTATTTTCAAATGAAATGATTTAGTGCCGAAACTGTGATTGAGTCGAGTTTTTGTGGGTACTATTTTAGGTTAGAGGATACTTTTCTAACCTATTTTAAGTTTTCACTTGTACATACAATTGTTTGTTTCATGATGATAGCTATATCATGTTGATTTGCGCTCCAGGCGCACGCTTTCCGTGGGGCGGGCGGTGAGCCTCCTCGGTCGCTACGCTCCACTGCGGGGTCTCACCTGTCCCGCTAATCCCACAGGAGTCGGCGCCTTCCTCTCCAATCAACAGTGACTCCTTGTATATATGGTGATTAAACAAATAAAACGGATAATTATTTTCAATTAAAAACTGGATTTCTTGTGCATTCCAATTGATTGGAGTGCACATTGGCGTCTACAGCAGGATCTGCAGGAAAAGCCGAAGACCCTAGACTGAGGGTAGAGAGGGAAGCCGCTGAGGTCGTGCCCGCGGAAAGCGTCCAATCGGAACGGAAATCAATGGCGTTGTAGATTTTTCATTTATCCACCCACAAACTTTTCTCATACCGAAACTGTCCACTTCTCAACTCTTTCAAACTATATAAAGGGCAAGGAGGAGATAAATTTGACCAAAATAATGATTGATGCCGGCCATGGTCCGGACACCGCAGGTAAACGTTCGCCAGACGGAGCGCTGCGTGAGTTCAGCTTTAACAGTGCAGTTGCCGACCTTGTTAAGCAATACCTGATCGAAGAAGGAGTTACAGTTATTTTCGCACATAAAGAACAAGAGGATGTACCACTTGCAGCGCGGACAAAACTTGCCAACAATATGAAAGTGGACGCATTTGTATCCATCCACGCAAACGCATTCGGCGGCGATTGGAATAATGCCAATGGAATTGAAACATTCATATATCCTACGGCTAGTAAAGAATCATATGCACTCGCCGCCCTAATTCAAAACTCCCTTGTTTCAGCTTGTAACCGAACTGACCGCGGAGTGAAGAAGGCGGATTACGCTGTCCTACGTGATACCCGGATGCCCGCGGTTTTACTAGAATGCGGATTTATGACAAACCGGGAAGAGGCATTGTTATTAATGAAAAAAACGTATCGGATACAATGTGCGAAAGCAATCGCCTTCGCGATAACTGCCTGGATTTACCGCGGGAAGAAATAACTGCATTTGAATGACGGCGTCACCGCAAATAGGAGTTTCATATGTTCTTCTATATAGGTTGAAAGAGGGAATTCCACTGAATCCGCTTCGGCGCTCGGGGATGCCTCCCGCGTTCCTACAATATTCAAGTGAAAAATGCAGTCACTTTGAAAGAAAAGGATAGATTAGATGACTTTCTATAAAGTTTGTAAGTGCCCGAAAATGTAATTTCGGGCACTCTAGCACGTTGTACATTGCATTCTTTGCTTATTTTTCGGCAAATAATATGTATTGCATTATAAGAAAGTGGCACTTCTTTAAAATGGAGATAGGGATACTATAGAAGAAGGCTTTGGCGGTCAAAATTGTATCTTTGACCGCTTCTCTCCAAGTGAGAAGCTAGCTATTCTGTCTTCCTAAAAAGCTTCGGCACTTCTTGTAGCCGTGTCTTTGGATAGCGACGAATGAACAGACACCATACGATTACCGAAAAAATAAATAGGGATGCGACGAAGTCGCATCCCTATTTATCAAGACATCTCGGTAATGGTATGGAAGTCGTTCAATTCAAAGCAATCCAAACATACTATACATATAGCGCACAATGTGTAATCAAGTTATTTAATGGTTACTTTCTGTTAATCAACAGGCGTGCCATTTGTTCAACATATTTAATAAAAACGGCCGCTGACACACCTATCCTTGGTGTAGCAGCGGTCATTTTTATGAATTTACACTATTTTATTCATGCTTCGCGTTATAGCAAACAAGTACAGTTCCGGTTTTCGCTTCCCCGAAAATGTGAAGTGGAGATGTATTGCCTTCAACATCCTTTTTAAAACGGATAACACGTTGCAACAGTTGTTCCTGTTCGACAGTCCGATTGACATCTTTAAGCTGCAAATCCAGCCGACCCATATTGGATACGATTTCGCCAGACAGGGCAGCATCGGAAGGAATGTAGATTTCAACCGATCCGCTCATTGTTTTCGCACTGATTTTTTCCGCCGTCGGATCTGTCGTCGTCACAACTACATGTCCGTTTAACGATTGGGCTTCCACATCTTTCACAGCCCCGTCGATATATACGCGTCCATTCAATGTTTCCGCTTCGAGTGAAGTACCCGTCACACCGTTGAGGGCGATTGCTCCATTAACGGTTTCGAATTCCCCGTTTTTGAACGTCATTCCAGCAATTTCAATTTTTCCATTTGCAGTTTTCACACGCACTATCTCCGCGGCGGCACCTTTCATTTTGAACGAACCGTTCAATAGCCGAGCTGAGATTCGAGCATAGTCCTTTGTCGGAATGAATAATTCAACATTCACTTGAACCATTTTCATGTCGCTTGAAATCCTTAGTTTCCCTTCGTCATCAACGAACAGTAATTTATCAAGGAAATCACTTTTCGCTTTTTCCACCGACTCACTATTGTATGTTTTAACCGTGAAATCCGCACGTACCTCTTCCATTTCACCGGTATGAATCGTTACTTTACCGTTGTCCAGATCGATGATGAGTTCTTCGATGCCCTCAGCATTCTTTGCCATTGTATGATTAAATGTAACGGCATTGCCGAACGGCGAATCAAAATCGAATGATTTCACTTTCTGAACGGCAGTCTGCATGAATTGCATGAACCTGTCCCCGACATTGGTGAAATCCTTTCGTAAATCTTCCAGGAATTCATCCATGGATGGGTGGCCTTGTTCTTTATGATCAGTAGCAGGTTCTGCCTTTTCGAATGGTTCTGGTTCTGGTCGTGTGTCATGAACAGTTTCCTCTTCCGTAGGCGCGGATGTGTCTTGCGCTTTCTTGTTAGCTTGAGTCGGCTGTTCCGCTTGGTTCTTCTGTCCCAATGTTTCTAGAAGTGTTAATGCTTCTTCGGTCGTGATTGTACCGTTTTCCAGCATTGCTAAAATCCGTTTCCGTTCGTTTTGCATCTTTACGCCTCCTAGTAATGTCCTACTTCGGATTTCTCCGTTAGTTAACAACTGACTATATATACGAGTGAATGTGGAAAAGGTTTCATCCTTTCACTTTTTCCGCCTCTTCAATTTTCGTTGTCATCCGTTTCTTTTCACGTTCAAGAATCGGTTTTAAATAAAAACCTGTATATGAAACGCCGGATTCAGCCACTTTTTCCGGAGTGCCCGTCGCAATGATCTGCCCGCCTTTATCGCCGCCTTCAGGCCCTAAATCGATAATATGATCGACAGTCTTGATGACATCGAGATTATGTTCAATCACGAGCACCGTATTCCCTGTTTCCACGAGTCGTTGCAACACGATAAGCAGCTTTGCAATATCATGGACATGCAGGCCTGTCGTCGGTTCATCCAGAATATAAAATGATTTTCCGTACGAGCGTTTATGCAGTTCGGAAGCCAGTTTCACCCGTTGCGCTTCCCCGCCTGATAGTGTCGTTGCCGGCTGACCGAGATGAATATAGCCTAGTCCTACATCGACGATTGTCTGGAGCTTACGGCTGATTTTCGGTATGTTTTCAAAAAACACAAGTGCATCATCGACTGTCATGGCAAGGACATCCGCAATGTTTTTCCCTTTATAAGTGACTTCCAACGTTTCCCGGTTGTACCGTTTTCCATGGCAAACCTCGCAAGGCACATAGACATCCGGCAGGAAATGCATCTCAATTTTAATGATACCGTCACCGCGGCATGCTTCACAGCGCCCGCCTTTTACGTTAAAGCTGAAACGCCCTTTTTTGTAACCGCGCACCTTCGCTTCATTCGTCGAAGCAAAAACATCCCGCACATCGTCAAACATTCCTGTATAAGTCGCTGGGTTGGATCTTGGCGTGCGCCCGATCGGCGATTGGTCGATTTCGATGACTTTTTCCAATTCTTCAAGACCTGTGACAGATTTATATTGTCCCGGTTTCTGCTTTGATCGATTCAGTTTCTGTGCCAACACTTTGTGGAGTACTTCATTGACCAGCGTACTTTTCCCCGAACCGGACACCCCTGTAACCGCTATGAATTGCCCCAGCGGGATGTCCACATTGACATTTTTCAAATTGTTTTCAGAAGCCCCTTTAATGATGATCTTTCGCCCGTCCGGTTTTCGTCGTTCTAAAGGCAGCGGGATAAACTTCTGGCCGCTTAAATATTGGCCGGTCAGTGAGTTGGGATCATTCATCACTTTTTCAGGTGTTCCGGCAGAAACAATTTCTCCGCCTGCAACACCCGCCCCCGGGCCGATATCAATCAAATAATCGGCGGCCATCATCGTATCTTCATCGTGTTCGACTACGATGAGCGTATTGCCGATATCACGCATACTTTTCAACGTACCGATGAGACGGTCGTTATCGCGTTGGTGAAGTCCGATAGACGGTTCATCGAGAATATAAAGAACGCCTGTCAGCCTTGAACCAATTTGAGTGGCCAATCGAATCCGTTGCGCCTCTCCGCCCGAAAGTGTTCCTGCAGCCCTGGATAATGACAGATAATCCAATCCGACATTAATGAGGAATCCAAGTCTCTCTTCGATTTCACGAAGGATGAGTTTCGCAATCTGTGTATCTTTTTCGGATAGTATAAGGTTTTTGAAAAATAGATCCGCCTCTACAATCGATAATTCCGTCACTTTCCCGATGTGCACGTCATTCACTTTTACCGCGAGCGACTCTTCCTTCAAGCGATAGCCTGCACATGTCGGGCATGGGCGCTGAGCCATATATTTCTCCATCTGTTCACGGATATAATCCGAGGATGTTTCTTTAAAGCGGCGTTCTATGTTTGCCAAAACACCTTCAAAATAAATATTGCTGTCACGTGTGCCACCGAATTCATTCGTATAACGGAATCGAATCTTTTCATCTTTCGAGCCGTAAAGTAATTTATTAAGCTCATCGGTCGCCAATTCATTCACCGGCACGTTCATGGATATGCCAAAATGATCCGCGACCGTTTTCAGCAGTTCCGGATAGTATTGGGAACTTGTCGGCTCCCACGGCGCAATCGCATGATCTTTCAATGAACGTGTCGGGTCGGGTATGACCAGTTCCGGGTCCACTTCCTGCTTCGTCCCCAGTCCATCACATTCCTGGCAAGCACCGAACGGACTGTTGAAGGAAAACATCCTCGGCTCCAATTCACCGATTGAAAAACCGCATAACGGACAGGCGTGATGTTCGCTGAACAAGAGTTCTTCGCCGTCCATGACATCAACCAGGACAGTCCCCTCCGCAAGACGAAGAGCCGATTCCAGAGAGTCGCTCAGCCGTGCTGCTATATCTTCCTTTATTACGATCCGGTCTATGACAACTTCTATCGTATGTTTTTTGTTTTTGTTCAATTCGATATTATCGTCCAAATCGATGATTTCCCCGTTAACGCGGATCCGTACATACCCTTGTTTCTTAATGTCTTCAATTAACTTCACATGTGTCCCTTTACGACCGGAAACGATCGGTGCCAGAATTTGAATTCTAGCGCGATCCGGTAACGTCATCAGGCGGTCAACCATTTGTTCAATTGTCTGGGAAGAAATTTCCGTCCCATGAATCGGACAGATCGGTTTGCCGACACGCGCGTAAAGTAGTCGGAGATAATCATATATCTCCGTTGCGGTCCCGACAGTCGAACGAGGATTTCGACTAGTCGTCTTCTGGTCGATTGAAATCGCCGGCGATAATCCTTCAATTACATCTACATCCGGCTTGTCCATCTGTCCCAAAAACTGACGCGCGTAAGAAGACAGCGATTCCACATATCTTCGCTGCCCTTCCGCGTAAATCGTATCGAAAGCAAGCGATGATTTCCCTGAACCCGAAAGCCCAGTCATGACAACCAGTTTGTCACGCGGAATATTCACATCTATATTTTTCAAGTTATGCGCCCGGGCGCCTTGTATGATGATTTCTTTATTTTTCATAGAATCCTACCTTTCAGCCTTCAATTCCAAGATTGTATCCCTCAATTCAGCAGCACGTTCGAAATCGAGCGCTTTCGCCGCCTCTTTCATTTCTTTGTCCAGCGTACCTAGAAGGATTGTTTTTTCTTCCTTCGACAATTTCTTGCCTTCGGTCACTTTTTCCAAATAGGAAATAGCTTCATCCGATACTTGCGTGGCACGGATCACATCTCTGATTTCTTTTTTAATGGTCATTGGGGTGATGTTGTGTTTCTCATTATATTCTTTTTGAATTTCACGGCGGCGTTGCGTTTCGCCAATCGCTTTCGTCATGGAGTCCGTCATCCGGTCCGCATACAAAATGACGTGCCCATTAGCATTCCGTGCAGCACGGCCCATCGTTTGGATGAGAGCCCGTTCTGAACGAAGGAACCCTTCTTTGTCCGCATCCAGAATCACGACAAGCGATACTTCCGGAATGTCGATTCCTTCTCTAAGAAGGTTTATCCCGACAAGAACGTCATGCGTTCCCATCCGCAGTTCCCGTAGGATTTCTATACGTTCAAGTGTCTTGACATCCGAATGAAGATATTGAACTTTTATCCCGATTTCTTTCAAGTAATCGGTCAGGTCTTCAGACATCTTTTTCGTCAATGTTGTAATAAGGACACGTTCGTTGTTCTTGATCCGTTCCCTTATTTCCCCGATCAAATCATCAATTTGCCCTTCAATCGGTTTGACTTCAATTGTCGGATCGAGAAGACCGGTCGGACGGATAATCTGTTGGATCATTTCTGGGGTATGCTCGATTTCATAAGGACCGGGTGTTGCCGAAACATAAATTGCTTCATGTACGTGATTTTCGAATTCTTCGAATGTGAGCGGTCTGTTATCAAGCGCTGAAGGCAGGCGGAATCCGTGTTCGACGAGCACTTTTTTCCGTGCCTGGTCACCATTGTACATACCGCGGATTTGCGGCAGCGAGACGTGACTTTCATCTACAATGACCAGGAAATCATCCGGGAAATAGTCGAGTAATGTATAAGGCGTCGCCCCGGCAGGACGCAGTGTCAAGTGACGGGAATAGTTTTCGATGCCCGAACAGAACCCCATTTCCCGCATCATTTCAAGATCATAGCGAGTCCGCTGTTCAAGGCGTTGCGCTTCCAATAGTTTGTCTTCGCCTCGCAGTTCTTTCAATCGCTCTTCCAGTTCAATTTCAATGTTTTCAATTGCTTTCAACAACTTTGCATCACCTGTAACGAAGTGGGATGCCGGGAAGATGGCAACGTGTTCCCGTTCACCAAGGATTTCTCCTGTAAGTGAGTCCACTTCACGGATCCGCTCGATTTCATCACCAAAAAACTCAATCCGGAGACAGTGTTCATCCTGGGATGCAGGCAACACTTCGACTACATCCCCCCGCACCCGGAATGTCCCGCGAGTGAAGCTGATGTCATTCCGTTCGTATTGCACGTCCACAAATTTGCGGAGCAGTTCATTGCGCCCAATCTCCATGCCCGGACGAAGTGATACAACGTGAGCATTATATTCTTCCGGCGAACCAAGTCCATAGATACATGAAACGGAAGCCACAATGAGCACATCATTTCTTTCAAATAATGAAGATGTAGCAGAGTGGCGCAATTTATCAATTTCATCATTGACGCTTGAGTCTTTTTCAATGAAGGTATCCGTTTGCGGCACATACGCTTCAGGCTGATAAAAATCATAGAAGCTAACGAAGTATTCGACAGCGTTGTCTGGAAAAAACTCTTTAAATTCACTATATAATTGACCAGCCAATGTTTTGTTGTGGGCGATAACGAGCGTCGGTTTGTTGATCTCCGTCAAGACGTTCGAAACAGTGAAGGTTTTTCCGGTTCCGGTTGCACCGAGTAGGGTCTGGTGCTTTTCCCCCCGTTTATGTCCTTCCAAAAGCTTCGCGATTGCATGTGGCTGATCGCCTTGTGGTGTATATGGGGCTTGCAGATTAAATTTTTGGACCATCGTAGTCCCTCCTAAATGAATTGCTATATATGTTGAACATATGATTATTTATATACTCTGAGCGTAGGCGCCTTCAAAGGGGTAGCCGAAGCGGATTTGAAGGAATTCTTTATTTCAATTTATATACTATGTTATCACTTTACCCATCTTTTGACGAGCAAAAAGCGAACGTACGTTTTTCACTACATTTCTCTTCAAACTTAATACGTAAAAAAACGCCGCATGTCTATTCAACATGTAGCGTCCTGCCATATTTCAATCATTCTCTTCGATTTTGACAAGTCTTTCGGAATACAGGAAGAAGGCGCTTTCATCGCGTTGATCAAGCGCAAGATCAATCAAGTCTACGAGCCGGCTCTTTGTCTGTTCTCTGTGTATATGTTTCAAGAAAAGATCCAAATAAATTTCGTTGAGCAATTTTTCCGCTTGAAGCGATGAACTGTTTTTCCCTACCGCTTTTAAAAATTCGGCATATGAATAATTGTTCTCCATCCCTCTCACCCCTGATGCCTTTTATTTAGTATATCTAAATTCAGAGATAAGTTGCAAGGTTTTTGCGAATATTCCATCTTTTAATTCCGACAAAAGAATTGTCCCGTTTGCACATGTTTGCAAACGGGACCGCTTCCCGTCATTCCTCTTCTATCTTTTCTGCGGTCAATCTGATTGTAGCCTCAGAGATAATGAGGATGACCGCTCCTACAAGAAGGGGGGTTGTCGACATGCCATACAGATACAGGGCAGAAATTGTGACTACAGCTGCTTGAATCCATTGAACGGTGCGTACGATTTTCTTGATCGCAGCAGGACGGGCCTCTTCCTTTTCAGGAAACAACATGTCCATCCGGAAGTCATCTCCCGCGCGTAAAGCATGAATCAGCTGAATTGCGGACGCAAAAGCTAGCGCTCCCGCGAAAATGAACACGACAATTGGGAATGGAATGAAAATCGCTCCAAGTGCAGATAAAGCGGTGAGTCTCACCCAAAGCCAGAAAATATCATCCGTCCGGATAAGTGTCCGTTTAATCAGATATGATTGCGGAACCGTTTTCCCGAATTTCGGCGATCCCGTCACAAATCCTAGCCACGCTCTTCTGCTGACGGATCCTTTCAAATGCGGAACATCCGTGAAATAATTAGCAAAACGATAAAAACGCATCATTCGATTCTGTTCAAGCGAGATGAAGTGATCGTATGGAAACGGTTTGATCCTCCGCTTTTTCCACCAATAAAAAGCATACATTCCGATAAGTATTGCTATAAGCGGCAGGAGAATAGTTTTTCCAACAAGATCGACATAAATAATCAATCCCGCAAGTAAAAAACGTACAGTCCTGTCCAACCAAACTTTTTCTCCATCCAAGGCATGTCTGAAGTTATACTCCGACTCGATGAACACCCGCTTGATAAGCAGCATCAAGATTGCGATGCCGATATACGTTGTTTTCGAACCGGTCCCCGTAGCGGAAAGTAATGGCAAAGCTACAATATATAAAAGGAATGGCAATGGAAGTTGTGAAAAGAAACTCCATTGTAACGATTTTTTCATATACATACCGAGTTTATTTTCGAGCGGCAGGAAATAAACTGTGTCCGCCGGCTTCAGCAGCGTCACGGGCGGCGAATAAGTCAGTGCCACTCCAAGTATGATCGCCGTCAAGAGCGCCGCTGGGAAATCCGCTGGCACTTCCTTCAGCCACTCACTGTACGCATAGCCCCCCGCCCCGATCGTGAAGACGAAGACGATGGCTAAATGGCCGGTGAATACATATTTCAAATATTTTTGGAGCTCAGTTATATAATGGACGAACCGAGACCCCCATATTTCACGCAAATTGTTCATCGTTATGATCCTCTGTCATCGCGATATACAAATCATCCAATGATGCACCGGGACGTCCGAATGCCTTTCTCAAGTCATCCATCGTCCCTTCTGCCCGCACCCGTCCTTCGTGCAGCAAAATGATCCTGTCGCAATGTTTTTCCGCGGTCGGCAACACGTGTGTCGACATGAGGATAGAAGCCCCGTTTGCTGTTCTTTCCGTCATCTGTTCCAAAAGTGATTTAATGCCGATCGGGTCCAGGCCGACAAATGGTTCGTCAATAATATATAAGGAAGGGTCGACAAGAAATGCACACATGATCATTACTTTTTGACGCATCCCTTTCGAAAAATGGGCAGGGAACCAGTTCAATCGCTTTTCCATCCGGAATTCCCTCAATAACTCGTCCGATCGCACTTCAAAAACATCTCTATCGAGGCCGTACGCCATTGCTGTAAGCTCAAGATGTTCCTTGAGTGTCAATTCCTCATAGAGGATCGGGGTTTCAGGAATATATGTGAATGCCTGTCTATATTTTTCGGGATCTTCACTGAATGTACCCCCGTTCACCCGGATTTCCCCGCTGTGTGGATTCATCAGTCCGATGATATGTTTTATCGTCGTACTTTTACCCGCTCCATTCAGTCCAATAAGACCCACCAGTTCTCCAGATCCAATGTTAAACGATAAGTCATGCAGGACGGGCTTGCGTGTATAGCCGCCTGAGACATCTTTCAATTCGAGAATTTCCATATCCATCCTCCATTCTTCTATTTCATTTTAGCAAAAAACGGTTCAAAAAGCTTTCTACTTCATAAATCCGGTATAGTCAATCACGCCTGGTGATATCCGCCGGAGGTTTCTGCTGAATGATGTTAAAATATGCTACACTTGTCCCAATTATGAAAAGGAGTGTTGAGTATGACTGAATGTATTTTTTGTAAAATCATTGAAGGTACTATCCCAAGCGTAAAAATCTATGAAGATGAGAACGTATTCGCATTCATGGATATTATGCCTGTTACGAAAGGGCATGTCCTTCTCATTCCGAAAACACATCGTGAAAACGTCTATGATTTAACCGAAGAGGAAGCGGCACACCTGTTTTCCGTCGCACCGAAAATCGCCAATGCGCTGAAAGATGAATTCAAACCTGCTGGATTGAATTTATTGCAAAACAATGGTGCACCTGCAGGACAGGCTGTATTCCATTTCCACTTGCATTTCATTCCCCGTTATGATGAAACAGATGGATTCCGACCGACATTTGAAACGAAGGAATCAGAATCCAGTACAGAGCGAATTCAAGAAATCGCAGCACAAATCCGAGCGAAACTAGAAAATTAAGCTTGCAAACTTTCTGAATTCAGTGTAATATTTGTAATAAGTTTTTCGCTGACGATCATGAGGATACGTCAGGAGAAACTCAAACTACCAGATGAGCTGAGGAGAGATGAGAAATGAAAACGAAAAGTCTAGTGTTGATGTCATTATTGATTGCTGTAGGTGCTGCATTGTATTTGGTCATTCCCCCGATTGCCGGCGGAGTGAAGCCCGATTTCATGCTGACGATGATGTTCATCGGCATATTGCTGTTCCCTGAAGTCCGCAGTGTATTTTTACTCGGAGCGACAACAGGTATCCTGTCCGGAATGTTTTCATCCCTTCCAGGCGGTTTTATTCCGAATGTCATTGATAAGTTCATCACTGCATTTGTAATCTATTTAGTCATCATCACATTCAAGAAACTTGCAGGTAATTTAATAGGGGCTACTGTCATTACATGTCTTGGTACAGTATTGTCGGGAAGTATCTTTTTAGCCACTGCCATTTTCATATTCGGCATAGATTTATCGTTTACGGGATTATTCTTAGTAGTAGTACTTCCCGCTGTTGCGATGAACGGTATTGCATTTTTCCTTATCTATCCGATTGTAAAAGGCTTAGTCAAACGCTCCTCATTTAAAACTGCGTTATCTAATTAAAACGGTCACCTATGCTTTCCTTCTACGAGGAAAGCTTTTTTTGATTGCTCAGACTTCTCTTCCATGTTTTAATTAAACTATAGTAAGGAATACTATTCATTATTAGGAAGGAGTGCATTATTTAATGAAAGCATCTACTTTTTTCATCGGACTCGCAACAGGATCAGTAGCGGCAGCAATTACAGTATTATACTCGACTCCCCAATCAGGAAGCGAGCTTCGCACATCTGTTAAAAGCGCTTCGATCGATATGAAAGATATGTTTAAAGACGTCAAAGTGAAAGTTGCGGATTTAAAAGAATCCATTTCACATCTGAAAAAAGAGGCGAAAGAAACTGTTCCTTCAGCAATCGATGGGATTAAAGATTCTGTTGAAAAGTGGCAACAATCGACTGAACCGAATAGAGAACGTATGGAAAAGGAAATTGCAGCCATCCAGACAGCCATCGAAGAACTTGAACGAACTGTCGCAGAGCACCAAAAATAAATTGTGAACCACATGCGGTTTGACCATAAAGAATGCAGTCAGAACCCCACTTGGCGGTCATGACTGCTTTTTTTACGCATTTATAAGGTGAAGTAAGAATATCCTTCGAATACGTTCCAGCGCTTTGTGGATATCTCCCGCGATAAGCCGGACGGGAGGCATCCCCTAGCGCCAGAGCGTGTATGGGGGGAATCCATAATCCAGTCTATAATGGCAAACTCTCTCACTGACTTCCAATAATCAAAATTATACAGCATTTAGCATTTATTATTATCAAATTAAAAGTTTTTTTGCAATTCTCACTTCTCTCTTCTTTGCTTTCCTGCTATAATAAAAGAAACATAAAAAAAGGAAGTGGGTGTTTCCATGGCGGAACATAAGTATTCTCCAAAAGAAGCAATGATTTTTAGTCAACGGGTTGCGCAGATGTCTAAAGCACTTTGGAAAGCTGTTGAAAAAGATTGGCAGCAGTGGATAAAACCTTATGACTTGAATATTAATGAACATCACATTTTATGGATTTCTTACCATCTTCAAGGCGCCACAATTTCCGATATCGCTAAATTCGGGGTCATGCATGTCTCTACTGCATTCAATTTTTCCAAGAAGTTGGAAGAACGCGGTTATTTACAATTCTACAAAAAAGATGATGATCGTCGAAATACATATGTGGCAGTCACTGATGAAGGCGAAAAACTATTGCTTGAAATGAACGAGAACTACTATGACACTAAACACGGTATTTTGGATGGTTCACTTCCCATCAAAGACCTATATGGCAAATTTCCGGAATTCCTCGAAGTCATGTCCGTCGTCCGTAATATTTACGGGGAAGATTTTATGGAAATATTCGAACGCGGTTTTACCAATATTAAAGAAGCATATGATGACTCCTCCGGAGAAATGGTAGCTGTTGGCCATTCGAAAAGATATGAAAATCCGACAAGTGCATTAATTGCCGCAGAGGAAAAATAATTTCTTTTCATGAGGGTTTCTGCTATGATTACCTTGGTAAGTCAAAGGGGAGGAATAGATTTGATCCTTATTATTACAATTCTGTTCTCATTATTTTATCTGTTCCAAATTAACAAAATGACATATGCGCTTTGCGAGTCCAAGGAAATTCCTGAGGAAAAGCAGCCAAAAATATACACGACTGTAAACGTTCTTGTAACTATTCTAATCGTGTCATTTTACGTCGAAATCCTGTTACAACTATAAAAAAAGTCCATTCCCTTTTTACGGGATGGACTTTTTTCATTATCGAAGCTTTAGACGCCGAACGTCATTTGCTCTTCTTTGCTTAGTACACAAAGGCTGCGCCGACAATGATTAGTAGAATGAACAATACAACAATCAATGCAAAACCAGAAGAACCTTGGTTATATCCGCTCATAGGAGCACCCCCTCTCTCTCTATGTATCCTATGCACAGCGAATGAGCCGTTGTAGGCAGATTATTCGGAGGAAACTTTTTTGTTTTAGGAACGTTTTATGGTATAGTAACTACTGTTGCACATAAAAGTTAGGGGAGAAATTAAAATGAAAAAAACTATTTTAGCACTTTCAATGGCCGCATCTGTCCTTGCACTTTCGGCGTGCAGCGATAAAAATGCCGGTGATGAGGAAATCATTGCTACTTCCAAAAATGGCGAAATTACAAAAGCGGATCTATATGATGAAATGAAAGATGCAATCGGGGTCCAAGTTGTTGAAAACCTAGTTCTTCAACAAGCGATTGAAAGTGAATATAAAGTTTCCGATAAAGAGTTGAAAGAAGCGATTGATGCGCAAAAAGAGCAATACGGTGAAAGCTTCGACATGTTTTTAATGCAACAAGGAATGACAGAGAAGTTTTTTGAGAAAAACGTAAAATCCCAATTGATCCAACAAAAAATGATCGAGTCCATAAAAGTAAGCGATGAGGATATCAATGCCGGTATCGCAAACATGAAAAAAGAAATCAATGCACGCCATATTTTAGTGAAAGATAAGAAAACGGCGGATGAAGTTCTTGCTAAGCTGAAAGACGGCGGTGATTTCGCTAAACTTGCAAAAGAATACTCCACTGAAGAAGCAGCACAGGAAACGGGTGGCGATTTAGGATGGTTCGGACCAGGCAAAATGGTACCTGAATTTGAAGAAGCTGCATTCGCACTGAAAAAACGTGAAATCAGTGAACCTGTTAAGACAAGCTTCGGTTACCACGTCATTGAACTGCTTGATACGCGTGAAGCGAAACTTGAACAGACGGACGAAGAGCTAAAAGCAGAGGTCACAGACAAACTTAAAAAAGCTCAATTCGAAGAAAAACTTGTTAAACTTCTGAAGGCTTCAAATATCGAAATTAAAGATGATGAGTTCAAAGGTGCACTTGAAGGATACCTTCCTGCTGAAAAAGAAGCGAAAGACGACAAAAAATAATACACATGAAGAAAGCTGTCCCTCGGTTTTAAGGTGACAGCTTTTTTCATGTGTATTTCTGTATTTACTACTTAATTCAATGATTCAAATCCAAAAAGGTTACACATGTAATTCCGACATAATATATAGAGGTTAAGACATTGATTCCATTCAATACCGCTTCGGCTCTTGGTGATGGCCTCCCGTAATGAGCCCGCCAGAAGATCACTAGGGAGGGATTGAACCGTATCCCTCCTTAGTCTCATTACTTCGGCTCACACTTGTCGCTCCTTCGCTGAAGTCGTTCGTTGTATAAGGCGATTGTTACTGATTCTATTGTATTCTAAATTAATAGTGCAGAGTATCTAGATAGGAATTATGACTATATCATGCAGTCATAATTCCTACAGGGAAATCTAGCGAAGGCGCCTTACAGCGGTAGCCGAAGCGATAAGACTGGCAGCGGTTTTCTGCCCGGCTTATCGCGAGAGGCATCCGCAAGCGCCGTAGCGTGTAGTATGGAAAATCTTTAGTTCAGTCTATATACTCGGCACTTAATAAATGGATAGTAAGTGAGTTATTTGTGATTATAACTAGAAAGTAGTTTTCAATACCGCTTCGTCGCTTTGTGATGGCCTCCCGTAATGAGCCTGCCAGAAGATCACTAGGGAGGGATTGAACTGCATCCCTCCTTAGTCTCATTACTTCGGCTCACACTTGTCGCTCCTTCGCTGAAGTCGTTCGTTGTATAAGGCGATTATTACAGTTTCTATTGAATCCTAAATTAATAGTGCCGAGTATATAGATAGGAATTATGACTATATCATGTAGTCATAATTCCTACAGGGAAATCTAGCGAAGGCGCCTTACAGCGGTAGCCGAAGCGATAAGACTGGCAGTGGTTTTCTGCCCGGCTTATCGCGAGAGGCATCCGCAAAGCGCCGTAGCGTGTAGTATGGGAAATTTTTAGTTCAGTCTATATACTCGGCACTTAATAAATGGATAGTAAGTGAGTTATTTGTGATTATAACTAGAAAGTAGTTTCCAATACCGCTTCGTCGCTTGGTGATGGCCTCCCGTAATGAGCCTGCCAGAAGATCACTGTCATTCTCATTACTTCGGCTCACACTTGTCGCTCCTTCGCTAAATTCATTCGTTGTATAAGCTGATTGTTACTGTTTCTATTGAATCCTAAATTAATAGTGCCGAGTATATAGATAGGAATTATGAATATATCATGTAGTCATAAATATTACAGGGAAATCTAGCGAAGGCGCCTTACAGCGGTAGCGTGTAGTATGGGAAATCTTTAGTTCAGTCTATATACTCGGCACTGAATAAATGGATAGTAAGTGAGTTATTTGTGATTATAACTAGAAAGTAGTTTTCAATACCGCTTCGTCGCTTTGTGATGGCCTCCCGTAATGAGCCTGCCAGAAGATCACTAGGGAGGGATTGAACTGCATCCCTACTTAGTCTCATTACTTCGGCTCACACTTGTCGCTCCTTCGCTGAAGTCGTTCGTTGTATAAGGCGATTATTACAGTTTCTATTGAATCCTAAATTAATAGTGCCGAGTATATAGATAGGAATTACGACTATATCATGTAGTCATAATTCCTACAGGGAAATCTAGCGAAGGCGCCTTACAGCGGTAGCCGAAGCGATAAGACTGGCAGTGGTTTTCTGCCCGGCTTATCGCGAGAGGCATCCGCAAAGCGCCGTAGCGTGTAGTATGGAAAATCTTTAGTTCAGTCTATATACTCGGCACTTAATAAATGGATAGTAAGTGAGTTATTTGTGATTATAACTAGAAAGTAGTTTTCAATACCGCTTCGTCGCTTTGTGATGGCCTCCCGTAATGAGCCTGCCAGAAGATCACTAGGGAGGGATTGAACTGCATCCTTCCTTAGTCTCATTACTTCGGCTCACACTTGTCGCTCCTTCGCTGGAGTCGTTCTTCGTACAAGGAAATTATTATAGTTTCTATTGAATACTTATACATGCATACTCACTATTTAATAATTGGTAAGTGAATCAATAACATAATTACTTATTTCAATTGAAAAAGCGAATACTAATGAATCTTTATCATCGATTATTCATTTATTTAAACGAGTTTCGTTGAATGTAACGGAAGGCGGCGACTCCAGCGGGAACAGTGCGAGCTGAAGATCCCGCTGGAAAAGCCGTCACGTAGAACGGCTTTTGCGATCAAAAGCGTTAGCGTTGAGAGTACAGGGGAAAGATGCCTTAATTTCTGCAAAGAACGCAGAAATCAAGGCAAATCGAACCCTTCGCTGTTCAATTGGCTCAAGCCGTTCCCGCGAAGAAAGCAACCTCAGAGGAAACCTCATAAGGTTGCAGTCATTGCTTGTGTGAATACGTTCTCGAAAATCGCATTTCACCTTATTCAACACAGAGTCCTTTTTGATTACGAAGCAGCCCAAACCAGTTCGTAATAGGATATCTAAACTATAGCGTAGAAGACCTTTCGAAAAAGCAGACAATCGTGAGGTCTATTTGTGATACTTAACTTCTCTAGCGGCGAGCCCTCGTATTCCTATTCTTTCTTGATTCCTCTCTCTTGTTGCTTGTAGTGGAAGCGCTCGACTCCTGCGGGAATAGCATGAGCCTTGAGACCCCGCAGGGAGCGAAGCGGACGAGGAGGCTCAAGCCATTCCCGCGGAAAGCGAGCGCTGGAACGAAAAGCAATTGCCTTGGGATATTCTAAATTCCCTCCACCATTTTTTTAGAAATTACTTGATTAGAGGTAAGAAAGTGCCTGTCTGGAACGGAAATCCATGGCTTCCAAGATAAAAAAGCGAGAATGGAAAACGATAAGTCGTTTCCATTCTCGCAATGATATTTCTAAGAGGACTTTTTCAGTGCCCTCCTTTAAAGGTGACAGCTTTTTTCATGTGTATTTCTGCATTTACTACCTTTTAGATTGAATTATTGAATAGTAAAATAAAATAAGCGAAGGCGCCTTACTGGGGTAGCCGAAGCCATAAGACTGACGACGAAGTTGTCTGGCTTATGGCGGGAGGCATCCCCAAGCGCCGAAGCGTGTATAACGGTCAATCCTTATTCGGCCTTACAATGGCGGACTTTTTTTCAGTAGCAGCGTTGAGGATTTATCATTCAATAGATGGTTTATAAAATGAACGGTTGTCGAGCGGGAAGATTCTTTCCGTGAATTCACCCGGAGTCGTCTTACCGAGTGCACGGTTCAACATGTTCATCTTCGCGTCGATGTTGTCGATGTAATGAAGCATTTCCGCTTCTTTCAGCATTGGCCGTTTCGGGCTGCCCCATTCTTCTTTACCGTGATGGGATAATACCATATGCTGAAGTAACATCACTTCTTCACCGGTAATATCAAGTTCATCCGCCGCTTTTGAAATTTCATTGACCATTATCGTAATATGACCTAAAAGATTCCCTTCGACCGTGTATTGCGTTGCAATCGGGCCTGAAAGTTCGATTACTTTCCCAACGTCATGCAAGATGATTCCCGCGTACAATAAATCCTTATTGAGCGTAGGATACAGATCGGCCAACGCTTTACCAAGTTTCAGCATGGAAACAACATGATCGATAAGGCCAGATACGTAGTCGTGATGATTTCTAGTCGCCGCTGGATACGTCATGAATGCCGTCTGATGCTTTTTCAATAGATGACGAGTAATCCTTTGGATATGGGGGTTTTGCATTTCAAAGAAATATTGCATCAATTCTTCATACAGCACTTCTTTACTCGTTTCCGATGAAGGAACTAAATCGGAAATCGACACGCCTTCCTCCTCTTTGACGGGGCGTATGCTTTTGATGCGCAGCTGGTTTTTCCCGCGGTATTCGTGGACTTCCCCTCCTACTTTGACAATTGTTGCGCCGGCATAGGTCTTTGCATGCTCATCGGTTGTATCCCAAAGTTTTGCTTCGATATCACCGCTTTTATCTTGTAATATTAACGTCATGAACGGTTTTCCTTGTGTCGTAACTCCTTTTGTCGATTGTTTGATTAGCAAGAAAAGGTCCAGCGGTTCTCCAGCATTGTATTCTGCAATTTTTCTCATAAGACCATCGCTCCCTGTCCGCTTCCAATATCGGAAACATGTAGTATTGTTGCCTCCCGCCATTTATCTTTCATCGCTTCGTGGCATGTGAAATAAATGAATTGATGCTTGTTTTGTAGATTGTCCAATAGTTCAATCATACGCGAAAGTCGCTCTCCGTCAAAGTGGACAAATGGATCGTCCATCATCACGGGGAATGGAGCCGTACTAACTATGGATTCAGCCAGTGCCAGTCGAAGTGATATGTATGCCTGCTCTTTTGTCGCTTGGCTCAGCTCGACAATCGGATAACGCATCCCTTCCTTTGACAGCACTTCAAAATGGCCCGTTTCCGTCACGGTAAGCGATTCATAATTTCCGCCCGTCAGCCCACAGAACAATTTTTCCGCCACCTCAAGGACTTCCGGCAATTTTTTCTCTTTCAGCTCCGACATCGTCCGTTCGATCGCTTCAGTAATCGCCTTGCGCTCAGACCACTTCCTCGCCAAATCTGCAAGTTCCGCTTTTTTGATTTCGAAGAGTTGCAGTTTACGTCCGTAATTTTCATCGGTTAGAAGTTGCTCCATTTTAGCGGTGACGAGGGATTTCTCGTCGATGAGCGCATTTAGTTCTTCATCTATTGACGAAAGTGCTACGCTGTTTTCGGCCGCTTTTTTCAGCAATTCATCTTCCGTGACACCGTCAGGCGATTCAATAGGACCGTGGACGGCTAATTGGGCATTGATATCCTCCAGTTGCCCCTCTAGAAGAATCGCTTCCTGGAAGGTATCATACGCACTATAAAAGGCCTCCTCCGTTTCCACTCCCGCTTCTGCAAGCAATGTCTGCACTTTTTCCTGCAATGTATATACGAGTTCAGATATTTCTTTCAGCGCCGTTTCATTACGCTCTAAACCTGAAGTCACCGACTTACTCGTTTCCGCCTGTTCTTTCAAGCGAATGTATTCCCTTCGCAGCATCTCATACACCGCTTCATGCGACACGGACTTCTGCAACACTTTTTCCGCTTGTAAAGCCCGTCCAGAGATATTCTCCATCAGCGTTTGTCTGAGTGAAATAGCTTCCTTCAAATCCCTCGCGACTTCTTGTACTTCCCGGATCATACGGAATAGTTCCGGAATAATACCCGTCGATGGTATTTCTTCGAAACCATATAGCCGCAGAAAGGCTGCCAGTCGGGATTCTAGCTGACGTCTATCGCTATGGGTGCTTTCAATTTCCGATGTCAGCGTTTGATAGTTCCTTTCAAGTACCATAAACTCTTCTTGCAACTCTTCTTTCTTTCTCGTAAACAGCCCAATTCTTTCTGTAAGTTCTTCCATCTGCCGCTCGTTCCCATCATATGCGGCGATGATCTTTTCCATTTCCTTAAGCTTCGAAGTATCCCTCGAACGGACCTCTTTTTTCGAATAAAAGAAAATCCCTAAAGCACCGACGATTCCCCCCGCCACTACAACGAACCATTCTTGTTGCATGAAACCGAAAACGATGAATGCGAGTGCCAGTACCAATAGCATCGCAGGTGTCATCAAAGAGCTCTGTTCCGTCGCCCGTCCTTCAAATGAAACATACGCTTTTGCCTCGGCAAGTTGCTGGCGTATTCTCGGCCACTGCCTCGCATCTTCGAATTCTTCCGCGGAAGGGGCGGAACGCCCGATTCCGACGAGTGCCGATTCTGTAGCAGACAATTCATTTTCCAGTTGAACAAGCTGACGATTCATAAATCCTATTTGCTGATCGTTTTCAGTTAGACTATCAATGATTAGATGCATCTGTTCTTCCTTTTGGATTGATACATCCGCCTTAAAAAGAACCGTCTCCGCTTCCACTTCTTTCATACCGAGCCTGTCGAGAAGCCGGCCTTTCAAACTTGTTAACTGTCGGATTTCATTTTCCGCTGTAGTAACGGCTGTTTGCCATTTATGCCACTCCGATTCTTTCGCCAGAAGGATTTCAAGTTCCGCAACCCTTTCAGGCTCATGTTGCCGTGGCAAACGCGCAGCCAACTCAGATACTTCTTCTTCCATTCTTTTTTTAGCCGATTCAACTTCTGTCAATTTCCCCGCAAGCACTTCGTAGCGACGTATCCCATCTGCCGGAAAGGTACTCTTTCTTACTTGCGACAACCGGAATTGAAGTGCTTGCCGTTTGTTGTGAAGAGGGAGAATCTGCCGCACAACGGTGAGCTTCTGCGACTCTAACGCCAATTCTTTTTTCCGTTCTCTTACTACTGAAATCCGTTCATCGATTTTCTGAATCCGTTCAAGTAAAGGCGTATATTCCGCTATCTTTTCTTGTTCATCCTTCAATTCCTTTTCCAATTCCCTGAGTTCGGCAATCTTAAGGTTCATCCGTGGATTTCTTCCTGACTTTTTGAATAAATCCCCCAATTCTTTTTCCAGCCTGTTTCCAAGCTGTAACAGGGATTCGACGCCTGTCGTTCCTGAAGCAAGAAGCGTCCGGCTCAATTCGTTTTCATCCATTTTCTCGAATCCTTGCAACTGTAAAAGCGAGAATGAAAAGATGGATTCAAATGATGCCCTGTCATACTGACGAAGCAGAGCGTTCAACTCCTCTTCGCCGCCTTTCCTTCCATCCTCGAAATAAACGGTGACATCTCCCGCGGACTTCCCCCGAATCCTTTCAACGATGCATGTCCCGTATGTATCATCCGATAAATGCAGTTGACCGCCGTACTTGCCGCCAGATTTCGGCTCGTACCGCGATAACACGCTGTTTTTCTGGGGGAATCCAAAAAGGACCTGAAGGATAAACTGTTGGATAGTCGTTTTCCCGGCTTCATTCAATCCATACAAAACGGTGATGGAAGGACCGAAATCCAGTGTGACATTTTCATGTTTTCCAAATCCATAAATGATCAGCTTCTCGATTTTCATAGCAATGCCTCATTCCAGTCCCGTAATTTCTGCCGTTAGTAACGCAGTCGCCCCGGCTTTGACGTCAGCGATTTCCTCTTCCGACAAAACGTCGAGGTATTTGACGCCCCTTGCATGCTGATAGACATCTTTCAAAACGTCTTTCCAATCATCAATCGTCCATCCGTCAATCATGTCGGCTACAGACTGTACAAGCGCCCCTGGTGCTATCGAAAGATTCAACTGGCCGGCAAATGCAATCTTCTGAATCCAGACATATGGTTCGTTTTCCCCGATATAATCACGAAGCACTTCAAGCCATTCTTCCTCCGGTGATTGAGAGAACAGGTCCGCTGTTCCATTATCAACATCAACCATCGTCAATTCCACAATCCCAGCGCCGTTTCTAGTACTAAATGATTCTAGCGCTTCCGAACATGCCGTCAGCCATTCATTCGCATGGCGGATACCCGAACAAGACACTTCTAGCCGATCAAAAACAATCGCCGATGTCGCCACGAAATGAAGTGACGCACTCGTTTTCGACAATTCGACTTCATAAAACCCTTTCGCGCCGCGCTCATTGCGATGACGCCCTTGCAAATTGCCCGGATAGACGATGGGAGGCTCTTCATGCAACTGTTGCCTAAAGTGAATATGCCCCAGCGCCCAATAATCGTACTGCTTGGCTAGCAGCTCACTTTTTGTGAACGGCGCATAAACTGCATGTGTTTCATCTCCGGCCAAACTGCCATGCAGCATGCCGATATGGAACGCATCATGATGTTCAGCAACAGGATACCAGTCAATCACTTTGTCGCGGATATGCCTTTCCTTATAGCTGAACCCATAAATGACTACTTCCTGCCCGTTTACGCTGAGCTTCGCCGCTTCAACATTCTCGTTGAAAACATGTACATTCGGCGGCAGGTCGAATCGGGTCCACCTTCCATCTAGATGGTCATGGTTCCCATACGAAATGACCGCAGGAATGCTTGCCGCATCCAATTTCCGCATCCCTTCCCGGAACTTCATCTGCGCACGCAAACTCCGGTCTTCACCATCATAAATATCACCCGCAATCAAGACGAAATCAGGTTTTGTTTTGACTGCATGCTCAATCAATTTATTGAACGCGGTAAACGTGCTATCGCGTAAATTGTTCAGACGATCAACCGGCAACCCTGTCATGCCTTTAAAAGGGCTGTCAAGATGCAAATCAGCCGTGTGGATAAATCGGATTGATGACAAGCGATCCCCCTCCTTCACACAACGAATACTTGTTCTTATTTTACCATAAATGAAAAGACTCTGCGAATAAATACAGAGTCTTTTCACATCTCGCTTATTCTTTTCCGAGCTGGATTGCTTTTTTTATATCTTTCAACGAACGGGACGGTCCGTACATAAGAACGCCGCCGCGGTAAACACGAGCTCCGAACCAACCAAGAAGGAAAATCGTCACAAGCATGATTGCAATCGACAATAATGGTTCCCATACTGGCAGGTCGAGCATTCCGACGCGCAGGAACATGACGAGCGGGGCAAAGAACGGGAAGAATGAAGCATACTTGAGATACGCCATCTCCGGATTGCCAAGCCCCGTTGCAGCAATCATGAATCCTGCTACAATCAGCAATGTCATCGGCATGATGATCTGTTGTACATCTTCCGTCCTGCTAACGAGTGAACCTAGAAGTGCCGCCAGCGTCGCGAAGAGAAAGTACCCCAACAGGAAGAAGACGAGTGCATAGACAAGCGTCCCCATATTCATAGTTGAGAAGCCGAAAACCGAAAAGAAGCCGTCCGCCATTTCTGATGTTGTCGTCTTCAATGCTATATAACCCGCCAGACCGAGCAATGCCATTTGCAACAGCCCAAGCGAACCAATACCAAATACTTTCGCGAACATATGTTTAACAGGAGACACGCTTGAAATAAGAATTTCCATCACACGGGATGATTTTTCTGCCGCTACTTCTGTTGCAATCATGCTTGAATAAATGATGACTGCAAAATAGATCAGAAACATGAGCACATAAACAAGTCCGCGCGCTTGGCTCAGCTCTTCTTCCGTTTTTGCCGATGCAGATACCGATTGCAGCTCGAATTGAATGGGTGCAAATAGTGTCTGCACTTGTTCGCCGGTCAATGATAATTCTTCCGCTTTCATTTCCGTTTGAATCGACTGGAGTGCATCTTGCAGCATCATCGGAAGAGCACTTTCCATGGCACTCATCGATGTATAGTTTGCTTGAATCGTATTTGTATCGTCAAGTGCAAGCGTAAGGAAGGAATCGATTTCCCCCTCTTTCACCTGATCCGTAAGTGTCTTTTCCGATTTTCCGGATAGTTCCATCTGAATGTCTGATTCACTTGACTCGAGTTGCACTTTTAACCGTTCAGCCAGAACACCGCTTTCATCAAGCACTTGCATTACTTCCGACGTATCTCCATCTCCACCCGTCACACTTTTAACTGTATCAATGATTTTCTCCATGTTTGCAAATAGGAAGACCGCCGCAATCATGATTGATGTCGTTATGATGAAAGATTTCGTTTTCGCTTTTGTCATAAATGCCTGTTTAAAAATGATCATGAATTCACGCATGTTGCTTCCCCACCTTTTCGATGAAAATCTCTTGTAGCGAAGGTTCTTCAATTCCAAAATGACGAATCGGACCTGATTTCAACGCCGCTGTCAGCAAATCATTCGCAACTTGTTCGGACTCGACTTGGTAAAGCGCACCCTCAATCGATTTCTGTACGGATGTAACACCTGCAATAGCTTCCAGATGCGCTAAATCATTGTCTGAATTTATGCGTACATTCTGCTTACCGAATGACCGTTTCACATCGCGGAGTGTACCGCTGACAACTTGTTTCCCTTTGTCGATGATGCTTAGTTGCTCACATAACTCCTCGACATGGTCCATACGATGGCTTGAGAATACAATTGTTGCCCCATCGTTGCGAAATTGAAGGATTGCCTCTTTCAACATTTCGACGTTAACCGGATCCAAACCCGAAAACGGCTCGTCAAGAATCAAGAGTTGAGGATTATGCATAAGGGAAGCAACTACTTGGATCTTCTGCTGATTCCCTTTGGATAGTTCTTCAACTTTTTTATTGGCATAATGAGTGATTTCCATTCGATTCAGCCATTTATTCATTGCCATCCTTGCGTCCGACTTTTTCATACCGCGCAATTGCGCAAGGAAAATGAGTTGCTCCTCTACTTTCATTTTCGGATAAAGTCCGCGTTCTTCGGGTAAATAACCGATTTCGGGACTCGTCGCATAAGAAATCGCTTTTCCGTTCCAAGTAATTTTCCCCTCATTTGCGTTCAATAGGCCGAGTATCATGCGGAACGTAGTAGTCTTTCCCGCCCCGTTTGCCCCTAGAAATCCGTACATCGTGCCTTTTTCAACAGACAGTGTCAAATCATCCACCGCAGTATAATCCCCGAACCGCTTCGTTACATTTTCAAGTAGCAATGACATTGTATTACCCCTTCCTTTTCTCCATAGTAACTATACGTTTCTATCGCACTGAAGTTTCAACTTAATTTCTTCTATAAAAAAAGTGGTGTCAGCCTTCCCAAATAATGTGATTATTTACAAATTTCTTTTCCGCGTCCTTCGTAGTATAATGAATGAAATAGAGTGGGAAGGGTGAATTATGTGAGAACATATAAACTGACAGCTTTCGAACCAACGGGGGAAATAATTACAGAAGAAACATTTACTGCTGAAACGGACGATGCAGCAAAAGAAAAAGGACAAGTGATGCTCGAGGAGAAAAGCCTTCTCGGAAAAACACACCGCCTTGCATCTCCTGCCGGGAAGTTATTATTATTCCATTCTTGAACTGGAGTACATCGAAGTGATTTATAAATCGGGATGGAACGCTATCATCCTACCTATAAACGAGGTGTTGAGAAGTGAAAATAGCGTTAATTGCGCACGATGAAAAGAAAAATGAGTTGGTGAATTTCACCATTGCTTATGAACATATTTTCTCAAAAAATAAACTATACGCAACTGGTACCACCGGCAAAAGAATTATGGAAGCAACAGGACTTTCCGTGAATCGACTGATGTCCGGACCTTTAGGAGGCGATCAGCAGATTGGTGCCATGATTGCAATGGGTGATCTGGATTTAATCATTTTCTTCCGTGATCCATTGACGGCACAGCCACATGAACCTGATGTGAGTGCATTACTGCGCCTTTGCGACGTATATGGCGTTCCGCTTGCTACGAATATTGCAACAGCCGAGCTATTAATCCGTGCTGTTGAAGAAGGTTATTTTTCCTGGCGTGAAATGATCGATAAATATAAATAAGACTTCATCAAAATAAAAAGTATCAAGCACGTACCCGGGTATGCAACGGATACATGCTTGGTACTTTTTTATTTATGCTAGCAGGTTAAGACTGAACTCGATGGATCTTCCTGGGTGTAATAAGGCCTTTGGGATTGTCCATTAGTATAGATATGGAATATGGATTTTCCATCATACACGCTTCGGCGCTTTGTGGATGCCTCCCGCGATAAGCCAAGCGGAAAACCACCGCCAGTCTTATCGCTTCGGCTACCACATGAAAGGCGCCTTCGCTGGTTTTCCCTAAGAATATGAAAGACACTGAAAAAGTTCACTCTTATAGGCTGGACTTAGCATTGTCCATAATACATGCATGCCTTATATGTGGATGCTTTTCAGCAATAACCAGCGAAGGCGCCTCACAGGGGTAGCCGAAGCCATAAGACTGACTACGAAGTTGTCCGGCTTATGGCGAGAGGCATCCCCGAGCGCCGCAGCGTGTATTACGGGAGCCCCTTATTTCACTCTATAATAGTAGACGTGAACTTTCTCAGTAGCTCCAATCTACTAAAGAGAAATCAGCGAAGACGCCTCACAGGGGTAGCCGAAGCCATAAGACTGACGACGAAGTTGTCCGGCTTATGGCGGGAGGCATCCCCGAGCGCCACAGCGTGTATTACGGAAGCTCCATATCCCACCCTTTATTAGTGGACGTGAACATTAACAATACCTCATATATATCTGAGAAATACTAGCATCGATGCGGATTTAGGACTTCATTATTTCAACTTATATAGAACCAGCATCTATATTACTGACAAATCATTTCCCCGTAAACTCAGGTTTACGCTTCCCAACAAATGCCTGGATTCCTTCCAAGTGATCTGCTGTTTTCCGCATCTCTACTTGTGCTTCGCTTTCCATTTCCAGCACACTTTCAAGTTCCTTTGTTTTTTGTGCATGAAGAATATTCTTCGATGCAATCATTGCTGCAATCGGCGAGGCAAGCAGCTTATGCGCAAACAGCTCAGCTCGTTCAGTACTCTTTCCTTCTGCTACCACTTCGTCAATCAACCCTTTTTCAAGCGCTTCTTGACCATTCATCACTTTACCTGACCAAATGAGACTTTTCGCTTGAGGAACACCAACGCGTTCTTTTAAGAAGAAGTGACCAGCTCCATCCGGAATAAGACCGATACCGATAAAATTCATCGCCAGTTTAGTCTCTTCTTCCACAATGATATGGTCACAGCCAAGTACAAGACTAAACCCAAGTCCCGCCGCAGCTCCATGGACGACCGCAATCGTAACTTGCGGCAAAGAATAGAGTGCCATCGCAAGACGTGACACATCTTTCATCACTTTCCCAATATCCATTGGACTGTCAGGATCTAGCATCGCTTTAATATCCCCGCCCGCAGAAAATGCACGGCCAGCCCCTTGGATCACCAGAACCTGGACTGTCATATCACTTTTCAATGATTCAAAAACATCCGCAATTTCCTTCATCATGACACTATCCATCGCGTTCATCGACGCTGGTCTATTCAACGTTAGACGCGCAAGACGCCCCTCTTTTTTCAATTCGACAGTTTTATACATAAAAAAACACCCCTTCTAGAAATGAATTCCCATTCACTTCCTAGATTCGGTGTTTTTTCGAAAAACCCTTTATTTTTTAACAGATTCCGGAAAAATTGCATCAAGATGAGCCAATTTCTTCTGAATCGAGTCTTCATATGTCAAAATATAGGCCGCAGGATCTTTCGGATTGTAGAACTGTGTTATTTTTTCCGTTCGGGGATCAATGAACTTGCTTGAAGCCCCGCATCCGACACCGATGATTGTCTGCACTTCTTCCATAATAATGATGTTATAGATGCTTTCTTCACCAGGTTTAGCATAGCCTACGTTTTCAAGGTTGCCTAAAATATTTTTTTGTCGATACAAATAGTACGGCTCATAGCCATTTGCTGCGTTCCACTCTTCACCGAGTTTCATCATCTGCTCGACTGTCCCACGGTCTGCTACTTTGTACTTGTCTTTATTGCGGGTCATTTCAGATGCCCGTTTGAAGGACAACGTATGAACTGTCAGCGATTCAGGCTGCATCTTTTCAGTTTCTGCAAGTGAATGCTTGAATTCCTCGATGCCCTCATTCGGCAAACCGATGATAAGGTCCATATTGATGTTTTTCATCCCCATATTACGCGACAACCAAAACTTATCAACCGTTTCCTGGACAGTATGATGACGGCCGATCGCTTTCAATGTTTCATCCGTATACGATTGGGGATTGACACTGATCCGGTCGATGCCCCATTTCTTCAGCACATCGATCTTATCGGGGGTAATCGTATCGGGACGTCCCGCTTCCACAGTGATTTCCCGGACGTTATCCATGTTCGGGAATGAAGCGTACATCGTTTCATACAGCGCATCCATTTCTTCCGCTTCTATAGAAGTCGGAGTTCCACCGCCGAAGTAAATTGTCGTAATGCCCATGTCCCGCTCTGTCAGCCATTTTCCCATTTCACGGATTTCATCATGCAACCCGTCAAGGAACGACTCAACCCGTCCATTTTTACGGTGAATTGCATAAGCGGGGAATGTGCAATACGCACATTTTGTCGGGCAAAACGGGATGCCGATGTAAATACTCACTTCATTTTTCAACTCATGTAGATCGGGTACTGTACGCAACTGCACATTCGCAATTTTTGCGAGGAGCTCACTTTTTTCACTTGAAAGTCTGTGGCGTTCCTTCAACAATTGCTGAGCCTCTTCGGTACTATGTCCTTCGCGGCGGTATTTATGGTAGAGCTTCATCGGTCGGATCCCGGTAAGAATTCCCCACGATTGCTGCATCCCTGTTGCTTGTTCAAGCGTTTCAAGAAATACATGTGAATAAATCCGCTTTAACTGACGGGTAATCACTTTTTCATCGCCAGTTTCTTCTGTCTCAGAAAACTCAGCAGAATAAACAACGCCGTCCCACGTCAGGATTGCCTTCCCGACAAGTTGTCCATCAGGCGTCCGCTCCAGCGTCAAGTTTGCGTATATCGCATCTTCATCGTCCTCTTCGACTACTTTTGACTGTTCGAAAAAAAGATTTGCAAGATGCGTGAACATCCTGATCCAGCCTTGTTCGAATTTATCTTTCATGACGATTTTTTGCATAATAGGTACCCAACTTTCTATTGATAAATCCGTTAATTGTTTTCGAAATTAGCACTTACCGTACAGTATAACAAATTTCATCCCTGAAAGAAGAAAAACCGGCCTAGGCCGGTTTCAGATGGATTCGTATAGTTGCTGCACCGGTTTCATAAGAACACGGTTCACTTCTTCAATCAAGCCGCTCAGCTTCATTTCCGCTTCGAGCATTTTCATGATTTTCGGATTCTGTTGTGCGAGTTGTGCTGTTTTTTGAGCATATTCAAGTTCTTCAGCAACCGGCTCTTCACCTTGCATTTGTTTCTCCTGAAGACTCAACTGGATTTTACGGAAGTTCTTGAACAATTCAAGTGAATCGTTATCCGCTTTTACATCTTCAACCGCTTGTTGTACTTCCAAAAATTCTGCTGTTTTTCGGAATGTTGCTTCCAAATTGTTTAAATCATCGTAAATGTTCACTGTCATGTAAAGTCCCCCTAGGATAAATTTGTCGCAAAGACGATAAGCCCTTGAACGATTCCGATTATACCACCAAGCAAGGCTCCAAGTACGGTAATCATCTTGAATTCCCGTCTTGAAATCCCAAGAACGAGATCCTCCAGTACCGCGACCGGAAACGTATCGACTTGCTCTCTAACCATATCATCTATTTTTAATTTGCGGAGCGAAATCTCCAGCTGATCCCCGGCTTGTTTGAATGCAAAACCGGTCAGCGCCGGTGTTACATTGACAGCTGTCCATTCCGCCCCTTGCGGCCAATAATCGCTAATTGTCTTATTCAAGCGTTCCTCCAAAACAAGTTCTTTTTTTGCATAGGACCGGATTGAATCGAACAATCCATCCCAATCAAAACCAGAAAGTAGTTCTTCTACAGGCCGTTTTTGAAGTTTTTCCCACTCTTTAAGTATGACTGTGTTAACTAAATCAAAAGTGCCCGGTGCCGCGACAAACTTCAATGCTTCGCGCTGCACTTTTCCAACAAGTGATTCTGATTCTCCAAAAAACATGTTCACCATGTTGCCAAATGTACCTTTTGACGCGAGGAAATCATCAATCATTTTGCGAAACATCGCTTTTCCTTCATCCGATTCAAAATATTGTTCAGACCTGCCTAAAATATAAGCCGTCACATCGGGAATGCGTCCTGCTGCCTCAACCCGCCACTTTTGCGGTAGCACCTCTTCTACCGATCCCGTCGTCAATTTTAGACGAACGGCGTTAAGCTGGGTATCAAGTACCTCCAACGCTTTCCGTTCGGCTTTCTCCGCGACATTTGTCGCACCGGCAATATCAAGCCAGTCATTCAGTGATTTCTTGGAGAGAAGGATATGTTGCTCAAGTTTCTGCTGAAGGAAATTCTCCGCTTTCTTCTCCATGTCGGGCGTCAAAAATTTCTTCCTGAACGTTTCCGGGGTCAATAAATAATTCGTTACCGTCTTGCCGAGTTGCATCGCCAATTCATCGCGCCGTTTCGGTATCAGCCCCGGCGTGAATGGCAAACGGTATTTCCCAATATATTTCGCTTCATGCGGTCTGAACAGCATTTTAATCGCAAGATGATTTGTGAATCCCCCGATTAGCGCGCCGATAAAGGCCATGAATAACAAAGTCCATATAAAACCCAATTTTTTCACCTTTTTCCGTGTTGTTAAGTTCCAATTATACCAGAACAAAACCGAACGGAAAAATCCGAAGACTTTATCTAAAGTGCGCTGTACATCGTCGACATCCGGATCGCATGCTCCATTTCATCGTGCATAGCGATGAATAATGGATTATATGCTTGTTGAAAAGGTACAGTAAGAAGCATTTCCTTGTACAATTCAACTCCTTCAAGCTCGTTTACCAGCGCACGCTGGACACACTCTTTCAAGTTGTAACACGGTAAAGGTTTCTTAGGGTTTTGTACAAATCCCCCGGTCATCATATAATAGAGCTGTTGGAACATTTCATAATGGCTTTTTTCGTCTTCATACATATGTGTGAGGAAGTCTTGCCAAAGCGGATCGTTTGTCATGCCGTGCATGGATTTATAAAAATAATAATCTTTGTACTCGGCTTCAATGGCCTGCTTTAACTTATCCACAAACAAGTCAGCACCCTTTCGCTTTCTTTTCTTGATTTTATGCGTTCGGACAACGTCTTATGAAAGGAGTTATTCATATGCTGCAGCATTTCAGTTTCAAACCGATGTTTGACAATACAGAATTACCGGGATGGACATTTTCATTTTTCTTCCGTACGAAGAGATATACAGGGGACTATTTGCCTGATGGGACTATCGAATGGACCGGGGAAACGCCGCCCGAAGAGGATAATTTGAAAAAAATGATTCATGAACTGATGATTTTTCACGTTTACGACTGATTTTTGATAACTTCGGGAATACTACGCTTCATGACGAATAAGGAGGCGCAGTATGAGTAAAGAAAAATCCCCTGAAGAGTTGCGTAAAGAAAAGGAACAGTTGAAAGTACAGGACCAAAAAACCGAAAATACTTTTGAAGATAAAAGCCGGGTTCCCAACGAGCAAAATGCTTGGAAAGAAACGCAATTTAAAAGAGGCCAATAACAAAACTCCCTGCATACGATGTGCAGGGAGTTTTGTTATTCCACGTTTCAAGTTTCTTCAATGCCAACAATCCGCTTCGGGAATGCCTCCCCACAAATCATTGGAAAAGGTCATACTAATCATTCGATCACCTAGTTAGTGAAAAAAGAGTTTTCACTCAAAATCGTAAGCTCCTACAAAATAATTAGTAGCAAAAGTTCTATCAATTAATTGCTATTTGATTTCTACCGTTTTCTTTTGCTTTATATAACGCACTGTCTGACTTCTCTATAAACTCCTCTACGTTCTCACCATTGTAAATAGATACGCCAATGCTGATTGTAAAATGGATACGTTCACTTTTATAAATGAACTCTGATTTTTCTACAGCCTCACGTATACGTTCTGCTATTATCAGCCCTTCAGCAACATCGGTGTTTGGCAGAATAACTGCGAATTCTTCTCCGCCAAAACGAACGAATACACCAGTGTTTCTTACGTTATTATTAATAATACTTGAAGTATGCTTAAGAGCTTGATCCCCACATTGATGACCATAATTATCATTAACTTTTTTGAAATGGTCTATGTCTACCATCATAAAAACTAATGAACTGTTCGTCCTTTTACTAATAGGAATACTTTTTTCCATAAAAAGTTCTAAATATCTTCGATTATAAGCACCAGTTAATGAATCTATAATGGTCAGCTCTTCTACTTTTAGAAATAATTTATGTGATTTGATTATGAAGTATCCCATAGTTAGAGCAATAGACCAATTAATGAGCGAACCTAAAATAAGTGCATTTATCTCGCTATTACTAGGATTAATTTTCTGACTAAACTCTGTCGTGTACTTCAAAAAGCTATAAAAGACTCCAGACCCTATAATTACTTTCCATTTAGGATACATATTTATAATATAAATAATGGGAATAAGAGCGAGTGACCATATAAATGGATAATGTCCACTCGCTTCCTCGGTCAAAATCGTATCAATAAAAACAAGGATAACAGTAAATAAAAAGACTAATGAGTATATAAAACGTTTTCTATTCAATTACTTTCCTTACTCCTTCCGGCAACCCAGCCATCGTAGCTCAATGCTTTAGACCTGTGGTTTTGCGTCATTACCTTTCGATAATTTTGCCTTTTTCAATAGAGTTGCTAAGTAAATAAGTATACAACAGTTAGACTCTTCCAAGGTGAATTTACCTGATTTTCATCGGTGTCTATGGTTTCTTAATAAACTAACCTACCGCTTTCGTTCAATAAGAAAAAAAGCTTTACTTCTTCTTGAAGTAAAGCACCCGTTATTTTAAGTGAAAATCTTCACAAACTAACCTCTCAATTCCCCTTATTTTTTATCTTTTTCATCGCTTCTGCCAATGGATGGGAATTTAGATTTTCTTCTTCTTGTAATTTTTCAATAATGTTATGATAATCCTCTTCATTTCGATTCTGACTTAATTTATAAGCCGCTTGTACTTCTTGCACTTTTATTTTAAAGCCAACAATCCCTTTTAGTTGACTCTCTAATAGCTGAGGCGATAACTTATCCCATAATACTGGGTTTTCACGTTGCTTTTCATACTTCTCTAGCAGCTCTGATAGATCTTGTTTCAACTCTTCTTCACCTACTATACTCGCTTGGCCATATACATGTACTGCTTGGTAATTCCATGTGGGTACATTTTCATGCTCGTACCATGAAGAAGAAATATAACCATGTGGTCCCTGAAATATGACTAGAACATCGTCACATGTTTCAAATGTTCTCCATTGAGGATTTCCATATGCCATATGTCCGGTTAAATAATAATCCTCTCCATGTTTATGAAGTCCTAATGGAAGGTGGGAAGCAATGGGTTTCCCTTTTTTAGTTGTAACTATTGTAGCAAATGAGTTCCTCTCAATAAATTCTATAATTTCATTAATATTTGTGACTTGAAAATACTTTGGAATATACATAATAGCGTGCTCCTTTTATTTTAAAATGAATTACTGAAACCTTTAGTAGGAGTTCTTATAATCTTCAAAAAACGATTATGAACCTAGGAGTAATACTTGCAAGCCTAGACCGATATAAAGCAGACCTAAAACTTTTTGACCCCACCTATTTATTCCGGTCCCCCGCTTGATTAATTGTCCAATTGTTCCAGTAAAGATGGCTAAAATCGTTGTATAAATAACAGTTAATACAACAAATATTACACCTAAAATTAAAAATTGCGTTACGATTGTACCGCTCTCTGCATTGACAAATTGCGGAAATAAAGCTAAAAAGAAAAGTGCTGTTTTCGGATTCAAGGCTTCTACCAATATTCCTTGCCTGTAAACTTTAAGTAGTGACTCCTGTACAACATCAGGCATTTTTATTGATGATGCTTTTGCCAATAACGTCCGAATACCCATATATAACAAATACGCTGCTCCGGTGATTTTTATAATAGTAAAAGCGGCAGTAGAAGTCATAAGAATAGCTGAAAATCCAACAGCTGCTACTAACACATGAATGAAATCACCTGTTGCAATGCCTAGACCGGTTATAATCCCTGTTTTGGTCCCTTCATGAGCCGATCGAGTGATCGTTAACAAGACAGCAGGACCTGGTATTAAAAACAATCCGAAGACTACCAGAATAAATGCGCTCAACTCAGCAATAGTTAGCATCGAATTCCCTCCTACTATTTTTCTGATTATTTTTAAAGCTTATGGATATCGGTTACTCAACATAGTAATATAATAGTTGACATATAAAAAGGTACAATTTAAATAAAATAGACATGTCAGAGGCGATTTATAATGAAAAATATTATTTTTGCTTTAGACGATTACTCTTCCAAATACAAACAGATATATGAACGATTTAAATTATTAATTGAGCATGGGGACCTACCGGAAAACGAACAATTACCATCCATACGTCAACTGGCTGATTCCCTGTACGTCAGTCGTAATACAACATTAATGGCTTATGATCAGCTTGTGGCAGAAGGCTATATACGGGGAGAAGGAAGAGTAGGCTACTTTGTTAATGAATTAGAGCCTCATTTATTTCAGGAGGAAGCCATTTCTATTCCGAGCAAGCAAACTGAGCCGGTGACAACATTTTTCGTTGATTTTAAAGCAGGGGCTGTAGATCAAACGAACTTTCCTCTAAAAGCGTGGAGAAGAATTAGTAATTCAGTACTGACATTACAGGAGAGTTTTCTATACGGGGACCCTTTTGGTGAAATGTGTTTGCGTAAACAAATTGCTGTCTATTTACTCCAATCTCGCGGGGTAAAGACAGATTCAAATGCAATTATCATTGGGAGCAGCACACAGCAAATGTTAATTAATCTTGGACAAATCCTAAAGGATGATTTCCCAAGCGTAATCTTGGAGGACCCAGGGTATGATGGAGCAAAAGAGGCATTTCTATTCCATCGTTTTACACTTGAAACTTTACCAGTTGATGAAACAGGTGCTGAATTTTCACAATTAGAAAATATGATGTCACGCTTAATTTATGTGACACCTTCCCATCAAAGCCCAATGGGTATAAGCATGTCCATTCAACAAAGGCAAAAGCTCATTCAATGGGCTACCAAGAGAAAAGGATATATTATTGAAGACGATTATGATAGTGAATTTCGCTATACACAACAACCATTTCCGGCACTTGCTTCCATCGATTCAAAGAGAGTGATTTACCTAGGGAATTTCTCAAAGTCCTTTCTTCCAGGAATTCGTCTAAGTTATATGGTACTGCCACAATTTCTTTTAGACCTTTATATAAAACATTATCAGTATTTTGAGAGTACTACTTCCCTTCTTAGCCAGTTTACAATGGCTAAATTTATGGAAGAGGGAGAATGGAACCGTCATATTAAACGGATGCGTCTCGTCTATAAGCGAAAAATGCAGTGTATAGTTTCAGAATTAAAGGAACAATTCAAACAACATATTTCCATTATTGGGGAGCAGTCTGGTTTGTACGTTTTAGTTAAGGTACATCTAAATCGTTCAGAAGAATGGTTAATCGGGCGTGCTGCCCTTTATGGGGTTAAAGTGTATCCTACCTCCATCTATTTCATAGATAATCATTCTTCGGAAGCAATTATTAAACTTGGATTCAGTAATCTTACCTTTGATGAAATTCAAGAAGGAGTGAAGCTTTTAAAAGAGGCTTGGGGAGGCTAATATTATTACTTTATGACTTTTACTGAAAAAGTATTGGACACAACACATTAACAAACTCTAGTATATAATCTAATTATCATAAAAATAAAAAGCATTCAAAATATAGAATGCTTTTTATTTTTCTTGTTTAAGTAACTTGTTGCGTTAGTTCAATAAAAAAAGAGCTCCCTAAGCTACATAAGACCAACCTTAAATACACCGATTCGATCGCTGTACGGTCTTGTTTACGCCATTCACTTTGACAGTAATCTATGACCAATTATTAACTTCAGATGAAAATTCTTCCCAAATGAAGTATACTATATAATCTATATTAAATTAATATAGACTATAATAATAAAGGGGGACCTACAAAAAAAATGAAGAAAAAAATTATTTTCCCAATCTTGTCGACTTGTCTTTTGTTATCACTAGCTGCTTGTTCTTCTAACACAGCCGATGTGCCGAAAGAAGAAAAGGTTCAAGAAGAGAAGCAAACAACAGAGGTTCAACCAGCTCACTGGTCCTATGAAGGAGAAACCGGTCCGGAATATTGGGCGGATTTAGATCCTACGAACGCTGTCTGTACGAACGGCGAGGAACAGTCTCCGATTAACATCGAAGTGGAAAAGACAGAGAAGGAAGGCGAAGTTAGGGAACTGGAATTTAATTATGCCCCAACAAACTTTTCTTTAGCTAACAACGGCCATACGATTCAAGGAAATCCAGCAGCACTAGATAATTCCATTGTCGTAGACGGCGAAGAGTACAAGTTAGCTCAATTCCATTTCCATACTCCGAGCGAACACCAATTTAACGGCCAGAATTTTGATATGGAACTGCATCTTGTACATAAGAGTGCCAGTAATGAATTAGCCGTTATCGGTTTAATGATTAATGAAGGTGCGGCTAACTCCGCTTTAGAAGAATCGTGGAAACTCCTTCCTAAAGAAGTAACAACTAAAGATGTAAAAGTAACCGAGGCAATCGATTTAATGAGACTTTTACCGGAAAACAAGCAAAATTTCCGTTATGAAGGTTCTTTAACTACTCCTCCATGTTCAGAAGAAGTTCAATGGGTCGTCTTGGAGCAGCCAATTGAAATGTCTAAGGAACAAATTGATTTATTCCGTCAAATCTTCGAGGACAATCATCGCCCAGTTCAACCTTTAAACGACCGTGAAGTAGAAATTGAACCTAGTATGTAAACAAATGCGTATTGTTAATAATCAATCCTTACTACAGGCAAAGTATATTTAAATTTATCATCATCTATTAGTAAGGGACTTCCCACTTATGCGGAAGTCCCTTTCGGCATATTATTGTCAGTCAACCTTCGAATTACTCGAAGTCCCCGCCTGCAATTTATACATCTGTGCATACTGCCCGCCAAATTCGAGCAATTCATCATGTGATCCTTGTTCCACAATTTCTCCGCGATCCAATACTAAAATACGATCCGCGTTTTTAATGGTTGAAAGCCTATGGGCGATGATGAATGTCGTCCGCCCTTTTTTCAGTACATCCATTGCGTGCTGAATAATTTCTTCCGTTTCCGTATCAATATTGGATGTCGCTTCATCCAGAATTAATATTGCCGGATCAAATGCAAGAGCCCGTGCGAATGAAATCAGTTGGCGCTGCCCGGAAGATAGCGTACTCCCCTTCTCCACAACTTCCTCATCAATCCCGTTCGGCATATGATTCAAAACACGATCCCCGCCAACTGCATCAAGTGATTGCTGAACCTTTTCACGTGTAATACGCAAATCACCTAAGCTTATATTCGATTCGACCGTTCCGCTGAACAAATACGGGTCCTGTAAAACGATGCCCATATGATCACGTACTGTCTGGCGTGGCAAGTCGTCGATGTTTATGCCATCAATCGTAATTTTCCCTTTTGATGCATCGTAGAAACGGAACAGCAAGTTCATGATTGAACTTTTCCCCGATCCTGTATGGCCGACCAGGGCAACCGTCTCTCCTTGATTTGCTTCGAAAGAAAGGTCTTTCAAAACAAATTCCTCATCGTTATAAGCAAACCAGACGTTTTCGAACTGGACGTTGCCGCTGTAGCGTGCGATTTTATCGTCGCTCACCGGTTCCCCTTCACGATCCAATAATTTGAATACACGCTCGGCGGCGACGAGCGAATGCTCTAGATTCGCGAACTGGTTGACGATACCCGTAACTGGATTGAATAACCGTGTAATATAGTCAACGAAAGCATAGAGCATACCGACTGAAATGACACTAGTAGCGGACATCGATGCGCCGCCAAAATACCAGATGAAGAAAACGAATGTCAATGACCGGATAACGTCGACAAGATTATGTGACGTTGCCGCCTCCACCTTCAACAACTTGTTTTGGTGTCGGAAGTGCTCATCATTCAACTCCTGGAATTCATCCTCCATCTGTTTTTCTCGACGGAAAGCCTGGATAATCGTCATGCCATTTATTGATTCATTGATCATCGCGTTCATATCACTTACTTTTCCCCGGATGATATGGTTCACTTTCGAAGCAAATTTCCTGTAAGTCTTCATCCAAATATATAAAATCGGCAGGACGAATAACGTGATTGCCCCCATTTTAGGATCAAGGATGAACATGGCGATGAAAATTCCAGTGATGTACATTCCACTGATGGCAAATTGTGAAACAACCGTTACATATAAATTCCGGATCGCTTCCGTATCATTTGTAATCCGTGCCACGACTTTTCCCGCCGGTAGATTATCGAAATACCGGATTGGCAATGTCTGAATATGTTCATATAAGTCGTTTCGCATCTTTTGAATGATACGGTTAGCCGCTTTTTGCATCAGCAAATACTGAAAATACCTCATAAATGCAGTGACGACGGCAAGCCCGAAGAAGATGGCCAGCAGTTTAATAATCGGATTGAAATCGATTCCCCCGCCCGGAGCCCCCGCAATATGGTCATCGATGATTTTCTTGGCGATCATCGGTCCCGTAAGATCCGCTGCCACTGCGAAACCAAGAAGAATAAGACCTATAATAATCAGCTTTTTATAATCAAGTGCATACTTCACTAAACGTTTGCCGGTAGTCATATTATTCAACCTCTCCAATCTGCTGGCGGTCGAATTGCTCTTTGTACCAGCCGTTCATTCCAAGCAGGTCTTCATGTGTTCCTTCTTCTATGACGTGGCCATCGTCAAGAACAATAATCCAGTCCGCATGCTGAATGGCGGACAGACGGTGTGTTGTAATGATTGTAGTTCTTCCTGAACGTTCCGCTTGTATGTTTTCAATGATTTTCGCTTCCGTTTTTGCATCGACTGCTGAAAGCGAATCATCCAAAATTAGTATTTCAGGATCTTTCACAAGTGCACGCGCAATGGATATCCGTTGTTTCTGCCCTCCGGATAGCGCCACACCCTTCTCCCCGACAAGCGTATCTAGGCCATCTGGAAGCATTTCCAGATCTTTTTCAAAATAGGACAGACGAATCGTTTCCGCAATATCCGTTTCTGTAGCCTCCGGTCGTCCGAATAGAATATTATCTCTGACCGAACGTGAAAATAGGACATGATCCTGCGGCACATAACCGATCCAATCCCTCACCTGACCTTTTGTCATGGACTGTAGCGGCACTCCGGAGAAGACGATTTCCCCTTCCCCTGCCGGATATTCACGCAACAGTTGCTTGACGAAGGTCGTCTTCCCGCTACCCGTTTTCCCGACAATACCGAGTGTATTTCCGCGTTTCAAATGAAGGTCAATGGCATCCAAGTTGACCGAATGAGACGTCGGATACGTAAAAGTGACATCCCGGAAACCGACACTATCCGGCTGGTCGACACGCACCGGCTGAGCGGGATCTTTTACATCTTCCGCATATTCGAGTGTTTCCGTCACACGGTCAAGTGATGCATTCCCACGCTGTAGGACGTTAATGAGTTCACCGATTGCGAACATCGGCCACACGATCATACCGAGATAGACGTTGAAGGTAACTAGCTTTCCAAGCGTCATATCCCCAATCGATATTAGGTAAGCACCATAGCCGAGACCGATCATATACGTCAGTCCCGTCAGCACCTTTGAAATCGGCATGAACAGTGCGTCAATCTTTTCGACGTGCATGTTTTTCTGATAAACATCTTCCGTCATATCAGCAAATCCTTTTTCACTCGCACGCTCCTGAACATAGGCACGAACAACCCGTACACCCGCGACCGCTTCAAGAACGTTGTCGTTTAAATCACCGAACGCTTGCTGTGCCGTCATATATCTTTCGTGTATTTTCTTTCCTAGCACTTGCATAATGAACGCTAAAATCGGAAGCGGCAAAATCGCTACGAGTGTCAATTTCCATGACACGATAAAGCCCATTGTTAAGACAAGTGTCAATAAGTAAAGTGTTGAGTCGACAAGCGTCATAATGCCGAAACCTGCAGTCTCTGATATGGCCCGCAAATCATTTGTCGACCTGGCCATCAAGTCGCCCGTCTTATTTTTCTCATAAAACGTCGGGTTCATTTTCAAAAAATGGTGCATGAGTTTCCCGCGTAATTGCCGTTCAATCACATAAGCACCGCCGAACAACTGGTATTGCCAAACATAATTAATCGCATAATTGAAAATAATGATCAACATCATGGTGCCAATGAAAGCGACAAGCAATTTAGCCGTCAACGACTGCGTATAAATCGAGTCTATCGCCTGCCCAATCAACCATGGTGGAATAACGACGAGAACATTCGTCACCATCAGCAAGATTAGCGCGACCGTATATCTTTTCCTATTTTCCTTAAAAAACCATTTTAATTTAAATAATACTGAAAACATGAGTCAATCAGCCCTCTTCCTGTTTCTCCCATAACTATCCACTTTCGAGAGATTCCTTTTTCAATAGTTTCCTTTGCTGTTTGATGATTACCATCATAAACACTCCTTTTCTCTGTTATTATCCCGCAATAAAAATTCGTAACATTCCCCACTTCTTAAAGTGGGGAATGTACGACTTCTAATTGCCCGAATGGTTGGGCTAAATTAAGTAGGGGAAAATCACCCCTACTTAATAAGTCCAACTTTATGCAACACGCAAAGCGTGGAAACACCGAATATTCTTTAAACTAAACCCAAAAAGAGCACACGCCTCTTACCATAAGCGTGTGCTCATAAAAAAGGGAACAGTATAGCGCGCTCCCGTATTTAATTAGCTAAAGAAAACTAGTATGCGGATAGGCACGGTTTCAGTATGAAATTGTTTAGTGAAATGTTAACGTTTTTCATTTTACGTACCTCCCTTTCTATTTCGAGTATCTAACTATGTTCAGATTATCATTTCCATTTCCTTCATGTCAATACTTTTTGAAAATATAATCATTTCCCCTAAACTTCTTTAAGACTATGAATAAAATGGTTGATATAGACTTTTTCAATTCTAAAATACGAAATGCACGACGGCTCCTAGCAGAGCTGAAATCAAAACGACAATCCACGGCGGCCATTTATAGAAGAATAGCAATGTGAACGCCACAATAGCTACTGCAAAATCGGCAGCACTGCCGATTGAACTGACAAACACCGGATTGTATAGTGCAGCGAGTAAAATACCGACAACAGCCGCGTTAACTCCTTTTAGCGCTGCTTGGATTGCAGGCTTCGAACGAATAATCGACCAGAATGGCAGTGTGCCGATAACTAGCAGAAATGATGGGAGGAACATTGCGAACACTGCAACTCCAGCCCCCAAAGGTCCGTCCATCAATTGACCAAGATATCCGGCCAATGTAAAGAGTGGACCAGGAACTGCTTGTGCAGCCCCATACCCGGCAATAAACGTCTCAGCGTCCATCCATCCCGCCGGTACGACTTCACGCTCAAGCATTGGCAGCACGACATGACCGCCTCCGAAGACAATCGAACCGACACGGTAGAAAATATCGAAAATCGCAAACAACGACGACTGTACAAACGGCCGGAGTAACGGAATTCCGATCAACAACACGAAAAAAATACTCCATGCAATAATACCGGTCCGTTTACCAAATGTAAGCGGGATGGTTACAGGTTTCGGCGCTTCCTCTTTCCTGTATAACATATAGCCCGTGAAACCCGCCCCGATGATGACCGCTATTTGACCGATTGCAGTCGGAATCATCAGTGTCAAAATCGCGGCAGCCATAGCAATTGTAATTCGTTGCCGGTCAGGTGTCAGGGATTTCCCCATCCCAATCAGTGCATGGGCGACTACAGCAACCGCCACAATTTTCAATCCGCTAATCCAACCGCTGTCAAATGAACCTGTCGACGAAATAAGCCAAGCAAATCCCATCAGTAATAAGACAGACGGTAGCGTGAAACCGATCCACGACAAAACCCCTCCAAGCATACCCCCGCGCATCAATCCAATCGCAATACCGACCTGTGAACTCGCTGGTCCCGGCAGGAATTGACAGAGTGCAACAAGATCCGCATACATTTTATCGTCCAGCCATTGCCTTTTTTTCACGTACTCTTCCCTGAAATAACCGATATGTGCTGCGGGTCCGCCGAACGAAGTCAACCCTAGCTTCGTTGACGCTTGAACAATTTCTATGTACTTTCTACTATCTTTTTTCATATGTCCTCCTTCTAGTGTCATTCCTACAAGTATACAAAAGAAAAGCCTATCTAATTGTTTTTTTCTTGTAAATAAATTATCATAGACTTAACTAACGATTTTACTACCACGGGAGGTGTACACTTTGTTCTCCCCCTCATCTGGGTTTGGAACAAAGTAATTATTTGGAAATTGCCATACGATTGACAGCGTTTGCTGTCTTGATCGCCCTCACCGCATTTTTTGTTGCGAGTGAATTTGCAATTGTGAAGATTAGAACAACACGGATCGACCAACTTATCGCGGAAGGAAATCCACGCGCAATAGTTGCGAGAAAAGTGGTCGGTAACCTGGACGAGTACTTATCCGCTTGTCAACTGGGTATTACCATTACCGCCCTTGGTCTCGGGATGCTTGGAGAACCTACTGTCAAACTCATGCTAGCACCTCTTTGGGCGAACTTGAATATTTCAGCCAGTACGTCAAGCATCATTTCGTACATTATTGCTTTTTCAATCGTCACATTTTTACATGTGGTTGTAGGTGAATTGGCTCCAAAATCAATTGCAATACAAAAAGCGGAAGAAATTACATTGCGCTTCTCAAAACCCCTGGCCATCTTTTATCGCATCGCTTACCCGATCATTAGAGGAATGAACGGTTCCGCTCAATTCCTTATTAAACTTTTCGGATACAAATCCATGTCCGAATCGGAAGTCGCTCATACAGAAGAAGAACTTCGAATGATCTTATCGGATAGTTTGAAAAGCGGTGAAATCAACCAGGCCGAATATAAATATGTAAATAAGATTTTCGAATTTGACGATCGGATCGCCAAGGAAATCATGGCCCCCCGGACCGAAATGATAACGATTGAAAAAGACATGACATTACGCGAAGTATTCGAAGTGATGGGTGTCGAACAATATACACGCTACCCTGTCACAGATGGTGATAAAGATCATATCATAGGTCTCGTCAATATGAAAAACTTACTGACCGCTTTCATTAAGGAACCGGATACAGCCGGTTTTCAGCCAGTTACCAACTATATGCAGCCAGTCATACATGTAATTGAAACAATGCCCATCGGCGATCTACTCCTTAAAATCCAACGGGAGCGTATTCATATGGCGATTCTGATGGATGAGTACGGCGGAACTTCAGGTCTTGTTACGATTGAAGACATTCTCGAAGAAATTGTCGGTGATATTCAAGATGAATTTGACATGAATGAAGTACCTGATATTCAAAATCTCGGAGAAAACCATTATATCTTTGACGCGAAGATGCGTATCGAAAATGTTAACGATATTCTTGGTACTTCAATCGACGAAGAGGATATCGATACAATCGGCGGCTGGTTCATGACCCAACGCTTCGAAGCGATCCAAGGTGAAAAAATCATCGAACAAGGATTTGAATTCACAGTGAAAGATGTGGAAGGTCATCACATCCTCTACCTGGAAGTTATGAAAAATGAAGCGGAAGAAACCGACGATGCTGCGGAATTGTCGATGTAATCCCAACACAGAGCGGTCTCCTATTTGGAGGTCGCTCTTTTTTCCGGTTCATTGCGAAGTTTCAGGAGAACTTTGTTTTCTTTACTCGGTATGTTGTCTTCTATCCATTGATTGAAAAATCTGTATTGACTTATTTATTTCGTTTTGATAGTATTAATTCATCTTACAGAAAGCAGGTGAAGTTTTATGGTTATTATCATTGTACCTATTGTAAATTCGATCGGACCCATACTTTCACCTGCCATGCTTTCATCTTAAGCATGCTTATTCTGTTATGCGCGTGAAAGCCGTGGTGTCCGATCAGGACTCACGGCTTTTTATTGTCTAGCCATAGGTGCCAGACGCTCAGGGCATAAGTGGGCACCTTGCGCTATTCAAGTATGCACATAATAGGAGGAAAACAAATTGATTTCTATAAACGAGTACGGTTGGAATACATCCCACGAAGCGAATTGGGAAGAGTTGAACGAAAACTTAAAAGTAAAGAAATGCGTCCCTGGACGGGTCACGCTCGAACATAAAAGAATGTACCGTGTTGTTACAAACGAAGGTGAGTGGCTTTCCGTTTGTTCGGGGACAATGCAATATGAAGCCGATGATCGACGGGATTTCCCGGCTGTCGGCGACTGGGTCGCAGTGGAAAGGATGCCGGGCGAAGAACGCGGCATCATCCATGCCATTTTACCGCGAACATCGCTGTTCTCCAGGAAAGCGGCCGGCACGACGATTGTTGAACAGATAATCGCGGTAAACATTGATATCGTTTTTCTAGTCATGTCGATGAATAAAGATTTCAATGCAAGACGATTGGAACGGTATCTGGTTGCCGCCTATGATTCTGGTGCAATTCCCGTCATCGTGCTGACCAAGAAAGACGTGTGCGATGATCCTTCCCATTATATTGAAGAAGCACGCAATATAGCATTGGGTGCAGATGTTTTTGCGGTGAGTAACGTCACAGGTGAAGGCATTGATGCACTGACTGCACTTTTGAAAGACGGTAAAACTGCGGCGTTATTAGGTTCTTCAGGTGTAGGAAAATCATCCCTCACCAACGCCATTTGCGGCGGAGAAACGATGGTTGTTCAAGATATCCGTGATGATGACGATAAAGGCCGGCATACTACGACCCATCGGGAACTTGTTAAGATTCCAGATGGCGGTGTACTTATCGATACGCCCGGCATGAGGGAATTCCAGCTCTGGGACAATAGCGAGAGCCTCGATTCAGGTTTTAAAGACGTGGAAGCATTTGCTGAAGCATGTAAATTTAACGATTGCCAACATAACAATGAACCGGGATGCGCAGTACAGGAAGCACTCTCCAATGGTGCTTTACCTGATGATCGCTATGCCAGTTATCTGAAACTCCAAAAAGAATTGGCATTCCTCGAGAGAAAAATGGACTCCGCCGCGCAAGCAGAGGAACGTAATAAGTGGAAAAAGATAACGAAAAGCATGCGAAAACATCCTTCAAAGAAGAAATAAACTAGACAAAACAGCCACGTATCTCGGATTTCCCGATATACGTGGCTGTTTTTCACATTCAATCTTTCTTATACTCAATACGATATACATCATGCCTTCTGTCCTTCAACTGCTTGACCGTCCCATCCTGACGTTGGCGTCGTAGAATTTCAAGGTCAACATCACCAATCAGCACCATTTCCAAGTTGGCATTCGTCTCGCCGACGATGCCGTCACGAGCGAATTCGAAATCGGACGGAGCGAATATCGCTGATTGGGCATATTGGATGTCCATATTTTCCGTCTGCGGCAAGTTGCCGACCGTTCCGGATATGACGGTATATATTTGATTCTCCACCGCCCGTGCTTGTGCACAATACCGTACACGCAAATAGCCTTGGCGGTCTTCCGTGCAAAACGGTGTGAAGATAATATTCGCACCCGCATCTGTCGCAATACGTGCCAATTCTGGGAATTCAATGTCATAGCAAATTTGGATTGCGATTTTCCCGCAGTCTGTATCGAACACGCGCACCGCATCCCCGGCACTGATTCCCCACCATTTCCGTTCGTTTGGAGTGATGTGAATCTTATATTGTTTTTCAATCGAACCGTCTCTGCGGAACAAATAGGAGATGTTATAGATTTCTTCGTCCTCTTCCTCGACAAAATGAGATCCGCCGATAATATTGACGTTGTAACGCACTGCAAGATTCATGAACAGCTCTATATATTGCGGTGTATACTCTGTCATTTTACGAACTGCCTGGCTCGGTGATATTTCATCCATAAATGACATGAGCTGGGTCGTGAATATTTCCGGGAAGACGACGAAATCGGAGTTGGCATCGGATGCGACGTCAACGAAGTATTCACACTGATGAGCCATCTCTTCGAACGAAGAAATTTTACGCATCAAGTATTGGACGACACAAATCCGTACAGGATAACTTGTTTTGAAATGGCGCTTCGTCACCGGTTTATAATCAACATTGTTCCATTCCATAAGCGTTGCATATTTCTTAGACGCTTTGTCGTCCGGCAAGTAGTTCGGATTGACACGCATCAATGTAAAATCGTTCATCAGCTGGAATGTCAGTACAGGATCATAGATTTTATGGCGCGACACAGAATCTACATATTCACGCGGCGACATTTCTTCAGCGAATTTATGGTAGTTCGGAATTCGGCCGCCAAGGATGATCGACTTCAGATTGAGCTCTCTTGCAAGCTCTTTTCTCGCTTCGTACAAACGCTGCCCGACCTTCATGCGACGGTAGTCGGGGTGCACCATCACTTCAATGCCGTACATATTATAGCCGTCGGGATTGTGGTTTGTAATATATCCTTCATCCGTTACATCATCCCATGTATGGCGATCGTCATACTCATCGAAGTTGATGATAAGACTGGAGCATGAACCGATAATTTCCCCATCCAATTCAGCCACCATCTGCCCTTCTGGAAAAGTCTCCAAATGGCTTTTCAGATGTCCCTCTTCCCAAGGTTCCATCCCGGGAAAACATAATTCCTGCATACTTAAAAGCTTCTTTATATCACTAAACTCCATCTGACGAATAACCATGCTTATTTCAAACTCAGACAAATCAAATTCTTCGCTCATTCGATACACCTCTTCCCACCTGTTTCTCTTCAGTATATCGTACTGTCCCTACAGTTAATAATATTTTACTTGCTTAATACGACCCCCTATAATCAAGTGTATATGTAGTTCCACAAGCGGGAGTTGATAAAATGCAAAAACGTATGGAAAACGGTCTCATTTTTATTTGGACTGTTTCATTGGTTGCGACGCTCGGTTCGTTATACTTTTCAGAGGTGCGCGGATATGAGCCTTGTACGCTTTGTTGGTACCAGCGGATTCTGATGTATCCAATTGTCCTTATTTCAGGCGTTGCCCTGTTCCAAAAAAATGCACGGATCGCTTTGACAACAGCAGTTTTCTCTGTTGTAGGAGGAGGTATTTCCCTTTATCATTACGGAATTCAAAAGCTCAGTTTTCTAAGTGATAGCGCGCCGGCATGCGGGAATGTATCTTGCACCGGACAGTACATTAACTATCTTGGTTTTATCACCATTCCTTTCTTGGCGCTTACAGCATTTCTAGTCATCTTTATCACAAGCCTTTTCATGATGAAATGGCAGAAGGAGTCGAAGTAACATGAAAAAATTATTGATCATCGGCGGTGTCATTATCGCCATCTTCGTTCTTGTCGTCGTACTGTCGAACAAATCGAATGAGTCGAAGCTGAAAGACAATCCATACGGAACGAAAAACCTTGCACAACCGACAATCGATTTGATCGGTGATGAAAACTACAACAATATCGTCCTGCCGGATACCCTTTTCAAACAAATCGAGGACGGTAAATCGGTGACCGCATACTATTTCCACCCGGAATGCCAATATTGCATGCAAATGACGCCTGTCATGATGCCAATAGCGAAAGAGATGGGTGTCAATGTACAGCAATACAATATGCTTGAATTTGGCGATAGAGTTGGAATGGATACGGAGTATAAAATCGAATCATGGCCTGCACTCATCCACTACAAGGACGGAAAAGAAGTAGGACGGATGGTCGGCGCACAGCCGGAAGAGAATATCCGTGCATTTTTCAATGAATTCGAAGGTAAGTAATGATGAACGTACAGGAAGGAATGATTTGAATGGCGTTATTTCATTATAAAACCCAAGAAGATAATATGACGGTCGAGCATTTGCTCAAAGACAAATGGCTAGGCGGGAAAAAGACGGTCCACCTTATGCGTATGGCGAAAAGTGTGCTGGATGCAAAAGGCGAGCCGGTAGACGATTGGAAAGGTCCACTGGCGGCAGGTACCGAATTGGTATTTACCTTTCCCGATGCAACGTCAACATATGTACCTGACGATAATGTTGAATTAACCGTCCTCTTTGAGGACGAACATATCCTGGCTGTCGTAAAACCTGCCGGCATATCAACGCACCCCGATGGACCGCGTGACACCGGGACACTGATGAATGCCGTCATGGCATATGTTCAAAAAAATGGCGGTGACTATGCAGAGCATATCCATCGCCTTGATAAAGGAACTTCGGGCGTTGTTCTCATTGCGAAGCATCCGATTTCAAAATCACTTTTCGACCGCATGATTGAAAACAACGATATTTCAAGGAAATACATTGCGGAAGTGGATGGCTACTTGAAAAGGCCTAAAGGCACAATCAGACTCCCGATCGGGCGGGACCGCCATCATCCGGCAAAACGACTTGTTTCAATGTCCGGCCAATCTGCCATTACAAACTTCCGGATGATTGAACGCAAAGAGAATACGACAATTGTCGAAGCAGATCTTGAGACGGGACGCACACACCAGATCCGCGTACATTTGTCGCATCTCGGACATCCCGTTACAGGCGATACACTCTATGAGGGCAGCGAAACGGAAGATGGAAAGTACCGGTTAACCGCAACCGCGGTATCATTCATTCACCCATTTACAGAAGAACAGACACTTATTGAAATGAAATAGGTAAAAAAGTGCCATGGAGATTATTTCTCTATGGCATTTCTATATTTATTGAACAAATTAAAAACTATATAAACCAAGCGAAGGCGCTATTCGGTGCCAGCTGCTGACAAAATTCCTAGGACATGAATTTTGTCAGTGACTGGACACCGGGTAGCCGAAGACGTAAGACTAGTAGCGCAGCAGCTAGGCTTAGGGGAGGTCACTGAAAAAGTCCGCCGTTATAGAATCGAATTAGGATTGACCATAATACACGCTTCGCCGCTTTGTGGATGCCTCCCGCGATAAGCCAGAAAGAAGACCACTTTCAGTCTTATCGCTCCGGCTACCACGAAGTCGCGCCTGCGCTGGATGGTCTATGTAAGAAAGCACATTTCATTATCGGGAATTAAACCTGCACCTGTAGTGCTTCTTTCTTGAATTAAATTAGTATCAACTAGTAATCACATTATAATCTCAGCCAATACATCTCAAAATCATGACCCTTTCGATAATGAACACCCTAGCGAAGGCGCGGCAAAGGGGTAGCCGAAGCCGTAAGACTGGATGCGAAGCGCCTAATCCAGGCTTACGGCGAGAGGCATCCCCAAAGCGCCAAGCGGATTCAATGGGGTTCTTTATTTCAACTTAACTATTCTCAATATTAATACGTATCCGGGTCAGTACCCGCCCGCTCATTACGATTAAGTTCATTAATTGAAGCCATTTCCTCGGATGATAATTCAAAATCAGCAACTTCACTGTTTTCCCGGATTCGTTCAGGCGTCACTGATTTCGGTATGACGATAAGATCATTTTGCAAATGCCAACGAATGATTACTTGGGCAGGTGTTTTTCCGTAATGTTCGCCGATATGAAGAAGCGTCGGTTCTGCAAGCAGCTTTCCGCGTGCAAGCGGTGACCAAGAAGTCACGGCGATGCCGTTCTCTTTACAAAATGCCCGCAGCGATTCCTGTGTTAGATGCGGATGAAGCTCAATCTGATTCACCATCGGAGCGACATTTGCTTTTACGAAGACTTTTTCTAGGTGATGGGCATGATGATTGGAGACGCCCGTGGCTCGAATGAGTTTTTCATCATACAACCGTTCTATCGCTTTATACGTTTCAACATACTTTTCGGACACAGGCCAATGCGTCAAATATAAATCCAAATAATCGAGACCCAGTTTCTCTAATGATTCCTCGAATGCACGTAATGTCGAGTCGTATCCTTGATCGGTATTCCATACTTTCGATGTAATGAACAGCTCTTCCCGTGGAACACCAGAATGACGGACTGCCTCCCCGGTTTCTCTTTCGTTCTCGTAGATTGCCGCCGTATCAATGGCGCGGTATCCTGTTTCTATTGCGTATGTAATTGCTTCGACCGTCTGCCCGGAATCCGTCATCTTATAGACGCCGAGTCCTAATTGCGGCATTTTCACACCATTTGCAAGTTCAATTGTTCCGGTGAATCGTTTTGACATTTGAATTTCCCCTTTCGTTTCTTGTACTTCAATTGTACAAGCGACATTCGAATATTACGAATTCCCGGATTATATTTCAGAGTTGAATTTTGACCTAAAAACGAATATTATTGTAAATGTACTTCATTTCGTTCGTATTCTGAAAGGAGAATTCCGTTGTTTCATTTAAAAAAACATAATACCACTGTGAAAACGGAAGTATTGGCTGGTATGACGACTTTTTTGACAATGGCCTATATCGTCATCGTCAATCCGATTATTCTTGCTGACGCTGGTGTACCGTTTGAACAAGTATTTATCGCAACGATTATCGCTGCGGTTATCGGTACGCTGTGGATGGCGCTTTTCGCCAATTATCCGATCGCCATCGCCCCAGGAATGGGTTTGAACGCTTATTTTACATCGGTTGTGCTTGCATCTGATGGACAACTCGATTATATGACCGCCTTTTCCGCGGTATTCGTAGCAGGACTATTATTTGTTTTGTTATCCTTGACATCTTTCCGTGAAAAACTGATCGAATCCATTCCGGAAAGTTTGAAGCTTGGAATTACGGCGGGGATAGGATTATTTATCGCCTTCATCGGTTTACGGCTGTCGGGACTTGTTGCCCCCCACGAAGCAAACCTTGTGAAGCTGGGCGACCTCACTTCTCCGCCTGTCATGTTGGCTTTGTTTGGACTTCTTGTGACAACCATTCTTATGACATTGAATGTTTACGGTTCGATTTTCATCGGAATGATTTTGACGGGTATCGTTGCAACCATTACAGGGCAGCTCAAATTTGAAGGTGCCCTATGGAAACTGCCTCACTTGCCGGAAGGGATTCTTGTCTGGAATCCAATTACTGCATTTGGTGACGTCATTTCACATGGTTTGTATGGCGTAGTTTTCGCCTTTCTCATCGTTACCCTGTTCGATACCACCGGCACGATGATCGGTGTCGCAAAACAGGCAGGCCTGATGAAAGGCAATAAACTCCCCCGTGCACGTCATGCTTTACTTGCGGATTCTGTTGCAACAACAATCGGATCCATGTTCGGAACAAGTCCGACATCGGCGTACATCGAATCGTCATCCGGGGTTGCGGTAGGCGGACGGACTGGATTGACAACGCTGACCGTCTCAGTCCTCTTCATCGTTGCGGCATTTTTCGGTCCGCTTGTCAGTACATTGTCAGGTGTGTCTGCAATTACCGCTCCTGCTTTGATAATCGTTGGGAGCTTGATGATCGGCGTGATTAAAGACATTGATTGGGATTCCTTCGATGAAGCATTCCCAGCCTTCCTTGTCATCTTGACAATGCCCCTCACGTCTAGTATTGCGACAGGAATCGCTCTTGGTTTCATCACATACCCGCTTTTAAAAGTCGTGAAAGGAAAAGGGAAACAAGTTCCTGTCCTCTTATATATTTTCGCGGTACTATTCACTTATCAACTGCTCTTTTTACCGCATTAAGAAAAGCGCCTGGAGTCTAGACACCGATCCAAGTAAAAAACTTATCTCTATAAAAAAGCCCTTCCGTTTATCCTCGGAAGGGCTTTTTTCATACTTTTACTCTGCGTTTAGAAGTGATGGCCGACAGGAAGAGCGCTCCTGACGTGATAAGGTGCATGAACCAGCCTATAAACGGGATGGCGCTCACAACGCTCGTCACAAGACCGAGGATTGAAGCAGCCTTCCCTTGCCCTTCCCGAATTGAAAGAAGTAACGTAATGGCATGTAAAACAAACATGATTCCTAGTATAGAATAGCCAGAGCTAATTACATAAAGGCCCCCGATAAGTGGAATCGCCAGAAAACCTTCCGCTATCGCTGTCACCCATTTCATGCCAGTTGAAAAGTTCATCTATATAACCTCCGTATTATTTAAGTCGTTCTATTATTTACGGACAAGCAAGCAGAAAGTTTCATTTTTCTTCGGTCTGTCACAATTTTTCCCGGCTGTCATTTCAATTCCACTAAAAATAGGGTATACTTATTGTAGCTACTAATGAATTTACAGGAGGTACCTAACATGACATTAATTCTAATTATAGGTGTTTGCTTTGCATTCCTATCTGCAATCTTCACGGGTGGATATGATGATAAACCTGGCAAAGTTAAGATACCTGGTCAAAGAAAATAATAATAAGTAAACGGGACAAGCCTTCTGGCTGTCCCGTTTTTTTATACTAATCCTGGATAAGATTGCTGTCTAAGCGCCTCGTAAATAAGGATGGCTGCCGTATTTGATAAGTTGAGCGATCGGATCTTATCGTTCATCGGGAGTCGCAGGCACCTCTCTTTATTCTCCTGTAAAATGTCTTCAGGCAGTCCGCTTGTTTCCTTACCGAAGACAAAAAATATATCCTTCGATACATCGGAATAATCGAATGCCGTATGCGGATTGTCTCCATGCTTCGTCAAAAAATAAAATACCGCTTCCGGATTCGCCGCAAAAAGTTCTCGGATCCCTTCATGGTACGTAATATCGACGTGTTCCCAGTAATCGAGTCCTGCTCGTTTCAACATTTTATCATCCGTCGAAAAACCGAGCGGCTTTACTAGATGTAATTTCGTTCCCGTCCCTGCGCATGTCCGTGCGATGTTTCCCGTGTTTGCTGGGATGAGCGGTTCAAATAATGCAACATGAATGACCATTTCAACACTTCCTCCACTTAAACTTTTTCTATTCGGCTATCCGTTGCCTTTTCTAATTCAGCACGCACGTCCAGATCTTCTTCTTTCAACAATGCTTCTTTAATTGCCGCGAAGCCTTCATCTACACCGATTTGACCAAGTGCCCACGCAATTGTCCCCCGAATAACTGGCCGCGGGTCTTTATCCAACATGACAATCAATTCAGGAACTGCAGACTCGTCCTTAAAATGGGCTAGAGAGATAATCGCATTTCGTTGTATCGGATTTTTCCCTCGCCAAGAGCCGGAGACATGACCAAACTTCTCTTTAAATTCACGGTTTGACAGGCTAAGTATCGGTTGCAGAAGCGGTTTGGCCAATTCTGGATCCGGTTGGAATGCCTGTTGATGCAAATTATGCTTCCCTTTGTTTTTCGGACAAACCGTCTGGCACGTATCACATCCATATAATCGGTTTCCAATTCTCGTACGGAACTCCTCTGGAATAGGTGTTTTTGTCTGCGTTAAGAAAGCGATGCAGCGCTGGGCATTCAATTGTCCGCCCTGAATCAAAGCTCCCGTAGGACATACATCCAGGCAAAGTGTGCAGTCACCGCATTCATCTTCCATTGGAACGTCCGGCGCAAACGGGATATTTGTAATCATTTCACCAAGGTACACATACGAACCGAACTCCGGTGTAATAATCGAACAATTTTTTGCCGACCAGCCGATGCCTGCCCGTTCCGCGACAGCACGATCGGATAGTTCACCCGTGTCGACCATCGACCGTACTCTTGCAGCAGGTGCGTGTTCCAAAATAAATCCCTCAAGAAGCCTCAACTTCTCGCGCAGAACTGTATGATAATCCGTTCCCCATGATGCACGGCAAAAGATTCCCCGCCTCTCACCTTTTTTACCTCTCGGAGAATCTGCCATTTTGGACGGATAGGCTACAGCGATGGCTATGATACTTTCCGCTTGATCAAGTAAAAGTGCAGGTTCCGTCCGTTTATCTAAATCTTTTTCCTCAAAACCCGACTGATAGCCGAGTTCTTGCTGCCGTTTCAAACGATTTTTCAGTTCTCGAAACGGGGCGGCTGTTGTAAAACCAATCTTGTCGATGCCGATTGACTCCGCATAGTCCCTAACCGACTTTTGCAGTTGAACAGCATTCACACTGTATCGCCTCCATTATGCTACTATTGAATAAAACTATATAAAGGGTGAGTTTATTGAATATTAAAATGGCTACAGATCTTTTACAAGCTGTACCCGGATTAAAATTAGGCATTATCCATTATACCAAAATTACGGTGTCAGAATCGCCTCAAATGCTAAAAGGACGATTACAATTATTTCAAGAGCAACTTTTCTTTGAACTTGAGAACAAGCCTGTCTCCGAGTTTTCAGGCATAAAAGAATGGCGCGCTGTATGGAAAGCATTCGGCGCTGATCCGAATCGATACCGTCATTCCACAGAAGCGCTCATGCGCCGAATCAAGAAGCAGAACTATGTTAATCCTTTCCATTCTGCCGTCGATTTGAACAACTTCTTTTCCTTACAACACGAAATCCCAGCAGGCATCTACGACCTTGAAAAAATTGTCGGCGATGTATCGGTTACATTAGGCACAGATGAAGACGGATACGATGGATTGAACGGCCGTTTTAATTCATTAACAAACATTCTACTGTTAAAAGATGATTATAGCCCATTCGGTAGTCCATATGTCGATTCTATACGCACCGCCGTAACAGAAGAAACGACCGAAGCACTTCATGTATTCTTCCTTCGCCCATCCATGGATGCCACGGAAGCTCTTGAACTGACAACGGCATGCGGCAACATGTTCAGTAGCATTAGCGGTGGTGACGTCCGTTCATATGTTTTGCACGAGGGACAATCTTCCATTATAGTAGACTGATATTGTTTCTGAATTGGGGGAATGACTAAATGAGCAACATAACTCTTGCCGAAGCGGTAAAACTGAAAAGTGTTTTAACAAAACGTATTCATGAGCTGGAAGTTGAAATGAGACGCGTTGCCTTTACAACTGTAGAAAAAGGCAGCAATCCCGTAATCGGCCCGCGTCCCCTTACTGTTGTAGAAAGCGAATTGGATGAAGTACGTTCAGATAGCCGTTTGCTTGATCGTCTGATGTATCGAGCCAATATCGATCATACAATCGAATTCCAAGGGCAACAGCTTGCCATTGTGGAAGCGATTGAACTTGCCACACAATTACGCGCTAAAGCCCGCTTTTACAAAGAGCTATCCATGTCAGAAAAGGAAGAAATCCAGTACGGCTACTCTGAAGGTACTATTGTCTACCGGGTCGCGTTATTCGATCCCGAAGACTATCGTTTAAAGTCTTTACAAGCCGAAAAAGATGCACACAAATTATCCAATTCCATTAATGCTAAAAACTATTCAATCGTGTTGGCTTTTGATGACGCAAAATACTTCTAACTCCTTGGTCAGGTGAGACTCCTTACCAAGGCATGGAGTGGGGACCAATCCAATTTAAATTACAGGCAAACCAATGACCCGTCACCATTTACTTTGTGACCAATCCCCAATGACCAACCAAGGCAATTGCAATGGACAAACCCTTAGTAGCATCGCCTGGTCTCCCTCTATGAAAATCGCTCCTTCCGCTTCGGCGGCAAGGAGCGATTTTGTTTATATATGATGAACATATGAATACAGCGTGGGAGGCAGTCTTACAAGGCACATTCATAAAGCACCGAAACATGTGTGATGGGACATTCTTATCCCAATTCTATAACAGTGAACACTCCCGGTACCTCCAATATACCAAGGAAAAACCAGCGAAGGCGCCTTTCCTGTGGTAGCCGAAGCGATTAGACCGGCAGTGGTTTTCTGCCTGGCTTCTCGCGGGAGGCATCCACAAAGCGCCGAAGCGTGTTGTATGGAAAACCGTTAGTTCAGTCTATATACTCTGCACTTAACAAATGGAAAGTAAGTGATTTTTTTGTGATTACTACTAGGAGGCAATTTTCAATATCGCTTCGTCGCTTGGTGATGGCCTTCCGTAATGAGCCCGCCAGAAGATCATTGTCGGTCTCATGACTTCGGCTCACACTTGTCGCTCCTTCGCTGGAGTCGTACATCGTATAAGGCGATTGTTACTGTTTCTATTGAATACTTATATATACTCAGCATTTGACACGTAGAAATTAAGTGAACTATTTGTGATTAGTACTGGTTAGCAGTTTCCAATACCGCTTCGTCGCTGGAGTCGTACATCGTATAAGGCGATTGTTACTGTTTCTATTTAATTCTAAATTAATAGTGCAGAATATATAGATAGGAATTATGACCATATCATGCAGTCATAAATATTACAGGTAATCTAGCGAAGGCGCCTTACAGCGGTAGCCGAAGCGATAAGACTGGCAGTGGTTTTCTGCCCGGCTTATCGCGAGAGGCATCCGCTGTAAGGCGCCGTAGCGTGTAGTATGGAAAATCGTTAGTTCAGTCTATATACTCGGCACTGATTAAATGGAAAGTATGAGAGTTATTTGTGATTATTACTAGAAAGTAGTTTCCAATACCGCTTCGTCGCTCGGTGATGGCCTTCCGTAATGAGCCCGCCAGAAGATCACTGTCTGTCTCATTACTCCGGCTCACACTTGTCGCTCCTTCGCTGGAGTCGTACATCGTATAAGTCGATTGTTACTGTTTCTATTGAATTCTAAATTAATGGTGCAGAGTATATAGACAGGAATTATGACTATATCATGCAGTCATAAATATTACAGGTAATCTAGCGAAGGCGTCTTACAGCGGTAGCCGAAGCGATAAGACTGGCAGTGGTTTTCTGCCCGGCTTATCGCGGGAGGCATCCGCAAGCGCCGTAGCGTATATGATGGGACATTCTTATCCCAATTCTATAACAGTGAACACTCCCGGTGCCTCCAATATACCAAGGAAAAACCAGCGAAGGCGCCTTTCATGTGGTAGCCGAAGCGTACATTATGGAAAACCCTTATTTCCCCCTCTATAATAGATAGCAATAATAATTTTCAAGCCATTTCTCATTAATGAAACACTTGCTCTTCAGATTCTGCAATTCGTCTTAGAGCTTGTGCTCGATTCACAATAAACTTCCTCATATAGCTTTCCAAAAACAACTTATCCGCGATAACTCCAATCGGTCCATAAGGCGATTTATATTGAAAGCGATCAATCATCAAGGTGCCAGTATCCTTCTCAACAAACTCATGAATATGTGTAAAAGAATGGAATGCACCTTGCACCATTATATCTTCAAATATATAGGGCCTATTCATTATTGTTATTTTTGCGGTCAGCCTTTGCTTTATACCGAAATGAACCGCCTCCCATGTGACACTATCCCCAGCCGACAATAAACCTGTCGTAACTCCACCGACGGCTTTCTCCTTCGTACTTTCTGTAGTACGAGTATGAATATCCACATCTCGCGCAAGATCAAAGCAGCGTTCTATAGAGGCTTGTATGAATTCCTGATGTTCTATTAACGGCATATTGATTCCCCCACTCAATCTTCTTACATTAAATGTTGAATACCTAGATCATAATTAAAATTAAGCATAAAAAAAGCACAACCGAAGTTGTGCTTTTTTCATCTGATACCCGAGGCCGGACTTGAACCGGCACGCCTCGCGGCATCGCATTTTGAGTGCGACGTGTCTGCCATTCCACCACTCGGGCATATTACTATTCATTTCGCAAAATCCATATTTATAAAATGGAGGCGGCAACCGGAATCGAACCGGTGATAAGGGTGTTGCAGACCCATGCCTTACCGCTTGGCTATGCCGCCGTAGAAAATGGAGCGGAAGACGGGATTCGAACCCGCGACCCCGACCTTGGCAAGGTCGTATTCTACCACTGAACTACTTCCGCGAAACTGGGGTAGCTGGATTCGAACCAACGAATAACGGAGTCAAAGTCCGTTGCCTTACCGCTTGGCTATACCCCAAAAAGATAAATGGGGCGACTGAAGGGAATCGAACCCTCGAGTGTCGGAACCACAATCCGATGTGTTAACCACTTCACCACAATCGCCATGATATCTATTTTGATTTAATTATAAATGGGGCGGCTGAAGGGAATCGAACCCTCGAGTGTCGGAACCACAATCCGATGTGTTAACCACTTCACCACAACCGCCATGATAGTTAGTTTGATTTTTTGGATGTATAAATGGGGCGACTGAAGGGAATCGAACCCTCGAGTGTCGGAACCACAATCCGATGTGTTAACCACTTCACCACAATCGCCATGATAGTAGGTTAAATAAAAAAATGGCAGGGGCAGTAGGAATCGAACCCACATCAAAGGTTTTGGAGACCTCTATTCTACCGTTAAACTATGCCCCTATAACTGGTGGTGGGGGACGGATTCGAACCGCCGAACCCGGAGGGAGCGGATTTACAGTCCGCCGCGTTTAGCCACTTCGCTACCCCACCAATAGGTGTATGGTGCCGGAGAAAGGACTTGAACCCTCAACCTACTGATTACAAGTCAGTTGCTCTACCAATTGAGCTACTCCGGCAAGTTATTTAAAATGGTGGCTCAGGACGGAATCGAACCGCCGACACAAGGATTTTCAGTCCTTTGCTCTACCGACTGAGCTACTGAGCCACATATTATAAAAAATGGCGGTCCCGACCGGGATCGAACCGGCGATCTCCTGCGTGACAGGCAGGCATGTTAACCGCTACACCACGGGACCATTTGGTTGCGGGGACAGGATTTGAACCTGTGACCTTCGGGTTATGAGCCCGACGAGATACCACTTCTCCACCCCGCGACAACAATATGAAGTATTACTATAAAGATGAGCTTGAACTGTCGGCTTGCAAGACAGATATTCATTTCGCATCGTCATGAAAATTTGGTTGCGGGGGCAGGATTTGAACCTGCGACCTTCGGGTTATGAGCCCGACGAGATACCACTTCTCCACCCCGCGACAATAGTTATGAAAATAAATTAATGGTGGAGGATGACGGGCTCGAACCGCCGACCCTCTGCTTGTAAGGCAGATGCTCTCCCAGCTGAGCTAATCCTCCGGGTATAAATAGTAATTGGCTCTTTCCAACACGCTACGAGTGATGAAAAAATAATGGTGACCCCTACGGGATTCGAACCCGTGATACCGCCGTGAAAGGGCGGTGTCTTAACCGCTTGACCAAGGGGCCATTAATGTTAAAAATATAAATCTGGCGGAGAGCAAGGGATTTGAACCCTTGAGACAGCGTTAGCCGCCTACACGATTTCCAATCGTGCTCCTTCGGCCACTCGGACAGCTCTCCTAAATGGCTCCGCAGGTAGGACTCGAACCTACGACCGATCGGTTAACAGCCGATTGCTCTACCACTGAGCTACTGCGGAATAATAATACAGATCATACATTAAGTATGTTCTTTGGGAATAACAGACCAGCGACGTCCTACTCTCACAGGGGGGAACCCCCAACTACCATCGGCGCTGAAGAGCTTAACTTCCGTGTTCGGTATGGGAACGGGTGTGACCTCTTCGCCATCGTCACTGGACTATCTTCACAAGACAATAACTATTATATCATGTCCGTTGAATATTGCAAGCGTTTTTTCAAAATAATTAATTTTGTTCGCTCAAAACTGAATGAAACAGACATTGTGCTGCATGAATCAGGGTAATCAAGCCCTTTTCAAATATGGTTAAGTCCTCGATCGATTAGTATCCGTCAGCTCCACACGTCGCCGTGCTTCCACCCCAGACCTATC
>NZ_JACCCL010000002.1 GCF_013408665.1 Sporosarcina sp. JAI121 | reverse complement strand
CAGGGAGCAAGCTCCCATCATTCCGCTCGACTTGCATGTATTAGGCATGCCGCCAGCGTTCGTCCTGAGCCAGGATCAAACTCTCCATAATAGAAGAAAATGAATAGCTCATTTCTTGCTGACTGGAGAGGAATAGAATTCCTCCCTGAATCCGAAGATTCGATTGTGTTTCTTTTCGCCTGACAGAAGTCAGCTTACTAGGAAACGTTTTGCTCAAGTGGGTTAGCACTCTCGCTGTATTTCATTGACGTTTTGCTGTTCAGTTTTCAAGGTTCATTTGTCAAGTTGTTGCGATAACAACTTTTTAAGTATAACATCCGCTCTTCGCGGCGTCAACAACTTTTTTGCAATTACTTTTCGGTGTGATAATTACACTACGCTTACATTGGTAATATGGAGCGGGTGAAGGGAATCGAACCCTCATCATCAGCTTGGAAGGCTGAGGTTTTACCACTAAACTACACCCGCATATATATAGCATTGGTACATCCGACGTTAGTTGAATGATAACCATTTGATTTGCGACTAAATCTCTGTCCATCGAGGCGAAGGACTTTTTAATAACGTAAGTGTTTTGGTGCGGTAAAGAGGACTTGAACCTCCACGGGGTTAACCCCCACTAGGCCCTCAACCTAGCGCGTCTGCCATTCCGCCACTACCGCGTTGTTTTAGCGACAAATCTTATTATACAACGTACAATTCATTTGTCAACATTCTTTTTTAAAAGAAATGGTGAGCCATGCAGGATTCGAACCTGCGACCCTCTGATTAAAAGTCAGATGCTCTACCAACTGAGCTAATGGCTCTCTATTTATATAAGAGAGAAGTTATTCAGACTTATATGGGATCCCATTCACTCGAATCACCATCGGTGCTTCTCACATTTTCATTTAAATGCTCAGCATTTAAATGAAATGGCTGGGGTAGCTGGATTCGAACCAACGAGTAACGGAGTCAAAGTCCGTTGCCTTACCGCTTGGCTATACCCCATCGTTACCTTATTCAGCCGATAGACTATGCTATACAAAGTTAATTCATTTTTCAAGAATGATTCATCTCAATACTTCGTATCAAAAAAATCTTGATGACCCCTACGGGATTCGAACCCGTGATACCGCCGTGAAAGGGCGGTGTCTTAACCGCTTGACCAAGGGGCCATATTAAGTATTAACGTCGTATGCGGGATTGCTCAGCTTGATAATTCAGCGCCGTTCCCAACCGACTTTTCTAATTATAGACAGTGTTATTCATTTCGTCAACACCTTTTCTTAAATTAGTTTTAACAATCGCCTAGAACCTTGTCGGAACGCAGTTTTTAACGTGAACAAAGTTCTAGGCATTCACTTGACAGCTTGTATTTCTTCAATTTGCCCCGCGCATTTCCCACACCTGTATTTACGGACGTCCATTCTTCTTTTACGTTTATAGAGCAGCTTGCATGATGTGCACTCATATACATGTTTCGGTTGCACCCGCTGTTTTTCTTCAGTTAAAGGTCTGCAAAAACGCGGAGAAGACGTATGCTTCAGCAGAATTCTGAAGTCTGCATCACGGTGGCGATATCCCCTTCCTTCTATATGAAGGTGATAGTGACATAGTTCATGTTTGATTACGCCGACCAATTCTTCTGTTCCGTGCATATCCAATACCAACGGATTAATTTCTATTGAATGGTTTGAGAGCAGATAACGCCCACCGGTTGTCCTGAGTCTTTTGTTAAAACGGGCAATGTGGAGGAAAGGCTTGCCGAATGTTTCCTTAGAAACACTCTCGATCAGTTCCTGCAATTCTTCATCCGTCATAGCCATCCCCTCCATTTCAAACATTATTTCGAGGACGGCGGCAACATCGTCAACGAAATACGTCCTTTCCCTATATCAATACCTTCAACCCATACAGTAACAATATCTCCAGAAGCTACAACGTCAAGCGGATGTTTCACATATCCCTTTTTTAATTTTGAGATATGGACGAGACCGTCCTCTTTCACTCCGATATCAACAAACGCACCAAAGTCTACGACATTCCGAACAGTTCCTTGCATCTCAAGTCCTTCATACAGATCTTTCATGTCGAGGACATCCGCTTTCAAAAGTGGTTGCGGATAATCATCGCGCGGATCCCTGTTCGGTCTTTGAAGTGTATCGACAATATCTTTTAACGTCACTTCTCCAACGTCTAATTTAACAGCTAAAGCTTTAATATCCAAAGTCGACAGAGCATCTGCCGTTTCTTTCTTGCCGAGCATCTTCTTACTTGTCCCCGCTTCTTCTAATACTTGCTCCGCCAATTGATAACTTTCCGGATGAATCCCCGTGGAATCGAACGGATCCTTCGCATCAAGCACCCTCAGGAAACCAATTGCCTGTTCATACGTTTTTGCGCCAAGTCGCGGAACTTTCTTCAATTGATTACGTTTTGTAAACAATCCGTTCTCTTCACGGGATTTGACAATGTTTTCCGCAACAGTCTTCGAAAGGCCCGCCACGTATTGAAGCAGCGAAGAGGAAGCAGTGTTAACATCTACCCCTACACGGTTCACGGCGGTTTCAACTACGAATGATAATGATTCGGACAGACGTTTTTTCGCGACATCATGCTGGTATTGCCCAACACCGACCGAACCCGGATCGATTTTAACAAGTTCTGATAGTGGATCCTGCAAGCGTCTTGCGATTGAAACCGCACTCCGTTGCTCGACTTGAAGTTCAGGAAACTCGTCCCGTGCTTGTGGTGAAGCTGAATATACACTGGCACCCGCTTCATTTACAATGACATAGGAAACGCCTGCTTGCGCATCTTTGATGCATTCGACTATGAATAATTCGGATTCACGTGAAGCTGTCCCATTCCCGATAGCAATAATGGTGATTGGGTATCTTTTCAGTAATTCTAAAATAGTCCGTTTCGACTTTTCTTTTTCCATTTGCGGCTGATGGGGATAAATTACGGATATTTCAAGAAGTTTACCCGTTTCATCAACAACCGCAAGTTTACACCCTGTACGAAAAGCCGGATCAAGCCCAAGAACTACTTTCCCCTTTAATGGCGGTTGCAGAAGAAGACTCTTAAGGTTCTCGGAAAACACATGAATTGCTTGCTCTTCAGCTTTTTCAGTAAGTGCCGTTCTGATTTCCCGTTCAATTGAAGGTGCGATCAACCGTTTAAATGCATCCTCAATTGCTTCTTTTACTTGTACAGCGGACGGTGAATGTGATTTTCGAATTAATTCACGTTCAAGTCCCCCAAGTATCCTTTCAACCGGGAAAGAAATACCTATACGCAGCACGTCTTCTTTTTCGCCACGATTCAAAGCTAAAACGCGGTGCGGGACGATTTTTTTCAAGGGTTCTTCATATTCATAGTAGTTTTCAAAAACATTTCGCTTGTCTTCTGACCCTTTCCGTATTGCTGATACAATCATTCCATCCGCCCAGGCCAATTTTCGAATATTTCCCCTTATTGCAGCGTCATCAGCAAATTGCTCGGCAATAATATCCCTAGCTCCCGCCAATGCATCTTCAATCGCGTTAATACCGAGCTCTTCATTAATGAAAGATCTAGCAAGATCTTCCGGTGAAACTCCAGTAAACTCCAAAAGGTTTTTCGCCAGCGGCTCAAGGCCACTTTCAATTGCAATCATGGCACGTGTACGTCTTTTTTGTTTAAATGGCCTATAAAGATCTTCAATTCGTTGTAATACGGTAGCGCTTTCAATCGATTTTCTTAAATTGTCATCGAGTTTACCTTGCTCATCGATGAGACGGATCACTTCTTCTTTGCGCTGTTCGAGGCCTTTTACATAACTGTACGCATCCTCAACCGCCTTGATCTCCACTTCATCAAGTGAACCAGTTTCTTCTTTTCGGTACCTCGCGATGAACGGCACAGTATTTCCTTGGTCAAGTAATGCGATAACCTTTTCAGCTTGATGTATACTGACTGCCGCTTTCCCAGCTGTAGCCTCAACAATATGCCTCATCAATAAAACCACCCTTCCGTCTATAGATTCATTTTAACATAAGGAAAGCATAAGGCGCCTGCATAGCGGCGTCTTGAATCTGGACATAAAAAAAGCCTACTTCCATTTTATAGAAGCAGACTTCCAGCTATAAACGTGGCGTCGTCGCCATGTTCAATCGATTGCAGCACATTTTGATACAACTCATAAGGTCCTGAACTTTCCTTCAAAGAAGCTTTCGGGCTTCTCAGAGCTACACCATCCGAATGAAGGAAGAAGAGATCACCTTTTTGATAGTCATATTGTTGCGTCTTTAATTTTTGGGGCCTTCCTGATAGGTAGCCCATTACAGGCAACGGATAGATCATTTTACTGCGATTATGAAGCATGTAGAAACGGACATTCCCAACGCAGCTGTATTGAATTGTCTTTTGTTTATAATCCACTTTCACAATAGCTACGGCAGCTCCGCGTTTTTGTACCATATGCTCATTGCAGCGGCTAAGTAATTCATCGATTGTTTCATTATGGTATTCTTTTAGCACTTTCGGAATGATTTGGGCTGATTGACGCGCAATCGGCCCATTGCCTAATCCATCCGCAATCGCACAGATGAAATATTCTTCCTCCGCGTGGATGAAATAGGTATCACCGCATTCCCGGTTACCGAACTTTGCTTCCTGATAGACATACGCTTCTACATGCTTGGTTAGTATCGAGTCCACTATGAGACACCGCCAGCCGCCAAAATTGCTTCCTGCAACTTCTTAATCGCTTTTCGCTGCAATCTTGAGACGTGCATTTGGGAGATGCCAAGCCGCTCTCCCGCTTCTTTTTGGCTTAGTTGCTCAATATATGTATACTGGATAATTTGTTTTTCGCGTTCAGACAAAACATTCAGGGCGTTGGCAACTACCATGCGCTGATCTGTTCTTTCAAAACCTTCGTCAGATTCTCCAATTATATCGAATAGTGTAACCGTACCTCCCTCAGAATCCGCATCAAGGGTATGATCCATAGAAAGAGCCTGGTAACTCCTTCCCATTTCCATCGCCTCAAGAACCAATTCTTCGTCCACATCCAGATACTCTGCAATTTCGCTCACTAGGGGCGAACGTTGCATTTCCACCGTCAACGATTCAACAGCCGCTTTGATTTTCGGCCCTAATTCTTTAATACGTCTTGGAACATGGATCGCCCACGTCTTATCACGCAGGAAGCGTTTAATTTCACCTATGATTGTCGGCACCGCGAAGGCCTCGAAACTTCTGCCGAATTCCGGATTATAGCGACGGATCGCCCCTAGAAGACCTAGCATACCCACTTGGGCAATATCTTCATGGAACGGTTTCCCGTTTGAATATTTCCGGGCTATCGATTGCACAAGTCGTTCATAATGCAGTACAAGATTCGTCTGCGCCTCATCGTCATTCGTCTCCTGATACCTTTTTATCCATAGAAGGACTTCCTCTTTCGTTCCCGTTTCACGGGGAGAAGGTTCAGAAGTGGATCGGTCTTTCTCTTCAGACTCATGAGGAGATTGTTCGTTCGACATCCTCATCGCCCCGCTCTCCGCCGAGGTATTTGGTCATAAAGACCGTCACACCCTCTTCATGATGCACTTTCACATCATCCATCAATGTTTCCATCAAATAAAGTCCAAGTCCGCCTTCCCGAAGAAACTGTACCTCCTCTTGTTCGTTGTAAGGGCCTACACGCTTCTTCGTTTCCTCGAAATTAAAACTTTTTCCGTGATCCGCTACCATGATTTCCAACTTGTCTGCAAAAAGAGCGCAACCGACTACGACTTCGCCATCGTCATTCTCTTTATATGCATGCTGAACCGCATTTGTAATCGCTTCGCTCGAAGCGATTTTCAAGTCTTCGATTTCATCGTAAGTAAAACCGAGGCGACTTGCGAGGCCTGATATCGCGAGACGAGCGACACCAACATATTGAGCTTTTGCAGGAACTCTTATTTCAATGTAATCATACGGTTGCATCTCTGTCCCCACTTTCTTCCATGACAATATCCATGACTTCTCCTAAACCAGTTATATCAAAAAGTCTTTTAAGACGTGTATTCACGCCAACAATTTTCACGTGACCTCCATTGGCCTTAACCGCTTTATAAAAACCGACAAAGACACCTAAACCGGTACTATCCATATAATGGACTTGGGACAAGTCCAATTCCGCCTGCATTTCTTTCGTTTTCTCGGCCAACGCAAGGCGTTCCCGTAATTTCGGGGCTGTGAACGCATCAATCTCCCCGACAATTTTATATCGCTGAACACTATTATCTTCTAAAACATCAACTTTCAAATCCATTTTTACACCCCGAATTTCTCTATTTTTTAAGTATTACCCTATCAATTTAGTTACCCTATCCTTGAAGACTTAAACCTTTTCATTCTCTTTTTTAAAAATGACAATTGTAAAGTCATCCCGCAGATGAAAGTTCTGCAGATAGGCAAGCCTCTGGTAAACGGCGTCCGCTATTTCCTGCGCGGATTTATTTTTCACTTCTATCATAATGGACTTAATCACTTCATCTTCTATAAAGCCTGTATCCGTCCGCACTTCGGTTACACCATCCGTCATCATGGCGACAAAGTCACCCTCTTCTAGCACGATGGACCGCTCTTCATAAACCACATCCGGTTGTACACCGAGAAGGAGCCCTTTTGCATCCAGCTCTATAAAAGTACCTGTAGATGCCTTATACAAAAGTGCAGGTTCATGTCCGGCGGAACCATAAGTGAAACTGGAATCCTTCGCATTATATTTCCCGTAGAACATTGATATAAACATTGAATCGTCAACACTCTTTTCCACAATCCTGTTTACAATGTCCAGAACATGCTGCGGGCTTGTGTTTTCCTTCTGTAAACTGTCCATCCCGAATTTGATCATCGACATGCAAAGCGCCGCAGGTATTCCTTTACCAATAACGTCGGCTACCGCTACACTTGCCTCATAACTATTATCATTAAGGAAATAAATATAATCGCCGTTCATTTGTTTAGCCGGCTCCGTAACAAACCCGATATCAAGTTCCCTGAAATCCGGTTTCTTTGTTTTCAGCAAAGTATCTTGAACTTTTGCCGCCACGTTCATCTCCATATGAAGTTCTTCCTGTTTCCGGATGAGGCTCTGATGCTCCTTAAGTGCAAGTCCGTAATGTATCATCATTTCAATGAGAAAATCGAACGAATGCCATAATTTGTCCGGCATATGTGGAAATACCTCGGTAAGCGCCATTTTATGAATGCTAATAACATCTTCGGGCGAAATTTTCTTTTCAATGAATTGTCTGCTGAACTGTTGCCCCAAATACAGATCTTCTTCATTTTGCCCGTCGACATATTGTTTCAATATTTCTTTATATTGTTTCCCAACTTCCTCAGGCATCCATCATCATCTCCTCAACGGAGCCATTTAGTGGCGGTGATTATCGTTCCAACTCCAAGCTCCGTTTCCACTTTGAATTCATCCATAAGTCTTTTCACGCCCGGCATACCTGCGCCAAGCCCTCCAGAAGTAGAAAAACCATCCGTCATTACATTACGCATATCGGGAATTCCCGGACCTTCATCCGAAGCAATAATTGTAATCCCATTAAGCCCATCTTCAGATAGTCTTTTGATTTCAATTTTGCCTTTCCCTGCGTATAAATATATATTGCGTGCCAATTCGCTTATAGCTGTCGTGATTCGCGCCTGATCAACCGTTCCAAAGCCGGACTTCTTCGCTTCATTCCGGCCCAGTTGTCGGGCAGCAACAATGTCCCACTCCGTGTATATATCTACAGAAGACCAGTACTCCATTTTTAGGCCTCCAATTCTTTACGAAGTTTGTCCAATCCATTTTCGAGATCTAGTGCCGTCAATACATTCTCCAAACGGATTCCAAGTTCGATAAGTGTAATCGCAACAGCCGGTTGAATTCCCGTAATGACAACTTTCGCCCCCATCAAACCTGACATACTGATGACATCTCCCAGTACCTTCGCAATAAAGGAATCAATGAAATCAATCGGAGTTAAATCAATAACAACACCTCTAGCAGTCGTTTCATGCATTTTTTTCAAAAGATCTTCCTGGAATTGTATCGCAGTCTGATCATCAAGTTCCCATTGAACCGAAACAATTAATGTATCATTAAGTTTTAAAATCGGGATTCGCATATTCATGATGGTTCAACCTCCACTATAGTCCGGTTTGTCAACCCAAGTGCCTCCTGCATCCCGCGTTGCAATGTACTAGTCGTTGTAAAGTCATTCAAGTCAATTCCAAGTGTGACAATCGTTTGGGCAATTTCAGGACGAATTCCTACAAGCATACATTTCGCTCCGACGAGTCGTACTGCATCCGCTGCTTGTATGATGTGATGGGCGACCATTGTATCCACAACCGGGACACCGGTTATATCCAGTAGAACGACTTCCGCACGCTGCTTCACTACACCATCAAGCAAGTTTTCCATGATCAATTTAGCCCGTTCTGTATCGATTGTACCAACAAGCGGCATCACCGAAATCTTTTCAAAAACCGGTATCAAAGATGCAGACAGTTCCTGCAAAGCGATTTTCTGCAAACTTACAGTCCGCTCCCATTCCACGGAATAGGCTTCGATGATACTTTCACGGAGAGGTGCGATCCAGTTATCAAAAATCATAACAAAGGACCGCAGATTACTTTGATCAATGATTCCTTTCTCTTCCAAAAGCTCAAAAACGATATTTGAAAAGTTGTCAATCGCTTTATTGACGAATTTGATGGACCATCCGAACCGGACGACCTTCTCAGTGAATTCATTCAATTTCTCTGAATGGACCACATCCGCCCGATCAATATTCGATGTCATCAATGCGGCAAATTCAGTGCTGGTCTTTTCGATAAGTGGTGCGGGCATGAAATGGAAAAACTTTTCTCCCTTTACTTCCTTCATTAGTACTTGCCATCGTTCAATAATCTCTTTTATGTTCTGATCTATACCTTCAACCATTCGCGTATTCATATTTTTTCCGTAAGCCTCCTTGGGGTTCGAAAATCATTGTATATTCATTGTAACGAAAATGGTGACGTAATACACTTTTTTTGTCATATCTCTGCCATTGCGACATGCAATGTTGGACGGGAAATGTTGGACAGGAAATTGAAAAAACACCACAGGAGTGAACCCCGTGGTGTCTCTATCATATGTATGCTTAGAATTTGATAAGGCCGAAACTCACTTCGAGCGCTTCATCGACCTGCTCCATCAAAAATTCATCTAGGTGTGTTATTTTATCTGTAAGCCTCGACTTGTCGATTGTGCGGACTTGTTCGAGCAGAATGACCGAATCCCGCTCGAAACCATAACGCACCGCATCAATTTCAACATGTGTAGGCAATTTCGCTTTTTGAATTTGCGCTGTGATTGCCGCAATGATAACTGTCGGACTAAACCGATTGCCTATATCATTCTGGATGACTAGAACCGGTCTCGTACCTCCCTGTTCAGAACCGACGACAGGCGACAGATCTGCAAAAAAGACGTCTCCACGTTTTATTGCCAACTTTTCATCCTCCGCTTACGAGACGTTCCACCGTATGCTGGGCTTCAAATTCCACATGCAAGCATTCCGTGGCGATTTTGAGGTTGATTTGCGACATTTCGAGATAACCATTCATCATCTCTTCCCTGATCGCATCTGATTCGTAGTCAGTTACGTATCGCTTTGTCGAAATATAAACGAAATCACCACGGTCCAGCTCTTGATGGACGACCGTATGTTCATTTTCATTCAGCATCCGTTTCGGAATTTTAACAATGATTTCTTTCATGTTTTTATTTGCACGCAACGTTAGCACCTCCGACAAACCCGTTCCTATATTTCAATACTAGTCCATCTTACCATTGAATATCAACAATGAGAAGACATAGAAGGAATTTTATTGACAGGATTCTGCAAAGTTGCTAGGTTTTTTGTCGAAAGTACGGATATTATAAATTCTGTCCAACTTTCCCTGTATATATTCTCGATACCCGCTTCGAAATTGAAACGGCAATCTCATACGGAATCGTACCAAGCCGCTCCGCCCACTCTTCCATCGTAATTTCCTCATCGCCCTGACGGCCAATCAGCACAACTTTTTCACCTACCGACATTTCCCTCGGAAGTTTCACCATGCACTGGTCCATGCAGATCGTTCCAACAATAGGAATACGTTCGCCGCCGATAAGCACTTCCTGTCCTCGCAAACCACGCTTCAAACCATCTGCATAGCCGATAGGAATGGTGCCTATCCATTCATTCCCAGTTGTTTCATAGGTGCCGCCGTAACTGATCTTTTTGCCTGCCTCCAGCAATTTGACGTAGGCAAGCTCACTTTCAAGCGTGAAAGATTTTACAAGACGGAAAGGCAACATCCCTCCCACGTATTCTGAAGGTGCGATGCCGTAAAGTCCGATTCCGAAACGGACCGCGTCAAGCGCATATTCGGAATAGAGGAGGGTTGCCGCACTATTCGATGCGTGAACAAGCCGGGGTTTAGCCGGCAGTTTTTTCACCAGTTCCATGAATTTCGTGAACTGCTCTTCCGTACTTGCCGGATTTTCTTCATCTGCACAAGCAAAATGTGTAAAGATGCCATCCAGTATTACATAATCCGTTCTTACAATTACCGAGATGAGGGATTGAAGGGCTTCTACATCCCTTAATCCGATTCTTCCCATCCCGCTATCAATTTTTACATGGATCTTCAACGGTTTTTCAAAACTCCTGTCAAGGCTGAGTGCGGATTGCAACCACTCGGCACTCGAAACAGTAATCACAATCCCAAGTTCAGCAGCCTTTTCTGCAAACGCAAGCGGGGACGGCCCCATGACGAGGATATCCCCGCTAATACCCGCCATTCGTAGTCTTACTGCCTCGTCCGGCGTTGCAACCGAGACCATTTCCGCCCCAGCTTCGAAAGCCGCCTGAGCGACTTCCACCTCGCCATGACCGTAACCGTCTGCTTTCACGACCGCAATTACTGCAGGACCGCTTCCCAAATACTTTTTCAGATTTCTGATATTTGTTCGAATCGCTTCAAGATCGACGATTGCTTGCGTCGGACGATAATGAATGGAGTTTTCCAAAATAATCCCTCATTTATGTTGTAATACTCTCCATTATCAATCTTCAGCCCATTCCTCGTCAACAATAGTTATTTCATTCCTTCCGCTTGCATAGATCCTGCTATTTCAATCATTTCATCTTGTGTCAAAGTATCGGAAGCTATAAAGAATGAAACACCTTCGCTTTCCCAGCGAATTGATTTTTCCGTTAGCGCAGCGACAGTGAATCCAAGATCGACAGGATCACCTTCAATGGAGACCGGCACTTTCGAGTCTGGTCTTACTGCAGGCTCTTGAATAATGACGTATTCTTTTTCCCCTTCAAAGGACATGAATGTACGTGTACCATTTTCTGTCTTTACGACATCTTCATTCTCAAGTGTGACACCTTCCCAAGCTACTGAAGGATAGTACGTGGAGAGACCCGTCACATCATCCTCGGCTGGTTCGTCTTCCTTACTTGTATTCGTATCTTCCATTTCCACGGCATAATCCGCAGCTTTCCGTTCTACTCCAAGTGTGATCTTTTTAAAAGTGATACGGATTTTCTCGACTTTATTTTCATCCAGGACAGAGACATACGTAGGCAGCAATGTCTTTTTATCAATATGGATTTGTTGGGTCGGCAGCACTTTTTTATGGTTGTTTCTCGTAGCTGTTTCAAAGACATATGTTTTGTCTTTTTCCGTCATCGTCGAATTCTTATCAGCTTTAATGTCATCTGACAATGCTCCTATCAAATACGCTTGACTATTTTGTTCAGGCCAGTCGCTTTGGAACTTATACGTTTTACCTAGCGATGGCGTGACAACAAACACACCTTCCTTGTTACGGACGATCATCTGGGAATCCTTACTTCCTGCCTGTGTTACATTCACACGATAGAAGGCGGGCTTTGTATGCCAAACGGCAACATCATACATACGCGGTTCCGCCCCAGTCTTAATTTCCATCGACGCTTGCAAGTCGTACCCTTTCGCATCATTCCACTTTCCACTGAGCTTTTTCATGACGTCCTCTTTCGACGGCGCCCCACATGCCGCGAGGATTACCATGACTGCAACTAACAAAAGAGCAAATATCCGGCTACGCATACAGTTCATCCTTTCTCATTTCAATCGGGTAGGTCATCTTATGAGGAAGGACGAACAATTATGCAAGGAGGATTACTTGGGCCGCTGCAACAGTTCGCGTATGGGTTATGGATATGAAACCAAGGATTGCAACTCCCTTAAAATAAAGGGTCGGCTTCCCGCTCGATTCGGGCAGAATGCCAATATCAGTGAAGTTGCATTGCGTTCCGATTCCCGTCCCTTTTGCTTTGGCGAATGCTTCTTTCCCGGCGAAACGACCCGCAAGGAATTCAATTCGCCTGTGACTTGTATGCGTTTCGTAAATCTTCAGCTCTTCCGCCGTTAAAATGCGCTTCCGAAATTTCGGAGACCTCGCATCCAATTTAGCGATACGTTCAAGTTCGACAATGTCAAGCCCAATTCCTGCAATCAAAATAATTCCTCCTTCCCGTTTTTCTAAAAACACTTCAGCACCCGTCATTCCAAGCCACTGGAGCATGGACGAGAAAATATGTATAATGAAAACATAGATTGAGGTGAATACATGTTTAGCCGTACAGAAAGCTTTTCGCAATATATCCGCCAATATCCGGTGGTGACGTTTTTCCTCGCTTTGAATATCCTTATTTATGTAGTGACGATTATTCCGTTTATCGGGACATACGTATTTAACGCGGGTGTCGGTGTCAATTTCCTTATCTCCGACGGGGAATGGTGGAGACTTCTGACTCCGATGTTCCTCCATGGCGGCATCATGCATTTGCTGTTTAATATGTTCTCCCTTTTCATCTTCGGACCTGAACTTGAGAAAATTGCAGGCAAAGCACGCTTCCTTACGATTTATATGCTTTCAGGTATTTTCGCTAACATCGCAACATTCTTCCTGCAAGATCCCGACTATGCCAGTGTCGGTGCCAGCGGAGCAATATTCGGGATTTTGGGAGCGTTTGGAGCACTTGTTTATTACACAAAGCATATTCTTCCGCAGTTGAGACAGATCATCTTGCCGATGATTCTTATCAGTATCGTGATGACATTTATCCAGCCGGGTATTAATGCTACAGCACATATCGCGGGGCTGGCAGTCGGTTTTTTAATCGGGCTCAGTTATTTCCATCCAAAACGGATCGGCAGCTGGAATAAGAGAAGACGATAAGAGAGCAGGTTAACCCTGCTCTCTTTCTTGATTTTTCAAGGAAGGTTCGAACCAAGAAAGTATCCTCTCAGCTTCGGACTCTTCCATATGATGCACTTGGGCATTGAAAATACTCATGCCGGACTTGATGCCGGCAGCCAGCGTCGCTACACGCTTCCGCTTGTGGAAATGGTTTTGTTTCATTTCCATCGACTGAATCCTTTTTTTCATCAGGAAAGCGGTCTGCAAACTGAAGTTCCTGAATCGTATCGTTAGCTGATTCCCCGATATGCCATATGCTGCCGATTTGTGCTGCCATAATCCGAAAAGGATGATGACCGGAACGATAAGAAGTGATAATAAACCATATGGATAGAAAAAGTACGTAATCACACCGATCACCGGTATCATCCAGAGAAAGTCGATACGATAGAAAAAGTGCTTCCCGCGTGCCGGTAATTTCCCCATCGGTTCTTCTAGTATAAGATCAGGAAATATCTCTTTTAACGGACCGGAGATATCCGCTTTTTTCACTAGGGGAAACAAACTGATTTTCGCACCTTCCGCTCCGCCCCCGCCGGCACTGTCGATAACGACCGACGCATAGCCGAATAGTTGTCTGAAGGGATTTTCGATAATTCGCACGCTTTGGACCCTTCTCAGCGGCACCGTCATCCGCTTTTTCTCCAGAAGTCCACGTGTAATGACAATGTCTTCCGATTCAAGCGATACCGAAAAACCGTAATACGCCAAAAATGTCATGGCTACTGATATTCCCCATACGAAGACAAATCCCAAAAACACCACAATCGCAACGACGAGAAGCCCGAATTTGATGAAGCCGGATACCTCCTCATACATCCATTCAAAAGGAATCATTTCGGCAAACTGCGATAAAAAGACGCCGACGCCCGATAGTATGATTCCGATCCCGCCCGATGTCGTTGCAAGAATCAAAAGGCCTTTTGAAGTCATCTTAAAGACCGATTTCGACGGTATTTTTTCCGCCATACGGACTTCTTCCGTCTGTTCCCCATCTTCCGCTTGTAACACTATTTTCTTACCGACTTTCGCCATCGCTATTTCAGCTTCAATCCGGTTCGCCGCAGCTTTCGTAATGGCAGTCAGTTCCGCTTCAGCTTTTTTGGGGGAAGAGCTGCCTGCTGTTTCCACTTTCACTTTGATCAATTTGAAAGGCCGATGCAAAATTCCTTCTGTATAATCAAGGCTTTGAATCCGATCGAATGGAATATAGCGCTTCTTTTTTATAAACAACCCATATTCGATGCGAAGTTCATTGTCCTCAAACCAGTATTCAAAACGTTTCCACTTGATGATGCCCGTGATGAAAAACATGATCATGAGTACACCGAAAATAATGAAAGATAAATAATCCAAATACCATTTTCCAGATCCCACATCATTCAGGCCGTTCGCAAAAACGAGTACGATGATGGGCAAAATCGCTTCTTTAGCTGTTTTCAGCACTTCAATAATCGCAGTGATCCAATGTAATTTATATCGCGTTTCAGACATCATCTTCCGCCACCCTTGCAAGAACGGAAATCCTGCTCCGCAGCTCATCCGCTTCCTCCATAACAAGTGCCGGAATGGTATGATTCGTCGCCGCTGTCGAAATCGTGATTTCCCCTAAATTATATCTTCGAAGAATCGGTCCTTGTGCCGTATCTACGTGTTGAACACGCACCATCGGAATCAATGTCCGTTTTACGATGAATATACCATGCTGCAGTTCAATTTCTGATTCACGCACTTCATAGCGCCACCGCAGCCATCTTACCTTCGGAAATAAATAAATGAAAAAATAAGCGAATACAATAACCACCGCAGCGGCGACAATGTAAAACCACCGTGGCGCTTCAAATATGTAAGCTAATACGCCGCCGCCTAGTAACACGAGCAAAAGTAGACCTGTTTGCATGATGCCGTACAGTCTCCAAACTTTCAATCCTTTTTCCGATATCCGGTTCACCGGTTGCGCTCTCATATGAACACCTCTTTCCTTCTACTTATTCTATACGATTGAGTATGTGATATGTTTCATTTTTTGGGGATTGTGGATGGTATTACGTCGGTTGGTCGCCGGAGTGTTATGTCGTTTGACGGATACGTTGTTTTGTTTTGGGGCGGCGTTGGTTTCCTTGCTCCTGATGTTGCGAACTTCTAGGATTACGTTGCTTTGTCGGTGGTGTGTTGCTTACTTTTACAGAAGCGTTGTCTACTTTCGGGGCTACGTTGTTTTTCTTACTCCTGATGTTGTGAACTTCTTAAGTAATGCAAAAAGCCAGGTATGCGCAAATTGCACATACCTGGCTTTTGTGTGTGTTTATATATTAACGAGTTGATTTAGGTCTGCTTGTACGGCTACTTTCTCTTCTTGCTCCGTCACGGCTACCGCCACCAGAAGCACCGCCACTACGACGTGCTCCACCGCCGCCGTAACCACGGCCGCCACCTGTTGAACGTCCGCCGCTGCGATTGCCTTTATAGCCACCGCCACCGCCGCGAGAGTTTCCGCGTGCCGGCAATGGACGCTCTTCCGAAATCGATACAGGTGTATCATTCGGTTCACGTGTTAATGATCTGATTGCCGCTGCAACTAGGTCTTTTGCTTCGTATTTCTCAAGCAATTCAGTTGCAAGATGCGTGTAATCACTCAATTCGTTTTTATTAACAATTTCTGTAAGCTGTTCTACAGCGACACGTTGCTGACCAAGGATTGCTTCGTCTGAAGATGGCGGATTCAAAGCAGTCATCTGCTTTTTAGTCGTTTCTTCAACAATACGAAGGTAACCCATTTCGCGTGGTGTTACAAATGTAATTGCCATTCCGCTTTTTCCTGCGCGTCCTGTACGACCGATACGGTGAACATAGCTTTCAGGGTCTTGTGGAATATCGAAGTTGTAAACATGTGTTACGCCAGAAATATCAAGTCCACGTGCCGCAACATCAGTTGCAACTAGAATATCGACTTTACCTTCTTTAAATTGACGAAGGACTGACATCCGTTTTGCTTGTGTCAAGTCACCGTGGATTCCTTCAGCAATGTATCCGCGGATACTTAGTGCATGAGATAGTTCGTCAACGCGACGTTTTGTCCGTCCGAAGATGATTGCAAGCTCCGGCTGTTGAACGTTAAGCAAACGTGAAAGAATGTCGAACTTTTCGCGTTCTTGTGATTTAACGAAGAACTGTTCGATATTTTCAACAGTCATTTCTTTCGACTTAATTTTAACCATTTCCGGATTTTTCATGAACGTTTCCGCAATTTTACGGATAGGTCCAGGCATTGTAGCCGAGAATAGAAGTGTTTGGCGCTCAGATGGCACGCTCGCAAGAATCGTGTTGATATCTTCGATGAAGCCCATGTTCAACATTTCATCCGCTTCGTCAAGTACAAGTGTTTGTACACCGTCCAACTTCAACGTTTTACGTTTGATATGGTCAAGAATACGTCCTGGCGTACCAACGATGATTTGCGGGTTATTGCGCAATGCGCGGATCTGGCGTCCGATTTCTTGCCCACCGTAAACAGAAAGGATACGTGCGCGTTTGTCAGCACCGATTTTGTAGATTTCTTCTGAAACCTGGATAGCCAATTCACGTGTTGGTGCAATTACTAGTGCTTGTACCGCCGGGTTGCTTGTATCGATTTTTTCAATGATTGGAATACCGAATGCAGCTGTTTTACCAGTACCAGTTTGTGCCTGGCCGATAACGTCACGACCTTCCATACCAAAACGGACAGTACCTTCTTGGATTGGTGTCGCTTCTTCAAACCCCATTTTGCTTAGTGCGCGTTGTGTAGATTCACTGATGTTCAATTCTGAAAAATTAGTCAAACTTATCAATCTCCTTTGTTTTTTCATTTGACAATTGGTTACATTTGCAAATGAAGGCACGGCAAATTCGAGCCTGGTAAAAGGGAACGTTTCCGATATTTTGCATTCTCTATAGTATAAGTAGAGGTTATGGTTGAAAAGGAAAGCCCGGTCTTTGCCGAGCGGTTCGATCAACGGACAAGTTGTCCAACTTATATGAGCAAACCGTTAAATTCAAAAAAAAGTACTCTCCACATAATGAAGAGCGCTACGTAAATGTATCCAATGTTCAACATAGTATACCATGGATAAATGCCCCATGCAATCAATCCGTTTAAGTGGTAATAGTTAGTTTACTTATTGGAAAGCGGAAGCCGTCGTTTGCGTCAAACCGCTGGCGCCTGGAGTTTAGATATCATCCTGCATGAACCGAAGCACTTCATTGAACCAATTGTCACAGTCGTCGCTGTAACAGATATGATGCTTCCCGTTAGGTGATTTTATGAATTCCTTTTTTTCGGAGCCAAGCTTTTTAAAAAGGTGTTCCGCGGAAGTAAACGGCACAATTCCATCTTTCCCGCCTTGAACGATACATACCGGCGTTTTTATAAGACCATAATAGGGTTCCACCAGTTTTACAACGCGTAGAAATTCGATTACTGCCCGAAATGGTGTGTGGGTCAATTTGTACTCGTACAAATGATAAAACGTATTCGGCGGGTACTTTTTTGTAATCGGCTTCACCAACATGATTCTTAAATCCTTCAGAAGGATTCGGGGACTAATATATTTGGCTGCCGCACTTAACAGGACGAGTTTGTCGATTCTATAACGGAGCGCAAGATACATCGCGATAAGTCCCCCCATCGAAAAGCCGACCACAATGACACGGTCGACTTCTTTTTGTAACTTTTTAAGCGCAAGTTCCGCTTCCATGAGCCAAGATGCCGCGGACACCTTTTCAAAATCCAGCAACAGGCCGTGGCCCGGCAGAGTCGGCACGGAAATCCGCCAACTTGTTTCCCTTTTCAAGAAATTGACAAGTGGACGCACTTCAAACGGGCCGCCTGTGAAGCCATGTATGAGAAGCACACCTGTCTTCATTCCCCTTCACCCTTCAAATCCTCAAGAATGCGTTCAAGAGCCATTCCGCGCGACCCCTTCAAAAGGATGATGGAATCTTTTCCTGTAAATTCCCGGAGTGTGTTTGAAATTGGAGTATAACTCCTCTCTGACCACTTGAGCCGCGTTTCGATGCCGTATTTTTGTAGTTCATCATACAGCCACTTCATGCGCGGTCCAAAAAGCAGGATACCTTCGAGATTCATTACCATTATCTGACCGGCGAGATTTTCATGGTACGACCGCTCTTCTTCACCGAGTTCGAGCATATCGGCAAGAACGACCCACTTTTCTTCCCGTAATCCCGTTTCCTCCATGAAAGCGAGTGCTGCACGCATCGAAGTCGGCGCTGCATTATAGGCATCGTTGATGAACAGCGCACCGTTTTCAGCAACAACCGGCTGCATGCGCATATTTGTTAATGATGCCTGGAGAAGAGCGGCTCGAATGTCGTTTGCACTGACAGCTGCTTCATCGGCGATAAGAATTGCTGCAAGTGCATTTTTCACTTGATGGGCTCCGTATACAGGAATTGTGAATTCACCATCCAACAACCCCGAAACCGTGAATCGACTACCTTCATCGCCCGATTCAATCTTTTCTAGGGATAATGCGGTTCCCTTGTCATAGCCGAATGAAATGGCTTGAATAGTATTTTGCTGGTCGACGAGTTCTTGCAGCAGCGGTTCATCTCCGTCATAAAACAATTTCCCGCCGACTTGCAATCCGTCAATGATCTCGAATTTCGCTTTGGCAATTCCAGCACGCGAGCCAAGATCCTGCATATGCGCTTCCCCGATATTTGTAATAACGGTAAAATGGGGTTTTGCGAGTTTCGATAAAAAGGAGATTTCTCCGAACCCGCTCATGCCCATTTCCAGGATGGCGAACTCGGTATCCTCTTCAAGCGATAAAATCGTCAGCGGTAGGCCGAGCTCGTTGTTGTAATTACCCTCCGTTTTTTGCACCTTGAAGTAAGGGGATAACACGCTCGCAATAAGGTCCTTTGTCGATGTTTTCCCATTTGAACCCGTAATACCTACAACTTTACAATGAAGCAGATCCCGGTAAACACGTGCCATTTCCTGGAGCGCAATCTCAGGATTCTCGACAAAGATCAGTGGTAGGTCAGCTGGTGGATCGGGTTCGTCTTTCATCCATAGAGACGCGACTGCACCTCGTTTAATCGCTTGCTCTACATAGTTGTGGCCATTCACTTGCTCGCCGCGGAAAGGAATGAACAAATCCCCAGCCGTCGCTGTACGGGAGTCGATTGACACGCCTGTTATGAATGTGCCGTTCATATTTTGCCCCGCCGCCTGAATCCATTCTGCGATTTCAGTTAAAGATTTTTTCATGTTAAACCACGCTCAATCCATCATATATTGTATTGTCTGTTTTTCCGCATGTCGTTCCACTGCAAGTTCAATCAGCTTATCGATCAATTCAGGATACGTCACGCCTGTTTTCTGCCATAGAAGCGGGAACATGCTCGTCGGTGTGAAACCGGGCATCGTATTCACCTCATTTATAAGCACTTCGTTATCTGCCGTGACGAAAAAGTCTGCGCGGACAAGACCTGAACAATCAAGCACCTTAAATGCACGAACAGCTGCGTCTTCCATTGTCTTTTTGACGTCCTCCGCCACTTCCGCCGGTATGGCCAGCGTAGTGTTACCGTCCTTATATTTTGCTTCATAATCGTAAAATGCAGCTACAGGTTTTATTTCCCCCGATACCGAGCATAACGGCTCGTCGTTGCCCATAACACCCATTTCTATTTCACGGGCAGTCACGCCTTGCTCCACGATGATTTTCCGGTCGAATTTCAAAGCCGTTTCCACTGCTTCGATTAACCCTTTTCGGTCCGTCGCTTTGCTGATTCCTACACTGGAGCCAAGATTCGCGGGTTTTACGAACATCGGCCAGCCTAGCTCCTGCTCCATCTTGTCGACTAACTGCTGTTGTCCACTGACCCATCCAGTCCGGATAAAGTGAACGTAAGGCACTTGGTTCAATCCTGCCTGAGCGAATAATTGCTTCATGACGACTTTGTCCATTCCAGCAGATGATGCAAGTACACCATTTCCTACGTAAGGGATATTCATCACTTCAAAAAGTCCTTGAACCGTTCCATCTTCACCATTCGTTCCATGAAGAAGCGGGAAAATAACATCCAGGTCACCAGTTCCTCCGTTCAGAAAATCATGGATGCTGTCCGGTTTACTGCCACCATCCCCTTCGATACGCAGTTCTTCCAGTGTTTCAACAGCACCCTCGAGCGGTTCCCCTTTTCTCCATTCGCCATTGTAAGTTATATAAATTGGTACCACTTCGTATTTTCCAAAGTCCACCGCTTGCGTTACTGCACGTGCAGTCGATAGTGATACTTCATGTTCCGCAGACTTTCCACCGTAGACTAAACCTAATCTTCTTTTCATATTTTCCCCTCACCATCTAGTAGTTTTCATTACATCAGTTTACCATGAACGGCTCTCTATAATGATTAATATATGTATGTTATTCAACCAAATAACTTAAGTCCCACAACACCTGCGATAATGCAGGATAAAAACAGGAATTTCAACGCACTCCGTTCTTCACGGAAGAAAAACATACCGACCAGCACACTGCCTGCCGCTCCGATGCCCGCCCAAACCGCGTACCCTGTTCCGACTGGCAATTCTTTCATGGCGACCGAAAGTAAAAAGAAACTGAGTGCCCCGGACAAAACAGTCAGTGCAGTATATTTTTTATTCCTGAACCCTTCGGATAATTTCATCGTAATGACGAACGCCACTTCGAAAAGGCCGGCAATAACGAGGATGAACCAAGACATTATTCAGCCTCCCCCTTTCCATCGGCCAGCTTGAGACCTACGATGCCAATAAGCAGAAGTAAAAGAAAAAAAAGCTTCCCGGCTCCCGCCCCTTCATTGAAAGCCAGGATGCCGACAATTGCCGTTCCAGCTGCACCTATCCCCGTGAATACAGCATAGGCTGTGCCGATAGGTATTGTTTCCAGTGCTTTCGCAAACAGAAAAAAGCTGACCACGATGAAGAATAGCGTCACCAACGAGGGGATAAGTACCGTGAAACCCTGTGCTTCCTTCAATCCAATTGCCCAAACGACTTCAGTCATGCCTGCAATTAGTAAGTAGATCCATGCCACAATAATAACCCCTCTCTATTAAGGGTTAAAATATCCCTCAAATTTCCCACAAGTTTAGCACGCCAGGCTTTGGAGGGGCAACTTCACGGGTGTCAATTCGTCCATAATGAGGACATGCATACTCGTCCTTTATGAGTTATACTAATGGATGCTAAACTAAACTATCAAACTTTGGAATATAGGTGAATATATGAAAATGAATAACAAACCTGCAGACCGTTTCGACTGGACGCTCGCATTCATCCTGCTGCTGTTTTTTCTGGTAAGCCTTTTTGCGATTGCTTCAGCCCAGACGACAGGGCAATACAAGGATATAAATTCGATGCCCATCAGCTTCATACCATCACAAATTCAATGGTACATTATCGGCTGTGTCATCATAGCTATCACGATGTTTTTGGAACCGGACCAATATAAGAAGGCTGCCTGGATCATCTATGGCGGAGGTGTGTTTATTTTAGCACTACTCTTCATACTTCCCGAAGGTATGGAACTAGTTGCAAGAAGAAACGGTGCGAAAAGTTGGTTCCATATACCTGGTGTAGGAAGTATTCAACCGGCTGAATTTATGAAAACATTTTTCATCATCGGCATGGCACGTATGATTACGAAACATCACGAAACATTCGTTAACAAGACATTGAAAACTGATTTTTATTTACTCGGAAAAATCGTTGCCGTTCTATTCGTTCCCTTATTTTTCATCATGCTCCAGACAGATCTCGGAACGGGGCTAGTCTTCATTGCGATTACAGCGGTGTTCGTCATTGTGGCGGGCATTACGTGGCGAATCATTTTACCGGTATTTGTCGGGACTGCAACAATTGGGGCGACTCTACTTTGGATGGCTCTTTATGCACAGGATTTTCTTCAGAACAAACTTGGTTTCTCCCCTTACCAATTTGAACGAATTTATTCATGGCTCGATCCGTATTCCTATTCATCCAATGAGGGACGACACCTTATTACATCACTCAATGCAATCGGCTCAGGAGAAATGTTCGGTAAAGGCTACAAAGGCCGCGAAGTGTATGTGGCAGAAAGTCATACCGATTTCATTTTCACCACAATCGGGGAAGATTGGGGATTTGTCGGTACGAGTCTGGTCATTTGTCTATATTTCTTCCTCATTTATCATTTGACCAAGATTACACTTGAATTAAAAGATCCCTTTAGTACATACATATGCGCTGGCATTATCGCAATGATCGCGTTCCATGTATTTGAAAACATCGGGATGACGATACAGCTGCTTCCGATTACAGGGATTCCGTTGCCGTTCATCAGTTATGGCGGAAGTTCGCTCATGGGGAACATGCTTGCAATCGGACTTGTGTTCAGTATGAAATACCACCATCGGACGTATATGTTCAGTTCGGATGATGATGAATGAGGATAAGCGCAAGGCGCCTCCTAGAAACCGACACGAGTAGAAAAACTTATATTTTCTTTCCTTTTTAAGACAAAAAGCTCCGACGGAAAAATCCGTCGGAGCTTTTTGTCCAGATAATCATTTTTTATTGCGATTGAATTTGTGGGTCTTGTACAGGTGGCGCAAGGGCTTTCAGCATTTCTAGACGGGATTTCGTCATCGTAGCCGAAACACCCAACTTCGCCAAGTTGGAGATGATTGTTTTCAAATCAACTTCTTTAGCCATCTTTTCCACCTCGACCTTTCTATTAGGTATAGACGAATACGCATAAATAAAGTTTCTATCATCATTACAAATGGTTCTATTTCGCTCTTACTACAATCATACCACTTCTGTCCACTTTTTAATCTTTCATTTTTATTACAATTGTAGACTTTTTATAAATGATTTATACTCGAAAGTAAAAAAGACGGTTTTATTGACATACCCCCACCAGGTACATTATTGTTATAGTAACGATAGGGGGCGGAATAGTGACCAAAGACTTAATTTTAGATGAATTTCCAGAGGAGTCCGCGATACAATCATGCAGGAAGAGCCATCACCCGGAAACAGTGAAGACAAATATGATTCACCGCCTTAACCGAATCGAGGGACAAATCAGGGGCATAAAAGGGATGGTTGAAAAAGATGTGTACTGTGACGACATCATTACACAGCTGTCCGCGACACAGTCCGCGCTCAACAGTGTGGCAAAAGTGCTGCTCGATGGTCATCTGAAAGGTTGTGTCAAAGACCGTCTCGCTGAAGGCGAAGATGAAGTTTTAGATGAACTGCTTGTTACCATTACAAAACTGATGCGAAAATGAGGAGGATAAATAATGGCTGAAAAAACAACACTCAATGTGGCAGGAATGACTTGTGGACATTGTGTAAAAGCTGTAGAAGAAAGTGTCGGAAAACTTTCCGGCGTCGAAAATGTGAAAGTCGACCTCGAATCAAGTAGCGTTGAAATAGACTACCTAAGCGATAAGGTTGATTTGAAAAAAATTAAAGATACCATTGAAGACCAAGGGTATGACGTGCAGTAATATCGTTGTACCATACTGCGGACATCCGCAGTTATTTTTTAAACGACATATACCCCCGGAGGGTAAGTTTGGAGGTTTATTCATATGAGCGAAAAGAAAACGGACATTCTGATTACTGGAATGACCTGTGTTGCCTGTTCCAATCGGGTAGAAAAAGGGTTGCAACGGATGGACGGCGTAACGTCCGCTAACGTAAACTTCGCTACGGAAAAAGCAGCCGTGTCATTCGACAACGAAAAAGTCGATCTTCCCGCCTTACAAGATAAAATCCGTTCACTCGGGTATGACGTCGTAAAGGAAGAAGTTGATTTTCAAATCTCAGGCATGACATGTGCCGCTTGTTCTGCAAGGATTGAAAAAGGGTTAAACCGTATGGAAGGTGTGTATTCAGCAAATGTCAATCTTGCACTTGAAACCGGGAAAGTGACATACAACCCGACCCATTTGAACGCTGAAGACTTTATTAGCAAAATAAAAAATATGGGTTATGACGCCGAACTAAGGGATGATAGTTCAGAAGGTCAGGAAGATCACCGGCAAGTGGAGATTCGGAACCTGACACGCTTGTTCTTTATCGCTGCGGCGCTCTCCTTCCCGCTTCTTTGGACAATGTTTTCACATTTCTCCTTCACGTCTTGGATGTATGTGCCTAAATTCCTGATGAATCCGTATGTACAATGGGCACTTGCGACACCGGTACAATTTTCGATCGGATGGATTTTTTACAGAGGCGCCTATTTTTCACTTCGCAATAAAAGCGCAAATATGGATGTTCTCGTTGCACTTGGCACATCCGCCGCTTATTTCTATTCGGTCTACCTTGTTTTAAGTGATTCCGATCCTTTACTCGGCCTTTATTTCGAAACGAGTGCGGTGCTAATTACGTTGATTCTCCTTGGGAAAGTGTTTGAAGCTCGTGCTAAAGGGCATTCATCAGACGCGATTAAGAAATTGATGGGCTTGCAGCCGACGATGGCGATAGTGGAACGCAATGGTATCACTGACGAAATCCCGATTTCTGCTGTGCATGTCGGGGATATTCTTGTCATTCGTCCAGGTTCTTCAATTCCAGTGGATGCAGTGGTTATTTCCGGCTCTTCCGCTGTCGATGAATCTATGTTAACTGGAGAAAGTTTTCCGGTCGATAAAGCGGAGGGCGATACGATTTATGCCGCTACTGTGAATGCCAACGGAGTGTTGCGTGTCCGTGCACAAAGTATCGGTAAGGAAACGGTCCTTTCCAGTATCATTCGTGTCGTTGAGGAAGCACAAGGATCAAAAGCACCTATCCAGCGCCTTGCTGATTGGATTTCTGGCGTGTTCGTACCTGTAGTCGTCGGGATGGCTGTCTTGACTTTCCTAGTTTGGTATTTCATTGTTTCACCGGGTAATTTTGCTGAAGCGCTTACGAGTATGATTGCCGTCCTCGTTATTGCCTGTCCGTGTGCACTTGGACTGGCTACGCCGACATCAATCATGGCGGGCTCCGGACGCGCCGCGGAACAAGGGATTTTATTTAAAACAGCGGAAGCGATGGAAAATACAAAAGCGACTGACACAGTTGTATTGGATAAAACCGGAACGATTACAAAAGGTGCACCTGAAGTGACCGATTTCATCGTTGCGGAAGAAGCGAATCGGGATTGGCTCATTGCAATGGCCGCAGCGGCAGAAAGCGATTCCGAACACCCCGTTGCAAAAACAATTACGGTTTTTGGTTTGGAATCGGGTAGCAAGTTACCTGTTGTTGAGCATTTTGAAGCAATTCCTGGCCACGGTATCAAGAGCGTGATAGGCGGTTCTACAGTTTTCATGGGCACTCGGAAATTGCTTACGGACAATGAGATTACGCTCAACGCTACTATTTCAGAAGCGAGGCAACTTGAAAATGACGGCAAGACCGTTATGTATATGGCGGTTTCGGGTGCACATGTGGCGACAATCGCAGTTGCAGACACGTTGAAAGATACATCGAGGCAGGCTGTCGCGGAACTGCGTGCGCTAGGTCTCGACGTTATTATGCTTACCGGCGATCAACAACGTACAGCGCACGCCATCGCGAAAGCGGCAGGCATCGAACACATCGTTGCCGGTGTCCTTCCCGAACGCAAAGCGGAAGTCATCGCTGAGTTACAGGCGAAAGGAAAACGGGTTGCGATGGTCGGCGACGGCATTAATGATGCACCGGCGCTTGCGGTCGCGGATATCGGAATGGCGATGGGAACCGGAACCGCAGTTGCGATGGAAGCGGCTGACGTTACACTGATGCATGGTGATTTATTGCGCGTTGCCGATACGATTAAGATGAGCCGGTTGACGGTGCGAAATATTAAACAGAACTTGTTCTGGGCGCTTGCTTACAACTCGGTCGGAATTCCGATTGCCGCTGCAGGACTGCTGGCACCGTGGGTGGCTGGAGCTGCGATGGCGTTCAGTTCGGTATCTGTCGTGCTGAATGCCTTGCGTTTGCAGCGGATTAAATTGAGGGATTGATATGGAATGATTTAGTGGACACCGCGTTTTTTCTGCGGTGTCTATTGTTTGCGTTGTTGGAGGCTTTCTTCAAATGGTTGGTCACTTCGAGAACTTCGTCGGACACTTACCGTTCGACTTTCAAGCAATCAGAGAAATACACTTATCCTTTGTACGTTTAGGTGATGACGGGTAAAATGAAAGTAGTGATTTGAAAGAAAGTAGGTTTAATGATGAAAAAAGCGATCCTTCTTCTTATGTCCGTGCAATTTTTCGTTTATCTCGGGTTCGGTATCATAATTCCAATTCTTCCCGAAGTCATTTTGCAACAAGGTTATTCCGAAGTGCATGTCGGCGGACTTTTGACCGTTTACGCCCTCGCATCATTTTTCACTGCACCTCTGTGGGGAGCAATGTCAGACCGCACCGGCAGGAAGAGGCTTATTTTTATAGGACTTATCGGCTTCAGCCTAAGCTTCTTCCTGTTTGCATTGTTCATTGAGAACTTGCCGCTGTTGTATGCTTCCCGCGTTGTCGGCGGTATTTTCTCTGGTGCACTTTACACCGCTGTCACTGGATTCGTTGCAGACATGACAGATGAAGAAAATCGTAATAAATACATGGGTCTGCTTGGGATGTCAATTGGTCTTGGTTTCATCTTCGGACCGGCAATCGGTGGGGTGCTCGGTAATGTCAGTCTTCAATTACCGTTCCTGGCGTCCGGAACCCTCACATTGCTCCTGATGGTTTATGCAGGAATCATTTTGAAAGAGCCTGAACGACGAGGCGAGGCGAATAAACGCGCTATCCTTCCTAAAGGAGGCGCTACGCTATGGCAATACAGAATCCGTTATCTGTTTTTGTTCTCATTCATGGTGACGTTCCTTCTTGCCGGGCTTGAATCGACGTTCCAGCTGTTCCAAATAGCAAAAATTGAAATCACTCCCCTTCAACTTGGTTACTTGTTCATGGCCAGCGGTTTTGTCGATGCGGCGATTCAAGGCGGTGTCGTCCGACGCGTGAAGAACGGAACTGAAACGAAATGGATCATCGGGGCACAGATCATTACTGCACTGGGGCTTCTTCTTATTCCGTTCTCATCCAACCTCTTCTGGGCAGGATTTGCGCTTAGTATCTTCACAGCCGGGAACGCACTTGCCCGTACAGTACTCGTTTCATTAACAACGAAAGAGTCTGGCGGAAAATACGGCACGGCCGCCGGGATGACATATTCCATGGACAATATGGGACGCATCATTGGTCCGCTGTTATTCACATGGATTTTCACGCAAGAAGCCGGCAATATGTATTTCATCTCCGCGATTCTTGCGGTCCTATCCATTACGCTGATCTTTGCGTTTAGCAAGTCTGCTAAATCGCTCCGGAAATTGGAAACAGCTGTGGAATAAATAGCGAGAACGGAAAAGGCAACACATGAAATGATAACAACAGAAAAAATACCGCAGAAGACAATGGTGTCTTCTGCGGTATTTTTATCGTAGGTTTCAAATGTTATCTGGTCGGTCTGCCGGTTTACGCTTCGGCAGTCTGTTTTTCAAGTGGAGCATTATATATATCTTTATCCAGTTCGCCCGTTACACGTGCTGTTGTAACGCCGGCTGTCATCGAGCCGCTGACATTCAATGCTGTGCGGCCCATATCGATTAGCGGTTCTACTGAAATCAGAAGTCCTGCCAATACGACCGGTAAGTTAAGCGCCGAGAGAACGAGGATGGCAGCGAATGTCGCTCCCCCGCCGACACCGGCAACTCCGAACGAGCTGATTGCCACGATAGCGATCAATGTAATTAAAAACGTAGGTTCAAGCGGATTCTGACCGACTGACGGCGCAATCATCACCGCAAGCATTGCGGGATAGATTCCTGCACAGCCGTTCTGACCGATTGATAGGCCGAATGATCCGGCAAAGTTGGCAATACCATCAGGAACACCGAGACGATTTGTCTGCGTATCGATGTTAAGTGGAAGTGCCCCTGCACTAGAACGTGAGGAGAATGCGAATATTAATACTTCCCCGACTTTTTTCACGTATGTGATCGGGTTCAATCCCGACAGTGAAATAATGATTAAGTGAATTCCGAACATAACTAAAAGCGCTACATACGAGGCAAGTACAAACTTACCGAGACTATAAATTGCGGCAAAATCGGATGTAGCGACGGTGCGCGCAATAATCGCCAATATACCATATGGCGTCAAGCGCAATACAATTTTCACGACGCCCATGATCAAGGAATAAACCGCATCGATCCCTTTTTTCACGGTAGCGGCATTCTTCTCATCTTTTCTCGTAAGCGTCAAATACGCAAATCCAAGGAATGCGGCAAAGATAACGACACCGATTGTTGAAGTCGGACGCCCACCCGTTAGGTCAAGAAACGGATTCGCTGGTAGCAAGTCAATCAATTGGTCCGGTAATGCCCGATCCGCCACCTCCGCGGAACGTTCTTCAATCGAAGCACCACGCGCAACTTCCGCTTCCCCTTGCACAATTTCAGATGCATCAAGACCGAATAGAAGCGTAGCTGCAATCCCGATGATTGCAGCAATGGCAGTCGTTCCTACTAGAAGTCCTAGTATCAATCCTGCCATTTTCCCAAAGTTCTTGCCGATTGTTATTTTCGTGAATGCCCCAAGGATTGAAATGAAAACGAGTGGCATAACTATCATTTGGAGCAACTTGACGTACCCCGTCCCGATTATGTTGAACCAAGGCATTGATTCCTGCAATACGGATGAATCGGTTCCATAAGCAAAGTGTAAGATAAGTCCGTATGCAATCCCAAGTCCTAGCGCTGTGAAAACACGTTTCGAAAACGAAACCTTTTTGCGATGCATACTATATAGTATACCAACGAGTATGAGTAACCCGACAATGTTCAAGATAAGTAATAATGTATCCACTTTTTGTTCCTCCTAATAATTTAAATAAGCATAAATCACACTTTATACCATCAATACCTATCAGTCAAGTATGCTTTCTCGTTTCTACTTGTCACTATTATCATCATTTTCCTTTGTTATCCGTTATACTAGTAATATAGGCATCATTTCTAAAGGAGGTCGCTTATGGCTCAACTAATCAGTATTTCAGTGACGGCAGTTTTCATCTTGAATATATTTCTTGCGATTGCCCTTATTTTTCTAGAAAGAAGAGACCCTACCTCAACTTGGGCGTGGCTCCTTGTTATATTTTTCATTCCATTTTTCGGCTTCTTCATCTATCTTTTACTCGGCAGACAGCTTAGGGAAAAACATCTTTTCCGTTGGGAGGGACGGAGCAAAATTGGTATCGATCAGTTGATTGACTATCAAATTGAAGCAATCGAAGATGAAACCCTCGAATTCAGACTCGACGACACCGCCCACTATAAAGATATGATTTACCTTCACCTGAGAAACAATCACGCTGTATTGACGCAAGACAATGACGTTCAAGTTTTCAACGACGGTGCACTTAAATTTGATGCACTGATCAATGACCTTGAACAAGCTAAAGATCATATCCATTTTCAATACTACATTTTGAGACTGGATACTCTTGGAAAAAGGATACTAAACGTATTAATCCAAAAAGCGAAGCAAGGCGTTAAAGTGCGTGTGTTATTCGATGATATCGGTTCTCGGGGACTGCGCAAAAGGCATTTACAGGAACTGATCGATAACGGCGGGGATGTTGAAGCATTCTTTCCGGCTACTATGCCGCTCATCAACCCTCGCATGAATTTCCGCAACCATCGGAAGATTGTCGTCATCGATGGTCGAATCGGCTATGTCGGCGGATTCAATGTCGGCGATGAGTACTTGGGGTTCAACAAAAGGTTCGGCTATTGGCGGGATACACACCTCAGGATTGAAGGAAGTGCCGTGCATCCGCTTCAGACAAGGTTCATATTGGACTGGAACCAGGCGTCCGAAAAGAATGATATCGAATACGCGGAACATTTCTTCCCGGCTATCCCGCGGAAAGGTTCGGTCGGCATGCAAATCGTTTCAAGCGGACCTGATTCTGAGTGGGAACAGATTAAAGACGGTTATTTGAAAATGATCTTCATTGCAAAAAAGTATATTTATATCCAAACGCCTTACTTCATCCCCGATGTCAGCTTCCTGGATGCCCTGCGCATCGCGTGCCTTTCTGGAATCGATGTCCGGATAATGATCCCGAACAAACCTGATCACATGTTTGTGTACTGGGCCACCTACTCGAACGTTGGTAAATTATTAAAGGCAGGCGCGAGGGTGTATATTTACGAAAACGGATTCTTGCATACAAAGCAAATTGTCGTCGATGATGAACTTTCGACGGTGGGAACTGCCAATATCGATGTACGCAGCTTCAAACTGAATTTTGAAGTAAATGCATTCATATATGACCGTGAAAAGTCTCGAGAATTAGCAGAGTTGTTTGAACAGGATATACAATTATCAACCGAATTGACATATGACATGTATTTGGAACGTACTCGGCTTATTAAATTAAAGGAATCTGTTTCACGTTTGCTTTCACCAATCCTATGACCACAGAAGAAAGGGACGTACCGCTATTCCGGTACGTCCCTTTCTATTTCATTTTATTCATCAAATCCCTAGATACTCTTCCAATGTGATCTTCCGATTATAGATTTCAGTTGCAATTTCCGTTCCAACATAGCGGAAATGCCAGGATTCATGCATATAACCGGTCACGTGTTCCTTACCGGCAGGATACCGCATGATGAAACCGAAACGATGCGCATTCATTGCCACCCATTTTCCTGCCTCCGTTTCTCCGAACGATGCAGATGCAAAGTGCTGTTCGAAGTTTACTTCGCCAATGTCGAATGCCAGCCCCGTTTGGTGCTCGGAATAGCCCGGCCGCGCACTATAAGTATCGGCCGCCTCCTTGCCGTCCCGAGCCACATAGCGTTCATACAGTGTGGTCTGGTAGTCGAACGAGCGGTATGTGCTGAATGCCGTTAAATTAAACTGCGATAGTTTCGCTTCCGCGGCCATCTTTTCAAATGCTGCGCGCGCCTCTTTGTCTTCACCAGGAGCATATGTTTTGGGAAGTGGATATTTTTTATTGGCAATCAAAATCTCGTTGATGTATTTTGGTTCTTCAGGAAGCTGCTGACCTTCGACATATCCACCATTATCAATCGACGGTTCCGGTTTTTCCGCAGTGCCGGATTCTGCATTATCATCTCCAGCAGGATTGGATGGTGTTTGCTCTGCAGGTTTCTGTTCGGATGTTCCCCCTTGCTCTTTTACGGGTTCAGCTTTCTCGTCAGGTTCTGCCGTATTATCATCTTCCTCAGGGACTGACATACCGATGACTTCCTGTGCTTTCTTCATGCTTTTCCCCACATTCCAGTCATTCAATCCGAGCCAAACTAGCAAACCTGTCATGACGATACCCGAAATAAGCAATGTAATCGTCAAGGTTTTTCCTTGTTTTTTCTTTTTATGTTTTTTCGTATAATAGTTATTTTTCTGTTTCATGATTGAGCCTACTTTCCCACTATATCTTTCTAGTTTACCACCATTTTTCTTTACGGTCAGTGTATGCGCTATTATTTAATTTCGCAACAAGTAAAGGCCTTATCAGGAGCGATATGATGAAGAACCAAGGCGGGCTGATGGTACTTCCCGCCGTCGAGAGCGATGCATTTATTTTGACACGGCCAGAACAAATCCATTACACAAAAAACGCCCACCGGAAATTTCAGTTCCCGTTGAGCGCCTTATTATGAAGCAACAAAACTGACAACGAACAATACAAGAAATGCTGCTCCGAAAAAGAGGGACATCCATAACATCCATTTCGACTCACGTACCATGCCCTTAGCGTGAAATGATTTTGCCCGTGCTCCGTTCGTCAAGGAAAAAAGCGCCACCATCGACAGAACGGCATAGTCCAAGTTGAGCTTGATGATGAAATAGATGGAAGAAATTGCGGCAATCACGATTCCGATTCCAAACAACCATTTAGTTTGCATGAGTAAAACCTCCAAAAAATAGGCCGAAGATTTCTCTCCAGCCTACTTTCATTTACCGTCTTTTTTACCGGTTTCTGTTTCCTTTGTTTCTTCTTTCTCCGCCGTTACAACTTCCTCGGCACCTTCCACTGCAAGTTCAGGATGCTTGTAATAGAACTTTCGACCTAAATACGTTTGGAAAATCAGAAGAAGTCCGCCAACCGCCCAGTAGAGCGGTAATGCCGCCATCGCTTTGAATGAAATAAACATAATCATGATCGGCGACAAATAAATGAAAGCCTTCATCTGTTTCTGTTGCGTTTCAGGCATCGTCCAGAGCGAAACACGTGCTTGAACGAAGTAGACTGCACCTGCAAGCACCATCATAATCATGTCCGGTTCCCCAAGGTTGAACCAGAGGAACGTGTGTGATTGTACTTCAGGAGAATTCAGGATAGCAAAGTAAAGGCCCATGATGATTGGCATCTGAATGACCAACGGAAGACAACCCATGTTGAGCGGATTGACACCGTGTTTTGAATAAAGCCCCATCATTTCTTGCTGAAGCTTCATTTGCTCATCTTTTGCTTCCTTTTCTTTCGCTTCTTTCAATCGCTTCTGAATGTCTTCCATCTCGGGACGAAGAGCATCCATTTTAATTTTCATGTTCTGTTGCGCCTTATAGTTTTTCAACATTAGCGGCATAAGGATGACTCTTATTAATACTGTGATAAGGATAATTGCCAGACCGTAACTTCCATTGAAGAAATCACTGAAGAAACTCAGTAACCAATCCATTGGCTTAACAAAAAGATTATAAAAAGTACCTTCTTTGTTCTGGATGCCCGCACAACCGCTTAGAAAAACGGCGGTGGTCATTAACATCGTCACTAATCCAATTTTCTTCTTCAATAGACTCACCTTCACTATTTCAAACTACTAAAAAGTATACCTTACCTGGTCCCCTAATTACAACGTTTGACCGTTCATCGAACTACTTTTCTTCCCCTGGAAGCGTATAACGAAAATATTCTCCCGCCAAGCTGCTTCGAAATCGTCTAGGGGTTTGTCCGGTATACCTTTTAAATACGCGTGTGAAGTAACTTTGATTACAAAAATGAAACCTGTCAGATACACTCGCTATTTTTTCTTCAGAAAAACGCAAATAATATTGGGATTCTTCGATCTTGCGAATCATTATGTATTCTACAAGCGTAACCCCTGCATATTCCCGGAAAATGCGCGATAAATGACTCACACTGACGCCAAAGTTATTTGCAATTTCTTCAACTGTTATAGAAGACTCCACTTTTTCATTAATATAAATGATGACATCATTCACTGTACTATGCATAAGTCCCGGCTGATATTCATCCGACAATACATGCACATAAAATTCTATCATGTCATCCACTAGTTCAACCATGTTTTTTTCATTCAATTTTGTATTAATGAGCATGAAACAATCCACGTTGAAATGGAAGGCCTTTCCCGGATTACGCGAAGTCCTCTCCAACTGTCTTGCCACAATCGAAGAGAGCGTAATCAAATAATATTTAATTGCGTCAAACTTTTTAATTTCCACGCGTGTGAAAACATGTGCCAGGGCCTCTTTTATCGCCCGTTGCGCCTCTTCTTTTTCAGATTGAAACAGGTGATGCAACAACTCTTCCTCTATTCTGAAGAAGTTCTCAACTTCGCCGCAAGAGGAATTCCGCTTCACTTTAGTAATATGCACGTTATTGCTCGTCCCCAAATATTGACCGCCCTGAATCATTTCCATCTATTCACCACCCACCCCGTCATTCGGCATTTTTTAGTTGTACACTTCAAGAGATACCCACATAGAAGAGTTCCCCTCTTATCTTATTAAAAAGACGCCCCCTCGCGGGAAGCGTCTTTGAAGAAATCATTCAGCGTCATTTGCTAGTTTGTTCCGCACCAAGTTCTTTTGATTCTTTCTTATGATAAAGCCCGTCCGTTTCCGAATGCATATCGACATTGTCTTCCACTTCCTGGTTATAATAATGGACGCTAGTCTGTGCACCTTCACTGACCATTTTATTATCCTGAAGATCGTACGGGTCTGAATGACCTTTTTTCGTTTCTGCGGAACGGTTCAATTTTTGTGATTCAATGAAGGAATCGACCTTTGTTTTCATATTATTGAAAGCCACTTGTGCCTTATCCCTGTTTTCTTTTTTACTGAAATATGCGTAAGCACCTGCCGCCATCGTCGCAAGCAATAAATTATTATTCTTTTTACGAGCCATTACTATCATTCCTCCCAAATATAATGAAGATACATTTACTGTGATGAGTATACCCTTATATTCCAATTTAGAAACTATCATTTCTCTTCGATCGTTAAAAACATATCAACGTGCGGGATACCATCATCATCATAAGGTTCGGAAACCGCCTTGAATCCATGTTTCCCGTAGAAACCGGCAAGGTGCTGCTGGGCCTGCAGTCTGATTTTTCCTGGCATCCATTCTTTTGTAATGTGCAGAATGCAACGCTTCATCAGCTCATGTGCAAGTCCAAGACCCCTTCTGTCCTGCCTGATAATCACACGACCGATGGATGGTTCCGGATATTTCACACCAGCTGGAAGGAGTCGTGCATATGCAGACAAACCCGCCTCATCCGTACAAAATATATGGAGTGCTTCGTAATCGAAATTATCAATTTCATGATATGCACAATTTTGTTCAACAATAAATACATCAACCCGTAATTTCAACATTTCATATACTTCACGACTGGTTAATGCTTCAAATTTGTTATACGTCCACTTCATACCTAATCTCTCCCATATATATCATTTTCATTACAGCGGTAGTTATTACCCACGTTTTTTGCTATAATAACGAAAAGAAATGCAGAGGTGACAGTGCAATGATCCGACTGATGACAGCTAAGGATAGTATGCACGTTCAACAGATAGTTCTTAATACTTGGAGCGAAACGTATAAAGATACTATTCCCGAAGAAATCCAAAAATCATTTATTGACCGCTCTTATTCGGACGCGATGATGTTGATGCGCATGGAGAGGACATATGTACTCGTAGCCGAATGTGAAGGGGTCCCTATCGGTTTTGCCAATTTCACTAAAAGAGACGAAGATGGCGATTCTGAATTGACTGCGATGTGTATTTTGCCCTCCTATCAGCAAAAGGGATACGGAAAAAAGCTGCTTGAGTACGCTCTGTCCATGCTTTCAGATGCACAGCAGCTGTTCGTCTATATAGACGGACACAATGAAACCGGACGAGCCTTTTGTGAAAAGCAGGGATTCCGTCTATTGGATGTCTTCGAAGAACAATTTGAAGGTCATCCCGTGGAGACTGCACAATACGTATACTATATTCACAGTCCCGTACTTGCTTAGAAATTATAAAATCGCTTTCCTCCATAATGGGGAAAGCGATTTTTCTTGTTTATAGCGGTCTCATCGTCCCGTCATACTGCTCATCTACAAATTGTGTTTCACGCGGCGTCGGTGGTTTCTTGGTAATGCAAAGAATTCCCGCGATATAAAGCAGAATCGATGTCAGGTTAAGAATTCCTCCCGTTAAACCGGCAATGATGAACAATGTACCGGCAAGCTTCGGATTTTTGTTGCTCCAAATATTTACTAATCCAATGATTATCAGAATCAAACTTATTAGTAAACCAATTATGATTAACCATATAAAGCCGCCGATGAAATTGGAAATGGAATAAAACATATCGACATCCGCAGGGGTTAAAGTCGCATCCATCAGCAACTCCGCCTCAATTTCGGTACGAATCATCGGATCTGATTTCAAATAGTTAAAGAAAGCCAATGAAACAAAGCTTAGAATAATACCAATCACCGTCAAAACAGCACTTATTATCGCCAATACTTTCTCTGCTGTACGATTCATGATATGCACCTCCCTATCTTAATCTATGTAGGCTAAAGTAAAGATTCCCACCAATACTTCAACTTATTATATATATGTCTATACGTTTTACAAAAGAATAAGTTTCATATTTCCTTACAGTATTAAATAAGCCATTATGCAAGACTAGACGTTTAATGAAAGCGGAAAGGGGTATTTGATATGTACACACCACTATTAGTTTTTTAAGAAAGGGGACACTACAAATGGAGAAAAAACTGATTTTCAGTCAAGCCGACATGATGTATACTGTCGCCGGTGCATCTGTATTGACAGGTATTTTGTACTTGATTACATTACTGTGAGGGATATGAATGACTCTACCTTCTTCTATTGACATGTAAAAGGCAATCCGGTATTAACAAATAATCGGATTGCCTTTTATTGTGTCCATTTTACACTTTAACGTCTTCATATTCTTTGTATCTTTCAAATGCCGTAACAACATACGAACAAACGGGCTCCATTTTTAGATCCTGTTCACGTGCGTAATCCGCCGCGCGATCCAGTATTTTCTTGGCAACCCCTTGCCCGCGCAGGTCCGGGGATACGTAAGTATGGTCCATAACCATGACATCCCCAAGAATTGTCCATGTAATTTCCGCCAGCATTTTTCCATTCTCATCATAACGGAATGCGAATGCATCCCCGCCCAGCTCAACAAATTTGAATTCCATATATACTACCCCTTTTCCATTTACTTGGTTTCCAGCCATTATACACTGAATCGCGGTCTTATTACTTAAACCAAGATTGAACTGATTCGAACAAGTTAGCAAAAAACTCTTTCACTTTATCCCAAAATCCCGGGTCGATCTCTCCGATAGTATCTCTGATTTTCGTTGTCATATCCGACAACTGTTCGGATAACTTATTGAAATCGATGTCGAGGTTGCGTATTCGATCCATTAAGTCGATCAGCAATTGCCGGTCTGCATCGCTTAGCTCGATTTTGTATTTTTGTAATTGTTCAGCGACGATTTTTTCAACTTCTTCTTTTGTCGCGGGATTTTGCTCAGCGATTTGTTTTTTTATGCCTGTTAATAGCTGGGCCACTTTGTCACTATCGACACCGGTTTCTTTTGCAAATTTCGTTGCAAGATTCAATTCATCATTTGCGACATCTGTCCGTTCCGTATCGAGTGTCTCGCCCGTCACTTCGTATGCTTTGTATATGCCGACGAGCGCGGAATGGCCTGTCACTTTTTTCGGCGATGCCACTTCAACAATCGCGTCTTCGATTCCAGCAGTCAACATTGCAGTCGAATATATTTCCGGTGTCACTTGTGTGATATTATCCTGCGTGACAATTGAGATGACAAGTCCTTTGCCTTCTTCCTGCCTTGTGATTTTTGCAGAAGAATACATTCTTGCCTGGCTATTGCCATTTTTGATATATTTCACAAGGTCGCTGCCGTCGACGGTTATTTCTTCAACTTCCGCCTCGTTTGCAACGCCTAAACTGTTCTTCACACTTTCTTTTTCAGCATCGGATAAGTTTGCACCGTAAACGACGATCGGCACACCAAGTTTTTCATTGATGACCGGTTCTTCCGCTTTTACCGTTCCGGGAACCAAAACTCCCATTGCAAGTAAGGCAGACGCCATCATTATCAGTAGACGTTTCATGATATTCACTCCTTCTTTATACGAATTAATACGATTCGCAGTCAGAAAAGTTCCCTCGTTCAAGTATCATTTCAGGATGGTCCAACCATCGCCCTGTTCAATTCTGCCCTCTTTCATAAGTTTGCCGAGTGCACGTTTAAAGGACGCTTTGCTTAAGTTAAACATTTCTTTTATCTCTTCAGGCGTCGATTTATCAGTAAACGCCATCCGCCCTCCAACATCGTTCAAGTAACGGAGAATCGTTTCTGCATCGTCCCCCAGTCGCTCTTCCTTGCGTGGCAGCATCGATCCATTCAGCGTTCCATCATCACGGACGCCAATAATGCGCACATTCAATTCCTGGCCTAAACGAGGTTCCCGAGCCTGTTCCGTATTGTGAATGAAAATACGGTAATTTTCCGGGACACTGAGCAGAAATGAACCGACTGGCAGCAATCGGTAAGCTCGGGCCTTTATGTCCTTATTAAAGAGGGATGTCGGTGCTTCGATAATTTGTTCCATTACCCGTTCTTCTGTTGCGAGTCTGCCGAAAATCGTACCGCCTAAATCCATCCGCAGCGTCATATATAGCGCGTCGTCCGTCTTCGGCCAAAGCGCACGCACTTTCGGCATATCATTCTTATTCACAAGTACTTCGATTGATGAACCAATATCCACGTAGACGCCTTCATGATCATCCACACGGATTACGCGTGCCCAGCCAAATGTCTCGGCAGTCATATTCGGAATCTGCATCGTCGCAGTGAGCTCTCCGCGCCTGTTCGTATAAAGGAAGACGTTGACCATATCCCCAGATTGAATATTTTCATCTGCATCGGATGCGTTCATCATAATATGATCGCCATCGCCATCCAATGCCCATCTTGAACCGTCTTGCTCCAATACTTCCAATTCAGCTGTATAGCCTGATTTAAGTCGTTCCATTTTTATCTACCTCTTTCTCCTGATCCATTACCCGTAATTTTTTGACAAACACATCGTCTTGTTCCATCGCTTCGACAAGATCGGTTATTCGATCCATCGCATTCCAACTCAGATGGTGTTCAATCCCTTCCACGTCGCCATAAATATTTTCCTCATCAACTCCGATGATTCGTAGAAACTGTTCCAGAAGCACATGGCGCCGGACAAGCTTTTTCCCGAATTTAGAGCCTTTTTCCGTCAATTCCAGACCTTTGTAGCGTTCGTAGACAATATAACCTTCTCTATCAAGACGCTGCGCCATTTTCGTGACGGATGAAGGGAGGACCGCCAATGTTTCCGCAACATCTGATACACGCGCAACGCCCTTCGCTTCGATATGCAAATAAATCTGTTCAAGATAGTCTTCCATACCTGGTGTTGCCAATCGTACCGCCTCCAGTATGTATGCCCGAACTCTTCCCCAATTACTCCAATTCTAGAATTCCATGTTTACCTAATCCATAGACGGGGTAAATTCAGAGTAGATTAATAAAGGGGTGAATCACATGGGCCGAATTCTATGGCTACTCATTGTAGCACTATTCGTATTTTGGTTATTAGGACTAGTTTTCAAAATAGGTGGAGGGCTAATCCACATTCTTCTAGTCATCGCAGTTATCGTATTTATTATCAACATTGTGACCGGAAGACGGAGCGTGTAACGAAAGGGATGTCGACGAATGTCGGCATCCCTTTTCAGTTTCAAGCCTTCCAGCGGGGCGGGATTGAACTTTATCCCGGCTACTTTTCGGGGCTAATCGGCGCCTTCCGCTTTTCTTGTCTAGCTACAGGCGCCAGCCCCTCGAGTCGCTTCAGTCTTGCTGATAAAGGCAAAGAACGCCTTTAACTTCAAGCCTTCCAGTAGGGCGGGATTGAACTACATCCCGCCTACTTTTCGGGGCTAAACGGCGCCTTCCGCTTTTCATTAGTCTATTTTCGCATAGATACATGTATTTCGTAAAATATTACCGTCGGGTGATAAGGAATCTTGTTTTAAAACCCCTTCCAGCGTGAAACCTGCACGTTCCGCGACACTGCGGCTCTTCATATTTTCTTCGTCACAACGAATTTCCACTCTGCGTGCTCCTAGTTCCTCGAATGCAAATTGTTCAATCCGTTTCACGGCTTCCGTCATATAGCCTTGACCTTCAAATTCCGTAGCAAGCCAATAGCCGATTTCAAACTTCGGAATCGACCAATCGATTCGATGAAGACCCGACGAACCGATGAATTTCCCACTCTCTTTTTGATAAAGATGAAAGCGCAAGTCATCACGAGTGATGAAATTTGCCACCGCTTTTCGCAAACTCTCTTCCGTCATGTGTAACTCAGGGTCCGGTTGTGCCCACGGCATCCACTTTCGCAGAGCGGGCAGCGAGTCACGGATTGCATTCCAAGCATCCAATGCATCGCCAAGTTCCGGCGCCCGGATAACTAGTCTCTCCGATTCGAATGTATTCGAAAATTCCGGTATACGCGGGGACCTTGCAGAGTCCCGTTGCTTTTCCCCATCTTCCCAAATGACAGGTGTTGTTGTACCCGCCATAAAGTCTTCCCGAGTAATACCGTAAGTCACTGCGTCATAATACGAATTCTCTTTTGGCGAAAACCATGCTTTTCGAAGATGCGCCTCTTTGACAAAACCCGCACGTTCGAATGTTTTTCGCATCGCCAGATTGTCCTGCCTCGTATGACCTTCAAGACGGATTTTATTGCCGGACAAACCGAATACATATTCAGCCACAAGCCGCAGTGCTTTCGGACCGTAGCCGTTTCCTCTGGACATATCCGCAATCCGTAGGTCGAATAATGGAATGGCATCTTGCAAATCATAAATTTTCACAATGCCCACTTTTGCTTTGTCGTCATTTTCCACCCAGAACGTCTTCACTTCATCCGACCCATAACCGCCTTCTTCAATCGCTTTCTCGATGAGATGGCGACCGGGGTCGGAGTTGCCATGGTAAGGCCATGTATTCGTTGTCATGAAATGAATGAGCTGTTCCTGCTCTTCCATTGTCCATTCCTGTAAATGCATCAGAATTCGCCTCCGTATAAAAACTGCTTACTTATGAATGCGCAACAGCCGTAGTGAGTTCAGCACGACAAGCAGCGTTGCGCCCATGTCCGCAAAGATGGCAATCCATAATGTCAGCCAGCCGGGAATGATCAGAAGCAGCGCTATAATTTTTAAACCTAATGCAAACATAATGTTTTCTTTGATGATTCGCAACGTTTTTCGGCTTAATTTTATTGTATAAGGCAGTTTTCCTAAATCATCCGCCATCAATGCAATATCTGCCGTTTCCAATGCTGCATCCGTGCCTGCTCCACCCATCGCAATCCCGACGGACGCAGCAGCTAAGGCAGGTGCATCATTGATGCCGTCACCAACCATGGCGACACGGCCATATTGGTCGTTCAATTGTTTTATGGCCATCAATTTATCTTCAGGCATTAAACCGGCGCGTACATCCGTAACACCCAGCTCACCAGCAATCGCTTCCGCCGTCACTTGGTGATCGCCTGTCAACATGACCGTATGACGGATACCGATGCTATTCAATTGTTGCAGGACTTTACGACTTTCCCCACGGACCGGATCTGCTACGGCAAGCAATCCACTGAAACTTTCACCAGTGACGATCGCCATGACTGACTTCCCTTGCCGTTGAAGACTTGCCGCTTTTTGCAACATCATTTCCGGCAATGAAGATAATTCCCCCGCCCAGCTAAGGCTGCCGATATAAGTTGTCACACCATCAATTTCAGCGTAGGCGCCCTTTCCGGTAACCGATTGGAAATTGGTCACATCGATTTTCTGCGCCCCGTTTTCACGGGCGTAATCGACGACCGCTTTCGCCAGCGGATGCTGTGACATCGATTCGACGGCCGCAATCGCGCTCAGTAATTGTTTTTGATTTGCAGTTTCATGGACGATAAAATCCGTCACTTCCGGATACCCTTTCGTCAATGTTCCCGTTTTATCGAAAGCGACAACGTTAAGCCGCCCTGTTTCTTCAAGATGGATGCCACCTTTGATAAGCACTCCTTGACGTGCTGCGTTTCCAATCGCCGTGACAATCGCAACTGGCGTGGATACGACCAGTGCACATGGACAACCGACGACGAGTACAGCAAGGCCTTGATAGACCCATATATGCCACTCCCCGCCGAGCAGCGGTGGAACGATGGCCACAAGAATCGCAATCACAATAATGATTGGCGTGTAATACTTAGCGAATTTATCGACGAACTTTTGCGACGGCGCTTTTTCGGCCTGTGCCTCTTCCACGAGATGGATGATTTTCGCAATTGTCGTATCGCCGACAAGCTTCGTAACCGTCACTTCCAGTGCTCCCTCTTCATTAAGCGTCCCAGCGAATACATCATCGCCCGACTTTTTCAGAACGGGAGTCGATTCACCTGTAATTGCCGCCTGGTTCACCGTGGAGGTCCCCGTTAGTACAGCGCCGTCCATGGCGATTTTCTGCCCTGGTTTCACGATGAGGATATCACCGACAATTATATCTTCTGTCGGTAGTTCCACAAACTCTTCCCCGCGTTTCACTATGGCGGATGGAGGAGCAATATCCATCAGTTTCTGAATGGACTGGCGCGCTTTATTCATTGAGTAGGCTTCTAATGCTTCACTGACCGCAAACAGGAAGACAACGACAGCACCTTCACGCCATTCTCCAATGATTGCCGCCCCGATGATGGCGATTGTCATCAGTGTTTTCATATCGAATTCGAACCGCACTAGGTTTCGTAAACCTGTCTTAAAGATGCCTGTTCCACCAATCACAATGGCGATGGCGAAAAGAACGATTGCCGCCGGATGCGTCTCTGCATAGCGAAATGATACAGCCATTCCTATCAGTAAGAACATTAGCGAAAAAATTGTCACAAGATTTTCCTTGCGTCTAAAGAAAGGCGTCTTAGGCTCAGTTTTCTTACCCTGAAGCGGAATGACTTTAATGCCGTCAAAAGCGCCGGCTGCTTCCAGGTCTTCCACAGTTGCACAGCCGCTGAATGCTAATTTGGATGCACCAAAGTTTACTTGCGCGTCCTGGACAGATGGCAGACTTTTGACGTTATTCTCGAATTTCATCGCACAACTTGCGCATGTTAAATTCTCCAATCGATACTCCTTCTTTTCAACCGTTGCCATTTTCAACACCTTCTATCGTATGCTCATGCGCAACCTTCACTAGCTGGTGAACGTGATTATCCGCGAGCGAATAGTATACCATTTTCCCTTTTTTCCGGGAGGTGGCAAGTGCTTGCTCCCGCAAATAACGCAAGTGATGGGAGGCGGTTGCAACCGAAGAACCGATTACAGCTGCAACATCACAGACACACATTTCTTCTTCTATGGTCAGCGAAAAAGCGATTTTCAATCTCGTTTCATCAGCCAACGCCTTGAAAATCCCGACCGTTGCACCCACGTCAGGGAGCATTTTCCGCACACGGCCAACAACTTCTTCATGAACCGTTGTCACTTCACATACTTCTTTTATCGTCATGGTTACACCTCATTCAAATATTTGTTTGATTGTGTTCAGTATATGCAAGTTTTTCTGAAGTTGCAAGGTTAATCAAACGGTTGTTTGAATATTTTTCTTATCGATGAAATTCTACGTTATCAATAGGAATGAAGTTACCGTTTCCCGGTATAGTACGGCACGGTTAATACGGATTCGGCGGCGGACGGCCAGAAATGAGTTCCGTTGCAACCGATGCAATGGCAGTCGCTATGGTTTTATTGGTAAATGAGCATGAATCACAGTATTTGTTTGCTGCTACTATTTTAACCGGCATGTTGCTAGTCCTTTTGGGAGTGCTGAAAATTGCGCGGTTCATGAAATTCATCCATCGATGATCTGACTAAGACTGCTTCTGATAAAAACAAGAGAATACGTGGCCAATCGGGCATTTACGAACGCCATTATCGGCGTTCCGCTTTTGATGTTAAAGGGTCTGTGTGTAGGCTGGGATATGGTCGACCGCATTCCCCCACCAAAATAAACAAATAAAAGAGGACGGGCCAGCCCGTTATCGGCCAGCTCCATCCTCTTCCACTTTTTCCTTATGCAAAACCTCATACAATTCGTCCTCAGTGGAGATATCCGCCAGTTTCACGTTCGACCTGTAAGCCGCCCTAACAATTACATGTCCCGCAACCGGCGCAGTCAGAAAGACGAAGACAATCCCAAGTAGCAGACGTACACTTACAAAATGTTGAGTGAATAAAAAATACAGGAAAGCACCTGACAAAGTGAGCAATACAGCGAGGGTCGAACTTTTCGTTGCAGCATGGGATCGCGTGTAGACATCAGGCAGCCGAAGAAGCCCGAAGACACTAATCACACTGGCAATCCCGCCCGTCAAAATTAGAAACGCCCCAATGAATTCACCGATCGTGTTTACGCTCAACAATAACACCCCTCTCGATGAATTTTGAGAAGGCAATTGTTCCGATGAACGAGAGAATCCCCAATATGAGAATGACTTCCAAAAATGCTTTTGTGTTCATCATCACTGAAATGACTGCTATTGTGGCAATCAGATTTACACCGATCATATCGAGCCCGATGACACGGTCCGGCATCGATGGACCGAGAACGATCCGGATTACGGCGATAGCAATCGTTATTGAGAATAATACAAGCGAAGTTGTAAGCATCATTTCAATCATCAGCGGGTCACCTCCATGATCGCTTTTTCAAAATTATGTAGCTGCATTAAAAGTCCATCTCGGGATTGTTCGACGTCCATCGCGTGGATATAAAGAACATTTCCCTCTGGTGACACTTCCATGACGACTGACCCTGGAGTCAATGTCAGAAGCAGTGAAAGCATGGTCACTTCCGAATCGCTTTCCAAAACCGTTTCATATTTGAAAATACCCGGTTTGATTTTCAATGTCGGGCTGAGGATTTGTTCCAATACGACTATGCTCGATTTAGTCAACTCTGATATGAAGATGAACAGCAACTTGATTGTTGCATACAAACGGCGCAAGTAAAATTGCGTTCCGAAAAACCGGTGCATGAAAAATATGATTCCAATCCCGACAAGGAAGCCGGCAAAGAATGTCGTAAATTTCAGCTCATCTTCGTCCATCAGGAGCATCCAAAGAAAAGCTATGAATAAATTTAACAGTAACTGTGCAGGCATCAACGTTCACCTCTTCTTTCCGGTCAATGGACGTGGGACTGTCTCTGATTAACCCTCGCCATTCAAAACCGCGTCTATATAGATTTCAGGATTTGCCAGTGTGCGAGCTGCATCCGTAACATATGGCGCAAGCCCCTCCGCTCCTATTCCCAGCACAATCGTCAGTATACCGAATAGGACGAGTGGAATAAGCATGCCCTTTTTAAGCGGGACATCATCATCTTCATTAATAATCGTCTCACCCCAGAAGCAGTTCATGAAAATGCGTAGCAGCGAGTACAAAACGAAAATACTTGACAGGAAGGCGATTGCCAGCAAAAGATATGAACCTGCTTCAATCGCTCCCTGTCCGACATAGACCTTCCCGATGAAGCCGCTCAGCGGAGGTATCCCCGCAAGTGACAGCATTGTAATGAAAAACAGCCAGCCGAGCAATGGATAGTTACGAATCAATCCGCTCATCTGCTCAATCCTTGCCGTTCCGGTCAAGTAGACCATCGTTCCTGCAATTAGGAACAGCAATGCTTTTATGATCATGTCATGGATCAGATAATAAATTGACCCTTGAAACGCTATTTCCGTTGAAACGGCAAGTCCTACTAGTATAAATCCGACCGCAATGACGACGTTATAAGACACAATCTGCCGTACGTCATTATAGGCGATTGCACCGATACTTCCACCGATCATCGTAAGGGCTGCCATAATACCGATCAGCAAATGCGTAACACCCTGCTCGTGATAAAAAATGAGTGTAAACACACGGAACATCGCATAGATACCAACCTTTGTTAGCAGCGCTCCGAACAAAGCCGCAACCACTGTCGGCGGCGCGCTGTACGATCCCGGCAACCAGAAGTAGAGGAGAAGACCTGACTTCAAACTGAAGACGAGGAGAAAGATGATACTGATTACCGTCAGCAATGGTCCTTGCCCGACCTCGGCAATACGCACTGAAAGATGCGCCATGTTCAACGTACCAACCGTACCGTACAAGTAGGCTATTCCAACAAGGAAAAACCAGGATGACAATACATTTATAGAAATATACTTAATTGATTCTACGAGCTGGACCTTCCTGCCCCCAAGTGTAATGAGCACATAGGAAGATAAAAGCATCACTTCAAAACAGACGAATAGGTTAAACAGGTCACCTGTCAAGAACGACCCATTAACACCTGCAATGAGGAAAAAGACGAACGGATAAAAGAACATATTCTCATGCGCCCGCCCAATGGATGAAAATGCATAGATTAAGAGAATTCCAGTTACAATCGCTGTCGTCAGTACGAGCAGGACGGAAAATGAATCGGCGACGAACGAAATTCCATACGGAGGCATCCATCCACCAAAATCAATCCGTAAAACACCGTCCTCCTGAATGAGGTTTAAAATATAAACGCTGATTACAGCGGTTGTTATGATTGAAAAAATGCTCAACAACTGTTGGATTTTTACTTGGGACCTCAAAAAAACGAGCAATATTCCTGTCAATAAAGGTACGACCATTGGCATTACAACAATATTATTCATCTTCGAACCCTCTCAATACAGCGAGATTATCCGATCCAGTCTCTTTATATGTACGATAAGCAAGTACCAGTAAAAATGAAGTCACTGCGAAGCTGATAACTATTGCCGTCAGGATAAGTGCCTGTGGAAGAGCGTCCGCATAGTTTTCCGCATTTTCACCCAACAGCGGAACGGCCCCTTTTTTCAGCCCGCCCATTGTCATCAAAAGTAAATGCACAGCATGGGACAAGATAGCTGTTCCTAATATGACACGAACTAGGCTTTTGGATAGCAGCAAGTAGACAGCGACCGTTACCAGCACTCCAACGAGTATCGTTATTAACGTTTCCATCCGCTACACATCCTCACTAATACTTAAAATAATTGTTACGACGACACCAACAACAGTCAGTGCCACTCCAGCCTCGAATAGAACCACAGTCGACAGTTCCGTTTCTCCGAATACCGGTAAATTAAAATGGCTGGCCGTCTGGGTTAGGAATGCAGAACCGAATAGTACTGATCCTAAACCCGTCCCGACCGCAAGCAATGCACCAAATGCCGCAATCTTCTTGAAATCGAATGGAATACCTTTACGGACCGTTTCGATATCAAACACCAAATAGAGCAGAACGAAAGCGGAGGAAAGGACCAGACCGCCTATGAATCCACCTCCGGGATTATTGTGGCCCGACAGGAATAATTCAACGCCGAACGTCAAAATGATGAATACAACAATTTTCGTCACTGTTTGTAAAATGACATCATTGATCTTCAACGTCCTTATCCCCCTTTCCCGCCTTCAGTTTGATTAATGTAAACACTCCGATCCCGGCGATGAAAAGCACGACAACTTCAAGCATCGTATCGAATGCACGGAAGTCGCCCAGTATCGTATTGACGATATTTTTTCCTCCTGCCAACTCGTAAGCATCTTCAAAGTAGACGGAAACCGACTCGAACATTTTATTACCTTGCACAACGAGTGCCAGAACAGTGACAACGCTTCCGACTGAAATGGCGATGATTCCCCTACCCATTTTAGACGATAATGTTGATTTCTCCTTGCTCCATTCAGGTAAAAAATAAAAACAGAGGAGAAATAATGCTGTCGTTACAGTTTCCACTATGATTTGCGTCAAAGCTAAATCCGGTGCCCTGAACACGACAAAGAGAATAGCGATTGAATAGCCAAGAACACCATTCAATAGAATTGCAGTTATACGTGACTTCGCAAAGAGGATTACAACGCTTGCCCCCATCATTACTAAAATGATGATGTATTCATTGATTGTGACGGAAGCATCATTGGACAGATCAATCGAAAAACCGCCAGCCCATAAGAGCCCCCCGCCTGCTGTCGCGATGAAGAATATAAAGATATAAACAAGGTAATCCCGCAGATAACCCGTCATATAGGTTCGCGTCAAGAAAGCAGAACCTTTTTCCAACTGTAATAAAAGACCATTGTACACAGTATCGAGGTTCCATCGCATCGGGGCAATCGAATAGATTCCGCGCCAATAACGAAGGAAAAAGTAGAGCAACGCGCCCAGTACGACAACGCCAATCGTCATCAGTATAGGCGCATTGAAACCGTGCCACGCAGATATATGTGGCACGAGTCCTTCAGCTCCTTTAAACGGTGGATAGACCGCCGCCATCGCCGGACGCAATACGTAATTTCCGATTATATTCGGGAAGAAGAAAATTCCGACAACAAAAGTGGCAAGTATTGACGGAGCGACAAGCATTCCGACTGGAGCTTCAACCGCTTTCCGGTCAAGACGGTCCGGCTGATGTTTCCCCAAAAACGTCTGAAAAACGATAATCATGCTATAAACGAACGTTAGTACGCTTGCAATCCATGCAACGACAGGTATTATGCTCCCCCATAAGGGACCCATCGCAAAAATATCAAGGTTACGTATAATCAGAACCGATTCAAAAAACATTTCCTTACTTAGAAAACCGTTAAACGGTGGCAATCCCGCCATCGAAAAACTTCCGATGACAGCGGCAGTAAACGTTACAGGCATAAGGGACATCAGTCCGCCAAGCCTTCGGATATCCCGTGTTCCCACTTGATGATCGACGATACCGACAACCATGAAGAGAGCACCTTTGAACGTGGAGTGGTTAATAAGGTGGAACAAAGCGGCAAACGTTGCCTGCGTATAGATGACCGAGTCCGCACTGTAGCCTCCGTTGAGCGCCGCGGAACCAAGGCCGAAAAGGCTCATGATCAGACCAAGCTGACTGATTGTCGAGTAAGCGAGCAGCGCCTTGAGGTCCGTCTGTCGAACCGCGTTCACTGAACCCCAGAATAAGGTAAATATCCCGACACCAGTTACTGTGTAAAACCACACCGCTTCCCCTCCGAACACCGGTGTAAAGCGTGCAACGAGATAGATCCCCGCCTTGACCATTGTTGCAGAATGCAGATAAGCACTGACCGGCGTAGGCGCTTCCATTGCATCAGGCAACCAGATATGGAACGGAAATTGTGCGGACTTTGTAAATGCACCAAATAACACGAGCATCATGGCCGGCAAGAAAAGACTTTCGCCCGTATACTGACCAATCGTGGCGATAATTTCGCGTACACTGAACGAACCTGTCAACGTATGCAGCATGATGAAACCGGCAAGCATCCCCACCCCGCCTGACACGGTGATGATCATCGACTTTTGTGCTCCGGACCTGGACTTTTTCCTGTGATACCAAAACGCAATCAATAGAAACGACGAAATGCTCGTCAATTCCCAAAATACGTATAGTACCATTAAATTATCCGAAAAGATGACACCAAGCATCGCGCCCATGAACATAAGAAGATAAACGTAAAAACGCCCTAATGCTTCACGTTCGGATAAATAATATATGGAATAGAGAATGACAAGACTCCCGACCCCAGTAATCAAAAGCCCAAAAATCATACTAAGACCGTCAAGATATGTAGTGAAATTGATTCCTGCAGAATCAATCCAGCTAATTGTATGTATGTACGTTTTCCCGCCCGCAACAGACGGAATGAAACTGGCGAGAGCGATGAACAACGTCAGCGGAACGGCCATGACAAACCAACCGATGTTCCGGCTCCGCACCCGCTTGTAAATGAACGGAACAAAAATGGCGGCCAAAAACGGGATGAAAATAGCTATCGTAATTGTTAACAAATACAGACCTCCAATGCTAAAAAGATTAAACCGGTAGAATTAAATCACCGAAAAGGTATACAGAAAAATACAGCTCTTAGTATGTGGGTTTGTAAAGTTTCATTAAATTGTAACGAGCATACTTGACCTGCGTCGTTACTGACGGGATAATAGGGAGCTATAGATAACAGTATGAGGGGAAACTCGATGAGTTTATACAAAAAATTATACACTATAAATGTATAATTAACACTTTAAAGCATTTCGAATTAACCTCTTCTTGTCAAATGACGCATTTTCGTATATAATAGCTTGGTTTTCAATCAACATAAACTTCAAGCATGAATTCAGATAACAAATATTAATTAAGAGGTGACTACCGTCATGGGCAAAGTAAAAGGTCGTATGGACGAGAGTATTCTCGTTTGTGTCTACTACGGTCCAAATGGTGAACGTCTCATTAGACGAGGACATAAAATCGCAACAATCATGGATTGTCCAATGTATATTTTAACTGTTGACCCGCTACCTTATGATGAATTTGACGCGGAAAAATCCGACTACGTGGATCGATGGAAAGAACTGGCCGAAGAGTTGGAAGTAGAAGAATTCATCATCCGAGATAATGAAAAACGCCCTTCTGCAAAAGTGATTAAAGAAGTGGCGCATGAAAATAACATCACACAAATCATTATCGGACAAACCGCCCAAAGCAGATGGGAGGAAATTACGAAAGGTTCGTTCATGAACGTGTTGCTACGCGAGATTACATTCGTTGACTTTCATGTCGTTTCTGTCGATCGTGCCATCAAAGATGAAATTGACGGCATGTTTGAAAAAGGTGTTCGTGCCTACTTAGTCGAGGACGGTACCGGTTTCAGCGTCAAATTCACACTGTCGAAAGAAGCCCGCTTTGAGGGTATTTTCTTTAAGGAAGTCGGTACTGATTTCAATAATGGCATTTTCAAATTCATGAGCAACAATAAAATGTGCCAAGTTCACGTTACAGATGACCAAGTGACCGATCCTTCCCTGTTCTCTTGTAAAACGAATTGATCAAAGATATAACAAAAAGCGGACAGCCCATTTATGGGTTATCCGCTTTTTTGTTATTCTGCTGTTTCTTCGCCTACAATTTTCACTTCAAGCTCCAGCTCGATATCAAACTTCTTTTTCACTTCCGCCTGTACCATTTCGATTGTCTGAATATAATCAGAAGCGGTCGCATTGTCTTTATTAATAATGAAGCCAGCATGCTTCAATGAAACTTCCGCTCCCCCATGCCCTTTCCCCTGCATGCCACAGTCCTGAATAAGCTTGCCTGCAAAATAACCCGGTGGACGTTTGAACACACTTCCTGCAGAAGGATATTCCAGCGGTTGCTTTGACTCACGCTGGTGGGTAAGGTCTGCCACTTTTGCATCAATGACATCCCGGTCTCCCGGCGCAAGTTGGAAAAGTGCAGATAGAACAAAGTAGCCATTTTTCGAAATGATGCTTCGACGATAACCAAGTTCGAGTTCGTCTTTAGAAAGAACCAACCGCTCGCCTGCTTTCGTCAGTACCGTCGCCTGTACGATGATATCTTTTATTTCCCCGCCATATGCACCGGCATTCATCGCCATTGCACCTCCAATAGAACCTGGAATCCCGCAGGCAAATTCAATGCCGGACAAGGTTGCGGCGGCTGCACGTTTTGATACATCAATAATTAGGGCACCCGCTTCTGCATGCACAAATGAACCTTCAATCCTTATGTCACTGAGCTCCGACAGATGAAGGACAATACCTCTGACACCGCCATCCCTGACAACCATGTTCGACCCATTTCCAAGCAATAACAAAGGAATTTCATTTTCATATGCGTAGCGAACCGCGATTTCTGATTCATCTATCGTTCCCGGGATGACAAGTAGGTCAGCTGCTCCCCCAAGTTTTGTCATCGTATATTTGCCTAGTGGTTCGTCTATTAGTAGAGTGCCTTGTGGCATTTTTTCCTGAAGATCTTCATACCATTGATGTTTCGACATCAACATTCAACCCTTTCAAAATCAATTACTTCTCGGCGTAATTGCGTCCAAATTTTGCGAGATTAACTCCTTTCAAAATTTGTGACATCCGCCGGAGGCTTAACAAGGAGGAATTGAACTTCATTCCTCCCCTATCAGCAGGGAGTTTGCATCCCCACTGATTTATACGTATTTTTGCATTCATCCACCGACTATGATGTCGCAGACTTTTGCTGATTCAAGTTAAAGCTTTTCATCTTTAATAGTATGCTTGCAAACTCTTCTTTTGACAAGGAATTCTCATCGAATAGTAGTCATACTATTACCCCTATTTAAAATCAATCCGTATAAATACCTTGACTTCAAGATAAATACCGAATATAGTAGGAACATATCTTAAACAGAGAGGAAGTTTTTCATAATGACAAAATGGACAGTAGACGCTTCACATACAAACGTTGGTTTTTCAGTTAAACATATGATGGTTTCAAAAGTTAGAGGGCGTTTTACAGGAGTAGAAGGTACAATCGAAGGAAACCCTGAAGATTTGACAGGCGCGAAAATCAACTTTAAAATCGATGCTTCCTCAATCCACACAAATAGCGATGATCGTGACAATCACCTTCGTTCCGCAGATTTCTTCGATGCAGAAACATATCCGAACCTTACATTTGTTTCAACGGATATCGCGAAAAAAGGTGACAACAAATACGACGTAACTGGCGATATGACCGTTAAAGACGTAACGAAAAAAGTTACATTTGAAGCGGAATACGAAGGTTCAGGCAAAAACCCTTGGGGCGTAGGTGTAGCGGCTTTCGAAGTTGAAGGTAAAATTTCAAGAAAAGAATTCGGTCTTACATGGAACCAAGCGCTGGAAGCAGGCGGCGTTCTTGTAGGCGACGACATAAAAATCACAATCGAATTACAAGCTAACCCTGCTGAATAAAATAAACTAAAGCGTAGGGCGCCGTTTAATCCTGACAGTCATCAATCGGATTGGCATTTGTAGTCTAGATAATAATACAAAGCAATAAATAAAAATCGGCCATGCAATCATTATGATTGCATGGCCGATTTTATTGGGTTTCTTCTTCCGCAGCCTGTCGTAGCGCATTCGCAAAAGCATCAGCCGGTTGTGCTCCTGAAATTGCATATTTACGATTAATCACAAAAAATGGAACACCCTTCACGCCAAGTTGTCCAGCTTCTGAGATATCCATTTTAACCTCTTCGGTAAATTCTTCGGACTCCAGCATATCTTTCGCACGGTTGCGAGAAATCCCCGCCTCTTCTGCAATTCGAAGTAGCACGTCGTCCACTCCTATCTTTTCCCCATCAACGAAATAGGCTTTCAGTAAATTTTCCGATACGGTTTTATCGACACCCTCCTGCTCAGCAAGTTTTGCAAGACGGTGTGCATTGAATGTATTGGCTGGTGTCATCTTGTCGAAGTCATAAATCAATCCAACCGTTTGTGCCTGCGCCGCCACGTTATCCGTCATCTTTTTCGCTTCTTCAACGCTCATGCCATATTTCTTCGCAAGGCCTACTTGTATCGGTGCATCTGATTCGGCGGGCGAATTCGGATCCAACTCGTACGCTTTGAATACTATTTCAGCATTGTCCCCAAGACCCGTTTGCTCTAGCGCCTCTTCTAATCTACGTTTGCCGATATAACAAAACGGGCAGACGTAATCCGACCATATTTCAATTTTCATTCAATTCCAACCACCTCTCGTATCTTCATTTTAAATTCGATCAAAGAGGGTAACAATAAATATGCTTACTATAATTTCAAGCATACTTGACGGAGGTAATATAATGTCTAATTCATTATGGCTGAGTACCGCATATCCACGTAAACCATATCCTGAAGTTGACGAGGATATCACTTGCGATGTCTGTATTATCGGGGGCGGTTTGAGCGGAATTGCAAATGCGTACTTCCTGGCGAAAGAAGGAAAAGACGTTATCCTTCTTGAAAAAGATACAATCCTATCCGGCGCGACGGGAAACTCCACGGGAAAACTGACCGCCCAGCATGACCTCGTTTACGCAAAATTACTGAAACAATTCGGACAGGACAACGCGAAACTCTATTTCGATATAAACGATGCAGCCGTACAATTCGGGAAATCCATTGCAAAAAAAGATGAATTGCGCGCAGCCGACTCCATTCTGTATTCCCAATCAAAACTGGGCACCGATTTGCTTCGTTATGAAATGAAAGCCTACGAGGAACTCGGTATTCCGGGTGAATTCGGGAAGAACTCGGAATTACCGATTCAGATTGACGCAACTATCACACTGAAAAATGAAAACCAGATTCACCCTGTACGATTCGGACAACATCTTGCACAACTTGCAGTTGAAGCCGGCGCGCGAATATACGAGCAATCGGATGTCATACTGATGGATTTGAAAAAACGCCTACTTTCTTTACAATCGGGACATGAAGTCCAATTCACTGAACTCATTTTATGTTCACATTATCCAATTGAAGCACTGCGCGGTCTGCAAATCATGAAGCTATCCGTCGATCGTTCTTATATCGTCTCAGCAGAAGGAAATATGGCGCTCCGTGGCCAATACATTGCAGTCGACGAGCCGAAACGATCCATCCGGACAGCCCAAATTGACGAAAAAACATTTTTTCTGCTATCTGGTGAAAGCCACCAGGCGGGAATGGAGCGTGAAACACTAGTCCACTACAATCGGCTTTATACCGATGTGAAAGAATTGTATAACTTATCAACGATGACGCACGGTTGGTCCGCACAAGACCCACAAACACCGGATCTGATTCCGTACGCAGGAATTATTTCGTCCAGCATGCCGTACGTCTATTTAAGCACGGGGTATCGAAAATGGGGCTTATCCAATTCGATTGCAAGCGCACGTATCATCACTGACCTTATCGTCGGAAAACCTAATCGGGCTTCCGGCCTTTATTCTCCTGACCGGACAGGCTTTGGTTCATTTTTATTACAAGCATTGAAAACTACGGGACTTGTCTTAAAAGAGTTCACGAGCGGCCACATTACTCGGACAGACTCCCCTATTTGTACGCATATGGGTTGCCGGACGAGATGGAATAATGGCGATGAAACATGGGATTGCCCATGTCATGGCTCACGTTTTCGCAAAGATGGATCCGTCCTCGAAGGCCCCGCGACAAAACCGCTAAATTTGTAATCTGATAACCCTCCCTACTTAAGGTATACTGTCGGAAAGGGGTGATGTAATGACTTTACGTGAAGTCCAGCGTGTCCGTCGATCTGATGAAGACCGCTATCCTTTCAATCCGGATGTCATTCAAAATTTTGAAGCCCTTACATTGAAGTCCCCAGTGACGATCATTGCCGGGGATAATGGGAGCGGCAAAACGACGCTGCTTGAAGGCATTGCAGCTGCTGCTGGTAGCACGTTAATCAGTGGAGAACATATGGAATTGGACCGTTCCTTGTCCCCGGCGTTTGAATTGGCAGATGAATTAAAGCTAATTTGGTCAGTAAAGACAGGCAACGGCTTCTTCTTCAGAGCATCCGACTTCGTTACTTATACACGAAGCATCGCCAATATCCGTGAAGAAGCACGACAAACAATGGAAGAGATTCGAAAACGCGACCCGAATAGCCTTGAAGTGTTGCCCTATGCAAGAACCTATTATGAACTTCGGGATTTATACGGCGAAGGACTTGAAAAACGGTCGCACGGAGAAAGCTTTCTCGACTTGTTCCAAGCACAATTTCGGCCAGACGGCTTTTATATTCTGGATGAGCCTGAAGCACCTTTGTCACCCAGCAGGCAACTGACATTGCTGGCAATCCTCCATGATATGGTTGCCAAAGGCGCACGGTTCCTCATCTCTACTCATTCGCCGATTCTAATGGCGTACCCAGGCGCAGATTTATATGAAATTCAAGACGGGAATCTTGTGAATGTGTCGTTTAATGAAATCGAACATGTCAGCATGACGAAGACTTTTTTAGATGACCCCGAAAGATATTTGCGGCATTTGTTTAAGTGAGCGATTCGATGCATTTTGGTTAGGCATTGCTCCAGCATGAACTGCAAGGACAATCTCGAAAACTGGGATAGCAAACCCAAAACACTACTCAATCCCACCCGCCATTAAAACAAAAAAGGTTGCAATCCATTTGTCATGGACTGCAACCTTTTATTTATATCATTTCAATGCTTCGGTCAATACCGGAACGATTTGCTTTTTCCGGGATACGACGCCTTTCAATGTTGCCGTATTGTTTAGGAGGACAACGTTGAATGCAGCACTGGCGCGTTCCGCTTCTTTACCGAGCGCTAGGACCATCGAGTCATTGTTCAGTATATCCGTAACAACGAACAAGAACAGATCAAGACCTTTTTCAGCGATAACACGGTATAGAAGGTCTTCCAAATCCGACTGCCGGTTCATGACATCATTTATGTCGATTGCATTTACTTGTGCAATTTCAATCTTTACGTCATTGATCGTAAATTCTTTTGCGTCAAGTTTCACAAGATCTTCGAGCGTTTTATCGCTCAAATCTGCACCTGCCTTCAACATGGCCAGTCCATACTCTTGCGCGTCCACACCTGCGATAGCAATCATTTCCTCGACTGCAATACGATCTTGATCCGTATATGTCGGCGACTTGAATAGCAGGGAATCTGAAATAAGTGCAGACAGCATAAGTCCCGCAATGTTTTTAGGTATTTCAATACCGTTTTCTTTATAGAGTTTAATCAAAATCGTTGCCGTACACCCTACCGGTTCTGCACGATAATACAGAGGGTCATTCGTTTCAAAGTTGGCGATCCGGTGGTGATCCACAACTTCGATTACTTGCACGTCATCGATATCATCCACACTTTGCTGTTTTTCATTATGGTCGACAAGAATGACTTGCGCCACTTCCGGGGCAGCCTTCTCGATAAGACGCGGCGCTTCAAAACCGAAATAATCAAGTGCATATGCCGTCTCGCTCGTTATATCGCCAAGTCTTACCGCTTCCGCGTTCAACCCTAATTGTTGCTTCAGATACGCATAACTGATCGCCGAAGAGATTGAATCGGTATCAGGGTTTTTATGTCCAAATACAAAAACCTTTTCCATGTAAAATAACCCCCTGCTTTTTATATTCTTTTTCATTTTATCATAATGGACGGTTAAACAAAATCGCTGCAAGTTCATCTTTATTACTAATGAAATCGGCAACCGTATATTTATCTAAAACCGCTAAGTAAGCATTCAACGCCTCGTGTAATGCACCTTTCAGCCGGCAAACCGGTGAAAGTATACAGCTGACCGATTCTGATTTAAAACATTCAACGAGATGAAAGTCATCCTCCGTCTTTCGAATAAGTTCACCGACGTTGATGTTTTCAGGTTTCACCTTCATCCGGATGCCACCCCCTCGTCCCCGAATTGTTTCAATCAATTCCATCTTGCCAAGTTCGTGTACAACTTTCGTCAAATGATTTTTCGATATGCTGTACGTATCTGAAATCTCCTGTACAGTCGAAATTTCTTCAGGTTCTTTCGCACCAAGGTAAATTAAAACACGTAAAGAAAAATCTGTATACATCGTCAGACGCATAACTTCACCGCTCTTTCAAATACTATCATAACCTTTGTGGCAATTGCGTGAAAGAAATGTGGCTAAATTTCTAACACTCCTTAAAGATATATTTTAAATATATATTTAAACTTCTTTATGGTTTAAAGTTAAGGTAACAAATACGAAAGGTCGTGCTACCACATGCTATCACAAGGGACCATTGACATTATCAAATCGACAGTACCTGTATTGGAGCAACACGGCAAGACAATTACAACAGTATTTTATAAAAACATGTTCGAGGCGCATCCGGAACTTTTAAATATCTTCAACCACGCCAATCAATCACAAGGGCGCCAACAAAATGCACTTGCAGGATTGGTTTACGCGGCAGCCGCAAACATCGATAACCTCGGAGCGGTTTTACCGGCTGTCGTTCAAGTTGCCCACAAACATAAATCACTTAACATTACGCCTGAACAATATCCGATTGTCGGCTATCACCTATTAGGTGCCATTAAAGAAGTATTAGGAAGTGCCGCAACTCCTGAAATTATCGGCGCATGGGGAGAAGCTTACGAAGTCATCGCCAGTGTCTTTATTGGCATCGAAAAAGAGATGTACACACAAGCCGAGGAAATGGACGGCGGATGGAAAACTTTCAAGGACTTCAAAATTGCGGATAAAGTTGTCGAAAGCGATGTTATTACATCATTTTATTTAAAACCTGTCGATGGTCAAAAACTGCCTTCGTACAAACCGGGACAATACATTACGTTACGCGTTACAATCCCTGGTGAAGAGTATGTATTGAATCGTCAATACAGTTTATCACAAGCACCGACTGAGGAATTTTTCCGAATTTCAGTCAAACGTGAGGATGAAACCACTCCAAACGGCAAAATGTCGGTTAACCTTCACCGGGAAATGCATGTAGGCGATATAGTTGAAGTTAGTGTTCCCGCAGGTGTATTCCACCTCGATACCGAAAGCACCAATCCTGTTACACTAATCAGTGGAGGTGTCGGTATCACCCCAATGATGAGCATGTTTGATTCGATCGCTAAAAACAAACCGGAACGCCCGGCTGCATTCTTACACTCGGCACGTACTCGGAAACACCAAGCGTTCGATGCAAAATTACGCGAATTGAATGAATCGATGCCTGCCTCAACATATGCTGTTCTATATTCCGATGAAGGCGATGGTTTCATCAACCGTGAGTTCCTTGCAGCCCACGTCATAGAAGGCAGCGACATCTACGTCTGCGGACCGACAATATTCATGCAGTCCGTCATTAAAGATTTATATGCACTAGGCATTTCAAAAGAGAAAATCAACTTCGAATTCTTCGGTCCCGCAGAAGAAATGGAACTTGTAACTGTATAAACAGAATGACTAATAAAAAAATACGAACAAAAAAACAGGGTCCATCTACGAAGAAATACTTCGTGGGGGTCCCTGTTTCATTGCAGAAAATAACCTTATTTTCCGACTTTGGTCGGAAGCTTGAACGATGCAAATATAAGCGCTGCAACAAGGAACAGGCCGAGATATCCGATAAGTGGATAAAAATAAGCTACAAGCTTAGTAAAGCCGACAAAGCTTAAGCAGAATCCGATAATGAGTGTAACAAAAACGAAAACATTGAATTTCTTCGTATCAATTTGTACGAAACGCGCTCCGAAAGAATAGAACATACTAACAGCAGTATTGAAGATCATACCATATAGGACAAACGCCATGAAAATACCAAGGATAGGAGAAATATCGTCGATGATTGCCAGCATCGGCATTTGAGCATCCCCAACTGTTTCTATTTTAGCAAATATCGCCAAATGGCTAAGCAAAATTAGAATCCCAAGACCGAGTCCACCGACAAGTCCGCCCCATGCAGCTGTTTTCTCATTCTTCTCCGCCCCACCCATAACTAAGGCCATTGAAGCACCAACCGCGATGTTAAAAGAGACATAGTTGATGGAGGATATGAACCAGTTCGGCAATGTCGTTTTCACTTGCAGTGCAGTTGAATTGAGATCAGCGAATGAACCTTCCATTGTCATCAAACTGTAAACCGATACTAGAACAACCGCAATAATTAGGAATGGCGTGATGCTTCCAATTATCCCAACCACCTTATTGACATTTAGAACAACCGTCAACATGACGAGAACAACCATCAGAAGACTGCCTACAAACGACGGTAATCCGAACTGTTGGTTCAAGTTTGACCCCGCCCCCGCAATCATGACGACCCCAACGCCGAACAAAGTGAAAATAATTATATAATCAACAATAACCCCTAAAAAACGACCACTTATTTTGTAAATTACCTCTTTATGCGAAGTCGTCCGCATGCGACTTCCAAGTCGAGTGAGAACCATTCCAAGATATGCGAATAATGCTGTCGAAATAATTGCCCCCATAACTCCAAGAAGGCCGAAACTTGTAAAATATTGTAGAATTTCCTGTCCGGAAGCGAATCCTGCCCCAACGATAATACCGATGAAAGCGCTTCCCATTTTAAGTATGTTCTTCATGATGTCCCCCCATTATTTCACCACACCCGAAATTACCAATTCTACAAAATAGTTAGAATTCATTCTTCACAACTCCGCGTGTTTTGGTACTCTTCTAACTTATCACGCTTTTGAAAGCTTTTCAACAACAAAAAAGGCCAGTTACCTGACCTTTCTCAATACATATACTATTTATGGAGAATCTTTTACCCTTTGAGCAGTTTAAGTGATTCACGGGTAAACGCTGGTATATCTTCGGGCGAACGACTTGTAACGAGCTGATTTTGGCACACGACAACTTCTTTATCCGCATATTTCACCCCTGCATTTTCCATGTCGATTTTTATCGATTGATAGCCCGTTGCGTCTCTTCCCTCAAGCGCTTTCGCTGAAATTAATAGCTGAGGGCCATGACAAATTGCGAATACAGGTTTTTTATCATCCATGAATGCTTTCGTAAATTGCACAAAACGCTCGTCCGCACGTAGCTGGTCGGGCGAGAATCCACCTGGGATGAACAATGCGTCAAATTCTTCCGGTTTCACATCATCTATCCCATGGTCCGTCGTCACTTTTGCATTTCCTTGCTTTCCCTTCACCGTTTTACCGGTTTCTTTTTCAATGGCCACTACTTCATGACCGGCCTCTTTAAAGGCTTTCGCCGGCTCCGTGTACTCCGAGTCTTCAAATAGATCTGTGATTAAAGTCGCTATTTTAGCCAATTAAAATACACTCCCTTTTTGATAATACTCTCTTTCTATTCCCTGCCCTGATAATTACTAAACTTAGGGTCGATATTTCGAGACATATTGATTATCTTTCTCAAAAAAGCGCCATGGATAATGGACCGCCTCGCCTGAATTCCCGATGCCGACACGGGGACCCGCCATAATTTCTTCCGGTGCGACGCCTTCAGCAATATATAAAGGTTTTTCAGTCCAATGATGACCATAATATTTCATAGTCACTCCGATTGCTTTCGATAATTTACCAGGACCATTCGTCCAATCCTTCATTTTCAAGTGATCTCCACGATTTTCCCGCATCAAATCCAATCCTTCTACCGGTTCTGCAGCTCTGATAAGAATGGCGTGGGGTGTGCCGATGGGTCCCCCCACAACATTCATCAAGGTATGCGTATGCATTTGATAGGTATAAACAAGGCCCGGGGCTCCGAACATGATTTCCGTCCGTTTCGTCCGACGATTGTCAAAACTATGTGCCGCCCTGTCTTCGGGTCCTTGATACGCTTCCGTTTCGACAATACGGACGACAATCGTACCACTCGCCTGTTCATGAACAATATATTGACCCAGCAGATTTTTTGCCAGTTCGAGGCCAGGCGCTTCAAAAAATGATTTGTCTATGGGTGTATACATGGCAATCAACCTCCGCTTTCTACTTACTATTCCCTATATTCACGTGAACCAATACCGAGTATTGAACAAAAGCGCAGGACACCTGAATTCCGGAGGTGTATTCCCTACGTTGGAGATTATTCACAGTACGGTATTTAATAATTTTTCAGCAATAATTTAAACCGTTCCTGGATGAGCAGGAACGGCTTCTTTTCATTTCTCAATCAACTTTTTCTCTAGAAGGAATTCCTTTGCAACGTCTTCCGGTTTCTCTTTATCCAAGTCAACGCGAGCGTTCATTTTCAACATATCTTCCTCTGTAATCTTCCCTGCCAGGCTGCCTAGTACCTTTTCAAGCTTCGGAAATTTCTTCAATGTTTCCTGACGGATGACTGGCACTGCATCGTACTTCGGGAAGAACCCTAAATCATCTTCCGTTGTCGAAAGATCAAACATTTGGATGCGGCTGTCAGTTGTAAACGCCGGTATAACATCAACATCTCCATTTTTCACCGCTTCATACATAACATTCGGATCCAAGCTTTTTGTTTCTTTGAATGTGAATGGATAGCTTTTCACCATATCCTCGTAGCCATCACCCTGTCGTTCATAGAAAGCATGCGGTGCACCGAATACCATCTCTTCATCTTCTGAAATTGCTGCAAGCTCCGAATAGGTTGTCGCTTTGTATTCCTTATCCTTGGTGAAGGCAAGTGTATAGGTGTTTTCGAAACCGAGCGGCTCAAGCCATGTCACTTTGAATTTATCTTCATAGCCTTTCCTAACTCGTTTCAAAACACTTTCAGAACTCTCTCCCGCCTTCGATTCTTCTTTCAAAACATCTTTTAGGCCAGATCCCGTATATTCCACATAAAGATCGATATCGCCTTTTTCAATTGCAGGCGTCATAATTGCAATTTCACCGAGACCATCTTTGTATTTCACTTTATAATCTGTTTCCGCTTCAATGTATTGACCTAAAATATGGGGCAGGATGAATTGCTCCGTCCATGGTTTCCCGCTAATGACAATTTCTTCTTTACCGCCGCATGCTCCTAGCAGCAACGTTAAGGACAGCAGAATAATTCCAATACCTTTTTTCAACTTTCTTCCCCCTATCATTGTCGAACTCCTTTTGGTGTCACTTTCTTCTCTACCCATTTCAGGATAAAGTCAAAAGCGATGGCGAGTAATGCTACAGGCAGCGCCCCTGCAAGGACAAGCGCATTATTATAAGATTGCAATCCTCGGTAGATGACATCTCCAAGCCCGCCTGCTCCAACGAACGTTGCAAGCGTGGCAATACCGACCGTCAGTACAGTCGCCGTCCGGATGCCTGCCATGATGACGGGCAGTGCAATCGGAAATTCAATTTTCTTCAAGATTTGATTCGGGGTCATACCCATTCCCCGCCCTGCGTCTACAACCGCTTCATCGACGCCTGTTAGACCTGCATATGTATTTCGCACAATCGGTAACAGCGCATAAATGATTAGTGCAATAAGAGCTGTTTTAGAGCCGATTCCGATTAATGGTACGAGAAATCCAAATAATGCAAGGCTCGGTATCGTTTGTAATATGGCGGCCACGCCGATGATTGGTTCTGCAAAACGACGGTGACGGGCAATCAGCATCCCGGCTGGCAATGCAATGAAAATCCCGATGGCTAGTGCCACGAAAGACAGGAAAATGTGCTGGAGAAAAGCTTCAAAAATCATGTCTGAACGGCTGTTCACTGTGTCGATGAAGTTCCTCATGACTGTACCCACTTCCCGTTTTCCATCGCTGCCTGCAAGAGTGAATGATGGCCGATGTAACCGATGACCTCTTCAGCTTCAGTAACTGCCAAACGGCTAGTAGGATAGGCATCTAAAACAGCTATCGCGTCATCGACTGTCAGCGTGGAAGCGACTTTCCTAGTTTCACCGCTCCATGTGTCATCATAGAATCTGGTGAACTCCTTGATAGACCTCTGACCGAAGTTCCGTTGCCTGTCAATCCGTTCCTGTCCGATAAATTCACGGACAAAATCGGTCGCCTGATTTTCAACCAGTTCAGCAGGCGAAGACATCTGCTCGATCTGCCCCTCCCGCATAATGATGATTTGATCGGCAATGGCTAGTGCTTCGTCCATATCATGCGTTACAAAAACTATCGTCTTTCGGATTTTCCTCTGCAGCTTTTTTAATTCCTTTTGTAGCTGTTCACGGCTGATTGGATCAAGAGCTGAAAATGGCTCATCCATTAAAATGATTTTCGGATTGCTGGCCAAAGCCCGGCTCACTCCAACCCGTTGTTGCTGCCCGCCTGACAGTTCAAACGGATAGCGCTTCTTGAATACAGACGGATCCAGATCCACCAGACCGAGCAGTTCGTCAACACGGGCTTCGATTTTCATTTTATCCCACCCGAGCAATTCCGGAACAAGCGCAACATTATCTTCGATCGTCATATGGGGGATGAGGCCGATTCGTTGAATGACATAGCCGATTGAGCGCCGTAGCTCAACCCCATCACGTTCGGAAATCGGTAGCTCGTCTATATAAACGGCGCCTTCTGTCGGAATTTCCAGCCGATTGATCATCCGCATGAGCGTCGTCTTTCCGCAGCCGGATGGACCGATAATTGCCGTCAACTTATGCGCGGGGATTGTCACGGAAACACATTTCAACGCCTCTGTACCATCATCAAAGCGTTTTGTTACATTGTCAAAGCGGATCATAAAGTTCCATCCTTTCGAAATCTGCGACATCATTATCCTGCCGCACTTCATTTAAAATATCGACGCTTAACAAGCGTTTGTCCGAAAATCAATTCTTTGGAGTCACACATTACTTCGTAAAATCCGACCAATCTCTAGCCAGTCCGCTTCTAGCGAAGGTCTATGGGATGGTCTATAAAAGATTGATGCCGGATGGAATGTCGGTACGATTGTATACAACTTCTGCGTCCAGTTGAATGTCGTATCATCCAGTTCGTTCAAATATTGGATCGGCCGCTTCAACAATTGGCCATGCAGTTCGGTCACTTTCGCTTCTTTGCCGAGCAACCGCTGCAATCCGACGTTGCCGAGCGTGACGATGAGTTCCGGTTCAATGTTCGCCAGCTCATAATCGAGTACGGGAGCATGTGCCAAAATCTCTTTCATCTTCGGCGGCCGATTATATTTCCGTTCAGTCTTCGTTCCATCGCGGTTATTTTTCGTCCCCCATCTATACGGCCTGCTGCGGACTGCACTTGTTATGTACACATCTTCTCGCGTCAGACCGATTGTCGCAAGGGATTTCATCAGTTCTTTTCCGGCACGGCCAATGAACGGGATGCCATCGACCAATTCGAATTCACCTGGCGCTTCTCCGATTAGCATCAGCTTCGGTTTTTTCGGACCTTCACCGTAAATGAATCCTTCCACAGGAAAACCTTCAATACGCTCTCGGCCAAGATTCGCAATCGATTCAGGTATACGGAACATCAGAGCACCTCTTTCTTGTCTTTTCATTCTAACAAAACAAGTATACCCATCAAAAGAAAAGCCCCTACCATCCATTATTGGCACTACTGAGTATAAAAAAATGTGCCTGCCCTTTAATAAAGGGCAGGCACATTGCTCACTCCAATTCCTGTTGTTTCGTTTCCGTTCCTAAAAACACGACTGCTAACACACCGATAATGATCGCTCCGCAGAAGATGCCGAAAACAGTACCGAATCCGTAGCCTGCCGCCAGAAGGGAACCGACAAGTAGCGGGCCGAAAATACCGCCGATCCGACCGACCGCAGCCGCCATTCCGGATCCTGTCGCACGGATTGCCGTCGGATATTGTTCCGGAGAGTACGCATATAACGCCCCCCATGCACCTAAGTTGAAGAAAGATAATAACGCACCTGAAATGAGCAGCAATGGAAGTGTTTCCGCATTGCCGAAAAACAAGGCGCTTGCCGCAGTTCCCAAAAGATACGTTGCAAGAACAAATTTCCGGCCTGCCCTTTCTATTAACCAAGCGGCTGTAAAGTAGCCAGGCAACTGGGCAAGCGTCATGATGAGAACATATTTGAAGCTATGAATCAAATCAAAACCTTTCATTACCATGACACTCGGCAACCATAGGAACATGCCGTAATACGAGAACACTACTGTGAACCAGACGATCCATAGCATAAGCGTCCGCCGTGCATACTTCTTTGACCAGATCGTTCTGATCTTTTCACCAGCAGATTGCTTCGGCTTTCCCTCTGCTTCGTATTTCGGAGAATCCGGTAATTTTCTTCGGAGATAAATGGCGTAAAATGCAGGAAGTGCTGTAATAATCAATGCAACGCGCCAACCGTAGTGTGGAATGATAAAATAAGCGATTAAGGCTGCAATCAGCCAACCAGCCGCCCAGAAACTTTCAAGTAGGACGACGATGCGTCCTCTTTCATGCGCCGCAACACTTTCAGATACCAATGTTGACGCGACAGGCAATTCCCCCCCAAGCCCCGCTCCGACGAAAAAGCGCAGGATAAGGAAAGCAGTAAGTGTCATCGTCAGCGCTGATAAGCCACTTGCGACCGAAAATAACACGAGAGTCATCATAAACACATTCTTCCTTCCGACCCTGTCCGCAAGCAGGCCAAAACCGAATGCACCGATAGCCATCCCGATTGAGTTGACACTTCCGATCCAACCCATCTCAGATGGCGTCAAGTGCCATTCCACCGCTAATGCAGCAATGACGAATGAAAGAATACCGACGTCCATTGCATCAAACATCCAGCCCGTTCCTGCAAGCACTAATAACTTATTCCTCGAAATCCCTTGTTTCTTCTTCATAATTTGTCTACCCCTCGTTGTATAGCGTGGTGTCTTTACACCAGTAATGATACCCTATATAACAGGTAGACACAACGTTTTTTTATGCTACAAGAACAAGACTGACTGCCATGACTGCCATTCCGGCCATCAAACCATAGACGGACAGATGTGCTTCACCATATTCACGCGCTGCGGGTAATAATTCATCGATTGAAATGAACACCATAATGCCTGCAACAGCGGCGAATATGACGCCGAACATAATCCCATTCAAATAGGGCATCAAAATGAGAAATGCCACAATTGCGCCAACTGGCTCTGCCAGTCCCGACAAAAAAGAAAGTTTAAATGCTTGTTTCCGATTACCAGTCGCATAAAAGATAGGTATTGCAACAGCTATCCCTTCTGGAACGTTGTGTATCGCAACCGCGATGGCAATGGCGATTCCAAGCGTTGGATCCTGCAATGCTGAAGTGAATGTCGCAATCCCCTCAGGAAAATTGTGTATGGCAATGGCAAGGGCCGTTAACATTCCCATTTTCTTCAGCTTCGCATATTCAGCATTTGTCGGACCGGCATCCACGTCCTCTACACTTTTTACTTCATGCGGATTGCCGATCGCGGGAATCAGCCGATCGATTAATGCAATTAGTAGCATACCCCCGAAAAAACCCGCGATTGTCGCCCAATAGCCGTTGGTCATTCCAAGATCTAACACCAACGCATCCTTCGCTTTCACAAATATCTCAACAAGCGAAACGTAAATCATCACGCCTGCCGAAAAACCGAGTGCTATTGAAAGGAACTTTGTATTCGTCCTTTTCGTGAAAAATGCGAGTAAGCTCCCGATTCCTGTTGCAAGACCTGCAAAAAGAGTAAGGGCGAGTGCAAACAGTACATTTCCGTCCATACTACATCCTCTTTCTATTTCTAAGTTAGAACTATTGTATGCTACGAGTTTCCCTTACGCAACATATGACAAGAAAAAAACTATTATGATTGGAGGGTAAGCTTTAGTCTATCAACAGCAAGCCTTCATCATTTAGACAGGTAAAACACCCTTTTCACGACTTATAAATGTATAAGACCTGTTTTCGATATGAATTTCCATCCGCCCGCTTTCCATTACTATACCCAATATCTTGAAAAACAAAAGAGCCGATCCACTTTTCAGTGGATCGGCTCTTTTGTTATTTTCACAATACTTCTTCGACTTCTTTAACCATTTGTTTCACGGATTGAAGCCCGCCGCCAGACAGGTACCAATATTCCGGATCTAAGTAAATGATTTTACCGTTTTTATAAGCACTTGTTTTCTTAACAAGATCGTTTTCAATTGAATCTTTGGCACTTGCATCGCCGCCAACCGCTGCGTCACGGTCTATAACAAATAGAATATCTGGATTTGTTTCAAGAATGTATTCGAATGTGATGCTTTGACCATGCGTCGATACTTCAAGTTTTTCATCAGCCGCTTTAAAACCGAACACGTCATGAATAATACCGAAACGTGAATTCAGGCCGTATGCACTCACTTTTCCTTCATTTCCAAGAATGATCAATGATTTTTCATCACTTTTACTTGATTTTTCATTAATCGATGCAATTCTCTCATCAATGTCTGCAAGTTCTGCTTTCATTTCATCTTCCTTGCCAAAGAGTTCAGCAACCATTTCCATGTTTTCTTTGAATGATTCCATGTAGTTAGTTGTATCCACTCCCACAAAGACCGTTGGAGCAATTTCACTTAGTTCCTTGTACATTGCAGATTGACGTCCTGAGATGAAAATAACATCCGGCTTCATTGCATGGATTGCTTCAAAATCAGGTTCTTTAAGTGCCCCAACGTTTTCATACTTTGAATCCTCATATTTTGACAAGTATGAAGGTACGTTCTTTTGTGGGACACCTGCAACTTCAACGCCAAGCTCATCAAGAGTATCAAGCATACCAAAATCGAATACGACAACTTTTTCAGGGTTTTTCGCAACTGTTGTATCGCCAAGTTCGTGCGTAATTACCATCTGTTCTGCTGTTTCTGTTCCTTCAACTTTTGGCTCTGTTTTGTCGCCATTTGTTTTATCGTCTGCTGCATCATTATCTTTCGATCCACAAGCTACAAGTACAGCCATTAATGCGAACATCATCATTGTCATTAGTATTTTCTTCATCATTACCATCCTTTTAGTTTTATTGTAAGTTTAAACTTTCCCACTTAAATTGATGTCTTACGTTCGAGCGCTTTACGCCCTCCCTATTAAGAATTGAAGTATACACATATTCGACAATTAGCCAACTGTTTAATTGGAATATCCATATCGTAGATTTCTTTCAACGCGTCGGAAGTTATAATTTCATTGGTCGGGCCATCTTTGACGACGCGCCCCTCTTTGAGAGCAACAATCCGGTCCGAATAGACGGATGCAAAGTTGATGTCGTGCAGAACAATGACAACCGTTTTTCCTAAATCATCAACGAGTCTTCTCAATATCTTCATAATCTGAACGGAATGCTTCATATCCAGACTATTAAGTGGCTCATCCAGCAGAATATAATCCGTATCCTGCGCGATAACCATTGCAATGAATGCACGTTGGCGCTGTCCACCCGATAATTCATCCAGATATTTGTGTTGCATATCCATTAAATCCATGTAATCCATTGCCTGCTCGACAAGCCGTAAATCTTCTGCTGTCAGCCTGCCTCTCGAATGAGGGAAGCGGCCGAATGACACAAGTTCACGGATTGTCAGACGGACATTCATGAAGTTCGATTGCTTCAGTATGGAAACTCTTTTTGAAAAGTCGTTCGATTTCATTTGTTTGACATTGTCTTTATCGACGAGCACTTCCCCCGTATCTGCATCTAGCAGACGGCTTACCATTGAAAGGACCGTCGATTTACCCGCACCATTCGGCCCGATGAAGGATGTGATTTTACCACGATGGATATTTACACTTACCTTTTCGACGACCGCTTTTTTACCATAAAACTTCGATAGCTCACGGACTTGGATCATGTAGACCGACTCTCCTTTAATAGTAGGTAGATGAAGTAGATGCCGCCGATGAAATTAATGATGACACTGAGCGTCGTCGAAAACGTGAAGACCCGTTCGACAACCCATTGTCCACCAACAAGAGCGATAACACTCATAATAGACGCGCCAGCAATTAAGACGCTATGTTTATAAGTTTTGAAAAACTGATAGGACAAATTCGCAACGATTAGACCGAAAAACGTGATTGGCCCTACTAGCGCAGTCGAGACTGCAATTAAGACGGCTGATAGAACTAGCATCGTCTTGACGACCTTATCGTAGGATATGCCTAGGTTAATGGCTGTATCTCTCCCGAGCGATAGCACATCGAGATCGCTGAAATATTTCCAGCCGACAATGAGACTGAAGACGACGATACCGAGCGCCCACCAGACGAGTTCCCCACTTACGTTATTGAAACTCGCAAACATCTTATCTTGCACGAGCAAGAATTCATTGGGATCGATGAGCACTTGAAGAAATGTCGAAATGCTTCCAAAAAATGTTCCGACAATGATTCCAACAAGCAACAAGAAGTAAATTGGCTGTTTGCCTCCCCGGAATAAAAAGCGATAGAGGATAAGCGCGAATACAACCATTGCAAAGACAGATAATATGAAATTCACATGTTTATTGACGATTGCTACATGCCCTGAACCGAGGAAGAAAATGATGGTGGTCTGCAACAATAAATACAGTGAGTCCAGCCCCATAATGCTTGGTGTCAAAATACGGTTATGTGTAATCGTCTGGAAGATGACTGTCGAATAAGCAATAGCAACGCCCGTAATAGCCATCGCCAATACTTTTATGCCGCGTCGCGGTAATGCATAATCGAAACTTCCATTTAGTCCTTGGAAAAGATACAACAGACAGAAGACAGCGGCCAATGCAGTGAAGATGATGAGTTTCGTTGAGTTACGCATAGGCCTTCCTCCTAAACAATAAATAGAGGAAGATTCCACTGCCGATAACGCCTACCATCAAACTGATAGAAATCTCATACGGATAGATAAGCACTCTGCCTAAAATATCGCAGATCAGCAGGAATATCGCTCCGAGCAGTGCCGTGTGTGGCAATGTCTTCTGTAAATGATCCCCTTTAAAGATTGAAACGATATTCGGAATGATCAACCCAAGGAAGGGAATCATTCCGACCGTCAAGACGACGGTGGTGGTAATAAGTGCAACAAGGATAAGTCCGATATTGACGATTCGCCTATAAGCAAGCCCTAGGTTTTTCGAGAAATCCTCACCCATTCCTGCAACCGTAAACCGGTTTGCGTACAAATAAGTGACGATCAGTACAGGAATACTTATGTATAGAAGTTCATAACGCCCCTTCATAATCATCGAAAAATCACCTTGTAACCATGCCGACATATTTTGGATGATGTTCGCTTTGTAAGCGAAAAACGTCGTAATAGAAGACAATATATTACCGAACATCAGCCCGACGAGTGGAATGAAAATCGCATCCTTGAATTTGATGCGGTCAAGGATTTGCATAAACAGCAGCGTGCCGGCAAGCGCGAATACAAATGCGACAACCATCTTTTCAATCGTGGATGCGTTCGTGAAAAACAGCATCGAGACCAGAATCCCAAGCCGTGTTGCATCCAAAGTTCCTGCTGTCGTCGGTGAAACGAATTTGTTTCGGCTCAGCTGTTGCATAATAAGTCCCGCGATGCTCATCCCGGCTCCTGCAAGGAGAATGGCGACAAGGCGTGGCAAACGGCTGATCAAGAAAATTTCAGTTTCTTCCGATTTGAAATCTAGCAGACCCATTGGCGTAATATGGCTCACTCCTACAAATAATGACAGGAATGAAAGTATGATAACTGCGACGATCAAGTAACGTATCTTCATGGGTATCCCCGATATCGATTATTTACAACTAATTGAGAAAACGTTAATGAAAACAATTATCAATTAGCTGCAAATTCAATTATAGCACGCTAGAAACGACTGTCAACGATTTACTGAAAATCATTATCAATGAGAATAGTGAGCAGTAGAGAATACCCTTGGTCACCTGCTTATTCAGATTATCGGCCGTCTTGAGTTATGATTGGTAATAAAAAAACAACACTATAGACATAATAAAGATCCCCCATCATATACGATTCGGCGCTTGGGGATGCCTCCCGCCATAAGCAAGACTAATTCATCGTTACAGGTTATACAGTAAACAGACGGGTACTACTAAGGTGCGATGGCTATATTTGCGGTCAAGCCCAAATGAATCAGGATTTTATGACGTATCGCAACAAAATTAATGAATAGGAAAGGCGACATTTCGTTCCAAATCGAACGAAATGTCGCCTTTTAAAATTTTGATTTACTGACGTAATTAAAAACGTGATTTTTTAATGGCTTTACTAGAAAACCGGCTTCCGTTATTTCACTGTCCCATCGATTCGTTAATATCGACGGCGTTGTCAAGTATTTCTTGCGGGACTTCTATATTGTCAATTTCGTTAATCTTGCTGATGTCCGCGTGTACTTTCTGGTTGATATGCATTTCTTCGCCTTCAATCTTCATCGTCATACCCATCTTCATATTGAACGCAGTCGTGTAGAACGACTTTTTGTCGATGAAGATTTCATAATCGAGTGATTCCACTTCCATATTTTCCAACACTTCCGCTTGCGCATCATCCATTTCTAGACCTGCAGGCATATTTTCAGTTGCGACTTTCTTGAACAGCTCAGTGAATTTATCGCCCGACGCGGAAAGTGTCAGGATATATTCATCGTCCGTCTGTTCAAACTTGAAGTCGTCTATAAACTCTTTAAACATATTCATGTCAAGTGTCGGATCCGCGCCGCCGGCCATTTGACCAACCATTTCTTCGTACATGTCTTCCGGGAATTTAATCCAGTCTTCAGACTCAGGGTTGCTCATGAAGAAGCCCGCGTCCGTCATATACATTTCCATTATCGTCTTACCCTGTTCACCCATGTCTATATTCATCTTCTGATACATTGAAAGTGGTTCCATGACCATATCCATTTCCATTTTTATCTTGCTGTCCATTTCAAATTCTTGACTCGGCATTTTAATAAGCTGATCGATTTCCATTTTTGCATGCATACTTTTTTGTTCATTGGAAACCGCCATTGCTTTTTCATATACTTCTTGTGCTGTCAGTTTACTTTCATTCGCAACCTCCTCCTTCTTTCCCGTCTCGGAATCCGTTTTCGGCTCTGCGGTATTACCGCATGCACCCAGTCCGAGAACAAGAACACCTGCCGCTAACCCCTTTATCCAGTTTTTCATGTTGTTCGCTTCCTCTCAATTGTTAATATTTTCTACACTTACTCATACGGCTTAGCTTTCAAAGGGTTCCATCGTTCTTATTAATTGATTACTAATACTTATACTTTCAGTTGAATCCATTTAACTATAGGGTCCGTTATTTCGGATTCGGAAATTATATTTCGTTTTCTGCCTTCATTTCAGCTATACTAGCAATTATCAAGCTAAAGGGGATAAAATAATATGTTAAAAAAGTTTTTTTCGTATTATAAACCGCATAGGCGGCTTTTCGTCATCGACTTTTCGAGTGCCATTTTCGTAGCATTGCTCGATCTTGCTTTCCCGGTCGCAGTCAAGTGGTTCATTGACGACTTGCTGCCCAAGGGAAACTGGGGGCAGATTATCGTAGTAAGCAGTATACTGTTGCTCATTTATCTACTAAGTACACTCCTTCAATATGTAGTCAGCTATCTTGGCCATAAACTCGGCATCAATATTGAAACCGATATGCGGCAGCAGCTGTTCAACCATGTACAAAAACAGTCTTTCCGATTTTTCGATAACACCAAGACAGGTCACATCATGAGCAGGATCACAAATGATCTATTCGATATCGGGGAACTTGCCCACCACGGACCGGAAGACATTTTCATCGCAATCATGACGCTCATCGGCGCTTTTGCCATCATGTACACCATCAATCCGGAACTTGCACTTATCGCAATTATCATGGTGCCGTTTCTGATTATCCTTGTGACATTCTGTAATATTAAAATGAATGCCGCATGGCAAAACATGTACGGTAAAATCGCGGACGTCAACGCACGAGTGGAAGATTCCGTGTCAGGGTCCCGTGTTGTCAAATCATTCACGAACGAAGACTTCGAAATTGCCCGTTTCCGTGTCGACAACGACAATTTCCGTACAGCCAAGCTCGTTGCCTATAAAGTCATGGCCTGGACCCATTCGAGCATGTACATGATGACCCGCCTGGTCACGCTTATCGTACTTGTAGTTGGAGCGTGGTTCACTTTCAACGACAAATTGTCTTACGGTGAGCTCGTCAGCTTTGTACTGTTCGTCAATGTCCTCATTAAACCTGTCGATAAAATCAGCGCCCTATTAGAACTATATCCAAAAGGGATGGCAGGATTCCGCAGGTTTCGCGATTTAATTGAACAGGAACCAGAAATTAAAGATCACCCGGATGCGCTGGCCATAGGACATTTGAATGGTGATATCGCCTTCGATGGTGTCCATTTCCACTACGACGACAACAAAACTGTATTGGATGGCATCGATTTGAATATCCGAGCAGGACAAACAGTCGCATTTGTCGGGCCATCTGGCGCCGGTAAAACGACGATTTGCTCACTTATTCCGCGTTTTTACGATGTCACAGAAGGCGCTATTTCCATCGATGGCATCGATATACGCAATATGACGCAGCATTCCTTGCGTTCGCAAATCGGAATCGTTCAGCAAGATGTCTTTTTATTCACAGGGACCATTAAAGAAAATATCGGCTATGGCAAATTGGATGCTACGGATGAAGAAATCATCAAAGCTGCGAACAAAGCGCATCTTGAAGATTTCATCGCTGCACTGCCTTATGGCTATGATACACAAATTGGTGAACGCGGCTTAAAACTATCGGGCGGTCAGAAACAGCGTCTCGCTATCGCCCGCATGTTCTTGAAAAATCCGCCGATTCTTATCTTGGATGAAGCGACATCTGCTCTCGATACCGAGACCGAGCGCATTATCCAGCAGTCGCTCGCCGAACTCTCTGAAAATCGGACGACATTGGTAATCGCTCACCGATTAGCAACAATCCGTGATGCCGATCGGGTTATCGTTGTTACAGATAACGGTATCGAAGAAGATGGCAAATACGATGAACTTGTGAGGAAAGGCGGAATTTTTGCCCGTCTGCATAATAATCAGTTCCAAGAGGTTTAACCTTTGAATATGCGGGCATACTAGAATTATCCCACCCCCTTTCTCTTATATAGAAGAAACAGCACCGCCTGACATCCCTAGTCAGGCGGTGCTGTTTTTTTAATGGCTAATAATGAATTCTTCAATTTTGGATCGCTCTGCTACATCCATTTCCACAGTCATTAATGTTCCCTCTTCTTCATACTCCACATTCTTGACATTCGCCTTGTTATTCAAATAAGAGACGATATCACCACGGTCAAATGGAATAAGCAGCTTGCAAGTGATGTATTGTTCGAAAACTCTTTTTTTGATTAATTCAATGAGCTCATCCAGCCCTTTTCCTGCTTTTGCAGAAATCCAGATGCTATCGTCACTCACTGCAGGATATGAAATGTCCGCCATATCTGACTTATTATAAATGTTAAGTGTCGCCACATTTTCAACACCGACAGTTTGCAGTGTGTCATTCGTCACTTCCATCATGTAGCCGTGTTCGGGATTCGATACGTCTACTACATGGAGAAGGAGATCTGCATCGCGCGCTTCTTCTAATGTCGAGCGGAACGCTTTTACAAGATGGTGAGGAAGTTTCGAAACAAAGCCGACAGTGTCAGTCAAGATGAATTCCTTATTATCCTCAAGCTTCACCTTTCGTATGGATGTATCGAGTGTTGCGAACAACATATCCTTTTCGTACACTTGCTTTGCATTCTCCATATCCATCTTCGCCAACAACTTGTTCATGAGCGTCGATTTGCCCGCGTTCGTATAACCGACTATCGAGACGACAGGCGTACCGCTTTTCTTCCGTTGCTTACGTTGCGTTTCACGCTGATCTTTTACATGGTCAAGATCGCGGCGCAGTTTTGCAATCTGGTCCTCGATTTTCCGGCGATCGAGTTCAAGTTTCGTTTCACCAGCACCCTTGTTCTGGAGACCGCCGCCTGTTCCACCGCCCTGTCTGCCAAGAGAAGCACGTAAGCCGACCAACCTGGGAAGCATGTATTGCAATTGCGCAAGCTCAACTTGCATACGCGACTCGCTCGTTCTTGCGCGCCTTACAAAAATATCAAGGATGAGCATCGTCCTGTCAATTACTTTGCAATCCAGTTCCCGTTCTAGATTACGGAGTTGAGAGGGCGAAAGTTCATCGTTGAAGATGACCAAATTGGCATCCAATTCATCGTAGAAGTTCTTAATCTCTTCCATTTTTCCTTTTCCAACATAGGTGGATGGATTGCGTTTCTCCATGTTTTGTGTCACTTCTCCGACGACTTCAACATCAATCGCCTTTGCGAGGTTACTCAGTTCTTCCATTGCATATTCAAAGTGCTGATCCATTTGTTCATGGACCCCCACGATTACTGCCCGTTCAACTAAAACCTCCATACAACTACTCCCTCCAGATAATCCATAAGTGTATCCAGTCTATCATATGAGCCGTAACTTTAGGGCAGCGGACGGGCTATGCGACGGATTCAGCGGTCTATTGGATCAATCAGACCTGTCAATCAGTTTGTCCAATGACAACATCTGTCAACCTATCCTTATCGCCAGCATGTGCAACAAATCTCAGCACTACATTAGGCAGGGCGATATCATTAGTATTGCCAACTTTCTGCGACAGTAAAATCGCCCACTCAGCCGTTTCTCGCAATGGATCTTTGACACTGAATACACACTCTGTTATTTCCAACTGTTCATTGTGCGGGGTAAGCGTTCCATCATTACGGAGATTCGCAAAACGTATTCCTTCCGATTCTTCCCACTCGATGAAAAACGGATAAGGCAATTCGTTTGATACGGGTTGATCGACGAACAGCATTTTCCACTTCCGTATCTTCCCATCTGCTGTTCTCCGTTGTGCATCCATCACACCTGACGTTTGGAACCCTTTATTTTCAACTTCCTTTTTAAATTGTTCAATCCCTTCGACAGATAAACATAGAGTGCCCCAGCCTTCGCCCTCTGCCAGATCGTGAAGTAACAGCTTGGTGAGCGGATGCTCCACTTGTTGGGCAATACTCATTTTCTCCACAGACAACCATTCAACGTAAGCGTTTTTTGCATAAAGCAACGCATTGTGCGTTCCCCATTTCTCATGGCGACCGCCAACTACGGCGTGACGTCCGATTACTTGCTGCTCCTCCACCATTTCCGCTGGTTCTTTTTCCGTAAAATAAACGACATGATCAAGTTTCATTATGATATCCCTTCTTTCAATAGTAGTGATAAATATATAGAAGAAAAGCCTGCAGTCTATACACTGCAGGCTTTCAACTTACTTATCTTCGTTAAGGATTTCAAGTGCTGCTGAGAATTCTTTATCAATCTCGGCATTTGGTTTATAAGTGATATTACTGACGATAACGGCAACAATCAGACAGAGTAGGAAACCAGGGACGATTTCATAAAGTGTACCCGATAAGGCATCGACATTACCCCAGACCATGACTGTAATTGCACCAGCAATCATTCCCCATAACGCGCCTTTTGTTGTCAGCTTGCGCCAGTAAAGAGATAGAAGGATAATTGGACCGAATGAAGCACCAAATCCAGCCCATGCAAACGATACGATACTCAAAATGGATTCATTGTTCGGCCAAGCTAGTACCATGGCAATTAACGAAACGGCAAGAACAGCCATTCTACCCAAAAATACATAATGCTTATCCGTTGCGTCTTTCTTCATGAACGTTTTGTACAAGTCTTCGACGAGGGCGGAAGATGAAACAATCAGTTGCGAAGAAATTGTACTCATAACAGCTGAGAGAACTGCTGCTAGCATGATTCCCGCGACGAATGGATGGAAGATGATTTGCCCTAGGACAATGAACACCGTTTCTTCATCCACCAGTGTTGCATTTGTGTTCTGCTGATAATAAGCAATCCCGACGAGGGCTGTAGCAACCGCTCCGAAAAGACTCAGGAACATCCAGCCGATTCCGATACGACGTGCTTTTTTCGCTTCTTTATGAGAGCTGAGAGCCATGAATCGGACGATAATGTGGGGTTGACCGAAATAACCAAGCCCCCATGCAACCGCTGACAATACACCCAAGAATGTTGCACCTGACACGAAGTTCAGCAATTGTGGATCGACAGCACGAATACTTTCCGTTGTTTCTGCGAACCCTCCTGTGATGAAGATACCGAAAATTGGCACAAGGAGGAGAGCAAAGAACATGACGATACCTTGAACAACGTCCGTATAACTAACCGCCAAGAATCCTCCAAACAATGTATAGAAGATAACGACAGCAGAAACAATCAGCAGTCCTGCATGATAGTTCAGTCCGAACGAGCTAAGGAAGAACTTACCACCCGCAACCATTCCTGAAGACACATAAAATGTGAAGAATATAAGAATGATTACACCTGAAGCAATCCGTAAAAGACGAGATTTGTCTTTCAGCCGACTCTCCAAGTAGCTGGGAATCGTGATGGAGTCACTTGATACTTGCGTATAAACGCGAAGACGCGGTGCAACAAACACCCAGTTCAAATAAGCACCCACTGTCAATCCTACAGCAATCCATGCTTCAACCAGTCCGTGGAGATAGATTGCGCCCGGCAACCCCATTAGCAGCCAGCCCGACATATCTGCAGCTCCGGCACTGAGAGCGGTTACAGCCGGCCCAAGTGCTCGTCCTCCCAGCATATAATCAGTGAGGTTGGAAGTGCGTTTGAATGCATACCATCCAATGAAAACCATCGCCGCCATGTATATAATAATTGCAATTAACTGATATGTGTCATTAGACATGATGAATCCTCCTTTTTCTTTTATGAATTCTATCATATCACCTTTCTGATAAATGGAAATCAGTTTTTTAAAAAACATTGATGGTAAATATTATATAATAGTTAGACGGGAAACGACGATATTATCTTATACATCCTAAATTTCCCGGGAAATAACATTATTTCGACAGGAGGTTTAATTAAATGACACATGCAAAATGGCTGACAATGACTATTGATATGGCAATTCAAAATGTTAAAGAAGGTGGAGGACCGTTTGCAGCAATTATCGTAAAAAACGGTGAAATAATAGGGAGAGGAACAAACAGAGTTCACCTTCACAATGACCCTTCAGCCCACGCCGAACTATTGGCGATTCGGGAAGCCTGCTCCGCTCTTGCTTCAGTTGACTTATCGGATTGCACGCTTTACGCAAGCGGAGAACCGTGCCCAATGTGTTTGGGTGCTGCCTACTGGGCAACTGTCGGAACTATCTACTATGCATGTAGCAAGATTGACGCTTTGAATGGCGCAGCTTTCACAAATCCTTTAGACGGTTTTTTCGCAGACCAGAATGAGGCACCCGAAAAACGGCTCATACCTTTCATTCATATGAGGACAGACGATTCACTTTCTCCTTTTCACGAATGGAATCATGTCAACAATGGCTAAGAAACAACAAGCGTATTCCCCGGGATATCGGGGAATACGCTTGTTGTTATTGATATGACTTTTCCGCAGACATTTCACGCAGTTTGAACTTCTGTATTTTTCCTGAGGCGGTCATCGGAAATTCATCCGTGAACTCAATATACTTTGGAATCTTGTGGTGAGAAATATTTCCTTTGCAAAATTCGCGCACTGATTCTTCATCTAACTGCACGCCTTTTTTCGGTATAATCCATGCCATAAGTTCTTCACCATACTTCGCATCCGGCACGCCCACGACTTGTACATCCGCAATTTCCGGATGTGTATACAGGAACTCTTCGACCTCTTTCGGGTAAATGTTTTCCCCGCCGCGGATGACCATGTCTTTGATGCGCCCCGTTATATCGAGGTAGCCGTCTGAATCCATAACAGCTATGTCACCCGTATGGAGCCAACCTTCCTCATCGATTGCTTCACGTGTCGCTTCCGCATTGTTGTAATACCCTTTCATTACGTTATAGCCACGCGTGCAAAGTTCCCCCGGTATGCCGATAGGCATTTCTTCGCCTGTTACAGGGTCGATAATTTTCACTTCAACGTTCGGATGTGGCTTGCCGACTGTCGATACACGTTTTTCGATTGGATCATCCGTCTTCGTTTGCGTGATGACCGGTGATGCCTCTGTCTGCCCATAACAAATCGTAATTTCACTGGCTCCCATATCTTCAATAACGCGTTTCATAACTTCAATCGGACATACAGAGCCAGCCATTATACCAGTGCGAAGCGTAGATGTATCAAAGTTCTTGAATTCCGGATGGTTCAACTCCGCAATGAACATCGTAGGCACTCCATGAAGAGCTGTACATTTTTCGTCTTGCACCGCCTGAAGTACACGCAATGGATCAAACTGCTCAAGTAAAATCATCGCAGAACCGTGCGTAACTGCCGCAAGTGTGCCTAATACACAGCCGAAACAGTGGAAGAAGGGAACAGGAATACAGACCCGATCCTGCTCTGTCAATTTCATGGCATCCCCAATTTGCTTGCCGTTATTGACGACGTTGTTATGTGTCAGCATGACGCCTTTTGGGAAGCCGGTCGTGCCGGATGTATATTGAATATTAATGACATCATCGGGATCAAGCGATTGAAATTGTTCTTCAAGTTGATCATCCGTTACTTGATCTGCATACGCCATGAACTCTGACCATTTGTACATCCCTTCCACTTCACGTTCCGTCATTAAGATGATTCTTTTGAAATGAGGAAGTTTTTCACTAGTGATCGAACCTTTTTCACTCGTCTCGAGTCCAGGACAAACTTTACGGATGATGTCTATATAACTGGTTCCCTTAAAGCTTTCATCCAAAATAAGCGTTGTTGCATCTGATTGTTTCAATAAATATTCCAGTTCTGAAGCCTGATAATTCGTATTGACCGTAACGAGGACTGCCCCCATCTTCCCTGTTGCATACTGGCTAAGCAACCACTCCCGTTTGTTGTCGGACCAAATGGCAACGTTTTCCCCTTTTTCGATGCCCATGCCGATAAACGCTTTCGCAAGCTTGTCCGTTTCCTCGTCAAACTCCTTATATGTTTTCCGAATCCCATGCTCCGGATAGACGTACGCTTCCTGCGCAGGATGAAGTTGTGCCTGCTCTCTTACAATCTCTCCCACTGTTTTACATAATAATGTCATTTCCATTCCCCTTTTCTGAAACAATCATATATCAATATGTTATCATATAATTCGGAAGGTTGGAAAATTAATTTCGGGTAAAAGTTGTTTTTCCTAGGCGCTTTATTGACTTCACTGTAAAGTTCTCAGGAAGCGTACCTCACTTAACCGTCGTGAACTTTACGCAAAAATGCCGTTCCACCTTACCAGGCAAAACGGCATACTTCATTTCATTCCACAGGGAAGACGCGTCCCCGTTGATCTTTGTACACAACATGATGTCTTTCAAGTTTGGTCGGCGAGTCAAGACCTGCTGCCGCAGCGATGCGGAAAAGCCCTTCCCGCATCGTTAATATATAATTTGTGACACGGTATTTTTTCTCCTCAACGACAAGCCCTTGTTGCAAGTGTTTATCGGTCGTCGCTACGCCTGCTGGACAATCATTCGTATGACAACGATGTGCCATGATACAGCCGACCGAAATCATGAAACCGCGCGCAATCTGGACTAGATCCGCACCCATCGCCAACATGATTGCCGCCCGGTCCGGTGTTGTGATTTTCCCCGATGCAATGATTTTAACCCGGTCACGCACTTCGTATTTTTGAAGCGCATCATCCAATAGAATGATTGCCGAACGAAGCGGTAATCCAACACTGTCTGCAAGATCTTGATACGTAGCACCGGAGCCGCCTTCTCCACCATCAAGAGAGATGAAGTCCGGTCCCTTGCCTGTTTCGTGCATGAATGATGCAAGTTCTTCCGCATCCTCTTTGCCGCCGATGACAACTTTAATGCCGACCGGTTTGCCGGAATGCTGACGGATTTGTTCGATAAATTCAAAAAGAGTCGGATAATCGTTGAACTGATTAAAACGGTTTGGACTGTTGATAGAAACATATGGAACTACATTACGGATTGCCGCAATTTCTTCCGTCACTTTAGAGCCTTCAACATGTCCGCCACGCATTTTAGCTCCTTGTGCAAGTTTTATTTCAAATGCTTTCACTTGCGGAATATCCGCTTTTTCACGGAGCCTTTCAAAACTGAATTCCCCATCCTCCGTCCTGAAACCAAATAGACCGGAACCGATTTGTGCAATGATATCCGCCTCTCCGGCCAAGTGATATTGGGACAATCCTCCTTCGCCGGTGTTCATCCAAGCGCCTTTTGCCATGCCGATCCCTTTCGACAAGGCAGTGATGGCATTTTCTCCAAGGGCCCCGTAGCTCATCCCCGATTGGCCTAGCATGCTACGCACAAGGAACGGATGCTCGCAGTTCGGTCCGATGACGATTGCATCTTCTTCAGGCAATAACCACGGCAGCGCCGGAATTTCTTCACGGTGTTCTTTACGTGAGAAGAGATTATCCTCATCTACGATATAGCGCATCGTGTCCACAAGGTTTTCATTGTCAACGCGCATTTCTTCGTTCTGTTTCGTGAACATCGCATTTCGGATATAATAACCGGCATCTTCAAAATCTCTTTTCGAGCCGAAACCGATGACACTGTTCAAGTACTTTCCAGGCATAACCATTCGCAAGTATTCTTCACGATTGAACGGTTCTCCGTCATTATCATCATCGAACAGGTATTGACGAAGTTCAGGTCCGGTCTTCTCCAGCACATAACGCATCCTCCCTAATATCGGGAAATTCCTAAGAATGGCATGCTGTTTTTGCCTCTTGTCATAAAAGTACAGAAAAATGGCAATCGTAATTGGTATGATGACTAGGAAGAGGACTAGCAAAGTTGTTGTAAGTGAAATACTTTCTATCCAATTCATTGCTCCACCCCTTTCTAAGCTTTATAGGTAGTTTACCACTATATAAGTCTGTTAATCTTAATTCATCAAACAAATGCTGGAGGGATTCCGTGGTTATCAAACTATTGACTGCACATGCATCTGTGCGTAAATACAAAGACGTAGCAATACCTAAAAACGAAGTATATGAGCTCATTCAAGTTGGCCAGCATGCCGCCAGCTCCCATTTTGTACAAGCATACTCCGTCATTTACGTCACAGACGTTGATAAAAGGAAAGAACTTGCCGAACTCAGTAAAAATCCACGACAGATTTTAACGGCGGGCGCTGTTCTAGTTTTTTGCGCGGACTATTGCAGATTGAAAAAAGCAGCGAACCTAGTCGGAAAGAACATAGATTTTTCTTCTGCCGAGAACGTTCTTGTCGGCTCCATCGACGTTGCCCTGTTCGCTCAAAATGTAGCCATTGCGGCTGAGTCAAAAGGATATGGGATCTGTTATATCGGCGGCGTCCGTAATGCACCGGAAGAAATAAGTGAATTGTTATCTCTTCCTAAAGGTGTTGCTCCGATGTTCGCGATGACAATTGGCGTTCCGGATGAAGCGAATGAAGTGAAACCGCGTTTGCCAGTGGAAGCGATCATCCATGAAAATGGCTATAATGTCGATAAATACAATGAAATTATCCCTTCATATGACGAAACAATGAACGACTACTATTTAAGCCGCGGCTCGAACCGGAAAGATGCCGCCTGGTCCGATTCCATGGCAGACTTTTTGGAAACCCCGAGACGCAGCTATATGAAAGACTTTATGAAGAAACAGGGATTTGAGTTTAACTAGGAGCGATGATGATGCAATTTGAGGAATTAGTGGATGAACTGACCCGCCGGATGACGGATGGTTCATTCATCGGAGGCACAATCAGTCAGTCCCGCGCGAAAACAGATGACTTAAAACGGGTAAAAGTAAAACCCGTGGAAATAAAAGGGCAACTGCATATCCAATTCGAATACCAATACGAACGAGTGTTGAATCACGAAAATATTACAACAGATGCGCTGCGGTCCCATTTGCAACAACTGCTAGAGCGCTTCAGACAAGTGCATGCCGAATTCTCGGATGAAAAAATCCAAGTCCAATTGACGAAAAAGTTCAAAGTGATGTGGAAATCGGAGAAAGTGGCGTCTGGAAAAGTGGTTGATCTTTCGCATAACCGGAAAAAGAACTACCTACTCGATGAAAACACGCCCTATCCGTTTCTCATCCGACTGGGTGTCCAGACCCCCGACGGCAAAGTAAAAAAGCAGAAGCACGATAAATTCAGGCAGATTAATCGGTTCGTCGAATTCATTGATGATTCCCTTGCCCATTTACCGAAAGATCGTACTGTACGGATTCTTGATTTCGGTTCCGGTAAATCCTATTTAACGTTCGCGCTCTATCATTACTTACGTATCGAAAAAGGATTGGACATCAAAGTAACAGGCCTTGATTTGAAGAAAGAAGTAATTGAGGAATGCAGTACGATTGCGGAGGATCTCGGTTACGACAATCTTGAATTTCTCGTAGGAGATATTAATGACTATAACGATGAAACGTCTGTGGATATGGTCGTTACACTCCATGCATGCGACGTTGCGACGGATATGGCGCTTGCCCGTGCGGTGAAATGGGGAGCGAAAGTTATTTTAAGCGTCCCTTGCTGCCAGCATGAATTGTTCTCGCAAGTCAATTCCACCGCGCTTGATGTTATGCTTCAACACGGACTCATCAAAGAACGATTCGCCGCGCTCGCCACCGACTCCATACGTGCAGAGCTGTTGTCACTTGTCGGCTACGAGGCCCAGCTACTGGAGTTCATCGATATGGAGCATACACCGAAAAACATCTTGATACGGGCTTATCAAACCGGCCGCAAATACACTGCCGATGAAGTAAAACGTTACATTGAATTTAAAAATCTCTTGAATGCCGACCCATTTCTTGAAAAAGAGCTAAAAAGCATATTACCTTTTTGAATGAAACCGCGATTGTACAAACCACTCTTCAGCAATCATATGCTGAAGAGCGGTTTTTTTATGCTTTGGTTCATACAAAATAATAAAGTGTGAGTACATATTGAAATCAGAGTCCCTTAGCCGAAATCATCACAATTTCTTCTAATTCACGATAGATGTCCTTATAAAAAATCCATGGTATTATTCAGAAAAGCATTACTTCCAAAAACAAAGGAGATGATCGAATGCCAACATACAATAAACTCGTGCGCGACAGGATTCCTGAAATCATTGAACTATCGGGGAAGACATACAATACACGCTTATTGACCGAAGACGAATATATAATTGAAATCAATAAGAAAATGCATGAGGAACTTGCGGAATACGAAGGGACTGAAACGCCAGACGACGCTATCGAAGAACTTGCAGATCTGCTCGAACTCATTCATGCTTCCTTGGCACATTACGGCGCATCATTTGAGGATCTGGAAAAAGTGAGAATCGAAAAAGCAGAGAAGCGCGGCGGGTTTGACGAGCAGATTTTTCTGATAGATGTTCAGGATGACGCTTTGTAAGGTTGCTAATTACCTAATTAGAATGATGTAAACAGCACTCTTTATGGATGCCATCCTGTTTGAAAATCATTAATCTCAGCATAGTTATACAGTTTATTAACAGTGCTCTCTTTATACATCGCAAATTCTTCTCGTACATGTTGGTCGGATACTTTATTTAGCGTTGTGTTTCGATAGAAAAGCTTCTTCAAATAGTCAGTAGAGGGCAACTTACTATTCTTCTTACTATTTAGCGAATTTGTGGTTAAAACAAAGTTCCCTAAATTATCGCTATGGATAAAACTCCAGGGAATAAAATGATCCACTGAAACATTTCCATTTTTCAAATTTTTAGGAACAATCGTATAAAAACAATGAGCTTCAGTATGTTTCAATAAAATTTCTTTATAAACAAAAAGGGATTCTCTTTTTGTCATATTTTCGATATGCTCAATAATCACTTCAGTGGAGTGAGTCTGATTTCTCGATTGAATAAGCTTTGTTAATTCATAATTATTGACCCTGAAGAGCACTTCTTGTCGTTTTTTTGGATTGACCTGAAAATGTTTTATTGATAACACTCCATAATTGATCATCTGAAACCTTGCCATACGCTACAGTTCCCTCTCGCAATTCATATCCTGCATCCATCCCCTTAGGCGAATGCCTCTACGTTATAACCACTCATTTCTATTTATCCAACTCAACATCCAAAAACACATAACCATCCCTTTCATGCTGTCCCGAAAAGACTACGGGAACCCGCTCCTTGAAGATCGGTCCGTCTAAGACTACAGTATGGAATTCCCCGGACTCGCCGCATGAATCGATGCCCTGCGCTTCGAGTTCATCCATCAATTCTAATGTGTATTTACTACCTATGTAGCGTGCCGGCATCATTTTCGTGTTGACGACAACAATGTATGCCTCGAACCTCGCCACGATAAGTTCTTCCAGAATTTTGCGTCGCGGCTCCATCCAAAGCGGGTGCACCGCTTCCATGCCAACTTTTGCACATGTGTTTCGAACCCACTCCAAATGGTCCTCGAGATCGATATCCCCGAAAACACCGTGGTTGATGCCTGCTTCAACACATTCCGTCATAGCGTCTAAAAATTGCTTTTCATACCCTTTCCAGTTGGCTCCTCGAATCATTAAAGGTACACCAAGTCTCTCCGCCTGAGCTTCTATGACTTCAAAAGGTAGTGCGTGTGATTTTGACCTTTCTTCATCCTCTTCAAACATTGTCCACAACCGTTCCGGAATGCCACCCGCTTTTATGGCGCGGTAATAAGCCATCGCGGAATCTTTCCCTCCGCTCCAAGACGCCACAAATGGTATACCTTTCATCTTGTCCACTCCCCTGTCTATAAAATTATTCCTATTTTTAGCGTCAATACTACCCTTTTCCGACCTCCCGCTATTTCCCATTGTATATTCACGTTATTTTTATTTTACCAATGATTCGAAGAAGTTTCTCTTGATTTACTATTTCAATGAATAAAACACATAAAACTTTTTACGTATGAGTTCTGTCAAATTAGTGAGACGTGCTCGCGATGCGTCAGAAATTGGAGAAGGTGACCTTTTTGTCATGACAAAAAATACGAAGTTCGAACTTGTAGAAAATTTTATAGTGGAAAACCGAGAAGCCCATTATCGTCTTGCATATAGCTATGTGAGAAATAAAGAAAATGCACTTGATATTGTGCAAGACGCTATTTTAAAAGCGTTAAAATCAATTAATCGACTAGAAGAGTTCACTTATATGAAAACGTGGTTTTACCGAATTATCGTCAATACCGCTATTGATTTCATCCGTAAAAATCAACGGATAACAGTGATGGATGACGAAATTCTTAACATCCATCTGCCTTCGTTGGAAGACGACATGATTGATATGGATTTGCAAGATGCTATTGACCAATTACCTCCAAAGTATAAGAGCGTCATCATTCTACGGTTTTTCGAAGACTTAAAGATTGATGAGATCGCTGAAATCACGGGCGAGAATGTGAATACAGTAAAGACGCGATTGTATGCGGCTTTGAAAAAATTACGAATTGAAATTGGGGAGGACTTCAGATTATGAAAAGACTAAGTAAGTTAAAAGAAGACCATCATAAAATTGAAATCCCATCAGGGTTAGAGGATGTTGTAAAATCAACAATCCGCCAAGCAAAAACTGAGCGTAATAAACGTCCCTTGTTGAAACAATGGTCGATTGGTGTTGCCGCTGCCGCTGTTTTGTTTGTTGGTAGCATCAATCTAAGCCCTTCACTTGCACAAGCGATGGCGAATGTACCCGTATTGGGTCCCATCATTGAAGTATTCACCGTGCAACAGTTGAATGTCGATGGTGAATACTTCCAAGCGAATGTTGCTTCACCAGCTATTGAAGGATTGGCGGATAAAGGGCTTCAGACTACATTGAATGATAAATACATCGCAGAATCACAGGCGAAATTTACAGAGTTCGAAAAAGAGATGGCTAAACTTCGGGCAGCAGGCGGGGGAAATTTCAGTCTCAATTCCGGCTATGAATTAATCCGTTACGATACGATCGACAAAGTGAATGGCTTGCTTTTATCGTTGCCTGCGCTTTTCAAAAATGAACAATATATCGAAGCGATCAACACGTATTTACTTGGCGAAATGGAACGCCAGATAGAACAAGACGCTGGAAAGGTATTTTTCCTGAATGATGAGTTTCCGGATTCCGCTTTCCAATCCATTGATCCAGAGCAGAACTTTTACATCACAGCGGATCATAAACTGGTCCTGTCATTCGATGAGTATGACATTGCACCCGGTTATATGGGTGTCGTGACCTTTGAGATTCCAACTGAGGTGATTGCCGATTATCTTGTGAGTAATCTGCATATAAAGTAGTTTGTGTTATTCCGTATATGTGGTGTTCTATGTACGGGATTTTTTGTTGTAGACTTCGGGGGATCCGTTGAACACTTTAACCGGTTGGTTGGACACTTTGGGAGATGGGTTAGACACTCCCCATAAAATAAAAAAGCAGACACATTCGCGTGTCTGCTTTTTGGGGTTTTATTATGCCGGCATTGGCGTATCTGTCGGTTCCGCGTAGCCTTCTTTGTAAGTTTCATCAACGAATTCACGGATTTCTTTCAGCGATTTCCCTTCCTGCTTCATCATTACGGATTGCACGGCGATGTCAAGGCAGACTTGGCAGCGTGTGCCGTGGTCATCCCAGACGACAGAGCCGTCTTCACGGATTTCGTCGATGAAGCAATTCAAGTTGCTGCCATGACCCGCGCTTTCGCCGCAACCGCAATAACAGGGCATCCACTTAATAACGTCCGTTGCAGTACCTGCCATTTGATAGACAAGACGCATGTCTTCCGATTTGCCATCCAGAAACGACGGTAATACAGCGGCAGAAGCCGTTACTTCCTGCAAGTCACCGTTCGGCGCATGGTTCTGTTCTCCATGTGCCATGCCGTGTTCTTTTTCACTTGTCTGCGCTTTCTCTCCGCATGCTGAAAGGACAAGAATCGCTGTAAGCAGAATGAATGTCAATTTATTTCTCACTTATTACCATCTCCTAAGGCTCTTAGTTGTCCTTTCATCATAACGGAAACCGTTTCTTTTATGGGTTACAGCTTTGTGGACAATTAAAAAAGTGGGTTATTTCCCGATCATTTTCGACGGGTCGACGTACTCATCAAATTGTTCTTCTGTCAGCAAGCCTGACTTGAGCGCCGCCTCTTTTAGCGTTGTTCCTTCTGCATGTGCAGTTTTCGCGATTTTCGCTGCATTTTCGTAACCGATATAAGGATTAAGTGCCGTTACGAGCATAAGTGAGTTTTGAACTTTACGATCAATCTCTTCACGATTCGGTTCAATTCCAACTGCACAATTATTGTTGAAACTGATCATCGCATCACTCAACAATGTCACGGATTGAAGGAAGTTGAAGATGATAACCGGTTTAAAAACGTTCAATTCAAAGTTCCCTTGGCTTGCCGCAAAGCCGATTGTTGCATCGTTCCCCATAACTTGTGCAACGACCATCGTCAATGCTTCACTTTGCGTCGGGTTCACTTTTCCTGGCATGATGGAACTGCCGGGTTCATTTTCAGGAATCGTTATTTCTCCGATTCCTGAACGCGGTCCGCTCGCCAACCAGCGCACGTCGTTGGCAATTTTCATAAGATCTGCCGCAAGCGCTTTGATGGCGCCATGGACGTAGACGACTTCATCATAGCTCGTCAATGAATGGAATTTATTTTTGGCAGATGTGAACTCAATTCCAACCGCTGAGCTAATTTCAGCGGCCACACGGTCACCGAATCCAGCAGGTGCGTTGAGGCCTGTTCCAACAGCCGTTCCGCCGATTGCAAGTTCTTTCATTGACTCGACACTGTCTGTAATCATTTTTTCCGTTTTCTCCAACATGCGGTGCCATCCGCTAATTTCTTGGCCCAGCGTTAAAGGCGTCGCGTCTTGTAAATGCGTGCGACCAATTTTAATGATATCCATGAATTCCTCTGATTTCTTGCCAAGTGTTTCTTTTAATACGTTAATTGCCGGTACGAGTTGCTGTTGCACAGCAATGACACCTGCAACATGCAACGCGGTCGGGAATGTGTCATTCGAACTTTGTGATTTGTTCACATCGTCGTTCGGATGAAGGCGTTCTTCCTCGCCCCACTCTTCAAGAAATTGATTGCCTCGATGCGCAAGCACTTCATTCATGTTCATATTCGACTGTGTACCGCTACCTGTTTGCCAAACGACAAGCGGGAAATGGTCGTCCAATTTTCCGGATATCACTTCATCCGCCGCGGCAGAAATCGCCTTCATTTTCGCTTCTGAAATAGCACCATGTGCATGGCTTGCGATGGCTGCCGACTTTTTTAAATGTGCAAATGCATAGACGACACCAATCGGCATTCTTTCCCCGCCGATTTTAAAGTTTTGTTTACTGCGCTGCGTTTGCGCCCCCCATAGCTTGTCCGCCGGTACTTTAATTTCACCGAATGTGTCATGTTCAATACGATAATTCATCATCCATCCCTCTTTCGTTTATAGATATTTCTATTATCTCATGATTGGCACCTTTATTTCATCCGCCCAGACTTGGATGAATGCTTTTTGCCTGGCATTCAAGTTTTCCGGCAACTCATTTCAACCGAAGAAATGGAAAAGCCCGGTTTCCCGGACCTTTTCTCAACCTTCATTTACAGTTCCTGTCTCAACGCATTAATGACATCGATTTTTGTTGCTTTACGTGCCGGACGCCATCCTGAAATCATAGCAACTCCAATACTGATTGTGGAAGCGATGACGACAAGTTGCCATGGAATGATTGAGAACGTGACGTTCATGCCACCCAAGTCTTCTTCACCGAGCGCCGCTGTAACGATTATCGGTAATACATAATTCGACACAATGCTCACTCCATATGAAATGACGACAGCTAGTACCGTCCCAAGTATGCCAATCCACGCACTTTCCATCAAGAACAATCGTTGGATTAATTTCGGATCTGCCCCGATTGCTTTCATAACACCAATTTCACGGGTCCGTTCTGTCACGGCCATCGTCATCGTGTTGAAAATGCCGATGGATGCAATTAAGATCGCAATTGTCCCGACGAACACGAGTCCCGCTTTCAAAGCCAGGAAAAATACGTCGAGCTGCTCCAATTCTTCCGATATGGAATAGACGCTGTACCCATCGTCTTTCAATGCGGCGGATACTGCCTTGACGTTCTCCAACTTGTCCGCATAGACGTTAACATTGCCGTAAAATAATTGCTGTGCATCTGGATGCTCCTCGTCTATCTTGTCTACATGTGAAAAATAGATTTTTTCAAGTTCCGGGATAATGGATGCATCAGCGTACACTTTCCGATCTTGATCCCAATCCTTTGCAGGTTTCTTTCCGACGCCGACGATTGTAAGCGGTATTTCGTCCTCAATCAAATCCCCTTTGTCATCACCTATTTTGTATATGAATTGCTCACCAATCAATTTCCCTTTATACGTAGTGAATTCACCGTCTTCACCCACATCTTGCTGATCAATCAAATTATCCGCAAAGTGGCTTCCAACAACGACCTCATTCGACTTTTGCGGCAAACGGCCTTCCTGAAGCTCAAAATTCACTTTTCCTTCCTCTACGAAATCCGTCACAATGAGTTCATGATCACCTGTAAATTCACCTACGGAAGACTGCTGCATCGTCCCTAAATGCTGACGGAATATGACGGCTTTCACATGATCACGTTTCTTTAGCTCTTCAGCCTTTTCTTCATCCATTTCATTTGTGTAGACTTGAATTTCCGTCACTAAGCGATTCGACAATACTTCTTCGCGGACTGTTTCATGGATTCCGAATCCGACGGATGCAAGGACAATTAGAAATGCCGTTCCCATCGTTGCTGCAAGCACGGTCATAAAGACGCGCATTTTGTTTTTCTTTATATGTTGCTGTACAAAACTGATTTGGTCTTTAAATTGCATGCTGCACACCGCCTTCCGTTAATACACCGTCGTGCATTCTATATACGCGGTTCGCCGTTTGAGCCACTTCATCGTCGTGTGTGATGATGACGAATGTGATGCCCCGTGTTTTATTAAGCGATTGAATGAGCAAAAGAACGTCTGCCTCTGTTTCCGAATCGAGACTGCCTGTCGGTTCATCGGCAAAAATAATTGGCGGATCAGTGACAAGCGCACGCGCGATACTGACGCGCTGCTGCTGACCACCGGATAATTCATTTGGATAATGATCTTGCACATCAGTCAATCCAACGCTCTGCATCAGGTCATTCACTTTCTCCTGCCGCTCACTTTTGCTGATGCCTTTCAATGTCAGTGGCAGTTCAACATTTTCAAATGCCGTCAATCCAGGCATAAGCTGAAAGTTTTGAAAGACGAAACCGAAATGATCCAGTCGGAACTTCGCACTTTCAACTTCGCTAAATGAAGACGTTTGAACGCCCTGCACATGGATTTCTCCGCTTTCCGGAGTCAGAAATCCTGCCATTATATGAAGAAGCGTCGATTTGCCTGAACCACTTTTTCCGACAATCGAGACGATTTCACCGTCCGCTATGTCAAATGTCAGCCCTTTTAGGACGGGTACCTGCCTCTCTTTTCCTTTCTTACCAACTTTGAATGAATGATTTAAATTTCTTATACTAATCATGCGATCGCCTCCAAATTTCTTTACTTCTATCATTGTAAGGGTAGATTCTTAAGGGTTTGTGAGGATAGATATGAAGAATTTCTTAAGATGGCAGGGGCAACGCGAGGTATATGATCGGTTGGACGGGGGTTACGGTCGGTTGGGCGGCTATTATGATCGGTCGAACCGGGGTTATGGTCGGTCGAACCGGGGTTACGGTCAGTTGGAAAGCTATTATGATCGGTCGAACCGGGGTTATGGTCGGTTGGAAAGCTATTATGATCGGTCAAACCGGGGTTACGGTCGGTTGGAAAGCTATTATGGTCGGTCGAACCGGGGTTATGGTCGGTTGGAAAGCTATTATGATCGGTCGAACCGGGTTTGGGCGGTCGGGCGGCGAATTTGCTCGGTCACCATCGACTGTGTGTGAAAAAAGCCTTTCACCATAGAAAAGAGTCCAAATCGCATATTTGCATTTGGACTCTCTACTAAGAATTTATTCAGTTTTGTCGGCAGCTGCTTGTTTTTCTGCAATCCGTTGTTGTATTGGTTGCTTCGTGTTTGCCGCCTTCACTTCGTTTGTCAGTTGGTCGATACTCGGGCGGATATTGCCTTTGCCAGTATAATTTTCAAGCATTTCCTTAACGTCGATGCCGGATGATGCTTTCAACGATTCTTGCAATGTCGCCATCAGGTTAGTTGCGTACGACGTTACTTTATTGGCACCGCCGCCTTCACCACTCCCCGTATCGACAACTGTGATCTTATCGATATTTGCAAGCGGGCTTGCAATTTGTTTCGCATATTCCGGAATCATATGGACAATCATATCCAGCATGGCGGCTTGCCCGTACTGTTCGAATGCTTCAGCGATTTTTCGTTTCGCTTCCGCTTCCGCGAGACCTTTCAGACGGATAATGTCTGCTTCGGATTCCCCTTGCGCGCGCAGGGAATCGGCTTTAGCTTGCCCATCGAGACGGACTTTTTCTGCATCGGCAAACGCTCGTGCTTCAATGCGATATTTTTCAGCATCCGCTTCTGTAATTTGTTTTGATTTTTCAGCTTCCGCGTTTTGTTCGACTGCATAGCGGTCTGCGTCGGCTTTTTTCTTCACTTCGGAATCATATTGTTTCTCGCGGCGCAGAATCTCTTTCTCTTCAAGTTCAATTTGCTTTTGACGTTCAATGATTCGAATTTGCATTTCCTGTTCCATAACTTCCTGTTTAGAACGGGCCGTTTGCAACTCATACGCTTGGTCGGCACGTGCTTTCGCAACGTCCTGCTCACGGCGGTAATCCGCGACTTTGAGTAGATTTTCTTTTTCTGCTTCCGCAATTTCCGTCGCACGTTCAATCTCCGCTTTTTGTGCTTCTTTGGATGCTTCCGCATTTTTAATCCGTGTTTCCTTCTCTGCTTCAACCATTGCGATATCTGCATCACGTTTCACTTGTGCGATACGCGGTTTTCCGAGGGAATCGAGGTAGCCGTTTTTATCACGTACATCTTTTATTGTAAATGAAACGATGATGAGTCCCATTTTCGCAAGGTCCTGTGACGCAACACGCTGTACTTCTTGTGAAAATTTGTCGCGATTTTTATAAATTTCTTCCACAGTCATCGACCCAAGAATCGAACGCAGATGACCTTCCAAAACTTCTTTCGCTTCGTTTTCACGGTCAGCTTTTGTTTTTCCTAAAAATTGCTCAGCGGCTGTTGCTATTTCTGATATTGAGCCGCCGATTTTAATAATCGCAGTTCCATCGGCCATGACCGGAACACCTTGCTCCGTGTATACTTCCGGTGTCGTCACCTCGAGCTTACTTGATAATAGGCTTAGCGGTGCCGCCTGTTGGAACACTGGCAACAGAAATGTCCCGCCGCCGCGGATGATTTTAATACGGTTACCAGAGTCGTCTGTATGTACATTTTTAGTGCCCAGGTAACTTCCTGTCACGATTAGTGCCTCATCCGGTCCGACTGTGCGGTATTTTGTAACGTAGACGAGAATAACTGCCAGTAAAACAAACGCAACTACACCAAGCGCAATCCAAATTTCCATTTGTGTTTCCCCCTTTTTTATTTGAAGCGGAATGGCTCATACTCTTTGACGATGAATGTCCCATCCTTCACTTCGATGATCAACACTTCTTTTCCATACTCAATTGCCAAGTTCTCGTATCCAGCCGCTCTTTTTGAAATCATTCCGTTCACCGATTCGATGACAATTTCACCGAAACCGTCGACCGGAACAGGCACAATCACTTTTCCGACCCGCCCCATCAGCGATTCGTCCGTATAAGAGAGCGACACTTCCGCTGACCGGAGTGGGAGAAGAACAAATAAGTATAATAGAAGATCGAGTACAAAAGCAGTAACAAGTGCAACTACCAAAATGATTCCACTGCCCCATGTTGTAACCAATTCCAATATATAACCGCTAGCCGCTACAAATGTTATGAATGAGAGTATGACTGCAGGATCCAAGAACGGACTGGCATCACCGACCCCTTCCGCCATATCACTAAAAAAGATATACAATAACGTCGCAAGACCGGCGATGATCAGCCCGGTTAAATATACTTGAACAATCGGTATCCCGAACAGTTCCATTTCAGCACCTCCGCTTCCACCTTTTCTGTCTCACTTATATATACGGTCGACTAGCCCGTAAGTTTCAATTTACCGAAAAATTTTTTCACTTTTTTCATTTCTTCAATAAAACCGTTTTGTTGTTTTGATATTAATGAAGTGAGGGTACTATGTAGAGTATATTCAATCGCTTCTCAGGCATGATAAATGTCATTTTTTCTTATACCGAATTAGGCTTTGTAAAGTTTGTGTAAATTCCGCGCGAATTTCGTCGAAATTTGTATGTATCTCGAATTCTTTTTGCTATGATGGATTTACTAAAAAATTATTCCCCTTGACGGGATGGAGGTACATCAATGTTCAGCTCACGCAAACCCGACCCTTTTTTCACAGCATTGTTAACGATTTCTGAAAATGTGCAAGAAGCGGTACACTATGCGAATGACTTTAAAGTGGTCACAGTCGCCGACTTGAAAGAAGTGAGCATAAAGCTCAAAAATTATGAGACGGAAGGCGACACGCTTATCCATGACCTCATTACAAAACTTAACAAATCATTCATGACACCCATTGAACGAGAAGATATTATGAATTTGGCCATAAAAATGGATGATGTTCTTGACGGTATTGAACATTTTTCAGCACATCTTGAAATGTTCTCCCTGACTGAAATTGACGAGTATGTGCAGAAGTTCATGGAAAACATTGTAAAAAGCGCAGACGAAATTGTTAAAGCGATGAAATTACTTGCAAGGAAGAAACTTGAAGCGATGCACGATCATGCTGTTCTTATTAAAGAGTACGAGCGGATTTGTGATGAAGTATTTCGTACTTCCGTCAAACAACTTTTCATTACTGAAAAAGATCCTATTCGTATAATCCAGTTAAAGGATATTTACGAACAGCTTGAAGATGTCGCGGATTATTGCCAAGACGTTGCCAACACAATCGAAACAATCATAATGCGCAACGCATAAGGGGGAGCATAATGGATACAGTACTTCTCCTTACCATACTAGTTGTCGTTTTCGCACTTGCTTTTGATTTCATCAACGGTTTCCACGATACAGCCAACGCTATTGCTACATCTGTTTCGACTCGTGCGCTAAAACCGCGAACCGCCATTATGATGGCTGCTGTGATGAACTTCATCGGGGCGCTCGCATTTACAGGCGTCGCCAAAACGATTTCAAAAGACATTGTCGATCCATTCGTTCTTGAAAATGGTTCACTTGTCATCTTGGCAGCTCTTACGTCCGCAATTTTTTGGAATCTGATTACTTGGTATTTCGGCATTCCTTCCAGTTCATCCCACGCTTTAATCGGGTCGATTGCTGGAGCAGCCATTTCAGCAGCAGGTTTCGGTATTTTGAATTACAGCGGCTTCTTAAAGATTCTGCAAGCGCTCCTAATTTCTCCGTTCATCGCGCTTGCGGGTGGCTTCCTTATGATGTGGCTATTCAAAGTCGGATTGAAAAACAGAAATTTATTCAAGACAAATAAACGGATCCGTTACATGCAAATCGGTACTGCGGCTCTTCAATCATTCACACATGGTACAAATGATGCACAAAAAGCGATGGGGATTATTACAATGGCACTTATTGCAGCGGAGATGCAATCGTCGGATGACATTCAGCTATGGGTCCGGATTGCTGCGGCAACTGCGATGGGTCTCGGAACTTCGATCGGCGGCTATAAAATCATAAAAACCGTTGGTGGAAAAATAATGAAGATTCGTCCGGTGAACGGAATTGCGGCTGATTTATCGTCCGCAATAATCATTTTTGGTGCGACACTAATCCATTTACCCGTCAGTACAACACACGTTATCTCATCCGCAATAATGGGTGTAGGCTCGGCCCAGCGTGTAAAAGGGGTCAATTGGGGCGTCGCAAAAAAGATCGTTGTCACATGGGTTATTACGCTACCGATTTCCGCATTAATCGCTGCGATTGCTTATCAAATTCTTGATTTGTTTTTTTAATTCAAACATTTCCCTTGCAAAGTTCAGGTGGGCCTGTTATGATAAAGAAGAATTATTTTTGTTCGGCATGATGGTCTCGAAATAAATCTTGACCGCTTCAAGACTTGAGCAAGGATAGTAACACAATGTATGCACAAAGCATACGAGGAGGAAACAAACATGGAACAAGGTAAAGTAAAATGGTTTAACGCAGAAAAAGGTTTTGGCTTCATCGAACGTGAAGATGGCGACGACGTATTCGTACACTTCTCAGCTATTCAAGGAGAAGGCTTCAAGTCTCTTGAAGAAGGCCAAGATGTAACGTTTGAAATCGAGCAAGGCCAACGCGGTCTTCAAGCTACAAACGTAAACAAAAACTAATTTGAATTAACCATTCAAAAGCCAAGCCCTTTGGGGTTTGGCTTTTTTCTTTGTCTATTTTTGAATGATACAGCGCTTTTGCCAGGACTAATTGCGTGTGAGCCTTTGCTATCTGCTTTTCCATTAATGTCCCCTTTTCTCCAAATAAACCCTCTTCATTAAAAGACATTCCCACCATTTTCCGTTATTATAGAGATATAGATTCAATCTACATAGTGAAGGGACTGGTTGGATGCGCACATTCGCGCGCTTTGTAACGAGCGCACATAAATATATCATCTTCGCCTGGATTGCCATTTTCATCGTATTGGTGTTTTTCGCAATTAAATTGCCTGGACTACTCGAAGGCGACGGCTTCCATATCGATGGCGAGCATGCTGATGTTATGGAAATCGTCTCGGATGAATTCGGTTTGCCCGCGGAAACCATGTTCCTTGTTTTTGACGATGTTCCGGATGATACGATAAAGTCGACACTCAATAAAGTGGATAAATTAAAAGTATCTTCAGAAATCGTATCACCTTTGAACAACGACACGCAGTATACAAATGGCGTTTCCTATGCTCTCCTCCATTTTGATAATAAGGAAAAAGATATGTCTGCCATTGTTACAGATATCCGCAATGCTGTCGGTGATGAAAAAGGAATTACGCTTACCGGTGCTTCCGCCATTTCAAAAGATATCAATACCGCGAGCCAACGTGATTTGATGACAGCGGAGGCGATTGGCTTACCGATTGCGATTATCGTACTTCTATTCGCATTCGGGACAGTAGTCGCTTCATTCGTGCCGCTGATTATCGGCATCGTGACGGTCGTATCTTCATTCGGCGTATTGACGATTCTCGGCGGTAAAATGGATTTGTCCATTTTCGTCCTGAATATCATCCCGATGCTCGGACTCGCGCTCAGTATCGATTTCGCTTTGCTGTTCATCAGCCGATACCGTGAAGAACGGAAAAAGAGCGGGATGCATGAAGCTGTCTCCACTACGATTCGAACGGCAGGCAGATCAGTGATCTTTTCCGCCTTTTGTGTGTTCATCGGACTTGGCGCAATGATGCTTATCCGCGTTGATATTTTCCAAAATATCGCTATCGGCGGAATGATCGTCGTCGCGATGGCTGTCCTTGCATCCGTCACTTTACTGCCTTCCGTACTGATTGCACTTGGCGATCGGATAGACAAATGGCAGTTACTGAAAGAGAAATCGGGTGAGTCGAACGGTTGGCGCAAGTTTGCATACGGTGTTATTAAGCGCCCCGTTACAATTACAATTGTTGCGTTGATTTTGCTTGGTATCGCAATAATTCCTGTGAAAAATATGGATTTGGCAATTCCTGCGATTGATTCATTGCCGAAGTCGTATGATACGCGGCAGGCCTTTGAATTGATTGATGAAAAATTTGGTCTGGCTAAACAGGCGTCCGTCTATGTCATTGCGGAGCGTACAGATGGCTGGGAAGACAGAGAAGGCCTTCAGTCCATGGAAGCACTTGAAAATGAACTTTCAAACGATACTCTTGTAGATCGAGTAACGACAATTTTCACTGCTAGTGATATCGATTCCATAGAACAATGGGAACAAGCGATGATGGAGCCTGAAATGGCCGCCAGGCTCTCCCCCCTTGTTGAGACTTTCGTGAAAGATGATAAGCTGATGATTCCCGTGACGCTGGGGGCGAATGGAAGCTCTGATGCCGCACAGGATTGGGCACGCGATTGGGCAGAGAAACAAACGGATTGGAATTTGTCTATCGGTGGACAGCCGAAGTTCAATCAAGAGATCTTTGATGAAATTTTGGATAAGATTTTGTACGTTCTGCTCGTCATTGTTGTATCTACGTTCTTCATCCTGATGATTGCTTTCAAATCAATCTTAATACCGATTAAAGCGATTCTTATGAACATCGTTGGATTGTCTGCGACATTCGGTATTCTAGTTTATATCTTCCAGTATGGCCATTTTGGTTTGGAAGCGGGCACGATCGCCCTTGTCATCCCTGTCATCGTCTTCAGCCTCGTCTTTGGATTAAGCATGGATTATGAAGTGTTCCTCATCTCACGGATGCAGGAAGAGTATGCAAAAACACTGGACAATGACCACTCAACCGTCGAAGGACTTGCGACGACAAGCAAAATCATCACATCTGCGGCATTGATCATGATTGTCCTAACAGGGGCATTTGCCTTTACCGATGTTATGCCGGTGAAACAGATCGGAGTCGGTATAGCGATTGCAGTCGCCATTGACGCAACAATCATCCGCCTTCTCCTCGTTCCAAGTCTGATGAAACTGTTCGGCAAGTGGAACTGGTGGCTGCCATTCAGAAAAGGACCGTATAAGCCAGGGAATTGGCATTAAGGAAAAGCGGAAACAAAAAAGCGCACTGGGAATCAAATTCCCTGGTGCGCTTTTTTCGATCAACGATAATCGACTTCATCCATCATTTCAACGATCGTCACAATCGGTGCCATCCCATTTTCCATATGATTGATTGTTGCCTTCATCGTGAAATAAATGGCCGTAACGGCTAGGATGATGAATAGGACGAGGCCGATGACGAGGTGTTTGCCTTTCATTGGGCATCACTCTCGTCATCGACTTTTGTAAATTCTTCTTCAATCAAATAGACGTCCGCTTCGTTATAATCGCCGAAACTTTCTTCAAGATTCAAGCCATGATATAAATTCCAGAAGCCTTGTTCTTCCCTGAGTATAAGTTCTTCGCCGTCATTGTTCACAAACTTTTGTACAACGGCCTGCGGTTCAGGTGCTCCTTCTGATAATGCTTTGATGGAATCCGCAATCGTTTTCCGCAGTTCCTCTTCTGTAGCTTCACGAATGTTGACGAGTCCGCGCTCATCCGCGTCATAGCCGGGTATTCCTGCTACATAGACAAAACCGTTTCCGTTCGGGTGAAGATGTTGAACAACAACCGTCTTTTCATACAAGCTTTCTTCATAGTGATAGTTAACACGTTTCATGGATACATCTTTACGTGTAAGTTCCGGAATCGATTCGATAATTTCTTGTTTCTGTTCAAATGTCAGCATTTATGTTCACTCTTTTCCGCTCTGATTTCGTTAAGTATACCATTATTCTTCTTTCACGGATAACCCGAGCACACGCGCGAAGCCGATCGCCTGATCTTTCGACACGATACAGCCGGCTATTTTCGTCAGTGTGACTTCAATCCGGTCATATGTACTATTCGACAAATCAACACCGTTCAAGTCCGTTTCGGTGAAATTGATATTATCAAGCTTGCATATCTTAAATTGTACATTCGTAAATGCACTTTCATAAATATCGCCATCTGTTAAATTACATTCATCGAACTCGACTTGCTTCATCCCTGAAAAACTGAAGTTACTATAACGTCCATCGCATTCCTTAAATAGCGTATGTCCGACTTTGGCATTCGCAAAGTCTGCGCCCGTCAGTTTCGAATTCAAGAGTTCACATCTGTGGAACACGGCACCTTGGAAATTGACATTGGAAAAATCGCATGTGTCAAATACGACATCAACAAACTCCGCTCCCGGCAGATCACTTCCCGAAAATGACACATCTTTGAAAATAACGTCGTCGAAAGTCAATCGTTCCCCTTCCGTACCTGCCAAATAACCGCCGTCAATTCGAACTTTTTCAATATATCCTTCATTGTCCAATATCTCTTCGACCCGCATTGTCTTATGTTCTACAGACATTTTCGGTATCTGCCGTTTGCTTACCTTCTTTTTTGTCGTCATGGGATCTCCCCCTTTTTAGCGTGTCTTCCATTCCGTAAAAATAATGATCAAAATGATGACCGCAATTGCGAGAACATAAAACCAGCTTGGAACACTGCTAATTCCACCAAACATTTTTCTCGCTCCTTTCTTTACTCAATCTTTTTCATACCCAAAATGACAGTAAAATCAATTGTAATATTTTGTATATCCATTCCTAGCGCTTCTTCTATCTTTTCTTCACTGGCACCCCAAGTAAGTGGAGTCATGCGGATAAGCGGTGCAAGAAGCCCAGGCGCCAATGGGAATACATACGTAATACGTTCCGTTGAAACAACATCATAGTGTTCAGCGAAGCGCGCGACCGGATCCGTATCATCTTTCCGCCCTTCATCTTCATAAAAAACAGCCCTTAGTTCTTTCAAATAACCACTTTCCGGAACTGCTTTGATGAATAGCCCATCACGTTTCAAAAGCCTTGTAAACTCCGCATAATTTGCCGGCGATAAAATATTTAAAATAACGTCGAATCGGTTGGATTGAAACGGACAGTTCGCAAGGTCCGCCACACTCCAAATGGAACCAGGATATACTTTCGCGGCGGCTGTAATCCCTTCTTTCGCAAGATCAATGCCGACTCCAGTCTTGTTACCCGGCAATTGTGAAAGAATCGCAGACAAGTGCGTACCTTCGCCGCAACCCGCATCGAGAATGAAAGCCTGCTCCAGCTTATCGGTATGCGTAGCGATTTTAGTTGTAATATAGTCCAGGACAGGATTGAAGAAACCGCTGCTCATCACTATTTTCCGTGCTTCAAACAGCGATTTATCATACTTCGTCACATGGGCTTGCGGGGCCAAGTTTATATAACCGCTTTTTGATAAGTCGAATGAATGATTATCCGCACAAACAAGCTGTGACTTGTCCGCCATCATCATTCCGGATGAGCAGATCGGGCACCTGAATAAATGCGAGTTACTTTCCATCACTTGAGCATTGATCATTTTCTTGGATATAGTCATACATTGAAAACTCCGATCATCTGTTGTACTACCAGTATAGCTCTTTTTCACGGTTACTGGAAATGAGGCGGATTCGATTACTTATCACATCAATAAGACAGCTTCACACTGTATTCAACCAACCCCGAGGGGTTACAATAGTAGACAGGAGGCGATTTAATGAAACGATTATTCCTATTCATCCTACTTATCATTGTACTTCACTTTACGAAACCCTATTGGGAAGAACCGGTCTCACAATATGTTGACATCTCTTTTCTTGAACCCGTCGACGAAAAAATCGGCTCCCTTTTGACTAAAGACTCACTGGACACAGCAATTCGTTACATTAGCGAAACCATAGATAAGGCATTGGGTTACTTGACATCTAAAACGGAGCATGTAGAAGAAACCGCCGTCGCCATTAAAAAACCAGTGTTGGATAAACCGGTGAAAACGCGCCTCTCCATTCATAATATCGAACTCGGCAGCCCTGAAGAAAAAGTGAGGGCCGAACTGGGCCAACCAAAAAGTCAGTCGATGAATGAATACGGCACTGAATGGTTCACCTATCATAATGGCTACCAAAATTTCGTTATGGTTTCATTTGATGAAAAACGGTTGGTGAACGCCATTTATACGAATGATGATCTAATTTCATCGACCGTCGGTATCAAGTACGGTTCGCAGAAGGCTGCCGTCCGCGAATCATTGGGCGAACCAATCAAAGAAATCCGTAAAGGACTGAACATCTACGTCCTCCAGGAAAGTGAAGGATTCGACGTCTTTAAATCAGGCGACACATACACATATGTTTTTTATGATTTGCATCAAAATGAAGAAGTAACGGCTGTCCAGCTAATAGCCGCTTCACTGGAAAACAAAAAAAACGGTATTTATGCTGGCGGTGATGTGAAATTGCGCAATGGGTTCGAACAGCAACTTTTCGACTTGACGAATGCGGCGCGTGTCCGCCATGGATTTTCCATCCTCAAATGGGAGCCGAATGTCGCTGAAACAGCCCGTAAGCACAGCGTCGATATGGCAGATAATGATTATTTCAGCCATGAAAACAAACTAGGAAAGTCTCCATTCGATCGAATGGCTGATGACGGCGTTACATTCCGTGGCGCTGGTGAAAACTTGGCGTACGGCCAATCGAGCAGTATCTTTGCACATGAAGGGCTTATGAATTCTGCGGGACATCGTGAAAATATTCTGCTCGACAGTTACAGCCACCTCGGGACGGGCGTTTCATTCAATGAAAAATGGCAGCCTTATTATACGGAAAATTTCTTACTCAAATAAACTCCTATTAGGATTATTGAGTCATATCTAGGGAATTGGATAGACTAATAACCAAAAGGAGGGGAATTTTAATGAAAGCTGTAACTTTCCAAGGTGCAAAAGACATCAAAGTGAAAAATGTAGATGACCCTAAAATTGAAAAACCTGATGACATTGTAGTAAAAGTAACCTCTACAGCCATTTGCGGATCTGATTTGCATATCTATTTAGGTGCCATGCCGACGCACAAAGACTATGTCATCGGCCATGAACCGATGGGTATTGTCGAGGAAGTCGGACCTAATGTGACGAAAGTAAAAAAAGGGGATCGCGTCGTTATCCCGTTCAATTTGGCATGCGGGCATTGTTTTTATTGTGAACATGAAATGGAAAGCCAGTGCGATAATTCGAATCTGAATCCCCACGTGGATACGGGCGGTTATCTCGGATTCACGGAGCGCTACGGCAATTACCCAGGCGGACAAGCCGAGTATTTACGTGTTCCTTACGGCAACTTCACGCCGTTTGTCATCCCTGAATCCTGTGAACTTCCCGACGAAGCCCTTCTATTCATGTCGGACGTCCTGCCGACGGCTTATTGGAGCGTAGAAAATGCGGGCGTTAAAAAAGGTGATACGGTCGCTGTCCTCGGATGCGGTCCGGTCGGTCTAATGGTTCAGAAATTCGCCTGGATGAAAGGCGCTAAACGTGTGCTGGCAATCGACCACGTCCCTTACCGTCTGAACCACGCCGTTAAAATGAATAAAGTGGAAGCGCTGAATTTCGAGGACTTTGACGAAATAGGTGGGCACATTAAAGAGATGACTAGCGGCGGAGTGGATATTGTCATTGATTGTGTCGGGATGGACGGTAAAAAGAATATGTTCGAGAAAGCGGGACAAAAAATGAAGCTGCAAGGTGGAACATTAAGCGCCATTGACATCGCCCAAAATACCGTCCGCAAATTCGGTACCATCCAACTGACAGGCGTTTACGGTTCCCTTTACAACATGTTCCCCCTCGGCAATCTATTTGAACGCAACATTACGCTGAAAATGGGACAAGCGCCCGTCATTCATTACATGCCTATGCTTTTCGATAAAATCACGAAAGGCGAATTCGACCCGACAGAAATCATTTCCCATGTAGTGCCGCTTGAAGAAGCCGCCACCGCGTATCAACGGTTTCATGATCATGAAGATGAGTGTATTAAAGTCATATTAAAACCTTGAATGAAAAACTGGCGGATGAACATCAGAACGATGCATCCGCCGGTTTTTTATTGCTCTTGAATAGAGTTATCGCGTTGGGGGCAGTGAACAGCCATATCTACCAAGGATACTGCCATCACTACTGAATCGCTTCAATACCCCTACTTACTTCTTCCCGCCGATACTTGCACAAGCAATCCGGTCACCCGAGTTACCTGCTGGATCTGTTTTGTAATCATCCGCTTTATCATGGATGACGAGCGAACTGCCATCACTGTCAAGAAGCGAATTAGCAACACCCGGCTTTAACGTCACAAAAGCAGTTGTCACTTCGGCCGTAATTTTACCATCCGCATCGACTTCAAGATTCGGTAAATCGCCTATATGAAAACCTTTCGGATTATCAAATCCGTGTTCTTTACGCTCTGGATTGAAGTGACTTCCTGCCGATTTGAAATCAGGCGGTGTACATACTGCTGTTTCGTGAATGTGAATACCGTGTTTACCAGGAGACAAGCCTTCAGCCTGGATATTGATTGTCACCCCGTCAATTCCTTCACTTAAGTTGACAACACCAATCTTATTTCCTTCTGTGTTCAAAATTGGCGTTGTTAATGATTGGGCGTTTTCCCCGTTGACCGGCACTTTCACGCCGCTATTTCCACACCCGCCTGCAATTACAAGCGCGGACAACATAATGGATAATACAACTTTTTGCTTCAATGTGATTCCTCCCTATTGTCTCTTCTCAAGGAGGATGGCTTTCATTTGAATTTTTATGTATAAAAAACGCTGTTAATCCCAATTTCCCGGAATCAACAGCGTTCTCAATTTATGCAAGGATCAGTTTTTCAAGATCCATCGGCGTGATATATGTACCCTCTTTGTAGACCCGCATGTTGCCGCCGGAAATTTCGTCGATCAACATGATATTGCCTGTTTCACTGTCGCGCCCGAATTCGAGTTTGATGTCGTACAGATCAAGACCTTTCGCTGCAAGCTCCGCTTTGACTACGCCTGCAATTTCCTTCGTTAACGCTTCTAGTATAACGTATTCCTCCGTCGACAAAAGACCAAGTTGCGAAAGTGCGTCTTTGGTTATCGGCGGATCTTTGCGATCGTCATCTTTAAGCGTCACTTCAACGAAAGCGTCCAAAGGTTGACCTTCTTCACAATATGCACCGTATCTGCGCAAGAAGCTTCCGACTGCACGGTATCTGCAAATGACTTCAAGTCCTTTACCGAACATGTTCGCAGATCGTACTGTCATCGTTACTTCATCGATATCAGCATCGACATAATGTGTCGGAATTCCTTTATCAGCCATTTTCTCAAAGAAAAATTTCGTCATGCGCAGTCCAGATTGCCCTGCACCTTTAATCGTCAGCCCTACTGTGTTAGCGCCCGGATCGAAAACCCCGTCTTCGCCGGTTACATCATCTTTAAATTTCAACAGGACATTGCTGCCCTCCAGTTTGTATACGTCTTTTGTCTTTCCTTTATAGATAAGTTCCATGTCCACGTTTCCTTTCCATAAGAAAATGTAGTTCTATCTTTAGTATAAGTTATATTTACAATAAGAAACAGGTATTTTTTCAAAAGACTCGACAACAGATTTTACAAACTTAACGACGGTCAAAAATACATTCTTCACTATACAACCTATTAGCCATTTTTTTGCATTTCGTACTCGTCTATACGCATATATTTGTTGTATACTAATTTTAGTAAATCTATGCACAATCGAAAGAGAGTGAAACATCATGGGACGTAAATGGAATAATATTAAAGAAAAGAAAGCGTCGAGGGATGCGGATACGAGTCGTATTTACGCGAAATTCGGCCGTGAAATTTATGTCGTGGCGAAACAAGGCGAGCCCGATCCAGAATTGAATCAAGCGCTGAAATTTGTTGTAGAACGCGCGAAAACATACAGCGTGCCGAAAGCCATAATTGACCGTGCGATTGAAAAGGCAAAAGGCGGTTCAGAAGAAAATTTCGATGAACTCCGCTATGAAGGTTTTGGACCGAATGGCTCGATGGTTATTGTCGATACACTGACAAACAACGTCAACCGCACCGCATCGGAAGTGCGTGCCGCTTTCGGTAAAAACGGCGGAAATATGGGTGTCAGTGGATCCGTTTCCTATATGTTCGATGCGACGGCCGTTATCGGAATTGAAGGCAAGTCTGCCGATGATGTCCTGGAATTGTTAATGGATGCTGACGTCGAAGTGCGTGATATTTTAGAGGAAGAGGAATCTATCATCATTTATGCTGAACCCGACCAATTTCATGCCGTTCAGGAAGCTTTGAAAAGTGCGGGCATTACAGAATTTACTGTCGCTGAAATAACGATGCTTGCACAAAATGACTTGACCCTTTCACCAGAAGCACAAGCACAATTTGAGAAAATGATAGATGTATTAGATGATTTGGAAGATGTTCAACAAGTGCATCACAATGTCCATTTAAATGATTGATTGCAGCTGTTCGCCCTTTCATTCATTGCGTTGACATGCTATGCTACTAGTAGATTGACAACTTTATAACATATTCGACCATTAGGGGAATCCTTTTAAAGGACTGAGAAACGAGTTCAACTCCGCTACCCTTATCACCTGAACAGGTTTGTACCTGCGTAGGGAAGTGGCGTGTCTTCTTTTCAGTGCATTCAAATGCCATCGACAGACCACTTTCCATACATGGAAAGTGGTCTTTTTTATGGATAAGGAGGAAATTGATGAAAGTAATCGCCGTGACAAACAACCAGATGGAAAATACCCAATTGATAAAAAAACTGTTGAAAATCGAATCCTTTATCGACTCCGTCATCTTACGTGAAAAGTCAAAATCGGATTCGGACGTAATTGAATTGATTCGGCAATTGCTAACGCAAGGATTCGACGACACCAAAATCATCATACACAGTCGGATTGATATCGCTTCGAGTATTGGGATAAATAAAGTGCAGCTACCTGGACATATGCCATTATCAACCGTCAAAACCGACTTTCCTGACCTGTCATTCGGCCAATCTGTCCATTCACTGGACGAAGCGGAAGCTGCACATGAAGCCGGTGCTGACTGGCTTCTCTATGGTCATTTATTCACAACGGGGTCAAAAGAAGGTCTACCGCCACGTGGAACAGCCGAACTTTTTCGGATGACTGCTTCACTTCCGATTCCAGTCTATGCAATCGGCGGTATACAACCGCACCATTTTCCGCTATTGAACGAAGGCGGAGTTTCTGGCGTTGCTGTGATGTCATCGATTTTTGGAAGCGACAAGCCCGAAGTTACGGCGGAAGCCTACAAGGAGGCAAGCTATGTCACAAAACGTTGATGTAGCAATCATTGGCGGCGGTATTATCGGTTGTAGTATCGCTTATTATTTATCGAAAGAAGGCTTGTCCGTCCAGCTTCTTGAACAGAATGAAATCGCGCAAGGCACCACTCAAGCTGCAGGTGGCATGCTCGGTGCGCACTCTGAATACTTGAATGATATGTTTTATTCGTTCGCGCGTGATAGCCAAGCACTGTATAAGAAATTCCACTCTACCTTTAATGGCGACTTCGGATATACGACAAGCGGTATCATCCAACTTGCCCATTCGGATGAGGATCGGATTTCCCTTTCCCGCTGGAATGATGCCGCCTATCTGTCAGCCAGACAAGTACGTGAGCGGATTCCGCATATCGCACCTCCCGCTTTCGGCGCTTATCTATTTGAAGATGATGTACATGTTCATCCAGAAAAAACCTGTCTCGCATTTTGTGATGCAGCTAAAAAGTTGGGCGCGACTATATCAGAACATTTCGAAGTAGGTAACATCGAAGAATTGTATGACGGCTATCGGATACGCAATAGTTCATCCGTGATTACGGCAAAACATGTTGTCATTGCTGGCGGAGCAGCGAGTGCAGAGCTCATCCCCGGACTTCAAATGACGGCAGTGAAAGGACAATGCATGCAGCTCGCTTCGATGGGCATGCAATTGCCTTATACACTTTTTCATAATGGCTGTTACATTATAGCGCGCCCTGACGGAACACTCGTCGTCGGGGCGACGATGGAACAAGACGTTACAGATTTGCAAACGACATATGCTGGGAATCTGGCATTGAAAGACATTGCGGAACGGTTTATTCCCGGCCTTTCCCGGCTTCCTGTTATAGCTAGATGGGCAGGCCTGCGTCCGAAAACAGTTGATGATTTTCCATATATCGGACGGGTGCCTGGGAAGGAAAATATATATATTGCGGCAGGTCATTTCAGGAACGGTATTTTATTGGCACCTGCAACTGCCTGCATGATTCGTGATTTGATTATCGGAAATGAAATAAACACATTGCGGATTGATGCATTTAATCCGAAAAGGGGGATTTTTCATGAAGCGAACAATCGAACTAAACGGCAACCGGTATGAGATGCCCGCGGAGGTCGGAAATGTAGAAGAACTGCTGAGTCATTTAGAACTTGCGGAGCGCATCGTCATCGTGGAGCTGAACAGGGATATTCTTGCGAAAGATGCCTACGACAAACCTATCAACGACCGGGATCAAATCGAAATCATTCACTTTGTAGGAGGAGGATAATCATGCTGACAATCGGAAATAAAACCTTCAATTCCAGACTGCTTTTGGGAACAGGAAAGTATCCGTCATTTGATGTACAAAAAGAGACGGTGCGTGTGTCAGAATCTGAAATTCTGACGTTCGCAGTGAGGCGCATGAATATATTTGAACCGTCACAACCGAATTTCCTGGAGCAGCTCGACCTATCGAACTATACATTGCTGCCAAATACAGCGGGGGCAAAAACAGCGGAAGAAGCCGTGCGCATCGCGAAATTGGCGAAAGCGTCAGGACTTTGCGACATGGTAAAAGTTGAAATTATCGGCTGTGATCGGTCTTTGCTACCTGATCCTATTGAAACGCTGCGCGCAACTGAAATGCTGTTAGATGAAGGTTTCATCGTCCTGCCGTACACGTCTGATGATGTTGTGTTGGCCCGTAGATTGTGCGAAATGGGCGTCCATGCAATTATGCCAGGTGCTTCACCGATTGGCTCGGGTCGCGGGATTTTGAACCCGCTCAACTTATCATTCATCATTGAACAATCCAATGTACCGGTTATTATCGATGCAGGGATCGGTTCGCCGAAAGATGCGGCGTATGCTATGGAGCTTGGCGCGGATGGGGTTTTATTGAACACGGCGGTTTCGGAAGCTGGGGATCCTGTCAAAATGGCATGTGCAATGAAACTGGCGATTGAAGCGGGCCGGCTTGGCTATGAAGCCGGGCGTATGCCAGAGCGTGATTACGCAGTTGCAAGCAGTCCTATGGAAGGGCTTGTAACAAATTGAGTGAAAGATATTCCCGCCAGGAGTTGTTCGCTCCGATTGGCGAAGAGGGGCAGAGACGGATTCGCGCGACAAGTGTCTTCGTTTTAGGGGCGGGCGCACTTGGCTCATCCGGGGCTGAGATGCTCGTCCGTGCAGGCGTCGGGCGATTGTCGATTGTCGACCGGGACATCATCGAATGGACGAATCTTCATCGTCAACAACTGTATACCGAGCAGGATGTCGTTGAACAATTGCCGAAAGCGGTTGCCGCAGAGAAGCGTTTGACCGCGATTAATGGCGATGTGAACGTAACGGGAATTGTCATTGATGTCACCACCCAAAACGTCCTAGATTTGATGGACGGTCATGATGTTGTTTTGGATGCGACGGACAATATTGAAACGCGTCTGCTTGCAAACGATGCAGCGTTGAAACTCGGAATCCCCTTTTTCATGGGCGCCTGTGTCGGCAGCTATGGACTGACGTTCCCGATTGGGATAAAAGAAGATCAGCCTTGTCTGCATTGTTTGCTTGAAACATTGCCTTCGCAGACATTGACGTGTGATACGGTCGGCGTTATCAGCCCGATTGTCGTTACAACCGCCGCCCGACAAGTTGCAGACATGTTGAAGTATGTAACGGGAACACCGTTCGAACCGAAGCTCGAATCTGCTGACTTATGGACCGGCGATCGCGCTTCAATAGGAGTTGCGAGCATGAAAAAATCAGGCTGTCCGAGTTGCTCAGAGAATGCCGTGTACCCCTTCCTTTCTGCCCGTGAATCAATGAAAACCGCAGTGCTATGTGGACGCGATACTGTCCAGCTATCGTGGCCAGGGAGCAGAAAGTTTGAACTTATACCTTTTGCAGACTCAATCCAAGGGACCGTCTCGAAATTAATTCACAATCCGCATCTCGTTGCCTGCGAATACAACGGACATCGCATCGTCCTGTTCCGCGATGGTCGCATGCTGGTCCACGGAACGAAAGATATTGTGACTGCGAAGAAAATAGCTGCAGGTTTGCTCGGTTGATTGTAAAATGAAAAGCATCGTACTTAGCGGTGCTTTTTCGTTTTCCATTGAATAGTAGCAGGACTTATAGCCGTGACCAGTGAACGCATTGATTCTATTACATTTTCACTTCGTTGCTCATTTCAAACACGTCGAAGATATTATTCTTAAAGACGAGCGACATGACTTTGCCCTCTTTTTCATAGAAGTGGATATTCCCTCTTTGCTCATCTTCAAGCTCTGTCCAGCCCCACTTTTTTATTTCCTCTAAATAATGCTCCGGGGGTTCCCCCTGCTCTCCGCCAATAGCATTCAGCTTGTATTTTGCCGATTTTGCGATTTCCGTCGTACACGCTTCCGGTTTCATCTCGCTCGCATTTTCCGGAATCGGAAAACCGGGATTAATGACTGCCATTCGATAGCCTTCTTCCACGCTATACACATTCGAACAGCCGACCATCATGCCAACGACGAAAAGAAGTATGGGTATCCGTTTCACAGCATCATCTCTCCTCGCAGAAAATCCACAATCCGTTTCTTTCAGATTACTAGCAATGTAGTACCTTGTCACGGGGCGTATTTGTGACAAAGTAGGCGGGGTGGTTCATAGCGGTGATAAATCTTCCACCACTTTAATTGATCATGATATATCCATCGAAAACCGAACCATATCCCTGCACTGAATGTCATTTTCAAAAATATCTTCTCCGTAGTGGTCGATGAAAAAGTCTTTTATTATACCATCCATACGGAACCCGCATTTTTGATAAAACGCCAGTTGATCAATGCTGGAATTTCCCGTTCCAACTTCAAGGGACTTGCAGCCCAACGCCTTTGCAGTCTGGATTGCATGACTAATTAGCTTCTTCCCAATCCCGCAACCATGCATCCGTACATCTACAGCAACATTTATTATCTCCATCGTTTTATCATTCAATCTAATGAGCACATAGGTGCCGACAATTTCACCTTCCACTTCAGCAACACGGCATTCTCCATTGGCGATATACTTCTCGACTTGTTCCTGCGACGGATCAGCAAGTAGCAGGAGGTTTAAGGGTGGTGCTTCATAATGTAGCAATTTCCTGATTTTCATCCAAACACCTTCTTCGGGCTTCATTAAGTATCTCCTCGTATATTTCATGCCAACCTTTATAATATTTTGAGACGTCTTCGGATGGAATAAGGATGCGCCTATTCGATTCAAAATGTGCTTCAAAAGGATGCAATTCCGTTATGTCCATTTTATAAAAAACTTGATAGCCTATTTTGGGATAAATGCTCTCTTCATTCCATAACGGATTCTTATGATGATTAATTTCAATTGAACCGAGCGGCACGCAATCTCCCGTTACATACCCTTCTTCCATAGCCTCGCGCTTGAAGCAAACTTCCGCAGTTTCCCCATTTTCAATATGCCCTCCCGGAAAATCCCAGCCTCGGTCATTCAAATCGACCATCAACAGTTTTCCGTCATTAAAACAAAAACCGTGGACACTCGTAATCAAATCCCTTTCTGGCATCAGACCGCTTTCCCACGTCAGCTTAAGCTCATGACCTCCCCAATCTACGTATGTACTGGTCATATACGGTCTCCTTTCCCCAATGAATACCCTTCAACTAGCCCGCAGCAATCCAGTTTCAATTCGTCCTCTTCAAATACTTACTTATCTAGCCAATCATTACCTAGTCAGTTCGGATAGATAGTCTTTCAATTCCTCCGGCAATTTAACAACTCTCAAAATTTCAAGTTTTGTTCTACCAGGGGTTGTTTCGATTATGTAGGACTCACCGTCATACCGAAGCACAGTAAATTGGTTAACACTATTGGGGCTTGTGCTTGAATTGACAATCTTCTCATATATCTCTTTGGAAAAGTCCTTCTCATAACCTTTTAAACTCAATTTTTGTGCCTCTCTATAATCTTCCGAAAACTGAATGGCTCGGTAAAGTTCAATCGAATTTCTTGGTTTATATGCTATTTGAAAGTAAACCGGTACTAGCATAATTATGGCCAGTAGAATTACTATAATGATTTTATATTCCTTTTCCTTCAATGCTACAACTCCCTATGACACGGATTTCCAAATGGAATTAATTTCAAGCTGTGAATATCTATATAAAATAAGCGCAGCAGCTAGGCAAGCTTAGGAGAGGCCGCTGGAAAACTTACGTCTTTAAACCGTGTACGTAAATCTGGATTTAAAAAGGCGACAATTCTTTTGAATCTGAACGAAATGTCGCCTTTCCTTGTTACTACTTTTTCTCTATTTCCCCGGTATCGATGAAATAGGTACCTTCAATGTATCAAGAAAAGTCAGCGAAGGCGCCTTACTGGGGTAGCCGGAGCCATAAGACTGACGACGAAGTTGTCTGGCTTAGGGCGGGGGCATCCCCAAGCGCCAATGCGGATTCAATGGAATTCTTTATTTCAACCCACTCAATCAAAATAATAGAGCCCTGTTTTACTTCAACACCAATTTTTATACGAAGTTGGCAAGATGACCCCTAGTTCCTTTTCAGCTTTCTCGATTCCTGTTGCATCGATTGAACCTAGCCTATAAAAGTCATCTTCATCCTTTCTCCATATGCTCATGGTTGTGCTCACCCTTCGTCTTTATGGTGATATTCCACCAACCAACTATCCCGATACTCTCCTTCATGCAGCTCATTTGCCGGAAGGTATTTCACCTTTTCAAAACCACATTTTTCATAACAATGAATTGCACGTTCATTCCACGTTTGCGGGTCCATCACAATTCGATCCGCTCTTTTTTCTTCAGTTAAATACGTCACCATCGCACGCACAAGCTGCGTTCCGATGCCTATATCCCAATAAGCGGATTCACCTATGAACTGATCCATACCATAAATGTTCCCTGATGAATCGTCATAACCGTAAACTTGTTTTTCCTCTTCCCCCACTATGTAAAACTGGACATAGCCGATTGGAATCTTGCTAAACTCAACCAGGCATCTCACCACATTTTCTTCGTCGTCAAAAAATTCCTGCTCCACCTTCTCAATATTGAACGGATTGTCTCGCCCTTCGTAATACCAAAGGATTTCCGGGTCAGTAAGCCATTTCGAAAGAAGGACCTTATCCACTCTCTCCAATTCCCGGACTTGCAAATCCCCTTCGTTGATAATGAATGACCTTGGTTTTTTTCTACTTAACACCTCATCGACAAACTTCAATTTCCCTTCGGCGTATAAACTCTCATTATCCGGATATGTTACCGCCAGCTCTTTCTTCAGCGTTTCATATTGTTTCGCTACATCAGGATGTTCATTCAAATAATCCCTGAAAAACGTATGTTTTTGCCACCATTCCCCGCCATATTCCACAATATGAAGGACATGCGTTTTTGTCAGTTCCTCCAGGTTTGTAAACTTGGCGAAGACAACCTTCCCTTCTATTTCCACACGGCCAAGATGGTAATAACCAGCTTCTTTCAATCTCTTTTTATCAAATTTCGCTACATCATCCATCGATCGAACGCCGACAAGAATATCCAGTATCGGCTTCGCGGCAATTCCTTTGATGGAGGTACTTCCCATATGTTCAATATCCACCACTTGCATTCCAATGGCCTCGCTCAATAATTCTTTTTCCATAATGAAATCTTCTTCCCAGTCAGTCGCATGCGGTACTAACCTGACTTCACCTTTGTTCAGTCCTAACATACTCAACACTCCTCATATGACAAAAATGGTTCATATATTGTGATCGCATGGTTTTCTGTAATGATTTCGTCCGTGTCATACCCTTTCCTACTTATTCTCTTTTCTAATAGCTATGTCCTTTGAATTTATTGAAAAAACGAATGCATCTCATCCGTATTTTTCTGCAAGTCACCCTCAGATTGTTGCCGGTCACCGGAATACTGCAGACAACAGAGCCGTTACAACATACACTTTGGTTACAAAGAAATTTCAGACGGAGGGATTACAATGACTATCATCAACGTTAGCAATTTGAAAAAAGCTTACGGAGCGAATGTCGTTTTAAAAGGATTGGATTTTCAAGCACAAGAAGGTGAAATAATCGGGGTCATCGGAAAAAACGGGGCAGGTAAATCGACGTTTCTTGAAATTCTTATGACAATTAAACAATACGACGCCGGAACAGTGTTCGTTTTCGATGAAGATATAAAGGCGCTCTCGACTAACCGGCTGGAACAAGTTCGAAAACAAATTTCCGTCGTCCTGCAGCCGACGCAGTTCTATCAGACACTGAAGGTGCAAGAGCTGCTGCGATTATTTAAAGCGTATTACAAATCGCCCATTGACATCGAAACAATCATTGCTGATTTCAAGCTACAACCGCATCGGAAAAAACACTTCGATAAGCTTTCAGGCGGTTGGAAACAAATCGTGAGTTTGGCCATCGCCTTTTTATCGCAACCTAAGCTCCTGATTTTGGATGAACCAACGACGGGACTAGATCCACATATGCGCAACATTCTATGGACGTATATTACCGATTACAACGAGCGCACAGGCGGAACGGTCATTTTAACGACACATAATATGGATGAAATTGAATTGTATTGCGACAAAGTGATGCTTATTGATAATGGCCTCAATGAAATATTTGATACAACGGAAGGTATTTTGGCATCAGGCTATACATCCGTCAATGCATTTTATCTTGAGAAAGTATCCATATAAGGGGGAGAAAATATGTTAGCGACACAGTTAAAGTACGACTTACTCATGTTTTCAAGGGAATTGTTCTACTTGGTTTTCACGATTGTCGTGCCGCCGGTTACGTATATTTTCATGGGGCAATTGTTTGGAGATCAGACATACGCAGGTAACTTGAGTTATGCACAAACGTATACACCGTCGTATATTTTACTTATTACATTCACCACCGTATTTTTTGCTTTCGGGTTTGATCAAGTGACGCATCGGACAACGGGTGTCGAAAAGCGGATCAGGCTTTCACCTGTTTCTAAATCGACGCTTTTACTGTCGAGTATCATCCGCTCCGTCATCATCACAAGTTTCGGATATCTGTTTGTTTATGCGATTGGCATGCTTTTGTATGATTTACAGTTCCATGCATTGAATTTCATCACGGCCTACGGGTTTTTCATCGTACTCAATGCCGTTCTGCTCGTAATCGCTTCTGTCATTTACTCTTTTTTTAACGAGGTAAAAAGTGCTTTGGTGTTCTCCATCGTCATTTTCCAAGTGGTCATCTTCACAGGAGGATTTGCGTTTCCAATCAGTATGATGCCGAAATTCATACAAATCATCGCCGATTTCAATCCGCTCTATCATATGAATAATTTATTCATTGCCGTCTGGAATGACCGGCTTATAGTTGACAGCGGTGCGCTAATTTCCATCTGCTATATTTCTTGTTTAGTGATTGCCGCTTTAATCATTCTTCATTTTTCAAATAAAAGACAAATTTGACAGACTACTTGCAGACAATGGGAGAGTAAACAGATAAACTATTGTCGAGAGGGGTGTCTCGCAATGAAAGTATCATTGAACATTGATCGTGATTACGTAGAAACTAAAGTGACGATTGAATGCCCGGAATTGGACGATTCCGTACAAGAAATTCTTGATTTTATCAAAGGTCAGGATACGGAATTCCTCGTCGGTAGAGATGGCGATATGCAGCACATTCTGAAGCCGAGTGATATCCATTACTTTCATACTGAAAAAGACGGCGTTGTCGCCGTGACAACAGCTGGTTCATTTAAATTAAAAGAGAAGCTATATGAACTTGAAGAAATTCTTCCTTCGAATAAATTCGTACGGCTCTCCAAATCGGTCATTGCCAATCTCCATGAATTGAGCCGTTTTGAAGCTTCCTTTAACGGAACATTATGTGTGTATTTCAAGTCGGGGGCAAAGGAATATGTTTCCCGGACATACGTCAATACCATTAAAGAATCCTTGAAAATGAATAGGAGGAAAAGCGAATGAAAACATTTTTATACAGAAGCGTCATCGGTGTTTTCTTCGGTGCATTCATTGCTGTGATTCTGACCAATTCAGTTGTGCTATTCAGCGATAAAGATATGCTGGACGGACAATTATTCTTGAAAAACTCGCTTGGTTCCATTTTTTGCGGCTGGTTTTTCACAGTTACGCCACTCTTTTTTGAAAATGCAAATTTGCGCTTGTCCCAACAGACCGCGCTGCATTTCGTTACAGTGGTGATTCTGTATTTCATTCTTGCATTCGGAATCGGTTGGGTTCCGTTTACAGTAAAAAGCTTTTTACTCGCATTAGGAGTATTCATTGTTTTCTATTCTGTATTTTGGACTTCTTTCTATCTTTATTTCAGGGGGCAGGCGAAGAAGTTGAATGCGGAACTGCAGGAGCTTTGAATAAACGCGAAAAGCCGTACCCGATTGAAGACCCGTACGGCTTTTCACATCATATTCCCTGCCAATCTAATTGCCATATACACAGCAACTCCCCAGACGACTATAGCAGAGATTTTATTCAACAGCGCAATCAGCTTGCCAGTCGAATCTAGCTTCCCGATATAGCGACCCGCAGTTGCAAGACCGAAAAACCAAAGCCACGAAACGATGATCGTCGTCAGTGTGAATGCCATTCGTACATTCCCCGCGTAATTCAGTGAACTTGACCCGATAACCCCAATTGTGTCAAGGATTGCATGGGGGTTCAACAAAGAAACCGAAGCCGCAAAGATGATTTGTTTCTTAGTTGAAAATTGCTCTCCATCCACCTTCGTCGACATCTCATCACTTTTCCATAAAACAAAACCGATATAAAGTAAAAAAAGTATACCAATACTAAAAATAATATTTTCCAACCAGGCAAACGTCAGGACAAGAAGTGAAACGCCTGATACCGCCGAAACAATCAACAGCGTGTCACAAATACCCGCAGTTATGACAACCGGCATGGCCCTCATAAATGTAGGCTGCAACGCACCCTGATTGAATACGAACACATTTTGGACGCCTAACGGCACAATCAAGCCGAATGCCAGAATGATTCCGTGTAAAATCGCCTCAGTCACATTCCCACCCCATTCAATCTCTACCATTATCTATTCTCGATTGACAGGCTTTATCCTCTTTTTTCGCACTGGAAAAGCCGCACCTGTTTAACTTCGGTACGGCTCCTCTATTCTCAATTTATTTCGTTTTCTGCAGAATAACAACTTTCAAATAGTTGAATTCAGGGTAATCACGGTTTGTCCGGAAATCTTTTGGTAATGTTGATTCCTCAAGTATTTTGTACCGGGAACCTGCTTCATTGAATGCCTGCTCGATGAACGTTTTGAATTTCTTCATTCCGAAACTCGCATTGTTCGTCGATGCAACAATAATTCCATTTTTCTCGGTAACTGCAATTGCATCCATCAGCAATGCCGGATAATCTTTTGCCGTACTGAACGTGTATTTTTTGGTACGTGCGAAACTAGGAGGGTCCAGGATAATAAGGTCGAATTTCAAATCATTCCGTTTTGCGTAACGGAAATAATCGAAGACGTCCATCACTTTAATGTCCTGCTGTTCATAGTCGATGCCGTTGACACTGAACTGCTCAATCGTTTTTGCATTGCTGCGCTTCGCCAAATCGACACTTGTCGTCTTCATCGCGCCGCCAAGAACTGCCGCAACAGAAAATGCACCCGTATACGAGAATGTATTCAACACGTTTTTACCCTCAGAATACTTGTCGCGAATCGCTTTGCGCATATCACGCTGATCAAGGAAAATGCCCGTCATTGCGCCATCATTCAAGTTGACCGCGAAATTCATGCCATTTTCTTTGACGATAATCGGGAAATCGCCTTGCTCCCCTTTGACGAAATCATCCTGTTCGATGTATCCGCCTTTCGTGTCAAAGCGCTTTTTCTCATAAATCCCTTTGTAATCGATAATTTTATCAAACACACTGTAGACATGATGCTTGAGTGAATAAATCCCTTCACTGTACCAGCTGACCATAAAGTAGCCGTCGAAATAATCGATTGTCAGGCCGCCGATGCCGTCGCCTTCTCCATTGAACACGCGAAAAGCAGTCGTATAGGCATCTGCAAATAAAGCTTCACGCCTCGCAAGTGCCGCGGCGATTCTTGATTCGAAAAAATCGAAATCGATTTCTTCTTCCTCTTTTTTCGTCAGTACCCAGCCAAGACCTTTGTTTTGCAAACCGTAATATCCTTTTGCAACGAATCGACGGTCTTTATCCACTAATCGAACAATCGTGCCTTCCTTTGTCAACACGCTGGAATTAATAATCGCATCCTTTAAAATTAACGGATAGCCCTTTTTGAAATCGGAAATATTTTTTGCATTTACTTGTAAATCAATTGTTTTTGTCATGGTGTCATCCTAACTTCGTCGTTTTATTTATTATCGCACGTTTTAGTAGTAATTGCGACAAACGTAAAGCATCGCAACTCGTACTGATAATCTTTTTTGTCTGCTAATTATTAAAGTATTGTCGGGATATTAAAAAGAGCTCCTCCAAATAAATAGAGATGCTCTCTTAATGAATGGATTGCCTATTTAGGCGAGCAATCGGAACGCTAAGCTTTTCCACATTCCCATACGAATAGGTGGTCGTTCTTGCTGACCTCTCACTTGATTCAAATAGGTCTGCAAATCTCCCTCGTAAACAGGATCTAAGCTGGGCAGTTGCGAAAAGTGATGCGGCTGCACTAAACTAGGTGAAATGTTGAACATCTGTAAGCCGCCTTCATTTACAACCATCGCTACAAATTGTGAACAAAAAAATGCATGTTCACGCTGGATTCCCTTATTCACGGCCACGCCAAATAAACCGATAAAATTATATTTATAAAGTTCTTTTTCCTGTTCAATCAATCGGATTTTATCAAGCATGCGTGTGTACTCTTCAACTGTCACATCACAACTATAAACCGCACATGTAGCCTGTCGGAATATCCCTTCCGTAGCGCTTTCTTTCACAAACCCGCCTATAAAAGGATTATGCCGCTGTTTTCGCCCAAAACTGTACATCTCTAACAGTTCTGCATCAAAAGCAATTGAAGTATGATTCAATTCTTTTCGCGTATACATCCCGATCGCTTTTGACAGCAATGTCCCCGTGTCCGTCAACACGATATAGATGGTTTTCTTCATTGTCCCAACCCCTTGCCGATCTCTTATATCCATTATGCACAATCCGGTAAGCAATCTAAACCGGCTGCGGATGGAAACTGTCTAAGACCCGGGACCTAGTGGGTAACGGGAATTCCTGACAGCTGAGGATTAATTTAATCTGTATATGTATTATACGATACAACCGAGGTTGGAGTTTCATTTTTTCAAATGATTCGGCAGTCGAAGGAAATAGAATATAGTAATAACGATTTTTATTAATAAAAAAAGCGCAACAAGAATAATTTCTTCTCACTGCGCTTAAGATATAGATTATTTTTGTTTGCCGGCAAATTCCGCCATCGCATCTTTCATAAACTCCGCTAGTCCCTCTCCAAACTTATCAATATTCTTCGTAAATCGTTCATCAGCTACATACATTTCACCAAGTCCTTGAAATGCTTCCAAGGAATAACTCCCTATTTTATTCAGGAACTCAAACCATTCTCCAATTGCCGCTTGCGCTTCGTCTGAGTCTGCTGACAGATGGCGCAGATCCGCCAAATTGAAGTAAATACGATTCATTTCCTCTCCATATTCCGGTCCGAATTGTGCGGCTCTTTTATTCGATTCATTGACCGCCTTATCGCCCCAACGTTCCCTTGCTTCTTGTTCGTATGGGTTCTTGCTGAAGTCGAACCCTTTAAATTTCTCTTCATTCGTCATTGCCAATTCCCCCTTTCCATGTTGAATTGTCTTCTCAATCGTATCAATCATACTGTCAAGCTGCCGTCGCCTCTCAAGGAGCATATTACGCTGCATTTCAAAAGCTTCTTCTCGATCAAATGAAGGGCTTGTAAGCAGTTCCTTGATTTTTTTCAAAGAGAAACCCAGTTCGCGAAAGAACAAAATTTGCTGCAACGTAGCCAAATTATCGTCCGAGTAAAGCCGATACCCTGCTTCTGTCGTGCGATCTGGCGTTAACAAACCGATGTCATCATAATGATGAAGTGTGCGCACACTGACACCGGTCAACTGAGAGACTTCTTTCACTTTCATCGCTTCTGGCCTCCCTTCACTACTCACTATAAAGTATGACGTAACGTTAGAGTCAACACCCAAAGATGAATCAGCTTACCCTTTGAGCCAGAAGAAAAATATCATCGTATATGCCAGTTTTTCATCAGAGGTTATATGTGACCCGAACTGAACATGTTCATGATGTGCCGTGCTTTGAAAGACTGGTCTCATCGCATATGGAAAAATGCCAAAACGGTATCTCGCTGTCATATGCCCTTCTTCATCTTTCACATCGATGTCGCCCGCGATTGATTTCGCTTCAAAATTCCGCCACACCGAACCATCCGAATGATACAAAACTCCTCGATTTTTGAGCTTTGATTTCAACAGTTGCTGGACGTAAGTGGCGACTACTGTACCATCCGGTTTCTTTACTATAAGTTCATCGCGCTTTATATTGTTTCGGATTGTAATTGTCGCTAGCTGTTGGCCGGTCATATCCGATATGTCGTAGTGAACCGGAATGATAAACCCCTTCTCAAATAGTTCAAAAAACGTGAGCCATCTCGACAACCTACCTTTAGACGGTTCAATGACAAACAACGAATTGCCGTTTGAATCGACGTTATATATTTTAAGCAAGGGAGAAGGGACCCGTTTGAGAATCAATTCGTTTAGATTCTCAAAATTTAACGTACTCGCTGAAATATCCACTGTTTCATTGACCAATTTCTTATGCACACTTTTGTATCGAAACCCTGCTCCGATTGAAAACAATGCAATCAATCCGTTTATGACTAATACATCCCCATTTTCCTTGAAACTTTTATAACCGATGAAATAATACATAATGCAAAAAACAGCAATCCCTATTCCGATGATAAAACTGGAAATCCATGTTTTCTTATAAATCTCTATCACTTTTTACCTCACCGCCCCTTTTATTCATGGTGCTGGGTAAGGTTACCAATTGTCAACTGCTTTCCAAAACTTTACGAAACAAAAAAGAGATCCCGGAATACACCGAAATCTCTTCTGTATATACAATTCCTTATCTTTCCCCTCTATTACTCAATCGGCAACCAAACCTCAATATCATACCCGTTCGAACCTTCAGGATGAAGATAACGTTCAAAGCTAAAACTATTTCGCAGTTGAATGCCGTCTGTTTTCATAATTGCGTTAAACGCAGTTCGTATCGCAGAAACTCCACCATCTACCTTGCCAACCATGAACTTTCCGCCCGAGACCAGAGCCTCTTCAGTATCTGGAAACCCTTCAGCAAGATGTGATTTGATGCCAGCGATATAGTGGATGTCCCCATCCTTCATCGACAGGCAAAGTCCGAATGATTCTTCTGCCACTACACCTTGCTTTGCAATTTCAGCATTCAGCACATCCCATTTACCCGGTATTTCCGAAAGCGGTCCTTTCAGTGCATATCCTTTCACTTTGAACTTTTCAACGTCAACAATACGCGTTTCCATGCAAATCTCCTTCTTTCTTTTGAACGGTGACAGGTACAAAAACAAACATGTTTGTTCAAACAAACGTGATTGTTTGAAATTTCATGATTAACTTAGTGACTGTCACCGCGAAGTCACCGCGAAGTTATCGGTTTCTTTTTCAAAAAACTTAGCTTCGTCTCGGATAGAACAATTGCACCCAGAATAAGAATTGCACCGATGGCCATTCTGTCTGTCATCGCTTCACTCAAAATCGCGACTGAAAACGCCATCCCCCAAAACGATTCGGTAGATAAAATAATTGCAGCCTTTGTTTCCGTGATGAACTTTTGAGCCACCGTTTGTAAAAGAAATGCAATTGTCGTCGAGAAAACTGCCAGGTAGAGAAGCGGGAGCAAACCTTCCGCTTCCGTGGAAAAGGTTGTTTCACCTTTGAAACCTACAACGACAAATCCGATGACTGCCGCTGCTGTCATTTGAATAATGGTTAGCTGAACGGGGTCCTCGTCTTTTACAAATTTAGAAGTGTAGAAGATATGGAACGCAAACCCAACTGCGCAACATAACGTTAGTAAGTCCCCTATATTGATCTCGGAAGAGAATTTAAGTGATAGTACCGCTACTCCTATCATCGCCATAAATGCCCCGCCTAGTTCAAAGATATCAATTTTCTTTTTATAGAGCATGAATCCTATGAAAGGAACGATAACGACATTGACCGCGGTTAAGAACGCATTTTTTGATGGTGTCGTGTATTGCAGACCTACCGTTTGAAGGGCAAATGCGATGTAGAGGAAAACCCCCAATATGGAGCCTTTTATTAGTGTGCTTTTCTTGATTGCCTTCAACCTTTTATGAAAAACAATCCCTAAAATGAGTACACCGATTAAAAAACGACCTGCCAGAATTTGATACGGCGTGTAGTATTCCAACGCTACGGCACTGGCTACAAACCCACTGCCCCAAATGATTGCTGTAATGATAAGTCCAATTTCCCCGATATATTTCCTCATATGATCCACCGCCGTTTTTATATCTAGTGTACCAAACCGTATTGACTAACGGACTACGTTGTTAAACAAATCTTTCAATAATTCCTTTTAGTTTTCCACCCGTACTTAACGGTGTATTCCACGAAGACATCCCGAGTTCATTACCAATCGGTTTGAGCGCTTCATACGCTCGCCGCAACTGCTCCTCACTCGGATTCACCTTTTCCGGAACAAACAAATTCACCGCAAACGGCTTCTCAGTAAGACTTTTCACTTTGCGAATGAACTTCCGTGTCTCTTCTGCAGACAAATACCCTGCCCCGATTGACCCATGTATCCCCGTCTCCGCCGATGCCTCTACAAACTCCGATGTCGTCACTCCCGCCATGGGGGCTTGGATAATCGGATGTTCAATTCCTAACAATACCGTGAGTTTCCTTTCACTCATTTAACAATCCTCCTCATTTCCCAATTGAAACATACCCCGTCTTCTCAATGATTTCCTGTCCTTGATCAGATAAAATCCAATCGATGAATTCCTCGATATGTGGGTTTTCACTTCCAGCGGTAACTGCGTATATCTCAGCCGTAATCGGATAGTCCCCCGATCGGATTGATTCTGCTGTCGGTTCAACTCCGTTTACTTGAAGCAATCGGATTTTCTCGTTCCTGACCATTTCGGTGGAATAATACCTGAATGTAAATCCTATAGCGTTATTGTAATTTGTATAGGCTGAAACTTGGCCAATAATGCCTCCCATAAGATCAATCACGTTTTCTTTAGGAGGATCCATGATTGGCTCGTCACCCATTAACTTTTGAAGTGCAGTCTGACTGCCGCTGTCTTGTGGACGCTGGAAAGCACGAATCGCGTTCCTCTTTCCTCCGACGTCTTTCCAGTTTGTGATATCTCCGGAATAAACCCCTTTGATTTCATTTATAGTCAAACTCTTTACGGGGTTTTTCGAGTTTACAAAGAAAACGAATGCTTCTTTACCGATTGGCGTCAGCTTTAATTCTTTGCCTGCCTGTTCCGCGGCCTCAATTTGTTTGGCTGAAGGACCCGCCACAAAAATCATATCGACTTGTCCATTGATAAGGTTTTCATAAGCTATGTTTGTCATATTTGACATCACTTTACTGCTGTATAAGTTGTATTCCTTCTCGGGATAGACAGCCTGTGCGAATCCGGCATACATTGGATAAAGTGCGGTCGCCCCGTCAATAACAGGCAAATTGGATTCAAGTTTCCAAGTCACTGGCTCTTCCAGTTTCACTGTTTTCGTTTCGGGTGCAAACGGCATATATTGGTGCAGGTCCACTTCTGTGTCCTCCAAGCTGTCCAAGTTCTGTTTATACATACCAGAAGCCGTGAAAGACAACGCGACGGCGATTATCATTGCCGTGACGCCATAAAAGGATTTTTTTCCGCTCTTGTATTTCGTCCAACCTAGCGTTTTGAAAATTATCAGAACAACCAGTATCACGTAGATTGCAATAAACAACGGTACTATATAATACATATTCGGCGTTATGAATAATACAGATATAAAAGCCAATGGCAACGCCAATATAATCGCCATCACAATAATCGTCAGGATTATTGTGATCATCTTCACAATTTTCAAGCCAATTCCCCCTAGGTATTGAAACATGTTAGTATATCGCACTTCAAAGGAGCCCTTTACTGTTTTCTCCAATCATACATATCTCTTCACATAAAACGGTGGTGACAGTCACCAAGTCAATCATGTTAATTCAAACAAACACGATTGTTTGAATTAACATGATTGTTTTAGCAGCGGTCACAACCAACTGAATCTCTAAAAAAACCATAACCTTGTTAGGCTATGGCAAAATGGTAATGACTGTTCTTCATGTTTCACTTCTTTACATTACAGAATTTCACAAACCCGTCCGACCTGTCCATCCTCTAAGCGAACCTTTATGCCGTGTGGATGGAAGCTTGAGTTCGTCAGTAAGTCTTTAACGACCCCTTCTGTCTTCACTCCCGCCCGCTGATCTTTTTTCAAGATGACTGCCACTTTTAATCCAGGTGTTACATCTGCACGATTTTGTCCATTCATAAATTATTCTTCCTCTCTTTTTTGAAACAAACTTTGTACGACGTGTGCGGTGCCTGTATGCAGCTGACCTTCCACTCGATTCACTTCCCCTATATGGAAGTGTTTGACGAAATACCCGTCGAAATGTTCGAGCATTTTCACGGGATCACAAAGCATTTCTTCATTTCGCGGGCCGCCTGTTCCGTAGTGGATCTGTTCTTTCGTATACAATTCGCTTATATAATAGCCGCCTGGTTTCAACGCTTTTTTTATCCCTGCTAAAGTGCGGTCCATAACGTTATTCGGGAAATGGCCAAAGATGTGGACGATGGCATCCCATTGCTCTTCTACCCACATAACATCCGCCAAGTCTTGAAGTTCCGTTTTTACAACGACACCTTTTTCATCCGCCAACTGTTTTGTCTTCTCCAGTCCTGCAGGCGCATAATCCCACGCCGTCACATCGAAGCCGAGTGATGCCAGGTAGACCGAGTTGCGCCCTTCGCCTTCTGCGATACATAGCACTTTCCCCTTCGGCAGTTTTTGTGCCGCCTCCACAAGAAATCCATTCGGTTCTTTGCCATAGACATATTCTTTTACTGAAAATCGGTCATTCCAACTGTTAGTCATCCGTCAGTCTCCCTTTTACTATATTGTTTCTAGCTTACCATATTTTCAAAAGCGTTATGATCGGTAGAACAACGTATTTGGTCGGTCATCGATACGATATGGTCTGTTGAAGCTGGATATAGTCGGTCTGGATGCATATATGACCGGTCGATAGACGGTTATGATCGGTTGGAACCGATTTATGGTCGCTTGCAGCTCCAACTTCTAGCTACCTCCAATCCTTCTCTCTTAATGAATTAGGAGACTCCTGGGATTGATAAAATTCCCCCTTCAAACATCACTTCTCCACTAACGACGGTCATCACAACATTCGCATGCAGTATCTCTTCATCTTCAACTTGGAATAAATCCTTGTCGAGCACAGTGAAATCCGCGTCGAATCCAACTGCTAGCTTGCCACGGACATCCGCTTTCCCGATTGTGCCCGCACTCCCCGTCGTAAAGAGTCCGACCGCTTCAAAGCGGCTCAGCTTTTCATCTGGCAAATAGCCTTTATGGGTTTCACCAGGCTTCCGACGCGTCGCTGCCGCATAGATGCCTAGCAATGGATCGACTTCTTCGATCGGCGCATCCGAACCGCCACCGCAAATGAAACCTTGGTCAAGCAGTTTTTTCCACGCATAGGCCCAGTCAAGGCGGTTCTCGCCTAAACGATCCATGACCCATGGGAAATCGGATGATACAAACACAGGCTGTATATCAAGAATGACCGGCAACTTTGCCATCCGCTCGACGAGATCTTCACGCAATACATTGACATGGATAAGCCGGTCACGCTTCCCTTCAGGTACCGGATGCTTTTCAATTGCATCAAGCGCTTTTTCAACGGCCGCATCCCCTATAACATGGACCGCAATCGCTTCCCGATGCTTTCGTGCAAGTGCCACCAGCGCATCGATTTCCTCGTCTGAAACGACGACCATACCTGACGTTTCCGGCGTATCCGCATACGGTTTACTCAACAGAGCCGTTTTGCCGCCAAGCGCCCCGTCAATGAAGAACTTCATCTCACCGGGCTCAATCCAAGGTTCATTGTATGTGGCCTTCTCTTCTATCAGTTGTTTGAAAACAGTCGACCGTCGCAACAGATGTGCGCGAAACTTTTTCTGTTCACCGATGACGTTTTTAAATGCCTGAAGCGGATTCGTGTAGTCGCCGTAATAGCCGAGATCATCCGTCACCGCCCCCGTGAGTCCGAGTGAAAGCAGATTTTCGACTGATTTTCGCAAGGCCCGCGTCAACGTTTGTTCCGTCGGTTTTGGAATAAGGGCCAGCACCATCTCCTGTGCACCTTCTTTCAAGTAGCCCGTCGGTTCACCGTCAGCGTCGCGCATAATGACACCGTCTTGAGGATCTGGTGTACTTTTCGAAATACCGGCAAGCTCCAGCGCTTTTGAATTCGCGAGAGCTGCATGCCTGCATGTCCGCTTTAGAATCATAGGTGATGCCGTCACCTTATCGAGTTCTTGTCGCGTAAGGATTTTTTTATCGGTAAAATTGTTTTCATTCCAACCTTCCCCAATGAACCACTCATCCGGCTTCAAATCAGGATAAGCCGCTAATAGCATGTCCATCATTTCATCGGCGGAAGATGCATTCGACAAGTCAAGACTAAGCAATTTTTCACCATGCCCGATCATATGCATATGACTGTCGATGAACCCCGGGTACAGAACGGAACCTTCTAAATTGATTTCTTTAGCTGCTTGTTCTTTTAACTCCTCATACGTTCCGATTGCAATAATCTTGCCGTTTTCCGTAAGAAGTGCTTCGACTTGACCGCCTTCTTGCTCCATTGTATACATCAAACCGTTATGCCAAAGTGTTGTCATCCCAATTCCCCCTATCTCTATAGCTATATTCTAAACTTTCGGTCATCAACGAGCAACATATTGGAAATGAATGCTACAATAATAGGTAATGATTAGGAGGGATACAGTATGAGATTAACCGTTTACCTTGCAGGAGAGATTCACAGTTCATGGCGCGAGGAAGTGAAGCTGAAAGTAGCGGCGCTCAATTTACCGATCGATTTCGTGGGCCCTATGGAAGATCATGATCGTTCGGACAATATAGGAGAAGAAATTCTTGGAAAACAGCCGGATGCGATTTTTAAAGACGCCGCAGCATCGAGCTTCAATAATTTACGCACGGAGATTCTAATGAAGAACGCCGATCTTGTCATCGCCTTATTCGGAGAAAAGTATAAGCAGTGGAACACCGCGATGGACGCGAGTGCCGCCGTCGCATTCGGCAAACCGCTCATCCTCATTCGCAAGGAAGAGCATCACCACGCGCTGAAAGAACTGTCACGCAAAGCACACGCCACCGTCGAATCCGTCGACCAGGCTGTGAAGGCATTACATTATATTTTTGAATGAACTGTAAACCATTATACCGGGCTGCCCTGATTATCCATCGGGCATGCCTTTTTTCTTTTTCAAGAGAAGAGCGACCGTTTAGGCTTGTACACCGATCATATACCCCCCACGGACCGACCATATCCCTCAAACCCATTTACAAAACCTTAACGATTCCTTCATATGCCCTCAACAATTCCCCTTTATCATATGGATTGTAGTCAAAAACACTTTAGGGGGATAACAACAGATGAAAAATACGAAGATACTTGCAACACTCGGACTTGCATGCTCGATTTTCCTTGCTGCTTGCGGTGGAGCGGATGGCAATACTTCAGCTAAAACGAGTGAAGGATTGAGCGGTAATGTGGCAGGCGATGGATCGTCTACAGTTGCACCAATCATGGAAGCGATTGTCGAAGAATATGCACAAGCCGAAAAAGACGTTAAAGTCTCTGTAGGTGTCTCAGGTACAGGCGGCGGTTTCGAGAAATTCATCGCCGGTTCAACAGACTTTTCAAATGCATCCCGTCCAATTAAAGATGAAGAAAAAGCAAAGCTTGAAGAAGCAGGCGTTGACTATACAGAACTTAAAATTGCAAATGATGGCTTGACAATCGTAGTAAATAAAGAGAATGACTGGGTCGACTCACTAACGGTTGAAGACCTTACGAAAATGTGGACGGAAGACGGAACAACGAAAAAATGGTCCGATATCAATCCAAGCTGGCCTGACGAAGAGATCGTTTTCTATTCACCAGGCACGGATTCTGGAACATACGACTACTTTAATGAAGTTGTATTAGAAGATGCTGATCTTGTTAAATCCGCAACACTTTCAGAAGATGACAACGTCCTTGTAACAGGCATTAAAGGCGACAAAAACGCAATCGGGTTTTTCGGTTTTGCGTATTATGAATCAAACAAAGACGCTCTGAATGCAGTATTGATTGATGGTGTTCAACCGAATGCTGAAACAATAGAGTCCGGCGAATACACACCGTTCTCACGCCCGCTGTACGTTTACGTCAGTAATGCGGCACTAAAAGAAAAAGAAGAAGTGCGTAACTTCATGGAATATGTAATCGACAATTCGGCTGACATGGCGGATGCGGTCGGCTATGTACGACTTCCTGCTGCTGACTACGACGCTGCACGCGAGCAATTGAAAGCCGTGAAGTAAAATAATCGTTTCATGAATATCCAGGCTGCCTTTTCATTAGGCAGCCATTATCTATCAACCTGATAACTATCCAACGTTTTCGCCTAACTTAACAACGCACCACCGCACCTACACAACACTACCTATAAGGAGGTCCATCTTTTGTCTTCGATACAACCAAGTGAAAAAGCACGCACACGCGACATTATCGCCGCTGCGAAAAAGAAGGAGCGGTTCGGAAAACTCGTTCCGTATCTCTTACTCGCTGTCACGAGCCTGACTGTGCTTGCCACATTCGGCATTGTCTATACATTGCTGAAAGAGACATTTACTTTTTTCACGCATATCAACATTTCGGACTTTGTGTTCGGTACAGAATGGGCACCGTTCTCTAATGCGGATCCATCATTTGGCGTGCTTCCCCTTCTTATCGGCACATTAAAAATTGCACTGATTGCAATTCTGATCGGCGTACCAGCCGGACTTGCCTGCGCGATTTTCTTAAGTGAATATGCATCACCAAAAGTAAAAAAAATCGTCAAGCCGATTATTGAGTTGCTTGCCGGTATTCCAACCATTGTATACGGATTTTTCGCTTTGACGTTTGTCACACCTTTATTACAGACAATCATTCCTCAATTGAAATTATTCAACGCACTGAGTGCTGGAATTGTTGTCGGCATTATGATTTTGCCGATGATTGTTTCTCTATCGGAAGATGCGTTATCGTCTGTTCCCGCTTCATTCCGTGACGGCTCATATGCACTTGGTTCAACAAAGTTTGAAACAGCTATCAGAGTCGTCGTCCCTGCAGCAACATCTGGAATTGCCGCCTCCATTATTCTTGCAACATCACGAGCCATTGGAGAAACGATGATTGTTTCACTCGCCGCCGGTTCAACGCCAGCTTTCAACTTGGATTTGACCGGTTCCATTCAGACGATGACTTCGTATATCGTCCAAGTCGCAACAGGCGACGCAGGGTACGGTACAACAATTTACTACTCGATTTATGCTGTCGGCTTCATGCTATTCCTATTCACGTTCCTTATGAACCGGGCCGCTTTATACATTAAGACGAAATTCAGGGAGGAATATTAAGATGGATCACAACCTCCAAGCAAAAATTAGCAGACGAATTGCAAAGGATTCTGCGATGAAATGGCTGTTTGGCTCTGCCGCAGCGATTTTGGTAGCTGTTATCGCTTTCCTCTTTTACGGAATTGGCGCAGACGGCGTCGATCGTTTGAACCTATCATTTTTCACAAACTTCGGCTCACGTTTTCCTGAAAAAGCCGGTTTGAAAGCAGCGCTTGTAGGTACGTTGGCTCTCATGGCCGTCGTTATCCCGGTGTCCATGTTCATCGGCCTCTGCTCTGCCATTTACCTTGAAGAATATGCACCAAAAAATAAATGGACGGCTTTTATCGAAATGAATATCAGTAACCTTGCCGGCGTTCCATCTGTTGTCTTTGGTCTTCTCGGACTTACAGTGTTCGTCCGTGCAATGTCACTCGGCAACAGTATTCTCGCCGCTGGACTAACGATGAGTCTTCTTATATTGCCCATCATCATCGTCGCCTCACAAGAAGCGATTCGTTCAGTCCCCGATGCACTCAGGGAAGCATCATACGGCATGGGGGCGACAAAATGGCAAACGATTCTACATGTGATCTTGCCTTCAGCAATCGGGTCTATTTTGACAGGAAGCATTCTATCATTTTCCCGTGCCATCGGTGAAACAGCACCGTTGATCGTCCTGGGTATTCCGGTTATCGTTCAATTCCTTCCGACCGGACCACTCAGCACTTTTACCGCTCTCCCGATGCAAATTTACGACTGGGCAAAACGCCCGCAGCCTGCATTTGCGGATGCAGCCTCGGCAGGTATTATTGTTCTGCTCATCATGCTCGTCACGATGAATGCATTCGCCATCTATTTCAGAAATCGTTCAGAAAAAAAGCTTAAAAATTGATAGGAGGATTATTATGACAACTACACTCGTTCGAAATGACAAAGAGACTCAATTTCGCGTGATGAAAAATGAAAACTGGCAAAAACCTGTTTACGAAACGAACGGTCTAAATCTTTGGTACGGTACGGCACATGCCCTTAAAAACATTGACCTTTCCATTAATGAAAAAGAAGTAACAGCCATCATCGGCCCTTCCGGCTGCGGGAAATCAACTTATTTAAAAACATTGAACCGTATGGTTGAAACGGTAGGCGGTGTCACCATTTCCGGCAACGTCACTTTCATGGGAAACAACATTCTAGGGAAGTCGATGCCTGTTGAACTGCTTCGTTCAAAAGTCGGCATGGTCTTCCAAAAGCCAAATCCTTTTCCAAAGTCAATTTATGAAAACGTTGCATTCGGCCCGAAAATACATGGCGTCCGCAACAAAGCGATACTCGACATAATTGTAGAAGACAGCTTACGGAAAGCAGCTCTGTGGGATGAAGTGAAAGACCGCCTCCACAAAAGCGCATATGGGCTTTCTGGCGGACAGCAACAGCGGCTGTGTATTGCACGCTGTCTTGCAGTCGACCCGGAAGTGATTCTAATGGATGAACCGACGTCAGCACTTGACCCTGTCTCTACACATAAAGTCGAAGAACTGATTCGCAGTATTAAAAACGACGTCACAATTGCCATCGTCACGCACAACATGCAACAAGCTTCACGTATCTCCGATCGTACTGCGTTTTTCTTAAATGGTGAAATCGTTGAATGCGACCGAACCTCCACATTGTTCAGTACACCGACAGACGAACGCACCGATGATTATATCAATGGTCGTTTTGGTTGATAGCTTCATAATTATGGCGGTTCATAAAGGTATCCCAAGTTAGTGTCTTTTCCACTATCTTGCGGATATTTTTTATTTGCAGGCAAAAAGAAAGACCGAAGATACCGCCAGCAATGGCATCTTCGGTCAATGTTTCAGTATATTAATCAGTTCCCATCTCTTCTTGCACGACAGCGACAATCCGATTGACAAGGCGCACGCAATCTTCTTCGTTCGGTGCTTCCACCATGACGCGGACAAGCGGCTCAGTGCCCGATGGACGGACAAGGACACGACCATTTCCAGCCAATTCCTTTTCTACATCTGCTATTACTTCGGCAACGCGTGTATTATCCGTCACTGCATTTTTATCCGTCACACGAACATTGACCAGTTTTTGTGGATAAATTCTCATTTCCGCCGCAAGCTCAGACAGCTTACGACCAGTGATTTTCATAATATTTACAAGCTGAAGCCCTGTGAGGAGTCCATCACCTGTCGTGTTGTAGTCGTGGAAAATAATATGGCCGGATTGTTCGCCGCCAAGATTATAATTTCCTCTTCTCATCTCTTCAACTACATATCGATCACCGACAGCTGTCTGGACGCTCTTCATACCGTATTCTGAAAGTGCCTTATAAAAACCTAGATTACTCATTATCGTTGAGACAATCGTTCCTGATTTCAAGCGGCCTTCCTCGTGCAGATGACGGGCGATGATGAACATAATCTGGTCACCATCAACTACTTCCCCATGTTCGTCGACAGCGATAAGACGATCCCCATCGCCATCAAATGCCAATCCGATATGGGCACCCTTTTCAACAACCAGTTTACCCAATTCTTCAGGGTGAGTGGATCCGACGCAGTCATTGATATTCAAGCCATTCGGCGAAGCTCCCATTGTCGTTAGATCCGCGTCAAGGTCAGCAAACAAATGTGTCGCAAGTGTCGATGTCGCGCCGTGTGCGCAATCGAGCACAACATGAATGCCCGTGAATTCCTCATCGACTGTCTGTTTTAAGTATTGGATATATTTATGGCCGCCTTCAAAGTACTCAGTAATAGAACCGACTGATGCTCCAGTCGGGCGTGGCAACGTGTCTTCCTGCTCGTTTAACAGCTGCTCGATTTCCTCTTCTTGCTCATCCGTCAGTTTATAGCCATCCGCTCCAAAGAACTTGATGCCATTGTCTTCGACAGGATTATGTGAAGCCGAAATCATCACGCCGGCCTGGGCGTTCATGACACGCGTCAAGTAAGCGACGCCAGGGGTGCTGATGATTCCAAGCGTCATCACTTCAACTCCGGTGGATAAAAGACCCGCTATCAAGGCATTTTCAAGCATATGGCCAGAGATACGCGTATCCCTGCCTACAAGCACTTGCGACTTGCCTTCCGTCCCTTTCGTCAGCACATGGCCTCCGATTCTACCTAATCTAAATGCGAGTTCCGGTGTCAATTCCTCATTTGCAATACCACGGACACCATCTGTCCCGAAATACTTCATCATTTTCATTCTCCTTTTCAATCCTGTCCATTCAGTCGAATATCAGGCAAGTTCAATTTGCATCGTTACTTCTTTATCGGAAATTTCCCATTGTACATCAGGTGGTCCTTCCACTATGACGGGGAGGACCTGTTCCCCTGCATCCACCGTTTCGGATGCGTCGATGTAGACGGTGAAATCTGAGTTGTTCAATGTATCGATTACTTTTTGTTCTGCCGTGACGGTCAGTACCACAAAACCGTTAACCGGTTTGCGGAATGAACTCTTGAATTTTTCATCAAGGCCTCTGACAGTAATGGGGACATTTTTAAATTCTTTCGTTACAACTTTTACGGTTTCAGCCGGTTTCTCTGAAGTATCCGGACTTTCCGGATTATCCGATTCATCCGGAGCGAACACTTCTAAATCGGAATCCGTTGTTGTCGCAGCCACCTTCACTTTGATTTTATTCAGAGACATCGCTGAAACTCCCTTGGGCTTTTTCAATTCCACTTCCATCGTTCCAGGCTTCTTCACGTCGGACATATCTACATCGACCTTAAATTCCTTGAACTGATCTACTACTTTACGCGGACCGAATAACCTGATCGTTTTTTCATCAGCTGCAACGGACTCAACGGTGATTCCCTCGGCGGGAGCGCCGTGGATGTTAAGAACGACAGGCACTTCTTTATTATATTCAGCAATCTCAACTTTGACGTTCACTTGTTCAGGGACAATCGTCACGTTCAGCTTCGTCAAATCCCTGTCCAGTACACGTACCCTTGTCTGTTGTTCAAATGATTTGTTGAGCTCTTTTTCCCCTGTCACCGAGGCCTTTACGAAACTGATTGATTCAATGACACTTTTTGCGCCTGTCACTTCGATTGTAGCCGGAACCACATCTATTTTTTCTAAGAAGAAGCCATCAGCAAGCAACCGCTCATTCAATTCGGGGTCAACTCGGAATGACTGTGTTATCTTCTCCTCAATAACTACGTTAATTGTCGCGGGATCAAGCCGTACTTCCAGCTTGTCAGAAATATTTTCATGTTGGATCCGCACGGAATGCTTGCCCATCGGCAAACTTGATAAGTCCACCCGCAATGTAAAGTCTTTCACCAATTTCGTCGTCTGGACGATGTTTGCCGGCCCCTCGATTGTCATATTGACCGTTTCCGGAACTCCAGTCACGACCAAGTTCTCATTGTCGTAATACACCTGCACCGGGATGTCACGAATGATATCCATCGCATCACCGACAGCTTTGCCGTTGGACTTTTCCTCCGCCTGCACGGAGAAGAAAAGGATGAGGGCTAGAAGTAAGGCTGTGGAACGAAGAAACCATGGGCTATCCATAAACTTATCCATTTTTTCTCCCCCTCCAATTCCAGATGGAAGAATCCTTTCTATCAGTCGCTGAACCGAACCAGACCCTTCTTAACCTTGCCTCAAATTCCTGCATGTCAAGATTCCGATCGATGTCCCCATTTGCGGTAATACTCACTGCCCCGGTTTCTTCCGACACGATAATCGTCACCGCATCCGTCACTTCACTGATTCCAAGAGCGGCCCGATGCCGGGTACCCAGTTCCTTGGAGATGAAGGGACTTTCAGACAGTGGCAAATAACAGCCCGCAGCTGCAATGCGGTTACGTTGGATAATGACCGCACCATCATGAAGCGGCGTGTTTGGGATGAATACGTTGATGAGTAGCTCCGATGTAATTGTTGAATCCATATGAGTACCTGTTTCAATGTATTCACTCAGCCCAGTTTCTCTTTCAATGGAAATCAGTGCACCAATTCGTCGTTTCGCCATATAACTGACCGACTTCATGATTGCATCAATGAGCCGTTCCCGTTCTTCCTCTTCCTGCATATTGGTCCGAGCAAATAGACGCCCTCTCCCCAGTTGTTCGAGTGCACGTCTGAGTTCCGGCTGAAAGATGATAATGATTGCCAGAAATCCGAATGGCAACACTTGATCCATCAGGAACCTAAGCGTGTCTAGACCAAAGATGTCTGTCAGAATCCGAACGATGACAATCACAAATATTCCTTTTAACAGTTGAACTGCTTTCGTTCCTTTTATGATTGTAATCAGTTTATAAAAAACAAACCAGACGAGAAGCACATCCACGATATTAATAAGTGCGGCGACTGGACTGAAATCAATTAAATCTTGCCATATGGGCATGTGCTTCGCCTACCTTCATAAACAGTTTCTTATGCGTACAGTATAGCATAACAGCATTGTGCTGTCCTTTCTTGAAAAATGAAAAGGCGACCGCGACCGCTCGAAGTGGTCGGTACCGGTCGCCTTGTTTACTATTCGTCCAACTTGTCATCATTTGAAGACGGAAAGATGTCTTTCACCGTCTGTTTCATTTTGTACCACAGCCAATCGAATACTTCGTCGATTTCCTCGCTTGTGCCTGTCACGATTGCTGTAGAGGCCATATACTTGGAACCCCTGATGACTGTAACATCGCCGTCCACTTCCCCATCGATTCGGAGCGTGCCGTTTTTAACGACAATGTCCCCCTTAATCGTCTCTCCTGCCGGGACCAGTACGGTTTGACCTTCAACAATCAAATTCGGTTGTTTCGTCACTGAAAATTGCTGGTCATTCCCGTAGCTGGAAAAAAGCGATGCACTCATTAAGATTAAAAACATGGCGGCAGCCGCAAATAGCGGATGCCTGCGGAGCCATCGCTGAGCATTCGCTTGGGATTTCTCTTTTGGAAGACGTGTCATCACACTATCGACAAAGTTCTCCGGCGCTTTTATCGGTGTTGCACTTCCTATAAATGCAATGGACTCGGTTAACCCATTCATGATTTCCTTGCATTCCGGGCAACTTTCCAAATGTGCTTTCAATTCCCTCTCTTCATCCCGGCTTATATCACCGTCTAAATACGCGTGCATTAAGTGAACGATTTGTTCCGGACACGTATTCATGCTACTTCCCTCCTACATATTACCAATCTGTTTCCGAAGAGCTTCCCGTCCCCTATGGACACGGGTCTTTACGGTCCCGAGAGGTAATTCTAAAATGTCACCGATTTCCTGCAACGGCAATTCCTCGATATACCGTAGAATGATGACGGAACGATATTTTTCTGGAAGCCTGCCAATTTCATAATGGATGCGTTCCTGCATTTCCATTCTTTCAACTTCTTCTTCCGGCAGTTCACCGGATGCAGCAATTTGCGAGTACATGTTCAAACCATCTGTACCCGGCACATTTGCATCCAAATAATAGTCCGGTTTCTTTTTCCGGATGCGGTCGATGCATAAATTTGTCGCAATTCGAAAAAGCCAAGTTGAAAACTTCCGCTTTTGATCAAACGTATGGATATTTATATAGGCACGGACAAATGCTTCCTGTGCGATATCCTCTGATTCTTGTGCATTTCCGAGCATTCTGTAGCACACTTGATATAGGCGATGCTGAAATAAGGTCACTATTTCTTCAAATGCATTCTGATCGCCTTTCAGGACTTCGTTAATTCGTTTATTGATCACATCATCCACAGTATTTCACCCTCCGCTCTATGCGGCTGTCCCTTCTATACGTTTGAAGGTGTCGACAGGTTTCATTTTTTTCATTAATTTTATTTTACCAGAGATTGCTAATCATTTCCCCATTAAATTGTAAATTGTAAAAGTCGGAAAATCCTTTCCTAATTTCAAGGTTCACTTAAAAGTCCATCACTTAGGAAAGGAATATGGATATCCCATAATACATGCTTTGGCACTTGGTGATACCCCTGCTGGTTTTTATTGGAAATAATGAATTAGGATTCTTTTAGGGGAATCAGAGAGAAGATTATAAAGTAGGAAAGGCGACGTTTCGTTCAGAATCAAACGAAATGCCGCCTTTTTAAATTCAGATTTACTTACAGAGTTTACAACGTAAATTTCTCGGTGGCCTCCAAGTTACGAGGACAGGCTTTCAAAATGTGATTAAAGTAGTTTTTCACCGAACAGTGAGCCCATTAACCCTACTGCGACATCCGCTGTTTTATTTTTTTCATCCAGAATTGGATTCACTTCAACGAATTCAGCGGAAGTTATCATTCTCGAGTCCTCCAGCATTTCCATTGCCAAGTGACTTTCCCGGTAACTGATCCCACCATGCACCGGCGTTCCTACTCCCGGCGTGTATAGCGGATCGAGCCCATCGAGATCCAAAGATAAATGAACACCGTCAACTTCCCTTGAACGCAAGTAAGCGATAGCCTCTTCCATGACCGCTGTCATGCCAAACCGGTCAATTTCATGCATTGTGAACACTTTAATGCCTTGTTCCATGACCAATTTCCGCTCTTCCGGATCGACGGAGCGCGCACCGATGACTACAATATTTTCAGGTTTGACCTTCCGTCCTTCGTTATGTATATCGACAAGGCTTTCGTGACCGAGGCCGACACTGACAGCAAGTGGCATCCCGTGAATATTACCGGATGGCGATATTTCAGCGGTATTGAAATCTGTATGCGCATCGTACCAAATGACACCTAGGTTTTTATACTTTTCAGAGAGACCCGCTAGCGTTCCGATTGCAATACTATGATCCCCTCCTAAAACAAGCGGAAATCTCCCTGCTTCTACAACGTCAGCCACTTTTTTAGCAAGATCGGCAGTCGCTTGGACGACTTCATCCAAATTCTTCAAATTTGCTTCGCTATGTTTTTTTTGTTCAACAACACTGACCTGAATATCTCCTTCGTCCGTTACCTGGTGGCCGATTGATTCCATTCTTCCTACTGCGCCTGCATAGCGAATCGCGCTCGGTCCCATATCCACCCCACGGCGACTTTGCCCAAAGTCGAGCGGCACGCCAATAATTGAAATTTTTAGTTGCTCCATACGAAACTACCTCCCCTTCTCTATGTTTCCATTGTAAGTCTAAGAGAGGGCTTGGCTCAACTCGACAAGTTTCTGAATATTTATTCGTCATTCTTCATTTTCCCATGAATTTTTCGAAATCATTCGAGGACATCGGTTTACTATAATAATACCCTTGACCTTCACGGCAACCCAATTCCTTCAGTATTTCGACTTGCTCTTCGTACTCCACGCCTTCAGCGATGACGTTCAGACCTACCGTATCCGCCAACATCACTATCGCTTTGACGATTGCCCGGCTGTCTTCATTCAGATGGATATCCCGTACAAAAGACATGTCGATTTTAACTGTATCCGCCTGCAGTTCTTTGATATAGCTGAACGTACTGTAACCCGTTCCGAAATCATCAATGGAAACCATAATACCAAGCGCTCTTATTTCACAAATCTTCTCCTGCATTCCTTCCCTGTCTGCAAATGCACTTTCAGTCAATTCTATTTCAATCAAATCCGTTGTAACGCCTGTTTCATCAAGAATATTTTTAATCGTATCCAGGATTGTCGGCTCTTCCAATTGGATAGCTGACATGTTGACGGCGACCCGGAACGGCCCATACCCGCTATCCTGCCATTTCCTTGCCTGCGTGCAAGCCTCGCGCAAAACCCATTCTCCTAGCGGAGCGATAAGCTTGGTTTCTTCCGCCACCGGAATGAATTTATCTGGCGGAATCCGACCAAGGTCGGGATGATTCCAGCGAACCAGCGCTTCCACGCCCGCCAATTTTCCCGTCTTAAAGTTCATCTTGGGCTGGTAATCAAGATGGAACTCCCCGAGATGGACGCTTTTCCGTAGCTCATTCTCCATCAAAATCCGCTCCAATGTCTTGGAGGCCGTGCCGTGCTGATACACTTCGTATCCACCGCCCCCATGCTCCTTGGCAACGGAAAGCGCTTTTTCCGCCTTCATCGTCAACTCGGAAGGTTTTTTCGCATGTTCGGGATAAAGGGCGATACCACAACTCAGCGAGAGTGTCTGAGACTGCCCCATCACTGCAATCGGCTCCTTTAGAAATTGTTGAATTTCTTGCGTCAATCGTTCTGCATCTTCAGCCTTTCGGATACCTTTTAAAATAATTCCGAATTCATCGCCCGAAAGCCTTCCGATAACATGTTTTTCTGACAGAACCCGCTTCAGCCTTTTTGAAACGACAGATAAAATATAGTCGCCCGCTTCATGTCCAAGCGAATCATTCACATAACGAAGCCGATCAATATTGAGATAAACAAAAGCAAGTTTTGCACCTTTCTTTTCCGCCTGCGCTATTTCTTCATGCAAAACTTTACGGAAAGAGGTCCGATTCGGCAATTTTGTCAATTGATCATTATAAGCCAGGTCCCGAATCATCCGTTCGGACTCTTTGCTTGCAGTGATATCATAACGAATCGAAATGTATTGATACGGTCTCCCTTTTTCATTCAAAAATGGAACGATTGTTGTATCCACCCAATAATAAGTGCCATCTTTCGCTTTATTACAAACTTCCCCCCGCCATTTTCCACCACGGCCTATCGTCCGCCACATATCCTTGAAAAAACTCGGTGGATGATAACCCGAATTTATAATACGATGGTCGGCTCCAACAAGCTCATCCATGCTGTACTGAGCTATTTTTGTAAACAGTTTGTTGACATACACTATTTTCCCCGTCCGATCCGTGATGGCTACGATAGCTGACTGGCCCAGCGCATAAGCGATATCCTTCAGCACTTTTTCTGGACTATGACCGCTATCAAGACGGATTAAATCATCTATCATTTTAGTATCTTCCTGCATACAATCACTTCTCTTCTATAGAACATTTTATGTATAAATGTTGAAGTATAGATTTCCTTCTAATACGCATCGGCTTATATAGAGGTTACGATTAAATAAGTCATACTTGCATATATAGTGTACAATAAATAACCAAATATGAGCTATATTGCGCTTGATTGAAGACAGAAAAAAACCCTTCTCGCTTCCGCAAAAAGGGTTAATAAAACTATTTGTTATTCACATGGTTTGGTAAAGCAAAAAATGGCTGGGGTAGCTGGATTCGAACCAACGAATAACGGAGTCAAAGTCCGTTGCCTTACCGCTTGGCTATACCCCAATAATAGGAATGTTTTTGACTTTAGCTTTTCATAAGGAATACTTATCGTATCGATTTTTTAAGGAATGCTTTTTTCAACGCTATACATTGGTATTAAGGAATATTATTTTCAACGCTTTGCGTTGAAAAAATACTGGTGGTGGGGGGCAGATTCGAACTGCCGAACCCGAAGGAGCGGATTTACAGTCCGCCGCGTTTAGCCACTTCGCTACCCCACCATATTGAATAATATAGAACTAATTCAAACACCTTAAACTTCAAGGTAAACTTTTTTAACACTTCGCATTGAAAAAGTTTTAATGACCCCTACGGGATTCGAACCCGTGATACCGCCGTGAAAGGGCGGTGTCTTAACCGCTTGACCAAGGGGCCTCATTAACTGTCTCTGGAGCTTCCAGCCGGGATCGAACCGACGACCTCTTCCTTACCATGGAAGCACTCTACCTACTGAGCTATGGAAGCATTATGGCTCCGCAGGTAGGACTCGAACCTACGACCGATCGGTTAACAGCCGATTGCTCTACCACTGAGCTACTGCGGAATAAAAGTTATTCATTTGTAATTGCTCTTCACGACAAACTCCATTATAACAAAAGAAAAATCTTTTTCAAGACCTTTTTTAAATATATTTAATTTGTCTCGGCAAGCAACTTTTATATAGTATCACATGTTTTGCATATTGGTCAACTTTATTTCATAAAGTACAGTAGATTGTGTAAAAAGGGGACAACATATGCGAAACAAGTACTTTATTACCGTCGTTATTTGCTGTGCGCTTTTCTTGATCCTTCCCTCTTTGCCTAAACAGATGTCACTTGTCTCAGTGTTTCGTGTGACGGAGGAGCCTGCTGTAATTGTACGTGGTGCGAGCGGCTCGGCACTGACCGTTAATATTTCATTCGGGGATACCGAAGTGGAACAATGGATTCAGGAATTAAGCAAACCGTATCCGCTCATTTTTGTGGATACAAAATGGGCTGAACGCTTTCCCGAAACAGTGGAACTCATCAAAGAGAAGAATATTCCAGTTGGACTTCTAGGTAGTGAAGGAATGGCATATGATCAAAATATATCTTTATTCATGAAGCAACTTGAACAATTTGAAAAAACTTTTGGATTTAAACCTCTTTGGTTCCGCACGGTTGACGAGATTTTCCCTCGCGCTTTGCATAGTATGCTCTGGGAAGCGGAAATTAATGCACTTGGCTCTTCTACAGTCTGGAAAGGCGGCACTCTCCCGCCCGTTACTAAAGGGGAAATCCTCTCTATTCCCCACCACCGTGGAGATCATATTGCACTCGCTGAATTGAAAAAGTTAAATGAGTCCCGAACGTTCATATCAGTAGAAGCTATGTTATTTGGTACGAAGGCCAATATTAAAAAAATTCCTGAATGACTTACCTGTCAAACTATATAATTCCCTTCATTCAAAAAACAGCACCGAATACCCGTTTAATGGTATTCGATGCTGTTTTCTATTTCGCTTTGGAAACATTCGCTGATTTTCTGCGAGCCTTTCTACGTTCCTCCAACTTTACTTTATCCTCATCGGATTGTTTATTGAACTTCGGAAGCGCCAAAATTTGATAGGCATTCACAGCGAGAAGCGGGAATAACAAAATTGTCACCCATGTGTCGATATTGCCTGAACGTACCATCAATGCCGGCAACCATTCAAGTGTCGTAATGACAATCATGAAGAACAGCGCTGAAATTAAAGTATGTTTCTTAGTCCATTTCGCTTTGAAATAGGCGGTTACGGCGGAAACACCGACCAGAGTCGCTAATAAACCAAGATATAACAATGTGCGTCCCGTTTCACCAGAAGTCAATTGGAATCTGAAGAAGATAAGATCAAATAGAACAATGGCGATGATCAAAAGTTGCACCCAATTCCATAAAGTAAGCGTCTTAAAGATATTCACGCCGAATTGATGGACCGTCAAATAAGCAAAAAAGCCCATTTGTGCGACGACACTCATTGTGAATCCAAGAAATATCATCCATAGAAACACGCCTATGAACTGTCCGTATTCACCGTTCGATAAATATTGAGAAAAGAACTCCCAGCGGACGATTAATCCTACAACCGCCGTAACGAATCCTCCAATTAGTAATGCTGTGAAAAAGAATTTTATCCAATTTCGTATTGTCACGATATTGATCCTCCGTTTTTTATGCTTCCAATAGTGTAACAACGTTTTAACGAAAAATCTATTTCATTAAACGATTAATGCATATTCCTGGTCGTATTGTGAACAATAAATGAAAATGCTTGTGGAAGGGAATTTGATTTCCATGAAAAAAAGAATTGTCCTGTTACTGTTTTCAGCCTTTCTGCTTACTGGTTGCGGTATGCAGCAGGCAGCCCCGACGTACGACGAGATGAAAAAGATGATGACTGATGCGCTTCAGACGGAGGATGGAAAAAAAGCGGTGCGGCAAATGTTTTCGGATCCGGAATTCAAGGAGCTGCTTATCCTAGAACAGCCTGAAGTAAAGAAATCCATTGAAGACACCCTTTTCTCCAAAAAAGGAGAAGATTTCTGGAAGAAAACGTTCGATGATCCAAAATTCACTGAAAGTGTTGCAAAAAGTATGAAGGAACAGCAGCAAGATATCATGAAACAACTTATGGATGATTCATCGTTCCAAAAACAATTGGAAGAGTTTTTCTCTCAGCCCGACATGTTAAAACAAATGGAAACTGTCACACAATCGGCGAATATGAAAAAACATCTTGAAAAAGTTGTGGAAGAGACAATAAACAGCCCATTACTACAAACGAAATGGCAGGAACTTATCCTTAAAGCGGGTGAACCGAAAGAAGGGGAAAGCGGTGGTAGTGGTGGTGGTGAAGGAGGGGGCGCAAAGAAGGAAGAAAGTAAAAGTGGCGGAGGAGGCAAATAGCCTTCTCCGCTTCACTATTCCATCATTTAGTTGTTTTTTCACTGATACTTCTTGCAATATCCATGTAGATTTGACCGATTGGATGATCCTCCGCGTAGACAGAAGGCGCAAAATCATCTTCATCCCAATCTGGCTGGCCAAGTGGAATTTGCCCAAGCAACTCTGTCCGTAGTTCTTCAGCCAGTTTCACACCGCCGCCTTGGCCGAATACGAATTCGCGTTTACCTGAAGTTTCCGATTCGAACCATGCCATATTTTCAATAACACCCAGCAGTTCATGGTCTGTTTGAAGTGCCATCGCACCGGCACGTGCCGCTACAAATGCAGCTGTCGGATGCGGAGTCGTAACAACAATTTCTTTGGATGTCGGTATCATCTGATGGATGTCGAGTGCAACATCACCGGTTCCAGGCGGCAAGTCAAGGAATAGGTAATCAAGGTCTCCCCATTCAACGTCACGGAAGAATTGGTCAAGCGCTTTTCCAAGCATCGGACCGCGCCATACAACAGGTGCGTTATCTTCAACAAAAAAGCCCATCGAAATGACTTTTACGCCAAGACGCTCAACAGGTACGATTCGGTTACCGCGTACGACCGGCAGCTCCGTTACCCCCATCATGTCCGGCACGCTGAATCCATAAATATCCGCATCGATTAAACCGACTTTTTTACCAAGACGAGCAAGCGCTACAGCAAGGTTAACCGAAACAGTCGATTTACCGACGCCCCCTTTTCCGGATGCAATTGAAATGAATTCAACGTCGTTCAGCGGTGACAAAAGGTCTTGTGCTTCCGATTCCGTCACTTTTCCGCGAAACTGTTCAAGCACCTCCGCAGACAATTCTTCGAAACGGATTCCGACAGAATCGGCTCCCGCTCCTTTTAAGGCATCGACAACTTGGGTTTGAAGCGCCATCTGTTCAGCTGTATTAATTTTAGCAATGGCCAGTTTCACACTCACATGTTTTTTCTCAGGTTTAATCGTCACCCCTATTATTCCACTTGTCTCCGCAAGTGTTTTATGTAAAAACGGGTCTTTCAACTGTCCCAACAATTCGCTTACTGTTTCTTCATTCATCAATGCAAACACCCCTTGGAGGTTTATTCATTCGCCTCCAAGTATACCATAGTGAGTTGTTTTCAAGGTTTGCAAACAGCTCATTTTTCTTCCGTCGTATGAAAATCGATGATCCCATCCATAATTGCATCAGCAACTTTTTTCTGATAAGAAGAATCCGTCAAAAGGGCACGTTCCTCATTGTTTGAAATGAAACCTGTTTCAACGAGAACCGCGGGAGTCGGTACCTTTTTCAGCAAATAGACGCCTTTAATCGCCATTGCCACCCTATCCGTGTTTTTCAAATTTGTTTTGAAAGATTCTTGAATCGATTTTGCCAAAAACTCGCCATTGGGGTCCCCTCCAGGGTGATAGAACACTTGGGAACCGCGCCATTTTTCCTGTGGTATTGAATTGACATGAACGCTGATGAACATATCAGGCTTTTCTTTGATGGCGATATTTTCCCTTAACTTCAAATCCGCCAATTTGCGTTGCCGTATAGTTCCGAATTGTTCCTCAGGTGCATGTTCAGCCAGCGCATCTCCATCTTTCATCCGCGTCATGATGACCGTCGCACCTTTTTTTTCAAGACGATTCTTCAGTTCATGTGAAATATTAAGCGTGATATCACGTTCTACAACCTCGTTGAACGAAGCCCCTCCGTCCAACCCTCCGTGTCCCGGGTCGATAAGGATTTTCACACCACCAAGCTCCGCCGGCATGAAAAAATTCCGATCTGATGAAGCTTTGACGCCGTACATGATAATTCCGAGGGAACACACAAAAAGTAAACAGACTACAAGCCACCGTTTCATACGGACACCGCCTTTTTCCTTCACTATACGCAGAATCGGCGGCGGATATGTCCCACTTGACGAAGAGAAAAAAGGCGGAGAGGCATTGTTGGAACGAACCAATGTTTTCCTCATGTTTGCAATGTTTTCTCGCAGTTAGATTACGCTTTTTAAAAGTAGAAACAACATTTCACCTGAAGTAAGCAACACTACAACGAGACGGAATAACATCCAACAAATAAAAAAAGGAACCCCGAAAGGTCCCTCTCCAACAATAATTATTCAGTTGCGCCTTCCCATGCCAACATGCCGCCTACCATGTTCGTCACGTCATAGCCTTCATCACCGAGGAACTCCGCTGCGCGTCCGCTACGGCCGCCGGAACGACAAATGAGTATATACGGCTTCGACTCATCAAGCTCGTTCATACGCACCGGTACGTCCCCTAAAGGGATGTGAATCGCTCCTGGGATGATTCCTTCCGCAACCTCATCCGCTTCACGCACATCGATAAGATTAAGCTGCTTACCATTCCCTAACAGTTCCTGCACTTCAGTTGTTGTAATTTCTTTCATGCCGAATCCCCCTTAGTTTTTCTATGTCTATACTTTAACACAGAAAAGCCCTTTTCCACGAATGGAAAAGGGCTTTTCGAAAATGAAAATTAACGTTTTGAGAACTGTGGTGCACGACGTGCGCCTTTAAGACCTGGTTTTTTACGTTCTTTCATTCTTGCATCACGTGTAAGAAGTCCTGCTGATTTAAGCACTGGACGGAAGTCAGGGTCTACTTGAAGTAGAGCACGTGCAACTCCGTGACGGATTGCTCCTGCTTGTCCAGTGTATCCACCGCCATCGACGTTTACATGGATATCGTAGCTACCAAGAGTTTCTGTAGCAACGAGTGGTTGTTTGATGATTTCGCGAAGTGTCGCGAATGGTACGTAGTCTTCTACATCACGTTTGTTGATGACAATATTGCCTTCTCCAGGAACGAGACGTACACGAGCTACTGAGCTTTTACGACGGCCAGTGCCGAGATATTGTACTTGTGCCAAGGTTGTTTCCTCCTCTTAATTAACCGCGAAGTTCGAATACTTCTGGTTTTTGTGCTTCGTGCGGGTGATCCGGTCCAGCATAAACGTTAAGTTTTCTGTATGTTTGACGGCCTAAAGGACCTTTTGGAAGCATTCCTTTAATTGCAAGTTCAAGCATTTTTGTAGGGTAGTTCGTACGCATTTCAAGCGCCGTACGTTGTTTCATGCTGCCCGTGTAACCTGAGTGACGGTAGTAAATCTTGTCTTTCAATTTGTTACCTGTAAGATGAATTTTCTCAGCGTTGATGATGATTACGTGATCACCTGTATCAACGTGTGGTGTGAACGTAGGTTTATGTTTGCCGCGCAAAAGTGATGCAACTTCAGAAGCAAGACGACCAAGCGTCTGTCCTTCAGCGTCGACAACGAGCCATTTACGCTCTACTTCGTGACCTTTAGCCATGAATGTTGTACGCATGTTTTTATCCTCCTAAATGAATCTCTATTAGTTCCGTTTTCTCTATCCCTAAACACAAGTATACCTTCCGGGGCTTATTTGTGGGGTTATTAGAAATACCATTACTCATCTTATACCGAATTCCACAATAAGTCAAGCGGTTTTTCTATAAACACTAGGAAAAGTTGCCTTAGTCTCCATAGCTCACTTTTTTCAAATACAAACCGTGTGCCGGCGCGGTTTTGACGTTCGCTTTCCGACTGCGGGATTCGAGTATTTGCTTGACCTCCCCCGGAGTTTTCCAGCCGTTCCCCACCACAAGAAGCATACCTGCAATACTACGGACCATATTATATAAAAAGCCGTTTCCTTCAATCGTCATGACGAGATAATCACCTTGTTTTTCAATTGCCAGCTGTCTCACCGTTCTGACTTTATTTGTCGTAGCGGTTTTGGATGAACAGAAACTTGTGAAATCATGGGTCCCGATTAAATGTTCCGCCGCTTCTCTCATCGCTTCAATATCAGGGGCGGATCTGCCTAGATGAACGGAGAAGTTACGCTCAAACGGACTATGCACTTCACTATAAGACCACTTGTACTCGTACGTCTTGCCTGTCGCAGAATAACGGGCATGAAAGTCTTCCCCGACGTCTTCAACATTCACGATTCGGATATCCGTAGGCAGCAGGACGTTCAATGCCAGCTTCCACCGCTCCATCGGCAATGTCAGCGGTGTATCGAAATGAATGACTTGCCCGGTTGCGTGGACGCCGGAATCGGTCCTACCGCTTGCCACGGAGAAGATTTCCTTATCCTTATGCATTTTCACCAAGGCTTTATCAATTTCCAATTGCACTGTCCGCATACCCGGCTGTATCTGATACCCTGAAAAAAGAGTGCCGTCATATGTAACTACCGCTTTGATACGCTGCATACATATCACCCCCTATCCCCTCAACAGGAAGAGGACGACAATGAGGACAGCGAGCAATGCCTGAATCATCGTATCACGCCAGTGCCACCTCAGCTGCCTGTATCTCGTCCTCCCAGCGCCTCCACGGTATCCACGGACCTCCATGGCGACTGCCAGGTCTTCCGCCCGCTTGAACGCACTCACAAAGAGAGGAACGAGCAAAGGAATGACCGCGCGAATCCGTTGTTTGACTGAGCCAGTACTGATGTCCGATCCCCTTGCCAGTTGCGCTTTCAGTATCTTATCTGTCTCATCCATCAATGTTGGGATAAAACGCAAAGAAATTGACATCATCAACGCCAGCTCATGTACCGGCAATTTGAACCGCTTGAACGGACCGAGCAAATCCTCCATCCCATCCGTGATTGATATTGGCGAAGTTGTCAGCGTCAGTATCGACGTCAACATCACAAGCACAAGAAAACGGATTGATATGAAGATTCCTTGTCGTAGCCCTTCTTCATAAATCTTGATGAACTTCCAATCAACGAGCAGCGCTCCCTCTTTCGTAAAAAAGATATGCATGAGCAATGTGAAGACAATTAGGAAAAGAATCGGCTTCAATCCATTGAGAAGAAAATATAGTCGGATCCTCGAGCTGAAAATGACAATAAGCGTAAAGCCAAGCAAAACTGCATAGGTCACTGTATTATTCGCCAAGAATACACCGATTATGAAAAAGAAGACAAACGACAATTTCGCACGCGGATCAAGCTTGTGAACAAATGAATTGCCCGGGATATAGCGACCAAAAATCATTTTTTCCAGCATTACCGACCACCTGCTTCCGCAGCGGCGGATGCTATCGCCTTTGCCAGCTGTTCTTCTGTCAAAGCCAGACCACTCAAGGAGCGTCCGATCAACTTCTCTATGTCACGCTGGAATTTCACAGAACGTGGTAAACCGAGTCGGTAGGAAGACAGCCTCTCATCATCCCCGAACACCTTTTCAGGTGGTCCGGACATGACCGAACTTCCATTATGCATAACAATAATATGATCAGCATAACGTGCAGCGTCTTCCATGCTATGAGTAACAAGGATTGTCGTCAGCTGTTCTTCTACATGAAGTCGTTTGAACAGCTCCATAATTTCATGTCGTCCCCGTGGATCAAGCCCTGCGGTAGGCTCGTCCAGCACCAGCACGGATGGTTTAAATGCCAAGACTCCTGCAATCGCAACCCGACGCATCTGTCCCCCGGATAGATCGAATGGGGACTGCTGTGCGACTTCTGCCGGCAAACCAAGCAATTTTATCAATTCATGCGCCCGTTTTCTTGCTTCTTCTTCAGGCACCCCGAAATTCATCGGCCCGAACATGATATCTTTTTCAACCGTTTCCTCAAAAAGCTGATGTTCCGGAAACTGAAAAACGATTCCTACATGCCTTCGGACATCTTTCAGACCTTTTGCTTTCGTTCCTGCAGTAATCGTCGTCCCCCCGATTTTCACTACCCCTTCCGAAGGTTTCAACAATCCATTCAAGTGCATAAGAAGTGTCGATTTACCCGACCCGGTATGCCCGATAATCGCTGAATAAGAGCCGGAAGGGATTGTTGCATCCACATCTCGCAACGCCCGTTTTTCAAAAGGAGTGTCTTTCCCGTATAAATATCCTACTTGCTGAAGTGAGATGTCCATAATTCATTCACCAACTCTTCTTCCGTCATATGCTCCCCGTCAAGATCCATTCCAAGTTCCCGCAACAAACCGGATACTCTCAAAGCGAATGGCAGGTCCAAGCCTATTTCTTCAAGCTCTTTCCCGCGGGCAAATATCTGATCCGGACTGCCAACCGTCAATACCTTACCCTTATTCATGACAATAATGCGATCTGCCAGCAGTGCCTCTTCCAAGTCGTGTGTAATGGAAATGACTGTGAGTCCAGTTTTGCGCTTTAATTCTTCAACCAGGCGAATCACTTCGTTGCGTCCCTGCGGATCAAGCATCGATGTCGCCTCGTCCATAATAAGAAGCCTCGGATGTAAAGCGAGTGCTCCTGCTATTGCCACGCGTTGCTTCTGCCCGCCTGAAAGATGGTGCGGCTCATGATCAAGGAAATCGCCCATATTCACCTGAGCAAGTGCTTCACGGACCCGGGTCACCATTTCTTCAAAAGGGACACCGTTATTCTCCAATGCAAATGCAACATCATCTTGGACTGTAGAACCGACAAACTGATTGTCAGGGTTTTGAAAAACGAAGCCCATCTGCGATCGAATCTCCCACATATTGTCTTCGGTCATCTTTTCAATGAACAAATTTACGTCCCCTTCATCCGGGAACAAAAGTCCAATCATCAATTTCGCCAGCGTCGACTTTCCCGACCCATTATGACCGACAATCGCTATCCATTCATCTTCCCGTACCGTAAACGACACACCATCGACCGCTTTCTTCGGTTCTTTCTCGTCCTCATCACGGTAAGAATAGGACACATTATCCATCGATAGAATTTCCCTCATCGCCTACCACCCCCGGCTACATTCACATTATGTATAGTACAAAGAATCCCTATTGATTGACTGGAAATCCTACTGAACAATTTAGACAATTATTTTTGGATAAAAAAAAGCGCGCACCTCATCCGAAGAAATGCGCTCATATCTATGACTGGTGCCAGGTGCTCAATCCGGTACCGCGGATGAGGTGCGTAGAGCTAGACCGGACGGCATGACCGTCGATCGTAACACTCAGCTTTTAAATGTGTCGTATAAATTTTGAAAAAAAGGGTGCGGCTCTGGGCATACCAGACACACCCTTTGAAGAATTTATTTTATCCAGCAGGCGTTTGAACGCCCGTAGAAAAAATTAAACGAGTTCGATTACAACGACAGGTGCTCCGTCGCCGCGACGAGGTCCCATTTTCATAATACGTGTATATCCACCTTGACGCTCTGCGTAACGTGGAGCAACATTATCAAAAAGTTTTTGGATTGCGAAGATTTCTGTCTCATTGCCTTCATCATCTGTCATTGTAACAAGTTCACGACGGATGAATTGTGCAACTTGACGACGTGCATGCAAGTCTCCACGTTTTCCAAGGGTAATCATTTTCTCAACGACTGAACGCAATTCTTTCGCACGAGCTTCTGTCGTTTGAATACGTTCATGTACGATAAGGTCTGTCGCTAGATCGCGAAGCATCGCTTTACGTTGTGAACTTGTACGTCCAAGTTTTCTGTATCCCATAGAAGTTTCCCTCCTTCAATCTATAAATTCGCTCAATCTTCCATGCGTAACTCTAGGTTAAGCTCGTCCAATTTCGCTTTCACTTCTTCAAGTGATTTACGTCCAAGATTCCGTACTTTCATCATTTCATCCTCTGACTTGGTAGCAAGTTCAAGAACTGTATTGATGCCTGCACGTTTTAGGCAGTTGTAAGATCTAACTGAAAGGTCAAGTTCCTCAATCGTCATCTCGAGCACTTTTTCTTTCTGATCTTCCTCTTTTTCTACCATGATTTCTGCAGTTTGTGCTTCATCTGTCATACCGACAAATATATTCAGATGCTCCGTCAGGATTTTCGCCCCGAGTGAAACAGCTTCTTTTGGACCGATGCTGCCATCTGTCCAAACATCAAGTGTCAACTTATCGTAGTTCGCCATTTGACCAACCCGAGTGTTCTCCACCTGGAAGTTAACGCGTGAAACTGGAGTGTAAATAGAGTCGATTGGAATAACGCCAATTGCGAGATCCTCACGTTTGTTTTGATCAGAAGGTGCATAACCCCGTCCACGTACTGCATACATACGCATGCGCAAGTGTCCGTTTTTACCAAGAGTCGCGATAGGAAGTTCCGGATTCAACACTTCTACGTCACTATCATGTGTAATGTCCGCAGCTGTGACGACTCCTTCGCCTTTCACGTCTATCTCAATCACTTTCTCTTCATCTGAATAGATTTTGAGAGCCAGTTTCTTCACGTTCAAAATAACTGATGCGACGTCTTCGACGACACCTTCAATTGTTGAGAACTCATGAAGCACGCCATCAATCTGAATAGATGTAACAGCAGCCCCCGGCAGTGAGGATAGTAGGATGCGGCGCAGGGAATTCCCTAATGTGTTACCGTATCCACGCTCAAGCGGTTCGATGATAAATTTACCGAACTTGATGTCTTCGCCAATCATAACTGTTTCAATCTTTGGTTTCTCAATCTCGATCATTCATTTACCCTCCTTCAAAACGTCAGATGTATAGGCCGTTCCATATTGAAATCGATTTTCATAGACGGCAAATTGCAATCGCACAATCATTGTTGACAAAAATTGTGTTTCTCAATCAAATGGAGTAAAAGCCATTATACACGACGGCGTTTTGGCGGGCGGCATCCGTTATGTGGAACCGGTGTAACATCTCTGATTGCAGTAACTTCAAGACCTGCAGCCTGTAGTGAACGAATAGCTGCTTCACGTCCAGCTCCTGGACCTTTAACAGTTACTTCCAACGTTTTCAGACCGTGCTCCATAGATGTTTTTGCTGCTGCTTCCGCAGCCATCTGTGCAGCGAATGGCGTTGATTTACGGGATCCTTTGAAGCCTAGTGCACCTGCACTTGACCAAGATAGTGCGTTCCCTTGCATATCAGTGATTGTAACAATTGTATTATTGAACGTCGAACGGATATGTGCAATCCCGGATTCAATATTCTTTTTTACACGACGTTTACGAGTTTGTTGTTTACGTGCCATGTTAAGAAGATACCTCCTTTACCTATTATTTTTTCTTGTTCGCTACTGTCCGTTTAGGACCTTTACGAGTACGGGCATTGTTTTTCGTGTTTTGACCACGAACAGGCAAGCCACGACGATGACGGATTCCACGGAAGCTACCGATTTCCATCAAACGTTTGATGTTTAGGGAAGTTTCACGTCGAAGATCACCTTCAACTTTAAGATTGTCCATTTGTTCACGGATTTTATCAAGCTCAGCGTCAGTAAGATCACGAACGCGCGCGTCTTCAGATACTCCAGCTGCTGCCAATACTTTCTGAGCAGTTGTTTTTCCGATTCCGAAAATGTAAGTTAATGAAATGACAACGCGCTTATCGCGCGGAACGTCTACTCCAGCAATACGTGCCATATATATTGTGCACCTCCTTCAGAATTAGCCTTGTCTTTGTTTATGTTTAGGATTTTCACAGATTACCATTACTCGGCCGCGTCTGCGAATAATTTTACATTTTTCGCAGATCGGTTTTACAGATGGCCTTACTTTCATCTTACCCAACCTCCTTCAGTATTCCGGAGTACAAAAGTCTATTTGAAACGGTATGTGATTCGACCACGTGTTAAATCATAAGGCGAGAGTTCCATTGTCACTTTGTCGCCAGGCAGGATGCGGATAAAGTGCATACGGATTTTGCCAGATACATGCGCAAGAATCGTATGGCCGTTTTCCAGCTCTACTTTGAACATCGCATTCGGCAACGTTTCGAGTACGGTTCCTTCAACTTCAATTACATCATCTTTCGCCATCAATCCTGTCTCCCTTCTATATCCAATAAAGGTTCTCACCATCGAGCGGCATCAGTCGCCTTTAAAGCTTCCTTCAACATATGTCCGGATTGCAAGAGTGATGTTCGAAAGAGGTCAGTCACATTCCGTTTCCCTTAAGTCCGTCCTCGACTTCTTCTTATGGAAAATCGCGTCGAAATGGACACGACTGTCCAGAATGCCGTGGATGAGTTCCCAGTTGCATTATACAGTTCTTTTCACGAAATCCATTATACTCGCCTAAGCGATAAAATGCATCTGCTAAAATCCAACTAGTTGTTATACCGGGCATCATATGCTTTTGCAACCCGTTGAAACGTTCTTTCCGTCATCAATACTATACTACCCAATTTCTGCGTATATTATCTTAGTACGAAAAGGATTACTGTACGCTCTCTAAAAGTACAGCGTCCAGGTCCTTGAAAACGTCTTTGATGTCTTGTTGCCCATCGATATTCACCAACACCTCTTTGGAATCGTAAAACGCCAAGAGTGGTGCCGTTTGGTTCATATTTACTTCCAGACGGTTCGTGACAGTTTCCGGATTGTCATCGGCTCGCTGATAAAGTTCTCCGCCATCCTTATCACATACACCTTCAACCTGTGGAGGGTTGAAAAGCAAATGATACGATGTTCCGCAAACTTTACAGATGCGGCGGCCTGTCAGCCTCGCGATAAGTTCTTCCTTCTCGACCTGGATATTGATGACATGCTCAATTTTCCGTCCCATGTCCGCCAAAAGCCGATCAAGTGCTTCAGCTTGTGGAACAGTACGAGGGAAACCATCGAGGAGGAATCCATTATCGCAATCGGATTTGCTTAATCTTTCACGAACAATTCCGATTGTCACTTCATCAGGGACAAGTGCCCCCTGATCCATGAACGATTTCGCTTTGACTCCAAGTTCCGTGCCTTCTTGAATAGCAGCACGGAACATATCGCCTGTAGAAATATGAGGGGTTCCGTACTTTTCGACAATTCTGTCTGCCTGTGTACCTTTACCGGCCCCTGGCAGACCCATTAATACGATATTCATACGTATTGCACTCCCATTCATATTCAAATCACGAAGTGATGAACCTTCGCGAGTATTACTTCATGAAACCTTTGTAATGCCTTTTCACGAGTTGTGATTCAAGTTGTTTCATCGTTTCAAGTGCAACCCCGACAACGATGATTAAACTTGTTCCTCCAATTTGCGCAGACTGTGGAAGGTTTGCGAAATTGATGAAGAATATCGGCATGACCGCAACGGTGGCGAGAAAAATCGCACCAACGAATGTCAGTCTATACAAAGTGCTCGTTAGGTAATTTTGTGTATTCATACCTGGACGGATGCCCGGGATATAAGCGCCTTGCTTTTTCAAATTATCCGCAATGTTCTCGGGATTCACCTGGATGAACGCGTAGAAGTATGTGAATGCAATGATCAGTATCAGATAAAAGACCATTCCAACCGGTTTCGTATAATCGAAAACGTTTGTAATTGTGGTCGTTACACTGTTAGTGCCAAAGAAGGTCGCTATTGATTGTGGTGTAATAAAAAATGCAGAAGCAAAGATTACCGGGATAACCCCCGCAGCATTAAGTTTCAATGGTAAGTGTGTCTGTTGGCCTGCAGCCGTTTGACTACGTCCTGTGACACGTTTCGCATACTGGATTGGTATCTTCCGTAATGCTTCCTGGAAGTATATGACCAAAACTGTAATCGCAATGATCAAAACGAGCAGTAGGGCCATGAGCGCAAGTTTAATGAACAATGCGTCGCCCGCTCCTTGGATCTGAGTTGCGTAAAGTTGGTTGACTGCATTCGGGATCGCCGCTACGATACCGGCGAAGATGATGATGGAAATACCATTCCCTACACCTTTTGCCGTAATCTGTTCGCCGAGCCATAAAAGAAATGCAGTTCCTGCCGTCAATACGATCGCGATGACCACATATGTCGAAACACCTTCGTCTTGTATCAGTGTACCGCCGTACATCCGGTTGAAACCGAAAGACATGGCGATTGCTTGGATAAAGGCTAGGATTATTGTGAAATACCTCGTGAACTGTGCAAGTTTGCGTCTTCCGACGTCCCCTTGTTTCGCCCATTCAGCAAATTTCGGTACGACATCCATCTGCAATAATTGCACAATGATGGATGCAGTAATATAAGGCATGATTCCCATTGCAAGGATGGAGAAGTTCGCAAGGGCGCCACCGCCAAATACGTTCAGTAAGCCAATAAGATTATTATCAGTTTGCTGTAAAGCAGTCGCATCAACGTTCGGGACCGGAATGAATGTTCCAAGTCGGAAAACGATTAGTACAAGCAGAGTGTAAAAGATTTTAGACCGTATGTCTTTCACACGCATAAAACTGGCGATCGTCTGAAACATTAAACCACCTCGGTCTGTCCGCCCGCTTTCTCGATTGCTTCCTTAGCAGAAGCAGAGAATTTGTGAGCTTTGACAGTGATCTTTTTCTCAAGAATTCCGTTACCCAGAATCTTAATACCTGATTTAGCGTTGCTCACGATGCCTGATTCAATTAGTAGCTCAGGCGTTACTTCAGTACCTTCGTCGAAACGATTAAGTGTATCAAGGTTTACAATTGCGTAATCCTTACGGTTGATGTTAGTAAAACCACGTTTAGGAAGACGTTGGAAAAGTGGAATTTGACCACCTTCAAATCCTAGACGAACGCCACCACCCGAACGGGAGTTTTGTCCACCGTGACCTCTACCAGAAGTTTTACCAAAACCAGATCCGATTCCGCGTCCAATACGTTTACGTTTTGTACGAGAACCTTCGGCAGGTTTCATAGTGTGTAATTTCATCTCATTGGCACCTCCTTATTCAAAAAATCGAAAATTATAGTTCCTTAACTGTAACTAGATGGCCAACTCTATTGATCATGCCGCGGATTGCGACATTATCCTGATGTTCGACCGTTTGATTTATTTTACGTAGTCCAAGCGCTTCGACTGTTTTACGTTGTGTTGGCTTCGAGCCGATAACGCTTTTTGTAAGGGTGATTTCAAGTTTATTCGCCATTGTATTTCCCCCCTTAACTATACAGTTCTTTCACGGATTTACCGCGCAATTTAGCTACTTCTTCAGCGCGTTTCAAATTCGTTAATCCTTCGATTGTTGCACGGACCATGTTGATTGGTGTGCTTGAACCAAGTGATTTTGAAAGGATATCCGTGATGCCTGCAAGTTCAAGTACCGCACGGACAGGTCCGCCGGCGATAACTCCAGTACCTGGTGCTGCTGGTTTGATGAGGATTTTTCCTGCACCAAAATGTCCAAGTACTTCGTGCGGAGTTGTTCCTTTGACCATTGGTACAACGATCAAATTCTTCTTTGCATCTTCGATGGCTTTACGGATCGCATCCGGAACTTCTTGTGCTTTACCGGTACCGAAACCGACGCGGCCATTTTTATCTCCGACAACGACGAGAGCAGTGAAACGGAAACGACGTCCGCCCTTCACAACTTTCGCTACGCGGTTAATCGTAACTACGCGTTCTTCGAATTCACTTTTATTCTGATCATTACGACGCATGAAATGTGTCCCTCCTTCTTAATTAAAATTCCAGACCGTTTTCACGAGCTGAGTCCGCAAGAGCTTTCACACGGCCGTGGAATAGGTAACCGCCGCGGTCAAATACTACCGCTTTAACGTCCTTTTCAACAGCTTTCTTTGCAATCATCTCGCCGACTTTTACTGCTGCTGCAGTGTCTGCTTTGGATTCAGATCCGAAATCTTTGTCCATTGAAGAAGCACTTACAATCGTGACCGCATTTACGTCATCAATCAATTGAGCATAGATATGCTTGTTTGAACGGAAAACGTTTAGGCGTGGACGAGCTGCAGTCCCGCTGATTTTATTACGTACACGTACATGACGCTTCTTACGAGTAGCATTTTTATCTTTTTTCGTAATCATCGTGATCACTCCTTCCGGATGCCTTAAGCGGCATTATTTACCTGTTTTACCTTCTTTACGACGGACAACTTCGCCTTCGTAGCGAATCCCTTTGCCTTTATACGGCTCTGGTGGACGTACTTGTCTGATGTTCGATGCAAGAGCACCTACGCGTTCTTTGTTGATACCGCGGACAGTGATCTTTGTGTTAGATGGAACTTCAACTTCGATTCCTTCTTCCGGTGTGAATTCAACCGGGTGAGAATAACCAATGTTCAATACAAGTTTTGGACCTTGAAGGGAAGCACGGTAACCAACACCGACTAGCTCAAGTTTACGTTCAAAACCTTGTGAAACGCCAATTACCATATTGTCGAGTAGTGAACGCGTCGTTCCGTGAATAGAACGGTGTTCTTTGGATTCAGAAGGACGGATCAAAGTGATCACATTGTCTTCCTGCTCGATTTTAATATCCGTGTTAAATGTGTTTGTAAGTTCGCCTTTAGGACCTTTAACAGTGATGAAGTTACCTTCTGCGATGGTAACCGTCACGTTTTCAGGTACCTGAATCGGCTTTTTGCCAATACGGGACATTCAATTGCACCTCCATTCAATTGTTACGAATTACCAGACGTAAGCTACTACTTCTCCGCCTACTTGTTTAGCGCGTGCTTCCTTGTCAGTAAGAACGCCATTTGATGTGGAAACGAGGGCGATACCAAGGCCGTTCAAAACTTTAGGTACATCGTTTGTTTTTGCATAAACACGAAGACCAGGTTTTGAAATACGTTTAAGACCAGTGATGACACGCTCGTTATTTTGACCATATTTAAGGAAAATGCGGATGATACCTTGTTTGTTATCTTCTACATATTCAACATCGCGTACGAAACCTTCACGTTTCAAGATTTCTGCAATTTCTTTTTTCATGTTTGAAGCAGGTACTTCAAGCTTCTCGTGACGAACCATATTGGCGTTACGGATGCGTGTAAGCATATCTGCGATCGGATCACTCATTGTCATTACATTTACCTCCTTCCCAAATTTAGGGGTTTACCAGCTGGCTTTTTTGACGCCAGGAATTTGTCCCTTATACGCTAGTTCGCGGAAACAAATACGGCAAAGCTTGAATTTCCGGTATACAGAATGCGGACGACCACAACGCTCACATCGTGTGTACGCTTGAACTTTGTGTTTCGGTGTTCGTTGTTGTTTAGCGATCATTGATTTTTTAGCCACGTTTTCGCCTCCCTCTTATTTACTTCTGGAACGGCATGCCGAACTGCGTCAATAACTCATGTGCTTCTTCGTCCGAGTTAGCAGTCGTAACGATGACGATATCCATACCGCGTATTTTAGAAACTTTATCATAGTCGATTTCAGGGAAAATAAGTTGTTCTTTCACACCAAGTGTATAGTTACCGCGACCGTCGAATGCTTTCTTAGAAACACCACGGAAGTCACGTACACGAGGAAGGGAAATTGAAATCAGTTTGTCAAGGAATTCATACATGCGCTCACCGCGTAATGTAACTTTCGTCCCGATAGGCATACCTTCACGGAGACGGAATCCTGCGATTGACTTCTTCGCTTTTGTGATGACCGGCTTTTGACCGGAAATGATTGTTAGATCTTCCACTGCCGCATCTAGTGCTTTCGTGTTTTGAACAGCATCACCAACACCCATGTTAATGACGATTTTGTCCACTTTAGGGACTTGCATAACTGATGTATATTCAAACTTGCTCATAAGAGCAGGTGTGACTTCGTTTTTAAACTTTTCTTTTAAACGGCTCATCTGTTGGACCTCCTTTCATCCGTTACTTATTTGTCCAGTAATTCCCCGGATTTTTTAGCAACACGAACTTTTTTGCCATCTTCGATCTTGTAACCTACGCGAGTCGGCTCGCCTGTTTTAGGATCGATTAACATGACGTTTGATACATGGATAGCTGCCTCTTGGCTCACGATTCCACCTTGAGGATTTTCCTGGTTAGGTTTCGTATGTTTCTTGACGATGTTGACACCTTCAACAAGCACACGATCCTTTTTAGGGAAAGCTACTAGGATCACACCAGTTTTACCTTTATCTTTACCTGTGATGACCATAACTTTATCGCCTTTTTTAACGTTCATTCTGTCGCACCTCCTTGATTGGTACTATCATGTGATTAAAGAACTTCAGGAGCGAGTGAAATGATTTTCATGAAGTTGCTGTCACGAAGTTCGCGAGCAACCGGTCCGAAAATACGAGTTCCACGTGGGCTCTTGTCGTCACGGATGATAACACAAGCATTTTCATCAAATGTAATATAAGTACCGTCTTTACGACGCACTCCGCTTTTCGTGCGGACGATAACAGCTTTGACGACTTCACCTTTTTTAACAACGCCACCTGGTGTTGCTTTTTTCACCGTAACTACGACTACATCACCGATGTTTGCCACCTTACGGCCTGAACCGCCTAAAACCTTAATTGTAAGTACTTCACGAGCGCCTGAGTTGTCGGCGACTTTCATACGACTTTCCTGTTGGATCATTGAGGCTACCTCCTCCCGGATTTATATATCCGAACGTTATTAGATGATGACCGCTTTTTCGACTACTTCAAGTAGGCGGAAACGTTTTGTTGCTGACAATGGACGAGTTTCCATAATACGAACAACATCACCGATTTTCGCTTCGTTCAGTTCATCGTGGGCCTTGAATTTCTTCGAATACTTAACACGTTTGCCGTATTTAGTATGTTTCTTTTGTGTTTCGATCATTACAGTAACTGTTTTATCCATTTTGTCGGATACAACGCGGCCTGTATATACTTTGCGCTGGTTACGCTCCTCAGTCATGGCTGCAACCTCCTTCATCAGTTATTCGCACTGATTTCTCTTTGACGTATTACAGTTTTCATGCGCGCAATCGATTTACGAACTTCTCGGATGCGTGCAGTGTTTTCTAATTGACCTGTCGCAAGTTGGAAGCGAAGGTTGAAAAGCTCTTCTTTCAGTGATTTCACTTTTTGCTCAATCTCTGCAGTTGTCAGATCACGGATTTCATTAGCTTTCATTAGATTCACCACCAATTTCTTCACGTTTTACAAACTTAGTTTTGATAGGAAGTTTGTGAGATGCGAGGCGAAGAGCTTCACGTGCAACTTCTTCTGACACACCTGCTATTTCGAACATAACTCTGCCAGGTTTAACAACTGCTACCCAGCCTTCTACAGCACCTTTACCGGAACCCATCCGGACTTCAAGAGGCTTCTTCGTATATGGTTTGTGCGGGAAGATGTTGATCCATACTTTACCGCCACGTTTCATGTAACGTGTCATTGAAATACGTGCTGCTTCGATTTGACGGCTTGTAATCCATGCCGAATCAAGCGCTTGTATACCGTATTCGCCGAATTGTACTGTTGCTCCGCCTTTAGTAGTACCGCGCATTTTACCACGGAATACTCGACGATATTTAACTCGTTTAGGCATTAACATAATTAGTTGCCTCCTTCCTCAGAGTTCTTCTTCTTCACTGGAAGGACTTCTCCACGGTAAATCCATACTTTAACGCCAAGCTTACCGAATGTTGTATCTGCTTCAGCGTGTGCATAATCAATGTCTGCACGTAATGTATGGAGAGGGACAGTACCTTCACTGTAATGTTCCGATCGAGCGATGTCAGCTCCGCCAAGACGTCCGGAAACTTGTGTTTTAATTCCTTTAGCGCCAGAGCGAATCGTACGTTGAATCGCTTGTTTTTGTGCACGGCGGTAAGATACGCGTGTTTCTAGTTGACGAGCAATTGACTCTGCAACCAGTTTAGCGTCTAGGTCCGCACGTTTGATTTCGATGATGTTGATGTGAACGCGTTTACCTGTGATATCGTTCAGTTGTTTACGAAGAGCTTCAACCTCAGTACCGCCTTTACCGATAACCATTCCTGGCTTAGCAGTGTGGATACTGATGTTAACACGCTTTGCAGCACGCTCAATTTCTACTTTAGAAACAGAAGCTTCTAAAAGACGTTTTTCGATGAATTCACGGATTTTCAAATCTTCGTGCAAGAGAGTCGCATAGTCTTTTTCTGCGTACCATTTAGACTCCCAGTCACGGATGATACCGACCCGTAAACCGTTAGGATGTACTTTTTGACCCACGGATTATCCCTCCTTCTTTTCAGATACCACTAAAGTGATGTGGCTCGTACGCTTATTAATCGCACTTGCACGTCCTTGTGCGCGTGGTCGGAAACGTTTCATAGTCGGACCTTCGTCAACGAATACTTCGCTTACAATAAGGTTTTCGACATCCATTTCGTAGTTATGTTCAGCATTTGCAATCGCTGAGTTCAAAACTTTTTCTACAACCGGAGATGCCGCTTTCGGCGTCAGGCGTAGAATCGCGACAGCTTCACCGATTTTCTTGCCCCGGATAAGATCAACGACCATACGGACTTTGCGAGGAGCAATACGGACTGTGCGGGCAGTAGCTTTTGCTTGTTGCATCAGAATAACCTCCTCTCAATTAACGTCTTGTTTTCTTATCGTCAGCGCCATGACCTTTGTATGTGCGCGTTGGTGCAAATTCACCTAGTTTATGACCTACCATATCTTCAGTCACATATACAGGTACGTGTTTGCGTCCGTCATATACAGCAATTGTCATTCCGATGAATGTCGGGAAGATTGTTGAACGGCGTGACCAAGTTTTAATAACCTGTTTTTTCTCGGAACCTTTCTGTGCTTCGACCTTCTTCATAAGATGATCGTCTACAAATGGTCCTTTTTTCAAGCTGCGGCCCATGTCGGAACCTCCCTCCGTGTTTGTACTACGGTCCAATCGTTGAACCGCAGTGCATCCAAATTATTTCTTGCGGCGACGAACAATAAGTTTGTCGGATTTATTGTTTTTCTTACGTGTTTTATAACCAAGTGTCGGTTTACCCCAAGGAGTGACTGGTGATTTCATACCGATACCAGTTTTACCTTCACCACCACCGTGTGGGTGATCGTTAGGGTTCATGACAGAACCACGAACTGTTGGGCGTTTACCCATCCAACGTGAACGTCCTGCTTTACCGATGTTGATAAGTTCATGCTGTTCGTTACCGACTTGACCAATTGTCGCGCGGCACGTTGCAAGAATCATGCGAACTTCCCCAGATTGAAGACGTACGATAACATACTTATCTTCACGGCCTAGTAGTTGTGCAGATGTACCTGCTGAACGTACTAGTTGTCCGCCTTTACCCGGTTTCATTTCGATGTTGTGGATTGTAGTACCCATTGGAATGTTTTCAAGTGGAAGTGAGTTACCCACTTTGATGTCCGATTCCGGGCCTGACATGATAGTTGCTCCAACTACTAGACCTTTTGGAGCGAGGATGTAACGTTTCTCTCCATCTGCGTAATTGATTAGAGCAATGTTAGCTGAACGGTTTGGATCGTATTCGATCGTAGCAACGCGTCCTGGTATGCCATCTTTCCGACGTTGGAAATCGATGACGCGGTATTGGCGCTTGTGGCCTCCACCATGGTGACGAACAGTGATCCTACCTGTGTTGTTACGGCCGCCTTTCCGCTTAAGCGGCGCAAGCAATGATTTTTCCGGTTTGTCAGTAGTGATTTCAGCAAAATCGGATGAAGTCATGTTACGGCGTCCGTTGGAGGTAGGTTTGTATTTCTTAATCGCCATTAGTGTTCCCTCCTTCATATGATTAAATGACTATATTACACTTCGAAAAGTTCGATATCTTTTGAGTCAGCAGTTAATGTAACAATCGCTTTGCGGCGTCTGTTCGTATAACCAGCATGCTTACCCATACGCTTAAGTTTGCCTTTGTAGTTCTGTACGTTCACTTTATCAACTTGAACACCGAAGACTTCTTCGATTGCTTGCTTAATATGTGTTTTATTAGCGCGCGTGTCAACTTCGAAAGTGTACTTTTTGAATTCCATTTGTTCAGAAGTACGCTCGGTAATGACCGGACGTTTTAGAATATCACGTGCTTCCATTAACCAAGCACCTCCTCTATTTTTTGGACTGCTGCTTTTGTCATAACAAGTTTGTCGTGACCGATAAGATCAAGAACATTGATACCTGACGCTGTTACAACACTGATTCCAGGGATGTTACGTGCGGACAATGCCACAGTTTCATCTAGGTCTGCAGTTACGATCAATGCTTTTTTGCTGATTGAAAGATCAGCAAGCACTTTGATGAATTCTTTTGTTTTTGGTGCATCGAATGTTAGTCCTTCAAGAACGATTACTTCTTCTTCACGCACTTTAGTGGAAAGAGCTGAAAGAAGAGCCAATCTGCGGACTTTCTTCGGTAATTTGTAGCTATAGCTTCTTGGAGCTGGACCGAATACGATACCGCCTCCACGCCATTGTGGTGATCGGATTGAACCTTGACGGGCACGACCTGTACCTTTTTGGCGCCACGGTTTACGTCCGCCACCAGCTACTTCCGCGCGAGTTTTTACTTTGTGGTTACCATGACGCAATGAAGCGCGCTGTTGGACCAATGCTTCGAATAAGACAGCTTCGTTCGGCTCGATACCAAAGATTGCTTCGTTCAGTTCGATGTCTCCGACAGAAGTTCCTGCCTGATTTAATACGGATACTTTAGGCATTCCTGTTTCCTCCTTCCTTTAGTGGTCAGTTCCCTTTGATTGCGCTGCGCACTTGTAGAAGTGATTTGCGTGATCCTGGAACGTTACCTTTTACTAGTATCAAGTTGCGCTCTGCATCAACTCGTACAATTTCAAGGTTTTGAACTGTTACTGTTTTGCCACCCATACGGCCCGGCATTTTTTTACCTTTGAATACACGTTGTGCGTCAACAGATCCGATTGAACCTGGTGCGCGGTGATGACGTGATCCGTGGCTCATAGGTCCGCGTGAATATCCGTGACGCTTGATAACACCTTGGAACCCTTTACCTTTTGATGTTCCTGTAATGTCGACGATATCGCCTTCAGCGAAAGTATCGACTTTGACTTCCTGACCAACTTCGTAGCCACTAACGTCTAATTCGCGGAATTCGCGAATGAAGCGCTTAGGTGCAGTTTCAGCTTTTGCAACATGGCCTTTTTCAGGTTTGTTAGCAAGCTTTTCGCGTTTATCTTCAAATCCGATTTGGATTGATTCGTAGCCGTCCGTTTCTTTTGTCTTCTTTTGAAGAACAACGTTTTGTCCAGCCTCAATCACAGTTACCGGGATAAGATCTCCGTTTTCAGCAAAGATTTGCGTCATACCGAGTTTTCTTCCCAAGATTCCTTTGGTCATTTGGTCCACCTCCTGAATTAATGTGTGTTTTATTTAGTATCGATTAAAGTTTGATTTCGATGTCTACGCCGGATGGTAAGTCGAGTTTCATCAATGCATCGACAGTTTGTGGTGTCGGGTTGACGATATCGATCAGACGTTTGTGAGTACGCATTTCGAACTGTTCGCGCGAGTCCTTGTATTTATGTACCGCACGAAGAATCGTGTAAACAGATCTTTCAGTCGGTAGTGGAATCGGACCCGATACACTAGCACCCGAACGTTTTGCTGTTTCTACAATTTTTTCAGCCGATTGATCAAGAATTCTGTGATCATATGCTTTTAAACGAATACGAATCTTTTGTTTTGCCATTATTTTCCCTCCCTTGCGCCTATTTTGTTATAGACATTCTCCGCGAAAATTTCCCACACACATGCCATGGCAAAGCGGCCTGGTGTGTCGGCAACCTCTCGCTTCATCGCAGTCAAAGACCAACATTCAACATTATACATAAAGAAAAAGAATTACGCAAGTGTTTTGGCGGAATTCTTTTTCTCAACTTTATTATTATAATTCTTTTCTTCACTTATTGCAACACTAAGAGTAATAGTCCGAACAATTCTTCACTTAATTAAAAAGCATTACTGTTATCCAACCAAATAGCAACAACGGAATGTTGTAGTGAATGAACGTTGGTACGCATGTATCCCATATATGATTATGTTGACCATCAACGTTAAGTCCAGCGGTTGGTCCGAGTGTGGAGTCCGATGCAGGCGACCCAGCGTCCCCTAGAGCGGCCGCAGTCCCCACGAGGGCGATAATTGCCAACGGACTGAAACCGAACGCAATACTAAGCGGTACGAAGATTGATGCAATAATCGGGATTGTGGCAAATGATGAGCCGATCCCCATCGTGACAATCAGGCCGACGAGCAGCATGACGAAGGCAGCCAAGCCTTTGTTATCCCCTAAAGCGGAACTCACATATTCAACTAGAGTCACTACATGTCCGGTCTCTTGAAGAACTGAAGCAAATCCATTTGCTGCTATCATAACAAATCCGACGAATGCCATCATGCGCATGCCTTCATTGATAAGCCCGTCTGCATCTTTCCATCTAAGTGCACCGGTAATATACAGAATTGCAATCCCAGTCACTGCACCTGCAATCATTGACTGTGTCGGTATTTGCACGACAAGTGTGCCAATCAGGGCCAAAACCGTGAAAATGATATTGCGCGTTTTCACCGTCACTACCTCTTCAGTGACTTCAACTTGCTCGTCCTCGTACTCCCTTGGCTTCCGGTAGGAAAAGAAGATTGCAATGAGAAGGCCAACTACCAGACCAAGAACAGGAAGGGCCATCGCTTTCGGTATATCTGCCATATCAATCGCTAGACCAGCTGTTTGCATTTGCGTGGCAAGAATTTCATGGAAAATGAATCCGTATCCATAAGGAAGTAAAATATATGGAGCCGTCAAACCGAAAGTCAACACAGATGCGATTAATCGGCGATCCACTTTCAACAGATTCAGGACATGTAAAATCGGTGGTACTAATAAAGGTATGAATGCAATATGAATAGGTATGAGGTTTTGCGAGAATAACGCCATTACCAAAAGAATTAATACAATCAGCACTTTTCCAAGAGCGGTACGATCCGCTTGCCCTTCCTTTTTCACAATACGTAACATCGCAGCTACAAGAAGTTGAGGTATGCCCGTCTTTGAAATTGCAACAGCAAATCCTCCTAGTAAGGCATAACTTAGTGCGATTGTAGCACCAGCACCTAATCCCTCTGTAAACGATGTAATCGTTTCGTCAATCGACAGACCGCCTGTAAACCCTCCAACAATGGCGCCTGCAACAAGAGCTAACACAACGTTAACCCGTAATAAGCTTAAAACAAGCATGACAACTACAGCAATGATAACGGCATTCATTTGTATTCCTCCTATGTTTTATTCCTTTAGTCGGCTAAAGTGGTAAAGCATAGTTATTAAGATATCAGAGGGTTTTCCATCTGTCAATGGAATTTTATAGATACTGGTTTCTATTCAAATTATAAATGTAATCGCGAAAAAATCCCGCCACAATGGGCGGGATTTAAAAGGTGAAGAATTATTTAATGATTGTAGCTACAACGCCAGCGCCTACAGTACGTCCACCCTCACGGATAGAGAATTTCGTACCTTCTTCAAGAGCGATTGGAGCAATCAATTCGATTGTCATTTCAACGTTGTCGCCAGGCATAACCATTTCTACGCCTTCTGGAAGTTCGATAACTCCAGTCACGTCAGTTGTACGGAAGTAGAACTGTGGACGGTAGTTAGAGAAGAATGGAGTGTGACGTCCACCCTCTTCTTTTGAAAGAACATATACTTCAGAAGTGAATTTCGTGTGTGGAATAATAGTTCCTGGTTTCGCAAGAACTTGCCCACGTTGGATATCATCACGTGATACACCACGAAGTAGTGCACCGATGTTGTCGCCAGCTTCTGCATAATCAAGAAGTTTACGGAACATTTCTACACCTGTAACAGTTGTAGCTTTTGGTTCTTCAACGATACCGATGATGTCAACAACGTCACCGATTTTAACTACTCCACGCTCAACGCGTCCAGTAGCAACTGTTCCACGTCCTGTAATTGAGAATACGTCCTCAACAGGCATCATGAATGGTTTTTCAGTGTCGCGTGGTGGTGTTGGGATATACTCGTCAACTGCAGCCATAAGCTCAACGATTTTATCTTCCCACTCTTCTTCGCCTTCAAGTGCTTTAAGAGCAGATCCTTTGATAACAGGAATGTCATCGCCAGGGAAGTCGTATTCAGAAAGAAGGTCACGAATTTCCATTTCTACTAGCTCAAGAAGTTCTTCGTCATCAACCATGTCACATTTGTTCATGAAGACAACTAGGTAAGGAACACCAACTTGACGTGAAAGAAGGATGTGCTCACGTGTTTGTGGCATAGGGCCGTCAGCTGCAGAAACAACTAGGATCCCGCCATCCATTTGTGCTGCACCAGTGATCATGTTTTTAACGTAGTCGGCGTGACCTGGGCAGTCAACGTGTGCATAGTGACGAGTTGCAGTTTCATATTCAACGTGTGAAGTATTGATTGTGATACCGCGCTCTTTTTCTTCAGGTGCGTTGTCAACGTCCGCGTAAGAACGTGCTACTCCACCTGATCTTTTTGCAAGAACTGTTGCAATTGCTGCAGTTAGTGTTGTTTTACCATGGTCGACGTGACCGATTGTTCCTACGTTAGCATGCTGCTTGGAGCGATCAAATTTTTCTTTTCCCATTGTGGAAATCCTCCTCGGAATATAAAAGTTTTTTTGTTTTTTATAGCTATAGGTATCAGAGGGGGCCCCCTCCGAATTCCTACATCTATTACTTAATTTAACTTAGAAACAAGATTGAATGAAATTATTCGCCTTTGTTTTTCTTGATGATTTCTTCAGCAACTGATTTCGGCACTTCTTCATAGTGATCGAATGACATTGAGAAGACTCCGCGTCCTTGTGTGTTAGAACGCAATGCTGTTGCATATCCGAACATTTGAGCAAGAGGAACCATAGAACGGACAACTTGTGCGTTTCCGCGTGCGTCCATACCTTCAACGCGGCCGCGTCGAGAAGTAATATCGCCCATGATGTCACCCATATACTCTTCAGGAATAATGACTTCAACTTTCATCATCGGCTCAAGAAGAACCGGGTTGACTTTTGAAACTGCGTTTTTAAGTGCCATAGAAGCAGCAATTTTGAACGCCATTTCGTTGGAGTCTACATCGTGATAAGAACCATCGAAAAGACGGGCTTTGATGTCGATCAAAGGATATCCTGCAACTACACCATTATCAAGTGAATCACGGATACCAGCTTCTACCGCTGGGATATATTCACGTGGAACGGATCCCCCAACGATGTTGTTAACGAATTCGAATCCTTTTCCTTCTTCATTAGGAGAGAATTCGATCCAAACGTGACCGAACTGTCCACGTCCACCAGATTGACGCACGAACTTACCTTCAACTTCCGCTGAAGAACGGAATGTTTCACGGTAAGATACTTGCGGAGCTCCGACGTTAGCATCAACGTTGAATTCGCGGCGCATACGGTCTACAAGAACGTCAAGATGCAATTCACCCATACCTGCGATGATTACTTCTCCTGTTTCTTGGTCTGTATGTGCACGGAATGTCGGGTCTTCCTCTTGAAGCTTCGCAAGAGCCATACCCATTTTATCTTGGTCGGCTTTTGTTTTCGGTTCAACAGAAAGTGAAATTACCGGTTCTGGGAAGTCCATTGACTCAAGGATTACAGGCGCGCTAGCTTCACAAAGTGTATCGCCAGTTCCTGTATCTTTAAGTCCGACTGCAGCAGCAATTTCCCCTGAATGTACTTCAGAGATCTCTTCACGTGAGTTCGCATGCATTTGTAGAATACGTCCTACGCGTTCACGCTTCCCTTTAGAAGAGTTCTGTACGTATGAGCCTGATTGAAGAACACCAGAATACACACGGAAGAATGTCAGTTTACCTACATAAGGATCCGTCATAACTTTGAAAGCTAGTGCCGAGAACGGCGCGCTGTCGTCTGCGTGACGCTCAATTTCTTCGTCAGTATCAGGATTTGTCCCTTTCATAGGTGGGATATCGATTGGTGATGGAAGGTAATCAATTACAGCATCTAGAACGAGTTGAACACCTTTGTTCTTGAAAGCAGTTCCACATACAACCGGGTAGAATTCAACAGCCAATGTCGCGTTACGAATTGCTGTTTTGATTTCTGCGATTGTAATTTCTTCTTCATCCAAGAATTTGTTCATAAGATCTTCATCGAATTCAGCAACCGCTTCAATCAATTTTTCCCGGTATTCTTCGGCTTGCGCACGATATTCTTCCGGAATTTCTTTAACTTCAGCAGTCAAACCTGAATCGTCGCCGTAGTATACTGCATTCATTTCAACTAGGTCGATGATTGCAGAGAATGTGTCTTCTGCACCAATCGGCAATTGAATCGGGTGCGCGTTCGCTCCAAGACGTTCACGAAGTGTACCTACTGAATATAGGAAATCTGCACCCGTTTTGTCCATCTTGTTGACAAATACTAGACGTGGAACGCCATAGTTTGTCGCTTGACGCCAAACCGTTTCTGTTTGTGGTTCAACGCCCGATTGAGCGTCAAGTACCGTTACAGCTCCATCAAGAACACGAAGGGAACGTTCAACTTCAACAGTGAAGTCTACGTGACCTGGAGTATCAATGATGTTTACGCGGTGGTTTTTCCACTCAGCAGTTGTTGCAGCTGATGTGATTGTGATTCCGCGTTCTTGTTCTTGCTCCATCCAGTCCATTTGGGATGCACCTTCGTGCGTTTCCCCGATTTTGTGGATTTTACCAGTGTAATAAAGGATCCGCTCAGTCGTCGTCGTCTTACCGGCGTCAATGTGAGCCATGATTCCGATGTTACGTGTATTCTCTAAGGAGAATTTTCTAGCCATATTATAGATCTCCTTCCGTCTCGGATTAGAGTGTCAATGATTCGCCGAATCTTACCAGCGATAGTGAGCGAATGCTTTGTTAGCATCAGCCATTTTGTGCATTTCTTCACGGCGTTTCACAGAAGCACCAGTGTTGTTGGAAGCATCAAGGATTTCATTCGCAAGACGTTCTTCCATTGTTTTCTCTCCGCGTGTGCGTGAGTAGTTAACGATGTAACGAAGTCCAAGAGTCGTACGACGATCAGGGCGTACTTCAACTGGTACTTGATAGTTTGCTCCACCTACACGGCGTGCTTTAACCTCAAGAACTGGCATTACGTTAGTTAGTGCCGCTTCGAATACTTCAAGTGGATCCTTGCCAGAACGTTCTTTCACAAGCTCGAACGCACCATAGAGGATTTTCTGTGATGTACCTTTTTTACCATCAATCATCATTTTATTGATAAGTCGTGAAACGAGCTTCGAATTGTATATCGGATCCGGAAGTACGTCACGTTTTGCAACAGGGCCTTTACGTGGCATGTTGTTTTCCTCCTTTCAAGGTTTTCAAGCGTTTTCCGCTTAAATAACCCTCAATCATAATTTTTTAAGCAGGTTTTGCTTAAATAACTTTTTGAATTAATTTTTCTTTGCTTTAGGTTTTTTAGCACCGTACATAGAACGGCTTTGCATACGGCCAGTAACACCAGCTGTATCGAGCGCACCGCGAACGATGTGGTAACGAACACCTGGTAAGTCTTTTACGCGTCCGCCGCGAAGAAGAACTACACTGTGCTCTTGAAGGTTGTGGCCTTCACCAGGGATGTATGCATTGACTTCCAATGAGTTAGTCAAGCGTACACGTGCATATTTACGTAGAGCCGAGTTTGGCTTTTTCGGTGTCATCGTGCCAACACGCGTACAAACACCTCTTTTTTGTGGTGAGTTTACGTTTGTCATTGACTTTTTGAAGCTGTTATAGCTTTTTCCGAGTGCTGGAGATTTAGATCCTGTCACTTTAGTTTTACGTGGTTTACGGACCAATTGATTAATTGTAGGCATCGGTTTTTCCTCCTTTCAAACTTCTTTTGTAAGACCACACATCCAGGTGGTTCATTTTTGGGGTAAAAACAAAGTCTTTGTGCTTTTTTGCACAAAAACTATTAATCAGTAATCGCAACCACAGCTGCACCGACTTGAATGCCACATGCATTTCCGAGTTTCTCCCTCGAATCGACATGCGTCACTTGAATGTCATGAAGTGCGGCTTCCTCCATCACTGGAGCAATAATCCGTTCTTCTGCATCCTGCGCAATAATAATTTCTATCACTATCCCTGCACGGATTGCTTTCACTGCCTGCTTTGTACCGATGATCGTTTTCTTTGCCTGCTCAACTTTTTCATAAGACATTTCCATATCCTCCAAAGTACAGACATCAACTATCAACCTTTTGTATTTTATCACCTGTTACGGAAACTGTCAACACATAAAAGGAAAGTTGGGGGAAGTGCTTTCCTGTTCCCCCATTTTCACTTTGTTTTATTCAGCCGTAACTTTCTTGGTTGAACTTTTCCCTGTGTCTTGTTCCATAACGATATGACGGTAACGTTGCATCCCTGTTCCAGCCGGGACGAGTTTTCCGATAATAACGTTCTCTTTCAAGCCGAGTAACTCGTCGGTTTTCCCTTTGATGGCTGCATCCGTCAAGACACGCGTTGTCTCTTGGAATGAAGCTGCCGATAAGAAGGATTCCGTTTCAAGTGAAGCTTTTGTGATACCGAGAATGACAGGACGGCAAGTCGCCGGAATTTTATTGACTTTAAGCACTTCTGCATTCGCATCTGAAAATTGGTGGATGTCGAGTAGTGAACCCGGTAATAGATCCGTGTCCCCCGCTTCGATGATACGCACTTTCCGAAGCATTTGGCGTACCATTACTTCAACGTGCTTATCGCCAATTTCAACACCCTGCATGCGGTAAACTTTTTGAACCTCTTTCAAGAGATAGACTTGAACGGTAACTACGTCTTTTACAACGATCAGTTCTTTCGGATCGATCGAACCTTCCGTTATGACGTCACCCCGGTCAATTTTATCACCGACATCAACTTTAAGTCGGGCATTGTATGGTGTAAGGTATTTACGCGTTTCCACTTCGCCTTGAATCGTGATTTCTTTCTGTCCTTCACGGATTTCATCAATTTCGATGATATCACCTTTGATTTCCGAAATGACCGCGACCCCTTTAGGATTACGGGATTCGAAAATTTCCTGGATACGTGGAAGACCTTGTGTAATGTCATCCCCTGCAACCCCACCTGTATGGAATGTACGCATTGTAAGCTGTGTACCCGGTTCACCGATGGATTGTGCTGCGATGATACCCACCGCTTCACCAACCTCAACTTTTTCACCTGTTGCCAAGTTGATACCGTAACATAACTTACAAACTCCGTGTTTCGTATTGCATGTGAAGGCAGAACGGATTGTAATTTCTTCGATTCCCGCATCTAAAATGGCACGGGCTGCATCAGCAGTAATCAAGCCATCCCTTTTGAGAATCAAAGCACCTGTTTCAGGATGATAAATCGTTTTCTTCGTGTGACGGCCTTCGATACGTTCATCTAGACCTTCGATGACTTCCGTTCCATCCATAAGTGCACCGATGTCCAATCCGCGATCTGTACCACAATCATCTTCACGGACGATGACGTCTTGTGCAACGTCGACTAGTCGACGTGTCAAGTAACCTGAGTCAGCCGTCTTAAGGGCCGTATCGGCAAGTCCTTTACGGGCACCATGTGTCGAGATGAAGTACTCTAGCACCGTCAGACCTTCACGGAATGACGACTTGATTGGAAGTTCAATGATTCGTCCGGCCGGGTTGGCCATCAGACCACGCATACCAGCCAGCTGAGTGAAGTTGGATGCGTTACCCCGCGCGCCCGAGTCACTCATCATGTAAATCGGGTTTGAGTGGTCAAGTGAATCCATCAGTTTGTCTTGGATTACATCCTTTGCATGGCTCCAATAAGAGATGACGCGATCGTATCGCTCTTCCTCTGTAATGAGTCCACGACGGAACTGTTGCAACACTTTGTCCACTTTTCCTTGCGCTTCGTTCAAGATATCATCTTTGTTCGGCAAGACGACAATATCGGATATACCGATTGTAATCCCCGCACGAGTAGAATATTTGAATCCAAGATTTTTCATGCGGTCAAGCATTTTGGACGTTTCTGTAATATGGAAACGTTTGAAGATTTCCGCGATGATATTTCCAAGGATTTTCTTCTTGAATGGTTCGATAAGTTCCATTTCAACAAGGTGTTCTTTTATGTTTACAGTCCCATCAACGAAATACTTATCCGGCGTTTCAATTTGTAAGTTGAAATCCGTCGGCTCGTTAATATATGGGAATGATTTAGGCAGAATTTCGTTAAAAATCACTTTTCCGACTGTCGTCAATAAAAGTTTGCCATTTTGTTCTTCCGTGAAAGTAGGATTGTTCAAAGAACGTGCCTGAATAGCAATCCGTGAATGGAGATGCACATGACCGTTATGATAAGCGATTAGTGCTTCATCCGCATCGCGGAAAGCAGTTCCTTCACCTGACGCACCTTTACGTTCCAAAGTAAGGTAATAGTTTCCTAAAACCATATCTTGGGACGGAGTAACGACCGGTTTTCCATCTTTCGGGTTCAATATGTTTTGCGCGGCCAACATGAGTAGGCGTGCTTCCGCTTGTGCTTCTGCGGATAGCGGAACGTGAACAGCCATCTGGTCACCATCGAAGTCAGCATTGTAAGCTGTACATACGAGCGGATGAAGAGTGATTGCACGGCCTTCTACAAGAATCGGCTCGAACGCTTGTATTCCAAGACGGTGAAGAGTCGGGGCACGGTTCAATAAGACCGGATGCTCCTTGATGACTTCCTCAAGTACGTCCCATACTTCTGAATGAAGGCGCTCAATCTTACGTTTAGCGCTCTTGATATTGTGTGCAAGACCACGTTCAACCAGTTCCTTCATAACAAACGGTTTAAACAGTTCGATTGCCATTTCTTTCGGCAGACCGCACTGATACATTTTCAGGTTAGGTCCTACTACGATTACGGAACGACCAGAATAGTCCACCCGTTTTCCAAGTAGGTTTTGACGGAAACGACCTTGCTTCCCTTTAAGCATATGAGAAAGGGATTTCAATGGGCGGTTACCCGGTCCTGTAACTGGACGGCCGCGACGACCATTATCGATAAGTGCATCGACTGCTTCTTGCAGCATACGCTTCTCGTTCTGAACGATGATACCAGGTGCTCCAAGATCCAATAGGCGTTTCAATCGATTGTTCCGGTTGATAACCCTACGATACAAGTCATTCAAGTCGGATGTCGCAAAACGTCCGCCATCAAGTTGTACCATCGGACGAAGTTCCGGCGGTATTACCGGCAATACTTCTAGGACCATCCAAGAAGGTTTGTTGCCCGAGTTCCGGAATGCCTCTACGACTTCAAGACGTCTGATTGCACGTGTGCGACGTTGGCCTTGAACCGTTTTCAACTCTTCTTTCAAAAATTCCATCTCTTTTTCAAGATCGATTGCAGACAGAAGACGTTCAATCGCTTCGGCGCCCATGAGTGCCTGGAACTTAGAACCGTACTTTTCACGGTAGATGCGGTACTCCCTCTCGGAAAGCAATTGCTTCCGTTCAAGTGGCGTATCCGCTGGATCAGTCACTACATAAGACGCGAAGTAAATGATTTCTTCCAAAGCACGCGGTGTCATATCCAGTATGAGCCCCATGCGGCTTGGAATTCCTTTGAAGTACCAAATATGAGTCACTGGAGCTGCTAGCTCAATATGCCCCATACGTTCACGACGGACTTTTTGACGTGTAACTTCAACTCCGCAACGATCACAAACGACACCTTTATAACGAACGCGTTTATACTTCCCGCAATGACATTCCCAATCTTTCGTAGGTCCGAAAATACGTTCACAGAACAGGCCGTCCTTTTCGGGTTTCAATGTACGGTAGTTAATTGTTTCCGGCTTTTTAACTTCACCATATGACCACGAACGGATCTTATCTGGTGATGCAAGGCCGATCTTCATATACTCAAAATTGTTTACATCTATCAAGGAGCCTACCTCCCTTTAGTCTTATCGCTGCAATTGGCTTTTCCGAGCAAGCGCACACATTATATTGAAATGAAAAGGGGGAAAACGTGTAATTCCCCCTGAAATTAGATATCTCTTTCACTAGGCAAGTCAAACAGGCTGATTTTCTTTTATAAGATTCAAAGCGTCTGTCGGTTGCATATCATCATCTTCATCAAGATCTCGTAACTCGATTTCTTCAAGATCAAGCGATAGCATCTTCACGTCCAAACCAAGGCTCTGAAGTTCTTTTATTAGAACTTTAAAGGATTCAGGGACGCCCGGTTGCGGAACACTTTCTCCTTTGACGATAGCTTCATACGTTTTCACGCGTCCTACTACGTCATCCGACTTCACAGTGAGTATCTCTTGAAGTGTATAAGCTGCACCGTATGCTTCAAGTGCCCATACTTCCATCTCTCCGAAACGCTGGCCACCAAACTGGGCTTTACCGCCTAGTGGTTGCTGAGTGACGAGTGAGTACGGTCCAGTTGAACGGGCATGTAGCTTGTCATCGACCATGTGGGCCAGTTTGATCATATACATGACACCAACGGATACACGGTTGTCGAAAGCTTCCCCTGAACGACCGTCATACAAAATTGTTTTTCCGTCGCGATCCATTCCGGCCTCTTCCATCGTCTCCCAAACATCCTGTTCATTCGCCCCGTCAAATACAGGGGACGCCATATGAAGACCAAGGGTACGAGAAGCCATGCCAAGGTGCATTTCAAGAACCTGTCCGATATTCATACGTGATGGTACACCGAGCGGGTTAAGCATAAGGTCGATTGGCGTGCCGTCCGGTAAATAAGGCATATCCGCTTCTGGCAAGATGCGGGAAATAACCCCTTTGTTCCCGTGACGTCCAGCCATTTTATCCCCAACGGAAATTTTCCGCTTCTGAACGATGTACGCACGGACCAATTGGTTGACGCCCGGCGGTAATTCGTCGCCATCTTCGCGGTTGAACACTTTCACGTCAAGAACGATTCCCCCTGCACCATGTGGCACTTTGAGAGATGTATCGCGGACTTCACGTGCTTTTTCACCAAAGATCGCATGCAAAAGTCTTTCTTCGGCAGTCAGTTCAGTTACACCTTTCGGAGTCACTTTTCCGACAAGGATATCACCATCACGAACTTCCGCTCCGATACGGATGATTCCACGGTCGTCCAAGTTACGAAGCGCATCTTCCCCAACGTTCGGAATGTCGCGCGTGATCTCTTCAGGTCCGAGTTTCGTATCCCTTGCTTCAGATTCGTATTCTTCAATATGGACCGAAGTGTAGACATCATCTTTTACAAGGCGTTCACTCATGATAATTGCATCCTCATAGTTGTAGCCATCCCATGTCATGAATGCCATTAGAACATTACGACCAAGAGCAAGTTCCCCTTGTTCCATGGAAGGACCATCTGCAAGAATATCAAGCGGCTTCACGCGGTCTCCAACGCTAGTAATAGGACGCTGGTTGTAACATGTCCCCTGGTTGGAACGAATGAAGTTTTCCAGGCGATAAATCGTAAGATCACCTTTCACTTCTTTTCCATCCACAGTTTCAATGCGACGAACGCGGATTTCACTTGCTTCTACATGCTCTACAATTCCATCAAACTTCGCAAGGACAGCCGCACCTGAATCGCGTGCTGATATGTGTTCCATACCAGTTCCTACGAAAGGGGCTTCCGGATTGAGAAGCGGGACAGCTTGACGTTGCATGTTCGCTCCCATAAGGGCACGGTTCGAGTCATCATTCTCAAGGAAAGGGATACATGCCGTCGCTGCAGAAACTACCTGCTTAGGCGAAACATCCATATAGTCGATCTGTTCGCGTTTAAATACAGTGTTATCCCCTTGGAAACGACCAACGACTCCTTCATTAACGAAAGAACCATCTTCTGCAAGGATTGCATTTGCTTGTGCTACGACGTAGTTATCTTCTATATCTGCAGTCAGGTAATCAATTTTGGCGGTGACCCGGCCAGTAGTTGGATCGACTTTGCGGTATGGTGTCTCGATGAATCCGAACTTATTCACTTTCGCGAATGTCGAGAGTGAGTTGATCAGCCCGATGTTCGGTCCCTCCGGCGTTTCAATCGGACACATGCGTCCGTAATGGGAGTAGTGGACGTCACGTACTTCCATGCCCGCGCGTTCCCTTGTTAATCCACCGGGTCCAAGTGCAGACAGCCTGCGTTTATGTGTTAACTCTGCAAGCGGATTCGTCTGATCCATGAACTGCGATAGCTGGGAGCTTCCGAAGAATTCTTTAATCGATGCAATGACCGGGCGGATATTGATCAGCTGCTGCGGCACGATCGATTGAGTGTCATTAATGGACATACGTTCTTTAACGACACGTTCCATGCGAGATAACCCGATACGGAACTGATTTTGAAGAAGTTCACCAACAGAGCGCAAACGACGGTTACCGAGATGATCGATATCATCCGTATTACCTACTCCGTGAAGAAGATTGAAGAAGTAACTGATGGAAGCAACAATATCTGCCGGCGTTACGTGCTTGATAGAATCATCGACATAAGCGTTTGATATTACGTTGATCACTTGTTTCTCTTCGCTTTTCGGAGAATAAATTTTGATGGTTTGAATTGTTATTTTTTCGTCAAGAACCCCGCTTGCATGGGAGATCTCTTCAAAACCGATTCCTTTTTCCAAATGCGGAAGAAGGCGATCCAATGCACGGCGATCTATGAGTTGATCTTTCTCCAGTAAAATTTCGCCGGTTTCAGGGTCGACAAGCGTTTCTGCAAGCGTCTGATTAAACAAGCGATTTTGTACATGAAGCTTCTTATTCATCTTGTAGCGTCCAACATTTGCCAAGTCATATCTCTTCGCATCGAAGAAACGGGAGAATAACAGGTTCTTCGCGCTATCGAGTGTTGGTGGTTCACCAGGACGCAGACGTTCGTAGATTTCAAGCAAAGCTTTTTCGGAGTTTTCCGTGTTGTCCTTCTCTAACGAGTTGCGTAGATATTCATTGTCACCGATCAAGTCAATGATCTCCTGGTCAGATGAGAATCCGAGCGCACGGAGGAGTACAGTAATCGGCAATTTACGTGTCCGGTCAATCCGGACATGAACTACATCTTTTGCATCTGTTTCATATTCCAGCCAAGCACCGCGGTTTGGAATAACGGTTGCACCGAAACCACGTTTACCGTTCTTGTCCGTCTTGTCGTTGTAATAGACACTCGGGGAACGAACTAGCTGAGAGACAATTACCCTCTCCGCGCCATTAATAACGAACGTACCATTCTCAGTCATGAGTGGGAAATCGCCCATGAAAACATCTTGCTCTTTTACTTCTTCCGTCTCTTTATTGTGGAGACGTACTTTCACACGAAGCGGCGCCGCAAATGTTACATCACGCTCTTTTGATTCTTCGACAGGATATTTAGGCTCTCCAAGAGCGTAATCGATGAATTCCAACGAAAGATTTCCCGTAAAGTCTTGAATCGGGGAAATATCGCGGAACATATCCATCATTCCTTCTTCCATGAACCACTCATAAGATGCCGTCTGGATTTCAATCAGATTCGGCAGATCGAGCACTTCGCTGATCCGTGCGAAACTTCTCCGCTGACGGTGTTGACCATACTGTACTAAATGACCTGTCAACTCTTTCACCCCTTATAAAACAATATTAGTTCTTTGCGAAATCACCAATATAGTGTATGATATCGAAAAAACAAAAAGAAAACGAGTTCCGGCAAGAGCTCATTTTCGGTTTGACCATCTTTTATACATCGTCAGTATGCCTTACATTTCCATTTTTCATGCAAAAGGGCATACGACCGCACTATAATAATTTATGCATTTTACTACTTTAGCATATCGATATTGTCAAGTCAATGTTTTTCGACTTTCAAAATATAATAACCCTTCTTTTTGACAATCGTCTCAACGTCGCCGAAAAGCTTCGTCAAAAAGTCGATTGTGGAAGGCGCACCTTGTTTCTTCTGAATGACGATCCATAACTGACCACCAACTTTGAGCTTCGAGAAAGCCCCTTCATAAAACTTGAATACCGTCTCTTTTCCTGCACGGATCGGCGGATTCGTTAAAATTGCGGCAAACCCATCTGCCGTGATACCCGATAATGCATCACTTGAATAAATCTCTACATTTGTAATGCCGTTTTGTTTCGCATTATGCGCAGCAAGAGCGAGTGCACGTTCGTTCACATCCACCATGTGAACAATCCGTTCCGGAAAAGATGCGGCAATCGACAAACCGATCGGTCCATACCCACAGCCTACATCGAGAACGAAACCTTCCGATTCCGGAATGATAAACGCCTCAGCCAAGAGTTGTGATCCAAAGTCCACTTCACCTTTGCTGAATACTCCGGCGTCCGTTTTAAAGCGCAGTGTTTTTTCGCGTAATTTCGCAGACCACTCTTTCGGATCACTTTTCACTTTCGGATTTTCCGAGTAGTAATGTTCAGACACGCCAGTCTTCCCCCTCGTATAAATACTTCTAACGCAAAAAATATAGATGACGTACACCATCTATACTTAAACAGGCGCAGATAAAAAAACGAAGAAAAGCCCGTCAAAACCGACGAGCTTTTCTTCAGTATTAAAAATTACTTGATTTCGATTCCAGCGCCAACTTCTTCAAGTTTCGCTTTCATTTCTTCTGCTTCTTCTTTAGAAGCGCCTTCTTTGATTGCTTTTGGAGCTTCATCAACAAGTGCTTTTGCTTCTTTCAAGCCAAGACCAGTGATTTCGCGAACAGCTTTGATAACTTTGATTTTTTGATCTCCAGCAGAAGCAAGAATTACGTCGAATTCAGTTTGCTCTGCAGCTGCTTCTCCAGCGCCAGCGCCCATCATTGCAACAGGTGCTGCAGCAGTTACGCCAAATTCTTCTTCGATTGCTTTTACAAGGTCGTTTAGTTCAAGTACTGTCATTTCTTTGATCGCTTCAAGAATGTTTTCTTTAGTCATTATATTTTCCTCCTAATAGTTGTTTTTGTCGGGCTTAACCCGCAAGTTGTATTTCAGGCCACTTTATTAAGCGCCTTGTTCTTCTTTTTGTTCTGCAACCGCTTTTGTTGCAAGTGCGAAGTTGCGCATTGGAGCTTGTAGTACGCTGAGTAGCATAGAAAGTAGACCTTCGCGTGACGGAAGTTCCGCCAATGCTTTAATGTCCGTTTCTGATGCAACCACACCTTCGATTACGCCAGCTTTAATTTCAAGCTTTTCGTTTTTCTTTGCAAAATCGTTAAGGATTTTTGCAGGAGCAACTACGTCATCGTTTGAAAATGCGATTGCGTTAGGGCCCGTTAGGTGATCGCTCAACCCTTCAAGTCCTGCAGCTTCAGCAGCACGGCGTGACATCGAGTTTTTATAAACCTTGAAGTCAATACCTGCATCACGAAGTTGTTTACGAAGTTCCGTAACCTGACCTACGTTCAGACCGCGGTAATCGACAACAACAACAGAAGCTGCTGATTTCAACTTATCAGTAATTTCTCCAACCACTGCTTGTTTAGCTTCTAATACTGTGCTCATTTGGACACCTCCTAAAAAGTTTGGGTCACTTATACCAGTATGAAAAGCCCTCAATCTACGTAAGCAGACTGAGGGCTGAAAAGTCGTCATCTTTTTAATAGAAAAAGAGCGTCTTGTCCTCGGCAGGAATTTTTAAGCGGCATGCCGCTCCTGCTGTCTACGGTACAAATGATTATATTCACAACAATAGTCATCTTATCAGAAGACTATCCGTTTGTCAACATTATTTATTATCTGATTGTTACGCTTGAAGGATCGATTTTTACAGAAGGACCCATTGTAGTCGTAATGTTAACTGACTTCATGTATGTTCCTTTTGCAGAAGCCGGTTTCGCTTTTTGAACTGTTTCAAAAACAGTATTCAAGTTTTCTTCAAGTTTAGCGTCGTCGAATGAAACTTTTCCGATTGGAGCGTGGATAATACCAGCTTTGTCCGCACGGTATTCAACTTTACCCGCCTTGATTTCTGCTACAGCTTTCGCTACGTCAAATGTTACTGTACCAGTTTTCGGGTTAGGCATAAGTCCTTTTGGTCCAAGAACACGACCAATTTTCCCTACTTCACCCATCATGTCCGGTGTTGCAACGATAACGTCAAAGTCGAACCAACCTTGTTGGATCTTAGTGATATATTCTGCATCCCCTGCAAAGTCAGCGCCTGCAGCTTCAGCTTCTTTAAGTTTTTCGCCTTTTGCGAAAACGAGAACACGTTGAGTTTTACCAGTACCGTTAGGAAGCACTACCGCTCCACGGATTTGTTGGTCGTTTTTGCGCGTATCGATTCCAAGACGGAATGCGACTTCAACCGTTGCGTCAAAGTTGACTGTGCTAGTTTTTTTCGCAAGCTCGATCGCTTCTTTCACGTCGTATGCTTTCATATGTTCAACTAGTTTTGCTGCTTCTGTAAACTTTTTACCTCTTTTAGCCATTTAGAATTTCCTCCTCGATTGTGGTTTTAACGGGTTAAACCTCCCACGAATAAGGGTTGCGTGCTCCGGAGAACTAGCGCAACCCCCACTACAAACAACTATTGCTTTATAAAATCAATCTTCGATTGAGATTCCCATACTGCGAGCAGTACCTTCAACCATTGCCATCGCTGCTTCAACTGATGCTGCGTTTAAATCTTCCATCTTTTGTTCTGCAATTTCGCGAACTTTATCACGTTTCACAGTAGCAACTTTCTTTTTATTCGGCTCACCTGAACCTTTTTGAAGATTAGCTGCAACCTTCAGCAATACTGCTGCCGGTGGAGTTTTTGTAATAAAAGTGAATGAACGGTCTTCGAATACAGAAATTTCAACAGGAATGATTAGACCTGCTTGATCCGCTGTACGCGCATTGAATTCTTTACAGAATCCCATGATGTTCACACCTGCTTGTCCTAGCGCCGGTCCAACTGGTGGAGCCGGATTCGCTTTTCCAGCAGGAATTTGCAATTTAACAACCTTAATGACTTTTTTAGCCACGAGACACACCTCCTTAAGTCCGTGATGTGGTAATAGGGTTGCCCCTCCCACTCATATGTGCCTGCCGGCTCTCGCCGGTAGAATTTGATAGTTCGTCCAGACCAATCATTTATAGTCTGACCTTTGAAATGATACCACTATTTTGCATTATGTGCAAGTGGTAAACAATTATAATTTCTGTACTTGTTCGAAGTCGAGTTCCATTTTAGTCTCCCGACCGAACATATCAACAGAAACTTTCACCTTACCTTTGTCTTCATCGATTTCTTCCACTTTACCTTGGAAGTTAGCAAATGGCCCTTCAAGTACTTCCACCATTTCACCAAGCGTAAAGTCTATCTCGATCTTGCCTTCTTTCACGCCCATCTGTTTCAAGATGAATTCAACTTCTTCAGGCAATAACGGTGTTGGCTTTGCGCCGCCGCCCGATGAGCCGATGAAGCCTGTAACTCCTGGAGTATTTCTTACAACATACCAGGAATCGTCCGTCATGATGATTTCCACAAGAACATAACCAGGGAAAGTTTTTTTGAGGACAACGCGTTTTTTACCATCTTTGAAATCCGTTTCTTCTTCTTCCGGGATGACAACACGGAATATTTTGTCCGACATACCCATTGTTTCAACACGTTTTTCCAGGTTGGCTTTCACCTTGTTTTCATAACCGGAGTACGTATGAACGACATACCAATTTTTCTCCATATCCATAGTGACGAGGACTGTACGTCCGTCCCTCCTTTTTCATAGACAATTGAAAAAACCCGTTCAATCTGTCGGACGGGATATTTTCCAAGGAATTATTCATGTTTCTTTATTATAACGCAACATACCATTCCATTATCCGCGAAATGCCAAGGTCAATGAGCCCGAAATATATCGCCATGAAAAGGACTGTTGAAAGAACTACGATTGTGTAGCGCGTCAATTCTTTACGTTTCGGCCAGCTGACTTTTCTCATTTCCGAGACAACGTTTTTGAAAAAACCACTTAACTTGCTCATTATACCGTAACCCTCCGAATATAAGTATGATCTTGCTTTCAGACTAACCGTTTCATGCCGTCTGTTTGTGCAATGTATGTGCATTGCAATGGCTGCAAAACTTTTTAAGCGACAAACGTTCCGTTGGCTTGTCGTTACGTGCCGGTACCGAATAGTTTCGTGACCCGCATTTATCGCAACTTAAATTAATTTTCTTAGACATTCCCTCACCCTTTACGAATCATTGTTCTTGTCCGAAAAGTGACGAGGCGGCGTATGTTTGTATACGCAGGGAGCGGAGATGCTAGCTAAATGACACTTCAACTTGTAGTCCCCGGAATTTCTGAACATCTTCTCATAGTCTTGCTAAAGAGTACCATCTAACATTCATGATGTCAATACGATGGAAATTAACGATCAACGTACCGCGTCGACTTGCATATAACGCTCAAGTTTCCGTTTAATCCGCTGCAATGCATTGTCTACTGATTTAACCTGCCTGTTCAACTCTTCGGAAATTTCCTGGTAGGACTGCCCGTCCAAGTATAGCGCAAGCACCTGCTTTTCAAGGCTGCTCAATACTTTATTCATTTCATCTTCCATCTGGACGAAGTCTTCCTTATGGATAATGAGACCCTCAGGATCATCCAGGACAGGTCCCGCGATTACATCGAGTAATGTCCGATCCGATTCTTCGTCGAATACCGGTTTATCCAAAGAGACCGATGTATTCAGCGGTATATGCTTCTGCCTGGTTGCAGTTTTAATAGCCGTGATGATTTGCCGCGTGATGCATAGTTCCGCAAATGCCTTGAATGAACTTAACCTGTCCTCTTTAAAATCGCGTATCGCTTTATAAAGGCCGATCATACCCTCTTGGATAATATCTTCCCGGTCTCCGCCGATAAGAAAGTATGAACGCGCTTTCAACCTGACGAACGATTGGTATTTCCTAATCAGGAAATTTAGCGCATCTGTGTTTCCTTCATGTATGATAGCTATGATTTCCCCGTCGGATAACCCGGTGAAATCCGATATGCTGCCTTCAACGTATGTCCGCTCCACCATCTGGATCACCCCGGTCCGTTATCACTACTATATATATAACTAGTATACCGTAATGGAAAATTTTACGTCAACCGTTCATTTCATTCCACGTCGCCATTTTTCAAATATTTCTGCAACTTCGTCAGTTAAAGGTATCTTGGAAAGCGGCTGCTGCCCTTGGATAGTCTTCACTTTTGATGATATCAGTTGATCGATTTTTTTCATTTCAAGTTCGAGTTCCCTAGCCGACTTCCGGAGTGCCCCTTGTGCAAAAATGACCCATTGCTCCGTAAAATCCGAGGTGGCCACATGGATTTGCACGCGCCTCCCTCCCAATTCAGAGACAAGCTTTTCGATCCTTTCGTCGGCAGTTTCATTTTTTCTCGTATAGATGATTTCAACATTATAATTCAGCTTCTTCTTTTCAACACCCGGCGCAAGATGCGCATCGAATACGACAATGACGCGCCATCCGGTATGTGCCTTATATTCCGCCATCCGTTCAATCAGCCGGTCACGTGCATCCGCCAGCTTTTTCCGCTTCATTCCGCCCAGTTCCTCCCACGCGCCGATGATATTATAGCCATCAACTAGGAGTATATCTGTTTTCATCTGTTTGACTTAAGCGGTTGCCTCTTGCCCAGCACTTCGTACATGAGTATGGAAGCGGCGACGGAAGCATTTAGAGACGTAACATGGCCGATCATCGGCAAATGATAAAGGAAATCGCATTTCTCTCTCAAAATACGCGACATCCCTTTCCCTTCGCTCCCGATAATGACGGCCAGCGGTAACGTCGCGTCCATCAGTCTATAATCCACTGATTTAGCAGCGTCGGTTCCCGCTATCCAAACACCTCGTTTTTTCAGTTCCTCGACCGTTTGAGAAAGATTATTCACGCGCACGACGGGGATATGTTCGATTGCTCCCGTGGATGATTTAGCCACGACGCCCGTCAATCCGACAGCGCGGCGCTTTGGAATGATAACCCCGTGGACACCCGTTGCATCCGCCGTCCGCAGAATCGACCCTAGATTGTGCGGATCTTCGAGTTCATCGAGAATAAGAAAGAACGGATCTTCTCCACGCTCAGTCGCGACCGTGAATAGGTCTTCAAGTTCCGCGTATTCATATGCAGCAACCGACGCGATGATTCCTTGATGATTAACGTCAAGCAAGCCATCCAATTTTTGTTTCGGCACCGCCTGCACAATTATCCCCGCTTTTTTTGCCAGCGACAGGATTTCCCCGATACTTTTCATGTTGAGCCCTTCCGCGACCCATATCTTATTCAATTCTCTGCCCGATCGCAACGCTTCGACGATTGGATTTTTCCCGCCGATCAATTCAGATTCAACTTCAATTTCACGTTCAGTCATAGTGACCCCTCCTCCTTCGGCATTTCGATGAACCGGATTGATTCACCGATAATTTCTTGCACTCGCTCTGTTCTACCCAGTAAATGTAAATAACCGATGACCGCTTCAAATCCTGAACTGTAATTATACGTTACGACATCGGTGTTTTTAGGGACTGACCCGGATTTCGCATTGCGGCCGCGTCTCATGACCGCCTCCTCTTCCTTCGTCAAAAATCCTGTTTCCTGCATCATTTTCAGCGTGGCGGCCTGTGACTTTGCCGATACATAATGCGTCGCTTCCCTGTGCAGTACATTTGGCTTAACACGCCCCGAACGCAGAAGATGCTCCCGAATCGCTTGTTCGTAAACTGCATCTCCCATGTAGGCAAGGGCAAGGGCCTTTATTTGTTTAACATCTATATCGCGCAAGTTATACACGTTCGTCACCCTCTTTTCCAGCGAGTGCCTTGTGCCGTGTCTTCCAAAAGGATCCCCTGTTCTTTCAGTTGATCGCGAATTTCATCAGACCGGCCGAAATCACGGTTGCGGCGGGCTTCCAGACGTTCTTCGATTAACGCATCGATGTCTTCATCCAATAAAGAGGTTTCATCATCAAGCGGCACTCCAAGAACCTTCATCAGCCCATCGAATGTCTCAATGAAATGGTTAAGTACGTCAGATTGCGTGTTTTTCTCCAATAAATAAACATTTGCTAGCTTCGATAATTCGAATATCGCTGCAATTGCGTTAGCTGTATTGAAGTCGTCGTCCATTGCCAACTCAAATGCATTCTTGATTTCATCCACTTTATAATTCCAGATATCTTTCTGATCACCAAGGTCTGCAGACGCCTCAAGCCGATGCTTTAAATTGTTATAAGCCGTACGGATCCGTTCAAGTCCGTTCTGTGCGCTGACAACTAGATTCTCAGAGAAGTTGACAGGGTGTCTGTAATGCACGGATAACATGAAGAAGCGAAGCACTTTCGGATCGACCTGTTTGCGGATATCATTGACAAGAACGAAGTTACCGAGCGATTTGGACATCTTTTCGTTATCGATATTAATGTAACCGTTGTGCATCCAATAGCGCGCAAACTGCTTGCCTGTCATCGCTTCGGATTGAGCGATTTCGTTTTCATGATGCGGAAATGTTAAATCTTGACCGCCTGCATGAATATCGATTGTATCGCCAAGGTGCTCCCTTGCCATGACCGAGCATTCGATATGCCAACCCGGACGGCCTAATCCCCATGGACTCCCCCAAGAAATCTCACCCATTTTGGCTGCTTTCCATAAAGCGAAGTCGAGCGGATTTTCTTTCTTGTTACCTTCCTCTATACGCGCGCCAACCTTCAGTTCATCCGTCGATTGGTGGGACAGTTTACCGTAGCCATCGAATTTCTGGGTACGGTAATAAACATCCCCTTGTGATTCATAAGCGAATCCTTTATCAATCAATACTTCAACGAATTTAACGATGTCTTCAATATGATCCGTCACACGCGGATGAACATCCGCCTTGCCGCAGCCGAGGGCGGAGACGTCTTCGAAATAAGCATTGATGAAGCGGTCCGTCAGTTCGCCGACTTCTTCCCCAAGCTCATTAGCCGCTTTAATTATTTTGTCGTCCACATCCGTGAAATTCGAAACATATGTCACGTCATAGCCGCGATACTCAAGATAGCGCCGAACTGTATCAAAAACGATAACAGGACGTGCATTACCTATGTGGATATAATTATAAACAGTCGGACCGCAGACATACATCTTCACTTTGCCCTCTTCCATCGGGACGAAAGGCTCTTTCATGCGTGTCAGCGTGTTGTAAATTTGAATTGTCATAATAAATCCCCTTCCTTCACTTTTGAATCCTCTAATTGTTCGAGCCTGTTCTTTAAGTAGCCAATCTCGTTTTCAAGCATCTGGCATCTATCCGCCACCGGGTCCGGCATATCGCGGTGATCATGCTTACTCTTCACACGTACACCGTTCGCAATGACGACTTTCCCCGGAATACCAACGACCGTCGACTCGGGCGGGACGTCTTTCAGCACGACTGAACCTGCTCCGACTTTACTGCCCTCACCGATTGTGATGGAACCTAGCACTTTCGCACCTGATGCAACAAGTACATTGTCATGGAGTGTCGGATGCCGCTTCCCGCTTTCTTTACCCGTACCACCTAGGGTCACGCCTTGGTAAATCGTGACGTCGTTGCCTATTTCACATGTTTCCCCAATGACAACACCCATCCCATGATCTATGAAAAATCTACGCCCGATTTTTGCGCCCGGATGAATTTCAATTCCTGTAAAAAACCGGCTAATCTGCGAGACGAGACGAGCCAGGAATAACAGTTTCTTTTTATACAAAGCATGTGCAATTCGATGGGACCATAACGCGTGTAAGCCGGAATAAGTTAGGACAACTTCAAAAACATTACGTGCCGCCGGGTCCTGCTCAAATATGCATTGAACGTCTTCTTTCATTCTACGGAACAACTCATTCACTCCCCTTTTTTACTTATGTCTATATACAGCGGCCACTTCCGCTTTTCCAATAAAAAAATACGTCCCCGTCAAATAAATGACAGAGACGCATAGAATGCGCGGTTCCACTCCGCTTGGAAGGCGCTGACCTTCCCGCTTAACGCCCATAACGCTGGCGATGCGTCCGGCCTACTTACTTTCGGCACGGCACTCAAAGGGGCATTTCCACGTCACAGGGGCACGGATCATTTACAGCCGATGATGATCCTCTCTGTAGAGCTTGCAACGTGTACTTATCCTTCTCGACGATTTACATTTACTAGATATCATTCTATATATGTTGAGATAAAGAATCCCATTGAACCCGCTGCGGCGCTAGGGGATACCTCCCGCCATAAGCCAAGCAGCTTCGCCGCCAGTCTTATGGCTTCGGCTGCCCCTTATAAGGCGCCTGCGCTGTACTCATTTGTTCAACGTATATAATCTGTTCTTTAATATGTTTTACCAAAACTATTACTTTTCATTTTACATTCCAATAATTGAAAGTCAATGTTATTGTTTTGCGTATTTCGCGACTCGTGCGACTGACTTTTCTTTGCCGATCAATGCAATGGCTGCTTGCAATTCAGGGCCATGCGTCTGTCCGGTCGTCACGACACGAATCGGCATGAACAAGTTCTTTCCTTTATGGCCCGTTTCCTTCTGGACTGCTTTGATCGCATCTTTGATGGACGGTGCATCGAACGTTTCAAGTGCTTCCAGCTTCTCTTTGAATGAAGCCATCACTTCAGGCACTTGCTCCCCAGCAAGTACAGCTTGGGATTCTTCATCATATTCAATCTCATGATCGAAAAACTGGGCGGATAATTCAACAATTTCCGCTCCAAAACTGAGTTGGTCTTGGTAAAGGGCGATTAAATCGTGTGCCCATGCAGCTTCCGAGTCAGTCATCTCTTTATTGAGGAGACCTGCTTCTTGAAGGTGTGGCAATGTGAAATCAACCACTTCTTCAAGGCTCATCTTTTTCACGTATTGATTGTTCATCCATGTCAATTTTTGTTTATCGAACATGGATGGAGATTTGGACAGGCGGCTTTCGTCGAACATCTTAATCAATTCTTCGTGCGTGAAAATTTCCTCTTCCCCGACTGGCGACCAGCCGAGCAGTGCGAAGAAGTTGAACATCGCATCAGGTAAATACCCGAGATCTTTATATTGTGAAATGAATTGAATAATCGACTCATCTCGTTTCGACAACTTTTTCCGCTCTTCGTTAACAATAAGTGTCATATGCCCAAATTGCGGATACTGCCAACCGAACACGTCAAACACCATCAGTTGTTTCGGTGTATTCGTCAAATGTTCCTCTCCACGGAAAACATGGGAGATTTTCATGAAATGATCATCAATGACAACCGCAAAGTTATAAGTCGGTATGCCGTTCGCTTTCACTAGAACCCAGTCGCCGACGTCTTTCGATTCGAACGATACTGTACCGCGGACAAGATCTTCCACTTTATATGTAACGTTTTCCGGCACACGCATACGGATTGTATGCGGTAGTCCCGCCGCTTCTTTTCCCGCGACTTCTTCCGCGCTCAAATTGCGACATTTACCGCCATACATTGGCGCTGCGATTCCTGCAGCTTTCTGCGTTTCGCGCTCCGCTTCCAATTCTTCCGATGTACAGAAGCATTTGTAGGCGTGTCCGTTTTCCAATATTTCCTGACCGTATTTCGTATAAAGGTCTAGACGCTCCATTTGGCGATATGGACCGTATGGACCACCGATATCAACTGATTCATCGTAATCGATGCCAAGCCATTTCAAGTTATCAAGTTGGGAAAGTTCCCCCGCTTCGATATTTCGTTCAATGTCCGTATCCTCGATCCGCACGATGAATTTCCCACCGTGATGACGTGCAAAAAGATAATTGAAAAGTGCCGTCCGAGCCCCGCCGATATGTAGATGGCCGGTTGGACTTGGCGCATAACGTACGCGTACTTCTGTTGTCATAGGAATATCTCTCCGATCTGATTTCATTACTGTGTGTTATTTTACCACTTGCCAGAACCGTTTAAAAGCCGTTACGACTTAACGAGTAAAATAGTCGCCATGGAAGCGATTCCTTCTTCGCGTCCTGTGAAGCCTAATTGTTCTGTCGTTGTCGCTTTGATATTCACTTGCGACACATCCGCCTTCAGCAATTCTGCGACACGCTTGCGGATCACTTCAATATACGGTGCCATTTTCGGCTTTTGGGCGATGATTGTGCAGTCGATATTCCCAAGTTTATAGCCTTTTTCTTCTACTAGCGCCCAAATCTTTTCCAACAGAACTGCCGAATCGGCATCTTTGAACTCCGCGTCCGTATCCGGGAAATGTCTTCCGATATCCCCTTCACCGATTGCTCCGAGTGCTGCATCTGTAATTGTATGTAAGAGCACATCCGCATCTGAATGACCTGTCAGCCCCCTATCATGCGGAATCGACACGCCACCGATAATAAGCGGGCGTCCTGTCTCAAATTTATGCACATCAAAACCTTGTCCTATCCGTATCATCAAAAAACCTCCTACCTTCTTTTCAATAAAGCTTCCCCGAAAACGAGGTCTTCTTGTGTTGTCATCTTCACATTATCATAAGAACTTTCTACAATACGTACCGGCTCCCCAAGACGTTCGACGAGCATCGATTCATCCGTACCCAGAAAATCTTCAGCTTGCGCTTGGTCAGATGCTTGTCGCAACAAATCGTATTGGAACGCTTGCGGCGTCTGGATGATCCACAGCTTCTCACGGTCCACTGTCCCTTCGACAACGCCAGCCTGCGCATATTTCATCGTATCCTTCGCCCTCACGCCGGCAATCGCCGCCCCATGTCCGTCAGCCACTTCCACAAGTTCAGCGATGACCGACCTACGGATGAACGGTCTGGCAGCATCATGAACGAGGACAATACCGCCCGCATCATGCGCTCGTATACACGCTGCTACACTGCCTTGCCGTTCTTCTCCGCCATTCACCAAAGCTTTCACTTTCTTAATTGTAAACCGTTCAAGCAATGATTGTATCTTTGCGCGTTCATCCGGTTTTATCGCCAGGATAATTCCATCGCATGACGGATCTCCTTCAAATACCTCGAGCGTATGGATAAGAATCGGTTTGTCATCCAACTCCAAAAATAGTTTATTATATCCGGCACCCATTCGCTGACCGCTTCCAGCCGCCGGCATCATGACTGTATAATTCACGATTTCCATCCTCTTCTTTCTATGGTTGCATGCTGCTCAATTTGCCTTTGCGGCCTTCCCATTTTTGAGTTTCGCAAAAATCATCCTACCCGCCGAAGTCTGTAACACGCTCGTCACGATGACATCTATGGCATTGCCGATGTGGAACTTTCCGTCTTCTACGACAATCATCGTTCCATCATCCAAATAGGCGACGCCTTGGTTATGCTCTTTACCATCTTTCACAATGACGACATACATGTCTTCACCCGGAATGACAACCGGTTTCACTGCGTTGGCAAGATCGTTGATATTAAGCACGGAGACGCCATGCAGATCCGCGACTTTGTTCAAGTTGAAATCATTTGTCACGACGAGTCCGCCCATACTTTTCGCGAGATGCACAAGCTTCATATCGACTTCCGGGACACCGCTGAAATCTTCGTCTGTAATCATGATATTCGGTCCATCGTCGGTCTGCATACGCTTCAGGACATCAAGCCCGCGTCTGCCTTTCGTTCGCTTCAATGTATCCGACGAATCCGCGATATGCTGCAATTCCGTCAATACGAACTGCGGTACGACAAGCACACCTTCAAGAAAACCGGTTTCAGAAATATCGGCGATCCGGCCGTCTATAATCACACTAGTGTCCAAGACTTTGTAAAGCTTACCTTTTGCTTGTGCGTTTATATCCTCCACGTCTTTCTTTTTGGATCCGCTATTTTTCGTGGACTGCAACGCATGGAAGAATTCCTCGCGTTTCTTAAACCCGACTTGAAAGCCCAGGTATCCAAGAATGATGGATAAAAGAATCGGAAGTACAGATGTGATGATCGGTATCTGAATACTTCCCAAACCGAAACTGACAAGGAATGCAACACTCAAACCGACTATGAGACCGATTGTACCAAATAACAAATCAAAAATCGGTGCTTTCAACAAACGCTCTTCCATCCATTTAATAAAATTGACGATCGGTTCTGTCAGGAAAAGGCTGAGCAAATAAATAATCGCTGCTCCAAGAATTGCGGATACGTACGGATTATCAATCCACGGGGTCGAAGTAAAAGAAAATAATGTGAATAAATGCGGTAAAAATATAACACCCAGTGTTCCTCCAATTAGCAGGAATGAAACTTGAACCACCTTTTTCAACATATGAACCACCTCCTTTATTTACTAATTATACATGTTTCCCCTTCACAGCACCCAGATAAGCATAGAGAAGCGAGAAATTTCCTTCTATTGACTCAGGACTCCCGACCGTAGGTGAAAGTTCCCTGTTTTCGACTCATTGCAGTTGTGAAACGACAGGGGCTGCCGAAGCGGCAGTCCTGCCTTGCATTTATTCTGTAAAAGCAAGTTTCAAAGCATCGCTGACCGTTTCGACACCGACCACCCGGATACCTTTCGGATAATCCCAGCCGCCCAGATTCGAAGCGGGAACGATGGCACGTTCAAACCCTAGCTTCGCCGCTTCCGTCACGCGCTGTTCGATTCGGGAAACCCTTCGGACTTCACCCGTTAATCCAACTTCACCGATGAAACAATCGGACAATCCCGCCGCTAAGTCACGGTAGCTAGAGACGATGCTCATAAGCACGGCAAGATCTATCGCCGGCTCATCCAACTTCACGCCGCCAGCAACTTTAATGTAAGCATCCTGGGCTTGCAATAGCATACCCATCCGTTTCTCAAGTACAGCCATTAATAAGGAAACACGGTTTTGGTCGAGTCCGGTCGCCATTCGTTTCGGATAGTTGAAACTCGACGGAGTGACCAGCGCCTGAATTTCAACGAGAATCGGACGTGTCCCTTCCATCGATGCGACAACCGTCGAGCCCGCCCCACCTTGTGACCTTTCCCTAAGGAACAGTTCGGATGGATTAAGCACTTCCTTCAAACCGGATTGCAACATTTCAAAAATGGCGATTTCATTCGTAGAGCCGAATCTGTTTTTCACGCTGCGCAGAATCCGGTACGTATGATGACGCTCCCCTTCAAAGTACAGAACAGTGTCCACCATATGCTCAAGCAGCCGCGGTCCTGCGATCTGTCCGTCTTTCGTCACGTGACCTACAAGGAAAATAGCGATATTCTGCGTCTTGGCTATACGCATCAGCTGCGCTGTACACTCGCGCACTTGAGACACGCTTCCCGGTGCTGACGCCACTTCAGGATGATGAACTGTCTGGATGGAGTCAACGATGACAAACGTCGGTTTCACATCGGCGATCGTTTCATGTATTAACCCAAGATCCGTTTCCGCATAGATGTAAAGTTCATCCGACTTTACGCCAAGCCGTTCCGCACGAAGTTTCGTCTGGCGGATCGATTCTTCACCGGAGATGTAAAGGACACGCTGCCCCCTATTCGCAAGCAATGAAGACACCTGAAGAAGGAGTGTCGACTTTCCGATACCCGGATCCCCGCCAATCAGAATGAGCGATCCAGGGACAATCCCGCCGCCCAGAACGCGGTTGAACTCATCCAAGTCCGTGCCGATCCTTTGTTCCTGCACCATTTCGATTGAACTGATCGGCAAAGCCTTCTGCCGAATACCTTCAGTATGCTGAAAGGCACCTCGAGGACCTTTTTGAACGGCTATTTCAACTTCCTCTTCCATCGTGTTCCATTCCCCGCAGCCCGGACAGCGCCCCATCCATTTCGGCGACTCATAACCACATGATTTACACATGAATTTCGACTTTCTTTTTGCCATAAAATCCTCCAAACACGAAAAGGACAGTCCACCTCCCCCGAAAAAAGCAATCGGCAGATGGACTATCCAGTTCACTCTTTATTTTTCTATTGCCTCCGCTTTTTCAGCGAAATCCTTTTTTTCTGCATCTTTACCTGTCTTGACAACAAATTCGCCATCTTCAACATCGACAAGCACTTTACCGCCCACTAGAGCCGTCCCTTTCAAAAGTTCTTCGGACAGCCGGTCTTCGACGTGTTTCTGTATTGCACGACGAAGCGGACGGGCACCGTAATCAGGGTCATAGCCCACTTCTACGATTTTCATCTTCGCTTCATCCGTCAAAGCAAGTTCAATATCTTGTTCTCCTAGGCGTTTTGTCAATTCATTCGACATGAGGGAGACGATTTCACGCATATGCTCTTTTTCAAGTGAATGGAAAACGATCATTTCATCGACGCGGTTCAGGAACTCCGGACGGAACGCTTTCTTCAACTCTTCAAGCATCGCTGATTTCATGCCTTCGTAATCACGCCCTGCATCACCCAAGTTGAAACCGACATAACGGTTCTTCCTCAATTCTTGCGCACCCACGTTGGATGTCATGATGACAACCGTATTGCGGAAGTCCACTAATCGCCCTTTGGAATCCGTCAATCTTCCATCTTCCAAAACTTGCAGGAGAATATTGAAAACATCCGGATGGGCTTTTTCAATTTCATCCAACAGGACGACGGAATAAGGTTTTCGGCGTACTTTCTCTGTAAGCTGTCCGCCTTCTTCATACCCGACATACCCTGGCGGTGAACCGACGAGACGTGACGTCGAATGTTTTTCCATGTACTCGGACATATCAACGCGGATCATCGCATCTTCGTCCCCGAACATGACTTCTGCAAGTGCTCTTGCCAATTCCGTTTTCCCGATACCCGTAGGACCTAGGAAAATGAATGAGCCGATCGGACGTTTCGGATCTTTCAATCCTGCGCGCGCACGGCGTATCGCCCGGGAAATGGCCGTTACAGCTTCACTTTGTCCGATGACGCGTTGGTGCAGCATCTCTTCCATATTAAGCAGTTTTGCAGACTCCGCTTCAGCGATCTTAGAAACTGGAATTCCAGTCCACATCGCAACGACTTCCGCGATGTCTTCGACCGTCACTTCGGTCTCTTTTTGGCCTTGCTTTTCTTTCCAATCCGTTTTCGTCGTTTCGAGTTCTTCTTTCATCTTCTGTTCTTTATCCCTGAACGATGCTGCTTTTTCGAATTCTTGACTTTGGACAGCCGCATTCTTCTCAGAACGGATTGCCTCCAGTTTCGATTCAAGCTCCTTCAGATTCGGCGGCGTTGTATAAGAACGAAGGCGTACTTTCGAGCCGGCTTCGTCAATTAGGTCAATCGCTTTATCCGGAAGGAATCTGTCGGAAATATATCGATCCGACATTTTCGCAGCCGCTTCGATTGATGCATCAGTGATTTTCACACGGTGATGCGCTTCATAGCGATCACGCAGACCGTAAAGGATCTGGACTGTTTCATCGACAGTCGGCTCGTCGACTTGAATCGGTTGGAAACGTCGTTCAAGTGCAGCGTCTTTTTCAATGTATTTGCGGTACTCGTCAAGTGTCGTTGCACCGATACATTGCAATTCACCGCGTGCTAGCGACGGCTTCAGGATATTGGATGCATCGATTGCCCCTTCAGCTCCGCCTGCTCCGATTAGTGTATGCAGTTCATCGATGAACAGGATGATATTACCCGCTTGGCGAATCTCTTCCATCACTTTTTTCATGCGATCTTCGAATTCACCGCGGTATTTCGTACCTGCGACGACTGTTCCCATATCAAGCGTCATTACGCGTTTATCACGCAGGATTTCCGGAACCTCATTGTTGACGACTTGCTGCGCGAGACCTTCTGCGATTGCGGTCTTACCAACGCCTGGTTCCCCGATAAGTACGGGGTTGTTTTTCGTACGGCGCGCCAACACTTCGATAACGCGTGTGATTTCCTTGCTGCGTCCGATAACCGGATCAAGCTGCCCTTCACGCGCCACTTCAGTCAAATCGCGTGCCAGGCTATCCAAGGTCGGTGTTGCAGCGGAATTCGATACCCCTTGCCCCGCCGCTGAACTATCATTGCTTCCAAGAAGCTGAAGCACTTGTTGCCGTGCTTTATTAAGACTGACACCGGAGTTATTCAAGACACGCGCCGCGACGCCTTCCCCTTCGCGGATAAGAGCGAGCAGAATATGCTCTGTCCCGATGTAGGAATGGCCAAGCTTGCGTGATTCATCCACGGATAGCTCAATGACTTTTTTAGCTCTAGGCGTGTAATGAACGATTGGACCGACATCCTTTGTTCCAGCGCCTACAAGTTTTTCCACGCCTTGTACGATTGTTTCAAAGCTGACACCTATCGCTTCAAGCGCTTTCGCGGCAATGCCTCCGCCTTCACGGATAAGTCCCAGCAAAATGTGTTCCGTGCCGATGGATTCATGTTTCATCCGGATTGCCTCTTCTTGGGCAAGTTGCAATACTTTCTGTGCTCGCTGTGTAAATCGATTAAACATCATATTCAGTCCTCTCCTTCTATCTATATATATACAATCTGTTCCCTAAAAACTCGTATATTACTCACTAGAATTCCTAATAGTGAAAGATGAAAGAAAAATCACCTTGATTAATCGTATTCAACTCGATACGCAGGAACTCCTCTATCGAACAAATTGACTTTGACTATCTTTGACCTAACTATACCTAAACGAAAGGGGAAGTGCAAAAAACTTGCTCATTCTTCTTGATTATTTTCAGCTGGCGGCAATTCTTTTTCTACAATTAGCCGTTCCCGGAACAGCTTCGCCCTGAATATATCCCGTTCTTCCTGAGATAATTCCGTACTTGCATATTGCTGCAGAAAACCCGGCTGCATAAAAATCATCAATTCGTTCAAAATCGACATATCGACATCCCGTATGATATCCAAATCGATGCCGAGTCTGACATCCGAAAGACATCGAGCAGCTTCCCCCGAGGGCAGTAGACGGGCATAGCTGATTGTGCCCAGTGAACGGAAGAGCCTGTTTTCAAGTACAATCCTTGACTTCGCAAGTAACAATTCACGTGATTTGCGTTCATGTGCAATAAGCCGGGATGCAATATTTCCAAGATCCGTCAGTATTTCCTGTTCCGTTTTACCAAGCGTCGTCTGATTAGATACTTGATAAACGTTCCCGGGCGCCTCGCTGCCTTCTCCATAACTTCCACGGACAATCATTCCGAGCCGCGAAATCGCCGGAATAATTCGGTCAATCTGCTTTGTCATGGTTAGCGCAGGCAAATGCATCATGACCGACGCCCGCATGCCGGTTCCCGTATTCGACGGACAGCTTGTCAAATAACCGAAGTCCTCATCGAACGCATACGGTAATTCCTTTTCAAGATAATCATCGACGCGGTCTGCCTTTTTGTAGGCGTCTTCAAGCTGAAGTCCCGGACAGATGCACTGGATACGAATATGATCTTCTTCGTTCACCATGACGCTTATCGTCTCGTCTTTCGACAGAAGGACCGCGCCGTGCCGATCGGGCATAGCAAGCTGGGGACTGATCAGATGTTTTTCAACGAGTACTTGGCGTTCAAGCGCCGGAAGATCAGACATCTTTGTGTAGGAATACCCGCTTTCTGCAGAATCAAGCAGAACGCCCGTAACCGCCCTGTCAACCGCCATCGCTTCCTCTTCGGTGATCGCGATTGGAAAATGGTAGCCCGTCAAGTTTCGGGCAAGCCGGATTCGTGTCGACATGACGATGTCGGAGTTGTCTCCATGAGCCGTCATCCAGGCTGTCACTGCATTACGCATGAATTTTTCAATCGACATCGTTTTCTTCACCTCCATGGGCAAGGTGTTGCTTTAGTGTATTCGCTTCATCACGCAAAGCTGCGGCCTCTTCAAAGCGCTCCGCTTCCACGGCTTCTTTCATTTTTTCCCGAATCTCTTCAATTTTCCTTTTGACGGCATATAATTCATTGAATGAAACCGGCACTTTCCCTACATGGTTTGCATGGCCGTTATGGAGTTTCCCGAATACATGCGGCAATCTGCTCCGGAATGTGTCATAACACTTCGCGCAGCCGAACTTCCCGATATCAAGAAACTTTGGAAACGTCAACCCGCAAGACGGACACTCGGGTCCCTTTAGCACTTCCCCGCGCGACGGCTGCTGTGTCTGGAATGGATCCGAGCCGCTGAACCAATGCGACAGGAACTGCTGGATGGACAATGGTTCCTGATTCGGGTCGAAAAGGAATGTCTGTGAGTGGAAGGCACACTTCTCGCACAAATGGCGCTCCACCGAACCGACAACGCTTTCCTGGGTAATGCTGACGGATGCCGGCCTTTCTTTACAATTTTCACATATCACTGAAAGTCACCTCAAATCAGTTGGATTGGCGATTAATCGAGCTGCTCATAAATGAGCGTCAGGAGCATCGCTTGTAAAATACGTGCACGAATTATATCGCGTTCTGGAAGCGGCTGATGGATTGTCGTTCGATCGACAGCTGCAAGAATGAGTCTTGATTCGCGCTCCGATATCACTTCTTCTTCAATGAGCCTGTAAACTACATCCACGGCCATTGTATAGGAGGCTCCCGATTCAATACCTTCCAAAATATGTTCAATCAATTCTTTACGTGAATTTGCCTGGACACGGAAGATGCGGATGTAACCGCCACCGCCGCGTTTCGATTCAACTGCATAGCCACGCTCCGCCGTAAAACGGGTCTTAATGACATAGTTGATCTGAGAAGGAACACACTGGAACTTCTCAGCAACTTCATTGCGTTTTATTTCAATCGTGCCGCTCTGTCCCTCTTCGATTATCGCCTTCAAATATCCTTCTATAATGTCAGAAATATTTCGCAAGTCCTCACCTCTTTCATACGGGGAGATTAACCGTTGACTTTGACTATCTTTGACTTGATTGTACAGGACATTCCGCATGTTCTGCAATCGATACGCACCACACCCGACCAGTATCGACCTTGTGCAATACCTTTTAACCCCACTACACGAAAATGGAGCACAGGGCGAATTCGCCTTGCACTCCATTTTCTTTTATTTTATTCCATACTGACATTCGTCAACTCTTTCACAGGCAGGAATAACTCACCTGTTTCCAAATATGTCACGGCAAGTTTGTCGCCCTCTTGGATATAGATGGCAAGCGGTACCGTTTCAGAGGAAACGATGAAATTCCGGCCGTCATCCGCTAAAAACGAGATAAGTGTAAAGTCACCTACGCGCTCTTTGAAGACACGTATGACTGTCACCGCCGCCTTCGCTTCTTCAGCGCCGGAACTGCCGTCTACGCTGCTACTTCCGCGTTGAAGCGCCGTCTTATATAATTTCAACGCCTCGTTCGGAGAGTTACCGTAGACCGATATTTCCGGGTTCGCTGCCGATACGATGAAGTAGTTTTGCAGGAATCCGTTTGAATCGAGCACCGGTGTCAACCAACTTGCTTCCCCGTAAAAATTATACAAAACCGGCATTTCCCCGGTCCATTTCTTTTCGATGAATTTCTTTTCAATAATCTGAAGCGTTCCTTGTGAATCCATATACGACTCTTCAAGATTTCCCGTGTAATATGTCGCTTTGCCTGTTTTTCCATCAGTCAACGCATAGCCAAGCATCGAATCGACGCCTTCTTTCGGACTTGTGAAATCCGTGAAATAAAACATATGCCCATTTTCATCGAAGATCGGGCTGACATTCGCTTCCGTACCTTCATCGGACGGCAGCTTGACGTCTTTCTTTCCTACGATTGAATTCCAGAACCCGTGGATATAATTTCCGAAATAACTATTCTGCAAACTGACTGCTTCAGGTGAAACCGCCCCATCGATGAACTCCGGTATATCCTTAAGCGCATACTTCTTCACATCGCCACTCGCCGGATCAACCGTAACAATCCCTTTTACGTCAAAACCATTACGCGCAGTGATAAACTCTCCGAATGAGCGGATATAATATGGTTTTCCATCATCATCGATTTCTAGCTGAGCTTCCCCGTAAAAAATCAGGTTCGGCATTTTCATTCGTATATGACGTTCCACTTGTTTATGGAAGAATGAAGATGGTGTATATGACATTTCAGCTTTGATGAATTTCGGATTGTCTGCTGAATCGGTCGCACTCATCGTGAAATAACCAGGCGTCGTATCCGCATTCAACCATTTGAAGAAGCCCGAAAACTCAACAGGCGCAATATAGACGAATTTGCCGTCGACTTTCTGGATCTGCAAACTGCCCAGTTCATAATAACTTGTGTTCGGCACTTGCCCGAATGCCTTCTTCATTTTATTTCGCGCAAATTTAGGCGGCACGCTTGCGGGCGTTTTCGTTTCATCAAAAGCCTGGATTTCGACTTGCTGTTCCATTTCAACCGCTTTGTATTTCTTATCTGCATTGAACAGTGGCGCACTCAGTATATAAACACCAAAAACAAGAGCACCTAAAAACAAAACAATTTTCACTTGGCGATCCTTACCGCCCGCAGACAACGCCCCGAGAAAAGTGACAATCAGGAGCGCACTCCAGAGTGATGTCCAGTTGCGGTCCATGTTCGTCAAATAATAGAACCCGAACACCAAGATTGCAGCCACAATAGCTATCGCAGCAATTGCAGCTCCTCTATTGAAAGAAACCGAGGCTTTCGCTTCGTCCGCACTCCGTTTCGTTTGACGGCCAGGGATAAACGGCACAATCAGTAAACTGAACACGACACCCGTAATAATCGAGAATATAAGTAAGTTAATCATAACTACACCCTTTTCCATGATAATGATTTTTTGCTGATAGTAAGTATACGCTCCGATCAGGGAAATAGTTTCATTTTCATATTTGAAATTAAACGAGGTTTATCCATTTACAGATCCGGGCATAGGTAATAGAGAGGATTTTTTCCTGCCCTTCTTTTTTCCTCGGCCCCACAATCCAAAACAAAAAACTCCCCGGGTAAATAAACCATTGGAGGCAACATATTTTGAATTGGTATGAGAAGTTGAATGAATATTTCCCCGTTGAAGAGATGAAGTCAAAGGAACATATGGATGCATTACTGACGGACAAGAAAAGCGTGTATAAAAAAGACGAAGGACCGCATCATGTACTAATGTATGTCGAGTTCGAAAAGTTTATATTCGTCGACTACTTATTTGTCTCTACACAATCGCGCGGAATGGGGCTTGGCGGTAAATTATTGACAATGTTAAAATCCAAAAACAAGCCGATTCTCCTTGAAGTGGAACCGATTGATTACGAAGATACGGATACTGCGAAAAGGCTTAAGTTTTACTCTCGCGAAGACTTCACTCATGCACAGCGCATCGGTTATAATCGCCGTTCTCTTGCAACGGGCGAAAACACAGTTCTTGAAATCCTATACTGGTCACCGACAGATTCGGGTGAAGAAGAAATCTATAATGCAATGACACAGACATACGATGAAATACACACATATAAGGATGAAGCATTTTACGGTAAAAAGTATGACCCGACAGATAAAGTCCTTGTTTTCCACACAAAAGGCAAACGGAATATTCTTCAACCGTTCGATTCGTCCGAATGAAAAATGGACTTCCCGTTAAAATTGGGAAGTCCATTTTTTCATTTACACTGTGGCAGGCTCTTTCGCTAAAGGTTCCAAATCAATTTCGAATCCCATATCCTTTAGCGTTTGATAGTCTCTATCACTTTCCTGACCGGTTGTCGTCAAATAATCCCCAATAAAAATTGAGTTTGCCGGGTATAACCCCAACGGTTGAAGACTTCGCAAATTCACTTCACGTCCGCCAGAAATCCTGATCTCCTTTGTGGGGTTAATGAATCTGAACAAGCACAATACTTTCAAACAATACAGCGGTGTTAACTCATCTGTACCGCCAAGGGGCGTCCCATCCACGGCATGTAAAAAGTTCACCGGAATCGAATCTGCATCCATTGCATACAAACTGCGTGCCATTGAGACGACATCTTGTTTCGTTTCACGCATACCGATGATAACTCCCGAACACGGTGAAATACCCGACTGCTTCACAAGGTCGACCGTGTTTACGCGGTCCTCATATGTATGAGATGTCGTGATACTTTCATGATGGGTTGCCGACGTATTTATGTTGTGATTGTAACGGTCGACGCCGGCGTCTTTCAATCGGGACGCCTGGTCCGGTTTCAAGAGGCCAAGACATGCACAAACGGTCATATGCTCATGCTTCGACTTGATTTCCTTCACAGAATCGATAACAATTTCGAGTTCACGGTTCACAGGACCTCTCCCGCTTGCCACGATACAGTACGTTCCCGCATTCAATTCGGCTGCCCTTGCCGCACCCGCTACAATTTCTTCTTTTTTCATCATGGAATACTTTTCAATTGGCGCTTTTGAAATAATTGACTGTGCACAATACCCGCAGTTTTCCGGGCATAGTCCAGATTTAGTATTGATTATCATATTGAGTTTCACTTTATTCCCATAATAATGTTTCCGAATTAGATAAGCCGCGTGCAAGAGCGGCAGCAGGTCCTCATCCGGACTTTCCAATATCGACAGGGCTTCCTCATCCATCAGGGCATGTCCTTTGAGTACACGTTCAGCTAAATCAGCATAGTTTGTCATGTTATCGTCTCACTTTCAACACTTTGTACATACGGTGTCCAAAAATGCCAGCAAGCACTGAAAGGATAATATCTTTCGGTAGCGGCGGCATCATCCACAGCCATGCCACTTTGTATGTGAAAGCATCCGGCGCTGCAGCCCAGAATTTATATGCATAATACATCCAGTTCGTACCAACTAGATAATTCACAGACATTCCGACGAGTGCTGCGATAATGTAACCATGTAACTTGCCGTTCTTTTCAACGATTTTTCCGGCAATGAATGCTACAAATATGAAAGAAACGATAAATCCGAATGTCGGGCTGAGAATCGATCCAAAACCGCCGCCGAATCTCGCAAACACAGGCGCCCCCGCAAGCCCGATGAACATGTAGACCGTCATTGCCAATGCGCCTCTGCGGCTGCCAAGAATAAGTCCGGCAAGAATGGCGAAAAATGTCTGTAATGTAATCGGAACACCACCTACGACCAGAAATGGGGCAAATGCTGTAATATTAGCCCCGATCATCATGAGTGCTGCAAACATGCCACTGTATACAAGCGTCAACGGACTCATTGCGCTTTTAGTTCTAGTCTTCACTATTGCTGTTGTCATATGATACACCCCTAGCGTTTATGTTATCTTTAACAGATTAATAGATAACACATTATGTGTCAACACTATATTTATAATAGTTAACTCATTTATTATAATCGGGGTAAGTAAAAAGACCGACAGCATATTCGCTATCGATCTGTTTTCACTATCTTTCATCTTCATTTTTCGGGAACAGAAAGTACGATATAATCCCACTTACAATCATCGCACCAATTATAATAAACAGACGCGATAACTCAGGTACTTCCTGGAAGTCTTTCGTCAACTTCATCCAGCCGAATCCCCCGACAAGTAGCATGATCGGAATGACAAATTTAAAAGCTCTCAACACATTCACCTTCAGTACACATTATGGTAGCTCTATTCTACCATAATCCCCGCTTATCTCCGACACCGACGTCTTTTACCGCCGAATCCGGGGCCACATCCAGGACCGAATCCAGGACCAAACCCAGGACCAGGGCCGTATCCAGGGCCGAATCCAGGTTGTGCGGGAAGTGTTTGCCCCATCACATTTTCTGTTGTTTCTGTGAAATAGTGACGTGGAATTTCAACAGTATGCACCCGATTCACATTGACGATCGGATGGATAAATGGAACTTCACGCGGCACAAATTGATCGTGGCAGCGATATTGCGGCGGGCACACTACCGGTTGCGCTTGATTGCAATGGTGCATTTGATGATGACCATGCTGCATTTGGTTGCCATGCCAATTACCTTGTTGCATCATATTCTCACCTCCTCCTTCTATTAGATGTGAAAAGTCAGAGGACAAACGGGCGATAGACTCTGCGGGCGTTAATGAATAATGGTAGAAACTGTCCTACTGAACTTCCAAGCCCTTCCCAAGCCCTTAAATAGACGTGAAATTATTTCCAGTCTTTCATTTCCCTGCTCGGCAATCAGAAAAAGCTCTTACTTACGCAGGCTACTTAAAAAAGGCGACATTTTGTTCAAAACCGAACAAAATGTCGCCTTTTTAAATTCAGAATCACTTACAGAGTTTAAAACAAATTTTTTCAGTGCCCTTTATTCACAGGGGGATCATTTATTGGTATTCACCCGGCATATTTTCTTCATCATCGAAAACACGGGAGTCTTCCCACTTTTTCTTGTATTCCTCATACTGTTCATAAATCGGTCCACCTTCGCCGATCATTTTCAACTTAGCGATAAAGTCTTTGTTATTCCTTAATTCCATTTCAGATGATTCAATTGATAAACGTTCCATTTTTATCATCCTCCTCACAATTTTAACCGCGGCCAAATGCGATGGAAAACTTTTAAATGTTTAACGGCTATTCATTAACTTCATTCTATAATTACACAGAAATTTCTGTCTTTCGTAAATAATCACGTCTTTCACGTTTTGCAAATCTGTTAAAAGGATATACTAGTAAAGATAGGTATGCCAGGAGGTTATTTTATGAAAAGGGTTATCTTATTTGACGGCGATTGTAATTTCTGTGATTCAAGCGTTCAATTCATTATAAAACGCGATCCGGCCGCCCATTTCCTTTTCACTTCATTGCAGAGCGAAAAAGGGGCAGAACTACGGAAACAATATGCCATCCCTGACGAAGTCGATAGTCTGGTTTTAATTGAAAATGATAAAGTATTCACGAAATCATCTGCAGCTCTCCGTATCGCGAAGAAACTGGACGGATTATGGCATTTGTTATTTCTATTCATACTCGTGCCGGGTAAGATCCGTAACGGCGTTTATGATTACGTTGCGGCAAATCGTTATAAATGGTTCGGTAAAAAAGACGTTGCATGTATGCTTCCGTCGCCGGAAGAGCGTCAACGATTCATTTGAACGGCGCCGAAAAGGGGACCCCGCTTATTTCGGGGCCCCCTTTTTGGATGTTACGTTAAACTTGCAGTTCCTTATTTTCTTCGGCCGTAAACGCACGTGACCTTGTCAAAAAGCGTTTACCTTCGACGCCCTCGAGTGAAAACATCCCGCCTCGTCCATTGACGACGTCAATGATCAGCTGTGTATGCTTCCAGTACTCAAACTGGTTTTTGTGCATATAGAACGGCGATTCGCCAATATGACCGAGGAGGACGTCTTGATCGCCTATGATCAGTTCCCCATCCGGATAACACATCGGCGATGAGCCGTCACAGCAACCGCCCGACTGATGAAACATGAGCGGCCCGTGTTTTTTCTTCAAAAATGCAATGAGTTCAAGTGCAGCGTCGGTTGCTAATACGCGTTGAGTCATCCGCACTTCCTCCTTACTCTTTAAAAGAAGCCTTGTTTCGTTTCGCTGTAGCTGACGAGCATATTTTTCGTTTGTTGGTAGTGGCTTAGCATCATTAAGTGGTTTTCACGACCGACACCGGACGCTTTGTAACCGCCGAATGCAGCATGAGCCGGATATGCATGGTAACAATTTGTCCAGACACGGCCCGCTTGGATGCCGCGACCGAAGCGGTATGCTGTATTCATATCGCGCGTCCATACACCTGCCCCTAAGCCGTATAGCGTATCATTCGCAATTTCAAGTGCTTCCTCTTTCGTTTTGAATGTTGTAACCGAAAGAACCGGCCCAAAAATTTCTTCTTGGAAAATCCGCATTTTATTGTTGCCCTTAAAGACAGTCGGTTTGACGTAGTAGCCGCCTTCCAACTCTCCTTCCAATTTGTTCTGCTCCCCGCCGACCAGACATTCCGCACCTTCCTGTTTACCGATATCAAGATAGGAAAGGATTTTCTCCAACTGCTCAGTAGATGCCTGCGCACCCATCATGACAGTCGGATCAAGCGGATTACCGGTTTTAATCGCTTTGACACGCTCAATTGCACGGTCGATAAATTTATCGTAAATCGATTCCTGAATCAATGCACGCGAAGGACATGTACATACTTCACCTTGGTTTAGTGCAAACATGACGAAGCCTTCCACCGCTTTGTCCAAGAACGAGTCATCTTCCTCCATAATATCCTCAAAGAAGATATTCGGTGATTTACCGCCCAATTCAAGTGTTACGGGGATTGCGTTTTGTGAAGCGTACTGCATAATCAGACGGCCTGTTGTCGTTTCGCCCGTGAATGCAATTTTCCCAATGCGAGGGCTCGATGCAAGCGGCTTTCCTGCTTCCAAACCAAAACCGTTCACGACATTCAGAACACCTGGCGGCAATAGATCTTCAATCAGTTCTACGAGTACGAGAATCGATGTAGGCGTCTGTTCGGCGGGCTTCAGCACGACACAGTTTCCTGCAGCAAGTGCTGGCGCGAGCTTCCATACCGCCATTAGAATCGGGAAGTTCCACGGAATGATCTGTCCAACAACACCAATCGGCTCATGGAAATGATAGGCAACTGTATCGTTATCAATCTGACTGACCCCGCCTTCTTGCGCACGGATTGCACTGGCGAAATAGCGGAAATGGTCGATTGCAAGCGGTAGATCCGCATTTAATGTTTCACGAACCGCTTTACCGTTATCCCATGTTTCAGCAATAGCCAGCAACTCTAAGTTCTGCTCGATGCGGTCAGCGATTTTCAGCAACGTATTTGCACGTACCGTAACAGACGTCTTACCCCAAGCATCTTTTGCAGCATGTGCCGCATCAAGCGCAAGCTCAACATCCTCTGCAGTCGAACGTGCCACTTCTGTGAATACCTTCCCAGTCACCGGCGTCACGTTATCAAAGTATTCCCCTTTAACCGGCGCAGTCCATTTTCCGCCGATGAAGTTATCGTAGCGTTCCTTAAAGTTTACTTTCGCACCTTTAGTGTTCGGAAATGCATAAATCTGATTTTCCACCGCTTGTACCATTTTTCCATTCCCCCAGTGAGTTGAATTTTCCACACAATGACACTATACGCAGCAAGCCCCCACCGTATGCGCTTTGCCAGCAACAAATCGTTGTATGCGCTTACAAAGAAGCTTGTCTCCCCATTCTGTCAGACTATCCCAATTATTTCAACTAATTAGTCTGATAGTTTTTATTAATCGATTGTTAACCCTCTCGTAATAGTTTGTTCATATTTACCTTCTATGATTGGAGTAATCAAATGAAACAGGAGGAACTAATATGGAGACAGAGAAAAGAAATAAACCGGTTAAACGGTTTTTATCGACACTTGGAGCAGGTGTAATCGGTTCGGCATTGACGCTTGGAGTCGTGATGAATACGGATATACTGCAGACCGGTTCCCCTCAAGAAACGACGCCCGTCACTGCGGAAACAGCTTCCTATAACGTAGAGCAAACTGCCGCGAAAGGTATAGTATCACTATCCGATATGGTAGAACAATCATCCGGTGCGATTGTCGGTGTTGTTAATTACCAAAATGCGCAAAATCCTTATTTACAACAAATCGGGAACACCCAGAGCGGTTCAGGGTCGGGGGTCATTTATAAAATCGATGGCGACAAAGCTTTTATCGTTACAAATAACCATGTCATTGAAGGAGCAGAAAAACTTGAAGTTTCCCTTGAAGGCGGTGAAACAACGACTGCTACGCTAATCGGAAAAGATGCGCTTAGCGACCTAGCAGTTCTGACAATCGATGCGAAGTATGCAAAAACCTCCCTTGAATTCGGCGACTCCGACAAACTGCGTGCTGGAGATGAAGTCATCGCAATCGGCAATCCGCTCGGGCTCGACTTCTCCGGTACAGTAACACAAGGGATTGTCAGTGCGGTCGATCGCTCCATCAATGTGAAAACGTCTGCCGGCGAATGGGCAATGAACGTTATTCAAACGGACGCTGCCATTAACCCGGGCAACAGCGGCGGCGCACTCCTCAATGCGACAGGTCAAGTCATCGGCATCAACAGCTTGAAAATTTCCGAAAGTGGTATTGAGGGGATCGGCTTTGCTATTCCGAGTAACGAGGTTATCCCACTTATCGAAGAAATGACGTTGAACGGACAAGTAGAACGCCCGTATATCGGCATCGGACTCGCAGATCTTGAACAAGTGCCACGGACTTATTTGAAAGGTCTTCCGGAAAATATTAAAGGGGGCGTGGTAATTGCGAATATTGATTCTGAATCTGCAGCAGGAAAATCTGGTCTCGATGTAGAAGATGTCATAACTGCGATTAATGGCACCGACATTAAAAACTCGACAGAACTACGAAAGTACTTATATTCCAACCTATCTGTCGGTGACAAAGCAACATTTACCGTCTATCGCGGTGCAGAAAAGAAGACAATCGAGGTCACACTTACGAGCAATGTATCCACGGCAAATTAAAATATATGCGCAAACACCTCTCCTTCATTCCCGCAGGAGAGGTGTTTGCAATTGCTAAATTTCTATTTTCGATTTACGTTAAAGATAACAACGGTACAAGAGGAGGTGCATGACGGTGAAGATTTTGGTGATTGAAGACAATGAGAGCGTCTCTTCAATGATTGAGCTGTTTTTCTCGAAAGAGGAAATCGATGGATCATTTATAAAGAATGGGCTGGAAGGCTTCGAACTTGCGAAACAGGCCGGCTGGGATTGTCTTATCATCGACTGGATGCTGCCGGGAATGGACGGGATTGCGATTTGCCGTAAACTGCGCGAACTGAACGTCGCGACACCCATTATTATGCTGACCGCAAAAGACGGTGAATCAGACCAGGTGCTCGGACTTGAAATGGGTGCGGACGATTATGTTACGAAACCGTTCAGCCCTCTGGCACTTATGGCACGCATTAAAGCTGTGACACGCAGATATTCAACGCTTAAAGACAAGCCCCCGGAAGATGGCGTCGTTGAAACTTCACATTTCACTATCAATCCAAACACACGTGAAGTGTTCCGTGATGGCGTGCGAATACAAAACCTTACACCGAAAGAATTCGAACTGCTCTATCATTTTGCACAGCATCCCAAACAAGTTTTCTCACGAGAACAACTGCTGGACAATGTGTGGGGGTACGACTTTTACGGTGATGACCGAACTGTCGACGTGCACATCAAGCGACTGCGGACGAAAGTGGCAACAGAGGATCACCCTTTTTTCCACACAGTCTGGGGCGTCGGTTACCGGTTCGACGAAACAGCCGGTGATGAAAAATGAAAATCAAATATTTATATCAGCAAGTCGTGAGTCACTTCAGTGTGATCGTCATCGCTTTTTTATTACTAAGTTTGCTGTTTTCCCATTACGTTGAGCAATTTGTCTATGACAATAAAACCGATGAACTCGCGACATATGGTGAAACTATTTTACGCGACATTCAAAAAGATCAGCGAAATTCGAACAAGATTCTGCAATCATACGGACATGTACTGAACGGACGCGATATCCAATACAGCTTATTCGATGAAAAGTCGGCCATCATTTACTCGACAGGCATTAATACACCACTCATCGAGTTAAGCGAAAAAGAATGGCACAATATTAAAAACGGCGAAACAATCAGCGTGAAGCAGGATTTCAACCGCTTCAACGAGGCGGTCACATTTGTCCTTCTTCCCTATATCCACAACCAGCAATTCATCGGCGGTATTCTGTTGACCTCCCCTATCAAAGGCTCACGGGAAGTAATATCTCAAATGAATGCTTATTTAATCGTCACAACATTTATCGCACTTGCGATTTCACTTCTTCTTAGCTGGATTTTATCGACTTTCCACGTAAGGAGAATCAAACGGCTTCAATTGGCAACCTCCGCCGTTGCACAAGGGGATTATTCGGTGCGTATTCCCTCGTCGGATTTTGACGAAATCGGCGAACTTGCAGGAGATTTTAACGGCATGGTTGAAAAGTTGGATACTTCTATGGAGGAAATCGAAAACCTTGAAAACAGGCGTCGTCAGTTCATGGCAGATGTTTCGCATGAATTACGGACACCTCTCACAACAATCCGCGGCATCATTGAAGGCTTGAAAAACAATATGATTCCGGAATCTGAAAAAGTAAAGGGACTGCAACTTGCAACTAATGAAACAATGCGGCTAATACGTCTTGTTAATGAAAACCTGGATTACGAAAAAATCCGTTCCAATCAGGTGACATTGATTAAACAGGATATTCAACTCATTGAATTACTGGAAATTATTAAGGATCAGCTTGAAGGCGTCGCCGTAGAACGTCATAACGAGATTGTTGTAGCCGCAGACCCCGACGTGTTGGTGTTCGCAGATTATGACAGGCTCACTCAGATTTTGATCAACATTACGAAAAATAGTATCCAGTTCACCGAAAACGGCAGGATTTATCTGCGAGGATATACAAATGACAATAACTGTGTTATCGAAATCGAAGATACCGGGATCGGAATTGACCCGGATGATATTGAGAGGATATGGGGTCGATTCTATAAAGCGATTGTGTCACGGACGACGAATCCATACGGCGAATTCGGTCTTGGCTTGTCGATTGTGAAAAGCCTTGTCACGATGCATAACGGTACAATCGACGTGACGAGTGAAAAAGGGAAAGGCACAAAGTTTACGCTAATGTTCCCAAGACAACTTGAAAATTGACTATTTTTCCAGCTGCTATGCATTTTACATAGCAGCTTTTTTATTTCCCGTAATAGTTTGTTCATATTTACCCTGTAGGATGAATTTACATCAACTATTGGGGGAGTTAAAAATGAGTAAAAAAAGGTCATTTCCATTAGTAGCAGTCGGTCTACTTGCAATTATTCTCGTAGTAGCAACGGGCTGCTCAAAAGAAAAAAAGGCAACAGATGAAACTGTAGCGACTGTCGGTGATGAAAAAATAACGAAAGATGAATTATACGAGGTCCTTGTACAAGCTTCCGGACAAGAGGCACTCGCTTCAATGATTGACAAAAAAGTCATTGAACTTGAATTGAAAAAAGAAAATGTTACAGTTTCTGATAAAGAAGTTGAAGCAGAACTTACGAAATACATCGAAAGCGGCGGCGGAGAGGAAGCCTTCAAAGCTGCACTGAAACAGAACGGTATGACTGAAAAACAATTTAAAGAAAACATCGTGGAGTTTTTATCGATTCAAAAAGCACTTGAGCCAGGTAAAGAGATAACAGATAAGGAAATCAAAACATATTTCGATGAAAACAAAGAAACCTTCCAAGAAGAAGGGAAAACCGAAGTTAAGTTGGAAGATCATAAAGAAGAGATCAAACAGCTATTAACAGACCAAAAATTACAAGAACAGTATGCTGAGTGGCTGGAAAAAGCAAAAGCAAAATATAAAATCGATAATTCATTGTTAACAAAATAAGTTCTCCCAGGAACAAGACTAACCGCTTTAATGCAGAAAGAGAATGACTGCATTTAAGCGGTTTTTGTTATTTCTATAATAGTTTATAATCCCTTTAAAAGAGTCATCGTCCTTAAAATATCTATATTTCTCAACGTTTTCCATGAAAGCGTATTCCTCATATTTGTTTCTAGTATATTATTGGTAATATACAAAATAGGCTTTTAATTCACAAACTTTCATGTTATCGTTATTAAAATTCTTCATTATCTGAAAGGGGCGAATACTGTGCCACAAATGTTAGCTTTAGCAATTGTCGTTGCTGTTTTATATATCGGGGATGCTATATCTGTTCGAACCAAAGCATGGATTCCATCAGTTTTCGTTTCAGCCGTCCTTTTCTTAATCGGTTATTGGACGTTCTTCCCGAAAGACATCGTTTCAATAGCGGGTATCCCGCCTGTTGTCGCATCGATGATGATTTACTTACTAATCACAAATATGGGTACACTGCTTTCTGTCCAGCAACTGAAGCAGCAGTGGAAAACCATTTTAATATCACTCGCTGGTATTTTGGGTATTGTCGTGGTGCTGTTCGGAGTGGGAACGCTCTTATTCGGACTCGACACAGTCATCGTAGCTATCCCGCCTCTTGTCGGCGGAATTGTATCCGCTTTGATCATGTCTGAAGGTGCGGCGAATGCGGGACTTGTTACATTATCCGTTTTCGCGATCGTCATTTATGTCATGCAAGGTTTCGCCGGGTACCCTCTTACGTCAATTGTCTTGAAAAAAGAAGGAAAGAGACTACTCGGAATGTATCGGAAAGGTGAATTGGCTGTTGTAGACACAGGAAGTTCAGCGACCGAGAAACCAGAGGAAGAACTTAAAATGTTCAAGAAGCTACCTGCCAAATACAATACAGATTACTTTAAATTCTTCCGACTCGCGCTTGTCGGGTTACTAGCCTATTTCACTTCCACCGCGCTGGCGCCAATCGTCACGGTCAGCCCATATGTCTTGTGTCTCCTATTCGGAATCATCGGGGCAAGCGTCGGATTTTTAGAACGTCAGATTTTACAAAAAGCAAACGGTTTTGGATTGTCTTTACTTGTTCTCATGCTCTTCGTTTTTGATGGCCTGAAAGCAGCCACACCATCCATGATGGTTGAAATTCTGTATCCACTTATCGGGTGCATCGTGCTCGGCGTCATTGGGATGTATATCTTCTCATTCATCATCGGAAAGATCCTGAAAGTCAGTAAAGAAATGGCGTTTGCTGTTTCGTTGACTGCCCTATACGGTTTCCCCGCGGATTATATCATTACCAATGAAGTAATTAACGCATTAACAGAAGACGAGAAAGAAAGAGAAGCGCTGACCAGTCATATGCTGCCGCCAATGCTAGTCGGCGGATTTATAAGCGTCACAATTGTTTCCGTTATTCTCGCAGGCTTCTTCGTCGCATTTTTATAAAACAGGGATTTGAATTGACTGGGTGACAGTCACCCAGTCAATTCAAAACTATTCAGACTACTTACACGAGGAGGAATGAGTATGACAGCCAATCAACAACGGATTGAGCAGCATATCGAATCGCTTAGCCGGTTTACTGCTACTCCTGGTAAAGGTGTGACACGGCTTACGTATAGCGAAGAAGATTTACAAGCACGCAACTATATCAAGGAAAAAATGATGAACTATGGCCTTAGAGTAACAGAAGATGGCTTTGGCAATATTTTCGGCAAGCTGGAAGGCACATTGCCAGATGCTCCATCCGTCATCGTCGGGTCCCACTTCGATTCCGTCCCGAATGGCGGAGCCTATGACGGTACTGCAGGTGTTGTCGTCGGATTGGAAGTCGCAGCGCTGTTCAAAGAGAACAATATGAAGCCTGCCTATCCGCTTGAAATCATTGCACTCGTTGAGGAAGAAGGCTCCCGTTTTGGCGGCGGATTGATGGGCTCACGAGGAATGATGGGGTTATTGACAGAAGAAGATTTCAAAAAGCTTGCCGACAGAGACGGTATTTTAGCTGTGGATGCGATGGCGGATATCTGGGTCAACCCGGCGAACGGAAAAAAACGAGATCCTAAAACGATGAAAGCATTCCTTGAGCTGCACATCGAACAAGGTCCGATTCTTGAAGAAAAAGGAATTCAAATAGGTGTAGTTGAAACGATCGTTGGACTGACTCAGTTGGAAGTGACCGTACAAGGAAAAGCTGGACATGCCGGCACTACGCCAATGGATCGGCGCTCCGACGCGCTAGTTTCCGCATCGCAAATTATTGCCGCCCTCCCCCGACTTGCAACCGATGAAGGCGAAGGAACAGTCATTACAACAGGACGACTAAACGTCTTCCCGAACGGAGCGAACGTTATCCCCGACAAAGTAGTTTTCACCGTCGATATCCGTTCCGGCAAGGAAGAGCATGTACTGAATGTCGTCCGTAAGCTGGAGGCATTCATCGCGCAGCAAAATTGCCATGGCATTAACACCTCAACAGAACAGCAGCTTTATATCGCGCCAAAAGAACTCGATGCAGACATCCGATCTCTATTGAAAGAAGCGAGTGACAAACTCGAAATCCCCTATTGTTCAATCAATAGCGGAGCTGGCCATGATGCAATGGTCTTTTCAGATTTCACGGCCTGCGGAATGGTATTCATCCCAAGTAAAGACGGGCTAAGCCACTGTCCTGAAGAATGGTCGGACGCAAGTCATCTCGCGGACGGCACAGATATTATTTATGAAACCGTAAAAAGATTAACGGAGGCTAAAAGGTTATGATCAATCAAAAAATTAAAACGGCTATCGCAAACTATAGCGACGAACTGACGGCGCTGCGACGTAAATTACATAGCGAGCCGGAGCTGTCGTTTGAAGAAGTGAAAACTACTGAATTCGTCTGTGCCTATTTGGATGATCTCGGCATTTCCTATCGTAAAACGGAGCCCACCGGCGTTATCGCTGAAATTCAAGGCGCGCTTTCCGGCGAAACAGTCGCATTGCGTGGCGATATGGATGCTCTCTCTGTTGAACAATTAAACACGCATGTACCTTATGCTTCCAAAATAGACGGCAAAATGCACGCATGTGGTCACGATGCACATACTTCGATGCTGCTCATCGCGGCAAAAGCATTGTCAGATGTGAAAGATGAACTGTCCGGTAATGTACGTCTGCTGTTCCAACCCGCGGAAGAGATTGCACAAGGTGCAAAAGCGATGGTCGATCAAGGCGCTATGGACGGTGTTGATAATGTTTTCGGCATTCACATCTGGTCGCAGATGCCGACGCATAAAGTTTCTTGTACACCAGGACCTTCATTTGCGGCGGCGGACATTTTCAAAGTGCAGTTCACAGGAAAAGGCGGACACGGTGCTATTCCACAAGATTGCATCGATGCAGCACTTGTTGCCTCTTCGTTCGTTATGAATGTCCAGACTGTCGTTTCACGGACGATAGACCCGCAACAAGCAGCTGTTCTCACTGTCGGTAAAATGGAAGTCGGTACACGTTTCAACGTCATCGCTGAGAATGCTTTGATTGAAGGAACGGTTCGCACGTTCAATCAAGATACGCGAAATCATATCGAAACAAGCATTTCACAATACGCGAAAAGCGTCGCCGACATGTACGGTGCGACCGCGGAAGTTGAGTATATCCGCGGCACACAGCCCGTTGTCAACGATGAAGAAAGTGCAAGACTCGTTCAACAAGTTGCAGCCGAAGCATTCGGTCCAGATGTTGTTTTTGATGAAAAACCAACGATGGGCGCCGAAGACTTCTCATTCTACCTCGACAAAGCGCCCGGCAGTTTCGCACTTGTCGGCAGTGGTAATCCTGAAAAAGATACGGAATGGTCGCATCACCACGGCAACTTTGACATCGACGAAGACGCGCTGGCTACGGGAGCGGAACTATACGCTCAATATGCGTGGGCTTATTTGAATAAGTGATCGGAGAACGGAAAAGCATAATCGGCTTTTCCGTTTTTTGTGGATGGCGATGATAACATGCCGCATGACGGTAATAAACTAGCTACAGTTAGCCATATAATCAATGTGATATGATAAAGCTACTTATTTCAACTCGATTAAAAGAGGTGTTTCTATGAACTTCATTGCCTGGACAATTGTCGCGTGTGAAATTGGTTTCTGGGTTGTCATTGCTCTCGGACTTATCACTCGCTATATTTTTAAACGCGAAAAGCTTGGTTTTTTCTTTTTGGCTCTAACGCCTGTTATCGACCTTATTCTGCTTCTAGTCACGGCAACCGACCTGTACAATGGAGCAACCGCGACACAAGTCCACGCCGTTGCGGCCATATACCTCGGTTTCTCCATAACGTTCGGCAAAAGCATAATTCGCTGGGCTGATGAATGGTTTCGTTATTATGTTCAAAAAACGGGCATTAAACCGGTGCGTAAAATTGGCTATGAACACGCTCGACACTCGATGAAAGGTACATTTCAACATCTGCTCGCTTTTATCATCGGCGGCGCTTTCCTTACCGCAATGATTTATTTCATCGGTGATACTACAAGAACGGAAGTGTTATCCGCTACATTGAAGGTATGGGCACTCGTCCTTGGCATCGACTTTGTAATTTCTATTACATATTTCATCTGGCCGCGACAAGGAATATCAAAATGAATACACAAAAAGCCGACCTATCAAAAGGTCGGCTTTTATTTCATTAATCGATATTGTAATAGCTGCAAACGACTTCGGCAACCGATTTCGCGGAGACCAGAAGAGCATCTTCGTCAATATCAAACTTCGGATGATGATTCATGAATGCTCTTTCTACCCCTTTCGGCTTACAACCGATATTAAAGAAAACACCAGGTACTTTTTCCAAGTAATACGAGAAATCTTCCGATCCCGAGAACACCGGAAATTCTACTACTTCCTTGATATCCGGATCGTCCGAATTCCCAAGAATGGAGACAACCTCTGCCGTCACCGTCGGATCATTGTAAAGTGGCGGATAATCAGCCGTATACGTCAGCTCACACTTCACGTCAAACTCCAGTTCAATGCCACTTACAATACGATGAATTTCCCGGGAAATCAATTCCTGTGTTTCCCCGTTCATGTAACGCACATCGCCTTCAAGTTCAATACTATCCTTGATGACATTAAACGAGCCTTTTCCATCAAATGAACCGATTGTAACAACACCCATTTCAAATGGATTCAACCGCCTGCTGACGATGGTCTGGATAGCTGTTACGAAATGGGCACCCGCAACGATTGGATCGTTCGACTGATGCGGAGAAGATCCGTGGCCACCGCTTCCTTGAATCACTAGCTTGAAATACGTTCTTCCCGCCATCGCAAAACCGCTGCGATAGCCGACCGTTCCCGTAGGATGTGAAGGAAATAGATGCGTACCGAAAACTAAATCCAAATCATCAAGCACACCTGACTCGACGATACTCTTCGCTCCGCCCGGCGGTGTTTCCTCCGCATGTTGGTGAATAATTTTAATCGTACCGGCAATTGATGATTTCATTTGAATAAGGCAGTCTGCAAGAATTAACATGTACGCGGTATGTCCGTCGTGACCGCACGCATGCATGACACCTTCATTTTTCGATTTGAACGGCACGTCAGCCTCTTCAAGGATTGGCAACGCGTCAAAATCGGCACGGAGTCCAATTGTCTTACCCGGCTTGTCTCCTTTAATTGCTACGATAATCCCATATCCATTGCCGACATTCGTCTGAACCTCTACATCTTTTCCTTTATAAAAGTCAGCGATATATTGTGCGGTTTTTTCTTCTTTGAAAGACAGTTCGGGATTCTCGTGTAAATGGCGGCGAATCGCTATCATTTCGTCTTTTCGACTTTCAAGCAGTTCCATTAATTGACGTCTCGTTTGGATTCCTTCTTGTATGTGTTGACTCATCTGCGTAGTTCCCCCTTATTTTCCCAATAGATTCGGTACATTTATTATCTCATACTGACTTCAGTTGTTCATTTCTATTTATTAGACTGTTTTTTTATTTTTCATCTTTTCAAGTAGTATACAGCCAACGACTGTACCTAGTATGCAAAGGAACGTTTTCAATGAAGCAGGCACCGGACCCAAATTAACCATTAATCCAAAAGCCAGCCCAATAATGCCCCATAAAGGTTTCTTAATGGCAAATTGGGCAATAACTCCACCAAAAATGGCTGGCAATACAAACTGGAAACTGGCGGTCAATGATTCAGGCAGCAATGCAATAAGATATGAACCGAAAAGTATAGCGAACACGAGAACAACTGTATTGACAATGGAAGCTGCTGCTATAGCAAGCGTCGCTGTCACTTCCCCTTTTTTCGTACCAGGTTCCGCTACGAAAACGGCCGAGAAACTACATATTCACATCAATACACTGTACCAACGCATACGAAAAATCGAGCATTTACTGCAACTGGACTTAAACGATAATGAGGATTCCTTGAAGATTCACCTGGCCTGTCACTTGCGATCGACTTACTTGTAACAGTGAAATTTGTATACAAGAATATACCGGATAGAGTTGAGCTTCTTGAGATACGGTCTGTAATGCACGCTATATAGTCGGTCGGCGGTGAGATACGGTCGGTACCACACGCTTTATGGTCGGTCGACAACGAGATACGGTCGGTAACACACGCTATATAGTCGGTCGGCGGCGAGATACGGTCGGTACCATTCGCTATATAGTCGGTCGGCGGCGAGATATGGTCGGTGCCACACGCTATATAGTCGGTCACCCTCCCAGACATAAAACAACGACTCTCTTAAGCACAAAAAAGCCGACCCATCATAGGTCGGCTTTCATGTATTATGCGTTCAAATTTTTCAATGCCTCTGCCACTTGCACCGTACGTTTCGCTTGGTGATGGACTGCCGCTTTGATTGCCGCTTCGTCATCCGCCATTTTCCCGTCTTGTCCGACGGTTACGCTAGTTCCATATGGGTTTCCGCCAGCTGCAAATGCGACTGCATCCGTGTAACCAGGCGCCGCAACAATTGCTCCCCAGTGGTACATTGTCGTGTAAAGAGACAGGATTGTCGCTTCTTGGCCGCCATGAGGATTTTGTGCTGACGACATTGCGCTTACCGCCTTATTGGCAAGCTTGCCCTGTGCCCACAAACCGCCTGTCGTATCGAAGAAATTTTTCATTTGACCAGGCATGTTACCGAAACGTGTCGGTACGCTAAAGATGATTGCGTCTGCCCAGGCAAGATCTTCCGGAGTAGCTACCGGAACGTCTTTTGTCGCTTCAACATGCGCTCTCCATACAGGATTCGAATCGATTGCCGCTTGTGGCGCTGTTTCCGGCGCTTTAATCACTTTCACTTCAGACCCTGCTTCTTTTGCCGCCTCTGCTGCCCATTGTGCCAATTGGTAGTTTGTACCACCCATACTATAGTATACGATTGCTGTTTTTGTCATGTTTACCGTCTCCTCTGTAGTTGTTTTTCCGAATAACCTGTCTAAAAAGCCCATTTTTTATCCCCGCTTCTTTTTTCATCTCACAAATGTTGCTTTGTACCATTCTGCCGCTGCATCCACTTCCGTACGGGTCAGCGAATGGCCATTCATTTCCCAATGGACTTCCGTCACTGCACCTGCGCCCGACAACAGCTCATCCAAGTCTTCCGATTCCTTCGCCGGACAAATCGGATCATTTTCCCCTGCGGTGATGAACACTTGAGTCCCAGTTAAGTCAGGCAAATCGATTCCACGCCTTGGAACCATCGGGTGATGAAGAATTGCGCCTTTCAAAGAATCGGCATAATGGAACAGCAGGCTCGCTGCGATGTTCGCCCCATTAGAATAGCCAATCGCAATGACATTCAACCTATCAAAATTATTTTCCTTTGCCGCATCATCAAGAAATGCGTGCAATTCCTGCGTTCGGAAAATCAAGTCTTCCTCATCGAACACGCCTTCCGCCAATCTGCGGAAGAAACGCGGCATGCCGTTTTCAAGGACATTCCCCCGAACACTTAACACTCCTGCATCAGGGTCAATCAAATCGGCAAGCCCCAGTAAATCCTGTTCCGTGCCTCCCGTGCCGTGAAGCAAGAGCAACACCGGTTTCGATGCATCTTTTCCGGGTTTATATATATGTTTCATAGCCACTCTCCCCTTTATTAATCAATTTCACGTACTTCAAAAGGTATCAAGGTCGCTTCCAGCTTTTCACGATGCTGTTCATATTGTGCTGGGAGCATAAGTTTTTCACCCATCGTTTCAACGGTTTCATCATTCGCAAAACCTGGAGGATCAGTTGCAATTTCAAATAAAATCTCACCATGTTCCCGGAAATAGATTGCATTGAAATAGTTTCTATCTTTCACAGATGTCACGCCATAACCGCTCGCTTCAACATGCGCTTTCCAGTCCAACTGATCCGCATCATCTTCAGCACGCCATGCGATATGGTGGACCGTGCCGACTCCCATCAGTGCGCGGCCAGATGTAGTCTTTTTCAAGTCGACGATATTGCCGATATCAGCTGTCGAGCGGAATCGGATATATCCGCCTTCTTCGCCGATCCTTTCAAGCCCCATGACATGCTCAAGGAGATGAGCCGTTTTTTCAGGTTGGGCAGATAACAATGTTGCACCGCCGAACCCTTTAATGGCAACTTCCGCTGTCACGTCACCAACCACCCACTCATTCTGTACCCCATCTTCACGTTCGACAATCTCGATTTTCAAGCCATGCGGATCCTCAAAGGATAAATTGAATTCACCGAAACGTTTCGTCTTCGTATACTCAATCTTGAATTTATCAAGACGCTTTTCCCAGAAATCCAATGCACCCGTTGGCACTACATAAGAAGTGACACAGACTTGGCCATCGCCAATTTTCCCTTGACGGGCATTTGCCCAGGTGAAAAATGTAATGATCGTACCCGGTGTACCATTCCCATCCCCAAAGTAAAGATGGTATGTCCCGGGATCATCGAAGTTGACGGTCTTCTTCACAAGACGCAAGCCAAGAACACCCGCGTAAAAGTCAACGTTTTCCTGTGGATGACCGACGATGGCAGTTATATGATGAATGCCCAGTGACTTTTTCGTCATATCCATTCCCTCCCAAATTGTTCAACCGTTATTTATCTTGAATTCGAGATAATCATAACAAGTGTAGTTTTCATTGTCAACGAGTCGGCTTGGACAATAAAAAAACAGGAAAGCACAATAAGCTTCCCCGTTCATCCAATCACTATTCATTTCATACTTACAACACCTTACTCAAAAAGGCTTGCGTCCTCACTTCTTTAGGGTTTCCGAACAACTCTTCCGGGACATTTTCTTCTACGATAAAGCCGCCATCCATGAAGATAACGCGGTCGCCCACTTCACGCGCAAACCCCATCTCATGCGTCACGACAATCATCGTCATCCCTTCCAGTGCAAGCTGCTTCATAACGGCTAGCACGTCACCGACCACTTCCGGGTCAAGCGCGGACGTCGGTTCGTCGAACAGCATGATTTTCGGGTCCATCGCCAACGCCCTGGCAATTGCGACTCGCTGTTTCTGGCCACCTGAAAGTTCACCTGGGTACACTTTTGCTTTATCCGACAAACCTACTTTTGCAAGAAGTTCAAGTGCTTTTTTTTCAATCGAACTCTTATCACCTTTACCTAGCTTCATAGGCGCAAGCATGACGTTTTGCAACACAGTCATATGTGGAAACAGATTGAATTGTTGAAACACCATACCGACATTTTCCCTGATTTTATTGATATCCTGCTTCGAATCCGTGATATCTTGGCCGTTAATGACAACATGGCCATCTGTAATATCTTCCAAGCGATTCAAACACCGCAGGAACGTACTTTTCCCCGAACCGGAGGGACCGATGACACAAACGACTTCACGCTCTTGAATTTCAACATTGATATCTTTTAGCACTTCAAGTTCGCCGAATGACTTCTTCAAATTCCTCACCTGAATCATTGTCATCTTAGGACAAACCTCCTTTCAATGAAGCTGGAAAGCAACGATAGTAGATAAATGATTACAAAGTAAATGATACCAACAGTCAGCCAAATTTCAAAGTGCATGAAAGTAGCGCTTGCCTGAATCTTTCCTCTCTGTACGATATCTGCTATTCCTATAATGGAAAGGAGGGAGGTATCTTTGAAACTGATAATTGACTGGTTCGTAATTGTCGGCAACATTCTTCTGAATGCCTGTGGCAAAACAATCGAGCGCATCGTTTGTGATTGCGTAAGACCGAGGGACCGCGCTGCTTCCATCTGTCCTTTATCGATTGACTGTATCCCCGCACGGATAATTTCGGAGAAGTAAGCACCCGCATTTACCGCCACGGTCAGTATCCCTGCCACCGTCCTGTCCAACGAAATAAATTCTAGAGAGTTCAAACCAAAGTAGATAAAGAACAACTGGACAATGAATGGCGTTCCTCGAATAACATCGACGAATGCCTTCGAAATCCAGTTCAAAGGCTTAATATGCGTCAAGCGCATTAGAGCCGTTACCAATCCAATCAAGAATCCAAAGATAATTGAAAAGAAAAAGATGTATAAGGTTACTTTCAATCCTTGCATTAAATACGGTAAAACAGCAATAATCGTTTCCATTTACACATCTCCTTTATAAAAAAAATATAGCGCAAGGAACACGCTATATTATATAAATTGAATTAAAGAAACCCTTCAAATCCGCTCCGGCGCTAAGGGATACCTACCGCCTGCGCTCATTTTATACTCCGTATTCAATACTTCGAGATATATAGTAAGAATTATTTATTCAGCAAGATATTTGTCTAGAATCTTGTCATATTCACCGCTATCGCGAAGGTCTTGCAGACCGTCGTTAATCTGCTTCAGCACATCAGCTTGTTTTCCTTTAAGAACTGCAATTCCGTACTGATCCCCATTCAGACGTTCCCCGACTAGTTGCAAGTCAAGTTTGTTCTGGGAAATCGCATAGGCGATAACAGGATAATCTTCAATCAATGCATCCGCATTACCGTTCGAAACCTCTTGGAACATCGCTGGACTGTCATCGAACTGGACTAGTTCAAAACCATATTCGCTTTCATGTTCCAGTGCAAATTGCGCTCCAGTCGTTCCATTTTTCACAGCGACTGTTTTACCTTTCAAGTCCTCAAGACCTTTAATATCAGTTGTTTTTGTGGCGACAACCAATGTAAGTCCTGCGTCAAAATACGGATCCGAGAAATCTACTACTTTTTTTCGATCATCCGTGATACTCATTCCTGCAATTGCAATGTCAAGCTGGTCCGCTTGCATAGCTGGAATGATTCCACCAAAGTCCATCGCGTCGAACTCAATTTCAAAACCTTGGTTTTTCGCAATTGCCGTTATAATATCAATATCGATTCCTGTATATTTTCCATCCACTTCAAATTCAAATGGCGGATAAGTTGTATCTATCCCTACTTTATACACTTTTCCACTGTCCCCGGAATCTGAACCTGAGCTAGTCTTCGTGTCATCCCCTTTATCCGTGCCGCACGCTGCAATCACAAGCATAATAGATAACATCAAAGTGATAATACCAAACTTCTTCATCCCAATTCCCCCTTTGTGATAAACCTACTATCTAACATATCACAATAGTCCCACTATATTAAGCTTTTTTTCAATTGCTAGTCCAAGTTTCGGTTTCTGAAAGACTTGAAAGTCATACATATTTATATATAAAAAATGACCCCCTTCCGCGAAAATAGAAGGGGGTCCGTATATACTATTCTAGATTTGAGATTCGCCAATATTGCCACGCAATTACGTCCGACATCCACGCGAGTCCTTTATTCTCGGCCAAGTGAACAGGTTTCCAATCGTCCCCTGCCCCGCGCATCAGATAAATTTCATGATGAGGCGCTTGATCGTGATAGCCGCAAATATCAAACGTACCATCCCGTCGCATGACAGCCTGCACTTCATAATCGATGTTAGGTGCCGCCGCGAGGGGATTACCAACTGAGTGCGTCAAATGAAACCCTGATTCGCCTTCCTTATGATCTGTTCGCTGCAGCGTAATTCCTTCATGCGATGCCGTTGCTTGCTCCCTGAAGCGTTTCAAGGAGCTATACGCAAGTGACGGTCCTACATCCTTTGTAAACGTCAGAGGAGAGCGTTCAAGATCATATGCAAGTTCGATGTCAACAAGAGTACGATAGCTATCTCCATTCGGGTCAAACCCTCTGTCGTCCCCCTTGAAAAAGCGGTTCCGTGACAAGTGATTCGGATTCCTTATCCAATCATCCTTTAAAAACGTCATATAACGTAATTGCCATCTGTCCACATGTGGTAGTCCGTCTTTTTCTTGAACGGGAATCAACAGATTTACTGCCCCGGCAATTACTTTCGTCACCGAATATCTTTCGTACGTTGCTTCTTCCTTTGTAGAAGACGGATTCAACAATCCGAAAACATTCGATACAACCGACTGAAATACATTAAACCGCTCCTCCGATTTCACAAGCGGACGCTTGGATTCGATGGTATATACATTCATTTCATCTAACGAAAAATCCCGATCAATGAAGCGGTTCTCATTCACTGTCTTCATGTATATTCCATTTCGATAGATATCATATTCTTCAACGTCTTTTATTTCTTCCCAAGATAACGCAATCTGTGTTTTTGCAACGATCGTTGTAGTGACCAAAGACTGTAGTGGGCTTTCCACATCTTTCTTTTCTGCGAATGCAGATGTCTGCAGCGCAATCACATCAACAACGCTTCCATTTTCAACACGCTCGATTGAATAATTATATAGTTTCGCACGCTTAAAATCACCATCGCTGAATTCAGAAACGGTACCTTCGTACAAATGATTTCCGTCTTTATAAACATTGTAGGTTCCTCCAACATCATTCCATGTGAAGTAAATCAAATCCGGCTTATGCAAAACGGTTTGTATTTCAAACTTTTTCTTCATTATTCGCACGCCTCCGTCCTACTCAGAAGTGTGGTGTATTTTGCAGGGAGCTAAACATTACATTTCTATACCTGTCAACGAAAGAAGAACTGCCCCTTTCATACGGATTGCCGCCTCTTCGGAGTTTTCATTGCCGGAAATCGCGGATATAACCGCTACCCCCGAAGCTCCTGCGTTAATAACCGCTCCCGCTTTACGTTCCGAAATACCACCGATGCCCACAATTGGTAAGCCCGGCAACAATGCCGCGACTTCACTGACCATTTCAAGACCGATGACGGGCTGTGCATCATCTTTCGACTGCGTCTCGTAAACTGGACCTAGACCTATATAATCCGCTCCCGCATCAGCCGCCGCAATCGCTTCCGTTACATTATGAGTCGAAACACCAATCAGCATGTCTGGACCGACCTTTTCACGCACTTCTGAGATATTTCCATCTTCTTGCCCGATATGAACACCATCCGCACCTATTTCAATCGCAAGGTCAATATCATCATTGACGATGAACGGCACACTGTATCGTTCACACAACTCCTTACATGAATTCGCAAATGCTTTCAGGTCATCACCCGTTAAAGTACCATGCCCTTTTTCACGTAACTGGAAACATGTCACACCGCCTTTCAGCGCGTTTTCAAGTACAGCAAGCGGATCCTTCCCTCCTGTAGTGTTCGTTCCCATAATGAAATATAGATTAACTGTCTGCTTATCCATTTACAACAACCCCTTCCATCATTTTGTTTGCACGGCGCCCATATGCCCAGTGATTCGTAGGACCGTGCCCACCGCCGATTTCAAGCCCATCTTCTATCGCCGCGTGGATGAAACCTTTTGCAGAAATAACCGCCTTCGCTGCCGTCTCCCCGTTTGCCAAAAACGCTGTAAGCGCCGCAGAATACGTGCATCCCGTTCCGTGTGTATCTTTCGTGTCAATCCATGGTGAACGAACCGAAAATCGTTCCCCATCCGCTCCCAAGAAAAAATCTTGCGCATAGGGCGCTTCTTTACGGTGGCCCCCTTTAATAAGAACAGCCTTGGCACCCAAAGCTATCATACGTTTTGCCGCCTCTTCCATATCCGCATCGGTTTTTATTTTCATTTCTGCAAGCACTTCCGCCTCCGGTATATTCGGGGTCACCAATGCCGCCAGAGGCAAGAGAACGTTCTTTAACGCCTCAACCGCTTCATCTTTCAGCAATGAAGCGCCTCCTTTCGCAATCATCACCGGATCGATGATAAGCGGAATTTCGGTCCAATGGAATTTATCCGCCACCGCTTGGATAATCTCCGCTGAAAACAACATTCCTGTCTTCACCGCTTTGACATCGAAGTCATCCATAACTGCCTGTATTTGCGCTGTAATAATAGTTGCATCAATCGGCTGTATCGCCGATACCCCAAACGTATTTTGCGCCGTCACCGCCGTCAATGCTGAAGTTCCGAACACCCCAAGTTCTTGGAATGTCTTTAAGTCCGCTTGAATTCCCGCCCCGCCGCCACTATCTGATCCTGCAATCGTCATCGCTACGTGTACCATTCTATTCCCCGCCCTTTTTGATAGTAAAAAGCCGCTTCCCGGTGACGTTAGAAAGCGGCTGGCCATTTGAATTATCATAAAAGGGCGCACCCACTTTCCTACGCCGGTATAATCCGGATCAGGTTCCAAGGGTCCGCGCATCCATGCACGTCTCAGCCTTAAAAAGGCTCCCCTAGTGGTTGTTGAAATATTCAGCTTTGATGCCAGTGTACCATAGTTGATGTAAAATGTTGTGTTGTTTGACGTATGTGTTGCGTTGTTTATTTCCCGTAATTCGTTGTCAGGTTTGCATAAAACTAGAAGTTGGTCGATTCCCTAGACTATCTTCTTATTCATATGGCTTGTTTTTTCGGAATTCCATATCCGCTCCATATTCAATTTTTCACCCATAACCTTTATGACATAGACATCAGGATTCGTCAGTGACTGCCACTGATCAAATCCAAACCGTTCATCATAGCACCTCAGCAACAATGCCATTAAATTTCCGTGCGTCACAAGCACAGTCCGTGAACCATCACCCAATCCATCCATTACATTACACACCCGTGACATCGCCTCATGTGAAGACTCTCCACCCTCGTATTTCAGATGAAGATCAAAAAAAGTGTCCTCAAGCTTTATGAGCCAATCCTTGAATTCATTCGAACTTAGCACGCGCTCCTTGAGCCGGCTGTCCACCTCTACATGAATATTCTTCACTTTCGCTATTGGCCGGGCCGTTTCACGCGCACGTGTAAACGGGCTCGTTATTATCCGATCGACATCGATTCCATCAAAAAACTCCGCAAGTTGCCCCGCCTGCACTATGCCTTCAGCAGTCAATACCGCATCCGGCGCCTGTCCTTCTCCGGAGCAATGACGAACAATGTAAATGACTTTTTCCATACCCGCCCTCCATTCATATTGACTACAAGTCTGTTATCTCGGTTATAAGTCCGTTCCCTTCTATCTCACTTAGAAAACATGTATTTTCAGATAACTCATCTCATCCATTAAAAATAGGCTATCCGCAAAGATAGCCTAAAATGTTTACTACTTATTCATTTGAGCAAGGAAGTCACCTAGCGGATCTTCTTCCTCTTCCTCGACCGGAGTGCTTTGTGTTTCTTTTATCTGTTCCCAATCAAAGTCATCCAAACCATCATCCATATCGATGTCTATCAAGTGATTCTCTGTTTCCGGTTCTGCGGTGGCAGCCGTTTCTTCCTGCAGATATAAGGCTTCATCTACACTAATCGCATTGCTGTTCAGTGATGCAAAGAGCGAGGCTGTTCGGATTGGATCAGCCATTAGCTGATACACGATACTTCCCAATAATGCCTCGGAATGTTCATGCTTCAACCAATCACGTTGCGCTTTCGTCAATCCTTTCGGCAGCGGAACCGTGATTGCTTCCCTATGTTTCAATAGAGAATCATTGACGCCTTCTATCACGAATTCGGCAATTCTACTGGAAAAGTTTCTTTTTTCGACTTCTTTCAACTTCTGCAACTGCCTTAATGTGTAATCAGATGTATCAGACGGAAGACGAAACGTAATGGGCTGGCCCCTTTTCAATCCTGTTTCACTCATGAAATATCACCCTATTTTGTTTTAACCAGCTTTTCATCTTCTTTTCGCTGCGCCTTTTGATTTTTTCTGGCAAAATCAGAAATTAATTTGTAATATGCATTGGCCATCATCCATACACTTTCCTTTTCATCTTCAAAGAAATCGATGTTGTAACCATCCAAGCTATTATTCAAGGCTTTAAGATAATCTTTAAGGACAATAGAGCCTCCGCCGATGAAATAGCAAATCTCAGATTGAGAGTTTCTTTGCCATATATTGCGTAAATGACGGTATTGTTTTTTCGCTAAATCCAGAAGAATCCGGTCTACAATGTCATGTACGCTTGTCCGGCTTCCTTTTACCATGATGTGATTACGGTCATTTTTCTTCGTAATAATTTCCACAACATCCAAACGGCTGTCAAGCTCAACACCGTGTCTCGCATAAATCTCTTCCCGAATGGCATCCAGAGATTCTGAAACGCCTAAATTGAAACCTTGCGCTTTATCATCATCAACTTTACGGTTTTTAATGACCGCTACATCCGTAGATAATCCCCCGATATCTTGAATCAGGATTTGTTTATCGATTAGTTCCTTGTTAATGATGTTTAAGTTATTATCCATCACAAGATTGATAAACGCAGCAAAGCCTTCCGGATAAATTTTCACTTCATCAAATTTAATATTCACTTTTATACCTTGATATTTAGGTGTAACTAAAAATTCCACTTGGTGAACAGAGCCAAGCAATTGGGAACGATAACCAACGTCCTTCCCTTCTTTCACTTCCCTTAGCGGAAGTCCTGTCCCTAGTGTATACGTAGCTTCGATTACATTATTATTACGTTTAAAATTACTCTTATTTTCATCACGGGCTGCATCTAGTGCTAATGCCGCGAACAACATCACCAAGGTTTGGTCTTCTTCAGATTTGTTGCTTCCCGGGTCCAGTTCAGTCGAACTACCACTTTTAGTTGCAAGATTTCCAACGCGATAAATAGCGTTGTTGTCTTTTAACGTAGGGGAGTGCAAACGAATATGAATGCCATCCATAGGATTTTGTTCATTTAATTCTTCAATACCGATAACCGGACGATCTGCAACATCTTGTGCAATTACGTTTGGTATATTAAGTTCTGCTTCCACCTTACCAAAAATGGCTTTCAATGAATCGTTTCCTACGTCAATTGCTGCAATGCGAGCTTCTGTCAAAAGAATCATCCTTTCCATACTATATCTTTCTACTAAAATGTTATCCGAATTTCGTTGGTAGGTCAATCCTAATCAAGCACTTAACACACAACTGTAATATTGTGTACTAGATTGTAAACTTGTGTACATAAGCGTATACCACTGTAGGTAAAGCATGTGTACTAGTTTGTAAACATGTATACTTTATTGTGTACAAATGTATACACTTTTGTACACAACGTTACTAATAATGTATACATTCAAAATGGAGGTTTTAGGGTAAGTGTTTTTCACTCTTTCCTCTTCTTATTTCAGACGGAAGCGGTAATCGTTCCCCGTGTAGTAAAGTATATTTTTACCTATTACAACTTCCATGTTGAATGTCTGATGAAGAAATTCAACACGTCCCCACCCCAGAAAGATGTGTACTTGTAGCTTAATACGTGAAATCCGACCTCACAGCGTCACTTCTAATAGCCCTTCGCCCCCCAAGGAATATTAATCCATAACACTTAGCTAAATCCGCTGTACGACGCTTCAAATGGCTTCTAATGATGACTAGTACTATTTAAACGATGTAACTATCAGTTCGACTGCTATTTGAGGGAAGAAATAAAGCGTCCCTTTTTAGCGGACGCTTTTTCAGATGAAAGATTTAATTACTACTGCGATTGCTGTTTATATAAAAAAGCTAGTACACTTTACAACGATAGATGTAACCCTTACCGCGGCTATCCAGGTTATATGGTCAGTTCGACAACATATACGGTTAGTAAGCCAAGCTTTTTGATCGGTGCCGCAACATATACGGTCGGTCAGCAAAGCTTTTTGATTGGTGCGCAAGCATATATGGTCGATTACAACACACCGTCCTACCCTTTATCTCCCTGCTTCATCTACTAACCGACATCCAACAACTATCATTACGGTTTACCATTCTCCCTTTGCGGCCATACTTGGATAAACACTGACTTGTACAGATGGAGGTAAAGAATATGAATACCATACAGAACAAGCAAGCGCAATTGACGAATAGGGCAATGTTTGCACGCCGAAATCTTTGGTCTGGTATCCTGTTCGGATTAGGATTTGTTGCTTTTCTTGACGAAACCTTGTTCCACCAACTGCTCCATTGGCATAAATTTTACGACAAATCGACTGTAGCGGTCGGTCTTGTTTCTGATGGGCTATTTCACGCATTTAGCTGGTTTGCGACCGTCGGTGGGCTATTCCTCGTTGCCGACCTCCGACGGCGTCATGCACTGTGGCATAAGATGTGGTGGGGAGGAAAACTTCTTGGTGCTGGGGTTTTCCAACTTTATGACGGAACAATCCAACATAAGATCATGCGCATCCACCAAATTCGATACAATGTAACAATTTTACCGTATGACCTTGTATGGAATATTTCCGCAGCCATCATGATTATCGTTGGCATTGTCCTAATCATCCAAGCTAAACGCGATCACCGTAATGGGACAGGAGTGTTTTCCCATGCATCATGAACCGGGCAATCATGCTTTCTTTCTCTTTACCGATTTGTTTTTTGGGATTCCGGCATTGCTAGCGATTGGATTTTACATCGCAGCTGTTTTAGTAACGAATCCGCAAAAGCGCCTTCGTAAATGGCCTTGGATACGTACAATTTCATTTGTTACAGGTGTGCTATTTGCAGCCGCCGCAGTGGTCGGTCCACTATCTCGTCAATCTCATACCGATTTCACGACACACATGGTGGGTCACTTACTTCTGGGCATGCTCGCTCCGCTTCTTGTCGCACTCGCTGCACCCATGACATTGCTGTTCCGCACACTCAATGTCCACTCTGCAAGAAAGCTTAACCGGCTGTTACAAAGTCGTCCGATTCGCTTCTTCACTCACCCTATCATTGCCTCAATCTTGAACATTGGTGGGTTATGGCTCCTTTATACAACCGCTTTGTATACAGCTATGCACGCAAACCTTTTGCTCCACGTCGTCGTGCACATCCACGTTTTCATAGCCGGCTATTTGTTCACGATTTCTTTACTGTACATAGACCCCGTCTCCCACCGTTTAAGCTTTTCATACAGAACTGTCGTCTTCATCTTAGCCCTTGCAGGACATGGAATCCTGTCAAAATTCATCTACGCATACCCACCGGAAGGCGTTACAGAAGACCAGGCAAGAATGGGTGCCCTGCTAATGTATTACGGCGGTGATGCGATCGATCTGCTACTAATTTTTATCCTATTCAGGCACTGGTATAAATCTGTTCGTCCACGTGCCGTTATTCAGTCTGGCAATGTACAAAAACTTAGAGAGGCATAACCAATTTGAAAAAGGACAACTGCAACATTGTCGAGTTTTAAAGTTCTAGTAAAACTGTATACTCTATTGATGTTTGCTCCAGTCACAACCCCTTTTTCTCCCTTATTGTGTGCCAATGAAGCGTGTGCCTATTTTGGAATCTAATTCATTCGACATAATATTCCCATCCTTGGACATAATAAAAAAGATGAAATCATTCTATAAAAGGAGGGTGAATAGTATGTCAGAGGAAAACAAAAATCGAAATAAAGATAAGGGTAAACAGCGGAATGCCCTTAAATACGATACAAAGCCGAAAAACGATGTTGAGTTTGCCAGCGAAAGTGAATTTCTAAACTTGGATGGTAAGAAAAACAAAAGAAAGCGCTAAAAACAGTGCCTGTCCACCATATGTGCGACAGGCACTTCCCGTATTCATCCCTCAAATATCTCCGCCTCACTCCGGAAAAACCACTCTTATCCCGCCTATACACCGGTAATACACTAGGATATAGTAAAACAAGGTGATGAAATGAAAACAAACATATACGTTAACAATGAGAAATTCATAACAGGAATGACCTTGAAAGATGGAGCTGAACCGGAAAGCAATAACATGGCTATTCATGCCTGTGAAAATCCTACTAATGTCGTAGAGAATCGCAAGAAATTAGCTGCTTCCTTGCATTGCGGACTTGAAACCTTCGTTTGTTCCAATCAAACACATAGCGCCAATTTCCATAGGGTAACGCTTGACGATAAAGGGCGTGGCGCTGAACGAATGGATACCGCCATTGCCGATACAGACGCATTGTATACGTATGAGCCGAACCTGCTATTATGCAGCTTTACTGCCGATTGTGTCCCTGTGATTTTTTACAATGAAGTGAATGGCCTCATTGGCGTAATCCATTCCGGATGGCAAGGCACAGTTAAAGAAATTACATCGAAACTTTTCAAGCATTTAACACAAGTGGAACACTGTAGTCCGCGTGATATCCACGTCCAAATTGGTGCTGCGCTAAGTCAAGAAAAGTTTGAAGTCGATGAAGACGTCTATTTAAAATTCAAAGACCTTGGCTATGCGGATGACTTTATGTATTACAATGATCAAACCCGTAAGTATCACATTGATAATCAGCAAACTGTGAAAAAGCAATGTGAGTTGGCAGGCATTCCGACTGAGCAAATCACGATTGATCAAACCTGCACATATATGAGTCCGGACGGTTTCTCTTATCGGCAGGATAAACACAGTGGAAGACATCTGAGTTTCATTATGAAGAAATGCGATTGATAAAACGGACATTAAATAAGGTGCTAGGTTCTAAAACAATTCAAAACTGTTTTAGAACCAGGCACCTATTTTATATGCTCTATTGTACGGATGAGCCTCTTTGCCGCAATGGTTAACCGCCATTTTCGTCATACTAAGATGTCTATGCAAATAAAACAACACTCAGTTGGTATTGTCATTTAACCAGTTAAAAGCAATTACAGTTTTCACTACTTTTTAGCGGTCTGTACTGAAACCTGAATTTTTATTAATAAATTACACGAATTAGGAAAAGATATGATTGAATGAGAAATAAAATTAAAGGGGCTGCTACAGCATGTCGATGGAATGGTTTAACAGAGTAACTAGTGAGCTTCATGATCATCTGAATTCAATTTGCGAACAATATGATCAAGTTGGTCATATGACGATTGACCAGAGTGCCAAACATCCACGTATCGAATTTTTTGTCGAAACGGAGGACGACGAAAGGGATTACTTCTGTACGCTCCATTTCGATCCACATAATATAGAGTTTTACGTAGAAACTTTTGACTATGAATTCGAACAACCAACAAGAATTATCCTTACTGACACTGATGATGTAATTGACGCTGTTCATGATATCTTCCATGATTTTATAAACGATGATTATCCTGATGACTTTGACGAGGAGGTCGTTTTAGAAACGGGCAATTACAGAGACCCTTACACGGGTGAAATTGCAGATGTGGACTCGTTTGAAGATATGAGGGTCGAATGGGAAACACCCGAAATCACCGCTTTCCAAATCGATGACAAAATAGAAGTAACCCACCAATTTGGCGTAGTCAGTGCTACTGGCGATGGCATTCTCCGAAGAGTTAAGCGATTCCGGTCAGAAGGCAACGAGCTCCATAAAGAAGAAAGCAGCTTCATTTTCACAAAAGAAGAGGCAAGCACAATCATCGCTTTGATTGCGAGTAATATGGATAAAATGACTTCCTATGAAAATCAGTAAGGTTTAAAGAATATACGTATCCACATAAACAGGCATTAGGGAACATCTCCCAATGCCTGTTTCACCATTTTCATTTGTTACGGAAAGGTACCTCGCACTGCATTTGAGTCCATTAATAAACCCCTCAATACTTCATATACTCTAATTACTGAGTATTTTAAATTAATAGGAGGAACGACATGGACGTATTTGTTAGACCTGGAGATTCGTTTTGGCTTTTCAGCCAGGTATTCAAGATGCCTCTTCAACTGATTATCGATTCCAATCGAAACATCAACCCGCAAATACTTACGGTAGGTCAGCAAATTCAAATTCCTGGATTTGTTGCTTCCAATTATAAAATTCAAACAGGAGATTCTTTATGGTTGGTTGCCCGAAGACAAAATATTCCTTTGTATACACTTCTTCTTGTCAATCCTAATCTTGAACCGAACCGCTTGCAAGTTGGACAGATGATTAAAATTCCACATAGGATTACCTGGAGGCTTATAAACGGGAAACAAAATTTTGATTACGACATCATGATGAATGATATCAGAAGGTTACTAGCCGTTTATCCATTTTTGCAAACCCCTCCTATCGGAAATTCCGTTTTAGGACGAGAAATACCAGAAATTGTGGTTGGTAGTGGAACTAAACGAGTTCACTATAATGGTTCATTTCATGCGAATGAATGGATTACTACCCCTATCATTTTGACCTTTTTAAATGATTATTTGCTTTCCGTAACGAACCAAAATACTATCCGCGGTCTTTTCACATTCCCTTTTTACCAGCAAACGACATTATCCATTGTTCCGATGGTCAACCCGGACGGAGTTAATTTGGTGTTAAATGGTCCGCCTGCAAAAGAACCATGGCGAAGCAAGGTCGTAGAATGGAATAATGGTAGCTTGGACTTCTCGGAGTGGAAAGCCAATATAAGGGGTGTGGATCTGAATGATCAATTTCCTGCCAATTGGGATTTGGAAAGAGCCCGTAATCCTAAGAATCCGGGTCCCAGAGATTATGGAGGTGAAAGTCCTTTGTCCGAACCTGAAGCAATTGCGATTGCGGACCTGACAAGAAAACGGGATTTTGCAAGAGTACTAGCTTTTCATACACAGGGAGAAGTTATTTATTGGGGGTACGAGAACCTTGAACCCCCTGCCTCTGAAGTTCTTGTTAACGAGTTCAGTAGGGTCAGCGGATACGAACCTGTTCAAACAATTGAAAGCTACGCTGGATATAAGGATTGGTTTATTCAGGAATGGCGCAGACCTGGATTCACAGTTGAACTTGGTTCAGGAAAAAATCCACTTCCATTAGACCAGTTTGATGAAATCTATCAAGAGGCGTTAGGAATTTTTCTAGCAGGGTTGTATGTATGATTAATTAACAAAATTCGACTTATTGTGCGGGTGCCTGAAGTCTAGACACTGTTCAAGATCAAAAAAACATATACTTTCTACCTTTTTAAGCAGGATTTTATTTAAAAAGGTAATTAATTCATAGCAAGGTAGGTAAACACGTATTGACACGTCTATTTATCTCTGCTAAATTAACATCTAACAATTAAAGTCAATAACGAGAAAAAGTACGTAAAGAACCCTGTTCTCTAGAGAGTTGACGCTTGGTGAAAGTCGACGAACAGCCCTTATCCGAAAATCATCTCCGAGATGCAAAGCTGAAAATTAGTAGGCTTTGACGGTTTTCCACCGTTACATGGAGAACGTATGGTAAAACGTTGACTGAGAGCCGTTTGTTTCTTAATTAGAAACTTGCGGAATATGGGTGGAATCGCGAGCAAAAACTCGTCCCTTTGTTAGGGACGAGTTTTTTTATTCACCACCACTGGAAGGAGATTACTATTTATGAAAAACTTAGTTGTCGTTGTAGGTTCGCTCATTATTGCATTTGCTTTTAACTGCTTTCTCGTACCTTTCGGAATTTTAAGTAGTGGAATTAGCGGCATCGCAATCTTACTCGGGTTAATCACCCCATTTAACACCGGTCTATTAAATCTAGTCCTAAACTTGCCTTTAATTATTCTAGGCTACTACAAACTCGGAAAAACGATCACTATCAACACAATGGTTTGCGTCGTGTCACTCTCGGCATTCTTATACGTGATACCAGTCGCTGCCGTCACAGATAATATCCTGTTGTCAACGGTTTTTGGCGGGGGGATTGGTGGTATAGGGGTTGGTCTTATCCTAAAACACTCAGGAACTTCAGGCGGCTTGGATATTATTGCGATTATCGTTTCGCGTACGAGTTCATTTAGTATCGGCCTTCTTCTCACGGGGATGAATGGCGCAATTGTGCTACTTTCAGGGTTTGTCTTCGACTGGGAAATCGCGTTATACACCCTGTTATCTATTTATATCACAGGAAAAATGATCGACACAATCTTCACGGATCACGTTAAATTGACGATGCAGATTGTCACGACAAAAGGCGATTTAATACGCAATGAGTTATTGGAATCCATCTATCGCGGCATTACGATTACAGAGGGGTACGGTGGATATACGCAAGAGAAGAAAGACATTTTAATGATGGTGGTCACACGTTACGAAACGCTTCATGTTAAGAACATTGTCCGAAAGCATGATGAAGACGCGTTTATTAATATTTATGAAACTGTTGAGGTGGATGGGAAGTTTTCGGTTAACTAGTAGAACGAAAAAAGGTACCCTGCTCCAAAACAATTCAAAATCGTTTTAGAACCGGGTACCTTTTTATTTTATATAACGATCAAGAAAATAATCTACTTTCTCTTTGTAGTTGTCTTGGGCAAGTGCAAAGGATTCACCGTGGTTCGCCTTCGGGACAAGAAAGAGTTCTGCATCACTAGATGTATGTCGATACAAATCCTCGGTCATTTCCGTAGGAACGAACGTATCGCCTTTCCCGTGGATATACAGAATTGGGACATTCGTCATCTCCACTTCCTTCAACGCACTTGCTTCCTTGAATGAATAGCCGGCTCTGATTTTCGTTAACACGCTAGTACTGTCTAACAACGGAAGTGCTGGCAGGTGAAACATCCGATTCATTTGATACGCAAATAATTGATAGACAGACGCATACGGGCTGTCCGCTATAATGGCCTTGACCTGACGGGGAAGCCCTTCTTCACCACTAGCCATCAAGACGGTCGCTGCGCCCATCGATAGACCATGGTAGGCCACTTCAGTGTCAGTTCCAAGCTTCTTCAACATAACTTCTGTCCAATCGATTAGATCGAGCCGATCTGGCCAGCCGAATCCGTAATAATTACCCCCGCTCTTTCCATGCCCTCGTGCATCAGGCATGAAAAGGTTGTAACCCAAATCATTATGATAATACTGTCCAAATAGCCCCATTTGCTTTGCATTGCCTAAATAGCCATGTGTTAAAATGACCAATTTTTCTGTCGGCTTGGATGCCGGCAAATAGTAGCCGGACAGTTTCAGTCCGTCGCGCGATGTTAACGTAAGGCGTTCAAATTTTTGAGTAGCCACCCAGTCAATCCAATCTCCCTTCACAAAAAGGTCCATTGCCTGGTCCGACACTGTCAAGTCAGCATTATTCTGCAAGTATTCCTTCGGTCCCCGCTTGACTGCCAACTCATAGAAAAAGAAGCTGCCAATGATTTGAATCACCAAGAAGACAGTAGCAAAAAGAAAAAGTAGCTTCTTCCAATTGATTCGAATTTCACTCATTCTCCTTTATTTTTCTGTCCTTAAGCATACGTTATGCCTATGAATATTATAATAGAAAAACGGATGATAATAAAATAATATATTACTATTACTTGAAATTACCAATGAGTTTCGAACTACGTGATTGGTTGAGTAATCATGAATGTTTCGTCGTGAACCTGTTTCCGACTATTATTTTTCTTTAAGATCTTAAAGATAATTATTTGAACGACAAAAAACACAGAAAATCCGTCAATGGATTTTCTGTGTTTTTTATTTTTTCATAATGTTTTTAACGTTAAAGTAATGGTGTGGTCTTAATTATGGACTAGCTCTCTTTCGCTTAGACCAAGCGTCTCTGCTGTTGATGTATGAATTTCGTCCAGAAGCTCTGGATTTTCCATTAGTGACACGCCATAAGAAGGAATCATTTCTTTGATTTTTTGTTCCCATTCGTTTGCATGTTGCGGGAAGCACTTATTAAGTATTTCTAGCATAACGTGAACGGCAGTAGATGCGCCTGGAGAAGCGCCTAGTAACGCTGCAATCGAGCCATCAGCTGCAGTAATGACTTCGGTACCAAATTGAAGCGTTCCTTTACCGCCTTCAGCAGTATCTTTGATAACTTGTACACGTTGACCAGCTACTACGAAATCCCAATCCTCGCTCTTAGCATTCGGGATGAACTCCCGTAACTCTTCCATGCGCTGTTCTTTCGATAACATCACTTGTTGGATCAAGTATTTTGTCAATGACATCTCTTTTGCGCCTGCCGCCAACATAGTTAGGACATTATCCGGTTTTACGGAAGTTACTAAATCCAACATTGAACCTGTTTTCAAGAACTTTGGTGAAAAGCCGGCAAACGGTCCAAATAATAATGATTTTTTTTCGTCGATAAATCGTGTGTCCAGATGCGGAACAGACATTGGAGGAGCTCCGACCTTAGCTTTGCCGTATACTTTTGCATGATGCTGCGCAACAACGGCCGGATTTTTGCACACCATGAATATTCCGCTTACCGGGAATCCTCCAATATGTTTTCCTTCAGGAATACCTGATTTTTGCAGTAAATGCAGACTTCCCCCACCGCCTCCGATAAAGACGAATTTTGCAGTATGGTGTTCGACATTACCGCTATCGATATTCTTCACTTTCAATTCCCATGAGCCATCGTTCGCACGTGTAATATTATCAACGCTATGTTTGTAGTTGATTTCGACATTCTTAGTTTTTAAATGATCAAATAACATGCGTGTTAACGCACCAAAGTTAACATCTGTACCAGAGTCGATTTTCGTTGCCGCTATTGCTTCATCGGATGGACGCCCCTGCATAATTAGCGGAATCCATTCCAACAGTTTTTCGGGGTCATCGGAAAATTCCATCCCTTTGAACAAAGGATTGTTTGACATCGCTTCAAAACGTTTCTTTAAAAACGTTACATTTTGTTCCCCTTGTACCATACTCATATGGGGCAATTGCATGATAAAGTCCTGTGGATTACGTATCAGATTTCTATTTACCAGATACGACCAAAACTGCATGGACACCTGAAACTGCTCATTAATACTTATCGCTTTGCTAATATCTATGGATCCGTCCTGTTTTTCATTGGTATAGTTGAGCTCACACAGTGCTGCATGCCCCGTTCCTGCATTATTCCATTCGTTAGAGCTTTCTTCCCCTGCATTTTCGAGCTTATCAAACACTTTTATGTCCCATTCAGGCACTAATTCTTTCAGCATCGTTCCCAAAGTCGCACTCATTATTCCAGCACCAATTAAGATAACATCTGTTTTCTTTTCTCTGTTGCTCATTTTTATCATCCTTATTCTCTAAGATTTGCAGAAAGGATGTAGGCGCTCCTACTTAGGCGTCACAACAAGCCAAAGAATGACTAGTTACATACCTTTTCTGTCTTAATTATAACAATCTCCTAGTGTATTACAATTATTTGTAAATTTAGATAACTGCATTTCGGGACTCTTGGCTTACAAGGCTATCTAGGATGAATCGGTGACCGCGCGCCAAAAAATCACGATCTTTTCCACACACTGAATTATACCAATAATAACTCTTTATAGTATACTTGAATAAAGAAAGATCATAGGAGGTTTACATTTTGAAAAACAAACTAGTATTTTTGTCCATGGCAATCCTGCTATTTGTAGCTCTGCCTTTTCAAGCAAAAGCTACCGTTAACCAATTTCCCGACGTGAAAAACCACTGGGCACATGAAGAAATTAACTATTTGTATAACCACCACATCATCGGCGGCTATCCCGACGGAACATTCAAACCAAATGAACCCATCACAAGAGCACAAGCGGCTAAAATGCTCATCAAAGCATTGGATATCCCTTTGACGGTAAATACGACCGTTCAATTTAAGGATGTTGCCAAAACATCACCTTATTATGCAGTTTTAGCAACCGTACATGAAAAAGGAATTCTTCGCGGCGACAACGGTTTTATGCGCCCAGGAGAAACAACAACTCGCGCTCAAATGGCAGCGATTCTTCGCCGCTCATTTGAATTACCATTGGACACGCAAGCTACTTTTGTTGACGTCTCGCCTGCTCATTGGGCTTATCAAGACATTAACGGCATTGCAAAGCAACGGATTGCAGGCGGATCTAATGGAAAGTACATGCCGTCAGATTCTGTCAGCCGTGCCCACTTCTCGGCATTTCTTGTTCGAGCATTGGATGACAATATGAAATTAAGCAAATATCATTCATATGTCAGCAACAAAGGAAAAACTGTCGAACAGAATGGTTTTATTTACACGATTGGTGACAAAGATTTTTTTAGATATTATTTAACTAAAGAAAATCTGAAAATGGGTAAAAAAGATAAGTTGTTGAATAATTTAGACATAAAGAAAGAAGATTACTTTCAAACCCTGATGTTGACCGGGTTCCCGCTTATTGTGTATAACGAAGATATTTATATCCCTTACTGGCATTCTGTCGGAGAAATGAGCGAACTCCCAGCATCGTATGGATTGATGAAAGTAAACACAGATGGCCAAAACTTTGAATTCATGAACCACCCTTCAGGTTCTTCGTTCCGAAACATGTACATTTGGAACGATCGAATCTTTTACACAAATGAAAAGAACAAAGTGCGTTATTTCGATTACACTTTTGATGAAAACATACCGTTAGATGACCCGCTAGTGTTAATTTCCACAGCTATGGATGGCAGTGATAAGAAAGTAGAATTCGGATTCGAAGCTCGGGTCATTTTCGATGATGTTGCGTTCACACCGAAGCATATTAAAGTCAACCAAAACAATAAATCCGTAGCATTCGATCACTCCACGATGTACTACTTTAATAAAAAAGGTTTGTTCAAATATAGTCTGCTGGATCAGAAAACTAGCAAACTTTCGAATATCCTTGCCAAAGATATGCACGTCACTGCAACCCATATCGAAGTCATGGATCAAAAAGGAAAGATGCATTCTCTTAAAAAGTAAAGCATTGATAATAAAAACAACATGCAAAGGATTTCCTCTGCATGTTGTTTTTTTAATGGAATAGATTCGGAAGGAAGTTATTCCATTAGCGCATTGCGTTTTTTATATTATACAAAATTGTCCACCTACAATAGTTACAACTACTCCAACAGTTCTTCTGGAAGTAGCGTAAACCCTTCAATCATCGTATCTTCTTCCACCTCAATCAATATGCAACGTTTTCCATTGACAGTGACCTGCCTCACATACCTTAAGTCTTGCGGGCTGATAGCAATATTTGCCACTTTCGTTTCAATCTTTATGGACTTGGTTGTGTAACTTGGAACGATATGACTTGCCTTCATCTCATATGTTTTGTCATCGATTACTTTCTGAAATGCCATTTCCACTTTTTCCGCGCTCACATCTTTCACCCCACTTGCCTTAAGCACACGCTCCACTTCTTTAGTATCCAAAATAGGAAGGCTTTCTCCTTCTTCCTCTTCTTCTACAACCAACATACTGTTGATTTCATCATATACACTGGCAAGTGTTTTGGTATTCACCTCATTACCAACCATTTCTTTCACGATTTCTTCAAAGACGGCTTTATCATCCGCGGCAGTCATAATCTCTTCGCCGTCCAGCACATTCTCGATGAAGTGGTAATCCGGCTTATTCGCTTTGCCGGCAGCATACAAGATGTGATTGACATCTGCCGCGTTGTCCGTGAAGCAAGGGAACAAAAATCCACCAATTGGAGAAGTTAAATTGATGATGGGATCGAGCATATCGCGCGATTTAAATTCCTTCTCATTGAAATCAAATACAAGTGATCGTTTTGGCAGTTCCGTCTGATTCATGCTACAGAGAATGAACGGGTTCTTGTACACTTCATCCCGATCGGCGACTTCTGCTTCATCATGATGTCTTTTCGTCGGTCTAAAATAATTACCGCGAATAAAAGTCACAACGATGTCCTTTTCATATTGAACGTCTTTCACCATCTTTCGGGCGATGCTTTGCATATTCGCTTTCCAATCAGCTACCTCATTCGTATGGAGACCTTTATATAAAAGCTCTTGTGTATGGTCCGTTTGCTCCTCAGCTTGATGTTGAAACTTCACTTCAAATAATTTTAAACCCAATTTTCCACCTAACACTTTTTTAAAGTTGGTCAGAAACAACTCCTGCTGCTCCCTGTCCAGTAAGGAAAATGGCTGGCCTTCCTCATGATAGAATTCACTGCTTTCCTGCTTAATATACACTTTGTAAATGTCAGTGATTTTCAGTAAATCCGTATCCAATTTAAATTGCTTGCGAATTTCTGCAATGTCTTTCTTGTTCATCTCTATTTCAACTCCCCGACTAGTTAAATCTGTTGGTTTGAATCTTAAACACACGTAATAAATGTAAAAGGAGCGTCAAAGCTTTGGTTCAGCATCTGACACTCCCTTATTATAGCAATGTTTTTGATGATGGTAGGACCCCAACCAATTTCGAATGGTATGCGGCTTCTCCCACGGCGATATGAAGATAGATTTCCCATTAGAGCGGAGTTATCCTACAATGAAGGAAATGAACCGAAAAACGTTAGAAATGAGGGATTCATATGATGTGCGGATCAAAATGCTTCCTTGTGGAAATGAAACTAAACGGAACAAAGCAAATCAAACAAGTCACCGCGAGAACCCCCATCGGTGCAAGGAAAGTAATCAGGGGAGAATACGGAGCCGACGCTGAGATAATGTCGGTGAAAGAAAAGAAGCGGATCTAGCTGAGGCGCCTGCGCTATATTTATATGTCACAATCGAAGTTACTGAAAAACTTAAGTTTTAAACTCCGCTAAGTAAATCCGAATCTTAATAGGCGACATTTCGTTTGATTCTGAACGAAATGACGCCTTTTTTGTTTATTATTTTTCTCTGATTCCTTTTAGAAGAGTCCCAAATCATTTGAGCTTGACGAAAAATATAGTTATCACACTTTGTTACAGCTCCCCTAAACTCTGTATCTACGAATTAGATGCCATCAATATACCCAGGGGAAAACAACGAAGGCGTCTTTCATGTGGTCGCCGAAGCTGACTTGAAAGATACCCTTACCAACCCACTTTGGGATTCTACTCTAGTATTTACTAGTTTATTTCTATAAAGCGCCGGAGCGTGTAGTGTGAAATCTTTAATTCGGCCTATACAGAAATAAAACAACCCCCATAAGCTTTACGAAGCCTCCGGGGGTTACCGTCACATTTTACTGCTCTTCCACAATCCTATGGACATCGTTCAACTGCTGCTTCATCAAGTCCAACTGTTCTTTGTTTTGCTGGACTGAATCCGCTTGCTCAATATTTTGTTCTGCATTTGAGAATGCCTTTTCTGCGCGTGATATCGAATTGAAAGCATGCTCAACTGCTATCTCTTCTGGATGTGACATCGCTTGCTTCACCGCACGATCCGCCTTTTGAACAGAGTTGCTTAAAAAAGTGTTTTGGTTATCTTTTTTCCAACTTGTATCTGAATTTTTAGCCATTTATATCTCTTCCCTTCCAGCAAATTAGATAAGTTACGGAAAGCTTAGTATTGTAAAATATCCTGAAAGTATGCACGGATGGGGCTAACAAAAACTATTGCACGTAATTTTTAATTTAGTATCTCGCACAGGCATATGAAATTGTTGTATTTTTCAACTAAACAAAGTATTCTTCACTCTAATGTTTACAATCCCTATAAATATAGTATATATTAGAAATAGAATGTTTGAAGGGGAGATTGAATATGTCAACGATTAAAAATGACCATTTGAAATTCGGCAGTGCGGATGCACCTTTGAAACTAGAGGCTTTTATTAATTTGGCGTGCCCAGGCAGTGCAAGAATTTATCATTTAGCAAAAGAAGTTTTGCCTCCATATATCGCCAATGGTCAAATCGAGGTTATTGTGAAATTATACGATAAACCCCGCGAAGAACTTCTCCGCGGTGCATTGATTCACTGGACATTTGATAATGCGAATCCAACAGAAACATTAGATGTGATTGGAAAACTACTTGAAACACAACCAGAATGGCATGAACTATCAGATAAGGAATTAAAACGATTACTTGTCGATAAATACAACTTGCAAGAAGAGGAACGCCTTGAAAATGTTGATGTAAGTTTGGCGATTACGGCTGAAGCAATTGAACGTGAAGTGAAAATCGTGCCAACTCTATTCTTCAATGGTGAAAAATTATTAGGTTTCAAATATGAACTAGAACCGTCTGATTTAAAACAAGCAGTGGAAACGACATTAGCAAAAATTTCATAAGTTTTAGTAATCGGTGCCTGTGTAAGAAAAAACAGAAAACAATTCACTACACTAGGTAAATACACAGGTTTTCTAGATATTTCCGTGAATATATGACTTAGGATTATGCAATTGCAACGTATGTTCTAGAATAGCTTTTTGCATAGGCACTTGAAATTACATTGTCTCAAAACCTAAAATTCTATTATTTTGGACAGCAGCCTGTAGTTAAAGCTGCTGTCTTTTTATAAGTATCCAAATCCTACTTTGACTCGGCTTCCTTTATTGCCGTTTGAGCTAATTTAGAAATCGTCATATCGTCCATCGGTGGATTATGTAGACCAGCTCTTACATCACGATAATACCTTTGCAACGGATTTGACATTTGAAGACTTTTGGCTCCGACCAATCGCATCGCTTTATCAACGATCGTAATAGCTGAATTTGTGACGATATGCTTGGCGGCAGCCAGTTCATTCGTCAGTTTTTCTCGACGCGAGTCATCATCTACAGCGTCTGCCACACTGTAAAGGAAGTGTCTTGCTTTCATCAGTTCTAAGTCCATTTGGCCAATTAAACTCTGGACATTTGGCAATTGGCTAATTGACCCACTTACACTATTCGGGGAGTATTCGACTGCAAATTTTACCGCATAATCACGAGCCGCTTGTGCAATGCCTAAGTAACAAGCGGGAATATGCAGAATCCATCCATTCACACTATTGCCCCTTGGACCAAGATTAAATTCGACAAATTTCTCTTCCGAAACTTCAACATTATCTAACACTAAATCATGACTCTCTGTTCCCCTCATCGCTATAACATCCCATGTTTCTTTGATAGATAAACCTTTTGAATCTCGGTCAACTAAGAAGAAGCCGATGCCCTCTTTCTCTTCAATCCATGCAGATACTAGAAAATGCGTTAATACGGGTGACATCGTCATAAAGTTTTTTTGGCCCGTAATAACCCATTTGTCATCTCGTTTTACAGCATTCGTCCCAGGACGTCCACCACGAGTCGGGCTACCCGTTTGTGCTTCACTGACTGCCCGATTCACTAACGCCCCGTTCAAAACCTCTTGTGAAAATGAAGCTAGCATATCTTCACTCCACAGCTTTTTCCCATATAGTTCTCCGACAACACCTTGGTGCCACCCAATTGCTAACCCCGTAGCTCCATCAAAACTAGCAATCGTTTCTTGGAAAAGAACCATGTCACGCACGCTTATACCGCCGCCGCCATATACTTTCGGTAACGTCAGTTTCGTATAACCCAGGTCAACAAGTTTTTTTATATTTTCTTTTGGAAATCGGACCTGTTCATCGATTTCTTTCGAATGACTTTTAAAAGCTTCCTCATGGTTCTTGAGTTTTTCAAGCCATTCCTTTTGAAATGCATTTTCAATAAATACCTTTTTTGACATGCTCGACACTTCCTTATTGGATTGATTAGTCTACACTTTCAAAGTATTTAACTAGTATATCCCTCTAATGTCTACTTTACAACTAGGAATACTTATGATATTGTATGAGGTATTATCATGCATTCAGAATATTGAAAGAGGGGCGGGAAATTGATAACGTTAAAAAATATTAAAAAGAGTTTTAATAAGAATCCGGTGCTTCATGGCATTGATGTAACAGTGAATAAAGGAGATGTACTGGTAATTGTCGGCCCAAGTGGATCAGGGAAAACAACCCTCCTTCGTTGCATAAATTATTTAGAAAAACCCGATGAAGGCAGCATCTCAATCGATAATTTTACGATAGATGAAAAAAGTGCATCGAAAAAAAACATATTAACCTTAAGACGAAAAACAGCTATGGTTTTTCAGCATTATAATTTATTTAAAAATAAAACCGTTCTTGAAAATATTATGGAAGGCCTTCTCGTCGCAAAGAAAATTAACGTAGCTGAAGCGCGTCTGATTAGCATGGATCTTCTTCGAAAAGTGGGTCTTGAAGAAAAAGCAAATGACTACCCAACGCAACTTTCAGGCGGACAGCAACAGCGCGTCGGAATCGCCCGCGCACTGGCATTGAAGCCCTCTGTATTATTATTCGACGAACCAACATCTGCACTCGATCCCGAAATGGTTGGAGAGGTTCTCTCCATTATTAAGAATATTGCGAACGAAGGAATTACGATGATTATTGTAACACATGAAATTGACTTTGCCCGAGATGTGGCTACCAAAGTTATTTTCATGGCAGATGGAGTTATTGTCGAACAAGGTGCGCCGAAAGATGTATTGGTCCACCCAAAACACGAACGCACGAAACTATTTTTAAAAAGACTTACACCAGAACCAGAATACGAAATTTAAGAAGGAGGAAGACATAAGCATGAAACGTAACTGGCTAATACTTTTAGGAGCAACGGTGTTCCTTGCCATTCTCGCGGGTTGTTCAAATGGAGGAAGCTCAACAACGGATGACGGAAAAAAGATTATTAAAATCGCATTAAGCGATGATGTCAATCCTCCCTTTCTATACACAGATAATGAAAACAACCCGATTGGCTACGACATGGACTATTTAGCAGAAGTTGAAAAAAGATTACCGGACTACAAATTCGAATACATCTTCGGAGAGGAAGAATCTAATTTAGTTGGACTTGATACAGGTAAAGTTGACATGGCCATTAACTGGTTCTTCAAAAATCCCGAAAGAGAAGAGAAGTTTCATTATCCAAAATATGAATATGGCTATTCACTGACGTCACTAATTACGAAAACAGACAGAGATGATATAAAAACATTAGATGACATGGTTGGGAAGAAGTTCACGCCCATGTCAGCTAGCGGCGGGCTTCGTTCTATTTTAAATGGTTACAACACAAGTAATCCCGATAATCCTTTAACAATTGAAAGCATGGAACACCCTTCAAATGCAGATAACCTAAAGCGCGTTGACGAAGGAAAAGCGGATGCAATTTTCCTCAACAAATCGACATTTGACGCTGTTCAGGAAACACTTAACTTGGATTTAAAAGTAGCTGGAATCGTTTCAAAAGAACCTATCTTTATTGTATATAATAAAGAAAACACTGAACTAGCCGATCAAATCGACGAAATAACGCTCGAATTGACGGAAGACGGAACACTTTCGAATCTATCCGATAAGTGGTTTTCGATAGACTTCTTCCAAGACCTCGACTACATCAATGAAAAAGGGTTCAGCTACAATTAATAATGTACATTGGCACATATTTATCTTTATTCAGCAGAAGACTCCCACCTTTATAGGTGGCGAGATGAATGCGGTTTTGTTTCCTGTTCAGCGGGTGTCCAAACGCCCGCTGAACAAGGAGGAATGAAGTTCAATTCCTCCCTGATAAAGCCTCCGGCGGATGTCACAGATTTTGAAAGGAGTCAATCGAGCAAGCTCGATTCAAAATCTGGACGCAATTACGCCGAGGCGTAATTGATTAGGTGGTGTGAAAGATGAGCCCGAGTTTGCAAAACTGGATTGACATATTCGTTAGAGTACTGGATAAACTCCCGCTAACACTACTGATGATGGTCCTATCCTTATTCTTCGCTTTACTCATAGGTTTAGGTATTGCGATTATACGAATTCAGAAGTACCGGTATCTCTATGGAATTGCAACATTATATTTATCATTCACAAGAAGTACACCTTTGTTAGTACAACTGTTTCTAGTCTATTTTGGACTTCCCCAATTACTACTTATCATTAATGTAGATATTAATCATTGGGATCGGCTGGTCTTTGCCATTATGGCCTTCTCATTTCATACAGGTGCATTTTTGTCTGAGGTTATTCGTTCAGCCTATTTAGCCGTAGGAAAGGACCAATTCGAAGCAGCCTATAGTGTCGGAATGAGCTATTCACAAGCGTTAAGAAGAATTATATTACCGCAAGCTTTTCTCATCTCATTACCTAACTTAGGTAACAATATTATCGAATTATTGAAAGACACATCACTCGCCTTTACGATCGGCATCATTGATATTATGGGGCAAGTTCGAATCATTTTAGGTAATAATCATGGCATCGGCATGTTTCAGATTTACGTTGTGATTTCGCTTGTTTACTGGGCAACTTGCATTATTATTGAAAGTCTTGTCGGCTATGCTGAAAAAGTCTTCAGGAAAGGGCATGTTGGTCTATCGAAGTAATAACTTGTTGAGGATAGTGATAAATTATGGCTATTGTGGATTTTAAATTTGCTTTAGAGCAAGTACCCGCAGTATTAAAAGGAGTACCTTGGACAATAACGATAGCCATTGTCGCGATGCTTTTCGGGCTCATTTTGGGGTTACTAATTGCTCTTTGCAGAATATATAAAGTACCTGTTTTAAATCAGTTATCCATTTTGTATATCTCTTTCATTCGAGGAACACCCTTAATTGTTCAGCTATACGTCTTTTTCTACGGTGTTCCCGTACTTGTAGATTACCTGAACCCTCGTCTTGGTTTACATATAGATGCTGATGAAATTCCGCCACTCATGTACGCACTTGTTGCTTATACAATAAACACGGCCGCTTATCAGGCAGAAATCTTCCGTTCATCCATTAATGCCACAAATGCAGGACAGATGGAAGCCGCCTATTCGGTCGGGATGACCACAAGACAAGGTTTAACACGAATCGTTCTGCCACAAGCGTTATTAATCGCATTGCCTAATTTAGGAAACGTTTTTATCGGGCTTATTAAAGCAACCTCATTAGCATTCGCTGTAAAAGTTGTAGAAGTATTAGCCATTTCCAAAATCATCGCAAACGATGGATACCGTTTCATCGAAATGTATTTAGTCGCATCCATCATCTATTGGGTTCTCTGCCTCGTCTGCGAATTTATCTTGTTTAAACTCGAGAAGAGGATGAGTCGTTCTGAAACCAGAATGGGTCTGAATGCATCCGTTTAAGTAAGAAGTGTATGAAAAGCCCCATTTCTCTTAACTATGAGAAATGGGGCTTTTCTGGGTGGATTTAGATTTTATTTTATTATCCCTAAAAAATGTTTTAAAATCCTAGCTGTTAAACCCCAAATTGTGTACTTTCCATAATCAAAAAACCATTCTTCAATCGAATGGATTCCCCATTGATACTGAGCACCATTCGCTATTTTTTCAAAAGGAAAGCCCGGCAGAGGCGTCGGTTCAACGGATACCAAATGCATATAAGGTTCATAATTCAATAACCATTTGACCGGTATTGTAAATACCCCTTCAACTTCTTCTTTGTTATACGAATGAATAATTTGACTGTAATCAATGGTTGCTACAAATGGATAAATAACAAATGAAGGAGAGGCAATATAAGGGCTTAATGTCCCTACAATCGTAACCGTATTGGGGTCGACACCTAATTCTTCGTTCGTTTCTCGTATAGCCGCTGCCATTGGAGACGGGTCTGCGGGGTCGATTCGGCCACCAGGAAAACTAATATCACCAGGTTGTTTTCTCATCGTAAGTGAACGTACTTCGAAAAGGATATGCCATTCTCCATCCACTTGAACTAATGGAATTAAAACGGCTGAACGAAAAGCTGTTTCTTCTCCTATAAATAGTGATTGACTTTCATTTAACTGGGTCTTCAACTTATCCAGGAACACAGAACCCCCCTCACTTCCATGTTAACAATAGCATTATCGTATCACTAATAAATTAATGGATAAAGAATATCGAAATGATAAGTTTTAGAATTTATTTGATTAACAACAGTAAGTGGGTTAGGTTTATACTTTTACTATTTCAATATAATCGTCATAAAAATAACAGCCTGATTGAGTAATTAATCAGGCTGTTGCGGGGTAAATGCATAGAGCTACTCTTTCAGTCGTTCCTGCTCCTCCATATGTTTGCGGAGCCGTATCAAATAATCCGGTGCATCCAGCGGGTCATCGACAATCATCTCAATTATGCACAGTTGGCTCATTTGCGCTTGCTCTGCCGCTGCAATTGCCTCATCCAGTTCACGGTTGGTACGCACTCGAGCCGTGAACGCCTTTCCACCAAAGGCTTCAGCCAGCTGCGTATAGTGCCAAGCGGGAATCTGATTGTACCGCTGATTGGACGTCTTGACGTTCAAATACTTTTCGATTGTGTAGCCACTGTTGTTAAGGATAAACAGTATCGGCCGGCAACCATTGTCCAGCATAGTGCTGATTTCTTGAACCGTCACCTGCAGGGAACCTTCCCCCGTAAACAGCAGCACACGCCTGTCCGGTGCCGCGATGCACACCCCAAACGCAGCGGGCGTCGCATAACCGATGCTCTGCCAGCCCTGCTGGCAAATATAATCAGCCCCCGCCGGAAGTCGCACCTGTGACATACCGTACGAAAAAGTTCCAGTCTCAGCCACAACGATATCTTTTTCCTTCATCATCCGCTGCAAGCGTGGATAATACGATTCCGCTCGGATTGGCTGATCCGACTCGCCGGATATTTCATCATAAGGGAAGGAGACTTGAGATAAAGCTCCACTTCGGACCCAACCGCACGCGCTCAAGGAAGAGAGGAGATCCGCCGCCATCACTTGCTCGTACACGGATTCCCCGACCCGTACAAACTCCGGCTGAATGTCGACGAGGCGCAGACGATCTAGCCTTGCCGTATCCTTCGCTGAATTCGTGTCGGTCCAGATCATGCCAACTGCGATCACACAATCCGCACTTTCAACGGTAGCCCTTACCTGTTCACTCCCTATAGCTCCACTGTATACGCCGATATAATTCGGGTGCCGTTCATCAAAGCTGCCTTTGCCAAGCAGGAGCGAAGCGGCAGGTACATTTAAACGCGACGCAAGCTGTTGAACGGAATCTCCGAGTCCATAGCGGAGTGTCAGCATGTCCGATAAAAGAACCACATTGTTTGTCCCGTTCAACAGTCCACGGATATGCTGAATCGCCGCCTCTAGCGCTGGCTTATTTGTCGCGATTTTTTTCTCGACCGGAATTGAACGCCGGACAATGGGCTTTGTGACCAGATCCATAGCTACCATCAAATAAACCGGCTTACGTTTTTGCTTGGCTATGCGGATCGCTGTTGGAATTTCCTGTTCGGCATTTTCCGGCGTCACGATTGCCGTATAGGCGCACAGATGCGTATACATCTGCCGGAATACGTCGAAATCGCCGTCCAACAGGGAATGGTGCATAAGCTTATGCGCCTGCTGATCCATCGATTTCGGAGCCCCGACGATATGTACAAGAGGCACATATTCGCTGTTCGCCCCCGCAATCGTATTGCAGGCGCTCATCTCCCCAACGCCGAAAGTTGTAATGAGCGCTGACAAGCCACGAAGTCGCGCGTAACCGTCGGAAGCATATCCCGCTCCCAGCTCGTTTCGACCATTTATGAAACGAATCCCTTCATATTGCTCCAATGTATCCAGAAGGCTGAAATTATAATCGCCGGGAACGCCGAAAACTTCCGTAATGCCTTCCGCTTTCAGACAATCGAAAAGATACTGCCCGAGTGTGGGCGAAGGTACTGGTATGGGATGCCGCATTTCATTCCCTGAAAATGTCAATATCATCATTCCTCCTCTAAGTTTTCCACAGGATAGCTGGTTTCCAAAACAATGGAGAGATTCGTTAGCTACTCTACTTATCATAATTACCCCATTGGCCCCTAACTACTCCTAATTATTTACCGGCTATATCCGTTAGCAACAAAGAAACACTAGAGCAAACCGCTCTAGTGTTTCTTTGGGTTAAATTGGTCTTATGCTTTTTCATCCTTTTGAAGCGTCGCAATGAACAACAAACAATTCACTGCACTGGGTAAAAATAAAACTAAGATAGATGCTTAAATGTATTTATGGTCTTGATTACACAATTATGTAATTGTTACTTATTAACTGGATAATATTTCACAATGGATCTGAAATTAAATATATTTATTTTTCAATTGATCGCTGCCCACTCCACCTATTACCATTAAAATTAGTGGTAAAAAACTGGCGACTGCTTTCGGTAAACCTTCCAGTATAAGAATATTTGTACCGACAAAATGATTTAAGGCGATAATGATTATTTTTGACACCAATAAAAAGACACCTAATAAAAACACACTATCGAAAAAAACTTTCCACTTTGGATATGCCAATTGCTTACTATCTTGAATTACTTTCTCTTTCAACTCTTCATCACTCCTTAATAGTTCGTCTATAGTAACACCAAATAAATCACTCAAGTCGATGATCACCTCAATACTTGGATAGTTTTTGCCTGTCTCCCATTTGGAAACGGACTGGCGACTAACATGAATTTTTTCAGCGAGCTCTGTCTGTGACCAGCCCCTTTTTTCTCTCTCTCTTTTTAAACGTTCACTAAAAATCATATTTCTCATCGCCTTTCCTTACAATTTCAGTATCAATGAAGTTAGTTGATGTAGTAAAGCTAATTCTAGGTGCATCAAGGCGCAACCCCTGGTTGCCTCCTAAGTCACCGGTGCCTGTGTAAGAAAAAACCGTAAACAATGAATAGATTTGGTAGCTACTCTACTTATCTAAATTACCCCATTAGCCTTTACCTATTCCTAATTTCCCACTGATTACATCCGTTCATAACAAAGAAACACTAATGCAAGTAGCCCTAGTGTTTCTTTGAATTTAGTAATTGGTGCCTGGCAATATATAACGGCAAAAGTCCATCTCAGTGAGTATATAGAGATTGCCTCTTTACCCAATCACGAAATCAGACTATCCCTACGAATTGTTCCTATACGGCAGACACTCTTTTCCTTGCCTAATGGTTGCTGTACCCCCCGTTATTGTATAAGGCGGTGTTTCCGGCAAAACGTTCATGACCAAGAGCCGAATCGAATGATCTTTATAAAATAGTTCATCAAATGAAGGAATAATGTGTGGATCTGTATTCTCAAATACCCTTTTTTGTAATTCTTTTATGTCTACATCAAATGGAACCCCAATTAAAACATTGTCTATTCCCCGCACTTTGTCAGCCACGCCGAAAACAACACTGCCCCCACCGCCATTTGCCATACAAACAGCGTATTTAATCATTTTATTGACATTTTCCTCAACAGCACTATAATTCCATTGTTTAAAGTCCAGGTCCTGTGCCTCAAAATCATCTGCAATATGATGATCCAATTGCTGAATAATCCTCATGATTTCGCTTTTATTCTTCATAAGAATACCCTCCTTTCCTGCAAAATTGATCTATATACCTTGCAAGTACGTTAACCTATGCTTATACAAAAAAGGCAGTCCCTTATCACAAATATACTTGTGGGAACTACCTATTATTCTATTTATATGTTTGTTTCATCATGGCTGTTTATAAAGCCTTAGTCACCGGTGGCTGTACAAGACACAACGGCAATCAATAGTAAGGGGTACCAGGTTCCAACACAGTTCAGAATTGTGTCTGAACCTGGTACCTTAATTTATTATAAAAAAATAATCATCATTTACTTATGATACGGTTCTACGTGACTAATCAAAATGAGGTTATTTAATTCAATGGAATAGGCGAGGCCAATTTCATGCTTATTTATGATATAATAATATGGTTATTTTTCTACACCAAGGAGGTCACACCATGAAATTAAAGAAAGGTATTTTGTTTATATTATTAGGCGCTTCATTTTTTGGATTTACACCGATATTTGCCAAACTTGCGTTTAGCTACGGCTACTCACTTGGGCAAGTCAATATCGTTCAAATGGTAATCTCCTTTTGTTTATTATGGTCTTTCACCCTACTTAAACGCTCCAGTTTCAAAGGACTTAATAAGAAGAATGTTCTTCAAATTATGATTACCGGTTGTTTTATCGGTTTAACAAGTATTTTTTATTATGGTTCGATGCAATATCTGCCCGCATCATTGGCCATCATATTAATGTTCCAATTCGTTTGGATAGGGATTATTTTAGAATGGATTTCCAGCAAAATAAAACCTGCGCCTGTAACAATATTGTCCATCATTTTAATTTTAATCGGAGTCTTTTTTGCTTCGAATATTTCACACGGAAACATACAAGGCCTTCCCATTAAAGGTTTCATTTTCGGTATTCTATCCGCATTCACTTATGCAGGATTTATTTTCCTCAGTGGAAAGGTCGCTGTTAATGTGGATCCATTGACTCGGACCTCTTTGATGGTAACAGGATCAACTATCTTAGTGCTTGTCCTATTTATGCGTGATGTCCCATCTGTACTGCCATTGGAGGAAAACCTGTTAACTACTAGCCTCGGCGTTTCGTTATTTGGAGCAGTCCTTCCACCACTATTTTTCGCAGTAGGCGCGCCTTTGGTTTCAGGAGGAATCGCAAATCTATTAACATCCATTGAATTACCTATCGCAATCATCTCAGCTAGCATTATTTTGTCAGAAGTAGTAACGCCGCTTCAGTGGTTAGGCACTGCTATTATTCTAATGTCTATTGGATTAAATGAATTCGGTACTAACCTGTTCCGAATTAGAAAGCATTATTAACGCGTAAAACTTACGTTTGCATAATTCAAGGGTGAAATCAATGGCATTTCAAAATTTTCGGGATACCATTTTGCTAGCATTAAACTGTAATCAAACTCGATTGAATTCGAGCTTGTTTACAGTCTTTTTTGTTTAAACTAGAAATAAGAAAGTCGTAAGGTGATTGAGGCTCATGAGATACAACCTTAAGAGCATTTCATTGTAAAGAGGAATGTTTTTATTTTCACCTAAATAACTTATAAACAACAAAAATGACACGAAATTGGATAAGTATTTATTGTTTATCAATAAATAACGTGTTACAATCTACTAAACAACACTTAGGGAGGTATAACATGGACAGTAACAATTTAATCATTAAAAATATTGCCAATCCCCATGAGCTGGAGAGAATGTTCAGAAATGACCCCAAAGCCTTTAAAAAGTCATTCTCAGACGCGTGGGAACAAAATCCTGATTCTCAGGTTCTTGGCATTTGGTATGAAAGATTGCATTTCAAGGAGACGGCACATTCAGAAAGAGCTTCCTTGCTTCAAAAAGATTTCTTATTCATGGGCATTTTAGCCCTTTTGGCCGGGATAACCACCAGAATCATATTCCACTTTGTCGAACAGGAAGCAATTGCTCCAATCAACCTGGCTTTTGGTATAATTCCCTTTATTGCCGCCTATTTTGTTTACAAAAACACTCCGAAAAAGAGTGTTATTTATTCCCTTGCAGCGTTGTTCCTAATTTCCGGGTTTTATCTTAATATGCTCCCCTTAAATTATAAAGACAGTATTATCCTTGCTTATTTACACCTTCCCGTATTCTTATGGGTACTGTTGGGGCTTGCATTTACAGGAAATGAATATTCAAAAGGCAGTACAAGATTGGCCTATATTAAATTTAACTTGGAATATTGTATTCTCTACGCCAGCATGGCAGTTAGCGGAATGGTGCTAGCGGCATTAACCATGCAGTTATTCAGCTTTGTGGGATTGGATATAGAAGAATTCTATTTTAGTAATATCGTTTTATTTGGTGCTGCCGCTCTCGCTATTGTGGCTGCACACCTGGTATCAATGAATCTTAAACTCGCTAAGAATATTACACCATATATAGCTAAAATTTTTAGTCCTCTTGTCCTGGTTACATTGTTGGTCTATCTGATAACGGTTATATGGGTCGGAAAAAATCCATTCTTTGACCGCAATTTCCTGATAGTCTTCAACGGAATTCTACTTGGTGTATTGGCCGTTACCATATTTTCCATTACCGAAAGCGACTCAGACGACAAAAAGAGCATTTCAGATTATATAATTTTCTCCTTAATTGTTCTTGCGCTTATCATTGACAGCGTGGCTTTGTCAGCCATCGTATTCAGACTATCTTCGTATGGGATTACACCAAACAGAATTGCTGTTTTAGGTGTAAACATACTTATCTGGGGAAATCTTATTTGGATTATGTTCTCATATATGCGTTTTCTACAAAACAAGACCGGACCTTCCCCTATCCAAGATGCGGTCACTAAGTATTTGCCGGTTTACGGACTTTGGGCGGCTTTCGTTACATTTACTTTTCCATTCTTTTTTAAATAGAAAGGCTATATGAATGTAACGGATGTTGACCTTCCTTATCTACACCGAAAATGAAAAAGTTATACTCATGACTTTTTCATTTTCGGCTTTTTATTTTTCTGAAAAAACTTCATTTACTTATGATAAGATTCCCCTCATCACAAGTGGAATTCACCTTTTCATTCTTAAACCAATACTTTTTTCCGCTATCATGCCTCTTCTCCTGCCGCGTAATCTAAAGAAATTTCATTGACCGGCTTTTTCGGTATATGTAGAACTTGGCCCTTCACAGGCGTACGTTCTTGCTTTTGCTGAGAAACCATACAATCCCAATTTCTCCTTATGGACGAAGGTGAGAGGATAACAGTGTGCCAAAACGTATGCTGTCCAGACCAGTTAATTAACGGGATGATTTGTTCGACCGCCCGCTTATCCTGTTCAACCATCAATCTAAAATCGTTTGACCATTTGGAGAGATTTGGTTCTTTTGTTCCTGGATGGTTCATTTTAATAACTTCAACAAGTTGACTAGCAAGTTGATAAAAAACAGGTGATTCGTCATCAGCCTCTCTGATACGATTACTTTTCTTTTCATTCTTTACATTCTTGTTAACTGTTAGCTGTCTGTTAGTCGTCTGTTGCTCGTCTGTTGATAAGACTGTTGCCCTCTCGTCTAACCCTTGATATAAGCCCCAATTCACAAGGGTTATCAGTCGATTGTGCGGTGTTGATTCGTCTGTTAGAAATTCGTATTTCTCAAATCTTTTTAGAGCTGTTCGTACTTTCTGTACACTGCTATTTTTTCCGCACTTTTGGACAAGAGAGGGCAAAGACGTTAGGAATTGACCCGGACGAGCCGTAAATTTTTTCCCTTTCCACTCCCACTGTTTTTCTTTGTGATTAGCCATCAGCAATAAGGTAATCAGAATGACCTTCTGTTCAGACGTCGCCTCTGTCCAAATTGGTTTTTCTAAGATTGATCGATGAATCTTTATCCAGCCTTTTTCCATTGTGATACCCCGCTTCATGTTATTTTTTATGAATGTACTATTCGTTCTTTATATAGACGATTAAAACGAAAAAGGAGACATTCAGCGGGTTTTTATTTTCACAAGAATCATTTACCTGCAAAATATAAGGTATCAGGTTCTAAAACAACTCTAAATTGTTTTAGATCCTAGCAAGCCGAATCTTATTGCTAAAATCCAATCTAACTATTCCAACGTTTGGTACAATGATTACAAAGCACTTTCAAAAAATATTCAACTCAATATTTGCTAATCGTAAAGTAAAGGGGTTGCTACTTTGGACACTAAACCACAAGGAATAGTAGAAGAGATTTATCTCACGGAAAAAGAATACCCTTCATCGAACTTAATTCAAAAATTATCTGTAGATGAGTATGTAGAGACTTTAACCATGCACGCAGCAAATATCATCGGAGATAAACTAAAAGGTTTGGCTGATGAAGATAAATTTGATGAAATCTTCAAGTTGATTGATCAAGTTCATGAGCTAACAGGTAAAGACGAGAGGGAATTTAGTCAACCCCTATCAATGATCACTTATAGCGAAGTACAAGACACGATTCCTGTTAAGGAAGATTTATTTTTAACAAGAGTAGATGTTCTATATAATGATTCTCATAAGATTAAAAACTTCTTTAAAACTCTTGCATATGAAATGCAGACTTCCGATGAAATTTTCTTTCTCGTAAGTTTTATACGAATGTCGGGTGCCCAATTGTTAACGAGAGAACTATTGGAATTAGAAAAAAGAAATGTTCCCATTAAAATTTTAACGACCACCTACTTAAACATAACAGAAGCAAAGGCTATTCGGCATTTACTAAAATTCAAGAATGTGGAAGTGAAAATACTTCCCTTAAAAAACGAGTCCTTCCATACAAAAGCTTATTTATTTAAGAGGAATTCAAATCAAAATACGGTGATTATTGGATCATCGAACATTTCTCATTCTGCCCTCATTAATGGGCACGAACTTAATGTGAAGATTCCACATACACAGCACATGCCTGCGTACGAACAAACGATGGATTTTTTCAATAAAATGTGGATGCATGAAAAAGCTGTTTTTCCTACCGAAGATTTTCTTGCGAAATATGAACAACATCAAAAAACAGAAGCTGCATTATTACCCTCCTTTACTTATGAAGCTAGCGCAACATATTTAGATAACACAGGTGTTAGACCCAATGAAATGCAAAAAGAAGCACTGAAAAATCTACAGTTTACTAGAAAAAACGGACACACTAAAGGTGTCATAATTGCTGCTACCGGGACCGGAAAAACCTATTTATCTGCATTTGACGTTCAGCAACTCCAACCGAATAGGCTGCTGTTTATTGCACATCGTGAAGAATTATTAGACAACGCAATAAAAACGTTTAGTTCACTTTTTCAAGATGAGTTCCTTTGTGGAAAAATTACCGGGACAACGAAGGAATACGATAAGCGATTTGTTTTTAGTACCATCCAATCCCTTTCAAAAGATGGTACATTGATGAATTTCAAGAAAGATGAATTTGATTACATTATCATTGATGAATTTCATCATGCAGAGGCTCCTACATATAAAAAAGTAATTGAGTACTTCAAACCTAAATTTCTTTTGGGATTAACCGCTACCCCTGAAAGAATGGACGGAAGAAATGTACTTGAACTATGTGATAACAATATCGTATATGAAATTCGATTACGTGATGCTCTTGAAGCGGCTTTGTTAGCTCCATTTCACTATTTCGGGTTATCTGACCAGACCATTGATTACGGGCAAGTCGATATCGTGAATGGACATTATGAAGAACAATCCCTTGTTAGGGCTCTTTCTACATTTACAAGGGTTGAATTCATTATCGATAAAATAGAAACCTATGGATACGACGGCAACTCGTTACATGGACTAGGTTTCTGCGTAAATATTGACCACGCAAAATTTATGCGGGAGGAATTCAACAAGCGCGGATATGTTACAGAATGTTTAACCGGGGAAGATTCAGTTGAATTTCGTGCTGAAATAATAAAGAAACTAGAAGATCCAAAGGACATGCTTTCAATTATTTTTACGGTTAATATTTTCAACGAGGGGATAGATATTCCAAAAGTTAATCTCATGTTGTTTTTAAGGCCTACGGAATCATCTACTGTTTTTATCCAGCAATTGGGACGCGGACTACGTAAGATAGACAATAAAGAGTATGTTACGGTCCTCGACTTCATAGGAAACTATAAAAAGTCATTTATCATCCCCTTAGCACTTTCCGGACAATATAATGCAAAGGCATTTGATGCTGATTCATTACGCGTGGCTGTTTCCCATGAGTTTGCAGATGCACCCGGTGGATCTGTTGTGCAACTTGACCCTATTGCACAAAGAGAAATTTTAGAGCGACTTGAAAATATTCGGCTTAATCCGAAAGAAGTACTAAAAGAAATGTATTTTCAATTTAAACGTGAAATTGGTAGATCACCTGAATTGGAGGACTTTTTGTATATCGAGGAAGCGCCTAGCCTAACATTCTTTTTGTACAACCATAAGTCATGGGTTAGGACAAAGAAGTATATGAAAGATCTTAGCGCTTTTGATGAGTGGATTTTAGCCGATGATTTTAGATATGCGATCGTTGAACGAATCGAAAGTGCGCTCCCTATAAAGTGGCCTTATGAGTACGCGATTTTGTATCTTGCTAAATTTACTAACGAAGTATCTGTGGATACCGTTGTGAGCTGGCTGACAAAGAGATTTGATTTTGAAATTAAGCGCAAGCAACATGATACTCTAATTTTGCGAGCCATGGATCGATTATCAAAAGGCACTAAAAAACAAACATGGAGTTTCGGAAAATTAATAGAAGAAACGTTCTTTGTAAACCCCGAAATCACTGAACTGTTTAATGACGATATTTACTTTGCTTACATCAAAGAACGATTGGAATACGGTTTAATCGATTTCAGAAGAACATTTCGTACCGAACTCGTTTTAGAGCAAGAGAAAAAACTAGCACTTTATCGAAATTACTCCAGAAATGAATTAATGTTTATTTTTGAAGCTAAAGTGCCTGAAGGTTCTTGGCGTGAGGGAATTAGTAAGGTAGATAATCACTATTTATTATTTATAAATCTTAACAAAGCCGAAGACGTAGAAGATCATTTACACTACAAGGATTTCTTTAAAGACCCTACTACATTTCATTGGCAAAGCCAAAATAAAACGTCACATACTTCTGCTCAAGGACAAGAGTACGTAAATCATAAAGAGCGTAATACCCATGTTCATTTATTTGTTCGTAAATTTTCAAAGATGCATGGCATGACATTACCATTCATGTATTTGGGGGAACTTGATTATATAAGTAGTCATGGAGACAAACCGATGACGATTCTCTGGAAACTACATCGGTCTATCCCTGAAGATTTATATCACGATCTAATTAGATAATAGCTTCTCAATAGCGGGAATATCTGCGGGTGCCCAAGTAAGAGTCAATAGCTCTTTTCTGGGTACCCATTTTATTTGTGCGTGCTCTGTTGCAATAGGTGTACCAGATAAAATTTTAGTTATAAACGTCTCTAATCTTACAATAACTTTTTCGTATTCATATGTCGTATCATCAACTTGATCAAATACTTCAATCATACATCCAAGCTCTTCTTGAATTTCCCTTTTCAAGGCCTCTTCTTTTGTTTCGCCTTTTTCAATCTTTCCACCTGGAAACTCCCAGTAATTCGGTAAGGTCATTTCTGGTCCTCGTAGTGCACAAAGGATATTTCCGGTTTCGTTTTCAATAATTGCTCCTACAACATGAACTGTTTTTTTGATTGTATTCACCTATTCTTAATCTTATTTTCATACTTAAAATCTCCGAAAGACTTACCTGTTAATATAAATAAATCATATCATATAGTTGCCATTTACATGGTTAAATTATATAGGCCTTTCAATTCTTCGTGATCCTTCGCGCGCTATAAATCCTCAACAGTCATACCAGTCTGTCCAGTAAGCATCACCATCGCCATTGTCATACATTGCTAAATATTCATCCCATGTAATTACTTTCGTCAGACATTCTTCACTGCAATATAATGTTGCATCAGATTCAAAACAAAAGCCTTCCTCCATCGCCGTTCCACATTCAGAGCAGAAACGTTCAATTTTCTCCAAATATTTCATGCGGAAATCTTGAGCGGCGAGAATAGTGTTCAATTCGTAACGTGTTGTACAGACAAATTTAAAATCCTCTTCGTCCATATCGTAAATCGCGCACACCCTCTCGCTTTCTACCAATATGCCGTTTTGAACAACCATCGCTCCACTGCTGTCTAGTACTTGGATATCTATACTTTTAAAGTTCAATTTCCCTCCCTTCCTTCAAATTTATTAATCAATTCTGATTCAGGGACAATCCGCAAACTTTCGCAGGTGCAGACTTCGCACATGTAGGTTTCATCAGCATGCATTTCGAGACATTTGTTGCAGACGTATAAAACGGCTTCATACTCCTCTGTATGTTTATTGGAAATAGTGACTTTTATATTCTCTTCCATCCGTTTAACCGCCTTCGCACTGATTTTCGAATGAATTATTTTTTAGTATAAAACTTTTCGCCCTACTCAATCTCTACTATATTCACACATTCAGTAGCAAGCACATGACCTAAATCGCCGCTTATTGTACAGACATAAGGGAACCACTCTTCATCTAAATCAAAAATCGCACAAAGGTCTTCACCTTCTACCCAAACCGCTCTTTTAACAACAACTTCTCCATCATCATGGATCAATTGGATTAGCGTTTCTTCGATATCGTACTTGATAGTTGGTTTCAAAATAGATCCTCCTCTGAATTCATTTATTTACATGCCTTTCCGATCCCCCTATCCTCGTTTTTCAAACCACACTGTTTTAGGAATTCATTCCGACTGATATCCATCCAAAACGGGTATAGAACTAGTAACTATGCCAAAAAGGAGGATTGATCTTCATGAATCCCCAATTCGAAGAGATGCAGAAACGTATGAATCATATCGGGAACTTGAACAACTACTTGGAGGATTTACTCGCTAAAATTCCGGGTAATATGTTGTCAGGTAAGCAGCAGGAGAAGTTGATGAATGTTTTGCTGGATGATAAGGATTTGAATAAATTGCTGGAAGGTTTGAAGGATCCCCGTCCTCCCCGCTTTGTGCTCGTTGGCAGGACGGGTGTCGGTAAAAGTAGTTTGATCAATGCGATGAGCGGGAGATATCTTGCGGAAGTGAGCGACGTTGAAATCGGGACGAAGGAAGCGCGGCGGTTTACATATGAATCGGATGGCCAAGTGTATTTTGAAGTAATTGATACGCGCGGAATTGGTGAATCCGAATCGTTTGATCAGACAGCTGAGGCGGAACTTGCGAACGTCATTAAGGGGTTTCGTCCGGATGCGATTCTATTTTTGCAGAAAGCGACGGAGCGGGCGCATATCGATATTGACGTGGATAGTGCGAAAAAGATGATGCTGAATGCGGGATATGACTTGCCGATGGTCGGCATTATTACACATGTGGATGAGTTGAATCCTTCCCGTATTAAAAATCCTGCGGATTATCCGAAGGGCAAAGTGGAATTGATTGAGGAGAAGAAAGCGCAGCTTATGCGTATTTTCAAGGAGCAGGAAGCGCAAGTGGAAGCGATTATCCCCGTTTCTTCTTATATCGAGTGGAACCGAGAGGCAGATAATTTGTCTGAAGAAGAACGCCGTGAGTTGACGATTGAATTTGATGGTCGATACGGGATTGAGGAGCTGCTGGATTTTTTGGAACAAAGTATCGACATACGGGCGGCCATCCACCTCGGCATGACGATACGGGTCAATAAGATTGCCGAGAAGATTGCGCTGCGGTTCATCAAAGTGTTTTCAGCGCTTGCTGCCACTGTTGCGCTTAGTCCGATTATCGCGATGGATATCGCTGTCCTGCTATCGCTGCAGACGGTTCTGTTAATGATTGTCGCTTACTTGTCGGGACGTGACTTGGAATTCAAGACAGCCAGGGAACTTCTTGTTTCGCTTGGCGGAATTGGGGCGACCGGTTTCACGCTACGGATGATTGCACAGCAAGGCAGTAAGTTTGCGAATCTAGTTCTACCGGGAGCGGGATCCGCGATTAGTGCAAGTATTGCAAGCGGTGGGACGTATGCAATCGGCAAGGCCGCGGTTGCTTATTATTTAAGGGGCGTTCCTGAGGAAGAGTTGAATCAAGTGGTGAAGCGTGCGCGAGACGAGTTTGATAAGGGCATGGAGTAGGTGTGCGTACAGGAAAGTAGAATTGATTAAACAGAATTAGGACTAAATTAGGTACTCCACTTTACCTTATTTGGTTCTTATTTTTGGTTTCAGACTCCTTATTTGATCCTGAATGGATTGTTCTTCTTCACACGTTTTTGTTCGGACTCACAGGGTACTGATAGAGTAGAAGGCAAAATGCTAGAGGAGGATTTTGATGGGAGCGTTGAAAGCACTATTTTTGAATGCGACGTTGAAAAGTTCGGAGGAGGAATCGAATACAGAGGCACTTGCGAAGAAGGTCTGCCAAATTTATGACAATGAAAATGTTGAATCAGAAGTAGTTAGATTGGCGGATTACGCGATTTCCTACGGAATGGATCCTGACATGGGAGACGGCGATGAGTGGCCGCAACTATTTGAAAAGGTGAAAGAGGCGGATATTCTTATTATCGGGACGCCGCTTTGGCTTGGTGAAAAAAGTAGTATTGCAACGCTTGCCATTGAAAGACTGTATGGAAGTAGCGGGGAGACGAATGATGAAGGACAAGCCGTGTATTATAATAAAGTGGGTGGGGTTGTTGTAACAGGCAACGAAGACGGAGCAAAGCATGCCGCCGCTTCCATTCTATATGGGTTATCGCATATCGGGTTTGTCATTCCTCCGAATGTCGATACATATTGGGTTGGAGAAGCAGGACCCGGTCCATCTTATATCGCAGCTGGGCAAACGAATGATTTCACAAAAAAGCATGTTGAAATGCTTGCTTACAATACGATCCATCTAGCCAGAATGCTGAACGAACATCCGATTCCGGCACAGGGGAATTTGCTTGAAAGCTGAAGCATTCATTAAAAGAGTACTTGTGTAGCATAGTTATCATGATAGTCTAAACTATCGTAATTCTTTCTCATACAAGTACACCATTCATGATTTTTCTTTGCAATTTTTTATATCAATCCAATGAAATAACACTTTTTTCTAAAGCGGTATAAAAAACAGAAAAAAAGATACCCGCGTTGGGTATCTTTAAATGGTGATGCCTGGAATGGATTCATTCGAAATTCTCCATTTCAGGTGTTCAGTTGGAATAAAAGAAGTAACTGCCACGATAACTAACGAAAAAATTTGGCAGAGACATGCATGGGGGAAAATCTAGCGGGTGAGCGAGGCTAACTGTATTTCCTTGCCGTGTGAGATTTTTCAGCATGTTAGAACCGGGCAAAAGTCGGTAGAAGATTCCCAATGCTTATCACGGAGAGCTCCTTTATTCATTCATCCGATAAAATAATTGGTTTTCAGGGTTTTGCACTATCATGGAATGCAGAAACTTGTCCCAAACAGCCAAATTTTCATTCGAATGAAGAGTCATTACGTTAAATTACGGTAACTAGCTCTACAACTTCTACTACTAGTGGAGTTCCGGCTGATATACTTCCAGTAACTTCATTAAAAGTCAATTCAGTTGCAGAAATTGTATACGAACCGCCCTCTTGCAGTACACCGTTTAAATAAAAATTGTAGTAACCATTCGTTACTATCGGAAAAGCAGTTGCAGCAACCCCACTGTCATCCAGAAAAGCAGTCGCAGGGACGGTTGTACCATCGACGACCGCTAAAGGTGCTGCCAATACGTTAAAAAACCTTGCCGAAGTACCTGATACGTTCACGTTGATATTAATAAGGGAAAGCGCCATTTGATTCACCTCCATTCATCTACATTATAGTACATGCAAATTTCTATGGGATGACAGGGCTGTCCAGATAAAAACCTGAATCTATTTATAAGATCAATTGGGATGAAAACCCTAACGATTCAACGATAATGGAAGTGCCCGCGCGAATTGTTCCAGGAGTGGGATTAATTATTAAAGCGTTCTCATTCACCATATACAATCCCCCTTCTTGCATTACTCCGTTGACGTATAGATTAACGTACCCATTTGGATTGAAGATCACAAATTCAGTCGTTTGGCTTCCAACATCGTTATAAAATAGATTTGAAGGTATAGTTACCCCATTCGTCAAAACAGTATTGGATACCGGTATATAAAAATATCTGTTTATTGTAGGTATGATACTACTATCAGAAATAGTTGTTGGGTTAACTTCTACAAGCGTCTTGCATATAATCTTTTCACTATAGTTTTTGCACTCAAGCATTCTTACAACTTTTTTGCACTTTTTACGTTGTCCCATACTATTATCGTCCCCCTAACCATACTATATGATAATAGTTGGTTATCCGAATAGCCGTTTACCCCTGTTTGACAGGCAAATATTATAGGATATTGTTATCCTTAAGGTCCCATAAAATCAAAAAACCCCACTTCGCAGAGGGGTCTTCAATCACGTCTATTCTCTATTGACCGGCATCGAGCAACATCTGAAAGAACCGCCGGATTTGATGATTTCATCGAATTCGACTTCGATGACTTCGAATCCGTGGGCACGCATTTGTGTGTTGACTTGCTTGTTTTGCGGCAGGCTGAACACTTTTTTGTCACCAATGGACAGGACGTTCGTCCCCATCGTGAATTGCTCCTCTTCGGACACTTCAATGAGCTTGTATGTCGCGGAAAGCATATCGACGATTCTTGGATCGAATGCTCTCGGGAAAATCAGTCCTACTTCGGGTGATAGGATGTTGAATACACAGTCGAGATGCAAATATTTTTCATCGAAAGGAACAGGAATAACTGAGTAGTCCGGGAGATCAGCATTTAACTTCTTGGCCGCTTCTATGGATGTACGACTACTGATGCCGACAAACAATGTACCGCGATCGACGATGACGTCTCCGCCCTCTACATGATCGGTTGTGGTTTGGAATGAAATCTCTTCGTCCTCAAGCCATTCTTCAAGCGCCTCTTCCTCCCCTTTACGAATATCACTTGCCATTTCTGAAACAAAAATATCATCTCCTACAGTAAATCCGATATCTCTTGTGAAGACTTGTTCCGGAAATTTTTCGGATGACGGTAATTTAATGACCTCAACTCCGTGTTTTTTAAGGAGTTCTTCAAATTGTTTATGTTGCTTCATTGCCAATTCGACATTTATATTTTCATCTTCGTATTCTTTCTGTACGTCGTTAATCACTTCTTCGATAGCCATAAACTTAGGCTGACATAGGATTACACGGCGCAGCGTATCATACTCTGTATTGCATTTTGTAGTATCAGTTTTTTCTATAGGGGAATTCATGCTGGTTCCTCCAATTATTTTTTTCGTCTTCTTTACACTTCCCCATCAAATACTATATAAACATTTTAATGGTTTTATCCATCTCCTGACGGGAATGGGTATATATACAGATTACGTTAAATGGAGGAGAAACAATGATTCTTACAGATAAGGCTTTATTGACAAAAGAGGACTTTGCGGAGCGTACCGACTTGCCTGATTGGTTGTTGAAGGAATACCGTACGTTCCATGAGACTGTGACGGATAAGACATTTCCTTGTTATTTCGGTATGGGAGGAGAGTTGAAGGGCGAATTGCGTTATGGGTATGTAACGCAAAACGACTGGTCCAACTTGCCGAAGATGTTGAAGTCGTTTTTGGCGCTTTTCGACAACCCCGAGCATAAGCGGCATGGTTTATTCGTATTTGTGGAGCCATTCGAAACAGAAGGTTCTTTGGAAGAGTATCGGAAGCAGTTTTGGGAAATATTGCAATACTTACATGGTGTGGATGAAATTGAATGGCCTCCAGATAGTCCTCGTGACCCCGACCATCATCTATGGGATTTCCGTTTTCACGGCGAGCCGATTTTTGTGTTTGGTAATGCACCGGCATACAAGCAGCGGAAGACGCGGGATCTTGGCAATGCAATGGTGCTCGGTTTCCAGCCTCGTCGCATATTCGAAGGGTTAAAAGGGACGGAAAAAGGCGGCCTTATGTCGCGTGAAAAGGTACGTGAACGTGTTGAAGTTTGGGACCAGTTGCCGAAACATCCCGACATCAGTCACTTCGGAGATCCAGAGCATAACGAATGGAAACAGTTTTTCATCGGCGATGATGTGGAACCGATTCGAGGAAAATGTCCATTTTCGCATAAGGAGATGCAGTAACCGCTATTCAAAAAACAATACCCAATATAGACAAAAAACCTCACATTTCTGCGAGGTTTTTCAATATGATGAATTATTTCCCAACCGTTGTCGATTTCCCGGGAAATAAAGCGGATTATTTCCCAGCCATCCCGTAATATAAATCCATCTCTGCTTCAGGAACCATGCTGCCGCCTGTTCCCCAGACAAGGTGGGTGGCAGCGGCTGATTTCGCCTCTGTCACATTCCCACGAATAACCTGTACTGGACCTGTCATCCCAGCAAGTGCAGATGGCTCAAGTTTGATGCCTTCTGTATCCGCAAGCAATTTCAATTGATTGAACATCGTATCATCGGCGATTGTGTAACAACCGGATAGGAGGGGTTCCATCGTCTTGCCGACAAATCCGGATGCAGTACCGACTGCAAGTCCATCAGCGGCGGTTTTATTGTCGAGACTGAAGTCAGACACCGAAACCTCGTCATGGAGACCGGTCATCATCCCGAGCATCATGCACGGTGAATGCGTTGGTTCCGCGAAAAAGCAACGTACCGCATCACCAAAAGCAAGCTTCAATCCAAATGCTACACCTCCAGGACCGCCACCAACACCGCACGGCAGGTAAACGAACAACGGGCTGTCTTCATTAACTGTTGTTCCACGCGCTTCTAACTGCGACGCAACGCGCTCCCCCGCCACTGCGTAACCCAAAAATAAATCGAGAGAGTTTTCATCATCAACGAAATGACATAATGGATCTGCCTCTGCTTGGCGACGCCCTTCTTCGACGGCTTTGCTGTAGTCATCGGCGTATTCGACAACCGTTACACCTTTTTCACGCAACATATCCTTTTTCCATTGCTTCGCATCAGCAGACATATGAACGGTGACATTGAAACCGAGCTTTGCGCTCATGATGCCGATGCTCAGGCCAAGGTTTCCGGTTGAGCCGACTGCAATTTTATGCTTCGCGAACAAGTTGCCAAATTCAGGTTCCGCGAACTTGGCGTAGTCGTCTTCGGTTGTTATCAAGCCGTGTTCGATTGCGAGCGTTTCGGCATGTTTTAATATTTCATAGATACCGCCACGCGCTTTGATGGAACCAGAGATTGGAAGAGCATTGTCTTCTTTCAGAAGTAGTTCTCCCGGAATTGTTATTCCGTATGCGTTGGAAAGGGCCTCTTTCATGTTCGGAATGGCGGTAATCGGTGATTCGATAATACCGTTCGACGCTTTTGTTTCAGGGAAGACACGCTCGATATAGGGTGCGAATCGTTTTAGGCGATTTGATGCATCTTTCACGTCTGCTGCAGTCACGCCTGTTTTCGGAAGACCCGTTACTGTCGATTCTAGTAAGGGATTGAGCCATAGCACTTCTTCACGTGCCATCATCTTTCCGATGAGCGGTAATTTCTCTTTCCATTCGTTTATCTGTGTTTTTTCCATCATATTCTATCGCCTCATTTTTCGGAATGTTATATGAACAGTATAACATGCGGGGCACTTTAAAATATTAATCCAATACAAATTGCTCAATCAATTCTCTAGTCAAATTAAATTTCGGATTGATGGCATCTTTTCCATCCGCTTCGACATCCAGGACAACCGAAATAATACGTCGTCCGTCAAATACACCTGTACCGGCAAAGCAGGAACCCGCCTGATCTGTAAATCCGGTTTTCAGCCCATCGATTCCAAATAAGGCTTGTGGCATGCCGGCTAACATCAGATTGGTACTCCAAAGTGTAGTTCCGTTGTCCGTTTTGAAGCTTGCCAACTTGGTAAAGTCGAGCACTTCAGGATGGTTGGCAATCAGCTGTTTTGCAATAACTGCAACATCCCGGGCGGAAGCACGATTCGTTTGCTCATACCCTTTACCGATATAATCGCCGTCCAATCCGCTGGCATTGAAGAAAGTGGTTTCTTTTAGGGCAAAACTATCAGCTTGTTTATTCATCAAATCGGCGAATGCCTCTTCTGTTCCGCTAACCATTTCAGCCAGCGCTATCGCTGCATCATTCGCTGAAATGACTGTCATGGCAGTGAACAATTCTTTCACGGAATATGAATTACCCGGCGTCATTCCTAATTTCACGGTAGCGGACCGTCCTACAGTTTGCTGGACGTAGTCGCTTGGTTCATATGTACTTTCCCAAGATAACGCACCATTTTTGATTGCGTTCAGCACAAGATACTGCGTCATCAGCTTGGACAAGCTCGCAATCGGTAATGCTTCTGCACTGTTTTCTTCATAAATCACTTTGCCGGTTTCAGCATCCACTAGAATGATCGCTTTTGCCACACTATTGAAGTCCGCTTTCTCTATTTTTGTTTCTTTGTTATTTATTACTACTACAAAGCTCAGCACAACCATCAATAGAATAAAGAGCAATTTCTTCATATTTTTCACACCTTTTCAGTCAGTAATGTTCATCTTCTTAATAATGAACGCTACTTCTGAAGATTCACTGCACATAATCATGAAGAATTTCTTAAGTTTTGATTCTGACGTGAAAATCTCCTATAAGAAACGCCCAACTAACCACACTGCGATTAGAACTGCCCCGAATGCCAACCAAATGAGTGCAAGCAGCTTTTCCCGCTTCTTTTTATCTTCCATATTTCTCGTTAGAAAGCGTGCAAAAAACTCTGCCGCAATCGCTAAGACAATGATTATTATCCAACGCATTTTCAGTCCTCCATTTCTTCCTGTTCTCTATATAAATTGGGGTATTGAATCCGGTGTATAAACTGAGCGAAGGCGCCTTAACAGGGATAGCCGCAGCGGTTATATGGAATTCTTTACTTTAATATATATAGAATGCACTTTTTAATCGAAGTATTCATTCCACTAATCCTACCATTCGTTTCATTCGTGAACAATTTCATTTAACATATCATCCTCAGGCAAACTGGAATTGTACCAGTCTGAACCTTCATTAACCAGGGATTTATCGTCCAATACAATCCAAAAAGGCTACCCCACGGAAAGTAGGAATAGCCTTTTTCATTTTACTTAAAATCCGCTTTGGGTGATAGCTTTGAACCCGCTAGACCCTTTGTCTTTTTCTTTTCGACTTTAGAAACAGGAACCTCTTCTTCAACAGCAATTTCAGAAACGGTATTTTGTTGCTCTAACATCACTGAGTCATAATCCACTCTCACCCATTTCATGAATGAGGCAATCATTAACATAATGATGAACACGAGAGGTAAAGCAGTAATAATCGATAACGTTTGCAAAGCTTCCAATCCATCGCCATACATTAATATGATTGAAATACTGGTTAAGACAATTCCCCAGAACACTCGGTACCAACGAACTGGTTCTTCACCTTCCTTCAAGTTTACGGACGCTACATCCGCCAATGTATAAGCTGCCGAATTGACTGTAGTGGCAAGAAAAATTGCCGCGATAAGTAAATAGAGGACCACAACAATTCCGCCAAGTGGCAAGGCATTTAAAGATGCCAAAATCGCTGCAGGTGCACCTTCATTCTGTAAAATATCAAGCACTGGTACAAGACCGCTAATCTCAAAGAACATACTCGTGTTGCCGAAAATCGCGAAAGCAAGCCAACACCCTAACGTCCCGCCAATCAATTGACCAAGAATGAGCATTTTGATGGTTCTTCCCTTTGAAATACGAGCGGCGAACATGCCTGTGAAAGGAGCGTAAGAGAACCACCAACCCCAATAGAACAACGTCCACACTTCACCGAATCCTGACTTACCGACAGGGTCCGTATATAGACTCATTCTGAAAAAGTTTGAGAAGAGCACTCCGACACTATCTGTAAAGCTTGCGATAATAAAGGCAGTTGGACCAAAAATGAAAATGAACACTGCAATCGCAACATATAAATAAAGATTCCAGTCGCTTAGCAACTTCAACCCTTTTTTCAGACCGAAATAGAGACAGATCGAAAAGAAAATCATCAATGCAACAACAATGCTCAAATTCAATGTAAGCGTTTTCTCAACATCGAACATATGATGGATTCCCTCTGCAAGGAGTGGTGTTCCAAGAGCCAAAGAAGTTCCGATACCACCGATGAGCCCAAACATAAAACAAACATCAATCACTTTTCCAAGCAATCCATCCGCCCGGTCGCCGATGATTCCACGACATGCCGTACTTAGCCTAAATGACTTTTGTTTTTTTATGTAGACTGCATATGCGATCGGAATCGAAGGGACACAATAAATGGCCCAAGCCGAAAATCCCCAGTGGAACATGCCATACGTTGGTGCAAAGCTTGCTGCTTCAACACTTTTTGGATCCATCCCGTAAGGCGGTGCTGTATAATAGAACGCCCACTCGATGATTCCCCAATACATAATCCCAGAACCGATTCCCGCTGTAAAGATCAATGCTAACCAGCTGAAAGTGGAAAACTCGGGATTACCTTTACCTAATTTAATTTTCCCGTATTTGCTGAAGGCCAACCAAATCAGAAAGCCGAATATACCAAGACAAGCCCACAAGTATAAAGGGCCGAAGCGTCCGGTGATGAAATCCAGTATCGTCTTTAAAAAAGCGGTTCCCTGTTTAGGATTAATCAAAATTGGTACAACTAACAGTGCTACTAATGATAATGCTATCGCCAATATTTGTTTATCAATCGTATTGGTTCTCATGTATTTCCCCCTAAATAAATTCTTTCTTCCAACAAATTCCCGAATGTTGCAATAATTGTTGGCGAAAAATAGACGGGAATTTTTTAAAAAGTCTATCGGTGTTATGTATATAACACCGACAGACTTTACTCATACGTTCGCAGTTATTGAGCTAGTCATAATACCAACGAGTCGATCTCCCACTTCAGATGTAGAAGCCGTCCCTTTCATATCAGGTGTCAGTGTAGCACCCTCTACTAAGAGTTGTTCGATAGCGTCTACAACAAGTTTACCATATTGCTCGTAACCGAAATAGTCGAGCATTTGACTCGCCGACCAAATCGACGCAAGTGGATTCCCGATTCCCTGGCCGGCAATATCCGGCGCTGAACCATGGACAGGTTCAAACATTGATGGGAACTCTCTTTTAGGGTTCACGTTCGCTCCCGCAGCAAGTCCGATTCCTCCGGCTAGAGCCGCCCCTACATCTGTCAGGATATCCCCAAACAAATTGGATGTAACGACAACTTCAAATCGCTTAGGATCCGTAATCATCAGCATTGCTGCCGCATCAACAAGATAAGACGCTGTTTCCACTTCCGGATAATCCGCACTCACTTCTTCGAATACTTGATCCCAGAAAACCATCGAATAATTTAATGCATTCGCTTTGCTGATACTTGTCAGGCTACGTCCTTCTTTTTTAGCCGTTTCAAATGCGTAGCGAATAATTCGTTCCGTTCCTTTTCGGGAAAATACTCCGTTTTGCAGCACAACTTCGTTTTCTTTCCCTTTGAATAACCAGTCCCCTGCGCCTGAATATTCACCTTCGGTATTTTCACGGATAAATAACATGTCGATGTCTTCGCGCTTAACATCAGCCAACGGGCAATGGGCACCCTTTAAAAGCTTGATCGGACGAATATTGACATACTGATCGAATTCCTTACGGATGATTAATAGCAGGTCCCATAAGGAGATATGATCGGGAACCCCTGGAAAACCAACAGCTCCCAAATAGATTGCGTCAAACTCTTTCAACTGCTCTATACCATCGTCAGCCATCATTTTTCCATGCTTCGTGTAATACTCACAGCCCCATGGAAAATGTGTGAAATCAAAGTGGAAGTTTCCGTCAAGAGCAGCAACCTTATTTAATACCTTGATTCCTTCATCGATTACTTCTGGACCAATTCCGTCACCGGCTATAACTGCAATTTTATATGTTTTCATCACAATCTCCTTTACCCTTGATTCCAAACGACCAGTTTTAATTCCGTCATCTCTTCTACCGCATATTTGATACCTTCACGGCCCGTACCGCTATCTTTTACGCCGCCATACGGCATTTGGTCAACCCTGAATGTCGGAACATCATTAATGATAACGCCGCCGACATGTAGATTTTTCGATGCGTAAAAGGCATTTTTCACGTTATTAGTATAGATACCGGCTTGTAGCCCGAAGCGAGAATCATTCACTAGTTCTACAGCTTCTTCTAGTGATTTCACTTGATTCACAATCACAATTGGTGCAAAAACTTCCTGGCATGAAACTTTCAATGACTGATCCGCATTCGCGATAATTGTCGGTTCTAGAACATTATCCCGCACCTTACCACCCGTTAGGATTTCTGCATTACTTTGTTTTGTTTCTTCAATCCAGCTGACGGCACGCTCCAATTCCCCCTTCGTAATTAGAGAAGAGACATACGTTTCCGGATCAAGCGGGTTACCCAATTTCAGCTGTTTTGTCGCTTCTGTAAATTTCGTGATAAATTCTTCATAATTTTCTTCATGGACAAATACCCGTTGCATTGAAATACATACTTGCCCCTGATTGGAAAAGGCACCCATCGTACAACGGTCGATAATACCGTCAATTTCCACATCTTTATCGATAATTAATGCTGAGTTTGAACCTAATTCTAACGTTGTTTTTTTCAATCCTGCCTTGTTATTAATACCGATGCCCACGTCAGGGCTGCCCGTAAATGTAATCATACTCACTCGGTCGTCTTCTACGATTGCCTCTCCAACTACACTGCCGGGACCAGTCACTACATTCAAAACACCTGCTGGAAGACCCGCTTCCGCAAAGAGTTCTGCGATGAAAAGAGCAGTGAGCGGCGTTTGCGATGCCGGTTTTAATACAATCGTATTTCCAGCCGCAATCGCGGGCCCAACTTTATGTGCCACTAGGTTCAGCGGAAAGTTAAATGGCGTGATAGCACCAATGACACCGATTGGTTCTCTCAGTGTATAGCCAATTCTACCGACACCACCAACTGCTGCGTCAAAAGGAATCATTTCACCGTGAATTCTTTTCGCTTCTTCCGCTGCAAATTTATACGTTTCTACCGTTCTTGCGACTTCCGCTTTTGCGAACATAAGCGGCTTGGCCGATTCAAGGGAAATGATTTCTGCCGCCTCATCTGCCCTCTCTTTTAATAATAGAACAACATTTTCCAGAATTTCCGCACGTTTGTAGGCTGGCATGCCGCCGATTAGTTGACGTGCCTCATGGGCGGCGTCTATTGCTTTTATCGTTAATTCTTTATCTGCCATCGCAATGTCAGCAATCTTTTCCTGTGAGTATGGAGAGTAAAGAGGTGCATAGTTTTCCGTTTCCACCTTTTCCCCATTGATAAGTAAGTACTTTTTCATTTCATTAGTTTTAATCGCTAGATTATTCATTGAGAGCCTCCAATACCATTTCATGAAATTGTACAATTGCCTGTTCAGATGAAGCATAATGACCTTTGTTGAATGCGCGTGAACGGAAACCGATTTGCTCAAGTTCCACGAGATCTATATCTTCTGCACGTACTTGTTCCGCAAACGCCATTAAATCCTTCTCGTCTTGATTCAACGCTTCCAAGTTATCCTCGCGGAAATAATATGTGTAAACCGCCAACGATGTTTCGTGATCGATTGGGATCATTTCTATGGATGCCATATTCCCAGGTCCCGGATAGATTGTCAACATCAGATTCGGCCATAGCCAGAAGAAAGAACCGCCTTGCATTTCTGCCTCATTCAAGTTTACTTCGCCATATTGCTTGTCAGCTTTGACGATTGTTCCTTGAACAGAATAATTCTCACATGTAATGATTTGATAATCATTCATGTCAAGTGCATCAACGAAGGTTGGGTGTGCGATATGACAGTGGTCACATTCCAAATAATTGTCGATGTATGCCTTCCAGTTCGCTTTAATGACACGTGTTTTTCTATGAGTTCGTTTTAACTCACTGATGAAAGGGAACTTACTTAATCTATCAAAGAAATCGCCGTATGAATCGATTAAAGGTGTAGCATTGTCATCCAAGTTAACGAAAATCAACGACTCCAACACTTCCATCCGGACTGACCGCAGACAAGCGTCCTGTACACAAGCCGCATCTTCACCTTGGAAGTTAGGCGCTTTATTCAATTTCCCGTCTGTTTTAAACGTCCATCCGTGATACATACATTGTAAAATTTTCTTTTTACCATTCTCACTTTTTTCAAGCTTCGTTGCACGATGTGGACACACATTGTAAAAAGCACGGAGTACTTCATCAGTCCCTCTGATTATGATTAAAGGTTCACCTGCCACATCAGCTGTAAAGAATGCACCCGCTTTTTCCACTTGACTGACATGACCTACCAATTGCCATGATTTGGAGAAAATAAGATCCATTTCCTGATCAAGCACTTTCGGATCCGTGTATTTGTCATATGTCATCGTTCTCTCGAATGTTCTGTTCGCCGCGTTTTCTACTTTGTTATAAGCCATTTTTCATTCTCCCTTGTTATATGATTTTTTTATCCCGATTTTCTATCATGAAATGAAAGTTGCTTATCGCTTTAGCTCGCTTCGTCCTTTTTACAATTGAAAGGCGTATTTGCCATCTTGATCGAATCAGTTGGACAGCTATCGAAGGCATCTTCTAAGTCTTCAATCAAGTCTTCGGACACTTCTGTAACTCCGGTGTTGTTGTCAAGAATTGCATAAGAAATACCGTCGTCGGTATAGTTAAATAGATCAGGTGCTAGTTCGCCGCAGACACCGCAGGCAATACAGGTACTTTGATCGACCATCGTAAAGTTGGCCATACCATCTCCTCCAATCCTTTTTTATCCTATCGTGACTGTTTCTTTTTTGGGTGCATCCTCTTTGTCACCCATTACACTTGTACTATGAAGCGGCTGCAGTTTCGCTGTCGGGTCTACAAACACTTTTGCATTACTCACTGCAATAGGCGCTTCTCCAAAACCAGTGGCAATCAATTTCACTTTGCCGTCATACGTGCAAATATCTCCGACTGCATAAATACCTTCAATATTTGTTTCCATTCTGGAATTCACGACAATGGAGTTTTTCTCGATTTCAAGCTCCCAGTTTTTAATGGGTCCAAGAGAGGAAACAAACCCGTAATTGACGAGTACATCATCTACCTCAAGCTCGATGGATTCGCCGGTCTTTGTTTCCTGGATAACCACCTTATCGATACGATCGGCTCCCACAAGTTCTGTCGGCGCATAAGGTGTAACAATTTCAACATTTGATTGTTTTAATAACTCGACACTGTGTTCGTGAGCCCGGAATTTATCTCTTCTGTGAACAAGGGTCACTTTCTCCGCAATAGGCTCCAGCATTAATGCCCAATCGACAGCCGAATCGCCACCGCCGAACAATACTACTTTTCTTCCTTTGAACTCGCTTACATTTTTTACAAAGTAATGTAAGTTCTTATTTTGGAATTGTTCTTCTCCGGGTATATTCATTTTTTTCGGTTGGAATGCACCGTTTCCAGCAGTAATGATAATCGTTTTTGTATAATGGATAGCTTCATTCGTTGTTAGCTTGAATACACCATCTTCTTCTTTTTCGACAACCTCTACTGATTCCCCTAAACAGATTGCCGGTTCAAACTGATTCATTTGTTCTATTAAATTATCTACGAGTTCCTGCGCCCCTATTTTCGGGAATCCAGCAATATCGTAAATATGCTTTTCAGGATAAAGTGCGGATAATTGCCCCCCTAATTGCGGTAAACTTTCAATGACTTTTACCGATGCCTGGCGCATACCTGCATAGAAGGCTGTAAACAACCCTACGGGGCCGCCCCCAATAATCGTAATATCAAATACTTCAGATGTTCTATTCATATTTTTACTTCACCCTCCATTTCCAATACTTCAAAAGATGACGTGTCAATCAAAGAAGACCTTGTAGATTCACGTTGCTATTTATATATGCAACTTGCGTGCCAAGTTAGAAAAATCCCAAAAAACACACTTTTCCATCGCCACTTTTTTAAAACCCTGCTATAATTGAGTTCAATTTAACTCAAAAAATTAATCTAATAGTTCATAATTGACTCAATATTCTAGTGAAGGGTGGGATGAATAATGTTAGACAAATTAGTATTAAAGAGTGTTGATTTGACACTAGAATCCATGTTGAAAATTTTAGATTACTCGTCAGATGAAATTTATGTATTGGACAGTGATGCGCGAATTGTTTACGTCAATAGAATTTGCGAAAAACATTATGGTCTTAAAAAAGCTGATGTCCTAGGCAAATTAAACGATGAACTGTTTGAAAAAGGTTATTGGAATCCATCTATCGTTCCTGAAGTATTTAAAAGAAAAGAACCTGTTTCTCTTAGGCAGCAGACCTATATCGGGGCCGAATTATTGACGAGGGCCATCCCGATCCTGAACGAGGCCGGGGAAATAGAGTATATCGTTACCACGGCAACTGAACTTCAAAGCTTTAATAGACTGATTATGAAGAAAGAGCACCAAGAGGAAGAGGAGGAAGCCTCTAACACGAGTCCCGCGAATGCAATCATTACAAACAGCGAAAAAGTCAAAGGCATATTAAATTTTTGCAAAAGGGTGGCTCCTACTGACTCAACAATTCTAATTCATGGCGAATCGGGAACTGGAAAGGGGGTCATCGCCCACCACTTACACAACATAAGCAAAAGAAAAGATGGTCCGTTTTTAACTGTCAATTGTGCCGCAATCCCCGCAGATCTATTGGAGTCTGAACTATTTGGCTACACTAACGGCGCTTTTACCGGAGCGCTTAAAGGCGGAAAAACAGGATTGCTCGAAGCAGCCCATAACGGGACAATCTTTCTGGATGAAATCGGGGAATTGGCATTACCTTTACAAGCCAAAGTACTTCAGGTAATCCAAGATAAGCAGTTTTTCCCGATTGGAAGCAACGAAAGCAAAACAGTCGATATCCGCATTATTACCGCCACTAATCAGGATTTACTGAAGATGGTTAACGATAAAACCTTTAGAGAAGATTTATATTATCGGTTGAACGTAATTGATATCCACATGCCGCCTTTGTCTGACCGTAAGGAAGATATTGTTCCACTAACATACAATTTTTTATATAATTTCAATCAAAAATACAATATGAATAAAGTAATCTCCGAGGAATGTCTAAATATGCTCTTCTATTATCCTTGGCCGGGGAACGTACGGCAACTTGAAAACTTAATCGAACGATTGGTCATAACTAGTAATTCCATAATCGAGGTGGATGACCTACCGCAAGTCATTAAAGATAGCGCAGAAAATACTGCTGAGCTGATTCATCAACATTCATTGGACGACGCCATAAACGAAGTCACGCGAACGTTGGTTAGAAAGTCGTTTCAAAACAACAGCACCTCCAGAGGTGTCGCGAAAGATCTCAACATCAGCCAATCAAAAGCATCAAGACTAATCCGTGAGTTTTGCTAAAAATAATCATGCCAACCGACCGATACGACGTATCTTCCAAATCGTCGACTAATTGTTCCTAAAGGGTTTACGCTAAACGCACACACACACCCCATCCCAAGCGAATATACTGCTATAACAACTCAGTGATGGTGGTGCTTCTTATGGAACTAACGTTGAGTAGACCTATCGATTATTGGTGACCAAGTTGCAATCATCGATAGGAAATTATAATTACAATCAATTTGTTCGCCTACTGGGTGTCTCCATGTTGGGACAATGAACCACAGCGGTTCGCGGAGGAGTTCCTACTGTCGATGGGCAATCATTTCGACGGGTTTATTGCCAGCATACCTGCCTGCGATGCGGACAAGGAAAACATATTGGACGTTGTTTTGAGGAGGTTATTGTTGCGATTATTAATATAAAAACCGCCAGCATAGTAACATGCTGGCGGTTTTCCCTATTATAATTTTGTCCGTATAGCCCACAGCTCCGGAAAGAATTGATGATCCAGGACGGACTTCAAATAATTCACACCCGTCGAGCCGCCCGTCCCCATCTTGAAACCGATAATCCGCTCGACGGTTTTCATATGGCGGAAGCGCCACTGCTGATGACTGTCTTCGATATCCACAAGCTTCTCCGCTAGCTGATACAAGTTCCAGTGATCATCTACATTGCGGTATACTTCCAGCCATGCATCCTCTACAGATGGATCCCCTTTATACGTTATGGAAAAATCGCGGTCGAGCAGTTTGGGATTGATCGCAAAGCCGGCCCTCGCAAGCGCCCTTATCGCAACGTCGTAAATACCCGGTGCGCGGAATGCCGCATCTAAATGACTTGCAAGTACGGGATCTTTCTCGTAAATCTTCAGTATATGCGGCTGTTTGTAACCGAGCGCAAATTCAATAAGTCTATTTTGATAAGATTGGAAGCCTGAAGCACGGCCCAAACTGTCCCGAAACTCCATATATTCAGCGGGTGTAAGCGTCGACAGCACATCCCATGCTTGAATGATTTGCGTCTGAATTTTTGATACGCGTGCAAGCATTTTAAACGCTTCCGGCAGTTCGTCTTTTTCAATTAATTGAATAGCCGTGTTGAGCTCGTGCAAAATCAGTTTCATCCACAGTTCACTCACCTGGTGAATGACGATGAACAGCATTTCATCATGATGACCGGACAAGCGTTGCTGGCTCGACAGTAATTTATCGAGATTCAAATATTCGCCGTACGTCATATTGTCTTTGAAATCCGTATGAATCCCTTTTTCAGTCATGATCGGTGCGGACCCCCTTCCATTGCACGCAATACCGCACGAACAGGACTGCCATCGCCACCTTGAAGCGGAAGCGGCAATGCTATCAGTTCATAATCACCCGGTTCCACTTCACTGAGGACGATGTTTTCCAAAATCATGACGCCGTTTTCATTAAGCGAATGGTGCGCTTCTACCGTTTTGCTTATTTCCGGGTCGACAGACGGGGTATCAATGCCGATGAGCCGAACCCCTCTTTTTTTCATTAAAGGACCAATATCCGCCCGCAAATACGTGAAGGATGGCGGGAATATAGTTGCGTCAGGACGGCTGCCCGTTTTCAATAATATTCGTTCTGCCCCGCCAAAATCGATGTCCTCTATATCAGAGCGGCCCACACTTTCTTTACCTGAAACATCGAGTACCCGTGCGCGTCCGATGTATAAATCAATTGGCAAATCGAGCACTTTCATGCCGTTATCATCGAAATGAAAAGGTGCATCGATATGTGTGCCCATATGCGTACTTGTCGTCAACTTCCCGATATTGACTGAACCTGTTTCCGCTTTTGTAAATGCGACCTCATATGAAAACGGCGTGTCACCTGGCCATTCCGCGATATTGTTGTGAAGCGGTTGTGAAATATCAACCCATTTCCCCGTCATGCGACAACACCCCGTTTATTTTCAAACTTTTCGTAGCGTTTTTCATCCATGATCACTTTCAGTATCTGCACGGTATGCCAGACGTCCCCGAAGGAATTATATAGGGCGACCGGCGCCAGCCTGACTCCATTTGGTGCACGGAAGTCCGGAATGACACCGTCTTCTTTCAACGCTTTGCAAATGCGTGCCGCCTCAACGTGCTCGAGCAAGATATGACCACCCCGCGATTCATCTACAGGGTTGCCGATTGTAAAGCCATGTGTGGACAGTTCTTCTTGAATTAACGCCAACATATAATCCGTCAGCTGAAGTGACTTTTCACGAATTTTGTTAATGCCTACCTCTTCAAACAATTCGAGAGCACCGATGACCGGTGCTAAACTGAGTACGTGAGGTGTCCCGATTTGATACGCTGCTGCATCCATTGCTGGATCCATCCTATGATCCATATCGAATTGCGATTCTTTTTTCGAACCGAACCATCCTGCTAATCCAGGTGCTTCACCGAAATGTTTATCATGGACGAACAATCCCGCGACAGAGCCGGGACCCCCATTTAAATGCTTGTATGTGCACCAGAAAGCGAAATCTGTTCCCCAGTCATGCAGTGCATGTTCGACAGCACCGATTGAATGGCACAAATCGAAGCCGATCGGAATCCCTTTTTCATTCGCAACCTTCGTCAGCTTTTCCATATCAAGCACTTGACCGCTTCTGTATAAAACGGCTGGCAGAACGATGAGCGCGATGTCATCCGTCATTGCTCCTATAATATCTTCTTCATTAAGAAACCTGCCATCACCGCTCTTCACCTGGACAAGATGTTCATCCGGATTATACCCTTTCAGTACCAGCTGGCTTTGTAGTGCATAGATGTCTGATGGGAAATTGAGTTCATCGGCAAGAATTTTTGTTTTAGTTCCTGACGGTTTGTAAAATGTCGCGGCTAGCTGATGCAGATTTGTCGTTGTCGATCCTGTCGCAATGACCTCGCCTTTTTCTCCTCCAACGAGCGGCGCCATTTTCTCCCCGACCGATTCCGATAAGTAAAACCAAGGATTACCCCCTTCCGTCCAGCCGTCGATGCCTAGCGTTTTCCATGAATCCAGCAGATTGTATAGTGTGCGCTCTGCCCGTTTCGATAATAAACCAAGTGAATTACCATCCATATAGATTGCGTTTTCCAATAGGTAAAATTCATCTTTGTACATAGCTAGAGCGTCTTTATCGTCCAGCCGTTTTGCATAATCGACTTCAAACATACCTGATTCCCCCTTGTTTGAACTTTCCGTTATTGGAAAAATTGTAACATACTCGGCGGGTGTTCGTAACGGGGGCTATTGTTGATGCGGGATATGGTCGGTTGGCGGGGGTTTTTGATCGGTCAGCAAGGGGATACGGTCGGTTGGCCCGTCTATATAGTCGGTCTCACGGATTATATGGTCGCTCCTGCACGATATACGGTCGGTCCACCCGCTTCATCCCCCTAACTCCAATATGTAGACGACAAAAAACCGACATCGCTGTCGGCTTCCTGTCTCACTATGCAATGCAATCCATTCACTTAAACCAGCCCTTCTCCTTAAACCGGGATATCGCTTCAATCCGGTTGCCGACGTCGAGTTTATCCAGAATCGCGGAAATATAATTCCGAACTGTGCCAGGCGTCAAAAACAACTCCCCCGCGATTTCTTTCGTTGTCCTTCCATCGGCGATGAGCTTAAGTACTTGGTTTTCACGTTCTGTCAGCGGATTTTCCGTTTCATCCCCGTCCCCATACGCAATGTCTACGAGTTCTGGTGCGTAAATACGTCTGCCGTCCATAATCGTCCGAATTGAGCTGACTAGTTCCTCAATCGGACTGTCTTTCAATAAATAGCCACGAACGCCGGCTTTTCTAGCGCGTTCAAAATAACCGGTTCTTGCAAATGTCGTCAAGATAATAATTTTACAATCCTTGCCATGCAGTTCTTCTGCTGCGTCAAGTCCCGTCATTACCGGCATTTCAATGTCCATGATGCAGACATCGGGCTGATGTTCGTTCACCAGCGCGACCGCTTCTTCACCGTTTTTCGCCTTGCCGACCACTTCCATATCCTCTTCCATATTTAACAATGATCCAAGTGCCCCGAGCATCATCCCTTGATCTTCCGCTATAACAATACGAATCACGTCAATCACTCTCCATAATATGTTGTATGACTGCAGGAACACGAATCGATAATTTCGTTCCTTCGCCGCCCTCGACACGAAGACTTCCGTTGACAAACTCAAGTCGCTCCCGCATCCCTGTCAAACCATTTCCGGGTGACGTCTCTCCGCCTCTTGTAATACCGATTCCATCGTCTTCCACATTAATGACAAATTCATTCGGCAAATGCTGGAATGAAATACGGCAAGTCGTTCCAAAACTATGGTTCACGACATTTGTCACGGCTTCTTTCAAGCACATGCTCATAACACTTTCAACGATGGCAGAAATATTGGTGAATGAAGGATTGCCCGCGATTGTGTACTCCATTTCAGCAGCCTTCAACATTTGCTGAATGTGGATGACTTCATCTTCCAGCTTCGTTGCCCGCATGCCCGCAACTAACTCCCGAACCTCTTTCAGCGCCGTGCTGGCGGTCTGTCTGATATCGCGCAACTCCCTTTCAGCCGCCCTTGGATCACGGGATACCAGTTTTCCAGCCAAATCACTTTTCAGGCCGATCAGCGATAGCTTCTGACCAAGTGTATCGTGTAAATCCCGGGAAATTCGGTTCCTTTCCTCCAAAATAATCAGCTCCGAAATTCGTTCATTTGCATCTTCCAATTGATCAACCAAGTTTTCACGCTTATTCCGATTGTATAAATTAAACGGCAACAGTACTGTACCAATCACGGAAATGAGGATGAAATGGACCTGTGAAATGAACAATTCGATTTCAACGAAAAAACCTATGACAATCGCCGCGATTGTAATCGCAATATGCAGCCCGTATATGATGAAAAAACCGACTGGATTTCGGATATTCCCAATGAAAAATGCAATGAATATGGATAAGTAAACATAACCAAATAATAGCGTCAGCGCGACGTTAATCACAATTTCGAAACTGATCCACATATAAACGAGTCCACTCTTCGATGTGAATGAAAACCGATATGAAAGAAAAAATAATAATAACAATGAAATACCGATAGCGATTTCGAGCGGTGACGATGATCTGAAAATGAAGAAGAATGGAAGAAGACAAAACACAGCCCACGCGTATATGCTGAGCCACGGGTTTTTGGGGAAGATACTATACCAACTTTGCATACCGTTTTACCACCGTCCTGTCTATAGTTACCATTGTACCAAATGGCGGGATAAAAAAAACAGCCATCTCCTGAAGAGATGACTGTTTCAAGTGTTATTTCGCGTCGTAAGTTGTGCGTTTCGGTTTCAAGTCAATTGAAGAACTTGCAGACTTAATCATATGCTTCACGTCTTTAAATGCGATAAACCTTTTCTTCTCCGGATCATATAAACGGTAGCGGATTGACGACAAACTTTCTTTGATCGTAATTGTTGTCGCAACATGAAGAGTCGGTGTCGATTCATGCGCCATTTCCAAGTTGTAATTCGGAACGCGTGGTGACAAGTGATGGACGTGGTGGAAACCGATATTGCCTGTCGCCCACTGTAATACACGCGGTAACTTGTAGTATGAACTGCCATCGATTGCCGCTTTCACGTAATCCCACTCAGACTCTTCTTCGAAATACGAGTCTTCAAATGTATGCTGGATATAGAACAACCAAATACCTAGTGCTCCCGCAACGAACATGATTGTTCCTTGTATGAGAAGGAATGCCTGCCAGCCGATAAGCATGATCATGCCTGTGTAAAGGACAACAAGTATTGCGTTCGTCAAATACGTATTGTTACGCTCTTTCTTCCGTGCATCTTTGCGGTTGAAACGGCTTGAGATAAGCACAAGGAAAAGCGGTCCGAAACCGAACATAACGATTGGATTACGGTATAACCGGTAAGCGAAACGCTGCCATTTCGATGCTTCCACGTACTCTTCGACCGTCATGACCCAAATGTCACCTGTGCCGCGCTTGTCGAGATTCGAGCTTGTTGCGTGGTGAATCGAGTGTTCACGTTTCCATTTTTCATATGCAAACAGTGTAAGGACGCCGGTAATGGTACCGACAATATCATTCGTTTTTTTGTCTTTGAAGAACGAACCATGCGTACAATCATGGAAGATGATGAACGTCCGGATGACGAAACCTGCTGCTATAACACAAATTCCAAGCGTTAACCAAATGGATACCGACAAACTTTGATACGCCAAGAACCATAGGATTAAAAATGGCGGAACTGTATTGACAAGTTGTATGATACTTTTCTTTTTATCTGACTTGGCAAAAGGGGCAACATCTTTATGCAACTGCTTAGTTTTTTCTTTAGACATGCTGTGTTATCCTCCTTCAATCTGATGTTCTTTTTCTGATTCACTATCTTGACCCTAATGATAAAGAACTTTCGGACTTCACAGAAGACATAGGTGTCATGATTTTCGATATGACAAGTGTCACTTATTGTGAATTCATTCACAATGATTCGATTTCCTTGTCACCTTCAATGTTTGAGATAGTTCGTTCTGATGTGGCAAAGCTAATGTTATCCGTAGTTCCAATTTTGAAAATCGCCGCTTCCTCCCTTCTTGCTAACATGGCACCTTTCTTGCATAATTAGTAGTAATACCACCTTAGGAGGGTTCCATTTTGGCTACTATATATGAAGCAAGACGATCGTTATTGAAAGAACATCTCACTTCGAACAATATCGGTGCAGCTATGATTACTGCGCCGGCAAATGTTTATTATTATACCGGGTTCAACTCAGATCCCCATGAAAGATTCATGTCCTTGTTTATTGACACGCAAGCTGATGAAACCTATTTGTTCGTGCCGGCTTTGGACAAGGATGCCGCTATGCAGGACTCAGATGTTACGACAATCATTCCGATTTCAGACGAGCAAGTACCTTTCGAGGTTGTCCGTGATTCGGTTGCTGGGCTTTCGGCCACAGTTGGGATCGAGGCTAAAGCGCTGAGTTATTATCGTTATACCAGCTTGGTGGAGTTTTTCCCGAGTGTACAAGTCGTCGATGTACAGCCATTCATTAACAAACAAAGAATGAAGAAATCTAAAGAAGAAATTACAAAATTAAGGATTGCCATCGAAATCATTGAAAAGGTTTTGGAGGAAGGCATTAAGAAAGTGAAGATTGGGATGTCCGAATCAGAATTCACAGCGGAATTGGAGTTTCTAATGAGGAAATTCGGCGCAGATGGTCCTTCATTCTCGACTATCGTGCTAACCGGTGAAAAAGCAGCGTTGCCGCATGGCTCGCCCGGTGAACGTAAAATCCAAAAAGGCGATTATCTGCTGATTGATTTCGGCGTCATCAAAGACGGCTATTGTTCTGATATTACAAGAACCTTTATTATCGGAGAGGCATCAGACAAACAAAAAGAAATTTACGACATCGTTCTGCGGTCCAATGAAGCTGGCATCAATGCCGTCCAAGCGGGGGTACCAGTGAAGACATTTGATATCGAAGCAAGAAATGTCATCAAAAATAGCGGCTACGGCGAGTATTTCAATAATCGTGTCGGGCACGGCTTAGGGATCGAAGTGCACGAAGAACCTTCCATTCATGAAAACAATGAACAGATTGCAGAGGCGGGCCTTGTCTTTACAATCGAGCCTGGCATTTATATCCCTAATGTCGGCGGTGTCCGTATCGAAGACATTGTCTATATCAATGAAGACGGGAATGCTGAAGTATTATCTTCGTTCCCCAAACAGCTCCAAGTTCTATAAGTGAACCCTTTCAAACATGTCCTTGTATGTGTCGCAGGGCGACTTTCACTAAAAGTCGCTACTAAACATGTACAAGGTTTTTTATCCTCTATTTATCTAGTCTGAAGATTCATATTTCGTGTCGAATTTTAGACAATCATATGCTATAATAAAGACCACGATTATGAAAGCGCATTCATTCTTTACCAACTTTTAAAGGAGGTATTATTATGGAGCTGGGACTCCAGCAGCGGCAGGAACTGAATCTATTAATGACTTTTGAATTAAGGCAAGCTATTGAACTACTACAATATTCCACTTATGAACTCGAACAATATATCAGGGACCAAGAGCTGGAAAATCCGCTTATCAAACTGAAGGAAAAAGAGGAGAAGCCGGTCCATGAAGAACGTTTACATCGGCAATCCTCCTCTTTTGGAAGTTCCGAGATGCCCATGGACGTGGTCCGAAGCAATGATATAAATATGAGGGATGAATTACTCGAACAGGCAAAATTCATGTACCCGGATGACCATACGCAAAAACTGATAAAGTATCTCCTCTACAATCTCGACGATAATGGCTATTTACAAATCAGTGATAACCATTCGAATGGTTATTTGGCGTTTGCAGATGATGATATCGAAAAAGGAATCCACCTCCTTCAACAGCTTGGTCCCATTGGGATAGGTGCCAGGGATTTAAAAGAATGTCTGCTCCTACAAATTACGTATAACTATCCAGAAAAAAAATTGGCTGCCTGTTTGGTGGAACATCATTTGAACCTGATTGCCGACCGTAAATGGAAGGAAATCGCCTCGAAAATGAACATCAATATGAACGAAGTGAAAGACCTTTTCGATTTCATCCAAACGCTTAATCCAAGACCATGCTCTCTCATTTCTGATTGTTCAACGGAATATTTGACACCCGATATCATCGTTGAGTGGAAGGATGATGAATTCACGTTCCATTTGAATGACGGTTATTTACCGGCTATTCAGATGAACAAAGACTATTCACAGTATCTAAATGCAAAAAATGATGCCTCAAAATACATCAATACACAATATAAAAATTATCAATGGCTTCTCAGCAGTATTGAACAGCGTCGAAATACTATCATTAAAATTGTGCATGTCCTTTTGGAAAAACAGGCGGACTTTTTTAAAAATGGATTTCGTTCATTAAAACCTCTTACACTCAAAGAGGTTGCCGATGAAATTGACATGCATGAATCGACTGTCAGCCGGGCAACTACGAACAAAGTGATCCAGACGCCATTCGGTACCTTTGACCTGCGGTTGTTATTCACTTCCAAGCTGGACACGTCAGATGGAAATAGCATTTCCCAAACGAAGGTGAAAAAACTTCTGGAAAATTTCATAGCACAAGAAAACAAATTCAAACCATATTCAGATCAAAAGATAGCGGAATACTTTAATACCGAAAAAGGAATTACAATCTCAAGACGGACAATCAGCAAATACAGAGAAGAACTGCGAATACCCCCATCAAGCAAACGCAAGGATATTCAAGTATAGAAATATAGCGTACAAAAATAGGAGGAATAGAGAGATGCGGTCATCTCCATTCCTCCTTGAAAATTTCACTTCAACATACCGCCATCCACTTCCAAAACAGTCCCATTAACAAAATCTGATTCATCAGATGCCAAAAACAGATAGGCATTTGCTACGTCTTCTGGTGTGCCTAGTCGGTTATAAGGCGTCATCGTTTTAATCTGCTCCAGGATTTTCTCTGGAATCGTTTCAATCATATCCGTTTCAATGAATCCTGGTGCAACAGCATTTACATTTATGCCTTTTCGACCGAACTCTTTCGCCCACGTCCTTGTCATACCGATAATGCCCGCTTTTGCTGCGGAATAATTCGTCTGGCCAATGTTTCCGCCTGTTCCCGCAATTGAAGATGTGTTTATGATTTTCCCTTTTCCTTGAGCGAGCATCGCAGGCAGGAAAGCTTGTGTGCAATTGAAGACACCCGTTAAATTCACGTCAATCACCCTCTTAAAATCATCCACATCAAGTTTCAGCAGCATGGCATCTCGTGTTATACCAGCATTATTAATGAGGATATCGACTTTCCCGAATTGCTCAATCACTTTTACTGCCATTTCTCTTACATTTTCACTATTAGAAACGTCTGCTTGAAAGAAAGCGGCTTCAATTCCTTTCTCATGCAGTTGCTGCGCTTTTTCCTCTCCCGCTTTTTTATCAAAATCAACGATGGCAATCTGCGCCCCATTTTTGCCGAAAAGTGAAGCAGCAACTGCCCCAATCCCTTTTGCACCGCCTGTTATGACTACTGTTTTTTCTTTTAAACGCATGTCAGAGCACCTACTTCCATTCATAGTTTACTAGACTTATTAGAATTATCCTTATTTTAGCATATTTAACGGACTATCATAGAACATTTTTCCGAATTTAAAAAAGGCACCCCGAAATGGAGTACCTGTTTCACTTTATTTGTTTCCGTGTTCTTCCACTGCTTTTTCAATTTGTGATTGGCTAATCGAATAATGCGTCGCCTGCCAGACCGCTTTTCCGTCTTTCAATAAAAATAGTTGCGGTGACTCGTGCGCTATCTGCAAGTCGCTTTCGATTTCATTGGAAACGGATCGACTTTCCCGTACTTTCAAATAATGTTTCGGCACATCCGTTGTAAGAGAATCAAACTCTTTAAAGGCTGCAGCACTTATTGGACAAGTCGTACTATGTTTCAAAACGAGCAGTGGCTCCTTTTTCGACTGTTCCAATACGTCATTCCACTCATCGGCTGTTTTTAATTCTTTCATGACCTACCACTCCTTCTTTATAATCTGTTTTCCCTTTGGAGGCGGTGGTAAACACTTGCTCATGCATAGACGTCAACAAAGGAAGCAGTTGAAGCAGCCTATCCAGTTCCTTTTCGGCCACTTCATTCATGCACGAAATCTGGAGCCAATTTCGCTCGCGTAAATAATTGCTCTCGTAATGTACATTGAAACCATTCAGAAATAAGTTATCACCGAGCTCGATAGCGGAGAAACCTTCCGGCAAAACAAGCGTCACAATTGCATCGGCAGCGGATTCCTCTGGTGCCAAGATTGTAAATCCTGCATCTTCAAGAACTTTCCTCACTTTTTGTGCACGATTTGAAATTGCCGCAAATACAGCTTCCGGATGCTCAAACTTCCGAAGTGCTACGTCGAGGGCAGTGACCAGGTTGGACGATTGAGAATACGGAATTCCTTGTGCTTCCGCGTAGGTACCGAGATCCAGGTAACGCGGCAATTTCTCGTTTTTGGCGATTACTTCATTATGAAAGACAAAAGACAGACCTGTATAACTTAACAGCCCTTTACCACTGACTCCTGAAGCGAACGCAACACCTGTTAAATCGACCGCTGTCGTTCCGATTGCACTCACACAGTCAACTGCAAGTGTAACGCCATATTGTGAACACAGCTTTTGGCATGAACTCAAGTCGTTCATTATTCCCGTGGATGTTTCGCAATGCGCAAGCCATAACCAGCTGTAGCGGCCTGAACTCAGGGAGACAGTGATATCTTTTTCTTTAAGCGGTTGACACCATTCGCTTTCCAAAGTATCGAACTCCATACCGAAGCGTTTGGCGTGATCTGTAAGTCGCGAACCAAATTCACCGTTCACGAGTATAAGGCCTCTGCCGCTGTGCATACTTAATTGTGCCGCCACGACATCGTTCGCAAGCGTGCCAGTCCCTTGAAGGAGCTGGACATATTTTGCGCCAGTTAATGAAATAAGCTTGGTTTTCACGCGGTTTAAAACACTTTCGAACTCGAACGAACGATGGGAGATCGGTTCTGCCATCATAGCTTTCCTCACATCTTCAGCAATTGTTGCAGGACCCGGAAGAAAATTAACAAGCGGTTTTGAAATTCTTCCCGCAATACCCGCATCGAACGTTTCCTTCGTCAAATACATCGGCTGGAACGCGGCTTCTTCCGTTCCCGTCAATTGGGCAAATGGCGTGAATCCCAGCTGTCCATATAACTTCTGCTCCCGAACCGTCCCCGAAATTAGCGCCGTGTCATAACCCGCTTTTAAGCAGTATTGGACAAGTGCCTGCATTAGTCCAAGAAAGGCACGGCCGTTCCGGTAATCCTGTTCAATTGATAAAAGTCTCACTTCCACTGGGTTTTCCGCCTCAAAAGGAAGTTGTTGTTCTACTGGACCAATCTTATTATCAAGTGAAAATGGCCGTTCGCTTCGAACAGCGGCCATCCCAACGACCCGTTCCGCTTTTTTGCAAATGATATATGTATTTTCATCATGGAATTTATCAACAAGTTTATGCGATTCATTGCGTCCATGTTGCGGAATTTCTTCGACAAACGTCCGGTAATTCAATTCATGAATCTGTTCGAATTCCAAAGGCGTTTCCGCAATTTTATAGATCAAACTCATTTTCTCAACTCTTTTCCGGCATAAGTTTCTGTTTTAAATCATCCCGATGCGTAAATAAAAGCAGGACAGACAACAAACTGGCTGCAATGAAAACAGGAATTCCGTATGAAAATAGGAGTACTAAAATCGGAATCATGACGACAGCACTAAGCCCAGCAAGTGTGAAACTTTTCAATACTGTATAAAAAATGAGGAACAGTCCCGCGAAAAAAGTAAACAGCATAGGATCAAATAGGAGCATACCGCCAATGAAAGTGGATACACCCATCCCTCCGCGAAACTTCAGAAGCAACGGAAACACATGACCTAACATTACAGCGAAGAGCGCAAACAGTTCGATGGTCGCCCCGAACCCTAGCCACTTGGCGCCCAAAACAACAAGCGCTCCTTTCATCGCATCTCCGATGAATGTCGCAACGAATGCTTTTTTCCCGAACACGCGCCCGGCATTACGCGCGCCAGGATTCCCGCTTCCTTCAATCCGTATTTCTTTCTTATAATAGAAACTACCGATAATCGAGCCAGTCAGCACATTGCCCAATATGTATGAGCATACTATTAAAATAATTAGTGTCATAATCGGTCCTTTATGGTAAATAATAATTTACATCTAGTGTAGCATCTTTTCAGAAGATTGTTCAATTTGACTAGTGCGATTTTTTGTAGCTTTCCTTTAAAAATAGTATACAATTACGATTAAAACGAAAGGGGTGCGTGTCATGCGCGAACACTCACCGCGGCTTTTGATAGTGTTTGCCCTTTGTATCGGCTTTGGGGCGGCATTCGGATATATTGCAACTGCTATCGGTAACGACACCATAGCAGGCTTCGACACTACGGTCATCGGATTTGTTCAAGGATTGGAAGTACCATGGCTGACATCCATTATGAAAACGTTCACGTGGATCGGCTCCGGTTATGTCGTTGCATCGATTGCTATGATTGGATTTATCGGGTTATATTTTGCTTTGCGCTACCGTCAGCAGGCCTTCCTGTTGATTGCGGTGGTCGCCGGATCCATTCTGCTGAACAGCATACTTAAAAACTATTTCAAACGGGAACGGCCGGACATCCATCGTATATTGGATGTAAACGGCTTCAGTTTCCCAAGTGGTCATTCGATGATGGCGTTCGCTCTTTATGCAATCATTGCGTATATCGCCTGGCGTAATGTGAAAACAACAATGAGCCGTGTTCTTCTAATACTGTTGACCGCTTTCATGATTATCATGATTGGCACGAGCCGTATTTACCTCGGCGTCCATTATCCGAGTGATGTTATCGGAGGTTTTGTAGCGAGTGCGCTTTGGTTAACGTTTGCGATCTCAATATATGCGTATTTCAAGAATAAACGTGAGAAAAAGGAGAGACCGCTTCGCGTCGATGAATGACGGGAAGCGGTTTTTTTATGTAATTACTCCATTCCTGCCGCGCTTAATCAAAAAACTAATTAAATATATTAACAATCTCTTCTTCAGTTAGAATTTTGGGAGTAGATTCACCAAGCGCAATGTAATCTGTACGGCCATTTCTTTTTACGATGAAAATAGCACGGTCCTTCGTGGGTAAGATCGAATCAATCCAGATGTTTTGATTCGAATAGAATTCTTTTATTTCCTGTTCGGCAAATAAGGGAATGGACACATTAGCCGAAGCACTCGAATTGTTTTCCACAGCTTGTAATACTTGTGCTTTCGAATCGTTCTGGTCATGAATCTTTTGCAATAAATCAATCACTTCGCCAAATCCGATTAGCAGGATTCCGTAAATGCCCGGAGTTGCAACGATGCCTATAAAACCGATAAGCCCCATTCCATTAGCATATGGATCATAAAGTTGAATCATGAGAACGAAACCTTGAATAATCCCCCAACTAATCACAACCAGCCCAACGACTTTCAATACGAATCCGATAAGCGTGCGCTTTATAAACAATTCTTGCATCCGATTCAAATCCTCCCCATTTTTAAACTCATCAAGTAACTATACGAAGTGAGATGGAAATAGTTTCATAGACATATTTGGTATAATAGGGATAACGCAAGGAGGTTGTCGTTTATGAATGTATTCACAGAACGGGTCATCGAAATAATTCAGGGCATACCTGCTGGACGAGTCATGACTTACGGGCAAGTTGCTGCGGCTGCCGGAAGTCCGCGCGGTGCAAGGCAAGTCGTGCGTGTACTGCATTCGATGAGCGCAAAATACAACTTGCCTTGGCACCGGATCATCAATGCACAGGGCGGAATTTCGGCTCCATCTGATATTGAAAGTAAGGGCCTCCGCCAACGAGAATTGCTTGAGATGGAAGGAATTACGTTTAGCGTTGATGGAAAGATTGATTTGACTGAGTATCGTTGGTTTCCAATTGATACTGTGGAGAGTTAAAAAAATAATCTATTTTGGGATGTTTATTAGAAGATGGCTTGAGGGAATGGGCTTTCCGTCTACTAATTAGTAGACAATTAAAATACGAGTAAAGGGGAATTGATTATGACACAAACATTGGCATGAACTGACGTCATTTATGCATTCAGCAAAGACAATGCACCTATGAAGCATGTGGATTCGGGGACATCGATTGAAATTGAGACGTATGACTGCTTTGAAAATCAAGTGCAATCCGCGGAGACAAAAATTGCGGGCATCGATTGGGATAAAATCAATCCTGCGACTGGCCCCATCTATGTGAACGGCGCGGAACCCGGTGATGTGCTAAAGGTGACGATCGACAAACTGGAGATTGGTTCGCAAGGCGTCATGGCGACAGGACCGGACTTGGGTGTCATGGGACATCGCTTAAAGGAACTTGAGTCTAAGATTATTCCGATTGAAGATGGCTATGCGTTATTTAACGATCGTGTAAAAGTGCCGCTCAATCCGATGATCGGAGTAATCGGTGTGGCTCCTGAAGGTGAGCCTATTTCGTGCGGAACGCCAGGTGCACACGGCGGCAATATGGATACGAAGTTGATCACCGAAGGGGCGACGCTTTATTTCCCTATATTTACAGAAGGCGCGCTATTTGCTCTCGGTGATTTCCACGCGGCGATGGGCGACGGCGAAATTGGCGTGTCCGGCATTGAAGTTCCCGGAAAAGCGACTGTGACGCTCGATGTTGTGAAATCCACACCACTTCGGCACCCCGTACTCGTTAATGAAGAAGGAATCGTATTCATCGTATCAGCGGAAACCCTGGACGTAGCGGTGAAAACGGCGGTTGAAGAGGCTATTGATTTCCTGCTTCCGCATACGGACATGACAATTGCAGAACTTACGATGCTCATGAGTGCTGCAGGTGATGCACAAATAAGCCAAGTCGTCGATCCACTTATGACTGCACGTTTTCTCGTGCCGCAGTATATTCTGGATGCATATGACGTGAAACCATTTGCGTAATTCTTTTCTTTTGCAATTGCTATATATGTTGAACAAATGAATATCTATATAAACTTGGCGAAGGCGCCTTATAAGGGGTAGCCGAAGCGGATTCAATGGAGTTCTATATTTCAACTTATCTAGTATGTTTTTTAGGGAACACATTTCGAAAACATGTACTTTTGCCCTATCAAATTTGGATACTGTCGGCTTATAATCTTTTAATGGGCAGTTTTGTCGATATGCAGGCTGCTCATGAAAAGATTAATAGATAGGGAATGAAGTAAATGTGGAATGACTTTAAAGAATTTGCATTCAAAGGAAATGTATTTGACCTCGCCATTGCAGTTGTAATTGGTGCTGCGTTTGGAAAAATAGTATCCTCACTTGTTGAACATATTATTACACCGCTAATTGGACTTATTTCAGGTGGAATCGATATTTCCAAAGAAAGTTTCACTTTCCTAAAGGTTGAAATCATGTATGGAATGTTCATCCAATCCGTTATCGATTTCCTCATTGTCGCGTTTGTGATTTTTATGGCAATCCGTTTGCTGGCGAAATTCAAACGTAAAAAAGAGCCTGTAGTTGAAGAAGCAGCACCTGAAGTGGACCCTAAAGAAGCTCTACTAGCTGAAATCCGCGACTTGCTGAAAGAAGGAAAAACACTTTAAGATTTACTTGAAAAGAGGACAAACCCAGATGTGGGTTTGCCCTCTTTTTTTGAAGTAGTGCGGCGGATATGGTCGGTCTTTACACTTTTATAGTCGGTCCGTTGCCCGATACAGTCGGTCACAACACTTATATAGTCGGTCTGCAGGTGGATACGGTCGGTTCGCACACTTATACGGTCGGTCCGCTGGCGGATATGGTCGGTCGCCAATACGGGCATCAATCGAAGTCAATCCGCTCCCGCACCGCCGCCACCCCCGTCGCCAGATCCTCCTCCTCCACCCCCTGAATCATACGTTTGCCCATAACCGCCATCACCAGAACTTGCCTTGACGATTCGAGTAGGACCCCAAGTCGATTGCACGAAGTCGAGCGGATCGGCCTCCAGAGCGAATAACGCAGTCAGCGGCAATGCTTGCGTTAGCCTACTATTTATCTTCGGAAGCTTTTTATTGGATGGATTCAACAGATAAGCACGCGTTAACCAACGCTCCTGTTGTTCGTCCGTCAAATCCGGCGGAAACCCTTTCCGCATTTGTTTTCGGAACTTGATGATGCTCATTTTTGTATAGAGCGCATTCAAGGAGGTGAGTAATGTTGATGGGATCACGAAATACAACAATGCACCCGTTGCCAGAAGTAATGCCACTGCTATGAATAAATCTCCAATAATCATCTGTTGCATCACAAAAAATAGGATAATGAAAAACACAGCCGGCAGCCATTTATTCCATGGGTTGTATGTAAAAACCCCAATCATCAAAACTACAATAATGAACGGGAATGCAATCCCCCATCCACCGCCCCCGGTTACATACACAGCGGGGGCCACGAGCAATGCGATGACAACAAAAACGCTCTGTTTCAGCACATTGGATAGCTTATTTGAAATCGTTCCCGCTTCCACCATCAATGATTTCACGTCGCTATGCCATTCATAATGTTTCTTCTCAAATGCATATTGCGTTTTCAGATAGGATTTTTTACGGTCTTTTTCGTCATCAGCCATTCCCGCGATATCGTGCAAATGGAATTTTCCGGTCTTCAAACCAACTTTAAATAGCCAGGTGACCAGCGTTTTTTCATACGGTAGCAACGGCTGTGCCATTTTTTTGAATTGGAAGGCTAATGTCTTCTCCGGTGCATCGGGCTGTCTTTTAAATCGTTCTGCAGAAGGTGCCAGCTCGACGTCGACATGCCCTTTCTCCGCCAGTGAAAATATCCCCGCAAGGAAGCTTTTTGGATGGTAGTCACCATTATGTTCGACAAAAGACAAATACACCGTGTCTGTCTGAAGTACGTGCGCTGTATTACCGAACGGCGCGAACCACCTTTGTCGTACAAAGAACTGAAAAACCGCCCCGATTAGAAATAATATAGATCCGCCCCAAACAATAGTAGTGATTTTCGGAGTCAATGATACCTTGGATTGAAATGCCTCAAGCCGATTCTGCTCCTGTTCAACAGCTTCTTCGAACGAAATTTCAGCAGCTTCTTTTTGCTGCTCCGTCATGATGAACGAAGGAAAAAAGACACGTGTTGCCGTCACAGAATGCGCTTGGGAGTTCGGCGTCCCAAAAACGATCCCGTTCCGATAAACTTTTTTCGTTTTACCATTCTGGTCGTACATGAATCCATGAACATTACTATCACCAACGTCTCCCGGCAACACGTATGATATAGTGACATTTTTATAATCTGCGTCATGATTCACACCTTTTTCAAAAAAAGTGAGATCGAGATCACTGTAGGTCTCGTATGATTTCACCGCACCTCGCATTGTGTACACATAAAGGACAGAAATTGTTTTGTTTTTCGCATCTATCTCCGCTGTCCGAGTCGTTCCTTTTGTGGTGACTTTCACCGTATTCAACATATTTCCGGTTATTTCACCGACGACTGGACGCTTGCTACTAATAATATGCGCTTCAAAGTCGTCTATTTGCCTGTTATGCCTGTCCGGGAATGAACGGGTCACCTTAGTAAAGTCACCGTCAAATGTGTAGGTGAATAGTTCATTCACAATCATATCGCCACTCGGTTGCAACCATCCCTTGATTTGGACTTCGTCGATTGAATACGATTTTGCATGTACTACTATGCTAGGCAACATGAGGACAATGATGGTGATAAAGATTGCGATAATTTTTTTCATGAAAGACACCCCCGTTTCTCTTCATATGTATACGATGCCTGAACCTAAGCGGTTTCATTTTACTGGAAGAACGGGAGAAAAGACACATAGCGAAGGTTATTTTATGGAAGAACGAGACCTTTCATCCTTTCCCAATCAATCATTCCGTCACAGTCAGCAGCGCTACGTTTCAGATAACATTGCCTGGCAATGTCGATGGTGGTATAATGGAGTCAGGATTTATTGCATAAAAGGAGTGATAGTCAATGTGGTTCATATACATCATGTTCGCACTGTTCGCATTTGTAATCGTAGGTAATCTCGCAGGTCTTGCCCGTACATTCAGCAACCATAAATGATACTATTCAAAAGCCCTCCATTTCTGGAGGGCTTTTTATTATTAAGCTGTGATGTCACGCTTAATGAACGTCATATAGCTAATAAACAGGAAGATTACGATATAAACTGCAAGGATTGCAAGGGAGAACGACATCGTAATACCTTCCACAATCCGAAAGTCCGTTTCATAAATCGTCAAATCCATATGCGTAAAGACGATGTATTTCACAACTTCATATTTTGCCAAAATCATAACTAACGTCGAGCCCATGAAATAGATGAACAACGACAGTCCGATTGCGAGCGAGCTGGAACGGAAAACGCTACCGATCATGAATGCAAACGTCGCTGTCACAAAAACATTTGCGAATGACAGCAGTAGCATATAAAGCCCTTTCCCCCAAGCAGATACTTCTACAACTTCTTTCCCATTCCAGACAAGTTCTTGCCCATTGCCAGATTGGAAGAAAAGATACGCACCAAGCATTGATACAACGAAACCGATGAGCATAAGGAATATGCCGAATGAAATGACCGTCACATATTTCGACGTTAAAATCTTCCACCTTTTCACAGGGCGGGATAACAACATCTTAATCGTTCCTTGCGTAAATTCGGAGGCGACAATCCCCGCAGCAACAATGACTGTCAGTAAAACTGCAATGGAACCGATAGCGCCTGAATTCATGATCATACTTTCCCGGCTGTTGCTGTCAAGCGGTTCGATTGAATTCGCAAGACGGTACTCTAGAACCTTTTCCTGGCCTTCCATGCGTTCACGCTGATCAGCGTCGAGACCAGAATTGCTCAAGTCTTCTTTTACATAGGTCAGTTCGCCTTGTACGCTTGTTTTCCAATCTTGTTTCTCGTAATTATTTACTGTATCAATCCATTTCGTCAAACCGAACATCCCTAAAATCGCGAAGACGAGTAGGCCGGTCATTATCCAAGTCGCTTTTTTACTCCATAGTTTCATCCATTCATTTTGTATGAGCTTCAGCAATCTGGCCACCTCCAGTCATTTCCAGGAATTGATCTTCGAGCGTTTTACGGTGCGGTTGGACTGCAAATAACTGCATTTCCTTCGCCATCATCTGCTGGACAAGTCCCGGAATCTGCGTCTTCTCTGCATTTATGATAAACCCTGCTTCGTGCGCTTCCACAGTGAATCCTTCACCCTTCAGCATGCTTTCCGCCGCCTCTGCCGGGAATGCTTCGATATAATAATGGGATTCTTGTTCACCAGACATATCCCGAATATCAACCAGCTTGCCATTCTGAATGACCGCAATCCGATCACACATTAGCTCAATTTCTGACAGCATATGGCTCGAAACGAAAACAGAGACGCCTTCTTTTTCTGCAATCAACTTAAGATACGTCCGGAATTCACGAATTCCCGCGGGATCGAGTCCGTTTGTCGGCTCATCAAGGATTAAAAACTTCGGACGGTGTAAAAGTGCCTGCGCAAGGCCTAGCCGTTGCCGCATTCCAAGCGAATACGTCGATACTTTTTCGTGAATCCGATTTTGCATGCCGACCTGGTTGATGATTTCTTCAATCCGTGCTTTAGTTACGCCTTCGTGCATACGCGCAAAATGCAATAAGTTTTTATAACCTGACATGAACTTATACATTTCCGGGTTTTCAACAATAACGCCAACTTTGGAAAGCCCTTCTTCAAAATCATCGGCCAATAATTTCCCGTCAATGACGATATCTCCGCCCGAAGGCTCCATCAGCCCAACCATCATACGGATTGTCGTCGTTTTCCCCGCCCCGTTCGGACCTAGGAAACCTGTAATTTGCCCTGGATATAACGACAAACTCAAGTTGTCGATAATCTTTTTCCTGCCGATCGTTTTCGATAAATTCTTCAATTCTACTATCGGTTTCATTTCCACATCAACTTCCCTCCCTAAACAGCGACACCATCCATGAGGTGGCATCTTTCCCATACGTATCCCGGATTTCGTCAACCGCTTCATGCGCGATTATACGCCCCCCTCTTAGTACTACGATTTCATCGAGCAATGGTTCCACTTCTTTTATTTCATGTGTCGACATAAGGATCGTTTGACGCGCTGAATCAGTGAAACGGATCATACCTTTCGCGATGTCATCACGCACCATCGGATCGAGGCCGGAGAACGGTTCATCCAACAAGTAGTAATCCGCCTCGCGCCCAAGCGTCACCGCAATTTTGACACGTCCCCGGTTTCCTTTGGACAAATGTTTTATTTTCGAATCAAGCGACAGGTTCAGAAACTGTGTAATTTCCTTCGCCTTCATCGGATTAAAATCAGTAAACTGCGACTCATAAAATTCGATGAGCTGATTCACAGTGAAATACGGATAAAACAGGTCCGCGTCCGGCATATAAGCAATAGTTGTTGCCACCCTTCGCGTAATGTGGCTTCCGTTTAACATAGCGCTTCCAGAATCAGGCGCCACTAATCCGGAAATCAATTTCAACAGCGTTGTTTTCCCGCTTCCATTCTCCCCGACGAGTCCGATTATTTTCCCTTGCGGCAAGGAAAGTGTAAGACCTTCAAGCGCTTTCCGTCTGCCATATTTTTTCGTTATATTTCTGAGTTCAATCATCTTTTCCACCTCGTTCCTGTAGGTGTTGCAACATTTCAGATGTCGTAAAACCAAGTGCTTCAACATTTTGAATGAATGACGTCACAAGCTGTTCCTTCATTTCATTACGAAGCATGGCAATCCTCACTTCATCTTCCGTGACGAAAGATCCTTGCCCCCTCTTCGTTTCAGTGATTTCCATTTGCTCCAGCTCCTTATAAACGCGCTGCATCGTATTGGCATTCACACCGACTTCAACGGCATAGTCACGGACAGACGGCAATTTCTCCCCTGGCTCCAACGTTCCTCGGATGATATCTCCCGTAATCAGGTCGATAAGCTGCTGGTAAATAGGTTTATCTGGAAGAAAATTGATGCCCATTGTTACAACCTCACTTTCTTCTCAAACAGGACAGCTGCAACAATGAACATCGCGACTACAAAGAAAGTATTGAATACAATTTCCCCTGTGTAAAAAAGTGTCTCGGTATGCTCAAAGTAAATGAACTCCACATTGATTTTCGGATTTTTAATTTTCATTAGATTTATGGGTCCAATTAAAATCAGCTTCTCATAAAGTTCAGAGAGGACGAATTGACCATAAAGTCGAGACGAAATGAAGAACAAAATGATTGTAGCAACGATTGAAAATCCCTTTAAATATGGCTTGATCAGTCGATCGATGACCCAAAAGAAGAATCCAATACTCATGAAAATGATCGAAACCGCAAATATCAGTACGATGAAAATACTTCCAAAGAAAAACAAGTCATTGAATGAGAACGTTGCCGATTCGAATAATGCATATTGAACCGCAAGAACGATTGTGGGAATCAGCAATCCTACTGCCCCAATAAGGGATGACAAAAATACTTTTGCTCCAACCAGTTTATAAATGGAAGCTGTGGAATGAAGCCATACATCCGGACGCTTCATTTCCCTTTCCAGCATCGTAAACAATGCAATAACCGGAGCTAACACACTTGCGCCCGCCCATAGAAAACAAATAACAAGCGCGACTTCAAAAACATGTACTTCGAATCCAAAAAATCTGGAAACCAGTAGTGGGATAAATGACATTACCATAACCCCAAGTAATCCACTCATAAGTAATGGCCATTTCATCGTCACCCACTCTTTTTTCAACAATCCATTCCACTGCTTCATCAGCGTTCCTCCTTTTCATAGTGGTGTATTAGTTACATAGTATACTATAGGCAAGAGTGGTGTAAAGGAATTTGTTGGAATACTATTTTCGTTCATCGGATAGGAGTATGTAGTTGATTGGGAAAACTAATTGCGTTCAGTAGAGATGATTTGTTTTCCTTATGCCATGGGGTCGGAAAAGGGTATTGGTACCGTGTTAGAAAGAAGCCTATACTGAAGATACAACGTCCAGAGGAGAGATGAACAATGAATAATTTTTTAACAGGCATTGATCATATCCAAATTGCAGCACCGCCCAGTTCAGAGGATGCAGCGCGGAATTTTTACGGGGAGCTTCTTGGCATGCGGGAAATTCCGAAACCAGAAAACTTAAAGGCGCGCGGCGGTTGCTGGTTCCAGTGCGGCTCGCAAGAAGTGCATATCGGTATTCAGCAAGATTTTATCCCAGCCAAAAAAGCGCATCCCGGTTTTACAGTGAATGCGCTTGAGCAATTGAAATTGAGGTTGGAAGAAGCCCAATATATGATTAGTGAAGAGCCTCCAATCGAAGGCCGTTCCCGCTTTTTAACGCACGATCCTTTTGGTAATCGGATTGAGTTTTTGGCATTTGAATGAAACGTACGGGAGTTGTCCAAAGTACACTCAACGTGTAGTGGGATGCATATTCTGCATCCTGCTACTATAAGTATAAGATAGTTTTTCAGGTAGCCCTTACAACCGCCAGGCAATCCATCAAGCTTCGATAATCTCCTTCTCCTGCATATCCAATCGTTCCAATTCATGGATCATTTCATCCCGCTTTCTTGCAAGCCTGTTCTGTACTTTACGCACTTCTTGAAGCACGTCATTCAGCTTACTTTTCGCGTCGGTAATGCGTGAATGGATCGTCCAGTCGGAAAAGATATTATCAAAAAATATATCGGTGAAGGTGAATATATCATTTTTGTTCACTGTGAAGGATTCCGTCGCAGCGTTCTGAACGTCCATTAGTTCCGTTTCGAAATGGCGAAGGGCACGTTGCGCACGGTGAACAAGGTCATCGGAGCTGTTAATTTCCGAGTATTTCAGTGCGGAGACAATCAAACCGCCGCCAAGAAACGTGTCCCATAACGACATTCCTTCCGCAGACCCGAGTTTATCAAGTGCAGCTTCAAGTGCACGACTTGCCTTTTGACCGGCGTCACGTGCTTCATCAATTTCACGCAACATTGATCGCAGTCTGACCCGGTCATCCGTAATTTTCTGTAGTGTACTGTTTGCAACCGAATCATTGAGGCGAATCCACGTCTCTTTTTCTTTCAAAAAATCTGTCCAGTCCTCATCGATATATGTGAAATTCGGGTTTTTCATATCTTGACGCAGTCGGGCGGCTTCCGCTTCCAAGTCTGTCACCATTTTTTCCGTATCATTAAAGTGGAGCTCCGCCTCCGTTGCTTCCGCAATCTCCTTTTCCATTTTTTCATCCCACTTGCCAGTCCACTCGCTGATTTTATTCATAAACGAGAACTTCCCGAGCTTCACGACATCCTGTTGCTCTTTTGTCAATTTTTTGTGGAGTTCGTCACGCAGTGCAATTGCCTCTTTTACTTGCAACTCTGCTCCGTCAAGCCGCCGTTTCACCCGATTGCGCTCGTTTCGCCTCACCGTCAGTTCCATTTGGCGTTTGTGTATATCTTGTTTCATAGATTCCACCCCTTTCTTTGTTATACGAAAATAAGGGGATGAAGTTTCAATTTCACACTAACTATTATCCACATGTGCATAATCACCAAACAGATTATACGGAATAACAACTTATCCACGTTTCCAATGGACTATGATTGAAATATCTTTTCCCGTGAAATAAAAATAAACCGGAACAAAGCGTATGAGCCCTGTTCCGGTTTATTAGTTTATCCCCAAATTTCCTTCGCTACATCCACAATGAATTTCAACTTGTCCCATTGTTGTTCTTCCGTCAACTCATTGCCGTGATGTGTGGAAGCGAAGCCGCATTGCGGGCTCAGGCATAATTGCTCCAACGGTACATATTTTGTCGCTTCTTGTATGCGCGCTTTGATTGCTTCTTTCGCTTCAACTTCTCCATTTTTCGATGTCACAACGCCAAGGATGACTTTTGCACCGCCATTCGGGATATGTTCCAACGGTTTAAAATCTCCAGAACGGTTATCGTCATATTCCAGGAAGAATCCGTCTACCTTTTCCTTTGCAAATAAAGTCGGTGCAATATGTGCATAGCTGCCTTCAAATGACCAAGCAGATCTGTAGTTACCACGGCATAAATGTGTTGTCACAATCAAGTCTTCCGGCTTATCTTCCAATACACCATTGACGACACGCAATGCTAGATCGATCAATTCCTGTCTTGAAAATTCATCGTCACTATGCGGAAGTTTAGCCGATGAAAGCCCAGCGATATAGACATCGTCAAACTGCAAATAACGTACGCCGGCATCGTAAAACGCTTTTACTGCATCCCGGTACGCTTGAATTACATCTTTTGCGTATTCTTCAATATCCGGGTAAATTTCTTTGTTACGGATTTCACTCGGGAACAGCTGATTCGGACTCGGAATCGTCTGCTTTGCCACCGCTCGTCCCCCAACAATGTCATTCAACTCGATAAAATCACGAATGAATGGATGATCTGGATTGAAAGAAATCTTCCCCGTATTACGGACATTGTATCGCTCCGTCTGCACACCTTGAAACGGGCGGCCTTCCTTCGACACATAGCCCTCGATGCCATTCAAATGCTCCAAAAAGTCGAAGTGCCACCACGTGCGTCTGAATTCGCCGTCCGTCACGAGGTCCAACCCAACATCAAGTTGCTTCTCAACAATCCGTTTAATTTCTTGCGTTTCAATTTTGCGTAACTGTTCTGCAGTAATACTGCCTTCTTTAAAATCTGTTCGTGCATTATGTAAATTTTCCGGTCGTAGTAAGCTTCCAACGTGATCCGCTCTAAATGGTGCTTTCGTTAAAGTCGTCGATTGGTTCGTCATAGTAAATTCCCTCTTTCTGTTTTTAGTGACTTTGATATCCAGAGGAAGGAAGAAACAAATAAAAAAACCCTTCCTAAATTTCAAGAAGAGGTTTTGGCGTATTCGCTATTTGCTCTTCTTATCTCCAAGCAATAAGCATTACACTTACGCTTCTGGAATTAGCACAGTACTTGAACAGTCTGTTGCTGAGGTATCTAAGGGCCAGTCCCTCCACCTCTCTGGATAAGAAAGTTACGTATTTAGTTTGTAGATAATACATTACATGCCTTTAAATAGAATGTCAACTTTGAAAATATAAAATATTCCATCTAGACCACTTTCAACTTAGACAACTCTATCCAGTCATTGTTTTTCCTTATAGTCAGCGAGTATTTTCTTTCTTACGTAGCTTAAATGCGTGTACATCTGTTTGAACGATTCGAAAGGATCCCTGCTTTTCAAGGCTTCATAGATCGCTAAGTGATGTTCTATTGTAATATCGGGCTCCCGGTAAGTGATTAAGCTATCCGTTTTTTCATGTGTAATGAGAAGGGAATCAATCATTCCTTCGACAACTGGATTATTAGCACTTTGCGCAATCAATCTATGAAATTCTTTATCTAAGCGACCATAATCACTATGTGCATTTTCTTGAATACTAACAATTGTCTCTTTTATTTTTTCGAGTTCGGCATCAGATATCTTTTCAGCGGCAATCGTGACAAGTCCCAATTCTAACGCCATTCGCGCTTCTATGATGGCAGGAACATTATTAATGGATAGAGCGAGCATTACTTTAAATGGATTACTACCAACCTTATCGTTTACAAATGTCCCCCCACGTGGTCTTCGAGTAATAATTTCTAAGGTTTCTAAGGAGCTAAGTGCTTCTCGCAACACGGGTCGGCTCACATCGAATTGTTCCATCAAATTCATCTCCGCCGGCAACTTATCTCCGGGGTTCAGTTGCCCACTCATTAAAAGCTGAACAATTTGTTCCAACACCTGTTGCGAGAGGGTGCTTCTTCGGACAGTGTCCATTTTATATTCTTTCATTTCACCTCTCCTTTTCCTATGTTTCCAAGTTCGATTTACACTGTAATCCCACTTTGATATCTCTCATAAATCAACTTCGCTGTGAGGATATCAAAAATGGATATACCTACCGATTTGAAAACAGTTATTTTTTGCTTCATTTCTTCATTTTCACCTCGTTGGACCAAGGTTTTCAGTTCAGGAATCGTCTCCTCACTGTGACCGAACTTTCTTGCGTTTATCATTTCACCACATTCGGAAAATGCTGCGTGTGTATCAGCAAATATATGATCTGCCTCTTTGATGATTGAGTCGGGAATCTCTTGCATAAATGATTTGAATGCACCCGAACCTGCGAAGTGCTTCCCGGTTAATTCAATTTGCCCGTCGTAAGGAACAACCGGACTTTTCGATGTTGTCGTGGTAATAATAATTTGTGCTTCTTTCACAATGATTTCAGGGTCTGAAATTTCAAATCGAATAGTTGGAAATTCCCCCTTCGCTTTCTCCATGAAATTATCGAGTCTTTCCTTACTGCGATTATACACTAAAACCCTCATTACGGACCTTACAGCACAAGCTGCCTGCAAATGACTCCATCCTTGATCGCCAGTGCCTATAACGCCAATCGTTTCCGTATCATTGGCTGCCAAGTATTTCATGCCCAATCCACTTACTGCACCTGTACGCATAGCTGTAATCGTTCGGGCATCCATAATAGCAAGTGGTTTCATCGTCTTCCTATCATTCAACAGAAAGATACCCCTCAACGTAGCTTCACCAATTGTAGCATTGCCTGGAGCAATACCAATCAACTTCGCACCATAGTAGTCTTCATAAAATGAAGGCATTAAAAGAGCCGAATTATCATCATCATTGATGAATAACCGTTCTGGAACGAGCGATTTTTTCTCTCCATCGTTCAAATAATAATCTTCTATTGTATCGATGATATCCTTCATCGAGATAAGACTTCTAATTTCTTGATCGTTAATAAAATGCATGTTCATCCCCCTCAAACCAGAATAGAGACCAACGTTTTCCGTTGGTCTATCCTACATTTTTTCATATAGTAGAACTCCAGCGATTTAAAACCATCTTGCCAACCAAGGTCTTTTATTATTGAATTTCCATTACGAAATTATATATTGCATACCCAATCTAGGTACGGATTAAATATTTGCGCACTGCATCCATAACGAAGAATTTTTTCGAACACTATTTAAAGTTGAAATAAATTTAATTCGTGAAGGATATACCATTAGTTTATGTATTAAATTAACGGTATCCAGCTAATGATGGCAAGAATGTTGAAAACCATGGAACATATGTCACCAATAATAGAACAACAAAAATTGATACATAAAACCTTAAAAGCTGGGGCATAACGTGTTCCAGTTTTCTTCCAGATACTTTAACGCCCGCAAAAAGTATATTACCTACTGGCGGTGTAATCGTTCCAATGCAAAGATTAAACGTCAGCATAATCCCAAAATGCAAAGGTGTCATCCCTAACGCTAGACAAACAGGAAGTAATATTGGAGTGAAAATCAATATTGCGGGTGTAAGATCCATAAATGTACCTACGAATAGCAACAAAATATTAATAGCCAACAAAATAATAATTGGATTGTCTGAAATCCCCAATATGACGTCGGCCATCATATTTGGTATTCCCGTAAACGACATGACCCACGCCATAATATTAGAAGCACCGATCAAAAACATAATAATCGCTGACAACTTCGCACTATCAATCAAAATTGTATATAATTCTTTTAGTGTTATCGTTTTATAGAGTAAAATGGATAACAGTAAGCTATAAACGACTGCGATTGCAGATCCTTCCGTAGCAGTGAATATCCCGCCAACAATACCCCCTATTACAATAATGATTAATAATAAGCTTGGAATTGCGTCGAGCGTAACTTTAACAAATTCGTTTATCGATATTGACTGCTTACCAACATATCCTCTTTTTTTCGCATAAAAGAATGCAACTACCATACAACTGATTCCCCATAGAACACCTGGAATTATCCCTCCAAGGAATAATGCTGCTACCGAAGTACCTCCACTTGCCAAAGCATATGTGATCAAAGCTGTACTCGGTGGGATTAATAATCCAGTAGGCGCTGTTGCGATGTTAATGGCAGCTGTAAAGTTCTCATCATAGCCTTCTTTTTTTTGAATAGGAGACATGATAGAACCCATTGCAGATACCGCTGCCGTCCCAGAACCAGAAATGGACCCAAAAAGCATGTTAGCGACTACATTGGTGTGAGCCAATGATCCCGGAATTCTGCCAGTCATAGCTGTTGCTAAGTTGATCAAACGGACCGCTATACCGCCTTTATTCATAATATTTCCCGCTAGTATAAAAAATGGAATCGCCATTAATGTAAATATATTAATACCCTGGAACATTTTCAAAGCGGATGACGGTATTGCCGCCGAAAATCCTAATGCTTGAGTGATTGCTAATATTGATGCGACGATTAATGTAATACCAATTGGAATACCCAGTAGTAAAAGAGCGACAATCGTAAAAAGGATTAGGAGACCTGCAGAGACCGCAATACTCATTGCATCTCCCCCTTGCTGCTTCCGTTATACCCCTGTATCAGTTGGAAGATATTAATGAAATTGTAGATTACTATTAAAACACCGCTGAGAGGGAGAATGATATAAATCCAATGCATTTGAATATCCAAAGTAGGAGAAATCTGCATGGCACCAACTCCCATGAACTCTTTTCCTCCGACTAAAAAGACGATAACCGCTATTGCCGCCACAAGTAGTTCTGAAGAAATTGATAACACTAACTGCTTAATCCCTTTTAATTTATCAGAAAACAGAGATAATCTCATGTGATCTTTTTGACCAAATACAAGTGCTGTACCAAGCAGTGATACCCAGACAAATGAATAACTCAACAAATCTTCAGATATCGTACTTGGACTTTTGAAAACATACCGGGTGATCACCTGATAAGTCGCAAGTACTGTCATAAAAGCCAATAAAGTAGCGCACACACCAGCTAGGATCTTATCCATCATAATTTTCAATTTATCCATTATCTGTAACTCCTTTCATTTAGTTCTGGATGCGTTGGACCGTCTCATACAGGGATCGCAATTCAGGATTTGAGTTTAGTAATGCTTCTTTTATCGGTTTTTGTATTTCTTCGAACGGTTGCTTGTCCACCGCAATAAACTCTACTCCCATCTGCTCTGCCTCATCTATAGCCTCTGCAATCTGATTATCCCATTCTCCATTTGCAACTTCCGTACTGAGTTTAAAGCCATTTTGAAATATTTCTCTTTCCTCAGCTGTAAGTGAAGCTAGAAAGTCTGTATTGGCAACAAACACGTCTGTAAAAATCTGATGTTCCGTACGGGAGTAGTAGGGAGCAACTTCCCCGTGCTTCATTTTGACAAGTGCCATTTCGGGGTTAGCCCCAGCATCAATAACACCATTCTGCAACGCAGTGTATACTTCACCATATGCCATGACAACTGCTGCCGCACCGAATCCTTGCGCCAACTTTACATTTGCCTCACTAGACTGTACGCGAATCTTTAATCCCTTCAGGTCTTCCGGTGTTTCAATTCTCTTGGAAGAATAAAAGTTATTCACGCCATTGGAAAACCAAGTTACGCCCTGGATTCCCTTAGCTGCAGTCGAGTTATAAATTTTATTTACAAACTCTTCTTCTCCCATAACTTTACGGAAACTTGCTTCATCATTAAATAAATAAGGTAAACTAAAAATCTTGTATTCATCTGCAAATGCCTCCAGATTGCTTCCACTGGTCACTACCATATCCAGGGAACCCATCTGCAGAAGTTCCAACGCCTCAGAATTTCCGCCTATTACGCCATTCTTATAAATTCTTATTTCTAACCGATCCCCAAGTTCTTCTTCAACATACTCTTGTAATGCGTTTAGACCCAAAGTAATTGGATGATCCTCAGGCTGTACCGTCGCTATGCTAATGATACGTTTTCTACCCGTTTCTTCACTAGCCGAAGCAGAACATCCAATTAAAACAATCGTTAAGGTGAGACAAATAATAACTGTTGTTAGTTTTTTTATTTTCTTCATTCCATCACCTTTTATAACGAACTAATAATCATTCATTACACCTTTCATTATATTTAGATGCTTTCACAGAATGCATTTCTGGGTATCTCACGAATGTAAGCGTTTACTTTAAGGGGAATATTACGTAGCCCCTTGGTATACCAGGTTGTCCTTTCAACCACTTAAGTGAGGACAATATTTAGAATACCAAGAGGACTTTTTAGATATAGGGTTTTATACGAGCAATACGCCGTCTTTCATAATCGTACGGTCATCGATCACACATGTAACTGTCTTGATAACCATATCTAGGTGAAGAGGTGAATTGACATTTCCCCCAAAATTTAAATTCTTTCCTATACCAATATGGATATTGCCGAACGATCCTTCATCCGGTGCCATATGCCCGCAAAGAAAATTCTCCTTATTTAATCCTAGACCTAGTTCTGCAATATTATAAACCGTCGGATCGTTGAAGTCAGCAAGCATTTTACGCAAAATATCAGCCTCTCGACCACCCTTTATTTCGGTAATGAAACCATCTTTCACTGTACATGAAATGGGTTCATCAATTAGATTTAATAATGGGTGAGGGATACTCCCGTCAAATACTAAAACACCATTTGCGGTCCCTTCCACTGGCCCTAAAGCAACTTCCGCATTAGGTGGAAATGAAGCGGCTCCAGGCACAATTGCCGTTCCATGATCCAAAACAGGTTCACGTCCTTCTACGCTGCAAACCATATGAGTTCCACCAGGAGCAGTGAGTGTGAATGTTTTTCCTTTATAAAAAGGTGCAACGCGATTCACTACCTGTGTAACATCATCAAAATCTGCCGTTAAACCCCCTCTTTCGAACATATGGAGGGCATAATCTTGAAGTCCAATCCAACGTAAACGATTATTTTTACTTGCATCTAAACGCGCCTTTGAATGATACATGGAATAGGTTGTAGCACCGAATGCGACATCGCAATTATTTAATGCTGCTCTAACAGCTTCCGTCGGTTCAGCACCATGCCCTTCTCTTGTTGACATGATAATCATAGTCGTGTCAAAAAGTTCCTTTGCATATTTGTAAACAAATTCCCCGATATCTCTTTTATTATCATCCGTAATGACGAGTACCTTTTCCCCCTTTTTTAAATGGGTAATACTTGTAAATAACTGTTTAATTCCCAATGGCATTTCGGTTAGAACTTCATTTGGTTCTTTTGTTAGTACATCTTTCATATAATAATTCCCCTTTTCTTTTTAATATTAAATCCATTCCCTTAATCAGACTATTCTACTTCGACGACAATCTCAACTTCTACAGGTGTTCCTCCCGGAAGGCAACTTGCCCCCAGTGAAACTCTGCTGTGTTTTCCCGCATCGCCAAACACTTCGATTGCCAAGGCTGAGACTTCATCCATAACTTCCGGCTGCTCTATGAAATTCGGTGTACATGCCACATAACCTTTTATGTTGACAATCTTCTTAATATTAGCAAGACTTCCCGTCATATTTCGAACAGTAGCTAAACAATTAACGAACGCGATTTTGGCTGCGTCCTGCGCCTGTTCCATAGAGACTGTATCGCCTACAATTCCTTTATATTTCAATACCCCATCAACTTTCGCTGCGTTACCTGATACAAAGATCAAATTACCTGTTTTAACTCCAGCTTCAAATATCCGCTTATTTACTGTAACAGGAATTTTATATCCCGCACTTTCCAACTTTTCATCGTAACTCATAATCATTTCTCCCACCCTCAATAAAGTTGACTATACTCACCAATGTTCTAATAATATCGAGTTATAAACACATAGCTTCCTGAGAGAAACAAGTGCGCTTACTTGAAATTTATAACATTGGGATGCCTATTTTAACAATCAAATTGGATGATTCGGTAAATTGTACGTATGACCTTGATAATACATCTTCACGCCACTATTGTTTGCTACCCCTTTAATATCTCTACGAATTGACTTCATACCATCCTTTAACTTGTGTATTCATAAGGTATATGTCGGATCAGTTCCAAATAATAGAAGCCTGCTAAATTCATCTTATTTAATAAATACCGTTTTAATAGAAGTATAAAATTCTTTTGCCGCTTGCCCTTGCTCACGGGAATGGGAGCTGGATTGCTTCATACCACCAAATGGAGCTTGTAGTTCAACCCCTGCACTTTCTGCATTGATACGCACGAGACCCGCATCCATTTCATTGATGAACGACAGCATATTGCCAATATTTGTCGTGAAGATGGAAGCACTAAGCCCATATTCCGAGTCATTTGCCAATTCAAGCGCGTCATCAATCGACTCCACTTTCATAAGCGCAAGTACCGGTCCGAAAATTTCCTCCTGTGCAAGCGCCATATCAGAAGACACGTTTTCAAATACCGTTGGTTCTACAAAGTAGCCATTCAATCCTTCATTTTTCACTTCATTTCCGCCAAGGAGCAGTCTAGCCCCTTCTGCTTTTCCTTTTGCAATTGCGGATAGAACCGTTTCCAACTGGCCTTGACTTGCACTAGGCCCCATCCACGTTCCTGCATCCATGCCGTCCCCGACAGTGATTTCAGCCACTTTTTCAAGCAGTTTCCCTTTAAACGCTTCATAGACGTCTTGTTGAACGATGACTCGGCTCGTCGCTGTACATTTTTGCCCAGATGATTTTAATCCACCACTGATTGTCGCTTCAACAGCCAGGTCCAGATCTGCGTCGTTCGCAACGATGACAGGGTTTTTCCCACCCATTTCAAGTTGATACTTAATGCCTCTTGTTACAGCAATTTGTGCCAATTGTTTTCCAACCATATTTGATCCAGTAAACGTAATAGCATCGATTTCTTTATGGTTTGCCATTTCAGGTCCAATTAGCGAACCGGAGCCCGTAACTAAGTTCACAACGCCGGTAGGAATTCCTGCATCATGTAAGCACTCCACTACTTTTGCACTAGTAATAGCTGTCTCACTCGCAGGTTTCAGCACAACCGTATTTCCATAAATAAGAGCAGGGGCCATTTTCCAAATTGGAATCGCAACTGGGAAGTTCCATGGTGTGATTACGCCGACAACCCCTAGTGGTACTCTAGTTGTAAACATTAACGCTTCATTATCTGTCGATGGGATGACATCTCCAACCGATCGCATCCCTTCACCAGCAAAATAGCGTAAAATCGCAACTCCACGTGCAGTTTCGCCTTTTGCCTCCGGAAATGTCTTACCCATTTCTTGTGTCATTGCCGTTGCAATATCATCGATTCGTTCCTCCATGATAGAAGCGACTTTCAGTAAATAGTCGCCGCGTACACTTCCAGCTAGCTTGCGCCATGCCTTTTGCGCTTTTTTTGCAGAAACGGCAGCTTCGTCTAAATCTTTAAGTGATGAAAGTTGAAAAGAACCAACGACCTCATCCTTCCGTGCAGGGTTTTTACTAACCCCTGTCTTCCCTGTTTCAGAGGCTACCCACTCACCGTTAATATAATTCAAGTATGTCTTCGTTTTCGCTTCAGTTGTTGTTGTCATAATTTCCTCCTATTAAACTGCTGCCACTTTAGCAGGATACTTTTCCAATGCTTTTTCAATAATCACTTTTAGCTCCCTATAATGTGTTTCTTCAACAGGTGCAATCGGCGCCCGAACATTCGTTGTTACAGGAAGACCGACGATTTGCATGCCCGCTTTGATAAGGGATACGGCATAGCCTTTCTTCTGTTTACGGATACGATGAATCGGGAAAATCACATTTTCATATAAATCATGGACAACTTCCTTATCCCCTTTCAGAAGTGCTTCGTAATACTTTGCCGAGATATGAGGAATATAGTTTGATATCGCTGATGAGTAGGATGTGAAACCTAAGTTTACATATGCCGCCATCGTCACTTCCGCTAATGGCATTCCGTTTATCCACTCCAAACGATCCCCAATCAGATGTGTAAACTCAACGTTCAATTCCATATTTCCGACGCCGTCTTTAAACCCGACTAGCTGTGGTAATTCACAAAGTTTCTGAAGTGTTTCAGCTTCTAAAATACAATTATCGCGTTGGTAAACAATCGAATTCAAATCCGTGCTTTGAATAATCTCACTTAGATAGTTGTAAATGCCATCCTGTGAAGGGTCAATTAAATACGGTGGTAAAATCAAGTACCCTTCTGCACCAAGCTCCTCGGAAATTTTCGCCTGCTCCAGAGCATGTGCGATGTTCCCACCGACACCTGTATAAAGAGGAACTTTTCCTTTTGTCTTTTCAACCGCAACCTTCACCATGGATTTGTATTCTTCATTACTAATCGCATGTAGTTCTCCTGCTCCACATGCTACAAAAACAGAGGATAACCCCTCTTCAACTAAAAACTCAATATTCTTTCCTAGTGCTTCTAAATCCAAGTTACCTTCATTGTCCATCGGAGCAACAGGAAATCCTAAAATCCCGATCGGTGCCTGCCTTTTGTTTATCGTCAATATAAACTCCACCCTTCAATAATCATTAATTAATTCCTATATGTATAATTGTAAGACAATAATAATAGTCTGTCAAATGATATTTCACCATATTCAGAAATTAATAACCCTGTCACGAAAGAAGAAATTCCTGATTGCTGTTAACATAAAGGGCAGAAATACCATAAAGTACCGTATATTTCCGTTATTTCCACGACCGACGACTTCCTCTTATTATCGTTTCGTGGGCTTAAAATAATTTTCATTCATCCATTATCATAAGCCCGCTTTCTAATCATATTGAATATCTCTGTTTCGTTGGTCAAAATAACATATTGAATAAAGTAGTCGGTGTTTTTCAATTGTGATCGACAACTCTTACCATAATAAAAAAAGACAAACTGTTTCAGTAAAACCCAAAAGGGCATTCCGCAATGGAGTGCCCTTTTGGGTTGTAATACAATCAAACTATATCTAATACTCTTTACTTTGGTATATCTTCTATAATCAAGGGAAATTTGACCTTCACTCGTCTTCGTTAGCATTCAGCAACTTGGATGGCTAGCATTTATAGTTAGACACTGTTAATTGAAGTAGAATTTCATCTAACGCATACACTTTCTTCATGGTAGGGTATCAGTGTCTCATCTCACTCCGCACTTTCCGATGTTCCCGACGCGCGGGGCCTGTTTCATACAGACTCTTTTCCGCTTCTGTTTCTGGGAATATTCCTGGAACCGCGGCGGGTTTATTGCTTTCATCCATGGCGACCATTGTCAGGAATGATTCAGTCGTCAGTTTCGTGACACCCGTCAGCAGGTTCATTGAATGGACGGAAACGAACACTTCCATCGAGGTTCTGCCTGTTGAACTGACGATTGCTTCAAGTTCCAACACATCACCGACGCGCGCAGATGACACGAAGTCGACTGAATCGATTGAAGCGGTGACGACTGCCATCTTGGCATGTTTCATTGCCGTGATGGCAGCAATTTCATCGATATACGCGAGGACTTGTCCTCCAAAAATTGTCTGCAGATGATTTGTATCCGGCGGCAGCACCAGTTTCGTTTGAATTGTACGTGATTGACTCATTGGTTTATTTTCTTGCATATAATAATCTCCTTTTCAATGTGAAGCTATATAATAAGTATACCCATTTCAATGAGCGATGAGCGGTATTTTCGGGTTTCTTAGTGAAAAATCCTAAGTTGGCAATGTTTACATGATAGTAAACAACGTTTTGACTAAACTAAACAACCCTCACAACTGCAAAAAAAGGGACACCCCTATCGGAGTGTCCCCTTAAACCATTTCCGCCAAAAGCGCATAAACCCGTTTCATCTCTTCTTGCATTGTCCACTGATCGACCGCAAGCCATCTGCAATGAATCGCGTTTCCTTCAAGCCGTGTCATACCGGCTTTCAATCCCTCTTCCACCCGCAATGTTTCCTGCAGGGAACGGACGTCCACTTCCGCTGCATTCGGGGATACGAGCCAGATTGATCCGATATACATCGCCCCTTCGAGGACGCCGATTTCGTCGGGCGCCGCTTCTTTCGGTGAAAAATGCAGTGAATCAAAAGCGATTAGTTCATCTTCTACAAATATCTTGAAGTTCGACCGGAACGATACATAATCGAATATTTCACCGCGTTTTTCTCGTCCTGGAGCGATAATTTCGCCCCATAACACGGTTGCATCGCGGGCTATTCGAAGCGTTGTATCGACTTGGAACTTCGCATCTGCGAAGGGAATTATCACCTCGGGCATCCACTCCAGCCGCGCCCGTTCCCCGAGGTCGACATTGATCGTAAACAAACATGTGTCCCCAGTATGTGATGGATAGATTTTTAAAGCTGACTGCTGAACTAATCTCACACTGCTATCCGGGGCAAGCTTCACTGTAATATCATTTCGATCCCCGGCTACCATTCCACCGGAAGACTCCATTATGTAGACGGTCGCTGTCGGGTCTTTGCCTTCGTACAGTTCCCGGCTCGCCTTCAATGGAGGTTGCTGGTAAACGTGCGGCATCCGTGTGTAACCTCTTCTTGGTTCGAATTCCAAGTCGAGTTTTCCGTGGTGGATGGCGCGGGACGGCTTAAGCATTTGAACCAGCGGATCCCGCACCTTCCAATAGCATATTATGTTTGATCCAAGCGACTACTTTGTCGACGTTTTTCCGTGTTCGCACATCCGTAAAGATATACGGTCGTCCGTTACGCATCTTTTTCGCGTCGCTATCCATTAAATCCAGGTCAACGCCAACGTAAGGGGCAAGATCTGTTTTATTTATTAATAAAAGATCGGAACGTGTCAACGCAGGTCCGCCTTTTCTTGGAATATCCTGGCCTTCCGCAACGTCGATAACATAAATATAACCGTCGACAAGCTCCGGGCTGAATGTAGCGGATAGATTGTCACCACCGCTTTCCACGAAAATGATATCGAGGTCATCAAAGCGATTTTTCAGTTCGTCGATTGCAGCGAAGTTCATAGAAGCATCTTCGCGGATTGCCGTATGCGGGCAACCTCCCGTTTCCACGCCTAAAATGCGGTCCTCTTCAAGCACACCGTTATTTATCAAAAACTGGGCATCTTCACGTGTGTAAATATCGTTCGTAATGACCGCCACATTATATTCATCATGCATCGCGCGAGTAAGTTGGTCGACGAGAGAAGTCTTGCCCGATCCAACCGGTCCACCGATGCCTATACGTACTGGTTTCATTAATAAAACTCCTTTCAATTAATCAAGAAATAAACAATCTCGAGTACAAATACTCATGCTTCATAGAAGCTAGTTCTATACCTAGCGCGTTATTGCTAATGTCATCTTCCGTCAACGTGGACACAAGTTCAGCAGCTTCGGTCACCTGTTCAATCAATTCGTACATCGCTTGAACACCGGTAGTTTGTCCGAACGGTACTGCACGGACCGCATTTTGAACAAGTCCATTGAGCGATGCGAACAAATACGTCATGACCGCATGATGCGCACTGACCCCTGTCGTTGCACTGTAAATACCGTAAAGGATGGCGTAATGCCCTTTAATCTCTTTCGAATCAATACGATTCTTCCATTCAACGAGGAAGTTATCCGTTCCTAGAGGAGACACCGTTTTTATGAATTGTCTGCCTAGATTCACACTTGCCTCACGTGATTCCTTCGCAAGTTTCATCGCCCCGCACAATTGCTCCAAATAGAGAAGTCTCTCAATATCCCGTTCCCTAGCCGCAGCATATGCTTCCTGAATCAAAATCGCATCCCCGCGAACTAGGTTATGAAAAAGAAACGACGTACAGTAAGCGGTCAAATCCTCTTTCGTCCGAATCACATCTTCCTGGATGTACGTCTCCATTCCATACGACTGCGTATAGGATCCAATCGGAAATGCGGAGTCGTGAATCTGGAATAATCGTAAAAGGGCAAGATCAGTGGGAGTGTCCACGGTATTTGAATGGTTGTTTGAATCTTCTTTCAGTTGTTTCATATGCAACACCCACTTCGTCCAACAATTTATTCAATGTATGATCTGCACGAACGATTACTTCGTTTTCCTCAATTAACGCCGGCGTGTGACGGTTGCCAAGTTCGAACGCTGTTTTACCCATTTCCGTCATATTTTTCGGACTAACCACAATTACCGGTTCCATTTTCGTCCGGACTGCAATGCGACGTGTGTCGTCTTCAAATAGGAGATCACCATATTGCAGTGCTTCTTCCTGATTGAGTTTTAATGCGACATCTGTTCCTTGATCAGTTTCCGTACGAAGGATCCGCTTGCTCAGTTCTTCCCAGTCAAGCTCAATCCACTCTGTCTTTTTCCCGGTAATTTCTTCTTCATTACCGACGTTACCGATTACTTTTTCAATAAGCATAGAATGACATTCTCCTTTAAAGACCCGCGTTATAAGGGTCTTCGATTCTTTTATCTTCTAGGCGCCAGAGCCCTTTGAGTCACTTCAGTAAAATTAAAATAGGAAATAACGTTGTGCCATTGGAAGAACGCTCACCGGTTCGCATGTAGCAAGGACGCCATCGATTTTCACTTCGTACGTTTCAGGATTTACGTCAATGTCAGGTGTTTCACTGTTATGCTTCATGTCCGCTTTACTGATATTACGGCAGTTTTTCACCGTACCGATCATTTTCTTTAGGCCTAGCTTTTCAGGTAGTCCTTCCTCCACTGCAATTTTCGGTAGGAACGTCATCGCAGCGTGCTGAGGCGCTTGACCGTGGAAACCGTACATTCGGCGACCCATCATTGGTTGTGGCGTTGGAATCGATGCATTCGGGTCACCAGTCATTGCGTAAACGGCAATCCCGCCTTTAATGACGACTTCCGCTTTCACTCCGAAAAACGCCGGATCCCAAAGAATGATATCCGCCAGTTTTCCTTCTTCGAGTGAACCGATTTCATGGCTGATTCCATGGGCAATCGCCGGATTTATATTCAATTTTGAAATGTAGCGCTTGACACGGTAGTTATCATTGTCATTTCCTTCGTCTTGTGGAAGTGGCCCGCGCTGCTTCTTCATTTTATCCGCTGTTTGGAATGTACGGATTGTCACTTCACCAACTCGCCCCATCGCCTGTGAGTCGGATGACATAATACTAAGAATACCCTGGTCCTGCATGATATCCTCGGCTGCAATCGTCTCCGGTCGAATACGTGAATCAGCAAATGCCACGTCTTCCGGCACATCATGTTTCAAATGGTGACAAACCATCAGCATATCCAAATGCTCGTCGATCGTATTGGTTGTAAATGGTTTTGTCGGATTCGTTGATGCCGGTAAAATATTCGGGTACGATGCCATTTTCAACTGATCCGGTGCGTGGCCGCCGCCTGCTCCTTCCGTATGGAAAATATGGATGACACGCCCGTCGATTGCTTTAATCGTATCTTCTACGAAGCCCGCTTCATTTAGCGTATCGGAGTGGAGTGCCACTTGGATATCGTATTCATCCGCGGCCGTCAGACTCTGATCGAGTGAAGCTGGAGTTGCGCCCCAATCTTCATGAATCTTCATGCCGATTGCGCCCGCACGAATTTGTTCAATAATCGGTTCGGGAATGGATGCACTACCTTTTCCAAGAAGTCCAACGTTGACCGGTAAATTTTCAACCGCTTGCAGCATTCTGTGAAGATGCCACTTACCCGGCGTAACACTTGTTGCTTTCGATCCGGCTGCCGGTCCTGTTCCACCGCCAATGAACGTTGTCGTACCAGCGTTAAGTGCTGTCTCAACTTGTTGCGGGCTAATGAAGTGAATGTGTGTATCAATGGCACCCGCTGTAGCGATGAGCCCTTCGCCTGCATACACTTCCGTCCCGACGCCAATAATCATATCTTGGTCTACGCCATCCATCGAATTCGGATTTCCGGCCTTTCCGATACCAATAATGCGACCATCTTTTATTCCTATATCCGCTTTTACGATACCTGTATGATCTATGATTATTGCATTCGTAATTACCGTGTCCAAAACACCTTCGTCACTCGTGTTTTTACCGTTTTGCCCCATTGAAACGCGAAGCGATTTCCCGCCACCGAAAACACCTTCGTCACCGTATGTCGTATAATCTTTTTCAATTTCAATCCAAAGATCCGTGTCTGCCAGACGCACTTTGTCGCCTACCGTCGGACCGAACATTTTAGCGTATTGTTCATGTGTAACCTTCATTTGTCTTCAGCTCCTTTAAAGCCGCCCTCGATTGCCTTATCCAAAATTTCAACTTTATTATGCGTTGAACCTTCTGTCAGTTTGTTCAACCCGAACACATGACGTTTTCCGCCGAATTCCGTCAACTCGACTTCTTTCTCTTCGCCTGGCTCAAAACGGACTGCCGTGCCGGATGGAATGTTCAAATGCATTCCAACCGATTCCTCACGATTGAATGTAAGATATTTATTAACTTCAACAAAGTGAAAATGTGACCCGACTTGAATCGGCCGATCACCTGTGTTAGCGACACGGACCGTTTTCACGGGACGTCCGACGTTAATTTCGATCAAACCTTCTGCCGGCCTAATTTCTCCTGGAATCATTTGCAGTATCCTCCTTCTATTGAATTGGATTATGGACTGTCACAAGTTTTGTGCCGTCCGGGAATGTACATTCAACCTGTACGTCACTAATCATATCTCCGACGCCTTCCATTACATCATCGACCGTAAGTACATGCTTACTATCACTCATCAATTGTGCAACCGTTTTCCCATCACGCGCGCCTTCCATGATGTAATGGCTTAGCAGCGCCATCGATTCCGGATAATTTAGCTTGACCCCTCGTTCCTTACGTTTAATCGCAAGTTCTCCTGCAACGTGCAACAGCAATTTTTCCTGTTCAACCGGTGATAATTTCAATACAAAGCACCTCTTTTTCTTCAATTAATAAAAGTAAAATCATTAATAAAAAAAACAAACGTTAAATGATTCAGAAAATTCACTATTCTACTGTTTTTTTCTCAAATTAATCCGCATGTGCATACAGTTTCGGACGAGTGTCCAGGCGATTGGAACCCGTCTAAATCGGGTTTGTGTAGGATTTGTCGAGGAAAGTCGATGACTGTTCTATTATAGCGGATTATGGAGTGCCCTTCAACTTAATGACATTTATAAGACATAGCGAAATTGGATTGTTTTTTTTGCTACTTAACTGGAATCTTTACTTAAATATTACATAAGAGGTATATTTGTATTTCCGCCCTAATTACTTATACGTATTCTCCTCTAGAGTACCCAAAAAGAACTTTTATCAAACAATAAAGCCATCCCGGTTTATCGGGACAGCTCAGGCACAGCAACTGCGTCTCTACGCGTCATCACTTGTTTGTCATGCAAATGACATGAGACGAAGTGACCCGGCTCCTGCTCGAGCCATTTCGGTTTTAGTTCGGCGCAGACTTCCATTGCGGACGGACAGCGTGTCCGGAATACACAACCGGACGGCGGATTGATCGGGCTTGGCAGTTCGCCTTGCAGTAAAATGCGCTCGCGTGATTCTTCGATGTCCGGATCCGGAATCGGTATGGCTGATAACAGCGCTTCCGTGTACGGATGGAGAGGTTTATCGTACAGCTGCCCACTTGTTGTCAATTCAACCATATGTCCGAGGTACATGACGCCAATGCGGTCGGAAATGTATTTAACCATTGACAAGTCATGTGCAATGAACAGATACGTCAACCCTTTCTCACGTTGTAGCCGCTGCAGGAGCTTCACGACTTGTGCCTGCACGGAAACGTCCAATGCTGAAATCGGTTCATCCGCGATGATGAATTCCGGGTCAAGTGCCAGCGAACGGGCGATGCCGATCCGCTGGCGTTGTCCGCCGGAAAACTCATGCGGGTAGCGGTTCGCATGATCCCTGCTCAACCCGACATCCTCCAGCAATTCATTGACACGGTTGCGCATTTCCTCCTTTGTTTTGTACAAACCGTGCACTTGCATCGGTTCTGCAATAATTTCAAAGATAGTGGATCGCGGGTTCAGCGATGCATACGGGTCCTGAAAAATCATTTGCATCCTCTTCAAGAAGCGCTGCCTCTCTTTGCTCGTCATGTCATGGACACTTTGACCGTCGAACAGCACTTCCCCGTCCGTTTTATTGTACAATCCAAGAATGGTACGCCCTGCCGTCGATTTTCCGCAACCCGACTCCCCGACAAGACCGAACGTTTCCCCCCTGTAAATATCAAAGCTGATTCCGTCAACCGCTTTCAACTTCTCTGCGCTGCCGACTTCAAAATACCTTTTCAACTCTATCACGGACAACAAAACCTTGTCTTTCATGCTTGTAGCCCCCCTTCATGTATGCTGTAACGTCGGACAGCGCAAAGTTCACGTCCCAATTTTGTGCCTGCAAGTTTCATGACTTCAATCGACTTCCCCGTGGAATGGGAATGAAGAAGCAATCCGTTTCCAAAATAAAATCCGACGTGACGGATATTCGCTTTCCCTTCATTGTTAGCAAAGAAAAGAAGGTCCCCTTTTTTCCAAAGTGACTGATTATCTATCGGAATCTCTTCGCCACCGCGCGCCTGGTCACCGGCATCACGCGGGATAGAGTGTCCGCACGCTTTCAGCATACTGTATGTAAAACCTGAACAATCATAACCGTACGGGGACATACCTCCCCATAAGTAAGGCAGATCGAGGAAGGCTAGCCCTATATCAGCCGCCGCAGATGCCGATTGTTTTTTGAATTGATGGACCGACGGCGCTTGTTCCGCGTCCGCTTTCAACAACAACGCTTCTCCATCCGGAGCACATACGCGTAAATAATCACCGGATTCACCGATAGAGGGCAATATTGAATTGAATGGAATGATGATCGAGGGAGAGCCGTCCGTATGCCAGAGCTGTGCTTTTCCCTTTGTCACTCTGGTGAACCCTTCCGCGTGAATTGGCTCCGCTTCCTTGAGTTGCGCGAGAGGGACCCAACCTGGATAACCGCGTTTGTCTTTATTCGATGGTTGCCAGACAGCGATGATTTTCGCCCATTCGCCTTGTACATCCTCAATGATGACGGGTTCACCAAACAGCAGCTGAGTTTGAATCCGATTCCCATTACACAAATCCAGGCGCGGTTCATAAGGTAATTTTTCTAGCCACTCCGTTAACCGGACCGGATTCGCCGTTCCTGGCCCGTCAATGTCCCGGGCAGACTCGGGGGATGTCCATACCGTCGCCACTGAGACCGCACAATACCAGGTGTTCACAGTCGCTTTCATCAACTATCCGCTCCTTTTCCTAGGCGTTCCATCTGTTTATAATCGAGGCCAAGTCCGGGGGTTTCTGGTAGACGAATCGTCCTTCCTTCATAGACGATTCCACCTGGGACGATATCTTCCGCCAGCATAAGAGGTGCATCGAAATCGAAGCGGGTGACGTTCGTTTGGCTCGCGGCAAAATGCGCTGCTGCCGTAATGCCAAGTTTCGTCTCGATCATGCTGCCTACCATGCATTCCACGCCGTATGTTTCCGCAAGCGCATTGATTTTTAATGCTTCATGGATACCGCCTGACTTCATCAGTTTGATATTGATCAAATCTGCTGCACGCAATTGCAGAACTCGAAGCGCATCATTCGCCGAAAATATGCTTTCATCTGCCATGATTGGTGTTAATGTATTGTCCGTTACATATTTCAACCCATCTATATCGCCGGCAAGCACCGGTTGCTCGATCAACTCGATAGCAAGACCTGCATCTTCCATCAAACGAATTGCCCGGACCGCCGCTTTCGCACTCCATCCCTGATTGGCGTCGAGTCGGATTTGAGGCGCGTCCCCAATCCGTTCGCGTATCGTCTTGATACGGACAATGTCTTCATTTATATCGCCAATGCCGACTTTCACTTTCAATACGTCAAACCCTTCAGCAATATAGCGTTCCGCATCAGCTGCCATCTCTTCAGGACCATTGACGCTGACCGTAAAGTCCGTTTCGAGATTGTTTCGATAGCCCCCAAGTAATTGATAAAGCGGTTGACCCGTTTGTTGGGCGAATAAATCATGGATGGCCATGTCGATTGCCGCCTTCGCACTTGTATTGCGGACAATCGAACGTTTCAATGCATTGAATACTGTTTCACGGCGCCTGATATCAAGCCCGATCAACTGCGGAGCAATCACTTCTTCGATGGCGTACGTTATGCTGCCGACCGAATCACCTGTAATCACATGCGTTGGCGGTGCCTCCCCCCAACCGACCCGACCGTCGCCGCAAATCACTTTCACATAGACGGCGTATGCAGTATGGACGGTCCGAAGTGCCGTCTTGAACGGTTTCGTTAGCGGTACTGAAACAGGAATCGTTTCAATTGAATGAATCAGCATAGTTCATCCCCCTTTATTCCACGCCAGGCAATATCGTCAGCGTCCTGCTATCCGCATCAAGCTTTGCACCGACGCCGAGCGGTATAGCAAAGTGTGGCTCGCAATGGCCGATTTTGAAGCCTCTTACAACCGGAACCCCTAGATTAGCTGTGTAATCCGCGAATATTTCATCGAGCGTCAGTGTTTCCTTTCGTTTTTTAGGTTCCGCGTCTGAAAAATCACCGATGACAATTCCAATTGCATCATTAAGCTTACCAGCCATGCGCAGTTGATTGAGAAGACCATCGACCTTGTAAGGTTCTTCACCGACATCTTCTATTAATAGAAGCTTCCCCTTCGTGTCCACTTCGAACTTTGTGCCTATTCCATTTGCGAGCAGTGAAAGATTTCCGCCAACAAGCTCACCTTGCGCAATACCACCCGTAATTGTTTCTAGGGGGGCAATCGCTTCCGTGTAATGAAGTTCCATCGGCTCGAATAACTGCTGGAACATTTTTGCGGACAATTCATGGAACTTGTCTTTCCCGACACATGAAGCGAGCATCGGACCGTGGAACGTGACAAGGTTTGAGTACAAACCCATTGCTGTATGCAGGAATGTGATATCGCTAAATCCCCAAAATATTTTCGGATTCTCTTTCATAAGCTGCAGATCGATTTTATCGGTATAACGGGCTGATCCATATCCTCCGCCCGCACAGATAATTCCTTTAATCTCCGAATCTGCGAACATATCGTGTAAGTCTTGAAGTCGTTCATCATCGGTTCCTGCAAGATAACCATGAACGTTTTTAACATGTTTTCCGAACTTCCAGTTCAATCCAAGCTGTTCCAGAAACGCCAATGATCTTTCCAAACTTTCCTGATTAGGCGGACTCGAAGGTGCAACAATACCAATCGTATCCCCTTTTCGAAGACGCTGCGGCCGTATTCTCATAACAAAAACTTCCTTTCTTTTTGCCGGTTTTGCTGGGTGACAGTCACCAAGTCAAATCAGACACAATTCACAATATTCAAACAAATAAACACTTCGCATAAAATCAAAATGCGGCGTCACAACGGACGCCGCGACTTTCACTTAGTTCTTATCCGTATATTTCAAGTCGACATAACCAACCGGGTGACGCAGAATTCCGGTTACCCCCGGCTTTTCGAGCGTTGTCTGGTTGTAATAATAAACCGGGAAGACAGGCATTTCTTCCATTAGAAGCTGATCCGCCTGTTTCAGCAATTCCCACCGCTTGTTTTCATCTGTCTCGTTTTTAATATCCGTTATCAGCTTATCATATTCAGCATTCGACCACGTTGTCCGGTTCATGGAAGAGTCTGTGATGAAACTTTCAAGAGCATTTACAGGATCCGCATAGTCGTGCAAGAAAGAAGAGCGGGACATCTGGTATTTAAATTCTTTTTGTTCTGACGCGAATACTGCGCTCTCAACGTTTTGCAACCCTACGTCAACGCCAAGAACATCCTTGAACGTTGCTTGTAGCGCTACCGCGATATTTTGATGGGACGGGCTCGTTGAATATGTCAATTCTACTTTCGGCAAGTCCGTATAGCCTTCTTCTTTCATTCCTTCTTCTAGAAGCTTTTTCGCTTCGTCTTTATTGAATTCAACAAGTTTACCAACGGAATCACGGAATTCCTTGCCATCCGGACCGATGAATCCATATGTGACGAAACCGTGCGCTGGTTTCTCACCATTTTTCGTTACGTACTCAACGATTTCTTCTTGATTAACCGCAAGTCCGAATGCTTTTCGAATCTTCTTATTTGTGAAAGGCTCCATCGACGTATTGAAACGGAAGAAGTAAAGGCCCGCTTGGTCGTCGATGCGGAGTTCATCGCTGTCCTTCAACTGCTCCGCAAGTTCAGGCGGCACACCCGATTGATCCAACTCACCTGATTGGTACATCTGATACTCAGTAGTCGGATCGTTGACCATCGCCCACTCCACTTTATCAAGCTTTACAACGTCTGCATCCCAATAGTTTTCATTCTTTTCGAATACGAAATTTACATCATGTTCCCACGAAGCTAATTTGAAAGGACCGTTTCCAACAAATGACGAAGCTTCCGTGAACCATTTTGGATCGGCGGTCGCCACTTTTTCATTTATCGGAAAGAAACTCGGGTTAGTGATGATATTTAAGAACGCTTCATTCGGCGTTGTCAATTTCACAACAAACGTCTTAGCGTCCGGCGCTTCTACTGCGACATCCTCAACAGTACCTTCGCCATTATTATAAGCTTCCGCCCCCTCGATGAAATACGCCAGGAACGACGCTGGAGAGGCTGTTTCCGGGTCGAGCATGTGACGCCAAGCAAAGACGAAATCCCCTGCAACGACCGGGTCTCCGTTCGACCATTTCGCGTTTTCACGAATCGTGAACGTATACGTCAAGCCATCTTCGGAAACATCGATCTTCTCCGCTGTAGCTTCTACAGCCAAGTGATCTTCCGATAGACGCGTCAATCCTTCCATCAAGTTATTCAATGCACTCCATGAGACTGCATTGAACCCGACTGATGGATCGAATGATGTCGGCTCCTCCCCATTGTTCAAGTAGAGGATTTTTTCTGCTGCGACCGGTTCCTCTTTTTTACTGTCATCCTTCTCTTTCTCTGGTTCTTTCCCTGCATCTTTTGTAGCTGTACAAGCCGCGAGCACAAGCGCAAGCATCGCTACAATAAGAAACGTCAACCATTTCTTCATACAAAATCCCCCTTTGTTTGTGATGCATATGGAAGCACTTTCGTGCGTGTTACCAACGTTTAGGCAAAAACCAGTTTCGCGCGTTCATCCTGCAACCAGCAATTGACTGCATGGTCTGCCGAGATTTGCGTCGTTTCGGGATAGACGCGATCGCAGACATCCATCGCAAACGGACATCTTGCCGTGAATGGACAGCCTTCCGGCGGAGAAAATAAGTCGGGCGGCGTTCCCTCGATCGGCTGAAGTTCTTCTTCTTTCAAATCAAGCCGCGGAACCGAATTAAGCAAGCCTTTCGTATACGGGTGTTGCGGTGTATAGAAAATTTCGCGTTTCTCTCCGATTTCAATCACTTTGCCTGCGTACATGACGGCGATACGGTCCGCAATTTTGGCGACGACGCCTAGATCATGCGTAATAAGGATGATCGATACACCCGTCTTTTCCTGGATTTCATCAAACAGTTCAAGAATTTGCGCCTGAATTGTTACATCTAATGCGGTTGTCGGCTCGTCCGCAATTAGTAGCTCCGGCTCACAAATAAGGGCGATCGCGATAACAATACGTTGCCTCATTCCGCCTGAAAATTGATGCGGATATTGTTTCAACCGTTCTTGCGGATTCGGAATGCCGACCAACTCCAGCATTTCAATCGCTTTCTTCCGTGCATCCGCCTTACTTGCCTTGTGATGCGTCCGATACCCTTCTGTCAGCTGTTCGCCAATCTGCAGCGTCGGATTCAAAGCGGTCATCGGGTCTTGGAAAATCATCGAAATATCGACGCCTTGAATCTTCCGGAGACCCGCTTTACTCAATTTCGTCAGATTTTTCCCTTTGAAAAGCACTTTTCCGTTCTTGATTTTCCCCGGCGGCTGTGGAATTAGTCCCATGATTGTGTTTGCCGTTACACTTTTCCCGCATCCCGATTCTCCGACGATTGCGAGTGTCTCCCCTTTATATAGTTCGAACGACACGCCGCGCAGCGCTTGGACTTCGCCGCCGAATGTCGTGAATGAGACATGTAAATTTTCAACTGTAAGCACCTTTTCAGTTGAAACTACTTTTCTTTTTCTTTTCTTGCCCTGCTTTTTGTCTGACTCTCCTTGCCGTTCCGCGAGTAATACGTCTTCCTGCCGGTTACGAATGAGTTCGTTTGCATTATCCAATTGATGTTCATTCAAATCCCATCACCCCCTCAGTTTCGGATCGAGCGCATCTTGCATACCGTCACCAAGGACGTTAAATGCAAACATCGTCATTGAAATGAAAAATGCCGGGAAGAATAATCGCCACCAATAACCTGACAAGATGACAGGTAGCGCGTCATTCGCCATCACTCCCCAACTCGCAAATGGTGTTTGAATGCCGAGCCCCAAAAAGCTGAGGAAGGCCTCCGCAAATATTGCGCTTGGCACAGTAAGAGTCATCTGGACGATAATCGGGCCCATCGTATTCGGAAGCAAGTTTTTCCGAATGATCCTCGGCGTCTTGGCACCGAATGACTTTGATGCGGTGACAAATTCATAGTTTTTGATTTGGAGAACCTGTCCCCTTACAATCCGTGCCATTCCGACCCATCCCGTTATGGTCAACGCAATGATGATTGTCGTCAAACTAGCGCCCATAACGACCATCAGCAAGATGACAACGAGAAGATGCGGCAAACCGTATAAAATCTCGATGATACGCATCATTAGCGTGTCGGTCCGACCGCCTTTGTAGCCGCTGATGCCACCGTAAATGATGCCAATAAAGAAATCGATTAAAGCCGCCATGACACCTACAAACAAAGATATACGTGCGCCGTACCATGTACGGGTGAAGACGTCGCGCCCTGCCTCGTCCGTTCCGAACCAATGTTCAGCGGAAGGTGCTTTGTTCTGGTTCGGAAAATCCGTTCCCGTCACGGTATGCGAAGAGAATATCGGACCGAATATCGCAAATAAGGTCAATACGATAAGAAAAATAAGCCCGCTAATCGCCAATTTGTTTTTCCGCAAGCGATGCCAGGCATCTTTCCAATATGACAGTGACGGCCTGACGACCGATTCTGCCTCTTCCGAATCCTTCCCCTTTGGCCTGAACCATTCATCCGGTACTATTAGCCTCTCTTCTTTCTGTACCATCACACATCACCATCCTTCCGGTGCAATTTAATGCGCGGGTCCAGGAAGCCGTAAACGCTATCAACGAGGAACAGCATGAAGACGAGAAAGGCACTATAAAAAACGGTCGAACCCATGATCACAGGATAATCCCGGTTATTAATGCTTTCCACGAAATATTTCCCCATTCCCGGAATTGCAAAAATTTTCTCGATGACGAACGTGCCAGTCAAAATCCCCGCCAACATCGTTCCCATTATAGTGACGACGGGCATAAGTGCATTGCGAAGTGCATGACGGACGACGATGCGGAACGGAGTGAGCCCTTTCGCTCGCGCCATCTTCATATAATCCTGTGTCAATACTTCAAGCATACTTGCCCGCGTAAGCCGGGCGATGATCGCCATCGGTCCCGTTGCAAGTGCCAACGTCGGCAATATCATATGAAGCGGACTGCTCCATGTAGCGGGCGGCAGCCATTGCCAAGTAACGGCGACTTGTTGAATTAATAACGTGGCAAGCACGAAGTTCGGGACTGATATTCCGACGACGGCAAACGCCATGGCCATATAGTCAATAATGCCGTTATGCCGGAGTGCTGCAAATGTACCAAGAATAATACCCGATACGACCGCGACAAGGATAGTAATCATGCCGAGTTCAAATGATATCGGGAATCCCCTGGCGAGTAAGCTATTCACCGACTCATTCGGTTTTTTTATAGAAGGTCCGAAATCGAATGTCGCAATCGACTTCAAATAATGCACGTATTGAACAGTAACCGGCTGATCGAGTTTATAGAACTTTTCCAGATTCGCCTGGATTGTTGGATTCGATGTCCTTTCTTCATCGAACGGCGATCCAGGTATTGAGTGCATGAGGAAAAAGGTCAATGTCGCGATGATGAGAATCGTAGCGATCATCATGAAAAATCGTTTGACTATGTATACCGCCATGAATCATTCCCCCTAGCAAAACTTTGTTTGCATCGCAAGTTCAACCATAACCAGCATCGCTCGATAGGCCTCGATGATATCTTTCGCCTCGAACTTCACAATTGTCGTCCCCGGCATGATTTCACAGCCTGGCATAAGAGCCGCCCATTCGGCCTGCCCATAGTTTGTAAATTCAATGCGGAGTACTGGATTCTCGGGTGGTACGAGCGGTTGAATCGACTGAAGTTTTGCAATCGCCTCGGCCGTCTTCTCTTCCAACAACACGTGTGCCTTTTTGGGATGCAGTGTTTGAACTGCGGAACGGGAGATTGATTGTTTCACGACCGCTGTCACTACGCCCGGAATCAATGCTTCAGCCTCCCTGCAAGCTCCGTCATCGCCGGCAACCATGATGACCGGTACACCGAAATGTCCCGCGACGTACGCATTGAAACCAAGTTCTCCAATTTCTATATCATTGATATACATATTCCTTACACCAAAAATCATCGAATGGCTCATGACGCCCGGTTGACCGGCACGTGCGTGATAACCAGCGAAAATTGCACCTGCAAACGTTTCGTCAATCGACTGCACCATGGAAAGCGGTTTCAAATCGCCCGTTATGAGATCGGCATCCGGATGAATTTCTTCGACTAGAAGATTATTCATTTTTGAATGGCTATCATTGACAAGAACCCGCTCAGCCCCTTTTTTAAACGCCGCGCGGATGATTGCATTGGCTTCCTCCGTCATAATACGCCGCGCCCGCTCATAGTTATGCCTAGCTGAATCAACGAACGTATAATCCGGCAGCCCTGTAATACCCTCCATGTCAATAGATACATATATTCTCATATGCAAGCCCCCTCTAGCTGTCTCCCAATAGACTGAATGATTTGACATTAATTATATCTAATTTCTGTAAATATTACAATATTATTTCATAAAAGAAAAACTTGTAGAGGAACTCCCCTACAAGCGAAAAATGTAAATCTTAACTTATTTATCAGCGAAAGGTTTATCTGCCGTTACCTCAATATCGCTTCGATATATGCCTGTTCCATCGCCAATTGCATAGTTCAACACCCGGTTATTGACTGGTACTAGTGCCGCACGATACAACGTAGGGAATACAGGTACTTCTTCTGACATCAGTTGCTGCCACTCATTATAAATTTCTTTACGTTTCTCGACATCGAATGCCTCTTCAGAGATACCTTCAGCCAACAGACGATCATTTTCTTCATTTTCCCAACGAGAGAAGTTATATAATACGTTATTAGCGTATAGACCACTTGGATCCACATCGATACCTACGCCCCAAGCAGCTGCATAAACATCAATATCAGGATTGTCGTTTCCTTTTTGCCCAACACCTTCATAAAAAGTATTGAATTCTTGCAGTCGACCATCTAACAGCTGCACTTTCAACCCAACAGCTTCCCATGCTTGGATATAATATTGTGCCAAAGGTTCAGCGATGTCATCACCTGACATAGCAGCATAATTGATGACCAATGGTTTTCCTTCTTTATCTTCACGGATACCATCACCATCAACATCTTTGAATCCAGCATCTTCAAGCAATTGTTTTGCTTTTTCAGGGTCATAAGGTGTACCAGGATTTGTTTCATCATGATATTCCGGGTGTGATGGCGGAATCAGAGTTGTTGCAGCCCAACGCAGGCCGTGGTAGAACTTCTTACCTACCGTATCGTTATCAACAGCATGCCACATAGCTTTACGTAAATTTACATCTGCCATTTTCGCATCGGGATTAGGTTTCACTACCTTCTTTTCTTTATCCCAAGAACCCAGTTTAAATCCAACATACGAGTACGCGCGATCTACAGCACCTAAAAATTCTACGTTCGACATATCGGCATTATCCGGGAATTGAGCTACCGGGAAATCACTTACTGTATCCACGTCACCTTTTTTCAATGATTGAACAACAACATTTGGATTGATTACTTTTAAAGTAACTGTGTCGAGCTTCGGTGCCCCGCGCCAGTAGTCTTCATTTTTCGTAAATGTGACTGACTCTCCAGGCACGATTGTATCAACTTTAAACGGACCAAAACCAATTGGTTTTTGACGTACTTCCGGTGAAGATGAGATATCTTTGACTGGCATATCGCCAAAGATATGCTTAGCAAGCGGGTATGTCCAGATACCGCCTGTTATAAGTGACGGCGTTGCTTCTTTATATGTGATTTTCAATACTTTATCACTAACTACTTCAATACCGGAAATTGTATCCGATGTACCTGCTTGGAATTCATCCATACCTACAATGTTAAGTACATCTCCCGCGCGTGGACCATCATAGTCAGCATGGCCAATGACTTCATGTGCAAATAACCAGTCTTCTGCTGTAACCGGCTTCCCATCATGCCAGTTTACATTATCACGGATTGTGAATGTGAATGTTCTTCCATCTTCAGACGATTCATATGTTGCAGCTCCATCATTTGTGTACACAAAACTTGAATCCCACGTTAACAAGCCTTCGTCAAACCATTCAAGAACTTGTGAGTCAGGATCGCCTGAATAGAAGTTCCAGTTCAATGTCCCTTCAAAAGCGGTATCCGAAACGAGTCCGAATGTAAAGGCCCCCCCTTCAATCGCCTCCCCCTCATTGGTTTTTACATTACTGAAATCCTCGATGGAATAAAGTCCATCATCTTTGGCTTCCTCTTTCTTTCCTTCTTCTTTCTTGTCCCCTGAGTCTGCCGGCTTCGCGTCCTCTGTTTTATTGCACGCCGCTAACGCGAGCAGTAAAACAAGCAGCACTGCGAACAAAACTTTGCTTGCACTCTTCTTCCCCACCATATAAATCTCTCCCCCTTCTTATCCTCTTCTTTGTCTAGCATCAGTCGCACGTTTCAACGCTTGACCAACATTATTTATACTCAACATCAGCACCAAAATCAGTAGTGATGCAGGTAACCAAATCCACCATCTGAACTCCAAAGTTTGCGGGTTTCTTGCATAACTGACAAGTGTCCCAAGGCTTGGCGTACTTTCAGGAAAACCAAATCCTAAAAATGATAGTCCGGATTCCAAACCAATGTTTGCAGCTAAGTTCAAAGTCATAGAGACAATAATGATTGAACTTAAATTCGGCAAAACTTGTGTTAACATGATTTTCAGATTGGAAGAGCCGAGCGTCTTTGAAGCCTGAACATAGTCAAGTTCTGTTTCTTGCAACGCTTTCGACCGAATTAATCGCGCTTTTCCCATCCATAAAAATGCCGTCATGATTAAGGAAAATGACAAGATGGTATATTTAGGAGAAACCGATACAAACACAATGACAATCATCAAAAATGGTAAAATCATGAAAAAATCAACAATACGCATAACTATATTATCTATTTTCCCACCATAATACCCAGATACCAATCCAACCGTAATTCCGATGATGCCTGTCATTAGCGTTACGAGAATTCCGATTGAAAGTGAATTTCGTGTCCCAATAATCAGCTGTCCAAAAACATCTCGTCCCCCATAATCTGTGCCTAACCAAAATTCTTTGGATGGAGGTTGATGGATAGAAAACAAATCAACTGTCACAATCTCTTTTTGGTCTAAAAACAGTGATACGCCGTATACAAATAAAATTATTAATGTTAGAAAAACCAATGATGCGTAAGCTAGTTTATCCCGTACAATTTCACGCCAGATAATTAGCCAACCGGATGGACTTCTGTCGGTATCCTTAGTATTGTCGGGTAAATGGATTTTTTTCGCTTCCAACCTTAACCACCTCAATGTCTATCGAGTTCTTATTTTATACGAATGCGCGGGTCGACAAGACTTAATATAATATCCGAGATCAATGCACCTAAAATCGAGGCAATCCCAAATATTAAAACAACGGTTGTCACCACACTAAAATCGCGTAATGTAATTGATTCCAAAAACAGCTGGCCCATTCCTGGATAACCAAAGATGTTTTCAATAAAAATCGTCCCCCCGATTAACCCGGTAATTTCATACCCAAAAAAAGCGGCAATCGGCAGCAAAGAGTTCCTCAAAATATGACGGTTATAGACCCTGGATTCAGACGCGCCTTTTGCTCTTGCCGTCACAACAAAATCCTTCTGTTTCGTATCAATGATCTCACTCCGCAAATACTGAACGGTCGTAACCGTTGCGATGAGCGCCATCGATAATGCAGGGAGCATTAAGTGATTTATTTTACTTAATACATACTCGAATGTACCTGGGCTTAGCCCTGGCTTTACACTGCCACTGGTAGGAAACCAACCAAAATGAAAACCGAAAATCCAAACCATGATTAGAGCAAATATAAATAGCGGAGCTGCAAATCCTACGTATGTGTAACCTGTTATTAAACGATCAGCCCATGTATCGTTATACCGTCCACTAGTAATCCCAAGAGGTATCGCGATTAAATAAGTCAAGATTAACGTGGCAAGGGAAAGCCAAAAAGTATTAATAAGCCGTTGAGAGATTAATTCAGTAACCGGCATTTTAAAGCGAAAAGATTGTCCAAAATCCCCCTGGATTACCCCCTTAATCCAGTCGACATATTGAATATGCCAAGGGTTATTTAGGCCAAGTCTATCTCTCATTGCTTCTATCGTAGCTGGATCAATGCTTGGATCAATCAAACCACTTAATGCATCACCGGGCATCATTTTTGCCATTATGAATATTAAAATACTGAGTAGTGCAATTTGTGGAATCATAATTCCTATTCGACGTACAGTGAATTTCCACATATCATTCACCCTCTCCCAGGCAAAGCCACTAAATGTGTGTCCGATACAGGCTGTAATTGATAGGCCAAGCCCTTGTCATCGAAATAATCGTTATACGACTGCTCGTATTCTTCCTTTACTGTTCGGCGGAATTGTAACTGTTGTTCACGTTTTCTAGGATCAATATCAGGAATCGCAGCAACAAGCCGTCTTGAATAAATATGTTGTGGGTTGGTAAAGATATCTTCCGGAGTCCCTTCTTCTACATAGCGCCCCTTATACATAATTCCGATACGATCGCACATATGTTTGATGATTCCTAGGTCATGACTGATAAATAGATATGTCAAACCTAACTCTTTCTGAATTTTCTGCATAAAATTTAATACTTGCGCTTGAACGGACACATCAAGGGCCGATACAGGTTCGTCGGCAATAATCAATTTAGGTTTTAATGCAATCGCCCGGGCAATTCCAATCCGTTGGCGCTGTCCACCTGAGAATTCATGCGGATATTTATGTATACTTTCCGGACTTAAACCGACAAGTTCCAATAATTCCTGAACACGCTTCTTTTCTTCCCTTTTTGAAAGGTTTTCATAATTCCGAAGCGGTTCAGCCACAATGTCAAATACTCTTTTTTTCGGATTCAATGTGGAATACGGATCTTGAAAAATCATTTGTATATCCCTGCGTGCACTCATTTTCGACCGGCGCAAATTAGTAATGTCCTGTCCATCAAAAAGAACATTTCCCGAGGTGATCTTATTTAAACCGATGATTGCCCGTCCGGTTGTTGTTTTGCCAGATCCGGATTCGCCAACAAGCCCATATGTCTTCCCTTTTTCAATCGAAAACGAGACGCCGTCAACCGCTTTGACATGGTCGATAGTCCTGCCTAATAAACCGCCTGTTATTGGAAAATGGACTTTTAAATTTTTCACTTCAAGAAACGACATGGTGCTGATCCCCCTTGCTTTTTTCAGGGAAATAAAAGTTTCGATAACAGGTACAACGTACAAAATGACCTGGATTCACTTCATGTAATTCCGGGTTTTTCTCATGGGCCGAACTATCCACCCATGGAATTCTTGGGCTAAACCGACAACCTTCTCGCGGCAAGTTTTGTAACGACGGTACAATCCCCTCAATTACATGCAGTTCGGATTGCACTACATTTGAATTCGGAACAGAGTTCAACAATGATCTTGTATAGGGATGCAGAGGATTTTCAAATAAGGTATAGACATCTGCAATTTCAACAATTTGACCTGCATACATGACGGCGACACGGTCCGCCATTTCGGCAACGACGCCGAGATCATGTGTAATCAATATGATTCCTGCATGAATATCCTCTTTGAGTTTTTTTAACAAATCGAGTATTTGCGATTGTATGGTCACATCCAGAGCAGTCGTCGGCTCATCCGCAATTAATAACTCCGGCTCATTGGCAATCGCCATCGCTATAACGACCCGTTGCCTCATCCCGCCTGATAATTCATGGGGGAATTGATTGTAAGTAAATGCCGGATGAAGGATACCAACCTTATCCAACAAATCAATCACTTTCTCCTTCCGATCCTTTTTCGCAAGCTTATTATTATGGATATATATGATTTCATCAATTTGATCACCGATAATCATTAACGGATTCAATGCTGAAAGTGAATCCTGAAAAATCATTCCCATTTCTTTTCCACGCAGTTCATTTAGCTTTGCTGGAGAAATATTAGCGATATCACGACCTTTGAAGTAAATATTCCCTTCGACATTCGCCTTACTATGAAGACCCATTATAGAAAAAGCAAGTGCACTTTTCCCGCATCCCGATTCCCCAACGATGGCCAGCAGTTCATTTTTTTTAACCGTCAATGATACATCGTCAACTGCCGCATAGTAGTTGTCTTTTATGCGAAATGAGGTTCGGAGATTTTCAATTTCCAATATTGGGTTTCCCAAGAAAACTTCCTCCTTACATAACGTGAGCTTAATAAAATATGAATAGTAAATTTTCTGACATCGCTCTACTTGCCCCAATATACTACAGAATTTTCTGCATGACAATACTATTTTTCCAGAATACTAAACATATGGATTGTTTCAATTGTGACAAACAGGTTACAAACGTTGCTGCAAAAGCATTTCTATATCCGAAACTTTTTTTATTTAATTTTGAAAATAAATGAGCTTTTTTAGGATCAAAATGCAAAAAAAGATTCCTTTCCGCCATGGAATGGAATCTTTTAGTAGTTATAATATATTGTGCGTCGTTGACCATTACGATTGTTTCACCGAGCAACCTGCATGGAACAATTATAACGACAGAAATGAACTCTTACGCGCAGACAACTTTTTCAAGCGGAAGATCTGTTTCGACATTAATTTTAAATACACTGATACGTGCAATTTCTAATTCAACTATTCGATGAATTTGCTGTCGAAGATGCAACCATCGCCGCAATCGTAGCAGCCATCACCGCTTGTTGGGCCTGAATGATCAATTCAATGGACGTTGCAAGACTCACGCTTGCCGCTTCCGCACTTTCTGTCAGTTCATGCATAATATATCCAATCGCTATGGACAATGCCATTTCCCTGTTCCACTTGAATAGTTTGGATTCCTCCAGCGTATGCGTCAACTCGACAATTTTTTTCAGTTCAGCATCATCTATCCCGAATACAGTCAAGAATCCGATCATCGGGTAATGGACAGGGCGTATTTTCGTGGTCCGCTTGAAATGGGATAGTATCTCCGCAGCTCTGGTAATTAAATTCGGATCATGTTTTATTTCTATGTACGTCAGCACCTGCGATAGCCATTGCAGTTCATTTCCCGAACGGAATCCCTCCGTTCGCAGTGCATCGTAATACATGCGCATGGATTTGGCATGTTCGATTGGATTCTCCCCCCTCTTCCCTAATAAAACCGCATACGCATAGTCGTCATCGGATGTCAGGAAGAAATGCTGTTTTTTTATCGCATCATAAAGCCTTTTCGCTTGACGAGCCTCCACTTCATAGAGCTCGGGATCGTTCGTCACGAGAAGTGCAGCTAAATAAGAATGGATTGTATTCCGAAAACCAAGACCTTTCAGCACTTGCTGTTTCGCAAATAAACGATTCACTTCTTTTTCAATATCTGCTCCCGGCTGGTCCAAAAATGCAGCCATCATCGGAAGAAGATTGCCCCGTAAGGGTGAAAGCCAGCCCGCTCTACTCTTAATGGCATCCATCACCCGACTCAGACTTACCGCGTCGAATTCCCGTTCAGATGTGACATAATACGATGTAATTGTTAGCACGACGTTTTTATCCACCGTCCAACCTGCCAACGACTTCACTTTTTCATATGTCGTTTCGACTTCCTGCCTAATCACATTCGCATCCATTGACCACATCTCCTTTTATATATGTACGCTTGTCCCAAGGAAAAGTTTCATGGGACTTGGCAATTCATCATCGAATTGCTATGCTTTTTGAAAATGACTATAGAATCGAGTGATCTAAAATGACCGAGTTTGAAACTATCCAACAAACTCCATCTTTTCAATCAAAAGAATCGGTAATAGAACAACTTAACACACTTGGCATCAAAATGGGTGACCACATCATCGTTCATTCATCTCTCAAATCGATGGGCTGGATTGCGGGTGGTGCCCAGGCGGTCGTCGAAGCATTGATGGAAACAGTGGCGCCGAGCGGTACAATCGTCATGTCCGCGCAGTCCGCCGATAATTCGGAGCCTTCCTACTGGATGTTGCCGCCTGTACCGGAAGCTTGGCACGAACCGATCCGTCAATCCATTCCTGCATATGATCCGCATCTGAGCCATCTACGCGGAATGGGTAAAATTGCAGACTGTTTCCACCGACATCCTGAAACAATCCGAAGTTCTCACCCTGCTCATTCATTTATGGCTTGGGGAGGAAATGCGGCCGACTGGATGAAGGAACATCCGCTCGATGATTCGTTCGGAACCGGTTCTCCGCTTGGAAAGATGCTGGATGCAAATGTGAAAATCATTTTGATTGGTGTCGGTTATGATTCGTGTACCGCATTGCATTTGTCCGAGTATTTAGCCCCTGGACTAACAGCTTCCCCGCAAGGCGCAGCTATCATTCAAAATGGCGAACGAATTTGGGCAACTTTTGAAATGGCCGATGTCGATTCGGACGTTTTCCCCGAATTGGGTATAGCCTTCGAGGAGATGAATCCCGGCGTTGCCCTGAGTGGCAAGTTAGGGCAAGCTTCATGTAAAGTCATTCCCATGAAACCGCTTGTCGATTTCGGGACTGGGTGGATGACGGAACGCAGAAAGTCGGAAGTGGTTTCTGAGTAAGTGTGGGAACAGTCAACTATACGACCAATTACGCGAACTATACGACAGATAATGTCAACTATACGGCATAGTAGCCGAACTGCATAAGAAACGCCCCTCCAAGCGCAATGTTCCGCGGAAGGAGGGGCGTTTTTTCAGCTATAAATTTCTTTTTTCGACGCTGTCACAAGTGCATGAACCTTTGTCAAATCATTGCGGTGTAAGGCATCAACAATGGCACTCCCCACAATGACGCCATCGGCAAGCGCGCCAATCGACAGCACCTGTTCAGGCGTTGAAATACCGAAACCGGCTAATACTGGCACCGGGCTCACCGCTTTCAACTGTTTCAAATGACCCGCAAGATTATCACCAAATCCATCCCGAACCCCTGTTATACCGTTCACCGTCACGGCGTAGACGAAACCTTCCGCCGCCGCAGTTATTTTCTCAACCCGCTCAGGTGGGCTCGTTAACGATACGAGCGGAATAAGTGCAATGTCTGACTCCGCAAGTGCATGTCGCAACAAATCGCTTTCCTCATGTGGCATATCAGGTACGATGAGACCACTAATCCCACTGTTGTGGCAATCCGTCGCAAATCGATCGATGCCATAGCGTAAAACTGGATTCAAATAAGTCATGATGACTAGCGGAACGATGACTTCATCCTTGAAGGAAGCAAGCTCTGCCAAAACTGTGCGTAGCGTTGCCCCTTTAGCAAGTGCACGCTCTCCTGCTTCTTGAATAACAGGGCCGTCCGCAACCGGATCTGAAAAGGGAATGCCAAGTTCGATGGCGGTCACGCCTGCTTCTTGAAGAAATAGAATGTTTTTCTTCAGCGTTTCGAGTCCGCCATCCCCCGCCATCATATATGGGATGAATGCTCTGTCTCCACGTTTTACACAATCAGTGATAGCATTTGTCAGGTTTTTAGTAGTCATTCAAGCCACCCCCTAAAGCATCCCGCACTGTTTGAACATCTTTATCGCCACGTCCGGAAAGACAAATCACAAGAATCTCTTCCTCCTCCATACTTCGTGCCAGCTCAACCGCATAGTGGACCGCATGTGCACTTTCAAGCGCCGGAATGATCCCCTCAACTTTCGCCAATAACTGCAAGCCTTCCAATGCACCCGCATCCGTTACTGACGTATACGTCACGCGTCCGATATCATGCAAATAACTATGCTCCGGACCGACGGCGGGATAATCCAGACCCGCCGAAATGGAATGCGCCTCCTGGATGAATCCGTCATCGTCTTGCAAAACATACATAAATGCACCATGCAGGACCCCTTCTTTGCCGTCCGCAATCGCAGCCGCATGGAGTCCTGTTTCAATACCGCTTCCAGCCGCTTCAACTCCGTACAGTGCAACTTCTTCATCGTCCACGAACGGGTGGAACATGCCGATAGCATTGCTGCCGCCGCCGATACATGCGACAACCGCATCGGGTAGCCGTCCTTCTTTCTCCACAATTTGCCGTCTTGTTTCCACGCCGATGACACGCTGGAAGTCACGGACAATTTTCGGGAATGGATGCGGGCCAAGGGCTGATCCTAATATGTAATGTGTGTCTTCCACATTTGCAACCCAATAGCGCAGCGCCTCGTTAACAGCATCTTTCAGTGTACCGGAGCCTTTATCGACTGAAACGACTGTGGCCCCGAGTAATTCCATACGGAACACATTCAACTCCTGCCTGCGAATATCTTCTTTCCCCATGTAAATAACGCATTCAAGATCAAACAAAGCACATACCGTTGCCGTTGCCACCCCGTGCTGTCCCGCTCCGGTTTCCGCAACAATCTTCTTTTTGCCCATTCGCTTCGCAAGGAGGGCTTGGCCGATTGTGTTATTGATTTTATGTGCACCTGTATGGTTTAAATCTTCCCGTTTCAGGTATATCTTTGCACCGCCCGCCGCTTTCGTAAGCCTTTCCGCGAAGTAAAGAGGCGTCTCGCGTCCGACGAAATCCTTTAAATAATAGCCCACCTCATCCACGAAAGCCGGATCTGCAACTGCTTCATCGTATGCAGCCTCCAATTCAATAAGTGCCGTCATTAACGTTTCAGGAACGAATTGTCCGCCGAACCTTCCGTACCTCCCTGCTTGAGCAGTTTGAGAACCATCCAATTCTTTTACCATAGCTTATCTCTCCTCCTCTTTGACCGCCTCAATGAATGCGCGAATCAATTCCCCGTTTTTTCTTCCCATGCTTTCCACTCCGCTCGAAACGTCCACCATATATGGCTTCACCGCCTGGATTGCTTGTGCAACATTATCCACGTTTAGTCCGCCCGCCAGAATGACTTTGTCCGATTGTACACCAGCATCTTTCATCAGTTGCCAATCGAACGTCATTCCGCTGCCGCCTTTATAGTCCGTTCCAGGTGCATCGAACAAAAAATAGTCCGCTTCATAACGTGTTGCTTGCATTGTGTCTTCGGCACTATGAACTGATAACACTTTAATGGAAGGAAGTCCGATTGTTTTGATGAAATCCGAACTTTCATCCCCATGAAATTGAACATAATCCAGCGGTACTTCCCGATAAATCTTTTCAATTTCCTCACGTGATGCATCTACAAATACACCGATTTTCATTACCCTGTCAGGAATATCCTTTGCTAACTTTTGTGCCTCCAATTTCGTCACTTGCCGCCTGCTCGGTGCGAAGACAAAGCCAATTGCATCCGCTCCCGCATCAACCGCCGTCTTCACATGCTCCCGTTCCATCAAACCGCAAATTTTCACTTTCGTCATCGGACCACTCTCGGTAAAGGTATTTGCAATGAACGGATTGCTTCGACAACTTCACCGCTTCTCATAAGCGATTCCCCTACAAGGACCGCGCTAGCTCCGGCGTCTGCCACGAATAACGCATCTTCCGATTCCCAGATACCGCTTTCGCTAATGAGGACACGCTCTTCATCGAACGGAAAAAGAGCTGCAATCTCCGAAGTCTTCTTAAGATCCACAGTAAATGTACGTAAATCCCGATTGTTAACACCAATCAGTTTTGCATCCACTGCAAGGGCGCGTTTCAGCTCCGTCCCATCATGTACTTCCACCAGCACTTCCAGTCCGGCAGCCTCTGCGTATGCATAAAGGCTGACGAACTCCTCCTCAGTGAGAGCCGCGACAATCAGAAGAACGACGGACGCTCCGGCACTTTTTGCACGATCAATCTGTACGCTATGAACAATAAAATCCTTGCATAACAACGGGATCGGAACATTATCCGCAACCGCCGACAAGTCTTCGAATGAACCTTTGAAAAAGGGGGTATCCGTCAGCACGGAGATGCATGCCGCATCAGCGTTATAATAAGAGATCGCCTGCGCAACGGGATCCGCCCCTTCAGCGATGAGTCCTTTTGAAGGAGATGCACGCTTCATTTCCGCGATGACGTGCAAATGCTCCGCCTTATATAATTTATTGAATAGAGAAGGACGCAGCGGACGAGCTTCCTGCAACACGTTCCGCTCCGCCAACATCGTCAACACTTCTCGCCGTTTCTCTTGTAAAATCTTGTCTAAAATCGTCATCTTGCCACCGCCTTCTGTCCTACTTTCTCACTGAATGCAACGACTGCTTCCAGTTTTTGCAACGCTCTGCCGGATAAAATACTATCAGCCGCCCGTTTAACCCCTTCTTGAACCGTTCCGGCTTGCCCATTTGCGAAAAGACCGATGCCTGCATTGAAAACGACCGTGTCGAAATGCGGACCGCGTTGTCCATTAAAAATCGCTCGGATTGTCGCCGCATTTTCCCGTGCGTCACCCCCGCGAATAGCCGAAGCCGGTGCATAGGTAAGCCCCACGTCATCTGCCGTCAGCGAAAACGGGATGAGATCGCCTTTATCGAGTAGCACAAATGCGTTTTGTCCTGAAAGCGATGCCTCATCCATCCCACCTGCACCCGATACGACAATCGCCCGTTCTCTGCCAAGCATTTGTAATACCGAGGCATACTCCATCGTGAAGTCCGGTCGGTTAATACCTGTAAACTGCGTTTTTAGCGGTACAGGATTTGTCAGCGGACCTACGAGGTTGAAAATGGTCGGTTTGCCGATTTGTTGCCGGATAGCACCGATTCGTTTCATTTGCGGATGAACATTCGGTGCATACAAAAATGTGATTCCTTCCTGTTGCAGCAATTCGATGGTCTCTTCCACGCTGAAGTCTGTGTGGATGCCTAATGCCTCCAATACATCAGAGCTGCCAGCCGCACTCGAAACTTTCCGGTTGCCGTGTTTTGCGATAGAAGCGCCGGCTCCCGCCAGTACAAACGCCGATGCCGTACTGATGTTGAAACTGTTTGAACCATCTCCGCCTGTTCCGCAGTTATCCATAAATGTTTCCCGTGGAACATTTATCCGCACAGCGAATGATTTCATAACAGACGCTAGAGCTGCCACTTCGTGCGCCGTTTCCTCTTTTCGTGATAATGCTACTAGGAAGTCAATTACATCCTGCGATTCCGTACGTTCATTGAACATTAATGCTGAAGCTTCCTGCATCTCTTCGTACATCAAATGTTGGCCCGACTCTACTTTTCTAACATAATTCCTCATCTCATTCTCTCCTCCGCTCTGCTCTTCTAATCTATTTCATATTACCAATTGCTCAGTTAATGACTTCCAGCAGAGAACGGGCTTTATTGACCGTCTCCATGAATTCTGCTGTCGGGTCTGACGCTTGAACAATACCTGCACCCGCCTGGACATAAGCTTTACCGTCTTTCACAATCATCGTGCGAATCGTCAACGCAAAATCCATATTGCCGTTAAAACCGATATAACCGATAGCCCCACCGTAAATACCGCGATCCATCTTTTCCAATTCATCAATCAATTCCATCGCCCGCTTTTTCGGCGTGCCCGTTACCGTACCTGCAGGAAGACATGCAGTAAGGGCGTCCAATGCATGCAGCACCGGCGATAATGTCCCTTCCGCTTCCGATACAAGATGCATGACATGCTCATAGCGGACAACTTCCATGTAACTTGTGACGTGGACAGAATCCGGAACACATACTTTTTCCATGTCTTTCCGTCCAAGTTCAACGAGCATATCGTGTTCCGCAATTTCTTTCGGATCGGCGAGTAACTCCTTCTCGAGCGCTACGTCCTCTGCTTTATCAGCACCGCGTCGGCGCGTCCCTGCAATCGGATTCGTCATCACTTTACCTTCCGATACACGAACTAAACTTTCAGGTGAGGTGCCAACGACTATGTGATCGGCGAATTCCATGTAATACATGTACGGCGATGGATTCCGTTTTCTCAACTTCCGGTATAACGAAAACGGATCACCATTGAAGTCCGCTACTAATCTTCTCGATAGTACAATCTGCTCTGCCTCGCCTTGCTCGATATAGCCTTTCGCTTTACGTACCAACTCCTCAAACTGCTGCTGTGTCACTGGACATGTATAATCGGATATTTCAAAGGTCATATCCTTTTTTTCCGGGCCGGACAACATGCTTTCTGCCAACACATCCAAATCAGGCACACTTTGCTCCGGGCTTATTTCCGTATGCAGAAGTGTCACTTCATTCAACACATGGTCGAAAATGACGATTGTTTCATAAATATTGAAATTAACATCCGGGAATCCCATGTCATCTCCGGAACGACTGGTACTTTCAGAACCGGCTCCGTATGCGACGTAACCAACCGCACCGCCTGTGAAAGGAAAACCGATATCATCCGTAATCCGCGGCATCAATCTTTTCAACAGGACAAACAAATTGCCCTCGTGAACATATTTCTTGCCCGTTGCGTAGACATGCTCTTCCAGTTTGCCGTCTCTTCCGTAATAAGACTTCAGCGGATCCATTCCAATAAAGGAATACCGCCCGGACCCTTCGTGCTTTGAAGAACTTTCCAGTAAAAATTTCCGTTCACCTTGCATTCTTCTGAAAATCAATATCGGTGTTAGCGAATCACCGTTTACTTTCTTCATCGTCGTCCGTAAACTCATCTTTTCTATACTCATCTCAACTCTCCTTTTCTGTGGAAATAAAAAAGTCCCCTGCAAAAGGACAGATTAGTCCGATTGCAGAGGACGGAATTCACCGCGTTGCCACCTCTAATTGAAGCATTTCTGCTTCCTCTTAGCGTGCCCATCAGGCACATCCCGTAACGTGGGATCTCACGTCCGCCTTGAAAAATTGTTCAAGACAGCTCTCATAAGTCCATTCACATCGGCCGCGAATCAGTTTTCACCACCCACTGACTCTCTACAATCGCGTACCCATGCTACTCTTCTTAGTCAATAATTTCTCAGCTATGCTCTTCTCGTCTGTCGTGGGCGGTACCGCTCCCGGTACCTCCTGCCCGTCTTTGAATAAAATATTATTCTTATCTTAGTACGTGAAAATAGAATTGTCAACCTTTTCCGTAAAATTGCAAGACTTTATTGCCTACTCATACTATGTTTCGTTTAGTCCTTTGATTCCTGATGCGGTATACTTAATCCAACAATAAAAGCAGGTGATGTCAATGAGAATCAATAAGTATTTAAGCGAAGCGGGGATTGTTTCCCGTCGCGGGGCAGATAAATGGATAGAAGATGGCCGTATCACAATCAACGGACAAGCAGCCGAGCTCGGCAGTAAAGTCGAAGACGGCGACATCGTACACGCAGATGGAAAATTGGTAAAGACGGAAGAACAACTCGTTTATATCGCACTGAATAAACCCGTCGGCATTACTAGCACAACGGAACGTCATATCAAAGGCAATGTCGTCGACTTCGTCAATCATCCGCTACGAATTTTCCATATCGGCAGGCTCGACAAGGACTCCGACGGACTTCTTCTCCTGACAAACGACGGTGATATCGTCAATGAAATCCTGCGCGAAGAACATGGTCATGAAAAGGAATACATCGTTACCGTGGATGGTCCCATTACAAAGGAATTCGTCAGCCGGATGGAGTCAGGTGTAGCGATTTTAGATACAGTGACTAAGCCGTGCAAGGTGAAGCAACTGGGTCCGAGAAAATTCAATATTACATTGACGCAAGGGTTAAACCGTCAAATTCGCCGCATGTGTTCCGCACTCGGCTACAATGTACGAAAACTTCAGCGGACACGCATCATGAACATCCATCTTGGTGACTTGCCAAACGGTCAGTGGCGTGACTTAACTGAAGGAGAACTATCGGAAATGTTTAAGCTGCTGGACTACGAACCAAAACGCTGATTTAAAAAAGCAATCCCGACGCCTATTTTCATGCGCTGGGATTGCTTTTTATTTCAATTGATAATTCGCTAGCGTAACAGCGATTTTATCCAAGATTTCAGTTGTCGTATCACTTAAATAGTTGTTAACCATGATAGAAAAAATAAGCGTTTCTCCATCAGCTGTTTTAACATATCCGGACAGCGCGGTGACTCCGTTCAGCGCGCCTGTCTTCGCTTGAACGTTGCCTGCCGCCGCAGTCCCCTTCATACGATGACGCAATGTCCCGCCTATAAACCGCTCTTTATTCCCTGCAAGCGGAAGTGAATCCAGGAATACCGGATGCCAACCCTTCGATTGCGCAGTGTAGAGAAGCTTGGATACTTCGTTTGCTGTGACAAGATTTTTATGCGACATGCCGGAACCGTCGCGCAGCAGCATGTTTCGTGTATCGACCCCCATATCCGCGAGGGCACCTTCCATCACCGCGAGACCCTTATCCCAACTACCTTCGCTGCCCATTGCACGACCCATCTCTTTGACCAATACTTCGGCGTGCCCGTTGTTGCTGAACTTCATGAACGGGATGAATAGTTCCTTCAGCGGCATCGACCGATTCGACGCCAGTAAAGTGGCTCCTTTGGATACCTTTTTACGTTCGACTTTCGATGATTCCAAAAATGTAATACCTTGTTGTTCGATTGTTTGTTTGAATACATCGGCTGTGTAAGTTGTCGGTTCCCAAACGGATGCCCAAGTACGTGTTTTTGTCGCGTTAACCGGAATCGTTCCGGAGACGACCAGAGTATTTGAACCGTGCTGCCGTTCGACTGAAATACTTTTCTTGCCTTTTTTTGCTACAGTTTTTGTCTTGTTGATGATTGTCATGTAGCTGTTCCTCGGCACCATGCCAACTTTGCCCGCTAGTCCCGGTTTTGCGGCGGGGTTCACTTCAACTATGGTCGTCCCCGCGTCATAGTCTTCATTCGGTGACAATGTCAGCGCGGATATTTGGGAACCAGTATAGTACGACTCATCAGACCAGTTCAGGTCTTGGGACAGACGGACGCTGTCATACCAAGTGTCGTCTCCGTATAGATTTCCCGTGATCGAGCGGATGCCCTTTGCTTTTAATTCGGATGCGAATGCTTTCAATTCATTCTTCGTAAGTGTTGGATCGCCTTTCCCTTTTAAATAGAGATTGCCGTGCAGTACACCGTCTTTAAGCTTCCCGTCCATGTATAGCTCCGTTTTGAACCTGTACTCTTCCCCGAGCGTTTCGAGTGCGGCTGCGCCGGTCAGCATTTTCATGACAGATGCCGGATGGACCCGCGTATCGGCGAAATGGGAGTAAATGATCTCGCCCGACTCCGCTTTTCGGATACTGACGCCCGTCGTTGCTCCTTGTAGCCTTGTATCTTTTAGAATTTCATCTATTTCAGGCATCTCATTACCTTCAAGAAGGAGTGTATCCGGTTCGAAGACTTTAGCGACAGGCACTGTGTTCTGGTTCGATGCGGCTTCATTGTTATTTCTTTGTTTCATTCCGAACGTGAGTATGATGATGGAGATAATCACTAGAAGCATGGTTATAAGTATCCAGACGCGTCTTTTTCTCAATCCGCTTTCGCCTCCCTGTTAGTTATTTAGCGGTTAGCATGTTGCTGACCAATGAATTCTTCATCTCTCCAATGACTAAGAATGGTTTTCCGATGACTAAAATGGGGGTATAAGAATAAAGAGAGATAAAAGTACTTGACGTTTCCATCTCTCATCAATCGTGAAGAGAGGTGATGCACATGGCGGAAAAAGTAAACGATAATAAGATTGCAACTGCAATCATCCATGTGTTGAAAGAAGGTAAAAAAGAAACATTCCGTGAGATTATGAATGATTTACAGCCATTTGACATCTCGAAACAATTTAAAGATTTGCCCGTGAAGCATCAGCCGCTCTTTTTAGAGCTTCTGACAATGGATGAATTGACCGGACTATTACGTCATTTGTCACAGGATGATCAGCTACATGTTCTTCGGACAATCGGCCCCGATCGGTCGACGGACATATTGGATTTAATGAAAAATGATGATCTTGCTTTTTTACTATCCGGCCTTCCTCAAAAAGAAGCGGATGCATTGATCGCTGAAATGAAACAAGAAGAAATGGACATCATCCGTAAAATTATGGATTACCCGCCAAAAACCGCTGGACGGGCAATGACGAACCGTTATATTTGGGTTCACAAATCGTATACCGTTGAACGCGCAGTAAAAAAGTTGAAGAATTTCTCTGCACTTGCGGAGTATATAAATTACCTGTATGTCATTGACGATGAAAAAAAACTTATAGGGGTCGTATCCTATAGGGATTTGTTGCTGGCGGAACCTGACGCCAAGATAGAGGAAATCATGTCACGAAACGTCGTCAAAGTAGGCGTGCTGACGAAGCAGGAGGAAGTGGCAAAGATTATCGGTCGCTACGATTTTGTTTCCATGCCTGTCACCGACGACGAAGGTATTCTTCTCGGTATCATTACGGTAGATGATGTCCTAGATATCGTTGTCCGGGAAGCGAACGAAGACATCGAAATGCTTCTGGCTTCCGGGAAAGCGATAGACTTTAGAACAAAACCACTAGTGGCCGCTAAAAGACGCCTGCCTTGGCTTATCCTGCTATTGTTCATCGGACTCGTTTCCGGAAGTATCATTTCCCGTTTTGAAGCAACGTTGGAAGCTGTTGTCGCACTCGCATTTTTCATGCCTATGATTGCCGGAATGACCGGAAACACGGGAACGCAGTCACTTGCTGTCGTTGTCCGCGGTCTGGTTTCCGAGGATCTTGATACGAAAAAGACGATGAAACTTATTTTCAGGGAACTAGTAGTCGGCCTTACTATCGGGATTGTGTGCGCCGTTGTCATTTCTATCATCGCGTATATTTGGCAGGGTAGTTTTGTTCTTGGGCTTGTTGTGGGCTCTTCCCTTCTTATTACCCTAATTATCGGTACGCTGGCGGGAACAATCATCCCCCTCGTTTTGCACAAATTCAAAGTGGATCCTGCAGTAGCTTCAGGCCCACTCATTACAACTATCAACGATATATTGTCGCTTCTGATTTATTTCGGGATCGCGACAATGTTCATTTCAAAATTAATGTGATTATAGAAGGAGCTGCTTTATTCGATTGGATGAAGCAGCTCCTTTTATATAGGGGGAAGTATTGAATGCGATGTATTGGCTGAGCGCAGGCTTAATTGAAGCCGCTGAAAAGGTCTTCAAATATAGAGACTAGATAGGGATTCCCCGCAATACACGCTTCGGCGCTTGGGGATGCCTCCCGCAATAAGCCAGACAACTTCGTCGTCAGTCTTATGGCTTCGGCTACCCCTGTTAGGCGCCTCCGCTGGTTCTCCAGGTATATTGACGACATCTCATTCTTCGATATAGAGTATGCAGATAACAGGCGAGCTTTATCCCGCTATTACTGGGGCGAGGCATCTCAAATGTGTCGGTGCGTTTTTGACGGGAACCTTTGCTTTGACTTATACATTTAGACGTCATTTGCAATAGCGCACGAGCCAACCATCGGGACCTCTTGACATGCCTGTCCCGCGCCACCCGTCTTCAAGGAGTTTCTGCTGGGACTTGGTGTCCTGCATCGGAATATCTTGTTCTTCCTTCCACTCTTTCCCCTCTATACGGAGATGCTTTACAAAAACATAGCGCAATAAGTCGCCGTACTTTTTCTTTAACGCGGCTATTTCCATCTGCTGTGAAAACTTGTCCTTCAGACTTGCGATGTTGAACGGTGCAACCGTCGCGCAGACGTATTTATAATCATCCACTATCAACTGCTCCATTAATGTTTCCGCCATAACTTTTTGCAAGCGATACCCGCGATATCGAGGCGATACATTCGATATTTCCTGATAGATGACAGACTCCAATTCGTTCGCATCAATTCCTACATCTGAACCGAGATGCTCCTCGTCCGCTCCTGGGACAAGCAATGCGCGGAATGCAACCAGCCATCCATCTGCAAATACTCCTACCATCTTACCGCCGCCGGACAAAATATATTCATACTCTTTTTTTGACAGCGAAGATAACGAACTTGGACTATCGAGAACATGAATTACTTCATTTTGTACATGTAAAATCGCATTAATATCCTCGGCATGCAATTTTCGGATGTAAAACGGGTGACCCTTTTTCAACACACCATTATAAAGAACATCCATCTTTTCGCTCCTCCATTTCATTGGATAAAAATCGATATGCTATAATATACGGGCATTGACTGAATAGGGGGATTATTCTTATGACTAATTTAATAAGTGTCGGTCAAATCGGGATACCTGTGAGAGATATCGATCGTGCCATTTCATTTTATAAAGATTTGCTTGATCTACCACTATTATTCAAGACGGATACAATGGCCTTCTTCGACAGCGATGGTGTCCGTTTGATGCTTAGTCTGCCCGAAACAGAACAATTCGCAAACGCAAGTTCAGTCCTTTATTTTCAAGTTGACGACATTACAGCAAGCTATGAACGACTTGCTGAAAAAGAGGTCACTTTCACTGGTGAACCTCATCTAGTCACGAAAATAGGATCAACCGAAACATGGATGGTATTTTTCAACGATACCGAGGGGAATACGCATGCACTGATGAGTGAATTAGCGGTTTGAGTTTCCATGCGACAAAAAAACGCTGATTAGTTACATGCAGCGTTTTCTGTGCTCATTTCTATCATTCCGTTTAGCTATGAATACCATAATGGTAATGATCGATAACCCTACAATCCCCAAAAACAGATACATGGTAATTGCATCACCACTCAAATTGTATTCATCAACGATATACCCCTCTGCGTAAAGTAGCATTGCAGGAATGAACGTACAAATAAACAATATACTAACAACCGAGAATAGATTAACCAAGTTTCTCTTCTGAAAAACAACGATAATCAGCAATACCAATAAAATGATTAAAAATGTAAAAAAGACAGGTCGTAAGAAAATAAATTCCGGATATTGATAATCCACTATCCTCGCCTCCATTTATATTCATATCCGTAAATATGGGAATATACTACCAATATTACGTTTACAGTGGCTAGAAGGTTTCGTCAATTAATGCTAAACACACTCACATACGGATAATTTTAAGGCTCCTATAGGTATTTTCCGTACAAAAATAGCACTGCCAATGACAGTACTACTTCATGTATTAATATGAAATTCCAACACGGAATCCGATATGTTCGCCTTTCAGAAGTTCACTGTAAGCAAAAGCTGCTGTGTCTCCAACGGATATTTGTTTACCTTCCTTCGGCAACAAGTCACGCTCAGTTCTGTAACCACCCACCGCAACACCATCCGGCAAAAAAGTAGGACAGACGATTGTCCAGTCAAGCCCCGATTGACGAAGCATGTCATACACTTTATGGTGTTCTTCCGCTGCAAAGGTCAACCGGCGATTTGTATCTCCTGCTTCATAACGCAATTTCTCAGAATCAATCCTACTTTGCAGGATGCCTGCTGTCCCGATTGTGACGATTCGCCCGACGCCTGTTTCTTTCATCGCACTACTCATATGAGGAACTGCCTCGGTCAATGTCGTCGTCTTGTCTGTACCAAGTGCACTGAATACAACGTCTACTCCTGCAATGGCATGTGACACTGCTGCAGTATCACAGACATCCCCTTGGATGATTGTTAAGCCATCATGTGGTACCAGTTTCTCAGGCGAACGGACGAGCGCCGTCACTTCATGCCCATCCGTGAGCGCTAGTTTCAGTACTTCTCCACCCACGCGGCCTGTTGCTCCGAACAATGCAATTTTCATCGAAACCGACTCCATTCTGAAAGTTATTCTCTCCACTATATCATTGTTCATTTCCTCAGTCCCAATAGCCTCACTCAACAAAAGAGTGAGGCTTTTCCAGTTTACTAATCAATTTTTTATAATCGGTCACCAGGCTTATATGGTCGGTTACGCAACCGATATGATCGGTCGTTGAACTTTTATGGTCGGTCACACAGACTATATGATCGGTCGCACACTCTGTTGGGTCTATCCGCCCCCACTATAAAAACAGAAAAAGGGTTACCCTCAAATGGGCAACTCTTTTCATACTTAATTCATCAAGCCCACTCTTCCACACGCTCAAGCATTGTGCCGTTTTTCGCTAAATTCGTATGCCATGAAAATGCTTTTTCCAACACATGCGGAGTCTGACCGCCTCTTTCAAGCGCTTCTTTGTAATACGCACGAAGTTGCTCTCGGTACATCGGATGCGCGCAACGTTCAATGATGAGTTCAACACGTTCCCTCGGAGCAAGACCGCGTAAATCTGCATATCCTTGCTCCGTCACGATGATGTCGACGTCGTGCTCCGTGTGATCTACGTGCGAAACGAACGGAACGATACTTGAAATATTGCCGCCTTTTGCCACCGATTTTGTGACGAAAATTGCGAGGCGTGCATTACGTGCAAAATCACCCGAACCCCCGATACCATTCATCATTTTCGTCCCTGAAACATGCGTTGAATTAACATTTCCATAGATGTCCAGCTCAAGCGCCGTATTGATGGAAATCAAACCGAGACGGCGGATGATTTCCGGATGGTTCGAAATTTCCTGGGGACGCATGATAAGTTTGTCCCGATACTGTTCAAAATTAGTAAAGACCTGATCCATCTTCTCTTCAGATAATGTAATCGAAGCGCAAGAAGCGAATCGGACTTTTCCTGCATCGATCAAATCGAACACTGCGTCCTGCAATACTTCCGAATACACCTCTAAATCCTCGAACTCCGAATTGACCATTCCGTGGAGGACTGCATTCGCCACCGAACCGATTCCCGACTGTAACGGTGCAAGACATTCAGTCAGCCGGCCCGCTTGAATCTCAGTACGAAGGAATGATAATAAATGTTCCGCCATGATTTCCGTTTCTTGATCCGGCGCCACAATCAAAGATGCTGAATCCAGTTGATCCGTAAAGACGATTCCTTTCACTTTTTCCATATCAACCGGAATTCCAATCGTACCGATCCGATCATCTACGTTCATTAACTGGATTGGCGATCTTTCGCCTTGTTTGCCAGGATCGTATAAATCATGCAGCCCTTCCAATTGTGCAGACTGTGCCATATTAATTTCAATAATAATCGATTTTGCATGTTGCGCGAACGTCAATGAGTTACCAACCGAAGTCGTTGGAATAATCATTCCGTCTTCCGTGATTGAAACCGCTTCCAATATAGCAAAGTCAATCGGCTCGACTACTTCCGCCCGAATGAGTTCAGCGGTATGCGACAAATGATGATCTACAAATAACAACTCGCCATCATTAATCTTTTTCCTCATCGTCGGATCTGCCTGGAACGGCAATCTTTTATGTATAATATCTGCTTCAGCGAACAGTCGATCGATATCAGACCCTAACGATGCGCCCGTGAACACGTTCACTTTGAATTTTTCAGTTTCCGCGCGTTTCACCAATGCTAATGGAACCGCTTTCGCGTCACCCGCACGCGTAAACCCGCTTAACCCCAGTGTCATGCCGTCTTCAATCCAGGACGCCGCTTCTTCCGGTGAGACAACGACGTCTCTCAATTGAACATTCTTAATCCGATCCATATGATTTTCCATCCACGAACTCCCCTTTTCATAACTTTTAGTTAATTCTAACGTAAGCCCTGACAGGAACGAGGAATTATGGATTGAATAAGGAATTAACGGGTAAAGCAGTTATATACGTGATTGAAGCAGCATCTTTAGAAACCTAGGAGCTTACGAAAATAACTGGAATATGACTGGCTGACTGGAATCCTAGTTCCATTGTCCATCTCCAACACAAAGGTCGAATGCGTATCAGGATAAATCCCTTTAATATGATGGACATTAACGATAAAAGAACGATGACATCGTACAAATGACTCGCGGGGCAGCAAATATTCAAATTCCTGCAATGTATTTTTATGCGTTCCTACAATACCTTCTGCCACTACGTATGTTTTCCGATCTTTCACTTCTACATATTTCACATCGGCGAACGGGACCGGAATCCATCCATCATTCGTTTTCACAGTTACAACGGTTTTTCCATCTGTATAAGCCGGATAAATTGCGGTTACACAGCCCTCAAGCAACCCGCCGTCATAAAATGGAACGGCCATCCCATGGTAAGGAACACCGAATACATCACGATTTATGAACTCTGAAACCTTTTGCTTCTCCAAGACTGCCTTATATGCGATTGTTCCTTCTTTTAAAGGATCGCCCGGTCTGATTTTCAAATCAATCCGTTTGCTGGGAAGATAATAGAGGTATTCCTCCGTATTGGATACGGCAATCGAAATCTCATCTGAAAACAACTCTCCAATTACATCTAATAGTGCGTTGAGACTCAGTTTCTCCATTTTCATGACTCCTTTTGTTCATTCCACCTTTTTTACGGTTAAAACTGCTTCGTTCGTTTTATTATACTAGATTCAAATTTTATGCATAGAGCTTCGCTATTGCGAGCACTGTACTAATGAAGTTTTCGGTTTTTTTATAATTAGTTTTACAGCTATTTATAGAAGCTAAAATAAAGATTTCGTTCAATACATGCTTCATCACTTCTATATCACTCATAATTAAAAATTGGGTACTCAATGTATATTGACATTATAAAAAATAGTAATCAAGGAGGAAAACATATGCATGTAAGAGACCTATTACTGGAACGGCCTGGGGTTACTACAATCAATAGCAATCAAACCGTGAGGGAAGCGCTGGACGCTATCAATGCGAGTGGATATAGATGTATTCCTGTCATAGACAGTACAGACAACTATAAAGGGATGATTTATAAAGTTCATTTGATCGAGTATCTTTATGAGGAAAATGGCGATAAAGGTGAGAAGATTGATCACCTGCTAATGCATCGGGATACATTCATAAAAGAACGTTCCTCTTTTTTAAATGCCCTTATCAAAATTAAAGCATTGCCCTTTTTAAGCGTTGTCGAACACGGAAAACTTGTTGGAATCCTCACACATAATAAAGTTGAAAGTGTACTAGGAGATGCCTTCGGATTAAAAACGGGGGGAATCAATCTTACAATATCATCAACTGAAGCTAAAGGTATGATTGAAAAATTGACCAAAACGCTTCGAGGCGAACATATTGAAGGCATGTTTACGCTGGATAACGGCTCTGTCCTTGCCAGAAGAGTTGTCATCACGCTTGAAGGTGATAAGACTGCTGCTGAAATCGATAAGTTGAAAGAAAAGCTTGAAAAAGAAGGATTCCGCATTCTGCAAGTCGATAAAATTGAAAAAAGTAATTAATAGAGTCAATTTCATAATTGCTTATTTTAATTGATAGCACAAACATTAATGGGTTTTTGTAATTGATTATTCATTTGTATGGATGAGTTCCGTTGATTGTAACGGAAGGCGGCGACTCCAGCGGGAACAGCGCGAGCTGAAAGCCCCACAGGAACGCAGTGACGAGGAGATTGAAGCCGTGCCCGCGGAAAGCGTCCGCCTCTCGTTACAATCAACCTTGTTCAGATTTTAATACAAAATCCTTTATTATCAAATTGACTTAATCGATTACCTAAAAAGAGGTGCTCACATTGTAGAATGCGAGCACCTCTTTTCTTTACTCTTAAACTACATTTAAATCCGGCTCCGGAACCCGTGATAGTATAGCCAGGCCAATGATGAACAGAATAATTAGACTGAACACCCCGTATGCAGAACTGCCTGTCAGCTGAGCAGTCACCCCTACAAGCAACGGTCCCATTACCGACGCAAACTTCCCGAAAATGTTATAGAATCCGAAAAACTCATTCGATTTCTCTTTCGGAACAAGCCTTGCAAAGTATGAACGGCTAAGTGCTTGAATACCGCCTTGTGACGTTGCAACGAGCATTGCCAATACCCAAAAATCCATTGTCGTTTTCATGAAAAATGCATAAATACAAACGATGATATAGACACAGATTCCAACGTACAGCATTTTCTTCCCAGTAAATTTTTGCGCCAATTTCCCGTAAATAATCGCAAACGGTGCCGCTACGACTTGTGTAACGAACAAAATGATAAGAAGATTTGTCGCGCTAATTCCTAAATCGGTACCGTAAGCCGTCGACATCGAAATAATTGTCCCGACCCCGTCAATATAGAAGAAGTAAGCCAGTAAAAATAAAAACACAGTCCGGTATTTACGTATTTCTTTAAAGGTGCCGCCAAGACGTCTGAAACTGCTCGCCAGCAGTTTCGGTTCGCGTTCAATGCCGTGAATCTGATGAACATTTTTAGCCATCGGAATCGTGAATACGAACCACCAAATTGCAGTAATAACAAAAGCGATCTTGCTAGCGGTTGATGTGGCAAGTGGGATTAGCTCTTGTTGAGCTAAAATAATAATTGCAATACTGATAATGAACGGAATCGTACTCCCGATATACCCCAATCCGAAACCCCGTGCAGATATTTTATTCATACGCTCTTCCGGTGTAACGTCCACTAAAAATGCATCATAGAATATATTCGCCCCGTGAAAACCGACGGCGGTTATGGTATAAATAATTAATAACCACAACCAATTGTCACCCGGCACAAACGCCAATGAAACTGTCGCAACTGTCCCCATAAGGAAAAAGAACAGGAAAAACTTTTTCTTTAATCCCTCATAGTCTGCAATCGTACCCAAAAGTGGTCCGATCATCGCCAGTATGAATGTCGCAATAGCGACGGTATACCCCAAATATGCAGTCGAATTCGACATGCTCACGCCAGCACCCGTCGCAACCGCCTTATAATAAAGCGGAAACACCGCAGTCGTAATAATGATTGAATACGCAGAGTTCGCCCAATCATAGAAAATCCAGCTGTTCTCCTGTTTGCTGTACTTCTTCACGCTTTCATCCCCCCCTCTATCCCTTATGTATAGTGTACAACAAGGCACATTGAAAAATAACGAGGTATCGCAATATTCTACTACTCTGCAAGGAATACATACGTGGACATCGGTTTAATCGCATGATTCTTCTAAGCGTCTTGCAACTGAGGTGAATGGATGGATTGGAGCGCCTTAATCGTCTTGCCTCGTTTTCAAATTCCTGGTCTCCATAAACCAGAGCTCTCTATAACTACTTATACTTTTATCCTAGTAACCCTTCTTCTATTTTAAACTTTATCGATTGCCGGGAGGATGAAATCAGACGTGAAGTAATCAATCAATCTTAAAATTAATTTGAATAACTCATCAAAAAAAACGCGGTAAGTCATAATAGACTCGCCACGCTTTTTCGTATTTATAGTTCTTGGTAGTTATGCTGATGTGTACCGCCGTCTTTAACATCCGCATGATACAATGCCCTCAACGCGAAACTTTTCTCCAGTTCAAGCTCTGCCATTATTTGCTTCAGACGTTTCGCCAGCTCTGGATCATTCTTCACAAGCTTCTCCATTTTCGTTCTTGAATATTTCAAAATCTGATTCCTCCCTCACGATCAAATGCGCCTTGGCGTATTTGCGTCCAGATTTTGAATTGAGCTTGCTCAATTAACTCCCTTCAAAAACTGTGACATCCGCCGGAGGCTTTAACTTCATTCAGCAGGGGTTGAACTCCTGCTGAATGAAGTTAAGTTTGTCTTTACATTATACCACCTATTTATCGACATTCGTTCAATTCAGATTTGCTATACTATGGATAGTGGCAAGAATCGGACAGGGGTGACATTCATGTATAAAACAATCGGTATACTCGCACACGTGGATGCAGGAAAAACAACTTTTTCCGAGCAGCTGCTTTATCATACAAAAAGCATTAAACAAAGAGGTCGCGTGGACCATAAAGACGCATTCCTCGATAGCCACACCATCGAGAAAGAAAGAGGCATTACCGTTTTTGCAGACCAGGCGTCCATTTCTTATAACAAATCCACCTACTACATTATCGACACGCCTGGACATGTCGACTTTTCTCCCGAAATGGAACGAGCTATTCAAGTGATGGATTATGCCGTCATCATTATCAGCGCTAGCGACGGCGTGGAAGGTCATACAGAAACTGTCTGGCAGTTGCTCCGTAAACATCATGTACCAACATTTATCTTCATCAATAAAATCGATCGTGAAGGAACGGACATTGAAAATGTCATCCAGGAAATCCGCAGCAATCTAGTGGAAGACGTCTGTGATCTTACATTATCTTTTCACGAGGGAATCATGCAAGAGGAACTCATTGAATTCGTTGCCGAACGTGATGAAATTTTGCTTGAAACTTACATGGAATCAGGTTACGACAAGGATTTATGGCTTGAAACATTACAAAAAATGATCAACGCCAATAAAGTCTTTGCTATTTCCAGCGGTTCGGCACTCAAGGATATCGGGGTCATCGAGTTTTTCGAGAAACTCGATTTATTGACAGCAACTTCATACGATGACGAAAACGATTTCGCCGCCCAAGTCTATAAAATTCGTCATGATGACAGCGGAAACAGAGTCACCTTCCTAAAATCATTGAGCGGTAAGCTGAGTGTCAGGGACGAAGTGGGCTACGGAGATTTTATGGAAAAGGTTACACAGATACGCGTCTATAACGGCAGCAAGTTCAAAGCGGTCGATCATGTTCATGCCGGTGAACTGTTCGCCGTTACCGGATTAACGCAAGCATCCATCGGTGATGGCATTGGAGCACTGAAAGAAAAAGCCACTTTCGACATGATTCCCACCCTCAAATCAAAAGTGATTTTCGATGCTTCCATTCATGTCAAAGAAGTGCTTCGGTGCTTTAATATGTTGGATGCGGAAGATCCTTCTTTACGCGTTTTTTGGGATGAACACTTTCAGGAGATCCATGTTCATGTCATGGGCATCATCCAACTCGAAGTCCTTCAACAAATTGTGATAGATCGTTTTTCTATTCACGTCTCTTTTGGTGAGCCTAAAATACTTTATAAGGAGACCATAGAAACCCCCATTACAGGTTACGGTCATTTTGAACCGTTAAAACATTATGCAGAAGTGCATCTTTCAATTGAACCTGCGGATAGAAATAGCGGAATACATTTTGAAAACGTCTGCCATGCCAATGATTTGTCTATTGGCCACCAAAACTTGGTGCGAAGTCATTTATTCGAACGGGACCACCATGGTTTATTGACCGGATCAGCCCTCACCGATGTGAAAGTTACACTACTCACGGGACGAGGCCATAACGAGCATACGTCGGGCGGCGACTTTAGAGAGGCCACTTTCCGTGCATTGCGGCAAGGTCTTGAACAAGCGAAAAATGTACTACTAGAACCTTACTACGATTTTAAAATAAAAGTGGATATGGACAATATGGGGAGGGTTCTGTCAGATATCCAGCAAGCTCACGGCAGCTTCAGCGCGCCCGAAACCATTGGGGATAAAGTCATTATAAAAGGACGGGGTCCTGTAGCCACCTTCATGAACTACAGTACCGCCTTCGCTTCATTCACCCACGGAAAAGGAACGCTCAGTCTGTTGTTCGGCGGCTATGACCGCTGTCACAACGAAGAGCAGGTCATTGAACGTATCGGATACAACAAAGAAGCGGACCCCGAATACTCGTCCACTTCCATTTTCTGTGCCAAAGGAAAAGGCTATCCCGTTCCGTGGGATGAGGCAGAAAAAGCGATGCATTGTTTATAAAAGTAAAGCCACGTTCCGACTGGGACGTGGCTTTTACTTTTTCGGATCAATCACCGAAACGAAACACCAAAAAATGTTCGTTGGGATCTATTTCATACCTGCCCGATACTTTAACCCCTTTGACAAGTTCAAAAGGGGTATCGTTTTCAAGGAACTCGATATAATCGCTAGTCGGATAATAAAGGATGACGTCTACAGACCGTTGCCGCCGTTCGACTGAAAGCAGAATATTATCAATGACCGTCATGAAAATTTGGATAGAAAATGGATTAAAGAAATAAAATCGATTATCCTCCACCCCGACTTCATACTCCTCTGCTAGACATCGTTCAAAGCGGATATACGCATTTGCCCGTTTAACCTTTCTCATATAACTAGCCTCATTTTCGAGTGCTTCCATGTATAACTGTCCACTCATTTCAATACCTGTCACTGAAACATCAAATCGATCATGTATATAAAAAGGCAACCTGCCTTTGCCACATCCGAAGTCCACAACACTATCTGTTTTGTTTAATTTATATCCTTCAAAAAACTCATCCAGTGCCTTATAAGGCGTCGCTTCGTATCGGTTATAATGTGAGGACTGATGCAACCACTCCCGTTTCCCGACAGTGTTAATGCGCAGTGATCGATCGCATTCTTTATCATAAATTGACATTCAAAGCCCTCCAACACGTTTCTATCTATTGTAGCTTGAAATTCAACAAAAAAACGGTCATTTTGAAAATATGAACGATTATTACATTAATTCTATTTTCACTACTTTTTCTCTTAATACATTTGTAAGGAAATTAGTGAGTTTATCTTAGTTCCGATTAATAGGAATTGTTTGTCCATTCAAAGAAGCCAATATGGTATAATCCCCCGTATATGTAATTTCTGTTAATTTAGAAGTTGAGTAGGAAGGACTTGATTGAATGGAAACAAAAAAATTGGGGACATCGGTCATAATTTTAGCCGGATTTCAGTGGCTATTCTTTATGTTTGCCAATACGGTCGTCATTCCGATATCAATCGGCGGTGCCTTTCAGCTGGATTCCATTGAGATTGTATCTGCCATCCAGCGATCCTTCATCTTTACAGGTGTTGCCTGTCTGTTGCAAGGGCTTATCGGGCATCGTTTGGCGTTGATGGAAGGACAGTCCGGATTGTGGTGGGGTGTCATTTTAAGTTTGGCTGCTACAGCCAGCACGATGAATATTGAACTGACCACAATCGGCGGCAGTATAGCGGTCGGGATAATAATTTCAGGAATACTAGTCACAGCGCTTGGAGTTCTTGGCATTGGTGAAGTTTTGAAAAAGTGGTTTACACCCATTGTAATGTTCGTCTTTCTCCTATTATTGGCCAATCAGCTTATTACGATTTTCCTAAAAGGGATGATTGGTCTCAATACAGGTGATTCAATCGATGTAAAAGTGGCTTGTTTTTCATTTACTCTTGCTACCCTGACAATCCTTATCCATGTGAAAGGAAAAGGGCTCATCAGTAGCTTGAACCTGCTCATCGGGATGACAGTCGGCTGGGTTGGTGCTGCCCTGCTGTTCCCCGCTGAAACTACCGAAACGATTACAACAATCCCAATCCTTACTTGGTTTCCATGGGGCCCCCCCGCATTTGAGTGGGGAATCGTTATTACGGTCGTCATTACTGGGCTTTTGAATACGACGAATACGATTGCCACGTTGAAAGGGGCGGAAGATGTTTTCGAGAAGGTGACGACGCCCAAGCAGTATCGTGCTTCCTTCGTGTTGACAGGATTATTGTCTACAACTTCAGGCACACTTGGTCTCGTACCTTATGCACCGTACGCATCGTCATTGGGATTCCTACAATCGACAGGAATTCGCGAAAGGGCTCCATTCTTTGTAGGATCCGCGTTATTCATTCTCTTAGGGATGATTCCCCCATTTAGCGCCTTCTTTTCAACAATTCCACATAGCGTTGGAAACACAGTGCTGTTCGTTGCTTACATACAGCTGTTCCGATCAGCAATCCGTAATATTGAGGGGTTGACATTCGAACCTAAAACCATCTATCGCATCGCTTTGCCAGCGCTGCTCGGACTATCGATTATGTCGTTACCATCGACTGTATTTATAACGATTCCGGAAATTGTTCGACCGATCCTTTCAAATGGCATGCTTATGGGGATATTGACTGCGCTTTTCACGGAGTTATTATCTTATATCGGTCAAAATACGCGGAGAAAAAGTTGAAGGATTCCGATTATATTTTCAATCAAAAAAGCAGGCTGTTTCATTAAACCTTAGAGATTTACGAAACTACCTGCCTTTTTATATTTCATTAGAGAACAATACTAATCCAAAGAACCGGATAAATGAACTCTGTTATAAGCCAAACACGACCTTATGCTAACTTTTCAGTTGTAGCGAAATACTTATCCTCTTTCGATGCGTCAAAGCGACCTTCCCACTTCGATATAACGACCGTTGCAAGCGAGTTGCCGACAACGTTTACAACAGTACGGGCCATGTCCAAAATTCGGTCGATTCCCGCAATGAACGCAAGTCCTTCGAGTGGAATACCGACAGTTCCCAAAGTCGCTAGTAATACGACGAACGAAACGCCCGGCACGCCCGCAATTCCTTTAGATGTAACCATTAAAACCAGGACGAGTGTAATTTGCGACGTAACGCTCAATTCAATACCATACATTTGTGCGATGAAAATGGCCGCCAACGCCTGATACAACGTCGATCCATCTAAGTTAAATGAATAGCCCGTCGGAACAACGAAGGAAACGACATCTTTCGGACAGCCGAATTTCTCCATCTTTTGCATTACTTTTGGTAGTACCGTTTCCGAACTGGACGTTGAATAGGCCAAGAGCAATTCGTCTTTCAGCACTTTCATAATGCGGAAAACGCTCGTACCAGCCATTTTTGCAATAAGACCCAGGACGACAACAATAAAGAAAATCATCGTCAAATAGACTAGGATTGCTAGTTTTCCAAGCGGAACCAATGATTTCAAACCAAATTTTGAAACCGTTACCCCGATTAACGCAAATACTCCAACCGGTGCAAATTTCATGATTAAATTCGTGACCCAGAACATAGCATCTGCGGTTCCTTGGAAAAACGCAAGCACCGGTTTTCCACGATCGCCGATTGCCGCAATACCTAAACCGAAGAGGACCGAGAAGAAGATGATTGCCAACATATCTCCTTCGCCCATGGATTGGATAATATTTGTCGGTACGATATTGACAATAATATCAATAATGCCATTGTCCTTCACTTCTTCAGTTGTTTCAACGTACTGAGAAATATCACCCTTTGAAAGCTCTGACATGTCGATGCCCACACCCGGTTGGAATATGTTGGCAGCAAACAAACCGACAATAATCGCAATCGTTGTAACAACTTCAAAATAAAGAAGTGTTTTTCCACCGAGTTTACCTAATTGTTTGATATCTCCAGTTCCAGCAACACCGATGATTAACGTTGACACTATAATTGGGACAACAATCATTTTAATCATGTTAATAAAGATGGTACCGAGAGGTTGCAAATATGTTTCCACCGCCGGATTGCCGTAGAAAACCGCTCCCACAATAATACCTACTATCAATCCGGTCAGGATTTGATACGCTAAAGTAAATTTAAATTTTTTCTTCATCCGCCAATCACCTCTTATATCCTATATGAAACCGCTTTCTTAACTTCGAAATAGGTTTAAAGAATACTTTATGGATGAGTTACAGAATCCGACAAGAACCGACAATTTTAATTTTATTATTTCTCAATCATTCAAATACACTAACACGGGAAATGACAATTCCCCCCGTTAAGATTGGACGAATTTATCCCTTGTTTCCAGATATAAAACTTGTATAAATTTTTTGATATTGACCTTTACTTTTACTGGTTCGTTATGGTCTTCCTGAATTTGTTTCATTCGGCTTCGTATTTCCTGAAAGTCAAAGTAACGAGGTGCATAATACTCAAACTCCGAAGTCGTATAATCAACCGACCCCAATGAAGCCATATGGTTGACTGCACCAAGAATCGTTCTGCGAATTCGCTGCTCGATGGCTTTGCTTTCTTTTGTTATCTCCACGTTCCCCCTCTTAGAGGCAACCGCTCCGTATAACTCCTTTAGCGGTGGCAATTGGGTAACTCCATCGCCCTGGCTCATCAGGATTTCAATTAGCGATATAATATCATCGCTTCCCGCCTCCCCGATAATCCCCATGTCATTCAATATGGTTGATACAATTTCCTTAACATTTCGTTGCTTTGTCGATTTGACGACCGGTTCGATGTGCACCAATGACTCCCGGATTGCAATCAGCGAATCCTTTAAACGGGATTTCTCCTCGATCTTTTTTAAAATACTATGCACTTCGACACGATTGATTGGCTTATGTATAAAGAATTCTACGCCTTTTTCATAAGCTTCTCCCACCATCTCTTTATTGACAATCTGAGAAATCATAATGAATTGTCCTTGGAAACCCTGCGCTTTTAATTGTTCCATCGTTTCAATCCCGTCCATTCCTGGCATTAATAAATCAATTAAGACAGTATCGGGATATGAAGCTAGAATTGGTGAGAGGGCCTTCACCCCGCTTTCAGCTTCACCGATTACCACTCCAAGTTCACCTTCCATAATAATTCGCCCCAGCATTCTTCGACTTGCCATGTCATCATCAACTATAAAATAACGCAGTTTTATTCAACTCACTTTCGGATGTTAGAGGTTGGAATCTGGATGTGGAAAATCGTCCCGTTCTCTGGTATTTCAGTTTGAATTTGGCCGTCCAACGCCTGAATGATTTCCTGTACATGGGACAAGCCGATTCCCGTTGCAGCGACACCGCGATCGTTAAACTTCGTTGTATAGCCTGGTTCAAAAACAATTGATATATCCTCTATTGGAATACCATTGCCTGAATCTTTAATAATAAAGCATGTATATACCGTCTCCTCAAATACCTCTATATCAATTTCTCCTTCTTTCCAAATGGATTCGACAGCATTGGCCGTCAAATTATTCAACAGGGCAAGAAGGGGGATTTGCTGATCGGTTTCAAAATCAATCGACATTGATAAATGAAAGGTAATACTTTTTTGCAACAACTCACTATATTTTTCATTTCCTGTCACAACAAAGTTAAGTACATCAGCAAGAAAGAAAATATCATCTCTTTTCTGTTTAGTCACTTTGGAAATCCCAGATAAAATCCGCTGTGAATCTTTTTTCACTTCATGGATCTCTTGCGTGATGGCCAATGCTTGCACACTCAATTCCTGAAGGTTTTTCTTTTTTAACTTTCGATATAAATCGTGACTCGAAGCTGTAATTTGTTCTATATGTTTCATGGATTTCTGCAAATAAAGAGTCTCCGCATACAATTCAGAACCGACTTCAAGCATTTCTCCCATACGTTTCTTTTGTTCCGAAACAATAATCGTACTATATAGCCCTACTACAAAATAACTGCGAAATAATGCCACTCCACATAACAATGCCCAATCTTGTATCCCTAAATTCTCGTGACCTAACAACCAGTAACGTGTAAGATGCTCCAAACCGTTTCCGAAAAATTCTATTCCCGCAGCCCAGGCTCCTAGTAGAAATGGGGATGTTTTATACTTTTCCACTTTTATGATGCTTAATCCAAGCGCAAATAAGAAATAAAATAAAAAAGCGGGCAGATGATTTTTCAAGCTTGTCGATAAATGACCCTCGTCAAGCATCATATCCCCAAAAAGACGAATACAAACGACTGTTATAGCTGTAACAAAGCCGGTTCGGATAAGAGAAGCAGGAGGCCGAATAAGAATTAACAGAAAAAAAGTGATACTTCCCAATCCAAAACGAAAAGCCTCTCCGTTGAAAGGAACCACTTTAATTTCACTTGCTATCGCCGTCAGAAGTGCTGTCAAAATCAATGCGGCTCCGTCAGCTCGGCTCAACTTTTGAAAGAAATATTTTTTCAACATGGAACTCTCCTACATAACGTAATGAATGATGGGCTTTCTTTTACTCTAATTGTCTATTCCCATAAAATTATATCACGTTGTCCATGGCAAATTAGACATACAATCACATTACTAAACTAAGCGCAGGCGTTTTTCCTATGGTAGCCGATACGTACATGATGGAATTTCACTTGTTTGAATAATACAGCGACTATGTTACATCTTTTTCCCCTCTATTATCTCTACGAATTTCATCGACGCTGGCGATAAAGGAACACTTTTCAAAAAACATACACCAATGCTTCTCTTCGGTATTTCTTCACTAAGCTTCACTTCATATACTAATCCTTTGTTTAAATACTCTCGGGAAAATTCTTTGGTCACGCATGCAATCCCTAAATTGATCTTCGCAAACTCCAATAATAATTCATGTGAGCCTAATTCAAATTCCGGTGAGATTTTTATGCCACTAGATATTAGGAAATCCTCAACATACTTTCTGGAATTCGATTTCGGTTCGAGTAATATTAATGGCAGTTTCAATAATTCATCAGGGCTAAGCGGTTTGGATAATATACTTTTATACTTCTCCCCGCAAACAAAAATATCATGAATATCAATAAATGGACGCAGCTCCAACGTGGTATCGTCGATGGGAAAATTACAAACCGCAACATCAACTTCTCCCGACTTTAATATTGAACAAAGTTCAGACGTTGTACCATTCACTATTTTAAACTTGATATTCGGGTATCTATTATGGAAATCCTCTAAATATGGAAGTAAAAAATATCTAGAAATCGTATCGCCGACTCCTATTTTTAATTCGCCCATCGTTAAATTCTTAAATTCCAAAATCTTTTCTTCCCCGACATGGAGTAAATTAATCGCCGAGTTGGCATACTCGAAAAGAAGGCTGCCTTCATTGGTTAAAGACACCCCTTTAGGCGATCGATTGAAAAGACGTGTATCTAATTCCCTTTCCAATTGCATGATTGCTTGACTGACAGCTGGTTGGGTCATATAAAGGTCTTTTGCCGCCTTGGAAAAACTATCACTAGCCCCTACTTTACAAAATACCTTATACAAATCTAATTTGCTCACCATATAAATTCTCCTTATACCTATCATTCGATATATTAATTTTACTTATACCATTGGATAGGTGTATATTACAAGTAGGTAGTTGGATAATGAAAATAAACTTGATAATTATGAGGAGCGATACGATTGGAAAGAGTAGTTGGAACAGTTGTCAGAGGTCTCCGTTGCCCAATAATAAATCGTGGGGATAATATAGAGGATATCGTCGTAGACAGTGTGTTGAAAGCTTCAGAAGTAGAAGGCTTCACCATTAATGATAAAGATATCGTTACAATAACAGAATCGATTGTTGCCCGCGCCCAAGGGAATTATGCCACTGTCGATAATATCGCTGAAGATGTACGTTCAAAGTTCGGGGATGAAACTGTTGGTGTCATTTTCCCGATTTTAAGTCGTAATCGTTTTGCAATCTGTCTGCGCGGCATTGCAAAAGGCGTTAAAAAGGTTGTTTTAATGCTTAGCTATCCATCTGATGAAGTCGGCAACCACTTAGTCGATTTGGATTTGCTTGATGAAAAGGGAGTTAATCCTTGGACAGATGTTTTAACGGAAAAACAATTCCGCGATTATTTCGGCTATAGTAAACATACCTTTACCGGCATTGATTATATCGATTATTATAAATCAATCGTTGAAGAATATGGTGTTGAATGTGAAGTAATCTTCTCAAATAATCCAAAGACCATTTTAGATTACACAAAAAATGTTCTTACTTGCGACATCCACACACGGTTCCGAACAAAAAGGATTCTAAAAGCTAATGGCGGCGTTACAGTTTATAGCCTCGATGACATACTGGCAGAGCCTATAGATGGCAGCGGCTATAACGAAGATTACGGCCTGCTCGGTTCAAATAAGTCAACAGAAGACGATGTTAAACTTTTCCCGCGTAATTGCCAACCTACAGTTGATAAAATACAGCATATGCTCAAAGAAAGAACGGGCAAAAATGTTGAGGTCATGGTATATGGAGACGGAGCATTCAAAGACCCTGTCGGTAAAATATGGGAACTTGCCGATCCAGTTGTTTCACCAGCTTATACAGCTGGACTTGACGGCACGCCTAATGAAATAAAGTTAAAATATCTTGCAGATAATAACTTTGCTGATTTAAGAGGCGATGAGCTTAAAAAAGCCATATCCCAGTACATTAACGATAAAGGTGCGGATCTTGTAGGTACGATGGAAACACAAGGTACTACACCTAGAAAACTCACTGACCTCATCGGTTCCCTATCCGATTTAACATCAGGCAGCGGAGACAAAGGTACACCTATCGTCTTTATCCAAGGTTATTTCGATAACTTCTCAAAATAATTGTATATAAAAAATAAGCAATGCTGGTTTTTCACCAGTATTGCTTATTTTAATTTAAAAATAGGAACAAACCCCTTCAAGCTACACCGAAAACGGAATTAATTAATCCCGAAATCTTATTGCCAATCCCTTTAGGAAGTTTCTGGCGTATCTATCGCCACATTCTTTATAATTTCGTTGTCCCTCTTTTCTAAGAACTGCACTCAATTCACTTTTTGACAGATTCACCCCTGCGTCTTTTAGGATATCAAGCATATCGTCACTTGTAAGTGAAAGTGCAATTTTTACTTTTTTGAGCAAAATATTGTTAACGTTTCTATTATCTTTTGTCATTAAGAACTGTTGTTGTGAATTCTCTGGTTTTGAATCTTGGGGTCCTCTTTTATATATAACAAACCCGTTTAAAAAGGACTCTAAAGCATGGTTATCCAGTTCTTTCATATATTCATCATCTTGCGCCTCATTATTACTACTGTCTTTTAACTTTGAAAATATTTCCCGAATTTCTTCTTCTGTTGTTTTAAGACCGCCTAGAGCGAAAATCTCAACCATTTCCGCATCTTTTATATCCAATGCATATCTTAACCTAATTAATACATCATTATTATTCATCTATATCACCCGTAACCTTTCCTGTTTACACAGTAATTATCATTATAATGCTTTACTCCCTATATTGCATTAATTCATCGGTCTGACTAGCTAACTGTCTACTATGGATTAAACTCTTCATTCTTATTTGGGCCTAAAAAGGGAGCAATCGCCGGTGCTGTGGAGATGGCGTGATTCGACCTAATCTCTGGTTGAACTTTGTGGGCCCCTTCACCCTTTTGGCTCGCGGCTTACAAGGCTATGTAGTTGCCATTCCTGTTTGCGTAATGCATAAAAAAATTTCTTATTTTAAATAGTTATTAAAGCATAACCATATAACCACTTTATATAACATAAAAAAGGGAGAAGGCTTCGTATATCAAGCTTTCTCCTTTTCTTTTAGAATGCTATTATATCGGCATTTCAAACTAAATAAGCGACCCTAGTTACTTATGATACGATTCACCATGACTAATCTAAATGAAGTTGTTGTCCATTGTTTTCATAATGAAATTTAATAAAAAAGGTAGTGCCTTCTAATCCTGTTTGAATGTCAACTTTCGCATTATGACGAGCAGCAATGGCATAACATATGCCTAATCCCAAGCCAGTTCCATTATCTTTGGTAGTGTAGAATGGGGTGCCCAATTTCTCTACTAGTTCGGGCCTAATACCTTTTCCCTGATCTCGCACCGCAAGAACCACACAGTTTTCCTCTTCCATGTAAGTGCTGATGAATAGAACTTTCCCTGGTCTCATCGCTTCTAACCCATTACGGTATAGGTTTATTAATAATTGCCGTATCTCATTCCGATTTAAATGTAATTCTGGAATGTCTTTAGTATCGACTTGAATAAATTTATTTTGATTATATGCATCAATCTTTATTAATGGAGTAATATCATGGATAATTGAATTTAAATCTAACATCTGTAAATCGGATTTCTTCGTATTACCTATTGAGAGAAATTCAGTAATAATAGAATTGGCACGGTCAAGCTCTTCAATCATTAAATTAAAGTAGTTATTATATTTTCCAACGTTGTCCTCTTTTTTTAATAACTGCAAGAATCCTCGTACCGTTGTCATTGGATTTCTTATCTCATGGCTGATACCTGCTGCCATTTGCCCTATTAACTCTAAGTTGGATAACCTTTTCAATTCCTTCTCATATTTCTTTTTTTCCGTTATATCTTTAAAAAGACAACAGATCCCCTCGTCATACGGGTAAGCAATTACTTCGTGCCAATATTCGTCAGAGGTAGAGGGGATTTCGAAATGTACTGTAACTCGTTCTGACATTGCACGATGAAACTCTTTATACATGAATGTATCCACGCTTTTCGGGAATACCTCCCATATATTCTTGCCCAATACATCTTTTGCCGTTTTTCTTTGTGGTAAATATTGATGTTTATTTAAGTACGTAAATTCCCATTCTTTATTCAAAGCAAAGAATCCATCCGTAATACTTTCAATAACACTTGTAACTTTTTCATTAGCAGTAGCTAATTCCCTTGTTCGCTCTTCCACCATGTTTTCAAGTTGGTCCATATATAACAAGTTTGAAAACGTAGGGGCTGTGGCATCAACTATAGATTGTGCAAGTTGAATTTGGGATTCATGATAGGTGGGAGTTTTCCCCTCTAAATTGACAACCGCTATTACACCTAAAACTTCTCCCATTGAAACCAGTGGAATCATAAGTAGACCCTTACCATCTACATTCGGGGTAAGAATTACATTTTTCGTATTAATAGCCTCTTGGATCATGGATTCATAGCTTTGGTCAATTCTTATGTTTTTTAGGGTCTCAATCCAATCTGCTTCTATCCAATCACAGTCTTTACTTACCTTCGTTACTTTAATTGATTTTTTATCTAACGGGTCTAGGAGGTGGGCAGCAATATTTTTGCTGTTTAAAATCTTTCCTAAGTGAAAAAAACATTTATCAAGACTTTCCTGTATTGAGGAACACATCGATAAATCACGAGTAACTTTAAGCAACAGCTGCTTTTCGGCAATTAGGTTTTCCTTTTGTGTTAAATTTTTTGCATTCTGAATTGCGACTGCAGCCATATTTACATAAGCTTCAACACTTTGAATTTCTGACTCTGTTAAGTTCATTGGCGTTCCGTAATCAAATAAAAAAACTAGACCAAATAACTCTTGCTCGAACGAGATAGGCAGGGCTAATAAGGATTTAATTTTGAAGGCTTCGACTGATCTGGGATCCGGCCGATTATCCTTTGAGGTATCAGGTATGTAAATCGTTTTTTTAGTTTTAATAACTTCTCTGGCCAGTAAGTCTATTTCAGGATCAATTATCTGCGTATTGAGAGTTTCACCATTCATGATTTCTGGTTTTCCTGCAACTCCTCTGAATGTTCCATCCTCACGGGGTAAAAAAATACCAACAGAATTACATTGAACAATCTCTTCAGAAATTGCCGTTGTTACACGCTGTAATACTTCACTCAGTTCTAACTTTGTATTTATTATTTTTGTTATATCCGCAAGCCTAGAATATCTCGTCTGTTCCCTTAACATTCACACGGCCCCCAGTCATAGGCATAGGCATAATAAAATTAACATTATAAATTCCAGTTAATAATAAAGACCTACATGCTATTTTCAACTTTATTCCTGTACTCCCTATATTACATAAATTGCATTGAATATAATAGAAGAATTAAATAAGTTTCACGAAGTTATACAAACATCAAAATAAATAGGGTGATCCAAAGGCAAGGGCTTTAATTAGTACGATCAATTAATAAAACGATTTGGAAGCATTGAAAACTAATTGTACCTAGACATAGATGGTTTGTAAGAGAACCCCCCTTTAAGTCAGCTTTTTCATTATCAAATCTTGTTGTTGATTTCCACTTCCGGAGGATGCTTTCCGCGGGCAAGCACCGAGCCTCATAGTATGTAAGGTATTAAATAAACATATATAGCCAAATAAGAAAATTGTCTTAAAAACAATGCATGCCTTCCTCCGTTTAACATATACTACCCTCGAACAGGAGGGTGCTATATGGAGGAAATTACGTATACGGAAGCCGTACTACAGGAGTATAAAGTTGGAATGGGCAATTTCGCAGAAAAATTACCGGATGTAGCAAAGACGTTTCATGCTTTCACTGAGTCGTGTTTCGAAGACGGCAAATTGAATCAGAAAGACAAACAGCTAATTGCACTCGCCATCAGCGTGCATGCTCATAACGAATATTGCATCGTCTACCATACAAAGGGTTGCCTGGATGCTGGTAGTACTGAGGAAGAAATGATGGAGGCAATCGGAGTCGCTGCGGCACTAGGTGGCGGTTCCGCAATGAGCCAAGGCGTAACCATTTGGCAGGACGCTCTCGAAGACTTTACAGGAACCGTTGAATAACAAGAAAACAGCCACCTGAAATCAGGTGGCTGTTTTCTTGTTGCAATCACTCTACATCATTCATGCCACGGTTCGCCTTTTTCTTCTCAGCGTCCCGCTCTTTCCTGAAATCCGGCTCCTCGCCAAATTCTGTGCCTAAATTAGGATTGGAGAAACGTGAATGTCGGTCGGTAACCGTTTCGATCTCTTCGTCAGGCTTAAACAACAGACCGAGACATAGCAGGGCACTTAACCCGACTAGACCATAGACCACCCTAGACAAGAGTGCATCTTGACCACCAAATAACGATGCAACTAAATCAAACTGAAAAAACCCAATCAAACCCCAGTTAAGTCCACCGATAATAACTAGAGCTAGCGCGATTCGGGAAAGCATACTCATTCAATAACTCCTCCTTCGTATTTCGTACTTATCTTTTACCAAAACCTTTTTTTCATACATTTTTAATTACAAAGAAAGGGTTTTTAGGCCAAAAAAAGCGTTAAGCCACAGTTCCCTCCGTGCCCTTACGCTTTTTTTGACTGCTCAAGTAAAATACTCCAACTTCGCATTCGGAAAGTACTTTTCCATATAGCCATATAGATGAGATTTTATATCATCCTCTTCGTCCTTTTGGTAAATATACTTGCCAATTCCATACTTGCCCCATTTGTAGCGTCTTTTATCTTCATCTAACTCCAATTTTGTCTTTGGGTAGTTCTTTTCAATCACTCTTTTCGCGGGCTTCGTGAATCGGTGTTGAATGAATTCAAATGTAATATCCTCTCTTGCATCTTGCGGCAATTCCTCGTCAAGGCGCTCAAACAAGTGGCGGTAGCCTTCCTCCCAGCCTTCATGAAGGTAAATGGGAGCAACGATAAAGCCTAGTGGGTATCCGGCTCTTGCCACTTTCCCTGCAGCCTCGATTCTTTTATTCAGAGGTGAAGTGCCAGGCTCGAAGTTTTTAATAACATAATCAGCGTTAACGCTAAATCTGAATCGCGTATTGCCATTATGCTTGGCATCCAGTAAATGGTCGACAAAATGGAATTTCGTCACAAAACGAAGCCTACCTAGTTCTGTTTGACCAATATGTTCAATTGCTCTTTTTAATGAATGCGTCAAATGGTCAATTCCCACAATGTCGGATGTACACGCAGCTTCGAACCGGGTAATCTCAGGTGCACGTTCTTCGATGTAGCGATCAGCCGCTTCGAAAATCTCCTCCACGTTTACGTAAGTTCGAATATACGGTTTGCTGCCCATCGTCGTTTGCAAATAACAATAATGACAATGCCCCATACACCCTGTTGCAAGGGGGATTGCATATTCGGCTGAAGGCTTGGACGTATCGAATTTCAACGTTTTTCGAATGCCTACGACTAAGGTAGATTTTGCGATACGATATTTTTGAGCGTCCGTATCACCTGGCAAATCCCGAATTTGATTATGTGAAGTCGTAAAGCGCGTTTCAATCCCCATTTTTTCGAACTTTTCCTTTAGTTCTTTTCCAAGCGGATAGTCAAGTGCATTGGGCTCAAAATAGACAAGCTGTGGTGTGAAGGGTTTATTCATACTGTGAATCACCTAATCCATTATTATTATCCATTCGATCACCTTTCTCTTTTTATATAGCTTGTCTTAAAAGTGAGAAGTTATGAACACGGATTTAAATTCGGCTACCTGTTCATGATATTATTCAGTTAACACAATCCTTGCACAGGCAGCCAAACAATCATAATGTACACCCAGTTACTTATAAATTTGAACGTCCCAAAGACATCAAAAATCTTATTTACTTATGATACGGTTCGCCTTTCATAATCCTGAAAGCCCTATACACCTGCTCCAGCAATATGAGCTTCATCATCTGATGCGGGAATGTCATCTTTGAAAAGGATAACAATTCATCCGACCGTTTTATTACACTGTCATGCAGCCCGAGTGATCCTCCGATGATGAAAGCCACCTTACTCCGCCCATATGTCATCAACGACTCTAAATCCACTGCTAACTCTTCCGATGTCTTCATCTTCCCTTCAATTGCAAGAGCAATTACATAAGCATCCGTCCCTACTTTCGCCAAAATCCGATCCGCTTCTTTTCTCTTCACAATTTCCATATCAGCATCACTTAATGATTCAGGTGCTTTTTCATCCGCCACTTCAACCAAATTAACTTTTGCATAGGCGCCAAGCCGTTTTGAAAATTCATCAATACCCATTTTTAAGTACTTCTCTTTTAGTTTTCCTACCGTCACAATTGTAATATTCACAAGTTGTCCACCCTTTTTAATTTGTTATAAACAAAACTTATGCACATATCCACAGGATTTATCTACATATTGTGTCCGACTATTCGTTCCCCACAACATATAATGCAACCTCTTCACAATAGGTACACGATGTGGATAACTTTTCTCCATCCAGCATAGATTCCATAATCGGAAAACTTCCTTGCTCCGCTACAAAAATGTCAAGTGCGTGATTTATATGGGTTTCACAGCTATATATCTTCATTTTCATCCCTACTTTCGTCCTTTTTCTTTTGCACAAAGTTATGCACAAATATTTAGATTTATCCACAAAACGCGAATACATTAAAAAAACAGGTATAATAGCTGTTCATTAGCTATTATACCTGTTGTGGATAAGTTTCAGCGGTAATTTGTGTGTAATGTCATCTAGTTAAAATGAATTGCCATCTTTTAAAATCATTTCAATTTCAAGTAGCTTGCCGTCACGATACACTTTCATTTGCATCGTGTCCCCCACATCCTTCGCATTATACAGATGTTTACGCAGGCTGACCATGTCTTCAATTTTTTCTCCATCCATTTCAACGATGACGTCATATTGCTTAACCCCGGCACTTTCGGCTGCCGAGTTATTCATGACTTCATTGATAACTACTCCGTCCGTTACAGTTGCCGGCAATTTGAGCATGTCCCGCTGCTGTTCTGCTGGAATACTCCGTAGATCTAGCAAAGTTACTCCCATCGTCGGACGGTTCACCTTCCCGAACTTTTCAAGCTGATCAATGATAGGTAACGCAAGATTGACTGGAATCGCAAGGCCTATTCCTTCAACCGTCGCTTCCGATATTTTCATGGAGTTGATGCCGATGAGCTGCCCTGCGAGATTGATGAGTGCGCCGCCTGAGTTCCCGGGATTAATGGCTGCATCCGTTTGCAACACATCCGCAAACCAGTCTATTGTCCCGTTCTCGTCAAAATCGATTGGAATGGAACGATCTTTTCCGGATACCACACCAACTGTAACAGAACCCGAAAAACCAAGACCGAGCGGATTGCCGATTGCAATGACCGGTTCTCCGCGTTTCAGAGCATCCGAATCTCCAAATTCGATGACTGTCTTAACGACTTTCGCGTCAATTTCAATAACAGCCAAGTCTGTCCACATATCACCGCCAACGAGTTTCCCCGCTGTCTTCGAACCATCGTCGAATGTAATTTCAAGTTCTTGTGCACCTTCTACGACATGGTGGTTCGTAACAATATACGCTTTGTCGCCTTGTTTCTTATAAATGACGCCCGAACCTGAACCTGTCTCCCTTGTCTTTTCCACGGGCGACCAGGGATCGCGAACTGTCTGCAGATTCGTTACACCGACAACCGAATCTGCCACTTTTCCAACGATGTCTGTTATATCATTATTCATATCGAAAGATACCCGTTCGGTTTGAACTCCGACTTCCTGTTTCGAGTCATTAGCTAGCGACCGTTCCTCTTCACCATTGCCGCCTTGCATGATAAACCATACCAGCAAAGCGCCGACGGCAACACCAAGTAGCGCCGGCAAAAAGCCGCCTCTCTTTTTAGGTCGCCTCGGACCCGGTTTCGTTGGATTTTCCGGCACAGAATGTCCAGGCTCCCTATTAGATGGATTTTGATTGAATTCGTCCATATGCTTCTCCCTTCCTGAAAGTGCCTTTGTATATTACCTTACCCTATTTTAATCATTTCAAAAAAAACTTAGCTCGAGGAATGTAAATAAAATCCCTTGAGCTAAGTTTCAATGCCTGATTTCTATACTGTAACTAGTTCAGTCGGCTGATCGGCATCCGTATCATGAAGATGAACGAATTCACCTGTAATGATACCGCATGTTTCCAAAGTCTGTGTAACACTCATCCTTGCAAGGTCTTTCATATTATTATCTTTGCTCAAATGTGAGAGATAGATTTTCGTCTCTTTTTGCTCCACCACTTCGCTGATTGCAACTGCAGCATCTTCATTCGATACATGTCCTACATCACTGAGAATCCGTCGTTTGACAGACCACGGATAACGTCCCACCTGCAGCATACTGACGTCGTGATTGCTTTCAAATACAAATGCATCTGCACCGCGGATGAAACCTTTCATCCGATCGCTTACATAACCCGTATCCGTAATGACTGCAAGTTTCCGGCCGTTCTCATGGAAAACGTAAAACATTGGATCCGCTGCATCATGCGAGACGGCAAAAGACTGGACGTCTAGTGAACCAAATGATTTCACCGTTTCCATGTCAAATTGAAAGCGCTGATCAAGTGGTATATTTCCAACAAGGCCATCCATCGCCTGCCAGGTCTTTTCATTTGCATAAATTGGAATCCCGTATTTCCGAGCAACTACGCCAATTCCTTTTATATGGTCGCTATGTTCATGTGTTACGAAAATACCATCAACTTGTTTCATTGAACGCCCAATGCCTTCGACTAAACTATCCATCTTCTTCGCACTGAAACCGGCATCCACCAGAAATGTATGTTCATCGTTCTCTATAAATACCGCATTGCCGCTACTGCCGCTTGCGAGAACACTAAAACGCATTGTAAAAACTCCTTATTCTTTCTCTTCTTCAGATGGTTCAGGCTGAAACTCTATCACCATACCATCAATCGCATTGATGAAGTAATCCTCCCTTTCACCATCCTTCAATTCTACACGAATATGCCATGTCGGGGCAAACACTTGAGTTTCCGTCACTTGAACGAGGCTGGAATAACCGAGCGTCATATGTTTCACTTTGTAATCTTTTTTCAAATGTCCAAGTGAATACAAATTCCCGATTGCTTCGATAGGAGATAGAAGATCATTTTTACGATTAAAACTATCGAATTCCCCAAGCATGCTTTGCTCGTAATTTGTTACTTTCCCATTCTTATTCCAATAGATTGTCAACGCTGCGTTTCGGCTATAGTATATCGGATCGTCGACAACTTTTTGGAAAAACAAAGCCCGTCCTTCATCCTTATCCAGTTCCCAAAGCATATACTCTGCCCCATCCAGTACATAATCCGAAATAAATTCCGTAAAATCAAAATCACCTTTTGCATTCAATATGCTGACCGGCTCTTTCATTGTTGATTGGAGGAGTGTTTCATCTACAATTATGCCAACTTGGTTTTCTAGTTTCTCTACCTGTTCATCAGTAAAAAGTAGAGGCTTTGCGGAAACGTAAAATGGATCGTTTTTATATGGTGGCAGTTCATCATACGTGATATTATCCATCTTCAGTATTTCCTCGATTGGCGTTTTCCACATCACTTGAACACTTTCCGCCTCTATGAGCTTATTTACATAAAGTGAATAGAGAAATATATTCACGATGGAAAACACGATAATGAATATCGTTTTCGTTTTATTCCAATCCAAGTAGCTCACCTCCTGAGCTCACAGGCGAAAAGCGGTGCCAATTGTCACTGTTATTCCCTTTCACCAGGTAGAACCATGCCGGTTCCATTATGATATTCCCTTTTTCAATATTACGTTTCATAAAATAACCCGGTGCAATTTCATCTACGGTATCAAGATCCAACTTGTCCAGTTCCTTTAGCTTTTCAGCAACCTCAATACCTGATATAAGCGTTTCAGTTGTTTTATTGTAATAGGTTGACCAGTCAATTCGGTAGTAAGGTCTTTTATAGCTGAATATCCGTTTATCCCCCCATTGCTCAACAATTTCAGTTGAGGAACTGGAATCAGTATAAACGGGAAGGCCCTCTAGAAATAATCGGAATCTGACAATCCGTGATGCGGGATTCATATATGTGTATCTGAACTCGTCGGTCCAGCCGCCGTGCTGGTTTACGAAGTTGATCGTATTTTCCAGCAACTCGGATGGAATCGCAAGTTCATGGATTGCAGCAGTGGGATAATCATAATCGAACTTCTTATTATATTTATCTATTTTCATTCTTGCATGATTGTCCCCAAGTTCTTCCGTGTTGGTTCCCACCTTGTTGCTACGTACTGCATTCGGATCGCTAAATAACACATCGCGGAACTTATTTGGGGGAATTACATCCTCAATAAATGTATATTTTATTGTTTCCACAGGCTCTGACGGAACTGCGATATAGATAGATCCACCGGGATTCACCTCTATATACTTGGCAAGCCCGCGTCCTTCCGTCACAATAGAATACTGGAAACTCCGTTGATCTTCGGGTTTCACTTTTGCACTATAAAGCTTCTTGTTCGCCCTGCTGACAAAATAAATATCCATTTCGACAGTATTCGTATTCCAATCAATGATAATCCGATCGAAAGAAACCTCTGGTACTGTTGGAATCGATCCTTCGATGTTCAAGACGTTATCATACAAATTCAGGGGGACCTCCCCATGAAAATATAATGTAAACTGGTTCTTTTTCCGCAATAAGGTATTTAGATGCTTTGTGTCGAAATTACTGTTCACCGGTGCAATATTTGATATTTTCCATTTCGATAATTCCTCAATAAAACCATCAATATCGGTCGGATCAGTTGTTCCTCTCAATACATCATCTATATTGAATACCGTTTTGTATGGTTTAATAATTTCGGGGATTGTCTTTTTATCGGCAATCGCCATATCTACGGGTGATAATGGTGCAATCGTTTCATAACGTGGTGTGTATGTCCAAATGGAAAAGGTCAATACGATACTTAAGGCAACCAGTAGAGTAAGTACTATAGATTTGATACTTTCAATGTATTTCAATCCCACTCACCGTCCTCTTGAAATTCGAACGGCAGCGTAAAGAAAATCGTCGTCCCTTTTCCTTCTTCACTTTCCGCCCATACTTCCCCGCCATGCGCCATGATCATTTCGCGGGCAATTGCTAGGCCTAACCCTGTACCGCCCATCGCGCGTGACCTTGCACGATCCGCTCGATAGAACCTGTCAAAAATACGCGTGACGTTTGCTTGCGGTATGCCCAATCCGTCGTCCGAAATCATTACCTTGATGAAGTCATCGGAGGTCGTGACGCCAAAACGGACATTTCCGCCATCCGGCGAATACTTCAATGCATTCGATATAATATTATCCAGAACTTGCGTCATCTTATCAGTATCGATTTCAACAAACAGTTCCGTGGTGGACAGGAGACGCACGAACTGTACTTCTTGAGACTTCGAAAATTCAAATCGTTCTATGATTGAATTGAAGAAATAATTGAATTCAACCCATTCCTTATTCAAATCATAATCTCTGCTGTCCATTCGGGATAACTTCAATAAGTCATTAACGAGCCGGATCATTCGCTCCGTTTCAGTCTGCGTTACGTGAAGGAAGGATGGAGCAATTTCTTCGTTCTTCCAAGCCCCATCGGCAAGTGCCTCCAAATAACTACGCATTGTCGTCAGCGGTGTCCGTAATTCATGCGATACGTTTGAAACAAACTCCCGTCTCTCCATATCTATTTTCTCTTGCTCCGTATTATCATGTAAAACAACAATAAGACCATTAACAAATCCGGTCTCTCTTTGTGTGACGGAGAAATTGGCTCTTAGAATATAGGGCTGTTCATTCGTACTGAAATCTAAGGCAATCGAATCTTTTATTTGGATTAAATCTTCAAAAGCGTATTCCTGTTCAAGTCCTAGAATGCTGGTAATCGGTCTGTTCAAGACTAGATCACGTGTCAGTCTGAGCATCAGAAGTGCCGAGTCATTAATGAGACTAACACGCCCTTTACGGTCGGTCGCAATGACGCCATCGGTCATGTTTTCCAATACAGATGCCAGTTTTCTCCGTTCTCCTTCGGTTGATGACTGAGATTCCTGCAACTGGTTCGTTAAATGGTTGAAGGCAATTGCAAGCTGTCCCAATTCATCATTTCCATAGACACGTACTTTTCTCGAAAAATTCCCTTTCGCCATCGCCTGCGCTTGACGCCTCATATCCGATATCGGTCTTGTCATCGTCTGCGCGATTAAAATGCCGAGAATAATTGTAATCGTCAACGAAACAGCCACTCCGCCAGCTAAGATCTGATTGACTTCATCAATTTGTGTAAAGACTTTTTCAATATCTGCTTCAAGATATAGCGTTCCTATCACTTCACCGTCGTGAGTGAAAGGCGTTGCACGGGCCAAAATCCGATTTCTTGTTTTCCGGTCGAGATAGATGATATCCTGCGGGGTTTTCGATGCCAAGGACTTCCTTACGATGTCGTCCGTAGAACGTTGTCCCACCAATGATTGTTGCTTATCGAGAGCTGATGTTGCAAGAATGATCTTTCCAGCATTAATAACCCTGATTTCATTGATATCCTCCGAAGGGAAACCCGAAAGGACGCCCTGAAGACTTGCCTCAAGTGTCAACGGGTCGTCCGGGGCACGTTTCTTTATCATTTCTTCTCGTACACTGAATTCAATCAAACTCATTCTGTCAGTAATCGATGTCGTGAAATTTGTTTTCAATTTTTCTTCAAGTTCACGTGCAAAGTAAAGTCCGATTATCTCCATTGCAATTAGAATGAGCATCACATAGATCAAAACAAATTTAACGTGGATTGATCGAAAAAAACCGACTTTTTGCATGATTGTTACTCCTGTTCCGGATCACGCAAGTAATAGCCCACTCCACGTCGCGTCACAATCCACGTCGGATGACTTGGTGTATCTTCAATCTTTTCACGCAAACGGCGAATCGTGACATCCACTGTCCGTACATCTCCGAAGTAATCATAGCCCCATACCGTCTGCAATAAATGCTCACGCGTCATCACTTGTCCGATATGTTTTGAGAGATAATGCAGGAGTTCAAATTCCCGATGCGTCAGTTCAATTTTTTCATCTCTTTTTAATACGAGGTAGGCATCCGGCTGAACAATAAGGTTGCCAACTGTAATATCATTCGTCACGCCTTCTTGCTCTTCTTCTACCAACTTCATATGTCTTCGTAAATTCGCTTTCACCCGGGCGATAAGTTCACGTGTTCCGAATGGTTTTGTGACATAATCGTCTGCCCCAAGCTCCAATCCAAGCACTTTGTCTATTTCAGAGTCCTTCGCCGTCAGCATGATAATCGGAAAGTCATACTTTTTACGGATTTCGCGACACACTTCCATGCCATCTCTTTTTGGAAGCATAATATCTAGAAGCATAAGGTCTGGTTTCACTTCTTCCACTTTTTCAAGTGCTTCTTCTCCATCATATGCACAGAAAACAGTGAAACCCTCTTTTTTAAGGTTAAATTCGAGTATATCTGCAATTGGCTTTTCATCATCAACAATCAAGATTACTTTATCTTGCATTTTTCTCTTCTCCTTCTCGCCCTGTTGGCGCCGCTTTCGGTGTTCTTTTACTCTATCATTCTTCCCGTCAGTTCGCACGTATCTCCTGTCATTATGCATGAATGCTCAAGGTTATCTTTTTTGTGGACACACTATTGCCTAAGCTATTTCCCGGGCAATATTCACCGAAAATTGTCGAAAAAACTATGAAAAAGACGGTACAACATTGTGTACCGTCCTTAGTTGTCTATTTATCTTAACACGTTCATGGGATTGATATTTGTTCCATTTTTAAACACTTCAAAGTGAAGATGTACGCCTGTGGAACGTCCAGTAGATCCCATGACGCCTATTTTCGTTCCCTGTGGCACTGTTTGTCCTACACGAACATCAATGGAAGAGAGATGGGCATAGAGCGTTTCATAACCGTTGTTATGTGTGATAATAACTCGATTGCCATAGGTGCTGTGCTTTCCTGCCGTTGTGACGACCCCATTATCCGCTGCTTTAATTCCATAGGATGATGGGCGCGCGATGTCGATTCCTTGATGCGCTCTTCCCCAGCGAGTACCCATATGACTGGAAATATACCCCCCGGTTGCAGGCCAGATGAATGTGCCTGATCCCCTTGAAGGGATTACTTTCGTTCCGATGACTGTCACTTTGTCTATTGCTTCGACAATAATTTTTTCTTCTGATGCAGATTTCCCAATAATCTTGCCATCTTGTTTACGGATTAGTTCCGTAACTACTTTTTCACCATCCGAACCTTTACGGATTACTTTCTTTTCGCCTTTATATAATGAATTGTCTTTTTCGGTTTGGTTTTTGTGTTCGATCCTTTCTTTCCTCTTTGCTTCATATAGAACCTCAACTTCGACGTATGGTTCTAGGGCTGTAACATTCAGCTCGTTGCCTAGCCCCAGGGTCGTAGCCGGCGTAATGCCCGGATTCAGTTCCATCAGCTGAGCCTCGGTCATGTCGTGAGTTGCAGCAATCGTGCCAAGTACGTCTCCAACTTTGACACTATACTTTTTAACATCAAGTTTCCCTTTGTTAAGAAGTGCGATTGCTTCTTCTGCGGTTCTTACCTCTTCGGGGGATGTTTTCCCATCTATCGCTTGTATATCACTGCTTATGACGATGTCCATTATACGGGTTTCATTTTCCTTAAGTGGGGGTATGGATTCAGAAGACGACTTGCGGGCTTCGAATTCGGTTAGTTCTTTGTCAGTGACGGATTGTAGCTTCAGTTTACGAATCATTTCATAGTATGTGTCCATGTCGTTGACGTAAAATGCCAGTTCTCCTTCAATTGCAACACCGACTGCTTCCGCTTCAACGGATAGCATTTCATGAACTTTTTCAAGGACCACGCCGTCTTCGGTTGCCTCGGTGAATACCCGTTCCGGAATAACCGATAATTCAGTTCCTATTACAAGCGGAAGATCCTCAAATTCAGAGGCTGCTTTTTGCAGTTCTATTTCTTTCACTTTTTCAAGTTTTGCTTCATCGGATATTACCCCCATATATTCCCCCTCTGAATAGATATGGAATACCGTCAAGAGTTTTTCATTTTCCACTTCATTTGCAAAAACTGAATTCATCCCTAGAGTCGCTAGTATCATTGTAATGATGAAGACCTTTTGTACTTTTATGAACGGTCGATTCATGTGCTGGCATATATTTTTTGTTTCGTCTTGTTTATTTCTATTGAAAAACATATAGGAGACTCCTTCCATAGTTCAATCGGAAGACCGATTATAGAGCATTTTTACGTATGATTTTTTCACGCTTCTCTAATCTAACATATCCTATACATCACTTGTTATTTTATTGGAAATTGTAATGAATTTGTAGAATTGCATCCAAATATCGCCATCCCCCTAAAATTCAAGGCCGATTTGTCTCTTCGCTAACTGCTTTTTTATATCGTTTTACACTCACACCTATTTCTCAAATCATAGTCCGATTCATCAAGAATAGAAAAAAACACGAACATATGGAGTTCATGAACTCGCAATGCTCGTGTTTTTTAATAGTCGGATGATTCGTGCTGGCTCCAGTCGATATTGACAAACTTGTTATATTCCTTTGCAAAAGCAAGGGTAACTGTGCCTGTCGGACCGTTCCGTTGTTTTGCAATGATGATTTCAATCATATTCTGGTTTTCAGTTTCTTTATCATAATAGTCTTCCCGGTATAGAAACGAAACGATATCCGCATCTTGCTCGATACTCCCTGACTCCCGGAGATCGGACATCATCGGGCGCTTATCCTGACGCTGCTCGACACCACGGGATAGCTGGGAAAGTGCAATTACCGGCACTTTCAGTTCCCTTGCGAGTGCCTTCAACGATCGGGAAATTTCCGAGACTTCCTGTTGACGGTTTTCACCCGGCTTGCTGCCGCTACCTACAATTAATTGCATGTAATCGATCATAATCATGCCCAGTCCGTGCTCCTGTTGCAAGCGACGGCATTTTGAACGGATGTCATTGACCCGGATACCGGGGGAATCATCGATGAAAATTCCGGCATTTGAAAGACTGCCCATCGCCATCGTCAATTTCCGCCAATCTTCCGCCTCCAGGGCGCCTGTCCGTAGTACTTGGGCATCAATATTCCCTTCTGCGCATAGCATCCGCATGACAAGCTGTTCCGCCCCCATCTCCAAACTGAAGATAGCAACGTTTTCGTCTGTTTTAGTTGCGACATTTTGTGCGACGTTCAATGCGAATGCCGTTTTACCAACAGAAGGACGCGCAGCGACAATGATTAGGTCGTTGCGCTGGAAACCGGCTGTGATTTTGTCCAGATCACGGAAACCTGTCGGGATACCCGTGACGTCCCCTTTCTGCGTATGAAGAAGTTCGATGTTGTCATACGTTTCCACGAGAACGTCTTTAATATGACGGAAATCACCGGCATTTTTCCGGTTGGAAACTTCCATCATCTTCTTTTCCGCTTCTGAGAGGAGGGCTTCCACTTCGTCTTCCCTTGCAAAGCCATCCTCAACGATTGACGTGGCAACGCGGATGAGGCGCCGCAGAAGGGCTTTCTCTTCGACGATACGCGCGTAATGCACAATATTCGCCGCTGTAGGAACTGAGTTGGCAATTTCCGTTAAATACGAAATACCACCGACATCCTCTAGTTCTTTTTTGGCGGATAGTTCCTCCGTCACCGTCACGACATCTATCGCCTGTCCTTTATCGCTCAGGTTAATCATCGTTTGGAAGATTTTTTCATGCGCCATCCGATAAAAATCTTCCGGCATGAGAAGTTCAGCCGCCGTTATGAGTGCCTGCGGCTCGAGGAATATCGCCCCTATGACCGACTGTTCCGCTTCGTTATTATGTGGTGGGATGCGATCGATCATCTGGTTCATCTATTCAATCTCCTTATCATTCTTCTACAACATGTACCTTGAATGTTGCTGTAACGTCCGGATGGATCTTTACAGGCACATTCGTGAAACCTAGTGCACGAATTGCGTCAGGTAATTCCATTTTACGGCGGTCCACTTTAATGCCTTCCGTTTTATGCAATGCTTCCGCAATCTGTTTTGTTGTAATCGATCCGAACAGTCTGCCGCCTTCGCCCGACTTCGCTTTCATTTCAACCGTAATTTTATCAATCTGTTCTTTCAACACTCTCGCTTCCGCCAATTCTTCCGCAGCGTCCTTCTCGGCCCGTTTCTGTTGGCCTTCAAGCCTGCTAATATTACCTGGTGTCGCTTCGACAGCCAATTTGTTTTTCAGCAGGAAGTTTTGTGCGTAACCTACCGATACCTCTTTCATGTCACCTTTAGTTCCTACACCTTTAACGTCTTTCAAAAAGATTACTTTCATAATGAATTTCCCCTTTCAATTTTTGTTGTTAATACGGTCTTCAGCATTTCTTCCGCTTCTTCGACTGATTCGACGTCAAGCTGACATGCTGCATTTGTCAAATGACCGCCTCCACCGAGTTCCTCCATGATGAGTTGAACATTCAATTCACCAAGTGAACGGGCGCTTATACCGATTTTACCATCTGCACGGGCTGCAATGACAAAGGACGCCGCAACGCCTTGCATTGTAAGAAGAATGTCGGCAGTTTGGGCAATCAGGACTGTGCCATACACAGTCTGTCCCTGCCCTTTTGCGATTGCAACACCATCATTGGACAATTCAACCGTCTCAATCAATTTAGCCCGCTGAACGTACGTATCGATATCCTCTTTTAAGAGTCGTTGGACGAGTATGGTATCCGCTCCATTTGTCCGCAAATAGGAAGCAGCTTCAAATGTCCTGGACCCTGTTCGTAGCGTGAAGCTCTTTGTATCAACGATAATACCTGCCAGGAGTGCTGTCGATTCAAGCATCGTGAGCTTTTCATGTTTCGGCTGGTATTCGATCAATTCAGTGACCAGCTCTGCAGTGGATGATGCATAAGGCTCCATATAGACAAGCATCGTATTATTTATGAATTCTTCCCCGCGGCGATGGTGATCGATGACAACCACCTTTTCTGCCTTGCCGAGGACACGTTCGTCAATGACCATACTAGGTTTATGCGTATCCACTACGATAATCAATGACTTCTCCGTCATCATCGCGAGCGTCTCATCAGGTGTGATGAACTGATTGAACAGATCCGTATCACGCTTAATTTCGTCCATTAAGCGGGTGACACTTCCGTCCAGCTCATTGAAGTTAACGACGATATGGCCTTCCACATTGTTCATGCGGGCCATTTTCCGAACGCCGATCGCTGCTCCGATTGCATCCATGTCCGGTAATTTATGGCCCATGACAAATACTTTATCACTGCCTTGGATGAGGTCTCGCAAAGCGTGGGAAATGACTCTCGCCCGTACTCTCGTCCTTTTTTCAACGGGGTTTGTTTTACCGCCGTAAAACTTCAGCTTTCCATCAGAACGCTTGATGGCCACTTGGTCGCCACCGCGTCCTAGGACAAGATCGAGACTGGACTGTGCCAGTTCCCCTAATTCAATTAGTGAGGTCGATCCGACGCCGACACCGATGCTGAGCGTCAAAGCTGTACTCTGCTTGGCTGTCGTTTCGCGGATATCATCCAATATCGAGAACTTTGTTTTTTCCAGATCAGCCAAGGTTGCTTCATTGGATACCGCGAGAAAACGGTCCGTTGCAATTCTTTTTACAAAAATACCATTTTCAATTCCCCATCTGTTCACTAGTGAGGTTACGAGGGAATTGAGCTGGCTCCTCGTCTGATCATCCATCGCCTGCGAAAGTTCATCATAGTTATCGACAAGAATGATACCGAGTACTGTACGATCTTCGTAATATAGCGATTCCATCACCAATTGCTCAGTGATGTCGAACAGATAAATAAGTTTCTCTTCCGCTTTGTAAAAAACCTTATAAGACTGTTCTCCTACGGTCAATACATTGTTTTCTGGATTATCACTCTTAATAATCGACCGGAATTGTTCTGACAGATCATACAATTCATCACCAATCAAAGAATCCGTTTGCGTGAACAATTTTGCGGCATATGGATTCGCCCACTCAACGATACTTTTATCGTTGATCAAGATGATTCCAATTGGCAATTCAAGAAGCGCTTCTTCCCCGACCTTCTTCACTCTGTATGATAAAGTTTCTATGCGTTTTTCTGTTTCAATATAGGTCTGCTCTTCAACTTTCCACGCAATTCCCGCTGCTGCTGTAAATAGGACGGAGAAAATCAGTCCCGACCAAAACTGAGTCAGGAGCAGGAGCACTGCCGCCATTACGCCCAGAATCGACAATACCGTCAATGGATAACGTATTGCCCTTTTTCTAAAAAACGACGTCATTGTCCCATCCCCTTACTTAGACTTGTCTTTTTTGACCCAGGCACGTATATTCGCTCCCGTATCAAGTATCCCAATAAGTGTTGTCACCGGGGTCAACAGCAATGCAAAAATCGTGGCAATGACTGTCACTACTTTCGGCGATTTCATTTCATTCATATAGTAGTGGATGAATGAAATACCTTGCAATAGAAACAGGAATCTTAAAATAACAGTGGCATTGCCAGTAATCAAATAGAGATTCGTCCCCGGTTGCATTTCCATGAGAAGGGAAATTAGAAGTATCGCTCCATAAAGAATCACTGTAATGACAGGTAATTTCATTTCCCGGAACGGCGGGAACTTTGGAACTTCAAATTTAAGTCGTTTTGCGACTCCCAGGTTCAATGTGAGGATGATGAATGCCAACATGAAAACACTCATCATGAATATGGAGGGAATCGTGTTTTGATAAGCCAAAAATGTTGAAGAAATAACTTCATCATAATTATCCGGTAGACTCCCGTAACGGGCCATCATCGACTTCACTTGTTCTTGGCTGTCCTCCATGATTGTCAGCAATTCATCAATCATATTGAAACCGAATAATAAGACGGCTCCGACATACATAACAATCGTCGTTAGAAGCAATGTGAGTCCGGTAGCCATAAAGATATAGAATTTTGTTTTTCCCATCCTGACTGTTTCCCCGACGACGAATCCTATAATACCGTGGATGAATGCGAACGGTAACAGCAGAATTCCACCGATCAGCATAGACAGCATGATACCTGCTGCCGCCATGAGAAGCGACGAAGCGCGATCATATTTCAGCCTATAAAGAATAATCGGCAACGGAATGAAAAACATCGTGATATTGCCAATCAGCGGTGTATATAACGATACTGCAAGCAAGACCGCAAACAATGCTATCATCATCGCTCCGTACGTAATTTTCCTAGCATTATCTTGCATAATATAGATTCCTCCGGTCTATCGCTGGACGACAAGTTCTATCCACTTGTATTACTACTCTGTCCAGAACTATAACGATGGACAGTTGCTTTAATTGTATCATGATTTTAGCATTTAGACCAAAAGTGGAACGTATGTACTTAATTCGATTGTATAAAAAAACCGCCCCCATCCCGGTTGTACCGGTTTGACGAGGCGGTTCATCAAAATAAAATTATCTTTCTTCCGAACTGAATGGAAGAAGTGCCATGATACGTGAGCGTTTGATTGCAAGTGTCAGTTTACGCTGATACTTCGCGCTTGTACCTGTAACACGGCGAGGTAAGATCTTCCCACGCTCAGAAATGAATTTCTTAAGCAAGTCAGTATCTTTATAATCGATTTTTGTAATGTTGTTTGATGTGAAATAACAAACCTTACGGCGTCTTTTCCCTCCACGACGTGGTGCCATATGCGTTTCCCCTCCTTCTCGTTTTCTTTGATAAATGTTTAACTATACGCATTCGATCTTAGAACGGCAGGTCGTCGTCCGATACTTCGATCGGGCCTCCGCCTGTCGAGAATGGATCATCGTCAGTACGTGTATAGTTTTGCTGGTTAGGCTGTTGGTATTGTTGATTTGGCTGCTGATTCTGATAGCTCGGTTGTCCGCCCTGTTGAGAACCTTGATAAGGTGCTCCGGTGCTAGCTCCCGACCTATTGTCGCCAGATGCGTTGCGCGGCTCAAGAAATTGCGTGCTATCTGCAACAACTTCGGTTGTATAAACACGCTTTCCATCTTGTCCTTCAAAGCTGCCCGTCTGAATACGGCCATCCACTCCGGCAAGACTTCCTTTTCTCAAGAAGTTAGCAACATTCTCAGCCTGTTTTCTCCAAGCTACGCAACTGACAAAATCAGCTTCCCTTTCGCCTGACGCGTTTTGGAATGCACGATTCACTGCTAACGTAAAACGTGTTACAGCGATGCCGGTTTGTGTATACTTGAGCTCAGGATCCTTTGTCAATCGCCCTACTAAAACAACTCGGTTAATCATCAGAATTCAACCTCCCTCATCATTTTGTAAGTTTCACCTGTTTATAGTCATATATGGATCAGTCTTCGATACGAACGACCATGTGACGAATGATTTCTTCGTTGATGTTCGCAAGACGTGTAAATTCATCGATTGCTTTAGTTTCAGCATTCAACTTGATAAGCTGATAGAAACCTTCACGTAAATCGTCGATTTCGTAAGCAAGACGGCGCTTGCCCCACTCTTTCGACTCGATGTTTTCCGCACCGTTAGAAACAAGGACTTCGTCAAAACGTTCAATCAACGCTTTTTTCGCTTCGTCTTCTACTGTTGGGCGGATAATGTACATAATTTCGTACTTTCTCATCTGTAGTCACCTCCTTATGGACTTGGGCCCTGCTGATGTCAGCGGGCAAGGAGTAAGTAATTATATTACTCACATCAGTACATGTTATCATAACATCGTTCGTGTTTCAACTATTTTATTGTATACTTTTAGAATGAGGTGATCTTTTTGAATGAATTTCCCGAACCCGATAAAATAATTGAGGTCGATTTACCGAAAGTGGCAAAACGTAGTTTGGTTTTTACTGGTGGAGCCTTTGTTTTATTGTGGTTTCTAAAATTTTTCTTAATCGGCGGTTTTGCATTTTCAATCAGTTGGTGGTCTTTTGTTTATTTCATTGTCGGCTATATCCTACTGATCATCTTACATGAGTTTTTTCATCTGCTTGGTTTTCGAGCTTTTGGAGGTGTCCCATGGAGGAGGATGGTCGTCGGGGTCAACTTGAAGATGGGAATTGCGTATGCAACGACCAACCAGCTTATGACGAATCAGGCTATACGGAAAGCATTGCTTCTGCCTTTTTGGATGACCGGTATCCTGCCAGCCATCATTGGCCTTTCCATCGGAAGCGGATTATTGATTACCCTATCCGCTTTATTGATAGGCGGAGCTGCTGGCGACTTTGCGATGTATAAGGAATTAAAAGAGCTGCCGGATGACTGGGTTGTAAAGGATGATCCCGAGTTGCCCAAGTTATATGCCTATACGCCGGAAAAAAAGGTTGGGTTGGAGAACAAAATTGGTAATTAAAAAATGCCACCCCGGAATGTTACATATCGGAGTGGCATTTTTTCGTTATTACACGTTAAAACGGAACAGCATAACGTCGCCGTCCTTGACAATATATTCTTTTCCTTCGAGGCGGACTTTGCCGGCTTCTTTAGCGGCGGTCATCGAACCCGTTGCAACTAAATCATCATATGCCACTGTTTCAGCACGGATGAAGCCACGTTCGAAGTCCGTATGGATGATACCTGCACATTGCGGTGCTTTCATCCCTTTGCGGAATGTCCAAGCGCGGACTTCCTGTACCCCTGCCGTAAAGTAGGTTGCGAAGCCCAACAGTTTATAAGACGCTTTGATGAGTTGGTCAAGACCTGACTCCTTGATGCCCAATTCCTCAAGGAACATCGCTTTTTCCTCATCATCAAGTTCAGCCATCTCTTCTTCGATTTTTGCACAGACAACAATTACTTGTGCGTTGTCTTTTTCCGCAAATTCACGAACAGCTTTAACGTTTTCATTATCATCTGCATTTGCAACTTCATCTTCTGAAACGTTTGCCACATAAAGCATCGGTTTAATCGTAAGAAGGTTCATCCCTTTGGCAAGAATGAATTCCTCATCCGTAAATTCAACAGATCTGGCGGGCATTTCATTTTCAAACGCTTCTTTAAGTTTAATCAGAATCGGTTCTTCTGCCATTGCCACTTTATCTTTTTGTTTCACCATTTTAGTAACGCGTGCCAATCGTTTTTCAACACTTTCCATATCCGCAAGAATCAATTCGAGATTGATGATCTCGATATCATCGATTGGATCGACTTTACCGGATACATGCGTGATATTTTCGTCCACGAAGCAGCGGACGACTTGACAGATTGCATCTACTTCACGAATGTGCATGAGAAATTTATTCCCTAGCCCTTCGCCTTTGCTTGCCCCTTCAACAATCCCCGCAATATCCGTAAACTCAAATGCAGTCGGCACTGTTTTTTTCGGTGTAACAAGCTCTGTCAGTTTATCAAGTCTTTCATCAGGAACTTCCACGATGCCGACGTTCGGATCAATTGTACAGAACGGATAGTTTGCCGCCTCTGCTCCCGCTTTTGTAATCGCGTTGAATAATGTAGATTTCCCAACGTTTGGTAGACCGACGATTCCAGCTGTTAATGCCATTCGTTCCACAACCTTTCATGTATATGTTCATTCATTCACTCTGTATGCAACTCTTCCATTATAAGGACAGCGGGCCCGGTTGTCCATCTACCGGTGCACGTAGCCCGGAAAGGTCAAGACTCGGCTTTAACAAGAACCTTTTTCATCTTCTTTGTAAATTCATTGCGGGGAATCATGACGCTGTGACCACATCCTTCGCATTTAATGCGGATATCGGCTCCCATCCGAATGATTTTCCACGCGTTAGTTCCACATGGATGTTGCTTTTTCATTTCCACTACATCATTCAAACCAAACACTTTTGCTTCCATATAAATTACACGTTCCTCTCTTCATTGAATCAATCAGCTGGCAGTTAATGATTTCGTCACCAATGTCGGATATGGAATTTCAATTCCACGCTGCTCCAAATACTTTTTCAATCCCACACTAATCGTTCGCGCACCATCAAAATGCCGCATTGGTTTCGTTTCCGCGATAACCCTAACAATCATGTCTGTTTCCGTGAAGTCGTGGGCCCCGATCAATTTTGGTGAATTAATAAAATCGGAATCCTCTTTAAACAATGTTGATAAGTACTCTTCAATCATTTTTTCCGTCTTATCTACACCGACATCAAACGGTATTGTCACGTCGACAATCGCTAAGGAGTTTTCCATGGAGTAATTGACAACTTGACTGATTGTCCCATTCGGCAGGATGGAAATTTCTCCTGTGTAACTTTTTATCTTTGTAGTCCGCAAACCGATTTCTTCTACAATACCTTCCGAGGCACCAATTTGCACATAATCCCCGACCGAAAATTGATCTTCAAATATAATGAAAAATCCGGTGATAACATCTTTCACTAGACTCTGGGCACCAAAACCAACGGCAAGACCAAGTACGCCTGCCCCGGCAAGAAGTCCTTTTACATCTATCGAGAATTCGGAAAGGACGGCTAAAATGGCTGAAAAGTAGACAACATAGGCTAACGTATTTTGCAATAGCTTTACCAATGTCTTCTCCCTACGTTCCGAATGTCGTAAAGGACCTTTCAGTTTTACTTTGAATATGCGGGCAATAATTGCTTTCCCTACATTGACGACAACGGCAGCGAGCACGACGATGAAAAGAATCCTAAGTCCCAGCGTTGCGAGATCCATCCAAACCTTCTGACTAAATAAAAATTTCCCTGCCTCTTCAACATCTTTTTTCATATCTTCAAAATCTTTAACTACAGTTAATACCACAAATCTCTTCCTTCCGTATAATTAATCATTCGCAAGCGTAGACTGTGTTATAAAAAAGAAATGGAGTTTTTTCATGCGAGATACTCTTTCTTCATCTTATGATTACCGAATTCATTACAAAGAAACCGGTGCTGTTTGGAAACTTAGTTCATTATTCCTCCAACGCATCCCGTTTGACACGCATGAACTCATTTTTTTCTGTATAGGAACTGATCGATCCACGGGCGATTCACTGGGTCCACTGACTGGATCTTTCCTTACCGAGTCACCCCTATTCCCTTTCCCAGTAATCGGAACATTGGAAAGTCCGCTACACGCCTTAAACTTGCAGCAGCATATCGACGAAACCAGGCTCGCCAATCCTGCCGCCTTCATCATAGCAATCGATGCATGCCTGGGACAAGGCAGCTCTATCGGCCAATTGCTTTTCAATAGCGGACCCATCCATCCCGGTAAAGCGGTAGGTAAAGAATTACCCCCTGTTGGAGATGTATCCATTAAAGGAATAGTCAATATTGCGGGTTTCATGGAGCATGCTGTCCTGCAAAGCACGCGGCTTTATCTGCCATATGAAATGAGCCGTATCATTGCAAGAGCGCTTCAACTTGCCTACGGACGTCACAAATCACAAAAAGTGGACGATAGTAACCGCAACTCCGACAACGAAAATACCGGGAATAAGATTGGCGACCCTTACCTTCGTCAGACCAATTAAGTTCAAACCGATCGCTAGAATCATCAACCCGCCTGTCGCAGTCATTTCAGAAATGAAGAAGTCTAGCAATTCGTCTGGAACAAAACGGCTGATTTGGGTTGAGAATAATGTAATAATTCCTTGATAGAAGAATACAGGAATTGCAGCAAAAGCAACACCGATGCCCAATGTCGAGCTTAGTATGATAGAAGTGAAACCATCTATAATTCCTTTCGTGACAAGTACATCATGATCATTTCTTAGTCCACTATCGATGGCACCGATTATCGCCATCGAGCCGACAACGAAAATAAGTGTAGCTGTGACAAACCCTTGTGCAATACCTGGACCTTTGTCTCTGGCAGGAATCTTACTCTCCATCCATCGTCCCAAACCATTCACTTTCTTATCAAGATCGATCCATTCGCCAAGGACTGCTCCGAGAACGATGCTAATAATGACGATAAGAATTTGTGTACTTTCAAATGTCATTTGAATTCCAATAACCGCAACTGCAAGTCCGATTCCATACATGACGGTTTCTTTCATGCGTTCCGGTATATTGTGTAAAAACTGACCTATGAAGGCTCCTATAATTATTAAAAGGACATTTACAATTGTACCGAATAGCATCATGTATTCACTTCCGCCCGTTAAAAATAATACCTATTCTGCTTCGAAAGCAAAATAGGTATATACTTATTCATTCAATAATTCAAGAATGCGTTCAAGATCATCTTCTGAGAAGAATTCAATTTCTATTTTCCCTTTACTCTTCGTTTTCTTGATGGATACATTCGTACCAAAGTAATCCCGAAGAGTTGATTCCCTTTCAGCCAAAAACAAATCAACATTTTTTTGCGGTTTCGTTTCACGTGGAACATCTTCATTCATTCTTTGAACCAATTTTTCAAGTTGACGAACGTTAATTCCTTCCTTCAAAACACGTTCCGCAACAAGAATAATCTGCTCTTTTTTACGCAGACCAAGTAATGTCCGCCCATGGCCCATTGAGATTTTACCCTCAGTAATATAATTACGAACTTTTTGAGGCAGTGACAGTAACCGTACATGGTTTGCAATATGGGGTCTGCTCTTACCTAGTCTAAACGCCAGCTGCTCTTGGGTAAGACCCAAGTTTTCCATGAGATTATGATATGCTTCCGCTTCTTCAATCGGCGTCAAGTCTTCCCGCTGTAAGTTTTCAAGGATTGCAAATTCCATCGTTTCCTCATCGGTTAAAATGCGGACAACTGCCGGTACCTCAGTAAGACCTGCTAATTTTGCCGCACGGAACCGCCTTTCACCTACAACGATTTCATATGCAGACCCCACTTTTCTTAAAATGATCGGTTGAAGAATACCGTGTTCTTTAATCGAAGCACTTAACTCTTGAATAGCACTTTCATCAAATATCTTTCTTGGCTGATATGGATTCACTTTTATACTTTTCACATGAACTTGTTCGACAGATTCCGCTTTTGCCAGTGACTCTCCAGGAAATAATGCTTGTAATCCTTTTCCAAGACCTTTAGCCATTATGAACCACTTCCTTTGCCAGCTCTACGTAAACTTCCGCCCCTCGTGAACGGGAATCATAAACAATGATTGGTTCTCCGTGACTTGGTGCTTCACTTAATCGCACATTTCGTGGAATGATTGTTTTGTACACTTTATCTTGAAAGTATTTTTTGACTTCTTCTATGACTTGAATTCCCAAATTTGTCCTAGCATCAAACATAGTTAGCAATACACCATCGATTGTTAGATTTTCATTTAAATGCTTTTGTACAAGTCGAATTGTACTTAGCAGTTGACTTAACCCTTCGAGTGCATAATACTCACATTGAACTGGGATGATTATCGAATCCGCCGCAGTTAATGCATTTATCGTGAGCAAGCCAAGTGAGGGCGGACAATCGATAATAATATAATCATACATATCTTTTGCATCTTGAATGGCATGTTTCATCCGTACTTCCCTTGAAATAGTTGAAACTAATTCAATTTCCGCTCCTGCCAAGGATATTGTTGCCGGTATGATATCAAGGTTCTCCACCTTAGTCGAAAGGATAACATCTTTTAAATCGACATCATCTATTAAAATATCATAGATGCATTGTTGGACTTCCCCTTTGTTCACCCCTACTCCGCTTGTTGCATTCCCTTGTGGATCAGTATCAATCAATAAGACTTTTTTGCCTATATGAGCAAGGCAAGCACTTAGATTGACGGATGTTGTTGTTTTTCCGACGCCTCCCTTTTGATTGGCAATCGCTATAATTCTGCCCACGCCTGCACCTGCTTTCCTGCCCTTTTTATTTCTTTTAAATTACTTTCCCTAGTTTATCAAATAAACCATTTTTTGTAGAGATATATGTATAGGATTCATCGCCAAAAAGGTTCAACTTGATGTTCGGGTACACTATATAGAGACTGAGATAGTGATTCCATTCAATACCGCTTTAAGGATGCCTCCGCAGGTTCGTCCTATGCGTAGTGACTATATTTAATTCATGTTTACATAGTATACGGACAACAATAGAGCTTCATCTCGATATTACCGAGGAAAGGCTAGCTATTAATGAGTGTACTAAACCTAGGCCCATTCACGGCTATTTGGGATAGAAGTACAGGTATTAGACCGATCACAATAATTCAACTGATATAGTAAAAAGACTCTTGCCTAAGTGGAGCAAGAGTCTTTTATTATTTACTTTTTGGAATTTTGACTGTAATCGTGTAAAAATCCTCTGAATCTTCTTCTTCGGTTTTTACGTCGATTCCACTTTTCGTCACAAGTACAAGAGATTGCCTTATCGTGTTAAGAGCTATACGTAGATCTTTACTTACTGACTTTCTTCTTGGAGCCACTTTTTTATCCTTAACATCCTCTTCTTTGGGATGTAAAACCTGCAGAATTCTATTTTCAAGTTGCTTTACATTTAACTGCAGTTCAATTACTTCTTTATATAGCTGTGATTGTAATTCACTGTCTTTAATAGGGATAAGTGCTCGTGCATGCCGCTCGGATATCTCTTTCGTTAGTAGACCATTTTTTATTTCATCAGGCAGCTTCAATAAACGCAATTTATTTGCCACAGTCGATTGGCCTTTACCAAGTCTTTGCGCTAATGCTTCCTGTGTCAATGAATGTAGTTCGAGAAGCTTTTCATAAGCATAAGCTTCTTCTATAGCAGTCAATTCTTCACGCTGCAAGTTTTCAATTAATGCAATAGATGCGGTTTCTTTATCATCAAGGTTTCGAATAATTGCCGGAACTTCCGACCAACCCAGTTTTTGCATTGCTCGATATCTACGCTCTCCTGCAATGATTTCATATTGTTCGTCATCAACTTTCCGAATGACTATCGGCTGAATGACACCATGTGTGTGGATTGTCCTAGCAAGTTCTTCTATTTTCTCCTCAGAAAAAATTGTACGCGGCTGATACTTGTTCGGTTTTATAAAGTTTATTTTCACTTGTTCAATGATTTCGTGATTTACATCTTCACTAATTAGTGGATCTAACTCTTTTTCTCCACTTCCAAAAAATCGTGAAAACGGACTTTTCATTCCCGGCACCACCTTTTCAATACTGCTCCCTATTTCAACTAATTCAGCATAGTGATAGTATATCCTCTTTATCTATTGTTCCACGTGAAACAGTTTACTGAATTGGCGATTTATTTGGAACACCTGGTTTACGAGGATACTTTTTAGGAGTGACTTTTTCTTTATCGAAAACAAAGATATTCCGTTCACTATCTTCCATTGGCAATGTGAATGAATGTTCTTCTTTAATGGTAGCGCCGAGAACGGAAAGTGCTTTTTTAGCGTCTCCAAGTTCATCATCTGCAGCTGAACCTTTCATCGCTATAAAGATTCCGCCCTTTTTAACGAGAGGTACACACAATTCCGCAAGAACGGAAAGGCGTGCAACCGCACGTGCAGTGACAATATCGAATTTTTCACGATACTTTGGATTTTGTCCAAAGTCTTCAGCTCTTGCATGGACGAAGTGTACATTTTCAAGTTGTAATTCTTCGGCCAAAGCCTTTAAAAATCCAATTCTTTTATTTAGTGAATCGACAATTGTTACGTCTAAGTCCGGAAAGCAAATTTTCAAAGGTATACTCGGAAAACCTGCTCCTGCACCCACATCACATATTGTTTTTCTAACGTTTAAGTCCATATAAAAAGCAGCCGAAATAGAATCATAGAAGTGTTTTAGATAAACTGACGGTGCATCTGTAATTGCTGTCAAGTTCATCTTTTCATTCCATTCTACCAGAAGTTTAAAATACTGGCTAAACTGTAATAGTTGCATTTCATTCAATTCAATACCTTTTTCTTTTAGTGCTTGTATAAATTGCTCAACATTCATCAATATCCCCCCTAAAGAAAAGCGTAAGCGGCATTTAGCGGAACGCAGCCTAAGTTCGTCACGTCCTGTGGCGACGGCTGCATAATCTACATTCTGTATACACTCGACTGGCATAAGACGTACTGACGTAGCGGTGCTTTTTCCTAGGAAGGCTGCAGTTCAATCCTTCCTAGTCAGTACGTCTTATGACCCGAACACCTGACCGCTAAAGCCTAGACAACAAGAAAAGCATTCTTATTTAACATAAACCAAGTCCTTGCAAGCTAATTCAACCAGATATTTTGGCAATTCTTCCTTGTTCTATATAAACTAAAAGAATTGATATATCAGCCGGATTAACGCCGGATATGCGGGATGCTTGCGCAATCGATAATGGCCTGACTTCGTTTAGAACACTTTTTGCTTCCGTCGCAATACCCGATATTGCATCATAGTCAATATTCTCCGGGATTTTCTTATCCTCCAACTTTTTCATCTTTTCAACTTGTTGCATGGATTTCTCTATATAACCTTCGTATTTAATGAAAATTTCAACTTGCTCTTTCACTTCAGCAGATACTTTTTCTGCCGGCGGAACGATTCGTTCGATTTGACTATATTTTATTTCAGGACGTTTTAAAAGGTCGGCTGCTTTCATCGGTTCCCTTAGTTCCGAACCGCCTGTTTCTCGTATAATTTCTTGGGTATGATTATCGGGTTTAATCGAAATTTTTCGCAGCCTGGCAATCTCTTCATCAATTTGCTGTTTCTTTATGACATGCGCATCGTGTCTTTCTTCACTAACCAATCCAATTTCGTATCCTAATTCCGTCAAGCGCATATCTGCATTATCGTGGCGTAATAGTAGACGGTATTCCGCACGTGATGTAAGAAGTCTGTACGGTTCGCTTGTCCCTTTTGTGACCAGGTCATCAATGAGGACACCGATATAAGCATCAGCACGTCCCAGGACACGTTCTTCTTTCCCTAGTGCACGTGAAGCTGCATTAATGCCGGCCATGATCCCTTGACCTGCTGCTTCTTCGTAACCGGATGTCCCGTTAAGCTGTCCAGCCGTGTACAGATTGCGGATTCTTTTCGTTTCGAGTGTAGGCCAAAGTTGCGTGGGGACGATTGCATCATATTCAATTGCATAACCCGCACGCATCATCTCTGCATTTTCAAGTCCAGGAACACTTGCAATCAACTGCTTTTGAACATGTTCGGGCAGGCTTGTCGATAATCCCTGAACATATACTTCTTTCGTATTGCGGCCTTCCGGTTCGAGGAAAATCTGATGACGCGACTTATCCGCGAAACGTACAATTTTATCTTCAATGGACGGGCAATAACGTGGCCCTTTTCCTTTAATCATACCGGAATACATAGGTGATAAGTGGAGGTTTTCATTAATAAGTTCGTGAGTTCTCGGTGTTGTATATGTGAGCCAGCATGGCAGTTGATCTGTGATGAATTCGGTTGTTTCATAACTGAATGCCCACGCTGTATCATCTCCGGGCTGGATTTCAGTTTTACTGTAATCAATCGTTCTGCTATTCACACGCGGTGGTGTCCCTGTTTTGAATCTCACCATATCGAAGCCAAGCTCACGGATATTATCCGCCAGTTTAATGGACGGCATTTGGTTATTTGGTCCGCTTGAATATTTTAAGTCACCAATAATGACTTCTCCCCGTAGAAATGTACCTGTCGTGATAATGACTGTTTTCGCACGATAAACTGCTCCGACTTGTGTGACAAGTCCTTTTACTTCGTTGTCTTCCACAATCAGTTCTTCCACCACACCTTGATGAAGTGTCAGATTTTCCTGTTCCTCCAGAAGACGTTTCATTTCTTGCTGGTAAAGGACTTTATCGGCTTGCGCACGAAGTGCACGCACTGCTGGTCCTTTTCCTGTATTCAACATCCGCATTTGAATATGTGTTTTATCGATCACTTTCCCCATTGCGCCACCGAGTGCATCAATTTCACGCACGACAATCCCTTTAGCAGGACCACCGAGTGACGGGTTACATGGCATAAAGGCAATCATATCAAGATTCATTGTAAGTACAAGCGTCGTTGCACCCATTTTGGCAGCGGATAAAGCCGCCTCTACTCCGGCATGGCCGGCTCCAATAACAATGACATCGAACGTGCCAGCTTCAAATTTGGGCATGTTCTATTCCTTCCTTCTATTCTTTATTTTCCGAGGCAAAATTGTGAAAATAATTCATTGATCAAGCCATCCTGGACGGTGTCCCCAATAATTTCACCGAGAATCTCCCACGTCCGTGTGACATCAATCTGTATCATATCGACTGGAACACCAGCTTCAGCAGCCGCAAGTGCATTTTCGATTGTGGCACGAGCATTGTGTAGCAGTGCAATATGTCTTGCGTTTGAAACATATGTGAAATCACCTGACTCTAGATTTCCTTCAAAAAAGAGTCCGGCGATCGCTTCTTCCAGTTCATCTACCCCTTCGTCTTTCAAAAGGGATGTTGTGACAACTTTGCCCGTTCCAGCATATTCCATCACTTTGGGCAAATCGATTTTCTGCGGAAGATCGGTTTTATTGATGACAATAATCGTATCCATCCCCGACACCGCCTCGAAAAGCCTTTCATCTTCTATAGACAGCTCTTCGGAACTGTTAAGCACAAGCAAAATCAAATCCGCTTCCCTCAACACTTTCCTCGATCTTTCGACACCGATCCGTTCCACGATATCTTCCGTTTCCCTAATCCCGGCCGTATCGACAAGACGAAGTGGAACTCCGCGTACATTGACGTACTCCTCAATAATATCACGCGTTGTACCCGCAATGTCGGTTACAATCGCTTTATTTTCTTGAATGATACTATTCAACAATGAAGACTTTCCTACATTTGGTCTGCCAATTATAACTGTGGATAGTCCTTCCCGAAGAATTTTCCCTTGGGATGAAGTACGTAACAACTTATCGATTTCATTTCTCACCCACGTACTTTTCTCAATCATAAGTGGTATCGTCATTTCTTCAACATCGTCATATTCCGGATAATCAATATTTACTTCAACTTGTGCGAGTGTTTCAATAAGGGCTTGTCTTAAAGCACCGATCAACCGTGAAAGTTTTCCTTCCATCTGATTGAGCGCAACATCCATGGCCCGGTCTGTCTTCGAACGAATTAGATCCATGACCGCTTCGGCCTGGGATAAGTCGACACGCCCATTGAGGAATGCACGTTTCGTAAATTCCCCTGGTTCAGCAAGACGCGCACCTTCTTTCAACACCAATTTAAGAACGCGGGTGACCGCGACAATTCCGCCGTGACAATTAATTTCTATAACATCTTCACGTGTGAATGTTTTTGGTGCTTTCATAAGTGAAACCATCACTTCTTCGACAGTTTCACTAGTTGTTGGATCTATTAAATGTCCATAATGGATTGTATGTGACCGTTCTTCATTCAACCGTTTGTTCGACGGAGAACGGAAAATGCGATCTGTTATTTGGACAGCTTCATCCCCGCTTAACCTGACAATGGCAATTGCACCTTCTCCCATCGGAGTGGATATGGCGGCTATTGTATCAAAATGCACGTAGTTCACCTTCCTGCCTTGGTTACACACATGTGGATAACCTATTTCCGACACTACTATCTAACATAATATATTATCATAAATCCGTTCATCCTCCTAGCACCATAATTGAACAATTGTGGATAAGTTAAGTTGATTTTTCCAGGAAAACATGAAAAGGTCCGGTACAGACGGGATTCGTCTATACCGGACCTTTCTTAAATCGTATTACACTTTTTTCTTATTTCATCTAATTGATTCAATGACAAGATACCGATGGGGATCGGAACCTTCTGAATATGTTTCAATATCCAGTCGCCGTGATAATGCATTGTGGATAATTTTTCTTTCATAGGAGGCCATGGGTTCCAGTTGTACTTTTTTGCCGGTGCGAACTGCTTTATCGGCCATTCGGTCAGCAAGTTGCTCCAGTGACTGTTCACGACGTTCCCGATAATCCCCCACATCCACGCGGACGACTTTAAATTGGCTAGCCGATTTGTTTGTAATAAGTTGCGCTAATTGCTGGAGTGCATTCAATGTTTGACCACGTTTGCCAATTAACAACGCAGCTTTAGCACTTTCCATCTGATACGTGATGTATTTTCCGTCAATTTCATTGCTAATCTGAAGATCTTCAATCCCCATGCCAGCCGCAATCATCTGTAAATAATGTTCTGTCTCTTCAATGGCTGCCTCGTCGGACAGTTCCTCGATTTCTACTTCTTCTTTTCCCTCAGGAATTTCAACTGACTCACCCGTAACTTCTTCCGCAACTGAATCTGTCTGCTCAGATGTCGGAACTTCTATCACAGGTTCAATTTTCACTTCCACGGGCATTGCCACTTTTTCAGGGACGGAAGGTTCTTCAACATTTATCATGGTTACGGCCACTTCAGCTTGTTTTGCACCGAAACCAAGAAAACCCTTTTTCCCCTGATTGATCACTTCGACTTCTACTTCATCACGCGTAACACCGAGTGCTGCTAATGCTGATGAAATCGCTATTTCAACCGTGGTTCCCCTTCGCGTCATCCTTGTCATTTCCGTTTCCCTCCCACTTTTACAGGCTCCACTTCTTTTTTCTTAAATGGCTTGTAAATGAAGATATTTTGGATGATTGAAATGATATTACCGATTACCCAGTATAATGAGAGTGCTGCCGGCAGGAATGAACCGAAGATCATGATCATGAACGGCATGATATACATCATCACTTTCATCTGGGGGTTGTCCATTGCAGGACCTGTACGTAGAACGATGAACTGCATTGCACCTGCTAAAACTGCAAGCGTTATACTTGGCGCTGCGAGTTCAAACCATAAAAATTTCCCGATATCATACGTGACATTCATTCGACTGATGGCATGGTAGAATCCGAAAAGGATTGGCATCTGAATGATAACCGGCAAACAGCCTGCCACGGGATTGATTTTTCTCTCCGACATGACTTTTTGCATTTCTTCACGATACTTTTGTTGCGTGACAGCATCTTTTGATTTGTATTTCTCTTTGAGCGCTTTCAATTCAGGCTGGATTTCCTGCATACGTTTTGAGCTTTGCGTCTGTTTGATCATTAATGGAAGCAAGACCAGTCGAATGATGATTGTAACTGCAACAATTCCGTACCCATATGTCCCAAGTATATCTTTGAATGTCGTTATAAGTGAAACTAACGGCCAGACAACAAATTTGTTCCAAAATCCTTCACTGTTCTCGTAAATTGGTTCGTTGAACTCCGAACATCCTGCAAGAAATATCGACAACACTGTCAGTATGAGGATTAAGGTTAATTTCTTTTTCAAATCGTTTCCCCCAAATCTATTCTTATTCAGTTAGAAGGCTGATGGGCCAATGATTACAGTTTATCATGTTCATTTGCTTCCTTCTACTTCTTCTTGATTACTTTTGAAAGACGTAAGACATGCTGCAAACTTTTCTTGGTTTCATGAAAATCGAGTGTAGCTGCCTGATGTCTCGCGATTATGACATAATCCATGTCTTTCCGCAGTTCGTCTTTCATTTCCAGGAAGGATTGTCTTAAATAGCGTTTGATCCGATTTCGGGTGACAGCATTGCCAACCTTTTTGCTGACGGAAAGACCAATCCTGAATTCCACCTGGTCTTCCTTCCTATAGGAGTAGACAACAAATTGCCGATTCGCAAACGACTTCCCTTTTTTGAACACTTCTTGGAATTCCTCATTTTTCTTTATCCGTTGACGTCTGTTCATTTAATCCACCTGCTCCGTCATCTATAATTATATATTTTCATTATAAACAAGAAAAAAGACCACTGAAATGTCAGTGGCCTTATGCTGATAGCACTTTTCTTCCTTTACGACGACGAGCAGCAAGAATTCTGCGTCCGCTTTTCGTGCTCATTCTCTCACGGAAGCCGTGAACTTTACTACGCTTACGTTTATTTGGTTGGAATGTACGTTTCATCTTTTAAGACACCTCCTGCATTGATTGTCCTCTTATTACTGTGACAGTCTTGAATAGTATATCGGTCATTCATGGTAAAAGTCAATCTTTTTTTATCCAACGGGAATTCAGCTTACTCAAATCCAATGAATTCACCATGAAAAGTTATCCACGGTTCACCGGAACTTATTTAATTATTGATGTGTATAGATTTTTGTGGGATTTTTTTATGCACAATGCTTATCGACATCTTTTTCACATACCAAAGCCTGTGGATAAAGAGTTCGTCCACAGCTGCTTACGCTGTGGATAAGGTTCCAGAGTCCTTGTAATCCATGGCATTTCCTGTTACACTGAAATGGATTTTGTTGTGCACATATTTTTATAGTGAATTTGTTATCCACAATTGTTAATACATTGTGGATACTTTTTTCAACACTTTTGTATAATTGTTATCCACAAACGTGGAAACTGTGTATAATACATATCCTCGGGTTTTTTATTTTTATTGTAAAGGAGGCACACGTTTGGAACACTTGGAAGAATTATGGATTGAAGTATTGTCTAAAGTAGAACAGAAGATTTCAAGACCCAGTTTTGAAACTTGGCTGAAATCGACGAAGTTAATGTCGTATGGCGAAGAGAACGTCACAATAGCCGCTCCGAATTCATTTGCGAAAGATTGGCTAGAAAACCACTATGTACACCTTATTACTGGCATTCTCTCCGAATTGACCGGTGAAGATCGGATCATTCAGTTTGTCGTTCCAAAAAATATGGATGAAAATGATTTCATGCTGCCTAAAACAACTGTAAAACCAATAGAAAAAGTCCCAATGACATCGGCTCCCGGCATGCTGAACCTTAAATATACATTCGACACGTTCGTTATTGGTTCAGGAAACCGTTTTGCCCATGCTGCATCGCTGGCTGTTGCCGAAGCACCCGCAAAAGCCTATAATCCCTTGTTCATCTATGGAGGCGTAGGACTTGGAAAGACCCACTTGATGCACGCAATTGGACATTATGTACTTGAACAGAACCCATCAGCAAAGGTTATGTATCTTTCGTCCGAAAAGTTCACGAATGAATTCATCAACTCAATCCGTGATAACAAAGCCGTTGAATTCCGCAATCGATACCGGAATGTAGACGTACTCTTAATAGATGATATTCAATTCCTAGCGGGAAAAGAACAAACACAAGAAGAATTTTTCCATACTTTTAATACTCTCCATGAAGAATCGAAACAGATCGTCATCTCAAGTGACCGGCCTCCGAAAGAGATACCTACGCTTGAAGACAGGCTCAGATCCCGCTTCGAATGGGGACTAATTACGGATATAGCACCTCCTGACCTGGAAACCCGGATCGCGATTTTGCGAAAAAAGGCGAAAGCGGACGGGCTCGTTGATATCCCTAATGAAGTAATGTTATATATTGCAAACCAGATCGACTCGAATATACGTGAGCTCGAAGGGGCTCTCATACGCGTCGTTGCTTATTCATCACTGGTCAATTCGGATATCAATACGGATCTTGCTGCAGAAGCTTTGAAAGATATCATTCCGAATTCTAGACCGCGGACGGTGACGATTCTTGACATCCAAAAAGCCGTCGGAGAGCACTTCAACGTGAAACTGGAAGACTTCTCCGCCAAGAAAAGGACAAGGGCCATCGCCTTTCCCCGACAAATTGCAATGTTTTTATCCAGAGAACTTACGGACTTTTCCTTACCAAAGATAGGATCAGAATTCGGGGGGCGTGATCATTCAACTGTCATTCATGCGCACGAGAAAATCAGAACTATGTTGAAAGACGAACAAGCCCTTCAACAAGATGTCCAAGATATTCGTAATGTTCTTGGCAGAGGTTGACCTGTGCATAACATAGAACAAGAGAAGCACACATGTGAACAGTTTATACACATGTGGAAAACCTTAATACGTATAGGGTAAATTAACTTACCCACATATCCACAGCCCCTACTACTATTACTACTAATTTATTAATAACTAATAATATATATATAAGCGAGGGTACAGAATGAAATTCGAAATTATGAGAGACAAGCTGCTCGACGGATTAAGCGACGTAATGAAAGCGATTAGCCAAAAAGTTGCAATTCCTATTTTGACGGGGATAAAAATCGAAGTGAACGAAAAAGGAATGACTTTGACGGGAAGCGATTCAGATATAACGATTTGTACATTCATACCTGCTGAAGACAATGGGGAACAGATTATTCGAGTTATGGAGAAAGGCAGTATCGTATTGCAGGCGAAGGTTTTTAGCGAAATCGTACGAAAACTTCCGACAAATGACGTAACAATAGAAGTTGCAAACGGACTTCAAACACATATTCAATCTGGGAAATCGGAGTTCCATCTCATTGGACTGGAGCCTGGAGAATATCCGATCCTTCCTGAAGTGAAAGACGAATATCTGTTTTCATTACCGGCAGATCTGATGAAATCAATTATCCGGGAAACTGTATTCGCCGTTTCTCAACAAGAAACCAGACCTATACTGACAGGCGTTCATTGGGAAGCAAAAGATGGGGGACTTGCATGTGTTGCCACGGATAGCCACCGATTGGCAAGAAGGTTGACGATTCCCGAAGAAATGCCGGAAGTACCTTTCAGCGTTGTTATCCCCGGTAAAAGTCTTCAGGAATTGAATAAAATCTTGCCTGACAATAGTGAACTTGTGGATATCGTCATTGCAGACCAACAGGTGTTATTTAAAACCCGTGATGTTTTATTTTATTCACGCCTACTGGAAGGCAATTACCCGGACACATCTCGACTTATCCCGTTGGAGTATAAAACATCGGTGACGGTCAATGGGCGCCTTCTTCTACAAGCAATTGACAGGGCTTCACTATTGGCACGCGAAGAACGGAATAATATTGTCCGTTTTTCAGCGGACGAAGGGAACATTATCGAAATTTCTTCGAATTCGCCTGAAGTGGGGAAAGTGGAAGAATTGGTGGAAACAATTGGTGTGAAAGGCGAACAGTTGAATATTTCTTTCAGTGCCAAATATATGATGGACGCTTTGAAAGCCATTGATGGGCAGGACGTAACCATCCAATTTACAGGTGCAATGCGGCCGTTCATCTTGAAATCTGTCGATGACGACACAATTTTACAACTTATTCTACCTGTACGGACATACTGAATCTTGAAGGATAGTCACTTATTTGACTATCCTTTTTACTTACAGCCGAAAGTCGGCTAAAATAGAAGGATATACTAACTTGTGAAGGGTTGAGGACCTATGGAAAATATTACGATTGATACAGATTTCATAACGCTCGGACAATTATTGAAAATGACGAATGCTATCAGTTCGGGCGGCATGTCTAAATGGTTCTTGGAAGAAAACATTGTCTACGTAAACGGCGAGGAGGAGCAGCGCCGGGGTAAAAAACTTCGTGACGGAGATATCATCAAAATTCCCGATATCGGCACTTTTAAAGTAATTGGACTACCAGACGGTCAAACGGATGCATATTGAACGGCTTGCGTTGACGGATTACCGGAATTATAAATCACTCGACCTTTCATTTTCTCCGCAAATCAATGTGTTGATCGGTGAAAATGCCCAAGGTAAAACGAACATCATGGAAGCTATCTATGTTCTTTCCATGGCAAAATCACATAGAACTTCAATTGATCGTGAATTAATACGCTGGGACCAGGAATATGGTAAAATAGAAGGGAACATACAACGGAAATATGGACGACTGCCGTTAGAATTGATTATTTCCAAAAAAGGCAAGAAAGCGCGTGTCAATCATCTCGAGCAGAAACGCCTAAGCCTATACATCGGTCAATTGAATGTGGTCATGTTTGCGCCGGAAGATTTGAATCTTGTAAAAGGCAGCCCACAGGTGCGAAGACGATTTCTCGATATGGAAATCGGTCAAATTTCGCCGGTCTATTTGCATGATCTTTTAACATTTCAAAAGTTACTAAAACAACGTAATGCCATATTAAAAGACAATCGGGGTAAATCAACCCTCGACGATGTCATGTTTGATATTTATACAGAGCAGTATATTCAAGTTGCCGTACAAATTATTCGCAAACGGTTTTATTTCATGGAACTTTTGCAGAAATGGGCTGAACCGATCCATAAAGGAATTTCACGTGGAATCGAATCCCTTCAAATTTCGTATGGAACATTAAAAGAACTTGATTCGGGACAGACTGAGGAACAAATGCAATCAATCCTCTGCCAGCGGCTACATGAAGCCAGACGTCGTGAACTGGATCGCGGTATTACGCTAATTGGTCCGCATAGGGACGATCTTCACTTTTTTGTCAACGGGTACGACATCCAAACGTATGGGTCGCAGGGGCAGCAGAGAACAACGGCGCTGTCCCTTAAACTTGCGGAAATCGAGCTCGTCAAGCAGGAAGTTGGAGAACCGCCTGTACTACTTCTCGATGATGTCCTGTCCGAACTTGATGATTATCGGCAATCCCATCTTCTGAACACGATTCAAGGAGAAGTGCAGACCTTCGTCACAACGACAAACATAGCAGGGATTGACCATGAAACAATTCGCCAAGCAGACATATTTGAAGTTTCGGCAGGTGAAGCAGCGAAGAAAGAGGAATGACGATTGAAGTCTTCCGTTTTTATAGGGTCAGGCAATTAGGATGTTAGACGTTCTGAAAGGAAAGGTGAACAGTTTGGCAATGGAAGAGAAGGATATGCAGATGGCCTATGATGAAAATCAAATCCAAGTCTTAGAGGGGCTGGAGGCTGTCCGCAAACGTCCAGGTATGTATATCGGAACGACCAGTTCAAAAGGACTTCATCATCTGGTGTGGGAAATTGTCGATAACAGTATTGACGAGGCACTTGCCGGTTACTGTGATCATATCGAAGTAACGATAGAAAAAGATGATTGGATCCGTGTCGATGACAATGGTCGGGGAATACCGGTCGGAACACAAGAATCGACGGGCAGGCCTGCTGTTGAGGTCATCATGACGGTACTTCACGCCGGCGGTAAATTCGGAGGCGGCGGTTACAAAGTTTCCGGAGGCTTGCATGGAGTGGGTGCGTCCGTCGTGAATGCACTGTCCGAGACGACGGAAGTGTTCGTCAGACGTGATGGAAAAGTGCATTATATCGAGTTTGAACGCGGTGCTGTGTCGAAAGAACTCAGCATAATCGGAGAAACGGACGAAAGCGGTACGAGAATCCGCTTCAAAGCAGACCCTGAAATATTTACAGAAACAACAATATACGAGTATGAAATTTTAGCAAACCGGCTTCGTGAACTTGCTTATCTGAATCGCGGTCTACGGATCACAATTACAGATGAACGCGGCGATGAGGAACGGAGCGACGTCTATTACTACGAAGGCGGCATCAAGTCCTACGTCGAACATTTGAATAAAAACAAAGAGCCGATTCATGAAGAACCGATTTTCATAGAAGGCGAAAAAGACGGGATTTCGATTGAAATTGCGATGCAATACAATAGCGGTTATGCAGAGCACTTATTTTCATTCGCCAACAACATCAACACGTATGAAGGCGGTACCCATGAATCAGGCTTCAAGACAGCATTAACGCGTGTCATTAATGACTATTCCCGGAAGAACGGTGTGTTGAAGGAAGCTGATCCAAATCTATCAGGCGATGACGTGCGTGAAGGATTGACGGCCATCATTTCAATCAAACATCCTGATCCGCAATTCGAAGGACAGACGAAAACGAAACTTGGTAATTCAGAAGTCAGTACAATAGTGAATTCATTGTTCTCTGAAGGATTCCAAAGATTCCTGCTTGAAAATCCTACAACGTCGCGTCAAATCATCGATAAAAGTTTGATGGCTGCACGCGCGCGTCTTGCTGCAAAAAATGCCCGTGAATTCACACGCAGGAAATCAGCACTTGAAGTGTCCAGTCTTCCAGGGAAACTGGCGGACTGTTCATCACGCGATCCAGCAATAAGTGAACTGTATATCGTTGAAGGTGACTCGGCGGGCGGTTCAGCCAAAATGGGACGCGATCGTCACTTCCAGGCCATTCTTCCCCTTCGAGGTAAAATCCTCAACGTTGAAAAAGCAAGACTCGACCGGATTCTAGGCAACCTGGAAATTCGAGCAATGATCACGGCGCTTGGTACAGGCATCGGGGAAGAATTCGATCTCGCAAAAGCACGATACCATAAACTTGTCATTATGACTGATGCGGATGTCGATGGTGCCCATATCCGTACACTTCTTTTAACCTTCTTCTTCCGCTTCATGCGCCCACTAATCGAAGCAGGTTATGTCTACATTGCCCAGCCGCCGCTTTATCGGGTGAAGCAAGGGAAAACGGAGGAGTATTGCTATACGGAGGAAAAACTCCAAGAAATTATCGGCCGTCTTTCAGCTATGCCGAAACCTGTTATTACCCGGTATAAAGGTTTGGGGGAAATGGATGCGACCCAATTATGGGATACGACAATGGATCCCGACCAACGCACGCTTCTCCAAGTGAATCTTGAAGATGCATTCGATGCAGATTCGACATTCCAGCAGCTGATGGGGGACGAAGTCGAACCAAGGCGTAGATTCATCGAAGAGAATGCAATGTATGTTAAAAATATAGACACTTGATGATTGAATTGAAGCGATATATAGAGAGAATTACTTTTTAGGATTTTTGAGTTGAAAGGAGTCTAACAACATGGCAGATATGCCAAAACGTGGTGTCCAGGGGATTAATATCAGTACGGAAATGAAGACATCATTCCTTGACTATGCAATGAGTGTCATCGTTTCACGTGCGCTCCCCGATGTGAGGGATGGTTTAAAGCCGGTCCATCGCCGTATTCTGTATGCAATGCAGGACCTTGGAAATACCGCAGATAAACCGCATAAGAAGTCCGCACGTATTGTCGGTGACGTTATTGGTAAGTATCATCCCCATGGTGATAGTGCCGTATACGACACGATGGTAAGGATGGCGCAGGATTTCAACTACCGTTATATGCTCGTCGACGGTCACGGCAATTTCGGTTCTGTCGATGGTGATGGTGCGGCTGCAATGCGTTATACAGAATCACGTATGTCACGCATTGCTATGGAACTTCTCCGTGATATTAATAAAGACACAGTCGATTACCAGGACAACTATGACGGGCAAGAAAGAGAACCAATCGTTCTACCGAGTCGTTATCCGAACTTACTCGTCAATGGAACTACCGGAATTGCGGTCGGAATGGCAACAAACATACCTCCGCATCATCTTGGAGAAACAATTGATGCCGTTCTTGCATTAGCCGACAATCCTGCAATTACGACGGAAGAATTGATGGAAATCATTCCAGGTCCGGACTTCCCGACTGGCGGTATCATCCTGGGACGAAGCGGAATTAGAAGAGCTTATGAAACGGGACGGGGCTCCGTCATTATCCGAGGGAAGGTAGAAATTGAACAGCAGTCGAACGGCAGGGAGACGATCCTTGTACATGAATTACCATTCCAGGTGAACAAGGCGCGTCTCATCGAAAAGATTGCCGAGCTGGTACGCGATAAGAAGATTGACGGTATCACAGATTTACGGGATGAATCGGACCGTACAGGAATGCGTATCGTCATGGAGGTCCGCCGTGATGCAAATGCAAATGTGTTGTTAAATAATTTATACAAACAAACGGCATTGCAGTCCAGTTTCGGTGTCAATATGCTTGCATTGGTCGATGGTCAACCCAAAGTCCTGGCATTGAAGGAAATCCTGTACCATTACCTGGAACACCAAAAAGTAGTCATACGCAGACGTACACAGTATGACCTGAAAAAAGCGGAAGACCGTGCCCATATCTTGGAGGGTCTTCGCATCGCACTAGATAACATTGATCAAATCATTACCCTCATCCGCGGTTCGAAAACAACAGATGAAGCGAAAACAGGTTTGATGGATCGGTTTAATTTATCTGATCGACAAGCACAGGCCATCCTCGACATGCGTCTTCAAAGATTGACAGGACTAGAGCGAGATAAAATTGAAAGCGAATATGAAGCACTGCAAGTTCTTATGTCTGAACTCCGTGCCATCCTCGCAGACGAATTTAAACTGCTTGAAATCATCCGCGAGGAATTGCTCGAAGTGAAAATTCGTTTTGAAGACAAACGCAGAACTGAAATTACACTGGGCGGGGCCGAAATGATCGAGGATGAGGATCTCATTCCAGTCGAAAACTCGGTGTTGACACTTACGCATAACGGGTATATTAAACGTTTGCCTGCCAGTACGTACCGCAGTCAACGCCGCGGGGGGCGTGGAATACAAGGAATGGGCACCAACGATGATGATTTCGTTGAACATCTCTTGAACACGTCGACGCATGATACAATTTTATTCTTCACGAGCAGGGGCCGGGTATTCCGTACGAAAGGCTATCAAGTTCCTGAATTTAGCCGGACGGCAAAAGGGTTGCCAATCATCAACCTATTAGGCGTCGACAAGGATGAGAAAGTAACGGCTATGATTCCTGTAGATGTATTTGAGGAAGATAAATACTTATTCTTTGCAACTCGTAATGGTATCGTCAAACGTACACCTGTCTCCGAGTTTGGCAATATCCGATCGAATGGATTGATTGCACTCACGCTTCGTGGCGATGATGAACTTATTGAGGTTAAAATGACGAGCGGTGACGAGAACATCGCGATTGGGACGAAGGATGGCATGTTGATCAAATTCAATGAGACGGATATTCGCTCAATGGGTAGGATAGCAGGCGGAGTCCGAGGTATCCGTCTTCGTGAAGATGATATCGTAATCGGAATGGACACCGTGCACGAAGGTGATGAAATCCTCGTTGTTACAGAAAAAGGGTTCGGAAAACGGACGCCTGAAGATGAATACCGTATCCAGTCACGTGGCGGTTATGGTTTAAAAACATTGCATGTAACAGATCGAAATGGCCTTCTTGTGGCAATGAAAACAGTAGATGGAACCGAGGATCTTATGCTAATCACGATACATGGCATACTAATCCGTATGGACATTGACGATATTTCAGTTATTGGACGCAGTACGCAAGGAGTACGTCTAATCCGTCTGGGAGAAGATGAACTTGTCGCGACTGTCGCTAAAGTTGTAAAAGAAGAAGAAGAAGAAGAAGAAGAAGAGAACGAAGAAATCACCGACAGTAATTTTGGAGATAGCGAAGTTCCTTCCGAAAATGTAGAAGACGAAAAGATATCCACTATCGAGGAAGAAGAGGATAGCGAGTCTTGAGAAAAAGGTTATTGAAACGGCTGAAGTGCTGTTTCAATAACCTTTTTTAAATCGTCTAATTCTAGTATTTAGAGTATGATAGAAAGAACTAACATACGAAAGTGGGAAACGTTGATGACGGAAACGTATATAAAAGCTAGCGACTTACGCCCAGGTATTGTCATAGACGAAGATATATTTGCAAATACAATCCATCCCATCATTAGAAAAAATACCGAACTCTCATTAGAGCAAATAGAAGTCCTTCATGCATTCAGCATCAAAAAAGTCAAAGTCAACGTCCAAGAAGGCCCTATTATCATAAGAAAACAAACGGATGGTGCTGAAAAGGAAGACATCATCGATCGCGACGAAGTTCTTGCAACTTTGATAGTGGAACAAGCTGATCTGCAAATGCAATACAAAGAAGCGGTTCATAACTACAAAAAAGAGTTTCTTGGGTGGTGCGCGGGTGTACGTCCAGATATAGCAAAAGTCCGTTCAATAGTAATCCCCTTATTGGAGACGTTTAACGAACAGAAAAAGATGATAACAATATTAAATGACCTTTCGACTCCTAAAGACTATATATATCATCATTCAATTGCCGTTGGAGTACTGGCATCTGCTATCAGCATGCAGATAGGTTTTCCAAGAGGTCAGATTCTGCAACTCGGACTCGCAGGTACCCTTGCCGACTGCGGAATGGCAAAAATTGATATGCAGATTACGGAGAAAGCTGTTTTTCTCACAAAGAATGAATTCAATGAAGTAAAGAAACATCCAGTATATAGTTATCAGATGCTTCAAGATACACCACTTTTACGTAAAGAAATGAAGTTGGCAATCTTTCAGCACCATGAGCGTCTCGATGGAAGCGGCTATCCGCGTGGCGACAAAATGGAGAAAGTTTCCGTTCATTCACAAATCCTTGCAGTGGCAGATGTTTTCCATGCTATGACCTCGGAAAGGGTTTACCGCTCGAAAGAATCCCCATTTAAGGTAATTGAGATGATTAAGGAAGAAGAGTTCGGGAAGTTTGATATTAAAATCGTCCAGGCGTTGCATGATATAGTAGCTAATATTTCAATCGGATCAAAAGTACAACTGACGAATGGCGTGGTAGGTGAAGTGATATTTGTCCACCGTGATGCAAGACTGCGACCGATGGTGAAGAAATGTACGGATGGTTCTATTTTGGATCTCACAATAAATCGTCATCTTGCAATAGAAAAGGTATTGTTATAGAAGGAGTTAGTTGAATTAGTAAGATAAAGAGTAGAGAAAATGCATTGGACGGTGGATTTAGACGTTATTGAAAAGAAATTGAAGATATTATGAAGTTGGCATTGCATTTAGGATGACCAGGTGTTATATTAGATAACGTTGCCAGTCCGACATAACGAAAACAGTCAAACAACGAAAAAAGAAATTGAAATTAGTTGTTGACACGGACGACGTAACTTGATATGATATAAAAGTTGTCACCGAAACAACGACAACTGGGAGTGAGAGAAACGGAATACAAATACTCTCGAATGAACCTTGAAAACTGAACAGCAAAACGTCAATGAAATACAGCGAGAGTGCTAACGCACTTGAGCAAAACGTTTCTTAGTAAGCTGACTTCTGTCGGACGAAAAGAAACACAATCGAATCTTCGGATTCAGGGGAGGAATTCTATTCCTCTCCAGTCAGCAAGAAATGAGCTATTCATTTTCTTTATGGAAAACTATTTTCATCATGCTTTGCACGATGAAAAAGTTCTATTATGGAGAGTTTGATCCTGGCTCAGGACGAACGCTGGCGGCATGCCTAATACATGCAAGTCGAGCGGAATGATGGGAGCTTGCTCCCTG
>NZ_JACCCL010000001.1:2160706-2417535 GCF_013408665.1 Sporosarcina sp. JAI121 | reverse complement strand
GATAGGTCTGGGGTGGAAGCACGGCGACGTGTGGAGCTGACGGATACTAATCGATCGAGGACTTAACCATATTTGAAAAGGGCTTGATTACCCTGGTTCGTGCAACACAATGTCTGTTTCATTCAGTTTTGAGCGAATAAGTACCGTTCTTTTTAAAAAAAGTACTTGCATTTAACATGAGAGTTGTTATAATGAATATTGTCCTTGAAAAAGAAAAGGATAATTCAAGTCTGGTGACGATTGCGAAGAGGTCACACCCGTTCCCATACCGAACACGGAAGTTAAGCTCTTCAGCGCCGATGGTAGTTGGGGGTTTCCCCCTGTGAGAGTAGGACGTCGCCGGGCTTGTAAGATTCATTACATACATATTCAAGTAGGACAAGCAATTATACCCAGGAGGATTAGCTCAGCTGGGAGAGCATCTGCCTTACAAGCAGAGGGTCGGCGGTTCGAGCCCGTCATCCTCCACCATATATTTTTCGAAAGATTTTACGCCGGAGTAGCTCAACTGGTAGAGCAACTGACTTGTAATCAGTAGGTTGAGGGTTCAAGTCCTTTCTCCGGCACCACTTTTCGAGCCATTAGCTCAGTTGGTAGAGCATCTGACTTTTAATCAGAGGGTCGCAGGTTCGAATCCTGCATGGCTCACCATTTTATGACTTGCCGTCATGATAGACATTGCGGGTGTGGTGGAACTGGCAGACACGCTAGACTTAGGATCTAGTGCCTTCGGGCGTGGGGGTTCGACTCCCTTCACCCGCACTTTTAATGCGGAAGTAGTTCAGTGGTAGAATACGACCTTGCCAAGGTCGGGGTCGCGGGTTCGAATCCCGTCTTCCGCTCCATATTTTTGCCGGGGTGGCGGAACTGGCAGACGCACAGGACTTAAAATCCTGCGGTAGGTGACTACCGTACCGGTTCGATTCCGGTTCTCGGCATTAATACTTAGTTATACTTATATGCGCTCGTAGCTCAATTGGATAGAGCACCTGACTACGGATCAGGAGGTTGTGGATTCGACTTCTGCCGGGCGCACCATTATTTTTTATACTTTATACATTATCGGGACGTAGCTCAGCTTGGTAGAGCACTTGGTTTGGGACCAAGGGGTCGCAGGTTCGAATCCTGTCTTCCCGACCATTAAGACTTTTAAGCAAATTTGTTGCTTACATAATCATCAGTTATATTGGGGCCTTAGCTCAGCTGGGAGAGCGCCTGCCTTGCACGCAGGAGGTCAGCGGTTCGATCCCGCTAGGCTCCACCAACAAAATTATTTAAAGATCCTGGCGGCGTAGCTCAGCTGGCTAGAGCGTACGGTTCATACCCGTGAGGTCGGGGGTTCGATCCCCTCTGCCGCCATCTTAAAGGACCTTTAGCTCAGTTGGTTAGAGCAGACGGCTCATAACCGTCCGGTCGCAGGTTCGAGTCCTGCAAGGTCCACCACTATTGTATATAATCACGGAGGTATACCCAAGCTCGGCTGAAGGGATCGGTCTTGAAAACCGACAGGGGAGTCAAATCCCGCGGGGGTTCGAATCCCTCTACCTCCTCCATTTTCTTAAGTGGTGAAATGAAATTGAAAGTGTACTTATATTGTTGTCGCGGGGTGGAGAAGTGGTATCTCGTCGGGCTCATAACCCGAAGGTCGCAGGTTCAAATCCTGCCCCCGCAACCAAATGGTCCCGTGGTGTAGCGGTTAACATGCCTGCCTGTCACGCAGGAGATCGCCGGTTCGATCCCGGTCGGGACCGCCATTTTTAATTAGTATTATCATAAGGTTTAAGAAAAGCGAGTGCTTACTGTAAACCAAATATGTGGCTCAGTAGCTCAGTCGGTAGAGCAAAGGACTGAAAATCCTTGTGTCGGCGGTTCGATTCCGTCCTGAGCCACCATAATTATGCGAGTGTAGTTTAGTGGTAAAACCTCAGCCTTCCAAGCTGATGATGAGGGTTCGATTCCCTTCACTCGCTCCAAAGAGGGCCTATAGCTCAGCTGGTTAGAGCGCACGCCTGATAAGCGTGAGGTCGGTGGTTCGAGTCCACTTAGGCCCACCATTCCGCAGTAGCTCAGTGGTAGAGCAATCGGCTGTTAACCGATCGGTCGTAGGTTCGAGTCCTACCTGCGGAGCCATTTTAAGGGGAAGTACTCAAGTGGCTCAAGAGGTGCCCCTGCTAAGGGCATAGATCGCGAAAGCGGTGCGAGGGTTCGAATCCCTCCTTCTCCGCCATATTCTTTGGCCCCTTGGTCAAGCGGTTAAGACACCGCCCTTTCACGGCGGTATCACGGGTTCGAATCCCGTAGGGGTCATATGAAAAAAGCGGCTTTACTAGTTTATTTAAAACTAGTAAAGCCGCTTTTTAATTTGTTTGGTAAATAGTATATAGGTTGAAGAGTTAGAAAAAAGACCACAAGCCTGGAGCGACTCGTGGTCTACTATCACTTCTTTTGATCTTCGATATAACTGTCATTTTCGTGATAAGGTATGTCGCCAAGGGGAGACTCGATTCCTTCATCATCCAGTTTCGCTTCATATTTCTCCGATTCATCAGATCGAATAAAACCGCGTGACTGGCCATTGATGTCGTTACCTGTAAACTCTTCAAATTCCTCTGTTGCACCGTCTTCGATGGGGCTGTCATATAGCGTATTATAACTATCATGATCCCCTGTAAAATCGGAAGGAGTTTCCGAGGTGCCGAATTTTGCAATTTCTTGAAAGCTGTCTTCGTCATCCCGGGTCGCCCCAGTTCTTCTGTCGGCAAACGAATTCGGCTGCGCCATTATAAGGGAATCTTCTTCTACAGGTCGATCTTTAGGTACTTCTTGCTCTGTGGCGTGCTCAATGCAAAGGGCCGTGTAAGGAACGGCTTCAAGCCGTTCAAAGGGTATATCATTTTGACAGACTTCGCATGTTCCATAAGAGCCGTTCTCCATTGCTTGTAACGCGCTTTCCACTTTATCTAATTCAGAGCCCGCGTGTATGTTCAGAGCCAGGTCTTTCTCTCTCTCAAACAGTTCTGTGCCCATGTCGCCGGGGTGATTGTCATACATGGACAGTTCACCGACATCATCTTGTGCACTCTCCTTGATATCCGTTTCTTCTGCAGTTTTTATTAGTTGTAACTTCATTTCATGCAGCTCTTTTTTTAAATCGGTTTTTTGTTTATCATTCAACACGATTAGTCACGTCCTTTTTTGTAATAGCAATAGTATGCTCATTCAAATCGTAATTAAGTAACAAGGAAATAGATTGTGATCTATTGTTCCTTAACTTCCCTTTATGTTGACCTGTCTAAACATATGAATACTAAAAAGCCTGAAGCATCGACGTAAAACGATGCTTCAGGCTTTTCTTGTTATTATTTATAGCAGATGCCCAATGAGTATTCCGATACCTAATAATAAACCAAATAGTGTATTCGTAATTGCCGTGTTCTTCATGGCTGGCATTACATGAATGGGAATATGGTTCTTCCGGAATACGGAAATCGCCGTTACTGGTTTTTTAAAACTAAGCAAAACGATCAATGCCCATGGAGTAAGGTGACCAAAGAGAATCATCACAATGATCCACCCGTAAGAAATGATGAAAAACAACATTAGAATTGTAATTGCATGGGAACGGCCAACAAGAATAGCAAGCGTTTTCCGGCCGCCTTCCTTGTCGCCTTCCAAATCCCGAATATTATTGGCCAGCATAATTCCAGCGACAAGCAACATACTTGGTATGGATAGAAGGACTGCCTCCGTCGTTACTGTTCCCGTCTGAATAAAAAATGCAATGAGGATGAGTAACATTCCCATAACAACACCGGAAAATAGCTCCCCGAACGGCGTGTATGCGATTGGATACGGTCCGCCTGTATAGAAGTAGCCTACCATCATCGATAAGACGCCGATGACTGCAAGCATCCATGACGTTTCCATACATATATAAATACCGATAAGGATGGAAATTCCGTAAAGCATAAAGGCAAGGTTCAATACCGTTTTCGGTTTTACGCCGTTACGGACAATAGTTCCACCGATGCCAATGGAATGTTCCGTATCCAGCCCTCTTTTGAAATCGTAATATTCATTGAACATATTCGTTGCCATCTGGATGAAGATGCTGGCAATGAGCATGGCGAAGAATAGAGGGAAATGCAGTTTCCCGTAAGTTAGTGCAATCATCGTACCTAGGAATACAGGTGCAAAGGCAGCTGTCAGTGTATGTGGGCGTGTAAGCTGCCACCAAATACGCCAGCCGGTATCCGCTTTTATCGTCTGTTGCAATATGGTTCTCTCCTATCATTTTAATGACCGTATCTATTGTACTCCAAAATGAGTGGAGTGAACATACACACTGCTTATTATGTGCTGAAACGCCACGAATTCGGTATGATAGAATAAGGTATACGCTCAAAATTAGTCGAATGAATGTACGGAGGGAAAATAATGAATCGGAAGTTGACCGCAACCCGTGAATCTCAATTGAATATAAGGCAGACTGAATTACGATTTTTTACTGAAACTGTCGATGCGGGGCGAATTTCACCACTTGCGTTTTTCGAAGCAGGGGATTCTTGTTATAAGGATGAACGTTTCTATTGGCAAAATGCAGATAAAACTTTGACGCTTGTCGGTATAGGACATGCTACTGTATTGACGAGTGAAGGAGCGGAAGATCGTTTCGCACATATTTCAAAGAGCTGGAAAAAGTTGTGTGCGGCTTTAATTAAAGAGGAGAATGATAGGGAACCCGTCCTGTTCGGTGGATTCTCGTTTGACCCGCAAAGCGAAAAAGACTCAGAATGGGCTGCTTTTCCATCCGCCCATTTCGTTGTTCCCTCATTCCAGCTGTCGATTGCAAATGGTAAGACAACAATTGCAATCAACCTTGTGACTGAAAGCGATGATGCAGCAGACCAATTTGAAAAATTGCGTGATGAACGGGACCGTTTAATTCATATCGCACAAGTAGAAGATTTCGCTCTTCTTGCAAAGCCGGAAGTGATCTCAATCGAAGAATTGGAAAAAGAACATTATTTGGAAACCGTTTCAAAGGTAACAAAGAAAATTAATAATGGTGAGGCTGAAAAAGTGGTTATTGCACGGTCATTGAAACTTAATTTTGAACATGACGTGTCGGCTGCCACTGCACTTCATCATATTTCAAATGAACAGCAAGAAAGCTATCACTTCGGTTTGCAAAAGGACAGCCAGTTATTTTTTGGTGCTACGCCGGAGCGTCTAATTGAAATATCCAATGGCCGGGCATACTCGGCATGTGTCGCAGGTTCGATTAAACGCGGCAAGTCGGCAACTGAAGACCGCGAACTCGGCGATGAGCTTCTCGAGGACAGCAAAAATCGGGAAGAACATCAATATGTCGTCAATATGATATCGCGCGTATTTAATACATTTTGTACTGATATCAAAATTTCAAAAGTGCCAAAGCTGATGAAGGTACGGGACATCCAGCATTTGTTCACTCCTGTTGAAGGGATTGTGGAACAAGGGACTGACATTTTCAGTTTGGTGGAGGCACTTCATCCGACACCGGCACTAGGCGGCGTTCCAACGGATATATCGATGGACATCATCCGCTCAGAAGAAAATATGGACAGGGGTTATTATGCGGCACCGATAGGCTGGACGGATACGGCAGGCAATGGGGAATTCGCAGTAGCCATACGCTCAGCGTTACTTGACGGAGACAGCGCATATTTGTATGCAGGTGGGGGAATTGTGGCGGATTCAGAACCTGATAAAGAATATGATGAAACATGGGTGAAATTCAGACCGGTCATGCGGGCGCTTGGAGGAAAACTGAATGGATAACCGTACAGTTTTGACGGATTATGTTCGAAGAATGACGAGTGCATTGATGACAGCGGATGTTAAATCGGCAGTGATCAGCCCAGGCTCGCGTTCTACACCGCTTGCTTATGCATTTGCGTCGACAGACGAACTCAATGTCCACATGCAGGTCGATGAACGATCGGCTGCCTATTTTGCGTTAGGTTTGGCAAAGGCGTCAGGTGATCCTGTCGTCCTTCTCTGCACGTCCGGGACAGCGGCGTCGAACTATCATCCTGCAATTACAGAAGCCTATTATGCACGCATCCCGCTAATTGTCATCACTGCAGACCGTCCTCATGAGTTGAGGGAAGTTGGTGCACCGCAGGCAATCGATCAAATCCGAATGTACGGACAGCATGTAAAATATAGCGTGGATTTCCCACTGGCGGAAAGTAATGCGGATATCGATGACTTTTTAGATCGGCATATAAGCCGTGCATTGTCGGTTGCAACTTCGGCTCCGCGGGGTCCAGTTCACTTGAATGTGCCGTTCCGGGAACCGCTTCTCATCGATTTTGATCGGGAACTACCGACAACGACTTTCCAAAAACGGATCAAAGGATCAGACGGTCTAGACGCATCTACTGTTCAACAGATTACACAATTACTCACCGGTACTGATAAAGGGCTCATCATTGTTGGTGAAATGCCGCTTGAGCTCGATAAAGCAGCATTTTGGGATTTTGCAAATGCGCTGCAGTGGCCGGTAATATGTGATCCGCTATCAAATCTCCGCGCGGAAGTGCCTGAAGAGTGTATGCCGCTTTGTATCGATCATTATGACGCGATATTGAAAAGCGATGTGTTCACGAAGAAAGCCGTGCCTGATACAGTAATCCGGTTCGGTGCACAGCCGGTAGCGAAGCCGTTATCGCTTTTTTTGAAAAAGGTACGGCCGGCAACGGTGATTGCGGTGGACGAATCACCGGAATTCCGGGATTCGCTTGGCATTGTGACACATCATATCCAGACCTCCACCGAGGGGGTTATGCAGATTGTTGTGGAAAAACCGGAGAATCCATATACAGAAATGTGGACAGCAGCGAATGAGGCAGTCTCCATGATTACCGATAATTACGAGGGCGCCGCTGGTGATGAAGGCATTTTCGCAAAAATATTATTTGAACATCTTCCTTCCGGCACTGATTTAGTGAGCGGCAGTAGCATGCCTATCCGTGATGTAGATACATTTTTTAGAAAGACGGATAAGGATATCACAATCTTTGCAAATCGGGGGACGAATGGCATCGATGGCGTAGTATCGACAGCATTCGGAATCCAAGCGGCAAGAAAGCGGCCCGCATGGTTGTTGATCGGCGATTTATCGTTCTTGCATGATGTTAATGGACTTATCGTTACCCGTTTCCACGATACGGATTTGACGATAGTCATAATTAACAATGATGGAGGCGGAATCTTCTCGTACCTTCCGCAAGCCGAAGCAGGCAATCACTTTGAAGAATTGTTCGGTACTCCGACAGGCTTAACATTCAGCCATATCGCTGCGATGTATGACGCACAGTATGCAGCAATCAGGTCACCTGAAGAGTTCAAGAAGGAGCTCGCAAAAGAAAAAGACAAGCCGGTGCGAATCATTGAGGTTTTCACGGATCGTAAGGCGAATGTGAAAGCACATCGTGACCTCTGGAGACAAATTACAGATCGGATCGATCAGGATGAATGAAAAGGCTATCCAGGTACGAGGAATTAAAATGAATGTCGAAATCAGCAGTGATAACAACTTGCCTACCGTCGTATTCCTACATGGGTTTACGGGGTGCGCCGCTTCTTGGAGTGAAATATCTAAGCTGCTCAAAGATAAATGCCGGACCGTAGCTGTCGATTTGACCGGACACGGTAAATCCAGTATTCCGGAAGATGCCGACCGTTATTCGATGGACCAGCAAGTTAAGGATCTTGAGGCACTGTTTGCGGCGCTTTCGCTGAATCAATTCATCTTGGTCGGTTATTCAATGGGAGGGCGTGTTGCACTCGCATATACAGTCCGTTATCCTAAGCGGGTTTCGTCGTTGATCCTCGAGAGTTCATCTCCAGGTTTGAAGACGGAAAACGAGAGAACGGAACGTAAAGAAGCGGACAGTCGATTGGCGGAAAGAATCCTGACTGATGGATTGCCGGCATTCGTTGATTTCTGGGAGAGTATTCCGTTGTTTGCATCGCAGAAATCGTTGACAGCCGAAAAACGGCTAATGGTGAGGACAGAACGTCTTAGTCAAAGTGAAACAGGGCTTGCGAACAGCTTACAAGGGATTGGGACAGGCAGCCAAGAATCCTATTGGAGAAGTCTAGGGACAATCAATCTTCCTGTTTTGCTCATAACGGGGGAACTCGACACGAAATTCGTAAATATTTCCCGGGAAATGCAGAGACAATTCCCTAATGTCCGCCATGAAACGATAGAACATGCCGGACATGCAATTCATGTGGAAAAACCGGATACATTTGCTACAATGATAGAGAAGCATATTTCAGAAGTGAAAAATCGAGGAGGGTCACTATGACACGTCAATGGGAAACAATACGTACATACGAAGACATCAAATACGAACAGTATGGCGGGATTGCAAAAGTAACAATCAACCGTCCGGAAGTGCGTAATGCATTCCGACCTAAAACGGTGATGGAACTCATCGATGCATTTTCGCGTGCACGGGACGACCAAAGCATTGGTGTTATCGTGTTGACAGGAGAAGGCGAGAAAGCATTCTGTTCGGGCGGAGACCAATCAGTACGCGGTCACGGCGGATACGTCGGTGATGACGAAATTCCACGTCTTAACGTTTTGGACTTACAGCGTCTGATCCGTGTTATCCCGAAACCGGTAGTTGCAATGGTAGCAGGATATGCCATCGGCGGCGGACACGTTCTTCATGTCGTTTGTGATTTGACGATTGCAGCAGAAAATGCTGTTTTCGGACAAACAGGACCTAAAGTCGGTTCATTCGACGCAGGTTACGGTTCGGGCTACTTGGCACGGATCATCGGTCATAAGAAAGCGCGTGAAATCTGGTTCCTATGCCGTCAATACAACGCACAGGAAGCGCTCGACATGGGACTTGTCAACACAGTGGTTCCTTACGAGCAACTGGAAGACGAGACGGTTCAATGGTGTGAAGAGATGCTCGGCATGAGCCCTACGGCACTTCGTTTCGTAAAAGCAGCAATGAACGCGGATACAGACGGACTTGCGGGTCTTCAACAATTTGCGGGCGATGCAACGCTTCTCTATTACACGACAGACGAAGCGAAAGAAGGCCGTGATGCGTTCAAAGAAAAACGTAAACCGGACTTCGGACAATTCCCGCGCTTCCCTTAATCTAAGAAAAGCGTAAGGCGCCATTTAGACCCGAAAAGGAGGGATGAAGTTCTATCCCTACCAGCTGGAAGCCTTGGCGTCGAAACTGTATGTACACTAAGAAAGCTGCCTCTCATCGGGCAGCTTTTTCTGAATGGAAGGTGATCGAATGATACCGAACTGGTTAATGCAACGGGCATATTTAACACCCGACAAAACTGCTTTTTCATTCAAAAGTGAAAAGTGGACATTTGCACAACTGAAAGATCGTGCGATGACTCTAGCACGGAAACTGAGAACAAATGGCTTGAATGAGGGGAATCGAATTGCATTACTCGGACCATCCAATGCAGAAATGGTATTCATTATTCACGCATGTATACTCGCAGGACTTGAGATCGTCATGCTGAACAGCCGGCTGACCAAAAAAGAAATCGAGTACCAATTAGATGATTCAGGTGCAACAACCGTTATCGTGTCAGATGAACTAAAAAGTGTCGTTTCTGATACAGCGGTGCGGCAGCTTTCTTTTTCATCACTTAACGACAGTGCTGAACAGGTTTTTGTGACCCGGGAAATATGGGAATCCGACAGGACTATTACAATCATGTATACATCCGGTACGACCGGCTTTCCGAAAGGTGTAAGACAGACAGCCGGCAACCATGTTTCAAGTGCATTGTCGTCAGTTTTGAATCTGGGGTTGGATGAAGAAGATGTCTGGCTTTGCGCGATGCCGCTATTCCATATTAGTGGTTTTTCGATTCTCGTCCGTTCAGTTCTTTACGGAATGGAAGTCCAGTTACATGAAAAATTCGATGCGGTAAAATCCGCGCAGGCTGTCGGTAGCGGTTCGGTTACACGGATGTCCGTAGTTTCACTCACATTGGATAAAGTCCTGCGTGAACTTGAAAAGGAAAATACAGTTGCCCATCCATCATTCAAGACTATGCTCGCTGGCGGCGGCCCCGTGCCGATCGATTACTTGAATCGGGCAAAAGCACTTGAAGTACCTGTTCTCCAAACATATGGCATGACGGAAACCAGTTCACAAACAGCGACTTTGTCAGCAAACGATGCAATGAGGAAAATGGGTTCGGCGGGCAAGCCTTTGTTTTTCAATCAAATCAAAATCAAAGATACAGAAACTCCGGGTGATAAAGGGGAGGTATTTATTCGTGGACCGCACGTCACTCCCGGTTATATCGGCCGTTTTTCGGAATTAGATCCATTGGAAGATGGATGGCTTCCGACAGGAGATATCGGATATTTAGATGAGGAAGGGTATTTGTATATCGTCGACAGAAGATCGGATTTGATCATTTCAGGCGGAGAAAATATTTATCCTGCAGAAATTGAAAATATACTGGCTTCGCACCCCAATGTCCGCGAGGCGGGCGTTTGCGGGATAGAACATCTCGAATGGGGAAGTGTTCCGATTGCGTTTGTTGTGATGTCCGGGGAATTATCAGCCGATGATTTAGCGTCATTTTGCGAAGAAAGATTGGCGCGCTACAAAGTACCGAAATCGTTTTATATCGTCGATAAACTGCCTAGAAACGCCTCGAATAAATTGTTGCGTCGGAAATTGAAAGAGTTGGTAGATTTGGAGTAGGGGAATATCGGGACTGTCACTGCAATCCACTATAACCGCAAAAAAGGCTGTCCCGTATACCAGAAAACCGGTATGCGGGACAGCCTTTCTTCAATTACTTACCACTCAATGCTTTCTTAAGTGTTTCAATATTGCGCTCCATCAAAGAGAAATAAGTTTCATTGTTCTTTACATCTTCGACTGTTAATACACCTAGATTATGAAGCATCAATGATTCTGCACCGATTTCTTTGCGGACGACTTCCGTCAGCTTTGATGAAACATTCTGTTCAAATAGTACATAGTGTACATCCTGCTCTTTTGCTTCTTTGACAATTATGGCTAATTGTTTTTGTGAAGGCTCGCTCTGTGAATTAAGTCCTGCAATTGCGACTTGTTTAAGACCGTATGCATTGGCAATATAACCGAATGAAGCGTGAGAAACAAAGAATGTTTTGGAAGGCGCATTGGCGGCCATTTCTTGGAATTTGCCATCAAGTTCGGCAATTTCAACTAACAATTGTTTGAAATTCTTCTCGAATTCATCTTTCATTTCTGGTTTTGCCTCAATTAATTCTTCTTTGATGGAAGTAGCTAATTCGGCACTTAGCACTGGTGAAATCCAAACATGCGGATCGAGACTGCCATGATTATGCCCTTCATGCCCTTCATCACTGTCATGCCCTTCATGATCATCATGTCCTTCTTCAAGCATTTCTTCAGGAATATCTTCAGCTGTCGCCACCATTTTTACATGTTCATTTTTCAATGTTTTTTTGGCATTATCTACAAACCCTTCGAGCCCTAGACCGACATAGAAAAATAGATCCGAGTCAGCAAGTGCCATCATATCTTTTTGCGTAGGGTCAAATGTATGCTCGTCCGAGCCGGCAGGATAGATGGACTTGACATTTACTTGGTCGCCGCCGATCCGTTCGGTGAAATATTGAAGAGGGTAGACAGTTGTATAAACGGATAATTTTTCATTATCTGTTCCGGTTTCTGCCTTTTTTTGCGGTACCTCATTATTGTTGCAAGCACTGAGTAGCATAATTATAATTGCGGAAAAGATGATTAAGAATCTCTTGTTCATTAGATGTATCCTCCGTTTTTCTTAATAGTAACGATTACGATTTAGCGAACTGACTTTTTTATCATACAAGAGAGTTTCCGATTTGGCAACTAAATTAGCGGTTTTATTTTTATCGAAAAAAAGATGGTCCGGCAGCCGTGCCAAACCATCTTGTGAAGTAAATTACATTTTTTGAGATTCTTTCTCGGGTACGGGGTCAAATCCGCCTTCATGGAACGGATGGCATTTTGAAATCCGGCGTACTGCAAGCCATAAGCCTTTCAATACACCATGTTTTTCAACAGCTTCAATGCCGTAGTGTGAACAGGTGGGATAAAAACGGCATGAAGGCGGCGTCAATGGTGAAATTACCTTTTGATATAATTTGATGATGCCGATTATTATTCTTTTCATTTAAAATCTCCCTAATAACGCCTATATGTTTATTGTAGTGTCTTTGGTGGTAAATTAACAGAGAGATGAATTATATAAAACAAAAAAAGGGAGAGATTTTTTATGTCAAAAGAACTTATCGATGAATTGAATGTGCAAGTATCAACATGGTCGGTGATGTATGCGAAACTTCATAATTACCATTGGTACATAAAAGGACATCATTTCTTTACTTTGCATGCGAAATTTGAAGAATTGTATAATGAAGCAACGTTGCATATGGATGAGATTGCGGAACGTATATTGACACTTGGAGGTAATCCGGTTGCGACGCTGAAAGAGCATCTTGAGCAATCTGTCGTAAAAGAAGCGACAGGAAAGGAAAAAGAGGATGGAATGGTAAAGACGGTTGTTGCTGATTTCGGCGAAATTATGAAGTCCTTGAAAAAAGGGATGGATTTGGCCGCTAAAGATGGCGACGATATGACCGAAGACTTACTGAACGCGACCTACCAAAGTATCGAGAAACATCAATGGATGCTGAATGCATTTCTCGGTGAAGACAATAAATAAGTAATATGAATTCAAAAGATGGATGAAATGTCGATAGTAAACTTGAGGGGAGTGATGGCGTGTGGATATGAGTTCCATAATGGCCGGTCAATTAAGAAGTTTGCAATCGACTGTTCAGTTAAGTGTTTTAAACAACGCTCTTTCCATGAACACTGTAGCGGCTACTGAAATGATGAATAGTTTATCTGATCAGTCAGTTTCCGCTCATCCTCACAAAGGAGCTTCGATTGACGTGAAAGCGTAAATCGTGAAAAAGCATGCATCCCCTGTAAAAGGGGATGCATGCTTTTGTTCATTGTAAGCCATGCTAAAAAGAAAAAAGGATGGGTAGCATGGAAAAATACAAAATATACGTTTCGATCGTGAATCAGCAAGTTTATTATCACCCGGATGATTCCCCGTGGGAATTTGAAGTCGATGTGGAACGTGAGTATATTCCCGTTTTTCATCGTTTGTTTAAACAGATATACGAGCTTGAATTCCGAAATTTCCTAAGATCGCATTTACCGTTCATGCCTTATCATTATGGTAGGAATAATTACAAAGTCGATGAACGTACAATGAGATTGTATGCGCTTATTCATGAGTTTACGGATGAAAATACGAAACGGTTCATCGAAGAACTTCCGTATTTTGTTGATAGGAATGCCGCCCAACGCTAGAATGAACAAAAGGACGGGATTTCTATGCTTACATTTAATGATGTAAACGGTGGCCGTGTCGAGCTGATCTTTGGAAGAAATCATTCCGGGATGCCTGCTCGGCATGTTCTTGTCGTGCTGAAATATAAAGAAAAATGGCTTCTGACCCGCCATTCAGTTCGGGGGATAGAGTTCCCGGGTGGTAAAGCGGAAAAGGGAGAAACCATCGAGCAAGCCGCCATACGGGAAACGATTGAAGAAACCGGTGTCACCATTACAGATGTTACTAATTTTGCGGAATACATCGTTCGCAGCAATATCACCTTTTGCAAAGCAGTTTTTACGGGTAAAGTTGCAGAGATTGATGAGAATCCGAGACTTTACGAAACGGGAGGCGCTCTGTGGATGACAAATGATGAACTTGATGCTTGCGAAGAATTGAGTTTTCATATGAAGGACACAGGGATGGAATTGTTAAGAGAGTGGGTGGAAGCACATGAATCATGATAGTATGATTGTTCATCGCAGGCCTTACCCTTCACCGAACCCGCACGTTTTTCTTGAAGAAATTACATATTTGTCAGATGGTTTGAAAGTGAAGGGACTTATGGCAGAACCGATTGTAGACGGAAACTATGAAGGCATCATCTACTTGAGAGGGGGCATGCAGCATGTCGGAATGGTTCGACCCGCACGGATCGCCCAATTCGCATCTCAGGGGTTTGTTGTATTTGCACCCTATTACCGCGGAAATCGCGGCGGAGAAGGACGAGACGAGTTTGCAGGTGCAGATCGTCAGGACGCGCTGAATGCTGTTGATGTCCTTAAGCAGAATCCTAAGACCAATGTAGAACGAATTCATTTGTTTGCGTTTTCGAGGGGCGGCATCATGGCGCTTTGGACAGCTATTTTACGGGAGGATATCACGTCGGTCGTCACGTGGTCAGGGGTATCCGATATTGTATTTACGTACAATGAACGGAAAGACATGCGGCGGATGATGAAAAGGGTAATTGGCGGGACACCGAATAATATGCCGGATGAATACAGAAACCGGACGGCATTGTTTCGTGTTGATGAAATTACCGCACCAGTATTGATCATTCATGGCATGATTGACGAGAATGTTTCATTTCAACAGGCGATATTGCTGGAGAATGCACTGCGTGAACATAAGAAAGTGTACGAAACATGGTATTTTCCCGAGTATACGCACTTCATTCCCCCCGTTATGAATGCACAGTTAGTACGTGATCTGTGCAATTGGATGAGAAGGCAGGGGAAGTGAAAAAGCGGTTTTTTCAGATTCGAGATTAAAAATGAAAGGTGACAGAAAAAAGGGGTAGCACATTTACATGTGCTACCCCATACATATATAATTAGGCGATTGGTCCGCCTTTAAGAGTAATCTCCTCGGAAACAGTACCGAACTTTTTGAAGTTTTCACGGAACATATTTGATAATTCTTTTGCTTTTACATCATATGCATCACCATCAGCCCATGCATTGCGCGGATTTAAGACTTCTGTCGGAATACCATCGATAGCTATCGGCATTTCAAGACCGAATATGCCGTTGGTTTCCGTTTCAACGTCATTCAAATCCCCTGCAAGCGCTGCACGTACCATTGTACGCGTGTATTTCAGATCCATACGTTTACCTACGCCGTAAACGCCGCCAGTCCATCCTGTGTTGACCAGGAATACTTGTGCATCATGCTCATCGATTTTCTTCCCAAGCATTTCAGCGTACACAGTCGCTGGAAGTGGGAGGAATGGTGAACCGAAGCAAGTTGAGAATGTTGCTTCAGGCGATGTGATTCCGCGTTCAGTTCCAGCAAGTTTCGAAGTGAAGCCGCTAAGGAAGTGATACATTGCTTGTTCTTTTGTTAATTTCGAGATTGGAGGCAGTACGCCAAATGCATCGGCCGTTAAGAACACAATCGTATTCGGATGACCCGCGACTGAAGGATCGACAATGTTATCAATTGCTTGGATTGGATAAGCTGCACGCGTGTTTTCAGTCAACGTGCCATCATTGTAATCGGGAATGCGAGTTTCCGGGTCGACGACAACGTTTTCCAACACAGAGCCGAATCGGATTGCACCGAAGATTTCAGGTTCTTTTTCTTGCGACAGATTAATGCATTTTGCATAGCAGCCGCCTTCGATGTTGAATACGCCCGTATCAGACCAACCGTGTTCATCATCACCGATCAATTTACGGTTAGCATCGGCGGAAAGTGTTGTTTTGCCAGTTCCAGAAAGTCCGAAGAATAATGCAACATCACCGTCTTCCCCAACGTTAGCTGAACAGTGCATCGGCATAATTCCGTTTTCGGGAAGCAAGTAGTTCATGATGGAGAAGATTGACTTTTTCATTTCACCGGCGTATTCAGTTCCGCCGATAAGAACGATGCGTTTCTCCATTGAAACGATGATGAATGTCTCCGAGTTTGTTCCGTCGACAGCAGGATTCGCTTTAAATGTTGGCGCCGAAACGATTGTGAACTGGGATTCGTGTGTTACTAGCTCATCTTCTGTCGGACGGATGAACAATTGGTGGACGAACAGGTTATGCCAAGCGAATTCATTCACGACTTGAATGGATAGACGTGATGCCGGGTCTGCACCAGCAAAGCCCTTGAAGACGAACAGTTCGTCTTTTTTCTTTAAATGAGTTAATACTTTATTATATAAGGAATCGAAAATATCGGAAGAAATTGGACGGTTAACACTGCCCCAATCGATTTTGTCTTTGGAGGACGCTTCCTCGACAATATATTTATCCTTAGGGGAACGACCTGTATACTTTCCTGTTTGAGCCGTGACAGCTCCATCCGAAGTCAGTTTAGCTTCTCCGCGAGTTACCGCTTTTTCAACAAGCTGTGGAACCGAAAGTTGAATGTGTACATTTTCACCAGAAAGAATTTTGTTTAGGTCGTCGCTGATTTTTGCAGATATCATAATTATATACCGTCCTTTGCATGTAGTCCCATGAAGTGGGTGTCATCACATTTCCTAATTAGTATAACATATTGAGAATAATAAACTATACTAATTAAAAGCTCAAGCATTTTGATGTGAATTAGGTAAAAAGATTTGACATGGAACAAGATTTTTCGTAGCATAAATAATTGAACGGATACTCTTATCCCGAGCTGGTGGAGGGGTCAGGCCCTATGAAACCCGGCAACCTGCAATGACATTACCGTCTGCGCGAAGGTGCCAAACCTGTAGCAAGGCACGGTCCTTGTATGATAAGAGTGAAAGGTGCCTTTGAAATCATGCCTTTCCTCATGTATTAGTACGTGAGTGAAGGGCTTTTTATATGATATCGCCCTTAATCCTCGTGTATAGAGCTCGAAATGGCTTGTAGTCCATTCCGGTATGGAAGGACTCTACATGGGACATATGAGTACCGTATCAATCTCGTAGGATATAAGGAGGAAACGAAATGACTAACCGCAGACTATTTACTTCAGAATCGGTAACTGAAGGACACCCGGATAAAATGTGTGACCAGATTTCGGATGCAATTCTAGATGCGATTTTGGAAGAAGACCCGAATGCACGTGTTGCTTGTGAAACGACGATCACTACAGGACTGGTTCTTGTAGCAGGGGAAATCACAACTACAACATATGTCGATATACCAAAAGTGGTGCGTGATACTGTTAAAGGAATTGGTTACGTGCGTGCGAAATACGGTTTCGATTGGGAAACATCTGCAGTTCTGACTGCAATCGATGAACAATCAGCCGATATCGCTGCGGGTGTGGACCAGGCACTAGAAGCGCGCGAAGGATCAATGACAGATGATGAACTTGAAGACATCGGAGCAGGTGACCAAGGGTTGATGTTCGGTTACGCTTGTAATGAAACACCGGAACTGATGCCGCTGCCGATCAGTTTAGCCCATAAACTATCATACCGCCTTGCACAAGTGCGCAAAGATGAGACGCTTGCCTACTTACGCCCGGATGGTAAAACGCAAGTGACTGTCGAGTATGATGAAAACAATACGCCTGTCCGAATTGATACAATTGTCATTTCAGCGCAACATCACCCGGAAGTGGCACTTGAGCAAATTCAGAGCGATATTAAAGAATTCGTCATTAATCCAGTAGTACCGACAGAGTTGATTGATGAAGACACGAAGTACTTTATCAACCCGACTGGCCGTTTCGTAATAGGGGGCCCTCAAGGGGATGCGGGTCTGACAGGACGTAAGATCATCGTCGACACATACGGCGGCTATGCACGTCATGGCGGCGGCGCGTTCTCAGGCAAAGATGCAACTAAAGTTGACCGTTCGGCTTCTTATGCGGCACGTTATGTCGCAAAAAACATCGTTGCTGCAGGACTGGCAGATCGTTGTGAAGTCCAACTTGCCTATGCGATCGGAGTAGCTCAACCCGTCTCGATTTCCATCGATACATTCGGGACCAGCACTGTTGAAGAAAGTAAACTTGTGGAACTGACGCGCGAACTGTTTGACCTTCGCCCGGCAGGCATCATCAAAATGCTAGATCTGCGCCGTCCTATTTACAAACAAACGGCTGCATACGGTCACTTCGGCCGCACAGACATTGATCTACCGTGGGAACAAACGGATAAAGCCGGAGCATTAAAAGAACAAGCAGGTCGGTAATTTACTGAAAACGCTGGAAGCAGGGAACTTATCCTGTCTTCCAGCGTTTTTTTATATATGTTGATTATGTGAATACATGTATAAACGTAACATAGGCGCCTTACTGTACCGGGGTAGCCGGAGCGAATTTAAAGGAAGATTGCCTGGGCAGATGAAGTAGAGTTTTCCAGTTCTGTCGTACAGTTTACGTCCGCTGTCGTATAGTTTCTCGAATCCGTCGTACAGTTCGCGCCATCCGTCGTCCAGTTTCGTTTCTGTCGTACAGTTTACGTCCGCTGTCGTATAGTTTCTCGAATCCGTCGTACAGTTCGCGCCATCCGTCGTCCAGTTTCGTTTCTGTCGTCCAGTTCACGTCCGCTGTCGTACAGTTTCTCGAATCAGTCGTATAGTTCGCGTGATCCGTCGTCCAGTTTCGTTTCTGTCGTCCAGTTCACGTCCGCTGTCGTACAGTTTCTCGAATCAGTCGTCCAGTTCGCGTGATCTGTCGTATAGTTTCGTTTCTGTCGTCCAGTTCACGTCCGCTGTCGTACAGTTTCTCGAATCAGTCGTCCAGTTCGCGCCATCTGTCATAGAGTTTCATCGAATGGTACAATTGGTAAAAAGAAAATCATTCAGGAGGAGAAACAATGGGTTCATTAACATTTATGGGCTTGCTACTATTGGTCGGAGTTTTCGGGTTAATTGTGCTGATTGGTTTAGTGATTCTTTTATTCGTAAAAAAATAAGAGCCGCCTTCAAGGGCAGCTCCTTACTCATTTTTGCAGACTCTTATAAATTTGGCCTTTTTCCACATACTCCCGAACAATCCGCACCATGTCCTTACGATCATCATCGTTCAGCTCTCGCACAACTTTTGCAGGGGACCCAAGTGCAAGCATATTCGGCGGGATTTTCTTACCCGGTGGAACCAGACTGCCGGCGCCGATGAATGCACCTTCACCTATTTCAGCACCGTCTAAAATAATGGAGCCCATGCCGATAAGTGCACCTTTTTTCACCGTGCAACTATGCAATGTGACTTGGTGTCCAATTGTCACCTCGTCTTCAATGATAAGTGGAAACTGCGGGCTTTGATGAAGGCAGCATAAATCTTGGATGCTTACTTTACGTCCAATGATTGTAGGAGAAACGTCTCCGCGAATCACTGTATTGAACCATATTGATGTTTCGGCACCTATTGTTACATCTCCGGAAATCGTCGTATAATCTGCAATGAAAACGGATGGATCGATTACGGGAGTTTTATCTTTATACGGATAAATCATGATGCTCTGCCTCTTTTCTATATGTAGTGTATAATTATCCTAACAAAGAATAGGTTTTTATTGAAGGTTAAGAGGGAAATATACAGAAAAGAGAACTCAAGAGATAAGGGGAAGATGACCGTGTGGAAATGGGAAGCGGAAGGGCAGCCGAAAGCTGTCGTGGCCATCGTCCATAATGTGTACGAACACCATAGTAGAAATGCATGGCTTATTCAGAAACTGCGCAATAATGGTTTCCATGTCGTGACGGGCGATTTGCCTGGACATGGAGCAGAAGGCGTCGGTACAATCCATGATAAGCAATTTGATACATACAATAAATATGTCGAAAAACTGATAGCGGTGGGCCTCGATGATAATTTACCCTTGTTCATCATTGGACACGGCATGGGCGCGACGTTCATCATGCGGCATTTGCAAAGAAGGAAAATTGAATGCGCGGGAGTCATTCTCAGTTCGCCATGGCTTGCATTGCGACACCAGCCGCCTAAATTTTCGAATGTACTGGCAAAGCTATCGACATCCATGAAGCTGGACCATGAAATCAGCATTGAAATGTTGACAAGCAATCATGATTTATATGAAGAAGCCAAGCAAGACGACCTTTATAGAACTGAAAGCACTGTGGCTTGGTACAAAGAATTACAGGCGTACATGAAGTCAGTTGTACTGCATGAAGGAAGCATGCATGATATACCGGTGCTTATGCATAGTGCACAAGATGATAGGATCACGGATATATCCATTGCGAAGAAATGGTTGCTGAGGCAAGACCTTTCCGAATTTCAATATAAGCAGTGGAAGCGTCTGTATCATGATGTTTACCAGGAACCGGAACGTGAAGAGGTTTATTTATATACAGAATCATTCATGAACAATGTGCTACGGTCGCTCGGGTATGTCGTGTAAGTAGCGGGGCTTAACGGAGGGCCCTGAAAAAGTCCGATTTCCTTCAAACCCGTTGATATTCGTTCTGAGCGGACGCTTTCCACTCCAATCAACTAGTTCTTACTATAAAAAAGAACTTTTCCAGTGGCTTGGTTTAATGCGAGAGGCATCCACAAAGCGCCGAAACGAATTTGTAGGAAGATTCTTTATTCCAATTTATATAGCGCAAATAGACTAAAATTAAAACTATATATGTTGAGCAAATGAATATCTATCTAAACTAAGCGAAGGCGCCTTTTTAGGGGTAGCCGAAGCCGTAAGACTAGTAGCGCAGCAGCTAGGCTTATGGCGGGAGGCATACCCGAGCGCCGTAGCGGATTCAATGGGGTGCTTTATTTCAACTAATATAATAGTGAAGGTGTGATCGACATAACGACATTCGGATTTGTTAGGCATGGTGTCACTGCATGGAATAAAGAAGGAAGAGCACAAGGAAGTACAGATGTCCCGCTCGACGCAGACGGAATTGAAATGGCAGAACATGTAGCGGCAAGGCTTTCCGGCGAACAATGGGACATCATCTACACGAGCCCTTTGATTCGGGCGGCAAAGACGGCTGAAATCATCGCACGAAGCAAGCCGGGCCTCCCTCTAGTAGCGGACAATCGTCTGAGGGAATCCGGGGGCGGTCTGATTGAAGGGATGACAGAATCGGAGCGTGTCGAGAAATGGGGCCACTCATGGAGAAAACTAGAGCTCGGTTTCGAACCGCAGGAAGAAATTGTTTCGCGAGGAATCGAATTCATCGAGGAAATGAATGAATTGCATCCTGACAAACGAATCTTAGTTGTTAGTCATGGAGGATTTATCGGCCGATTAATCAAAGAACTCGTTCCTCATAAAGATTTTGGGACAGACCTTGAAAATACGTCGATTACTATTATCAAACTTCAGAAGGAAAGAAACTTATGCGAGTTATTTAATTGTGTGAAGCATTTACAAAGTGTTGAGTAAAAAGCGCCGACTGTAAGTGCTTTTTTTTTGGAGAAAAATAGACAAAGTACGGGGATCTGTCACTTAACGACAGCGTAAATAGTCAGAAAGTTCTTTGAAACCACAGACTAATAGACTATAATTAAAGAAGAGTCATAATAATACAAAATGATCAAGCAAATTATTGCTGTAAAGGGGCAGAATGGGATGAAATCAATTCGCACAAAGATAGTGGCTGGTACTTTTCTGATATTCTTCATTTCAATTTTATTAATTTACGTGGTTGTCAGTAAGCAGATGGAGAAAAACGCCACTGAAAACGTACTAAATAGCAGCACAGTAACTGTTGAAGAAATGAATCATTCCATTCAGAACTTCCTCATGCAGTATGAAAATGCGTTAGCTATCGTAGCTGAAAATAGTAAGGTCGTTGATTATATCGATACGCAAACTGGATTAGAAGATATGACGGATGGCCTTGATAAAGGAATACACGATGCATTTTCAACATACAAAAATCAATTATCTGAAACGGAAGCGATTTTTTTCGGATTTGAAAATAAACATACGAAACTAGTTGGGGATACTCCTCCGCCCGAAGGATATGATCCGACGTCGCGCGGGTGGTACCAGTTAGCGAAGGGAAATCCGGGTGAAGTCGTATGGACGGATCCTTATGTTGACGCATTTACAGGCGGCTACGTCATTACAGCCGCAAAAGGGATAGAGAAAGATGGAAAATTTGTCGGGGCAATCGGAGTCGATCTCCTACTTACATCGCTTTCAGACCGCATCGGTAAAACGGATCCTGGTTTCGAAGGTTACCAATTCATTTATGATGCAGCGGGTGTAGCGGTCGTACATCCAATTACGCAAGGCGAAAGCAGTATTGAGGAAAAACAGGTTGCCTCTATGTATGCTGACGGAACAACGGACGGAATAATGGAATTTAGCGAAAGTGGCAGAAAAAAGATAGGTGTCTATCAGACGGTGAATGGTTTCGACTGGAAAATAGGGACGGTCTATGATGTTGGTGCCATTAAAGACTCAGTAACTGCGGCGCGAAATCTAATCCTGCTCATTGCGCTTCTAACTGAAGCTGCTGTCATTGTTATTTTGTGGATATTGATTTCACGGCTAATTAGACCGCTGTACACTCTCCAATCCGCAATGGATAAAATGGCGGAAGGAAATCTTACTGCACATGCGGATGTGAAATCGAAAGATGAATTTGGCCAGCTTGCGGAAAATTTCAATTCGATGGTGTCGAAAGTCCGTGATGTCATAACAGTCGTTAACACGTCATTTGAAGAAGTTCGTCTTTCGGCAGAAGGTTTGAGTGCGTCCGCAGAGGAGACGAACGCAATCAGTGAACAGATGGCTGGAGCAATTGACGATATTGCGTCGGGAGCAACGAAATCTGCACATGATACGGAAGATGTGACGAAAACGATTGATCATTTAGGCGATCAAATCGTAGGAATACAGGAGAAGGCTGGTATAATGACGGGAATTGCGACAGAAGCGGAAGAGGTCAATAAGAGTGGACTCAGCCAGGTCAATCAGCTGCAAACATCGTTCGATGGTTGGAAAACGAACCTGCAATCGATGGCGGACGTCGTTGGTGATCTAGAAACAAAAGTGGGTGCAATCGGAATTGTCATGGAAACAATCTCACAAATCTCAACGCAGACGAACTTGTTGGCCCTCAATGCTAGCATTGAAGCAGCACGCGCTGGTGAACATGGTAGGGGATTCGCCGTCGTTGCAGATGAAGTACGGAAACTCGCTGAACAATCTGCACGTGCAACAGAGGAAGTAAAAACGACTGTTCAAGAACTTCAAAATGGCTCTCGTCAAGTTTCCTTGCAAATGAGGGAAACCGGGGAGACATTTGAAAATCAGGGAAAAGTCGTACAAGCTACACAAGTAACGTTCGGGGATATTTCAGGACTTATGAACAAGCTGGAACAATCTATCAGCAGTGTCTATGAAGAAGTGAACAAAGTGGTCGCACATAAAGAGACGGTTATGCAGACGATTGAAACGATGGCCGCAACGGCTGAAGAAACAGCTGCCGCAAGCGAAGAAATCAGTGCATCGACAGACGAACAGCTTCACGCAGTCCGTGAAGTGGCACAAGCCGCGGATACATTATCCGGATTGAGTGACGATCTTTATACCGCTATCAGCCATTTTAAAATATAACTATGACCGCCTTCCGATAAATTGGAGGGCGGTTTTTGATAACTAACTTTTTATATTGGGCAGGAATCGAGGATAAAGAATAGAATATAAAACAGAGTAGAATAGACAAAAAGTGTTACCGTTATATGAAAAATTAATATAATTATACATTGTGAATGGGGTTAGTAAATGAGAGAGAGTGGAAAAAGGGAACTCATTTCGTGGATACAATCAATAGCAATTGCATTTGTCATCGCAATTGTCATTCGCCAGTTTTTATTTACACCTGTTGTTGTATCCGGTCAATCGATGCAGCCGACTTTTGAAGATGCCAATAAAGTCGTCATATCAAAAATTTATAAAATTAACCGTTTTGATATGATTGTTTTCCACGCCCCGAATTCGGACGATGATTTCATTAAGCGGGTGATCGGCATGCCCGGCGACGTCGTCGTTATGAAAGATGACAAACTTTATATAAACGGAGAAGAATATGTAGAGGACTATATTCAAGAGGAAAAAGATAAAATAAACGATGGTCAGAAACTGACACAAGATTTTGAGGTGGAAGTGCCAGCAGGCTATTTGTTCGTTCTTGGGGATAACAGGAGAAACAGCACAGACAGCAGAATCATCGGTTGCATTGATGAAAAAACTGTTGTAGGATCGGTGAAATTCAGGTTTTATCCATTCAACGAAATCGGGGTACCGAAATGATAAGGCAAACCGATCAATCATATATCATTGGGATTGACGGCGGCGGTGGATCAGGAAAAACGACGTATGCACGTACTTTACAAAGACAACTACAGGGTTCAATACTTTTTGAACTTGATGATTTCATTCATATGGAGAAAATCCGTTATAACGACAATTATGAAGAGTGGTATTGCTATTATTATTTGCAATGGCGGTACGATTATTTAGTGGAAAAGATTTTGCAACCATTGAAAAATGGTTTGGATATCAATGAAACAATCGAAATATATGACAAAGCAACCGACAGTTATACATTGCGGAAATTTGCGGTCCCTGCTGGCACCACTGTAATAGTCGAAGGTGTTTTTCTGCAACGTCCTGAATTGAGATCATACTTTGATAAGGTCATCTATTTAGATGTGGATAAAAAAACGAGATTAAAACGGGCTTTGGACAGGGATACATATATAGGAAGCTCGGAAGAAATCGTATCAAAGTATGAAAATCGGTATTTTCCTGCGGAAGATAGATATATTGAACAATGCAATCCGCTCTTGTTTGCCGATGTAATCAAAAAGTGAAGGAGGGTAGCCTATGACAATTCCGAATTTAACTACGCAACGCCTTCGATTGACTGAAGTACAACCTGACCAGGCACCGGCATTATTTGAAATTTTTTCAAATCCTGAAGTGGTAAAGTATTATGGGATGGATCCGATGTACGAGCTGGTTCAGGCTGAAAAAATCATTCAGCATTTTAAGAACAATTATGAAACGAAAAAAGGGATGCGCTGGGCGATTAGCTTAAGAGACGGGGAACGATTTGTCGGCACAATCGGATTGAATAACTTGTCTGTAGGCATGAAAAAAGCTGAAATCGGATTCGAAATACATCCAGATTACTGGAGAAGTGGCATTACTTCCGAAGCTTTGCGGGAGGTTTTGAATTACTCCTTCAAAGAACTCAGCCTTCATCGTATTGGAGCGGTTACATTTCCCGCAAACGCTGCATCAATCGGTCTATTGAAGAAATTCGGATTCATGGAAGAGGGCAAGCTAAGAAGTTATTTATTCCAAAACGGTGTTTCTCATGATGCATTGGTGTTTTCACTCCTCCATTCCGACTGGCATGTGAAATGATTAGGAACATTCCAATGAGGGTATATTTTTACTGACGAATCCCAAAAGAGGAGTGAGGAACAGTGCCGAAAGAAGAAAAGAAACCGATGTCGGATAAAAAGACGGATGGCTTGAATCAGACTGAAATGCAAGGCAAGGAATTTTCCGATGAAGAACGCCAAACGAATGAAGTCGCGTCTACCGAGTACACAGGCGGCGGAGAAGGAAAAAAGGATCTAAAGAACGATAAGCTTGAAACAGGCGGATTTTAACTTAATTCAGCAGAAGTCCCCCACTTCCATAAGTGCCGGGATGATTGTTGGATATGCATTCAATTCAGTGGGGGTTCAAACCCTTGCTGAATCAAGTTACAGCCTCTGGCGTGATTGATTAAGAATTAGATGGCCTCTGCACAGTTAATGTGTAGAGGTTTTTTGCATTTTTGTTGTATGAATGACACTCGATTCCTCTACAAGTTAGCGCCCATATGATAAATTAAGTACATTGCAAGTAAAAGGAGTTACGAAAAATGAGTGATTTTTTTGAACGAAAAAAGAAGGAATTAAATATAGATTTGAACGATGTACAAAAGAAAGCGGTGCTGCAAACCGAAGGGCCGCTTCTGCTGTTAGCATGCCCGGGGTCCGGGAAAACGACGACGATGATTATGCGGATCGGTTATTTGATTGAAGAAAAGAATGTCAGCCCGAAACGGATTAAGGCGATAACATTCAGCCGAGCCTCTGCACGTGATATGACTGAACGGTTTGCAAGGTTTTTCCCGGAGAGTGCCCGTGTCGACTTTTCCACAATCCACAGTTTAGCGTTTACGATTGCGCGTACCTATTTAGAAAAAAACGGTACGACATATGAACTGATTGAAGGTAGTGGGACAGGTCGTCAGTCGGTCAACAAATCCTTTTTATTGAAAGGTCTTTATAAAGACGTATTGAAAGAAGAATGCACCGATGACGAACTGTCATCACTCTCGACATTCATCAGTTCAATTAAAAACCGTTTGATACCTATCGGGAAATGGGAAGATCTGAAAGGTCCTGTAGACAAGGCGGGACGTATTGCAAGGAAATATGAAAAATATAAAACACGCACAAGTGGTCATTTACTGCTCGACTTTGATGATATGCTGACGATTGCGGAGCAGGCGCTTCGGGAAGATGAGCAGCTGAGTGAGCACTACCGTACCCGTTATGACTACCTTTTGACAGACGAAAGCCAAGACACGTCACTTGTTCAACATAAGATTGTTGAGCATCTTGTGGCGCATCATGGCAATCTTTGCGTGGTCGCGGATGATGACCAGTCGATTTATACGTGGCGTGGGGCGGAGCCGGATTATCTGTTGGACTTTAAGCGTGTCTATCCGGACGCCCAAGTACTCATGATGGAACGCAACTACCGTTCGTCAAAAGAGATTGTGGAAATGTCTTCGAAGTTCATCAAACGGAACAAAAAGCGTTATCCGAAAGATATGCATACGGAAAACGGGAAGATGGAGCCGATCTACATTAAACAGCTGAATAACCCGAAACAGCAGCTTGAATACGTAACGTACGAACTGCTAGGTGAAAAGAATTTGAATGAGATCGCTATATTGTTCAGGAATAACTCTTCTTCGACAATGTTTGTGAACGAATTGCACAGGCGCGGCATTCCGTTTTATATGAAAGACGCAGACGATAAGTTTTTCTCCCATTGGATTGTAGAAGATATCCTCAATTTCATGCGTCTCAGTTTCAATACGGAACGGAAAGATATATTCGCAAAGCTCATTATGAAGATGAATGCATTCATTTCACGCAGCATGCTGACAACGTTTGAAAACAGTAACATACAAGGGAATGTATTCAGTACATTCATTCGGACGGTCGATTTGAAAGACAGTCAAATCAAAAAGCTGACAGACTACAAGAACGCGTACGACAAGATTCCTGATATGCGCCCTGCGCAAGTGATAAAGCTAGTGCGGAATGAACTGGGCTATGAGGCGGCACTTAAAAGCAGGGCCGAAAAGTTCGGCTTCCGTTTTGACAGTCTCCTAACCATTCTCGACACACTTGAAGGAATCGCATCCCAGCTCCGGACGATGGTCGAATTTGCGAACAGGTTGAAAGAACTTGAGCAAGCGGTACAAAATGCGAAATACAATGCACCCGAAAACGCAGTGACATTATCGACCTTCCATAGTGCCAAAGGACTCGAGTTCCGGCGTGTGTTCATGATTGATTTACTGAAAGGGGTCATTCCTTCAGAGGAAGATGAAAGCGACGTGGCTATGCTCGAAGAAGCGCGACGCCTCTTTTATGTAGGCATGACACGTGCAAAAAAGCGGCTTGAATTGCTTTCTTATGGTCAGGATGAAGGGAAACCGAAAGAAGATTCAAGATTTCTGAATGAAGTGCGGGGCCTGCTTCTGAAGCCTGGTGAAGCTCAAAAAGAGCAGAAACCGGTCAAAATTAAGAAAGCATCGATTCCGCTTAATCCTGATGGCATTAAGGATAGTGAAGAGCTTGCGGTTGGAACAGCGGTGAAGCACCGTGTATTCGGTCAAGGTGAAATCATCCGGCGCGAGGGTGACGAAATCCATATCCAATTCGGAAAAATTGAGAAAAAGTTAGATCTTGAAACGGTGATCTCCCTAAGATTGCTTGAGAAAGTTGCCATATGATAAAGCTCTTGTTGATTGGTTTAGCAGGAGCTGCAGGGGCGATTATGCGAGTATCTATTAGTCATGTCGTTTCCAATGATTCAGGATTCCCCTTTTCGACGCTAGCGGTAAATATTGTCGGAACGTTTTTACTATGTTTCATTGTAGCGGGGGCTTTTCGCAAATTGGCAATACATAAGGATATGCAAGATATCGTAGCGACGGGTTTTCTTGGTTCATTCACAACGTTTTCAGCTGTAAGTATTGAGACAGTTTTACTTGTGGAAAGAGGCCAAATTGTTTTAGCTGGTATCTATATCGTCTGTAGTGTAATCGGAGGACTTTCTGCCGGGGGGCTCGGCTTTCGTCTAGGCGGGAAGAGGGTGCGTACATGACGTCCATCGAATTATTGATGATTGGAATCGGAGGATTTTTAGGAGCTGTCATCCGACATTTCATATCAGCAAAGATGAATAAGCAAGATGGATTTCCGGCGGGGACATTGCTCGTTAACCTGGCAGGTTCCTTATTGATCGGTATTATTTTTGGACTGGAATTGCCTTTCTGGGCGACTTTACTGTTTGCCTCCGGTTTTGCAGGGGCATTGACGACATTTTCTACGATGAATAAAGAGTTGCTTACCATGTGGAAATACGACAGGAAAAGGATTGCAGTGCTCTATTTGCTGCTTATATACATTTCGGGAATCGGCCTCGCATTTCTGGGCTACATTGCAGGAATCGGCGTTTTCTAATTTTGTCTGTTTGAGTTGAGTCCATTGGGGAATAGAGTGGTAGACTACTAAAATTCCGAATGGAGGAAACGACATTGGACAGCAGACATAATGATGATAAGAATAGACAGTTAGAAACATTCCGTTCATATGATGCGGGGGAAAAAATGACGACGAACCAAGGACTTAAAGTGTCAGAGGACGAACATTCCTTGAAAGCGGGGGTACGTGGTCCGACATTGATGGAGGACTTCCACTTCCGTGAAAAGATGACCCATTTTGACCATGAGCGGATTCCTGAAAGAGTCGTGCACGCAAGAGGCTACGCGGCCCACGGTGAATTTGAATTATATGAATCGATGAAAGACTATACGAAAGCTGCATTCCTGCAGGAGCCTGGTTCGAAAACACCGGTTTTCACACGGTTTTCCACGGTTGCGGGCAGTAAGGGATCGGCAGAAACGGTTCGGGATGTACGCGGATTTGCGGTAAAGTTCTATACCGAAGAAGGGAACTATGACTTAGTCGGTAATAATATACCGGTTTTCTTCATCCAGGATGCCATCAAATTTCCCGATCTTGTCCATGCGGTAAAACCTGAACCCCAAAACGAAATGCCACAGGCGGCTTCTGCACATGATACATTTTGGGATTTTGTCGTGAGCAACCAGGAATCTGCACATATGATCATGTGGCATATGTCCGATCGTACGATTCCGCGGAGTTTCAGGATGATGGAAGGATTCGGAGTCCATACATACCGATTGGTGAATGCTGAAGGGAAAGCGCATTTTGTAAAATTCCACTGGAAACCGAAACTCGGCGTTCACTCTCTCGTGTGGGATGAAGCACAGAAAATCAGCGGGAAAGATCCAGATTTCCATCGCCGGGACCTTTGGGAGTCCATTGAAAAAGGGGACTTCGTCGAATTTGAATTCGGTGTCCAATTGATTGAAGAAAAAGATGAGTTCATGTTCGATTTTGATATTCTGGATCCGACCAAAATATGGCCGGAAGAGAAAGTCCCCGTCAAAATCATCGGGAAGATGACACTAAACCGTAATGTTGATAATGTATTTGCCGAAACGGAACAAGTCGCATTCCATCCGGGAAATGTCGTGCCGGGGATTGATTTCTCAAATGATCCGTTGCTGCAGGGCCGCTTGTTTTCTTACACGGATACGCAGCTCATCCGCCTCGGCGGACCAAATTTCCACGAGTTGCCGATTAACCGCCCAGTGTGCCCGATCCATAACAATCAACGTGATGGCTATGGCAGGCAGACAATCAATGTGGGGCAGGTCAGCTACCATAAAAATTCTCTGGCAAACAATACACCGGCAACATCTTCTGAAGACGAAGGCGGTTTCGTTCATTACCAAGAGAAGGTGGAAGGACGCAAAATTCAAGCGCGCAGCGAATCTTTCAGTGACCACTTCTCGCAAGCACGTCTTTTCTGGAACAGTATGACATTGCCCGAGAAAAAGCATATTGTGGATGCGTTCAGTTTTGAAGTCGGTAAAGTGAAAGATAAGAATATCAAACAACAAGTTGTGGATATGTTTGTCAATGTCGATAAAGGCTTGGCAACCGCTATCGCAGAAGCGGTCGGCGTCAAGCATCCCGAGGGCAAGGAATCGGATGTGACCGAATCCTCACCAGCTCTTAGCCAGGAATTAACGGCGAAATCGCCGGCTACACGAAAAATCGCTATTCTCATTGGTGAAAAGTTCAATGGCGGCGAAGTGGAAGCGGTTGTCAAAGCTTGTCTGGAAGCAGGGATGACTGTTGATATCGTCGGCGAGAAGTTCGGCTTCGTTTATGGTGAAGATAAACTGGCAGTCGAAGTGACGGAAACTTTCCTAACTGTCCATTCCGTATTGTATGATGGACTATACGTCGTCGGAGGCGAGGCGGATAATCCAAGAAAACTAATGCAAGATATCGTCAATTTTATCAACGAAGCTTTTCAGCACTATAAACCAATCGGTATCGCCACAACCGGCAAGCCTTTCTTCGAGGCGTCAATTGCGGAAGAAGGTCCGGGTATCGTACTGGCAGGCGCAGCGGATTTCAACAGCGAGTTCGTCGCCGCGGTCGCCGCACACCGGCATTGGGAGCGAAAAATCTATTGATGGAATGAAATTGAAGCGGTCGTCACTTATGTGGCGACTGTTTTCATTTGGTTGCAGAACTGGTAACATATGAATGTAAAAACTATTGGACTATATACTCGACACTTAACAGATGGAAGGTAAGTGAGTTTTTTGTGATTATTACTAGAAAGCAGTTTCCAATACCGCTTCGTCGCTTGGTGATGGCCTCCCGTAATGAGCCCGCCAGAAGATCACTGTCGGTCTCATTACTCCGGCTCACACTTGTCGCTCCTTCGCTGGAGTCGTACATCGTATAAGTCGATTGTTACTGTTTCTATTGAATTCTAAATTAATGGTGCAGAGTATATAGACAGGAATTATGACTATATCATGCAGTCATAAATATTGCAGGTAATCTAGCGAAGGCGCCTTCCAGCGGTAGCCGAAGCGATAAGACTGGCAGTGGTTTTCTGCCCGGCTTATCGCGGGAGGCATCCGCAAGCGCCATAGCGTGTAGTATGGAAAATCGTTAGTTCAGTCTATATACTCGGCACTTAACAAATAGAAAGTATGTGAGTTTTTTGTGATTACTACTAGGAAGCAATTTTCAATACCGCTTCGTCGCTCGGTGATGGCCTCCCGTAATGAGCCCGCCAGAAGATCACTGTCGGTCTCATTACTCCGGCTCACACTTGTCGCTCCTTCGCTGGAGTCGTACATCGTATAAGTCGATTGTTACTGTTTCTATTGAATGCTAAATTAATGGTGCAGAGTATATAGACAGGAATTATGACTATATCATGCAGTCATAAATATTACAGGTAATCTAGCGAAGGCGCCTTCCAGCGGTAGCCGAAGCGATAAGCCGGGCAGTGGTTTTCTGCCCGGCTTATCGCGGGAGGCATCCGCAAGCGCCATAGCGTGTAGTATGGAAAATCGTTAGTTCAGTCTATATACTCGGCACTGATTAAATGGAAAGTAAGAGAGTTTTTTGTGATTATTACTAGAAAGCAGTTTCCAATACCGCTTCGTCGCTTGGTGATGGCCTCCCGTAATGAGCCCGCCAGAAGATCACTGTCGGTCTCATTACTTCGGCTCACACTTGTCGCTCCTTCGCTGGAGTCGTACATCGTATAAGTCGATTGTTACTGTTTCTATTGAATTCTAAATTAATGGTGCAGAGTATATAGACAGGAATTATGACTATATAATGCAGTCATAAATATTGCAGGTAATCTAGCGAAGGCGCCTTCCAGCGGTAGCCGAAGCGATAAGACTGGCAGTGGTTTTCTGCCCGGCTTATCGCGGGAGGCATCCGCAAGCGCCATAGCGTGTAGTATGGAAAATCGTTAGTTCAGTCTATATACTCGGCACTGATTAAATGGAAAGTAAGAGAGTTATTTGTGATTATTACTAAAAAGCAGTTTCCAATACCGCTTCGTCGCTTGGTGATGGCCTCCCGTAATGAGCCCGCCAGAAGATCACTGTCGGTCTCATTACTCCGGCCCACACTTGTCGCTCCTTCGCTGGAGTCGTACATCGTATAAGTCGATTGTTACTGTTTCTATTGAATTCTAAATCAATGGTGCAGAGTATATAGACAGGAATTATGACTATATCATGCAGTCATAAATATTACAGGTAATCTAGCGAAGGCGCCTTCCAGCGGTAGCCGAAGCGATAAGACTGGCAGTGGTTTTCTGCCCGGCTTATCGCGGGAGGCATCCGCAAGCGCCATAGCGTGTAGTATGGAAAATCGTTAGTTCAGTCTATATACTCGGCACTGATTAAATGGAAAGTAAGAGAGTTTTTTGTGATTATTACTAGAAAGCAGTTTCCAATACCGCTTCGTCGCTTGGTGATGGCCTCCCGTAATGAGCCCGCCAGAAGATCACTGTCGGTCTCATTACTCCGGCCCACACTTGTCGCTCCTTCGCTAGATTTAATCGTCGTACAAAGAGAATATTACAGTTTCTATTAAATTCTAAATTAATAGTGCTGAGTATATAGTAAAAGGATGATACAAATATGAAGCAAAACAAAAAGAATTCTAGCACCTTACTGAAAAAACCGGCAAGCATCGTGGGTATCGGTGTCGCCTTGCTCGCTATGATTGTGTACACTGTTTTTTTTCCGGATCAGGAGCCAGGCCGGGACGGTTTAATCCCGGTCGAACTTGTAAAGACAATCGATGGCGATACGATTAAAATCATGTATGAAGGCAAAGAACAAAATGTCAGATACTTACTCATCGACACTCCGGAAACGAATCATCCGCGACTCGGTAAGCAGCCATTCGGCGAGAAAGCGAAAGAGCGTAATCAGGAGCTCTTGAACAGTGGGAAACTCGAAATCGAATTTGACATAGGCGGAAAAACGGATAAGTATGGCAGACTGCTAGCCTATATTTACATTAACGGTATAAGTGTCCAGGAAAAACTGTTGGAAGAAGGCCTTGCCCGCGTTGCGTATGTTTATCCGCCGAATACGCGGCATCTTGACGCGTTTGAAAAAGCGGAGGCAAAAGCGAAAAAAGCAGGTATTGGAATCTGGACGCTTAAAAACTATGCAACCGATCGCGGATTCGACAGTGAAACGTATGTAGAAAAAAAGACGGTGACGAAGCCGGTATCCGGTGCTAAAGAATTTTTCAAAAACTGTACAGAACTGCGCAAGAAATATCCAACTGGAGTGAAGCAAGGACATCCTGCTTACTCTGAAAATATGGACGGCGATAAAGATGGGTTTGCATGTGAACGTTGACATCTTGACAAAGAGTTAGATAAAACACTCAATTGCGTTTTTTAGTAAACTACTTGACTTGCGCCATGAACATGATAAGATTCAAATCAATTACTACTGCGTAAATGCTAATCGTTATAATTGAATATATTTGAGAGATGGTCCAGTAATCATAATGTGAGCAGCAGCAAGAGACTGAATGGCAGGTGTGAATTCAGGCAGCATTATGTATGAAGTACGCCATCCGATTTTCTCAACTACTAATGAAGTGGATGGCCGGTCCAGAACTGGTTCATCAATTAGGGTGGTAACGCGGAGAGCTTCTTCGTCCCTTTCCAAGGGATTGAAGGGGCTTTTTTGTTATCTACTAATAGGTTAAATAAGTATTCATATGTTCAATATCTTTTGTTTTAACCATCGAGGAGGATCTCATCATGTTTCGTATAAAATCAATTATTTCACCGACTTTTGCAGAAGCCGCAGCACTGATAGCAGCAATTGTAACGATGATCAGTGTCAGTATAGTTAAATTTGAATCAGTTCCGCATATGCCGATTTTATTTTCTATATTGTTATTGATTTGCTATGGTCTGTTCAAAAAAGTTCCCTACCGTAAACTTGAAAGAGGTTTGGTGGAAGGAGCAGGAGCGGGTATGAGTGCGGTATTCCTGTTTTTCTTCATCGGAATTTTAATCAGCAGCTGGATGATGAGTGGGACGATTCCTACCTTGATCTATACAGGGTTTAATTTGATTACACCATCCTTTTTCTTTGCAATTGTATTTGTTGTCACTGCAATTATTGGCCTTTCAATCGGCAGTTCGTTAACGACGGTTGCAACGGTCGGTGTTGCATTTATCGGTATGGCAACCGTGCTTGACTTATCGATGGCCATTACAGCAGGAGCAATTGTTTCGGGAGCGTTTTTCGGAGATAAAATGTCTCCCCTATCAGATACGACAAATCTTGCTTCTTCGATTGTGGGCGTCGACTTGTTCGAACATATTCGAAATATGGGCTGGACGACAATTCCCGCTTTTGTTATATCACTAGTGATTTTCGGTATACTTTCTCCAAGTGTCACACTGACTGAAGTCGATAAAATCGCCTTTTTCCAGGAAGGGCTTTTGGAGACAGGGATGATACATTGGTATACGGTGATTCCGCTAGTTGTTCTTGTTATCATGACGATAATGAAGGTTCCTGCGCTAATGACATTGGCCGTTAGCGCCGCCAGTGCAGTCGCAATTTCATTTCTCCATCAAAGCTATGGCGCAGCACAAGTGTTCAAAATCTTATTCAGTGGCTTTGTTTCAACGACAGGAATTGAGGACATCGATGCGCTACTCACTCGTGGCGGCATGGAAAGTATGATGTTTACTGTCGGTTTAGTATTGCTGGCGCTTAGTATGGGTGGGCTATTATTCACGCTTGGAATTGTCCAATCACTGCTTTCAAAAATTGAAAGTCTATTGAGGAAAGTATCCTCAGTGATTGCGGCATCGGCATTAACTGCTATCGGTATCAACGTGTTGATCGGCGAACAGTATTTATCGATATTATTGACAGGCCAAGCTTTCCAATCACAATTTGAAAAGGTAGGCCTCACGGGCAAGAACTTAAGCCGAGTGATGGAGGACGCAGGGACGGTTGTGAATCCGTTAGTACCGTGGAGTGTCTGCGGAATTTTCATCACGGGTGTGCTAGGCGTTTCTACGATGGAGTATTTGCCATTTGCATTCTTTTGCCTGTTATCGCCTATATTAACGGTATTGTTTGGGTTTACTGGGAAGACATTAACGTATATTGCGAATGAAAAGTGAGTAATTGTACTATACGCGAGTGAGCGCACCTTTTTGGGTAATGGGTTCCCTTCAGGGGACAAAAGATAAAAAAAGCATATGATTTCAAAAAAAGAGCATCCTATGGAGCTCTTTTTTTGATGAAATTAAGTAATTTTAGGTTGCTGTTTTCCTTTTTTAAATAAACGTACTATTCCATAGCCTACTAATCCAACTAGAAGATATACAAAAACATATCCAATAGCACTGCTATTTGCCCATGTAAAGATTGTAACTAAAAACCCTAAAACAGAAACACCTAATGATATAAAAATGTTGCTTTTACAAATTGCAGTTAGTACACCTTGTATTAAAAATAAAGCAGGATAAATAATTAGTAGCGAAATCAAGAAGTATTTGTGATCTGTTTGTTGGAAAAACATATCTGTAAAAGAAACGTAACCAATGATCATTATAATGATTGAAGGAACAATAAGATTTAAAAAATTGTATAGTCCAAGTCTCTTCATTATAGAACTCCTTCCGAAATATTATGAAATGTAATAAAATTTCCTTTTCTTTATAATACGATAAATTTGAAATGCCGTTACAAAAGTTTACCGAAAAAACGAAAAAACCTTCAAACCTACTTTCTTCTATCTTCGTTCCTACGTTTCCAATTACCTCTTGCTAGTTTTTTTTGCCTTTATTAATCTTAAAATGATGCACTTATTTCCATACAAAATAGCCCGTTACTTTTTGGGGAGTGCTCTTTTTGTTAGGAATTTAATTACGAAGGGCTATGTTGTGATGAAAGTATTCATATGAAGTGAAATCATTTGGAGCGTATGAGTAGTGTAGTTGTTCCATAACATATTTAAAAAGTACTTTGATTCACTTGCGACAGGATACCGATATGAGAAGTTTACTTATTATGGAATTCATCAAAAAGAACTAAAGAGTACCACCACTTTTAGGCGAATATAATGCCAGGTTTTTGCTTTCTAGTTCGACATACTTACTATGAAAGTTGGAATTTTTAAATATGATATATAGCCAGAGCGCAGGCGCCTAACAGGGGTAGCCGAAGCCATAAGACTGACGACGAAGTTGTCTGGCTTATGGCGAGAGGCATCCCCTAGCGACGAAGCGGATGTGAAGGGATTCTTTATTTCAATTTATATACTCAACAAATTTTGACTGGTGGTAGTACTTTAAAAATGTAACATTCAGATTGGCCAAATTGAAATCTATCAAAAGCGGAAAGAGATTGGATGAATAGGCATATTCCCAGATTGCAATGCGTACTCTCTTATAGAGAATCCAATACACTTTTTTATTTATTGGATTAAGACCATGTACAGGATTCTTATAAGTAGCAGGGCTGGATAAAGGAAGGAGTGGTGACGTGCCGCTTGTCACTTCACTTATTCAGCCCCAATTTTCAACTAAATAAGTGGAGGAGCATATGATGACGTGTATGCTCTGTGTGTAGACGCCTTACAAGGGGGACATCGAAAAAGTCCGAATTTCCTTCAAGCCCGTTGATTTCCTTTCCGAGCGGACGCTTTCCGCGGGCACGGCTTCAGCCTCCTCGTCACTGCGTTCCTGCGGAGTCTTCAGCTCGCGCTGTTCCCGCTGGAGTCGCCGCTCTCCACTACAATCAACTAGTTCTTACTATAAAAAAGAACTTTTTCAGTGGCTTGCTTACAAGGAGGAGCCATCCCCGAAGCGCTGGAGCGTATTTGAAGGAAATCTTTAATTCAACTTTACTAGTTCTATAGGTTTCACCAAATAACTTTAATGGGGGGTGTATGGCATGAGTTTATTATTGTTTTTAATTATCGGTGGTATCATCGGATGGTTCGCAGGATTAATTTTAGGTAAAGATATACCAGGTGGAATCATAGGTAATATTATTGCCGGTGTCGTTGGTGCATGGATTGGCGGTAGGTTGCTAGGGAATTGGGGTCCGAAACTAGCTGAGTTTTACATCGTCCCAGCCATTATTGGAGCGCTTATTTTCGTGATTATTTTAAGTTTTATTATGAAATCCATGCGTGGGAGATATTAATTCCTCATAATGAAATAAAAAAACGCTGACTAGCAAAGTTCAGCGTTTTTTATCGTTTAGAAGTAGTAGTTTCAGATTCATATGCGGATAGCATGACTATTCATCACTCATCATTCCAAAGAAAATTTTTCACTGTAATTGGTCGCTTCTTTTAAAGCTTTTTCCTCCACTGGAATTCGCACTGACATCATCCATACGTTTAAAAGTGTGAATATGATTGCAGTAAAATAAGCGCCAAACATGAGCGGTAGGACAAGAAGTTCAGTCGCCACAATTATATAATTCGGATGCCGCACCAGCTTATAGGGACCTTTCTGCACAACATCCGCCCCTGGCAAAATGATGATTTTCGTGTTCCAGAACTTCCCGAGTGAAGTAAGACACCAGATTCGAGCAACTTGCGCGACAAGAAAAATGAAGAGAAATAAAATCCATTCTGGCGACAGCAACCTGCCGAACAGAAAAACTTCCGCTAGAAGTGAAATGAAAAACGCTATATGCATGGTAACCATAACAGGGTAGTGGGTGGTACCCACTTCAAATGCCCCTTGGCTGCGCATCCATTTCTCATTCCGCTTCGCGACAAAAAGTTCAACGAGACGCTGCAAGATGACGATTGAAATGACAATTGAAAATATCATCTACTATACACCTCATTCCCATCTCAATAACAGCAGTTCACCGCAAAATCCCGGTCCGAGTGCAGCCATCAGTCCATAATCACCGGCAGCAGGTTCACTTTCCATGAATCTCTCTAGCACATAAAGGATGGTAGGGGACGACATATTCCCATTCTGACGTAGTACATCGCGTGAAATATCTGTTTTGGTCGAATCAAAACCAAGCGCCGTTTCGTAGGCTTCAAGCACTTTTTTACCGCCCGGGTGCGCGACGAAGTGTGTAATATCATCTTTTGTCAGGTCGTGCTCGGTGAGAAATTCATGGACGAAAGGTCCGAGCCAATTAGTTATGATCGCGGGAATGCTTTTTGAAAAAACAACGTACAGTCCAGAATTTTTCACATCCCAGCCCATAACACCTTCAGAATCCGGCAACAATTTCGAAGTTGTCGCAATAACACTAGGCACTGCTATTTTACCCTTAATGGAGGATTTATCCCCAGAAACTAACGCACATGCAATTCCATCAGAAAACAATGATACTCCTACCAGATTACTTTTGGAATAGTCGTCTTTTTGAAATGTCAGGCTACATAATTCAGCGGAGAGAACGAGGACATTCGCCTCCGGGAAGGCAAGGCAATACTCATACGCCCTGCTAATACCTGCGGCACCTCCAGCGCAACCGAGCCCCCAGATAGGAACGCGTTTCGTATTATCCCGAAAAGGAATTTTGTTCATAATACGTGCTTCGATGCTTGGCGTTGAAATCCCGCTGCTTGAAATAAAAAAGATAGCGTCAATCATGGACGGTTCAATCGGCGCCTCAAACATCCCGTTCCCTTGAAGGCACGCCAGCACGGCTTGAACGCCGAACTCGATGGTATGGTGAATATATAAATCATTTCTTTCTTCGAAATCATGTGCTTGCCCATACCATTCAAGCGGCATGCATACGTTGCGTGTCTCGATATCGCCATTTTGAAAGACTTTCAAAAGCCGTTCAATATCATTATATTTCTCACTAAAAAGTGAACGGGTCAATTCAACGGCCTGTTGCTGTTTTACTTCATGTGGCGGTTTTAATGTACTTACAGAAAGGATTTTCGGCATAGGCTACCTCCAGCTTCATTTATATTACACATAACCTAAATATGAATGTACCAAACGTAGACACTGAGCATGCCCACCATGTAAACAATAGACTTCATGTAAAATGGAGGGAATGACGATAGGAGGGACTTATATGTCCATCAAATTAAGTATTTTAGACCAATCACCGATTTCTGAAGGCAGTAACGCAATGGAGTCACTAAAACATACAGCTAAACTTGCACAAAAGGCCGAGGAATGGGGATATACACGATTTTGGGTATCCGAACACCATGACGCAACGACACTTGCCGGTTCATCCCCGGAAATACTTATCTCACACCTAGCATCACTCACATCTACAATCCGTATTGGATCAGGCGGTGTCATGCTGCCTCATTATTCCGCGTATAAAGTCGCCGAGAACTTCAAACTTCTGGAGGCACTTTTTCCTGGACGGATTGACGCAGGGATTGGACGTGCGCCTGGCGGTATGCCGCGAGCAACATATGCCTTACATGATGGGAACTACCGGGATGTCAGTAAATTTCCGGGTCAAGTTGACGAGTTACTCATGTATTTGAACGACACAATGCCAGCGGACCACCCATATCAAGGGGTGAAAGCGACGCCTGTCACCGTAAAGGCGCCGCCAGTCTGGATGTTGGGATCGAGCCAAAGTTCCGCACTTCTTGCAGCAGAAAAAGGGCTGCCTTATATGTTTGCACAGTTCATCAACGGAGAAGGCGGTCCATCTAGTGCAAACCACTACCATAAGAGGTTCCAGCCTTCCGCATACTTACAAAGACCGGAGCAGGCAGTCGCCGTCTTTTTCGCTTGCGCTGAAACGGAAGAAGATGCGGAACGGATTATTTCATCACTCGATCTGTCCATGGTCATGCTCGAACAGGGAATGCCTTCGAGAGGAACTCCGTCGCCCGAAAAGGCACTTTCTTACCCGTACAGTCACTATGAACAATTGCGGGTTCTTGAAAATCGCAAACGGATGATTGTCGGTACACCAAAAATAGTACGGGCAGAAATCGAAAAGATTGCAGAAGAATATAATGCGGATGAAGTCATGCTTGTCATGATAGCATACGATTTCCAAGACAAGCTAAAATCGTATGAATTGATTGCCAAGGAAATGCTAACCTGAAAGCTAGTTCATACCTCAACGTACGCATAACTTGTACAAAAGATGACTATCACTCAAGAAATTCTGTTAATATGTGACCGCTTGGAGGAAACGAGTGTTTGTATTTGACCGAAACTCTTGTTCAAAACAATCTTAATAACTTGGAGCATTGGAACTGTGATGGTGTATAGGGCGGTTATAATGTCAGCAGAACCCTAAATAAACCAACGTAAGAATATTTTAAATACAGGCAACTCCCACATGAATTCCGTCGGGAGTTGCCCGTTACTTTTTCAACAAAATCTATTCAACTTCACGAACATAAAATACCTTTACCCCCTTGAAGGCGCATTTGCTTCGTTTAAGCCATAAGACTAGTAGTGAAGTAGCTAGTCTTATGGCGGGAGGCATCCCCGAGCGCCGTAGCGGATTCAATGGAATTCCTTTTCAACCTATATAGATGTTACAAATCTGTTAAATTAAACGTTGACAATTATAAATTGTTGACTGGAAAACCTCTTCACACTACAATGAGTAATGTGAGGTGGTCAAATCGTGAGAATCCGGAAATTCAAAATTAATGAAAGTGGTTTGAATCGCTTTTTTGGACCTCTTGAGGCAAAAATCATGGACATCTTATGGAATGATGTCGAGATGACAATAAAAGATGTCCAGCAAGTTCTCGATCGGGAGAAAACGACGAATTTCAATACTGTCATGACCGTCATGAATCGATTAGTCGAAAAGGGGATCCTTCAAAAGAGAGCAGAAGGAAGATCATCCATGTACAAACCGATTCTAACAAGAATGGAATTTTTGAATACACAATCAAAAGAAATGACAAACGAATTAATGGATGAATTCGGAAATGTTGTTGTGAGCCATATGCTTGATGCACTTGAAGAAGTCGACGATGACCTTGTCGCTAAACTCGAACAAAAAATTAAAGAATTGAAAAAGGATATGTAATGTATGTCTAAACGTCAATCTACTTTAATGTTTATCGTTTCACTCGTCATTTCGGGTATGATTTTTCTTCAAATGGGCTTATACATCATTTCGATAGTAGCAGGTTGGAACGCCAAATTTAACTTAGTTGTCGTATGTCACAGTTGGTTGAGGTCAATTGGATTGTCATCACTCGAATATGCGCTTGATGCGCTCGTGATCTATACATTGTCATTTTCAATATGGAAAATCGGGTCACAAATTGTGCATGCTGCGCGAATGAAAAAACGATTTGAACAATATAGAGAGAGAAAGCTCACAATCGAATTGAACCGGGCATACGGGAGCGGAAAAGAGGACTTTATTGTCGTCTCACATCCCGCACCGATTGCGATTACAATGGGTTTTGTTTGGCCTAAAATCATTGTCTCAACCGGTTTAATGAACCTTTTAAATGAAGGTGAATTAAAAGCCGTCATGTCACACGAGAAATATCATCAAGAAAATCGTGATCCACTGAAGCTATTTTTGTTATCCCTGTGCGCATTGACAATGTGGTATATTCCGATACTGAAATGGTTTAATCAAAAATACAGAATCATTCAGGAAGTATTGGCGGATGAGTTCGCGATTGAAAAACAGCGGACATCTGTCAACTTGGCCAGTGCACTTTTAAAAATGTTGAAAGTTGGCAAGCCGAAAAAAATGTCTTTTACCTATGCATCATTTGCGGATACGTCCGTAAATTACCGGATTCAACATATCCTGAATCCGGTAAAGGGAGTTCAATTGGAGCTTCCTTTGAAAGTCACGTTAATATCGTTAACGATATTCAGTTTACTTTGTGTACTCTTTATTTACGCGCTTGCGTAAATTTTTTACCCCATTACACTACGATACGTAGTTTGAATTAGGAGTGTTTATTTTGTCCAAGAAAATATTTTGGATTATTGGTTTGGTGGCAGTTTTGATCATAGGTATTATCGTGTTAACAGATGTTACTAACAAGTCGGTCGTCATAGATTACGAAGGGCAACCATTTTTAGGTGAGGAGTCAGCACCGGTTGAAATTGTTGAATTTGGCGATTACAAATGTCCAAGCTGTAGAGATTTCAATGACCGACTCTTCCCGGTTATTCAAGAGGAATTAGTGAAAACGGGGAAAGCGAAATTTTATTTTATGAACTATTCTTTTATTGCAGCAGACTCAACGACAGCCGCACAATTCGCGGAAACAGTTTATCGGGAATTGGGAAATGACAAGTTTTGGGCATTTCATGCTTTGTTGTTCGCGAATCAATCAACAGAGGCAGGACAACCAAATCTATATACCGAGGAGTTTTTGAAAGCGGTCGTAGCGGAAGTTGCAACTCCAGATGAAACAGAAAAAGTCATGCGTGCTTATGATGAAGGTAAAGGGAAAGAAGCATGGGATAAAGACATGAAAATAGCAAATGGTTTAGGTGTATCATCGACGCCGACAATTTTTATTGGAGGAAAGCAATTTACTGGAAAGACGATGAATGATTTCACGAAAATGGTGGAAGAAGCGGCGTCCAGTGGGAAGTAAGCCGATTCTCTTTGCCTGGATAGTATCGATTACAGCGATGGCTGGGAGTTTGTTTTTCAGTGAACGCTTAGGTTTCGTACCTTGTACGCTTTGCTGGTATCAACGTATTTTGATGTATCCACTCGTTGTTTTTCTAGGCATCGCCTTTTATCGGAACGACCGTGGAATCTATAAATATATTCTGCCGATGTCAATCATCGGAATAATCGTTTCGGGTTACCATTATGCGTTGCAAAAAATCCCTTCCTTGCAGGAGTTCAGCACATGTACGAGCGGGGTTCCATGCACGGGGCAGTACATTAACGGGTTAGGTTTTATTACAATTCCATTTTTAGCGCTCATTGCATTTACATTCATAACTATCATGATGCTGATGCTTTGGAAACGTAAGTAAGAATCAACTCAATTTAGTTGTGACCGCTAAAAACTTAAAAATGTCAGAACATCTAATTTTAAAAAGGAGACATTTCGTTCGAATTTGAATGAAATGTCACCTCTTTTATTCATTATTATTTCTCCGATGCCTTCCATATGAAACTGGATAATTTATCCCAAAGCGCCAAAGCGTTTATGATGGGGAATCCTTATTTCAATTCTATAACAGTGGACAATTTCAGTGACCTCAATATACTTCTTAAGAACAAGCGCCGAAGCGTGTATGGTGGGCAATCCTTATCCCAATTCTATAATAGTGAACTTTCCCAGTACCTCCAACATACCTTGTAAAACCAGCGCAGACTCAATTTAATTGGGATCATTCATTGAAAATCTCCCCTTTATAACAACAAAAAAAGAGCTAAACCCATTAAGGTTTCTAGCTCTTCTACTACTATCCGCTACTGTTATTGACCGACCAATTGCATACACAATTTCTTCAAACTCTCTTCGAACTTCAAATCACTATCTTTTGAGCGTTTTTTCGGTCCTCGCAAGCGTCCGCCGGCCATCCTTACTTTCTGGGCGGTATGGCGGGCATACAATAACTGATCAATATTATCCTCTGTGTAGAGTCGTCCGTTTTGATCAATTGGATGGCCTTTTTTTGCAAGCACCATCGCGGCCAAACCGTAATCTTGCGTAACGACAATATCATTTTTCTGTACACGATTAACAAGGACGAAATCGACCGCATCCGCCCCTTTTGAGACGATAATGGTTTCTGCTCCATCCCGATGCATTTCATGTGTCGTATCGCAGATCAAGACACAGCGGAATCCGAAGGTACTTGCTATTTTGATTGTTTCTTTCACAACCGGACATGCATCCGCGTCGATAAGAATTGTCGTCATCAAGTCGTCCTCCTTTATATTCTTTATGTCCAACTTGGCGAATAAAGAACCCCTTTTATATCAATCTTCAGAGACACCTGAAAAAGTCAGGTCAAAAACCGATGAACCGACGATTTTTGCGACGTTCAGAAGGCGATCTTTACTTAACTTATTAACTGTGTCCTCAGGCGTATGATACCACTCTTCCACTGGATTATAAATGAACAATGCAGCATCGATCCCTGCTTTGTGGAACGGTGTGTGATCACTTCTGTCCCCGACTTCGGTCTTAATCGAGTCGCCATTCAGTATTTTATTCGCTTTACTTGCCACTTTTGTAACGGTATTGTCCGATCCATCTATCGTTTGAATAGATAGTTCCCCGGCATGGGCACTGCCGACCATATCCAAGTTGAACATGGCGACAGAGCGTTTTATTTCATCCTTCGTCAAAGCACTTACATACTTTTCGGACCCATACAATCCTTCTTCTTCAGCACCAAAAAATAGGAACCGGATTTCTTTATTTGTCGGAATTGCTTTGAACATCCTTGCCAGTTCGAGGACAACCGCCGTTCCGCTCGCATTGTCACTTGCACCGGGCGCTTTATCGACGGAATCATAATGAGCACCGATTATAACGATATCATCATCCGTCTCCGAAACAGGCGATTTGGTCGCAATCAAGTTTTGTGATGCAGCCGTTTCAATGCGAGCACCTTTAATCGAGACTGCCGCATTGGCGGATTTGCCGGATTTAATAAAATCCAAAAGATTCGTCCCTTCTTCATAGGTAAGGGCTAGTGCAGGAATGAACTCTTCAAAACCTTCCCTGCCGAGCGACCATTTATTAACTTCCAATCCATCAGGGAAATATAGGATAATTGCCTGTGCACCAGCATCAGAGGCGGATAGGACAAGTTCTTTAAAGGGGGTGTCAGCAACTTCAACTAGCACAATTTTATCAGCAACATCTAGCTTTTTGTAATCTGCTTTCAAGCCATGTCCCGCATCAACCAATTCTCCGATGGTGTTACCGTCAACCGAAAATTGAAAGGGGGCGGGGGAGAGTGGACTGTCAAAACCTTCAACGACAAGGCGGTGTGATTCCGGCATTACATATCTCTCGAAATCGAATGGTTGAACATCGACTACATAACCACTCATCTTGAGTTGGGCGGCTACAAAAGCGGCTGCCTGCAGTTCAGCTTTTGTGCCTGCAACGCGGGGCTCTTTCGTTAACGTTTCCAGGGAGGCGAAAATATTTTCAAAGTCAACATCTTGAATAAATTCAGTTTGTACCTGAGTGAATTCAGCACTTTCCACGACCTGGGTTTTCGGCGAACAAGCTGTTAGTAGGATTGAACACAGCAATAGAAACGAAAATAACATTTTTTGACGAGCCATTAAACTCCTCCATTCTAATGATGGGAATTGAAACTGGATATTGCAGTTTCCTTGTAACCGGAAAAGAAACGGTATGGGAAGTAACAACAGGGGCATACTGGATGCTTGATAAACCCAAAGATACAAAAACAACTCTCTACGCTAATGAAGGAAAACACAGAGCCACTACCGAAGAGAGTAACGTATCTAAAACATTGGAGGGGTAACACATGTTTAAAACAATTGAGGAATTCCTTATTAACTGGGGCCATGAGAGTAGTTCAACACAAAAAATACTTAATACGCTGACAGATGAGTCACTATTACAAGAAGTCTCACCTGAAGATCGTACCCTCGGCAGAATTGCATGGCATCTCGTTACGACCCTCGATGAAATGGTGTCACGAACAGGTCTCGAGTTCAAAGCGACCCCTCACGATGCACCCGTACCAGAAGAGGCTGCAGCAATTGCAAAAGCTTACCTCTCTTCAAACGATACGATGGTTGCAGCAATAAAAGAACAGTGGAACGACAACACATTGAATGATGTGAAGGACATGTATGGAGAGCAATGGTCAATCGGCACTATCTTAAGTATATTAACGGCACACCAAACACATCACCGCGGACAGATGACGGTACTCATGAGGCAGGCGGGATTGCGTGTACCCGGTGTCTATGGACCGTCGCGCGAAGAGTGGGCAATGTTCGGCGGGGAAGCTCCAAAAGTGTAATAACATCAAAAAAGCTGATCATACACCGGAAAAACGGCGTGTGATCAGCTTTTTTCATTTTAAATTAATTAAAGTGACAGCAACCCGTGGCAAACCTATCAGATCCTAGGTCACCCTACCGTAATCCGTCCATTATCCGACTTTAAACGAATCGTATGTCCACCAGCTCCGATGACTGTCCGCGAGTTCCGTTCTCCGAAAATATCGATTTTCCCGTGGCCTGTTTTCGCATGAATTGACACATTCTTTGGTTCGCTACTTGATTGAATAACAATACTTCCGTTATCTGTTTGGAAATCGATATTCCGATCGAGGCTATCCGTCTGAAGTGTAATTCGCCCATTATCCGTAATTCCCACTATGGATCCACTTACATGTTTGAGCTCAATTCTGCCGTTATCCGATTCAGCAGCAATACTGTCGGCATCGACATAATGCATTTCGATCCTTCCATTATCCGTTTTCGTCCGTAAATGGTCGGCCTGCACCTTAACGATATCGATTCGCCCGTTATCGGTCTCAGCAACCAATGTCGTGGCGGCAATCTCTCTTAATTGGATTCGTCCATTATCGGCATTCGCGTCGACTTTTTTCCCGAGCAGTTTCTCCGCGGAGATTCGCCCATTATCCGTTTTCATCGCAATTGATTGGTACAGTTTCTTTGGAATGAACACGTTTAGTGTCACCGCTTTTATATTGAAATTAAACATGAGCAACCAGTGGCGTAAACTTTTAAGTCGTACGAACAACGTATCGCCGACAACTTCCGCAGTTAGTTGCAATTTCTCATTCGAACCGATCAATTCGACAGTCGTTATTAAGTTATCAGATGGTCTGATGAATAATGCACCGTGCTGGACGTCGATATCAACATTTGTAAATTGATTATCCTGAATGGTGATAATTTCGTTTGTAGAAGTCATTTCAACTTCATTTTCCTCAAAAGAATAGGATGCAAGTAATTCAGCGGCAATATTAGTAGGAGATCCGAGGGAAGTAGCAATCTCACTCTCCGATTTACCATCCTCACGACCGTCAGTGAAATATTCCCGGATATCTTGTATGATATCATTCCGTTCTTCAGCAGGCAGTTGTTTCAAAGCGGTTTCCAGTTCACCAATAAATTGATTTTCAGTCATTTCGTACACCCTCCTCGATTAATGTATTCACGCCATCCGTGAAAACTTTCCACTCCGCTAACTGTTCGTGCAGATATTCCCGCCCTGCATCGGTCAATTTGTAATACTTTCGGGGAGGGCCTTCCGTTGATTCCTGCAGATAGGTTGTAAAATAACCTTCTTTCGTTAAACGGCGTAGCAGGGGATAAACAGATCCTTCCGAAATGGATATCTGGTCTGAAATCTTTTGCACAAGCTCGTAACCGTATCGATCTTGTTTGTCGAGAAGGACAAGCACACACAAATTCAACACACCTTTTTTGAATTGCACATTCATCTAATAAAAACTCCTTTCACTATTAATTAATAAACAGTACCAACTCATGAGATGTACTCGATGACAACAATATATCATATGGTATTATTCATTGCAAGGTACTGTTCCGAAAAGAAACATCTGTTTTCCAGATGTCTTCTCTTGTTCATTTAAAATGTTTCAACGCTTCCCGCTTACTTAGCGGTTTTAAAGGATGCCGCTCAACAAACGACTTTACACTGCTCGGATCCGTCTTAGCGTATTCCCGCAAGGCCCAGCCAATCGCTTTTTGAATGAAAAATTCCTTTGAACTAGAGTGCTGTTCAATGATATTGAATAACAAATCGATATCCGTCTCATGTTTGAATTTCAGTTGATGAAGAATAGCAGAACGGTTTGTCCATATATTGTTTGAAAGTGACCACTCCATCATGGTTTTTTCACCGTAACCGCGGTCAAGTTTTACAAGATGACCTACAAAATGAGGTGCAATCGAATCCACACTATCCCACCACGACTTCGTTTCAATCAACTGAAGTAAAGAAGGATAATCCTCTGTCGTTACATGCTTTTTCATTTTCTCGATCAGCGCGATGGCGGCATATTGATATTCACGCTCGGGAAGAGTATACAATTTCCACACTTCATCAAAAACTCGCCCTGGTTCAGGCAACGCGTATTCCCTGAACTGTTCTTTTACTAATTCTTTGCGAAGAGGACTTTTGATGCCCAGAAAAGGGAAGTGGTTTTTCAGATAGGCTTTCATTGGTCCGGCCAGTTCCTCATTGCGGTTCGCTTCAAATTTCTCGATAATGCCATGATGATCCCATACTTTTTTCAACGCGTTCATCTCCTGAAGGGTTTGATTAACAAAAGTGTAACATACCTGTTGCTCGGTAAAATGATTGATATGAGTACAGGGAACTTTCAGTTAGCTGGCACGTATAACATAATAAAGGTGCAAATTGGGGTACAAAAGCGACGGCCGAAAAAAAGTTCAGCATTATGTTGGGGTTTCTAATCAGCGCCGGCTTTTTGTAAATTCAAAGTGGCTAAGCATAGTTGAAGGAAATCTTTATTTCAACATCAATAGATTAGGAGTGATTCTCTTGGATAATAGTTATTTCGTAGGTTGGGGAACGCTTGCATTGATCAACGCAGGACTTGCGCAGGGGAAAAATAGAACCGGGTTAAATTGGTTTCTTCTATCTTTATTGTTAGGTTCTTTCGCAACTTTCTGCTTGTTACTATCAGAAAAGAGATAATTCTATGAAGTTGGACTACTTATGATAAACTATTTTAGAAGTCGAATTAATTTGTCCAGGGGGGAAACTATATGTCTAACGAAGTAAAAGTGATTTTTGCGAACGATCCATTCGTTTCGGAAAATGCTGCAGTCAAAAAATTCGTAGCAAACCAAAAGGCGGAGCATAGCTCTGTATTAATTGAAGGCACGCATTATATTGTCGTAAAAGAGTGCAAAGAAAAAGAGATGACACTCGAAAAAGTCCGTGCGACTGCGGGAAATATCGCTCGTGATGTAAGCGCTCAAAAAGTTGAAACAGCGATCATAGAAGATGGAGTTATTTCGAATGCCTATGCGAAGTTGGATAAAGGGCTTGTTTTAACAGCTTTTGCAGAAGGATGGGAACTGGGCTCCTATCAGTTCGTCACCTATAAATCGGATGTCAAGGCATTCCAAACTCAACTTACTGTAGTTGGCGACGAAGCGAAGCCATTCATTGAAGCAGGCAAAATCCGTGCAGCCGCAACTGCTTTCTCACGTGATTTGATGAATGAAGTGTCGAACGTCTTGAATCCGGAAACGTTTCCGGAAGTGTTGAAGAAAAACTTTGAAGGCACTGACGTTGAAGTCAATGTACTCGACAAAGAAAATCTTGAACAAATGGAGATGAACGGTGTATTGACAGTCGCACGGGGGAGTGTGTACAAGCCGTCATTCGTTGAACTCGTGTACAGAGGCGATGAATCGAAACCGCTCGTTGCACTCGTCGGCAAAGGCGTGACATTCGATACAGGCGGCATCAGCTTGAAAAGCGGCAAAGATTTAAGTGACATGCGAATGGATATGGGCGGAGCAGCCGCCGTTTCCGGTGCACTTATGTTACTCGCAAAATCGAAAGCGAAAGTGAATGTTGTCGCGCTTATTCCGATTGTGGAAAACATGCCGGATAACACGTCCGTCTTACCAGGAGAAGTCATCAAGTACAAAAATGGCTTGACGGTGCAAGTCGGTAACACAGACGCGGAAGGGCGTCTCATTTTGGCGGACGCGCTCATTCGTGCTGGTGAATGGAAAGCGGAATACATCGTCGATATCGCGACACTGACGGGTGCAATCGTCAATGCACTCGGTACTGAGCTCGCGGGCGTATTCGGGGACTACGAGTTTTCAGCTGAAATGAAAAAAATCGGCGATCAAAACGGTGATTTCATCTGGCCGATGCCATTAGTTGAAGCATACGATAAGTCGCTCGACAGTGATTACGCGGACATGAATAACATCAGTTCACTAAGCGGGGCAGGTTCGATTACAGCAGGCTTATTCCTTCGCCGTTTCGTACCGAAAGAAAGCAAGTGGCTGCACGTCGATATGGCAGGCATGATGAGTAAAAACAGTGCAACAGGGTACTATGCGAAATCCGCAACAGGCTACGGTGTACGACTATTAGCCGACTTTACAACACATATTTCAAACTAAAAAATGGGTGCCCAGTTATGATACCGGGCACTCTCTATTTTCGTTAAATTATCTGAATAGTGTCCGAATTGTAGTGGTGACTGTCACCCAGAAAACCTATATAATGATAGATTACAAATAAATGTTAAATGAGGTTTTTCATGTGATCAAAACGTTACGTTTCTGGATAATGCTTCTTATCTCATTTGCGATGATCGGCATACTCAGTATCACGTTGCTTTCTGGTTATTTTGTTACTAAAGAAAACTTGATAAACAATTCCTTGGAAATCAACAGAGTCTATTCAATGAAATTGGCACAATTGACGGAAGAAGTATTTAACGGAATGCATAGTAATTTACAAATTAAGGCGTCTGAAATGAGTGCTGATATTGACGACGGTAAAAAATTGGAAGAAAAGCTTGCTGATTTATTAAATAGCAGTAAAAACTTTAATTCCCTCTCCATTATTGACAGGGAAGGAGTGGTACTAGCCACCTCGCCAGGATTGGGTATAGTCGGTAAAAAGCTGGAGACCATCGGCCCGAGAGAAGCACTATACAAAAGAAGAAACCTTATATCGGAGCCCTATAAAGCGGCAACCGGCAGACTGCTCATTCTCGTATCCACCCCTTTATGGAATGAAAAAAATGAATATCTTGGATTTTTGAGCGGCACGATTTATTTGCAGGAAGCCAATATCATCAATGATATTCTTGGTCAACACTTTTCCACGGACGGTTCTTATGTATGGGTGGTCGATAATAAAGGGATGTTGATTTACCATCCGGAATCTGAAAGAATTGGGGAAACAGTCCTTGAAAATGAAATTGCACAAAAAGTTCCAATGCATGAAAGCGGTGCGCAAAAAGTTAGGAACACAGCAGGTAAAGATTTTCTGGCCGGCTACACATACATAAAGTCGAGTAAGTGGGGAGTTGTTTCCCAAACGCCTTATGCGGCAAGCGTCAAACCATTAACAGGAATGGTGTACAAAATGCTGATATACGCGCTTCCGTTTATCCTATTCTTCTTCTTGTTGACGATTCTCCTCAGCGAAAGATTATCGTCCCCGTTGCGTAAATTGGCGAATTTTTCAGCGAATCTGAAAGGAAATGGAGCGCAAGGCGAATTGACAGTTATTCCAACGTGGTACTTCGAGGCGAAGCAGTTGAATGAAACAATACACGAATATGCCGAGAGTCAGCAACAAAGAGTTGAGAATTATAGGGAACGCTCCTACACAGACCCACTTACCGGTTTAAAGAATCGCAGATATTGTGAAAAGGTTACTGCGAAGTGGAAGAAGGACTATAAACAGTTTTCCATTATCATGATTGATATCGACCATTTTAAAGCTGTCAATGATGTGTATGGTCATCATATTGGAGATGAAGTCCTAAAATTCCTCTCCGGAAAAATAGGCGAAGCCGTTCGGGACGGTGATGTTTGTGTCAGACTGGGCGGGGAGGAATTTGTTATCCTACTGGCTGAAACGGATGTTCAAGTAGCGATGGTAATCGCAGACAGGCTTCGTGAAAGCGTCGCATCGGCGTTATGCCCGACAAATAATTATATAACGATTTCTTCTGGTGTAGGTGGTACTTATGATTATAAGGAAACAACGGAAGAATTATTCGATAGGGTGGATAAGGCCTTGTATCAGGCAAAAAATGAAGGACGAAACAAGGTTGTACTATCTGAAATATAAAAAGGCGACATTTCGTTCGATTATGAACGAAATGTCGTCTTTCCTGTTCATTAGTTAAGCAATACCAGAGCAGGCGTCTTTCAGTGGCCACACTTAATTACACTAGGTCTCCCTTTATTCACAAACAAGAACTTGTCTGATGAAATGCCCTTTTTTGGCAACACAGCGATCAATAATGACGAAACCAGCTTCTTCAACCATATGATCGATTGTTTCAATCGTTACGACGATGACTTTCTTCGAAAATCGACGAGCTTCCTTCAAAATTTCGAGTTGCGCTTCAGGTGTAATATGGGTAAATAGATTATAAGGCATATCGATAATCGCCACATCATATTCATCAACGACATCTGCAATGGGTCCAATTTCTACATTGCCTTCAAGTCCGAAATGGGTGATGTTCTTCCTGGAACCTAACACGACACGCGGGTTGATATCCCGACCGACGATATTAATATCCATCGACAATGCTTCAACAAGCACGGTTCCGATGCCGCAACAAGGATCGATTGCCCGCACACCTTTAGGATGCGGCACCGCAATATTGGCAACGGCCCTTGCAACACGAGTACTGAGTGCAGTCGAATACATATGCGGTTTCTTTTGATGAAGGAACCAGATGGATTGATTTTCAATCAATTTCCCGAAATACCATGTGCCATTAAGTAAAACAATGCCGAATGTATTTTCAGGAGGATTCACTAAATCAGGCGTACCTTTCACACGTAATCCGATTTCACGCTCAATTTTACGGCGCTCCGGATGTCCCATTTTATTAGTTGTATCGAGGTTGGCCGTATTTAAGCTGACGACCCTGAATGTGGATTCACCTAAATCATATTGTTCAACTTGCTGCGAAATCATTTCAAGACTGTCACCTTCATACAGTATGTCTAGCCTCTCTTTCATAAAAGGGCTCCGACTCGGATCAATTTCTACCGTACTTATCAACACAGTGGAAGGCACATCGAAACCGAAAAAGGACCTCATCTCCAACAGGCATAAATCATACTCGTCTTGGTGCTGTGTATATGTGTAAATATATTGTGAATCATTCACTTGATTATCATCCTTCACTGCGTTTCCTCAATCGCCTCAACCAATTTGAATATAAAGCCGTACATCAGTTGATAAACCTCTACAAACGACAAGTCATCACTAAAATCTTTCACAAAATCCAAAGCGAAATTCATATCCCATAGCCCATCTTCACCGGAAAACATTACACTGTATTTCGCTCCGTCTCCCTTTAAATGTGTATCGAGATACATTTTAATCGCATCGCCGTATTTCTTCTGTACTTTCAGCCCGAACAAAGCGGTATACGATTCAAAAACTTCATCGAATTCAAGTACGACCGCATCGATCCGGATAGTTTCAAAAGCACTTGATTCCACATAAACAAATTCATTCAGATGGCTTTTCAAATATGAAATACTGGTATTTAAAAAATCCAGATCTTCTGCCCTGATAAGATCTTCTGTTTCTTTCACGCACCGTTCGATGACACTAAAATTGAATTCTTTCTCGACAACCGTTACATCACTGGAAATCAATTGATGTTTGTCGGCATACTCTTTATCAACATCAAATAGTTGAATTTTGTTGTCCTTCTCATTATCCGCAATATACTTTGCCAGCTCTTTTTTTAACATATCACATCTACTCCTTCATGAAAGAGGAATTGAACTGCATTCCTTTTATCTTTTAGTATAGCTTACATTGTACGGTTAGGCTTTTAATTTGTAGCATGCATGTACTGCATTATTTTATGGGTAGTGCTTTACTTTGTATGGAAGTAAATACTATCTTCATATTAATAATGACTATCGATTGTTGACAAGATGTCTGTACAACTATAGAATTTTCATAGCGTAGATAACACTCGACGTTACTTACTTGAAAAATGACATAGAATTTAAAGATGGGTGGATATATATGAAAAGAAGTGAACAAAGAAAAAAGAAGCGCAAATGGCTACGAAATTTCCTTATCGTGACTACATTCGTTCTATTAGCCGGAATCGTCTATGTGGTCGCCCAATACAATAGCGGATTATCTATAGGAAAAGAAGGATTGGCTAAAGAAGATGATATGCTAGCCGATGAATTCAAAGGCGCCGATCCACAATTCGGTGAAATCAATGTTTTGTTATTAGGAAGTGACTCACGGGGCGATGACGATGCACGGTCAGATGCGTTAATGATCGCTCATTATAATCAAACGACGCATCAGATGAAACTCGTTTCCATCATGAGGGATACGTATGTGGATATTCCGGAACACGGTAAGCATAAGATGAACGCCGCTTTTACTCTCGGGGGACCGGAACTGGTGAGGAAGACGATTAAGGAAAACTTTGACGTTGATATCCATTATTATGCGATTGTCGATTTTACCGGCTTTTCAAAAATTGTGGATGTTGTAGCACCCGATGGTATTGAAGTTGATATTCCCTATGCCATGTCACATGGTATAGGAATGACGTTACAGCCTGGGAAACAAGTGTTACATGGAGAGCAGTTATTAGGTTATGTGCGTTTCCGACATGACATTCAAAGTGATTTCGGGCGAGTGGAACGCCAGCAGGAAGCTTTGGCGAAAGTGAAGGAACAAGCTGTCAGTGTTCATAGTTTAATGAATTTGCCCAAGTTACTTGGCGTTGTAGAGCCTTTCGTCACGACAAACGTTGATAAACGTACACTCTTTACAATTGGAAAAGGGTTACTGGTCGGTAAATCTGAAAAGATAGAGACGTTGCGTATCCCGGTTGAAAACTCATTTGAGAACAAGCGTGAAGCAGCGGGTGCGGTACTGAGCATCGATTTTGAGAAAAATAAAAATGCTTTACAACAATTTCTTTCAACAGAGGACGAAGAAGGAATGACCGGATCGGACAATGCTAAGACCGGGGAATTCGGGAATTGATGATTTAACAAGAAAATTGCGTACGTGTCATTGACACGTACGCAATTTTTTTATTCGTCCTCTTCATACCAAGGATTCAAGTGAATTAAAACTTCATCCACGTCACTGTGATCATTCATGATTGTTTTCTTGATTTCACGCGAAATGTCATGGCCTTCTTGAATTGTCATGTTTCCGTGGACGCCGACACGCAGATCTACCAAAATGTAGTGACCGTGTTCTCGTGCACGCAAACGGTCAATTCGCTTCACTTCAGGAATTGTAATGATTAAAGCGGCGAATTCATCCAGTCTTTCCTGACTTATATTTTTTTCCATGAGAACGTCCATTGCTTCTTTTCCGATATCATATGCAAGTTTGAGTACTAAAATAGAAACGATGAATCCTGCAAAAGGGTCACCGTATGCGAGGAAATGAATCTCGTATAAGTCCCCGATGAGTGCAAGTCCAATTCCCAAAACAGCAGCGAGGGAAGCATACACGTCCGCCAAATGGTCATAAGCGGTTGCGATCAATCCTTTGCTGTTGGCCATTTTGCCAATTCGGATTGTATAAATGTACAACGCTTGTTTCCAAATAAGTGAGATGAATGCTGTTAGCAAAGCAATCAAACTGGCTTTCGCCGGTTCTTCAAATAAAGCTGAAATCGCTTCAAAGGCAATATAGATTGCGGCCAACCCTAATATTAGTGCGACGATGGCGGAACTGATCACTTCGGCTTTTCCGTGACCATAGGGATGGTCGTCGTCTGCAGGGCGCTTGGATATTCTCATCGAGGTAAGGGCGGCGCCACTGGCAATCACGTCGCCGGCATTATGGAAACCATCAGCTAGCAGAACGGGACTTTGGAAGAGAACGCCCACGATGAGTTTAATTACTGTTAGGATGATATTGCTTATGAGACTAATCCAAACCGCAAAAATTGAAGCACTTGAATGGTTATGTTTACTCATCGATGATGACCTCCTATGTAATATGTTTCCCGAGGGAAACAAAAAACCTTGACAGTCCTGTGTCAAGGTTTCGGGATATTTCTATATTTGTGTGGGCGAAATGCGGTCATATGTATCACTCGCTAAATTCAGACGTTTTTCAATTGTAACACTGTCGGATTCAGACATCAAGAAAAGGGGTTAGGTATGTTGAAAGACGGAGTGAGTTAGGGATTTTCCATCTTACATACTTCGGCGCTTGGGAATGCCTCCCGCTATAAGTCGAAGCGTAACAGTTTCAAGACTTTACTTACTATCAGTTTGACCTTATTAAATACGTAATCGACAAAAACGGGATTGAAAATATACGCATTTCATGCTGGGCACTTAATGTACCATCTTTCCTTTCACTTACGATAAAATCTTCCTCAACGGGTAGCTTGAACGGATGATTCTTGAAAAAAGAAATATAGATTCCCGCATCTGACTCACCAGAATTACGCTTGCTTGTCAGCTGCAAATCATTCCCGGCCTGATGCAGTTCCAATATACCGGTCATCGTTGAAAACGGCAACGGTAAGGCAATATTCATATACATTCGACCTGCTGTTATATGTTGTGAATAAAGGGCAACGAATACCGTGTCATTATTGATTTTACGGATCCAGGCCCTGACTTTATCTCTGCTGTCCAGTTCATCCTGAAGCGCAATTACGTCCCCTGTCATTTCAACTTGTCTGCCATGAAGAGGCAAATTGATTTGTTGGGTTTTACTACTCATAAACGCGTAAATAATGGCGAACGGTTTAAACCATGAATGCCATTTTATCGTTGCGAATAGCCGGTAATCAATCGTGTTTTCATAGAAATCGATGATGCGCGGGGATAGCGTATCGCATTGGATAAATGGCTCGTAGACCTTTATATTGTCGATAAGTCCTTGATGTTTATCTTGCAATCGACCATTCAGAACTTGTTCACCTATAATCCACTTCCCACGAATGTGACTGACGGGGAAAGTGGGTTGATGAAAATTTGCACTGGGAACTTGGAAGGACCAGCCGACAATACCAAATAACGCAAATACTAGACAGTTCAACACACCATGAAAACGAAGCATGAAATCGATATTCACGGCTGTTAATCCAAAGCCGTTGCCAAGCGCATATAAAAGTGAAAAGATGATTGTCACACCAAGGGTGCCAAACGAAATCCGAACGAGCCACTTTTGTAATTGATTTTCGAAGGGCGTTTTGCACGCAATTAAAATAATGCCGCCCAAACCGACAATGTATAATCCGACCGATAGCAGCTCGATCCACCTGGAAAATGTAATGCCAATCGCAACAATCAGCGGTGATACTAACAGAATCGAACAGACAATCCGATAAATACGGGGTTTATAAAGTCTGCCCAGTAAACCGATGAAAATCGGCAACAAAAACGCGGAGTAGTGAAAATGAATAGCGGTCAACCACGTAATTAGGGGACTGAATCCAGTGTCAATACCAGTCACATAAGCAAAGAACCAAGTGCCGCCAAGTGCTATGTAAAACAGCCCGGCATCAATTGCGAACTCTTCCAAATTCGTGAAACCTCTATTGAAAAACCGCCACAATCCATATAAAGCGATACCAATCGTAAACAATAAATAAAGTGCTGCTAGCAGACCATCCCACTTTGAATCTGGTGTTACTTGCAACAGTGCCACCGCTAAATAAGCGGGAATCGCAAAATAATAATAGCACTTAGCAAACCAATCGTCCTTACCCATAATGAGTCGCAAAGCGAACGGGATGTAGAAGAGCTGTGCAATCGTCAACATCAGAAAATGCCACGGATTCCCACTAAAAAAAGCTACTGATAAAAATAACACACTATGAATACTTGCAAACTTACACGTCGACATCAGCGGAAAACTCCCCATCATAACAAAACACGATTCCAATCAGAGGATTTCGTACCTCAACATGTATATGGTAAAGTCCTCGTTCATCGTCAAATCTTTCTGTTACGGTTGCAAGCCCTTGAAAAATCCGTGGCAATGGAATTTCAAACTTCCCAAGTACAAGCCGCTGCCCTAATGATGTAATCGTCAAACGCCCGTCTGTTGCTACTTGAAAGTCCAAATCAGCATAAAGGAGATGCGGTTCACCAAGGTAATCCCTTATGACAAGCCGCTTTGCATCATAACTCATAAGCGCGTTAAAATAGCGTACTGTCTTTCCAAATTGAAAAATACGTTCCCAGTGCACCTGACTTTCTCCCTTATCCCCAACAAACGCTGTATTGATTATCGTAAATGGAATGTTTACGCCTCGTTCCGGGTAAAGTAATTTCCATCTTACGCCTGCCTTTAAAATCGGATACAACCATTTCGATCCGCCACCGATTTCTTTCATGACGCCGGATGCTCTGAATGTAGCACCCGCTGACAGGTCATACCTTTTTTGCAGCATCGGATGCAATCGGTTAAATTCATTACCCAACACTTGTCTGAAAATCGACATGAAGTCCACCTCACTTTCTTCGTTTACAGCTTGTCGCCGAAGGAACATCTTTACTTATGGACCATCCAATTATAGAAAGTACCATTAGTGACAAGTTGAATGTCACAGGATTGAAAGGATGGATTGCGGTTGCCGGAACTGTAATGATTGCCGCTATCGTTAGCAAAGGAAAGAGAATTAGCTGCAGTCTAAATAACTGTTTTTTATTGCGATAAACTAGCCAGATAATTCCGAGCAACACTTCTAGAATTCCGATTAGCAGTACAGATGTCGTAATTCCATTCTCCGATAAAGCTAAAGCGTTTCCGACCATCGCCCTCTCTTCTATATGCATCCCGATAATTTTCGGTACAAGTCCCTGATACATCCAAATGAAGGCAAACAATAGAGTCATTAAATAGGTGCTGAAAAACCGCAAATACTGGGAGCGGGGTGCTTCGCCTTGTTCAAGCCATCGCTTCAACACATCAAAACTAAGTGCAGTCGCCCAGCCGATAAGGGGACGAAATGCCAGTTTATCAGCAACTTTACCGATACGACCACAATTGACGTCATAATCATACTGCGTTAAAAATTTCACACCGTCTTTCTGGGGTTCATATTTCCAATAGCCACGACCTTCGCGGATTGGGGATATCCATTGATCCGTTCCGAACTGAAGGGAAGATGAACGCGTACCATCTTCTTTATGAAACGATCCAACACTTTTCCCCCAACCAACCACGTTTATGAAAGGTCCTACTGTCCGTGAATAGAGAAACTCTTGGGGCTTACCTTCATCTTTTGGCAAATAGGTAATTGAAGAGAAACGAAGATCCCATTGTTCATGCATGTTCGGTTTTTGGGTGGCGTCCCATACTTTTTCAATTTCTGCCTGAATCGGTATTTCAACGTAAATCGGCTTTCTATTCATCACAAACACCTCATTGTATTATGTATATCACTTACGTAAACAGTATCTCTATTATCATAATGAAGACGGATTACTGATGTCGCTTTTCACTATTTATAAATTTGATACTAAGACGTCCGCTACCACTGACTAGCATAAGCCTTCTTGTATAAATTAGCATGGTTTGGGAGAGATTGATAATAACAATATGAAGAAATAGTGAGGTGATAGAGATGAGTTTTTCGGAGAGTGATAAAAATGGTTTTTCTAATGAAACATCCATACAAAACGATAATGTACTTCTTGACGCCATTAAGAACAAGCTAAATGAAGTAGAAGATGCTGTATTTAAAAACATTCAAACTGCCGATGAACTCGTGACAATCATTTATCTTAGTTCACTTATCGAAAAACTTACACTACACAGAACTGTAATCGCGCCATTGTTAACGAATAAGGAAGACCTGTTGAAATCTGCCGAAGTACCTGAGAAAGTCAATATTTCTAGCATTTTATCTTCCATTACTGAAGGGAACACAATTGTTTATTTTCAATCAAAGAATCTCTTTTCAACCGTGAATACATATAGCCCGCCAACTAGTTCAATCGCCAATTCGGATACCGAATCAACGGTCAGCGGTCCCCGGGATGCATTTACCGAATCTCTGCAAACAAACCTATCCCTTGTTAAAAGAAGGATTCAGAATACTAGATTAAAAAATCGTGACTATATTATTGGAACGGAAACAAATACGAAAGTTTCTGTTTTGTATATCGAAAAAATTGTAAACGACAACAATTTGACCAAGGTTATTAACAAAATTGAAGCAATTGACTATAGAGGTTTTAATGATATCACCATTTTAGCCCAGCTAATGGAAGACCATCAATTCTCTCCATTTCCTCAATACCAAGTAACCGAAAGGCCTGACATGGTAACAAGCTCTCTAATTGACGGAAGGGTTGTTATCATGATGAACAACAGTATTGGCGCGGTGATTTGTCCGAGTTCCTTTCTTGGCTTTTTCATGTCCCCGGAAGATTATTATAACCGTTGGACCACAGCCACGTTACTTCGTTGCATCCGTTTTTTCGGTTTCTTTTTAACGATAATGCTAACTCCTTTTTATATTTCCGCTCTATCTCATCATCCAGAAATGTTACCTTATGAAGTGTTAAAAAGTTTATATGAATCAAGAAGCAGGGTTCCTTTCCCGCCAGTCATTGAAGTACTATTCATGGAATTAGTTATTGAAGTACTAAGAGAAGCAGGGTCTCGGATGCCGACCAAAATCGGACAAACGATTGGTATTGTGGGTGGTATCGTTATTGGGACAGCAGCCGTTGAAGCAGGTCTTGTCAGTAATATATTGATTGTGTTAGTAGCCATTTCAGCATTACTTTCCTTTTTACCGCCAAGTTATAAAATGAGTAATGCAAGTCGCTTTGTTCGCTACATTTTTATCTTATCAGCGGGTTTCTTCGGTTTATACGGGCAAATGATAGCTTTTGCATGGCTTATTTATCATTTAGTAAATTTAACATCTTTAGGAACTCCTTTTATGTCTCCAGTCATACCTAGGAAATGGACAGACCTCCTTGACAGCATCGTTTTGGCCCCAACTTCCTTCCTAAAACATAAAAAGGGCGTCGCAAGTGCAGAAAGCAAAAAAGTACTCCCAGAAAACAGGGAGGAATAGGTCATGGATCAAAACCAAACAAAGGTATTGAACGGATATCATGTCGTCTTTCTCGTCCATCTTGTGATGAGCGGCAACATCTTATTAACTTTGCCAAATTTACTTAGTCCGCTAGGCTTTAGCCAGTGGTGGTTCCCGCTCCTGTTCGGAGTTATTGCAAATCTGTTACTTATTCCGATGATTTGGATCGCCTTGAAATATAAACAACATAATTTGTTCGCTATTCACGAGTTGCTGCTTGGTAAATGGCTGGGGAGAAGCCTGAATGGCTTTCTGATTTTATATGCAGTGTTGACTTTGGCGTCTGTTGTTGAGGGGTATTTAGACCTTATACAAATTATTGCGCTTCCGGATCGGACAATCATCGGGCCTTTGATCGTCTTCATGCTATTGCTCGTTTACATTGTAAACGGTGACATTAAGTCAATCGCCCGTTTTTGTATCATTAGTTTTTTTCTAGTGGTTTGGATTCTCTTTTTTTTGAAATGGGCAATTGGTGAAGGGGACATTAAACATATTTTGCCTCTTTTTAATTTTACTAGACAGGAGTTTTTCACAGCAACAAAAAATGGTTTTATAGCAATGTCTGGATTTGAAATAATCCTTTTTTACTTTCCATATATCATCTGTCAGAAAAAAGCATTTAAACAAGCTTCTTTAGGCATATGGATCACCGTATCTGTATATTTTGTGACAGTCTTTGCGAGTGTCATGTATTATTCCGAATGGCAACTTGAAAATGTGATGTATCCGGTTTTATATTTGCTTAACGCGGTTACACTTCCTTTTCTGGAGCGAGTTGATGTTTTAGCGATTTCACTGTGGGTTTTTTTAATTCTCACAACCGCGGCTGCGTTTTTATGGGTTGCAAAAAAAGGGTTGGATTCCATACGGGATAAAGAAAAAAAGAGTCACTTATATATTATAGCTGCTATTGTGTTTGGCATAGTAAGCATTCCATTTCCAGCGGAATATCAAAAGATGGTTTATGAACGTGTTTATTATAGTAACTATGGATTTATGATTTGGCCAAGCTTCCTTTGCATAATCCATCTACTGAAAACAAAAAAAGAGGTTGTAAAATGAAACGTTTTATATTCTTCGCATTCCTAATTAGTTTGTTAGGTACAGTTGGTTGTACGCAAAAAAAACCTTCAAGTTCCGTTGAGGATTTATCGATGGTCAGCAGTATTGCCTTCGATTATATCAGTGAAGATGAAGTAAGGATGACTGTGTCTATTCCACAATCGACAGGCGATTCACAGGAAATCACACAAAACTATACAGTGAATACATCGTTAATCCAGGATGGGTTCACCGAGGTCTCTTCGCAGGCGGGAAAAATGATTGCATTAAGCCAGCTTCGAACAATTTTATTCAGCGAGGAATATGCAAGGAAAGGAGATGTAACGGTTATAGCTAAGCATTTCTATCGGGATGCAACCGTTGGGAATAATATTCATCTTGCTGTCGTGAAAGATAAAGCGGAAGATATTTTGAAAGGGAGTTTCCCTAACATTCCAAGTATAAATACGTATTTACATGATTTGTTACAACCCAAAATGCATACATCATTTAGTCCCTTTACAACACTGCATGATTTTATTAATGCAGAAACGAACACTGTATCCCATTCATCTATGCCTTATTTAGAAAAAAAAGAGGATTCGATTAAAATTGCAAGCGTTACTTTGTTTGACGGAGGTAAAATGCTTGAAACAGTATCACGTAAACAATCGTCATTTATCCAAGCATTGAAAGGGTTGGATAAACTTGCACCGCTTGATATTACCCTTGATAAGGGCTCGGATAAGGAAGAACTGCATATAGAATTGATTGAAAATAAAGTGAAGATTAGAAGTAATAAAAGTTTGGATTCCCCACAAGTGTCCATTCGAATAAAATTGCAGGGATCCCTCGTTGAATATAAGGGAAATAAAGATTTAAGCAAAGATGAAGATTTTGCAAAACTGCAAAAGGATATTAGCAAACACGTGGAACAGGAAGTAAAAGATCTCCTGGAAAAACTACGGAAATTGGAAGTTGACCCCGTCGGTTTCAGTGAATATTTCAGAATGTATTACAAAGGGAAATGGAATGAAAAGTTAACTGAAAAAATAATTGCTTCGGTAGAATACAATGTAAGTGTAGATTTCGACCTTCTTAATACAGGCATTTTAAAATAAGTCAATAAATTGATAAATTAACAAGCGTAACGATTGGTTGCACTTGTTTAAATTGTTAAATGGAGAGAAAATTTGAACTACTGTCCATCCATTAATACTTCTTGTCAAATGAGTAATCATGAAATATAGTTCATAATTATACATATTGATGAATGAAAGAGGAGAGTTTAATGGAACATATGGGTATTGTATCGTTGTTGCCACCAATAATCGCAGTGATATTAGCGATTGTAACGAAAAATGTTGTGATATCGCTATTTTCAGGCGTATACATTGGTGTTTTAATATTGGTCGGAGGTCGTCCTCTTGAGGCGACGATGGAGACAATCGAAAATTACTTGTTTATACAAGTGGCGGATGGCTATAATGCCGCAGTCTTAGTTTTACTATTTTTCATTGGCGGATTTGTAGCTTTAATGGAAAAGTCAGGAGGGGGTGCAGCTCTTGCGGAGAAAGCAGCAAAGTCTATTAACACGCGTGTGAGAGCGCAGCTGTCCGCTTGGCTCGGCGGGGTTATCATCTTTTTCTCTGATATTGGCACGCCTTTGATCGTTGGTCCAGTGTTTGAAAAGATTTTTGACAAAGCCAAAATATCCAGAGAGAAGCTTGCCTGGATTATTGACTCCACCTCATCTCCGGTGGCGGTGTTAATTCCGTTCATCGGATGGGGAGTTTATATCATGGGACTCATTAAAAATGAATTTGACTTGTTGAATATAACGACTTCCGAATTTAGCACTTTAGTCCAAGTCATCCCATTTCAGTTTTATGCAATATTAGCTGTTTTGATGGTTCCTCTTGTGGCAATGACAAAATTGGATTTCGGTCCTATGGCAAAAGCGGAAAGACGTATTCAACAGACAGGCGCCCTTTACTGGCCTGAATCGACGCCTCTTCGAAAACCTGAAGAGAATGATGAAAGGACAAAAGGAAGTCATGCAAACCTAATCTTACTTCCATTAGCAGTATTGTTCATTACGTTGTTCGGACTTTTGATTTCGTTTGGATTCCCTTTCAAGCCGGTACCTGGGAATGAATTCAGGGTTGCATTATCGACAGCTTACTTGTTTGCGGCCGTTACAATTATCATTTTAATGCTCATCTATAAAGTGAAAAAATTTGGTGAGATTTTCAATATTTATACAACAGGTATGCAAAAAATGGTGTATGTTGCCGTTACACTCGTTCTAGCGTGGTCTCTCGGTAAAGTGATCAATGAGATGGGAACAGCAAACTATATTGTTGAAGTGATGGAAGGAAATGTGCCTGCGTTCATTATTCCAGCAATACTATTCCTTGTAGGAGCTGGAATGTCACTTGCGTCCGGCACTTCTTGGGGGACTTTCGCAATCATGCTTCCAATCGCCATACCGATGGCTGTCACCCTCGATGCACATCTGTTAGTCTGTATTGGTGCGGTTCTTTCGGGGGGAATCTTCGGAGACCATTGTTCACCAATTTCAGACACGACGATTCTTTCGTCAACAGGCGCGGGAGCCGATCATATCGATCACGTAAAAACACAATTCCCGTATGCTCTTCTTAACGCGACAATTGCATTTGTCGGATTTATCGTAGCGGGTATTACGGGAAGCGCAATCACGTTACTTTTGACGGTCGTTCTTCTAATTTTGGCAGTGCTTGTTTTATCGAAACTGAATTCAAGTAAATACAAAAAAGGAGTGGTAGCATAAATGAAGCTTTGGGGCGGACGATTTACAAGTCGTGCAGATGAAATAATGGAGAAATTTAATACATCATTGCCTGTTGATCATAGATTGTATAAGGAAGATATCGCAGGTAGCTTAGCGCATGTTACGATGCTGGTACACAGTGATTTATTGACACCGGAAGAAGGAGAGCTGCTTGTAGGCGGACTTGATTCCATTTTGAACGATATCGAAACAGGTGCGATTAAAATTGAAGGTAATTACGAGGATATTCACTCTTTCGTGGAAATGCATTTGACGGAACGCATTGGAGAAACAGGCAAGAAACTGCATACAGCACGCAGCCGTAACGACCAGGTGGCGGTAGACATGCGATTATACGCAAAAAGCAAGGCAACCGAAGTGATGGACAACCTACAAATGCTCATTGATTCGTTGAATGAAAAAGGTGCAGCAAACAATGTTATCATGCCTGGCTATACGCATTTACAGCGGGCGCAAGTCGTGACATTCAGCCATCATTTAGGTGCGTATGCACAGATGTTTAACAGAGATAAAAAACGTGTTGGAAATGCGATTGATATTTTAAATGAAAATCCACTAGGCTGTGGAGCGCTTGCTGGTACAACACATAACATCGATCGTGATGTGACTACAGCACTATTAGGTTTTGCAAAACCCGTCGACAACTTCCTTGACGGTGTCAGTGACCGCGATTATTTACTTGAACTCATGTCGGATTTCTCAATCATTATGATGCATTTGAGCCGCTTGAGCGAGGAACTTATTTTATGGAGCAGCCAGGAATTCAAATTTATCGATATGGCAGATGCTTATTCAACAGGCAGCAGTATTATGCCGCAAAAGAAAAATCCTGATGCAGCGGAATTAATTCGCGGTAAAACGGGACGAGTCTATGGCTCGTTATTTTCACTGTTAACGACGTTAAAAGGACTACCGCTGACATACAACAAAGACATGCAGGAGGATAAAGAACAGTTTTTCGATGCACTTGATACTGTGCTGGACTGTATTGAAATTATGTCGAAAATGATTGATACACTGCAGGTCAATGCGGATAATATGAAAGCAGCGATTAAAGCCGGCTTCCTCAATGCAACTGAAGTTGCCGATTATTTGGTCGGCAAAGGGACTGCATTCCGCGATGCTCACGAAATCGTCGGGAAACTGATCATTTATTGCGAACAACAGAAGAAGGCGATCGAGGACTTGACGGTTGAAGAGTTGGCAAAGTTCAGTGAGCAGATTTCCGATGATATTTATGAATATATCGACTACGAAAATATTATTACAAAAGGGAATAAGCATTTGATGAAGCAAGTGGGGAAATAAAAGTAAGCGGATGGCGGGGGATATGATTGGTTGCCGGGAGTATACGGTCGGTCTACAAGGATATATGGTCGCTCCATGAATCCCATCTCCATATATAAAAAAGCTTGAAAGGACAGATTCGTCCTTTCAAGCTTTTTCTGTTATCCCATAATATTATAGCCGGCATCTACATAAATGATTTCACCCGTAACACCGCTGGATAGATTGCTCAAAGTGACCAACGTCATCTCCGCCACTTCTTGTTGTGTCACGTTGCGTTTTAACGGTGCTTGTTCTTCAATTTGAGTCAGAATGGTATTGAAGGAAGCGATGCCTTTTGCGGACAGCGTGCGGATTGCTCCGGCTGAAATCGCGTTGACACGAATATTATCTTTCCCTAAATCGAACGCCAAATACCTTACAGATGCTTCAAGTGCCGCTTTTGCAACGCCCATTACGTTATAGCCGTCAAGTACGCGCTGCGCTCCCAAATAACTCATCGTTACGATGGAACCGCCTTCGGTCATGAATGGACGTGCTTCTCTGGCAGTCGCAATGAGAGAATAAGAACTTGTATCCTGCGCGAATGCATATCCGCTTCTCGTTGTTTCTACAAAGTCATTCTTTAAATCTTCAGCATGTGCAAATGCAAGTGAATGTACAACGCCGTGGATTGTCTCGAGCTCCGCGCCGATTTTTCCGAACGCCTCGTGGATGCTTTCATCCTCATTTACATCACACTGCACGATCATTTTCGCCTCGTAGCCGGCTGCACTTAACAGTTTCTCAAGTTTAATGAGAGAACGCTCTTTTCGATAGGTGAAAATGACATTCGCCCCAACTGCAAATAGCGTTTTTGCGACTCCCCAAGCAAGGCTCCGTTCATTCGCCACGCCCATTACAACAATGTTTTTACCTTTAATTTTAAGTAAATCGTCCATAGTGACCTCCTGAGTAGGTAGTGAATTCACCTATACCTATTAGTAGTACCAGATGCTAAGCAAAGTATAGCATATTTGCTCACATAGTGTGAATAGCTGCAAATTAAAAATGAAAACGCATCCAAAACTGAAATGTTTGCAATAAATAAAAATACAGTTGACTTTATAATTATGCATACATATAATAAGCTTAAGTTGAAAACAGGGGTGATTGGAATGAAGGTAGGAATCATTGGTGCTTCAGGATACGGTGGACTTGAGCTCATACGGCTACTGCATAACCACCCTGAAGTCGAACGGATTGAACTATTCACGTCTTCCGACGAAGGAACGGTATTCTCCCATAAGTATTCGCATCTTATGAATATAGCTGATCAGCCGCTTCAAAAAATAGAACATGACCGATTAGCACAATTCGATGTTATCTTCTCCAGCGCACCTGCTGGAGTGGCAAGTACATTATTGTCCCCGCTAATTGGAAAGGGACCTAAACTTATCGATTTGTCAGGAGATTTTCGATTAAAAAATCTGACTGAATATGAGCAGTGGTATAAAAAAGAACCTGCACCGGCATCGGCAGTCGAACAAAGCGTATACGGATTGACCGAATGGAATTCAAAAGCAATCCGGCAAGCGCAGTTGATTGCAAACCCGGGTTGTTATCCAACAGCAGTACTTTTGGCATTATTACCTTTACTGAAAGAAAACGTCATCGTTGCCGATCAATTGATCATAGATGCGAAAAGTGGTGTTTCCGGCGCGGGTAACCAGCCGAATCAAATGACGCATTTCAGCGAAACGAATGAAAATACTTCCATCTATAAATTGAATCAGCACCAGCATATCCCGGAAATAGAGCAGGCATTTGCACTTTTTGCGAAAGAAACACCTCCAATTACATTCAGTACGCATTTAGTTCCTATGACAAGGGGAATTCTTGCAACGTGTTATGCACCTGTCGTAGAAGGGGTGACAGAGGCTCATCTTGTTGAGTGTCTGACTGAAACGTATGCCAATCATCCGTTTGTCCGTGTGTTGCAGGAAAAGAATAAGTTTGGTACCAATCAAGTATACGGATCGAATTATTGTGACCTCCTCGTTAATGTTGACCCGCGGACGAATCGGGCCACAGTCGTTTCTGTCATCGACAACTTGGTAAAAGGGGCAGCTGGGCAAGCCATTCAAAATATGAATGTGCAATGCGGTTTTGAGGAAATAACTGGCCTGTCACTGGTCCCGGCATTCATCTAACTTAGGGGGAGTACTATTATGACAACAACACTTATAGGACTGAAGCGTCTATCGGGAAATAACATCGCATCCCCAATCGGCTTTAAAGCGACGGGACTCCATTGCGGCATTAAACATAAAAAAAATGATTTGGCATTGCTCATCAGCGAAGTACCGGCAAGTGTTGCAGGTGTGTTTACGACAAACGCCATTCAGGCCGCACCGTTGATTGTCACAAAAGAAGCGATTCAGCAATCAGGGAAAATGCAGGCAATCATTGTGAATTCAGGAAATGCGAATGCTTGTACGGGTAAGCAAGGAGTTAAAGACGCACGTCAAATGCAACAAAAAACGGCGGAAAAACTTGGCATTGCGCCTGAGTTGGTCGGTGTTGCATCGACTGGTGTCATCGGGGAAGTAATGACGATGGAACCGATCATAAAGGGGATTCAGAAATTGGAACCCAGTTCAGAGCTGGAAGGTTCAATTCTATTTTCCCAAGCGATATTAACGACGGATACTGTCACGAAAAATACCGCATACAGCACAGAAATCGATGGCAAAAAAGTCACGATTGCGGGAACAGCAAAAGGATCGGGTATGATCGATCCGAATATGGCAACAATGCTCGGTTTTATAACAACCGATGCCAACATCGAATCGATTCATCTGCAAGCGGCGCTTAAAACAGTTACAGACCTGACGTTCAACTCCATTACGGTGGATGGCGATACATCTACGAACGATATGGTGCTTGTTATGGCGAACGGCATGGCAGGGAATGATTCATTGACGCCCGCACATGAGGGATGGGAACAATTTATAGCGACATTGCAAGCCGTTTCGCAAGACTTGGCAAAAATGATTGCGAAGGATGGAGAAGGTGCCACAAAGCTGATTGAAGTCGAAGTGACAGGAGCGATTACGGATGCTGAAGCACGTAAAATCGCCAAAACGGTCGTCGGTTCACCACTCGTAAAAACAGCTATCTTCGGCTGTGATGCGAACTGGGGAAGAATCATTGCTGCCGTCGGATATAGCGGAGCCACACTGAATCCAGATACGATAAAGATCGACATCGGCTCTACGACAGTCGTTGAAAAAGGGGAACCGGTAACCTTTTCAGAAGCGCAATTGCTTGTCTATTTGAAACAGCCGGAAGTGAAAATTTTTGTCGACCTTCAACAGGGGAACGGAAAAGGAATAGCGTGGGGGTGTGATTTAACATATGACTATGTCCAAATCAACGCAACATACCGATCGTAAACGAATGGTAGTGAAGCTAGGTGGAAGCATGCTAGAAGGGTTGAGTGAAGCTTTTTTCACGAATTTCAAGAAATTGCAGGAAACGGGTCATGAACTCATACTCGTTCATGGAGGCGGACCTTTCATCAATAAGGAATTAGCCAAAAACAAGATAACATCCTCCGTAGTGAATGGCATCCGTGTAACGTCGAAAGAAGCCGTGGGCATCGTTCAATCGACGTTGATCGGCCAAGTGAATCCGGCTCTCGTCCATCAGTTGAATAAAGGCAGCGTTGATGCGATAGGTCTGAATGGAAGTGATGGGAAATTGCTAGTTTGTACAGTGTTGAACGAAGAGCGATACGGTTCTGTCGGTGAAATACAGCATGTCCGCACCGAATTGCTCGAAAAAATACTTCAGGCAGGGCTAGTTCCGGTCGTCGCTTGTATCGGAGCGACAGATGATGGCGCTCCGCTCAATATCAATGCGGATACTGTCGCAAGCGAAATCGCGCTTGCGATGAATGCGGATAGTCTGCTACTGGTTACTGACACACCAGGTATAAGTATTGAAGATTGCGTCCAACAAACAGCATCACCGACGGAAATCGGAAAATGGATTGAAACGGGTGAAATTTATGGAGGCATGCTGCCGAAAGTGAAAGCTGCACTTGATTGTTTAGGTGCAGGCATTCCATCGGTGAAGATTGTCGGACAGCAATTGGAAGGTACCACCATTAAATGCGAGGAGGTTTTCACTTGAGTACATTATTTCAGAATTATGCGCGACGTTCCATTCATCTTGTAAAAGGAAGTGGAACAGTTGTGACGGATGACAAAGGACAGGACTACCTCGATTTTACAAGTGGAATCGCAGTCGTCAGCCTTGGTCACGCGCACCATGCCCTCGTCAAAGCGGTCAAACAACAAAGCGAAAAACTATGGCATGTCTCAAATTTATTTGAAAGCCCTGAGCAGGAATTAGTGGCAGAGAAGCTCGTACGAGATACACCTTTCAGCCATGCATTTTTTTGTAACAGCGGAGCTGAAGCAAACGAAGCTGCCATTAAATTAGCACGTAAACATACACAGAAAAACGTCATCATTACATTTGAACAATCGTTTCACGGACGGACGTTCGGCGCTATGTCCGCAACCGGGCAAGCGAAGGTTCGCGAAGGATTCGGTCCATTGCTGGAAACATTCCGCATCATTCCATACAACGATGAGGAACAATTGGAAGCTGCAATCGACGGTGATGTAGCCGCAATTATGCTGGAAGTGATACAAGGGGAAGGCGGCGTCCACCAAGTCGATCCCGGCTTCGCACAAAAAGTAACAGACATCTGCAAATCAAACGGGATTTTACTGATTGTCGATGAAGTGCAGACAGGCATAGGCCGCACGGGAACCCGTTATGCATATGAGCAGACAGCGCTTGAGCCAGACATTATTACATTAGCCAAAGGATTAGGCGGGGGATTCCCGATTGGTGCCATGCTCGGTTCAAAAGAGCTATTTCATTCATTCGGGCCAGGATCTCACGGCACGACGTTCGGAGGTAATCCCCTAGCCGTCGCAGTTGCACAAACGGTTGTCGATATTGTCTTTAAGAAAAAGTTCCTGGAAGAAGTTGAAGATAAATCGAACTATCTAATCGAAAAAATACAAACTGTGTTACCACAGGAGCAATTTGCCGTTCGTGGAGCCGGTTTATTACTCGGTATTGAATGCGATGAGGATGTTTTGCCATTCATTCAACAGGCTGAAAAGGCGGGGTTACTGCTCGTTCAAGCAGGAGTCAATGTCGTTCGATTGTTGCCGCCCTTAACAGTCACTTATGAAGAAATCGACCAAGCGGTGGATATACTTGCGGCAATTTTACTCAAGGAACAAATCGCGCATTCTTAACAAACGTTTGAATTAAAGCGTTCAGTGAATCGCTATTCAATAGACCTCTGTCTGAAGGTAAACCAAAAGGACTTGCTACGCGATAGCAGGTCTGTTTGGTTTTTTTACTATTATTAGGTCTTCTGCCTATACTCTGCGCATTATTCTGAACCTTTGGAATCATTTTGGATAAATATTGAAACTAATTATGTGGAAACGATGTACACTAATAGTAATCAGTAACAGCGAAAACGGGGAGGGAAAATGGTGACTGTTGATGAGCGGCAAGAACTTTACACGGGCATTCAAAGCTTACGTGAAAAGCAAGTGACGAAGGGATTATCAGCTGACGAAGAGCAGACACTACTTACATTATTGAAGCAAATGGATGAATATATTGAAAAAGTACATAAAAGACAAGTGAATTATAACGAGGAACAAATGAAAGCACCCATTAAAGTGGCGGCGTTCAGGAATGCAACCTTCATTGAAAGCCCGGTAAAACAAAGTATGGTTGAAAGATTACTGAAAAAAGAACAGATTGTCTACTATGACCTTCAAGTGACAAGCTGGGATGATGTAAACACATTCGAATGGTCTTTCCGATTTATAGTAGAAGTCAAAAAGTTCGTAGAGAAGATCGGCTTAGGAAGTAAGTGGAGTATTTTGCTTCCGGTCGCCATGAAAATGTCTCCTGTAGATAGCTTGGACAAAGAAGAAGCTGAATGGTTGAATCTGCTTCCGGATCCTAAATGGTGCTTAGCCGCTTTTAATGAAGTGGATGTGTTGGAGGGACTGGCGAAACAGCATAGTGAAGAGATGCATGAATGCATCATATGGCTAAAGGAGCAGTGGGAAGGCGGTTACCAGGTTTACATGGATTTCAGCGAATTAAGATTCATACAGATTTAGTGGGCATATGGGTACCAAAATAGAAAAACCTTCATCTCTTTGTAACTTTTACCTTCATGAGCCGTCGAATTCATTGAATAACAAAAAGTGAGGAGAGAGAGTATGAAGAAAATCGGTACAATCGCACTGGCTGCATTGTTGACGGGAAGTATGGCCGGTACATACCCGACATTTGCACAAGATGAGCAGACACAAGTCATTGAAGACAATGAAAAGGACGCGACAAACTACATGAAGTTTTCCGGTGTCGTGAAAGAAATTGAAAAAGGTGCGAAAGAGATTCAAGTGACGGTTGAAGACAAAGATGAAATGATCATGATGTTGCGCATCAACGACGAATCACTACTATTCAATAGCGGAACGACTAAATCCATTCAAAAAACGACTTTGAAAAAAGGATCAAGAGTTGAAGCATATTATGATAAAAATAAGCCAATGATCTTAATTTATCCTGCGCAAGTAACCCCTGAAGTCATTGTCGTGAAAGATGAAGACATTTTCGGAGAAGTGAAAATCGCCAAATTTAACAAGGCGTACCTTAGTCTGGACGGGGAATTAAAGCTGAACCTAGATAAAGATACGATTCTTCTGAATCAAGAAGGAAAAGAAATTCAGGAAAAAAATCTTCAAGGGAAGGAATTAGCTGTTTTCTACGATGTAACGACAAGAAGTCTTCCACCGCAAACGACACCGTCCAAAATTATTGCTCTGGATTATGTAACAGAAGAGCTGCCAGGAACAGAAACACCGACAGAACCTGAAAAGTCGGACACATCAAAGGTGCAAGAAATCATTAGCAATGATCACTACATGAAAAATGGAGTTAAGATGATTCCGCTTCGGAAAGTGGCGGAAGAGCTTGGTTACTATGTCCAGTCCCAGCCCGAAGTGAACGGTGCAATCATCACATTACAGAACAGTTCCTTTACTGTGAAACGCGGCGACAAAATGTATGGGTATAACCGCAGCATCGGATATTTCGAAGTAGCACCCGAAATGAAAGGCATGAAAACATATGTGCCTGAACAGATGCTTGAACTGATGGTCAAAAACCGATAACTAGACTATATAACAAGCAAGCCTGAAACGATGGGACCGTCTTCAATGGGGGCGGACGTTTTGGGCTTTTTTCTTATTACTATATTAATTGAAAGAAAGAATCCGTTCAAATCCGCTTCACCGCCTACGCTCAGTTTATACATCGTAAACAATACCTCAATTTTTCTAGTAAAGAATGTCTATACGGAATTTTCTTTCTACTGTATGATTACTATACAAACCTTTAGTAGAATAGGAGAATTCAGATGATAAAAAAGTTTATGGTGTTTTTCACCGCATTCCTTCTTATATTTACAACAGTCGGCAACGTATCTGCGGCGCCTTTATTCAAAGACGTCAGTGACAAACACGCATCGAAAGCAGAATTGGATTATTTGGCGGGGCGAGGCATCATTTTTGCAGATCCGGCAAAAAACTTCGGCGTTAACGAAGAAATCACCCGCTTGGAAGCTTCAACTTTGATTATCAAGGCACTAGGCCTGAAAACGGCAGACCGGCCTGATCCAAACTTCACCGACGTCACGGCCCATGACGAGGGTTACGAAATCATAGCCACGATAGCAGACGAAGGAATCATGAATGGCAATGAAAAAGGTGCGTTCATGCCAAACAATAAGTTGACAAGAGGGCAGATGGCAGCAATTCTAGTCGGTGCCTTTAAGTTGAAAGGAACGTCTAACCATGCTTTCAAGGACGTTGCTCCTTCATATTGGGCATCCGAATCGATTAATATACTATTTTTTAATGAAGTCACTACCGGCTACCCGAACAATACATACAAGCCGACAGCATTCATTACGAAAGCGAATTTCGGAGTGTTCCTTGCCCGTATCTTGAATCCGGAATTTAAAAAGAAGCCCGTCTGTTACAAGGCAGACAGTAAAAAGAAGGTTGTCGTCAATGTACAGGTGACAAACCTTTGGAAATCGCCGAACAAAAATCGTGTAGTGGACCGTCCTTCGATTTCCAGTCCAACCGACATCGCAAAATGGACGAAAGGCATGTCTGTCAGCCAAAAGTTATGGCTTGTAGGAAAAACGGATACACAGGCTTTATACGGCCAAGAAGTCGTTATTTTGAAAAGCAGTGGCAACTGGCATGAAATCGCTGTGAAAGATCAATACACGCCCAGGAATAAAGCAGGTTATCCGGGATGGGTACCGAAATCCCATGTAACCGAAACGACAGCTGATTACACGGATTGTAAAATAGCTATCGTCGATACGAATATAGCGACCCTATACAACGAACCCCAAAAAGCGAATAAATTCGTGGATATTAGCTACACGACTATTCTTCCGGTCATTCAGGAAGAAGGCGAGTGGATCCACGTTCAAACGCCCTCCAACGGTGTGAAATATTTGCGCAAGCAAGACGCTAAAATCGTTAAAAACTTTGCGGCGATTCCAAAGCCGACCCAGAAAGACATTGTAGATAGCGCTAAAATGTTCCTGGGACTCCCTTATGTCTGGTCAGGTATATCAGGCTTCGGCTTCGACTGTTCAGGACTCATTCATTCCGTGTACAAAAATCACGGCATCATGATTCCGCGTGATTCATTCGTCCAGGCTGTTAACGGTACACCCGTTGCCAGGAAAAATATGCGGCCGGGCGACTTGCTGTTCTTCGCGTACAATCAGGGAAAAGGGAAGGTCTATCACGTAGGGATGTACATCGGAAACAATCAAATGATCCATGCGCCGAATTCAAGCAGGAACGTGGAAATCATCTCGATTGATGCACATCCCTACAAAGCGAATTTTGCGGGTTCGAGAAGGTATTTGAAATGAAATGATCACCTCTTTTTGATAAAGTTTCAGGCCTGTCCGAACGCTTGTCCATGAAAGGCGCCTGCGATAATTTGCCTAGGTATATAAATTGATGCCTAATTATCGAGACAGTGATTACAGATGAAAAGCGGGTCTTACCTCAAAGATACTGAGGAAAGGCTCGCTATTTTTTGTATAATGAGTGCACTAATCTTATACGGCGTCTCAATGTTTTCAAATCAAGAAAAAGTAAAACTCAGCCCGATCAAAGCGATCTACAATATGGGGATGCCGAAAAATAATTAGCATCGACAAATGCGGGAGACATGCCCGAGCGCCGTAGCGGATTCAATGGAATCCCTTTTTTCAACTACTATAGATTGTCGGTCACTAGACTTGCTGAACTAATCTACTACTCTATGATATAATTTAGTGAAATAGGGAGGGGATAATATGAAGAAACTTACAATGACACTTATGGCTTTTTGGCTACTTTTTTCAATGTTGCCCATTGCGAATGCAGCAGCAGTGTCTCCCAACTACCAAGATTCTAACCCGTTTTCCGATTTAAAAGGACCGAGCGGAGACATTCTGTATTTATACCAAAAGAACATTATCGGCGGTTACCCCGATGGAACGTTTAAACCAAACCAACCGATCACGCGTGCTCAAGTTGCTGCGATGTTAGTGAAGGCACTCGATATCAAACTGATCGACACACCAACAGTGAAATTTAACGACGTTACTAAGGCATCCAGTCATTATCAAACTTTAGCAACAGTCAATGAGTTGGGCATCATCCGAGGGGATAACGGCTATATGCGTCCTGGTGAAATAACAACAAGAGCACAAATGGCGGCAATTTTGCGCAGAGCGTTCGAACTGCCACAGGACAATCAACCTACTTTTGTTGATGTGTCTCCCGCAAATTGGGCTTTTGCAGATATAAACAGCTTGGCCAAAAACTTGATTGCGGGTGGATACCAAGACGGAACATACAAACCAGGAAATCCGGTAACACGCTCTCAGTTCTCATCCTTTTTGGCTCGTTCCCTTGACGACAAAATGAAACTAGCAGGTTATCGATCTGCAGTCAGTGAAAAAGGGCTGGAAGTCAGTCGGAATGGTTGGATGTATACGATAAAAAACAGCGAATTGGTGAAAGTTAATCAAAAAACAAAAGAAAAAGTCATCTTGCTTACGGAAGATGATTTCAAAGATACAGATGGATATGTTGAGCAAAGGCTAAGAGATGGATTTCCAATCATTTTATTCAATAATCAAATTCTCATCCCTTATTGGAAAGAAGTTGATCTTAAGAGCGGAATACCGACAGAGTATGGACTGATGACATCGGCGATTTCAGGAAAAGAACTTGCTACGAACGGGGAGAAGTACATGGATATTCGCATGTATAATCTTCCAAATAGCAACGTCATTCGGAATGTAACATTTCATAATTTCGAAATTTACTTCACTGTGGAGAAAAAGGTTCGTCAATTTGATAAAAGCTTTAATGAAACAGTGAATATTGATGATTCATTGATCCTTTATTCAGCCGATCAAAATGGCTTCGGCGTAAAGAAAGTGCATGAATTTAATGCACGCGTCATTTTTGACGACATAAAAGGCTCCAAAACAAAACCGAACGTGAACCAAAACAACAAATCGGTTAAATATGATCCGTCAACCATGTATTATTTCAATCAAACAGGTGTTTTCGCTTTCAGTTTGTTGGACGGTAAAACGAAGAAAATTTCTTCTGTCCAAGCGAAAGATATGACTGTAACGGACACTACCATTGAAATAGTGGATATAAAAGGGGGAAAACATTCCTTTAAGAAATAAAAGCATCCTTCGGGGTGCTTTTTTCATGAGCACTTCAAACACAAAGCGAACGAGTTTCACATACGATAAACAAGAAGGTAACTTTGTGAGAACCACTATCCCGAAAAAGGACGTGTGCAGGCGTGTACAACGACTATAACTATAATTCAAATTCGAAATACACGCTGGGCGATCTCTTGAATGGGAAGGATCTTGAAATTGTTGCCGCATCGCTTCTTTTGCTCGGCAAACTAAAAGTCGATTCCGTTCAATTATTTAGGGATAAACCAGTAATTGCGGTTACATTGTTAGGGGAATTCAAAAATGTAAATGGTCGGAAAAAGGATGAAATGACTGATTTTCTAGAGAAGAATGGTGATTTGACATTAGACGAGTTATTCGAGGGAATAAAAAGGCGTATGAATAAAGACAGGGGGAGCGGACGTGAGTGAAACAAAGGGTTTCGACCCCGGAAAATTTCTCAATACAGTCATCTTAATTGTATTTCTACTTCTCCTCGTTTTCGGTTCAACGAATTTAAGGGATTTGACGGAAGTTGAAGATTGAAACCATTCGCACATATAATAGGTGAAGCTTCTTTTAATAGAAGTTAAATGATAATGTACCGTAAGCCATCTACTAAAATACCTCTTAATTATAAGAATAGGAAGTATTTTACGCTTTTCTCGAAAAGGAAAACGCAATTTGTATGCAATATACGAATTTAAAGATAAAAAGAACGCTAATTCAATTAGGAATTAGCGGTCTAATCTGTGTTCGTTCCACTTAAATGAACGAGTTCAAAGAAGGGAGACTGTTTTTGATATTGATATTAAAAGTTAACAATCAAGATTCTCTGTAACCTGTTTCCGCTTTAAACTTCACTTCAGCATAAGACACTTCATCAGCTTCATGCCTCTTGGAAGAAACGAGCGTACCGATAATAGCTGCCAAGAATCCAGCTGGAACCGAGATGATGGCCGGGTTAGCGTACGGGAAGATTGGCTCACCTACGAAGAACGCCGCCCCCTCCACAGGATTAATAACGCTTGGACTTAAAGCAACGAGGACTAGTGCGACAATCAAACCGGTTAACATTGAAGCAACTGCACCTGTTGTATTAAATTTTTTCCAATAGATTGTTAGGAGGATTGTCGGGACGTTTGCAGAAGCTGCAATACAGAATGCCAGTGAAACAAGGAACGCGACATTCAACTTTTCCGCACCGAGCGCCAAAATGATAGAGAAAACAGCAACACCAATCGCAGCAAATCTTGCGGCCCGTACTTGTTGTTTCTCCGTTACTTTTCCTTTTTTAATAATTTCTGCATAAATATCATGGGCAATCGCTGAAGCTCCTGATAATACGAGCCCCGCAACAACCGCTAGAATTGTCGCGAAAGCAACTGCAGCAACAAATGACTCCAATGCCGCCCCGCCTAAAACGCCTGCAAGCATTGGTGCGGCCATGTTACCGGCAGCATTTTCTGCAATGATTGCATCAACACCAACGAATTTAGCGGCGCCGAATCCTAGGAAAATAGTTAGGACGTAGAATATTCCGATAATCCAAACCGCATAAATAACAGATGAACGAGCTGTTTTTGCATCCTTCACTGTAAAGAAGCGCATTAAGATATGAGGCAATCCTGCCGTACCTAAAACAAGTGCAATTAGAACGGATATAAGACCAATTGGATCCTTATAAATTATTCCGGAATGCAAGAAAGCTTCACCATGCGGTGTTGCCGTTCTCATGGCATCGAACATGCCGATGAAATTGAAATTGAATTTTAAAAGAACGAGGAATGAAATGACAATGGTACCTATCATAAGTAAAATGGCTTTAACGATCTGAACCCAACTTGTTGCAGTCATACCGCCAAATAATACATAGATCGTCATCATTACACCAACAATCAGAACTGAAATCCAATAATCGATTCCTAAAAGTAATTTAATAAGTGCACCTGCACCAACAAGCTGAGCAAGCATATAAAACAAAACAATCGTAATTGTATTTAACGCCGCTGCGCCCCGAACTTTTTTTGCCCCGAAACGAGCCCCGATCATATCAGCCATTGTAAATTTCCCTAGATTACGAAGGGGCTCTGCAATTAGAAATAAAACGACCAGATAAGCTGTTAACCAACCGATACTGTAGTAAAAACCATCAAATCCATTTAAAGAGATTGCCCCGGCAATACCAAGGAATGAAGCAGCAGACAAGTAATCGCCGGCGATTGCCATCCCGTTTTGCCAACCGGTCAATGATCCCCCGGCAGTGTAAAAATCACTTGCAGTTGCTGTCTGTTTAGCTGCCCAGTATGTAATTCCGAGTGTCAGTCCGATTACTGCAACGAAAATTAGTATTGAAATGATATTATCCATATGCTGTTCCCCCCTTTATTTCAAAACATTTTTCTTTACTATTTCTTCGACATCTCTATCGAAGCTTTTTGCCTTATTCATATAGATGGATGTAAATAGCCATACCATTACGAACATTAATAATGAGTACACCCATGTCCAAGTCATTGAACCGATGGCGCGAGCTTCGAGTATATTTGTATATCCGGTTAAAATCGGCAGGGTGAAAAAGGCAACAAAAAAGAAAATTATATACGGTGTAGAGAAGGCTTTTTTCCGTTTAACCAAATTTTTGAATTCGGGTGTATCGATGATTTTTTCATAATCCAGTGTCGGTTTCACTTGTTTCTTTTTGGAACTTTTACTCATGATTTCATCCCCTTTTTTATGAAGTTTTGAAAACTACTGTTCCTTAGATTGTTCAACCCCCTTTTTTAAAACGAAAACGCTTTCATTTGATTTGGGAAACGACCCAAAACTAGTAAAATATGAAAACTTTAGTGGATATCAACTTACATTACCAAAAATTCCGACAATGTACAAGTGTCTTTCAGAATAGTGTAAATCTAAAATCTTTTGGGGCGAAAAACAGTACGGAAGCCAACTCAGAAACAAAGGATAAGTTACAACAAAACTAATCAAATAATTTATTGGTCACGAACTATCAGACAAATATAGTACCAAATATGGTAAAGTGATAGGACTATGATCAGTCTATAAATCTGTCGAAGGAGCATATCTTTGGGTTTTCATACCGAGCAACAACTGGATGAAGGATTCATTGAAAGGCTGGTTAAAAGAGGATACGAATGTACACTGATAAACTATTTATAGGGGGAATAAAAATGAGTATTTTTGACGGGATGATGGGGAATGCATCTGAAATTGATTTGATTAAAGCAGAGAAAGAAATGAAGGATTTACTTACACCTACTGAAAAGGTGGAGCATGCTTATAAACTGATTAGGGATTTGTTAATATTTACGGATAAGCGTCTATTACTTGTAGATAAACAGGGCGTCACGGGAAAAAAAGTTGAATATCATTCCATTCCATATAAAAGTGTTGTACATTTCTCAATCGAAACCGCGGGGACCTTCGACCTTGATGCTGAACTGAAAATCTGGCTATCGGGAAGTTCAGCACCAATTCAAAAGAAATTCAACAAATCCTTGAATATTTATAAAGTACAAAGTGTGTTAGCAGAATATGTTTTGAAATAAACTTAATTATGTGGACTTATTCAAGGTACATAATTAAGTGTCCATTACCAGTCACTCGAATAATCGTGATTGTTTGTAGCGCAGCGGTCAGGCTTACAGCGGGAATGATCCCAAAACGGATTAAGAGTAAAGCTCCCTAACTTTACTATTTACATTCAGCAAACTACTCAAATGTGTATGAAACTCCAAATAATGATGAAAAATGTTATAATTATAGTTAATTCAACGTACTATTTTCCAAGAAACTATATAAATTAAGGGAGGGCTTTAAACAAAAATGAAGAAAATACATACACTGTTTTTCGCTCTAGCGTTAACAGTAGCAATGCCAACATCAGCAACCATCGTATTAGCTATAGACGATACACCGATTATGGAAAAAACCAAATCCGTTGAGTCGGAAGTAGTAACGACTGCCGCAAAATTCACTGATATTCCAAATAGCCATTGGGCGAAAAACGAAGTCATGCAACTTGTAGAAATGGGCATCATGGTGGGCGACGGTGATATGCAATTCCGCCCGGATATGGAAATGACAGTCGGAGAGGCTGCGAAATCTTTTGCGAAAGCGCTACAGTTACAAGAAGAATCATTTTTACCTATTTTCACCGGGGAAGGGAATAACACTTTTGGTATAGAGGATTCTTTAACTCAAAGGCAAATGGTGTACACAATAGAACGCGCATTCAACTTGCAAAACGCTAATACTCTTATCGATTGGCCAAGCATTCGTTCATCTTCCGAAGGGATTGCAGGCATTGTTCCGCAATATGGGGCGTTGAAGGTTACTCAAAATGGTCTTGTCAATCCAGGGGCAATGATTGACCGCGCTTCTTTTGCAGTCGTTCTGCATCAAGCACTTGTAGAGAGCGGTAAAATTGCAATTGCCAAAAAGTACGAGTTAACTGATTTGGAGCTATCGGCTAATTTCATAAGAATCCCTTTGAATGTTAGCTTAATGAAAGTATCATTTGACGAGCACCCGATATACTTACGATCCGCAGAGAATATCCTGTTCACAAATCATACGAGAATCGATAATTCATTTTCAAGAGATAATATTTACACATATGACGTGGGCGAACAAGGGGCAACAATCGAGTTGACGGTTCGTTCCTTTGATAATGGTGATTATTTCTTATTTTCAAAACTCGAAAATCCTTCTAAATCAGCTGTAACAGTCGATGTGATTCAGAAAGAAAATGAAGTTGAATCATTCGGGCTGACCCGTTATGATCGCTATAAAATTAAACGGAGTGATCAAGATGTTTTCGGCAGTGACACAACGTCCTATCCGACCGGTTTGCTGCGCTTCGTAAAGCAAGATGGAACAGTGAAGGAGCGGATGGTCGGGCAATCATATATATCAAAGCAATTGTCATTGGAGTATGAAGATGATGGATACAGCTACATGCGTCAATTACTCGGTGAAAAGGAGGCATTATCATATGCCCAAGTAGGTACGACTTTACTTTCTGTCCATACATTGGATTCGAAAGGTGACGACATTGTTGACCAGTGGTATATGAATGCGGATGACCAATTATTCGAAAGTGATGAGAATATGGAAAGCTGGATGCTTGAATCTGCCACGTACTATAAAAAGCGTAATAATTGGTACACGGCGGGCGGACCATTCAATAAAATGGCGACAACGACAGAGCCGATGCCTGATACAGGACAAGGATACGGTAGAAATTTACTTCTATTAAAAGAAGATCGTGCATTGGTTTTATATAATGAGCAAGAGGACCGTTATTTTGAGAACTTGATTTTCAACTCATTTGTTAACTTGAAGAATTTCAAGGGTGATAAGGATTATTGGGAAACAGAGGTCACAAGCACATACTTGAAAGATTTATATGACATTACCGCTCCATTTATTGATACACGTTTCAACGAGCAAATTGCGCTGTTCTACTATAATAGCGGGGCTGATTTTGGAGTTGAAAATGCGAAGGAACCGCTCCGCAATTACGCAGACTTACTCGTTTCACAAAAGAGTAAAGGAAATATCATTCCGGTAAATGATAAATCATTCTACATTTCTGATTATTTCCCAATTGCGCAAGAAGTGACGACGCATGCGTCCATGAATCACGTGTTGGGCGGTATGAACATTTTACTCATGGCCTACAATGAGTTCGATGATCAAAAATATATAGATACAGCACGGGCTATTCAAACTGCGATTGCAGCGGATAAAGAAGATTGGCTACGTGATAGCGGCGATATTTGGTACCGTATTTCTCCACTGCGAGACTACAAGGGCGATGACTACAAACACCTTACGTTAGAGGATTTAATTAACTCTTATAAGCTTTGGCGAGATATTGACCCGACGTATTTGCCGTTGCTTGAAGAAATGATTGCTTCCAAAGCATCGTTTTTATCGAATGAACAGCTAGGGTACACTACAAAGATAAAGAACGGATTGCGTGATATCGACTTAATGCAATATCTTCCTGAAGGGGAAGAACGAACGGACGCATTATAAAAAACACTAACTGAATAGAAGTCTGCTAGGGGAGCCATTTTGGCTGAGACACATCATGCATGTAAACCCTTCGAACCTGATCTAGTTTATTCTAGCGTAGGGAAGCAACTGAAACTCTACAACAATTGAATGTAACTACGTAGAAAACAGCCGCTTTCCGATTATGGAAGGCGGCATTATTTTTGTGGTTCTATATATGTTGAAATTAAGAAATCCATAATACACGCTTCTGCTACCCCAGTAAGGCGCCTTCGCTCAGTTTTTGCACCGTATTCAATTCTCAACCTATATAAAACAGATTAACTTTACTAAAAAATTAATGGAGAATGGATGATTGAAATGGAAAATCTAATTAGCAACTTGGTTGATGAACGTCAAGAGGAACTATTGCAATTGCTTGCAGATCTCGTCCGTTTTCCGACTGTCAGCCCGCCTGCAAGAAATACAGCCGGGGTGCAGCAGTATATTCGTGAATATTTAAAAAGGGAAAAATTCGAGACGTCCAGTTGGGATGTATTCCCTGGCGATCCCAATGTAGTAGGCATTAAAAGGGGGACAAATGGAACTCGATATAACAGCTTAATCATAAATGGTCATATTGACGTTGCGGAAGTTGGGGACGAAACAGAGTGGACCGTGCCTGTCTTTGAACTGACGGAAAAAGACGGATTTGCATATGGTCGAGGAACGTCCGATATGAAAGGTGCAGTGGCAGCGACATTACTAGCCATTAAGCTACTGAACGAACTGGACGTTGAACTAAAAGGAGATTTGCAAATTCAAGCTGTCATTGGAGAGGAAGCTGGAGAGGCTGGCACGCTTTCTTGTATGGAAAAAGGCTATACGGCAGACTTCGCACTCGTGGTCGATGGCAGCGATCGTCAAATTCACGGACAGGGAGGCGTGATAACCGGCTGGATAACGGTTAAAAGCAAGGAAGTTTTCCATGATGCGATGAGGATGAGTATGCTTAATGCGGGCGGTAACGTTAAGGGGGCCAGTGCGATTGAGAAGATGATGAAAGTGATTGCTGGACTGCAAGATTTAGAACGCCATTGGGCTGTGACAAAACAATATCCGGGTTTTGCCCCTGGTACCAACACCATCAATCCTGCAGTGATAGAAGGCGGAAGACATGCGGCTTTTGTAGCGGATGAATGCCGGCTTTGGATTACTGTTCACTTCTATCCAAATGAAACCTATCAATCTGTGGTGAATGAAATCGAAGAACATTTGAATCATGTAGCAAAAGCGGATCCTTGGCTTCGAGATAATCCTATTCACTATAAATGGGGCGGAAAATCGATGATTGAAGAACGGGGAGAAATATTCCCGGCGCTCGAAATGAATAAGGATCATGTAGGAGTTCAACTGCTTGCACACTGTCATGAACAAACTGAAAAAAGCCCCGCAACTATTGGCATGTCCAAAACAGTAACAGATGCCGGATGGCTAGGTGAAGCAGGGATTCCCACGGTTATATATGGACCGGGGAAGTTGGAAGAGGCTCATTCAGTTGATGAAAAGATAAACATTGAAGAATTATTAACATTTACCAAAACGCTTATGGTATTTATCAATAGATGGTGTAATAGCGAAAAATAGTTGAAACGCAGAAACTTCTAATTTACAAGTACGCTGTGCGCGAATCAGGTACCTAAAAGAATGTCCTATCTTAATGCAGGGCGAGGTATTTCGGCTCTAGGGACTTTCATCACTCCCGAGTCTTTCCATAATTCTTCTTTTTCGATAAAGCATTTTGCCGGCTTCAGCGATATCGTTCACAGCAGAACGGTTGATGAACGCACCGAAAACGAGCCCTGCAATGGGGATCATTTGAAAAAGCTTTTTCCAACCGAATTGATCCCGGAAAGAAAAAATGACTTCACGCCAACCTTGCAGTTCAGAAAGGACTTCGCGTTTCGTAGAGTCATCAGGATTATCAAATTGAGACAATTGGGCAAGTATGGCTTGTTTACCTACAATGTCAGCAGATACAAATTGCATGCATTTTACGATAAACAAACGTTCCTCTTTTATTTTCGGATCATAGCCATAACAAATCGCGATATCCTGTAATGTTTTCAGCTGTAAACTAAGAAGTAGAGGAATGTCGATTGTTAACGTGAAAATACCGCCAATACCAGTACCAGCACCTTGAAAGGTCGCGATCTTTTTTCTGTTGCCAGTGATTTTCTCTACAGCCGTGTCCATTGTTGAAATATCAAGCTTTTCGACATCTTCCAATGTATTGACAACTAAGTCAGGATAATAAGCAGGAATTTTAGAAGCGGAACTTAAATAGCTACCGCCCGTTTGTACATATTGACCAAGTTCATCCAAAAGTAAGCCGATTTTATTTTGAATAAAAGTAGGAGTGAATTTATCAATGATTTTAAATGGTAAACGCCCAAGCTTTTCCCAAAACCATAAATCACTCTGATCTTTTTCCCACACCTCAACCTTTTTTAATTCTTCTGTTAACCATTCTTTAGAATCTGCCACTTATAGTCTCGCCTCTTTCTTTGAGTACTAACTATACGTTATTCCATCTGAAAAGTTCCATTTCTAACTTTTCCGTCTTTTTTAATTGTACCTGGATACTTTCCGTTCTAGATTCAAACAGAATACCTCTATACTAAAAGATAAGGATTAGATATGATCTACGATTTTTAAACTGTTAACAAAATAAATACGTGCAGGTGATGTCATTAATTCCAGTTGTGATTGTCCTTACGATATTGGGAATTATTGCAAATATGAACTAGCACTACTCTATGCCTTGCGTGATTGTTGTTGCAGCGTGGATTTTTCTTTTTTTTACCCTTTACTACCCATGTCAATCAATGCTGTGGTAATTACTTTCGAGCATTTTAGCAATCATTCATTATCTTGAAAGAACTCAAATAAGTCCCGCTGATAAATCTTATCAAATGTGCTCGCAAAATAATCTATAATGTTTCGGAATTACTAACGTTTGACTGCTTGCAATGTTACGATTAGTACCATGTAGCCTATGTCTTCATAGAGTGCTTTGAACTATAGGAAAGTTGTAGTTGAATGGTAAGACATGCTGCGAAATACAACGTATAAATTATTGACCATCTGCTGATTTTGTCCAAGTCCACCAACTATCTAGAAAAAAATTATTTGATGAATTATAAAGGAGCAAATGTTGTGAAACGAATCGCAATAGATATGGATGAAGTCATATCATATTTCAGCGCTAAATGTCTGGAACTATTTAATGAAGAATTTCAAGAAAGATATACGGATCAGCATTTACAGGGAAAGAAACTCATGGAGTTAGATGCTAGATTTGAAAAGAAGGTAGACCAATATTTGGCGAACGAATCGTTTTTCTTGGAGTTAGAAGTGATAAAGGACAGTCAAAAAGTCATAAAAGAATTGAGTGCTTATTATGAAATTTATATCGTAACCGCCGCAATGGAGTTTCCGGCTTCGTTGGCTCCAAAATATCGATGGTTGAAAAAACACTTCAGCTTTTTGAATGAAAAGAATTTCGTGTTTTGCGGAGATAAGAGTATTATTCTTGCAGATTATTTGCTAGATGATACGCCAAGTAATTTAGAAGCATTTCAAGGGAAGGGTATACTATTTACAGCGCCACATAATGTAAATGAAACCGGATATACGCGGGTTAACAACTGGAAAGAAGTTAAAGCCTATTTTCTGTAATGTCACAAGCATTCATTTCTTCACCCATCATTGATTTCACAGGATATCTCCAAAGTGAAGCAACTTTCAATTGAAATTCCTCCTTTATATGATCTCCTGTCTAACATACGGAAATTTGAAGGAATAGTCTTGCAAATTACCGCGTTTATTTGGTTCCGCGTATAATGGAGGGGAAGGGGTGTTGAAATGTGTGCCTGATTAATTTTCATTACAACGAACATCCGATTTACAAATTGATTGTAGCCGCGAATCGGGATGAGTTTTATGAGCGATCGACCGCCCCGGCGGATTTCTGGACGGACAAGCCTGATATATTGGCAGGACGTGATTTATTGCATATGGGAACTTGGCTTGGTATAACAAAGTCAGGGCGATTTGCTGCATTGACGAATTACCGGGACCCGCGGGAGATCAGTGTCGACAAACAATCCCGCGGTGATATCGTCACCACCTTTCTATCAGAAACTGTGTCGCCTGAAGAATACCTTGAGACGTTGAAGAGGAAGAAAGATGATTATGCAGGATTCAATATTCTAGTTGGGGATTCCGATTCTTTATACTACTATTCCAATAAGCAAGCGGAAATCAGGAATGTATCCGCAGGAACACATAGTTTGAGCAATCAGTTTCTGAACACGGCTTGGCCAAAAGTGGTGAAGGGAAGAACTAAGCTTCGGGATTATGTATTGGAACATGATATCGTTAATACAGATGTTCTTTTTGACATCCTTTCTGATGCTGATGTTGCGCCGGATGCACGATTGCCGAATACTGGGGTAGGCTTGGATCTTGAACGCCAACTGTCACCACTCTTCATCAAAACACCTGCCTATGGAACTCGTTCTTCTACAGTATTGCTAATAGGTCATGATCGAAGTATTACTTTCGTCGAACGCACTTTTATCGACGGTGAACTAAATGGTGTTAAACGTTTTGTCTTGTGATTTGTTTTATTTTAACCGACACCATTTACGAACCAATCACACCAACAGAGTAAAGAACTATAAATTGATAGGGAGATGAAGAAAGTGGACAGTGTCATCCAATCCTACTTTGCAAATCTGGAAGCAAAGGACAAAGACGTGCAACTTGAAGCATTTAATAATATTATTGCAGCTACAAAAGAAGAAGTGGACTGGGCTTATGAAGTTTGGGATGAATTAAAGGAATGGCTAACAGATACTGATAATCATCGAAGATCCAGGGCAGCTCAGTTCCTAGCCGGCCTAGCGAAAAGTGATCCTGAAAAACGCATACTAGGCGATTTTTCGGCGTTATGGAAAGTGACAAAGAACCCGAAATTTGTTACAGCCCGACATAGCTTACAATCGATATGGAAAGTCGGTTTAGCCGGTAAGGAACAAAAAGAAATGGTAATTAATCATATAGTGGATCGTTTTCAAAACGGTGTGGATGAAAAGAATTATACGTTAATTCGGTTTGATATGATTCAAGGCTTGAAAAATTTATATGATGTATTAAAAGATGAAGAAATTAAAAAAATAGCTATGGGATTGATTGAAACAGAAGAAGACGTCAAATACCGTAAAAAGTATATGACTGTGTGGAAATGATGAGTCTAGTGTGAGAACCTGTGAATTCGGGTTCGCACTCGAACTGTAACCCAAACACATGGCGGGCGGTATATTGCAAATCAAGGAGAGGGAGGCTCACTACTCAATTATAACAACCTTCATTATATGTTCACTAAGTATAGGAACTTAATGAAAAAAACAAACTGGTTTTGATACATTCGTTTTTTATATGAAAAGATGGTACTGACCAAGTCGGGGTTACAGGTTTGCAGGACTGATATAGTTTTCTCGGAAAAAACGATCAGAATTAGTGAAGGGATAACTGGAAAAAACCCGTATTTAATCCCTGAAAGTAAAACTGATTTTAAAACTGGAACTCTACAAAGAATTCAATTTTGGGGATATCTATGTTTCACAAACTATGCATTAGTGGTATAAGACGAGTAGGGAGGAGTTGAAAGTAAATGACTTTCGTACATATTGGCGTTTTTATCATGGCGGTCGCGTTTGCAATCGTTGCGGTATTCATTGCTAAATTGCTTTTGCGAATATCAGGCGTCATTGGTACCATCGGCCAAACTGTTAGTAATATGGAATCAAAACTAGACAAGACAGTCATTGAATTGGAACAAACGATTACAGAAACGAATGTAACAGCAACGGACATCGAGGAAAAATCACTTGCATTGAATAGTATCTTCTACACAGTGAAGCATGTAGGGGATTCAACGTCACTCATAAGTAATGGAGTAGCTGCAAGAACAAAACGCTATTCGGAAGATTCTTCGATGCCGGGGACGAAACCGTTCGTTCGAATCATTCAGTTTTCTGAATTCGCTTCAGGTCTATTCAATTCCTGGAAGCGCGGCAAGAGTGCTTCATCAAAACAATTTTGAAATGAGGGATGGACATGAATTTGACAGGAATCGGCGTATTGCTGATAGGTATCGCATTGCTGGTGCTTGCTATTTTTGTGGCACGCGTATTGAATAATTTTTCTTCTATATTAAATGGGGTCGACAAGACAATTGAACAGCTACCGGATCAATTGGATAGTATTTTAAATGAGACGGGGAACTTGATCCATAACAGTAATAATACGCTTGCCGATGTCAATGAAAAACTGGGAACACTGACGCCTTTGTTCCATATCGTTGGAGATGTAGGCGAGTCTACAAGAACATTGTCATCATCGCTTGTCGATTTGACAGCTTCTGCAAAGGGTAGGATGGACGAAGCAGATCCCGATAAACAGGATAGGAGGTTGGGCGGTTTATACGGCACGGCTGCTCTGGGATTTTATGCCATGCAAAAAAACAAAGAAGCTAAGAAAGGAACCCGCTCAACGCGTGTTAGAAATTTGTATACGGAAGGTGAAAAACGTACATTTGATATTGATAGGATGAAAGCCGAAGCGAGAGAAGCTGCAAGAAGTGGAAAATATAACAGTGAAGATGCAACATAAAAATCGTGTGGAAGGATAGAATCCCTTCCACACGATTTTTATGTTATTCAACTCGGTTTTGTAACTGGTATTGTTTCTTTGATCTCTTTTCTTCTTTGCGAAAGAAAGAATACAAATGATAGAAGCCCGTAGATACCTTCATACTTTTCACGTCTCACAAACTCTTTTGCACTGCCGGTCTGTTCTTTTAAAGTGTTTGTTTTATCAAGAGCGGCAGATGTGAGTTTTCTTGAAGCTTCACCTGCATCCCCAACGATATGGAAAAGCGGGCTTATTTCATTCACTTGTTCATTGACATTGCCCAATGTCGCATTGCTTGTTTGAAGTATGTCCGAAGCTTGATGTGTAACATCGTCGAGAACTTCGGGCAAAAGATCTGTTGTCTGTTGGAGACTTGCAAGTACATCCGACAACTTTTTAATCGGTTTCAAAAGAAAAATGACCAGTACAGCAAATGCGATTCCAATAATAAGTACACCAATACCTAACCAATCCATATTCACTCACCCCGTTTTCAAGTTTATGACCTATTCTTTTGTTGCGGCATCGGCAAACGTTTGGGCTTAACCTCAACTTCATCCCATTCGGTTTTCTGTTTTTCGCGTTGGAAGCGGTAATAGACACGTGCCGCTGTTTCAGTCAGAACGGTCGCTTTTTCCATAAGATCCCGATATTTTTCAGGAGGTGCTGCGACTTCATCTGAAATGGCACGAATCGATTTGTTCATATGATCAGTGGAATCTCCAAGGTTCTTCGCCGAAAGTGACAAGCTGTTCAAGGTTTGCAGTTTGTTTTCCGCATCTTCCGCAATCCGGTTCGTCTTTTCCATCAATTGCTCGGACTTTTCAGTAATGCCACCAAGTTTCTTCTCAACCCGTTTCAATGTCTCAGAAACTTCACCCATCGTCTGTTTTGCGCTTTTCAAAGTTATGACAACGAAAACTGCAATGAGCAGTAAGGATAAGGCCGCAATGATAGCGCTCACGTATAAAAGTATTTCCATTCACATTTCATCCCCCATCCAGACTAGTAAATTGTCTTTACCTATTTTGTACCACTATACAGTCATAACTAAACACATACAACAGTTGGAAAGCCAATTGTGGTATGTGTTTGATGGACGGTGTTAATCTTGCACTAGTAATACCAACTTAAAATCGGCCACTTCGTTCCTCTTTAATTATACACTTATTATCGCTGACTGTATCCGGTGGACATAGGTTATCCCTCTAAAGCCTGTTAACGAATGTCTCTTTGATAAGGAGGTATATAAAATATCCAAACTGTTGAAATGAAAAAAATGAAGTGGGTCCTTGAATGAGCGGTTTTCTATTAAGTTGTAAGGATTAGCAATAGCCTTATCTTGATTGTTCGGTTGTCATGATAGATATGAAGTTATGGAAAAACAACGCATCAAGCCAATTGTACTTTCGACATTAAAAAAGGTATCGGATTATGGAACAAGTGGACTTGTTTCATAACCTGATACCTTTTTTCCTATATACTTATAAATGGAAGAAGACTCCAATGAGATAAGTTCTGTAATTTGAATCAAATGAATGGGGGGAGTACTTTTATGTTCATAGGAATCATCTTCTTGAATGTTATCTTACCAATTCTATTCCTATTAGTAATAGGCGCAGGTTTGCAAAGGAAATTCGCTTTTAATTTGCGGGGGATTTCGAATTTGATTACGTATTGTCTCATGCCGGCTGCTGTTTTCATCAATCTGTATGAAACTGAGATTGAAGTCCAGGTTCTCTTTGAAATAATCGGTTATTTACTGACCTTCAGTCTGTTATTAATTGTCGTTACTGCTATGTTAAGTAAATTATTAAGTTTGAATAAAGGGGAATCGGCAATTTTTAAAAATGGCATTACCTTGATTAATTCAGGGAATTATGGAATACCGGTCAGCCAGTTGATATTTCAAGCTAATCCATTAGGCGTATCCATCCAAATTATCGTGATGGTATTTCAAAATATTCTAACGTATACATATGGATTGTATAATTTGATTTCCGCGACTAAGTCCGGTTTAGAAATCTTGAAGTTACTTTTGAAAATGCCCATCATCCACGCAATGATTCTTGGGAGTTTATTAAACGCATTACAAGTCCCGATTCCGAAGTTTATTTGGATTCCCATCAGTCATCTGGCTGATGCATTTTTAGCAATCGCACTTCTATTATTGGGGGCACAACTGGCACAAATTCAATTTCGGACAATCATTAATCGGACGATTGTCGTTAGCAGCATAGGAAGACTGATAATCGGTCCGACTGTTTCACTGTTTCTAATCTTTGTTTTCGGACTGGATGGTATTGTAGCACAGTCGCTGTTTATCGCTAGTTCATTTCCGACTTCAAGAAATAGTTCGACACTCGCTTTGGAATACGATGTGTATCCGAATCTGGCGGCACAAACAGTTCTTTTTACAACTGTTTTAAGCGCTATTACGGTGACGTTCGTAGTCTATTTATCAACGATATTATTTGTTTAATGTTCTGATGACGTATGTTACTTCACTCCAATAAATAAAAGTATTGAAAATAGAGAACCTAGAATAATGATTGAAATAACAAACATAAAACCAGTAAACAACATGATTGTTCCGAATCCACGCCATGCGGAAAAATTATGGACAATCCCTATTCCTTTACTAAGGATAATGAGCCCGAAAATAGATATCCCAACTATGATCCAAGTTTGCAAAAAGAAAAAAAAGAAACCCATATTCGTGCCAAACAGACTATTTGGTGCTTCGAAAAGCTGTTTGCCATATATGGAAACAGCAATGATGCCAATAGGCGCTGTCCAAATGGCGGGTATTGTACTTGCTCCAATTGCACGCGCCATTTTTTGCGGTGTTCCTGTACCACCGAGCAATTTACCGAACCAAGTATACGCAAATGACGCTATTCCCCATCCAGCGAGTCCTGATAATAAACTAAGAACTAGAATAAGCGTGATGGTGGACGATAATGACAAATCAACAAATAAACCTGTGTCTGCAAATGCCATGAAACTGCTTCCAAGTGAAGAGGCGGAGATAAGTACGAGCGGATACAAAATAGATTTGTGCTCGACAATATAGCGAATCGTTTTGCTTGGTTGTGTCCAAATCGAGAAAAACGGATTCATTAAATTACTCCTTTTTACTATGATACGCATCATCTGGAATTGTAGTACTCTATGTTTTTTACATATTTAAATGGTTTGTGTATTGTCGATTTCCATTTCTCATGAAAACATTCTCCAGTATCGTATAATTCCCATCACTGGAATCATACTACATGCAAATTGCATGAAAGGAGCGGAGAGTGTGGAGTCTTTACAGTCGCTACAACAGCTTCAGCAACTAAAACAACTACAAATACAATTGCAGCAACTTGAAATTCAAATACAGCTTCAACAAGAGGAACAGAAAAAAGAATCGGCAGCACAGCAACCGCAATCCATACAAATTCAAGAACAACCAAAGCCGGAGCTAGCCCAGTCAGAGCAATCGGCCCAGTCAGAACAACCTTCCCAGTCAGAGCAATCGGCCCAGGTAGAACAATCGGCGCAGGGAGAACAGCCGTCCCAGAAGGAACAACCAGCACAGGCAAAGGCACCCGAACAACAACCGCAAGGGCAAAAATCACAACCAAAAACAACAGATACAGCAAAGGAGCCTCCCGCTTATCTAGAGCCCCCGAAAGTGATATCCACATTACACATAAGCTATTTGCAAAATTTGCTGAGTGCGAACTTACTTGCGGTGAAACAATATCGGCAAGCCGTTCAAAACTGTCAGTTACCAGATTTAAAGCGTCAATTCGAGGAAGCGGGTCAAATGCATTTAGCACAGTACGATAAATTGCTAAGTTTTCTGGTGGAAAATGGAGGTCAAGCTAAGTGACATCTTCTAAAAAAATTGAAAACCCAAAAATGCCGCATTCACAAAAGGCCGGTGTCACTGACCATGATTTGCTTAGTGCTGCATTAGCAACTGAAAAAAACCTTGATATCGCCTATGTAACCGCAATGCATGAAGTGGGGCAAAAGATGTTCTATTCATTATATTTCGACTTGCTGAAAGAAACGTCATTACTACATCAGAAGTTGCTTGAATTACAGTTCCAACACGGCTGGAGTTCGCTAATCCCGGCTGCCCCCGAGGAAGTTGAAGCGCTTAAACAGGAGTACACCGATTACAGGCAGGAGCTAAAATAAGACAAGCAAAAGTAAATACCACTCAATTTACGCAGATTGAGTGGTATTTACTTTTTAGGTTGTTTGTATAAAATTCAATAACTTTTATTTTACAATACCAAGGAAATCCAAAAAAAATGCTGAAATAAGACGATACTATATAGAAGAAGGCTAAATCCCATTAAAATCTGTAAATACCTTTTCGCTTCAATTTTCGCCAGTAAAATCAACAATACAAACGGCAGACAGATTTTAATGGCATAGAATCCAAAAACGCTTTGATCATAGACAAAACGCATGAGTGGATTTGATTCTGTTATATATCGTTGTTGAATACCGAAATCGGTGAATAAGGAATCAGCAGCGGCTAACAATAACAGGGTAACCCCCGAAGCGAATAGTTTATGACGGCTTAAAATCGGTAGCTTTATATCCATTATAAGTTCTCCCACCTATCTGACAATAGTGAACGACATACAACTAGGATGGGAAGTATGTAACAATTTAAAACCTATTGAGAAAAGCAAAAAGGATGCGGTGAATGAATTTTATCTCGTATACTATATATGTTGAATAGATCAATACGATATTAAACTGAGCGAAGTCGCCATATCTGTGGTGAGTGGTAGCCGAAGCGTCTAGTATGGTCATTCTTTAGTCCAATTCTATGATGGTCGACTATTTCAGTGAACTCAGTATACTTGAGGAGAATTAGCGAAGGCGCCTTACAGGGATAGCCGGAGCAATAAGACTGACGACGAAGTTGTCTGGCTTATTGCGGGAGGCATGCCTAAGCGCCGAAGCGGATTAATTGGGATTTTTTTATATCCTCAATATCTTGAAAAGTGTATAGTGTGGGGTTTGTTAATCAGCGTGTATTGCGGGGAGTTCTTTGTCCAGTCTTCGATGATGGGCGTTGGAGTTAGAAAGAAGGTGTTCGCGTGATCCGAACGATAGGACTTACAGCAGAGAATAAAATGGTTTTTGATTTCCCGCTAACAGAGATTCATGCTCGAACATTCAAGTGGTATTGGATTGATTTTGATCAGCCGGATGAAAAAGAAACCGCTTTATTGGATTCTTTTTTTCATTTCCATCCACTTACCATAGAAGATTGTTTGAATCGCCTTCAAAGACCAAAAGTGGATTTTTATGACGATTATGCTTTTTTTGTGCTGCATTCCCTATGCAATGATGATCTAAAAGCGGAAGAGTTGAATCTTTTTCTGGGGATGAATTATGTCATCACCTTTCATTTCACGGAAATTCCAGAGCTGGAAAATGCCAAGAAGCGTATTATTGAGAATCCAAATAAGTGGAAGCAAGGTCATATTTTCGTTGCACACCAAATAATCGATAAAGTCGTGGATGATTATTTTCCGGTACTTCTTAAAATTGAAGACCACCTGAATGAAATCGAAGACAGTCTTGCACCCTCAACGGTCCATTTATCCATGGACGCCGTATTTGACGTACGCAGTAATTTGCTACGTTTACGAAGAACAATCGTACCGATGCGCGAGCTTTTATACCGGATGCTTAGCTCCGAATCTCTGACGTTCACCGTAAATGAGCAAGCCTATTTTAGTGACATCTATGATAATCTGTTACGGCTCGGCGATATTCTTGAATCGAATCGGGAACTAACTACAGATATTAGAGACAGCCAATTATCCATTAACTCCAATCAGATGAATCGTATCATGATGATACTGACGATTGTATCTTCGATTTTTATCCCCCTTACATTCATCGCGGGTGTGTATGGCATGAACTTCGATTTCATGCCGGAGCTTCATTGGCGCTTGGGCTACTTCATCGTTTTAAGCGTCATGATCGGAATCGGGGTAGCTATGTTGGCGCTGTTCAAATATAAAGGTTGGCTCAATATGTTTAAATCTTAAAACTCATAAAGTGGTGTTGAAAAAGGTGCCAGTATCCAATACGATTTTTCATCGTGTTGGATACTGGCACCTTTCTTCTGGTTGGAAACATTTACATTTCAGTACGAGGTTTCGCTGGGTTGCTTGGTGGGGGCGGAGTGCCTGCTGTTTCTGCCAATTTCATTAAATAATAACTTTCTTCTCGAGCCATATGATCAGCCATAAGTGGAGTTAACGTTCCAAGCGTTTCTTTATTCAGTCTCATTTCTTCTAATTCATGCAAAAAACCTTGGAAAATTATCATTTCCAAATGAACGTCATTATGAAATTTCTCTAATGCAGGAAATTTCATGACCTGGGTCCTTAGAAAGCCTGCAAGTTCCACAGCTTTCAAATAGAAGTCTTCCCAATCCTTAGCGAATTTACGGCTCTTCTCATGTAGCGGTTTTTCAACATGATCTAGATTGGCGTCAATGGCACCAGCGTGACCAGCAGCATCTAATAACCATAGCAAATCGTGATGGAGTGGGTGGACGGCCGGAGCCATCTGACCTTTTTCCAGACTGGTAAAAAGTCGAGTCGCTTCTTCCACCTCATTGACCATATGGTTAATGAAAGATGGGGGTAGAGAGATTTTGATAGTGCCTATTAGTTGTTCCTGAATCAAAATCAATTTGAAAGTACGGATTTCTTCGCTTGCCTGTTTCGCATTTTGAAGAAGGGAACAAAGCTGTTGTTTATCCAGTTGCTTCTTAGAAGTTGTAAGAAGTTGATCGAATTTTATGATGAATGCATTTGCAATTTTGATGTTTTCAACTTCACTCGGCGCCAATGAATCATGGATGAAACGGCCATGATCACCTAGAATTTGCAACCAAAAATGAAGCTCAAAGAGTGCATCCTCCTGAAACGATTTATTCAATAAACGACCTCCTCTTACTTATATTATTCGTATGAGTCGAACTCACTGTTTATGAGAACAGCGGACAGATAGCAACAATTGTGTCACATGGGCAATTCTTGCATATGATATTCCGAGGAGTGATGAAATTTGGACCGTCCGCTATACCGGGGAAGTTATAAGCCATATGTGTCTCCGCTTGACCCGTGTCCGCCTATCCGGGTGAAGACTTTTGTTTTACCACCGCAAATTTTCACGAATTTTCAACAGCCGGGGCTTCCCCAATATTCTCCTGAAGAAGCACTTCGTCGCGGGACACTTTGGCCGTTATTCGATGATGGATTTTCTCGGGAAGAGGGGATTTCATGAGCGCGTTTGAAGAAGAACGAGAGATGATGTTACGCGTACAGCAGGCGGATTTCGTAGTAGTAGAGCTGACATTGTACACAGATACTCATCCCGATGATGCAGAAGCGCTAGGTCAATGGCGCGAAGCCATTAAAGAAGCAGCTCATGTACGGCGCCAATACGAAAACAGATATGGACCCCTATCCCTTGCATCGGTTCCTACTGAACAGGCACTTGAAATTGGATGGCGTTGGAATTCAACACCGTGGCCATGGCAACGATGAGGAGGGAGATAAGCAATGTGGGTTTATGAAAAAAAACTGTTGTATCCAGTTGAGGTAGGCACGTGTAATCCAACACTCGCGAAATACCTTATGGAACAATATGGAGGAGCAGACGGCGAACTGGCAGCCGCACTTCGTTATATGAATCAGCGCTATACGGTTCCAAGTAAAGTCATCGGCGTGCTGAACGACATTGCAACGGAGGAATTTTCCCATCTAGAAATGCTGGCAACCATGATTTACAAATTAACGAAAGATGCAACACCCGAACAGCTGGTTGAAGCGGGTCTCGGGGCACATTTCGTCAACCACGGTCACGACCTCTTCTATGAAAATGCAAACGGAGTACCGTTCACCGCGACATATATTCAAGCGAAAGGTGATCCGATTGCCGATTTGTATGAGGATATCGCGGCTGAAGAAAAAGCGAGGGCGACATATCAATGGCTTATCGATGTTTCAGACGATCCGTTAATCAATGATTCCCTACGTTTTTTACGGGAAAGGGAAAATATCCATTCGCTGCGATTCCGTGAATCCGTTGAATTACTGAAAGATGAGCGTGACCGGAAAAAAATATTTTAAATTACCATTCCGTCTTCCTTATTATTTGGGAGGCGGAACTTTTATTGTGTGCTGTAATCCGATAGATAAACTTATCGGCATTGCTACAATGACGATTGTGTTTAGGTTCCCACCTAAAGAGGTAAACTGTAACAACGTTAAAAAAAGGAGTAGATTATTGTGAATGCAAAAGAAAATGCACTGAAGATTTTAAAGGAAAGCTCGGTCGGCACGATGGCGACGGTTCAACAGAACAAACCGCATACTCGGTACATGACGTTTTTCAGTGATGAATTTACGCTTTATACAGCAAGCTCGAAACAAACACAGAAGGTGGATGAACTTGAAACGAATCCCTACACACACATATTAATCGGCTACGATGGGAAAGGTCTCGGAGACGACTATCTCGAAATTGAAGGAACTGTCAGCATTTCAGATGACGAAAGCCTAAAACAGAAAATTTGGAATGAGCATATGAAACCGTGGTTCAGTGGACCGGAAGACACCAGTCTCGTCATTCTAAAAGTGGAACCAGAATCAATCCGTTTAATGAATAAAAAGGGCGAAGAGCCACATATAATTGAATTTTAAGCGTAAGTGAGGTACTGGCATTCGAAGCTAGTACCTTTTACTTTGCTGTACCTAATCAATTCAGCATCGTTCATCTATATTAATTTTTTTACAATAGGAAACTTGTGAAAATGTTTTCAAAGCTAGTATAAGAAGAACTATGCTATATTACTATATAAAAAGGGGAGTGAAGTGATGTTTTTAGCTTGGAATGAAATCAAAAAGAATAAATTGCGCTTTATGTTAATCATAGGCGTATTGATGCTCGTTTCATATTTAGTATTCTTTCTATCCGGTCTTGCTAACGGCTTGGAAAATATGAATCGGGAATCCGTCGACAAATGGAAAGCAACTTCCATCATTTTAACCGATGAATCCGATAAGAGTATGTCTCAATCTTCGATGACGCTTGAAGATATCAACGACATCGATGCTAAGGAAATCGCTGTAATCGGTCAAATAAATGCAATCGCCGGTAACGGTGATGAAAAAACGAACGTTTCTATTTTTGGCATCTATAAAGATGAATTCATTATGCCAACAGTGACGGAGGGCGAGATATTTTCTCATGCAAATGAGGTCATTGCAAGTGATTCCTTGAAAGAAGAAGGGTTCAAATTAGGGGACGAATTGCATTTATCCTCCTCGGAAGAAGTCTTGAAAATAGTAGGTTTTACAGACCACGCACGATTTAATGCAGCGCCAGTACTTTATGGAGACCTTTCTACTTTCCAACGGGTTAAATTCGGTGAAGCAGCAGAAGCGAATAAGGATAGCATAAATGGAATTGTAATCCGCACTGGTGATCAATCTAATCTCGTTCAAAATGATTCGCTGGAAGCGATTGAAATTGAAACATTCATACGGAACTTGCCTGGCTACACGGAACAGAATTTGACATTAAACTTCATGATATATTTCTTGTTTGGTATTTCAGCGGTCATCGTAGCGATTTTCTTATATGTTTTGACAGTCCAAAAGGTAAGTATATTCGGTGTTATGAAGGCACAAGGTATCTCTAACAGGTATCTGTCTCGTTCGGTCATTGCACAGACATTCATATTAGCCGCAATTGGTGTAGCCGTCGGTTTTGGAATGGCATTGATAACGGGTGCATTTTTACCAAGTGCAGTACCAGTCGCATTTGACCTCGTAACGATGCTTATCTATGGTCTAGTATTAATTGTGGTTGCTATAGCGGGCGCAGTATTCTCAGTTCTTACCATTGTTAGGATTGATCCATTGAAAGCGATAGGAGGGTAACTGATGGTAGTTTTAGAATTAAAACAAGTCAAAAAGACGTTCGGTAGCGGCCATATGCAAGTAGAAGCGATGAAAGAAACCAACTTCCAGGCTGATAGGGGAGAACTGATCGCAATCATTGGTCCTTCGGGTTCGGGGAAAAGTACATTCCTTACAATTGTGGGCGGTCTTCTATCTCCGACTTCAGGAGATGTAATCATCAACGGTAATAATTTGACTGAGCTGATTGAGAAGCAACGCTCAAAGATCCGGCTGAAAGAAATCGGATTCATCTTGCAGGCGTCAAACCTGGTTCCATTTTTGACAGTGGCCAATCAGTTGAAATTACTGGACCAAGTGAAAAAAGGGAATATGACAAAAAAAGAATTGGAAGAGTTATATGAGGACTTGGGCATTGGTGATCTACGTACAAAATACCCGGCCGATCTGTCGGGGGGAGAACGTCAGCGAGTTGCAATCGCCAAAGCCCTATACAGCAATCCATCCATTATTTTAGCAGATGAACCGACAGCTTCCCTTGACTCCGATCGTGCATATGAAGTGATGGAACTTCTAAAAAATGAAACAAAGAATAAGAACACGACGACTATTGTCGTCACGCATGATATTCGTCTAGTCGGCTATTGTGACAAGGTCTATAACATGACTGATGGTATGCTGACGTTGCAAGACGAGAAAAGCAAAGTAAATCAATGATAAAATTAATGATATGGTTCCGGAAAGTTCCGCGCACATATGATAACACCGCATCACGCGCAGTGGGAAATTAAGCATTTTCGTGACTTGGGACTGAATGAACAGGTCGTTTGATGACAAAAAGGATTGATTGGCTTTCTTAACTTTGGAGATTGAATCCAACTATTCAACGCCGTAAGTTTGAGTCATATAGCGAGTATATTAAAAATCATAATACTTCCTCAACTGACTAATAAGCCTTGTTTGTGAGATAATACGTTTAGAATGAGAGGCTGATTTGAAATGACATTTAAAAATTACAACTTAAGCGAGGAGATTACACGGGCGCTGAACGGGCTCGGTTATTCTTCACCTACTGAAGTGCAGGTTAAAGTAATTCCAGCGGCGCTTACCAAAACCGATTTGGTTGTTAAGTCACAGACGGGGAGCGGAAAGACGGCTGCGTTTGGCATTCCAATCTGTGAAATGGTGAGCTGGGATGAAAATAAACCACAGGCACTAATTTTAACGCCGACACGTGAACTTGCAGATCAGGTCAAAGAAGACATTACAAATATTGGTCGTTTTAAACGTATCAAAGCTGCGGCAGTCTACGGAAAATCCCCTTTTGCGTATCAAAAAGAAGAATTGAAGCAAAAGTGCCACGTAGTTGTCGGAACACCGGGGCGAGTATTTGACCATATTGAGAGGGGTACTCTTGTACTTGATAAAATCGACTATCTCGTTCTTGACGAAGCGGATGAAATGCTGAATATGGGCTTTATCGACCAAGTCGAATCGATTATTACTAAATTGCCTAAAAATAGAACGACAATGCTTTTCTCCGCTACCCTTCCTGAAAAAATCGGGAAACTGAGCAGTAAGTACATGAAGGATCCAAAAAAAATTGAGATCGCTTCAACTGTTACATTGACGGATCAAATTGACCATTCACTAATCATTGTGAGGGAGCAACAAAAATTTGATTTGCTCCGTGATGTGACTGTCGTTGAAAATCCGGATAGCTGTATTATTTTCTGCAGAACGAAAGATCATGTCGACAGTGTAACTGAACAGCTTGAAAAAATGCATTACACATGCGACAAACTACACGGCGGCATGATGCAGGAAGACCGTTTCGCCGTCATGGATGAATTTAAGCGCGGTGAATTCCGTTACTTGGTAGCTACAGACGTTGCTGCACGAGGAATTGATATCGATAGTATTACGCATGTTATCAACTATGACCTCCCTGTGGAGACTGAAAGTTATGTGCATAGAGTAGGAAGAACGGGACGTGCAGGTAAAAAAGGAAAAGCGATTTCATTCGTTACGCCCAATGAAAGTCACATCCTCGAGGAAATCGAAGCGTATATCGGTTTTGAAATTCCACACCGCACCGCTCCTTCAAAGGTAGCGGTTACCGCAGCAATGGATGCTTTTACGGAAAAGCTGGAAAGTCTGCCGAAATTGAAAAAGAACAAAAATGAATTGGTGAACAAAGATATCATGAAGCTCTATTTCAATGGCGGCAAAAAGAAAAAGCTTCGCGCCGTTGACTTTGTTGGGACAATTACAAAAATTCCCGGTGTATCCGCAGAAGATATCGGCATCATCAAAATCCAGGATACTGTGACATATATTGATATCCTAAACGGCAAAGGCAAGCTGGTTTTGAATGAAATGAAAACGACAACGGTTAAAGGAAAATTATTGAAAGTGCACAAAGCGAATAAATAATCGTACAAAAAAAGCAATTCCTGGTCAGTTTACACAGATCAGGAATTGCTTTTTAGTTGCAGTTACTTCCAATAGCCGACTGGTTGCCCCACCAGTACCTCGTTATTTAACTCAATTGTCGGAGTGAAGTGCTGGTTGTTTTCCAGAAATAGAATAACAGTAGAGCCGAAACTGAAATAACCAAAATCGTGGCCCTTCACACATTCTTTCGAAGAGGTAAGGAGTTGAATGCTATTGACGTTCAATGCACCGACTTTTACAATCGCCACTTTTCCAAAGTCCGTCTCAATTTCTGAAATGAGGCGATGGTTCGTAGAGAAGGGGCTCTGTCCAAGACGTAACCCTAAATTATTCACAGGATACGAAACACCGCCAAGCGCATAGCGTGAAACCAATTCACCCGTTACAGGATAATGGAAATGGTGATAATGACTTGGTGAAAGATAAAAGATAAAATAAGTGCCATCTTTATAGGGGGCCGCCTTTGATTCAGTGCCCAAAATTTCGTTTATCCGATATTGGTGGCCTTTAATTAGGAAAGTTTGATCGTCAGCTATTTTTCCCATTCCGTTTACAATGCCATCCACTGGTGAAGTGAGCACGTTAGGCGAAGGATCCACTTGACGGATTCCCTCTTTCAGACGGCGTGTGAAAAGTGCTTGCAGACTTTTATAGTGTGAAATCATGTGTTCCATTTCTTCATTATTAATGCGATAGGCATTGCTGAATGGCTGAATGAACGGCCGGCTCAATCGTGAGCTAGTGAATGATTTTAAGAGAGCGGATGAAACCGGGTTTCCTGTCAGCTCGACAAAAGATTTAAAGAGTACTTTTTTCATTTTATCCCCCAACATCTTCATTTACACCTTTGCAATGCGAATGTTGCTAATCATCAATACGGACATAATCAACATTAAAACAACAAAAAATAATGGTCCCAAATAAGGGATGAGGAAATAGCTTAATGTCATCGCAACACCCGCTGCAGTAATCGGCACCCCGTAAAATGCACCGTCAAATTCATTTGAATTATAGCGCGCAAGACGGACTGCGCCTGCCAATACATAAAAAACAGTAACGATGATTCCAAGCTTAGGTGTTAGGTACATGGCCGTTTCATAGATTAATAATGCAGGCGCCAATCCGAATGAAACAAGATCACACAACGAATCAAGCTCTTTGCCAAAGTGGGATTCTGCGTTGTAATGTCTTGCCACCATGCCATCGAAACGGTCAAATAACGCAGCAAGGAAAATAAATAATAAACTCATATGACCTAAGCCCTTTAATATAAGAATGATAGCAAAGACGCCAAAACTTAAATTCATCAATGTAATTGCATTAGCCAACTGCGCTTTAATTTTGGAATGTTCAAAATAACCAGGTAAGTACATGATATCCCTCCTATTTATATACTTACAATTTATTTAATAACCTACTGCAATGATCCGAACTATATGAAAATATAATGATACCATGATTACTCTCATGGAAACCGTTAAATATAACATAATTCAAATAAAATATGAAAATGTAATGAGCCCGAGTGCAATGATTTTCAAATAAGAAATCGGCATAATTCATATTCGTTAAATAGTTATTATACTTGAATAACGATCGACTCGCAATTCTATTCTGCATTTTCTTTGCTCCAGCGTGGGCACTTCATCGACAATGGATGTATGATAAAAGTAAGAAATAGCTGGCAGGTGATACAAAAGGATAACCCGTTAGAATAAAGGTAAACGTAAAGGTGTGAATTGAACGGTTGGGCAGATCAGTGAAAAAATCCCGAATGACTTTGTTAACTCAAATAACATCACTTATAACCATCGTTGTTTTGATCAGTACATTACTGGTAAGCATTCTTTTTTATATAATGATTGACGATATTGTAGAAAACTATATGGGAAAGCAAGCGATGACAGTAGCGAAATTAACGGCCCAACATCCAGCGATAATTCAAGCATTTAACGAAGAGAAACCGTCGCAGATCATCCAGCCGATTGCTGAAACAATTCGCCGAACAACGGGTGCAGATTACCGTCGCCAGCGACAAAGGACTGCGTTATTCTCATCCCAATCCTGAAAACATAGGTAAACCAACAGCTACGGGTAATGATCCTGTGTTGCATATGCATCAGTCCGTCATTTATCGGGGGAGCGGGGTATCTGGACCCGCTATTAAAGCGAAGACACCCGTTTGGAATGAGAAAGGGAAAGTTATCGGTGTTTCATCCGTCGGTTTTTTAGTGAATAATATCGAGCAGCAAGTGCTAAATTACAGAAAACGCATCATACAATTGGCGATTATTCCACTCATTGTAGGGATAATCGGAGCAATATTGATAGCAAGAAGGTTGAAAAAACTTATTTTTGGTTTGGAACCACAGGAAATTTCGTTCCTCTTTACAGAAAAAGAAGCGACCCTCGAATCAATTCGTGACGCCACAATTACTGTTAATATTGAAAAAGAAATTACCTCAATGAATAAGCGCGCACGTGAATTATTCGACAATCAGCAACTTGCGGTCGGCTCAGTTATTACAGATATTGATTTGAAAAAGTATATCGATAATGTCATCAAAACAAAGGATAGCGATATCAATAAAAAGCTGTTATTTAGTCAACAACTTTATATTTTTAGATACATCTCCAATCGTACTGGCAGATGATGTAATGGGAATTGTTATAACAATACGGAACGTATCAGAAATTGAACAATTGACGGAAGAGTTTTCGAAAAAAAAAACGTTCTCTGAAAACATGCGTGCCCAAAACCATGAGTTCCTAAATAAATTAAACACGATATATGGATTGCTTATGTTAAAAGAGTATGATCGTGCCATTGAAATTGTTTCTTCAGAAGTTAGTGAACGTCAAGAAATCATTTCATTTCTCATATCGTCAGTAAAAGATCCTTTGATTGCAGCTTGTTTACTTGGTAAAGTAAACCGTTCCATGGAATTACAAGTACGTTTGGACATTGATCCTGAAAGCCGTTTGGACAGTGTTTCAGATAATGCAAAATCGAATCACTTCGTTCCCATCATTGGCAATGTCATTGAAAATGCGATGGAAGCTGCAAGAGCAAAGAATGGAAACAAAGGGATGGTTAATGTTTCGTTTACAGATTTGGGCAATGAAATCATTTTTGATATTGAAGATAACGGAGCGGGAATACCAATGGCGATGGAAGATGTTATCTTCCTGGATGGCTACACGACAAAAAATGGTGGGAATCATGGGATCGGTTTAGCGATTGTGAAAAACGCAATCGGATTATTGAATGGTCAAATCTATGTCGATACAAGTGAGTTAGGCGGGGCGAGATTTACAATCGTTATTCCACTAGAGAGTTGGACTAAAAAGGATGTGTGAAAATGTCTACTGAAACTATTAATGTCATTATCATTGAAGATGATGAAGACGCGGCAAATATCTATAAGCAGTTCACCAATCAAATCAAACATTTTAATGTAATTGCAACAGCAAGTTCAGGCGGACAGGCTTTGCAATTATTGAAAGTGATACAACCCCAACTGCTATTATTAGATGTCTATTTACCAGATATGAATGGAATTGAACTTCTTCGGGAAATCCGGAAAGAGTATCGTGGCATTGATGTTATTATGATCACTGCCGCAAACGACACAGAAACGGTCAGTGAAGCAATCCGCGGCGGTGCTTTCGGTTATCTGATAAAGCCCATAATAATCGACAAGCTTATTGCTACGCTGAAGCAATATGACGTTGTTAGGGGGCAATTTCACCAAAATCAATTAGTTAATCAGAACAACATAGATGATTTATTTCGATCGAACAATAAGACGCAGGCAGTTGCTGGATCTAAAAATGAGACATACCCCAATGGAATTGACAAACATACACTGAAACTAGTCAGAAGTAAGATTAAGGATATCGATGGAAGTCTAAGTGCAGACGAACTCGGTCAACTGGCTGGAATTAGTTATTCAACAATGCGCAGATATTTGGAATATCTCGTTTCTCTTGAAGAAGTGGAAATCGAAATATTATATGGAAGTGTTGGAAGACCAGAGAGAAAATATAAACGGGCAACCCGCTAAAAAACGATTGATCAGTCGATATTTGCGACAGGTCAATCGTTTTTACATTTTGAGCTATTAAATGACAGCAGTTGCGGTATGCAAGACGTTTTGTTTCAAAGTAATTACTAAAAACGGAGGAAGGGCATGTATTATCTTTTGACGATGAACGGGGCAAGTCTTTTCTAGGATTGTTAAGGCGATGGCCTGGTGAATAAAGACATTACATTTAAAATGGATGCGTTATTGTTAGGAATGGGGATAATTGAACTACCTTTAACCTGTGTGGTTGTAAGAAATCTGCCTATTCGAAGAGGGAATACAACATGTGGGTAACCGGCTTGTTCTTTAATAGGGTGCATAAGCAGAATTCGACATAATAAAAGAGCGCCAATAATTAAATAGGCGCTCTAACGGAAATTAAATGTCAATGGCTAACCAACCATAGTAGTTAAAAATCATTAATTTCCTATTAGAAGAATAGCATGTTTTATAGTTGCAAATGCGCGATAATAGTGACGTATTTCGTAATGAATAATATTCCAATAAACTTAACTTTAACAGTATTTAAAAAGCATCTGACAAAACCTAATTAAAATTATTAACTGCTTTAAGTCAGTACATTTAAAAAACAACCACCTACTATTTAGAGGGAATGGCTGTATTACACAAAATTGTTTAGTTGTATTTATATGATGTAATCTATAGCTTCCGTGAAAAATACGAAAATAAGTCAAACAATAAAAAAATAGTCATTACGATCATTATCTATTCCTTTGTTCTAATTACTGATAATATTCTATCAAGGCGATGGGACGACGACTTATATCATCACTGTCTCTGCATTGCTGCCTTTATATAAACGGCTTGGTATGAATCGGTTGGTATTGGCTACAACAGCGATGGGTGTCATGAATATGACACCATGGGGCGGTGCCTCTGCTATGGCGATGGCATCGTTAGGACTGGAATCATCGGAATTGTTCATCCCGATGATTCCAGTTATGGGATTCGGTCTGATTTGGGTACTGATTTCCGCGTTTATGTTAGGAAAGATGGAGCGCAAAAGATTAGGAGTTATTGAACTTGAACCCATTAAAAAATCTGTTGCAAAACAACACGAAGCGGATCTGGAATTGGCGGCAACTGCCGAAGCCCCCGATTATCGCCGTCCGAAACTCGCTTGGTTCAACTTTACATTGACGATTGTCCTAATGGCTTGTTTGATCATAGACTTCATGTCATTGGCTATTCTCTTTATGATTGCTTTTGCAATTGCATTGCTCGTCAACTATCCAGAATTGAAACAGTAGCAAGAACGTATCGCAGTCCATTCGAAAAATGCATTGGCGGTTGTCTCTATTGTAATTGCAGCAGGTATCTTTTCCGGGATCATGAGTGGTACGGAAATGATTGATGAGATGGCGAAAACAATGGTTATGATTATTCCCGATGCACTCGGTCCTTATTTGGCGATAATCGTAGCATTCTAAAGTGCACCATTCACTTTCTTCATGTCAAATAACGCCTTTTACTTCGGTGTGTTACCCATTTTGGCACAAGCTGGGGAAGCCTATGGAGTAAGCGCTGTAGAAATTGGGCGGGCGTCATTGCTAGGCCAGCCGATTCACGTGCTAAGCCCTCTAGTTACGGCGGCTCATTTATTGATTGGCTTAGTGGAAACGGAGTTTGGTGATCTCCAACGTTTTGCTCTGAAGTGGACATTCGGAACTGTAGTCGTTATGACCGTAGCAGCATTGGTGTTAGGTGTTATTACAATAGGTTGAAATGAAAATGACGGCGAATCAATAATGATTCGCCGTCATTTTTGCATTGGATTTGTTTTTTGCTGAATTCAATATAATAGTAGAAGTGATTTTTGCAAGAGTCAGGACCGTATCTAAACGTGTTGTATTCAATGAGCTGACGGGGGTGATACAATCCAAATGATTTACAACTGCTTTTAAATGATAGTTGCCCAGTTCGGGTAGAAGGTTATTGATGGCGCATCCAGGAATGAGGGGGCCCTCTTTTAATAGAATGGAACCAATCTGATGACTATCGCCCAAACAGGCATCAACGCCGAAAATGATTGGTTCTGAAAACCGGTTATCGATTTCTTTCAATACTAGATTCAAATTCAGTGCGTGAACAGGATCTGCAATTGTTCCAAAGACATGATGAGGAAAATGATTTTCCTTTAACATCGTTCCAACAAAGGGTCCGAATGATTCACCTGTAGATCGATCTGAACCGATACACAAAAAAATGATTTCTCTGTTATACGACTTGCATAATGTCGTGAGCAGAAAGGACATTTCATCCATATCTTCTTTCGTCGAGGATTCTGATGAATAACTGTAATACAACTTATCCTCTTTTACACGCACTGTTTTTCTGTTCTTAAAAGGAAACAACCGGCGAGCCCCCTTCATAGATTGCTTTTATGCAATATTAACAGACAAATTAGATAATTGGAAGTTTTATTAACTGATTATGAACTAGAACTTTAACTAATGTTTATTCTTTCGTACAGTTCATTCAACCTGTCGTACAGTTTAGTCAATCCGTCGCACAGTTTCCAATTAAGTTGAAGAATGGAAGGCATTCCAAAATCGTCAAAGCGTATTTGAAGGAAATCCTCACCTTATAGATAGCAGTTACTTCGTCATCATCAATTCTTTGATGTCATGACCTTTAAACTTCACTTTCAATTTCAATGTTGTATAATCAATGACCTCGAATGACTCTGATGCTTTCTTGATCATATCTTCGGCATCCATATCCGCCTCAAGCGAAAGTTCGTTGAAAATCTTTTCGAGTTTATCCATCGCTTTGTTGCCATGCAAGTAGGAATCCTCCATTTTATTTTCATAGATTGCTTCCGTTTTATCACTTTTTTCATTGTAATTGACGACAAGCGCATCCTTCATTTCTTTTGTATCAATCGTCAAATCAAACAAAGTAAAGCCGTATGCGTCACCAATGGATTCCTTCGTTGTATCCGTTTCGGTCTCCGCTTTTGTCACCAAATTCCTATTGCTGCAGCCTATAATCAATACTAAAGAAGCAATCAGTGCGATTAGTAGCTTGATGGGTCTCTTTTCCATGTTGGTCATCCTTTCCGGGCGTTCGTAAAATCAGACTATACTCAATCTAACCGCGGAAGGGGAAAGTTATACGCCTAAGAAGAACAGGACAACGGGAATGGTGATGATACTAATCAGCGTGGTGATAAATGTCGTAAATGATACAAGATCAGGTTCCGTCCCAAATTGCAATGCGAACATCGTCGTATTTGCCGCGGCGGGCATTGACGCTTGTACAATAATAACGGCTTTAAGCAGGTCGTTCACCGGCATGAAATACAAAATTCCCACCGCAATCAAAGGAGAAGCCACCATTCTGATGACACTGACCGCGGATACATAACGGTATGCCACTCTCTTTTTAGAAATAACTGCAAGCTGCATACCGAGTACAAGCATGACAGTCGGAATGGATGCATCTGCCACAAGACTGATCCCTTCCATTAATGCTGTTGGTATAGGTACTGAAACTAATTGAAGACCAATGCCTAACATGGCGGCATAAATAAGCGGCATACGGATTACGCGCTGGAATGACTGCCCTAAAGTTGCCTTCTCTTCACCGCCGATGGACGCAAAGAAGATACCGACTGTATTCATTAGCAACGACTGAAAAACCATCATGATCACCGCATAGTCAAATCCGACAGCCCCGAATGCAAATAGAACAACCGGTGCTCCGTAGTTCCCGCTATTCATGAATACACCACCAAGAATCATCGCTGACAGCTGTGGCCGCGTTGCTTTCATAATTAAAGAAGTAATCCAAACGACAACAAGAAGGATGATTGTAAGTAGTATGCTGAATAACACAATGTAAAGATAGTCCATCGTCAATTCATTTGTGTAGAATGTCCGGAATGCTAGAAAGGGCGACATTAGGTAAAGGGCCGCTGTCGAAATTGATTTGATATCAAAACCTATTAATTTCTGTCCGATGTATCCAATGAAAAAAATGATAAATACCGGTAATATAATCAAAATTAAATTCATTATGGCTCATCTCCAACAATATGTCCTGTTACTAGCATAGCAGAATTCGGACTATTCAACTATTAAACTATATAACTTTGCATTATTTGAAATAAGAATGAATACTCCACTGATTATCGAATCGGTTTGGGGATAAAATCAACCGTTATTTTGTGTTCGCAATTATAGTGAACATCAAAAACTACAGAATATATGTTACTAAATTTCTGTGGAAGAGAAATATGATTTGAAGAGCATGTTTTTTTATGAAGTGGTATGATGAAAAAAATCAGCCACTTTAATTGTGAAAGTGAGGATATATAAGTATGAAGGAAATTGTTTCTTTTAGGGATGTAATGCTTCGAAGAGGCGACCGGGAAATCTTACATGGCATCAATTGGTCTATTCAAAAAAATGAGCATTGGGGAATACTTGGCTTGAATGGGTCGGGGAAAACATCCCTGCTTAATATCATGTCCGGGTTTCATTTCCCTTCAAGCGGTGAAGTTTCAGTACTTGGGAATCTATTTGGAAAGACCAATTTACCAAAATTGCGAAAAGAAATCGGTTTTGTCAGTAGTTCCTTGGATCGCTTTGCGGAGTATTTCAATAAAGAAAAGATAGAAAGAGTCGTAGTAAGCGGGAAGTTTGCAAGTTTCGGCATTTATGAGCAAGTGGAGAAAGAGGATTGGAAAAAAGCGCACTTATTACTTGAAAGTTTGCATCTGTCATATTTGATAGGAAAGCCATATCAGCTACTATCCGAAGGAGAAAAAAGAAGAGTGCTCATCGCCCGTGCCTTAATGAGCGACCCTAAAATGCTTGTACTGGATGAACCATGTTCAGGATTGGATATTTTATCCCGAGAACAGTTCCTGCAATCACTCAATGACGTAATGGGGAATGGATGTCATATTGTGTACGTAACCCATCATATTGAAGAGCTTGTTCCAGGGATATCGCATGTTCTTCTACTTAAAGAAGGAAAAGTCGTTGCGGGGGGACCAAAAGAAGAAGTGGTTAGTGATAATCTGTTGAGCGAAACATATCGGATTGCTGTCAAGGTCCAGTGGAGAGGGGCTAGACCTTGGTTAGTAGTGAACAGGAGTGAAGCACTAAAGTAATCCGGCAACCGTTCACAAAAAAGTGCCTTTTCATGCGGCACCGCTTCGTTTCTTACTATACAATTAAAGGGTAGTGTTTTACCTAAATAATAATGGAGTGATTGATTGTCATGAAAAGTAATGAGAACTCTGCAAAGACTTTTAAAAAACGCAATTATAAACCAATGATTATTGTACTTTCCGTCATACTGATTGGTGCGATTGGTGTCCTTTCGGGAATGCAGGGAGTTAAAGACTTCGATGCATTCGATATAACAATCCTGCCTTTGATGAATGCGATTTTGAACAGCTTTACTTTTGTATTTCTTGCGTGTGCACTAATCGCTATTCTTAAACGGAATATCACTGTTCATCGCCGTTTCATTTATGCGGCATTTACTACAACATTTCTTTTTCTAATCACGTACGTTGCATACCATTATCTAGCGCCATCCACGCCATATGGCGGAGAAGGCTTTATGGCCGCATTCTATTATTTCATCCTGATTACACATATCATTCTTGCGGCAGCCATCGTTCCGCTTGCACTGACAAGCGTTGCCCGTGCATGGAATATGGAGAACGAGCGTCATAAGAAAATTGCCAGATGGACGATGCCAATTTGGTTATACGTCAGTTTTACAGGTGTATTGGTGTATATCCTCATTTCGCCATATTATTAAGTGATAATGGTAGAGAATAAGTTCTCTACTATGAACAATGGATGCACATTTTAATTAACTTCATAGTAGAACATGAATCAACACTGCCTTTTAACAGTGTTGATTTTTTTCATTAGTTTTTCAGGAAATTGAAAAGTGTGGAATAGAAATCAACCTCTTTCAATTTGCATACACAACTGCATAAGTTAAATAAAGATTTCCTTCGAATATGCTTCGGCTCCCCGATGATTGGTCTACTGTCAAAAAGTAAAAAGGTATTCCTAATAATGAAGTCGAATCATAGGAGTAAAGAATAAGTAAATGTTCTTCTTGAATAAATGGGTAGTCTTGATTAACGAAAAAATCAAAAACCATTTAGTACAGTAGTAATAAGGGGTGTTTGGTTTGAATAATCGACAAGAAACTCCAGCTGGAAAAAGAGAAAGGGTAAGACAAGAAGAACTCAAGGGAAATCCAACAGGCGCATTAAAAGAGGGGTTGGATCGAGCTGAAAATGGTAATTTAGTTGATTTGGCAGGTGGTATGGGTTGGAAAGACATGGTTATATTAATAATTGTATTAATAGTTGGATATGTACTTTACAAGTTATTTTTTTAAATTTGATTAATAGATCTACTGTCATATAGAACAACTTATCTAAATAACCTTATACAGCGAACGGAGGCGTTTCTACAACCAATAGAGGCGCATTTTTACTAACGAGGCTGGTTACTACAATAGTAAATTAAACGTAACTTTTAGCCAAACGCTACGTATATGTGAAAAGGGGGGATGTAATGCATTGGGTGATGTGGATTTTCTGGGGTTCCATGATAACTTTGATTGTAGGCAGCTATCTTGTGGATTTTTTGACTGGACGGAAATATAATTTAAAAGAACAGGAAAAGTCTTTAAATCAGAACTCAGCGGATGCCGATTCTCTACGGGAGATGGCGCGGCACGACCAGCAAAATGGACCGTTTTAAATTAAGGAAAAATCTTTTGTTCTTCAACGACTAACGGGCAGTTTAGTTTAACAAAAGATGATAAAATGGTCGAATTGTGAAGGGTGAATTTTTTATGTTTGGAATTAAGTATTACAAACTAATAATGTATACCAATCCATCCAATATCATAAAAGACCACAGAACTTAATTTGAAGGTCCGATTGGTGAATATAACAGAAGTATGGGTTGCTAGGAATAAAAGTCTAAAAACAAATAGGGGGAAACTAATATGACAAAGAGAAATATGGAGTTGTCACTAGAACAACGTGAGGAATTACTCGAAACTTTGAAAGCTCGTTTTGAGAAAAATATGAACCGCCATGTAGGTCTCGAATGGGCTACAGTACAAGCCAAGCTCGAAGCTAATGCTGAAAAACTGTGGTCGCTCAATGAAATGGAAGGAACTGGCGGTGAACCGGATGTTGTTGGCCATGATATAAAGACGGGAGAATACATTTTTTGTGATTGTTCTGCAGAAAGTCCTAAAGGTCGCCGAAGTGTATGTTACGACCGTGAAGCACTGGAGTCAAGGAAAAAACACAAACCAGAAAATAATGCTATTGATATGGCAACTGCCATAGGCATTGAACTTTTAACGGAAGAACAATACCGGGAGTTGCAGAAACTTGAAAATTTCGATATGAAAACGTCGAGCTGGGTGCAAACACCTGCTGCTATTAGAAAACTCGGCGGGGCCATCTTTTGTGATCGTCGCTACGACACTGTCTTTGTGTACCACAATGGAGCAGAATCCTACTATGCTGCAAGGGGCTTCCGTGGCTTGCTAAGGGTCTAAATTTTGCATAGACAGCTAAATTTGAATTTGAGAACGGATCACCTGGGGAAAAGGCTTTAATTTAATTCTTCAACTATCGGAGGCATTTGCAAAAGATCAATGAGCTGCATAGACGGCTCTTTTTTTCTTATTCAACTTAAGGGCAGGATAGTTGAACAAGCCCGCATTATCCCATAAACCAAAGCGGAGATATATTCAAGTCTACGAAAGGGGTGAGAACTTGATAAAAGGAATATATGAAGCACATTTGCCGGTAAAGAATTTAGATAATTCATTGGAGTTTTATAAGAAATTGGCTTTGAAATTTGCTTGGCGTGATGAAGACACTGCATTCTTTTGGATTGAAGAAGGAAAAAGTTGGTTGGGTTTGTGGGAAGGTAATGAGTATCAAACTCCATATCACCCTTCTTTACGACATATTGCTTTTCAAGTTTCGTATGAGGATTTAAAGGAGTCTTTAAAATGGTTAGATTCTATTAAAGTTGAGGTTGTGCCATTTGGTGGTAGTAAATCTATTGAGCCATTTATTCGACCACATCAAGGCAATGCTTCAGTTTATTTCAATGACCTAGATGGTAACAGTTTAGAATTGATGTGTTATGTCGAAGTACCTAATAAATTAAAACATATTACAGATAAGCTGTCTTTTGAAGATTGGGAGAAGCTGACTAAAAGTAGAATGAAATAATAAAAGGCATAGTTTATTTTTCTATATTATATTAAAGTGGTTATTAATCACGTTCTTCTGACGACTTGAAACCAAGAATTAGTGAAGCAGTGAAATTTCTTCTTCAAGTAACAGGCAGGTTTTGTTGAATAACAGGGTAAGCCATTGAAACTCAATTTGGAAGTTGTGCATAAAACAAGTAAGCCACCAATAAGTAGCTTGCTTATTTTTACATGTTTAATTCTGGCTTTTGTGTTGAAGGTTTAATGTATTTAGCTAATAGCATACGTGAGATTGGTCCAACAATAAGTAACTGTGATGGAAGCGCCACGATAAAGTTTAGACCAACTGTTTTAAGGTAAGCCGTAAAAATCGAACCTTCAATTCCTGTCATGAACGCTGTTAAAATAACTCCGTAAATTGACATAATAAGAACCATTATTGGGACCATACAAAAAGCAATTGCCACAATAAAGTTGATTTCTTTCGATTTGTCATAAGGCAGTGATAAAGCAATTTTACGCGCATTAGGTTCAACGAAGGACTCCGCGATAAAAGCGACGATAAATGTTATGACAAATTGAATCACTGCACTCCCCACTGTAAATGATGAAAATCCGTGTAATGCTGTATTGTAGGATGACATAATAAGAACCATTCCAAAACACATGAATAGCCCGAAAATAATGCCTTCTTTTTTAGTACTAGGCAAATAAAAACATCCTTTCGTATAGCGAATAAATGTAATTATATATGCCCAGATCTTTTTACATAAGTGACGTTTCTGTGAATCTTTTTTAGCCAATCCTAAATTAAACTGTTTTTTGGGGGCGATGGATTGAGGTTTAAAATACTATTTTTTATCAGTAAATTCTTTTATTAAAAAAAGAGTCGACTGGAGTTGTTGGTATACTATATATGAGGTGTTAGGCAAAGGGAAAATAATATTATAAGAAAGCTTTAACTTTTGGAGTTTGCCTACAGTCTGAAAGGACCTGAAAAGGTCCTTTTTGTTTTGAAGAAATATAAATAAAATTCTATTAAGGATTCGTCGACCATAAACCTGCCGATTTAATAAGGATTCGGGGGTGCAGTTTCAACTGGGCAACCATTACTTCAGCAAGGTCTTCCGGCTGCATTACTTTTTCAGGATTGCCGTCCGTTAGGTTTTCTTCGAATGCCAAATCTGTAGCTACCGTACTTGGCGTTAATGCGCTGACACGGATGTTATGCTTCCTTACTTCAAGCATAAGTGATTCTGTAAGTCCGAGAACGCCGAATTTTGAAGCACTGTATGCGCTAGTGACAGGTGCGCCTTTTTGCCCGGCAGTTGAAGATATATTAATAATATCGCCTGATTCTCTTTCAATCATTTCCGGCAGAACCGCTCTAGTGACATAATAGATGCCCATTAAGTTGACATCGATAATATTTTTGAATTCTTCCGGTGATAGTTCAAGGAACTTACCAAATTTACCGATGCCCGCATTGTTTATGAGGATATCAATCGGACCAAGTTCTGCTTTGATATGTTCGACCGCGGCAATGACGGATTCATTATCCGATACATCAGCAGTGGCCATCGTCACGTCAACATTGTATTCACGAAGTTCTTCCGCGACCTTCTCAAGATTAGCAGCTGTTTTTCCGATGAGCCCTACGTTAATACCTTCTTTAGCAAAGGCGATTGCCGTCGCTCGACCGATTCCTCTGCCTGCTCCAGTAATTATGGCGTTTTTACCTTTTATAGTTTGCATTACTGACACTCCTTCTATCAATAGTCTCTACAAGTAGCAGTATAACAAATGCAGACTGAATTAGTGGCGGTGGTGACTTCAAAGGAGTCTTTTGCAAGGGGAAAGTATCAAAGACAATAAAATGAGCAGCATCATTAGCGGATGCCACTCATAACTTATTATTGTTAAAAATCTTTTAGCTTCTTTTCGATAGCATTTACAACATCTTCGATTGACTGTCCTTTCATACTTACAACGGGAAAATTGAATTCATCATTATGTCCTTCATTGATAGTTCTAACGACACCGATGTCATATCCTGAAACATTTTCACCTGTTTCGAACATCGTCACTTCATGCCCTTTTTCTCCTAATGCTGTTTTTACATCACTAAATGGTTCTTCCACCGCAATTTTCGCCACGATTAATTACCTCCCATCATTCACAATTGAAACTTGCTCCAATACTTTCCCCTGAAAGCTGGAAGCTATTCGCGGTTTCCATATCCTTTTCAGATGTAGGTGAAACCGCTTACAACAAATGATGAAATGATGTTGACTTTGTAACACGCAGCACTTATTATATCTAATAACGACTATTAAGCGACATTTAGTAATTTTATGAAAACTTCAAACTGGGGGGAATACAAATGAAACAACAGCAGGATAGAAAGATAGGCTTTTGGATGGCACTAGTTCCCTTGGTTGTAATGATTGGTGTTATGATCTTTACAGTTGTTAAATTAGAACAAGGACCGCATATACCGTTGATAATTGGAACGTCGACTGCAGCTATTGTTGCTTGGAGGGCTGGTTTTACTTGGAAAGAGATTGAGGAAATGATGTATAAGGGAATTCGTTTGGCACTTCCTGCAGTTGTTATTATTATGTTGGTCGGGCTGACTATTGGGGCATGGATGGGCGGCGGAATTGTCGCGACGATGATTTACTATGGATTGCAAATTATTACGCCTGCTTGGTTCCTCGTAACTATTTGTCTAATTTGTTCGATTGTTTCTTTAGCAATCGGCAGCTCATGGTCGACAATGGGAACAATCGGTGTAGCAGGGATGGGAATCGGCTTGAGTATGGGGATTCCCGCTGGAATGATTGCGGGAGCAGTCATCTCTGGAGCTTATTTTGGGGATAAAATGTCACCATTGTCAGATACAACTAACTTGGCAGCAGGATTGACGGGTACGGATTTGTTTGATCATATTAAGCATATGTTTTACACTACGATTCCCGGATTGGCTATTGCGCTTGGTATCTATGCATATTTAGGAAAACGCTTTGCAGAAAATAATATTGAAGTCGCTGATATTGCACAAACAGCAAAAGTGTTGCAGGAGAGCTTTCTTATTTCGCCGTGGCTTTTGATTGTACCGCTGGCTGTTATTGTAATGGTTGCATTGAAAGTTCCCGCGATACCCGCACTTGTTGTTGGTATTGTTCTTGGGTTCCTGGCACAAGTCTTTATACAAGGCGGTTCTCTCGTTGGTGGATTAGAAGCGTTGCAGAGCGGTTTTACAATTGCCACGGGTAATGTAATGGTAGATGATTTATTTAACAGAGGCGGATTGGATTCGATGATGTATACCGTTTCCATGACGATCGTTGCGATGACATTCGGAGGGATTTTGGAGTTCTCGGGAATGCTTCAAGCAATGATGGATCAATTACTTAAAGTCGTGAAATCCTCGGCTTCCTTAATCGTATCGACAATCGGTGCTTGTTTCTTAACGAATGCATCTTGTTCAGAGCAGTACATTTCCATCGTTGTACCATCACGCATGTTCAGTAGAGCCTATAGGAATATGGGGTTACATTCGAAAAACTTATCGCGTGCACTTGAGGATGGCGGAACGCTGACATCGGTTTTCATCCCATGGAATACGTGCGGCGTATTCATATTAGGAACATTGGGCGTTAGTGTCGTACAATACGGTCCGTATGCAATATTGAATTTGGCTGTTCCGCTCATTTCAATGCTTTATGCAATAACAGGCTTTTCTATTGTTAAGCTGACGGAACTGGAAATAGAAAAACTGGAAGAAGAAGAGTTGGAAGAAAAAAGAATGGATAAAGAAGTCAATTTGGCATAATGAAAGAATGGAAAGTCCACATCGGGTTTGTGAACTTTCCTTTTTTTTACCGATAAGAGTGAAAATTAAACTCATATAAAGCGCGGGGTCTGCCTTGGCGATACGTCATTTCTTCACCCACGATTTTCACATAATCGAATTCAACAAGTTTTTTTAACGTACGCTCCGCAGTTCTTCGTGAGACGTCCAAGTACAGCGACAAATCATTTGCTGTAAATTGTTTCGTTTGACGTGTTTGACTGTAATGCATCAATTTTGAAATGTTAGCTGGACTAAGTTTCGTTTTATCGGCCATCTTAACGAGTTCAGGCTCTATGTTCTTCAATTCTACGATTCCGAACGATTTCGGAAATGGGCCGTACAATCTTTTATTTGAATCTACTATGTAAAAAGAATGCCCGTCATTGTGCTGTATGAGATCGAGTGCAATGTTGGCGTTGGCAGTTGCATCTATAATCGACTCGCCGTAGCCGAATGCCATCTTGGCTTTATTGGCAAGGGTCTCGAAAGTAGACAGGAATTCTCTTCTTTTTAAAGCGGATTCGAGGTTTCCCATCGATGTGTATAAAGTATATCGTTCATCCTTCACATTCCAGCGGGCCTGCATGATGGACGAGATTGTCGTGATGGCCGTTTCAATATTGATAGTTGGTGAAGTTGCATGTACAATGCCGACTGCAATCTGGGCAGACTGACTTTTGTGTAGAAGAGCTTGCTGTTTTACTTGGTCTATACAACGAAGGATTGTGCTTTCAGGATCGATCATTTTACACGCAGGAATGTTTTGCTGTTGCAGTTGTTCGAAAACGGCATGGACACTTGTAATCGCCATATCTGTTTTGCCTTGTAAAAAGAGTGATTGGTGATAGGAAGTGATTGCTTCTATCATTTCTTCATCTTGCAGTAAGTGAATGAAAGGTAACTCTATCTTTCGATTCAAATCATTTAAGACACGTTCAATATTGGATTGTTCACGCACATCGATGGATATGCGGCTCAAATCCTGCAACCCTTGTGAAGAGAGTTTAAGTAATGTGATGGCAACAGCTGTTTCATCTTGTTGCAGATACACGGCAGGGATAGACAGGCCGTCCAGCACCTTCTTTGAATAAAAATACGGAAGTGAACCTGAAAATAGAATGGCATCACTTGGTGTAAGTGTCTGCATCAAACTGGGGGCTTCACTGGGTTCATCATAGCGATAGCAATTGAGTTCAATGTCTTTTCGATTGCCGACAAGCTGTTCTGTACGCCGGCAAAAATCATTCGATCCTATGACAGCGATTTTAACTTTCAAAATGAAGCCTCCTTAATTAGCGACTATTTAACGACAATGTTACAATAAAATATAGACTTTGCCAATAGAAAGGGTGTTGCCTTTATGAAAATTACTGAAATTGAAATTCATGCGATTCACTTGCCACTATATGAACCTTTTGTCATCAGCTATGCAACGTACGATTACATGCCTTCTGTCATTGTGAAAATCACAACTGATACGGGGATTGTCGGTTACGGAGAAAGTGTAGCGGACGAGCATGTAACAGGAGAGAGCTGGGAAGGCATCTTTGCAGTCTTGAAAAACACCCTGGCACCAAAACTGATAGGCGAAAATCCGATGAATATGGAACGCATCCATGAATTGATGGATTCCGAAATTTACGGAGTACCAACCGCTAAAGCTGCAATCGATATTGCATGCTATGATGCTGTAGGAAAAGCGCTTGGGGTCCCTGTCTATGATCTTCTTGGAGGAAGATACCACGATGAATTTCCGATTACACATGTTTTAAGCATCGCGGCGCCGGAAGAAATGGCAAAAGAAGCCGAAGAAAAAGTGGCTGAAGGTTATCGCTCGATGAAAATGAAAGTCGGCACTAATGTTGCTGATGATGTGTTGCGCATTCAAGCAGTACGTGAACGTGTAGGCGAGGGAATTGCGATTCGTGTGGATGTGAACCAGGGGTGGAAAACGAGTGCCAATACACTGCAAGGACTTCAAAGACTGGATAATTGTTCGCTTGATTGGTTAGAACAGCCGGTTCGCGCCGATGATATCGACGGCATGGTGGAAGTGAAGTCCAAAACCTCCACTCCAATGATGATTGACGAAGGCTTGCGCGGCGTGCGTGACATGAGGGAAATCATTGCCAAACGTGCTGCGGACAAAGTGAACATTAAATTGATGAAATGCGGTGGTATTTATCCGGCCACAAAGCTTGCCCATATGGCGGAAATGGCTGGAATTGAGTGTCAAATCGGTTCAATGGTCGAGTCGTCCGTTGGGTCAGCGGCTGGATTCCATGTCGCATTCTCGAAAAAGATTATTACAAGTGTTGAATTGACAGGGCCCCTTAAATTCAGTAAAGACGTTGGAGATTTACACTACGATGTTCCGTTTATCCGCTTGAATGACAAGCCCGGATTAGGGATTGAAATTGATGAGCAAGTGCTCAAAGAACTTACTATATTCTCGGAGAAGGTGATGGGATGAAACAAAAGCATATTTTAAAAAATGGGCAAGAAATTACTATCATTCAATTAACTGTTGATCAACTCGATGAAATTCTTGCACTGCAACGCAAAGTAGTTGAAACGTTAACTACAGAGTCCTTTTTGCAACCATTAACAGAAGGGGAGTTTCTATACATTTTAAATGGCAAGGGGATAATGATAGGTGCTTATTATAATGAACGATTGATTGCATTCCGGGCCATGCTTGAGCCTGAAATCGATGAAGAGCATCTGGGGATAGATGCAGGGTTACCTAGAAATGAGTGGCCGCTAGTGCTTTACTCTGAAATTTCGAATGTTGATCCGGATTTCCGGGGAAATAAGTTACAAGTATTATTGGGGAAAGTATTAATGGGAGCGGTGGATGGAGAAAAGTTCCGCTACATCTGTACAACTGTTGCTCCATTCAACATTGCCAGCTTAAAAGACAAATTTGCCCACGGCATGCAAATCGTATCATTAAAGATGAAATACGGAGACATGTTGAGGTATATTTTGATGAAAGACCTAAAACAATCAGCAACGGGATATGAATTCACGAAAAGTCGACATATAGCGATGGAGGATACAAAGGAACAACAACAGTATCTTCTAGAAGGCTGGATTGGCACGGGAATTGAAAAGTTGGATGACCTGTGGGTTGTTCGTTTTGAAAAGTGATTTGAATTGATTATAAGCAAAAAATACGACAAGCAGATTGCCACGTGCAATCTGCTTGTTTTTAGTGCGTTTGTTTCTTTACATGGATACGAGGAGTTCTTCCATTTTATCAGTTACAGTGGATTCAACTTGTCCCAACTGTTGAATTTCCATTTTGTTTAGTGGGTGTGGATTGAACCAGTTGATAACACCTTCATGATAGATTCCTTGAAAGTCATTACCTTGGTAGTTCAATGAAAATGAAAACCGCTCATTAATATGGTTCTGGAATAATGCTTTTGTGATGTGGAATTGATTTAACATATATAAAGCCTCCGTTTTTAAAGATTAATTTTAATATATAAAGTTATGCATTTTGGCATTTGCTTTGATTCTATCATTTTGTAATTGCTGTATTTCATGTTTGCTTAATGGATTTGGGTTAAACCAGTTAGTGACTGCATTTTGGGAGAGCAATGAAAGATCTTTCCCTTGGAAATGTAATGTTATCCATCCATGAATTCTTTTTTGAAGTTTAGTTAACATGGTTTTAGCCTCCGTTTTTTATAGTTTATAGAATAATTTTGCTGCTAATTTATTTCGCGGCAAGCCTGATGTAATATGTTCCACCTGCCCTGTATATATAGAATAACGTTTCAAAATTATAGGGAAATGTGACGAAGATTAGAGTTTGATGAGAACAAATGGTTATTTCATTTTACAAAAGTAATTTGTGGACTAATTTAGTGGAAGTAAGGATTTCCTTTACTAACGTTTTGGCTGCCCTGCTAATATAGAATAACGTTTCTTTGTTAGAGGGAAATGTGACAAAGATTAGAGTTTGATGAGAAGTAGAGGATTGTTCATTTTTATAAGGGAATAGTCGACTAGCTATGATGGAGTAAAGATTTCATTGAATAACGCTTCGGCTACCACATGAAAGGCGCCTGCGCTGGATTCTCCCAAGAATATTGATGTCACCTAATTCTTTGATCCAGAGTAAACGGATTACAGGCGAGCTTTAACAAAGTGCGATAGCATTATGCTCGGTCAAGCTTACAAGATTTGGGACTCTTATAATGGGAGAATCAGAGGAAAATAATTAACAGGAAAGGCACCAATTTTGTACAGAATCAAACGAAATGTCGTCTTTTTAAATCTAAAGTTACTTATGGAATTTAAAACGTTATTTTTCAGTAACTTCGAATATAATGCCCGGATTTTGCTTTATAAATCAAAGTATTATCTATGTAAGTCGGGAATTTAAATATGGTATATAAAAAGAGCGGAGGCGTCTTACTGGGGTAGCTGAAGCCATAAGACTGGCGACGAAGTTGTCTGGCTTATAGCGGGAAGCATCCCCAAGCGCCGAAGCGTGTATTATGGGGTATCTAACTTTCTTCCTGAATGGAGAGTTTTTCAGTTGCCACACTTAGTTTTACATCATATTCAATACGTCAATTTAATTAGGTAGTGGTGGAAACTGTAAGTACATATTTAATGAAAAGTCTTTAGTTTTATAGTGCCCACCTTGAATAGTTTTGTAATATTGAGAATATGGATTGCGCTGAGATGCTAACAGTGATATTATGGAATACTGTTCAAAATTTCCTGATTTTATATTTATAGAAACTAAGGGACGCAAATACGTAAAGTGGAGGACCTGTATGATGCAGAAACATCCTGATTTCGAATTTGAAATACAGCGCCTTGATTACACAAAAGAATACATGCAAAAACTTTTAGAGGAATCTCTTAGTGACGTGAAATCCTCTCAAGATCAGATCCGCCAGTCAATAGCCGACTTGGATTACTTGGACTCCAGTTTAAGCTACATCAACATATTGACCAACACCCGCTTTTTTGAAATGGCCCGCTCGCAAAAAGAAGGGCTGGAAGCTATTCAGCAAAAACCTTATTTCGCCCGCATTCATTTTCAAAAGGAAGATGAGGCGGATGAGCTGCTTTATATCGGTAAAACCTCTTTATTCCATCGTGAAACGCAGGAACCTATTATCGTCGACTGGCGCTCTCCTGTCGCAAATGTATATTACGACGGCAGGCTTGGTAATCTGTCTTATAAAGTGCGGGATGAAGAATTTGAAGGACATCTGTATTCTAAACGGCAGTATCGGATTGAGGAGGGGGAGCTTCTTGATATTCGCGATGTCGACCTGACGACTAACGACGAACTGCTTCAGGAAGCACTAGCCGGCAAGGCGGACACTAGGCTGACCGAAATTGTGTCGACAATCCAAGCTGAACAGAATGCCATCATTCGCGCAAACTTAAAACAGCCTATTATTGTCCAAGGGGCCGCAGGGAGTGGCAAGACGACAATCGCTCTCCATCGAATATCTTATTTCCTTTATACGTTGGGTGAAAACTTTCCATCCGATAAACTGATGATTTTAGCACCTAGTAAGTTATTCATGGATTATATCGCGGATGTACTGCCTGAACTTGGTGTAGGGCGTATTTGTCAAACGACTTATACGGAATATGTACTGAATGCGACGGGGCTGAAACTGAAATTGACAGATCCGGATGCAAAGTTGGAACAGTTGACCGAATCTGAAACGCTAGAAACGGGTTTGCTATTTGTGACACGTGTGAAGGGTTCACTTCAATACAGGGAAATCATGCGCCGTTATGTAAAGAAGCTGGAACTTGATATGGCGGACCTGTTTCAAGATGTCTTCATTGAAAAGTATCGGATTATGAAGGCTTCCCGATTGAAACAGCTCTTTCTAAAAGACTTTGCCTATTTGCCGGTCGAAAAAAGACTAGAGCGAATTAAAATCATCGTTGATAGTGACGTTAAGCGTAAAAGGAAACAACTCATGACGATGCTAACGACAAAGTATGATGCTGCACTTGATAAGGCACTGTATGGAATCCGGGATGAAGAAAAAAGAAAAGCGAAATTGACGAGAATTTTGGAAGAACGCGACGAAAGGCTTCCCATCATTGAAAAAGAAGGGAAGACGACCGTAACGGTCTACATGCGCAGATTCAAAAAATTCAATGTGAAAAAGCTGTACCGGGATTGGCTGGCAAGCAAGGAACTGCAAAAAGAGCTCGTACACGACTGGTCCGACAATGAAAAGAATGCTTTTTTTGATGCACATAAAAAAGAAGTCTGGGAAGTTGAAGATTTAGCGGCCATTTATTATTTGCATGCCTTGCTGAAAGGTGTTGCAGATAACTGGAAGATGAGGGTTGTCTTCATTGATGAAGTTCAGGATTATAGTGAATTTCAGCTCGCTTCATTACAAGAAGGACTCGAGACGGATATGTTTACGATGGTCGGAGATCTGGCCCAAGGAATTCACAGCTATAGGTCATTAACGTCGTGGGAACCTGTTAAAGAACTGTTCCCCCGTGCAACATACACGACACTCCAAAAAAGCTATCGGACGACAATTGAAATAATGAATTTGGCCAATCAAGTACTTACTCGGATGGAAGAAGATCTGCCGCTTGTAGAACCGGTCGTACGCCATGGGAGGGAACCTCAATTCTACGATATGCCCGAGTTTGATAGTGCTAGAATTAAAAATATCTATGAAGGCATTATCAAACGCGGACATCAATCAGTAGCACTAATCTGCAAAACACGGAAAGATGCGGAGAAGATTCATATTCATCTGGAGAAGTTCGGGATGCCGATTCAATTGCTGGGTGAACAATCCGGCATCAGCGATAAGTGTCTGCTTATCATTCCAAGTCATTTGGCGAAGGGGCTGGAATTCGATGCGGTCATTATAGCAACCTTCAACGAACCATTTCGTAACCATCCAATCGACCGGAAGTTACTATACGTAGCAATGACAAGACCAATGCATGAACTGCATATTGTTGGGGTGACAGTCACCACTACAAATCAGAAACTAATCTGAATTGTTCTTGTAGGTTAAGTATTTCATCTGTGGTTGTCAGAAAATGCCTACTATAATAAAGAGGCGGGTGCACTGTTTTGGAGCGATTAGTCATTTAAGAAGGCTTTTGTTGAGGATGCTGCATTAATCCATTCCCTGCAGATGCAAGCATTTAAGTCGCTTTTGGAGAAGTATCAAGATTTTGAGACCAGTCCAGCGAGCGAAAATATTCAGCGAACGATAGATCGTCTCCATCAAATCCAAACAGATTATTATTTTATCGTTTATAACTCCATCAAGATAGGTGCGATACGTATTGTAAGGAAAAAGAATAGACGATATAGGGTTTCCCCACTATTCATACTCCCTGAATACCAAGGGAAAGGGATTGCGAAAGCAATGATGCAAACAGTCGAGAGAATGTATGAAGACGGTTTAGTTTGGGAACTGGAAACGATTTTAGAAGAAAAAATTGTCGGCTGTATGAAAAATTAGGTTATATCATGACGGGTAAACTTACTAAAATTAATGAAAGAATGACAGTTGCATTTTATGAGAAAGAAATGGGGTAATTGGTGTTAAGCATGGACTTTTCACCATACCTCATTGATATATCCATTGATATCGTCCCTCTAATAGCGGCTATTTTTTCTATTGTATAGGAAGGGGGACTCGTATATAATAAAAATACCAACTTGAGTTTTCGGATAAGTCCGAAAACTCTCTCTGTTGCTAGAAATAAAAATCATAAAGGGGGAATGAAAATGAAAAAAAGTTTGCGCATTTTTTCATTAGGACTACTGTTGTTGAGTGTAAGTATGCTTTTGTTTGCTTGCGGAACTGACACGAAGGAATCCGGTTCAGCAAAAGACGGAGAAAGCGGCGGTGAAGGTGACAGCGAAAAAAGATTATTAATCGTTGGCACGGACGCAACGTATGCACCAATGGAGTTAATGGATGAGAAAGGAAATATCATTGGGATTGATATTGACATAGTGAAAGCGATTGCAGAAGCGGGAGGTTTCGAAGTTGAATTTAAAAACTATGGTTGGGAGCCCCTATTCCCGGCTGTAAGTGGTGGAGAAGTGGACTTTGCCGTGTCATCCATCACGATTACGGATGAACGGAAGGAATCATTTGATTTTTCAGATCCATATTTCGTTGCAAATCAACTGATTCTAGTACCGGAAGATTCAACAGTTACCAAGTTTGAAGAATTGAAAGATAAACGAGTATCCGTTCAAATCAATACAACGGGTCATATCGTAACTAAGGAACTTCTAGGTAATACAAGTTCTAAAATCGTTGCAACAGAATCGATGCCGCTAGCAATCAGTGAAATGACCAACGGCAATGCTGATGCATCTGTAGGCGATAATGCAGTCATTATCGATTACAAGGCTAACAATCCTAATGTGAAATTGAAAACAATAGAAGATGATAGTTTCGAAAAAGAGTATTATGGATTGATGGTTAAAAAAGGAAATACGGAAATTCTAGATATGTTGAATGAAGGCATTAAGATAATTAAAGAAAACGGGAAATTGAAGGAAATCACGGGATTTGATGTTGAGTAATCGTTTTATATAAAAAACGCATATACCAGTCCTTAAATGGGAGTGATTGAATTGGATTTCCTGGATTTTCGATTGGATATGATTTGGAACTATCGTGAATTGTTCATTCGCGGGATAGGAATTACTTTAGCACTCACCGCTGTCGGCTATTTGGGAGGATTTGTATTAGGATTATTCGTTGGTATGGGGAAATTGTCCAAGAAAAAGTGGATTTATTATCCTTCAAAATATTATGTCGACTTCTTTCGCGGGACGCCATTATTAGTTCAAATATTATTAATTCACTTAGCGCTTATTCCAGGAATCTTCGGTCATTCTTTAGGATATTTTGTATCCGGTGCATTGGCGCTCGTTTTAAATAGTGCTGCATACAATGCGGAAATTATCCGAGCCGGCATTCAGTCGATTGAAAAAGGACAGATGGAAGCGGCAAGGTCACTTGGAATGACACAAAATGTAGCGATGAAAAATATTATTCTGCCGCAGGCTTTTAGAAGGATGGTTCCACCGCTTGGGAATGAACTGATTGCGCTTCTAAAAGATTCGTCATTGGTGACGGTCATCGCTGCAAATGATTTATTGTATGCAGGGAAAGTAGTTGCAGGTGCTAGTTTCAGGTTTTGGGAGCCCTATCTTACGGTTGCAATTCTTTACTTATGCCTAACTTTTGTCTTCGGGAAAATTATTTCGTATGTGGAAAATCGGTTCAGTAATAGTTATGTTCCCACCCAAAGAAAGAAAATGTTTTCAAGTCGGCGTTAAGTAGGAAGGTGATCAGGTGATTAAAGTACAAGGCCTTTATAAATCATTTGGAGAATTAGACGTTTTAAAGGGAATCGATTATGAAGTGAAGGAAAAGGAAGTCATTTGTGTTATCGGTCCAAGCGGTTCTGGGAAAAGCACATTTTTACGCTGTATTAACTTATTGGAAGATATCACAGCTGGCGATGTCTTTATTGACGGCGTAAAAGTAAATGACCCAAAAACGGATATCAATGAAATCCGGAAAGATGTGGGAATGGTGTTTCAACAGTTTAACCTATTCCCGCATATGAAGGTATTAGATAATATAACTATTTCACCGAGGAAAATTAGGAAAATGAATCCTGGAGAAGCGGAAAAACTGGCTCATCAGTTGCTTAAAAAAGTTGGTCTTGGCGATAAGGCAAATTCATATCCTGAACAACTTTCCGGCGGACAAATGCAACGGGTTGCGATTGCAAGAGCACTTGCAATGCAGCCAAAAGTCATGCTGTTCGACGAACCCACATCAGCCCTCGATCCCGAAATGGTGAAGGAAGTGCTGGATGTCATGAAACAGCTTGCCGTTGAAGGAATGACAATGGTCGTCGTCACACATGAAATGGGTTTTGCAAGAGAGATGGGAGATCGGGTATTATTCATGGACCAAGGTATTATTGTCGAAGAAGGAACACCTGCTCAGGTGTTTAATGAACCGAAAAATGAACGGACAAAAGCATTTTTAAGTAAAGTACTATAGTTTAGGCTAATCTTACCGACAGAAACTAAGGGAAGCAGATGAGCGGTGTAAGTCCGCTAATACTGTTTCCCTTTTTTATGAAGTATATAATTATTAAATCTCCTGGTGTGGTAAAGTTAAGTACTTACTAGCAGGTGAATAAAACATTTTAGAGGTGGTTATTAATATGAAACAATGGACGAAAAAAATTGAGATTGATGCACCAATTGAACAAGTCTGGAAACTTTTTGATGGATCTTCAGAAAATATGAGGAAAATTATGCCGCAAGTGGTTGAAAACAAACCAATAACAATAACAGACGAAATGGTTGGAAGTGTGTATATACAAAAATATAAAGAAGGCAAGCGTGTGATGGAGTACCAAGTAGAAACGTTGCTATATCAGAATTTACCGAATGAAAAAAAGATGAAAGTCGGTTTCACACTCGCTAATATGTTTGATATTACTGCGTATTATGAACTTGTTAAGCTCAATGAGCATAAAACCTCTTTTACATATACCACGACGAATCGTCCTTTAAAATGGTTTGTGAAGTTGTTTTTACTGTTTGCCAACGATAAAGTTGTTGTTGAATTTGTAGAACGAGTAAAAAAGGTAGCCGAATCGGAAAACTGAACTATTGGTGCCATACACCATTGATTTGAATCTTTACCTTACAGAATTACTCAAGTTAATAGTTGCGGTTTTGCTATTACCACGAACTATTTACTAATGTTGCATTAGTCATACAAATAAATTTTCATGTTATCGCTATTATCAAGAGTAGCGAGTAAAATGTCACTTATTTTTACATTAAGGATAGAAATTTTGTTTTCCAGCCACAATGTATCTTTACCAGTATGATGTAACTCCTGAAAATCGATATTCCCCTCTTTTATGATGATGCTTTGAAAAGAAAATGGTTTTTTGATCAATTGCATGTCTTCTGGAGTCAGTGCTTGGAGTTGGGGCGACAGGAAAAATGAAATGGTACCATCGGGTTCCCATTGTGCAAGAGCAACCATTTCGACATCTTCAATTTTTCCCTTTCGTAGTTCCGACAATAAATGGTCGATTGTGATTCTTGCCTTTGCTAAGTTCGCATAAACTATTTCACCGTTTTTAATCAGAGGATAAGGCGAAGGTTCAAACCACTTTCTGAATGTGTTCCATTTTAAACTCAAGAAAACGAAAATAATATATAAGATAATTAACACGGTCGTAGTTATCAAGGATCCTTTCATTCCCAATTTTTCATCCGATAATGGGTGAGCAATAATGTTTCCGAGTATTAAAGCAATGGTGAAATCGATTAGTCGCAACTGTGAAATAGATCGTGCTCCCATCATTTTAGTCGCGATCAGTAAGAAGAGAAACGACATTATTGCCCGTAAAATCCACTGAATTGACGTAAGTGTTTCCTGACCATAAAAAAAATCCATATCTCTTCACATCCTTACTTATCGTTGGATTTCAATAATCCTAATTATTATTGACTATTAGCCGATAATTATGTGATGAAATAGGGAAATTGATTTCAAACGACAGGTATTGAGATGAATAAGGTCTTAACTATATCTAGCATATTTAATGTCACTAATAGTACATTCTAAATAAAATGTGCCAGGCATCGACGCGATTTTAAGTTGCGTTGGTGCCTGGCACGTTTTTATCTTTTCGTATTCAACGGTTTGATGTTCGCCTCAATTGATGCACGTTTACCTTCTAAAAATGGAGGTAGTGCGAGAGATTCACCCAATGTTTCAAGCGGTTCGTCTGTCGCGAATCCTGGACCATCTGTTGCAAGTTCGAACAGGATACCATTTGGCTCGCGGAAGTATAAAGAACGGAAATAGAATCGTTCTACGAAACCGGAGTTCGGCAGGCGGGTGCTGTTAATTTTATCAATCCATGCATGCAGTTCCTCTTCATCATCAACCCGGAAAGCTACGTGGTGAACGCCGCCTACTCCTTGAACTTCAGCAGGTAAATCGGTGCGTGGTTCAACGTACACTTCAGCACCCGAACCGCCTTCTCCAACTTCCATTACGATGATATCGCTTTGACCCGCGACTAGAGCGGGAACATGATTCTTTTCTGTAAACCCAAGAATTTGAAGCGCCGCGATTGTAGGCTCCGGTGTGCGGACGGTAAGTCTAACTGGACCGAGTCCCGTAATCCCGTACTCCACAGGAACCGGGCTTTTATCCCACGGCGTTCCCGTTGCAGCGACTGGATTTGTTTCGTCGGATACTAGTGTCAATTGCTGGCCTTCCGCATCTTCGAAGAAAATAACGTTGCGACCGGCAAACTCTGTAATGGGAGCATGTTGGACGTTGAATTCAGTAAAACGTTCAATCCAGTACTGTAATGCAGCATCGCTTGCTACACGGAGCGATGAATTGGAGATGCTGCTGACACCTGCTCTTTTCGGGCCTGCATTTGGGAAATCGAAGAATGTCAATTCAGTTCCCGGATTTCCTTTTTCATCTCCGTAAAACAAATGATAAGCGGTCGTATCGTCTTGGTTCACGGTTTTCTTGACAAGCCTCATGCCAAGTACCTCCGTATAAAACTTAAAGTTATGCGCTGCACTTCCAGTCATTGCGGTCAGATGGTGAATACCTTTTACGTTCATATTTATCAATCCTCTCGTGAAAATTAGTAGTAATAAAAAACATCTCGAATTCAAGGTGATTTTACAGAGGATTCTTTGCCTTGTCAAGTGAGGGGGGTCACGGCACAATAAAAATAAGTCTTTTTAGCAAAGAGATTTATCTAACATGTGCCCGTACATCTATACAAAACCATTATTCAACTTTTCACAAACCGAATCAATGTTCTTTTAGGTGTTTCAATTTTGCCAATATTAAAGTTGCAAAGTTACTTCTCCCTCTCGTTTTTTCTTTTCTTCATCAACCCAACAACTATAATGTTCATAGAAATCGCCTTTTTCAATATAGCCATCCATTACTTTATATAGTTCGATTAGCTTTTTTGATTCGGCAGAGGTACTTGTGTTCACGTACTCCAAAATCTCAATCCCCTAATCACTTGATACTTCAAAGACATAAGGTGTTGTGAATGGATATTACTTCACATTAAGGCACCTTCGATGGTTCTTCTTAGGGTATTAATTGCACTAAAAAAGTTCACCCTTATAGACTTGACATAGTATTGCAATAATACATGCTTCAGCTTATATGCAGATGCTAGTACGTGCACTGAAAAACTGACGTACTGGATCTCTAAAAGTAAATCTTTAGTAATACCAAGGTATATTTCACATGTTAACTTTTAATCTTGTTTCGATGAATCGGGTACAACAATATACCCGAAAAAAACAGCGAAGGCATCCCCAAGCGCCGAAGCGTGTAACATGTGTAATGCTTATTCTCTTCTCTAATAGTGGACATGAACTTTCTCAGTAGCTCCAATATCCCTAAGAAAAACCAGCGAATATCCCTTAGTACCGCAGCGGATTCGATGGGGTTATTTATTTTATTTTATTTTATTTAAAATCTGCAGTTTGTGATTGAAGTTGGAACGTTTCGATTGCCTCATATTTCGGAGACTTTTCGGGATGTATCGTAAAAAGGGAAAATGAATGGACTGGAACTTCAATCGGCTCAAACATCTCTTTTTGAATGGATAGTTTATCCGTTGTCTTCCTTTTTTTCGCGATTGTGACGTGAGGGGTGAATCGATCCGAGAGTGGCATATCAAGTTGTTTGGCGACAGTGACCTCAATTTCACTTTGTAAAGGTGATAATTCCACGGAATCGCCAACTGACAAATAGACGACACGCGGGCCGGACGATGAACCGAAATAGGATAATCCATCGATATACAATGAAAATGACGTATGGGTAGCTGCAATTTTCGAAAGACTATCCGTGAGAAAAGGTAAATGTTGCTCTGGTAGGGCTCCAATATACAGCAAGGTCACATGCAAATCCTCTATATGAGGAATCACTTTATAAGCTGTTTGAAGCTCATATTTATCCTTGAAACCTTCGACATGTTTTTCTAACGTCGAAGGCATAGTAATCCCAATAAAATAATGTTTCGACACTCCTGTTCCTCCTCTGAAAATGTACTGACATGTTCACACTTAGTGTAGCCTAAAACCTCTAAATCAACTCGGAAAGTTCATATTAGCAAGGCATTTTCCTGCACAAATAATTTTTATGGATTAGATAGCTTATTTGCGGATAAGTTGATATAATCAATATTATTAGATAATGATTTCCGTATTCGAATACTAACGAAGGGATATCATTTAAGCGGTTATGTGTCGCTTATCCTGGTATTCCTTTTTAATCGACAATTAAACGGAAATGGCCAGAGAGAATGGCCGGAAAATTTGGAATAGGGAGATGCAAACACCATGACGAACCATATAATTACAGTCACATTGAGCGAATCGAAAAAACAACAGCCATCATCCGATCAATTGGAGTTCGGAAGAGTATTTACAGACCATATGTTTGTGGCTGACTATTGTGAAGGACAAGGATGGACAGATCACCGAATTGTTCCATATGCACCACTTGAAATGGATCCGGCATCTACTATTTTCCACTACGGCCAAACGATATTTGAAGGATTAAAAGCGTATGTAGGAACAGATGGACAGGTCCTGCTATTCCGTCCAGAAGAAAATATGAAACGCATGAACAAATCGAGTGATCGCTTATGTATGCCACATTTCGATGAAGAAATCGCTATCGAGGCTTTGAAGAAACTAATTTCCGTCGATAAAGAATGGATTCCGACTACGGAAGGAACATCACTTTACATACGGCCTTTCATGGTGGCGACTGAACCATATCTTGGCGTTGCACCGTCGAAAAAATATAAATTCATCATCATCCTGTCTCCTGTTGGATCCTACTATAAAGAAGGAATCCACCCGGTTAAAATTCTCGTTGAAAATGAATACGTGCGCGCGGTGGCTGGAGGAACGGGAACTGCGAAAACAGCCGGTAACTACGCATCCGGATTAAGAGCGCAGGAAATAGCGGACAAGAAAGGCTATTCACAAGTTCTCTGGCTCGATGGCGTGGAACGGAAATATATCGAGGAAGTCGGAAGTATGAATGTCTTCTTCAAAATTAACGGCGAAGTCATTACACCGGTTTTGAATGGCAGTATCTTGGAAGGGATTACGAGAAAGTCCATCCTTCAATTACTGAAACATTGGGACATTCCAGTCACTGAACGCAAAGTTTCTATGGAAGAACTTCGCGCGGCCCACCAAGCAGGCACGTTGGAAGAAGCCTTCGGAACGGGGACGGCGGCGGTTGTTTCACCAATCGGAGAACTCAATTGGCATGATGAGAAAATGGTCGTCAACAATAATGAAACCGGAGAATTAGCCAAAAAGTTATATGACACGCTGACAGGTATTCAAACTGGTAAAGTAGAAGATCCATTCGGTTGGGTAACTCAGGTTACTGAACCGGTGAAAGCATAATTAATTTTTCTGTATGAAAGAGGAAAGGATAGCCCTTTGTGGAGCTATCCTTTTCTTTATGCCTTGTCTCAGGGTCCTGCATATAGTAGTGAAGGGTCCCATACATTCAATAGACCAGACTATATTCATGTTGAGAGGGGATTGTGTGGATAAATCATCGCTAAACCAAAAACGTGTTGTAGATGAAAACAGTAAAGATAAACAGTTAGAACAATTCCGTGTAAATAATGAAGGGAAAAGCCTAACGACCAATCAAGCGGTGAAAATTTCAAACGATGAGGAATCATTGAAAGCAGGTATCCGCGGACCGACATTAATGGAAGATTTTCATTTTCGCGAAAAAATAACTCATTTCGACCACGAGCGGATTCCAGAGCGGGTTGTTCATGCTAGAGGTTATGCTGCCCATGGGGTTTTCGAATTGTATGAATCGATGAAGGATTTTACGAAAGCGGGTTTTCTACAGGAACCAGGTACGAAAACACCCGTTTTTACAAGATTCTCCAATGTTGCAGGAAGTCTTGGATCCGCAGACACGGTACGTGATGTGCGAGGATTTGCTGTTAAGTTTTATACACAAGAAGGAAATTACGATCTTGTGGGTAATAATATTCCCGTTTTTTTCATCCAGGATGCAGTGAAGTTTCCTGACCTTATTCACGCAGTCAAACCAGAACCGCATAATGAAATTCCTCAAGCCGCCACAGCGCATGATACTTTTTGGGATTTCATTGCTAACAACCAGGAATCTGCACATATGGTCATGTGGCAAATGTCAGATCGAACAATACCTAGAAGTTGGCGGATGATGGAAGGATTCGGCGTTCATACATTCCGTTTCGTCAATGAAGAAGGTAAAGCCCATTTTGTAAAGTTCCATTGGAAGCCTGCACTCGGTGTGCATTCACTTGTATGGGATGAAGCGCAGAAGATTTCTGGAAAAGATCCGGATTTCCAAAGGCGGGATTTATGGGAGTCAATAGAACATGGCAATTTTGCCGAGTATGAATTAGGTGTGCAAATGATTGATGAAGCAGATGAATTCATGTTTGACTTTGATATTTTAGACGCAACAAAAATTTGGCCGGAAGAGATTGTTCCCGTTAAAATTTTCGGCAAAATGACTTTGAATCGCAATGTTGATAACGTCTTTGCGGAAACAGAGCAAGTTGCATTCCACCCGGGCAATGTCGTACCTGGAATAGACTTTACGAATGATCCGCTTCTGCAAGGCAGGCTGTTTTCTTATATAGATACACAGCTAATTCGTCTTGGAGGACCCAATTTTACAGAAATACCGATTAACCGTGCAGTTTGCCCATTTCATAATAACCAGCGAAACGGCTATAGCCGTCAGAGAATAGATGTCGGTCAGGTCAGTTATCATAAAAATTCCCTAGCTAATAATACACCTTCAACTTCAACGGCGAAAGAAGGCGGATTCGTCCATTACGCAGAAAAAGTTGAGGGGCGTATTATTCAAGCACGAAGCGATTCATTCAAAGATCATTTTTCTCAGGCAAGACTTTTCTGGAATAGTATGACACCTCCGGAGAAGCAGCATATCATTGATGCCTTCATTTTTGAGGTCGGAAAAGTGCAAAACCTAAATGTTAGACAGCAAGTTGTCGATATGTTCGTTCGTGTGGATAAAGAAATGGCGGACCGCGTTGCAGATGGTATCGGAGTGAATCGTCCAACCGGAGAGCAAGTGAATGTTACCGCATCATCTCCGGCACTCAGTCAGGAAAATACGATAAAGGTTCCGTATACATTAAAAGTCGGTGTGCTGATCGGCAACGGGTTTACCGGCGCGGAAGTGAAGAAAACCGTTAAAACGTTAAGGAAATATGGTGTCACGGTTGACATCGTTGGAGAGAAACAAGGCAAAGTAAGAGGGACAGACGGCCTTTCCGTAAATGTGAACGACACTTTCCTTACAATGGATCCCGTTCTGTTTGATGCGCTGTACGTTGTCGGCGGTACAGCTGACAATCAGGCGAAATTCAATTTTGATATTCAGTACTATATCAACGAATCATTCAGGCATTATAAACCAATTGGATTTGCATCGACTGGTGTACCATTCTTTAGTGCATCAAATGCAAAGGTGGGACCGGGAATCGTGTTTGCAACCAACGATTCCGATTTTGACAAAACGTTTGTAAAAGCAATTGCAACGCAACGTTTTTGGAATAGGGATATTTATTGAGCAATTAGTATGTATCAGGCCGTCCCTAATTTCAATGTGGGACGGTTTTTCTCTGTCGACTAGACTCCAGTACTATTGTTGTTCGTCTAACTAGTCTGAAATCATGTATACTATATAAATAGAAGTATTGAATACAGTATATAAACTCAGCGTCGGCGTCTTACCGGGCTTATGGCGGAAGGCATCCCCACAGCGCCAAAGCGTAATAGTAGAAATCTTTACTTCAACTTATATGGTTAATATAGTAGGAAGGGAATGGTCACTTATGATAAAGACGATTATTTTTGATTTGGATGATACGTTATTATGGGATGAAAAAAGTGTGGAAACAGCATTCACGAAAACATGTGAACATGCGGCAGGGGTACATACTCTTAATCCGGCTGAACTTGAAAAAGCTGTCAGGTTGGAAGCAAGAACGCTTTACGCAACGTATGATACATATGAGTTCACACAAAAAATCGGCATCAATCCGTTTGAAGGTTTATGGGGTACATTCGATGATGAAGGGGACCTCTTTCAGAAAATGAAAGAAATTGTTCCGGAGTATCGAAAAGAAGCGTGGACAAAAGGACTCCAGCGTGTCGGCATTTCTGATAAGGAACTTGGCAGCAACTTGGCAGAACTATTTCCGCAGGAGCGAAAAAAGCATCCCTTTCTATATGAAGAGACATTCAAGGTGCTGGACTCTCTAAAATATAAATACAAACTCGTCCTATTAACAAACGGTTCACCCAGTTTGCAACAGACCAAACTGGAAATCACATCTGAACTTGCCCCATACTTCGATAAAATCATTGTCTCAGGGGCATTCGGAATAGGAAAGCCCGATGCATCTATTTTTCAACATGTCCTTGCTGAAAGTGGCGTAACCGCAGATGAAGCAATCATGGTAGGCGACAATTTGATGACTGATATTTTAGGAGCATCACGGGTAGGGATGTGTTCCGTCTGGATTAATCGAGGGAACAAACAGCCAAGTGAAGAGGTTACCCCAACATATGAAATTGATCATCTGGAAAAGTTATTCCCTATACTTGAAGAGTTGAATAAGAAACAGGCTGTCCAATGAGTAATCCTTTCACTTTCGGGACGAACATTCAATGTGGATGATTTAATGTTAAATACATTAGGTGGTGCCTTAGGTTATATGGTTTTCGAATTAATGAAAAAGGTACTTACTTCTAAGTCATTGGCTTCATCATATCGGTAACAAGTATCTAGAAATAATGGGTATTGTTAGAGGACTGATAAAGAGTGGTTGACATACAACCATTTGGTTACATATAATTTAATGCGTAACCAAATGGTTTCATTTACAAAACAGGAGGTATGACTATGTCCATCAATGAGAATGATTGTTTTGCTGAAGTTAAAAAGAAAATACTCATCAACGCACCAATCGAAAAGGTTTGGGGATATGTCGCTACGTCTGAGGGAATTGGTGCTTGGTTTATGCCGAACGACATGGAACCGATCGAAGGGAAGGAGTTTATCCTTCAGGCGGGACCATGGGGAGAATCGGCGTGTAAAGTGACGGAAGTGAATCCGCCGAATCGATTATCTTTTGAGTGGGGGAAGGAATGGCTAATTACGTTTGAATTGGATGCAAAAGCGGGCCAAACCGAATTGACACTTATCCACGCAGGTTGGAATGAGGAAAGCCAAACGGAGTTTGGAGAATTACATACAGAAGTACGTTCACGCATGTCTGTCGGCTGGGATGGTCTCGTGCTGAAGCTGAAAAATGTAGTTGAAGCCTAAATGCTTGAAGAAACCCAAAAGTATGATGTTTTTCAAGCAATCGCAGATCCAACACGCCGCAAACTACTTGAGATAATTGCGGTAGAAGAATTATCAATCTCAACGATGAGCAGCCATTTTACGATGAGTAGAACAGCTGTCACAAAGCATCTTCACATATTGGAATCGGCTGGACTTGTTAATTCTCGAAAGAGCGGTCGCGAAAAGCTATATCGTCTAGAAACTGAACCGTTGCAAAAGTTACAGTCTTGGCTATCCATCTATGAACAGTATTGGGACAACAAACTCGCCAAACTTAAAAAAGTTATTGAAGATAATCAAGATGTGGAATGATTTTGATTGGAAAGCTTACAGGGGATTGTATCGTATGATAATGAAAAAACCGGCTGGGAAATCATGGTTGCTGTAAAATCCCACTATTATCGATTTTGGATAAGGATTGTTCATAATACACGCTTCGGCGCTTGGGGATGCCTTCCGCCATAAGCCAGAGAACTTCGTCGTCAGTCTTACGGCTTCGGCTACCCCTGTAAGGCGCCTGCGCTCTGAATTATATCATAATTAAAAATTCAATATACGAAGTTAGTATATTGAATAAAGAAATAGTTGGGCATTATATTTGAAGCTATTGAAAAAATTATGTTTTTAACTCCGTAGGTAAATGGGAATTTTAAAAGGCGACATTTCGTTTGATTCTGAACGAAATGTCGCCTCATTTCTGTTTATTAACTTTTTCTGTGGACCCTTATAATCGTACGTTTTTTATCGGATAGTGAACTATATCCTACAAATCTATCGCAATAACATCATAAATATCTTCAAGTTCTTTCATTCTATCCACATTGACTTGCTCGACATGATTATCTACAGACAGCATCATGATTGCATTTCCGCCGACAGTTGACCGGCCAACTTGCATCGTTGCAATGTTGATGTTTTCTATCGCCAGTAAAGTCCCAACCCGTCCAATAGCACCCGGTTGGTCTTTATGTTTAATGAAGAGCAAGTGACCTTCAGGCGTGACGTCAACAAGATTATCATCGACTTTCACAATACGTGCACCTAAGCCGTTTAGTAATGTACCGGCAACACGTCTAACTCCATTCGTTGTTGACACTTCAACGGTCACTAAATTAGAAAAGCCTTTCGCTGTAGATGTTTTATGTTCATTCACTTTAATACCAAAGCGATCCGCTAAGTATTTCGCGTTGACATCATTCACATGTGTACCAAGATTGCGTTTCAATAAACCTTTCAAGGTGTTGCGAGTCAAAGGACGAACGTCAGATTCGGCTAATTGCCCAGAATAATAGATATTCACTTCTTCAATGACGCCCTCCGCCAGACGAGATAGGAAAACACCCAGCTTCTCCACCAAGTTAAAGAACGGCTCAACTTTAGCGAGCGCTTCTTTGGAGACGGAAGGAAGATTGACGGGATTACTAACGGCACCTCCATTTAGGAAAGTGACGACATCCCGACTAACATCAATTGCAACGCTTTCTTGCGCTTCAATCGTACTTGCACCTAAGTGCGGTGTCGCGATTACTTCAGGTAGTGTCAACAGTTTATGACCGACAAACGGCTCTGTTTCAAAAACATCAAGTGCAGCTCCTGCAACTTTCTTCGACACAATTGCATCATATAATGCATCTTCATCGATAATACCGCCGCGCGCACAGTTGATTATTTGAACGCCGTCCTTCATCAACTCAAATGCCTCTTTATTGATCATATGCTTTGTTTCTTTTAGAAGAGGGGTATGGACGGTGATGAAGTCCGCTGCTTTTAACACGTCTTCAACAGAACCGGCGCTAATACCCATTTTCTTCGCTTTTTCTTCAGTTAGGAAGGGATCATATGCGATGACATTCATTCGCTGACCTTTTGCCCTAGCTGCAACTTCCGCACCGATTCGCCCAAGACCTACCACACCAAGGGTTTTATTTTTCAACTCGACGCCAATAAATGATTTTCGGTCCCATTGTTTATTTTTCAACGAATTGAATGCTTGTGGGATTTTCCTTGCAAGAGCCATCAGCATTGCCATTGTATGTTCGGCAGCGGAGTTCGTGTTGCCATCCGGGGCATTGACGACGATTATGCCGTGCTCGGTCGCTGCATCCAAATCGATGTTATCGACGCCGACACCTGCACGTCCAATGATTTTCAACTTCGACGCTTTTTCAATGATTTCACGTGTCACTTGTGTTTGACTACGAACGAGTAGGGCATCATAGTCTTTGATTTTCTCGGCTAATTGTTCTGGTGAGGAATCTGTTTCAATAACGATGTTCAAACCTTCAGCTTGTCTTAACGGAAAAATACCATCTTCACTTAACGGATCACTGATTAATATATTAAAAGTCATTTAGACCAACACTCCTTCATTTAAGTAGACTTGCTGTGCAGCTGCAGTGCCCTTACCTAATTCAATTTCTTTGCCCATTTTGAGTAAACCGATTTCCATGGCACTTATCGTTTGAAGAACATCTGCCGGTGAACAGTACCCCATATGGCCGATGCGGAATATTTTTCCGCTCAAATGCTGTTGACCACCTGCTACGATTAAACCGAATTCTTGTTTAATCACTTTTCTAAACGCTTCTGCATCGAAGTCTTTCGGTTTTACCGCTGTGACAGTAGGGGAGGCGTCCCTGTCACTTGTTAATAAAGGAATTCCTAATGCTTGGAATGCGGCGCGCGTCATATTCATCATCAATGTATGACGTGCATTCACTTGCTCGACGCCTTCGTTCTCAATGAGCTGAAGCACTTGTTCCAGACCGAATAATAAAGATAATGCAGGTGTGAAGGGGGTAGTATCTTTTAACAAATTGTCACGATATCTTATTAAATCTAAATAATAGCGGGGTTGTGGATTGTTCTCAATTATGTTCCAAGCGCGTTCGCTTGCTGCGATAAAGGCCAGTCCTGCTGGCAGCATGAATGCTTTTTGGGAACCTGTTACTAAGACGTCGATTCCCCAGTCATCCATTTTCGTCTCCACACCGCCGACACAGGAAACACCATCTACGATGAGTAAGGCATCTGACACTTCACGGATCACGTGTGCCAAGTCCTTGATAGGATTCAATATGCCGGTTGAAGTTTCGCAGTATGTAGAAAATACAGCTTTGATTTCAGGATGATTTTGTACATAACGTTTAATCTCCAAAGGATCGAGTGCTTGTCCCCATTCGACATCTACGCTATGAACCTTGATGTTGTAAGCATCACAAATCTTTGTGAAACGCTCGCCGAATGCTCCTGTTACAACGACTAATACTTCATCGCCAGGATTGACAATATTTACAACGGCAGCTTCCAAACCAGCTGTACCGCTTCCTGTTAAAATTAAAACATCTTGTGTCGTGCCGAAAATCCGTTGCAGACCGGGCGCGATAGTTCGAAGCATGTTCGATGTCTCTTGTCCCCGGTGGCCAATCATTGGTTGACTCATCGCCCGTTGAACACTTGGCGGGATGGGGCTCGGTCCCGGAATTCGTAGTAGCATTTGATCTTGTAACATCTTCATTCTCCTCTCAATTTTGAAAATAAAAAAAGCCTTCCTCCCCTTACAAATGAATGTAAGGGGCGAAAAGCTGAAATACTCACGCGGTACCACCCTTTTTTACTGCCAAAATAGATGGACAGTCTTGGTTAGCATGCTTAACGCGCATGTGACGGATAAACCTACTAAACGTTTCGGCTTATCTATTCCAGAGTGCTACTTTACAAAGAAATCACTGATTCGCACCATCCATCAGCTCTCTTGAGATTTCAGTAGATAAAGTGTATCTCCATCAAAATAGTTAGATTTGTTATGGAATTAAAACTAATCATAACAAATGAAAAGTGAAAGTCAAGCATCATTTTGTCAGTAATCAAGTTTTTATGAGTCCGATTGGTAGAATAATCGAAGGGGGAACTGTATCCTTTCTTATAAGAACAAAATAAGGAGTGATCAGATTTGACTGCTGATAAAATAAAAAAATTCAATTCGATTCCACTTTCGGTCCTGGACCTTTCTCCAATAAACGAAGGCAGCAACGCGGGGCAATCCTTCAAAAATAGTGCGGAATTGGCACAACACGTCGAGCGATTGGGATTTAACCGCTACTGGTTGGCTGAACATCACAACATGCCTGGCATTGGAAGTTCGGCAACGTCTGTACTAATAGGGCATATTGCAGGCTCGACAAAACGAATCCGCGTCGGTTCGGGAGGGATTATGTTACCCAATCACGCGCCGCTTGTCATCGCCGAGCAGTTTGGTACACTCGAATCGATCTATCCTGGGAGAATCGACTTAGGTTTAGGCCGTGCACCCGGTTCGGATCAGGCAACAGCCTATGCGCTACGCAGAATTTTGCAAAGCTCTGGGGATGATTTCCCGGAACAGTTGGCGGAGCTTCAAGCTTATTTTGAACCAGACAGATCAGCCCGCGTTCGCGCCTTTCCAGGGGAAGGGCTCGATATTCCGATTTGGCTTCTTGGTTCAAGCGGCTTCAGTGCACAGCTTGCAGCGCAGAAAGGTTTACCATTCTCATTTGCGAGTCATTTTGCACCGGCCTATACAATGGCTGCAATGCAGCTTTACCATCAAAGTTTTAAACCATCAAAACTTCTTAAGGAACCGTACGCAATGCTCGGTATCAACGTCATCGCTGCGGAGACGGACGAGAAAGCGCAATGGTTGGCAACTTCACAGCAACTGCAATTCCTTGGTATAACAACAGGCATGCCGTCACAATTAAAACCGCCTGTAGACAATATCGATGAGTTTTGGTCACCGCAACAACGTGCATCTATTATGCAAACACTTGATTCCCGTACTACAATCGTCGGCAGTCCGGAAACTGTAAAACAGAAACTAGAAAGTTTTATTCAAGAAACAAAAGCGAACGAATTAATTATCAACACGCAAGTATTTAGTCATGAAGATCGATTGCGTTCCTATGAAATTGTTGCAGACATGATGGACTGAATATATGAAAGCCGCAACCTTTATAAAGGGTTGCGGCTTTTTATTCTGAAAAGTCATTTAACTAATTCTGCGATATGGTAAAATATAGACGATAGATGTAAATAGGGGAGTGAAATGAGCCATATGACAAAGACAGTAACGATTATTGAAAACTTTCACGGGACAGATGTTGCAGACCCATATCGCTGGCTAGAAAATCCGGATGATGAAGAAGTGAAGAATTGGGTTGACGAGCAAAATAATATGACTCAAAACTATTTAGCGACGTATCCGGAACGTGAAAAAGTTAGAGAGAGATTAACGAAGTCCTGGAATTACCCGAAATACTCCGTTCCGCAAAAAGAAGGGGACTATTATTATTTTCATAAAAATAATGGTCTGCAAAACCAGGCCATTTTTTATCGGACAAAGGATTTGGGGTCAGATGAAATTGAGGTCATTATCGACCCGAATACATTAAATGAAGAAGGAACGGCAGCGATAACCAATCTTGCATTTACAAAGGATGGTAGCAAATTAGCTTACGGAATTTCTCTAAATGGAAGTGACTGGCAGGAAATTCGGATTCGCGACTTACATGCGGGAAAAGATGAGCCTGACATAGTTAAATGGTGCAAATTCAGCAGCATTGCGTGGGATGAGGAAGGCAGCGGTTTTTATTATAATCGATTCCCGGAACCAGGAACCGTAGATCCAGAGGATGAAAGTAACTATAATCGCGTTTATTGGCATACGGTTGGAAGAAAACAAGAAGAGGATATTTTGGTGTATGAAGACCCCCTTGATAAAGGGCTATCTTTTAATCCTACGCTTTCTGATGACTATCGTTATTTGGTTTTAACAGTATGGAAAGGGACGGAAAATAAAAGCCGTATCTATTATCGGGATGAACAATCGAAAGAGGGGTTTGTTCAATTATTGGCAGAAGATGATGGCGAATATTTATTTATAGGCAATGAAGGGAAACTCTTTTATTTCACGACAAACTATGATGCCCCGAAGGAAAGAGTAATTGGAGTTCATTTAGATAAGCCGAAAAAAGAAAATTGGATTGATATCATTCCTGAACAGGAAGATGTGCTGACATTCGCAAAAGTGATTAACAATCAGTTTGTTGTATGCTATTTGCATAATGCCCATTACAAACTACGTATTTATGATTTGGAAGGGCAATTGCAAAAGGAAGTGTCCCTACCGGATTTCATTTCGATATCTGGCGTGTCCGGAAAGAAAACAGAATCATCAATGTTTATTGGCTATACCTCCTATTTAGTACCGACAACCATTGCACGCTATGATTTTGAGAAGAGTGAACTGGATACTGTATTTAATACATCGGAGTTAGTTGAAACGACAGGATTTGAGACTACCCAAGTGTTTTATCCATCCAAAGATGGTACGCGTATCCCGATGTTTTTGACACACCGGAAAGGGTTGGAGTTGACGGGAGACAATCCAGTTCTTTTGTACGGCTACGGGGGGTTCAATGTCAGCTTGACTCCAGCATTTTCTCCGTCACAACGTATGTGGATCGAGGCTGGCGGTGTGTTTGTCGTTGCAAATTTACGCGGTGGAGGGGAATTCGGAGAGGAATGGTACAAAGCGGGGACATTAGAACGAAAACAAAATGTTTTCGACGACTTCATCGCTGCCGCGGAATGGTTGATTGAACATAACTATACGAACAGCAAAAAAATTGCCATCATGGGAGGAAGTAACGGCGGTTTGCTTGTTGCGACATGCATCACGCAGCGACCTGATCTATTCGGGGCGGCACTTTGTCTCGTTCCCGTCACTGACATGCTGCGCTATCATAAATTTACAGTGGGTCGGTATTGGGTGACCGATTATGGAAATGCTGAAACAAGCAAGGAACATTTCGAGTTCATGTATAACTATTCGCCGCTTCATAATGTCATAAAAGGTGTCGAATATCCTCCGACTCTCGTGACGACAGCCGATACGGATGACCGTGTCGTTCCGCTTCATGCAATGAAATACGCTGCAACCTTACAGGCTGGCCAGCAAGGAGACAATCCGATTCTCCTTCGGGTAGAAAAGAATGCCGGTCATGGACTTGGCAAACCGACCGTTAAAATCATCGAAGAACAGACGGATATGTATACGTTTTTGTTTAAAACAATGGAAATTGAAATTTAACTAATATATGCACCGGCATAATGGTTATGATTCCTTACGAGGGAATAAAACAACTAAATAGGATGGGACATTATAGACCTATTCGCAATAGCGGGTAGGTTCCGTTTTTGTTGGTGTAAAGTCATTGTGAAAGGTATCTATATAGTTCATCTCTATAAAGTGGGTATAAGTGTATATAGATGGACCCTAAAGATTTTGCGAGAATCATAGGCGTGAATATGGTAGGGGATCATAAACTATCTACTTATCATTCCAGATAACGGATTTCAATGTCGTTTTTATGTTTGATTCGATGAAAAAGTTGCCAGGGGGAAATTTCAATGGAAAAAGAATTTCCAGTAATTGAGACAAGAAGGTTGATTTTAAGAGAAGTAACGACAGCGGATGCTAATGACATGTTTACCTATCTGTCCGATAAAGATGTTGTGAAACCTATGGGCTTATTTCCTTTTCAAACAGTAAAAGACGTATGGGACGAGATTAGTTGGTATCAATCTATATACGAAGAAGGCACGGGAATTAGATGGGGAATAACATTAAAAGGTTCCGGTAAGGTTATTGGAAGCTGTGGTTTTCTTAATATGCTATCTAAACATTATCGGGCTGAAGTTGGATATGAATTAAGCAAGGATTACTGGGGAAAAGGGATAGCTAGTGAAGCGTTGGAGGGTGTTGTTAAGTATGGATATCAACATTTCAATTTGGAAAGAATTGAGGCTTTAATTGAACCTGCTAATCTCCTGTCGCAAAAACTAGTTGAAAAGCAAGGGTTTAGAAAGGATGGATTGCTGAGGCATTATGAATTTTCTTGTGGTAAATTCGATGATCTATATATGTACTCAATTATTAAAGAGGACCTATAAGAACAATTACCATTTCCTTTTCATTAATACTTGAATTTGAAAGCGAATGTACGTAAAGTAACATGGAACTGAATGCCCGGTTTTAGGAAAAGTTAAGTTTTTAGGATGAAGCAAATCCCAAAAAGAAAGCGTCGGTATGATAACCGATGCTTTCCAATTTTTTTCACTTCTGTTTATCTTGCCGTTCCCAAATCCTAAGCGAAGGATACGGATCAAAAGCCCATTCCGTTCGTCCATTATATTTATACATGCCATAGTGGAGATGGGGAGGAAATCGGCCTGATGTCCCTTCTTTGCCATAACCTGAGCTGCCCACTGAACCGATGATGGTCCTTGGTTCAACGATGTCGCCTTCTTTGATATCCTTATTGAAATAAGCTAAATGAGCAAAATAATGGTACGTATTATGCGTATCGCGGATACCGACACGCCAACCTCCAAATTCATTCCACCCCATTATTTCAATAACCCCGTATGATGTGGCCCGGACAGGAGTACCATAACCCGCAAACAAGTCGGTCCCTTCGTGAATCCTTCTGCCGCCCCATCCTCTGCTCGCACCCCAGGTTCCCCTGTAACTGTAATTGTAGTTCGTTGGAACAGGAAAGGCATGTTCATCCAAATCCAAGGTTTCAAAGTGCTCGTACAATTTCGCAATCGTAATAATCTGTTTAACGGTATCTTCGCGCTTGTAGTAGTCCAATAAAGCCATTTCGAAGTCTTCTTCAGTTTGCCCGTAGCCGCTTAAATAAGTGGCCATTGTGTAGAGGACGTCTTCTGCATTGTTGGAATCGGCTAAACCATCTTCATTGCCATCAAGTCCACTTCCATCAGAATAGGCAATCGACTCGGGGGAGGTATCCTTTTTATCGGGGTTGAGTGGCCCCGTCCAATCATCCTCCGAAAAATGAATGGCGATGGGTCCTTCTTTCTTCGGAATATCCGTTCGAACTTGCTGGATATTGCGTTCAAACTGATCGACGGCCGCTAAATGATACCAAGGGACAGATACGTTTTCAAAGCGTAAATATAGGCGCATTCGCTCTTTGAGAATGTCTTCCTGTTTGGGCTCTTCTTTTGCTAAAACAACTGTATAAAATAGAAAAGACAAAGCGACAACATACATCGGTAAAAGAATCCAATGACGCACAAAAAAACCTCCTTGTAATACGTTCATATAGAATTCCCTAAACGGAAGAAATCATAACTGTGTTTCCTTCGAGTCAATTCAGAATCGTTTCAAATTGTCCGGGTGACTGTCACCTTTACAATGTTGAATTTAAAAAAATAATGTATATAAATACTTTCCTATCACATAATAAGAGTGAATTCCATTACACAAGTGGAGAGAAAAGGAGAGATAATTTGGGCATTTTAAGTGGTAATCCAAAAGATGAACCGTTGCATTACGGAGAAGTACTTGGGTCATGGGCATTTGTCGGCGCGAATAACGGGTTAATCAGTGGTTACGAGGCATTTGTCAATCATGCGGGTGACAATGATCTCATCGAACTTTTAGAAGAGGCAGTAAAAATGATGCGTTCTGAAAACAAAATGCTTGAAAAGGTCTTGAAAGAAAATGGGATCGCATTGCCGCCATCATTGCCAGAACGGCCTAAAGCGAAGGCGGAAGACATACCTGTCGGTGCAAGATTTACCGATCCTGAAATCAGCGGAGCCGTTTCGATTAATGTCGGACAAGGTCTTGTGTCATGCAGTGAAGTGATGGGACAATGTCTGCGGGAAGACATCGCAATGATGTTCAGTAAATTCCATGCGGATAGAATGCTATTCGGTTTTAAAATGTTGAATTTGAACAAAGAAAAAGGATGGATCATTCCTCCACCACTTCATAAAAACTCCCCCAGCCAATAAAAAAGAATTGAAAAGGGTTCTGTCAATAAAATGGCAGAGCCCTTTTCATGTTGTGGAAAAAGTGAATTATCGGTAAAATTATCTTTAAAGTGAAAAGGGGTGTTTTAACATGATTAGAATGCTTACAGAAGATGATAGGTATCTCACTATGAATTTTATCTCCCATAAACCAGCTGAGAACCTGTTTATTATTGGGGATATAGAAGCGTATGGGTTTGACAATCCAATTCAGAAATTATGGGGGGACGTAACAGCTGATGGTGAAATGCAAGGTGTTTTGTTGAAATATGCAGGCAATTTCATCGTGTATGCTCCGGGGGAATATGATGCACAAGGTTTTGCGGAAATAATCAATCTTGACGAAGAGTATGAATTCATTTCTGGGATTGAACATATCGTTCGTAAGTTGGAGCCTCATTTGACTGTGAAACCATCAAATCCGCGCGTGCTTTTTTATGCCAAGTGTGAACAAGCGAACGACTTGCAAGAAGTACCGCTTCACATGGAAGTGAAGAAAGCGATTCCTGATGACGCGGGTCGTATTATTGATCAGATGTACGGAATCCCGGAATTTGCAGCAAGCACATTTAGTGTCGAAAATAAACGTGAAACACTGAGCAATGGATCTGCACGTACATATTTCATTGAAGAAGAGGGACGGATTATAAGCTCTGCATCGAGCACAGCTGAAAATAGCCAATCCGCAATGATTGTCGGTGTTGGAACATTGCCTGGAAACGAAAAAAAGGGGCTAGCTTCATTATGCCTGTCATCCCTTTGTTCAGAATTGCTTGATGAAGGAAAGATGCTCTGCTTATTCTATGATAATCAAGCTGCCGGCTCCATCTACAAACGAATCGGTTTTGTCGATATAGGAAAATGGTGCATGTGGAGTTTTAAATAAAGTATCTGATATAATCGGCAGTGTGGAATTTAGAACATTATCCAAATTGACTTGCTGACAGGAACATTTCAAGTCGCAGCTAATATCGTATTTATCAGATGAACAATTGACTGAAAAAATGAAATAGTGGTTCTCTCAGTGATATAATGAGGTCGTGTTAATTAACTATAAACAGGAGTGATTCAAATGGAAAAACTACAATCAATGGAACAATTCGAGAAGTTGAAAAATGAGGAACGTACAATTTTTATGTTCTCCGCAGATTGGTGTCCTGACTGCCGAGTAATTGAACCGATATTACCTGGAATCGAAGCTGATTATCCTGAATATCATTTCTACTATGTAGATCGGGACGAGTTTATCGACCTGTGTGGAGATCTTGATATTTTTGGGATTCCTAGTTTTATAGCGTTCCATAGCGGAGTGGAAGTGGGCCGTTTTGTAAGCAAGGACCGCAAAACACAGGCGGAGATCGAAGAATTCATAAACAGTTTATCTGCTTGAGTATAGGGGCAATGCGATGAACTATAACGCCAGCCAGAGTGGAGGCGTATATCAACTATACGTGCAAATAAATAATGTTGTAAGTTGATAAGGGGGACTTGTTGATGAAACCGGTTATCGGAATTACGGCAGATGTGGAGATAAGCGATAAGCACTTCCTTAATGGCGAATATGTCCGTGCTGTTATTCGGGCGGGCGGGTTGCCGATGATCATTTCAGTCGGGATAGAAAAAGACGTGGATCAATTGATTGGGCTACTTGACGGTCTCCTCTTATCAGGGGGAAATGATATTAATCCAATGTTGTTTAATGAAGAACCGCATTCATATCTCGGAGAAGTTTCGCCAAGCAGGGATTCGAGCGAGCTTGAACTTGCGCGTCAAATGCTGAAAACGAGCAAACCGATTCTAGGTATTTGCAGAGGGCTTCAGATACTGAACGTAGCAGCAGGTGGGACGTTGTATCAAGATTTTCATAATCAAAAAGAGGGGCCGATTCTCCAACATATACAAAAGGCCCCCAATACGCATTCATCCCATTATGTTCAAGTGGAAAAAGGAAGTTTACTCGAATCAATGGCGGGGAGTGAACGGATTGTGGTCAATTCGTATCATCATCAGTCGCTGAAAGATGTGCCACCAGTTTTCAACGTCACCGGTGTAGCAAGCGATGGAATTGTAGAGGCAATTGAAGGTACAGGTGAGCAGTTCGTACTCGGCGTCCAATGGCATCCTGAATTATTGTCGACAAATGGCGACGCAGTCTCTTTACAGATTTTTGAACGTTTTATTAGCGAGTGTGCTGAAAAAGGTAACTAACAAGTTGACAAAATATCAACGAGTTCGCAATGTTTCTGTCAAACAATGCAACGTATAGTCCGAAGAAAACAACGTTAACATAGTAAATTGGAAAAGGGATGCCCTCGATTGAGGTGCATCCCTTTGTTTTGTCAGGTAACACTATACGTTTGAATTTAATTTTTCATCCCGAATTTTCGGGGAATAATTTCCATAGAAAGGATAAGCTTTCAGTGCCGCGGTCATTGTTCCACTGGGTGCTTTCTAACTTAAGCAACGTAAACCCTACCTACTTTTACGTCCTTGCGACCCTTTAGCCGCGCCAGTGTGAATAAGTATTCTCAAAAACAGTACGTAGAATGCCAGATATTCAATCCTAAGCATTACCTTATTGTTAACTGAATCATCTTATCATGGAAATAAGTGAGTGTCAAGAAATAATAAATCTTATTGCCACTCATCCATTTGTTCTTCCTCGGCAATCACTTGCAAATCATCTGCACTAATTGTGAGGACTTGGTAATCGGAACGTTCAGCGTATTGTTCTGCTGCTTTCTTCACAAACTTCGGCGAGCCGTCATTTTCTTCATCATAGACAATAAGTATTCCATCAGAATTACGCATGAAAAATTTATCTTTTTCGATGAATTGCCAAGGCGCTTCGTACGGCCTATTCGTTAGACTTGTATGATAATCGGCCAGGGCAATGATTGTGTGATATTTTTCTTTTTTCAAATCGTTCCAATTTTTCTCCTGTTCATTGAAAGGAGTAATGACAGCATATTTCAACTCTGTGTATTCATTTTTCAACTCGATGACTACATCAGCTGCCCACGTCTCAATGCCGAGCTGCCCACTGATGATAATCCATTCCAACCCGTCATCGAGCAAGGATTCAAGCCGTTTTTTTAATGCTTTTTTAATGAAACGCACTCCCGGGTGCTTGTCATCGAATATGCCAAGTTCATGCGGTTTGTAACCCGTGACGACCAATCGTTTTAAAATGATTATCGGCCCCTTTAATAATAGTTATACTGGATTCATCTAATTTTAACATGAATGCAGTTTGTATTGCAGTGGGGCATTTCCATTACATTTTACTATAGTTTTTACATTTCAGGATTTTAAAGACCCAGCAGGAATAACACCTGTTTAACGTTAATCCGACCGTCATCGCTGTATTCATCGGTTCAACTGATAAGGGAAACAATAAATTCCAACGTCTAAAAATCCTTTCATTGCACATATTAGTCTGGACGGAGGTGAATATCCATGACAAACGACAAAAACAGAAACCAGAACAACAACCGTAACAGGAACAACAACAACAATAATCAAGATCGTACAGAGTTCGGAACTGAAATTGATGTGAATCAACTTAAAGAACGAAACGCGGACAAAGAGCGCAAGAATAATGATAATAATGCGCGCAATAATCGTTTCTAAAAAAAGTATTTCTAGTTTGTGGGAATCATGGACGACAGAAGCGTAATGCTTCTGTCGGTTTTATAAAAGTACAGCCCTTTAAAAAGATAGTTGTGAAATAAAAAATGTATAAGAATAAGTTATTTGGATAAAATAAGTTTAGAAAGTTAATTACTATTCCGAAGTAGCTCAGCGGTAGAGCAATCGGCTGTTAACCGATTGGTCGTAGGTTCGATTCCTACCTCCGGAGTCATTTTTTAGAAAAACCTCTACTCAAACGAATAGAGGTTTTTTGATATGAGATATCTACTTTTCGGCAAAGCCGGTATCCGAACATGGTCTATAAACATATGCCATTGATGAGTTCTTACTATGTATATCATGGTTTCCATGCACAAACAGAACCTTGGTTTGCGGGTTGTTAGTATGTATACGGTTCAGATGGACAAGGGCTTTTTCCGGCTGGCCGGTCATATCACCACTAAGGATAATTGCATCTGTTGAATGAATTTCTATCCATCTTTCGAACAAATCCGGGGCATTCATGTTGGCGTTTTTTCAATTCAAACCATCATGAATACCGGATAGACTGGCGATTTTCATAAAAACTTCTTCCCAAAAAATAAATAATCTTTCATACCTCGAGTTTACAAGTAAAGCGAGTAGCTTGAATGACTTTGACAACTGGTAAGATAAGTAAAGCCCAAAATTAGAGTCATGATTTAATGGAATAGATTAAAATTGTGTGGCGAGGTAATGGATTGGTAGGACAAAGGGGAATAAAACAATCCTGAAAAATAAATGTATAGTTATAATAGATTGGCACGGAGACCGCTATCGGTACCTTTAGTAAACGCCCAGCATATCATGGCAGTGTACTTACTATTCGGAATGGAGTGTTGAATTGGCGTACACGGATAACTATGAAAGGGATGCCTATGGGATTATTGCGTTTTGGTTGCGGAATGATTATGACCACGGGCGATTTTTGGATAGAGAAATAAGCCATTATGAAACAGAATTAGCCCGTGCAAACCTAAACAATATTCAGCGCTTGGGAGCGATATGGCAAAAGGCGGAGTCGAAAACAGGAGATATAGGCACATTGATTAACGAAGCTAAACATGCCACGAGTGAATTTCACAGTCTGCTAGCCGATACGATGGATAGATCTTTACACTGTGACGTCATTATTTCAACGCCCGTATCACTTCTGGACCATATGGTGCGGGAGGCCGAGGAGTCCCAAAGGGTCTTTAAGTTAATGGAAAGTGGCGGTCAAGTTTCACCGTCAGACGCTATCATACATGAAACTGTATTTTGGTTGAGACAAATGGCAGACCACCTAGGCTATATACGTCATTATTCAGATGTCTCGAATTATGAAGTGAACTTTCAAGTAACAGCTATGATGCAAAAATTTGAGCGGCTATTAATGCAGGCGACAGCTCTCAAAACAATGATACGTAGACCGCGCAATGAAACGTTACCAGTTTTAACACATTTCAAGGAAATGATTATAAAAGAAGCCAAAAGTCTAGAAGAATTTAAATTGGAATTGGATGAACTAATCAAAACATGTGCAATCGCTACAACATCGCCACCCGATTTGTTGGAACATATAGCAAGGGAAGCCCATCATCTATGGAGAAACTTGGAAGAAGAGATTATAACATAATATAGAAAGGTTATGTACGTAAGGGAGATTGCTATAAACTTATCGCCTTCAGGAGCTCCAAGGTAGTTAAAATAAAATGTGATATGAAAAAAGTACGTTCATGCCATTAATAAACCTTCCGTATTGAGCATTTGTTAGTCGATGCGATTTTACACGGTTTATCTATGGCTTTTTATTATTTATCAAGATACATACTACCAAAAAATACAACTTTGTATAATCTGATGGTGAACGGGAATCCTACTACTATCTGAGTATTGAATGGAGGATTACTTGTGACCCAAAATGAAAATGGAAAGTTGCCACATGACACTGAATCATATTGGAGGACAGATATTGAATTTCCGAAGTTTCCAAGTTTAGAGGAGGATATTCAAGTTGATGTTGTTATTGTAGGTGCAGGTATTACGGGAATTACATCTGCTTATCTGTTAGTTAATGAAGGCTTGAAGGTCGCTGTTATCGAAGCGGGAAAAGTGCTAAACGGGACAACCGGCCACACGACCGCCAAAATCACGGCACAACATGATTTAATATACGATGAATTCATTCATAATATCGGAAGAAGTAACGCACGTTTGTATTATGAAGCAAACACGGAAGCACTAAACTTTATCAAAGAAACAGTGGACCGACATAAAATCGATTGTGATTTTAGCACGCAAGATGCGTACATATACGCCACTACTGAGAAATACGCACGCAAGATTGAAAAAGAAGCGGAAGCCTATGAAACGATTGGAATAGAGGGAGGATTGGTTGATAGTATTCCTTTTGAAATAGATATTCAAAAGGCGCTTGTTATGAAAAACCAAGCTCAGTTTCACCCAACCAAATATCTGGTCCAGTTACTACAACTCATCACGCAAAAAGGCGGACTTATCTTTGAGAACACGGCAGCGGTGAATTTTGAGACTGGAGAACAACCGGTAGTACTTACCCGAGAAGGACCTCGCATTACCGCCAATCATATTCTTGCTTGTTCCCATTTTCCGTTTTATGAGGGACTTGGGCTTTATTCTACAAGGTTGCATGCAGATCGATCATATGCTCTTGCCGTCAAAGCCAAAAAGAAATATCCAGGTGGACTATATATAAGTGCCGATCAGCCAACACGCTCACTCCGATCTGTTACGGTTAACGGAGAGGAAATGGTGCTCATTGTTGGAGAAAGCCATAAGACGGGTCAAGGAATAGAGACGATGGAACATTACAAAGCGTTGGAGGCCTTTGGTGAGGAAGTTTTTGGGCTCGAAAAGATTGTCTACCGGTGGTCGGCCCAAGATCTAATTACATTAGACAAATTACCTTATATCGGCGAATTAACATCCGGACAACCAAATATCTTAATTGCTACAGGTTTTAGGAAATGGGGAATGTCCAATGGAACTGCCGCCGCACTGTTGTTCCGGGATATGATTTTGGGCAAAGAGAATACCTTTGAAAAGCTATATACTCCTTCGCGTTTCTATGCAAATCCAAGTTTGAAAAACTTCTTAAAGGAGAACGCCAACGTTGTCGGTCAATTAATTAAAGGGAAGTTGGATTCACCCAAAACAAATCCGGAAGACCTATCTAACGGGGAAGGTGCCGTTATTACGCTTGAGGGACATAGAAAAGGTGCTTATAAAGATGATGAGGGTAAATTGCATATCGTAGATACAACCTGCACACATATCGGATGTGAGGTCGAATGGAACAATGGCGACCGCACTTGGGATTGTCCGTGTCATGGTTCCAGATTCTCATTTACAGGAGAAGTAATTGAAGGGCCTGCTGAAAAACCGTTACAAAAATATGATTATAAAATGATTGATAACCTGACATCCGAGGACTCAGGTTATTAACAGCAAACTTCCAACAACAGCAGTGGTCTTCTACTGCTGCTTTTTTATTTTTTGAAATATAAAAAGCATCACCCATCGAAGGATGATGCTAGTCTGAAAATTGTTGATGCTAATAGCTTTATAAAGCATAGCCGCATTTGCCGTATGGTCTTAGAAAGTTTTAAACCACCACTTCTCCAAGTGGGTGTTCGCAGAAACAATCCTGTATGTCCCAGTTATCGAAAGAACTGGGCGTGCCATTCCTGTTTCTAGGTAAAACTCCCGTTTACAGCTTAAAGGTTAAAACTTAATGGGTATACGAACAACGCAGCCTCTATATATATAGTGTATAACAATCAAAGTGCATTTTCAAATAAAAATTATTGGAAATTAGTTTTTAGCTTTGTAAAGATCAGCCGCATTTGCCGTATGGTCTTAGAAAGTTTTAAACCACCACTTCTCCAAGTGGGTGTTCGCAGAAACAATCCTGTATGTCCCAATTATCGAAAGAACTGGGCTTGCCATTCCTGTATCTAGGTAAAACTCCCGATTACAGCTTAAAGGTTAAAACTTAATGGGTATACGTGCAACGCAGCTTGTAAATATAGTGTACATCATCCGATTCATATTTTCAAATGAAAGTATTGGTAGCCCGTTGTGGAATATTTGTATTGATTCCGTGCCAGGCGACGCAACAACGTCTATACTGGTTAAGGAACAATTTATGAAAAAAAGGAGAAACAGCATGACAGGGAAAACACACATCGTAGGCGGCATTGCAGCAAGTCTTGCTTATGCACAATTTACAAATCATGATCCGATTATCATGCTGGGAGCAGGGGTAATCGGCGCGTTGCTTCCTGACATCTGTCACGGCGGCAGTAAAATCGGAAGGAAATTACCGCTGTTATCGAAACTTATGAATATGCTATTCGGCCACCGAACATTCACACACAGTTTATTATTTTTAGTGCTTATCGCCGCTTTATTGAATGCATTCATTCCTAACGAGGCTGTGAGGGCAGGATTCATGGCAGGAATGGTGAGCCATTACATTTTGGATATGGCTACGAAAAATGGCATCAAACTGCTATTCCCACTTAATATGACAGTACGCTTTCCAATGACAACAAGAACAGGAGGCGCGGTAGAAAACGTCGTCTTCAGCATTTTATCGCTTTTATCATTTTATTTTGGATACGAAGCATTCGGTTTCTACTTATAGTCCAAGTCAAATCTAATTGATGTCATAGCCCGCCTGTTGTTTAAATGGAAAAGTTGATAGAGAGGGAGCATGAAAAATGGCAATACAAAAGTTCAGAAATACGGTCTTATTTGAATACATACAGATTATTTTCGGGGCTGCACTCGTTGGACTGGCCTTTAATATTTTCTTGTTACCGTCCAGACTAGCTGCAGGCGGAGTATCTGGGATCAGCACAATCTTGTTTGAACTTTTCCAGTTCAACCCGGCTTATGTTCAATGGCTTATTAATATTCCATTATTATTTCTTGGAGTCATACTTGTCGGTAAGGAATTTAGTTTAAAAACGCTAGTCGGGACGTTTTTTGTTCCATTTGTCATCTGGCTTACCACCGACATGAAACTCGCTGTCGACAATCCATTGTTAAGTGCAATTTATGGAGGAATCATGCTTGGCGTCGGTCTCGGTATCGTGTACCGTGGTAACGGTTCGACGGGCGGGACCGCCTTGATTGCCCAATTGGTCAAGAAATACACCGGCCTATCGAGTGGTTTTTCGCAGTTGCTCGTAGATGGACTAGTAGTCGTCACCTCGGCATTTGTCTTCAACTTTGAACTTGCACTTTATGCGATGATAGCAATTTACGTTACAAGTAAGGTGATTGACTTTGTCCAGTTGCAAACATCACCGACCAAATTGGTACTCATCATTACGGATAAAGAAGAGGGTGTCCAAGACATCATCAAAAATGAAATCAATCGCGGCTTAACGAAAATCAAAACAATCGGCGGCTATTCCGATCAAGAGAAAACAATGATTTTATGTGTCGTCGAACAATCAGAGGCCGTCTATTTCAAAAAGCTTCTTCAAACAAAAGAGCCAACTTCGTTTGTTATCTTCTTGAATGCATCTGAAATCCTCGGCAGGGGTTTTTCCAAAGCGCAATATGATGAAGACGACGTGAAATGAGTTTGGAAACGAGACTCGAAAAGCTGTATCCTGCAGAACAATTGAAAGTTGTTCAGATGGATACAGCTTTTTTTGTTTACTTATTCGACGGTTTTTGTCATCGACCTACTAGGCATATCAAATACAGTCGCATTATTCACGATATCAGTAATATAATTCATCGTAATTTTTTTCGCTTCTTCAATATCATAATTCCGGCGATTATTCAGGATGTTTGTCAACATTCCTTGCCACACAAGAATCGTCAGCTCATTAATAGCGTCTACATTTTCTTCCTTGATGAAATCTTCTCTTAATGCGTGTTCCAAAATAGATCTGCCGCGTTTAGTCATGTTTCGTTCGAATAAAAGAGTTTTGAGATCATCAGGGATTTTGATTAAATCGGACGGATATATCTCATAATAATCTTGAATTAGTTTTTCCGGGAACTCGCCTAAATCCATTATGAAAACTGTATGAAATATATGCGGTTTTTCGAATGAATGCTGAACAAAACAATCCCATGCTAATAGATATTTTTCAATGGGCGTTTTTCCTTTATCCATGTAAGTGGTGACGTCGACCGTATATGGATTTAAAAACTTCATGGAAGCAAAAAAGATAAGGTGGGAGATTTCGGAAAAATAATTGTAAATGGTAGCGCTATTATATCCGGCTTTGTCAGCTACTTTTCTAATCGTTACATTATCTATCCCTTCTTCCTCTATAATTTCCGCAGTTGCATCTACGAAGTATTTCCACATCCGGCTCATTTGAATTTTCTTATTTTTCATCTTTATTCTCCTTAGATAAGTATTGAGTTTCTTCAAAGTACCATTATGAAAATTAGTTATATACTAGTAAAAAATATCTTGAATTTTTATTATTCTCGATTTTTTTATATATGCTATTATAATCATGATTACAAATTAATCTTACCATAATCTTCATGGATTTTATAATATTTTACTAGGTGTTATTAAAAAGGGGTGTTTGTAATGAAAAAAGTGAAGATTGATCCGTTTGTGTTTTTGACATCGTTAGTTGTGATTCTGTTTGCGATGGTTATGTCGGTTATGAATCGTAAAACGGCTGAGCCGTATTTAGATAATATAATGACCTCAATAACCTTCAAGTTAGATTGGGCTTTTCAATTCTTAACGATTGGATCGTTTATTCTACTTTTATGGCTCGTATTTAGCCGTTATGGAAAAATTAAATTAGGCGAGAAAATGGTCTTTCCACTGTCATCACGTCTGAACCATTAACTAAACCGATGGAAATTCTCGGATTCCCGGAGTCCACAGTTGAATTGGAATCAAATCAGAAGGATGCGCTTCTTGCAGTTCGTCTTTGTGACGTCGCACCTGACGGCTCTTCGACAAGGGTGACGTGGGGAATGCTCAATTTGACACATCGTAACAGTGATGACATGCTACTGACTTGACTATTATCGTCATTAATGTCGTCTATGTTTCGCTATTTACACTACACCTCATTTTTGTAGTGAAAAACTAACGGATAGCTGCCTCAATTCTATCGATGGATGAAGTATTTATTAACTTCATGGGACTGAAAATTGTCCTTGATAATTTGGACAATCCAATCAATATCGAAGCGTATTGTGTCGGTTGGGGAATGGGAGTTTATCTAGGCAGTAAGATTGAATCCTCAATGGCACTTAGTTATATCGTATTTGAAGTTTTAGTGGATTTTGTGGAGTTTGAGTTACCAAAGGAAATCCGAGATCAAGGGTATGGAGTCACGTCTCGGGTAGCAGATGGAAAAGATGGCAAACGGCTCGTTATGAAGGTGTTAGCGAAACGAAATTGTGAACAGAAATTAAGAAGTCTTGTCGTCTCTTTAGCGTCGAAAGCATTTATCATCTCCTACGAACCGAATCAGTTAAATGGAGGGTTTTTGCTCAGGAGTCTAAATCCAAACAAGATATAAATGAAGCATATGATTTGCCAACGAGTGTCAGGAATCTAAGATGATTCTCGGCACTTTCTTATCGCTCGGGAAATACTAAATATCGTTCTGTGGATAACTTACTAAAGGTGATATTCCACGTCTAGACTTCAGCGCTTTTGTTCTGTTTATTATAAAGGTTTTTTTATAGCGGATGTCGAAATAGACTGTATGTTGCAATCATTTCATTGATGGGAGGAAAAGAGATGGCGTATACAGTAGAACAGGTTGAAGATTTAGAGGAAATCGATATTGCTCATTTGGTGAAGGAAAGCGAAATGGAAGGATATCGATTTTTAACACGGTTGGTCAATGACTATCAGGACGGAACAAATACATTCAATAAACCGGGAGAAGCTCTGCTATCTGTTCGAAATGAAGATGGTGAAGTAGTAGCAATCGGCGGGGTGAATCAATCACCTTTTTCTGAGGATACACAAGTTGCTCGTTTACAAAGGTTTTATGTGCTGGATGAAGCCAGGCGGCAAGGTGTAGGATCCCTCTTACTCAAAGAAATCGTCGAGCATTCACGAGGCAGGTTCAATGAAATGACAGTACGGACAGAATCATCGAAAGCGGATGCTTTTTATAGGGCAAACGGATTCGAACTGGACGACTCCGCTTCTGAGACAACGCATTTAATGAAATTGTAGTACTCTTCAGCGGAATCGTTTCTGTGCATTGCATGGAAACGATTCTTAATTATATGGTCAAAGGGAAAAGAGAAAAGAGGGTATCGAATGAAACGTACTAGACATGCTCTAGTCATTGGCGGAACAGGGATGCTCGCTGGAGTTTGTCTATACCTTGCACGTGAAGATTTTTCTGTATCTGTAATTGGACGTACTTTATCGAAATTCAAGCGATTGCAGGATGAAAGCCGGCCGAATTCTATATTTCCACTTTTGACTGATTACGATACCGATTATGTATATGACTATATTAATGAAGCGATTAAAGAACGCGGTCCGTTTGATTTAATTCTTAGTTGGACACCAAATTACAGCGCGCTTGAGCGCATTTGCGAAATGAATCAAGGGGAGACGTCGTTTCGTTTATTCCATGTAAAAGGGAGTCGGCGGTATTTCGAAGATGAACCTATCGGTATTCCTAGCCTGTGCCAATACCGAAAAATTTATTTAGGATTTGTAATGGAAGAGAATGGTTCACGATGGCTTACACATGATGAGATTGCGAATGGTGTAATTAAACAGATTGAGACAGATGAAACAGTGAGGATAATAGGTAAAATCCATCCCTATGAGGCCCGACCGAAGTAACTTTTTAAAACAGATAGACTTGTTGTTCAGTTCTTTGTACAACTTAGATAGGAGTGAGTGAGATATTAATTCGAAAAGCCGAGATAGAAGATGCAGGAGGAATTGCAAAAGTTCATGTAGATAGTTGGAGAACGACATATAAAGGCATTGTGCCGGACGACTTTTTAGAAAGTCTATCCTATGAGAATCGCGAGCTGATTTGGAAAAAGGGGATAAATGAGAACAACGTTTACATAGCAGAAAATAAGAATGGTCAAGTCATCGGATTTTCTACAGGTGGAATAGAACGTACGGGGAAATACGAAGCATATACTGGGGAATTGTATGCGATTTATATATTGAAAGAGTACCAAGGGAAGGGAATTGGGCGATTACTCGTCAAGTCCGTTGTGGATGATATAAAAAATAAGAACTTGAACTCAATGCTCATATGGGCAATAGAAGAGAATCCGGCTTGCCGTTTTTATGAAGCGTTAGGTGGAAAGAAAATTGACACGGAAGAAATCGAAATTGGAGGTAAGAATTTGAGTGAAGTCGCATATGGATGGGATGATATAGCTGATTGCCATTAACGAATAAAAATTGCTTACGAATGGAATGTGATAATGCAGAAGTTGAAAAGAGTTATCAACATTATTATTCTTTCAATCATCATTTTCTTTGTTGTCATCATTTCAGGTTCTTGGGTTTATCATACGATTACTATGAAAAAAGAAATTGCCTCAACTCCGGCACCGGGAATACTTATTGATGTGAATGGCCATTCAATGCATGTTTACACAGAAGGGGACGGAGAGCATACGCTAGTGTTCCTTTCAGGTGCCGGGACGAGTGCGCCTATGTTGGATTTTAAGCCGCTGTGGTCGGAGTTATCTCCTGCGTATACAATTGCGGTCGTGGAAAAGGCGGGATATGGTTGGAGCGAGAAAGCGGATGTATCAAGGGAGATTGATATTATTCTTGAAGAAAGTCGGACTGCGCTTCGACTTGCAGATGTTCGACCGCCTTATGTTTTGACTGCCCATTCGATGTCGGGATTGGAAGCCATCAGATGGACTCAAAAATATCCGGAAGAAGTGGAGGCGATTATCGGCCTCGATCCCGCGATTCCAGCTGTTTACAAAGTCTTACCGCTACCTTCGTTACCAACGAAACTAGCTGCCACAGTTTTCGCCCATACCGGGCTGATCAGGTTGGTCCCCTCTATCGTTAATAGTTCTGCAGTGATTGAATCGGGTTATTTGCCGGCGGAGGATATTGCGACATATCGTTCGCTTTTCTATCGGAGGACACTCACTTCCAATATGCTTGAAGAAATGAAACAAGTCCGGGCGAACGCTGAAAAAGTTGCGCAAGAGGGGATACCTATTGAAGTTCCGATGTATTTCTTCATCTCAGACGGAAATGAAATCGGGATACCGAATTGGCGGGAAATACTCTCTGCTTATATTGGTCACCTTGACCGAGGTCAGTTTTTATATTTAGATGTCGGACACTATGTCCATGCATGGGAACCCGGACTTATTGCGGAAGAGATTGATACATTTCTTAGGCGTCAAATTAAATCAGCTAGCTACAGAGAGGAAGATAATGATGGGAGAACGTTTTTTAATTATGGATATAGAACGAGAAAAGGTTTTGAAAAACTATTTTAAACACGGTTTACATGGACCGCTTGATGTATTTCCAAGTAAAGAAAAAAGGAAATACATTATTGCGTCAGAAATAATAAAGCAATTTGAAGTGGGTAAAGTGTATGTGGAAAAAGAGGTAAATGACCTATTGGCAACAATTTATCCCGACTTTGCGACTGTAAGAAGGTTCCTTATAGACTATCGTTTCATGATTCGTAGCGATGATGGCACACAGTATTGGATTGAAAGCGGAACACATGCAACTACATAGGAATGTGGAACAGAATGGTTTTAATGGTTTACGATTCTATTTATCAAGGGAAATGCTGAAAACAAAAAGTACTGAAAATATGATGAATTGATAAAGGGTAAATTTGACATAAATCAAAAGTGACTCCCTTATTCAATGGCTAAATATATATCCTGGATAGGATAATACTACGTGATTTTGAGTGCGAAGGACATAGACGAAAAGGTGAACGCGTCATTACTGAAGTTCTAGATAAATGGATGTATCCCAGTTAGTCGCATAGTTTGAGCAAACTGTCGTCCAAATCTCCATTTAATGTTTCCACAAATATCTTTTCCGGACAGTCAGCATACTATCTAATGTAGTTATAATGATACCCAGGAAAGGTGGAGACAAATGCGTTACCCTAATGTACAACAAATGACCAGCCGGCAACAACGGGTTATGACTGTTACTGGAATCGGTGATCTCTCAATTGAACCGAATATTGCCCAAGTACAGCTCGCAGTTAATACCGAAAATAAGGATCTCAGTGTGGCTCAACAGGAAAATGCTTATGTGATGAATCAGGTTATCGAGTCGTTATTGGAATTGGGAATCAGCAGGGAGAATATACAAACTACAACGTATAATATCTCCCCACAATATGACTATGTTGAGGGGAAACAAGTATTTCGAGGTTATCAGGTTACAAATGCTATTACCGTAAAGATTACAAACATTGAACAAGTAGGAAATGTGATAGACGTGGCTGTTCAAAACGGTGTAAATAACGTGTCGAACATCCAGTTCACGGTTGAGAATGAACAATTTCATTATCAACAAGCATTGAGTCTTGCACTAAAAAACGCGTTAGCTAAAGCGCAAACAATAGCTGCAACAATCCAACTGCAACTTGACCCTCATCCCATTAAAATTGTTGAGGAAGTAAGAGCAGAACCTGTCCTATATCGAACATTTTCAGCGAAAGAACTGACTGGATCAACACCAATCGAACAAGGACAAATCACGATTAGCGCTACTGTAAAAGTACAATTTCAGTATTGAAATAAGAGCGTAGAATAGATCGATACTATTTTACGCTTATATTATTTGAGGAAAATCAGGACTTAAGGGAGTGGGGAAGACATGTGAACTGAAAAACCTGCTAATTATCAATCACCTATTGCAAGGATATTTGAAAAGTTTACACGACAGCGGGACGTAACATTGGTTTATGGCGAAACGATTGAATATGAAAACAAAAAAGTTCTTCCTGTAGCAAAGGTCAATTATATTGTGGGCGGAGGAGGGGGATTCTCCGGGGAAACAGGAAATTCATCAGCGGCACAAGGGGAAGGAGGCGGAGGACATATCTCCATAAGACCTCTAGGCGTCTATGAGATTAATGCGAAAAAAGTGAAGTTCAGGCCAATCATTGACTTCAAATTCGCTTTGACACTTTTCGCTTTTTTGACATTGAGTCTAACTTTGTTATCTAAAATGACTCGCCCAAATTAAATACATAACGGGGACTGAGTGTGATTTCGCAGAATAATCCACCCAACTGAATCAGCTGACTGTTAGATGAATACATTCTAGCAAGCAGTACCATTCTATATGTCCGAGGCAAGAAAATGGATTAAACGAAGGCAACATCCTAAGCAAACAGACGAAATACCATCGCTGATTTCGGAAATGATGAATGGCGTATCTCACTATTCCAAAATACACCGGCTCAAATGCTCGGTAGGTCCGATTTGGTCGAACAAATGACGGAAGAGTTGAAACAAGCGCAGGACGAAGATTGAAAACAAATGAAACCCCGTACCAGCATACTACTAGCACGGGGTTTCAATGTTTTAACTAATGTCCGTGGCAAGACTCCTCATTTTCTTTTCTTTGCATTTGGATTCATTCGTTCGCGTTTTGGTTTTAGGGAACTCAGTTCAGCAAACTCACGGGCAATTTCTTCGTTCATGTCACCAGGTTTTATTTTTTGGTTTTTCGGCGTCTGCGGCAACGAACGCGCGTTGTTTCCGCCAGTTTTGTTGTCATCTCTCCCCATTGTAACATCTCCTTTCATCTTAATAAGTACTTCTTTAATGTGGCTTTACGGAAGGGATTTATCCGATGAAAATTTTTGAAAAAGAAAAAGACCTTTTACAATAGTAAGATAAGTAGTATAATAGAAGTTAATTAAATATTCTTATCAAGAGAAGCTGAGGGAATTGGCCCTGTGAAGCTTCAGCAACCTCTGACCTGGTCGGGAAGGTGCTACCTCCAACAAGATTATTTCTTGAGAGATAAGAGCTGAGAGCCCAAAAAGAACCCTCTTTTCTTATCATACAGAAAAGCGGGTTTTTTATTTTTTTAAAAATAAGAAAATATAAGTTTTTCATGATGGAACAGTGTCTAGCTCAAGGCGCCATACGCTTGGGACATAAGCCAGCTCTGCTAGGAAGGACTGAATTGCATCCTTCTCGGGCGAATCTCGTCGCGTCACCGATCCGTCTTATGCCTGTCGCATCTAAGCGGGCGCCTACATTTTTCTTAAAACCATACATATCAAATTGAAAAGGGAGAGACGACAAATGCCAATCAATATACCTAAACAATTGCCGGCTGGAGAACTTTTGAAGAAGGAAAAAATATTCGTGATGGATGAAGAACGTGCAACGTCCCAAGATATACGTCCTATGAATATCGCAATTTTAAATTTGATGCCTGAGAAAGAAAGAACTGAGTTGCAACTTCTACGATTATTAGGAAATACACCATTGCAAGTAAATGTTACATTTTTGAATACAGCAACACATGATTCGAAAAACGTTAGTAAAACACATTTGGATGCATATTATATGAAATTTGAACAAGTGAAACACCGCCGTTTCGACGGATTGATCATTACAGGTGCACCAATTGAACATTTGGAATTTGAAGATGTTAATTACTGGAAAGAGTTAACGGGAATTATGGAGTGGTCAAAAGATAATGTGACATCAGTTTTACATATTTGTTGGGGAGCTCAAGCTGCTCTTTATCATCATTACGGAATCGGGAAATTTGAATTGCCCAAAAAATGCTCCGGCGTTTTTACACATCGTTTATCCGATCCTACCATTAATCTTTCACGGGGCTTTAATGATGAATTCAGAGCACCACATTCACGCTACACGTCTGTTTCAATAGAAGCAATTGAAAACGATCCCCGTTTACTTCTCCTGGCCAAGTCAGAAGATGCAGGAGCGTTCATCGTACTTTCCAAAGACAACAAACATATTATGGTCACAGGTCATTTTGAATATGACGCGGATACACTCGCGGAAGAATACGAACGCGACCTTAAAAAAGGGATCGACGTCGAAATTCCGAAAAATTATTTTCCAGGAGATGACCCGAACAAAGAACCAATGAATACATGGCGCTCCCATACTCATTTGCTTTTTTCAAATTGGCTCAATTACTACGTGTACCAAGAAACGCCTTACGTGTGGGAATAACTGATCAATGACCCTTTTGTCGTATAGTGCATAAGATAATACGATAAAGGGGGAGAAATGTATGGGGTTGTTTATTAATGAAAAAGGGCATCCGAATGTCTTTAAAAACAATGAGGACATTAAAAATCGAAATCAAGAACACTTCAAAATAGACCCTTTAGTGGAATGGATTAAAGAGCAAAAGGAAGCAACCGAATCTGCCAATCGCCAACTCAATGTAATGAAGAACCTCCTGAAAGAACAAAAAAACGCACAATCGAATCAAATGAGATCAATCCGAAACCAACTCTTGGAATTAAGAGAAAATGATTTTCGTCGTGAAAGTTTTGAAAAGGATGCCAAGAAGTCGTTTTCGACATTAGAAGAAAAGAATCGGATGTTTCTTGAGAATGTAAGGCATCAACGAAATCTGAATCGAGATTTCAATGAGCAGGTAAATGACATAAGGCAATCAAATTATGAAATTGCAAATCGCCTAGAAACAATTACAACTGCAAACGAGGAAGTACTCTTAAAAATGAATGAGCAGATGGATCACCAACAACAAATATCCGAACAAATTTCGAAGCACGGGGATGTTCAAAAAGATGTAATTGGCAGGTTGGACAACCAAGAGGGATTATTGGAGAAGGTAGTAAGACAATTGGATAATCTCCGCACTATCCTTTACGAGCGAACAAACTTTTTAACGGGGAAAATAGAAGGCAGCAATAGTATGACTTCCACGTTTATTTCCAAGCTGCTGAACGGACAGGAACAAAATCCAGCACGATTTATGGTGAATCAAAAACAGGAGGAAAAAAAGAAAAGTACTGAATGAACAGATGACGCTTTACTAGATAATAAAACCATTTTTCCTAAACAAGTACCTCGTACCACATATAAGGTCACTGAAAAACCTACGTTTTTAAACTATGTATGCAAATCTGAATCTAGTCAGGCGACATTGCGTTCGATTTCGAACGCAATGTCGCCTTTTCTAATCATTTTTATCTCTGATTCCCCCTAAAGGTTCCTATTCATTTGAGTTAACCACAAATGTTATATTACCTTAATATAGCCCGCCTGCTTTTTATATACTCCGTAACGATTAATAAGATATCGCTACTATACCCGAGAAAAACCAGCGAAGGCACCTAACAGGGGTAGCCGAAGCCATAAGACTGACGACGAAGTTGTCCGACTTATGGCGGGAGGCATCCCCAAGCGCCAAAGCGGATTCAATGGGACTTATCTATATCATAACTATCTTGAAAAGTGTATAGCGTGTGCTTTTTCAATCAGTGGGTATACAAACTAACTATATAAATTGAACAGACTAACCAGCGAAGGCGCCTTACAGGGGTAGCCGAAGCCATAAGACTGACGACGAAGTTGTCTGGCTTATGGCGGGAGGCATCCCCAAGCGCCAAAGCGGATTCAATGGGACTTATTTATATCATAACTATCTTGAAAAGTGTACAGCGTATGCTTTTTCAATCAGTGTGTATACAAACTAACTATATAAATTGAACAGACTAATCAGCGAAGGCGCCTCAAAGGGGTAGCCGAAGCCATAAGACTGACGACGAAGTTGTCCGGCTTATGGCGGGAGGCATCCCCAAGCGCCAAAGCGGATTCAATGGGACTTATCTATATCATAACTATCTTGAAAAGTATAAAGTGTGTGATTTGTCAATCAATGTATATACAAACTAACTATATAAGTTGAACAGATAAACCGATAGTCAAAGATGCATGATAGAAAATCCATAGACCAGTCTATAACGGTAGACTTTTTCAGTGACTCCCGACACTTGTGTGGGTTGCTTGTTTACTCTTCTTTCCAGCACACTATCCCTATCCATGAATAGAATGTATAGACAATACGAAGATTGAATTGGGGGAGATTGGGTGACGAATCATAATCGGTATAACCACAATCATCATTGGGATAATCATTGGCAAAATCCGCATTACCGAAGGATTACTATTGATCAGGCAATGGCCATTGCACTGGAGCGTGTACCCGGTCAGGTCGTGAAAGCAGAATTGGATTATGAGGATGGAATGTTAGTATATGAAGTTGATGTTAGAACGATGGAAGGTTATAAATATGAAGTGAAAATTGATGCAAATACAGGAGCAGTCCTTAAAGTGAAACTTGATTGAGAGATGAAATTATGTGAAAAGCCGCGCATGGTAATGAACCCCGTGCGCGGCTTTTCACTATGACTATCCATTTTGACAATCCCATTCGAAGCCACAATTCTGGCAATCATCCTTGTTATTAGTTTCCTAGACCTTCAGATTTCATGATTGCATCGACTTTTGCTAATGCTTCCGCTTCATCTACGCCATCCGCTGCAATTGTGATCATAGCGCCAGAAGCGACCCCAAGTGACATGACACCTAAAATGGATTTCAAGTTCACTTTTTTACCGGCATGTTCCAATGTAATATCCGATTTGAAAGCACTGACTGCACTGACAAGAGCGGATGTTGGACGAGCATGTAAACCTTCAGATGCTGAAATAGTGTATTGTTTTTCTACCATTGAATATTCCTCCCATGTTTTCTGTTTTGAATGCGATGTGACTGTTTTTGATTGCTTATGAATGATTATGATTGATAGTGAAAGCGATTTCAAGTAAAATGAATTTAATAGAAGAAATAAGGTGGTGTTCAAATGTTGACGAACGAACGTCATGAAATGATTTTAAATTTATTGGCAGAGAAGCAGACAGTAAATATAAATGAATTGATAGAACTGACTGCGGCCTCTGAGTCAACGATACGGAGGGATTTGAATGAGCTTGAAACCCTCAATAAGCTGGAACGAATCCATGGAGGCGCAACAGTTAACGGGCGAATTTCGCAAGAACCTAGTATCTTGGACAAATCAACCAAAAACCTTCAAGAAAAAATTGGACTTGCCAAATACGCCGCATCGTTTGTACAGGAAGGGGATTGCATCTTCCTTGATGCTGGTACGACCACAGTTCAAATGATTCCTTATCTCCAAAATAAACAAGTAATCGTTGTTACGAATGGTCTGACACATGTCGACTCCTTGATTGAACACGGGATAACGGCGTATTTGGTGGGTGGATATGTAAAATCTAAAACACGTGCGCTAGTCGGTCCGCAAACGATTCAATCCTTACATGACTATCGCTTTGATAAATGTTTTCTAGGGGTCAACGGATTTCACTTGGAATACGGTTACACGACGCCTGATCCGGAAGAGGCGGCTGTAAAAAGGCTTGCCTCTTCACTTGCACGAACAACATATGTAGTGGCAGATCACTCGAAATACAATAAAGTAAGTTTTTCTTCCATTACAGCTTTGGAAGACGCAGTGCTAATTGTGAATGATTTTCAACAAGAAGCTATTGAGTCACTGAAAAAAAAGACGACAGTAGAGGTGGTGGCGCGATGATTTATACATGTACAATTACGCCATCGCTTGACTATACTACGTATTTGCCGGATTTCGGCAGTGGAAAACTGAATCGATCTGAAAAGGTGTATTACTACCCGGGAGGAAAGGGAATCAACGTATCCCGCGTTTTGCGACGGTTAGAAGTAGACAATATCGCTTTAGGCTTTGCGGGCGGGTTTACCGGCAACTATATTCAACATTTTCTGCATCAAGAAGGAGTTCAAACAGATTTTATACAGACGGATGAAATTACGCGCATCAATGTGAAGATCAAAGCCGTTGAGGAAACGGAGTTGAATGGACCGGGTCCTGATATAAGCCTGGAACAGCAACAACAATTGTTGTTAAAAGTGAAGAGGATGAAGAAGGGCGATTGGTTCGTTCTTGCTGGTAGTCTGCCAGAGTCAATTCCACAAAATTATTTCAAGGCTATCGCAAAAACTTGCACTGACAATGGTATTCGTTTCGTTCTTGATACATCTGGTCCAGCGTTAAAAGAATTGATTGACATGAAACCGTTTCTAATTAAACCGAATGAACAGGAGCTTGGTGAATTGTTCGATACGGTAATAACGAACAAACGGGAAGCGCTTCATTACGCCAAAAAGCTTGTTGAAAAGGGCGTCGGCCATGTAATCGTCTCGATGGGCGGAGAAGGGGCGTTACTTGTGACGAAAGAGATTGCTATTTTTGCAGAAGCGCCAAAAGGGAAAGTTGTGAATACAGTAGGCGCCGGCGATTCACTCGTATCCGGGTTCCTAGCATCTTTTACGAAAGACGGGGATGCGGTCAAGGCCTTTCGGACGGGTGTCGCCAGCGGGAGTGCAACCGCTTTTCGGATGGATTTATGTCAAAGAGAAGATGTGTTAGCTTTGCTGGACCAAGTGGTAATCAGGTCATTAAATGAAAAGGATGTGAAATGATGAAAATCACACAATTGTTGACTGAGGCTACAATTATTTTGGACGTAAAAGCAACTTCTAAACAGAGTGTATTGACGGAACTGATCGATCAGTTCGAGCGTGCTGGCAACCTGACTGATAAAGAAGCATTTACAAGAGATATTTTGGCCCGCGAAGAACAAAGCACAACGGGAATCGGTGATGGAATTGCCATCCCGCATGCGAAATCGGCTGCAGTGAAAATACCAGGAATCGCATTCGGACGTTCTTTACAAGGTATCGACTATGCTTCGTTGGACGGCCAGCCGGCTCATTTGTTTTTCATGATCGCGGCTAGCGAAGGAGCAAACAACGACCATCTGGAGGCACTTTCAAGACTTGCAACGTTTTTAATGGATTCAAATTTCAGGGAGAAAGTGTTAGGGGCTACGTCAAAATCAGAAATTTTACAAGCGGTGAATGACAAGGAAACCGAATTGGATGGCCCGGAAGTGGTTGAAGAACCAACAAAAGGTTCTACCTCGAAAATACTCGCCGTCACTGCATGTCCGACCGGAATTGCGCATACATACATGGCGGCGCAAAAATTGAATGAGAAGGCGAAAGAAATGGGTATTTCGCTCAAGGTGGAAACAAACGGTTCGTCCGGCGTGAAAAACCGATTGACGGATGCCGATATCGAGGAAGCGGATGCTATTATCGTTGCAGCAGATACAAAAGTTGAAATGGCACGTTTTAACGGTAAACCCGTTATCCAGACGAAGGTCGGCAAGGCGATATATGAAACGGAACAATTGCTGAATCGTGCAATTTTGAAGGATGCTCCAATTTTTAAATATGATAAGTCGAAAGATGATACGGACAACTCAGAAACCAAAAGTGGTATTTATAAACATTTAATGAATGGTGTTTCCAACATGCTGCCGTTCGTTGTCGGCGGTGGAATATTGATCGCATTATCATTCTTCTGGGGTATTAATTCGAGCGATCCGACTAGTGCAGATTATAATGCGTTTGCAGCGATGTTAAATATAATCGGCGGGGGGAATGCATTCTTCCTAATGGTTCCAGTATTGGCAGGATTCATCGCGTCGAGTATTGCGGAACGACCAGGATTCGCGCCGGGTATGGTAGGCGGACTCATCGCGATTACGGTTACAGGTGTAGACGGTGTCAGCGGTGGATCGGGATTCCTCGGTGGTATCATTGCCGGTTTCCTGGCAGGGTATGTAACGGTGCTCGTCAAGAAAATGTTTGCAGCCTTGCCAGCTGCACTTGAAGGATTAAAACCGGTGTTGTTCTATCCTGTGTTCAGTATTGCAATCACTGGACTCGTCATGATGATGATCAATCCTCCTTTGACTACATTGTATACGGGTATGTCGGCCTTTTTGGAAGGCCTTGGTGGAACAAACCAAGTGCTGGTCGGTATTTTGTTAGGCGCAATGATGGCTATTGACATGGGTGGACCTGTTAATAAAGCAGCGTACACTTTTGGCATTGCGATGCTCGATGCACAAAACTTCGGGTTCATCGCGACGGTCATGGCAGCCGGAATGGTACCGCCACTCGGCATGGCAATTGCAACGACTCTGTTCAAGAAACGTTTTACGAAACAAGAGCGCGAAGCGGGGAAAACGGCTTACGTACTAGGAGCTTGTTTTATAACGGAAGGTGTCATCCCGTTTGCGGCGGCGGATCCGGCACGTGTCATTCCGGCATCCGTAGTCGGGGCTGCATTGACCGGCGGGCTAACGATGTTATTTGACATCGGTTTACGTGCACCACATGGCGGCGTCTTCGTTATGGGACTTGTTGAAGGCGGCATTGGTAAAGTGTTGTTGTATGCAGTAGCAATTATCGCCGGTGCAGTGGTTACAGGTTTACTAGCGGGGATTTTGAAGAAAAACAAAATGCAGGCGATTTAAAAATTGAGAGGTCCCTCCAGATAGCCATTCACGCATGGCTATTGGAAGGGCCTTTCTTTCTATAAAAAATAAACATCAAATCACCAAGATGTATAGGCAATGCATAATAGTGGAACACTTCCTGATAAAGCGGAGGTGTGGTTTTGGATGAGTTTTTAGAAGTTGATTTTTGGGAAATGATAATGAGGACTACGTTTGCATTTATTGCCCTGCTCATTCTCGCGCGATTTATGGGAAAAAAACAAATTTCTCAGCTTACTTTTTTCCATTATGTAACTGGTATTACAATCGGCTCTATCGCGGCAGATATTGCAGGAGAAACGAGAACACCATTTTTGGATGGGATTATTGCGATGGTTTGGTGGACAGTATTGACAATACTGATGAGCTACATTGCATTTAAATCTAAAAAGGCGCGAATTATTCTCGATGATCAGCCGACAATTATAGTATATGAAGGGAAAATAGTTGAACAATCCTTGAAAAAGATGCGTCTCCATCTTAATGATTTGAGTATGATGCTCCGTGAACAAAGCATTTTTTCAATTAAAGATGTTCATTATGCGATACTTGAAACAAACGGTCAATTAAGTGTCTTGAAAAAAGCAGGACAAGAAACGGCTACGAAAAAAGATATGAACGTATCTGCGCCTGTACCAAAATATATTCCGACAGAGGTAATTGCAGAGGGAAGAGTTACAAAAAAGAATTTAACGGAACTTAACCTGACGGAAGAGTGGTTGTACGAACAATTGAAAAAGCAGGGCGTTGGAAAAGTCGAAAATGTATTTTTTGCCGAAGTCCAAACAGATGGTAGTCTTCATATCGATTTGAAATCTGAAGGGACAAATTGAATGAAAAACGTCGTAAAATGGGATAGACCCGATTTTACGACGTTTTTTCTTTATCGGACGGGCAGCTTAAGGGCTGACACGCCCGATTCAATTGCTGCCTTACTTACTGCCTCTGTCACTGCTATTACTACTCGTTCGTCAAAAGGATCCGGGACGATATAATCATCACGTAAATCGAAATCGTCAATGACGGAAGCGATGGCAAAAGTAGCGGCCAGTTTCATACTTTCATTTATTTCAGTAGCACGAACATCCAACGCCCCGCGGAAAATCCCTGGAAATGCAAGGACATTATTTACCTGATTCGCAAAATCAGATCTTCCGGTTGCAATGATACGCACTCCGAATTCCTTTGCCAATGGGGGTGAGATTTCTGGATTGGGGTTTGCTAACGCAAAAATAATCGGGTCACTGTTCATATGTTCAATATGCTCTTTCGTTAAGATATTAGCTGCAGAAACACCAATGAATACATCTGCACCCGTCAGCGCAGTCAATAAGGATCCTGCCATGCCGCGTGGATTTGTAATTCGGGCAATTTCATCTTTAGTCGGATTCATGCCATTTGGACGTCCTTCATAAATGATTCCTTTCGAGTCACAGATGACAATTTCTTCAAATCCGATATTTCGCAGATGTTTAACGATTGCGATTCCGGCGGCCCCGGCTCCATTTACAGCAATTTTAATGGTAGCCATATTTTTTTTGACGACCTTCAAGGCGTTTATCAAACCTGCCCCTACAACGATAGCAGTGCCATGTTGATCATCATGGAACACTGGTATATCGCATTCTTCACGCAGTCTTTGTTCGATTTCAAAACAGCGTGGAGCAGAAATATCCTCTAAATTGATGCCGCCGAATGTTGGGCTGATGGCTTTTATCGTTTGAACGATTGTATCCACATCTTGGGTTCCTATACAGATTGGAAATGAGTCAATGCCAGCGTACCTTTTTAACAGCAACGCTTTTCCTTCCATGACAGGAAGTGCCGCTTCCGGTCCTATATCGCCTAAACCTAGTACAGCACTTCCATCGGTAATCACTGCCACTAAATTCCCTTTGATCGTATAGTCATATACTGCAGAGGGGTTTTTTGCAATTTCTAAACATGGTTCTGCTACACCCGGAGAATAAGCCAGGCTGAGATCCGCACTATTTTCAAGTGGAACCTTTGATACAGTTTCCATTTTCCCCTTATGATACCGATGCATTTCCAAGGAAGACCGATAACGACTCGTCATTTAACATACCCCATTCCACACAGTATTTTTTCTGTTGATATAAATTATTACCATGAACCATAAGAAAATACAAGCGCAAAGAATTGGTTAAATTTGAATATTTAGAAAATGGAGCGCTTACATTGCTTTCATGACAGTATTTATGTTTGCTAAAACTTTTTTTGAAAAAAGACGTGATTTACTATTAGTAACGAATTATATAATTTCCCACTCCCTTTCTTTTGCAATAACCTGTAATTTTGGTTCAGGTCGGACAGCAACGGGATTGCCGACAAGTTCCAATACAGATAAGTCGGACAGACTGTCTCCATACGCAAAGCTGTTTTGCCAGTCAATTTCTTTACCATCCAGCACCTCTTTGATTTTATCATTTTTTCGCTGGCCTTGGATATGATAAATAGGCGTCCTATAATCAATACTGTCTCCATTCATAGGGATCTCCGTTCCAATGATGGTGTCGAAATGCAACGCTTTTGTGACCGATTGCAAGAGAGAGGTGTACGCCCCGGAAACAAGCATAATATGAACGTTTTCATCGGTGTGCTGTTTCAATCGCGAAATGAGTTCAAGGTTAAAACCTTCCCTTACCTTCTCCGTTAATTCTCCAAAATAGCTGTCCATTTCATCCATGGATGAAATTCCAAGTGCGTTCAAGTAGATTTGCATGGAACGTTCCTTCATTTTAGCTTCTGGAACAAGCTTGAGTTTATGTCCGATGAATGGCGGGAGGATAGCTCGATAAAAACGTTTGTATTTAGATTTGTGGATAGGGTGGTATCGTAAATGGCTCATTAGAAGTTGAAAAGTCTCTTCCGAATATAGCGTTCCGTCAAAATCGAAGATGGCAACTCGCATAAAAATCCCCTTTTACTTACTTTTTTTAATTAATTCCTTCGTTTAATCATACAGCGTTTGTATTGTCGAGGCAATTTGAGGATAATAAGAGATGAGAGTGAGGAGTTTACTACAATGAAAAAAAATCATACGAATTCAGCTAACAGAAAAGGCGATACGGCAATATATCCGGTCAAAGAACCAAGTGAATTATTACCCTTTTTATTAGAGAAGATGTCCAAAAGCAGCCGTAACTCAGTGAAATCCATATTGACACGCGGGCAAGTGACAGTTGATGGGAAGATGGTTACACAACATAACCATCTCCTAAAGCCCGGACAGTCCGTAGAAATCCTTAAAAACCGGGCTGCAATGAAAGAGGAGACGCTTGTCGGCGTAACTATTTTGCATGAAGATGACGATATTATCGTTATCAATAAAGAAGCAGGTCTGTTATCGGTCGCTTCGAAAAATCCAGAAGACATGACAGCTTACAGACAGCTGATGGACTATGTAAAAGAGAGCAATCCACGAAATCGTGTTTATATTGTCCACCGTCTTGACAGAGACACATCGGGTGTGATGTTATTCGCTAAAAGTGAAATCGTGAAGAATGCATTACAGGCAGCATGGAACGAAGTGGTGAAAGAACGTACGTATACTGCACTCGTTGAAGGTGTCGTTAGGAAAAATGAGGGTACGATTTCATCGTGGTTAAAAGAAAGTAAAACATTCAAAGTGTACTCAAATCCGACCGATAACGGCGGCCAGCATGCAGTTACCCACTATAAAAAACTGCAGTCGAATAATAACTTCACTTTACTTGAAATTCAATTGGAGACAGGGCGCAAAAATCAAATACGCGTTCATATGGAAGACCTTGGACATCCAATTGTCGGCGATAAAAAATATGGTTCAACTGTTAACCCAATCAAGCGGATTGGACTCCATGCTACTGCGTTAGCATTATTGCATCCTGGAAATGGGGAACTTGTCCGTTTCAAAGCAGATGTTCCTTCAGCGCTTATTTCGAAATCAAAATAACTTGAGAGGAATTCCGGCTGCTTAGCCAACAGCCCTTCATTCGGATTATAAAACAATCTATTTAAATGATTCGGTTTCAAAACTAGTAACAGGTACGAAAGTCGAACTTGTAGGTTCAATATTACTTACTGTTTACACAAAATCGTGAATCTGCTTGGGATCCACATGGTTATTACGGGGACTAGACTCGAACTTGCTATCGCATCAAGAAAATTCGGGGAAGATTTAATCACTATAACGAACGACATCTACAGTAATGCATGCATTAAACTAATTGGGTGTTAAGAACTAAAAAATCAGGTGCCCAGTTGAATTGGGCACCTGATTTTATTACTGGAGCGTATTATTCGGCATTCCCGGTTGACCTGTTGAGGAAGCAAATGAATTCAATAGTTGTTGCATGTCTTGCTGGGCAAGTTGCGGTACTTGATAATAATGATGCTTATTTTGATAAATCGACAATTCATAAGCCATTTCAATACAATTCGGAACGGAATCGGCAAGAACGCGGCGAACGACGGGATTACACGTTTCTGTTGCAGCCATTGTTTTCATCGATGCCCCGGCTTTGGCGGAACCAAGTAAAAAGCCGGAAATGATTTCGTCCGTTATTTCCGAAACGGACTGCATCGGCTTTTTTGGTTGGGATGGCTTCAATCCATATACGAAGTCATTTCCTTGTTTCATTTTATAGCTGCCTGTCGGATGGGATGGATCTTGCCCCGTTTTAAAAGCTTCAACTGTAATGTTATATTCATCCAAAGTGAAACGGTATTGGCGATCCAAAATATCCAGTAACTCGGGATCCTGCACATGCGGTCGCAGAAGCATCGCTTGATTCAAAGCGGCGACAGTACCGGATAAAGCTTCATGGACATCGAACAATTCATGACCGCCGTGATTCATCTGCGGCGGTACAGCACCCGTATGCATATTTTGGTTAGTTTGATTGTGCGATTGACCGAATGGGTTTTGTGTCAATTCAATAACTCCTCCTTCAATTGTTTTTCATCGAGAGTAGTATGGATGATTTCATGAAGAATATTCGCGGAAGCCAACGTTTGAAAATAAACTATGCATAATTTCCTTCCGACAAAAATAGTCTTAAGTAGAGGACATTTTATGTCAACGAAAGGTAGATGAAGCGTATGCAAATTCATGTGGTTCAAAAAGGGCAAAGTTTGTATGGTATTGCGCGGGCTTACGGCATTAATTACACGGATATTGCACAAGCTAATGAATTGCCGGATCCATCACGGCTCGTTGTTGGTCAAGCCTTAGTCATTCCGACAACCGGCAGCTTCCACTGGGTTCAGCCGGGTCAATCACTGTATGTCATTGCCGGATTGTATGGTATGACAGTCAATGAGCTAGCAACAATCAACAGGCTATCAACAACTCAAACACTTCAAATCGGTCAGCGTCTATATATTCCGCCAAAACCGAAAAAGCTGGCTGAATCATTACTTTATGTTGAACCGCGGACTCCAGTCACTCAAGCGATGATTGACGAAGTAAGAAATCGAGCCGATTCACTTACGTATCTCGCTATGTTCAGTTATGAAGCACAGCGTGACGGTTCATTAAAGGCACCCTCGATAGATGATATTCCGAATATAGCCCAATCAGCCGGTGCAGCGAATGCACTAGTCGTAACAAATTTGGAAGAGTTTGCTTTTAATGCGGATCTTGCACATGCACTATTTACAGATGAAGCGGCCCAAAACCGCCTGTTCGGAAACCTCATCCAAGTTGCCAATGATGTCGGATATAAGGACATCCATTTTGACTTTGAAATATTACATTCGGAGGATCGCGAACTGTACAATAGCTTCCTTCGGAAAGCGAGAGATCGCATCCATCAAGCCGGGTTCACAATTTCCACTGCGCTTGCGCCCATGACAAGTGACGTCCGGACAGGGATTTACGGCGCCCATGACTATCGTACCCACGGGGAAATCGCGGATTTCGTATCCCTGATGACATATGAATGGGGATATACGTACAGCGATCCGCAAGCGGTTAGCCCGATCGGCCCTGTCCGGAATGTCGTTGAGTATGCTGTGACTCAAATCCCGCGTGAAAAAATATTTTTAGGTCAAAATCTATACGGCTATGACTGGTCATCACCTTTTCCTAGCCAAGGTGGATCTGCTGCCAGAGCGGTTAGTCCGCAACAGGCGCTGGCGATTGCAGTCCAGCAAGAGGTCGACATTCAATATGATTATGTAGCGCAAGCACCACATTTCAACTATACAGATGATACAGGAGTACCTCATGAAGTATGGTTTGAAGATGCACGCAGCATACAGGCGAAGTTTGACTTGATCAAACAGTTTAATTTACGTGGAATTATGTATTGGAAGCTCGGCTTGGCTTTCCCACAAAATTGGTTGTTATTACAAGACAATTTCACTATACGTAAAATTTAGAACCAACAGTGCAGGGCGTTCGAATTCGGAGTGTGATTCCTATTTTGAAAGTTATTTACAGAACGAGGTTTTATAATTTCCTTTAGCCGAAAAAATGAACCGCGGTGCCTTGGCACTTGCGGTTCATTTTATCCGTGTCTGGAATTTAACAGTTTTTTTGAGAGGATCAGTCTTTGTTCAGGTATTTACTGAACGTTGTCAGCAGTTCTACATCCGGGTTGAAAATTAAAGCAGGCAAGAAAGCGAAAGTCATGATTAACATAATGTTCGCACCTAGAAACGCACGTATTCCTTTTTTGATTGTCATAAACATTCTCCCTCTTTCTCCTGGTTGTCATTTTCTAGTAACGATTGAAAATCGTACTTGTCAGTAGATGCTGATCAATAGTTACTGAATAGTTAAATAATACACCCTCTTCTGAAAGATGTAAATAATTTTATTTTCCATACATAAAAAAGACATAATGATGTATAATTACTTATTCAGCAGAAAAAATTGTTGTATATACTCATAGTTTCGGAGATAATACTTAAAAATGAGCAAATGATTCTGAAATATCAATTGTTTAACAAAGTGTGGGTTCAGCTATACCCGCCTTAACCTATATAAGAAAGGGATGAGTGACCCATGACGAAGTTGAATGAAACTCATGCAGACAATAAAAAAAGAGCGAACGATTATGTTCATGAAGTCTATGAATTGATCAAAAAGAGAAATCCGGACGAAAAGGAATTTTTACAGGCGACTAGAGAGATTTTCGATTCGCTTCGCCCTGTCTTTTCCAAGCATCCCGACTATATCGCGAATGGTATTTTAGAGCGTATCACAGAACCGGAGCGGATTATTATTTTTCGCGTCGCCTGGGAAGACGATAAAGGAAAAGTCCATGTAAACCGTGGTTTCCGAGTTCAGTTCAATAGCGATCTTGGGCCGTATAAAGGAGGTATCCGATTCCATCCTTCCGTAAACAGCAGTATCATGAAATTCCTTGCATTTGAACAGATATTTAAAAATGCATTGACGGGTCAACCGATCGGGGCAGGGAAAGGCGGTTCCGACTTTGATCCGAAAGGTAAATCAGATCGTGAAATCATGCGTTTCACCCAAAGTTTCATCACGGAGTTAAGTAAGTATATCGGTCCAGATACTGACGTGCCAGCTGGCGATATCGGTGTTGGAAAAAGAGAAATTGGTTATATGTTCGGCCAGTATAATCGCTTGAAAGGCGGCTATGAAGCAGGTGTATTCACCGGGAAAGATCCGAAACATGGTGGTAGTCTTGGACGGAAAGAAGCGACAGGTTATGGCACCGTCTACTTTGTAGAAGAGATGCTAAAAGAAAAAGCAATGAATTTTAAAGGGAAAAAGATCACTGTTTCGGGATCGGGCAATGTGTCCACTTATGCAATGGAAAAAGCGATTCAGCTAGGTGCAACTGTCCTGGCTTGCAGTGATTCAAGCGGTTACATTTATGATAAAAATGGAATTGATCTTGATACAGTGAAGCGTTTGAAAGAAGTGGAAAACAAACGTATTTCGGAATATGTTAAAGAACATCCGGAAGCTACGTATCATGACGATTGTTCAGCAATCTGGTCTGTTCCATGTGATATCGCGCTACCATGTGCGACGCAAAATGAGATTGATGAGATTGCTGCACGAATACTTATCGCAAATGGCGTAAAAGCAATCGGAGAAGGTGCGAATATGCCTTGTACGCTCGAAGCGATGTCAGTATTCCATGAACACGGCGTTTTATTCGCTCCCGCAAAAGCTGCGAATGCAGGTGGTGTTGCTGTATCAGCGATGGAAATGTCCCAAAATAGCATGCGTCTTTCTTGGACAGTAGAAGAGGTTGACAAGAGACTGAAAGACGTTATGAAAAATATTTACACAAGTTGCTTGGATGCCGCAGAGACATACGGACATGCCGGCAACCTGGTGGTAGGGGCGAATATCGCAGGATTTTTAAAAGTAGCGGATGCAATGGTAGCCCATGGTCTTAGTTAATCTTATGACAGTCCCATAAAAAGAGTACACAAGATAGCAATTGTGTACTCTTTTTCTTTTTGATAATTTATTTGGGTAAAAACTATTGTGTTAATTTGCAAATATGGTATTATAAAAATACTAAGTTACGCATAATTATACAGTAAGATGCATGAAAGGGGATATATATGATGAGTAAGAAAAAAGTGGTTTTAGCTTATTCGGGTGGACTCGATACTTCTGTGGCGGTACAGTGGCTAACAGAACAAGGGTACGGAGTAGTAGCGGTTTGTCTTGATGTCGGAGAAGGAAAAGACTTGGACTTCATCCAGGCGAAAGCGTTGCAAGTCGGCGCAGTGAACAGTTATGTGATTGATGCGAAAGAAGAATTTGCACAAGAGTATGCGTTGTTGTCTCTTCAAGCGCAGACCTATTATGAAAACAAATACCCGCTCGTTTCTGCACTATCACGCCCGCTCATTTCGAAAAAGCTCGTTGAAGTGGCACACAAAGAAAATGCCATGGCAGTCGCACACGGCTGTACGGGTAAAGGGAATGACCAGGTACGTTTTGAAGTGGCCATTAAAGCATTGGATCCTACATTGGAAGTCCTTGCTCCTGTCCGTGAATGGAGTTGGTCGCGTGAAGAAGAGATTGCTTACGCGAAGGAGAAAAACATCCCGATTCCAATCGATCTTGATAGCCCGTATTCCGTTGACCAAAACCTATGGGGACGTGCTAATGAATGTGGAATCCTGGAAGATCCGTGGGCGGCGCCGCCTGAAGATGCATTCGAACTAACGGTTTCGATTGAAAATGCACCTGATACCCCGGATATCATTGAAATTGATTTTGAGAAAGGCGTTCCCGTCAGTATTGATGGTCAGAAATATCCACTCAGTGAGCTGATTTTGAAACTGAATGATATAGGCGGGAAACATGGTGTCGGAAGAATCGACCATGTGGAAAACCGTCTGGTTGGCATCAAATCACGTGAAGTGTACGAGTGCCCGGGTGCAATCATCTTATTGAAAGCTCATAAAGAATTGGAAGATCTAACACTAGTTAAAGAGCTGGCTCATTTTAAACCGATCATTTCACAAAAGTTGAGCGAATTAATCTATAACGGTCTTTGGTTCTCGCCACTCAAAAATGCACTAGAAGCCTTCATCAAAGAAACACAGCAGTATGTCAACGGAACAGTGCGAGTAAAGTTATTCAAAGGCCATGCAATCGTTGAGGGCAGAAAGTCAGCGAATTCACTGTACGACATGAACCTGGCGACTTATACATCCGACGATTCGTTTGACCAGTCCGCAGCAATTGGGTTTATCAAACTATGGGGCTTGCCGACAGAAGTTCATAGCATGGTAAACAAAAAACAATCAGTAAAAAATAATTGATCTCGAACCGGGGAGCCTCCTACTGTAGTTAGTAGAATACTCCCCGGTTTTTATGATTCCATTGGCATGACTAGAGTGCTAGTCATAAACTATCATTTGTTAATGAAAGGGGAAGTTTTCCAATCTTTTTTTGAGTAACTACATAGCTTATGATAGTATGAAAAAATGTGAATAAAGGAAAATTAAAACAGTTATGTAAGTTGAACAGATGAATATCTATTAAACTGAGCGAAGGCGCCTAAACAGGGGTAGCCGAAGCTGTTTCTATGGAATTCTTCATTTCAACCTACATAGCAACTATTTCTTTTTCATGTGTCATTATAAGGGGGAGAATAAATTGGAAGAAAAAGCAGTAAAGAAAAAATCGCCCAGGTTGTTAATCGTCGCGGTCGTAACTGCGTTGGTGATCTTAGGCGGAAGTGTATCAGCATTTTTATTAGTGAATAAATCACCCAAAGTGCAATACTTTTTAGCAGAATCAGGAACAGTTAAACAAGTGTGGGAAATCTTTGACGATCGTTATAAGAATGAACTCAAGTGGATTGAAACCCAACAAGATAAACCTGTGGAAACGAACTATGACTTGTCAGCTGAATGGAATGACCCGACTGTAGACTATGAAATGCAGGAAGTTCAAAGCATTCTGAACAGTGCTAAGCTTTCCATGAAACAAGTCAATGATCCGGTGAAGAAAGAGATGGAAGTGCAATTTGACGGAGTACTGGGCAGCATGAAAGTGGACTTCGGTTCATACTTTGCTACAACAGAGAAACTAGTTGCATCCCTTCCGTTTATGGATGAACTGATCCGCTTCGATGATAAAGATTTCGGCAAGCTGATGAGAGAAATCGATCCGGATTATAAAGGAAATGAAAACCTTGGGCTTTCCCAGCTATTCGAAGAGGGCTTTTCTATGACGGAGGAATCCCGTACATATATAGAAAAGGAATATATCAAGTACTTGGCGCAAGAGATTCCGGAAGATGCATTTACAAGTGAAAAAGAAGAAATCACTGTATTTGATAATAAGTTGAAAACGAAAAAATTGGAAATGACTCTTACTGAAAAAGAAGTAAAGGCATTGCTGAAGGATTTATTGGAAAAAGCTAAAACGGATGAAAAGCTTAAATCGATACTGAAAGAGCAACTAACACTCTCATCGATTGCGGGCGAGGCTTCAAACAATGATATTGAAACAATCATCAGCGATTTTGAAGACGGTCTTGACGAAGCGATTAAAGGCGTCGACAAGTTAACGATTCCAAACGGTATTCGGTCTACAATTTGGCATCATTCAAATAGTATTGTGAAACGCGAATTCACAATCAGTATTGGAGAAAACAAAGAAGAAACGACTACATTAACAATTGGCGGTACACAATTGTTAGAAAAAACAGCTCAGAAATGGGATTATAAAGTCGGCGTAACAGATCGCTTTGGTGATGAGAATGTAGTGCAAATCAAAGGGGATTTGACGTGGAAAGATAAAAAAGCGGATGATTCCATTACACTAATAATGGATGACATGAAAGTCATCTACAAAGGAAAAGAAGAACTGAAAGATAAAAAACGATCATTTACACGTTCATTTGGCTTTACAGACGGAGAGATGGAACCTGAACTCGTTTGGAAAGGTAGCGCAACGCACGAAAGTGATTCAATGAAGGCAAATCATGAGTTTATGTTCTCTGAAGACTCAATCGGCGAGAATATGATTAGCTTACTGCTTAAACAACAAGGAAAAGTTGTGAAAAAAGTGGAGATGCCGGCAGAGAAGGACGACACTGTGAATATCGGAAAAATGACTATGAGTGAAATTGAAGCGTTCATTGAAAACGAAATAACACCGAAGTTCCAAGAATGGATATCCGGATTCATGGAAGAGCTGCAAGGTGAAATCGGAGCGTTTTAAAGAATGGAAGTGACTATTGTGCTATCCATTAAAAGAATAGTATTTTTTATGCAGCAATACAATAAGCAATTGAAGAAGAAGTGGGGAACGCTTCTTCTTCTTTTTCTATTTCCGCTTGTTTTGATTGGCTTACTGCTAGGACTGGCGGTGGGGTTATTGCTACCTGAAGAAGGCTCGCCAATTCGGGTGGCGCTAGTTGATGAAGACAAGACGAAAGAGACTCTTTTATTCAGTGGGTTGTTGGAAGAAACGGTCGCGGACAATCAATTCATCCAAATTGTCTCGATAACGAAAGACAATGCGGAAAAATTGATGGAGCAAAATGAAATCAGCACCTACTTTTTATTTCCGAAAGGGTTTACAGCTGATCTGTATGAAGGGGAGACTGTGACAATTCCGATTGTCGGGAATCCATCGCGTCCAACAGATAGTTTTCTCGTGAAAGAACTGGTTGAAAGCATGACGCGCTATATTGCGGCGGCACAAGCTTCTATACTGACGATCAATGACTATGCGAAGGAAACAGTTATGTCAAAGGATAAGCGGAAAGAAATGATGTTCCAGCAGTTTATGGACTTCACATTATACACGCTTGGGAAAGATAAGTTGCTTGACGAAGAAGTTATTACAAACGTCGCGACGTCTTCACCGTTCCATTACTACATATTATCGGCCTGGTTTATTGCGCTGTCTGTCTGGCTTCTTGCCATCTATACAGTGTTGGCAAAGGAAGAGCATGATTCTATGCGAATACGGATGAAGATATTTGGTGTGACGATGTGGCAACGAATTTTCGCACGCATACTCGTTTCCTTATGGTTTTGCCTAATCCTAGGGGCAGTGACCTTTTTCATGGCCGATAAGTTTACAGGTTTTGTGTTGTATGCGGTTGATTACTTCCGCTTAGGTTTTTTTACAAGCCTTTATGCGTTAGTTTTCTTAACTTGCATAGCACTTATCGACAGTTTGGTTGTATCCCGTAAAATTGTGCTTATGTTGCAGAGTCTGTTTACATTCTCAATCATTTTCATAAGCGGCGCGGTTATCCCCACATTATATTTTCCGCGAGCAATCCAAGGGGCATTGCCGTATATCTTTTCCTACGAAAGCTTCAATTGGATGATTGAAATTGTGCTTGAAGGAAGAAACTATGCAAATTTTAACATGCTAATACTAGTTGCTGCTATCGGATTGGTTCTACTTTGGCTATCGTTAATCGGAAAAGAGAGGTGGACTTGATGAGGAATATCGTTTCCACTCGGTTGATGCGTTCGAAGAAGGAATGGAAAAGCCTCTTAAGCTGGATGCTCCTCCCGCTTATTATGACAGTGGTAATTATGCAAAGTATAGAATCATGGCAGGAAGAGACAAAAGTTCCGGTAGCGCTTGTAGTGGAAGATGAAACAGAGATGGCCGGACGATTAGTAGAGGATATCGCAGCTACTGAACTTTTCCATATCCAATTCATGAATCTGGATGATGCATTGCATAAACTAGAGCAGCATGAACTGGATAGTGTGTTCGTTATACGTAAGGGTTATGAAGATAACATATTATCGAATCGTCGAAATCAGCTTATCGTGGCCTTTTCTTCCAATCGATCATTTGCTAATCAAGCAGTTGTCGAAACGATTGCTTCATTTGCCCAACAAGACGCAGCACGTTCAAAAGCCGCTTTCGTCATCAAACATTTATTCATGGAATATGGCATGGAAGAAGAATGGCATTATGATGAAATCATTGATAGCAGTCGAGACAGGCAAAAAAGTGAAGCACTGCTGCAATCCAGTTTTTCCTATTACGATAAACAAAATAGGGCGAATGAACAATCGATTCCGTTAGTAAAGGCGTGGGGTGTTTGGACAATTTTCGCCATTATCACGACATTTTTCCTGTTCGACTGGATGCTGAAGGAAAATCGACCATCAATGCGTCAACGTTGGTTATTCACCGAAATATCCTTTAAAAAATATGCATTAGGTTCTTTACTGCTACTTACAGCAATCATTTATGCCATGGATATCATTACGGCAATCATTTTTACATCGTTATTCCAGGAAGCATTTACAATTCGTGTTCTGTTTGTACTTTTCGTATTCCGGTTGACGATAAATCTCCTTGCATTTTTACTAGCAAGTCTCTATAGGCAATTGTTTATGTACTATACAAGCGGCCTTGCGATTGCACTGCTTTTGGCCGTGGTTGGCGGGGCAATCATACCTCTGGATGGGCTAGCACGGAAGTGGGTATGGGTTGAAGCGCTCAGTCCTGTTCAATCATTACTGAACGGGACGATACCAATACTGTGGCTCTGCGCATTGGTTGTTTTGCTCGGCGTCTGGTTTTTTAAAGGGGGAGAGAAAAATGCTTGAAGTGACAGGACTTCAGAAAAAGTATAAAGAGAAGACCGTATTTGAAAATGTCACCTTACAAATGAAACCAGGGGAAATTGTAGGCCTTGTAGGGGAAAACGGGGCGGGCAAATCAACACTGCTTGAACTATTGGCGACAGTTATGCAGCCGACGCTGGGAGAGATTGAGCTGGAAGGATTTTCATATACGGACGGTTTCAAGACAATCAGGCGGTTAATCGGTTATGTTCCACAAGACATAGCGGTATGGGAAGAATTCACCGTTGAGGAGAATATGCAGTTTTTTGAAAAGCTTTCATGGAAAAAGCATACAAAAGAAGAATGCCGACAATTGTGTGTGGATATGCAATTGACCCAGTGGAAAGAGGAGGTCCGGTCGTTGTCTGGTGGTATGAAAAGGAAATTGAATTTGGCTATCAGCCTTCTCAATGATCCGGTTTTGCTGCTGCTAGATGAACCTACAGTCGGCATCGATCTAAAATCAAAAATAGAAATCGGTTCGTATTTGCATAACTTGGCGAAAAGTGATGGGAAGATGATTATGTATACATCCCATGATATGGACGAAATTACAACGCTTTGTGACCGTGTTTATTCAATTGGGAAAGATCCTTTTTATATGGATTTATTGACAAAGAATGAAATTGCCGTAGAGCAGTTGAAATGAGTGATTGTATTGAAGAGGTGGAGGAAGGTAGCTATAGTATGTGTTTTCGTAATCGCCATGTCGGGCATTTACTTGTGGCAACTGACAGGAACATGGATGGATGAAGGAGTAGAACTGGTCGCGGATGGAACGAATGACTATGCAATCGTGCTCGGAGCCAAAGTGAAAAGGGATGCGCCGTCGCTGTCATTGCAGTATCGGTTAGACGCTACGTTGAGATATGCACATGACAATCCCCACGTGAAAATGATACTGTCCGGCGGGCAAGGTCCCGATGAACCAATGAGCGAAGCAGAAGCGATGAGACAGTTTTTAACTAGGAACGGCATTGCCGAAGAACGACTTCTACTTGAAACTGCCTCCACTTCGACATATGAAAACATACTATTCTCGAAAGCATTACTGCCTGATGAAGTGGAGTCTGTAACGATCATTACAAGTGATTATCATCTGGCAAGAGCACGGAAACTTGCTTCGAATCTCAATCTGCAAACCGATGCGGTGGCGGCTAGAACGCCTAAGGTGGTAGCAGCAAAGTTGATCAGCCGCGAACGCATCGCTCTTCTGAAAACGTATATTGTGGGGAAATAAACGCGCATCAGCCAGTGACCCATTGGCGGATGCGCGTTTTATATTTCAACGTGAGGCTATACAAAATGTATGATTGAGTATACTACTTTATATGAGGTGACTAAATGACTATTAAATTTGTTGAACAAATGAATACAGCGTAGGCGCCTTATAAGGGGGGGTAGAGCGGTCTCTTATATCAGGCAGCTACATAGGTATTTACTTGTATAATTATTACACAGGGCGCAAAAAGTAATGGTAAAGGAATACTTTTATTGGACGGCGAATTAATGGTAGTGAAGGACTAATTCGTGCGTAGTTGTGGAGCTGACGGAGAAATAGCAGGTAGAAAGAAGGGATGAGAACTATCGAAATTGAAAGCGGGGGAAAAATGATTAACAAGATGCTGAAGTTCAGATTGCTTTTCGCAGTCGCACTCATGCTTCAAATGATTGCAGTACCGTTACATTTTTCGGCGGAGGAAATTAATCCGGTTGATACAGAGTCACCTTCTTGGCTAGCACCAATTGATTATTTAGCGTTGGGTGATTCTTTGGCAGCCGGCGTGACCCCGGAAAATGCCCTTGGAAAAGGATATACGGATTTTCTTGCTGAGTCATTTCATTCCATAGGGGCTCTAAAATCTTTCAACAAAGGTTTCTCGTTTCCCAAATATACAACAGGCGACATCGTGAAAGATATCCGGATGGACGTAAAAAAGGATGTATATGGAATTGGCTATGAAGAGGTTGCGGTAGCGCTTCAACAGTCGATTGCCGAAGCTGAAATCATCACGATCAGTGCGGGGGCGAACGATGTATTACCACTTGTCCAAAAAAAAACTGCGACGGGTACTGCCACTGTCGATCCTCAATTGATGGCTACGGCAATACAGCAAGTAGCAATCAATTATAAAACGATTATGACTCAGATTGCTCAAATCAACCCGAAGGCCGAAGTGTATGTGATGGGTTACTACAATCCGTTCCCGTATATGACTGAAGAGATGCAACCATTGCTGAACCAACTGTTGGATTCTTTGAATAAAGGAATTCAGATGGGACTCATAGGGTCGGCGGCTCACTTCGTTCCAACGAGCGACACGATTGCAGTTGACCATTTGGCTTACCTACCGAACCCGGAAAATATCCACTTGAGTGAAGCTGGTTATCAAAAAGTGGCTGAGCAATTTTGGCTGAACATGCTAACGACCAGCCCATGGATTCCAGCTAACAGCCTTGCAGCCGGGTTGGTGGAAACGGATTCGGTTATCCTGAATTGGAAGCCCGCTGTCGATAATGTAGCAGTGACTAGCTATGAGCTCTATAGTGGGAAAGAAAAAATAGTTACCGTAAAGGGTGACGTTTTCTCTTACAAAATTGAAAAACTTGCTGGAAATGCAGTGTATGACTTTTCAATCGTAGCGGTCGATGAAGCTGGAAACAAAAGTATCCATACTCCAAGTGTAAAAGTAACGACGGCGGTTTCTGTTCATTCACAATTCAAGGATATTGCGGATAACGGTTTGAAAAACTACATTGAACAGGCGGCGGCAGCCGGAATCATCGGCGGCTATACGGACGGTACATTCAAACCGAATCAGAAACTGACGCGGGTGCAAGCGGCGGCAATAATCGTTCGTGCTCTGGATTTGAAAACGGACGAAACGGCTCCATTTGGCGATATTAACAACTATGCAGATCAAACAAAAGCGGAAATCAATGCTGCTTACAAATATGGAATTGTTAAAGGTGACAGAGGTAATTTCAAGCCCACTGAGGCAGTGACGCGTGCACAGCTGGCTTTGATGATAGAACGTGCTTATCGGAACGTATCCGGTAAGCCATACACAGCATTCAGCAAAGCACCTTATTCTGACATCGGTAACTATGATGAGGAAACGATAAATGCTATCTCCATGCTCCACGAACTAAACGTTACAACCGGCTATGAAGGGAAATTCATGCCAAGCAATTCTACGACACGTGCACAAGCTGCAAAAATAGTTGTTAACTTCACGTCCTTATTGAAGCAGGCGAAGTAAATAGATAAGTTGAGTTATTGATGACGTTTTTTGAACGTAGCACAGGCTGTCTGGCTTATGGCGGAAGGCATTCCCGAAGCGTATTTGAAGGCAATCTGCACTTCAACATACATTAGGTTAATAAAAAACGTGCATATATCCCTTTTAGAGAAGGGGTATATGCACGTTTTATTCATATGAGACTGCTGATGGCATGGAACTTCGGTTCTTGTTTATCAAATGTAGTGATATAATTGAATCCAATCGACTCCAATAATTGCAGTGATTCACTGAACTGGAATGCGATATCCTCCGGTTTATGTGCATCTGAACCGAGTGTGATGATTTCACCGCCGCATTGTTTATAAAGTTTTAAAATATCGTCACTTGGCATTCCGCCCGACATGCCGTAGCGGACCCCGGACGTATTCAATTCAATACCTTTGCCTTCAGGAATGAGGACGTTGAAAATCTCTCTCAATTCATCATGAAAAGGATTAACGCAATTCTTTTTTGTATACCTTTTGACCAGGTCGGCGTGACCGAGAATATTATATCGTTTATAATTTTTTATGCAGTACAACAACTCTCCATAATAAATTCCGTATGCTTCTTCCAATGTTTTATCCTCAAAAAATTCTCCGTAGTGCAATCCTTTTTTCTCGACCGTATGCATAGAGCAGATGACGAAGTCGAATGTTTCCTTGTCCATCAGTTCTTCGTATTTATGTAGGATATGAGGTTGTACACCGATTTCAACGCCTTTTTTAATATGAATACGTCCTTTATATACTTTCTGCATCTCCATCAATTTACTTGCGTATTCCTTTTTATCAAAATCAAAAAAGATTGTATCATCCGGGTATTCATAATCGATATGTTCAGTAAAACAAATTTCGGTCAAGCCTTTTTGAATCGCTCCATCAATCATATCTTCCATAGAAACTGGGCAATCTGCTGAGAATGAACTGTGCATGTGATAATCGAACATTAATAATCAATCCTCCTATTGACATTTCGTTGGTATACCTTTATAGTACTAAATAACTTTAGTCTAGTAAAGCAGTAAAGTGAGGGGTGTTGGAAATGGTCTTAAACGAAGTTTATCCTGAACGGATGTTAAGTGATAATGAAAAGTTTGAAAGAATCATTAAAACCATCAATAAACGTTTTACAACATACGGCTATAAACGTATCAAAACATCAGCATTCGAGCAGTATGACCTCTACTCAAAAGTGAAGAGTTCAATCAATCAGAATGAAATGATAAAAGTGATCGATCATACCGGGCAAGTGTTAGTCTTGCGGCCCGATGTCACGATTCCAATCACACGGGAATTGGCCCAAAACTTCCCGGATCTATCAAGCGAACTTCGATACTTTTACGTACAGGAAGTGTTTCGTCAGCCCATTGATCGAAATGATAGCATTGAGCGGACACAGGCGGGCATTGAATACTTCTGTGAAAGTTCCGCCGAGGCGGATGCAGAAGTAATTGCACTTGGTTGTCATTTGATGAAAGATCTAGGTTTCAACGACATCAAAATTGAGTTGGGGCATGCAGGATTTTTCAATGAACTTGTCCGCGGCCTTCCACTTACGCCACTACAAATCGACCAATTGAAATCATTGATTCAAGCGAAAAATGTAGTGGAGATAGGACCGTTCCTTAAGAGTTTAGAAATTAAGGATGAAGTGAGAGAGGTAATCGAACGGATACCATTCTTATATGGCAACCCTGCAGATGTAATTGAACGGACAAAAGGCATTGCCTTGACTGAAAAAATACAGGATACGCTCGATTACTTGATGGATATCTTCAGTATATTGAAATTGTACGGATTGGAACAGTATATCGTCATGGATTTAGGACTGATCAACCACATGGGCTACTATTCAGGCGTGATTTTTCAAGGATATGTAGAGAAGTTCGGCAAACCGGTTTTAATGGGCGGCCGCTATGACGGGTTAGGAGCCGAGTTCGGCACAGCGTTACCCGCAATCGGTTTTGCCTGTGAAATTGAATCGTTGGTGAAAGCGACTGAAAGTAGGGAAGTCACTTCCCGTTTGCCGATTGATATCAAAATCACTTATGCTGATAGCCGTTTAGAACAGGCCATTTCAATTGCAAATGAATTACGAGAACGGAATTATAGTGTTCTATCATTTTCTGAACGAAAAGAACATGCAGATTTACGGCAAAGCGTTTACTCGATTTGTTTGGAAAAAGAAAGCAATTCATTTCTCTATAAAGGGAAAAACGTCCAGTTTTCGAATTTAAAAGAATTACTCGAGTTACTTGTTGGGGGGCTTGAACCGAAATGACACATCTGACTATCGCGATGGCGAAGGGGAGAACAGCAGACAAAGCGTTAACGTTTTTTGAAAAAGCGGGTATCCGTTTTTCCGACTTTCATGATAAAAGCAGAAAGCTAGTAATATATGATGACGAAAATAAGGTTAAACTTATATTTGTGAAAGCGGTCGATGTGCCGACTTACGTTGAAAAAGGGGCAGCCGATATCGGCATTGTCGGCAAGGATACGATTATGGAAGATCCGGTCGATGTCTATGAACTATTGGATCTTGGCATCGGAAAATGCCAGCTTGCTGTGGCCGGTTTTCCTGATAAACAATTTCCGAGCAGTACATTATTGACGGTGGCTTCAAAATATCCGGGTGTAACGAAAGCCTATTTTGACAGCAAAGGTATTCGTATCGAAACGATCAAATTGAATGGTTCCATCGAGTTGGCTCCACTTATCGGCATGTCCGATGTCATCGTCGACATTGTGGAATCCGGGAAGACATTGAAAGAAAATGGGTTGGTCGTCTTAGAGGAAATTGCCGACGTCAGTGCACGATTGATAGTTAATAAAGCAAGTTATGCGACGAGGACAAATCAGATCCAGCAATTCATATCGGACTTAAAAGCAGTATTGGAGTGATGATACATGAGAATTGTAACGTTGAAAAAATATACAGATGAAATAGGGAAACAAACGTCTCTACAATCAAATGATCTTGAACTCGATCGAACTGTGCTTGAAATTATCGGAACAGTGCGTGAAAATGGAGATCAGGCACTAAAAAGCTATACTGAAAAGTTTGACGGCGTACTGCTTGAGGAACTGACAGTCTCATCCGAAGAGTTCGTTGAAGCACAGACATTGATATCAGCAGAGTTTTTAGGCGCGTTGCGAAGAGCAAAGGAAAAAATCACTGCATTCCATGAAGTTCAAAAAGAACAGTCCTGGTTCATCAATCAAGAAAAAGGCATTGTTCTTGGACAGAAAGTGACCCCGCTTGAAAGTGTCGGCATCTACGTACCAGGAGGTAAAGCGGCCTATCCTTCTACGGTTTTGATGAATTCCATCCCGGCAAAGATTGCGGGAGTGGAACGCATCGCCATGGTGACACCGCCCCAACAAGACGGCAAGGTTAATCCCCATGTACTCATAGCTGCGCAAGAAGCTGGTGTCGACGTTGTGTATAAAATCGGCGGTGCACAGGCGATTGCGGCCTTGGCATATGGAACGGAGACGGTGGAAAAAGTAGCGAAGATCACCGGACCGGGCAATGCATTTGTGGCACGGGCTAAAAAATGGGTGTTCGGTGACGTTGCAATCGATATGATTGCGGGACCGAGCGAAATTTGTGTCGTGGCAGACGACAGTGCGATTCCCGCGTTTGTCGCAGCGGACTTGTTATCTCAAGCGGAGCATGATGAACGTGCAACAGCAATCTGTGTGACGACAAGCCGTACATTCGCTGAAGCGCTTCAAAAAGAAGTGGCGAACCAAATCGAACGAGCCGATCGGCAGAGCATCATAGTAGCATCGATAACCGATAATGGCCGTATCATTCTCGTCGATTCATTGGATGAAGCCTTTGACTTCGTCAATAAACTGGCGCCGGAACATTTACAGCTTATGGTGGAAAATCCGATGGAACAATTGCCGTTCATTCACAATGCAGGCGCAATCTTTTTAGGGAACTACTCACCGGAGGCACTGGGCGATTATATGGCAGGTCCTAACCATACATTGCCGACAAGTGGGACATCAGCATTTTCATCACCGTTGGGTGTTTACGATTTTATGAAAAAATCAAGCATCATCCAATATACTGAGGCGGCACTGCAAGACGTATCAGATGACATTATCGCAATAGCGAATGCGGAAGGGTTAACAGCCCATGCAAATTCAATTCAAGTTAGAAAGGCGGATCAGAATGCGAAGTAAATCGATTTCAAGACAGACAGCAGAGACGAAGATTGAATTGGACTTTGCGATTGATGGCAGCGGAAAATCAATTATAAAAACAAGTGTCGGCTTTCTGGATCACATGTTGACGTTGTTCACCAATCATGGTCGATTCGATTTGACGGTCGATTGTGATGGAGACATCGAAGTGGATCAGCATCACTCCGTCGAAGATATCGGCATAGCCTTGGGACAGGCTTTCTATGAGAGTATTGGTACGAAGGAAGGCATCGAGCGCTACGCGACGGTGTCGACACCGATGGATGAAGCGTTATCGACAGTTTCCATTGATATTAGCGGGCGTCCGTTTTTCGTCTATAACGTAGACGGTTTAAAAGATAAAGTAGGGGAATTCGATACAGAGCTGGTCGAAGAATTTTTCCAAGCGTTCACAAGCCATGCGAAAGTGACATTGCATATTAATTTACAGTATGGTAAAAATAGTCACCATATTATCGAATCAATTTTCAAAGGATTCGGACGTGCATTGCGTGTAGCGAGTGCAATCAATCCGGATGTAAAAGGAATTCCATCAACGAAGGGAATGCTATAAGAATATTTCTTTTAGCACCTATATAATTGAACAAATGAATACCTAAATAAACAGATTGAAGGCGTCTTATAAGGGGGAGCCGAAGCCATAAGACTGATGACGAAGTTGTCTGGCTTATGGCGGGAGGCATCCCCGAGCGTCGCAGCGGATTCAGTGGAAATCTTTATTTTTATACATTATTAAAAGGGGGAACTATCATGATTTTATTTCCAGCGATCGATATTCGTGATGGAAAATGTGTTCGGTTAATACAGGGCGATTATAATCAGGAAATCATCTACAATGATTCACCGACTGCGATGGCGAAGGAATGGGAAAAGCAAGGTGCCGAATATATTCACGTCGTCGATTTGGATGGTGCTAAAACAGGTAACTCCTTGAATCGTGACGCAATCCAGGCGATTGCCAAGAGTGTTTCGATACCTGTGCAAGTCGGCGGCGGAATCCGAACGATGGAAATCATCGACGCACATATTGAAGCGGGTGTAAGCCGGGTGATCATCGGAACAGCAGCGATACAGGATAAACCGTTTCTAAAGGAAGCTGTTGAAAAGTATGGCGAGAAAATTGCAGTGTCCATCGACGCGAGAAAAGGTTTCGTTGCAACGGACGGCTGGACGGAAACGAGTGATGTATCAGCGGTAGACTTATTGCGTGAACTGGAAGCGGTGGGTGTGAAAACAGTCATATATACGGACATCATGAAAGACGGGATGATGCAAGGTCCCAATTTTCATGAACTGGAAATGATGGACAAAGCGTCTTCCATTGATATTGTTGCTTCAGGCGGAGTTTCTACAGAAGAGGATATCGTTCAGTTAAAAGAGCTCGATTTATATGGGGCAATTATCGGTAAGGCTTTATATGACGGTAAATTATCTTTGGAAAAAATACTGGGGGGACAACGAGCATGACGAGTAAACGGATCATTCCATGTCTGGATTTCGATAACGGTAAAGTCGTCAAAGGGAAAAAGTTTTTGGAAGTTAAGGAAGTTGCAGATCCGCTTACATTAGCGAAAAAATATGTAGCTGACGGTGCAGATGAACTTGTATTTTACGACATTGCCGCTTCAACGAAAAACCGTGCGATGTTCCTGGACCTTATTGCGGAAATCGCAAAAGAAGTACCTGTACCATTTATTGTCGGCGGGGGAATTCGAACTCTAGAAGATATTCAGAAGGTGTTCGATGCCGGAGGGGATAAAGTTTCCATCAACAGTGCAGCGCTCAGCGATCCGACTTTAATTGAAGAAGCAGCGAAAAAATTCGGTTCTGAACGCATCATTCTATCGATGGATGTTAATGAAGTGGGACCCTCAAAATGGTCTGTCTTTTCAAACGGCGGTATGAAAGACACCGGAACAGACGCCATCGAATGGGCGAAGCAGGCTGAAAAATGGGGTGCAGGCGAACTGGTTGTCAATAGTATTGGGGAAGATGGCGTAAAAGATGGCTATAATCTCGAGTTGACAAGAGCTATCGCAGAAGCAGTCAGTATCCCTGTCATTGCGAGTGGCGGAGCAGGAACGCCTGAACACTTCCAAACGGTATTGACTGAAGGGAAAGCCGACGCGGCACTTGCGGCATCGGTCTTCCATTTCGAAGATATCAACATCGGAGAGTTGAAAACATATTTGGCAGCAAAAAATATACCTGTTGGGAATGAATGATCATGACAATTCAAATCGATACCCTTTCATTTGACGAAAAAGGACTAATTCCTGCAATTGTCCAAGACGATCGGACGGGGAATGTACTGATGCTCGCATATATGAATAAGGAAGCATTGCAAAAGACGTTAGATACGAAAGAGACGTGGTTTTACAGCCGATCCAGGCAGGAATTGTGGAACAAAGGCGCAACATCGGGCAATCGGCAAATTGTGAACAACCTTTCACTCGACTGTGATAACGATTCAATTTTAATACAAGTGACGCCTGTGGGTCCGGCTTGCCATACTGGAGAAGTGACTTGTTTCCATAACCAGATTTTCGATGGGGCCGTACCTACCCGCTCAATTGTCCATGAAATAACGGATGAAATAAAAAATCGACGTGCAAACCCTGTTGAAGGGTCATATACAACCTATTTGTTCCGTGAAGGGTTGGATAAAATCCTGAAGAAAGTCGGGGAAGAAACAACAGAAGTCGTCATAGGCGCAAAAAATCGGGATAAAGCCGAAGTGACAAGCGAGTTGGCGGATTTGACCTATCACTCTCTTGTGCTGATGGAAGAATTGGATGTCAGCGTTGAGGATGTCAAAAACGAATTGCGAAAAAGACGTCCTAAAAGTGAAGTGCCACGGGATGAGTAAATTTTGGAGTTCCATGGTGAAACGGACTGACCCCTACGTTCCTGGCGAGCAGGTCGAGCAAAAGGATATTGTGAAACTGAATACGAATGAAAATCCATACCCTCCAAGCCTGAAAGTGACAGCTGCAATCCAGCAGGAGATGGGGCGTAATCTTCAATTGTATCCATCACCGACAGCAAGTGAATTGCGCGAAAAAATCGGGCGACAATACGGGCTTTCTACAGAAGAAGTATTTGTTGGAAACGGTTCTGATGAAGTGCTGGCATTCTCTTTCATGGCATTTTTTGAACCCGGTAATCCAATACGGTTCCCCGATGTTACATACAGTTTTTATCCCGTGTATGCGAAGCTGTTCGATATCGCTTATGAAGAAGTTCCATTAAATGCGGATTTCACATTGCCAATCCACAAATACTTTCATTCAGAGGGCGGCGTCATCTTGCCAAATCCGAATGCTCCGACGAGTGTCTATGCTGAACTAGAACAGATTGAAGAGATCGTGAAAAATAATCCCGACAATGTTGTTATCATTGATGAAGCATATATCGATTTTGCTTCGAAATCTGCGACGGAACTAATCCGGAAATACGATAATTTGCTCGTTATCCAGACGACATCCAAATCACGCTCGTTGGCCGGTTTACGCGTCGGTTTTGCAATGGGAGCCCCTTCGTTGATTGACGCCTTAATCCGCATCAAAGATTCTTTCAACTCCTATACGCTGGACCGGCTTGCATTGGTCGGTGCTAAGGCCGCGTTTGAGGACGATGCATATTTTAAAGAGACGGTGGAAAAAATCATCACGACACGTGAAAAAACGAAAGAGGCCTTGCAACTGCTCAGTTTCAATGTCCTTCCTTCACAAGCGAACTTTGTTTTCGCCTCGCATGAAATGGTGCCTGCAGAATTCCTGTACAATGAATTGAAAAAAGAGGGCATACTCGTCAGGTATTTTAATAAACCGGGAATCAGCAACTTTTTACGCATAACAATAGGCACAGACGAGCAGATGGAAGGATTAGTTGTGAAATTAAGTGAAATAATCAAGTCGTACTAAACTATCAGATCCGTTTACGAAATGAATGAATGAAAAGTGCACTGAAACTGATATACTTGTGTAAACGAGGGGGTTTTTTGCATGGGATCTAAATACATCGATCTTGCACTTATAGCATTCATGGGTTATTTCGCATTCACGCGATTTGCGGACGGACAAATCGGTTTTGGAATCTTTTTCACGGTGCTTGCATTATTGAATATTTTAACGTTTGTGATGAAGATCAAAAAAGAAAAAGCAACGAAAACTGATATACGGTGAAACCTGAATTAGAACTGATTGAAGACAAGCCATCCTCCGAAGAATATGGAGATGGCTTGTCTTTTTTTATAGGAAAAAGGACATGTTGGTTAGAAATGAAATGCCTGATCATAGGCTCTTTTGTGGTATTAATAAGGGAATATATATAGACCTTGTTGATTAAATTAGTTGTTCCATTATCCGATTTACTGTAGTATAATATGTGAATTGCATTTTTTGAAATGAGGATAACTAATGAAGAAATCAATATATGGGCTGACTATAGAACAGCTGACAGAATGGATAATGGAACGAGGACAAAAAAAATTCCGTGCTGCACAAATTTGGGACTGGCTCTATAAAAAACGGGTAACCAACTTTGCAGACATGAAAAATATTAGTAAAGAGTGTATTCAACTTTTGGAAGATAACTTTGCAATTCAAACGCTTGAGCAGTCGGTTAAGCAGGAATCTGCGGATGGAACAATCAAGTTCCTATTCAAAATGCAGGACGGCAACTTAATCGAGACGGTGTTGATGAAGTTTGCATACGGTTACTCGGTCTGTGTTACTACGCAGGTCGGATGCAATATCGGCTGCAGTTTCTGTGCAAGTGGATTATTGAAAAAAAACCGTGATTTGGACGCGGGGGAAATCGTGGAACAAATCATGAAAGTGCAATTTCATCTTGACGCAAAAGAGCTAAATGAGCGTGTTAGCCATATTGTAGTCATGGGAATCGGCGAACCTTTCGATAACTATAACAACTTGATGGATTTCCTTCGTGTCATAAACGATCAAAACGGACTTTCAATCGGTGCGCGACATATTACCGTTTCTACGAGCGGACTTACACATAAAATCAAAGAATTTGCGGATGAGAATATCCAAATCAACTTAGCGGTTTCCTTACATGCGCCAAATAATGAACTTCGTACCCGCATCATGAAAATCAACAAAGCATTCCCGATCGAAAAGTTGATGGATGCAATCGATTATTATTTGGAATCGAAAAACCGTAGGATTACGTTTGAATATATTATGTTGCAAGATGTGAATGACCATGTTGCGGAAGCTCAGCAACTTGCGAAGCTTCTAGAAAACAAACGACACCTGTCGTATGTGAATTTAATTCCGTATAACCCGGTTGATGAACACGATCAATATCGCCGTAGTACCCCGGAAGCGATTAAAGCATTTTACGAAACACTTAAGAAAAAAGGCATCAATTGCGGCGTTCGTCATGAACAAGGAACCGACATCGACGCAGCTTGCGGGCAGTTGAGAAGCAAGCAGATTAAGAAAAACGAAACTATCTAATTGAACCTACATTTGACCAAAAGACGCATCCATTTAGGATGCGTCTTTTAAATCCGTTATTGACTATCTCTTATCCGAATTTCTTCGCTGAACAGGTCCCCATTTACTGAAAGAGGGGAGAACCGTGCATTGAAGAAGCGCAGTGTAGGTGGTTCATAATCCATTTGTAATCCGCAAATAGCGTCCCTTTTTTCGTATAGAGACAAAATCGAATCGACAACGACGTCCATATGATTATTCGTATACACACGGCGTGGGATGGTCAGCCGGACAAGTTCAAGGTTCGGTGTATTGTTTTTCCCCGTCGTATTGTCCCGTCCAGCTGAAACGATTCCCCGCTCCATGCTGCGTACCCCCGAATCGAGGTAAAGGGCAGCCGCAAGAGCTTGTGCGGGAAATTCTTCTTGGCTTAAATGGGGAAGGAATGCACGTGCATCCAGGAATACTGCATGACCTCCAATCGGTTTGACAACTGGGATCCCCGCATCAATCAGCTGTTGGCCGAGGTGGCGGACTTGGCCGACCCTGTGCTCGATGTAATGATCATCGATTGCTTCATGAATCCCAATTGCCATCGCTTCCATATCACGTCCCGACATCCCGCCATAAGAAGGCATCCCTTCGTAGACAACGACGAGCTCACGTGACCGTATATACAAGTCCTCGTCATTCATTGCCATGAACCCCCCGATATTGACAAGGCAGTCTTTTTTTCCACTCATTGTACAGCCGTCAGAATAGGACATCATTTCCATCAAAATAGTTGCTATCGACCGATTCGCATGTCCTGCCTCTTGTTCTTTTATAAAATATGCGTTTTCGACACAGCGCGTCGCATCCAGTATGACATCAATGTCGTATGAGCTGCATAATTCGTAAACGTCTTTCATATTTTGCATGCTGACGGGCTGTCCGCCGGCAAGGTTCACCGTTACTGCAAGACAGACGTATGGAATTTTGTCGGCGCCTACTTCATCGATTAACCTTTGCAGTTTTGCCAAATCTACATTCCCTTTGAACGGTAGATCGATTGCCGGATCATGTGCTTCATTGATAATAATATCGACAAATGTGGCGCCGTTCATCTCCTGGTGGGCCCGTGTCGTTGTGAAGTACATGTTTCCAGGTACATAATCGCCTTTTTTAATTTTTAATTGGGATAATATATTTTCGGCTCCGCGACCCTGGTGTGTTGGTAATACGAATTTAAAGCCATATACGTCGCGCACAGCCTTTTCTAACTTCTTCCAACTCTTGCTTCCTGCATAAGCTTCATCGCCAGTCATAAGCGCTCCCCATTGTGCATCACTCATCGCTGTTGTCCCGCTGTCCGTCAATAAATCGATATAGACGTCTTCCGAATCGATTAGAAACGTGTTGTATCCTGCACGGCTGAGAGACTTCTTCCTTTCCTCAAAAGATAGCATTGATAACGTCTCCACACTTTTAATTTTGAAGGGCTCCGCAATTCTCCTTTTCATTCCAACATCCCCTTTTCGTAAGTTACCATTATCATAAATATATCGTTGAAGAATGGAAGTTACGACTTTCAAATTGTGAATGATTAAAAAAACGGAGATGCAATGGAATAGTAAAATGCGGACAAATCCCTTTGGAAAGGATTTATCCGCATCTTTATCACTTGTTTTTTCTTATTAAAATAACAATGAACTGTACGATAAATGCCAGTCCCAATCCAAAGGAGGAAATGATGAATAAGGATAGAATCCCAAGAATATCACCCATCCCACCCGAATCCATCAATATGCTGCGGAAAAACTCTGCGTAACCGATAACAACTGCAACAATGAATACCCGGAATGCAATTTTCATATTATAAAATAACAACAGGAAAGAGAAAATCCCAATGATCAAGCCAAAAACACCGAACGTTAAATAGTTTTTAAAGATAAGGGTCTGACCAAGAATTGTACGCACACCTAGTATAAGAAGAACGAAACTAGTAAGTCCAGTAAAAAAACCAATCTTCCATAACTTATTCAACATAATACCCACCTACTTTCGATATACATCATATCGAAAAAGGGGGTGGTTATGCCAATGAAAGCATTACAAAAAAACATCCGACCCCCTTAAGGGGGAGTCGGATTTTGTGCTTTCGTAACTTATTTTTTTGCGATTAGAACAAGTTTACCTTGGTCAAGTTCTTCTTCAGCAGCAGCGGCTTCTTCTTTGGAAAGGCCTGCACCTTCCATTTTACTTCGGAGTTCATCACCGCGGGAAGAAAACATGTTTTTCATGCTATCCAGGATACCTTGTTCTTTCATACCCGCCTTTTCTGTATCGAGGGCATCCGTAATGTGGTCGCCCCTTTTTTTGTCATGTGCAAAAACGTAGATATCATCATGAGTATAACCTTGTGTTACCAATTCCTCGATTTCCTTCTTTGCCTGAACGGCATTTTCAACAGTTTTTTTAACAGTCATTAAAAATCCCTCCATTTTATCTTCTCTTTCTTTCTGTACCTCCAAAAAGCGAAGACTAAACAAAAATATCGAGAGCATTGATTATCCGCGCAGATTTTTATAGGCATGAATGAACTTAGCCGGATCTGTATCGACTTCATATGTGAAGACTCCTTGGCTTGTATGTAAATAAAAGAAACCGCTCCCGCTGGAGAAAGGTTTGTAGGACATATCATGAACATGTTCCAATCCAAAATCATTTTTTGAAGTTGAAATTGAGTCAGTATATAAATGGATGTTATGTACAGTTCGCTTCGTTTTTTGATCATACCAACCCATAATTCGTTCAACCGAAATATAGGCAAGTGTAGCAACTGTTTGCTTGTTCGATTCATTCATCGGGATTCCTCCGTTACTGAAAATAGTACTTGATATCATTCCCATCCTAACAGGTATTTAGCGATAATCCTAAGAGAAATGATTTATATGTGTAAAAGTTCAGCGAAGGGGAATGAACTGTATAAGGAGGTTGATATGATGAAGAAAATTTCTGTTTTCATCTTGACTATGGCATTTTCATTTGTGTTGGTTGCATGCGGGAATGCTGAGAAGGATAACGGTAAGGCAGTGGACGAACCTGTTACAGATGAGACTAATAAAGGGGAAACAAATGGTGCAACTGTACCGAATGATACAATTGCAACAGACGAGACACAGGGGAGCGAAAGTGCAAACACTGAAAAAAACATGAATGCAGCAAATCAGGAAGATATGCAAAAAAAGATGGATGATCTAGAGTATGTTGACTTCGAATTATCGGTTGACTATGCGAATCATCATAAGGAATATGAAGCAGAACTTGAAAAGAACAGTGACAATTCAATAAAGGCGGAAATAGAGGATTCACTTAATAAAGTTAAGAAAAAGGGAACGGAAGCGTTCGATGAACTTTACCCAATGGTGAAGCAGTTAACAATTACTCAACAGACGAGTAAGGCAGACGCAATTCAAGAAGTGATGAGCACATTTGATTTACCGAATGATTATACGGAGTTTGAGATGGAAATCAGATTTAATGATGGAACGAAAATAGAATTTGAAGATAGAAAGTAAAATTGCGGATTTGAGTGGCTCCTGAAAAAGTCTGCTATTAAAAAGTTGACATAGGATTGTTCATACTAAACGCTACGGCGCTTTGTGGATGCCTCCACCGATAAGCCAGGCAGAAAACCGATGCCAGTCTTATCGCTTCGGCTACCACATAAAAGGCGCCAACGCTAGTTTTCCAAGTATATTGAAGACACCTAATTCGTAGATATAGTGTATACAAATGACAGGCGGGCTTTACCTCGGTAGTAACGAGGCAAGGCGTGCTGTTTTTGTTAATCATCATTCATTCCACAAATAATAATCTTGGCCTGATACTGACACGAAGCCAATGGATTCATATAGGCGAAGAGCGTTATCGTTTTTTGTCTCCACTTCCAGTTGAATGGTGCAACCCGCTTCATGCTCTTTTTTAACAACGTTTCGAAGTGCTTTACTGCCATAGCCTTTCCCTTGAAATTCCGGCAACACAGCAAATCCATAAATATACGCTTCTTTTTCCATTCTGCTGACGCGTATTTTGCCGATTGCTTCCTTCGCCACTTCAATGATGAAATGGTATTCATCAGGTCTGTTTTTAACACGATCATTGTGAAGGCGTGCATCAGATTCAGTCACGTCGAATGCGAGAACATCAAGTTGTACCTCGAAATCCGAATCCTCGGGCTCTGATTTCCGCAAATGGATATCATCACTTTTCTCGAGAAGTTGTTCCTTCCAGTGCATTTGGAACTCGGAAAAGACATACTCGCACGGCTGGGTCACCAACCATTCTTTAGCGGATAACGAAGAGGAGGGGGCATTCAATAATATCTTTTTGAATCCCTTTTCTTTAATAGTGGATAGTGCTTCTTGCCAAAGGTTAGAAAAGAGGCGTTTTCTTCTTTCACCAGGCTTAACCACTCCACAAACCTCTACAGTAGATCCGAAGCTGTATAATGCTAAAAAAGCGACGAGCTCTCCGTTTTCTTCATGAAAGAAATCCATCCGCTCGTCATCTCTCCGGCGCAACATCTCCCAATTTAACTTTAATTTGATATCATCGGTTTTCTCACATTCATGTTGAAGTAATTCAATCGCTTGGGTTTGTTCTTTTGTTAGCATATTTCACTCTCCATTTCATAACCTAAGACTACTATATACAAACAGGTAAGGGAGGGGAAATAGATTATTGAAAATAATCTATAGATTGTGTCGCCTACGAATTATCCATTTCTCTCTCGTGACAACTTTCATGGATTGAAGTATGATGAATGAGGTTGTTTTCGTCAGAATATCTGACAAATAATATTGAAAGTGAGTATATGCATGACTATCATTCAAAACATAATAAGTTTCATATTACATATTGATGAGCATTTGGTTGAGATCATCCAAAACTTCGGATCATTGTCATATGTAATTGTATTTTTAATCGTATTTGTTGAAACCGGTCTTGTCATTTTCCCTTTTTTACCGGGCGACTCCTTACTATTTGCAAGTGGGGCACTTGCCGCAATGGGTGCATTTAACATTGTTCTTCTGCTTATTGTGTTTTTCACCGCAGCTGTCATTGGCGATACGGTAAATTATCATATTGGTAAAAAAGTTGGTACTGCAATCTCGCCGAATAGTCTGATCGGCAAATTTATCAATCAAGAAAAAATGCGAATCGCAGAAAACTTTTTTAATAGGCATGGAGGTAAAACGATAGTAATTGCCCGTTTTATGCCTTTCATCCGTACGTTTGCGCCTTTTGTAGCAGGGGCAAGTCGTATGAACTACAGTTACTTCTTATTTTACAACATTGTAGGTGCTGTACTATGGGTGGGAATCTGTACGATTGCAGGGTATTACTTCGGGAATATACCTATCGTCAAAGATAACTTTTCTACTGTTCTTTTATTAATTATCTTTGCGTCCGTGTTACCTGCGGTTATCGGTATTATACGGAATCGTTCGCAGAAAAAATAAGCATATTTTTAACGAAGAAACACCTATTGGACAAAACGTGGCGACTGAAAAAATTACGTATAAATACCGTTCCAGTAAATTTGAATTTAAAAAGGCGACATTTCGTTCGGTAATGAACGAAATGTCGCCTTTCCTATTCATTCTTTTTTTTAATGGCCTCAACAAAACCAGGAGCTGTTTTCGTTTATTACCTTTGTATTTTCTCGATGACCTTCTTCATGTCCTCTATATACGAGGAATCGACATAATTAAATTCATTCACACTGACACCTTGTTCGTCGACTAGATAGAAGTTTGTTCCATGGATGACCTGATGGGACGATTCAGGTTTTTGAATAATTGTTTGAAATTGTTCTCTCGCAAAAACTTCGATTTCGTTTTGTGAATAGCCGGTCAGCATGTGCCAGTTTGTTTCATCATCTGAAAACCGCTGGATATAATTTTTGAGAACGTCAGGTGAATCTACTTTTGGATCGACTGTGAATGACACGAATTCAACCTGTATGCCTTCCTCATTGAATTTTTTTTGTAAGGTAGCCATTTCCGCCGACATCGTAGGGCAGACGGTATTACAATTCGTGAAAATGAAATCAGCAATCCAAACCTTTCCTTCCAACTCTACTGTGCCGAAAGACTGTCCATCCTGGTCGGTATAGGAAAAGGGCGCAATTTCCTTTCCGGTTTGAGGCACAGAACCGCAAGCGGAGAGAAGGGCTACAAAAACAAAGGAAATAAGTATATAGCGTGTTTTCTTCATGTCACACCTCTTCCTTTATGTCAGATGATAGACCTGGTAATTGGATAATGACTGTTGTTCCCGAAACGGCGTCGCTGGTTATCGAAAAAGTTCCGTTATGTAATCGGATGATCTCCTTTACGATAGGAAGCCCCAGACCTGTTCCGCCGGTTGTCCGATTCCGGGCTTTATCCGTCCGGAAGAAACGGTCGCCAATTCGCGTGAGATCATCATCGTCAATTAAAATTCCGTCGTTCGTAACTTGAAATTGCAACAAACCATCTTTTTTAGTTACTTCAATCGATAAGATTCCATTCATGACAGAATATTTTACGGCGTTATCTATCGTATTGTAAAAGACTTGTTGGATTCTTTTTGAATCTCCTGTGAATATAAGCTCCTCTTCAATGTTCAGTTTGAGATTCAGTTGTTTTTCTGCGATATGAATGGCGAACAAGTCGATTGTTTCGACTACCAATTGAGCAACGGCAATTGGCTGCAGGTCTATTGAATACAAATCTTCTTGCAGATGATTCAATTCGACCAGGTCGGTGATCAATTTCGTCAATCGATCCGTTTCTTTTTCAATCGTCGTCAAGTAGCTTTGTGCCTCTTCCGGCGATGAATATATTTTCTCTTTGAGAACATGCGTGTAACCGCTGATATAAGTTAGCGGTGTACGAAGTTCATGTACGATATTTGAAGTGAATTCCTTTTTGCGCTCTTCCTGTTGCTCCAATGACTTGCTCATCAGATTGAAAGCTTTTGTTACTTGACCGATTTCATCATCCCGATCGCTTTGAATCCGGTTTGAATAGTTTCCTTTAGATACCTCATAGGAAAGTTGCTGAAGATCTTGGAGCGGTCTGAATAAGGATCGCCAGGCCCGATTGACGACTAAAAAAAGGATGATGAAAAACGATGAGCCGACAATCAGCAAAATTGGAATGCTATCTTGGAAAACGTCCTGGACTGCTGCAAGCGGGACATAGATATAGATGAAACCGATGAGTCCATTCTCGCCTTTAATGGGGAATATAGCCCCCAGAATTTCACGATTAAGTTCCTCTACGAATCCTTCCTTTAAAACATGGGAACCTCTTTCTAACTCCGCGCGGTCACTTGCATCAACCAAGGTTTCATAATTGATTTTGTAAGGGAAATAGGAAGTGAGATCTTCCAAATTATCAACGACGATAATTTCATATTCTGAAACGATGTTATACCATTGGATCTTCTCGATGATTTCGTCACTTAATTCTCCGTAATGATAGTGGGATGCCGTTCTTTTCCCTTGATAGACAATGGATTTTTCAATACTTGTTAAATACAATTCGGAATAGAGGTAATGGATAAAGAAAAAGGAAAAAAGGATTGTAAATCCGATACTGAAGATTAGAACGACTAATATTTTTTTGCTCAATGTAAGTTTCTTCATCTTCACACCCCGAATTTGTAACCGATTCCCCAAACTGTTTCAATCAGCTCCCCGTCAGTCCCCATTTTGAGCCGAAGTGTTTTGATATGAGTATCAACCGTGCGCTCGCTGCTTTGATGCTCCTCGCCCCAGACAATATGTAACAGTTGTTCCCTTGAATAGACCCGTCCTTTATTCTTAGCGAGTAAATGGAGGATACCAAACTCTTTTACTGTCAATGACAACGGGATTTCGTTTAGGATCGCTGTATGTGCGCTGGTATCGATAACAAGCGGACCGACTTTCAAAGTATCAGGGATCGGTTTATTTTGATAGGAACGTCTCAGAACCGACTCTACTCGAGCAAGAAGCTCACCTGGCAAGAACGGTTTAACTATATAATCGTCACCGCCGAGTTTTAGGCCTTGTATCTTATCCCATTCCTCCCCTTTTGCTGATAAAAAAATAAGAGGAATCGTCGATGTGCGCTTTATTTCCTTGGCAAAGGTGAAGCCATCCATGAAGGGCATCATTACATCGACGATCAGCAACTGGGGGGGTGTCTCGTCCAACAATGAAAGCGCATGGACACCGTCCGTTGCTTCGATGACAGAGTAGCCTTCTTTTTCCAGGAACATCCTTATCAGTTTCCTCATTTGCGGTTCATCGTCTATAATCATAATGGTGGATGAATTCAATTTAAAACCTCATTTCATTAGAAAGATAGCTCATTTTATTAATCATCTCCAATAATTGTGAAAAACATGTGAAATGGAGGACTTCACATTTATTTCTAATTTATCTCTTATAATCATATCGAACATACCGAACTACGTTAAGTGAAAAGACAATGGAGGAATAGAAATGAAAAGAAAAAGTGGATTATTTTTTATGATACTAGTGTTAACAATGTTGGCGGCATGCGGTAAAGAGCAACCGGCGAAAGAAAACATTGGTGAAGTACCACTGCCGCTCGATGTTGAACTGACGGTTCCGGAACAAGTAGAAGTGGGCGGCAAGGTGGAAATGGCCGCGGTCGTTACGCAAGGCGAAGAAAAGATTGAAGATGCGGATGAAGTGGAATTTGAAATTTGGGAAGAAGGTAAAAAAGACGACAGCATCAAGGTTGCATCGATAAATGAAAAAGACGGATTGTATACAGCTGAAACAACGTTTGATCATGATGGATTGTTCCACATACAAGTGCATGTAACTGCAAGAAGCTTGCATACGATGCCGAAAAAAGAAGTGACAGTCGGTGAGGGCGGGAATTATGAAGAGGCTGTTGAGGAGGAACAGGAACACGCGCATGCTGATGGATTTTCGATGGACTTTTTGAAACCTGAAAACGCGGAGGCTGGCGAATCATTAGAACTTGTCGTCAAGCTTAAAGTGGATGGTCAATCGTTTGAAAAAGCGCAAGTGCGCTACGAAATCTGGAATGTATCAACTCCGGACAAACACGATTGGATTGATGCTGAAGAATTGGCCGCCGGTGAATATACAGCTCCCTACACATTTGCACAGGCAGAATCGTACAACATTCAAATCCATGTAAAAGACGATAAAGACTTACATGAACATGAAGAATATACAGTGGAAGTTAAATAAAATGAAAATGGAACCTGCTCGCCTAACAAAGCGTGAGGTTCCATTTTTAGTTTCAGGATTAGAAAAACATTTCATAAATGCCAATCACGATAAGCAAGAGTCCGGCTATGCTATTTGAATATTTGCCGAATAGTGTATTGCAGACTTTATTGCCGAGCATAACGCCAAGAAAAATTGAAATCACCGAAAATAAACCGATCGAGATGGAAGTGAAAAGCGGTGAGAGGCCAGTAATACCGGCGGCAAAACCAATTGTTAAGCAGTTTAAGGCTAGCACAAATCCTAGAAAAACAGATTCTTTCAAAGTGATTTGCTTCGCTTTATTTAAACTAGGGATTACGGCGTGGGACTCGCCTAATTGGATTGACTTGTTTTTTCTAAATACAGGCGAAGTTATGATAAACCATATACCAAGACCCATTATTAGGAATCCTCCGATATAGCTGGCCATTGCTTGTGATAAGTAAGTAGATAAATAACTGCCAGCGGTTATTGAAATATATGCAAAAATAATTGAGATAAGGGAAATGATTAAATTGTATAGGAAAGGAATTTTATTTAATCTCAGACCATAGGATACACTTATTACTAAATTATCGATATTAGCTGCAACACCTATTAATAATATAGTTAGCCCTTGCATGTTAGTTTCCCCCTGCAACTGTTCGTTCATCATCTATACTATATGAGCAAATAGGAAGTTGCGCGCGGGCTTGCTTTAAAAAATGATGCAGGGAGAAAAGAATTTGAATAGGGTTTTCCGGTCGTGAACGTCAGGGAGGCTTTTTTTTCTATTGGATTTACGTTGAATATTGATAATACGCCCAAATCATAGTAAACGACCTTGAATAAGGTATATTCAAAAGGGGTTTTATTATGGGACGCGAATTCATCGATATTTTTGATGATTGGATTCATTCATATGACGCATCAGTCGCTGGGGAAGACCCGCAATATCGCGATGTATTCAAGGGGTATGAGGAGATTTTAAATGCTGTCGCAAGCAAAGTTGGTGGAGTTGTACTTGAGTTCGGTACAGGGACAGGAAACCTGACGGCAAAATTAATTGATGCCGGTCATGAAGTGATTGGCATTGAGCCCAATACAGCGATGCGGCGAATAACGGCAGAACGATTCCCTTCAATTGAGGTCAAAGACGGAGATTTAGTAGATTTTGAAATCGGTAGACCATCAATCGATTCCATTGCAAGCTCATATGTGTTTCATCATTTAACGGATAAAGAAAAAGGAATTGCACTGAATAAGTATGCTCAACTATTGTCGCCAAAGGGGAAAATTGTTTTTGCGGATACCGCTTTTCTATCAGAGGAGGCAAAGCTTGCGCAAATTGATAAAGAGCGGGCGAGAAATTTTCATGACGTTGCAGACGATTTGGAACGTGAATATTATACAACCCTGCCTGTTTTACTGAATCTGTTTACACATGCCGGATTCGAAGTAACGTTTACGCAATTAAACGATTTTGTCTGGCTAATGGATGCAACTAAACGATAAGGAGATACCATGATGAGAAAACTGAAAGTGGAAAGCTTTAACTTGGATCATACGAAAGTTGCTGCGCCGTATGTGCGTTTAGCAGGGAAAAAACAAGGCACTTATGGGGATGAAGTGTATAAATATGATTTGCGTTTCACGCAACCGAACAAGCAAATTATGAAAATGGATGCACTTCATTCAATCGAGCATTTAATGGCGGAGAACATTCGAAATCATTCGGATAATGTTGTCGATCTTAGTCCGATGGGTTGCCAAACCGGCTTTTACTTGTCAGTCATCAATCACGATGATTATGAGGATATACTTGTCATTTTAGAAAAAACATTACGGGATGTACTTGTCGCAACGGAAGTCCCAGCGTGCAACGAGGTACAGTGTGGATGGGCCGCCAATCACAGCTTGGAAGGCGCCAAAGAGTTGGCAGGAAATATGCTTGCTAAAAAAGATGAATGGCGACATGTATACGCAGGGGAAGTATAAGGCGTGTTTACTTGAATTCTTCGCAGAAGCGTTACTGAAACAAAATGGGAAGCTATTCATATTCACCATGAATAGCTTTTTTTCATGAACTGAAACGGTGGCTGCCAACATGTATAATGAAGTAATCACTTAATCAAAGGGGCGATCAAGATGGCAGAACATCACTTCCATTTAAAAGCGGACTGGCCTGGTTTACGAAATGATATAGGAACAATTGACGCAGGTAATTTAAAGACAGAAGTGTCCATTCCACCTGAAATGGATGGACCAGGTATCGGTACAAATCCGGATGAAATGCTGTTAGGTGCTGCGGCGACATGTTATATCATCACGCTTGCCGCCATGATGGAACGCAGTAAGCTTGAGAAGGAAGCTTTGACAATGGGGTCCGTCGGTATTGTTGACGTAACGAATGGTGTCATTACCTACAAAAAGATTATCCACAAACCTCAAATCGTCCTGAAATCGGATGCGACTGAAAAGGATCAAGAACTAGCTCATAAGCTTGCGGAAAAAGCGGAAATATCCTGCATGATCAGCCGAGCGATCAAAGGGAATGTGGAAATTGAGCTGGACGCAATTGTAACAAAATAGAAAGATAAAATGAAAAGACGGTGCTCACAGGTATGTGAACGCCGTCTTTTCTTATTTTGACTTATCGGATGAATCTTTTTGCAGATTTCTAATTGGCACAAGGTCAAAAATATCGTGGTCTTCAAATGCATCGATTAGCCGGTCTAACCATTCATAATAGGCGCGCATATACTGCAATTTATCTATATCAATCATTACTTCTGATTTCAACTCTTCACTAATTGCGGGATCATTCATCAATTCATCCAGTTCAGCCAAGGATTTTCTAATGGCGCCTGAATGTTGAGAAACCGATTTTCGCCACTTAATCGAAAATAAGTCGATAAAGCTTTGATACCAATCTTCAGATACTTGATAAAGGTCTTTACGAACCCCTCTTTTCCACGCTCGTTCCACTAACTTCAAATCGGATAATGCTCTGACAGATGTACTCATACTTGTTTTGCTCATCCCAAGTTCTTCTGTCATGTCATCCAAAGTTAGGGGTTCATTATGAAAGAACATCGTCCCATACTGTCTCCCAGCAGAAGGCGTAAGACCGTAAAGATGTATATTTTGTGCGATTGTCTCAATGATACGCTCACGGGCTTTTTCAAGTTTTTTTGTACCGTCCATAAACGTCATCCCTCCACTTGTTATCGGCATACCAGAACCGATTCGGCTATTTTCTTATAGCGTATTATATCCCAAAGGAAAAAGCAATTTAGAGTTAGTATAGTTTGAACGGTTTTTTCTGTACAAACAATTTAATTTGTAAATACGGTTGTATTACATTTTTGTTATGCCTATACTAGTAGACATTCGCAAGTTTTGAAATCGTAAGGAGTGTAAGTATGAGTGAAGAAATTGCCTGTAAGAAAATCGAAGTCATAAACACAACGAAGATTTTCGGCAAAAACGCAAAGCGGGCTTCGCAGCTGCTGAGTGAAGGAAAAACGAAGAAAGAAATTTTGAAGGCGACCGGCGCAACAGTCGGTGTGAAGAATGCCTCGTTCGACGTGTATGAAGGTGAAATATTCGTCATTATGGGATTGTCAGGCAGCGGGAAATCAACGCTCGTCAGATTGCTGAACAGGTTGATTGATCCGACAATGGGCAATATTCTGCTGGACGGTGAGGATATCGTCAAGATGAATAAAGAGCAACTTCGGAATGTAAGGCGCAAGAAAATTGGAATGGTATTTCAGAATTTTGCTCTTTTTCCCCATAAGACGATTCTTGAAAATACGGAATACGGATTGGAAATCCAAGGAGTTGCGAAGGCGGAACGTCAAGCCAAAGCAAAAGAATCCTTGGGGTTGGTCGGACTTGCAGGGTATGAAGACCAGTACCCAAGTCAGTTGAGCGGAGGCATGCAGCAACGTGTCGGTTTGGCAAGAGCACTTGCCAACGGACCGGATGTATTACTGATGGACGAAGCATTCAGTGCACTAGATCCATTGATCCGAAAAGATATGCAAGACGAATTGTTGCAGCTTCATAATGATATGGGGAAAACAATCATTTTCATCACTCATGACCTTGATGAGGCACTTCGTATCGGAGATCGCATCGCATTGATGAAAGACGGGGAAATCGTTCAAGTCGGCACGCCTGAAGAAATATTGATGAGTCCGTCGAATGAATATGTAGAACGATTTGTAGAAGATGTGGACCTTGCCAAAGTATTAACAGCGGGACATATCATGAAAAAAGCGGATACGGTTCAGGTAGACCGTGGTCCTAGGGTAGCACTTCGAATGATGAAGCGATTGGGGATTTCTTCGATTTACGTTGTTGATAAAGCGAACCGTCTTTTAGGTGCCGTCACGGCCCAAGAAGCAGGTTTAGCCATTGAAGCAGGAAAATCACTTGAAGCAATCATGATTTCTGACCTTCCGATGATTCTTCCGGAAACCGTACTGAACGATTTATTCGATGTCGTATCGACAGCCGTTGTACCGGTTGCAGTCGTAGATGAAAATGAAAAGCTTCAAGGAATTATTATTCGTGGTGCACTGATTGGTGCGTTATCAGGCGACAATCAGTTTATTAATAATAACGGAACTATCGGTTCCGATGAAAAAGTGGATACGGAGGTGAAGGCGAATGAATAACCTTTTACCGCGTCTTCCATTTGCAGATTGGATCGATGATGGAGTAGATTGGCTAGTAGTGACGTTCGGCACATTGTTTGATGGGATTTCAAACTTTCTCAAGGGCATTGTTGAAGGGTCAGTGGAGTGGTTAGATATGGTGCCATCCATTTTACTAGCCGTGCTATTCGCCTTGCTCGCGTGGTTCATTTCCACCCGGCGCATTGCTTTATTCACATTGATCGGCTTGTTGTTCATAGATTACTTGGGCTATTGGTATCCGATGCTGCAAATGCTTGCGCTCGTCCTCACCTCTGTGTTCTTTGCGCTGGTGATTGGTATCCCGATCGGTATTTGGGGTTCCCAACAAGCGACAGCAAGGAAAATCATCAACCCGATATTGGATCTTATGCAGACGATGCCGGCATTCGTATATTTGTTACCTGCCATTTTCTTCTTCAACATCGGGGTTGTTCCAGGCGTTGTAGCATCTGTCATCTTTTCGATGCCGCCGACAATCCGTTTGACGATGCTCGGTATTGAGCAAGTTCCAAAGGATTTAATCGAGGCGACGGAAGCTTTCGGTTCGACAACATGGCAGAGGTTGGGGAAAGTACAAATTCCACTTGCAAAACCGACAATCATGGCGGGAGTAAATCAAAGCATCATGCTTTCCCTATCTATGGTTGTTATCGCATCAATGGTTGGTGCACCAGGGCTTGGTGAAGAAGTGTACCGGGCTGTAACACAATTGAAAACGGGCGTCGGTTTTGAGACCGGATTGTCCATCGTAATCGTAGCAATCATTTTAGATCGCATCACGCAGCACGCAGGAAAGAAAAAACAAGGGGGAACTACATGATGAAACTAACTAAAAAAGTATTAGGACTAGGGGCGGTCGCATTGCTAGCAGTAGGACTTGCTGCATGTGGCAATGACAATGACACAGACAAAACAGAATCAGGCGGGGATACAACGAAATCAGTAGGTGAATCAGTTGACTATAAGATTACGGGTATCGATCCAGGTGCAGGTATCATGCAAGCGACTGAAAAAGTGTTGGAAGAATATGACCTTACAGATTGGACGCTAACAACGGGTTCAGGTGCTGCGATGACAGCTTCACTGAAAAAAGCGTATGACAAAGAGCGGCCGATCATCATAACGGGCTGGACACCGCACTGGATGTTTGCAAAGTATGATTTGAAATATCTTGAAGATCCAAAAGGCGTATACGGCGGGGAAGAGCAAATACGTACTATCGGAAGACTCGGTTTGGCGGAAGACCTGCCCGAAGCGCATCAAATCTTATCGCAGTTCAACTGGACTGAGGCTGAAATGGGCGAAATAATGGTAGCGATTCAAGAGGGCGAAAAAGAAGTTGTAGCAGCGCAAAACTGGGTTGATGCAAACGAAGAAAAAGTAGCTGCATGGACAGAAGGCGTAGAAAAAGTGGACGGCGATGAAATCAAACTTGCTTATGTCGCATGGGACAGTGAAATCGCGAGCCATAACGTCATGAAAATTGTTTTGGAAGATATGGGTTATAAAGTGACATTGACACAAGTTGAAGCAGGTCCTTTATGGACAGCGGTGTCTGACGGCAGTGCGGATGCATCGCTTGCAGCTTGGATGCCATTAACACACAAAACATATGCTGAGAAATTCGAAGGTAAGTTTGAAGAGCTTGGCGTCAATATGGAAGGTGTCAAAGTCGGTCTGGTGGTACCGGAATATATGGATATCTCTTCAATTGAAGACTTGAAAGAATAAGTTAAATTCATTTATTAGACTCAGTACCGTTAAATCGGGCTGAGTCTTTTTTGATTTACCGGGAGTAGTATGATAACTTTAAAGTAGCACATATAAACAAACTCTTCGGGGCAAGGTGAAATTCCTTACCGGCGGTGATCGAGCATAGCTCGTCAGTCCGTGACCCGTCCTTCCTCGTTTGGAAGGCGGTGGAGCTGGTGTAATTCCGGCACCGACAGTTACAGTCTGGATGGGAGAAGTTTTTTGGTTGTATGTGCTATGCTTGCAGGCTCTGCCCTTTCACAAATTGAAAGGGGGAATGCAAATGGATCCTCAACATTATATGAGAATTGCTCTTGAACTGGCGCGTACTGCACAAGGACAAACTTCACCAAATCCACTAGTTGGTTCTGTTTGTGTAAAAGACCGTCAGATTATCGGAACCGGTGCACACTTAAAAGCTGGGACACCTCATGCTGAAGTGCATGCACTGACGATGGCAGGTGCGAATTCCATAGGTGCAGATCTATACATGACACTGGAACCGTGTGCCCATACTGGGATGACGCCCTCGTGTACGGATCTCATCATATCGTCTGGAATTCAACGTGTTTTTATTGCGTCCATCAATCCGAAGTCTTCTGTCAATGGAAGCGGAATCCAGCTTCTTAAAGCTGCCAGAATTGAAGTTTTCACTGGCATATTACAGGAAGAGGCAGAGCAGTTAAACCAAGCATTTTTTCATTTCATTAAATACGGGACACCATACGCCACCTTGAAAGCCGCCGCAACTCTAGACGGTAGACTTTCAACGCAGAATGGGGACAGCAAATGGATTACTTCGGCTGCATCACGAACCGACGTCCATCACCTCCGCAATATCCATGATGCTTTTTTGGTCGGTGTACAAACCGTACTTCACGATAACCCTTTCCTCACCACCCGTTTGCCCCATGGTGGAAAGAATCCAATTCGAATTATTTTAGACCGGCATCTCAGGACGCCAAAAACAGCGAATGTCGTTATTGACGTCGCTGCGGAAACAATTATTTTCACACTCGATTCACCAGAGTCGGGAACCGCTTTTTTTGAACGAAGTATTAAAACGTCTAGCGGAAAAAGGAATCATGACGTTGTTTGTCGAAGGCGGCAGCCGTATTCATTCCAGTTTTTTCAAGGAAGGTCTTGCGTATGAACTTTATTTGTATAGGGCTCCGCGACTGATCGGCAACAGTGCTTCTTTATTCATGGACGACATGCGGAACGTGATGGCGGTAGGTGAATCACTCCGTTTTTTAGATGTGCGGCAGATCGGGTTAGACATCCGAATACACGCCAAGTTCTTGAAGGAGGATTGACGGCAGTTGTTTACTGGAATTATCGAAGAAATAGGAACAGTTACAGCGGTCAGGCCAGGATCGAATTCATCGCAACTATCGATTCGTTGCACCAAAGTGCTGAGCGATGTTAAAAAAGGCGACAGCCTGGCAGTGAACGGTGTTTGTTTGACGGTGTCAGACTTTTCTAGCAATCAATTTACAGCGGACGTCATGCCCGAGACTGTCAAAGCGACAACGCTTCATGCATTGCGGACGGGAAGTCCCGTCAATTTGGAGCGTGCGATGTCGGCAGAGGGCCGTTTCGGCGGGCATATAGTCAGTGGGCACGTTGATGGCACCGGCGAAGTTGTGTCGGTTAGACAAAAAGAAAATGCAATTTATATAGAAATCAGTATCGAAGCAGGGTTATTGAAATACTTTATCCCGAAAGGTTCAGTAACTGTGGACGGGACTTCACTTACCGTCTTTGGTGTAACAGATAAAAGTTTTATCATCTCACTAATTCCGGTCACTCAAGATGATTCAATCATAGGCCGAAAGCGGGCCGGGGATAAAGTGAACGTGGAATGCGACATGCTGGCAAAATATATCGAACGGCTAATGACTACTAACAAAGAGAATTCAACTGGCGGTTTAACAATGGATACGCTTGTCGCAAGTGGATTCCTCAGTTAAGGGGGAAAAATAGATGTACACTACAGTAGAAGAAGCAGTCGAAGAACTGAAAAAAGGAAAAGCGATCATTGTAGTTGACGATGAGGATCGGGAAAACGAAGGGGACTTTGTTGCACTCGGTGAATTCGCAACGCCGGAAATGATTAATTTCATGGCGACAGAAGGCCGCGGTTTGATTTGCGTGCCGATAGATGAAGAGAAATCGCAGCAGCTTGACCTTGGACTTATGACGGACAATAATACGGATGTGAACGGAACAGCTTTCACGATTAGCATTGATCACGCGGATTGTCATACTGGAATTTCTGCATTTGAACGGTCGGAAACCGTATTGAAGATGCTGGGGAACGAAGCTGCACCGACTGACTTCAGAAGACCGGGACATATTTTCCCGTTGATTGCCAAGGCTGGCGGCGTCTTAAAGAGGGCAGGTCATACAGAAGCCGCGGTCGACCTTGCGAAGCTTGCCGGGTCAGAACCGGTGGGCGTTATATGTGAAATTATGAATGTCGATGGAACGATGGCTAGAGGGCCACAGCTGAAGGAAATCGCGGAAAAGTATGACCTGGTAATTTTAACGATTCAGGATCTGATTGCTTATCGCCGAACTACCGAAGAACTTGTCGAGCGTATCGTGGATATTCACTTGCCGACGGATTATGGGGATTTCAAAGCTGTTGCGTTCCAAGAAATAGAAACCGGGCATGAACATATCGCTTTGATTAAAGGTGATATTGAACATGCTGAAAATGTGCTAGTCCGCGTTCATTCGGAATGTTTGACAGGTGATGTATTTGGTTCATGCCGATGTGATTGCGGTCCCCAGCTTCAGGCAGCACTTGCACAAATTGAACAAGCCGGAAGAGGTGTCCTGTTATATATGCGTCAGGAAGGGCGGGGTATCGGTCTCGTCAATAAAATGAAGGCATACAAGCTGCAAGAAGAAGGATACGACACGGTAGAGGCCAATGAGAAACTAGGATTCCCGGATGACCTTCGTGATTACGGAATCGGCGCGCAAATCCTCCGAAATCTCGGGTTAACGTCGATTCATCTTTTGACAAACAACCCTCGTAAAATAGCGGGTCTTGCGGGACATGGGTTGGAAATAACGGAGCGCATTCAAATTGAAATGCCTGTAAAAGCTACTAATAAAGTTTATATGGCAACAAAGAAAAGTAAAATGGGACATTTATTGAATAGTTGAGGGGGAAATACTGATGGGAACAATTTTTGAAGGACATTTAGTAGGGACAGGGCTTAAAGTCGGTATCGTCGTGGCGAGATTCAATGATTTCATCACTGGAAAATTATTGGGCGGGGCGGAAGATGCATTGCGTCGTCACGGAGTGGCTGAAAGTGATATTTCGGTTGCGTGGGTGCCGGGTGCATATGAAATACCGCTCATTGCGAAAAAAATGGCTGCTTCCGGTAAGTACGATGCTGTTATCACACTTGGCACAGTCATCCGCGGAGCAACACCGCATTTCGATTTTGTTTGTAATGAAGTGGCAAAAGGAGTCGCCGCTATCAATCTGCAGGAAGGCATTCCGGTCATCTTCGGTGTCTTGACGACCGATACGATCGAACAAGCGATTGAACGGGCAGGAACGAAAGCCGGCAATAAAGGATGGGATGCAGGGAATGTAGCCATCGAAATGGCTAATTTATTGAAACAAATATAATTACTAAAGAGACTCAGTTTCCGGTTAATCGGAAACTGAGTCTTTTTTCATTCTTTGCTTGTTGTATGCAGACGCGTAGTCATTAGAATGGTATAATAAACTGAATAGTTAGATGTTTATTTTGCTGAAAAGGTTGAATGAAGATTAATTGAGGAATCTCTTTTTTGACGACTAGCATAATATGTTGTATGATACTTAAAACCAAGTTAATTAATATGTATTAGGGGGATTGGGTTATGAAGAAAATTAGTTTACGACTAGTTTTGCTATTTAGCGTACTCGTTTTACTTGTGGCATGTGGAACTGCTGATAAAGGTAATAAGGGTGGCAGTGAAGTGGCTAAAGAAAACAGTGAACCAGGGGAGAAAACCGAAGACTTACTAGCAAAGGTGCAAGATGAAGGAGAGTTAGCAATCGGAACAGAAGGAACATATCCTCCATTTAGTTTTCATGATGACAAAGGAGAACTTACAGGTTTTGATGTTGAAATTGCAAAAGAAATAGCAAAACGCCTTGGCGTAGAGCCTGTATTTTTTGAAACACAATGGGATGCTATTTTTGCGGGATTGGACTCTAAGCGTTTCGATATGATTGCAAACCAGGTAGGAATAAACGAGGATCGTGTAGCGAAGTACGACTTTTCCGAGCACTATATTACATCTTCAGCTGTACTTATAACGAACATTGCTAATAAGGAAGTTACAGCATTTGAAGATATTAAAGGGTTAAAATCTGCACAGTCATTAACAAGCAACTATGCAGAAACGGCAAAGTCTTACGAGGCAGAAATTGTTGGTGTTGAAGGATTCAACCAAGCTATTGAGCTGATCAATTCTAAACGTGTCGATGTAACGATAAATGATAAATTGTCTTTCTTAGACTTTAAAAAGCATAAACCGGATGCGCCTGTACAAATTGTAGCGACAGCAGATGATGTTGCCCAAAGCGGTTTAATGTTTAGAAAAGGTAATGAAACACTTGTTAACGCGGTAAATAAAGCATTGAATGAGATGATTGAAGACGGAACATATTTAAAAATCTCCGAGAAATGGTTTGGTGAAGATGTCCTCAACTAATATTTTTGCAGACCCAGAGAAAGCTCAAAGACTAATTGAAATTGCTCAAAGTTCTCTCTGGCCGTTGCTGGAGGGAGCTCTTTACTATACGATTCCATTGACGTTCATTTCTTTTTTCTTTGGTATTATTCTTGCAGTACTAACTGCATTGGCAAGAATATCTACAAGTAAGCCGTTACAAATCATTGCAAGAATTTATGTGTCCGCAATACGTGGTACACCATTACTTGTCCAACTATTTATCCTATTTTTCGGGTTGCCGACGATTGGTATTGTAATAGATCCATTTCCAGCCGCAGTTTTCGGATTTTCATTAAATGTAGGGGCATACGCTTCTGAAGTTATTCGTGCATCGATCCTGTCGATTCCGAAGGGGCAATGGGAAGCCGCACATACGATAGGCATGAATTATTACCAAACGTTAAGGCGGATCATTTTACCACAGGCAACCAGGGTATCTATTCCACCATTATCGAATACATTTATTAGTCTTGTGAAAGATACTTCATTGGCGTCACTCATTTTAGTGACAGAGATGTTTAGAAGAGCTCAAGAGATTGCATCTGCAAACTATGAGTATTTACTACTCTATATCGAGGCAGCAATCATCTATTGGATTATCTGTTTCATCCTTTCCTTAATTCAAGATAGAATCGAGCATCGATTGGATCGATATGTTGCAAAGTGATGAAAAGGAAAAACAACGGATAGAAGGAGTACAATATGATTTCAATAAAGGGCTTGCGTAAAAAATTCGGCGAACTTGAAGTGTTGAAGGGAATCGATCTGGAAGTGAATAAAGGAGAAGTCGTTGTTGTCATAGGTCCCTCGGGCTCCGGTAAAACGACACTGCTTAGGTGTTTAAATATACTGGAAGTCCCGACCGCCGGAAGCATAACTCTTGATGGTCATATGGCGGACTTTTCTAAACGTGTAGCGAAAAAGGAAATTGACTATTTTAGAAGTGAAACAGGTATGGTGTTTCAAAATTATAATTTATTTCCTCATAAGACCGCTCTTGAAAACGTGATGGAAGGGCCGGTCATCGTAAAAAAAGAAGCTAAAGATGTCGCACGGAAAAAAGCAGAGAATTTGTTAAACAAGGTTGGATTAGGTGACAAGTTCGACTTCTATCCTTTTCAACTATCAGGAGGTCAGCAGCAACGGGTCGGAATTGCGAGGGCTTTGGCATTGGAGCCGAAAGTAATGCTGTTTGACGAACCGACGTCCGCGCTAGATCCCGAGCTTGTTGGCGAAGTACTGCAGGTTATGAAAGACCTTGCCAATGAAGGAATGACAATGGTCGTCGTTACGCACGAAATGCGTTTTGCACAAGACGCGGCCGACGAAGTTATTTTTATGGATAATGGCAAAGTAATTGAACGGAATAAACCGAGTGAGCTATTTATTAATCCAAAAGAAGAACGAACTCGACAGTTTTTGAACTTGATTTCATAGCCAACAAAAAGGTGGTCTATTCGCAATTGCGGATAGGCCACCTTTTGTTGGGGTAGAGTCAATTCCATTGTTAAATAGTGCAACAGTTTGAGCTAGATCTTTTCATTCTTGAGACAATGGAGTGCTATTTCGTTCGTTGAATTAGTGTTATTGTTAACGTTTTTTAACTTTTGCTCCACTTAAAAGATTCCGTTACGATAAGCTTGGTTACCATTTTTGAAATCAATGACCAGAAGTCTCGCTAAATCCGTTGGAAATAGTTATGATAGGGGGAGATGTTATTTTATGAAATGAGGCGATTTACATGAGTGAAGAATCAAACGTAGTACTACCAGAAAAAACATGTTCGATTGAGAGGCTTGTAACGATTCCAAAAGATGTTCAAAAAGTGCTGAATGGTGAAAAGACGGCTACACGACGCAATGGCGTTTATGCAGATCTTGGTGAAATAATGGTACTTGAAGGTAAAGAGTTTAAAGTAGATGCAATTTATTCACAGACGCTTGGTGATATGACGGACGAACATGCACGGCAAGAAGGCTACACAACTATGGAAGAATATAAACAATCCATTCTTGCGATGCATGCCAAGATGCCATGGATACCGTCAATGAGCGTGTGGGTGCATGAATATAGCCCAATAGAGAAATGATTTTCTGAATGAACTTGGAAATCTATGGTGCGATTGTCTTTTTGCACGTTATCAGTGCTGTTCTCGCCATAGGTCCATTATTTATATTAATGCCGATCATTAAGCGATTGCGTGGCGTTGAAACAGTTAAAGAGGAAGTATATTTGACTGTAATCAACGTCATCATCCGCCTCGTCATGCATGCAGGACATGTTCTCGTCTACACGGGCGTCCTCTTATTAATATTTGGACCTTGGCCATGGTATACGTCATGGGTGATTATGACGCTTGCTGTTATGCTTCTTTCTGGAGTTTTTCTGGCCAAAGGATTTACAATTGTGCTAAGGAAGTTTAAAAATCCGGATGCTGATAAAAATAAGATACTTAATCGTTTGAATGCAACTTCATGGATATATATTGGTCTTATGCTAATTATGCTTTGGCTCATGGTGCAAAAACCGATGCTTTGGTGAATATGAATGATAACTACTTGTTATACATAGAAAAAGACATGCATCTAACCGGTGCGTGTCTTTTTTTTAGGGATAATTGTCTGAATAGTGTCTAATTTAACTGGGTGACTGTCACCCAGTCAAATCACTATACCTTTCTGCAACGAATCTCAAGTCTTCGAGGAATAATGATCGTAGGTTAGGACGACGCCTAACCGCAAGCGGATGATAAGCGACAGCAGTTTGAAATCCTTGTATATCATGCCAACTGCCCCGTAATGACTTCACCTCGGCTTCAGGGTCCTGGAAAAAGGATTGGACCGCCACGTTTCCTAAGCATAGAAGTAGTCTGGGCTTCTTTTCTGTAAGCTGCTGATTTAAATGTTGCATACAGATTTGACGCGTTACCTCCTTTTCATATGCACGCACGGGTTTTCTTTTCAAGATAAAAGTGACGTACAGATCATCTATTTTTAAGCCGGCATCACTTGCAACTTCTTGCAGGGTTTGCCGCGTTCCACAAAGAAATGACTCACCTCCGCGATTCTCACGTGCTCCTGGATTATCCAAAATAATCATAATGGGGGCTTCCGGATTGCCTTCGCCCCAGACCATCCGCGTCCCGTGATCATATAAACCGCAATCCTTACAATCTACAAGGTGATCAGGGGTTGGTTCCTCCGTCAATGTTTTTGGACAAAATTCAGAAATGGTTTTCATCTCCCTTTACTGTTAATGCTCAATAATTAAAGCTTTCCTCTAATCGATTGATTTCAAACTTCGCTGTAGTGTACTGGTCGTTTATGGTAAAATTATCTTAACATTTTGAAGTTGCTAATTACTAGGAATGGGGTTGGCGGGGATGGAATTGAAGCAATTTGAAGACGTGCATGAATTCGCGTTGAGAGCGGAACCGATTTTATCTACAAGGGAAGATGTACACAGTCTTTTTCTGGGGGTGTTGCATGCCATCAAAGCAGGACGGTATGAAAATCCCTTTATGGCAACAATTGAAGTGGGTGGGGAAGTGCTAGCACTATTTCAAATGACACCTCCGCATCCTTTAAACCTTATTTTTACCGATATAGATAGGTTGGAAGAATGTATGGACTTGTTAATAAGGAAAATAGTGGAAATTGAAATCGAAATTAGTTCTATTATTAGCTTGAAACCTTGGGCATTCCTTTTTGCAGAGAAATGGGAAGCGAAAACAGGTATGACTCATAAATTGTTGATGGATCAGGGAATATACCGACTGGATAACGTAAATGAGTCATTAAAGGACAGCCCGGGTTCTTGGCGTTTTGCAGATAAAGATGATTGCCCGCTAATTGAAAAGTGGTACAGCTTGTTTGAAGAGGATGCAGGACTGCCATCTACAGCTAAAGAAGATGTAGAAAAACGGGTTGCATCATTTGTGGAACAACAGGAAGTGTTTATGTGGGAGCATAATGGGAAAGTAGTTTCAATGATGAAAAAAGCGCGCCCGTCAAATCATGGCGTTACAGTTTCTTTTGTATTTACACCGAGGGAAGAACGGAAAAAAGGCTATGCTCGTACGCTAGTTACAGCTGGAACAAAAGAACTTCTGAAAGAATATAAATTTTGCGTTCTGTATACAGATCTAATGAATCGGACTTCGAACAAAATCTACCAAGAAATCGGTTATCAACAAATTGCAAATTCTGTACAGTTTGGTTTTATAGCGAAATAAATGTGCAACACAGCACTGCTGTAGGGTAGTGCTGTACTGAATTAAAAATTAGCAATTTAATGTGCTAAAGGCAATCGATACTAAATTAAATAAACCATTCCAATAACTGGACGTATTGATAGATGGCGTGATTTACAGAATATATATTTAAGAGTAAATGAGTGTGAAGGTTGAAAGGGGAAGTAAATTGTTAAGTTATTATAGTAGGTTATCTTCTGAAGTCTATGATTTAGACAAACCTGTCGGGCATTCATTCGGGGATGTGGAATATTATTTAGATAGATTAGATTCTTGCACAGGGCGTATTCTCGAACCTGCAACCGGTACAGGCCGAATCTTGATACCACTTTTGGAAAAAGGATTTAAGGTTGATGGATTTGACAGTTCGGCTGATATGTTAACTATCTGCCGTACCAACTGTGAAGAAAGAGGTCTAACTCCTACCCTTTTCGAAGGGGAAATGGCGTCATTTTCATTGGATATGAAATATGATGCCATAATCATCCCTGCGGGTACATTTTTGTTACTGCATAAAAGAGAGGATTCTATCAAGGCGTTGAAAAACTTTTATCGGCATCTTGCAGACGGCGGAAGGTTAATCGTTGATTTGTTTTTGCAAACTGAAGTCTCGATAGGCAAAATTTCGACTAGGACTTGGGAATGTTCGAACGGTGATAGTATCACATTGGAAAATAAAACTGTGGAGATTGACTATATTCATCAGTACTCAATAGCACATGGGCGATATGAGAAATGGCGTAACGGTTCGCTTTTACAAACAGAACTTGAACGATTTCCTTTACGCTGGTTTGGCGTAGAAGAATTCAAGTTAATCCTAGAAGATGTAGGGTTTAATAACATTACAATTTCTTCGGACTATAATTTCGGGGAATATCCGGTGAACCCAAAACAGACAATAACGTTTGAAGCTGTGGCTAATAAAGAGTAGATACTACCTTTAAGGAATAAATTGACCATTAAATCTGGGGAGCTGACTTTATGTATCGTAAAATTTTTAGGAGGGATCCATCTACCACTAAAAAGAGAAGCGTACATTGGAATGTAGGAGTGTTGCTGTCTCTTGCTCTTCTTTCATTGCTGGTTGCAGCGTGTTCAGAAACGGAGCCGGTAGATAAAAATAAGGTTGCCATTCAAACTGTTCTTGAACATGAATTTACTGCTCCCGACAAAGAATTCATGAAAATTTTTAATGATTTGATAAACCAACAGAGCAACAATCCGGGCACACCGCCGGATGATACACAGTTCACTAACTATCTGGAAAAGTTATACGGACCGCATTTCACTGAATTCGGATATGACAGTCACATCATGATCTACCCTTTGAATTTCCAAGTAGCAGCTGATGACTCGGGCTATCAAATAACTGTTGACAAGATTGCCGTGGAACAAAGCGAAGATCGGCCTAGGGATTACGACTTTACTGTATATATAACTTATAAAAAAGAGGGTAGTAACAAAAAGAAGGCCAAGATAACGGGTCTTGCCATTTGTCCCGAGGAGGGTAAAATAGGAAAGATTCGCTATAATCGGGACTATGGCGATTTTGAAAAAATCATAAAGGGTGATTTTTAACGCTTTTCGAAGAAGGGGAGCGGTGTCACGATAAAGAACAATAATGCAGTCGAAAATAACCTTCCTTTAAAGTGTGAAAAGAGATTCCGTATGAATGGAATCTCTTTTTACGCAGTCAGTTATCTCAGCTTATCGTTCAAAACGCTATCACCTAGGACGGAAAATTTATCTCCATATACTTTCGTAATATGAACTTCCCCCCATGCGCATAACGCATCCAATATGCTCCCTAAACTTAACCCATATTCACTTAGCTCATATTCTACTTTCGGCGGAACTTGGTTGTATGCAATCCGGTTTATAACGCCATCTGCTTCCAGCTCACGCAATTGTTGCGTTAACATTTTTTGCGTAATATCAGGCATGAGTCGTTTCAATTCACTAGTCCTTTTTTTGCCATGTGTTAAATGGCATAGAATTACACATTTCCATTTTCCACCAATTACTTCTAATGTCGCTTCGACAGATATATTATACTTCTTTTTTGTCATCGAATTCCTCCACTATAGGAACTTTTAAGTACCTATATTACTTTTTGGTGCCTACAGCACTTTAAAGTGCGTACTTTTCTTTATAACCCTTGTGATTCATACTAACATAAGCGGTGGGTTACACGATATGTTTTTAATTTTACTCTTCGTCGATTCATCATACAACACCAGGAAAGAAAGGGAAGGGAAAGAATGACTTTAGATAAAAAGAGAAGTATGTTTGCACTGCTTGCATTAGCTGTCAGTGCATTTGCAATTGGAACAACGGAGTTTATCAGTGTGGGGCTATTGCCGCTGATTTCTCAAGATTTGGATATATCGGTTACAACGGCCGGGCTGACTGTTTCGCTATATGCACTAGGTGTCATGATAGGAGCGCCGATTTTAACGTCGCTTACTTCAAGAATGCCGCGGAAATCATTACTGCTGTGGATTATGGTAGTCTTTATTATAGGAAACGGCATCGCAGCAAGTGCTTCAAGCGTTACCGTCTTACTGGTTGCCCGCGTCATTTCCGCATTTTCACATGGTGTATTTATGTCAATCGGATCGACGATCGCCGCTGATGTCGTTCCTGAAAACCGCAGAGCAAGCGCGATTTCAATCATGTTTACAGGACTCACTGTCGCTACGATTACAGGGGTTCCATTCGGTACATTTGTAGGGCAACAGTTTGGTTGGCGCTTTGCCTTTGTAGCAATCGTAATTATTGGGATAATAGGGTTAATCGCGAATAGTATTCTCGTACCATCCGATTTACGTCAAAGCAAACCCACAACTATCCGGGACCAAGTCAAGCTTGTGACAAATAGTCGGATATTGTTGGTATTGACGATTACGGCATTAGGGTATGGAGGAACGTTTGTCGTATTCACGTACTTATCTCCTATGCTTCAAACGGTAACAGGATTTAAACAAGGAACAATCGTGATGATTTTACTTATTTATGGAATCGCGATTGCAATCGGTAATATGATTGGTGGAAAACTATCAAATAAGAACCCGATCGGCTCGCTGTTCTATATGTTTATCGCCCAGGCAATTGTGCTATTTGTTTTGACATTTACTGTACCATTTAAGGTCGTGGGTCTCATCACAATAGTTTTCATGGGGTTGTTTGCATTTATGAACGTTTCGGGACTTCAAGTGTATGTCGTCATGTTAGCCGAACGTTTTGTACCAAGTGCGGTAGACGTCGCTTCAGCAATGAACATAGCTGCATTTAATGCGGGAATTGCAATAGGAGCGTATACGGGCGGAGTAGTAACGGATTCGATTGGGCTCATTCATACATCTTGGATCGGAGGAACGATGGTACTGACTGCCGCGCTAATAACAGGAGTCAGCCGGTCGCTGGAAAGGAAAGATCAACGGCGACTAGGCACTTCCTGATTGAGGAAACAATTTTGACAAAAATGATTGCAACACAGTGTTACTTACAAAATTGGAGGGAATTGAATTATGGAGAACTTACAGTCTACAACAACATTGCAAAATGGTGTGAAAATGCCTTGGTTAGGTCTTGGGGTATTCAAAGTTGAAGAAGGACAAGAACTGGTGAATGCAGTGAAAACTGCGATTACACATGGCTATCGCAGTATCGATACAGCTGCTATTTACGGCAATGAAGTCGGCGTGGGACAAGGTGTTCGTCAAGCGATGGCGGAAACAGGAGTTGCAAGAGAAGATCTATTCATCACATCAAAAGTCTGGAATTCAGAGCTGGGCTACGAAACGACAATCGCGGCTTACGAAGAAAGCCTAACTAAACTAGATATAGACTATTTGGATTTATACCTCATTCATTGGCCGGTAGCCGGTAAATATAAAGATGCGTGGCGCGCATTGGAGACCCTTTATAAGGAAGGTCGGGTTAAAGCAATCGGTGTTAGTAACTTCCAAATTCATCACCTAGAGGATTTGATGAAGGATGCGGAAATTAAACCGATGCTGAACCAAGTGGAATATCATCCACGTTTAACACAAAAAGAACTGCATGCATTTTGCCTACGACATGATATCCAATTGGAAGCATGGTCTCCACTGATGCAGGGGGAGTTGCTCGATAATACAGAACTTCAAGAAATTGCCGATAAATATGGTAAGTCCGTAGCCCAAGTCATTTTACGCTGGGACTTGCAAAATGGCGTTATCACAATTCCGAAATCGACGAAAGAACATCGCATCGCCGAAAACGCAACCGTGTTTGATTTCGAGTTAACACCAGAAGATATGGCACGTATCGACAGTTTGAATAAGAATCATCGAGTTGGTCCAGACCCGGATAACATTGACTTTTAATATGAATTAACATACCAAAGTAAGGGATCAAAACCATATAAGTTTTGATCCCTTACTTTGGTAACTAGATGAGCGGAGGTAGTGAATATCGTATATAAACTGAGCGTAGGCGCCTTACAGGGGTAGCCGGAGTCATAAGACTGACGACGAAGTTGTTTGGCTTATGGCGGGAGGCATCCCCTAGCGCCGAAGCGTATTTAAAAGAATACTATACTTTAACATACACCATAATCATTAAGAAAAAAGACCGAGTTTTTCAATCCTTGCAATCGCTTCAACTATACGATCTTCTTCTACTAATAAGCCAACGCGTACATAACCTTCACCATGTTCTCCGAAGGCGTGCCCGGGGGCAACGGCAATGTCCGCTTTTTCCAATAGGACATTGGTGAAAGACTCACTCGTATAACCTTTTGGAACAGGCAGCCAAGCGAAGAAAGAAGCTGTCGGGGCAACTACATCCCAACCGATTCGTCTACATTCGGCAATTAAGACATTCCGGCGGCTTTCGTAAAGGGATACGAGCTCATACACACAATTCTGTCTTCCTGTTAACGCGGCTGCCGCTGCGCGCTGCACAGCCGGAAATATGTCTATGAATAGATGATCTTGCAATAAGCTGATCGCTTCGATGATTTCCGCATTTCCGACAGCAAAGCCGACACGCCAGCCGGCCATATTATATGTTTTCGACAACGTATACATTTCAATGCCAACGTCTTTCGCACCTTCCGCTTGCAGGAAACTGACGGGCTTAACGCCGTCAAAACCGATTCCGCCGTAAGCAAAGTCATGGAGGATTGCAATATCATTGGCTTTTGCCAAAGCAACTGTTTCGTCGAAGAATGGTATGTTGGCAGATGCGCTGGTCGGGTTGTTCGGATAGTTCAAATACATTAATTTCGCTTGCTTTTTTTGTTCTTCGCTTAAGGCTTTGTAATCGGGTAAAAAATCATTTTTAGCTAGTAGTGGCATTAAATCATATTTAATATTTGCCAAGCTTACACTTGATAAATAATCAGGATATCCCGGATCCGGAAGCAAAAGTAATTCACCTTCGTTCATTATGGCAAGTGGTAACTCGACCAATCCGGGTTTTGTACCAAATAGAACTGCAACTTCTGTTTTCGGATCAATTTGAACATCGTATTCTCGCTCGTAAAATTCAGCAACAGCCTGTTTTAATTCGGGTGTCCCTCTGAAAGGGGAGTAGCCATGTGTTGCCGGATCTTCAACCGCTTCTTGAAGTGCCTTTACAATGTGAGGGGGAGTGGGCTGATCGGGGTTTCCACGCCCCAAGTTAATAACATCCCGTCCTTCAGATAGAGCTTCTTCAACATTTCGTACAAGTGATGCGAAAAAGTGCGGCGGTAAGTTTTTTAATCGATTTGATATTGCCATATAATAACCTCGTTTTCTATATAGTCTAAACTATTATTTTAAAGTTAGTATACATGGAATGTTACTAAAATGACAATCTTCCAAGAATGGTAGCTGGAGTATGAGTAAAATGCTTGTGGGGGATAAATAGAAAACATCTTTAACACCATTGATTTCCGTTCCAATCGGACGCTTTCCGCGGGCACGGCTTCAGCCGCTTCCCTCGCTACGCTCAGTCCAGGGTCTTCAGCTCGCGCTGTTCCCGCTGGAGTCGCCGATTTCCACTCCAATCAATTGGAATGCACAAGGAATCATGTAAGTAGCTAGTAGATGTAGGCATGAAAAAAGGGCTCTCTTCTAGTATAGTGAATCGTGCCTACAAAGGACTGCAAGGTTTTTAATTGAAAATAATTATCAGTTATATATGTTTAATCATCATATAAATATACAAGGCGTCACTGTTGATTGGAGAGAAAGGCGCCGACTCCTGTGGGATTAGCGGGACAGATGAGACCCCTCAGTGGAGTGTAGCGACCGAGGAGGCTCACCGCCCGCCTCACGGAAAGCGTGCGCCTGGAGCGGAAATCAACATGGCCTATTCTTCATTGTAAAACCGATTATGTTTGCAAGCCATTAATTACATAAAAAATACTCCCTATCCTTAAGTAGTACCCATAAAAACTTGACTCAATGGTAGCTGGTCGATAGGTTGACAAATAAATTAGAATAGATTAGTATACATTGTATCATCAAAATAATTACATAATGGTACTTATCAAGAGAGACTGAGGGATAGGCCCGATGACGTCCAGCAACCCCTTGCGTAAAGTGAGGAAGGTGCTAACTCCTACAGAGTGAAATTCATTCTGAAAGATGAGCTGAAACCTTTTTCGGTGCTTCTTTCATATATGAAAGAAGCATTTTTATATGGTCAGGCATCCAGAGGTATCATACTTCCATTAGAAAGAGGAGATTTGCATGATTCAAATTCAAAATGTGTCGAAAATATATAAAACAAAAGAAAGAGTTGTTACTGGCGTTGATAATGTATCGTTCGACATAAACACCGGAGAAATTTTCGGAATCGTCGGTTACTCGGGTGCGGGGAAAAGCTCCCTTATCAGATGCCTAAACTTGTTGGAAAAACCGACTAGCGGAACGATTTTAGTAGACGGCTTAAATTTGATGAGCCTAAAAGGAAATTCACTTCGTCTGGCACGTTTGAAAATTGGAATGATTTTTCAGCACTTTTATTTAATCAGCCAAAAGACTGTATTTGAAAATATCGCATTTGCTTTACGAGCTGCAAAAACTTCTCCAACTAAAATAAATGATCGGGTGACAGAGCTGCTTGAAATGGTCGGCCTTTCGGATAAAAGGGATGTATACCCTGCCCAGTTAAGTGGTGGCCAAAAGCAGAGGGTAGGCATTGCCCGGGCGCTTGCGAATAATCCATCCGTCTTGCTCTGTGATGAAGCAACGTCCGCACTAGATCCGAATACAACGCTCTCGATTTTACGGCTGTTAAAAAAAATCAATAAGGAATTACGGATTACGATTGTTCTAATTACGCATGAGATGAATGTAGTGAAAGAAATTTGTGATCGAATGGCGATTATGCAAAATGGGAAAGTGATTGAAGAGGGGCAAGTATATGATATTTTTTCAAATCCTCAAGAAAAATTGACCAAGGAATTTATCAGCAGTGTCGTCTCGTTTGAAGTTCCATCCACAATCTTGAATAAGTGTACGGGCCGACTCGTCAAGGTTATGTTTAAAGGGGATATTGCCGGCGAGGGAATTATCTCAGACACTGTTCAGCAATTCACTATTCAAGGTAATTTCCTTCATGGTTCGATTGAATATATTCAAGAAATGCCGCTTGGTACTTTCTTGATGGAACTTAAAGGGGAAGATGACGAAATAGAAAAGGCGATTGCCTATATGTCATCGCGGGCAGCTCAAGTGGAGGTGATTGATTATGGGAATTGATATTCCACACGTTATGGAATTAATGCCCGATATAACGAAAGCGTTCGGGGAGACGCTTTACATGATTAGTATTTCGCTCGCTATCGCACTACTTATCGGACTACCATTAGGTATTCTGTTGTTCATAACGGATAAAGGGTTGTTTTTAGAAAACAGGGCATTGAATTCAGTTCTCGGTTTTATCGTCAATATGGTCCGATCTATTCCGTTCATAATTTTACTTGTCGCGTTAATTCCGTTGACTATATTAATAGTAGGAACCCCGATTGGTCCTGGTGCAGCGAGTGTATCGTTATCCGCTGCCGCAATACCGTTTTTTGCAAGAATCGTAGAGACTTCGCTGCGTGAAATTGATAAAGGTGTCATTGAAGCTGCAATCGCGGTTGGTGCAACGCCGTGGATGATTATCAAAGATGTGCTACTGCCGGAAGCGAAGACAAGCATTATTCAAGGCGTGACACTGACAGTCATTAGTTTAGTCGCCTATTCAGCGATGGCGGGCGTTGTCGGCGGTGGAGGAATCGGAGATTTAGCAATCCGATTCGGCTATTATCGTTATGACAATACGATTATGATTGTCACTGTCGTGATATTAATTATTTTTGTACAAGTCATTCAATTTGTAGGAGATCGTATTTCAAAAGTAGTGGATAAAAGATGATAGGGAGAGAAAAAACTATGAAAAAATTTCTATTTGTTATAGCAGTTCTTATTCTTGGAACAGCACTAGCCGCTTGTGGCGGAAAAGAGAAAGCATCTGGTGATAAATCTTTAAAAATCGGTGCGACTGCAGGACCGTACAGTGATATGTTGAAAAAGGCGATTATTCCTGAATTAGAAAAAAAGGGATACAAGGTGGATTTGGTAGAATTCAGTGATTATATTCAGCCGAACAATTCACTGTCAAGTGGCGATATTGATGCAAACTTGTTCCAAAACACGACTTACTTGGAGAATGTCGTGAAAGAAACGAAAGCGGAATTGTCACCACTTATTATCGTTCCAACAGCTCCAATGGGGATTTTTTCAAATAAGTTCAAGACAATTGAAGAAATTGAGGATGGCGCAAAGATTGCCATTCCAAACGATCCGGTCAATGGGGCTCGTGCACTTTTAGTGTTGCAAGACGTGGGTCTGATAGAATTCGATCCAAATGCGGAAGTATTAAAAGTATCCGAGAAGGATATTACAATGAATAAGAAGAACTTGGTATTTCAGCCTATCGAAGCCGGCCAGCTGCCTCGCTCCGTTGAAGGAACTGATTTAGCTGCTGTTCCTGGAAACTTTGCACTTGCTGCAAGCATGAATTTATTAGATGCGCTAGTGCTTGAGGATATGCTTGATATTTACAGAAACGTAGTTGCAGTAAAAACGGAAAATGCCGATAAACAATTTGCTAAAGATATTATCGAAATCGTAGAATCCGCAGAATTTGAAAAAGTGATTGATTCAGACTTTGAAGGTTTTGGGAAACCCGAGTGGATGAAAAAATAAGAGCAAAAAGCTGGCGATACCTTTACGGTTTCGTCAGCTTTTTGTTGTGAACTTATTGTGAGATCTTCGTGGTTTCATTTGCTTCAATTTCTTCCGTCAAAACGATGAGTTCATCGATCAGATCGCCGATGTAAGTAATTGTGTCACGCAATGGTTGTTCAGTTGTAATATCAACACCAGCCATTTTAGAAAGTTCAGCAGGTGATTTTGTACCGCCCGCTTTTAGGACATCCAGCCATTCATCGACAGCAGGTTGACCTTTTTCCAAAATACGTTTTGACACTTGTGTGGAAATAGTAAGTCCGGCACTATACGTGTATGGATACAAGCCCATGTAATAGTGCGGCTGACGCATCCATGTCAGTTCAGCGCCTTCATTGATCTCTACATCATTCCCCCAGAACTCCTCAAGGACACCGCGTTTCAAGTTGTTTAATATACCGGCGTTGACACTTCCACCTTCATCGATACACTCGTATACTTTCCGCTGGTATGCGGCTTCGAGTAAATGAGTTACGAAATTATGGTAGTACGTGCGTGCAACAATGGATGAAATGACCCAACGTTTGAATTTGGGATCATCCGAGTTTTTCAACAAGTGGTTGGCGACCAGCATTTCATTCATCGTTGAAGGGGCTTCAATGAAGTACATGGATGGACGTGCATTGAATACATTCTGCTCTCGGTTTGCGTTGTAGAAATGACCTGCATGTCCAAGTTCATGGGCAAGCACAAATACATCTTCCATGCTGCCGGTCCACGATATGAGAATATACGGATGGATGCCGTATGGGCTTGAGCAGAATGCACCCGTTGATTTTCCTTTGTTCTGTGCGAAATCTATCCAGCGCTCTTTGTAAGAACGATTCACCATGTTCACGTAATCCTCGCCCATGATCGCAAGTGCATCATCAATATATTTTTTTGATTCATTGACAGTGATTTTCGGTTCGTAAGTCGGATCAAGCTGAACTTTCAAATCAGCAAATGTCATTTTGTCAAGTCCATGGACTCTTTGTATAAGGTTTGCATATTTACGCATATGAGGCGCAAGTTCTTTCGTGATCAGGTCAATTTGGCGGTCATACATGGATTTATCAACTTCCTGGCTAAATAATAAGTAGTCGAAAATCGTATCATAACCGCGTAGATCGGATGTTGTTTTTTCTGTTTGCAGATGCATATCATATGTTTTTGCTGTCGTATGCTGATATTCTTTTAATTTTGCGGAAAATGCGTCAAATGCAGTGCGGCGCTTGACCGTGTCTGCTTCTGATTCCCAATTGCCTTCGAACGATACGTAGCTTAAAGGATAATTTTTCCCATCCACTGCAAAATCTTCAAATGACATATCAACCATTTTCGTCGTGTTATACAAGCTGTAAGGAGCGTTGAATGTCGATGAATAAGCAGCCAATGTTTTCTCAACTTCAGGATGCAGTTGGTACTTCTTTTTACGAATCAGTTTTTCTAAATAATTTTTGAATTCATTGGACTGCTGCATCGCCTCTTCTAAAGTTTCCACAGGCAATTCAGACAGGTCACTGTTAAGAAAGGAAAGTTTACTAGTAAGTTTCGCGGCAGTGGATCCAAATTTACTTGAACGCATTTGTGCTTCATCATCTGTTTGGTCTGTACTAGATGACAAGCTAGTGTAAGTACCGATGGGGACCATATTTTCATATATCGACGCATAGCTTTTCAATGCAGCATTCACGGAGGTGGCATCTGTAATGTTTCCGCTGAACTTTTCAGCAAACGTATCGACTTCTTTTTCAAGATCGATTATTGCTGTATTGTATTCTTCTTCAGTTTTGAAAAGATCTTGTAAATTCCACGTTTCTTCTGTATTTACTTCTGAACGCAGCGGCATACTTTTAACCAATCCAATCTCTCCCTTTTATTACGGATGTCGAACTAAATAATAGTATATAGTAGAACTAGTTAAAAGTAAAAGAGCAAATCGTACTTTTGGAAATATTCAGATATAGTATTATTGCTTTTTTGGAAGGCGTTCGATTTCGTCCGATAGGATAAACGCAAGATCGTCATTGCCGAACAGCTGTAGGACATCGAGCATCGTTTCATTATCAATGTCGATTTGGTCTTCAAATTTTGCTTCTTCAATTATCTTCTTCATGGTCTCGTTCTCTTGCTGATCGGGATATGCGCGGCCGTATAACGCATGTGGATTCAGCTCATTATTGGAACACCATTGTACAAACAATCGAATCATCAGCTGTTCATCTTCTTGATATTTTTGAATAATTTGTTCATCTATGTTTTTAAATTCCATGTTATATGAACTCCTTTTATGTACTCTTTTGATAAGTATATACGATAGTTGAAACTTCTCAGTGCAATAAACATTACTAATAGAGATTAAAGAGGTATGTCCGACTTGTGAAGCGTTTTTTATATCTTCATTGCCTTCTCTTTATTCAGGGGGATGGAATGGAAATACAATCGGCGAGGAAAGAGGTGGGCGGTGGAAATCTTTTCAATTGGAGTAAATTTTATGGGATAAAGGACAAGAATAGAATCAATTTCCTGTCCTCATAGTGTCAAAGGTTTAGAAAAAACTGAACAAGCCAGTTCGCATCGATCGGCCCATCAACAAATTCGTAATAGAGCGAGGAGTTTTGGATAATCAGGTTTTCATTTATCTTGATTATCACCTCGTTGCCTTCTACATCTGTTAATATAATGCTAAACTCATTGATGTTGTCTTCAGTATTTATTTCTTCAGGTTTTAATTTTCGCACGTGATAATTCTGAAGGAAATCGATTACGTTTTCAATTTTTTCTTTATCCTCCGTTTGCCACGTTTCAAGTTTGAAATCGAGAGGGGATGATTTTGTTATGATAAGGGAAGTGAACGGATTTTTTATAGAGTCAAGAAGTACAGTAAACTCCGTGTCATCGTAATCGTGGAATGAGTGAATCATCGCGTATGCGCCGCCAATCATAATAGCTACTAATAGAAGTGCCCTTATTTTCATCTTCAATTCCTCCTGAAACTCGTTTCTGTAGTATACGCAGACGGATGGTGTTTGGAATAGTATTACGACTATTAAATATATGCTTATTCACTAGGGGAAATTTGTCGAGAGGGGAATGGTCATTTGTTTTTGAAAAAAATTACGCTTCTTCATGAAGAGGACAAAACAAAAGAGTTGTATCCATTTTCAATTCCTTCCATTCAATCCATGTCGGAATTGGACATTACGAAGAGTGTTACATTTTTTGTCGGGGAAAATGGCTCGGGAAAGTCTACATTGCTTGAGGGGATCGCAGATTTGTGCGGATTTAATTCGGCAGGGGGCGGTCGGAATAATACATATGATGTAGAAGCGTCCGAGAGTGTATTAAGTGAACATCTACGATTATCATGGATGCCGAAAGTGACGAATGGATTCTTTTTGCGAGCGGAATCTTTTTATCATTTTGCTTCCCATATTGATAATTTAGGGCCGGCCGTACTTGAAAGCTATGGTGGTAAATCATTACATGAACAATCTCACGGCGAGTCCTTCCTGTCATTATTCTTAAATCGCTTTAATGGAAAGGCCATTTATCTGTTAGATGAGCCGGAAGCTGCATTATCGCCGCAACGTCAATTGACTTTTTTGCGTATTATGCATGATCTGGTCCGTGAAGAGAATTGTCAGTTCATCATAGCTACCCATTCACCAATTATATTAGGCTATCCTGATGCGACCATTTTAAGTTTCGATGGCGGGAAAATAAAGGAAACGCAATATGAAATGACGGAGCATTATCAGATCACGAAATATTTTTTGGATCACCGGGAAAAGTTTCTGAAAGATATTTTGGAGGACTAACCTATTGTCGGAATGTTATAATGATTACGTCAGATCATGGAGTGGGGGAAATCGAAATGTTGGAAACACAGAAAAAGGTAGTACAAGCAATTCAAGATGATTATCCGAATGATTTCGCTTGGTGTTTTGGTTGTGGTCGTTTAAATGAGGACGGTTACCATTTTCGTACTGGATGGCAAGAGGAGGAGACGGTAACGTATTATGAACCGTCATCGAAGCATATTGCGATTCCAGGATTCGTCTACGGCGGGCTAATTGCATCACTCGTTGATTGTCACGGAACGGGCTCAGCCGCACTTGCGCTGCATCGGAAAAATGGACATGAACCGGGAAGCGGAGAGGAACCGCCGCGATTCGTAACAGCGTCATTGAACGTCAATTATTTGAAACCGACTAAGCAAGGAACTTTGTTGAAAGCAGTAGGTAAAGTGGAAGAAATACACCCGAAGAAATTTAAAGTGTCTGTGGAAGTATTTGCAGACGAAGTTATGGTTGCAACAGGGGAAGTCGTTGCTGCTGTTATGCCAGCAACATTCGCGCAATGATCAGGGGATAATAGTATGGAGAAAAAGTTGATTGCCATGGGCAGTCAGCTTTTTTCATTTTCCTAAACAATGCTAATATGATGCTACGAAAATAAAAAGTGAATGACACCTGAATAGATGGGTAGACTGATTTGAGCTCCTTACAATTAATTGGTACAGGATTATGGGGCAAGGAGGGAAAAGAAGATGAAAACGATAGTCCAAATCGTCGCAACTGTCCTAATGGTCGTTATGGGAGGGAAGCGTGAGAGTGACTTGATCACAATAGAGAATAGATAGAAAGTGCGTTTGCAAAAGCTGTAAGCATTGCGTATCCAACGAGAGAAGGACAAGCTTGCTTGTCCTTTTCCCAATTACCTAATTCAACTATCTATTGTCTTTTCTTTCAACTTTAATGGAGTCAATGCTTTAGTTTGATCTATATAAATAAATGCGTCATATCGGTTTCCCATTTGGGACGGTACATAGTTTCCGAATGCTTCATATTCAGGATTAAAGACGACGCCGATTGCACGATGACCAATCCAGCTCGTGAAATACTTTCGGCTTTCGTCATTGAAGATGAACAGTTTATCGAATGCACCTGTTGAGTGTAATAAATCTTCCCACGAGTGTTGACGGGCAGGGGGAACATTTATTACTTCGAAAGGGGCTCCCCATTCTCCGGCTGCTATTACAGTGCCTTGGTGTGTGCCAAAACCTACTGCATAGACCTCGTCTTTTTTATACTGTTCACGGAGCAGTTGACCAACATTCGTCATTCCATCGTCCTTCATCGTCGTTGCACGTGCGTCTCCGATATGGGTATTGTGCTCCCAGACGATAATCTTCGCATCTTCTCCGTAATGGGCTTTCACTTCTTTAAGCGCCTCGACCATATGTTCATCACGGATATTCCAAGAAAGTGCATTGTCTTGGAGCATTGTGCGATAATATTCTTCTGCATTTTTAGCGATGAGTGCATTCACTTTTAAATTTAGATTGCTTTCCTGTTCATCTTCATAATGCTTTTTGTGAGAGCAGATGGATGATAACAAATTGCTCACTTCATCAATGCATACTTGTGAAAAATGCGCGGTGGACATCGCATAATGATCCGGCATTCCATTGAAAGGCTCGAAGCAGGAAAAAGCTTTTTTCGCCAGTTTAAGGTCGGCACCCTCCGGATTAGACTCCGTTAAGTAACGGATAATTTCTTCCATCGATTCCCACAAACTATACATATCAATGCCGTAAAAGCCGACTTTTTGATCCGAGTCTTTATAGTCGTTATATTTTTTCAGCCAGTCGATGAACACGGCTATTTCTTCATTAGCCCACATCCACGTCGGCCATCTTTCAAAGGCTTTCAATACTTCGCGACCCGTTTCTTTCTGATGTCCATGTCCTTTAATAAATCGGTTGACATGTTGGGCTGAAGGCCAATCTCCTTCTACCGCGATGGCTGAAAAACCTTTTTGTTCAATAAGCATTTTTGATAGCTTGGCACGTACTGTGTAGAACTCAGATGTTCCGTGGCTGGCTTCCCCTAAGAGGACAATTTTGGCGTCACCGATGGCTTCGAGTAGAGATGCAAAGTCATCATCCGAACTGATTGGCAGTGCATAGTTAACAACAGCTTCCTCAAGCGTGAAATCCAATTGAATAACCTCATTTCCTTCATCGTATGATAAAAGTATGCCCAACTATTTTTATCGTACCCTTTCGAAAATTGAAGTAAGCGGATAAATTGTATATGACTGGCAATTGAAATAATGTACAATTGAATTAACAAAATGGATAAGGAGCGATTATTATGTTTGAAGGAATCATTATAGTCGGGATTGTAATGTGTGTACCGATCATTGCCATCATTACAGACCATCAGCGAAGAATCGTGAAGATTAAAGGAGAATTTGTGCGCGAAGAAATCGAATTGGAAAAACTGAAACAGCAAAACTACATTATTGAGACAGAAAAAATGAAAATTGAATTGGAGCAGATGAAATTGGACTATACGTCTGGAAAAAATGATATTGTTAAAATCTGAAAGGGATGGGCGTGTGACATCGAATGAAAGAAGGTAATGTAAATCCGCCATACAATGATTTGATAGGGGATATATTAAAAGAATATACGAAAAAAGGCGGCATGGATAATTTGCAAGGACATGGTAAGCCATTACCGCCAGAGTATTTTTCCGGTGATACATTTCAACACTTCCAGCGAATCGCCAAGGATGCAGGCTATCTACCATATTGGTTGAAGCTGCAGCATGAAATCCGTGATGAAGCGATTGCAATTGCGGGGAATCATAAAGATGGTGCGACAACTGGCTTGGAAATGCGGCTGGCGAAATTAAACGCTAAGATATTCGAATATAATAAAACATGCCCACCTCCTATGCAGAAAGGACCGTTGTTATTATCAACGGTACATTCAGCGGTTGAACGGTGGAAATGATGAAATGAAACTTCCTTCTTTTTCATTCGTATAATATAGTACTAGAAAAAGATAGGGAGGTTAGTTTTATGGAGAATAAAGGTTTAAAGGTGTTGGTTCATGCTAGTGCTTTTTTCATGCCATTTTTGGTGCCGTTCGTCATTTATCTACTTATTGATGATTTGGAAGTCAAAAGGATGGCGATACAAGCAGTATTATTCCAACTTGTCATGGGGGCGCTGATTTTTGTTTCAACGCTTCTTATTATTGTAATTGTCGGTATCCCAATGGTAATTGGTTTCGGTTTAATGTGGTTGATTGTACCAATCATAGCAATCGTCAAAGCATTGAATGATGAAATGTATAATTATCCGATTGTCGGTAGATGGATTTAATAAGAATGTATATGTTGAAGTGGAGATTTCCTTTTAGCTCAGCTGCCACCTGAAAGGAGCCCGCGCTGGTATTTCCAGAGTATATTGAGGCCACTGAGATTGTCTATTATTATAGAACTGGAATAAGGATTCTCTCTCATAAGCGCATCGGCGCTTTGTGGATGCCTCCCGCGGTAAGCCGGGCAGAAGATCGCTGCCAGTCTTATCGCTCCGGCTACCACCTGAAAGGCGCCTGCGCTGTTTTTTTTCTGGTTATATTGGAAAAGCTATAAAAGCTTGCTATTATAGACTTGACCAAAGATTTCTCGTAGCGGATTCATTGGATTTCAACCTTAATAATAAATTAATACTATAAAGGTGCGTTTCGTAGTTAATTCATACGGGATGCGCCTTTTTCATTCATATTGGAGGTACGGCATGTATAAGATGAAGTAAGAAAAAAAGAGGAAAGGAGAGGGAGATGAAAATTAAGTTCAATCTTGTCACTCAAATTTTTATCGCATTTGTCTTGGCAATAATTTTGGGAAGTATTTTTGGCAGTTCCATAGATTTTCTAAAACCGTTCGGTGATTTGTTTCTGCGGCTAATTAAATTCATCATAGCCCCGCTTATCTTATCGACACTAGTTGTGGGTGTAGCTGGAACGTCTGATCCGAAACAGCTTGGCAAAATGGGAGTTAAAACGATTGTTTACTATTTGGGTACGACAGCGATTGCAATCATCATCGGTCTTGCTGTTGCATTTGCGGTTTCCCCAGGTAAAGGAATTACGATATCGACGGATGGATTGACTATTCCGGAAGCGGCTACTCAGGAACCGCAGAGCGCCATTACAACAATTTTGAATATTATTCCAGAAAACCCGTTTACGGCTTTAGCTGCGGGGAATATACTGCAAATTATTTTCTTTGCATTGTTCATCGGATTAGCCATTACTTTTGTAGGCGAAAAAGCTCGGCCGGTGTATCGATTCTTTGAAGGATTTGCAGAGGTGATGTATAAAATAACCGGCATCGTCATGAAAGTGGCACCACTCGGGATTCTCGGTTTACTCGCTCCAGTTGTCGGTCAGTATGGATTATCCGTTCTCTTGCCGCTGGTTAAAGTGATAGTGGCTGTCTATATCGCCTGCATTCTCCATGCTGCGATTGTTTACTCTTCCGCCGTAAAAGTATGGGGAAAAATGAGTCCCATTACGTTTTTCAAAGGAATTTCGCCGGCTGCGCTTGTCGCTTTCAGTACTGCGAGCAGTGCGGGAACATTACCGGTCACCATTAAAAACACGAATGAAAACCTTGGTGTGCCGAATAGAATATCAAGTTTCGTCCTTCCACTTGGTGCAACGGTAAATATGGATGGCACGGCCATTTATCAAGGTGTTGCTGTTATCTTCATTGCACAATTTTACAACCTGAACTTGTCATTCACTCAACTTTTAACAGTTGTTTTAATTACTATCTTGGCTTCAATTGGAACGGCGGGTGTTCCGGGGGCCGGTATGATTATGTTAGCGATGGTGTTGACCTCCGTTAATATGCCGCTCGAAGGAATTGCGCTTATCGCAGGTATTGACCGGATTTTGGATATGATGCGTACTACTGTGAATATCGTAGGGGATGCATCGGCAGCGGTCGTCGTGGCGGGTACCGAAAAAGATCGGATTGAGGTAGTTCCGACTGATTGAAATGACAGTATAAACGCCTCCAGCACTGAAATAGTGTGAGGCGTTTTTTGCGTGCTTTTCAAGTTGTACTAAAGAGTTACTTCAATATAGTAGATTGGGAAGTGATACCCGCATAAAAGTACCCTATGAATAGCACATTTTTCTAGTCATAGGGCAGCGCTTCGCTTATTTATTTTCGGCTACTGTACGTTTTTAAGATTTGGTCGGATTGCTGCATGATTTGTAGGGCATTATCAATAGATTGCTGAGTTTTATTCGACCGTTCCTTTTCTTTCATATTTTCCAAATTGTATAGAATTGCGGGGAATTTAGCGCTTGGTGCGACATATAGCGTGTCATCGTTTATGAACGAACTGCCAGGCAAATGATACCTCATACCGAGTAAATTGTTTTCATAGTGAAACAAATTATGACCCATCATCTGTCCATGATATTCGATACCGAGCAAATTCAACAAGGTAGGCATCAAGTCAACTTGCCCGCCCAAGTGATTAATCGTTTCTCCTTTGAAAAGTCCTCCTCCATTAAAGATGACCGGGATGACAAAACGGTCTTGCAAGTTGTATGGATGACCGAGCAGTTCCAATAGTATTGACTCGTCGTTTTCTGTAACGGGAGCTCCATGAATTCCTGAATGATCTCCGTAAATCAGAATCAGCGAATTATCGTATAGATTCTTCTCTTTCAGTGTAGCGATGAAATTTCCGATTTGTTCATCTGTATATCGGATGGATTGAAGATAGTTACCGATATACGTATTATCATAGCTTTCCGAAAGTGTAAGATTCTGAAGGTTTTCAGGCATTTCAAATGGAGTATGGCTTGTCAACGTAATAATGTTGGAATACATTTTTGCATTCATCTTTAATTGTGAAGGCAGTTGTTGTGAAACGAAATCAAATAAAACTTCATCCGCCGGCCCGAAGCCTATTTCTTGTTCCGCCGGAATTTCTACATCTGTATAGACATAGTCAAAACCAAGTGCAGCGTATAGTTTATTGCGACTCCAATAGGTGACATCATCCGCATGGTAAGTGGCCGTGCCATAACCGTGGTCCTGTAAAGTATGTAGTAGAGAGGGAACAGGGTCTCCGTTTATAACATTGACCGTAGGATCCATCCCTTCAGGGTATATGGACGTATGCATGAGCCATTCGGCGTCGGAAGTGTTACCGGCACCGATTTGCTGGTAGACATTGTCAAAATAAGCGCTGTCTTTCAATAAGGCGTTTAAATTCGGTGTAATTTCTTGCCCATTCACTTGTTTATCGATTACAAAGCCTTGCAGTGATTCAACTTGAATGACGAAAACATGTCGATCCTTGGCAATACCATACGAGGCATGCTCATCCGGGGGAACAAAATCATTTCCTTTTAATTTTTCAACGTCTTGTTCGGACAAATTAACATCGGAAGCCAACGCAATTCCGAAACCGCGCGTGAAAACTTGGACGGCCTGTGATTGCAAATAACCATTCTCTTTCGCAAAGTAAGAAACATCGATGAGTGGTTGCCGGAATGCCAATAATGTTGTAATGATGCTGATGCTTCCGAATAGGATTGTTAAACGTCTGCTGATTTTGAGTGAAGGTTTAATTTTTTTGTTAGTACAGTAATAAGCGATAAGAAGTAACAGCGCAATATCTAGGAAGAACAGGAAATCATATGGCTTGCTAAGAAGTCCGACAGTTCCTCCAACGGAATTCGACTGGTAAATTTGCTGTAAATCATAATAGGATGGAATCGTTGAAAAGTAACGTGTGTAGTAGATAATAGCTATGAATAAGACGGATAATACAGTATTGAATAAAATGATTCCCGTCCACATTCTTTTTCTTGCTAAAAAAATGATAAGAGACAGGAAAAATGCCCATAGTGGAAATTCAATAAATGCGATATGTAAGATGGATTTATTATGAAATACGACCAGTCGGAAACCGATTATTTTGATGAAGAGTAATGTTAAAATAATTGTATAGGGATGAGTAAAAATCGGTTTCACTTTTTTGCTGAACTTCTTCACCTAAAAACACCTCCGAGGAAAAACACTATAAATTCAGTGTACCAAAAATAAATTTTGCTGTGAATTGAAACAGTGGAAAGAGTATCCCTTATTGTATAATAAAAGGGAATTTTAAACGAGAATGATGAAAATGGAACTATTTATAAGAAATGACGAAGTGTAATGACAATTTAGTTTTCCTGGACTGTTTGGTAAATTAAGAAAGTAACATACCCTAGCGCCGGTACAAAGTCAATGTAATATTTACAGAAACCTATATTAGTATCGGTAATAAAAGAGCTCACTCTAATGGAATTAATCCATTGAAGTGGGCTGTTTTTTAATATGGATCGGCTTCATGACCCTTTTTTCACAGCTTATCAGGTACCTGCTCTTTTATGTGACGAAACGTTTGTATAGCAACACAACGGCCGATTCATCATAATCGGGTATCTCATCCTTACTCTGCACTATTTCAAATGAATTACTTCCGTTTAATGTTTTTCTGTAACGAATTGCCGTAAAGGAGTGAAGAAATGCACAAAACAATCATATACATCTATAAAGTAAATGAAATAGGTGGGGACCCTTGTGTATTTTCTGAAAAAGGCGTTGATGATATTTATCGGAAGTTTGTTAGTCGCGATAGGTGTGAATGTGTTTCTTGTTCCGTTCGAGTTGTTAGATGGAGGTGGGCTTGGAATTAGTCTGATTTTTCATTATGCAATGGATGTCAAAGTGGGTCTCACGTTTCTTATAGTTAGCATTCCAATATTCCTTTTGGCATGGAAGTACTATCGTTCATTTTTTTATCATGGAATCCATGGCATGTTATTTTCATCTTTGATTATAGATTTGTTGTATCCACTGCATATAATTGGAAGGGAAATAGTGACTATTCCGCTAGTAAGCGCCATATGTGGTGGAATAGTAATCGGTACGGGAATAGGCATCATGCTTCGTTTAGACATAAGTATTGGGGGGACTGATTTACTGGCACAAATGATTGCAAAGAAACTGAACGTTAATGCGGGTTTTGTGATATTTTGTGTGGATGTTCTAATTGTTACTACAGGCAGTCTGTTGATACCTTCTATTCACTTGGTATTATCATTTGCGACAGTACTCTCTGCCGGTATTACAGCGAGTCTGATTGTATCTAAAACTAGAAAGGTTAAAGAGATAATTGCGCAGCTGAATTGAAAAAATTGAAATCACACTCGATTTATTGGCAAATAGAAAAGGATTAGTCGAACTGTTAGCAGCCACTAATCGAATTTATTTATTTCTCATTAAAAGTTTAAACAAACAAGTAGATGTGCTAAAACACTCATAATACTAGAGGGGTAAAACGCATGTTAAAACAGATAATGGTGTGGGACAGGCACTTCTCTGAACTGGAAAAGAAAAGAATCATGCAGACATTATCATAGAGCTACGAAAATATTTACGCAACTTCTGAAGAACAGCATGTAACGGTTGTGGGTTTTAAATACATTATGAAGGTATTGCATACGAGTACTGAAAAATCCAATAAGTGGATAGCGAGTATACAGAATTCATATTAATGCATAGTGAAAACAACGAAAGAAACAACACAGAGTGTGCATCTACTCGGTATAGTTTCTTTCATTGTTACTTTTATTAAACATTCAGATTGTATAAACGGTTTCCAGTGTCGGGAATGGAATGACATTCATACTCAGCACATTTAACTAAAATAATTCGGTTATGTTTCTTCTTTCACTCCGATATTATTGAACCCGTTGTAAACATCAATTGAATTTGTCACGATAACAGCTACTACGATAGCTGTCTTACTTAGGTTGATTGTGAAGGTGATTTTCTCTTTAGTGCTGTCGTAGAGTTCCACCATATACGGTACAAATTCAGGAGTGAACAAATTCGGATTAAATACAATGGATAAAAGAAGCGCAGTCCATAGTAGATTGACAATAAAATTTCCGAGTGCAATCCTAGTTGTCCATTCTGAACCACTGGATTTATAAGCGGACAAAGACAATTCAAACGTAACTAAAATTAATAAGAAAGGAAAGTAATAAAGCATAGTATCCCCATTCAAAGCAAACATGAAAGTATTCAACCCCTTCCGTTCTGTTATGTATACCCCAAAGTCTTGCCAAATTGACGATGAAAAATAAGTCAAAAGGAAACTTTTTTAAACCATCTAAAATGATTGATATGAGTATAAGTGAATTGCTTCCAGAATCGGGGTTGGGACCTCATGCGCCTTCACGTGTTATAAAAAACGATGGCATGCTGGACAAAATATGTCTAGCTTGCCATCGTGTAGCATTAACCGATGATCGAAATATATTTTTCTCCAAGAACTTCCTTCGTCTTAAAATCGGCATTGGCCAATTGTTTACTTACGAACGTCTGGAAATCTTTTTCCTCAATTGCATAAAACTCCTCGATTTCACGTGAGAATAACAGTTTCTCCTTTTGGATAAGGGACAGTAAACTTGATAGTTGCTTCGGTTGCAAAGTATCCCCTGGAAGCATCTGTTGGAGAGCAGCAAGATATTGTTCAAGCGCACGGGCACCTACAATTTTGACACCTTTTTTCTCTTCATTCAACATGACGATTGTCGGGAAACCGCGGACGCCTAGTTGTCGAACAAGTTGAAAGTCCTCATGTAAAGAAGTATCAGCTTCTGGCAGCTTTGATTGTCTGATTATTTCCTCCCCATTAAGACCGATTCTATCGACAAGATCGATTAACATATCATCCTGTGCAATGTTTTTATTAAAAGCGAAAAGTGCTTCCCGTGCACGTCGTAAAAATACATTAGCAAGTTCTGGATTTTTCTTTTGAATCACTTTGAATACACGGGAAGGAATGAAGGAAGATTCGATCGGATTATCATACCAAAGTGTTCCATCAATCGGCATACGGGAATGTTCGCCAACTTCTCTCCAATGACCAGCAACATCTGCCGGTCCATTGATGCCGTTTGCAGAATCGGCAAAGCCGTCCCATTTCTCCAACAATCCACCCATCAATGTATGCATATTGAAATATTGACCGTATTGCGATTCGAATTTGCGAAGAACCGGTTCCAATGCCCAGCAATGGGAACAAATCGGATCCGTAACATAATATAAGTCAACCTTTTTTGTAGGTGCAGAGAGATCGATGAATTTCATTTCAGTATCTCCACCGGGTCCGCAAACACCGGTTTCTAAGTCACACATCATATTGTTTTTCATTTCCATTTTGATGCCTCATTTCTTTATTTTGTATTAGTCAGTTCCAGCTCTATATTTTCTTGTGCCCACTTATGAACTGGTTGGAGGGCGATTGCTAATTTCTGTCCTTTTTCAGACAGGTGATAAGAAATAGTGACGGGTGTACCTTCTGTAACTTCTTTCACAACCAAGTCATGCTCGACGAGTTCAGTTAGTTTCAATGATAAGGACCGAGGGGTAATATCGTTCAAATCGCGTTTCATATCAGAAAAGTGTGCGGTAGAGTTTGGGCAATTCGATAAGTAATGGACGATGAGACCATTCCAACGTCTGCCTAAAATTTCAAAGCACGATTCCAAATAAGGACAAACCTTCATTAGTATCACCTCTTCCTTCGATAATTTCACTACACTTGATATACAAAGTATATCAAGTATAGATTTTATACTAAATAAACCGTGCTCATCAAAGTAAATTTGATGAGCACGTTCGTTCTGATTGTTTCATGTATGTTCAAATGAGTCGCCTCTTTCTAACAATAATTAGTCTCTACTACATAAGTAAATCGGCATAAGAGGCCATAATCATTTTTTTGCACTTCAAAACATCAAAATACTCGGAAGATACTATATACTTGGTCTACTGAGTTTTCATCAGCAGAGAAAGGGTGCGAGAATTAAATGACAAAAATAAAGGAATCAAGTCCACTGGGAAATCCTGTTTATCCAATCATGTTTGCAATTGGTGGGGTCCATTTGCTGAACGATACGCTGCAATCTGTAGTACCTGCGATGTTTCCAGTTCTTGAAAAAGAGAGAGGACTAACCTTCACACAACTAGGATTCATTTTTTTCGCTTTGAACATGGTTGCATCCGTATTACAGCCGGTAGTAGGGTATTTCAGTGACCGAAAACCGAAACCGTTTGCACTGCCAATCGGGATGATGTTCTCGTTTATGGGGATAGGAGGGCTTGCTTTTGCCCCGGACTACTGGTTGATTGTCGTCTCTGTCATGTTTCTAGGATTCGGTTCCGCTATTTTTCATCCGGAAGGGTCACGGGTATCTTTTATGGCTGCAGGGTCGAAGCGTGGACTGTCCCAATCCATTTACCAAGTGGGGGGGAATTCGGGGCAGGCACTTGCTCCTTTGATTAGTGCATTTATACTAGTGCCGCTTGGACAAATAGGGGCGGCGTTATTTATGCTTGTCGCAGCACTTGGCATTTTCATATTACTAAAAATATCTGCTTGGTATAAAAAACAGTTGGAACAGGAAAAGTTGAACAATCGCAAGAAAGTACTGCTATCATCCATAGGAAAGTTGACGAAAAAACAAGTAGGAATAGCACTCGTTTTACTACTTGTTATCATTTTTGCCCGTTCATTTTACGTTACGAATATCACCAGCTTTTTCATCTTTCATTTAATGGATAAGTACGATTTAATAGACAAAGCCGGACTATTATACATATTCCTGTTTCTTGCACTTGGAGCGGTGGGGACATTTTTCGGGGGGCCACTAGCGGATAGGTTTGGCAGAAAAAACATCATTGTGCTTTCGCTTGCTGTGCCGATACCCTTATGTCTGCTGCTCCCGTATGTCCCGTTATGGGCTGTCGCATTATTACTTATGATCATCGGATTTTTCATTATGCTCAGTTTTTCGGTCACGGTCGTTTATGCTCAAGAGCTTGTACCGAGCAAAATTGGGACGATGGCAGGGCTGACAGTTGGTCTGGCGTTTGGTATGGGGGCAATCGGTTCCGTCGTCATCGGAATATTGATGGATCAGCTTGGCATTTATCCGACAATGATTATCGTTTCGTTCTTGCCGATAATAGGACTTGTTGGTTTAGCACTGCCACGTGACCGGAAAATAACGGCAGACACTGCATCATAGGGGAGTGGTGCAGTTGATACATATACGGTTATGAAATAATTTGTGTCAAGCATTCAAAAATAGTTGGTAATTACTTTCAATCCGGATTATAATGGGGAGTCGGTTTACTATTGAAAGTAGGTTGTATAGAGTGACTAAAGATCAACGAAAGAAACTGCTGATTTTAATGATTAATATGTTTATTGCAGTGGGAAGTTTCGGTATTATTATTCCGATTTTACCCGCTTATCTTGTGTCAATTGGACAAGGCGGAACGGCGGCGGGCTTGATTATCGCCATTTTTGCAGGCGCACAGCTCCTCATGTCACCGATAGGAGGCAGATGGACAGATCGCTTTGGACGCAGACTAATGATCATTTATGGGCTTGGTGGTTTGGCTCTGTCGATGTTCGTTTTCTATTTCTCGGATTCAATAGGCGTTCTATATCTCTCCCGTGCAATTGGGGGCGTGGGGGCGGCACTATTAATACCTGCAATTTTTGCTTATGTGGCAGACATTACGACGATGGACCAGCGTGCAAAAGGGAACAGTTTCATTTCCGCCGCAATGTCGCTTGGAATTGTTGTCGGACCAGGAATCGGTGGGTTTTTAGCAGACTTCGGATTAAAAATGCCACTTCTTGTATCCGCTTTGGTCGGACTTGCGGCAGTTATTTTTTCTGCATTCCTGTTGGAGGAAAGCATGGATACGAAAATCGATGTTTCAGCTGAAAAGCCTGAGCCGATGGTAAAGGAAATTGCGCAGTCATTCAGCAAGCCCTATTTTATCCCGTTAATCATCACACTAGTCATGAGCTTTGGATTAATGGCGTATGAATCGGTTCTCGGTCTTTATGTTGATAATGTATTCGGAGCTTCCCCGAAAGACATTGCGATTTTAGTGACATCGACGGGAATCGTGGCTGTCGTTATTCAGCTGTTTGCTGTCGATTGGATTGTACGTCGATTCGGCGAAGCCGTGGTGTTGAATATATTCCTTGGTCTTGCTGCATTCGGGTTTTTACTGTCCATTTTTGTACCTAGCTATATTATGTTTTTCGGTGTTACGATGATTATTTTCCTTTCGACGTCAATACTGAGACCTGTATTGACAACACTGATTTCCAAGTTGGCGGGGAATGAGCAAGGATTTGCGATGGGTATGAACAATGCCTATATGAGTATCGGGAACGTACTAGGACCGCTTCTTGCGGGATTATTATTTGACGTTCATATTATATACCCATTCATTCTTGGTCTGATAGTTCTTCTGATTACGATGTTTATCTCGATGAAGTGGAAAGGTTCACAATAAATATTAAGTTGATTTGACAGGCAATCCGATAAACGCGGGTTGCCTGTTTTTCTTGAAAACGCATTTCTTTACAAGTTTCGGATAACGAAGTATGATTAAATAGTTACCTAGGTAATTAAAGGGGGTTGAAGACTTGAATCCGTTATTTCATGAACTTTTCCAAAGGACCCGTTTTTTAAATAAAGAGGTGAATCAAACACTGAAAAAACATGATTTATTTGCCTCCCAATGGACTGTATTGTTTTGTATTCATCAACATACTGAAATGACATTGACGGAGATATGGAGGTATTTAAATGTGGAAGCTCCGACGATAACACGGACTGTCAGCCGGTTGGAGGAACTGGGGTGGCTCATTACGCATGAAGGAAAGGATCGCAGAGAAAAAGTCGTCCGTCTTTCGGTAGAGGCGAAAGACAAATTTCCGGAAATAGAAGCCTCAATCATTGAGTTTGAAAATGAAACTTTAAAAGGGATGTCAAGTGAAGAACAATCGTTACTTATGACGCTGCTGAAAAAGTTGAACTAGGAAGGAAGTATGTAATTTGGTGAAGAAAGAACCCATTTTCACAAAACCGTTCATAAGTCTCTTTTTTACGAATATAGCTGTTTTTATCGTGTTTTATGGTCTGGTATCCACATTGCCGCTTTATGCAATTGGCGTGTTGAATCGGACAGATGAAGAAGCCGGCTTGCTGATGTCGGTTTTCTTAATTTCTGCTATCATTGTTAGACCGTTTACAGGTAAATTACTGGATATAGCAGGGAAACGGAAAATGTTATGGATTAGTCTTATACTCTATTTGATATGTACGGTTCTCTATTATTTTATCCAGCCGTTTACAGGACTTTTAGTATTGCGTTTTGTACAAGGCATATGGTTTAGTATTATTACGACGGCAGGTGTTTCAATTACGGCGGATATTGTACCGACCGCGAGAAGAGGAGCAGGTCTAGGTTATTTTGCGATGTCGACAAATTTAGCTGTTGTTCTAGGACCGTTGATCGCGCTGTATATCATACAATCCTATTCATTCGATGTGTTGTTTATCGTGATGAGTATTTTAATGGTAATAGGTGTACTGTCGTCACTATCGGCGCCGGCCGGGATTGTTCTAGAAAAAAATAACGAGAAAAGTAAATTATCAATAGGAGACCTGTTTGAAAAAGGGGCTATGCCGGTCGCAATCTTAGCAAGTTTGATCGCGTTGTCGTACGCGAGTGTTTTATCGTACCTGTCCATTTATGCTCAAGAAAAAGGTTTTTTGGCATTGGCAAGTACTTTCTTTCTTGTGTTTGCAGCGGTCATGTTAGTAACGCGTCCATTTACAGGCAGGCTTTTCGATGAGAAAGGCCCACAATATGTAGTAATTCCCGGGTTTATATTTTTTGCCATCGGTCTAATTCTATTAGCCAACATGGATTCGGCATTGTCCTTTTTGGTTGCAGGCGGACTTGTCGGTTTTGGTTACGGTGCACTTGTGCCGAGTTTTCAGGCACTTGCCGTGCAATCGACAAAACATGAAAGAAGCGGATATGCGACTGCGACATTTTTCACCTTTTTTGATTTGGGACTTGCGATCGGGTCCTACATGCTTGGGCTGATTGCAATCCATTATGGCTACCAATCTGTTTACCTCGTATCAGGTGCTCTTGTAGTTGCCGTTTTCATTCTCTATACGGTCATTGAATGGAAAAAGAAACACAAAAAATTTGTAGTGAAACGGCAAATTGATGAACTAAAATAGATTATTCGATTGAACATGAATCCATAAAGTCGGGTTCATGTTTTTTATGTATTCAGGAGAAAAGCACAGAGTTTTGGGTAAATAAGTCCTGATTTTAATAAATTTTATTTAATATATTCATTTGCGATTTAAATGGAAGTAGTTTAGGGTATATAGTTATTAAATAATTTAATAGGGGTCGGTTTTCTTTGGATAGGAAGTTTTGGAAAAACCCGGTATTCTTAATTTCAGCAACAGTTATCTTTTTTCTTGTTGTAGCGGGAGCGGCATTACCGGCTAAGTTCGGGAATGTAGCGGATATGTTATATGACTTTACAACAGTGAATTTTGGTTGGTTCTACTTGCTTGTTGTATTCATTATTGTGGTATTTTTAGCTTGTCTTGCAATAAGTAAATACGGGGCAATCAGGATTGGCGGAGATGAAGAACGGCCGGATTATCCATTTTTCACATGGATTGGTATGTTGTTCTCGGCTGGTTTCGGAGTAGGTCTCGTTTTTTGGGGTGTGGCAGAACCAATGAGTCACTATTTCACATCGCCAATCGGAGGCATAGAGTCACATTCTGAGCAAGCGGCACGGGCTGCAATGGGTTATTCATTTTTCCACTGGGGAATTTCTCAATGGGCTATCTTTGGAATCGTTGGCTTAGTTATCGGATTTTTACAATTCCGAAAGAAAAAGGATGGGCTTATTTCCACAGCTTTGGAACCGTTGCTCGGATCGAATAAAAAGATGAAAATCGGGATTGATTCTTTTGCGGTCATTGCCACGGTAATGGGGATTGCCACTTCGCTCGGCCTCGGTATTTTGCAGATGGGCGGCGGATTGGAGTCTGTTTTTGACATTAAAAGTACATTCAGCGTACAGTTGATTATTATCATCGTAGTTTTCATCTGTTATATGCTATCGGCAGCATCAGGGCTGAACAGGGGAATCCGGTATTTAGGGAACTTTAACTTAGGTATGGCGATAGCGATGCTAGTGTTCTTTTTCATTGTGGGGCCAAAGGTTTTTATCCTGGAAAGCTTTACACTTGCAATCGGTGATTACATAACAAATTTCATCCAATACAGTCTTCGTTTACAGCCTTATCATGGCGGGACATGGGTCCGAGATTGGACGATTTTCTATTGGGCATGGACAATCGCATGGTCCCCATTTGTCGGGGCATTCGTTGCACGTGTGTCCAAAGGCAGAACGATTCGGGAGTTCATCGTCGGAGTAATGGTCATTCCGCCGGTGTTTGCATGTATGTGGATTGCTACATTGGGTGGGACAGCAGTTTACAGTGACTTGAACAACGGTACAAAGATAGCGGAAGCTGTTGACGCGGACGTCACTTCTGCAATCTTTGAGACGTTTAAACATATGCCTTTCACTGGACTCATGTCCGGTTTAGCAATCTTATTGATCTTCACTTTCCTGGTCACATCTGCTGATTCAGCAACGTATATCCTTGCGAGTATGACAACGAATGGCAGTCTATTGCCCCCGTTGATTGTGAAGATGGTATGGGGATTCCTGATGTCGGCGATAGCGGCGGTGCTGTTATATGCTGGTGGTTTGGATGCATTGCAATCCGCTTCTCTGGTGGCTGCATTGCCGTTCACAGTCCTCCTTCTCTTACTTGTATTCGGAATGGGTAAATTGTTGAAAAAGGAACCGATTACGGTCAGACCGGCAGACATACGTAGTTTTGAACGGATTGAACGTGAGGTTAAGAAAAAAGCAGGAATAGATAAACCGATTATGCCTTCATCTAAAAGAAGGAATCAACAGAAAAAATAATTGACAAACAACAAAAATGCCAGCTCAGATTATTTCGGGGTTGGCATTTTTGATGATTAACTTATTCTCCGTAAATCCGTTTCAGTGCATCTTTGAATTGGGGCTTTATATTGATATTTGAACGGGCTTCTTTTGCCATCTCTTCCGCTTCCTCAATGGAATTAGCCAGACTCAATTCCAAAAGCGTTGCAGTTGCGATTGTGCCTGCTCTGCCACGACCGGTGTTGCAATGGAAGTAAATATTCTTCCCTTGGTTGTACGCGTCGATGACTTTTTTTACGGCGGCTAGAATAGAATCATCTTGTTGCTCGGCATCGTCAACAATCGGCTGATGAATACTCTTTTCGCTTGGAAGCGCACTATTCACCTCCGCACGTAAATCGTAAATGATATCAATTTTTTCTTTCGCAAGCAGGTTGTCAATCGCATCCACACCTCCAATGAAAATTCGGTTTGGAATCAATTCCCCATAATTTTTTTCCATCAGTAATGAACACCTCTTTATGTAGTCGTAAACAGTATATCATTTTTGAATGATTCAGTAGAAATGGTACAGTATGGATATCAGATAGTAACCAATGGAAGGGGAATTTCTATGTGTGGTCGATTTACGTTATTCGCTCCATATTATGAAATAATTGAACGCTTTGATATTGGGGCGGCATTTGAAGAAAGTGATTATATACCGAGCTACAATATCGCGCCTTCGCAACAAGTCGTTGCAGTTATCAATGATGGAACGAAAAATAGGCTTGGACATTTGCGGTGGGGGCTCATCCCGCCGTGGGCAAAAGATGAAAAGATCGGCTATAAGATGATCAATGCAAGAGCGGAAACGATTGCGGAAAAGCCTAGTTTCCGGAAGGCATTTAAAAAAAGACGATGCTTAATTCCAGCAGACTCTTTTTACGAGTGGAAAAAAACGGAAGACGGAAAGGCCCCGATACGCATCAAGTTGAAATCAGACGAACTATTTGCTATCGCCGGTTTATGGGAGTCATGGAAATCGCGGGAAGGTACTGTTATCTATACGTGTACAGCCATCACAACAAAGCCGAATAGTTTAATGGAACCAATTCATGCCCGGATGCCCGTCATCCTAAGACAGCAAGATGAGGCGACTTGGCTCAATCCTGAAAATGAAGATGTGGATTCACTGGCGAATCTTTTGCAACCGTTCGATGAAAATCAAATGGAAGCATATATCGTTTCGTCAGCCGTAAATTCACCGAAAAACAACGAAGAATCGCTAATTGTCGAGGTTTGTTAAGTGGAGGGACGAACGGCAGTTGTTATCAGAAGAGTCTTTTTGAATAATGAAAAGCGGAAAAACCCATTGTCGAAATAGATTTCCGGTTTCGGCAATGGGCGTAATCTAGTTAAAGGATGTTCAGGTGAATGCCATCATGCGATCAAGCGGACTGTCGGGCTCGATAATATCCGCGAGATCTAAGATTGGAATGGGGAAATAAGGGAACCCCCAATAATAGGGGGTGATTTCATAAAGTTGGAAATAGATGACGAGAGAAGTGTCTGCAATATAGAAATCTTGATCACTGCGAATTTCATTGAAAGGTTCAAGCAAATCGATTTTCCAATCTTTAATTCTCTGTTGAATAATATCTGACAGCTTCTCTTCATAATGACTGTCTGTTTTGAATAACTCTTTTAACGTATACTCTTTGCCCGTTGTTGTATCAAATGTAAGAGATTTAATGATAGTCATGCCATGTGCACCGCCTGTAAACGAATAGACGATAAGATTCAAACTGAGTATATTCCGTTGGTTGTTCTTCAACTCATAAGAAGCTAATAATTCCACAAGTTCTTTGGCGTAAAAGTTTTGCTCAATCAGTATTTTATTTAACGATGATACGATGGCATGATTGATTTTACTTTGAACATTGGTGTTTTTCAAATGGGTAACAACAGGATAATACACTTCGACTTTCGGCGACGCGTGGGGTAATCGCTTCGTTGCAATTGATACAGGTAAATCCACAGCGGACGTCCTTTCCTTTTCATTTTAGTAGTCCATCATATGTATAGGATGGTATGGAAAGTCGTACTAATAGAGTTGGATTAATAAAGAGAGCGTAATTCTATTGTTAGTAGAATTACTCCCTTTTTCAATTACTATATACTGCAAATGAACAAATCCTTCTACGAACCGGATGCGGCATGAATTTAGCATGCCCAATAAATAAATTATACCCTTATCCATGGAAACATCCCTCTAGCGTCGTAGCGGATCCAATGGAGCATTTTTTTCGACTATATTATTTGGTGAATGGCGTAGGAACCTATAAAAATATTCCCTGTTTTGAATTAACAGCCCGGCGGATTTGAGCATTAAAACAATTATGTTTTCTCATTCCGTTCTTGTCGAATGACACTTATTGTCGCAGCGTGTAGAATTAAAGCATTCAACACGTATAGGAGAGGTTTTGATATGATGAAAAAACGTAAGGATTATCAAGACAAACTAATGAATTTTGATCCGGAGACCAGCATACAAGAAACGGAAATCCATTATTCCGATGAAAAATTCTGGGACAAAGTTATGAAATATGGGAAACAGGCAGGGAAGACGACGGTGTATTATAGTTTGCTACTTTTCTATGCAGCAAAAAGTCCGTCAGTGCCAAAGTCATCGAAATTAATCATTGTCGGTGCACTTAGTTATCTGATATTCCCAATCGATCTCATACCCGATTTCATACCCGCCGTAGGACTTGCAGATGACGCCAGCGTCATAGCGGCTGCGGTGTATAAAATCATTCAGCATATTGATGAAGACATTAAAAATCAGGCCAAGATGAAAGCGAAAATGCTTCTGGGCGGGAAAGCCGATGATCAAGATATTGATGAACGGCTGTTATAATAAAAAGCTAACGGGGGAGTCGTATCCCCGTTAGCTTTTTTATATGCGTTTAGTTGCCCGTATTTAACGTGTAGGATGGCTTGGTTGTCGT
>NZ_JACCCL010000001.1:697135-2160609 GCF_013408665.1 Sporosarcina sp. JAI121 | reverse complement strand
CTTAGAGTTTCCCTTGTTCGTCGTACAGTTAGCGCAATTTGTCGTAGAGTTTCTCCGGTGTCTTACAGTTCGTGCTTTCTGTCGTAGAGTTTCCCTTGTTCGTCGTACAGTTAGCGCAATTTGTCGTAGAGTTTCTCCGGTGTCTTACAGTTCGTGCTTTCTGTCGTAGAGTTTCCCTTATTCGTCGTACAGTTGGCGCAATCCGTCGTAGAGTTTCCCTTGTTCGTCGTACAGTTAGCGCAATCTATCGTAGGGTTTCTCCGGTGTCTTACAGTTCGTGCTTTCTGTCGTAAAGATTTCCTCGTTATTCATACAGTACTCTCGTGACACACGGACAAGTCATTCATAAACAATTCTCGGTGCTTTACGAATAACTACCTCCCAATTAGTCCCCGTACCGACACGATATGCATCTGCAAATGATCCTTGATTGATGGCGATTCCGATGTTATCAAGAGAATTGACATAGACAAGCGGTTCCCCGATGTGTAAGTCCGCAAACGATCGACCGAATGTCATAATGTTGTTGTAGATAGTTCGTCCGTCCGTAGTTATAGAAACTTCAATTGAATCACCGTGCTTTTCTGTAATTTCCTTGAACTGTAACCGACTGATATTGGTCCACAGGTTGCCGAATGGACGATCGATAATGTCGACAATGCCGGTAATTATCTCATCGGCAATCGTAGACATTTTTAGAGGTAATGCAACGACCGTCGAAGGTTCGACTGATGGTCCAACTTCCTCAAACTGGATAACGCCGGAAGCTAGCCGGGCACCAGTATAGGCGAATATGTCGCGGCCGTGGAAAGTATGGGATTCTCCAGAGTTGGGTAGACGATTTTTTGATTCATCGATTATCCGGACTTCGGTTATGTCGATGAATTGCTTCACATGCGTTAACGTCCCATTATCCGGCGTAATGATGTATTGATCATTGGCTGTCTTTGCAACAACGGCCCGCCGATCAGACCCTACACCAGGGTCGACGATAGATACGAATACAGTTTCGCTAGGCCAATAACCGATTGACTGTAATAAACGATAGGATGCTTCCCAAATATTATATTGAGGAATTTGATGTGTGATTTCAAAAATCGGAATTCCGCGTTGAACCGAATTTGCTACCCCATGCATTGCACTGACTGCACCATCACTTTTTCCGAAATCGGATTGAAAAACTAATAAACCTGTTGTCATCACAAATCCACTCCTCATTTTATATAGTATGAAACTAAGAAATAAAAAAATCCCGCCCGAATCAATCATCAATAGATTGAAAAGGACGAGACTATTACTCGTGTTACCACCTTTTTTCGTTGCTCATTCACATGAACAACCTCAACAAGTGCAGAATCCTATCATGATGGATTCTAAACTGTGGAATGGATAACGGGTTCCAACTCCCGCAAACATCTACTGATGCAAATCATTGCATTTTCAATGAAGAGCTCAGAGGCCATTTTCAAATGGAGATATTCTGCTTCTTTTCAGCTACCGAAGCTTTCTGTAAGGATTTCATCCACTTTACTTTCCTCTTCAACGCTTGTGTATATTAATGAACAATTTACATGATTATGAATGGAAAGTCAACCATTACAGTAAGTCCAGTGCGATGTAGTTGAACTACAACGTTCAAAATAAGAAATGCCTGCCACCCAACGAACTTGCGTCGTGAGTGGACAGGCATTTTTCTATTTATGCAACTTTTTTCTTTTTCCGGAACTTCCCTAAGAACTCATAGACGATTGGAACGAAGATAAGCGTGAGCAAAGTTGAACTCGTTAATCCGCCGATAACCGTAACGCCGAGTCCTTTGGAAATGAGTCCGCTTCCTTCAGCACCGATAGCCAATGGAATCAGTGCTCCGATTGTAGCGAGTGCAGTCATCAGGATTGGACGCAGCCTCGTGGATCCTGCTTCTAAAATTGCGTCCCTAGTTGTAAGTCCTTCTTTTTCTTTGTTGATAACACGGTCAATTAAAACAATCGCATTCGTCACGACGATACCGATAAGCATTAGGAGACCAATCATTGCTGATACGCTGATTGTTTCGCCGGCAATCCATAAGCCGACCAACGCGCCAATTACTGTGAAAGGCAGGGAGAACAAGATTGCAAATGGTGCAAGCCCGCCTCCAAACGTAATGACGAGAATCAAGTACACAATTGCGATTGCAGCAACCATCGCAAGCCCGAGCTGTGTAAACGCTTCTGCGATATCTTCTGTTACTCCGGCTGTACTGACTGTTACATTTGCTGGCATATCGAGTTTGTCAACTTTACTCTGAATAGCCGAAGATGTTTTTGCAACATCTTTCGTCGTTATTTCTCCTGAAACGCTTGCGAACAATTTACCGTCTTTACGGGAAATCGTATCTGAAGTTGTTCCTTCTTGTACGTCAACTAATTCAGAAATGGCTATTTCCATACCAAGTGGTGACTGTATTTTTTCTTTCAGTAAATCATCGATTGTCTGATGTTCTTTCTTTTCTTCGTTGATCAGAACTTCGATTGTTTTATTGTCTTCTTCGATTTTTGTCAACACTTCTTGCTGGTTATTCGGATAGAGACCCATTCCCACTTGCGCAGCTGTCAAGCCATACTGTGTTAACTTCTCTTGATTGGCAACGAGTGTATATTCCTTATAATTTGTTGACAAGCTTGTTTTGACATTCTTCAAGTCGTTATTGTCGCCCATGATTTTTTCGATATCTTCAACAATCGGTTCAATATCGTTTAAGTTATTTCCGTAAACGTAATAACTCACTGCATTACTTGAGCCACTAGTTGAAAAGTCCTGCGATTTCCATTCACCTTTTGTAGATAGCTTTTGCAGTTCCATGATTGTTTTTTCTTTTACCTTTGTAAATTCAGCCGTATCATTATTGAACGTTACAAACAGGAGAGCCCCGTTTGAAGCACCAGGTGCCATCGGGTTTTCTCCGCCGACGGAAGCCTGAACGATATCAACATCTTTCAAATCCAATAAATACTCTTCCGCTGATTCAACATTACTGTTTACAGTATCGAGCGTATCTCCCGGTTCGGGTGTGTACGTTATGTACATTGTTTTCTGTTCTTCATCCGGAAGGAAACTCACACCGATAACAGGAGCCAAGAATAAGCTGCCGACAAGCAATGCAATCGAAAGAATAGAAGTAATCAATTTATGATTTAACGTCCAGTTCAATACCTTCCTATAAAAATCGGCCATTTTACTCGGTTTTTCTTTGTGGCTACCAGTGTCCGAGTAGAGCTGTTTGTTAAATAATGAATGTGCAAGCATCGGCACGATTGTAATCGCTACAATTAATGAAGCGAGCAGTGCAAATACGATTGTCAAAGCGAACGGCAGGAACAGTTCACCGACCATACCGCCTACTAGACCGATTGGGAGAAAAACAGCAATCGTAACGAGCGTTGACGACATGATTGGTTTGAACATTTCTTTCGTTGCTTCCCGAACGAGCTCTTTCCCTTTTAATTTTTCACCCGGAAGGGACATTCTTCTAAATATATTTTCCACGACAACAATGGAGTCATCTATGACACGGGCAATTGCAACGGTCATTGCACCAAGTGTCATCATATTCAATGTAATATCCATCTGCTTCAGGAGCATGATTGCAACGAGCAGTGACATTGGAATCGACACAATGGATATAATTGTAGATTTGAAGTTGCGTAGGAACAGCATAATAATAACTACGGCAAAGAGTGCACCGAACAAGGCTTTATTAATCATTGTATCAACGGATTGTTGAATGGGTTCACCTTGATCGAGCGTCGTAGAAATTTTGACGCCGTCGTTTTCTTTTTCAAATTTTGTCATCAGTTCTTTCACTTCATCGACAACAGTTACCGTATTGGCGTTCTGTGATTTGACGATTTGAACAGCGATGGCTTCTTTACCGTTCATCCGTGAAATGGATTCGGCTTTTCCGACATGCTCAATTGTTGCAATTTCACCAAGCTTGACGGAAGGTAGTTGGAAAGTCGCGGCATCCATTCCTGCAGGCGGTCCTGCAGGAGTGGTAGAACCTGCATTCATAGCTGGCATCACTGGGATCAGCATATTTTCCAAATCTTCAACAGTTGCAATGTTGCCATCGATGACGACTGACTGCTCTTCTTCATTGAATTGGAACAAGCCAAGGGGCATTGTCGTATCAGAGCCTTTTACAATTTGCTTCACCGTATTTTCATCCAAATTATTGGCAGCTAATTTTTCCTTATCGAATGTGAGGATGACTTCTTCAATTTGTTGTCCCGACACCGCGACACTTGAAACCCCATTAATTCCTTCAAGTTCAGGAACGAGAGTGTCTTGGACTTTTATCGTTAACTGTTCAAGGTCTGCTTTACTGTCTGAAACACTAAGAGCAAGAATTGGGAACGCATTGATGCTTATCCTGCCAACGCTCGGATCCATAGCTGCCTCGGGCAATGTGACATTTTTAAGCGCATCGTTCACATCTTCCTCAGCCTGTTTCATATCGGTCCCGAATGAATATTCGATTTGCAGGGACGACGCATTTTGATACGATGTGGAGCTGACCGATGTTACTCCATTCAAGCTTTTCACTGCCTTTTCGAGCGGCTCGGATAGTTCATTCACCACTTGATCTGGTGTAGCGCCTGGATAAACCGTTGTTACACTGACGATGGGAATTGTAATATCCGGTATTGTTTCTAAATTCATTTTCGTTGCGGAGTAAATACCTGTAGCTGTAATAATGAGTGTGAGAAGCCACACTGCCAATTTGTTCTTCATGACAAAATTAATGATTGAATTCATATGTACCTCCATTTTTTTACTTTGACCAACTAGTCATAATGCTTTATTATTGATAGTAATGGGTCAGTTGATGCTTTATTATAATAACTGACCAGTCAGTCATGAGTCAAGCGGAACAAATGTTATAGATTACTTTTTTACTAGGTGGGGTTATGATTTGTCGGATAAAAAAATATTAATCATAGAAAAAGCATCGGAACTTTTTGCCAAAAACGGGTTTGACGCAACGTCAATACAAGAAATTACAGATGCATGCGGCATTTCAAAAGGTTCTTTTTATCTTTCATTCAAATCGAAGGAAAGCCTTCTCTTTTCAATTTTTGAGTATTTCAGTACGAAATTGATAGATCGAATTGGCAGTATCCATCAAATGGACATTGGGCCAAGGGAAAGATTCGAACAATTTTTCGTTATTCAATTTGAAGAGATTGCTCGATATTCAGATTTTATTCTTATGCAAATGCGCGAACAGACAAATCCGATCAATGAAGAAATGATGGGAATAATGAATGACATGCGTAGAAAAACGTATGAAGCTCAGGAAAGTCTTCTACTGGAATTATATGGGGAAGACATAATTGAACATATGACAGATCTAATTGTCATTTTGGGTGGAATCACCAAAGGGTACATTGAAATTATCGTCTTTAATAAAAACTCTTTAAATTACGTAGCGTTAGCGCATTATATCGTGGAACGGATTGATTCAATCGTCAACGGTCTATCTACACCATTTCTGACAAGACAACTATTAGTAGGACATGGGATGTGCGGAGGTGATTTTACAATTAAAGTTGAAGAGTTGTTGAAAGACATCAAGCTGTTAACGAAAGGGATAGCGGATGAAGATCTGATAATCAGTTTGGAAATCATTGAACAGGAGCTCTCGGCTCCGAACTACCGAAAACCTGTACTTTCCGGCATGATGTCAAATTTGAAAAAAAGTGAACTGACAGAGGAGTTCGCTAGGAAAATAAAGTTATTTTTAGATCAATCCGTTTGACAGCATTCTTCGCTATTTAGGCAGTTTTGTGGTAGGATTTAAGTTCAGAAAAGAAGAGGACGTGAAGTTGAATTGATCACAATTACTATACCAAATCCGGATGTAACAATTGTACAAAGAAAACAGGAAATGGGTGCGGATGCCGCGCCGATCAAGCCAGTATATGGTTTTATTGATTTGCATGAAATCCCCCGTGATAAAGGCGGTATCATCTTATTTTATAACAATAAGGATGAATTACTGTTTGCAGGGAAAGCCCGTAAATTGCGCCCCCGCGTGAAAAAGCACTTTGATGATTCTGTTTCACCCATTAAAGATCACCGTAACGAAGTGAACAAAATCTCTGTCATTGTTATCGAAGATCCGATGGAACGAGAAATTTATGAAACGTATATTATTAATACACAACGTGCGAAATATAACGTTGATAAGGTGTTTTTTGAGTGAACTACAGAGCTGACTGCCACGTGCAATCAGCTTTTCTTTTTGAATAAAACATGTACATAGGAAGAGAGTGGAAATGTGAATAAACAATTACAGATAATTGTTGACGAAACACAAGTTAAGTTTGGTTTGGATGCATATCGGTTGGAAAGATATTCGATTTACAAAGAGCGAGATAGTACAGGGGCTGCAAGTTTTATAATCAATATGGAGTGGTTTCCAAAAGAACTGAATGAACCGATAGAAGAGGATTACAAACCCGTTGGTACAGCGATTGTTGAATATTCCATTCAAAAAAAGCACTTTAGCAGTGTGTCGTTTGTACAAGGTAAATCGTATTCCATAAAGACTCACTTTCCTGGTCAAACAGCCGAAGAAGTCGCTGCATGGCTTGAAGAGGAAACTGGACTGGTGTATAAGCGAGATTTTAAGCTAACGGAAGCGAGTTTGGACGGATTCAGATTTGAATCGGATATTGGCGGTTTTCCTATCTCACCAAACTCAATAATTGAAGTTGAATTTGATGAAGTCGGAAAGCTGATTTCCTATCATTCGTATGGAGAGATTCCTTCCGAGGAACATGTATTGAAATCTAAATTTACGTTGACACTTGAGGAAATTGAATCAATCGTTAAAAAACAGCTTCAACTTGTAAACTATCCATCTGAAACTGAAAACCGCTTCATTCCTGTCTATGCAATGGAAGAAGTCTATGTAACCGTTGACGGAGCGCGAATAATCCCCTTTATGGAATTAGAGCGTTCAGATGTTAAAGTAGACGAAATAATGGTGTGGGATGAGCCGCTCAAAAAGCAGATCAATCGTGAAGAAATCATTGTTGTTTCTGAAGCAAGCGTGGAGGAAGCGTTCAGCAATAGTGGCGTCGATGAAAATCGGACGTTGTCGGCTGAACAAATTAAATACGGTAAAAACATCGTTCGGGATGTATTACGGTCAGAATATCCTACTGAATCAGGGATTTGGAAGCTATCCAAACTTCGGAGGCAGGAAAGTTTTATCGAAGCGCACTGTGAAATAATTGAAGAAGTTCCATCGCTTTTTAAGCGAAAGGTAATCATTTTCATGAACCCAGAGACGATGACGGTGCTGAATTTGCTTGATAATGAATCAATGTTCGAGATTTTTGATGCATTCGCACCCGCGGAAAAAGCGGTTACGACACATGAAGAAGCGTTTGAGAAAATGGTTCCGTATATTACACTTGATCCGACTTATGTGTTCGACGGTTTCATAGGAAAGTATGTTCTTTGCGGTTTGTTGGATGCGGCTGAGGCCGTGGATGCCGTATCAGGAGAAGTTATTTCGTTGATGGAGATATAAGCATTCTACAAAAAATGAGGACGTCATGAAAATGGCGACCTCATTTTTGTGTTTCAATAATTAATTTCAAAACTTTTGCTTTACATCCGTTCTGGAATATCATATTATAAAGTAGTAAAGTTTCCTTAGGGAAACAATGAAAAGTTTTCTTTTTTTTGCCCATAAAGTTTCCCGAGGGCAAAAAAATTTAGTCTTTAAGTTTCCTTCAGGAAACTTTTGCATATAAATACTATAAAGAGATGTATGGAGGTGACTGGATATGAATAATGCAATTGTAGTATCGAACTTGCATGTGTCGTATTACGGAAAAGAGGTACTGCAGAATATAGGATTTACAATTTCCGAAGGGAAGTCGGTTGGAATCATTGGGCCGAATGGAGCGGGGAAATCCACTTTACTAAAGGCGTTACTAAATTTAATACCAAAAGATAAGGGCGAAATTACAATCCTTGGTTCTGAGCTGAAAGAAGTCCGAAAACGGATTGCATACGTTCCGCAGCGCAGTACGATCGATTGGGATTTCCCCATTACTGTGAAAGATACAGTTCTAATTGGAACGTATCCGACAATAGGCTTATTGAGAAGACCTGGTCGACTTGAAAAGGAATTGGCATTGAAATGTCTTGAAAAAGTGGATATGACCGAGTTTCAAAACCGGCAAATTGGTGAGCTTTCCGGCGGCCAGCAACAGCGTGTTTTCTTGGCCAGAGCACTTGCGCAACAGGCGGATTTGTTTCTACTCGATGAACCATTTGTCGGGATTGACGCTACGAGCGAAGAGATGATTGTGAAAATTTTAAAAGAGTTGCGTGATGTAGGCAAAACAATCATTGTCGTCCACCACGATTTGAACAAAGCGGAAAAATATTTCGATGAACTTCTGTTATTAAACAAGGAGTTGATTGCGAAGGGCAGTGTAAAAGAAGTGTTTACGCCTAAAACAATTGCGAGTGCATACGGCGGGCAATTGTCATTTCTGGATGAGGTGATGGCGAAATGATTCATTTCATCGAGGCGGTCATGCAATATGGATTTCTGCAAAAAGCGCTTATTACATCTGTGATGGTTGGTGTCATTAGTGGAGTCATTGGTTGTTTTATTATTTTAAGAGGAATGGCGCTCATGGGAGATGCGATATCACATGCCGTCTTGCCTGGTGTCGCAATTTCTTTCATGCTAGGTATCAATTTCTTTATCGGAGCAGTGATCACAGGTATTCTGACAGCTGTCGGTATTGGGTTCATCAACCAAAATAGTCGTGTGAAAAATGATTCTGCGATTGGCATCATGTTTACAGCTGCATTTGCGGCAGGGATTATCCTTATCACATTTCTGAAAAGCAGCACGGATTTGTATCACATTCTTTTTGGAAATGTGCTGGCGGTAAGACCCTCTGATATGTGGATGACACTGATTGTTGGTGTTTTCGTTTTAGTAAGTGTGTTTATATTTTATAAAGAATTACTTGTCAGCTCATTTGATCCCATTATGTCTCAAGCTTATGGGCTTCCGACTAAGATGATCCATTATTTTTTAATGATTTTACTGACACTCGTCACTGTCGCTTCGTTACAGACGGTGGGCATCATATTAGTTGTTGCAATGCTTATTACACCTGCTTCGACAGCATATTTATTAACTGATCGGCTGTCTGTAATGATAGGCATTTCAGCAACCTGCGGAACGATTTCTGCAATCATCGGTTTGTATCTGAGTTTTACGTACAATCTCGCGTCTGGTGCAACGATTGTACTTGTCGCAACAGCTTTATTTTTCACAGCGTTTATATTTTCACCGAAACAAGGTCTATTGTGGCGGTCAATTCGAACAAATAAGCAAAAATCAGCCGTCTCGTGAGTGGTAATTTAAAATGGAAAGGAAAGTATCTGTATGAAAAAAAGTATTCTGCTGTTTGCAATGATTGTTGTTGGGGCCTTGTTATCGGCATGCAGCCAAGGTGCGACTGCCCCGAAAGAGAAGAGTGAAAAACTGCAAGTCGTGACGACGTATTCAATTGTCTATGATATTGTGAAGAATGTCGGGGGAGACTTGGTTGATGTTCACAGTCTTGCACCGATTGGATCAGACCCGCACCAATATGATCCACTGCCAGAAGATGTCGTTCTGACAACAGACGCGGATGTTGTTTTTTATAACGGGTTAAATTTAGAAGAAGGAAATGCATGGTTTACGAAATTGATGGAGACGGCTGGGAAGTCTGGAGATGATGCACCGGTATTTCGTGTAAGTGAAAACGTTAAGCCGATGTTGCTTAATTCGAAGGAACATAAAGGGGAAGAAGATCCACATGCTTGGCTCGATGTCCGAAATGGTATTGCGTATGTAGAAAATGTGCGTAAATCTCTAAAGAAAATAGATCCGGACAATGCGGATCGTTATGATGAAAATGCAGATGCATATATAACCGAGCTTGAGATCCTTCATAAGGAAATAGTGGATAAGATGCATAAGATTCCGGAAGAACGACGTATTCTTGTAACGAGTGAAGGGGCTTTTAAATATTTCTCTGATGCGTATGATTTTCGTGCGGCTTACATTTGGGAAATTAATTCACACCATGAAGGAACGCCTGAACAGCTGACAAACATTATTTCAACCATTAATGAGGAAAAGGTTCAAGCTCTTTTTTTAGAATCAAGTGTCGATCCTAGAAGTATGGAGATGGTATCTAGGGAAACGAATGTACCGATCAAAGGGGAAATATTTACGGACTCTCTAGGGAAACTCGGAAGCGAGGGCGATACGTATATAACTATGCTGAAATGGAACGCAGATATGATTTATAACGGTTTAATTGAATAGAGAACATACGAAGCCGCTTGAACTTTTATTAGAAAAGTCCAGGCGGCTTTTTTATCATTTTATCTGGAGATGCCCTATGCGACTGTTAATCCATATTAACAAAAATTCCATCAAGGTTCGCTTCGTTTTTCAATAAACCTGTTTCCTTCATCCAATCGGCTGTCAACTTCCACGTCTCCTTGTCTTGCTCACCAAATGTATCGGGCGCTTTCATTTTTGGCAGTAGTATTGCTAGGGATTCTCTTTCCACCTCTTCTATTAGTGGGAAATTCGCCTCGTCCTGATATTTCAGCAAGATGGACAATGCTTCCTCTGGATCTTTCTCCATATCATCGAAAGCTTTTCCGGCGGCACGCCAAAATGCTTTGATGTTCTTCTGTTCTTTTTTCCAAGTATCGTTACTGGTTACGACAACGAGTTCGTAAAACGAGGGCACGCCGTAATCAGTCGGGTCGATATAACCTGTAGGAAATCCTTCATATTCAAGGAGCGGTACTTCATGATTAATGTAAGCGCCGATTACTGCGTCCGCTTTATTTGAAATTAAGGAAGAATTTAATTCAAAACCGACATCGACCATATTCACTTTACTGTAATCCGCTTCGGCTGTTTCCATCATTGTTTCAAGCATCGCTTCATTCAGCGGATTTCCTGTATAGCCTACTGTTTTTCCTTCGAGATCTATCGGTGACGTAATTCCACTTTCCTTCAAAAATGCTACGTGGTTCAAAGGAGAACGGACAAGGACGCCGACGGATTTAATTCCGATATTCTGTTCAGATTTCGCAATGATGACATCAGGCAGATAAGTGATAGCCATAGTAGCCTTTCCTGACGCCGCAAGGTTGATGGGGTCAGTCGGATTAGCGGGGAATTGGATATCAAGTTCAATTCCTTCCTCTTCAAAATAGCCCTTCTCCTCCGCGATATATAGGAAACTATGTACTGCATTTGGATACCAATCGAGCATAATACTTACCTTTTCTTTTTCCTCTTTATTGCACGCGCTGAGCAATAGAATCAGGGCAATACTTGTCAATGATAATATAGTTTTCCTCAATTTTTAGTCCTCCATTTTAACAAACGATTTTCAATAAAAGTTACGCAGAAGAATAAACCGACTCCAAGGACGGTAAGTACGAAAATCGGTGCAAACACGGCAGCACCATCAAACTGTGTCATCATACGCCGACTAAAATAACCCAATCCGGCTTGGGCACCGAGCCATTCTCCGATTGCCGCCCCGATTACGCTGAGCGTCACGGCGATTTTCAATCCTGAAAAGAACTGAGGAAGCGCGGTCGGGACGGAATATTTAAAGAAGTAGTCCTTTTTCGTAGCACCCATCGTTAAAAAAAGTTCCTGCATCTCTTTTTTATCGGAAGACAGTCCATCGAATGTATTCACGGTAATCGGAAAAAATGTAATAAGTACAGTGACGGCAACTTTACTCCAAATTGTATAACCGAACCATAGAACGAAAATGGGCGCAAGTGCAATGATAGGTATCATCTGGGAAGCAATGAGAATGGGATAAAGCGCTTTTCGAATGCCCAGACTGGAAGACATCCAGACTGCGATTGCTGTTCCAGCAACAATTGAAATGAGAAGCCCAATAATGATTGTCAGTAAAGTCGCTGGCAGATGCTGTAGCAACAGTACTTTCTTTAGTTCCCAAAAACGTATGAAGATTTGAATAGGAGATGGAAGAATGAACGCTTTATCGTAAAGTCGTGCACCCAGCTCCCAGCAACTTAAGAACATGATAACGATTAGTGGGGAAGTCATATTCTTCATACTGTTACCTCACTTTGTAGCCTACTCATCAGCTTTTCTTTCAACAAAAGCATTTCCGGCCGATGTAAATCGCTTCTCGTTCGCGGTCTGCCAAGTGGTATTTCAATTACATCGACTGAAGTGACCGGTTTATTCTGTAACAGGAAAATACGGTCTGACAAAAACAGCGCTTCCTCAATGTCATGGGTAATAAATAGCACGGTTGATTTGCGCCTTTCCCATTGAGTGACCAGCCATTCCTGCATCGAGAGCTTAGTGATCGCATCGAGTGCGGAGAACGGTTCATCCAACAATAATAGGGGATTGCCTGATAGGACAGCGCGCAGGAAAGCGACGCGCTGTTTCATACCTCCGGACAATTTGGCTGGATAGTCATCCTTTGTTCCGGCAAGACCGAACTCGTGTAATAATGGCATGACTTGATTACGAGCCTCTCGCTTATCCATCCCGGCTATTTCAAGCGGAAGACAAGCATTTTCTAAAATGGTTCGCCACGGTAGTAGCAAATCTTGCTGTGGCATGTAGCCGACCTTTCCGAGGCGCTGATTGTTTTGATCGCTTGCGAGTGAAATGATGCCTGCGGATGGTTCATCTAATCCCGTAACAAGGCGGAAAATCGTGCTTTTTCCGGATCCGCTCACGCCGACAATCGAAATGAACTCCCCGGGACGGACGTTAAATGACAAATTGTCTAGTATGTTTCCGCCAGATTGGTAAGTAAATGACACGCTGTTAAACGATAGCATTTACTGTTTCAACCCCAGGCCACATCTGTTTTGTATTCGCCATATCCCAGAACATATATTCAAAACGCGTTGTATTGAGGAAGATTTCTTCCAGTTTCAGCAGTTCATGCTCCGGTTTTCCTTCTGCGGCTTTATCCATCAATTCGATACACCAACTTGCGAGTGCACCGAATTCCGCAGAAGAATACATTCGCACCCAATCGCCGTATAACGGATGATCGGCGGCGCCCGGAATGGCGTTCAATTCCTTGCCGATTTCCCAATAGCTCCACGCACAAGGGAGTAGGGCTGCAATGACTTCGGCAATCGTTCCATTTTGACAGACATGCAACATGTAGTGCGTATAGGAAAGAACAATCGGCGACGGTTTTGCATTTTCAAGTTCCTGTTCAGAAATACCAAACCGTTCTGCATAGCTTCGATGCAAGGCCATCTCTGTGTTCAGCGTGCCATCGAGTAGCGTCGCGAACTTACCCATCGTTTCCAAGTCGTCCGCTTTTACAGCACCAATCGCAAACACTTTTGCATAATCAATCAAATACAAATAGTCCTGAACCATATAAAATCTGAATCTATCCGGATCGAGCGTCCCGTCGCCAATCCCTTGTACGAATGGATGGCTATGATTCTGTCTCCAAATCGGTAACGTTTTTTCAAGCAGGCGGTCTGTGAATTTCATCCTTAAAACACTCCCTTTGAATTTTTGCCAATCAATCAAAAAACCCACTCCTTGAAGAAGGAGTGGGTTGTAGACAGTGAAAAGTATCTGTAAAAAGACCGGCAGAATTTTTTTGTCAGCACCTCTTCCTTACGCTGGTATTAACCAGTTCAAGTTATAAGGGTCAAGGCACATGCCTCTCTCAGCTCTGTTAGAGCACCCCTAGCGGTGGATCTTATGAAATTGGACTCGCCCCCATTATAGGCACATGCGATTGGGAAGGTCAACATTTATTGGGGAAGTAAAGTAAAGACCTGCTTTAAATACCCTTCGACGCTTGGGGAGGCTCTCGCCATAAGCCAGATAACTTCGTCGTCAGTCTTATGGCTCCGGCTACCCCTGTGAGGCGCCTCCGCTCAGTTTATACACCATATTCAATACTTATAAATAAAATTTACTCCCAACAAATACAATGCTTCATGGTTATTAATCTTTCTTTAATAATATGTTAATTGTGATTATTGTAAAAGTGTACGGAATATTTATATTTTCGGCTTGAATATTTGTGTAAAACAACCATAGTTATATGCGGTCAAAAACTATAGATTGAATAGTAGGTAATAGATAGCGAATCTATTTTCAGAAAAGGTGGGTGTGTTTGTGAATTATCAATCGAATAGAATGGGTCAAATCCCTCCATATTTATTCGCAGAAATAAATAAAAAAAAAGCTGCAATGATTGAATCGGGAATAGATATCATTGATTTAGGAATTGGCGATCCTGATCTTCCTACACCATCACATATTGTCGAGAAATTAATGGAAGAAGTGCAGAATCCAAACAATTTTAAATATCCGAGTTTTGTAGGATGCGTAGAGTTCAGGCAGGCAGTGGCTGATTTTTATGCACGTCACTATGGTGTGGATCTTGATCCGGAAACAGAGGTTTTGGCTTTAATAGGATCTAAGGAAGGGATTGCACATTTAATACCTACTCTAATAGATCCGGGGGATTATGTATTAATTCCTGATCCAAGCTATCCTGTGTACCGTATGGCTACTTTGCTGGCAAACGGCCAATATTATCATATGCCATTACTAAAAGAAAACAATTTTGAACCGGATTTCAGCATAATTCCACCAGAAATTATTGAACGTTCAAAACTTATGTTTTTAAATTATCCTGGAAATCCTACTGCAGCCACAGTCGATATTGAATTTTTCAAAAAAGCTGTTGATTTTGCCCGCAGATATAATATCCCGATTGCACATGATTCCGCTTATAATATGGTTACTTTTTCGACCTATAAAGCGCCCAGTATTCTTGAGGTCGAAGGGTCAAAGGATATATCTGTTGAATTTGGTTCGTTTTCAAAAACGTATAATATGACTGGATTACGTATCGGTTATGTTGTTGGGAACAAGCAAATTATTAAGGCGCTTTCAGTATTAAAAAGCAATACGGATACTGGACAGTTTACACCTATTCAAAAAGCCGCTGCATTTGCCTTAAATAGTGATCAAAGCTGTGTGGAAAATCATAATAACATCTATAAAGAACGTATGGCAGCAATGTTGGAAGGACTCGAATCGATTGGAATAAAAGTGGATCCTCCTAACGCCAGCTTTTTCATTTGGGCGCCGGTTCCTGAGGGTTATACATCTACTGAATTTGTCACGAACGTGCTGGAACAGACGGGTGTCATTCTAACACCTGGCAATGCTTTCGGTCCGTCGGGTGAGGGGTATTTCCGAATTTCACTATCTGTTCCAAATGGAAGGTTATACGAAGCGATAAACAGAATTAAAAGAAACGTACAATTAAAGAATAATAAAAAGAGTGCAACTCTATCATCATAGCTCAAAGCTGTTTTGATTCAGCTTAACTGCGAGTTTTGTATTTTGAAGCTTTGTAAATGACCTGGATAAGTTGAATATATGAATACAGCGTAGGCGTTTTACAGGAAATCTTCATTTAAAGTTTTCCACTAGTTACAAACATAAATGGGAGGGAATAATTATGAAAAAATATCTAAACTTTATCGACGGCGAATGGAGCGAATCATCATCAGGCAAGTTTACATCGATTGTAAATCCAGCAAATGGTTCAGTACTTGGGGAAGTTACACAATCGACAAAAGAAGATGTTGATCGAGCTGTACAAGCTGCAAAGATTGCCCAAAAGTCATGGCGGTTAGTTCCGGCTCCTGAACGGGCGGAATTTTTATATAAGGTCGGTTACCTATTAAAAGAACGAAAAGAGGAAATCGCCCAACTTCTTACTAGTGAAATGGGCAAAGTAATCGATGAGGCAAGAGGAGAAGTACAGGAAGCGATTGACATGGCTTTTTATATGGCGGGCGAGGGCCGGCGTTTATTCGGTGATACCGTTCCGTCTGAACTTCGTAATAAATTTGCGTTAAGTGTCCGCATACCTGTAGGAGTGGCGGGATTAATAACGCCTTGGAATTTCCCGATTGCCATTGCATCGTGGAAATCCCTTCCAGCCCTTGTGACCGGGAATGCAGTAGTATGGAAGCCATCAACTGAAACCCCGATAGTTGCCCATGAGTTTGCACGAATATATGAAGATGCGGGCCTGCCGAAAGGGTTGCTGAATCTTGTTAACGGTTCCGGAAGTATAGTCGGAAATTCAATGGTGGAACACCCGGACATCGATTTAATTTCCTTTACTGGTTCCAATGAGGTTGGTAAAAAGATCAATGGTCGTGCTGGAGAACTATTAAAACGAACATCCCTCGAGATGGGCGGGAAGAATGCTGTAACCGTATTGGAGGACGCCGACCTTGATCTTGCCGTTGATGGGATTTTATGGGGGGCATTTGGTACGAGCGGTCAACGATGTACGGCGACTAGCCGAATCATTGTTCACGAAAACGTTAAAGAAGAGCTTGAAAGAAAGCTTGTTGACCGCATTGAAGAATTAAAACTTGGTGATGGACTGGATGAGACGGTTAAAGTTGGACCTGTAATAAATCGTAGTGCACTTGAACAAATTGATGTGTATGTAAAAATTGGTACAGAAGAGGGAGCTAAGCTTCTAGCTGGTGGGCATATTGTGTCCGATAATGGTTTAATAAACGGGAATTTCTATGCACCGACAATTTTTACTGATGTGAATCCGGAAATGCGAATTGCACAGGAAGAAATATTTGGTCCAGTTGTATCCATTATTCCTGTTAAGAGTTTGGAAGAAGCTATTGAAGTAAATAACGGCGTGGCGTTCGGGCTGTCCAGCGCGATTTATACGTCGGATGTCAATCTTGCTTTCCAAGCTATGAGGGATCTGGATTCGGGAATTGTATATATTAATGCAGGTACGACAGGAGCTGAAATCCATCTGCCATTCGGCGGGACAAAAGGCACAGGTAATGGGCATAGGGATTCTGGCGTAGCTGCACTCGATGTATATACGGAATGGAAATCAGTATACATTGATTACAGCGGAAAGTTACAGAGGGCGCAAATCGATAATTATTGATTATTCGTAAAAAGACGCAATGGTTTAGAAGTAAGTAAAAAAACTATCTATCCTTGATATGGCCTTCAAGGATAGATAGTTTTTTATCTTTTTTATGAGGAAGGTGTGTATGAACCTTTATAGCTGTTAGTATTTTGCAACCGTTCTTGTTGCTTACTTCAGTTTGGATTCCTCATAACACTGAATGGCGGTATACAATAGCATACAATGCTTGAAGTCACCCGGATTTAGCGAAGTGATTTCCTTAATCCTTTCAAGTCGATATATAAGAGTGTTTCTATGAATGAACATATTTCTGGAAGTCTCGCTTAAATTCATATTATATTTGCAGTAATCGGTAAAGGTTGAAGATAAGATTTCATAATTATCATGTTCAAGTAAAGGAGAAATGATATTTTGGATTTTTTCCTGATAATCAGGTGATAGTTCTTTCGGAAGAAGTCGCAACATCATTTCACGTTCATTATATAAATGAATAGTCGCATCCTTCTTTGAATGTATACCGATGTTCATCGCCTTTTTTGCATTTGTATAGGACGTGGAAACACCCATTATTCCGTGACTGACATCACCGACCGAAATTAAAGCTGTGAGTTGATATTTTCTTTCAAGAAAGGAATTCAACTTTGCGACTTTTTCATCTAGATCGCTTATAAAATTCACATAGGATTGCTGATAGGGAAGGGATTTAATGATAATAAAACGCTCGAAATTCAATACTGAAACGATATCTTCTTTATTGTCATTTAATATTAAGTTTAGAAAATCCAAAACATCCCTTTGAAAATATTGTAGAGGAAAATCTTCAAATAATCCGTCGTTTCCTTTTTCGGCAGATATTCTTTCAGAGAGATTGGTAATATCAATTAAAAGACAGACACGGTCTATATGTAAATTAACATCAAGCAGGGTAGAGTATTGTAAAATATGTTCGTTTCCTTCATTTTCCTTTATGTGGATGACCTGATGAACAAATACTTCGGTTATTTTATCTTTTAATTCAGATAGTTCTTTTCCGAATGCTTCCTGAAGCATCATTTCGACTTGGTTTTTAACTAATTGTCCATAGCTATCCACCTCTCTTGGATCACCCACTATACCTAGTACACCAACGACACTATTATTAAACTTAATCGGAACCGATACCCCTGGTAAAATTTTATTTTCAATTTCATATTTGCAATCTACCATACTATTTTTTTTAACAACTTCTAGAGAGGGCTGATGAAAGATACCTATTCGACTTTTATCTGAAGCCCCAATAATATATCCTGCCTTATCGGTGATGCTGATCGGATATTGCAAAATTTCACTTGTCTTTTCAACAATATCTTGTGCTATGCGTTCAAGTATTTTCATCGAATGAAATCCTTTCCTTTCACTTTATATGATCTCCGATATCACAATTACTTATAGTTCTATAGTTAAAAAAAACAAATACTCAATAGTAACTCTACCTATTCTTGTGTAAAATGTCCATACCATTCATAATATTTCTAATTTATAATTAATGTAACATTATTAATAGATTTACTATCAATATAACAGGGGGAATTGGATTGGGAAAAGCAGAAGTAAGGGTCAGCAATAAAATAAGTGAAGCAAACACTTTGCCGTCATGGCTTTATACTAAACCAGAAGTTTTGGAAGTGGAAAAGAGTGAAATCTTCAGCAAGACGTGGCAATACGTTGGACATGTTAGTCAATTCAATAAAACGGGTGATTATATTACGACGGAAGTGGCTGGTCGTCCTATTATTATCTCTTATGGAAAAGATGAAGAAATTCGTGCATTTTATAATGTTTGTCCACATAGGGCGTCCAGACTGGTTGAAGGAGACGGGAATAAGGCAGTTTTCACCTGCCCATACCACGCTTGGTCATTTAAACTAGACGGTTCGCTTAATAGGGCTCCGAACATGAAAGGAGTAGAAAATTTTAATGAAGATGAATTTTGTTTGAAAAAGATAAAGTTGGAGATATTGGAATCGTTCATTTTTGTTAATTTGGATCCGGAAGCTACCTCAATGTCATCGCAATTTCCTGACTTATTTAAACATGTTAGACAACACGATTTGGCCAGCTTCAAAAAAGTACGTGTCAAGGAAACTATTTGCAAGTCTAACTGGAAAATTGGAATGGATAATTACCTTGAATGTGATCATTGTTCTATTGTTCATAAAGCACTTGTTTCCAAAGTGGACATGAACCAATATGAGGTAGATCTGTATGAAAACTATTCCTATCAGGCAACTCCCCTGAAAGGGTTCTCCGGGGATTTCGATTTAGGAGAGGGCGGGAGATATTACTGGCTGTATCCGAACACATGGTTTTCTTTTGATCCAGGTCCTGCAAACCTGTCTATTCATCAATCGATTCCTATTGATCACAAAACTACAAAATACGTGTATACCACTTTCTTTAAATCCGACGAAATAACAAAAGAGGAAGAGGAATTGATGGCGATAGATGAATTAGTAAGACAAGAGGATCTCGATATTTGTGAAACGGTTCAGAAAGGATTGGAAACAGGAGTTTTTACACAAGGCCGATTTTCGCTGACTGAAAAATGCGTTCACCAATTCCATTTACTTTTACAAAAGGATTTAGAAATGGTGTTGCCACTAGAACCTGCTACTTCATCCACAGCATTTTAAGAAGTGAAATTTAATCCCAATTTCTCACGATTTCCGTAAGCGCTTCCATCATAGCAATAAAATTACTTTATTACTGGAGGATAGGTGAATTTATTTGGCTAATCAAGAGGGCAAGCCGCAATTGAAGCGAACTATGAAAAGTAGACACTTATTCATGATGTCATTGGGAGGAGTCATAGGAACCGGGCTATTTTTAGGGTCCGGTTATGCGATCGGTGAAGCTGGCCCTATGGGTGCTATATTAGCCTATTTGGTAGGCGGATTGCTCATGTATTTAGCCATGGTATGTTTAGGTGAAGTATCAGTTTACATGCCGGTTTCAGGATCATTCCAAGTACATGCAACCAAGTATATTGGACCGGCTACTGGCTTCGTTGTTGGATGGATTTATTGGTTAAGCTGGGCCTTGTATGTGGGGCTCGAGTTTGTAGCGGCCGGAGTTTTAATGAAAAGATGGTTTCCTGATGTACCTATTTGGATTTGGTGTGCGTTATTCATAATTTTACTGTTCTCCATAAATTCCTTATCTACAAAAAGCTTTGCTGAAACAGAATATTGGTTTGCAGGTATAAAAGTTCTTGCTGTTATTCTGTTCATTGTCATAGGGTTGGGTGCTGTATTTGGCTTTATTAGTATGGAAACTGAGCCGGCGCCATTTTTCACTAATTTCACTGGTGATGGACTGCTACCTGCAGGAATGATAGGTGTGTTTATCTGTATGATGACTGTCATCTATGCCTTCCAAGGGTCAGAAATAATGGGGGTGGCTGCAGGAGAGACAGAGGATCCTGAAAAGAACATTCCGAAAGCAATCCGTAATATTGTTTTTCGTATAGTCGTCTTTTATATTCTAGCCATGTTTGTCTTGTCCGCTCTTGTTCCTTGGAAAAGTGCCGGCCTGTTGGAGAGTCCATTTGTTACAGTATTTGATATGGTCGGGATTCCTTATGCAGCAGACATCATGAATTTTGTTATTTTGACTGCAATTCTGTCAGTCGGTAATACGGGTTTATTTGCCTGTACACGTATATTATATTCTCTATCCCAAAATGGAATGGCTCCGGCAGCTTTTTCAAAATTAAACAAACGGTCGGTACCTTTTCACGCTTTATTAGTAACGTTAGGGTTTGCATTACTTTCACTGCTGACAAGCTTCATCGCGGCCGAGACTCTATTCATTGTGTTGATCTCGATTAGCGGAATCGGAGGCACACTTACCTGGATGGCAATCGCTATGGCACAAATCGGTTTCCGCAGGCAATACATTAAAAATGGTGGAAAGATTGAAGATTTGAAATTCAGAGTCCGTCTTTACCCTTTTATCCCGATACTGTGTATTCTATTGTGTTTGTCTATATTTGTTTTCACAGCATTTGACCCGACTCAACGTACATCCCTGTATTGGGGCTTCGGGTTTGTTGTGGCTTGTTATCTATATTATTATTTCATGTTTACTAGAAAAAAAGCATCATTTTCGATTGAACCTGAAACTACAGAGGCTGTAGCAGAAAACTTTGAATAAATCGATGAGAGAGTTGGGGTAATATGGCGAGTTTATCAGGCGGTCAAATTGTTGTTGAGGTCATGAAAAAAGAAGGAGTTAAAAATGCATTTTGCGTGCCGGGTGAAAGCTACTTGGGTGTGATAGATGCACTATATGAGCACTCCGAGATACAGCTTATTTCCACTCGCCATGAGGGCGGAGCTTCATTTATGGCAGAAGCATATGCAAAAGCTTCAGGAGAAGTCGGTGTTTGTATGGCGACGAGAGGACCGGGAGCCACAAACCTATCCATAGGCCTGCACACGGCAATGCAGGATTCGACACCTCTTGTCGCATTGATCGGTCAAGTCGAACGTCCATTTAAAGGGAAAGAGGCGTTTCAAGAAGTTGAATTTAGTTCCTACTTCAGCCATCTTTGCAAATGGGCAATTGAAATTGATTCGGTGGAAAGGATTCCTGAAATGCTTCATCGGGCTTTTTATACAGCCCGATCTGGACGCCCGGGGCCTGTAGTAGTATCACTACCGCATGACATGCTGGAAGATACGATTGAATACGTGGAGGGAACGGTAGTTGAAAATATTGTACCCGAAGTAGGGGAAGATGCAATCGAAAAAATTCTCGGAAAACTCTACGCAGCCAAACAACCGGTTATTATTGCAGGCGGGGGCGTAACACAGACGAAATCGGCAAATGAACTAATACAGTTTGCAGATGCGATTAAGATTCCAGTAGTGACTTCTTTCCGACGTTTCGATGCATTTCCAAATGATCATGTGAACTACGCTGGATCACTTGGATTTGGATCGGATAAGAAATTGCTGAACTACATTAAACATGCAGATGTCATTTTATCAATCGGCAACCGATTCTCGCAGGTCACAACCCAGGATTATACGCTGATTGGTGAACATACGGAAATCATCCAAGTCGATATTGATCCGAATTCGATTGGGAAATCATATCCGGCAACAATTGGTATCGTTACAGATGCGAAAAAGTTTTTACAGAAATGCGTGCAACAAGTGAAAAAAGTAAAAGACGATAATAGGGAAAAAATACTTAAAGAGTGTCATGACGCATATTTAACCTTTTCTACGCTCCCAGAGCGTTCAAATGAAACGAATTATGCTGAAATGAATGCAGTAGTGTCTGATCTCATGTCGGTAGTGTCGTCCGATACAATCATTACAAGCGATGCTGGTAACTTTTTCGGTTGGATATCCAAATATTATCGATTTACAGAAGAAGGCACATATATCGGTCCAACATCCGGTGCGATGGGTTATGGTCTTCCTGCTGCTATCGGCGCTAAAATAGCATGTCCCGATAAAAAAGTCATTTCATTTTCCGGTGATGGTGGTTTTATGATGACTTTGCAAGAACTTGAGACGGCTGTACGCTGCAACGTTCCGGTCATAGCAGTAGTTATCAATAACAATATGTACGGGACCATTCGCATGCACCAGGAAAAGCAATTTCCGAAAAGGGTGATGGCGACCGGTTTGACAAACCCGAATTTCGCAGAACTTGCGAGATTATTTGGTTGTCACGGCGAACAAGTGAAGGAAAGTGAAGAATTTCTTCCAGCACTAGAACGGGCATTGAAAAGCGACAAGCCTGTCGTTATTGAAGTGCTAACAAATCCGGATGTACTGTCGGCGGCACAAGCAGAAAAGAATGTGGAAATACAATACACTTGACGGAAGGATTTTCTTCCATCATCAACTACTTGCCCTGCCCATTCTAGAAACAGGTTCGTATTAGGAGATGAGAATATGACAAGAGGAAATGAAGTTTTTGATTTAACTATTATTGGGGGCGGGCCAACAGGTTTATTTGCCGCATTTTATGCCGGGATGAGGCAGATGTCAGTGAAAATTATTGAAAGCTTGCCTAAATTAGGGGGCCAGCTATCTGCCTTATACCCCGAGAAATATATTTATGATGTCGCTGGATTTCCGAAGATCCGTGCGCAGGACCTTGTTGAAAACCTAAAAGAGCAGATGGAATTATTCCCTCCTGCCGCTGTATGTCTAGATCAATCAGTAGAAAAGTTGGAAAAACTTGAGGATGGTACAATCCTATTAACGACGAATAAAGATGTACATTATTCTAAAACGGTTCTCATTACCGCTGGAAATGGGGCCTTCCAGCCGAAAAAGCTTGCGCTTGAAAAAGCCGTTACTTATGAAAATAGCAATTTGCATTATTTCGTTGAAGATCTTACTCAGTTTGCCGATAAGAAAGTTCAAGTATTTGGCGGAGGGGATTCGGCAGTCGATTGGTCACTCATGCTTGAACCGATTGCAAAGGAAGTGAATATTGCACATCGCCGGGATAAATTTCGCGCCCACGAATCGAGCGTTTCCACATTAAAGGCGTCCACTGTCAATGTGTTAACCCCGTATGAACCTGTCGATTTCATCGGTGAAGAACGCATTGAACAAGTCGTGTTACAAGACGTGAAAAGTAAACAACAAATCGTCATCGATGTAGATGCTGTCCTTGTGAACTATGGATTTGTATCATCACTCGGACCTATAAAGGACTGGGGCCTGAAGATAGAAAAAAACTCTATTGTTGTCAATTCAAAAATGGAAACTACTATTGAAGGTGTGTATGCAGTCGGCGATATCAATACGTATGAAGGAAAAGTGAAGCTGATCGCGACAGGGTTCGGAGAAGCGCCCATAGCTGTAAGCAATGCCAAAGTATATATTGATCCGACATCGAAAGTCCAGCCGCTTCATAGTACAAGTATCATGGAAAAAAATGAGAAGAAAACCTCCATAACTGTATAAGTGAAAATGGGGGAAGTTCCAAAGAGCTGAACGATGATTTTGTGGATACAATAGAGGGGTGTCCGACTGATTCCATTAAAGTTATTCGTGTAGCGTGAATAAATGACAATGCTTAATGTAACACATTGACTGTAACGGCAATGTAATTCATAAACAAAAGCAACCCCTCTGTGGGTTGCTTTTGTCCGTTATACAGATATGGATAATCAAAGGGAATCCTTACATCAACCCGCTTAATTCATTTTTGCAACAATGTCCTGTAAAATAGTAGAAAGTATCATTGAAAGGGGAAAGAGATTTGAAGTTTTTTCATACAGCCGATTGGCATTTAGGCAAGCTCGTTCAAGGCATCTATATGACAGACGGACAACGGTATGTCCTCGACCAATTCATAGAGGCGATCAGAGAAGAGAAACCCGATGCAGTCGTCATCGCAGGGGATTTGTATGACCGGGCGGTACCGCCGACAGAAGCCGTTGCAATGCTCGATGATGTAATCAAAAGAATCACCATAGACCTAGGCACGCCTGTTCTTGCTATAAGCGGTAACCATGATAGCCCCGGTCGTCTTCATTTTGGCAGCGGATTGATGCGGGCAAACGGTTATCATATCGCCGGTCAAATGACGCAAAATATCGATCCGGTCGTTTTAACGGATGAATTTGGCGAAGTCCATTTTCATTTGGTACCATTTGCGGACCCTTCCGTAGTGAAACACCTGCATGGCGATGATACGATTGCGAATCATAATGACGCGATGAAAAAAGTGATAGGGGTTATTCGCAGCCAGATGTCAAATAGCGCGCGACATGTATTTGTTGGACATGCGTTTGTGACACCTCATGGAGAAAGCGAAGATAACACAAGTGATTCGGAACGGCCGCTCGCGATCGGTGGTGCGGAATATGTATCAGCACATCTTTTCGAACCGTTTGATTACACGGCACTTGGTCATTTGCACCAGGCACATTATGTGTTAAATGAGTCAGTTCGGTTTGCGGGTTCGCCAATGAAATATTCAATTTCAGAAGAACATCATAAAAAAGGTTTTTTCATCGTCGAAATGGACGCTGACGGACAAACGTCTATTGAAAAACGTGAATTGAAACCGAAGCACAATATGCGGACAGTCGAAGGAACGATGGAAGACATCCTATTACATCCTATAAGCGAGGATTATGTTTTCGTGAAATTACTGGATGAGACACCGGTTTTATTCCCGATGGAAAAAATTCGTACGGTCTATCCGAATGCGATGCATGTTGAACGTAAAATGTTCAAGTCGACTGCAAATGGGGCGGACGAACAGCGGATGGAACATGGTAAACACGATGATCTGGCACTATTTAAAGCATTTTACGAAGAAATGAAAGGTGAAGTAGCAGACGCGGAAACGGAAAAATTGTTTGCGCAAGTGCTCCATGAAGTTATGGATAAGGAGGGGACAGGACTTTGAGGCCTATTCAATTGAAGATGACAGCATTCGGCCCATATAAAGGGACGGAGATAGTCGATTTTAGGGAATTGAAAGACAATCGACTTTTTGTCATTTCGGGTGCAACTGGTGCGGGGAAAACGACGATATTCGATGGGATATGTTTTGCATTATACGGCCAGGCGAGCGGGGAAGACCGGACGGATATCCGGGCGATGCGAAGCGACTTTGCTGACGATGCAGTCCAGACAGCTGTCGAGTTGATATTTGAGATACATAACAGGACGTACCGCATCATGCGGCAAATCCCCTATATGAAACAAGGAAACAAGTCTGAAACGACTGCACGAAGCGAGTTTTATGAACTTACGGAAAACGGTGAAGTACCGCTTGTTGACAGGCAAATCGTTTCTGAAATCAACAAAAAGGCGGAAGAACTGATTGGTTTCACACAGGCGCAATTCAGTCAGATTGTCATGTTACCGCAAGGGGAGTTCCGGAAGTTTCTGACATCTGATACAGAAAACAAAGAAACAATTATGCGCAAAATATTCAAGACGGATCAGTACCGTGAAATTGTGGAGCAGTTGAAAGTGAAGAAGGACGACGCACAATCGGCACTTACGAAAGAGATGCAACTGAGTGAAGGACATATCGGCCAAATACCATCCTTACTTCCGGAGCGGGAATCATCGGTCTTTACTGTCTTGGCGAATGAACATTACAACGTGAACCAAGTCGTTCAAGGGTTGGAAGAAGAACTCGCATATTATCAAGAAAATACAGTTGTTGTTAAAAAGAGCTATGAAGAAGCCTATACGAAGCATACAAAAATGCTGGAAATGTACCACGATGCAAAAGGCATGAATGACCGCTTCGTTGAACTGCAGCAAAAAGAGTTGGCATTAAATGGGTTAGTAGAAAATTTGCCGGTTATGGAACGTAAAGAGCAGCAGTTAGCTGATGCGGAGCGGGCCGTTTCCATTAGTGAAATTGAGATGCAGTTTCTCGCATTGAAAGAGGAAGTTGTGGCCAAATCAAAGGACTTGCAAAAAGCCAAGCATGCAGTGCAAATTGCAACAGAAAATATGGAAGATGCTGAACACCATTTTCATATTGAAGGAGGACGGAAAGTTGAGCGTGAAAAACTGACGGAAAGTTTGATTCGATTAAAAGATTATCTCCCTGCCGTTTCAAGTTTATCGGCAAAAGAAAATGCTCTTGATTTACTGGAAAAAGAAAATGTTCGTCTTGAAAAAGAACTCGCTATAACAATTGTGAAAACAGAGGAAGAGAATGGTAGACTAGAAAGCTTGAAATCAGAAATCGATACGTTTGAAGGTCGACTTATATCATACGATGAACGTATTGATCAATTAAATGAAGTGAATGAAAAATGTAAAGTGCTGGATGAGTTCTTTGCCATACAAAATCGGATGATTGTATTGGAAAAAGAAAAGGGCGTTCATGAAAAGAATTATAAGATATGTAAATCGGAATACGAAGCAGTGGAACAACTTTGGTTGGACAACCAGGCAGCGATGTTGGCGGAGTCGCTAATAGATGGGGAATCATGTCCAGTGTGTGGAAGCGAACATCATCCCGTCAAATCGCATAAAACAATTGAAGTGGCCGTTTCAAGGGAACAGCTTGAGGCGGAAAAAGAACGGCTGAAAGAAGTCGAAGGTCAATTCCGAAATGCGACAATCACCTATCAAAATACAGTTGAGCAGGTAAAGAGTATAGAAAAAGAAATGAACCGGCTAACTATGGAAGTGGATAAGAATAATCTGCATGAGCGCAAAATATATTTAGAAACAGAAGTGGCTGTCCTTCGCAATGAACGGAAAGTGCTTGTTGAACTAAAAGAGAAAGTAAAAGAGCAGGAAATGGTTGCCGCGCGATTCTTGACAAATAAATCAGAGATAGAACGCACATTGTTTCAACAACAATCTTCATACGATACCCAACTAGCCGTTTTACAATCGACATTACAAACAATCCCAGAGGATGTCCGAATACTTTCCATCTTACGGCAGCGGATTGCCGAAACAGAAAAAAGTAAAACGGAGTTGGATCATGCTTGGGAAACAGTGCAGAAAGTACGTGAACAAGTGGTACAGCAACTGACGACGGCAAAATCTGCGGAAGCTCATGCTAGGAAATCTTTAGAGGAAGTCGAAGTGAAGAGGGACCTTGCCGAAAACAGATTCAAAGAAGCTTTGCAACAATCGGCGTTTCCAACTGAAGTGGCATATCGTGAGTCAAAAATGACTGAAGCAGACCGTAGTTCATTAAAAGAACAAGTTGCGGAATTTAAATTACGGCTTCATACGTTGCGTGAAGCCGTCGCAGAGTTACGATTGTTGCTTGAAGGGAAGGAAATGGTGGATCTAGGCAAATTGGAAAGGAAAGTAATTGAATTAAAGAATGACTATGAAGACGCCCTTACCGACTATAATGCATCATCGGAATATGAAAAGACTGCATTTGGTCTGAAGGAGAAACTTGTGGAATCGTCTGCAAAAGTGATTGAACTTGAGCGGATATATGGGAAAATTACTGAACTTTACGATGTTGTTAGAGGACAGAACGGGTTGAAATTATCATTCGAACGCTATATCCAAATTGAATACTTGGAACGCATTATTCAATCTGCGAATGAACGGCTGAAAGAAATGTCAAATGGACAATTTGTCTTAAACAGAAGTGACAGGCAGGAAGTGCGGGGGAGACAAAGTGGATTGGGTCTTGATGTATACGATGCTTATACAGGACAAACGCGGGATGTGAAGACATTGTCGGGTGGTGAAAAGTTCAATGCTTCTCTCTGCTTGGCTTTGGGTATGGCGGATGTCATTCAAAGCTTTCAAGGGGCGGTTTCAATCGATACGATGTTCATTGATGAAGGATTCGGTTCACTTGATGAAGAGTCGTTGAACAAAGCGATTGATACGCTAATTGACTTGCAAAAATCAGGGCGCATGATTGGTGTCATTTCTCACGTTGAAGAACTGAAAGCGGCATTCCCTGCAACTCTCGAAGTGAGAAAATCAAAGGAAGGGCATAGCCATGCGGAATTCAGTATAAAATAAGTGATTAATAGGCCTGTTTGCATGAATATCATGTAAACGGGCCATCTTTTTGTTTTGAGGGGTATTTGAGACGGCAATCCATCACGTTTGATTGAAATGGGGAACCGTTTACTAACTAGACAATACTTTCGCGGAAGTATGCAATGCATTATTTAGTAGGCAACATTATTAAGATAGTTCACAACATAGCCGTAAGTTCATAATGTTTCACTCGAACTAGGCTACGCTTACCCCAACTAAACAACACCTACCTCATAATGGAAAATAAAAAAAGAATTCAGTAATATATTGCATTTCACGATAGATAAGAGTATTATTAATTTCAGCGATATATTGCATATACGAAAAGGTCTTTTACATCAAGGGGGAACTGGAATTATGGAAAAGAAACTACCATTTTCATCATATCTAATAATTGGGGTCATGTTATTCGCACTATTTTTTGGGGCAGGCAATCTGATTTTCCCCGCACAGCTTGGACAGTATGCCGGAACAAATATTTGGTCCGCTGTTTTCGGGTTTTTGATTACGGGAGTGGGGCTGCCGTTTCTTGGAATTTTGGCGATAGGCTTCTCAGGCAGCCGTAACTTACAAGACTTGGCGAGCAGAATTCATCCGGCATATGCAGTGATTTTCACGTCACTTCTATATCTGACAATCGGCCCGTTTTTTGCGGCTCCCCGTACAGGTGCAGTTGCATTTGATGTCGGTATATCTCCATTTATCGGTGAGGAATATACACGGATTGCTTTAATCATTTTCACTTTGCTGTTCTTCGGCATTACTTTGTGGCTGTCGTTGAATCCGGCAAAATTAGTCGACCGCGTCGGCAAGATTCTTTCACCAGCAATCATTATCCTACTTCTTGTTTTACTGGTCATGGTTGTAGTGAAACCGATGGGTGGGATTGAATCCCCGCAAGATGCCTATGCAAGCGGAGCATTCATGAAAGGATTTACGGAAGGATATAACACGATGGATGCACTTGCATCACTTGTATTTGGAATTATCGTTATCAACGTCATCCGCTCGATGGGTGTAACGACTAAAAAAGGTATTTTAGTAGCAACAGCAAAATCAGGCGCCGTTGCAACAGCCTTCCTTGCAATCCTTTACGTCGGAATTGCGTACTTGGGAGCAACGAGCACGCAGGTTTTCGGACTTTTTGACACGGGTGGACCTGTGTTAAGCAGTGCATCATCGTATTATTTCGGCACATTTGGTTCTATCATGCTCGCGGTTGTTATCATCCTTGCATGCTTGACGACTAGCATCGGGTTGATAATGGCTTGTGGAGAGTATTTCCATACACTTATGCCGAAGATCAGTTATAAGGCGTTTGTTATGTTCTTTACTGTATTTTGTTTCGTTGTCGCGAACTTTGGTTTGTCAAACATCATTACGTATTCGATTCCAGTATTGATGTTCCTTTACCCGCTAGCTGTTGTTCTAATACTATTGACTTTCACGTCGCCATTGTTCAATCATTCAAGAGTGGTCTATATTTCTGCAACAGCTGTAACATTCATGATCAGCTCGATAGACGGATTGAAGACACTTTGCAAGTTACTTGAAATCGACTATTTCGGATGGATGGCGCCGATTGTTTCCTTCTATGAAAATGTTTTACCATTTTATAATGAAGGCTTAGGATGGTTGTTGCCAGTCCTCGCGGTTATGCTGATTACGGGTGTAGCGGTTCGTTTGCTAAGGCCATCAACAGTACAAGCTCAATAATATGGTAACTGGGTCTTCATCACTTTTCACAAGTGGTGAAGGCTTTTTTATGCTATTGCAATAATATTCCCTCTTGTTTTATATAATTGATAATATATAATAATCAGTGTATTGTTTTATACATATTAAAAGGGGGAAGCGTAAATGGTAACGTTTTTTGCATCACTGATTTTACTTTTCGCCGGCTACGCAGTTTATTCGAAAGTTGTTGAAAAATCGTTCGGTGTGAATGATGCCAGGCAAACACCGGCATATACGGTGAATGATGGAATGGATTATGTACCGATGAGCTGGTGGAGAGGATGGCTCATCCAATTATTGAACATTGCAGGACTAGGTCCGGTTTTCGGTGCTGTTGCGGGTGCGTTGTACGGTCCGGTAGCGTTCATATGGATTGTTTTTGGAACTATTTTCGCGGGTGGCGTGCATGATTACTTTTCTGGAATGCTCTCTTTGAAACATGGCGGTGCCCAATTCCCGACAATTGTCGGAAAGTATCTTGGTAATTTTGCTAAAAAGTCGATTACGATTATTTCAATCGTGCTGATGATTCTAGTTGCAGCTGCATTCACCGCGGGTCCGGCACAATTAATTGCACAGATTACACCGCTCAATTTCATGGCGGCACTCATTCTCGTATTCGGTTATTTTATTCTCGCAGCAATTTTGCCGATTAATAAAATCATCGGGAGAATCTATCCTATATTCGGAGCAATCCTAATTTTCATGGCGGTAGCAATCGCTGTTGCGCTCATTTTTGGCGGTAAACCGATACCGAACCTGACAATGGAGAACTTACATCCAGGTGACTTACCTATTTGGCCGCTCCTTATGGTGACGATTTCGTGCGGTGCAATTTCAGGATTCCACTCGACTCAAAGCCCGATCGTTTCCAGAACGATGAAAAAAGAGACGGAAGGACGTAAAATCTTCTATGGCGCAATGATTGCGGAAGGGGTTATCGCTCTGATCTGGGCTGCCGCGGGAATGACTTTCTTTGGTGGGACAGGCGGTTTACAAGCAGCACTGGCGGCCGGAGGGCCAGCAGGTGTTGTCAATGAAATCTCGACTTCGCTTTTAGGGACGGTAGGGGGTATATTGGCGATTCTAGCCGTAATAATCTTACCGATTACAACGGGGGATACAGCTCTACGTTCTTCACGCATGATTGCGACTGAATCAATTTCGAAATGGGTCAATCCCGACAAAAAAGTTATCGTTTTCGGAATAACAATTGTCCTTGGGATACCAATGTTTTTATTATCAACTATCGACTATACGTTTTTATGGCGTTATGTTGGATGGACGAACCAGCTATCAGCAACAATTATGCTATGGACTGCGGTTTCGTTTTTGCTTAAAACAGGTAAATCGCATTATATTGCGGGAGTGCCAGCCCTCTTTATGACCGGCGTAGTTTGCACGTATATTTTCTACGCGCCCGAAGGGTTCAATATGGACTACAATTTATCAATTATCATTGGAGCAATCTTGACCACCGGTGTTACAGCGTTCTATATACGGCTGATTGTCCGTCACAAACAAGCTGCGACGAAAAAAGTATTACTTGAATCTTGAACAATCAATGAAAAAAGCCGGTTCCTCATTTAAGAGGACCGGCTTTTTGTGGTTAATTGGATTTCAGAGAACGGAATTCCTCAATCGCACGTAGCCAATTTCCGCGCATAATGGAGGAAACCGCTACTGCATCCCGTTCTTTCATTAAGCTAATGATTTTATCATGTTCATCAATCGACTTTTCAGTCAAAATAATCGAGTTATGGAAAAATAATCTTCTGACATGTGCTTGAAGTGATGCAGCCATTGTTATGATGTATGGATTGTTTGCTACATCAACAATAATCTGGTGAAACTCTTCATCGATTTTCAATGCAGCAAAATAATCTTCCGTATAGACGGCATGGGCGAATCTTCTATTCGTGCTTTCAAGTAAGGCAATCGTCTCTTCAGTAAGTTGAGGAATTGCCAGTTCAGCGGATAATGCTTGTAATGCGGCAAGCGGTGGCAGAAGGTCTTTGATGGAGTCTTTTTCCACTTCCGTCACCTGTGTCGCTTTTCCAGGGTACATTTTCACAAATCCCTGTACTTCAAGCAGTTGTAGGGATTCCCGGATAGGCGTCCTGCTAACGCCCAAAGCTTGAGCGAGTTCTGTATCGTTCAGTTTTTCACCTGGACGCAAAGTACCATCAATAATCCACTGCTGAAGTTGGTTAAATGCATTTTCCTTAGCTGAAACACGTAAAGGCATTGCATGATTTGTCGGTATAGGCATTGCGAATCACCATCCTGTATATGTCATTATTTCTCTAGTATACAATAAAATGACGCCAGTTGGAAGATATGCAATATATTACATGTGGAAATTACTTTTTTTGAAGAACCCAGGGACAGCAGGAAAGAGTTTCTTTATGGCGAGAAAAGTGCAATACCCAAGCATACTGCCCGTTGTATTCAGCCATAAATCATCGATATCGCTACTTCTTGCCTGTGTTAATTGTATAGTTTCGATAAAAAGAGAAATGCCCAATCCGATAAATGCGACTTTCCAGAAACGATCAAATCTGCTCCACAATAATGGGATCATAAAGCCAATCGGCATAAAAATGCATATGTTGCCTAAAAAGTTGATAATGAACGGCTGCCAATAATTCAATTCTGTAATGGCATAATAATTATCCAGAAAAACTCTGAACGGTATGAGATTCACATTTGAAAACGAACGCGTAACGGCCGGCCCTGTGTAAAGGAACGTCAGGATGGTCTGTGAAAATAACGCTGTCATGAATACTAGAAAGAAGGTAACGCCTATTTCACGATGCACATTAGTTTTCCCGTATCCGCGCATTCTATTGTAAATGGTTCGATAGAGGAGGATGATTGGCAAAGCAACGAATAAATAAGGAATCATCTCCGAGATATACCCTAAAATTGTCGACATTAAAATCACCTTGCTTTACTTTAAATTACGTCTATATTTCATTGAGACATCCAATTCTTCTATAGATGTACCGTATGCTGGTTCTTCATGCTGGAAGATGAAGCCGCGTGCCTCATAGAAAGGGATACCATACTCGTTTCCTTTTGCGACGGAAACCCATTGTTCTTTTGCGCCGTATGTATATTTCTGTATTTTAGTATAAAAATCAAGGAGCCGTGTACCAATCCCCTTTCCACGCAATTCCGGCTGTAAATAGAAGACATATACTTCTCCAGATGTATCATCCTTCATCCCGCCACCGATCGCCCCCAAAATCTTTCCTTGACACTCCGCGATGAAATATCCGTGCCACTTTTCACTAATAGAGACGATTTCTTGTTCAATGCGTTCCACATTGTAATAGTGGTCAATCAGTTTATTGATATAATCCTTGGAATAAAGCTTTTCATACGTAAACCGTTGGCTCTTTACGAGAACATCAGTAACGGCTATCGCGTCATTCCTTCTCGCTCTGCGGATAATAATATTTTCCATTTAGGTACACCTCTTAGCATGTGATAAAATACGACACTTTTGTAACGGTAACGGTAGGTTAATGTAATGTTCCTGTAATAGTTGATTGCTATTATAAGTATAGACTAAATAGCAGGGAGTAGAGGGATTGAGAAAACTTCTGTTTACATTCGTTCTTACGATTGCATTATTGGTCAGCGGGGCACAAGAGAGCTGGGCAGCATCTTCAAATTACACAGTCAAGAAAGGCGATACTTTGTTTAAAATCGCCAAGATGCATAAAGTCTCCGTTTCAAATATAAAATCATGGAACAACTTGAAATCAGACATAATACATCCAAACACGAATCTGAAAGTCACGTCAAAAGGGAAAACGGTTAATAAGTCGACTACAACGAAAAAAGCAGTCAAGTCAATGGCTAAAACACCATCACGCTCCGATTCCGATAACGTTGTCAAAGAATTCACTGTTTCGGCGAGTGCGTTTACAGCGAGCTGCAATGGGTGTACAGGCATAACGAAAACGGGCATCAACCTAAAAAGTAACCCGGATTTGAAAGTCATCGCCGTCGACCCGAAAGTCATTAAACTTGGAACGAAGGTCTACGTAGAAGGATACGGCTATGCTATCGCCGGTGATACGGGAAGCGCAATCAAAGGAAACAAGATTGATGTGTTTTTCCCTACTAAAAGCGAAGCTTATAAATGGGGCCGCAAAAAAGTGAAAATAAAAATACTTGATTAAATCATAAGATGCCAACTTTCCGATAGGAGAGTTGGGCTTTTTTTATGCGAAAAATTCAAATACCGGCATATCATTTTTTGTAATTCGTAATGAAAAGATAATACCTTGTAATCTCCTTGTAATAAATACTGAACATGCTGTCCCATAGAATACAAAACAAGGAGACGGGTAAATGAAAAATATACTCTTGACACAAACTTTAATGATTGCATTATTGATCGGCGAAGCACAGGGAATTTCAGCATCATCCCAAACATAGGTATGCAATCGCAGGTGATAACGGTAGTGCGATTAAAGGAAATAAAATCGATGTATTCATCCCGACAAAAATTGAAGCCTTTAAATGGGGCCGCAAAAAGTGAAGTTAACGATACTTGAATAATGGCTATAAAAGGTTGTCCATTCTATTGGGCAAGTTTTTTTGATTTGTAGTTATAGCTTGATGAATTGTAGGCGCGCGCAATACTTCGGCATATTGCTATTCAAGGTTCTGTCTGCTATATTTCGTTTTCAGCTATTATTCGGATAGTAAGGAGCGGCACGCTATGATTAATTTTCAGAAAAGTGACATTAAGAATCCTCATAATAAGCCAACTATAGTTATTAATTTGAAAATGAAAATGATTCTTTTAATAGGTATTTTAATCATTGCAGTCGTTTTAGTAATGGGTCTCTTCATCGGATATTTCATGTCTGATACGTTAGAAACTCAAATGGGGGAGCGAGCACTTAGCGTTGCCGAAAGTGTAGCGCGTATTCCAGAGTTGGCAAATGCATTTGAGGATGACGACCCCGCTTCTATAATCGACCCGATCATTGCGCCGATTCAAGAGGCGACTGGCGCTCAGTTCATTGTCATCGGAAACATGGAGGAAATCAGATATGCCCATCCGAAAGCGGATCATATCGGTAGAAAGATGATTGGTGAGGATAACAAGAGAGCGTTAATATATGGCGAATCGTACGTTTCGAAAGCGGTCGGGTCTTTAGGCAGTTCATTAAGGGCGAAAGTGCCCGTATACTTGGAAGGTAACATCGTCGGTGTGGTTTCCGTCGGTTTTTTAGCCGACAATATACATAGTATAAGTCGAAAATACAATCACCACTTATGGCTTGTCCTTACCCTTATTACCGGAGTTGCAATCTTTGGAGCGGTAATTATAGCATCGTATATTAAAAAAGTGTTATTTGGAATGGAGCCTGAAGAAATTTCGCATTTATTATTCCAGAAAGAAACAATTCTTCAGTCGACCCATGAAGGGATCGTTGCATTAAATCCAAACGGAATGATTACGATGATGAATTCTGCCGCTCAACGCTTATTATTCGAAAGACAACTTGCGTCCGATTATTACGTGGGAAAAATGATACAAGAAGTATCCCCAATCTTCCATTTATCCGAATTGTTGACCGATGTAAATGGTCTGTCGGATAAGGAGATTTTGATTGGCAAGAATATTGTTTATGTAAACACGGTTCCCATCTATTTTGAACAGACGTTTATGGGGACGGTTTCCACTTTTCGGAATAAGACTGAAATTGAGTTGTTAACGAAAGAACTGACACGGGTTAAATTATATGCAGATGTATTAAGAGCCCAAACCCATGAATTTTCAAATAAGTTATACATGATTTTAGGCTCCCTACAACTAGGAAAGAAAGAGGAAGTCATTGATTATATTCAAAAAGAGAGTAACCTGCAGAAAAACTGGATTCGCGTATTAATAGGGAAAGTGTCGGATTCGTTAATTAGCGGAATTTTATTGGGGAAATTGAATCAAGCGAATGAATCAGGAATTGAGTTAACGATTCATCCGGATAGTGTATTGAAAACTCACATTTCTGAAAAGATGGGTGAGGCACTACTAACCGGTATTGGTAACTTGATTGATAACGCGATGGATGCGGTGAAAATGAAACCCGTTTCACATCGGAAAATATCGATATTTTTTACTGATATAGGAGATGAAATCATTTTTGAAATCGAGGATTCAGGCGATGGAATTCATATAGACCTGTTCCGAAAAATATTTGAACAAGGGTATTCTTCCAAATCGGGCATGAATCGCGGCTTTGGACTTGCTTTGACGAAGCGACAAATTGCCGAAGTGGGCGGTGCTCTCTATTTGGAGGAAAGTGAACTTGGCGGGGCTTGTTTTGTTATTTCAATCCCGAAACACGCGCAAGAAGGAGGACAGGAAAATGAGTGAAATGATACGGGTATTAATTATAGAGGACGATTTTAGGATTGCTGATATCAATCGTCAGTTTGTTGACCAGGTGGCTGGATTTATGGCACTGGAAGTGGTTAAAACGGGAGCAGATGCATTAGCCTATCTGCGAAATAACAAGACGGAGGGACCACAAGTCATATTGTTGGATGTTTATATACCGGATACGGAAGGATTGAGCCTCTTTTGGCAATTACGGAAAGAGTTTAATGAAATTGACATCATCATGGTGACGGCGGCCAGGGAAGTGAGGACAATTGCAGAAACGTTACGTGGCGGGATCTTCGATTACATCGTGAAACCTGCAGATTTCGCTCGATTTGAGCAGACGTTGAGACGCTTCAAGGATCAGCGCGACTTTTTGATGTCAAAGGAGGAGCTTGAACAAGATGAAATCGACCGGCTGATAGGTTTGCAAACAGTATCGGGTTCTCGGGCTGTTACGGAAAGGGTATTGCCAAAAGGCATCGATCAAATTACATTGGATAAAATAGATGCCGCTTTACAGACAGGCGAAAAATCAGGGATGACCGCAATGGAGGCCGGCAATAAAGTAGGGGTAAGCCGCTCCACAGCCCGACGCTATTTGGAATATCTAGTGGCGGTTAAAAAAGCGGAAGCACAACTTAACTACGGGGACATTGGTCGGCCCGAGCGTAAATACACTCCGTGGACAAAATGAACAAAAAGAACAGAACGATTACTAGTGTTTTAATCTACATAAACTTATACAATCATCTCCTTTGTGCTAAATTTCTGAGTATAGAAAAATTTGAAAATGAGAGGGTTTACTTTCTGTGCGGAAACAATCTTTCTATCATTCAGAGATCGTTGTATCCGCTTACATTGAAGGACCTTCCTTTTCGTTAGTAAACGGCCGTTTACTAGAAGGGAGACATTATGATAAGTATTATTGGTCTAGTTACGATTTTAATTATTGTTCTGCTGCTCATCAGCGGAAAAGTTTCACCGATTGTGGGTCTTGTACTCGTTCCGATTGCAGGGGCTTTCATTGCAGGATTCACCTTTGAACAAATTGGTGAATTTTTCACAAGCGGAACACAGTCGGTCTTCAGTGTCGCTGTCATGTTTATTTTTGCGATACTCTTCTTCGGTATCATGCAAGATGTCGGAGTATTCGATCCTTTAATCAATAAAATGATCTCAATTAGTCGCGGAAATGTTATTGCAGTAGCTGTCGGAACCGTCATCATCGCCGCAATCGCCCACTTGGATGGTTCTGGAGCTTCTACGTTTCTCATTACGATCCCCGCTTTGCTCCCGTTATATAAAAAATTGAAGATGAACCCGTATTTGTTGCTGATGTTAGTCGGGACAAGTGCCAGTATCATGAATATGGTTCCGTGGGCAGGTCCGCTAGGCAGAACCGCGGCAGTACTCGATATGGATGTTACGGAATTATGGAGGCCGCTCATTAAAATACAAATTATCGGTCTAGTGTTATTAGTTGTACTAGCAGTGCTCTTAGGTATTCGCGAAAAACGCCGCATTGCTAAACTCACCATAGCAGGAGAAGGACCTATATCTGCCGATGACATAGTAGATTCACCAGTAGATGTCAATCAAAACCAAGATTCAGTGACACAAAAAATAGTAAGTCGCCCGAAACTCTATTGGGTAAACACCGTATTGGCAATTAGTGTGATTGGTGTTTTAGTGTGGGGGGTAATTCCAGCTGGTTTTGCATTTATGATTGGGGTCAGTATCGCCTTACCTATTAACTACCCTAATATTCAGGACCAGATGTCGCGTATAAAAGATCACGCACCCGGTGCGCTTCTGATGGCGACGATCATTCTGGCTGCAGGTTCATTTTTAGGTATTCTGAATGGCACGGATATGTTGAATTCGATCGCAAAAGATCTTGTGACAATTCTTCCGGCATTCATCGTTCCATATTTACATATTATAATAGGCGTGTTCGGTGTTCCATTCGATTTACTTCTTAGCACGGATGCTTATTACTTTGCACTGCTTCCTATTGTCGATCAGGTTGTAACCGGTTTTGGCGTATCTTCCTTATCTGCCGCTTATGCGATGATCATCGGAAATATTATTGGAACGTTTGTCAGTCCTTTATCGCCGGCTCTTTGGCTAGCGCTAGGATTGGCGGGTCTTGAAATGGGACGCCATATCCGTTATTCGTTTATGATGATGTGGGGTTTCAGTATTGTATTGTTGGCAATCGCCGTAGCAATCGGTGTTATTGCAATCTAACATACGAATAACAGCCAACTCCCCTTCGGGAAGTTGGCTTTTTCGTCGTTTAAATTGTGTCAGAATTGACTGGGTGACTGTCACCCAGTCAATTTCGGCATGGTATACTTGTGGAAGCGAAAAAATCCGAGTAAGAGAGTAGGGGGATGGATGAGGAAACGAAGGATGTTCATAGCAATCATCGTCATTTTGGCCATTTCTATTATTTTATGGTTTCTGTTTTTAGGTAGTCCAAACAAGGTGGAAATCAGCGAGTATAACATGCAGGAAAACCCCGAAACACACGATTTTGAAAAGGTTCTTGAATATGAAAATAAATACATGGGCAATGCATCGAATATAAGTGCGCTTTTCCAGTCACTGCCGCTGAATGATGAAATAGGGACACTTGAAATGGATTCCGAAAAGTTTGTGCTCGTTGTGAATTACAGTTCCCCGGAAAACAAGTCGGAACGTAAGGTGAAGCAGTCAGTCATTTATAATACGACTGCTGCATTCGTCCTTATTAATAATTTGCAGAAAATCGATATGCGTTTTCCGAATGAGTCGTTTATCGTCCTTCGTAGCAATGTAGAAAAATGGTTTGCCACTGATTTAACCGAATTGAAGGATCCTGTTCAATTCAAAAATAACGTACAGGATTCTCTGAAAAAGAACGATTTGATAGAATGGTTGGGAGCATATACAGAAGGGGTGGAATAGATGGATCTTTATATTATTACAGGTGCGTCAAAAGGAATCGGTTTTGAACTCGCAAAACAACTGAGCGGCGATGGACACTCCGTGATCGGGATTGCACGCACGGCAAGCAAACTGGACGGGGTGAAATTCATTGAAGCGGATCTTTCCGAAACTAGTAAATTGGAATCTTTAATAAATGAAGTAATTGCCGCCGCCCCGCAAGAAGCCACTTCATTCACGCTTGTTAATAACGCCGGTACAGTGAATCCTATAGGGTTGATTGGCACGGTTAGTGCGGAAGACATGAGCACAGCGATTGCACTTAATGTAACGGCGCCGATGATTCTAGCAAATGCCTTCGTGATGAAATTAAAAGAGTTCGACGGAGCGAAACGGATTGTCAATATCTCATCGGGGGCAGGTCGGAAGGCATATGAAGGTTGGGGAACATATTGCACGACGAAAGCGGGCCTCGATCATTTTTCGCGGGTCGTCGTACTTGAGCAGCAAAATGCAAAGTATCCAGTAGACATTGTTTCAATCGCACCTGGTATTATAGACACTGATATGCAGGAAACTATTCGGGGAAGTAAGGAAGAGGCTTTTCCACTACTTGAAAAATTCATTGATTATAAGGAAAAAGGGTTGTTAAGCAGTGCGGAACAAACGGCTGGCAAACTAATCACTTTTATGGAGAATGTAGATTTTAAAACGGTAGATCCGATAGCTGATTTGCGGAATTATTAACGATGAAGGTATGATCGACCATATCTTGCAGATGAGCGATGATATATGTCAGGAGACCGACTATATTCCATGAACAACCGATTATAAAAGGTGGAAGACCAATCTTATAAATTGGCTGACCGACCAGATTCTACTGATAACCGATCATATACGAAAACAAGAAAAAGGTTGCCTTCGATTTAAATTCAAATCGGAAGCAACCTTTTTCTTGTCAATCCACTTGTTTAACCGATGTAAAATCTTTCATTTTCTCCAAAGCGATCAAAAAGGGGGGATTATTCCGTTGATTGATCATTTCATAGCGAACAACATGTACATCGGCTTGGTGCAAACTTTTCACATATTGCAGAAGTGCATCTCGTTCTTCTACGCCGCCTTCATGTCCATCATAGACGGATATCGCAATGATGCCGCCTTTTTTCAGCAGCCCAAGCAAAGTATGAATGGCTTTGATTGTTGAGTCAGCTTTCGTAACAATGGAAAAATCCTCACTATGCGGCAAGTAGCCGAGGTTGAAAACGGCACAGCCAATCCGCCCGTCAACGTATTTTTCAACATTAGCATGGCTATCCAATATAAGTGAAACGCGCTCATTCAATTCTCCTAATCGCTCAGCTGTCGAATCGAGTGCTTCCTGTTGGATATCGAAAGCAAAGACATGTCCTTTTTCACCGACGAGTTCAGCTAGAAAGAATGTATCATTGCCGTTGCCCATTGTCGCATCGACGACGGTTTCACCGGCAATGACTGTTTCACTGAATAATTGTCTTGCGAAAGGAAGAATGCGATGTAGCTTCAAATCAATTCGACCGCCCCTGCATAATGTTTCCCTTGCCAACTATCACGGCGTTCAAGTTCTTTGTCGATCCCGTTCAGCACTTCCCATTTTGTGACACTCCACATCGGGCCGATCATCAATTCAATCGGGCCGTCGCCTGTAATGCGGTGGACTATCATTTCCGGTGGAAGGATTTCGAGTTGGTCCGCAACTAGGTTAATGTATTCCTGTTTTTCAAGAAATTCAAGTTGTCCTTTTTCATATTGCTTCACCATTGGTGTTCCTTTCAGTAAATGGAGTAGATGGATTTTGATGCCTTGGACGTCGAGTTTAGATACTTCACGTGCCGTTTCCATCATCATGTCATAATCTTCAAGCGGTAAGCCGTTGATGATATGTGTACAAACGCGAATTCCATTTTTGCGGAGTTTCTCGACTCCTTCGACATAGGTTTTGAAATCATGGGCTCGGTTAACAAGATTTGCCGTTTTTTCATGAACGGTTTGCAAGCCAAGTTCAACCCATAAATATGTCCGTTCATTTAGCTCCGCCAAATATTCAACGACATCATCGGGCAAGCAATCCGGACGGGTCGCAATTGATAATGCGATGACTCCCTCTTGTGCCAAAGCTGCTTCGAATTTCTCTTTCAGCTTGGCAAGCGGGGCATGCGTATTTGTGTACGCTTGGAAATACGCCATGTATTTACCGTCTTTCCATTTCTTATGCATTCTTTCACTGATTTCTGCAAATTGGACGTCAATCGGATCAACGCGGTCGCCGGCGAAATCACCAGATCCTGCAACGCTGCAAAATGTACAGCCGCCGAAAGCGACCGTGCCGTCCCGATTCGGACAATCAAATCCGGCGTCTAGCGCGACTTTCATCACCTTGAATCCGAATTCATCTTTTAAATGACGTGACCATGTATGATAACGTTTCCCTTCAGTAGGGAATGGTAAGTTTAATTTATCCACTTCATTCACTCCTCTAACAGTTGATTGTATCATGTTTTAGCACCGTAGTAACATCTGAATTATGGAACTTATTTTGTTCTTCTTGTCTGAATGTGGTAAAAGTCATACACTCTTACTAACTGTATGTATGAACGGAGGCGGATGGTATGCCTAAAAAAGTATGGCTTCTCGTTATTGGGATGTTCATTAACGTCATGGGAAACTCATTCTTATGGCCATTGAATACGATTTATATGCATGATTATTTAGGGAAATCACTTTCAATCGCAGGGCTTGTCCTAATGGCGAATGCAGGAGCGGGTGTCATGGGCAACATACTTGGCGGCTATTTATTTGACCGGATAGGTGGTTTCAAGTCGATTATGGCGGGAATCATCATTTCAATTATTGGTCTTGTCGGCCTTGTTTTTTGGCATGATTGGGAACCTTATGTTTGGTTTTTGACGCTTCTTGGCTTTAGCGGGGGTCTCATTTTTCCGAGTATGTATGCCATGGTTGCGACGCTTTGGCCAGAAGGCGGCAGGAGAGCTTTTAACTCGATTTACCTTGCTCAAAACGTCGGTGTTGCGATTGGACCGGCAGTGGCAGGAGTTATCGCCTCTGTAAGTATCGATTATATTTTTCCGGCGAACTTAGTTTTTTATGTAGTCTTTTTCTTCATCGCTGTTTTCGGTTATCGGAAACTTGAGATTGCGCCTGATCGCCACACAAATGTCATTAAGGAGAAAAAGAAAATTCGTCATAAAGCACCTTTTTATGCGTTGCTTATTATTTCGAGCGGATATCTAGTCATGTGGCTCGTTTATTCCCAGTGGATGACTACAATATCCACACATTCCTTGTCGCTAGGTATTTCATTAAAACAGTATAGCCTTCTTTGGACGATAAATGGTCTGTTGATTGTAATAGGTCAACCAATCATTAAACCGATTATTTCCCGTTTGGAACATAAGATTAAAACGCAAATGCTTATCGGGATTGTTATTTTCTGTGTATCTTACATCGTGGTCGGTTTCGCGGGTTCATTCACAATGTTCATCGTCGCCATGGTTATTGTGACCTTTGGAGAAATGTTTGTCTGGCCAGCTGTTCCTACAATTGCAAGTCAGCTTGCGCCCAAAGGTAGAGAGGGATTTTATCAGGGGCTCGTCAATTCATTTGCGACAATGGGCCGAATGTTTGGACCCTTTTTGGGAGGGGTTCTCGCAGACCAATACGGTATGCAAGTAATGCTATTTATATTGACAGCATTTATGATTATACCAATCTTCACAAGTTTAGTTTACGATCGACCGATAAAAAAAGCCGAAAATCAACCGGAAAGCCATTCATAGGCTTTCCGGATTTTTAATTAACCAAGTAATTGTCTTCTTTCGTTGCAACATCCTCTCTAGAATGATTTAATTGAAGAGAATGAGAATTGTGTGAAAGTCAATACGATTCAAGAGGGGGATGTAAAATGAAACCGATTTATTCATCGGCAAAAGAAGCGGTTGCACAGATTGAAGACGGTGCAACGTTGATGGTTGGAGGATTTGGGTTAGTAGGGATTCCCGAACAGCTCATTTTAGCACTTGTTGAAAAAGGCGTAAAAAACCTGACCGTCATTTCAAACAACTGTGGAGTTGATGAGTGGGGACTTGGACTTCTGTTGAAAAACAAACAGATTAAAAAAATGATAGGCTCATACGTAGGCGAGAATAAAGAATTCGAACGTCAGGTGCTGTCGGGTGAAATCGAAGTTGAATTGACACCGCAAGGAACACTTGCCGAAAAAATCCGCGCAGGCGGTGCAGGTATTCCAGCATTTTTCACTCCGGCGGGTGTTGGAACGCTTGTCGCGGAAGGAAAAGAAATCCGTGTATTTGACGGCAAAGAATATGTGCTGGAAGAGGCGCTACGAGCTGACTTCTCCCTTGTCCGTGCGGAGAAAGCGGATAAGTTCGGTAACCTGATTTACAACAAGACGGCACAAAACTTCAATCCGATGATGGCTGCAGCTGGAAAGTTCACAATTGCAGAAGTAGAAGGGATTGTTGAAACTGGCAATCTTGATCCTGCAACTATTCATACGCCAAGCATCTATGTGCAAGGACTTTTGCAAGCGGAACAGGAAAAACGAATTGAGCGTCTGACGACTCGCTAAGGAAAGGGGAATTGTGATATGGGACAAGTGAATGTAAGGGAACGGATCGCAAGGCGGGCTGAACAAGAAATCGAAGACGGCAACTACGTCAATCTTGGAATCGGCATGCCGACGCTCGTTGCCAATTATATATCGGCCGATAAAACAGTGGTGCTTCAATCGGAAAATGGACTATTAGGCATCGGACCTTATCCAACAGCAGATGAAGTCGACCCGGACCTCATTAACGCAGGAAAAGAAACGGTCACATCTATTCCGGGTTCCGCATACTTTAACAGTGCTGAATCATTTGCCATGATCCGTGGAGGTCATGTCGACGTTGCCATTTTAGGTGCAATGGAAGTGTCCGAAAAAGGGGACCTTGCCAACTGGATGATTCCGGGCAAGATGATCAAAGGAATGGGCGGTGCGATGGATCTTGTTCATGGGGCAAGAAAAATTATTGTCATTATGGATCACGTCGCAAAAGATGGCTCTGCGAAGATCAAGAAAGAATGTTCGCTTCCATTAACCGGTAAAGCCGTTGTCCACAAAATCATAACAGAACGCGCATTGATTGATGTGACAGCTGATGGGTTGGAATTGAAGGAAGTATTTGATGGTTTCACGATTCAAGAAGTCATCGATTCGACAGAGGCAGCGTTAATTGTGAAGAATGTCATAGAAGGCGTTAAATGATTGTTGTTAAAATGACAAGATTCGGGTAAACTAGTAGCAATAGCTTTGGTGTTGAAGAGGAGTAGTAATCTTTACTATCGTTTTATAGAGAGCAGGCGGATGGTGAAAGCCTGTACGATGGAGATGAACTCGCCTTGGAGCCTGCATTGGTGAATTATTTACTACTAACCCGTGCCGTTTTCCGCGTTAAGGAGTCAAGTTGGGCGGCTTTGCCGTCAATTTGGGTGGCACCGCGGGAATGTATAGTACTCTCGTCCCTTATTTTTTTAAGGGACGGGAGTTTTTTATTTTTATGTCTAGCTCCGGCGGCCAGACTCTCGGAGGCCGACAGGATGTGGGTCACGCAGCCATTGCTTTTTTAATGAATTGGAGGAATTTTACATGAGTTATAATCACGGACAAATTGAAAAGAAATGGCAACAGTACTGGAAAGAGAATCAAACATTCAAAATGACGGATGATCCATCAAAACCAAAGTTTTTTGCGCTTGATATGTTTCCATATCCATCTGGAGCCGGACTTCACGTCGGGCATCCGCTTGGCTATATCGCAACGGATATTTTAAGTTCATTCAAACGGAAGCAGGGCTATAACGTCCTTCATCCAATGGGCTGGGATGCTTTCGGTCTTCCTGCGGAGCAATATGCACTTGATACGGGGAATGATCCGGCTGAATTCACAGCGAAAAATATTGCCACGTTCAAACGTCAAATGAAAGATCTAGGTTTTTCTTATGATTGGGATCGCGAAATCAATACAACGGACCCGTCTTATTACAAGTGGACACAATGGATTTTCATCCAACTTTACAATAAAGGATTGGCTTATGTTGACGAAGTGGCTGTCAACTGGTGTCCGGCACTTGGAACGGTCCTTGCCAACGAAGAAGTGATCGATGGCAAGTCGGAACGCGGCGGTCATCCGGTTGAGCGACGCCCGATGCGCCAGTGGGTCCTTCGTATTACGAATTATGCAGATCGACTTCTTGAAGACCTTGAGGAACTTGATTGGCCGGAAAGTTTGAAAGATATGCAGCGCAACTGGATCGGCCGGTCGGAAGGGGCACAGCTGACGTTCGAAATCGACGGAACTGATCTGTCGTTCGAAGCATTCACGACACGTCCAGATACAATTTTCGGAGCGACATATGCAGTTCTTGCGCCTGAGTTGAAACTGGTTGAAAAGGTGACGACTCCAGAACAGAAGGATGCAGTTGAAAAATATTTGAATGAAGTCAAAATGAAGAGTGATCTTGAGCGTACGGATCTTGCGAAGGAAAAAACTGGTGTCTTTACGGGAGCTTATGCAATCAACCCCGCAAGCGGCGAGAAGATGCCGATCTGGATTGCGGATTATGTCCTTGCGACATACGGAACGGGTGCAATTATGGCGGTTCCTGCACACGACGAGCGCGACTATGAGTTCGCAAAAGAATTTGATTTGCCGATTATTGAAGTAGTGGCGGGCGGAGACGTTTCCAAAGAGGCGTATATTGGAGATGGAAAACATGTCAATTCCGGTTTTCTTGACGGACTAGGCAAGGATGAAGCGATTGAAAAAGCGATATCCTGGTTTGTTGAAAAAGGCAAAGGCGATAAGAAAATTACTTTCCGACTTCGCGACTGGCTGTTTTCAAGACAACGCTACTGGGGCGAGCCGATTCCAATTATCCATTGGGAAGATGGCACAATGACGCCGGTTGATGAAGCCGAACTTCCATTGAAGTTACCTGTAACAGACGATATCAAGCCGAGTGGAACAGGCGAATCCCCGCTTGCAAACATCGAAGAGTGGGTGAATGTGACGCATCCGGTAACAGGCTTAAAGGGCCGTCGCGAGACGAACACTATGCCGCAATGGGCGGGCAGCTGCTGGTATTATCTGCGCTATATAGATCCCGACAATGATGAAATGATCATCGATCCCGAACTTGCGAAACGCTGGTTGCCGGTAGACATTTACGTTGGCGGCGCAGAACACGCAGTTCTTCATCTTCTATACGCGCGTTTCTGGCATAAAGTGCTCTATGATATCGGCGTTGTTCACACGAAAGAACCGTTTCAGAAACTGTTCAACCAAGGGATGATTCTCGGTGAAGGCAATGAGAAAATGTCGAAGTCAAAAGGCAATGTAGTCAATCCTGATGATATCGTCCATTCGCATGGAGCCGATTCACTTCGTCTTTATGAAATGTTCATGGGACCGTTGGAAGGTTCAAAAGCATGGACGACGAATGGTCTTGACGGTGCCCGCCGTTTCCTAGACCGTATTTGGCGCTTGTTCGTCAATGAAGATGGATCGCTTAGCACGAAAATTAGCGGAAAAACGGGTGGGCCGCTTGAGAAAGTTTACCATCAAACTGTGAAAAAAGTGACGGAAGACTTCGAAGGAATGCGTAATAATACGGCGATTTCCCAGCTAATGGTTTTCATTAACGAAGGGTATAAAACAGAATCGATTCCAAAAGAATATGTTGAAGGTTTCGTTAAAATGATATCTCCGGTTATCCCACATCTTGCGGAAGAACTATGGGAGAAATTGGGGCATGATGGTACGATGACGTACGAGGCGTGGCCAACGTACGACGAATCAAAACTTGTCGATGATACAGTTGAAATGGCTGTTCAAATTAACGGCAAAGTGCGCGCGAAAATCGTCGTATCGAAAGACGTTACGAAGGTTGAACTTGAGAAGCTTGCACTGGAAGATACACATGTAAAAGAACTACTTGAAGGTAAAGAAGTGAAGAAAGTCATCGCGATTCCGGGTAGACTTATTAATATTGTTGCAGTAGGTTAAAAAAATCCGCGGAAAGAGTAATTACTCTTTCCGCGGATTTTTTGGTTGACGTAGAAATTCTGGAATCCCTCGTACAGTATGTTCCATCTGTCGTACAGCTTGTTTCATCTTCTAAGTTTATGAACCGGTTGCGAACTCTCCCGCATTCATCCCTGCAATCCTTCCGGTAACAAGCGCAGACGTTATATTATAACCTCCTGTATAGCCGTGAATATCTAAAATTTCACCGCAAAAATAGAGACCTTCCTTCTTTCGGGATCCCATCGTTTTCGGAATGACTTCTTTCACAGAAACGCCGCCGCCCGTGACGAAAGCTTTTTCAATCGGTTGTGTACCAGTGACGCTCATAGAAAAAGCTTTCAACAATTTAGCCAATGTCCTGATTTTCTCTACTTGCATCTGAGATCCGGTTTCTGCGGGGGCAATTCCTGCCCGATCGAATAAAAAGAGCAGCCATCTTTCAGGTGCAATTCCTTTTAACACATTCTTCACCGCTTTTGTCGAATCATCTTTTAACGTGGTATTCAGCAGTTGAAACACCTTTTCTTCATTCATGGAAGGAAGTGAGTCGATTCGCATTTCGACGGGTTGATTGCCATTTTTCATACGTTCTTTCACAACGAACTGACTGCATCGTAATATTGCCGGACCGCTCAGCCCGAAATGGGTGAATAACATGTCCATCTGATGGGTGATCAGCGTTTTACCTTTTGCATTCAAAACGGACACTGCCACGTCACGGAGTGCAAGTCCTTGTAAATCCTTTGAGACGATGAAAGGCTCATTTGACAATAAGGGCACTTCTGTCGGATAAAGTTCTGTCACTGTGTGTCCGGCTTTCTCCGCCCAAGGATAACCGTCTCCGGTCGAACCGGTTTGAGGGACCGCTTTGCCACCAACAGCAACGACAACGGCATGTGAACGGATTTCTTCGCCAGAGTCCAATCTGACACCAAGGATCTGTTCTTCATTCATCAAAAGTTTTTTCACGCGTGTCTCCAATTTCACTTCAACGTTTAAACGGTCCATTTCAGTAAGCAATGCATTCACGACGTCCTTCGCTTTGTTTGAGACCGGGAACATTCGGCCGTGATCCTCTTCTTTAAGCGCAACACCGAGACCTTCGAAAAAATTAATGATATCTTCATTATTGAATACTGCAAAAGGACCGTATAAAAAACGTCCGTTACCGGGAATGTTTTTAACGATTTCTTCCTGAGGCAGACGATTAGTCACATTACATCGTCCGCCGCCTGAAATGGCCAGTTTAGTACCAAGTTTCTTTCCTTTTTCGAGAAGGAGAACTTTCCTTCCGTTTTCAGCCGCGGCGATCGAAGCCATCAATCCTGATGGACCCCCGCCGATGACTATTACGTCATACATAATGGAAACCACACTTTCAGTTTTTCTCCATTATACACAAATGACGGATATACATTGTGAAAAGCGTCGTCTGGGGTTAAACTGTAAAGTAGATTTAGGAAGAATGGAAGGATCAAACATGTCATCGAATCTTGTAAAAGGTACAGCTATACTGACGATTGGGCTATTTTTATCTAAAGCACTTGGACTTTTATATCTAATCCCTCTGTATGCAATTGTTGGGGAAGAAAATATCGGATTATATCAATATGCGTATATACCTTATAATATAGCGTTAGCAATCGCTATTTCAGGAGCACCGCTTGCGATATCAAAGTATGTTTCGAAATACAATGCGCTTGGTGACTATGCAACAGGTCGGAAATTGCTGAAGTCGGGAATGCTTGTCATGGCAATTACAGGCTTAGTTTCATTTATCACGCTGTACTTACTGGCGGAACCGATTGCAAATCTTGTCCGTGCGGATGAAGAACAAATCTTCTCAGTGGATGAAATTGCAGGCGTGATCCGTTGGGTGAGCTTTGCGCTTCTTGCTGTTCCACTGATGAGCATTGTGCGGGGTTTCCTGCAGGGCAATCAGAAAATGGAGCCGACAGCCGTGTCGCAACTTGTCGAACAGATTGTCAGGATTATCGTCGTACTTGTAGGCGCATTCGTTGTCGTCAATGTTTTACATGAATCGCCAAGAACAGCCATCAGTTTTGCGGTTTTTGCAGCATTTATCGGGGCGCTGGCTGGCCTTGTAGTCTTATATAAATACTGGAAGTCCTACAAACCTGAACTGGACCATCTCCTAGCGAACAGTCCTCCGGCGAGTAATATTTCATTCAAAGAAATGTATACAGAAGTATTTGCTTACATTTTGCCGTTCGTTCTTGTCGGAGTCATCAATCCGCTTTATCAATTCGTTGATATGATTACATTCAATGAAGCCATGAAATCAATTGGATTGGCTAAAGTCTCCGATACGTATTTAGGTATGTTGAACTTGCTGACACATAAATTTGTTATGATTCCAGTCATGGTTGCAACAGGGTTTTCGATGGCTTTGATTCCGGTCATTACAAGTTATTATGCGAAAAATGATCAAAAAGGAATTACGCGTTCACTCGATCAAACATTTCAAATCATGTTATATTTGACGATTCCAATGGTAATCGGATTGATTGTCTTATCAAATGAGTTTTATCAATTCCTCTATAGTAAAAGCGTTGTGGGTGCAGAAATATTGGCAAGCTACGCTCCTGTCGCAATTTTGTTCGGATTATATACAGTGACGGCTGCTATATTGCAAGGCATCGACCGACATAAGTGGATAATCTTTACGTCATTACTCGGTCTGTTCTTCAAACTGGCCTTGAATATACCGCTCATCAAACTATTTGAAACAAATGGTGCCATTCTTGCGACTTCGATCGGCTATGCAATAGCGGTCGTCATGAATATTGCCATCATTGCAAAAACCCTTCATTATAGGTCGGAAATGGTATACAGAAGACTGATTCTCATCGTTATTTTAAATGTCGTCATGTTGATAGCTGTCGTATTTACACTGAAAGGTCTGACAGCAATCAGTCCAGCTGATGGGAAAATACAATCTTTCTTATACATTTTAATATGCGCTGTGGTAGGCGCTGCCATTTACGGTTATTTGTCACTTAAAACAGGTCTCGCCCAAAAATTGTTCGGAGATAGGTTAACTAGAATCACGAAGAAATTAGGCTTTTAGGAGGAAGAAAATGCGGTTGGATAAATTATTGTCGAATATGGGATACGGCACCCGGAGAGAAATTAAGTTGCTGATGAAAAAAGGGGGCGTCCAGGTTAATGCGGAACCGGTGAAAGATGCGGCACAGCATGTTGACCCAGTAAAGGATGAAGTAACTATTCTCGGTGAACGTGTTGTCTATAAAGAATTCATTTATTTGATGATGAATAAGCCGCAAGGTGTGCTATCTGCAACGGAAGATAAAAGGGATCAAACAGTCATCGATCTGCTGGATGCCGAAAAAGATATTTTTGAACTGTTTCCTGTTGGTAGGTTGGATAAAGATACAGAAGGTTTCCTATTGCTGACAAATGACGGGAAGCTTGCTCATAACTTGTTGTCCCCGAAAAAAGGAGTGCCGAAAACGTATTATGCACATATCGAAGGTATTGTTACTGAAGAAGATACGGAGCGATTTTTGGAGGGAGTCATACTGGATGATGGCTATGAAACAAAGCCGGGCAAGTTGCGTATTTTGAAATCGGCTGACGTCTCCGAAATCGAATTGACGATTACGGAAGGGAAGTTCCATCAAGTGAAGCGGATGTTCGAGGCTGTTGATAAGAAAGTGGTTTACTTGAAACGTTTATCGATGGGACCGTTAGCCCTGGATGAAAGTTTATCGCTTGGGTCGTACCGGGAGTTGACGGAAGAGGAATTGCAGCTTCTCATGCAGCTTTCCGAAAAATAAAAAGAGCTGAGCCGTTTGACACGGTTCAGCTCTTTATCGTTATCTAGGCTCCAAATGTGACGGGAGCCCGCTAAATGTTTTTTTAGTTAACCAGACTGCAGGCGCCAGCTCCTTGCCTGCAAATGCAGGTATGGAGCTGGCGCCTATCACTTTTCAGGGTTATGTGCGGATCATGAAGATAATCTCACCTTTTTTGCTGTCGTCGTCCATTTACCGCGTACAGGGCTCATAATGAGTTCATTATATTCCAGGACATTTAAGTCCCTTTGGACCGTACGGTGAGTGATGCCAAATTCTTCGACCAGGTTTTCTGTAGTTACTGTTCCGTTATTAAGGATGTAAAAATACACATCCTTAATCCGTGTAAGCATACGATCAGTTGCAGGTTTCAAGTGTGGAATCACCCCTCCATCTTCATTTTCCAAATAATACTGGACATGAGACTTGTGAATGTTGCCTAGAGCACGTTGAAATTATCCTGACACCGCACATCCTTTCGAAAAGTTCAAATTGTCAGACTAAATATACTGACAATACTAGTATAACGTATTCCAATGAAGATTGCATGAATTTTATATGAAGAATTAGTGAAAGAGGATTCTTCTTTATTTTCTTAGTTTAACGTGTGAAAATAGGGTTACTAGGAAAGAAGGTGCCTTGAATGACGGATTGGGAAAAGGAAGCCTTGAAGAGGCAAGAAAACCTGCTAGAAGATTTACAGCAATTAATCGCCATACCTTCTGTTTTGGATGAAAATGCAGTTACAAAAGATCTGCCATTCGGACCAGAACCCAAACGTGCACTCGACTGGCTATTGGAAGAAGGCCGCAAAGCGGAGATGAGCGTTAAAAACGTAGACAACATGGCAGGTCATATTGAAATGGGCAACGGTGATGATATTATCGGAATCCTTTGTCATGTTGATGTCGTACCAGCGGGAAGTAATTGGACATACGGACCGTATGACGGAACTATAGTAGACGGCAAGTTGTTCGGCCGTGGAGCGATAGATGATAAAGGGCCGACGATTGCGGCGTGGCACGCAATGAAGCTTGTCAAGGAATCGGGAATCACGTTGAATAAACGGGTACGTCTCATCATCGGAACAGATGAAGAAAGTGGATTTCGCTGTGTAAAACGTTATTTTGAAAAAGAAGAGATGCCGCAAATCGGGTTTGCTCCAGATGCAGATTTCCCGATAATTAACGCTGAAAAAGGAATTGCATCCGTCCTTTTTAAACAAAAATCGATTGGTGCAGATGGACAACTTCTTTGGTTCAAATCAGGAAATAGGACAAATATGGTGCCTGATTATGCAGAAGCGCATATTGCCAAGGAAGTCGGGATCGACAACGATCAATTCACGACGTTTTTAAATATTCATAATGTGACAGGCGGAGTTACCAAGGAAAAGGATTACACCGTTATTAATTTGAACGGGAAATCTGCACACGCGATGGAACCTGATAATGGCGTGAACGCAGCGGTTCTATTAGCTTCCTTCTTGAATCGTATTTTCCAGGAAGGGACGTCGAAAGATTTTACTCAATTCATGTTTAATGCATTTGCCAACGAATCGCGCGGCCTTTTCCTCGGATTGGCATTCAACGATGAAATGTCAGGCGATACGACATTGAATGCAGGCATCGTGACTTACGACCAGGAAAACAGCGGAGAAATTACCATTAGCATGCGGTATTCCGTCTCTTATCAATTCGAAGAGAAAATGACGACATGCATGGAACGATTAACGGAAACACCTTTTTCAGTTGATGTACTATCGAACTCGGCACCTCACTATGTCGATGCGGCCGATCCTCTCATACGGACGTTACAAGAAGTGTATACTGATCATACCGGTGAACATGCAGAGCTATTGTCAATTGGCGGTGGCACATATGCACGCGTTCTTGAAAAAGGAGTCGCTTTCGGCATGCTGTTTCCAGGTAGAGAAGATGTGGCCCATCAGGCTGATGAATATGTATATATAGACGACTTAATGAAGGCAACCGCAATTTACGCGGACGCTATAAGCCGTCTCGCATGTGATGAAACGGAAGGGGAATAAGAATGACAGTGTATTTTAGCGACGGGCAGTTTACAAAACGTGAAGAGTTGACTATTTCGATTGATGACCGAGGTTATTATTTCGGTGATGGTGTCTATGAAGTGATTAAAGTGTATGGCGGAGAATTGTACACGGCGAAAGAACATATCGATCGTTTATTTCAAAGCGCTGCGAAAATAAAGATGACAATCCCATATGCAGATGTGCAGATAATGGAGATTGCACGTGAATTAGTAAAAGCGAATAACATTTTAACAGGTCATATTTATCTCCAAATAACACGTGGATCCGCACCGCGGCTTCACCAATTCCCTGATCCATCGGTACAGCCGGTAGTTACTGCATACGCTGTCAACAATCCAAGACCTTTGGAAGGCATGGAAAACGGAGTTCCGGTTAAATCTGTCGAGGACGTCCGCTGGCTGCGCTGTGATATTAAGAGTCTGAACTTGCTGGGAAATGTTTTGGCGAAGCAAGAGGCATATGAAGCAGGTTGTGTTGAGGCTTTACTTCATCGTGAAGGAGTCGTTACGGAAGGTTCAGCTTCAAATATGTTCGGCATAAAAAATGGGACAGTTTATACGCATCCCGCGACGAACCTCATTTTAAACGGGATTACGCGCCAGGTTGTCCTTGGACTGTGTAAGGATCTTTGTATCCCAGTCGTTGAGCAATCATTTACACTCGACGAAGCCTGTGAAATGGATGAATTCATCTTGACATCTACAACTTCAGAAGTGACGCCTGTTATTTCTATCGACGGCCGTCCAATTGGTTCGGGAGTACCCGGAATAATAACCAAGAAACTACAAGAAGCGTTCGCATTACAGATTCCGTCTTTCATAGCAGGTGAATAATGGTGTACAGTAGGTGATCGGAGTGAATGGACATGGCGCAACTCGTCAAATTGCTCGACTATGTCTCCCGTTACGAACATGATCTTACACGTTATCCTTCGCAGTATATCCGTTTAAAAAGATATCAGTGGGAGCGCATGAGAATTCAATGGGAAAGTGGAGCGGATCTATCGGAATGGCAACAGGGGAAAGAAGTAGCAGTTGAAGAACCGGAGGAGGGCAAATGGTTTTCTCCATTGGTACGGCTCTTTGGCCAACGAAGGACTACATTGGCCGAACAGGAGCCCGGCAAAAGTGAAGATGATACAAATGACATTAATGACGACTTCGGTTTTACACCGAATTTGGTTCACACCCCTTCAAGTATTGAACAATTAAGAAGGCTCTATTTGGACCAGCTCTTTCATTTTCAAATTAAATGGGCAAGTTCAACGTTAAGAGAGAAATCAAAGGTGGATTCGCGTTTTCTGCGTGATTCCCTGTTACGCAGCTTCGCCCAGCAACTTCCGGATAATTACTTATTGTTTTATTATCCGATATTGCTGTTAAAAAAGGCGCCCGTGGAGCTGGATATTATTATTGTCACGCCTGTTGAATGTTTGTGTATCACTATGCTTGAGTCAGAAAATCTAGCGGCTTACAGTGGTAACGGGGACCGATTTTGGGTAAAGAAAACAGGGAACAATGAATCCAAAATACTTAGTCCCCTCATCGCGCTTAATAGAACGGAAAAAATCATTTCAAGTATATTTAAGGCGGAAGCTATCGATTTCCCGATCCGTAAGTATTTGATATCACGGAACGGCTATATCGATCATCCGGGTTCGGCGTTTGATGTGGAGATTATTGATAGACGATTTTATGATGAATGGTTTTCGGGGCTACTGAAACTCTCCGTCCCAATGAAATCCATTCAATTTAAAGCGGCCAAGTCAATACTGAATGTCGGGCAAACGACATCGATGAGCAGGTTGTTCAGTGAAGAAGATGTACCACCTGAGGAAGAATGAAAACATATAAATAGAAAAGAAAAGAGTGTATAGAATGAGGCTTCGCAATAAACCATGGGCAAGGGATTACATGGCAGAACATCCAGATATCCTGTTAGCAGAACCGGAGAAAATGAATAATGGCTGGAGTAATCTTTTTGGTAATGAAAATCCAATTCATATTGAAGTTGGGACGGGCATGGGGCAATTTATAATCGGCATGGCATTAGCCAATCCCGACGTGAATTATATTGGCATTGAACACTTTGACAATGTTATCGTATCTGCGCTGGAAAAAGCCATTGAGGCGGACAAGCCTTCCAATTTACGGCTGTTTCGAGCGAATGGAATGGATCTTTCCACTATCTTTCACAAAGGGGAAATTGACAGGATATACTTGAACTTTTCTGATCCTTGGCCGAAAACGAGAAACGCCAAAAGAAGATTGACACATGAAACATTTTTAAGGCTTTATGAAGAAGTACTTGCACCAGGCGGAGAAATTCACTTCAAAACGGATAATCGTCTTCTTTTCGAATACTCGCTCGTCTCAATGTCCCAGTACGGTATGACGCTCGGTTCCGTCTCGCTTGATTTGCACGCGGAAATGCCGGAGGATAATATTATGACGGAATATGAAGAGAAGTTTTCAGCAAAGGGGCATCCGATTTACAGGCTTGAATCTCGATTTGAAAAGTTGTAATTGATCTAGATAAGGGAATGGGGGCATGTTTCTATGGATACATATACATTTCATGATATGACATTGACGTGGCTGGATGGCAGCGGGAATTATCTGGACGGCGGAACGATGTTTGGAGTTGTTCCAAAAGCGCTTTGGTCAAGGCGTTATGAAGCGGATGAACAAAATCGCATCAAAATGAGAAATGATCCAATCCTGATTCAATTTGAAGGGAAAAACGTATTGATAGACACGGGACATGGAAAAGGGAAGCTTACCGAGAAGATGAAAAAGAACCTGGGGATCGATGATGAGGCAAAAGTGGAAGAAAGTCTTGCGGAGCTTGGTTTGTCGCCGAGAGATATCGATATAATCCTTATGACCCATTTGCATAATGATCATGCAGCAGGTTTAACGGAATGGCGGGAGGGGAGTCTTGTCTCCGTTTATCCGAATGCCGATATTCACGTTTCGAAAATAGAATGGGATGAAATGCGCGACCCGAATATCCGTTCCAGGAATACCTATTTGAAAGAAAATTGGGAGCCCGTTCAGAATCAGGTCCAGACATTCGAAGGTAGCATCACCATCATGCCGGGAATGGAAATGATCCATACAGGCGGTCATAGCGATGGGCATAGCATTATCAAGTTGACACAAAACGGCGAGACGATTCTCCATATGGCGGATATTATGCCAACCCAAGCACATAGTAATCCATTGTGGGTGCTGGCATTCGACGATTATCCGATGACGTCGATATTTGCCAAGGAGAAGTTGATGAAAGAAGCACTTGCCGGCGGATATAAATTCATTTTTTATCATGATGCCTATTATAGACTTGTGAAATGGGATGCCAGTGGAAAAGAAATCATCGAATCAGTCATGGTAAGCATATAAGTTGAACATATGAATCCGTATGTATACTGAGCGTAGGCTTATGAGGAACCAGGGAAAAATATTAAACAGTGAGGCGACATTTCGTTCAGATTCCACCGAAATGTCGCCTATTTATATTCAAAATTACTTACGGAGTTAACACGTAAATTTTTCAGTAGCTTCGAATATGATATATAAATAGAGCGTAGGAGACCTCAAGCGATGAAGTGGATTTAAAGAAATTCAATATTTCAACTTATATAGTTAAAAAAAAACGTCACATCTCCGTACTTACAACTCGGAAATGTGACGGTTTTAAGTTATGCTTTTACTAATTCTACGACTGTGCCTGTTTTTGCATCAGCTGCAAATTCGAATTGTTCCAGTTCGCCTTCTTTAATACGTGAAATACCACCGCGGTAAACATCCATTGTAATAACATTATTCGTGAACGGCTCAGTTTTCATGACGATCCATGAACCATCTATCGGACCTTCATTTTTAAAAGCATCTTTAATATTGTTTAAAACGGAATCTGCTGAAACATTCTGGTTAACACGATCGATTGTTTCGCTGACAACGATTCCGGCAGCAACACCCGTCAATACACCTGCTAGGAAATCATTTAATTTCATACTCATTTACCCCCTATATCGGTATTTTTACTAGTGTACCACAATTTAACTTATCATAGCAGAGCGAGTCTGAAGAAATAGTAGTTCGTTTTCCGAATTAAACGATGGAAAGTTTCAGAATAATCGACTACACTGTTTACAGTACATACATAAAACAGCGGGAGGCTATATTCAATGCACAAGGATACAATAGAAATGTTTAGGACATTGACCGAACTTCCGGGTGCTCCCGGCAATGAACACGCAGTCAGGAATTATATGCGAGAAGAACTTCGAAAGTATTCCGACGAATTGATTCAAGATAACCTCGGCGGTATTTTCGGTGTTAGAAAAGGGCAGGAGGATGGTCCGCGCATTATGGTTGCAGGTCACATGGATGAAGTCGGTTTTATGGTGAGTCAAATTACGGATAACGGAATGATCCGTTTTCAAGCGCTTGGCGGATGGTGGAGCCAGGTGCTGCTTGCACAGCGTGTTGAAATAATTACCGATAACGGACCAGTCATCGGTGTTATCGGTTCAATTCCGCCGCATTTGTTAAGTAATGAAGTGCGCAACAAACCGATGGATATAAAAAATATGCTCATCGATATCGGTGCCGATGATAAAGAAGATGTCAAGAATATCGGGATTCGTCCGGGACAGCAAATTGTTCCAGTAAGCCCGTTCACACCGCTGGCGAATAAGAAGAAAATACTTGCCAAAGCGTGGGATAACCGATATGGCTGCGGACTTTCAATCGAACTGTTGAAAGAAGTGCATGGTGAAAAGTTGCCGAATAATCTATACTCGGGAGCAAACGTCCTTGAAGAAGTCGGCCTTCGAGGAGCTGCAGCAGCTGCAACGATGATTAATCCGGATCTGTTTTTCGCTCTTGATGCAAGTCCGGCGAATGACGCTGCCGGCGATAAAAATGAGTTCGGGCAACTTGGAAAAGGAACGTTGCTACGAATTTTTGACCGAACAATGGTCACTCACCGAGGCATGCGCGAATTTATTCTTGACATGGCGGAAACACATAATATTCCATACCAATATTTCCTCTCACAAGGCGGGACGGACGCCGGACGGGTTCATACGTCCAATGAAGGTGTTCCAAGTGCCGTCATCGGCATCTGTTCACGATACATCCATACATCAGGGTCGATTATCCATACGGATGACTATGCGGCAGCGAAGGAGCTTCTTGTGAAACTCGTTAAAGCGTGTGATAAAACGACAGTGGAAACAATCAAACGCAACGTATAAGTTGGAGTCCGTCCTTCGACACCTATATGGTGTAGAGGACGGGTTTTCTGGCGCCCTGCGTTTTTGTAAACGTATGAATGAAGAGAGGGAATACATATGGAATATATAATTGGATCTACAAACCCCGCAAAAGTGAAAGCCGCAAAGGACGTTCTGGAAGCTCATTTCCCAGAGGCAATTCTTATTGAGAACGAAGTGGAATCAGGAGTTTCAAAACAGCCCTTCGGGGATGAGGAAACAAGGCTTGGTGCTATCAATCGGGCATTGCGCTCGTCTGGGATGAAGAAAGAGGCAATCGGAATCGGACTGGAGGGCGGCGTCCGAGTTCTAGAGGAACAGATGTATCTTTGCAATTGGGGTGCACTGGTACTTCCCGACGGAAAAAGGTTCATAGCGGGCGGAGCACAAATCCCCTTGCCGAATGAGATTGCAACAAAGGTAGCGGACGGTCATGAACTTGGTCCAGTTGTAGATAATTATTTTGAATCAATTGGAATCCGCAATAAAGAAGGTGCCATTGGTATGTTCACCGCGCATGCAGTGAATCGCGATGATCTTTTTACACATATTATGCAACTGTTAATCGGACAATTGAAATATTATCAGCAGTCACAGTCATGAACGACAACAACAGCGCTATTATGTTGCAAGAGGTTGTAACAATGTCTTTATGTTGCAACAAAGTGTCAACGACTTTAAAATGGTTATGGAGTTCAATTTAATGATTGGGGGAAATCGAATGTTCCGGAAATGGAAATTCATATTCCTATTGACGATATCCATGTTGTTGCTAGCAGCATGCGGAAAATCGCTAGATGAAAGCGCAAGTGCGGGGGTCGAGGCGGCGAGGGAAGCATTTCATTCGAACGATAAAAATCGTAATGAAGAAATAGACGGTGTTAAATTATACAAGCCCACCGGTTTTGCGATGAATGAGAATTCAGACGCTCAAAATATCGTTTTTACAAAAAACGAAGAAACATTCATTCTTTTCATCAATCCAAACGAAAAGAGTGATAGTAAATTGTTTTATGATTTGCTCCTGGCAGATAAAACGAAAGAAATCATCGAGCAAGCAACGTTCGCTGATGAAGGGACATTCGGCTTTGCGGCAGTAGTGAAGAGCGGCGAGGATGATATCGAGCTGATTACGAGCGTTGGCGGAACCAAAATGACAACAATGACGAAAAAGAATCAAGTAGAAGATAATCTGGCGAAAATGATGGAAATTATTCGTTCCATCAAGCAGGATTAGGGCATTTCTATTTAATGATCGGAGGAGACAGATAGATGAATTCTGCACAGCTTGTTGACGTTTTAAAAGAACATCTTCCATCCGAACATTTTCAGTGGCGGTTTGATCGGAAAACGGATAAGGTGCGACTCGAACATTCGGTTCTGAAAAAAGGGATGGATATTTCCCTTCCAGAGATCCTTGTGAAATATGAACAGAAAAAAGATGCAGCCATTAAAGAAATCGTCTATACCATCAATGAAACATTTAAGGCTATGGAAAAGGAGCAATCAGTGGGATTCTCTGCTGACACTGTTATTTATCCCGTAATCAGATCCACATCTTTTCCAAAGGAATCTTCAGCCGGTCACCGTTTTGTCGTGAAGGAACATACAGCTGAAACTCTTATTTATTACGCACTTGACCTAGGCACAACGTATCGGTTAATAGATGAGAGCATGTTGGATTCCATTGGTTTGTCTGAATTGGAAATCATGGAATCTGCATTGTTTCGGGTACGGGCGTTACCGACGGCGATGAAACAGGACGAGGTTTCCGGTAATATCTATTACTTCGTCAACAACAATGACGGTTATGATGCGAGCAGAATCTTGAACAGTGGATTCCTGAAAGAGATGGAAGCGAAAATCGAAGGTCATATGACCCTATCAGTCCCACATCAGGACGTTCTTATTATCGGTGATATACGAAACGACACCGGGTACGATGTGTTGGCACAGATGGCAATGCATTTCTTTACGACCGGTGCCGTGCCCGTAACATCCCTGTCATTCATATACGAAGACGGGAAACTTGAGCCGATTTTCATCATGGCTAAAAATCGTTTGGCAAGAAGGGATGGAAAGAAAAAATGAATGTATTCTATAATTTGAATGGCGTCGGAGATGTGCTGCTTGTGCAGCTTACCCATACCCGTTCAGTAACTGTAACAACGAAATCGCTAGAGGATGTTACATTGATTTTCGACGAGGCTACAAATGAGTTAACCGCATTCAATCTATCCAATGCATCCACTTATATGGAAATCGATGCAAATGGGGAAGTCGAGTTGACAGAAAAGTTGGTTGACCGGCTACAACAAGCGCTTCATAAGAATAAAGTTGAAACTAAACTCGATGTTGACCTCACACCGAAATTTGTCGTAGGACATGTTTTGAATAAAGAAAAACATCCGAATGCAGATAAATTAAGTGTATGTACGGTTGATGTCGGCAGTGAAACGGTTCAAATTGTCTGCGGTGCACCAAATGTGGATGCAGGGCAAAAGATTGTTGTCGCAAAAGTGGGAGCCGTTATGCCATCGGGAATGGTAATACGCGATGCAGAATTGCGCGGTGTCCCTTCAGCCGGGATGATCTGTTCGGCCAAAGAACTTGGTTTGGCAGATGCTCCTGAGGAAAAAGGGATATTAGTATTGGACAATAGCGCTGTTGCTGGTGAAACATTCAATAAGTAGGAGAGTAAAAAGCGTACCGCTATGGTACGTTTTTCTTATTTCATATATTGATTTGATTTAGTCATGTCTGTACTGTTAAAATAGAGTGATTGACATGAAAAGAGTGATAGTCTTGAGTTGGTTAAAAAAGATTACTAATCGGTTATTTGGACCGGATGATGAAGACCAAGAATATGTGAAGTATGAAAACCCTGAAAACGAAACTGATATTGTAATTGAAATTGATGTGCCATTAACTAAACCGGACAGAAAGAATAGTGCATCTTTCCGTTTTCCGATTATCTCGGATGCGGAAATATACGGTTGGGATGATGAACCGACGAAAGAACGTGATTTTTCGAAGCCCTCTGTGCGTGTTGAGGACGAGGAAGAACATTATGAAACGAGACCGCTTTATGAAAACGATAAATGGCCGAGTGACACAAGACCGGTTAATGTCTATAGGGCAGAAACCCCATTGAAGTATGGGACGGCGACAAAGGACAAAAAAAGTTCCTTCTCCCCGGTAAAAAAAAATCAGCAGGAAGAAATTCCACCTAAACCCGATAAGACAGTCCAAAAGCGTTCGAGCAAACCATTCACACCGACCGCAGTACCTTCGCCTATTTATGGCTATACCACAAAGAGGGGTACGACGGGAACGAGTGACGCAATAGGAGCAAAGCTGCAATCGTTGAAACAGAGAGATGATCTTCTTCATAAAGTCGAAAGATCGACAATTGTTCAACCGTCGACATTGACATTCGTCAAGGATACTGACAGAGAAGTAATTCCCGAACTTGCTAATCATGCCGAAATAGAAGTTCCTGAACTGGAATCGACAGAGGATATTGAAATTCGGAAAACAGCGCCTGAAGTTAATGCTCATGCCGAGGAAGTTCCTGAACTGGAATCGGCAGCGGAAGTTGAAATTCGAGAAACAGCGCCTGAAGTTAATGTTCATGCCGAAAAAGTTCCTGAACTGGAATCGGCAGCGGAGGTTGAAATTCGAGAAACAGCGCCTGAAGTAAATGTTCATGCCGAGGAAGTTCCTGAACTGGAATCGGCAGCGGAGGTTGAAATTCGAGAAACAGCGCCTGAAGTAAATGTTCATGTCGAGGAAGTTCCTATAATGGAAGCGGCGGCGGAGATTGAAATTCGAGAAACAGCACTTGAAGTAAATGTTCATGCCGGGAAAGTTCCTGAACTGGAATCGGAAGCGGAGACAGGAATTCGGGAAGCAGCTCCTGATGCCGATGTTTATACCGAAGAAGTGTGTTTAAAAGAATCGACGCCTGAAGTTGAAATCCATTCCAGGGATGAATTATCCGAAATGGAAGTAGTAGAGGCGGAAAACCGCTTCCCGGGAATCATATCAGACGTTGAGGAACATACTGAAAAAGAGTTTACTGAACTGGGAACGATGACTTATTCCGATACCGGCGAGACAGCGGTGAAGCAGGTTCCGCAAAAAAAATCGGAGCGAATTGTGCCATTCAATGTATTGATGTTGAAGTCCGATAAAGAAAAAATGAAATTTGACAAATCTTCAATACCTCAATTGGCAATTGGAAATAGAACATTGAAAACCGCTGAGCCAGTACAGATGGATAATTTTCAGCAAAATAGTTCAGAAAACAAAATAGCAGCAGTTGAAGAAACCCTAGAAGAGGAAATGTATTATGCATTTCCGTCGCTTGACTATCTAATACCGCCGGAATCGCAGATCGAGGATACAGATTGGCTGGAGTCGCAATCGGACAAACTTGAAGAAGCGTTGTCGCACTTTGCGGTCAAGGCGACCGTCATCGAGGCGGTTCAAGGTCCGACAGTCACACGATTTGAACTGACGGTCGGGGTCGGTACAAAGGTGAGCAAGGTACGGAATTTAACGGATGACTTAAAACTTGCCTTGGCGGCAAAAGACATTCGGATCGAGGCGCCAATCCCGGGAAGAAGTTCTATCGGAATTGAAATCCCGAATCGGAAAACGCGAGCTGTTCGGATATCCGAAGTGATTGCGACTGAGCAGTTCAAAGCCTCCACATCACCTTTGGAGGCTGTCCTGGGCCTCAGTCTGACAGGAAAACCAGTGACCTTGGATTTACGAAAAATGCCGCATGGTATGATTGCAGGGGCTACAGGTTCGGGTAAATCCGTCTGCATAAATTCGATTTTGGTCAGCTTGCTCTACAAGGCATCTCCGACCGACTTGAAAATGATGCTGATTGATCCTAAAATGGTGGAGCTTGCACCATTTAACGGGATTCCGCATCTGATCAGCCCGGTGATAACAGATGTCAAAGCGGCAACTGCCGCTCTGAAATGGGCGGTGGCTGAAATGGAACGGCGCTATGAGCTGCTTGCTCATGCAGGCGTAAGGGATATAGAACGGTATAATAAAGCGGCTGTTGAAAGTCGCCGCTTCTCTATGAAAATGCCCTATCTTTTGATCGTGATTGATGAATTGGCCGATTTGATGATGATGGCGCCGGCAGATGTGGAAGTGTCGATCAGCAGAATCGCACAGAAGGCACGGGCTTGCGGAATCCATTTGATAATCGCAACACAGCGTCCTTCTGTCGATGTCATTACGGGTACGATTAAAGCGAATATCCCCACACGAATCGCGTTTTCAGTTTCATCCCAAATTGATTCCAGAACAATCATTGATTCACCAGGAGCTGAAAGGTTGCTTGGGAAAGGCGATATGCTTTATATCGGCAATGGACAATCTTCGAATGCGCGCTTACAGGGGACATTTGTCACGGATGAGGAAATAGAACGTATAATAGAACACGTACAAAACGAGGCGTCACCTGAGTACTTATTTGGCCAGGATGACCTTTTGGCAAGTAGCATTGAGGAAGAAGGTGCAGATTCACTGTTCGAAGAGGCTTGTCTCTTCATCCATGAAACAGGCAGTGCATCTACATCATTATTGCAACGTAATTTCAGTATTGGATATAACCGGGCAGCCAAACTGATTGACAGGATGGAAAAAAACGGTTTTATCTCAGGTCCTCGCGGAAGTAAAGCACGCGATGTCTATTTGACGGAAAGCGATCTTGATCGGCTAGCGGACCGTTTGGAATAGGAAGCTACTTGAAATATAGCAGCCGATCAACATACTTAATCATTGATCAGTAAGCATAAGAGGAAATAAGGAAAATAACTAAGTTGAAATATTGAATCCTGTGTATAAACTGAGCGAAGCTACCGGCCTAGCGCCGTAGCGGTTCAACGGAATTCTTTATTTCAACCTATATATCGATTTAATTAAGGGGAGCAGAAATGCTCCCGGGAGGTTTCAATATGACGTTGTTCCATTTTACCGGCATTAAGGGAGCTGGAATGAGTTCCCTCGCCCAAATTCTTCATGATTCTGTCAATGAAGTACAAGGTTCAGATGTGGAGAAATGGTTCTTTACAGAAGATCCGCTTCACGATAGAAAAATACCTATATTACTATTTGACGAAAATAATATTAAACCGGGTATGACTATCATTGCTGGGAATGCATTTCCCGATAGTCATCCGGAGCTTGTAAGAGCAAAAGAGCTTGGACTTGAAGTTATCCGCTACCATGACTTCTTAGGAAAGTATATGGAGCAATTCGTTTCGGTTGCCGTGACGGGTTCACATGGTAAAACGTCTACTACAGGCTTGCTCGCGCATGTATTATCCGGCCATTCGCCGACTTCCTACTTAATAGGGGATGGTACTGGCAGCGGCCCTGAGGATAGCGAGTATTTCGTTTTCGAAGCTTGCGAATATAAACGCCATTTCCTAGCGTATGAACCCGATTATGCCATCATGACGAATATAGATTTTGATCATCCCGACTACTTTAAGGATTTAGCGGATGTAATGGATGCATTTGGAGAAATGGCTCTTCGGGTGAAAAAAGGGCTGATTGCTTGCGGTGATGATAAGCACTTACAAAAGATCCAAGCAAACGTACCCGTCGTCTATTACGGTTTCGATGATTCGAATGATTTCGCCGCGAAAAATATTTCGAAGACGGTAGAAGGGTCGACGTTCGATGTTTTCGTGCGCAACGAATTCTATCACACATTCACGATACCGTTGGCTGGAGATCACGCAATCTTGAATTCACTTGGTGTTATTGCACTCTGTCATTATGAGGGGGTAAAAGCGTCGGTCATCCAAGATAGGCTGACCACTTTCCATGGTGTGAAAAGGCGTTTCACGGTAACCGAAAAAAATGATCGGATTATTGTTGACGACTATGCCCATCATCCTACTGAAATTCAAGCGACTTTACAAACAGCTAAACAAAAATACCCAGACCGCGAAATTGTTGCGGTATTCCAACCACATACATTTACGAGAACCGCGGCGCTTTTGAAAGAATTTGCAGAAAGTCTTGCATCTGCTAATCATATTTACTTATGCGATATTTTCGGCTCGGCGCGTGAAAAAGCCGGAAACTTAACCATTAGTGATTTAATCGATAAAATTCCGGGTGCCAAACACCTGGAACTCGATGATATGAAGGCTCTTGAAGAACACGGTAATGCAGTTTACCTATTCATGGGTGCCGGCGATGTTCAAAAGTATATGAATGAGTTCAAATCCCGTCTTGAAAAAAGAGAAACAGCTTAATCCTTCGGGATTTTGCTGTTTTTTTTTAATCAATACAAAAAAGATTCCGTTAACGATGAAATGATTTTTAGTTTTGTGCAGGAACATGAAGATTTTTGTCGAAGATTATTGAAGAGGCAGAACGTTTATTTTGCCCTTGAAGAGGGAAGACAATGTTATATGAGTATTTGAAGGAGGCTGTGCCATGGAGAATCTACTGTACATAGCGGCAATTGTCGCTGCAATCGCCTTTCTGATTTTATGCGTCAGCTTAGCGAAGACTCTGTTCGCGTTGAAGAACACGATGCAGGGGGTTTCAGAAACGATGGAAGGGCTAACGAAGCAGCTGGAAGGAGTGACGACGGAAACGACTGAACTACTTCATAAAACAAACAATCTTGCAGATGACATCCAGCAGAAAGCAGAGAAATTGAACACAGTCGTTGATGCTGTGAAGGGAGTCGGGGATTCTGTAACAGGCCTTAACTCATCCGTCCGGAGGGTTTCTGATAACATTGCTACTGAAGCGGAACGGAACAGCGAGAAGATTGTACAGATTGTCCAGTGGAGCAATGTCGTAATAGGAATCATGGACAAACTAAAAGAACGAAGGACAGATAGTACGGGCTGGACGGCTTATAAACCGGTTCCCGGACAAAAAAGACTGCCTAGTCCGAATCAGCATCTGTAAGGATGTTCGAAAATAAGATTTAGTTTTATAAAATAGGAGGAATCAGTTATGAATGAAGACCGAAATGTGAAGCCTAATTACAATGACCCGAAGTATAACCATGAATACTATTCTAGAAATGATGAGTTTGAAAACTCATACGGCCAACCATCTTACGTTCCTGCAAATTATAATAAAACTTATACGGATTCTTTCTACGACGAAAACGAAAGTTCAGGAGCCGGCAGCTTTTTAGCAGGTGCACTTGTAGGAGGAGTTATCGGAGCGGCTGCGGCACTTTTCCTGGCACCGAAATCGGGAAGTGAAATGCGTGGAGACTTTACATCACAAGCATCTCAACTGAAGGATAAAAGTATAGAAATCAGTTCTGTTGCGAAAGGCAAAGCGACAGAGTTGTCTTCAGCCGCCAAAGAAAAGACCGGCGTATTGTCCAAGTCTATCCAAGAGCAATCCGGACAACTGGTTGATAAAGTTAAATCGATGACATCGAAAACGTCCGTGCCGATGGATGATGGAACTACCTCTTCCGAAGGGGAAGAAGCAATTGATTTTATCGATGTAGCTAAATCAAAAGTTGAAGATGTTTATGAAGCAGGGGATGAAAAAATGACAGCCACTGCTGAGGCAATCCAAAAAGCAGTTTCAGGAAAAGTAGAAACCGCTGAAAAGGCTGTAGCTGGAAATAAAAACGAGAAATACGATAACAGCGAAAACTTTGGCAAAGACAAAATAACAAACCAGAATTATGTGTCCGATTCGCTCGGAAAACAAAAAAAATAATATGGAAAAGTCCTTCTATCCGTTTTCGGGTAGAAGGACTTTTTTAAGTGAAAGTGATTTTTAGTACATCTCCCTTGATAATGTAATCATTGCATCCAACTGGTGTCGCGTTACGAAGCAACTGATAATTACTTGATTGAGTATCCGTTACATACTAAGATATCGGCGAATCGAATGGGTTCTTCACTCAGTGAAACTTAGTTAAGTCTATCACTGGAATTTATAATCTCGAAACTTTTTGTGGACTGTCCATTCAATGTGATTCCAAGTCTCGGTTTATGAATTGTACCAACTTTGTCATTTAGCAGAGATTGTATCAAATATCCTTGTTTTTATATCGTAAATACCTTCTTCCACAGTAGATGATGATTCTATTTGTAAAGTAATTTCGTCACAATCATTAAGTATGTATGATGGTCGGACAGCAGCCACACTTATTATATTATGTATTTGTCCGTCAATCATTGAACGTTCTTTATGTTCTATTGGAACTAAATCGGCAACATTGAAAATACCTATTTCTTCCGTCAGGATGATTCTGACAACAGAACGCGTTCCGATATTGAGAGCAAATAAAGTAGTAGCTAGCACTTTTCATCCTTCCATTTGCAAAATGTGCAGTTTTTAGAAGAATAAGTAGAAATAACGTGACTTTTCAAATATTCTTCTTTATACTAGGTCTATTATCAAAAAATGTAACATATATTCTTCTCTTCTGAAAGGGAATTATATGTGCGGGGAGGAGATGGACTAATGAGACAAAATGATTTGGATGAATTACGCGGCCGTGTAAATGAGCTGAACGTAAAAGTTTTGGATTTGATTAACGAAAGAACAGCTGTTGTTCAAGAAATCGGTAAAGTAAAAGAAAAGCAAGGTGTCAATAGATATGACCCTATTCGCGAACGCGAAATGCTTAATTTCCTTAAAGAATCCAATAATGGTCCGTTACCCAACGGAGTTCTCGAACAGATATTCAAAGGCATTTTCATGTCCGCCCTTGAAATTCAGGAAGATGATCAACGCAATGCATTACTTGTATCCCGTAAACGAAAAGCGGAGGATACGATTGTTGACATTAATGGCCATAAAATAGGTGATGGATCCCCATCATTCATTTACGGTCCTTGTGCGGTTGAATCGTATGAACAAGTTTTGGCAGTTGCAAAATCCATCAAAGCTAAAGGACTAACGATGATTAGAGGCGGCGCTTATAAACCCCGTACATCGCCGTATGATTTCCAAGGACTTGGCCTTGAAGGACTTAAAATATTAAAACGTGTTGCTGATGAAACAGGTCTTTCAGTTGTTACGGAGATCATTACACCGTCACATCTCGAAGAGGCACTTGAATATATCGATGTTGTTCAAATTGGTGCACGTAATATGCAAAACTTCGAATTGTTGAAAGAAGCGGGTATGATTGATAAACCGGTTCTCCTGAAACGAGGGCTTGCAGCAACGATTGACGAATTCATCCATGCAGCTGAATATATAATTTCAAAAGGTAATAGCCAGATCATTCTTTGTGAGCGCGGTATCCGTACATACGAACGGGCAACTCGCAATACTTTAGATATTTCTGCTGTCCCGATTTTGAAACAGGAAACGCATCTGCCGGTCTTCGTTGACGTAACTCACTCAACAGGCAGAAAAGATTTGTTGCTGCCGACAGCGAAAGCTGCAATTGCAGTCGGTGCGGATGGCGTTATGGCTGAAGTACATCCAGATCCGGCTGTAGCTTTATCCGATTCTGCTCAGCAGATGGATCTGCAACAGTTCGATGAATTCTACGAAGCAATTCAACAGTTCATGAACACGCACACAACGATCTCATGAGTAGACGCCGGACCTATAATGGTTCCGGCGTTTTGATTACATAAAAATGAATTATCAATGGAAGGGGAAAGGCTAATGGCTATAACGATTTACGACGTAGCCAGGGAGGCAAACGTTTCAATGGCGACAGTCTCCCGAGTCGTTAACGGCAATCAAAATGTAAAACCCGCAACGAGGAAGAAAGTTCTCGATGTCATTGAAAGACTCGGCTATCGGCCGAATGCTGTTGCGAGGGGTCTTGCCAGTAAGAAAACAACTACGATCGGAGTCATTGTACCCGATATTTCAAAAAGCTTCTATTCCGAACTCTCACGTGGAATAGCGGATGTAGCGACAATGTATGAATACAATATTATCCTTTCAAACTCGGATGAGAGTACAGACAGGGAAGTGGAATTGATCGAAGACCATCTTGGCAAACAGGTGGACGGGCTCATTTTCATGAGTGATTCGATTTCGGACGAGGTACGTGCGGAAATGTCAACTGCAAACGTACCGATTGTGTTGGCTGGAACGCTGGACGTGGAAAAACAGTTGGCGACAGTGAACATCGACTATGAAGAAGCCGCTTACACGGCGGTCAATAAGCTACTGGCAAACGGTCATAAAAAAATTATATTTGTTTCCGGTCCATTCACTAGAGATATCAATCGAATCAGTAAAAAAGCAGGATATATAAGAGCTCTTCAAGACGCGAATATTCCGGTGGATGAACAGCTGATTGTAGAATTGGGCGATACCTACGACGGAGCATATGAAGGATGGGAACAGATCCGTGAATTGCCTGGGAAACCATCAGCGATCATTGCAGGTACTGATGCGCTGGCTGTCGGTCTGTTAAATGGTATCCGGGATGAAGGTCTGTCCGTCCCTGATGATTATGAACTGATTTGTTTCGAACACTCTATCTTAGCCAGAATAGTTAGACCTCAACTCACCTCGATTGTCGTTCCTCTTTATGATTTAGGTGCAGTCTCAATGCGTCTGTTGACTAAATTGATGAACGGAGAAGAAGTTGAGGAGCAACAGGTTATACTGCCATTCAGACTGGAAGACCGAAATTCAATGAAATGAAAAAAGGGCAAACTTCTCAAACGGTTGAATCCGGATGATGAAGCTTGCTCTTTTTATTCACAGATCCCTTATCTTAATTCAGTTGTTGATGGCGAATTATATGTAAAGCCTTACTGAGCATCTGTGCATTTTTGTCATTTATTTCTTCTTTTCTCGGAATAGGTTCATAAAGCGGTACAGGGTCTTCCCACGTCGAAATAAGCTTGACTGGAGACTGTTCCTGCCACTTGGACAGCCAGTCCTGTGGGAGGGGACCAGTAGGGGCTGGAATCTTTTTCATCGCCAACCAAATATGTGCCCAAGCTCGAGGTACGACGCGCCAAATATCATAACCGCCGCCGCCGACGGCTATCCATCGCCCTTCACAATATTCTTCCGCGATTTCACGTGCAATTCTAGGAATTTCTTTATAAATATCCATCGTACCGTACAAATGGGTCAAGGGGTCGAAGTAATGCGCATCAGCCCCATTTTGTGTCAGAATGACATCCGGTTTGAAATATTCCGTCACCTCTTTGATGGCAGTCTTATAAATGCTAAGAAATGAATCGTCCTCTGTAAAAGCGTCTATTGGGAAGTTGAAGGATGTACCGTAGCCGGTTCCATTCCCACGTTCGGTGATAGCTCCTGTCCCAGGAAACAGATAACGGCCCGTTTCATGGATGGATAGTGTGCAAACTGTCGGATCGTCATAGAAGCTCCATTGAACACCGTCACCGTGATGTGCGTCCGTGTCAATATAAAGTACTCGCGCTCCATATTTCTTTTGTAAGTATTTAATGGCAACTGAGCTGTCATTATAGACGCAAAAACCGGAAGCTCGTCCATGGAAGCCATGATGCAGCCCGCCGCCAAGATTCAATGCGTAGGTAGCGCGGCCTTGCATCACTTCATCAACAGCCGTCAGTGTACCGCCGACCAGCATGGCACTGGCTTCATGCATGTTCTTAAAAATCGGTGTATCCTCTGTACCGATGCCAAAAACGATTCCTGCATCCTCCTGAAGTTCACCTTTCCCCGCCTTTTTGACAATATCAATAAATTTATTATCATGAGCAAGTAACAATTCTTCGTCAGTTGCCATACGAGGAGCGATTATATCATCGTCCACAATGGCCCCTGACTTCTTTAAAAGATCTAGTGTCAACAAAATTCTTTTCTGGTTGAACGGATGCGAATCTGAAAAGGAGTATCCAAGTTGTTCTTCGGAAAAGATGAAAACGGCATCTTTCTTCATATATGGATGCCTGGCACATTTGGCCATAGGACATCGAATCCGCTGTCCTTCAATCCTTGAATAACCTTTAGCGGATTCATAGAATTGATCCGGATGACCAGAATTTTATTCGCATCGTTCTCTTTGTCGGGATAGACGAGTACACTTAAAACATTTGATTTTTGCTCGTGGAAAACTTTGGATACTTCAAAAAGAATTCCGGGTGTATTTGGAACTTTCACTTCTATTTGCGAACCGGGCTGATGTGCGCCTGTCAACTCAATATATTTATAAAGCAAATCTGTTTCCGTGATGATACCGACCAGTTTGTTGTTGGAAATGATGGGCAGGCAACCGATTTTATTGTCATAAAAAATAACTGCCGCTTCTTCGACAAAATCCATTGGATGTCCTGTAATAGGATTTCTCGTCATCACTTCTGCCAGCGGGGTTTCGTAAGGACTGCTGTCTTTTAGTACAGAAATTGAAGGTGGAACAACATCTTTCAGATTACGGTCGGTCACAATACCGACTACTGTGCCATCTGCGGACAGAATGGGCAGGTGGCGTATTTTCCTATCCCGCATGACGGTAAGAGCATCTTTCACTGAGTTTTCCGGCGATAGTGTAATGACGTCTTTTATCATTAATTCTTCAATTAGCATTCGATTACCCCCGCTCCTAATACATGAATCGGTTCATGAACCGTAAACTGTCGAACTTCTGGACGGATTCCTGGTCAATCCTTTTACCTATACGTGCCATCAGGCAATTTGCCGGGTGGGAACTGATTTCAGGGTCGTCGGTTGCATAGTACTCCAATCCCCCGGCATTCATCATTTTCTCCATCACTTTCCGATACTCCCATACATTGAGCTTCGTACCTTTCAAATCCCAATGCCAGTAATATTCGGTCGTCAGAATGATGTAATCCTCCATTGCATCGTCCATCATTGAAACGAGCAATAGTGATTTACCAACCCCGCCACCTCGGAATTTTGGAATGACTTCAATTGCTCCAAGCTCAATCAGGTTTTCTATTTTCCCTTGAGACCATCGTTCCAGGGGATCGGGATACAAATACGTGACATAACCGACAACTTGATTGGCATCCCGAACGATTAAAATACGACCTTCGGGTAGGCTGGCGATTTCAACGAGTGCTTTATGCTGCTGGGCAGGAGGTCTGAATGCAACAAGATCTTCGTGAAAGTCGAGACATGCAAGATAAGCTGCAGTGATAGGCCCTTCAACGACAATATTGCCGTTTTTATGTTTGATTTCCATCGCGTTGTACGTTTTGATATGTTCCAATATGATCACCTCCTCATTTGATACACACATATTCCTAGTATACAACAAAATGGATCTGGAGAAGACCGTTGATTCTTACAAAATGAAAACTATCATAAAAATTAAATTAATTAGACAACTAGGATTGAAGTGGGGTAGAATGGATTTTATAAATGTTTTTGAAAGGGTGAGATGGATGGTAATGAAAACGTTGCCTGTAGTTCAAGGGGATTATCAGTTAAAAGATTATGATCGTACCGTCGAGCAATTCAATTGGACGGACGTAGAAAAAGAATTCAGTTGGTTTGAAAGCGGTCTCATGAATATTGCTCATGAAGCAGTAGACCGCCACGCGGATTCTTATCGGAAAAATAAAGTGGCTCTCTATTATAAAGATGCGAATCGAAAAGAAACATATACGTATAACGAAATGAAAAAAATGTCCAATAAGGCGGCAAACGTATTGCGCAATCAATCACCGCTTGAAAAAGGGGATCGTATTTTCATTTTCATGCCGCGTTCGCCTGAATTGTATTTTTCGCTATTGGGTGCGTTGAAGCTGGGTGCAATCGTGGGACCTCTTTTTGAAGCATTCATGGAAGGCGCCGTTTATGATCGGCTCTTCGACAGTGAAGCAACGGCAATCATCACGACTCCGGAATTGTTGGAACGGGTGCCGGTGGCTAAATTGCCTCATCTGAAAACGATATTCATTGTGGGGGAAAATGTTGAAGAAGAAGGGCTTATTATCGATTTCAACAAGCATATGAAAGATGCATCGCAGTATTTCCAAGTCGAATGGATGGAAAGAGAAGATCCGACACTACTGCATTACACGTCGGGTTCGACCGGAAAACCGAAAGGCGTCCTGCATGTTCAGGAAGCGATGGTTCAGCAGCTGCAGACGACACGCTGGGTCATTGATCTGACAGACGAGGATATTTTCTGGTGTACGGCCGATCCAGGATGGGTGACAGGCACCGCATATGGTATTTTCGGACCAATGCTTGCCGGGGCAACAAGTCTGATTCTTGGCGGCAGATTTTCTGCAGAAGGCTGGTATGGGGCAATTGAGGAATATGGCGTCACGGTTTGGTACAGTGCTCCTACAGCGTTCCGTATGCTCATGGGAGTGGGGGAAGGTCCTCTAGGCAGATTCGATCTTTCATCATTGCGCCACATCCTTTCCGTAGGAGAACCGCTTAACCCAGAAGTGATCCGCTGGGGGTCGGAAGCGTTTAAATTACGCATTCATGATACGTGGTGGATGACGGAAACGGGAGCTCAAACGATTTGTAATTTCGGATGCCTGCCGATTAAACCGGGATCTATGGGCAAAGCGGTTCCAGGTGTTGAAGCGGCTATCATTGATGATCAAGGAAATATACTTCCTCCGAACCATATGGGGAACTTGGCCATTAAAAAAGGATGGCCTGCAATGATGCGCCAAATATGGAACAACCCTGAAAAGTACGATTCTTATTTTGTCAATGGAGAATGGTACGTTTCCGGTGATTCAGCATATATCGATGAAGATGGTTATTTCTTTTTCCAAGGACGCGTCGACGATGTAATCATGACAAGCGGGGAACGAGTGGGACCATTTGAAGTGGAAAGCAAACTGCTGGAGCATCCTGCAATTGTCGAAGCTGGCGTAATCGGTAAACCAGACCCGGTTCGCGGAGAAATCATCAAAGCGTTCGTGGCACTTCATGAAGGCTATGAACCTACTGATGAATTGAAAGAAGATATCCGCCAATTTGTTAAAAAAGGGCTCGCAGCACACGCAGCTCCACGAGAGATTGAATTTAAGGATAAATTACCGAAGACACGAAGCGGAAAAATTATGCGTCGTGTGTTAAAAGCATGGGAACTGAATTTGCCGACAGGCGATTTGTCGACAATGGAAGACTAATAACTAAAAAAGCTTGTCCGGCTAGGCTAGCCGGACAAGCTTTTTTTATTCATCCCCAGTTTTGTCGTCTTCGTCATTTTTTTCATCGGTTGGAGGAGTTACACCTTCATTGTCTCCAGGAGGAGTTGTGACAGGTGGCGGTATGTTTTCAGTTGGGGGAGGGGTTTCTGCTTTTTCCTCCACTGGTTTATCGGCCTCCTTGGTAACAACATTGGAGGCATTTGAAAGTTTTCCGGTAATATCAACAGCTCTTACTGAGTAAGAGCCGGATCCCACTGAAAAAGTATTCGAAGAAGAATCTTTTATTGTTCCAATTTTTGCACCGTTATTATAAACATAATAACCGATTACGTCATTGGAAGGCGAGTTACTCCAAGTCAGTGTAGAACCATTCAATGAAACGCTTACCGATGCCGGTGCACTGTCATCCGCATTAAATACCGCTCCCGAGACAACATGCGATGCGAAAGCCGAATTTGCAGGAAACAGTTTTGAAGCGTCGCCTTTCCAAGGTCCAAGCATCCGATCGATGAACGCCTGATTTACACCTGTACCACCGGTTGTTATGAATTCACCAGGGGTCGATGGCAGTGCAAGGTACCTTTTGCCTTTAACAGACACATAAGATGAAGAGGTAATACTGTCATCCGGTCTTGTAGGCAGCATCGCTTTTGAATTGAATAAATCAGTTTTCACCAGACCAGCTGATGAACATGCAGCTGAAGGGGCAAGACCGGATATACCGCAGAAGGATCTGCTCACAACACCCGCGGGACGTTCGAATCTTGAATTGGCTCCGATAATTTCAGGAGTCACATCGTTTGCGGCATTCATAATTCGGGCGAAAAGCATACTTGTCCGTGCAGTTGGATGCAATGTTTGTCTTTCGAGCCCGTAAAAGAGACTGCGTGTCCGATCCTTATAACCAAGCCAAACCCCTAGGGATACATTCGGATTATACCCGACAAGCCAAGCATCGCCATAGCCTTGGGTTGTTCCAGTTTTGGCCGCAAGTTCTGTAGAGAAGTTCATGTTCTGTGAAACTTGGGAGCCTGTTCCGCCCGTTTTCACCACATCGCGTAACATATCGGTGATGATATAACTCGTTTCAGGACTGAATACATCGACGGGCTTGGCTTCATGTTGAAAGACGATATTGCCGTCCGTGTCCTCGATTTTCTCAATAATATAAGCATCAAGGAATTTTCCTCCATTCGCAAATGTTGCAAATGCATTAGTGTTCTCTTCGACGCTCATTCCGATATCCATTCCACCGTATGACGTAGAATAGTTGACGTAGTCACCGGGCACAAGTTTCGAGATGCCCATTTTAGCAAGGAACTCGGCAGGCCGTCTATCGATGATATCCCGATATAACCTTGCCGTCGCTAAGTTCAGCGACTTGGAAAGTGCCTCTCTAGCCGGAATGATTCCAGCTTCCATAGAACTTGTGTAGTTACTCGGAGACCACGTTGAGCCATTTGATTGTCTCACATTGAATTTAACATCGACGACAGGACTGCCCGCACCGATAATGCCATATTCGATAGCTGGTGCATAAACAAGAAGTGGTTTCATGGCAGACCCGTTTTGTCTGTATGCTTGCGTCGCGTGATTGAGCGCTTCGTGTTCATGCCCGCGTCCACCGATGAAGGATAAGATTTTACCAGTGCTATTCTCAATCATGATTGCACCGACCTGAACAGGATCTTCTACCAATTGAACCTCGCCGGAATCAGAATCTTTTACCTCCCGTGAATATGTGAAGCCGTAATGCTCAAAAGAATTACCGATATCATTCATCTTGTCATATATATCTTTATTAACAGTGGAATAAATTCGATAGCCATCATTTTTCATCGAACGGGTCGCAAGTATTGCATACTTTTCCTTTAATTTTACTTCCTTGTCCAGGCGACCTGGATCGACACCGTCTTTTTTAGCGATGATTTTTGAGAGAATATCTACAGTACGATTTTGAATTTCTTGTGTTAAATAAGGATATCTTTCGTTCGCACGAAGTACAGGCTGACGAAAGTCTTTCGTAATATCATAGGCGATCGCTTCGTCATACTGCTGTTTGGTGATATAACCAGTTTCTTTCATTCTAAAAAGAACGGTTTTCATCCGATCAATTCCCGGCTGTAAAAATTCTTTTTCCTTTACGCCGCCGCCACTTTTAAAAGGGGTATATGCGAAAGGAGCTTGAGGAAGTCCCGCAATGAATGCAGCCTGCGGTAAATTCAATTTCGCCGCCTTTGTAGCAAAAATACCACCGGCTGCTGTTTCGATGCCTGCGATATTTTGTCCGTTTGAATTACGTCCGTATGGAATGATATTCAAATAGGCTTCGAGAATCTCATCTTTTTTCATGAAATGCTCAATTCTCATAGCGAGCAGTATTTCTTTCGCTTTCCGTTCATATGATACTTCATTCGTCAAAATCCGATTCTTGATAAGCTGTTGGGTCAACGTCGAACCACCAGTCTGGCTATCGGAATTCGTGACATCCTGGAAAAGTCCGCGGAATATCGCTTTGGGAACAATGCCATTATGCTGTTCAAAATATTCATCCTCTGTAGCGTATACCGCGTCAATGACGAAAGGTGATACGCTATCAAGCTTTGTTTCTCTTCGTTCTATATCGGAATTCACTTTACCGATATATACGTCGCCTGCTAGATATAGTTCTGATGTTTCTTCATAGGTGAAAATCGCATCCCGCATTTCCTGTTTGGAGCGAAGGGGTTCTTTGGCTACCAGTGATGCAAAATAGCCTGCTCCGACTGAACCGACAAAGATAAAGAGTGTTAAACCCGAGATGATAAGGAGCAGTAGAAGGTTCCAGGTAACCCCTGAAGTAATACGCATTCTTTTTGCCCATTTTGTCTTAGTCATCGTTTCCAGTTTTTCCTCTATTAGATTAATCCGGTTTTTTTTATGTTTACTCAAGTAAATCGCCTCCTGAAATCTTTCCTATTATAGCACATTTACATAACTGCCAATTAAAAATGTTTGACAACTTCTCATTTTCGTTTAGAATGAATGCTATATATACTTTCACATGTTGAACGAGTCGAAGTAGTGGTGGTGGAACCGTTTAGAGAGACAGCGGCTGGTGAAAGCTGTCCGGAATACCGTCCATGAATTACAGCTCTGGAATGTGACGCGTGCGCAGTGTTATTGCGTTTTGAGTGGAGAATTTTTCTCAAGCCGGGTGGTACCGCGTTAATACTACAATTAGCGTCCTTGCATGATTTTTTTAAATCGTGCAGGGACTTTTTTATTGTCTTATTTTCGGTGCTTACTCACAGTAGATTTTCAGGAGGGATTAGGATGAAAGAGAAACTAATGGAAGACTTAAAATGGAGAGGATTACTGTACCAGCAGACGGATGAGGCGGGACTTGACGAATTGCTGAACAAAGAAAAAATCTCTTTGTATTGCGGCGTAGATCCAACCGCGGATAGCATGCATATAGGACATATAGTTCCATTACTTACATTACGCCGTTTCCAGATGCATGGGCATCGACCGATTTTACTTGTCGGCGGAGCAACGGGCATGATTGGAGATCCTTCAGGACGCTCGGAAGAAAGGCAACTTCAGACGACGGAACAGATTGAGAAAAACGTTGCAGGAATTAAGAAACAGATGGAACAGATCTTCGATTTCAATTCTGAAAACGGTGCACAAATGGTGAACAATAATGACTGGATCGGTTCAATGACTCTAATCGAATTTTTCCGTGACTATGGTAAATTGCTAGGTGTCAACTACATGCTGGCAAAAGATAATGTCGCTTCTCGTCTAGAAAGCGGTATTTCCTTTACGGAGTTTTCTTATATGCTTATACAGGGAATTGACTTCAACCACCTATTCGATAATTACGGTTGCCGTGTCCAAGTCGGTGGATCGGATCAGTGGGGAAATATTACAACGGGCCTTGAAGTGATACGTAAGACGCATGAAGAAGAAGTGAAAGCGTTCGGTATCACAATCCCGCTTGTGACGAAAGCGGATGGAACGAAATTCGGTAAAAGTGCAGGCGGCTCAGTATGGCTCGATGCAGAAAAAACATCTCCATACGAGTTTTACCAATTTTGGATTAATACTGCGGATTCAGATGTTATTAAGTATATGAAGATTTTCACATTCATAGAGCGTGAAGAAATTGAAGCGCTTGAAATTACTGTGCAAGAAGAACCGCATTTACGGAAAGCCCAACTGACACTTGCCGAAGAAATGACGCGATTGATTCACGGTCAGGATGCATTGGACCAGGTAATCCGTATTTCCAAAGCGTTGTTTAGCGGTGATTTGAAAACACTGACCGCGGATGAAATGAAAGACGCATTCAAGGATGTGCCTTCATTTGAAATGGTGAAAGAAGATAAAAACATTGTCGACTTTATCGTCGAGTCCGGGGTGTCACCATCAAGGCGACAAGCCCGTGAAGACGTGACGAATGGCGCGATTTCATTGAACGGGGAACGGGTGACAGATACGGCTTACGAAGTAAGCACAGCAGACCGTCTCGAAGATGCGTTCACGATTGTCCGACGCGGCAAGAAAAATTATAAAATGGTGAAGTTCGTTTAATACTGAAAGTGAATGAAATAAGTAGCATTGATTTAATGGACTGTCATGGCAATTGGCGGGACTGTTAGCGCAATCCCGCCAATTGTACTCACTCCCAATAAAAAAGGCTATTCTCCCTAACCAAGGAGAATAGCCTTTTACTGTTTATTCGTTTTTAATCCAATTAGGTAGTCTTAAGTCCTTATACGTTTCGGGATGAATCATTTTACCTAATTTCAAAGCGCCTTCGAGAAGTCGGGGGGAAGGTCGGCAATATAAAGCTTCCTCCATAATTGAAAGGCGCCCCCATTTCACAGCGGAAAGATCTTTCCACCCCGGTCGTTTTAAGACGACTTCTTTTTTTACCTTGTCGACCCTAACACCGACCCAGGCAAGTAGAATATAATCAGGCATTCTGTTCAGTACATCATCCCAGTCCGTCTGCACGCTGGCAAGTTCAACGTTCCGGAATTCATTCAGCCCGCCGGCTATCGTGCTGATTTCTGTCAGCCAGTTGATGTTGCCTGGGGTGAATACCGGTTTCGGCCACCATTCCCAATATAGCCGGGGAGTTTCGTCGACGGTGGTGGCCCGTAATTTCATTTCCTCGATGAAGGATAGATACTCCGCTCTGATTTGATGGGCTCGCTCTTCAATGCCGCATGCTTGGCCTACGATTAGTAAATCATCGGCGATATCATTTAAACTTTGCGGGTCAAGTATAATATGGGGAATCATTCGCTTCTCAAGTTCTTCGATATTTTTTTCCATGCCGGGAACACTGAGTGATGCTAGCACTAAATCAGGTTCATACAATTCCAATTTATCCATATCAATAGACAAATCAGGACCAAGGCGGGGGAGGGCGTCAATACTTTTTGGCCAATCGGAAAAATCGTCAACCGCGACGAGCTGGTCAATAAGTCCAAGATAGGCAAGCAATTCCGTATTGCTTGGGCAGATTGATATGAGTTTCATATAAACACCTCACAATTCGTAATATGTACAAGTATAGCACGAAAAAAAAGAGCCCTGTGAAGGACTCTTTTCCAAAGACGATATTAACGTGAGTAGAACTCAACGATAAGTGCTTCGTTAATTTCAGCTGCAAGTTCGCTGCGCTCAGGCATACGTACGAATTGACCAACTTTAGTGTCGTTGTCGAATGTAACGTATTCAGGAACATAGCTGTTCACTTCAAGCGCTTCGTTTACAACGTCAAGGTTTTTAGATTTCTCACGAAGAGAAATTTCTTGTCCAGGTTTAACGCTGAAAGATGGGATGTCAACGCGTTTACCATCAACCAAAATATGGCCGTGGTTAACTAGTTGGCGTGATGCACGGCGTGTGCGTGCAAGGCCCATACGGTATACAACGTTATCAAGGCGAGTTTCAAGAAGAATCATGAAGTTTTCACCGTGTTTACCAGGCATTTTACCAGCTTTGTTGAAGACCGTTTTGAATTGACGTTCGTTTACGCCGAACATGAAACGGAGTTTTTGTTTTTCCTGTAATTGCATTCCGTATTCGGAAAGTTTTTTGCGTTGGTTAGGACCGTGTTGTCCTGGACCGTAAGGGCGTTTTTCAATTTCTTTTCCAGTGCCTGTAAGTGAAATCCCAAGACGACGGGAAAGTTTCCAAGATGGACCTGTATAACGAGCCATGAAAGACTCCTCCTCTATTGTTGGTTTTATTTTGTTGTAAAATAAGAACCAGATGTGTTCAATCCAAATGCCATTCTATCATCTTGCATCCTCGCTTCCGCAGCCAGGAAGTTACGCGATGCACCTTTTAAAAGGAATAGACTGGATAATCTGAAACACACAACTGCTGCAACTATTTTACACAAGTTTCATCTTACCAAGTATCGACCTAAGAGTCAAGCATCATCAAGACAAATTAAAATTAGTGCAATGGTCTATATAAAGAATGCATCCGTAGTTCCAATGCATTAGAATGGAGTAATACGCGTTTGCGCTTTCATATAATAAAAAATAGGGGTGATTGTGTGATAGATCATCAATTGACGATGTTTAAAGTTAAAAGCGGTCTGATGGATTTGTGGACCGAGGAAACTGCGGGGCAGTCTTATGAACAGTGGTTTGCGGCAATGAGACCGAAGCTGTTCCAACACTTCGGTATTACAGAAATGGATTTCCTCATATATGACAATAACAGTTTCATGACTCTTGAGGGACATAAATCTGCTGTGAAGAGGAAAGATGCCCTTCTGTTTTATACAAAGGGCATAACTCGCGCTTCTTTTCTATCGCAAATCCACAAGAGAGGTTTCGACTACGCAGATGACTTTCTTCTAATCAAAAACTGGAAATCAGAACCACTTGGCCTTCTTATTTTAAAATCGAACGAAAGATGGCAGTCCTTCGCATCATCCCCTTATTTGCATGAGCTTGAAATAGCAGTTAGTCATTTTATTCAAAAGGTTAGAAAGATGGTCTTTCTTGTAAAGGAAGAAAAGAGTTACAGGCACTTATTCGCAGTCACTGAATTGTTCAATTCGACAATGGATAGCAATGTAATAGTAGATGGCATTGTAGCGGCGGTTTCCGAATCATTTCCATCCTTTGATGTCGAGTTGCTATTATCTCATGAACAAACAGATATGATGCAAAAATACAAATTACTCGATTATATGAATGAAAGACCATCTGCCATGAACGCGTTCGTCTCTGGTGAAGTTACAAGAGAAGAACTTACCGAGTCATCCAGCACGCTGATTAATGTGCCGATCAAAGGTAGACAGGGTATCTACGGAGTATTACAAATTAAGGCGCCCCTAGATTTCGTTTTTTCCTCGATTCAGAATAATTTTATCAGGATGGTTGCACATACAGCGGGAAATGCCCTGGAAAACGCGAGTCTCTATGATCAATCCCACCGCGTTATTGAAGACCTGCAATTAGTCAATGAAACGTCCAGAAAATTGAATAGCAATATGCCTTTCGAAGAAATGATCGCATTTCTGCAACAGCAATTCCTGAAGGCATTTCAACCTACCGAAATCGCATTTGTTTTCATTGATGAAAAGAATAACTATGATATCTCGGGGTTAAGTACTGATTTTTTCAGAACGGATGCGGGACATGACTACATTGCGTTCGCTACGAATCATTTGGAAAGGGGTAAAGATGCCCTATTTAATGCGAATTTCCGTTCCCCCATTGAGGGAAAGTTCCTATACCGATCAGTCATAGCCATACCTATCAAGACGCAGGGGAAATTGACAGGACTCGTTATTTTATTGCATAGAGATCAGTATTTCTTTTCGTTCGATAGTTTCAAATTAATGCAATCACTTATCGGCCATTCCTCACTTGCCTTAGCTAACTCGATGTTGCGTGACCAATTGCAGGAACTAGTCGACAAAGATCAGTTGACTAAGCTTTATACAAGAAGTTATGTGGATGAAATAATTGAAAAGTCGATTATTAATGATGAAGCAGGAGTGTTTGTGCTATTAGATGTCGATGATTTCAAGAAGGTGAACGACACATATGGGCATGTGATGGGCGATGAAGTGCTGAAGCAGATTGCTGCAACCATTCTTTCAGAGGTATCCGGCAAAGGGGTGGCAGGAAGATGGGGCGGAGAGGAAATTGCAATATTCCTGCCATCTGCAAACTATAATGAAGGTGCGGAATTCACGGAACGGCTGTTAACGCTTATTCCGACGGTCACGGAACCTCAAGTGACGGTATCGATTGGAATGCGCAATTGGACCAAGAAACGGGAGTTAACATATAATGAGCTATTCCATTACACTGACAAGGCCTTATATAAGGCTAAAAAAAACGGTAAAAATCAAGTGGTGATTCATGATGCAACTACTTGTACCTTTTCCTGACTACGAATAAAGAGTAAACTGATAGAGAAGGAATGTGAGCGTTGATAAAAAGGGGGTAGATGGATATGGAAGAAAAAAATATGCATAAAGATACGGTTGTCATCCATGAAGGATATGATGGTAGCGCGCATCAGGGAAGTTTGGCGGTTCCGTTATATCAAACATCGACATTTGCGTTTGAAACAGCGGTGCAGGGGGGGGATCGCTTTTCAGGTGTGGAGGCAGGGAATATCTATTCCAGGCTCGGCAATCCGACTGTACGTGTATTGGAAGAGCGTATGACTGCTCTGGAGAACGGGAAAGGTGCACTTGCTTTTGGTTCGGGGATGGCTGCAGTTAGTACGATTCTTGTCCACTTAACAAAAGCCGGCGATCATATACTTTGCTCGCGTGGTATTTACGGTTGTACATTCGGGCTTCTTGGTTTGATGAACCAAAAATACAATATCACACATGATCTGGTTCGGATGGGGACCGAAGAAGAAATTGAGCGAGCTATCAAACCGGAAACAGTCTGTATATATATTGAGACGCCGATAAACCCTACAATGGAACTTGTTGATCTTCACGCTGTCGTAAGCGTAGCTAAGCGCCGTGGACTTCGTGTCGTTGTCGACAATACTTTTTCGTCGCCCTATTTGCAGAACCCGCTCGATATTGGAGCGGATTTCGTCTTGCATAGTGCAACAAAATATATTAACGGTCACGGTGATGTCATAGCGGGACTTCTCGTTGGAACCGACAAGGAAGAGATGGAGTCAATCCGCATGTCTGTCCAGAAAGATTTTGGAGGTATTATATCACCTTTCGATGCTTGGTTATTAATCCGCGGATTAAAAACGCTGTCTGTCCGGATGGAGCGACATACTTCAAATGCGGAAAAATTGATAGGCTATTTAAAAGCCCAGAAGCTTGTTGAAAAAGTTTATTATCCGTTCGATGTAGACAACCCTCAATTTGAAATAGCAAAACGCCAAATGAGGGCGGGCGGCGGCATCATTTCATTTACAATTAAGGGTGGAAAAGAAGGGGCACAGTTATTCATGGATAGCCTTTCTCTCATTAAAATCGCGGTAAGTCTTGGTGACGCGGAAACACTGATCCAGCATCCGTCTACGATGACACATTCAGTCGTACCCGAGGAAGAACGCTTGCAAATGGGTATCACCGATTCGTTGCTGAGACTTTCGGTCGGTCTGGAACATGCTGACGATCTCATAGCTGACCTCAAATCTGCATTCGCGATCATGGAAGTTGCAATCACTGAGCAGGATTGATTAAAAAAACTGCCTTGGCTACCGGTTATTGGGTGGCCAAGGCAGTTTCACGTCTTCGCAAATTTTGGCAGGAGCTTAGACCTTTGATTGTCAAATATGTTTGATTAGAACATCGACAAAATGTTCAAGTCCGACGCGATCATCTTCCGTGAAACGGTTTAGTTCAGGACTATCGATGTCTAGGACGCCCAATAAAACACCATCTTTTACAATAGGGACTACGATTTCGGATTGTGATGCCGCGTCGCATGCAATATGGCCAGGAAATGCATTGACGTCAGGAACGATAATGGACTCCATCTTTTCGGCCGCAGTTCCGCAGACGCCTTTTCCAAGAGGGATACGGATACATGCGGGGAGACCTTGGAATGGACCAAGTACAAGTTCACCTTCGTCCATCATGTAAAATCCGACCCAATTGATGCGGTCGAAAAATTGATTGAGCACTGCAGAAGCGTTGCTCAAGTTTGCGTAAATATTTTTTTCGCCCGTCAACAATGCATCTAATTGACTTGCAAGTTGCTCATACTTCACTTTATGATCGGTGGCATAATCAATTTCATGAAACATACTCGAACACTCCTTCAGTTAGATATAATATAGAATTAGTATACATATTGAGACGTTTACAAACAAACTTTCCTGATTTTTTGAGCGAAAAACAGGTTTTTCCCTATAAATCATTCAATTTCGCAACCAAAAGTCTTTAAACGTGGTACTATATAGGATAATATCATGGTACAGCGACTCGGACAGGGGGACCACGATGAAAATCTTCATCATTGCTATTGTAGCACTTATCATATTGACGACAATCGCCTTCTTATTCAGGCGCAAACATATTCAGGAAATCGGCCGGCTGGAACAGGGAAAATTACAGATTCAACACAAACCGATTTTGGAAGAGATGACGAAGGTAAAACAATTGAACATGACGGGTGAAACCGAAGAGAAGTTCGAACGGTGGCGGAATGAATGGTCAGAATTGATGGATATACATATGCCGAAAATCGATACACTGCTATTCGATGTAGAAGACATGGTCGATCGTTTCCGCTTTAAAAAAGCAACAGAACTTGAAAAAGAAATTCAAGAAAAAATCCGTTTCTGCGATAAAAAAATGAATGACATCCTGCATGAACTGAATGAACTTGTAGGCAGTGAAGAGAAAAACCGCATTGAGATAGAGAAGCTGAAAGAGCAGCATCGAGCGGCTCGTAAAGCGGTACTCGCCCATCAACATTCATTTGGTATGACAGCAAATCCTCTTGAAAAAGAACTGGAAGCATTCAATCCGAAATTCGAAGAATATGATGAATTGACTGCGAACGGGAACTATTTGTTAGCGCGGGAAATCGTTATATCATTATCGGCTAAAGGAGACTGGGTATTTTCATTAATCCATGAGATTCCATCATTACTATCTGAATTACAAAACAAGATACCGGCATCGCTCAGGGAACTCCGAAATGGGACAAGAGAGATGGAAGAGCAGTCCTATTATTTGCAGCATCTTGAGTTAACCAAACGTTTTAGGGCGATTGAATTGGACCTAGAAGAAATGCTAGCGAGCATGGCAGAACTGCAAATCGAATCAGTACAGCGTCGAACAGCTGAAATTAACGATCAAATCGACTCATTTTATGATGCTCTAGAAAATGAAGTGAATGCAAAACATTATGTAGATGAATACTACAATGAAATTGCTGATAAGCTTTATGGCATTACTACTTTGACGAAAAAGACTTCCGATGAAGCGGCATTCGTTCAGCAAAGTTACCGACTGGATGAAAAAGAAGCGCAAATTCCACAGTTATCACTTAAAAGGTTGGCTGCGATTGAAAAACAATTCGAAGTCCTCAGCTCCCGAGTGGAAGGGGAAGCATCAGCTTATTCAAGTTTGCAGGAAGAATTACAATATATATCTGAAGAACTTGAAGAAATAGAAGTGGAACAGGAAAATCTTGCAAACCGTATGAAAAATCTGCGCATCGATGAAAATGATGTTCGGACAAAACTCGATGAATTATCACGCCAATTGCAAAACGCGGATCGGATGCTTCATAAAGGGAACATACCTGGCATACCGGACGAAATGGAGGCGCGTCTCGAGGAGGCAGATGAACAAATTTATATCGTGACACAAAGCCTACAGGAAGTTCCGCTCAATATGCACCTTGTTGATTCGTATTTGGAAAATGCCGGAAAAATCGTGCAAGATGTTAGCGAAAGAGTGGAAGAGATGCTTGAAAATGTCTTGCTTATTGAATGGATCATTCAATATGGGAACAGATACCGTGCATCCAATCCGGAGGTACATGCCCGACTTCTTGATGCAGAAGAGTCATTCAGGCAATTCCGCTACTCAAAAGCGCTCGAGGAAGCAGCCACAGCGGTTGAAGAAGTGGAGCCGGGTGCAATGAAACGGATTGAGGAACTTGTAAAAGAACACGTTTAATAAATAGTGGATTACAGAAAAAATAGCCACCGGCATCCCGATGCAGGTGGCTTTGTCACGCTTGTTATCGTTACAACTGAAAGGAAGGTACGAATGATATATTTTGACAATAGTGCAACTACAATCCCGGATGATAGCGTACTCGCATCATTCGTTCAAGTGAATAAACGCTTTTTCGCGAATCCCGCGTCATTACATCTTGCTGGGAAGGAAGCCGAAGCACTTCTGAATCGATCAAGAGAGCAAATTTTGTCGATTGTTGGAGCGCCTGACGGAGTGGTTCTATTTACGTCTGGAGGAACGGAAGCAAACAATTTGGCTGTTATCGGTTTCGCGCGAGCGTTACAATCCAGAGGGAAGCATTTGATCACTACCAAAATCGAACACCCATCGGTTCTTCTTGCAATGGAATATTTGGAGTGTCAAGGATTTGAAGTAGACTATTTATCGGTTGATGAACAAGGAATAATTTCCATTGAAGAGTTGAAAAGTAAGCTGCGGACGGATACAATACTTGTCAGCATCATGCATGTGAATAATGAAATCGGGGCAGTACAGGAGATATCCGAATGTGCACGTATTATTAAAGAACATTCGAGGGCGATATTCCATTCGGATACTGTTCAAAGTTTTGGCAAGTTACCCGTTTCATTAACAGGTGAAGGTCCGGATGCCATAACGATCTCAGCCCACAAAATCAATGGTTTGAAAGGTTCGGGCTTGCTGGCGTTAAGAAAGGGCAGGACTCCGGAAGCGATTAATTTTGGCGGCGGGCAGGAAAACGGACTTCGCAGTGGTACCGTATCTGTTGCAGATGCAGCTGCACTGGCAAAGGCAATGCGAATGGGTTCAATGGACACGGAACAGCCGAATTTCAGACAATGGAGAAATCGGCTCATCGAATTCATCAAGCAATTTAAAGATGTTCTCGTATTAGCCCCTGAAAAAGGAGCTCCACATATATTGTCCATCGCATTTAATAAAATAAATGGTGAAGTTGCTGTTAATTTCTTTCAGGAGAATGGTATTACAATTTCAACTTCCAGTGCTTGTTCATCGAAGAGTACTACTGTTGGGCATGTTATTGAAGCGATAGGTGTCAATGGGAAGTATAAAAATGGAGTGATCCGCATCAGTTTTGGGAAAAATAACACGGAAAAAGAAATCGTGGAATTTGAACACGTTTTTGCACGTTTCATGGATTTGCTTGGAAGGGGAAATAAATGATGGAATGGAACGAACTATTAATCCGCTATGGTGAAATGTCATTGAAGGGACGAAACAGGAATGTATTCGTTAAGAAATTACGGGATAATATCAAGGATTCGTTAAGCGGTTTGAAGACAGTGATTATAAAACCGGAACGTGATCGCATGTTTCTTTATGCGGAGGATCAACATGATATGAAAGAAGCGATAGCACGGTTGCCGTTTGTTTTCGGCATCCAATCTTTCAGCCCGGTCGCTAAATGCGAAGCGACACTTGAAGCGATAAAAGAAAAAGCGATAGAGGTTATTGGAGCAGATGAAACGGCGGGCAAGACATTCAAGGTTGAAGTCAAACGGACAGACAAAAGATTTCCGCTCGTTACAAGCGAACTGCAGCAGGAAATCGGAGCGCATGTGTTGCGCAGCTTCCCCGAACTCGGCGTAAAGATGAAGAAGCCGGACATCGTATTACTCATCGATATTCGGGTCGAAGGAGCTTTCTTGACAGCTAAAGTATACGAAGGTGCAGGTGGAATGCCGGTCGGATCGAATGGTCACTCGCTTCTTATGCTATCGGGCGGGATAGACAGTCCTGTAGCCGGCTATCTTATGATGAAGCGTGGTGTGTCTATCGATGCCATTCACTTTGCCAGTCCTCCGTTCACAAGTGAGTTGGCTAAAAAGAAGGTGATGGATTTGGCGGAGAAGCTAAGTTCATTTGGGGCATCGGTCCGACTTCATATAATTCCATTCACTGAAATCCAGCAAACAATCGTCAGTCAAGTACCTGATAATGTTTCGATGACGACTACAAGAAGAATAATGCTACAAATTGCTGATAAAGTCCGCGAAGAAGAAGGTGCACTTGCCGTTATAACGGGAGAGAGCCTCGGCCAAGTCGCAAGCCAGACACTTGAAAGCTTGACGGCTATCAACGCTGTTACCGCTACACCCATTTTGCGACCACTTATCGCAACGGACAAACTTGAGATTATCAATATTGCTCAAAGTATTGGGACATATGAGATTTCAATCAGACCTTATGAAGATTGCTGCACAATCTTTTCACCTTCCAATCCGAAAACGAAACCAAAGCTTGAAAAAGTTGCTTTTTATGAAAGCTTCACTGATTTCGAACCGATGATTGAAATGGCGGTTGAAAGCCGAATGACAGTTGAATTGCCGCTATCGGAGAAAGATGGATTTGAAGACCTGCTTTAAAAGATATTATGATCTGCCGTATTTCATAAAGGCATTAACAACGCCATACAGACATTCAACAAAACAAAAAGCAAAAAGCCGCATCGGTCAATATCCGATACGGCTTTTTGCTTTTATAGTATTTGCGAAAGTGCCGCGGCTTAAACCTACATTGAATAGATGGAAATAGTTACCGTTTGATGCTCATGCATGAATTTTATTGTCCGGCACATTCTACATGCACAAGGAGGTGTCAAACATGCCAAACAACAACAGCGGTAACTCGAATCAACTTCTAGTTCCAGGCGTACGACAAGCACTTGATCAAATGAAAAATGAAATCGCAGCAGAATTCGGAGTACAGATGGGGCCAGATGCTTCATCTCGTGCCAACGGATCTGTCGGCGGAGAAATTACAAAGCGATTAGTGCGTCAAGCGCAAGAACAAATGAAAGGCTTTTAATTATAACGTTTAAATAAAAAAAATTTACGACTGTTAATTTGAAAGCCTTTCGCAATAAACATTGTCGAAAAACAGTGTAAGCAAAATTGTAGAATTTTAAACTAATTTATAAAATTGGTTAAATTTACCGAAGTGGACATGCGCATAAAGTTCAGTAAACGGTACATTCTATGAGAACAAGGAGGTGAGAAATATGCCAAACAACAACAGCGGAAATTCAAATCAGCTTCTAGTTCCAGGCGTGCGACAAGCACTCGATCAAATGAAAAATGAAATTGCAGCAGAGTTCGGGGTAAACATGGGACCTGATGCTTCATCTCGTTCTAACGGATCTGTCGGCGGAGAAATTACTAAGCGATTGGTGCGTCAGGCGCAACAACAAATGGGTGGATTCCGGGAGTAAATTTAAAAAGTGAAACTGTTAAGATATTGTTAAAAGCAGCCCTTTGCTTATCCAGTATAAGCAAAAGTATCGTCGCTTAAACAATTCTAAAACAGTTAACTAAATTTACTATAAAAAATTTGCATGAAATTTTCGATTCAGCACATTCTATAAGCATAAGGAGGTGAAAATCATGCCAAACAACAACAGCGGAAACTCAAACCAACTTTTAGTTCCAGGTGTAAGACAAGCACTTGATCAAATGAAAAATGAAATTGCAGCAGAATTCGGAGTGCAGATGGGACCAGATGCTTCATCGCGTGCCAACGGATCCGTCGGCGGGGAAATTACAAAGCGATTAGTGCGTCAGGCTCAAGACCAAATGAAGGGCAACCAAGGATAAATAAGTAAAATAGGAGCCGTTCCAGGAATTTACCTGGGGCGGCTTTTATAATTTTATGAAAAAATAACTAAAGAGTAAATACTGTAAAAACATACTCAAATAAATTTGTTTTGAATTGTCGGACTTTTGTTTGTATACTTGGATTATAGAGTAAAGGGGGATGTATTATGAACCGCGAACAATTGACAGCACCAGAACAATACAATCTAGTCGGTGAATTTGAAAAATACGCGACTGGCGAAGGAAAGAAAGCACTTATTTATTTCAATGCGGAAGGTCAAAAGCAAGAAATTACATATGATGAATTAATGGATTCGGCAAATAAGGTAGCCAATGTATTTATAGCGAACGGGCTCCAAAAAGGCGATATAGTCCTGGTAATGGTGCCCCGTAAAATAGAGGCATATATAACTTATATCGGCGCCTTGAAAGCGGGAATCGCAGTCATTCCAAGTTCTGAAATGCTTCGGTCTTCAGATATTGAGTATCGTTTAGCGCATAGCGATGCAAAAGCGATTGTTGCATTTGACGCCTTTACAGATCAATTCAAAGATGTGAAAAATATGGACGATGTTAAATTATTTGTTATTGGAGAAGCGAAGGAAAAACAGCTTTCATTAACGGAGCTTATGAAAACAGCACCTTCGGATTTCATAGCGCCAGATATAAAGAGCTCCGATATGGCATTTTTATCTTATACATCAGGCACGACCGGAAAGCCGAAAGGAGTCGTCCATACACACGGTTGGGGATATGCTCATCTGCGGACGACAGGTGTAAGCTGGCTCGGCATAAAAGAAGACGATGTCGTCTGGGCTACCGCCGCGCCAGGTTGGCAAAAATGGATATGGACACCTTTCTTATCGGTGCTCGGTAGTGGAGCGACAGGGCTCATCTATGATGGTAAATTTGACGTGGACACGTATTTGAAATTGATTAGTGAGTATCAAGTGAATGTATTATGCTGTACACCGACAGAATACCGGTTTATGGCGAAAGCGGAAAAGCTTGAAGGCTATGATCTGTCATCCATCCATAGTGCGGTTTCCGCGGGTGAGCCGCTTAATCGGGAAGTAATTGAAATATTCGACAAGGTATTTTCACTGCCTGTGAGGGATGGATATGGACAGACGGAAAATACACTACTCGTGGGAACGATGCTCGGGATGGAAGCGCGTCCGGGTTCCATGGGAAAACCGACTCCCGGCAATAAAGTTGACGTAATTGATGATGAAGGAAATCCGGCCGCTATCGGAGAAGTCGGCGATATCGCCGTTCACATTTCGACGCCTGCCTTATTCAAGGAGTATTTGAAGGATCCCGAACGCACAACGATGCAGTTTCGCGGCGAGTATTATGTGACTGGTGACAGGGCTAAAATGGACGAAGACGGTTATTTTTGGTTCGAAGGTCGTGGAGATGACATTATTATCAGCTCCGGTTACACAATCGGACCTTTTGAAGTTGAAGATGCATTGACGAAACATCCCGCAGTACGTGAATGTGCGGTCGTGGGTAGTCCTGATGAAGTAAGGGGCAATATCGTCAAAGCGTTCGTTGTGTTGCGTGATCCCGAACAGGTAAACGTAGAAAATCTTATCAGAGAGTTACAAGAACATGTGAAGACCTTAACAGCACCCTATAAGTACCCCCGTAAAATTGAGTTTGTGGAGAAACTGCCAAAAACAGCTTCGGGCAAAATCATGAGAGTAGAATTGAGGAAGCTTGAACAAGCGTAAGTGACAGTTACAACAGACCGCTTTCGTAAGACGGATCACTCCGTACTTGCGACAGCGGTTTTGTTTTTTTGATGAAAATGCGGTACATATCGCAATGCATAATATTACCTTTACGCATCGATTTAATGAGTATATACTTAAATTATTATTTCGGAAATCAAAATAGTAGGAGGGCGTCGTGATGCATACGGAAAAAAGCGGTGTCCTTTGGGCGATTGGTTCATATCTGATTTGGGGGATTATGCCAGTTTATTGGAAGAGCCTAGAGCACGTTGCAAGTGCTGAAATTTTAGTGAGCCGAGTCATGTGGGCATTTGTAATGACGATACTAGTTGTTCTTCTTATGAAAAATGGACGTCATCTAACTGAGGACATGAAAACACTTTGGAATTCACAGCGGGATTTTTGGGCTTTGTTCGCAGCTTCCGCATTTGTCTCGTCGAACTGGTTCGTCTACATATGGGCAGTGAATAATAATTATATTGTTCAAACCAGTCTTGGTTATTACATAAATCCGCTCCTATCAGTATTACTTGGAATATTTTTTTTGAAGGAAAGACTGTCGAGGGCTCAACAAATAGCTTTCTTGTTGGCAGCGACGGGCGTGGCAATTTTAACTTTTTCATATGGGAAGTTTCCTTGGCTGGCGTTCAGCCTCGCCATGACATTTGCAGTATATGGTCTTATTAAGAAACAGGTAAAACTAGATGCGCTGCACGGATTAACAATTGAAACTCTTTTCATTGTTCCATTTGCTATCATTTATTACATATGGTTATTTATCAATGGCAATGCTGTATTTTTACATTCTGATATGAAGACGGATCTCTTGCTGATCATGACAGGTGTGGCAACTGCACTGCCTTTACTCATGTACGCAAAAGGGGTACAAAGAATTCCGCTCTATATGGCGGGTTTTCTCCAATACATTGCTCCCACGATGATGCTGTTTCTCGGTGTCGTCATTTACAACGAAACTTTCGGGAAGATTGATATGCTGTCATTTGCATTCATTTGGTCAGCATTGCTCGTATTTACGGCGTCGAAAATAATAGAAGTAAGGAAACTAAAGAAGAGCCAACCATAATCGGGAAGGCTCTTTTCTTTATAGGTACATCCGCTGTACTTTTTCCCAGAAAGAGTTGTTTTTCAGCTTTACTGTTTTCACAACCTTATCGCTTAACCCGATTTCCACATGCTCCACTTGCTGTATGCCAAGAGCTTCGTTGTCTGCGGCAATTAAGGGAAAGACGTTCCCATCCTGATGGACTTTAAGTTGGAATTTTCGGTCGCCGCTCATAATGAATGACGATCCAAGTGTTCTGTATTTATTATTATTTACAGACGCAAGTTCGGTCACTTGAAAGCAACGGAGAAGCGGATCCACTACAGCTCCATTTACCGATTTATTGTAAGCGGTACTGCCGGTGGGGGTAGAGATGATCAAACCGTCGCCTAGGAACGTTTCGAACAGTTTGTCATCAATGAGAAGATCCAGGACGAATGTCCGGATAATATTTGAACGAATACTAAATTCATTCAGGCAATAGAATGGTTGGTGGTTGTCAATTTTCACTTCGATGAGTGGATATTTTCTTACCTCAATTTCGGCTTTACGGATTGTCTCTGTCATTTCAAAAAGATTATTATAATGAAAATCGCAGTAAAGCTCCGCTTTGCCTGTTATAGATATGCCGGCATACAGGCAATCCTGGCGAAAACCAGTTTTTCGGACCGCCTGTAAAAATGCCCCGTCACCCCCGATGCTTATAATAATATTTGCATCTTTATCGTTCTCGGACATTGTAAAACCTTCGTGGATCAGCGCGTCTTCCACTTTCTGTTTTTTATCGATTGAGTCTTCATCATGTTTACTGTAAATAAAAATATTCATCCGATCCGTCATTGCACAAGCTCCTTCCGAATGAGTTATACTCATTTTACCATGGAGTGAAACATTTTGGTGTGTTGAAACGTATAGAAGTCTGTATTTAAAAAGGAGGAATTTGAAATGACAATGAAACGATGGATTGCAATCATCGTAGCTGCAGCATTAATTTTTGTTTCAATAGGTATCAATTCGTTATCGTACATATTCACGAGGGACTTCAATGGGTTCTTCGAAGAAATCATGGCTTCATCGTCTTCGGGATATGAGGAAACAATTATTGAGGAAGGAAGCGCCGAAGAAAAAATCGCTGTTCTAACACTTGATGGTGTCATTCAAGACTTAGGAAATTCAAGTTCCATTTTCCAGCCGTCCGGCTATAATCATCAGTTTTTCATGACTCAGCTGAATGAGGTTCTTGAAGACACCAGTGTCAAGGGTGTAGTTCTTAAAGTGAATTCTCCTGGCGGCGGAGTTGTAGAATCAGCGGAAATCTATGATGCGCTGCGTCTGATTCAGACTGAAAGGGAAATTCCATTGTATGTGTCAATGGGTGGAATGGCTGCTTCGGGCGGTTATTATGTTTCTGCGCCTGCTGAAAAGATTTTTGTCAATCCTGAAACGATTACAGGTTCAATCGGTGTCATTATGGAAAGTGTCAACTATGCGAAACTCGCTGAAAAGTATGGAATTGATTTCAATACCATCAAAACAGGACCTTATAAAGATATCATGAGCGGATCACGTGAAATGACAGACGTGGAGCGCACAATGCTTCAGGAAATGATTAATGACTCATACGAGCGTTTTGTCGATATAATCGAAGCGGGCCGCGGAATGAGCGAAGCAGAAGTGAAAAAAGTCGCTGACGGCCGGATTATGAATGGTCGGCAGGCAATCGAAGCAGGACTTGCAGATGACTATGGAAAAGCAGGGGATGTCATCGCTGCCATGAAAGAAGATAACAATCTCCAGAAAGCGACAGTTTTCGAATATACAGCTTTAGACAGCTGGAGTTCATTATTCGGAATGAAGGCAGGGAACCTATTCGGAAGCAATATCGAATCGGAATTGATCGGCAAGTTGTTGACCGATTATAATGCACCGCGGATGATGTATTTGTACGGTGAGAGATAAGGAGGAGGAGCTAATGTCGGATCACATTGAACAACAGCAGGATTTTATGGATAACACGGCTATCGCAAGCCAGAATGCGAATTGTGAGCCCGTTCAATCCGAACACTTCCGAGCGAAATATGCTGGATTCTGGACACGGTTATGGGCATATGCAATCGACCTGTTAGTCTTGTCCGCAATCAGCGGAATTATTATCAAACCGATTTTTCGGATTGCGGGTTGGGAAATTACAAATCCATCATTCTTTTTATTCAGCGCATATAAAGTCACAGCGCTCCTCCTGCTTCTACTTTACTTCATGCTGTTGACGAAATATCTGCAGCAGACCGTAGGGAAAATGATTATGGGTATTAAAGTCGAAGCGAAAGAAGGGGGGCAACTGACGTGGGGAGCGGTTATTTTCCGGGAAGGCGTTGGACGCTTCATCTCTAAAATGCTTTTCATCCCATATCTGCTTGTCTTATTCACACCTAAAAAAGAAGCATTGCATGATCTGTTCGCTGATACGGTAGTCGTACACGAATCTTCCTATGAAAAGGTAGTGGGTGTAAGTTATCGCAGACGCGGGGAGGGACAACAGTTGCAAGAGGGCACTATCATTTAGTAAGATGGAAATAGAAAAGGGGGCGTCATAAATGGCTAACGTTACATTTAAAAATAATCCTATAACTTTGCTCGGGAAAGAAGTTGCAGTAGGTGATACTGCAAATGATTTTACGGTGCTCGCGACCGATTTGAGTCCAGTGACACTTGCTGACTCGAAAGGGAAAATTAGGTTAATCAGTGTAATCCCTTCAATTGACACAGGTGTCTGTTCAACTCAGACGCGTAAATTCAATGAAGAAGCTTCGTCTCTTGGAGATGACGTACAAGTATTGACGATTTCCGCCGATCTTCCATTTGCACAAGCAAGATGGTGTGCTGCGGAAGGTATCGAAAATCTCCAGACATTATCCGATCATCGTGATCTTTCCTTCGGAGAAGCATATGGTGTTGTCATGAAAGAACTCCGCTTGCTTGCGCGTTCAGTATTCGTCATCGACAAAGAAGATAAAGTGACTTATGTTGAATATGTTGGCGAAGGTACTGACCACCCCGATTACGAAAAAGCAATTGAAGCAGTAAAAGAGATTAAAAAAGCAATAACAAAATAATAAGGGAAACCCACTCGGAAACGGGTGGGTTTTGTAAATTGAGGGATAGATAAATGACTACAAATACAGAATCCATTTTTTCATTCATTGATACATATGCGGAATCCAAAGAAGAGCTGTACTTGGAAGCGATTGTAGAAGTTTGCCAAAAGTGGCTTTCAGGGGAAACACAGCCAATGTTATCGGAAACGGTAACAAAAGAGGATATCCGCCGTGGTATCCAACTTGCTGTACTGAAAGGCATGAAAAAAAATGTTCAGCCCAATCACCAGATGACCCCTGATTCAATAGGGATGCTTATCGGCCACATCGCGAGTAAATTGGCGGCGGGCGAAGGGAATATTACACTGCTTGACCCTGCGGCGGGAACAGGAAATCTCTTGTATACGGTTATGAATACGATAGGGAATGATATCACAGCGACCGCAGTTGAAATAGACGATTTACTAGTCAGGTTGTCGGCTATCACTGCTGAACTACTGGAACACCCTGTAACGTTCTACGTTCAGGATGCATTACGACCATTATTTGCGGATCCAGTCGACATCGCCATCAGTGATCTGCCCGTCGGATTTTATCCGGATGATGAAAACGCACTCAATTATGAATTGATGCCTGCTGCGGGTCATGCATATGCCCATCATCTTTTCATTGAACAATCGATGAAGCATACGAAACCGGGGGGACATGGCCTATTCATCATTCCGGCGAATTTGTTCGAATCTGAGCAATCTTCCGTGTTGCACCCATATTTAAAAAAACAAACGATCATCAGGGCGATCATTCAGCTTCCCGATTCATTATTTAAAAGTGCTGCACACGCAAAAAGTATTTTAATTTTGCAAAAGCCTTTCCTGGATAAAAAAGTGACACATGATGTCTTGCTTGCGAAAGTTCCGAACATGACCGACAAGCATGCCATGGCGCTTTTCCTCCAGAAAATCGATATTTGGGCCAATGACTAAAGGTTATTGAATCCAGGCTATGCGTCTATTTGGCGTTCAGCCTACTTGTAAAAAGAAATTTTTCAAAAAGGAGCACTCCGTATGCGGAATATTTTAGCGATAAACGCGGGAAGTTCATCCTTGAAGTTTCAGCTACTCCAAATGCCAGAAGAGCACGTGACAGCAAAAGGTCAAATTGAACGAATTGGCCTCTCGGATTCAGTTTTCACAATGAAATCCGAGCAAGGCAGAATAAAAAAGGGGCAGGATATAGGCAGTCATACCCAAGCTGTGTCGATGATTCTTGAAATGTTAATCAGTGAAGGTATCGTTCGTTCGTTTGACCAAATTGATGGAATCGGGCACCGTGTCGTGCATGGCGGCGAAATCTTCAGTGATTCCGTTCTCATCACCGAAGATATAGTTGCAACTCTTTGGGAACTTTCAAATCTTGCACCTCTCCACAACCCGGCAAATATCATAGGCATTCAAGAATTTAGTAAAGCTTTACCAGATGTTCCGTCAGTTGCGGTTTTTGATACGGCTTTCCATCAGACGATGCCGGAAAGTTCTTTTTTATATCCATTACCTTATGAGTATTATGAGAAATATGGCGTCCGAAAGTATGGCTTCCACGGCACAAGTCATAAGTATGTGGCAGAGCGGGCCGCTGTATTGTTAAATCGGCCTTTGGAAGATACTCGGCTGATATCATGTCATTTGGGGAACGGAGCAAGCATAGCAGCGATTGAAGGTGGAAAGTCGCTTGATACATCGATGGGTTTTACACCTCTTGCGGGTGTCACCATGGGTACACGTTCAGGAAACATAGATCCGGCGCTCATCCCTTACATTATGGAACAAACCGGAAAAAATGTAGAGGAAGTTCTTGATGTGTTGAATAAACAATCCGGTATGCTTGCCATTTCAGGATTCTCCAGCGATTTGCGCGATATTGAGATTGAAGCTTCAAAAGGAAATACGCGTGCGCAGCTTGCTTTAGAGGTGTTTGCTGACAGAATCCATAAATATATCGGATCGTATGCAGCAAGGATGGGCGGAGTGGATGCGATTATCTTTACGGCTGGAATCGGTGAAAATAGCGATGTAATTCGTGAGAAAGTATTGAATGGACTTGAATTTATGGGGGTTTATTTAGATCCTGATCTGAATAATAGTAATGGGAAAGAAGCGCATATCAGCTTCCCTTACTCTCCAGTTAAGATATTAGTAATTCCGACGAACGAAGAGGTTATGATCGCCCGGGATACAATTAGGGTTGCAGAATTGTGAATTGCCCTGTATGACTTTATCAAAAAGTTGCCCGGGAAATAATGGGACCTATGAAAAAAGCTCGCCATTCTAAGACCGGACTAGGAATTCCCTATAATTCACGCTCTGACGCTTTGTGGATGCCTCCTGCGCTAATCTGGGAACTTACTAAGAAATTAGAGTGGGAAAATGAATAGGAAAGGCGACCTATCGTTCGAATTTGAACGAAAAGTCGCCTTTTTAAATATAAATTTACTTACAGGCATTATAAACGTATGTTTCTCAGTGGTCTCGCAATAATGGGCAACTCATTTGCTTTCATCACAATGCTTCGGGTGTACGGATTACCAGAACATCGCATTTTGCTGATCGGACGATGTTTTCGGAAACACTGCCGATTAGGAAACGCTCAACTGCATTCAATCCCGTGGCTCCGCAGATGATTAAATCTGCGTTAAGTTTTTTTGATATATCTCGTGAAATCATCGTTTTGGGTGAACCGTATTCTACGATGATATTGACATGCTGCACCCCTGCTTTTTCTGCTTGCAATTTGTAATCGTTGAGCAAATCCTCCGCAAACTTTTGAGCACGTTCTGCAATTGAACGATCATAAGCCTCAACAGCAGCATATGAGCGTGTATCAATAATGTTAATCAAGTTTAATGTCGCTTCGTTTCTGTCCGCAATAGCAACAGCTTTTTTAAAAGCCCATTCCGATTCCTTAGAACCGTCCACAGCAACAAGAATTTGTTTGTATACTAATGTCATAGTTCTCACTCCATCCTTATATTCGTATATATACTTACTTCGGTAAAAAGAGGCGAAAACCTTTTTATTCATGCAAGATAATGTCAGTAATTTTTTAATTTTTTCCGGTATCGCCCCCGAGTCTTGAAGAAATAGAAGAGAATGTGTCGAATAATCGGCCGACTTATAACCTGAATATTCCGTGGATTACTAAAATAGAGCACAAATGTCAACTATCTGATAATATGAAATATGGATTGGTCAGATTGAATAGTCTGCAAGTGACCTATAGTCTAAACATATTCATGAGGAGGAAAAGAAATGCTTATAGGTATCCCAAAAGAAGTGAAAAACAATGAAAACCGGGTCGCAATGACGCCAGCTGGAGTTTTCAACTTAAAAGCAGCAGGTCATGAAGTCATTATTGAAACAAGTGCAGGTTTAGGGTCAAGCTTTACGGATCAAGAGTACATTGAAGCAGGTGCTAAAATTGTTGCAACTGCGAAAGAAGCATGGAATGCCGATATGGTCATGAAAGTAAAAGAACCCGTTGCATCTGAATACGGTTACTTCCGCGAAGGACTTATTTTATTCACATATTTACACCTTGCACCTGAAATAGAATTAACGAATGCGCTTCTTGAGAAAAAGGTAGTAGGGATCGCTTACGAAACAGTACAGCTTCCGAATAATTCATTGCCGCTTCTTGCACCTATGAGTGAGGTTGCGGGGCGCATGGCTACGCAAATCGGAGCCCAATATTTACAACAAACGAATGGTGGTAAAGGAATTCTATTAAGTGGCGTCCCGGGCGTATCGCGTGGAAACGTAACGGTTATCGGTGGCGGACAAGCTGGAACGAATGCTGCTCGCATTGCGGTAGGTATGGGAGCGAAAGTGACGGTTCTTGACTTGTCGGTTGATCGACTTCGCCAATTGGATGAAATCTTCGGAAATGACATTCAAACGCTAGTGTCAAATCCATTTAATATTGCTGAATCTGTAAAAGACGCAGATCTTGTTGTCGGGGCTGTTTTGATTCCGGGAGCCAGAGCACCAAAACTGGTTTCTGAAGAAATGGTAAAATCGATGAAACCGGGATCTGTTCTTGTAGATATCGCAATCGACCAAGGCGGTATATTCGCAACATCTGATCGTGTAACGACTCATGATGAGCCAACTTATGAGAAACATGGCGTTGTGCATTATGCAGTAGCGAATATGCCAGGTGCAGTGCCGCAAACATCTACAACAGCCTTAACAAATGTTACGGTGCCTTACGCACTTCAAATTGCGAACAAAGGATATAAACAAGCTTGCTTGGACAATATTCCTCTTCAAAAAGGCATCAACACAATGGAAGGACATGTTACATTCAAAGCTGTAGCAGATGCTCAAGGCATTGAATATGTCCCTGCAGAAACACTTTTGAATCGATAAGGACGAAATGAAAAGGCTGCCCACACTTGTAATCGTGTGGACAGCCTTTTTTAATATTATATCATCAATATACTTAGAAAAAACAGCGCAAGAGGCATCCACAAAGCGCCAAAGCATGTATTGTGAATACTTAGTCCGTTTTTTTATATTATGGCTGGATAATCTGCAATTCTTTCGGAAACTTCGTCAATACTTCGACCCCGTCAGCTGTCACGACAACATCATCTTCGATGCGCACACCCGTGATTGAAGGATGATATATGCCCGGTTCAATCGTGAATACCATCCCTTCTTCAAGGGCAAGTTCGTTCGTTCCTGTCATAGAAGGGAACTCGTGGACTGATATTCCAAGACCATGCCCGATACGATGCGTGAAATATTCACCATAACCCGCTAATTCAATTACGTCCCGTGCAGCCTTATCGATTTCCATAGCCTTGACGCCGGGACGGACCAAATCCACGGCGGCCTGTTCCGCTTTCCTTACAGTTTCATAAATTTCACGCATTGCATCCAAAGGTTCACCGAACGCAACTGTCCGTGTAATATCGGAACAATAGCCTTTGTAGACAACACCGAGATCGAACAGGATGAAATCGCCCTTCTGGATTTTACGATCCCCCGGCGTCCCATGTGGTGACGCGGTTTTTGGACCCGAAAGGACCATCGTATCGAACGCCATCCTCTCCGCGCCTTTTTTCTTCATTTCAAATTCGATGGCCATCAGCACTTCCAGTTCAGTTTTTCCTTCGGCGATTTCCCTGCAACCGACTTCAATCGCATAATCGGCCAGTTCAGCCGCTTTTCGTAGGTTGGTAAGTTCATCTTCACTTTTGATGTTACGCATGCTGTTGAGCTGATCGTCAAGGCGAGCAAATTTCGCATCCGGAAACAGTTCATCCATGCGCTCCAGACGCTCAACCGTCAAGTGGGATTTCTCGATTGCGATTGAGGAGGGAATATCGCCACGTTTCCGAACGGCTTGCAAAACAATTTCCCAAGCATCGTCAGTATCTTCATGCCCAACGGCCTCGTAGGACCAGCCGGCTGCTTTCACATCAGGAACTTCCATCAAGGGACAAATAATAAACGGTTCGGCATCTTTGAATACCATAATGCCAAGAAGACGCTCATGCGGATCGCTGTGGAATCCAGATACGTAAAATACATTGTCTGGCGTTGTAATCAGTGCAGCATCCAGATTTTCCTTCTGAAGAAATTGTTGGATTTCTTTAACTTTACTCAAAATGATGACCTCCTAATTTAACCTTCTATTATCATAACAAAAAAGAGGGTTTTCAGGTTGTATAACGAAAATTGTCTTATAAGATAAATAATTGGAGGAGATTTTTCAATGCAAATTTCATATCATGGCCATTCAATCGTGAAAATAAAAACAGGGGGATCGACAATTCTCATCGATCCATTCATTACAGGGAATAAGCTGACGGATTTACTTGTTGAAAACGAAAAACCGGATTTTATTTTGCTGACACATGGACATAACGATCATGTCGGCGATACAGTAGCAATTGCAAAAGCATGTGACGCGCTCGTCATAGCACCGAATGAGCTGGCCATATACCTTGGTTGGCAGGGGATTAAGACACATGGAATGAACATCGGCGGTGCTTGCAATTTCAATTTCGGTACAGTTAAATACACTCAAGCTTTTCACAGTTCGTCTTATACGACAGATAATGATGAAATCATTTATACAGGTATGCCGGCGGGGATTTTAGTAATAGCGGAGGAGAAGACAATCTATCATGCCGGGGATACGGCGATTTTCGGGGATATGCAGATGATAGGGAAACGCCATCCTATCGATGTCGCATTCGTCCCGATTGGAGATAATTTTACAATGGGTCCTAAAGATGCGGCTTATGCAGTCGAATTGTTGAATCCAAAACTTGCTGTACCTGTCCATTTCAATACATTTCCGCCAATCGAACAGGACCCGCAAACGTTCAAGGGGTTTGTCGAAAGACATGAAGTGAAAATAATGAATGCGGGAGAATCGTTCGAATTATAATGATTTCTTTTTTACAAGGCCGGTCTATCGCCTCCGAGCAGGCTGTATGCGCTATTCTTGAACGTTTTGTGGTAGAATAGCCTTAAGGGCATGATAGAGAAAAGGTGAAGACATGGCGACAAAGCATGAATTAATACTGGATTATATCGAAGGGCTTACTGTTGGGGAGAAGATTTCAGTCCGTCAAGTTGCGAAGGCGTTATCTGTAAGCGAAGGAACGGCCTACAGAGCGATTAAAGAGGCGGAAAATCAAAAACTCGTCAATACCATTGAACGTGTCGGTACTATTCGGATTGAAAAGAAAAAGAAAGAGAATATCGAACGGCTCACATATGCGGAAGTGGTTAATATAGTCGATGGTCTAGTCCTTGGTGGCCGAGGAGGATTACATAAGACGTTGACGAAGTTCGTTATTGGTGCAATGCAGCTGGATGACATGATGCGTTATATCGATGCGGGCAGTCTACTCATAGTTGGGAACAGATTGAAAGCACATGAGACAGCGCTTCTTGCCGGTGCGGCGGTCCTAGTCACTGGAGGATTCGATGCATCGGATGACGTGAAGAAGCTGGCCGATGAATTGGAACTACCTGTCATTTCGACGAGCTACGACACGTTTACTGTCGCAACAATGCTGAACAGGGCGATTTACGATCAGTTGATTGAAAAGGAAATCCTGCTTGTTGAAGATATTTTAACACCGCTTTCGGATACGGTTGTATTATTGGCGAAAGAAAAAGTTGACAATTTCCATGAAGTGAATGGCAGAACATCCCATTCGGGTTATCCTGTTGTCGATAAAAACGGTAAACTTGTGGGAGTAATTACTTCACGCGATGTAATCGATAAATCGAAAGATGAGTTAATTGAAAAAGTGATGACACGACATCCGATAACGGTCACCGGGAAAACTAGTGTCGCTTCGGCAGGTCATAGTATGATCTGGGAAGGGATTGATCTTATGCCTGTCGTTACGGAGGCAGGGATGCTAGCAGGAATCATTAGCCGGCAAAATGTCTTGAAAGCGCTCCAAATGACGCAACGTCAGCCACAACAAGGTGAAACGATTGATGATATCATTAAAAATCAAATGAAGACCATTCCAGAACAACCGCATACCATCGAATTTACAGTGATCCCTCAAATGACGAATCAGTTCGGTTCGTTGTCTTACGGGGCATTGACGACCCTTTTAACCGAGGCAGGCAACAGGGCGATCAAAATGCGTAAACGCGGGGAAAGCGTTCCGGAAAATATGTCTTTGTATTTCATTAAACACGTTCAGCTTGGCAGTGTAGTTGTCGTGATACCAAGAATCCTGCATATGAGTAGACGGTTTGTGAAAGTTGATTTCGACATTTTATCCCATGGCGATCTTGTCGCAAAAGCTATGATCATGTATCAATTGTTCGAAAGGTAAAGAAAAAACTGATGCATGTAGTTTGCATCAGTTTTCATTCAACTTCGTTTCTTCATCGACAAAACTTCTATAATGTTTGTAGGCCCGGTAATTGAAAATACCCACATAGATTCCAAGCGCAATGAATAAGGCGGCAATGACATAAGTTGTAACTCCGTTGAAAAGCATCAGTTGATTGAGACCGAAAAAGAGCAACAAACCACCAAGGGAAGCTCCAGACATACTCGCATACATTTTTTTGCGAATCGGAAACACCTGTCTTGTTCGGAATTGCCGGGTTTTGAAGTAGAAATAGAAGACTGCCGAAGCAATAATGAAAAACACCAAAATGAAATTTATAGTTAACATGGAAGCCCTCCAATACATACAAACTTATTTCATTGTAGCGGCTTTGCGATTAGATTGCGACCGGAATATATCGAAGCTCGGAGGAATCGGATATGAAAAGACAAATCATCGACACAATTGAAAAGTACGATAAAATCATCATTCATCGTCATGTTAGGCCTGATCCTGATGCTTATGGATCTCAATCAGGGCTGAAAGAATTGATAAAAGCGAACTATCCTGAGAAAGAAGTATATGCAGCGGGAACACATGATGAATCACTTACATATCTGGCTCAGCTGGATCAAGTCAATCAGGCACTTTACGAAGGGGCTCTCGTTATTGTCACAGATACCGGAAACACGGAACGGATTGACGGCGAGTTTTACACAGAAGGTGCCTTGCTTATGAAAATCGATCATCATCCAGATGCAGATCCTTATGGTGATGTGAAATGGGTTAACACTTCCTCGAGTTCGACTTCTGAAATGATTTATACTTTGTATGAAGAAGGTAAAGAATCCTACGGATGGAAAATGACAACCGAGGCAGCAAGGCTTTTGTTTGCGGGAATCGTCGGAGATACGGGACGTTTCCTTTTTCCGAGTACGACGGTCAATACATTTGAAATCGCAAGCGAGTTGATTAAGTTCGATTTCAATCGAACAGAACTATTTGCCGGAATGTACGAGGTCAAAAGAGATTTACTTCATCTGAAAGGCTATATCTATCAGAATTTCACCATGGATGCCAATGGCGCGGCTTTTGTTAAAATTGATAAAGTAACACTTGAACAATTTGGAGTGACTGCTTCGGATACATCCCAGCTTGTAGGGGCGTTGGGTGATGTGCAAGGGATTTGTGCATGGGTCATTTTTATAGAAGAAGACGATCAGATTCGGGTCAGACTTCGTTCGAAGGGACCGGTGATCAATACATTGGCCGCTCAATTCGGCGGCGGGGGGCATCCTCTTGCCTCGGGTGCATCCGTACACTCATGGGAAGAAGCGGATGAAGTCATTGAACAATTGAAAAAACTATGTATATAAAAAACGGGCGGAGGGAATGCATTGACACTTGTCTACCCGCAAGTAGTAACTGGTGCAGATCTTCTGCGCGGAATAATAAAACTTGACGATCTAGCCCCGCTTCTAAAAAGGAGAGGGGCTAAATCCGTTGCCATCGTCAACTCTAAATTGTATGGCATCCGTTCGTTTTATAAAACGATGATAAAAGAAGGGATTCGTCCTGTTATAGGCTTATCCGTCTTTGTAGAAACTCCGGATGGACAAGCTGTTCTTCTATACGTCTATGCAAAAGATGACGGAGGATATCGAAATCTGTTGAAAATGAGCAGTGCCGTTTCAGTGAGGGAATCCGAGACACTGCCCCTTCAATGGCTGAAAGCTTACAGTGTGGGCTGCATCATCGTCTGCCCATTGACCGATGTATCCTGGAATGCTTCCTGCAATGAAGAAGGTTTCCGTAATTTCATAAAAGATTGCGATAAGTCCTCAATCGTCATTGGTATCGGCAGACCTGAAGGCATTAAGCATCCCGACGAGACGGTCATTGAATCAATTGCAGAATCGACCCAAACAACTATCGCAGCTGTGTACGAAAGCAGGTATATCGATAAAGCGGATGCATTTACTTACGAAATAGCTGAAGCAATTCGGACAGGGTATAAGCTGAATGACCCGGCAAGGCCTGTAAATAGCCGGGTAGCTGCACACTTGCCTGAAAAAAGCGAGATTACAGAATGGTTTTCAGATAAACCGGAATGGCTTGCGAATATATCGGATATCCTTTTATCATGCGATGCAGCCCTGTCTCCAAGCCAACCGCTTATGCCGGTATTTCCGGTTCCGCACGGAGAAACGTCAACAACTCTTCTGGCAAAAAACAGCGAAGCGGGTTTACAACGAAGGCTAGGGAATGTAGAAGAGGTATATAGTAAACGTCTCCGCTATGAAATTGATGTCATTAGTAAAATGGGTTTTGCGGACTACTTCCTTATTGTCGAGGATTTTATGCGCTATGCCAAAGAACAGGGAATATTGACTGGTCCGGGCCGCGGTTCCTCGGCAGGCTCGCTCGTTGCTTATGCTCTAGGTATAACTGATGTCGATCCAATTAAATACGGCCTTATTTTTGAACGATTCCTGAATCCAAGCCGCGTTACAATGCCGGATATCGATATTGACTTTGCAGATAACCGCCGCGGGGAAGTGATTGACTATGTCGCACAGAAATATGGCAAGATGCATGTCGCACAAATCATCACATTTGGAACACTCTCCGCAAGATCTGTCGCTCGAAATGTTGCAAGAGTGTTCGACTTTTCAAATGAAGAGATGGCCTACTTATCGAAAGAAATTCCGAATAGGCACAGAACTTCCATTGAAGAAGTGGTTGCTGGGTCGAAAGCGCTTCGTGATTGGATTGCGATTGACCCGATTCGCAACGACTGGTTCAAAGCGGCAATCAGTCTTGAAGGGTTACCCCGGAACGCTTCGACGCATGCGGCAGGAGTGATCTTATCCCCGGTTCCCCTTGTGGATGTGGTCCCGCTTCAAAGTGGGACGGAGGGCGTCTATCTGACCCAATGGCAGATGGGAGATGTTGAGGAGCAAGGATTACTGAAAATGGATTTTCTGGGCCTGCGTAACCTGACTCTGCTGGAGCGTATCAGATCAATGATTGCCTATGACAAAGGGATTCGTCTAGATTTTGAAAAAATCCCCTTAAACGATGAAAAGACATTCGAACTATTCAGAGCGGGGGAAATGACTGGAATCTTCCAATTTGAATCGGACGGAATGAGAGATGCACTCCGGTTAATCCGCCCGACTAAGTTCGATGATATATTCGCAACTAACGCTCTATACCGACCCGGACCGATGGATCATATACCGCTCTATAGTCGCCGTAAAAATAATAACGAACACATTTCCTATATCCATCCGCTACTCGAACGAGTATTGAAAGAAACGTATGGAGTTATTGTCTACCAGGAACAAATCATGGAGATTGCTGTCCGGGTTGCGGGATTTACGATGGGGGAAGCTGATTTATTAAGGCGGGCTGTCAGTAAGAAAAAACGTGAAATACTAGAGGTGGAACGGATTCATTTTACGCGAAGTGCGGTGGAAAACGGTTTTCCGGAAGATGCGGCCGTTGCAATCTATGATCTCATTGTGAAATTTGCTGACTACGGCTTTCCAAAAAGCCATGCAGTCGCTTATTCACTTATCTCCTATCGGCTTGCTTATTTGAAAGCCAATGAGCCTGCATATTTTTACGCAGCACTATTATCTTCTACAACTGGAAACAGTGATAAAACAATGGAGCTTATGCGTGAAGCAGAAGCTGTCGGTGTCAAAATCCTACCTCCCTCTATTAACCGTAGTAAATACATGCATACAGTCGAAAAAGGCTCAATTCGGATGGGACTAGGTGCTATAAAAGGTGTCACACCGTCTTTTTATGAAGCCATCAAAAATGCTAGGAAGTCCGGTGGCAATTGGAAGACATTGTTTGATATGTCGGCATCATTGGGGGGAGGAGTATTCACGGAGAAAGCTGTTCGACCTCTTGTGAAAGCGGGGGCGCTCGATGATTTTGGTGAACCGAGGGCTGTACTTCTTACTTCCATTGATGCCGCGATATCCCATGCGTTATTCATCCGTCCAGATGATGGCGATGATTTTCTCAGTGAAGCATTACGTTCGATTGCCAGTCCGAAATATTCTCCGGGTGGGACAATGCCGCGTATGATGCAACTTGAATATGAAAGGGAAGTGCTTGGTTTCTATTTGTCGGAACATCCAGCGGCTGAAGTCAAAAAAAATATGGGCGGGGGATTCCATAACATTTCTTCTATCGATACATTTCCTGATCGAATGAATGTGAATATCGCGGGCCTTATTACCGATGTTAAGCGGATCCGTACAAAAAAAGGGGAATCGATGGCGTTCGTTACGGTTCAAGATGAAACCGGTACAATTTCTTGCACATATTTCCCGAAACAATATATGGTTTCAAATCCTCTCCTTACTGAGATGGCTATGATTCAAGTTGAAGGGACCATCGAACGTCGTATGGGCAAGCCCCAGATACTAGTTCAGCAAACGGAAAAACTGTAAGGGACTAGCCTCCAACATAGGATGGTATTAGTTTAATCATGCAAATTCATAAGGGATTAGTCATATATCCCCACTTTTCAGCTTTCACTTTACGTTCAGTGGCGTTTTCTGTATGCTATAGACAGGAGTGGTCAGACCACTTTTCATCATGTATATTTTCAAAGGGGTCCATGAATGCAAAATTCAAAACCGACTTCAAAAATGTTTCTCGATATTGTCGGTGAACTCAGATCGATAATTAGAGAAGAAGGCATTGAAACAGGTGGAAAGCTACCTTCTGAACGCGAGCTTGCAGAGCGTCTCCAAGCAGGAAGATCGACAATCCGCGAAGCGCTGCGAAGTCTCGAACTTCTCGGCCTTATTGAAACGAGGCGCGGTGAAGGGACATTCCTTGCTGATTTCAGAAAGCATCAGCTTGTTGAAGTTCTAGCTGCTTTCATCATGCAACATCCGGATTCTGTATCAGACGTTCAAGAGACCCGCAGCATCCACGAAAAGGCGGCAATCATCACCGTATGTCAGGACACCGAGTTGAGGCGTTTGCCTGTATGGGACAGCTTACTTGCAAAAATCGATGTGGACGGTGAAATCTTGCGAGAAGACCTGGTTCGGGAGATGATCGTGGCGACGGGAAACAGACTGTCGCTAAAAATCTGGTTCTTATTAAAACAATATAGTAAGGTACCATTCGAAGAGATGACAAAATCCGATGAAAATGAAATCGTCAAAAGATTACTAAATTACTTGTCGGAGGGCGACGTAATTTCAACATTGGCAGCTTATTCAGAATGGATTGAACTAGTTGAAAGTGAAAGAGGGGAAAGAAGGAAATGAGAATAGATCTATTTAAAAAAAATAGAAAAAAACATACGACGACGATTCCTTCCGTTGACGCGAAAAACGACGTACCCGAAGGATTAATGACTAAATGTCCAGAATGTAAACATATTGTATTAACGAAAGATTTAATCAAATCATTGAAAGTTTGTCCAAAATGTGATTATCACTTAAAGATGACAGCAACAGAACGTGTGGCATGTCTGTTTGATGATGGAACCTTCGAATCGATTGACAATCATCTGAAAACTGAAAACCCGCTCAACTTCCCCGCTTATACTGAAAAAGTGGAATCGGACGCGGAAAAAACCGGTTTAAATGAAGCTGTCCTGACAGGAACCGGAAAAATCAACGGGCAGGAGGTAGCTGTTGCTATCATGGATTCCCATTTTCGGATGGGATCAATGGGATCTGTCGTCGGTGAAAAAATAACGCGGGTAATCGAGAAAGCAACTACACTCGGTATTCCCGTCATCATCTTTTCGGCTAGCGGCGGAGCCCGTATGCAGGAAGGCGTGTTATCGCTTATGCAAATGGCTAAAACAAGTGTCGCTCTAAATCGACATGCTGATGAAGGACTACTTTACATATCAGTCATGACATATCCAACGACGGGCGGTGTATCGGCAAGCTTTGCATCGGTCGGTGACATTAATCTTGCAGAACCGAAAGCACTCATAGGTTTCGCAGGCAGACGGGTAATCGAACAGACGGTAAGGGAAAAATTGCCGGATAACTTTCAGACCGCGGAATTCTTACTGGAACACGGTCAATTGGATGCAGTCGTCCACCGTGCCGATATGAAAGAAACCATATCCAAAATTGTGCGACTTCATGGAAAGGGGGCTAACTGAAATGGGCAAGACGTTGAAATTCGAGGAACCGATTGTCAAGCTGCGCGAAAAAATCGAAGGGCTTGAGGAGTTCACGGAGACCAATTCAGTAGATCTTTCGGATGAAATCGGAACGTTGAAAATTCGTTTGAAAAACTTGGAAACAGAGATTTATGAAAACATGGAGCCATGGGATCGAGTTCAGGTTGCAAGACATCCGGAGCGTCCAACGACGATGGATTATATAGATGCCCTTTTTGATGATTTCATGCAACTGCATGGGGATCGTACTTACGGCGATGATGCTGCGATTATTGGTGGTATCGCTTCATTCGAATCGATTCCGATAACGGTAATCGGTCATCAGCGTGGTAAAGACACGAAAGAGAATGTCAGGCGGAATTTCGGTATGCCTCATCCTGAAGGTTACCGGAAAGCATTGCGACTTATGAAACAGGCAGAAAAATTTGGTAGGCCAATCGTATGTTTCATTGATACGAAAGGTGCTTTTCCAGGTAAAGCTGCTGAGGAACGTGGGCAGAGCGAAGCGATTGCACGCAATCTTGTTGAGATGGCTGGTTTAACTGTCCCGGTCATTTCAATCGTCATCGGAGAAGGTGGAAGCGGCGGGGCACTGGCTTTAGGAGTAGCTAACCATATCCTAATGCTTGAGAACTCGACTTATTCCGTTATTTCTCCTGAAGGTGCTGCAACTATTCTTTGGAAAGATTCTGGTCTAGCTGAACAGGCAGCCGAGGCGATGAAAATCACAGCTCCACACCTGAAAGAAATGAAGATTATCGATGAGATTATTCCCGAAGTTCGCGGTGGGGCCCATCGTGATCCAAAAGTGCAAGCCGCCCATATTAAGGACGCAATCCGGACTTCATTACAAGAGTTAGGCTCGATGGATGGCAATGGGCTCGTTGATCATCGGTATAAAAAATTTCGGCAGATTGGTATTTTTTCCGAATAAAGAAAGGTGCGGGTGACCGCATCTTTTCGTGTTTAAAAAAGTATATACCATACTAAATAGAGGTGATTTGTATGAAGAAGATTGCCGTGTTGACAAGTGGGGGGGACGCACCGGGTATGAATGCCGCGGTCCGTGCAGTCGTTCGTAAGGCAATTTACGAAGGACTTGAAATTGCAGGTGTTTTTAATGGCTATCAAGGGTTGATTGAGGGGAAAATCGAACTTCTGGAACTGGGTTCAGTAGGTGATATTATCCAGCGCGGCGGGACAATGTTACGTTCCGCCCGCAGTGCCGAATTCCGGACCTTGGAAGGACGTAAAAAAGCCCTGAGCCAATTGCAGAAGAACGGTATCGAAGGACTTGTTGTTATTGGCGGCGATGGTTCTTTCAAAGGCGCACAAGAGTTGACAGCTCTCGGTTTACCATGTGTCTGTGTCCCAGCCACGATAGACAACGATATCAATGGCACCGAATTCACAATCGGTTTTGATACGGCACTGAATACGGTCATTGATGCAATTGACAAGATCCGGGATACAGCTACATCTCACGAACGAACATTCATCATTGAAGTTATGGGCCGTAATGCAGGTGACCTCGCGTTATGGACGGGGCTGGCTGGCGGTGCCGAAACGATTCTTATCCCAGAGCAGAAATATGAAATACCCGATATAATAGAACGGCTAAAAAGCGGTTCGGGACGCGGTAAAAAGCATAGTATCATCATTGTTGCTGAAGGTGTTATGTCGGCTCCTGAGCTTGCCGAAATTTTGAAGCGCGAAGCGAATATTGAAACGCATTCGTCCGTGCTCGGGCATATCCAGCGGGGAGGTTCCCCTTCTGCGCGTGACCGCGTCATTGCCAGCCAATATGGAGCAAAAGCTGTGGAAGTATTGAAAGAAGGCCGTGGAGGCATTGCGATTGGCATGCAAAAACATGTGGTGGTAGACTATAATCTAACGGACGTTTTCGAACAGTCGAATAGTCTAGATGTGGCAATGTATAAATTGTCCAAAGAATTATCTATTTGACTTTATTCAGCAGAAGTATTCCACTTCCAAAAGTGGTGGGATGAATGCGGACGATGTCTATAATTCATTGGGTGTAAAAAGTGCCGCCTGTATAAAGTTAAAGCCTCCGACGTGTGCCGCGAGTTTTACGGAAAAGTGTATCGAGCAAGATTAATTCGGAATTCAGGCGCAATTACGTTGGGGTGGAATGATTGGTTGTTCAAAAAACTAAAAAGAGGCGATAGGAATTGAGAAAAACAAAAATAGTGTGTACGATAGGTCCCGCAAGTGAATCACCGGAAATTCTAGAACAACTTATTGATGCTGGTATGAATGTGGCTAGGCTGAATTTTTCTCATGGTAATCATGAAGAGCATAAATCTCGTATCGAAACTATTAATAAAGTTGCCCGTGAAAAAGGGAAAGTCGTCGGTATCCTGTTAGATACCAAAGGTCCTGAAATTCGGACCCATATTATGAAGAACGGCCAAGTCGATCTTGAAGCCGGGCAAAAAATAAATATTTCCATGACGGAAGTCGAAGGGAATAATGATGTATTTTCAGTCAGTTACGATAAACTGATTGAAGATGTCGAGAAAGGTTCCGTCATTCTATTGGACGATGGTCTTATCCAATTGGAAGTGACCGGTAAGGATGAGGGGCAAGGGTTGATCCATACACTTGTCATTAATTCAGGTATGTTAAAAAACAATAAAGGTGTGAACGTTCCTGGTGTTTCGGTACAACTTCCCGGGATGACAGAAAAGGATGCGGAAGATATCTTATTCGGTATTCGGGAAGGTGTCGATTTCATTGCTGCCTCATTTGTAAGAAGGGCTTCCGATGTTATGGAAATACGTGCACTTCTTGAGGAGAACAACGGATCTCATTTGCAAATCGTTCCGAAAATCGAAAATCGGGAAGGCGTAGACAATATCGATGAGATCCTGAACGTTTCGGATGGTCTTATGGTTGCCCGAGGTGATTTGGGTGTAGAAATTCCACCTGAAGAAGTACCACTTGTCCAGAAGAATTTGATTGAAAAATGTAACCAAGCGGGTAAGCCGGTTATCACAGCTACACAAATGCTTGATTCAATGCAGCGTAATCCACGTCCTACACGTGCGGAAGCGAGTGATGTCGCAAATGCGATTTTGGACGGATCCGATGCAATCATGCTATCCGGAGAAACAGCTGCAGGGGTATATCCTGTCGAATCTGTCCAGACGATGGATAGAATTGCATGTACGACGGAAGCAGCTATCGATTATCGTTCCGTTGTTTCAACGCGCCGTCGTGAAAAACACGGTAATATGACAGAGGCGATCGGCCAAGCAGCGGCTTACACGGCCATCAACTTAAAAGTTAAGGCTGTCCTTGCACCGACGGAAAGCGGGCATACTGCTAAAATGATAGCCAAATACCGTCCCGGTTGTCCGGTTATCGCCGTTACTTCATCTGAAGCTTGTTCAAGAAAACTATCACTTGTTTGGGGCGTTTACCCGATTGTCGGGGAAAAAGTGTCATCGATCGATGAAATTCTGCAGGAATCTGTAGAAGAAAGTGTTAAACATCAATATGTCGGACATGGTGACGTTGTCATCATTACTGCTGGCGTGCCTGTCGGCAAGGCCGGTACGACGAACTTGATGAAAATCCATGTCATCGGTGATTTACTAGCGCGGGGACAAGGGATTGGCAAAGATGTAGCGTTCGGCCGTACAGTTGTGGCTAAAAATGCAACTGAAGCATTGGCTTATGATACAGAGGGCGCAATCCTTGTTACAAACGGTTCTGATCGTGACATGATGCCTGCCATCGAGAAGTGCGCCGGACTCATTACCGAGGAAGGCGGGTTGACTAGTCATGGTGCTATTGTCGGACTGAGTCTGGGCATTCCGGTTATTGTGGGGGTTAAAAATGCCACAAAAATTATCCGGCACGGCACTGAAATTACGATGGATGCTGAATCGGGCGTTATCTACAACGGACACGCCAGCGTCTTGTAAATAGGATAAGGCTGCTTCCGATATGTTCGGTTAGCAGCCTTTTTTAGGAGATGAAAACATATTATGAAATGGATTGTACTCGCATTCATCGCCATCCCGACAGCCGAACTTGCCATACTCTTCTTTTCCGGGAAGACATTGGGCCTTCTGCCGACAATAGCTATTATCCTGATAACGGGAATTGGCGGTGCCTACCTGGCGAAATGGCAAGGAATGAAAGCCTGGACTGACTTGAAAACACGCATGGCAGCCATGGAGACGCCGGGAGATGCACTTATTGATAGCGCCTGTATTCTTTTCGGGGGGATTATGTTGATCATGCCCGGTTTTATCACCGATATCACAGGTCTTCTATTGCTTTTTAATGGACCCAGGAATTTAATAAGGCCTATCATCCAGAAGTGGATTTATAATAAGATGAAAAACGGCCAGATTGTTATACGGTGAACAACGGGTGCTGTCTAATTTTCAATGCGGCAAAAAGCAAGAATGGCGTCAGTAAAATGCCAGGCAGCCCGAACAGGTAAAAAGATGAAGCAGTGATGAAAAAAGCATGGATGGGTTTCACTTGAAATGTGGATGCCCACATGTACGATTCTGCCATTTGTCGCGTAATCATAGTGAATAAATAAAGCAATATAATTGAAATTCCAAGAAACAGGTTATTCGTATACAGAAAGAAAGCGGCCATTGGCAGAAGGAATAGTCCTATTCCAAGAAATGGAAGACTGTCGGCGAGTGAAATTAGAAAAGCATTACCGACTGGTGACTCGAATCTAAGAAAGAAGAAACCGGTTGTAATGATTAAGAATGTCAGGAAAAATAAACGAGCTTCCACAGAAACAAAAGTGCCGATGAGTTTTCCTGATTCTGTAAACATTCTTTTTGCGGGTTTACGTATGCTGAGGGGGAAATAGACAAGAAACCAGTACCTGTTTTTCCCGGATTCCCTCAACGCAAAAAAGTAGGAAACGAGAAAAATGAATAGACTGAATAGCTGCTGAAACGCAGTACTGATTATCGTAACCGAGTATTCCAGCAACGCATGTCCATACTCAACGACTTTATCCTCAAGAAAAGTAAACAGTTTCCCCGGTATATCGGCATTTTGTGTAAACGGCGCTATATGATTTTCGACAGCAGGAATCGTGTCTATCAATCCGTGAATTGCAATAAAGGTGAATGCACTTATAAAAAAAAGCATGAGCGTCATGACGAGTAGGGTAGCAATTGTTAAAGGAAGCTTTGTCATTGATCGGACTGAAGATAGAATAGGTGCGGTGAAGTAGGCGATAATGACAGCGATAGCTGCAGGAGGAACCGCGAAAAGAATAATTCCTGTCAAAAGAGCAGGCAGCCATTTCATTAAAATTGATTGGAAGGCTTGGCGTTTGCTGCGACTTTCTGGCATTGCACAACTCCTCATTTATATGTTTAAAAAACAAAAACAAGCGTTTCCATTCACAAAATCGACAAAATTGATTATAATAGTCACTGTAAGCGTTTTAGGTAGATATTTATTAGCAGCAGATTGGCTGTCATTCTGCTTTTTTTTGCGGATTGAACAGCTATACTGAAAGAGGGAGCGATATATATGACATCAACCAAAGGGTTGGAGGGAGTCGTAGCGACACAGTCAGCAATCAGTTCTATTATTGATGACACACTTACATATGTCGGCTATGATATTGACGATCTTGCAGAAAACGCCAGCTTTGAAGAAGTAATTTATCTTCTTTGGCATCAGCGCCTGCCGAAAGAGACTGAGCTCGCAGAGTTGAAAAAGCAGCTTGCTGATAACATGGCTGTTCCTCAAGAAGTGCTTAACCATTTCAAAACTTACCCAATCGAGAATGTACACCCGATGGCGGCACTGCGTACTGCAGTTTCCCTTCTCGGATTATACGATGAAAAAGCGGAAGATATGTCAGATGAGGCAAATTACGAAAAAGCGATCAAGCTTCAAGCAAAAATCGCTACAATCGTTACTTCGTTCTCCCGTATCCGCAAAGGACTTGAGCCGGTCGCTCCAAAAGCGGAGCTAGGCTATGCTGAAAACTTCTTGTACATGCTTACTGGCGAAATGCCGGCAGCAATCGCAATTGAAGCGTTCGACAAAGCACTCGTACTTCATGCAGACCACGAGCTGAATGCTTCTACATTTACAGCACGCGTTTGTGTTGCAACTCTTTCTGATATGTATTCGGGCGTTACAGCTGCCATCGGTGCCCTTAAAGGACCACTTCACGGCGGAGCAAACGAACAAGTGATGAAAATGCTGATGGAAATCGGTTCAGAGGACAAAGTCGAAGCATTCATCAGAGCTAAACTGGATAACAAAGAAAAAATCATGGGCTTCGGTCACCGCGTCTACCGTAAAGGGGACCCCCGTGCGAAACACCTGCGTGAAATGTCTAAACGTTTAACAGAACTTCGCGGAGAAGAAAAGTATTACAATATGTCCAATAAAATCGAAGAAATCGTTACAGGCGAAAAGAATTTGCCGCCGAACGTCGATTTCTATTCGGCTTCCGTTTACCATTCTCTGGAAATAGATCATGATTTGTTTACACCGATTTTTGCGGTTTCCCGTATATCGGGTTGGATTGCACATATTCGTGAGCAATATGCGAACAATAGATTGATTCGCCCACGTGCGGATTATAGTGGGCCGGGCATGCAGAAATACGTTCCAATTGAGGAACGATAAGAAACGGACGATAAGGATTCTATGACATGGGTCGGCATTTCGATTGGCCGGTCCTCTGATTTTGAAATGGGGAGGAAATTATAAATGACTAACGGTGGTAAAATTACAGTAACTGATGGTGTTTTGAACGTTCCTGATCACGCAACTATTCCTTTTATTATTGGTGACGGTACAGGGCCGGATATTTGGCATTCAGCTTCTCGTGTGCTTGAAGCTGCTGTCGATAAAGCATACGATGGCAAGAAAAAACTTGTTTGGAAAGAAGTTCTTGCAGGGGAGAAAGCATTCAACGAAACCGGCGAATGGCTTCCGCAAGAAACGCTCGACACAATCGAGGAGTATTTGATCGCTATTAAAGGACCACTTACTACACCTATCGGCGGCGGTTTCCGTTCACTGAACGTTGCGCTTCGCCAAGAATTGGATCTTTACACTTGCTTGCGTCCAGTACGTTACTTTGAAGGTGTTCCATCACCCGTTAAACGTCCTGAAGACTGTGACATGGTCATTTTCCGTGAAAATACGGAAGATATCTATGCAGGTATTGAATACAAAGAAGGTACTCCTGAAGCGAAAAAGGTAATCGATTTCCTACAAAATGAAATGGGCGTTAAAAATATCCGCTTCCCGGAAACTTCCGGAATCGGGATCAAACCTATTTCTGAAGAAGGAACAAAACGTCTAGTACGCTCTGCTCTTAATTATATTATTAAAGAGGGCCGCAAATCATTGACGCTTGTCCATAAAGGGAATATTATGAAGTTTACAGAAGGCGCATTCAAAAACTGGGGCTATGAAGTTGCTGAAGAAGAATTCGGCGATAAAGTCTTCACTTGGAACCAGTACGATAAAATCAAGGATGCTGACGGCACGGATGCTGCAAACAAAGCACAAGCGGACGCTGAAGCAGCAGGCAAGATTATCGTTAAAGATGCGATTGCTGATATCTTCTTGCAACAAATCTTGACACGTCCAAAAGAGTTCGATGTTGTTGCAACAATGAACTTGAATGGTGACTACATTTCCGACGCACTTGCTGCACAAGTCGGCGGAATCGGTATTGCTCCAGGTGCAAACATCAACTACATCAGTGGACATGCAATCTTTGAAGCAACTCACGGTACGGCACCGAAATATGCAGGACTTGACAAAGTCAACCCTTCTTCACTTCTGCTTTCAGGTGTCTTGATGCTTGAACACCTAGGATGGAACGAAGCGGCGGCTATGATCACTTCTTCAATCGAAAAAACAATTGTTTCTAAAGTAGTCACTTACGACTTTGCTCGTCTAATGGACGGAGCAACAGAAGTGAAGACATCTGAATTTGCTGATGAATTGATCAAAAATCTTTAATTGAAAAACTTGAACGGAGGGGGTCCGCCCCCTCATTCATATGACTAGAAGGAGAGTTTTCCATGACAATGAAACGTAAAAAAGTCTCAGTTATCGGTTCTGGTTTCACAGGTGCAACTACAGCATTTCTTTTGGCACAAAAAGAGCTTTGCGATGTAGTGCTCGTTGATATTCCGCAAATGGAAAACCCGACAAAAGGAAAAGCGCTTGATATGCTTGAAGCTGGACCCGTCCAAGGTTTTGATGCGAACATTATAGGAACTTCAGATTACGCAGATACTAAAGACTCTGACATTGTTATCATTACAGCCGGTATTGCACGCAAACCCGGTATGACCCGTGATGATCTCGTTCAGACGAACCAAAAAGTCATGAAAATTGTAACAGGCGAAATTGTGAAACATTCTCCGAATACGACAATCATCGTATTGACAAATCCGGTCGATGCAATGACCTATACAGTATACAAAGAATCAGGATTACCGAAAGAACGCGTAATCGGACAGTCAGGTGTACTTGACACAGCACGTTTCCGTACGTTTGTAGCGCAAGAATTGAACCTGTCAGTCAAAGACGTCACAGGTTTCGTACTTGGCGGTCATGGAGACGACATGGTTCCACTAATTCGCTATTCATATGCGGGCGGTGTACCGCTTGAAACGTTGATTTCTGCTGAACGTCTTGATGAAATCGTAGACCGCACGCGTAAGGGCGGAGCTGAAATCGTCAATCTTCTTGGCAATGGTTCTGCTTACTATGCACCAGCAGCATCACTCGTTGAAATGGCTGAAGCGATTCTTAAAGACCAGAAGCGTGTACTTCCATCAATTGCATATCTTGAGGGCGAATACGGTCTTGACGGTATCTACATTGGTGTTCCGACTGTGCTTGGCGCAGGTGGTATCGAAAAGGTTATTGAGCTGGAATTGACTGAAAGTGAAAAAGCGGCAATGGCCAATTCTGCTGAATCAGTTAGGGCTGTCATGAAAGTTCTTGCTTAATATAGTCTTCATTTAATCGGGTAGCATATGCTACTCGATTTTTTTTCTGATTATTGTTAAACTTATAGTATTACATATTGAGGGGGATATAAGTTGATACTAGGGAAGAAAAGGCGTCTCGGCAGAAAAATCGTGGAGATTACTGTTGGAGAAAAATTGAAATTGACGGAGAAAATAGAGGATAAAGACCTCTTACTCTATCTCGGATTGACAAATGACAGCAATCCACTTTATATCCAGCATGATTACGCTTCACAGACAGCTTATGAAAAACCTATTGTACCAACTATCATGTTGACGGGAATCGTGACCTCCGCCGTCTCGAAATACTTACCAGGTCCGGGTTCACATATTACAAAACAGCAATTGGCATTTCCGAAAGCTGTTTATCATTATTCAACTATCAATTTCTTACTGGAAATCATTCATGTTGATAAAGAAAGAAACTCCATAGATATTTCGATTGAAGCTTGTGACGAAGAGCAAAATATTGTCATTTCGGGAACAGTGACAGTCACTCCGCCGAAAGTGGAAGAACGTCTCACATCACAGGCGATGGAAAATTTTTGACGGGAGATTGATGAACAGTGAGCTCAAATCTAAAGAAAATATTGATTGTTGATGATGAACAATCAATTCGAACATTGCTTGAGTACAATTTGAAACAAGCGCAATATGAAACAATCACTGCTGCTGACGGCGAAGAAGCAATACTTAAAACAGAAACGGAAAAGCCCGATTTGATTTTACTGGACTTAATGCTCCCCAAAATGGATGGAATTGACGTATGTAAAACATTAAGGCAGCGTGGACTTGATATTCCGATTATTATGTTGACCGCAAAAGGGGACGAGCTTGATAAAGTCCTCGGCCTTGAAATCGGTGCGGATGATTATATGACGAAGCCATTCAGTCCGCGGGAAGTTGTCGCCCGCGTAAAAGCAGTATTAAGACGCAGTGGTGAATGGGCTGGCCGTAATGATGAAAATAGAACGTTGACCAGCGGTTTATTAACGGTGCACTCAGAACAATATGAAGCTTACCTTGATAAAGAAGAGCTGGAATTCACTCCAAAGGAATTCGAATTACTAGTCTACTTCATGCAGAATAAAAACCGGGTTCTTTCTCGTGACCAGCTTTTAAGTGCTGTATGGAATTATGATTTTGCAGGGGATACACGCATCGTAGATGTTCATGTGAGCCATTTACGTGAAAAGATTGAAGAAAACACGAAAAAACCTATTTTCATCAAAACGGTTAGAGGAATTGGCTATAAATTTGAGGAGCCGAAACCGTGATGAAAGGCCTTTATTCCCGTTTAGTCATCGCTTGTGCAATTCTTCTTTCAGTTCTTTTAACTGGCCTTGGTATTGTCCTCGGTCAGTTTTTCCCTTTATTCGCCACAGAAGTCCCGTTAGACCTGCAGCGGCAATACTGGGGTTATTTAGTTGTTACTTTAATTATTGCATTTATTATCTCTCTCTTAATCGCAACACGGATGATGCTGCAATATGCCCGTCCAGTCGATGAAGTCACTAAGGTAGCAATCCAAGTCGCGCAAGGTGATTATTTTGCCAGGACACAGATGGATGACCCGGAGTATGCCACCGAACTCTCCATTGCCATAAATAAGATGGCGAGCAATCTGCAGGAAATGTCGACGCTACGTATGATGGAAAAAGAGCGCTTGAAAACTCTTATCGAAAGTATGGGTAGTGGACTGCTAATGTTTGGTCGTGAAGGATCTGTCAATCTTGTAAATGGGGTATTTGAAAAGACTTTTGGATTTTCAAAAGAGGAGATCATCGGCAAGACATTTAAGACAATCGGTTTACCTATTGAAATAGAAAATCTTATTGAAGATGTATTCATGACAGAACAAGTTCATGAAAAACAAGTTCGGCTCGATATAGCCGATAATTTATCCTATATGGGCGTTTACGGTGCACCTGTCATCGGCCATCATGGTAATTGGCTCGGTATTGTGGTTGTCATGCATGATATTACAAAACTTGTACGACTTGAAGAAGTGCGAAAAGATTTTGTCGCAAATGTTTCCCACGAACTTCGTACACCTATTACATCAATCAAAGGATTTACTGAAACGTTATTGGATGGCGCGATGAACGAGCCTGTCATAATGAAAGAATTCCTTGAAATCATCCAGAAAGAAAGCGACAGACTGCATCTGTTGATTGATGATCTGCTAGAATTATCGGCTATGGAAAGGGAGAATTTTATACTTCAGTTCGCCCAAGTTGAGCTTAGAGAAGTGATGAACGATGCATTGACAATCGTTTCTGGTCACTTAGAACGAAAAAAGATGGACATACTTCTAGATATTGACGATCAATTTAGCATTGAAGGCGATGCAGGCCGATTAATTCAAGTGATGGTGAATCTCTTATCAAATGCGATAAGCTATTCCAAAGAACAGACTAAAATAACTGTTACAGTTAAAAAACAATCGAGAGACGCTATCATAGAAGTACAAGACGAAGGAATCGGTATCGAACAAACAGAACTATCGAGACTGTTTGAAAGATTCTATCGTGTCGATCGGGCAAGAAGCCGCGACTCAGGAGGCACAGGCCTTGGTCTGGCCATCGTCAAACACTTGGTGGAAGCACACCATGGTACAGTCGAAGTCAAAAGTGAAATTGGGGTAGGAACATTAATCCGCATATGTCTTCCTTTGCAACAAGGAAATTGAGCGATCCGTTATCCGCGGTTCGTTTTTTTATTGAACGAATCCAAACTATATGAAACTTTCGGCTGAATGGAACGTATAACAGATTGATACATAAGAGAAGGGGGTTTACAAATGAGTACACGACGTACCTTGATGACAGTTGGAATGATCTTCACCGGAATTATATTACTTATCGTCGCTTTCACAACATGGTATACAGTCGACGAATCAGAACAGGCTGTCGTCATCACATTCGGAAAAGCAGATACAACAGTGACGGATTCCGGACTTCATTTCAAATTACCATGGCCTATTCAAAGGGCTGAAATTCTATCAAAAGAGACATATAGTCTGCAATTCGGATACAAGCAAGATGCCGGGGGAGAGCTAGTTTCGTTCGATAAAGAAACCAAGATGATCACGGGGGATGAATACATTGTACTTACCGATTTGGTTGTTCAATGGAAAATCACTGAACCCCAGAAGTATTTATTCAATGCGCAAAATCCGAAGGAAATCCTTCACGACGCAACTTCAGCATCTATTCGCTCCATTATCGGCAGCTCTACGATAGACGCCGCACTGACGGACGGTAAAGCGGAAATTGAAGCGCAGACACGCGAACTGCTTGCGACACTCATTGATAAGTACGATATCGGCATTGCTATTCAAGGCGTAAAGTTGCAAGATGTCGAACTTCCAAATGCCGAAGTTCGAGCCGCTTTCACAGCTGTGACGGATGCACGCGAAACGAAAAACACAAAGACGAATGAAGCTAAAAAATATGAAAATCAAAAGAAGAATGAAGCGATCGGGGAAGTTGACGCCATCAAGTCTAATGCAATCGGGCAAAAGAAGGCGCGTACCGAGCTAGCCCTCGGTGATGTCGCTCTGTTTAATGATTTACTAGTAGAATATTCGAAGAATAAAGCGATTACGCGTCAGCGGCTTGTCATTGAAACACTCGAACAAGTATTGCCGAAAGCAAAAATCTATATTATGAACGATTCAGGCGAAACGGTGAAATATCTCCCGTTGCAGCAACTGGAAAATACAATACCACCAGCTGAGCCGAAAACGGAAGGGGATGGAAACTGATGGCGAACGACAATAATCCATTTAAATCCATCGAAGAAAAGTTTCTGGAAAAACAGCGTGCAAAACAGAAAGCGCCAAAAGCAACAGGTGCACCTGTTACACCGAAAGCTCCGTTTGAAATAAAGAAATATGCGAAATTGACGTTTATCCTTACTGCGCTATTTGCATTAGCGGTCATAGTTATCGCCAATATTTTCATCGTTAAAGAAGATGAATACCGAGTCGTCCGCCAATTCGGGGAGATTAAACGCATCGTTCATGAACCGGGAATGAGCATGAAAATACCGTTCATCCAAAGTGTTACAACTCTTCCCAAAAGTTTGATGAGTTACAACGTGTCCGAAGAGGAAATTAACACAAAGGATAAGAAACGAATTATCATAGACAACTATTCGGTTTGGAGAATCACTGATCCGGGAAAAATGATTTCAAACGCGAGGAATATTGTTAATGCCGAAACGCGGTTAGGAGAGTTCATTTACTCTGTTGTCCGAACAGAACTCGGTCAGCTGAATTATGTAGATGTCGTCAATGACGAAAACTCTTCCCGGGGTAGTATGAATGACCGTGTAACGGAAAGGGTAAATGAGTTTTTAGCTGAGGGGAACTACGGGATCGAAGTAGTGGATGTCCGTATGAAGCGTATCGACTTGCCTGAGGAAAACGAACAGTCGATTTATACACGTATGATTTCCGAACGTCAATCGACTGCCCAATCCTATTTATCACAAGGGGATGCAGATAAACGCCGAATCGAAGCAGAGACAGACCGCGAAGTGCAGGAAATGTTGGCAACCGCGAAAAAAGAAGCGGCAATCATTCATGCTGAAGGCGAATCCGCGGCGGCAAAAATTTACAATGATGCGTTCTCGAAAGACCCAGAGTTTTATAACTTATACCGCACACTTCAGTCGTATAAGAAGACAATCGGCGACGACACAATGATCATTATCCCAGCCGACTCGCCGTACGCGAAGGTACTGACGGGCTATCTTGAGTAAAGAATAATGCAGGACCCTGTCTAAACGACTGTCAGTCCCGCAAGTATCGGGACTGAACGACGCGTCATTTTCAATTACTCCTGCCCTCGTGGTAAGATGAATGAAGATGACGTTTTTTGAATAGGAGTGGAATGTACGTGACGACTAAGAAAATCGTGTTACTTGACGGAAACAGTCTTGCATACCGGGCATTTTTCGCATTGCCTTTATTGACCAACGATAACGGGATTCATACTAATGCAGTATACGGCTTTACAATGATGCTGCAAAACATCTTGGAAGAAGAAAAACCTACGCATATTCTCGTCGCATGGGATGCCGGAAAAACAACATTTAGGCATAAAACATACGGAGAATACAAAGGGGGGCGTCAGAAAACCCCACCTGAATTATCCGAGCAATTCCCTTATTTACGGAAGCTTCTTGATGCCTACAATATTCCTCAATATGAACTGGATCAGTACGAGGCGGATGATATCATCGGCACGCTCAGTAAAACAGGCGATGCGGACGGTTCTGAAATCGTCGTCATTTCCGGGGACAAAGATTTAACGCAACTTGCAAGTCGCAATACTACAGTGTTCATCACTCGAAAAGGGATGACGGACATTGAGAAATACACACCTGAACATGTCATGGAGAAGTATGGTATCGAACCCCATCAAATCATTGATATGAAAGGCCTTATGGGCGATGCATCAGATAACATACCAGGCGTCCCCGGTGTCGGTGAGAAAACGGCGCTTAAATTACTGATTGAATACGGTTCTATTGAAAATGTTTATAAATCACTTGATAAGATTACTGCTAAAAAGCTGAATCAGAATTTGACGGAAAATCAAGAGCAGGCATTCATGAGTAAAGACCTTGCGACGATAGAAGTTGCTGCTCCAATCACGGTTACCCTGACTGATTTGTCATATGAGGGACCCGATATGGACGAAGTGACGAGTATTTACCGTGAATTGAAATTTAAGACGCTTCTCGATAAAATCACACCGCAAGCGGCGGAAGAGCCTAAGGAAGCTATTGAAGTGACAATCGTTTCGGAATTGGCGGACGGGGATTTATCAAACGAGATGGCAATCCACGTCGAAATGATGGATGAAAACTATTTGACTGCGGAGATTCTGGGCATCAGCCTGGCTGATGAAAAACATACACTATTTGTTCCGCTAGAAGTCGCAAAAGAATGCGATGCGTTAAAAATTTGGCTGCAAAATACGGATAAGTTGAAATACACGTCCGATTCGAAAGCGGCTTACGCGTCGCTAGCGCGGCAAGGTATAGAGACGGAAGGATTCCAATTCGATCTACTGCTTGCGACGTACATCGTCAACCCTTCGACCACTTATACTGACGTGGCCTCCATTGCAGGTGAATTCGGCTACACGGAAGTCGAGCATGATGAAGTGATTTATGGAAAAGGTGCAAAGAAATCGAAGCCGGAACAAAAAGTGATTGCGGAGCACGCGGGCCGGAAAGCGCAAGCAATTTGGAAACTGCGTTCTGAAATTGAACAGAAATTACGGGAAAACGATCAGTACGATTTATATCACGAACTGGAGTTGCCGCTAGCGGCAATCCTTGGCAAAATGGAAACGACCGGCGTTAAGACAGACCGGGAAACACTTCTTTCTATCGGAACAGAGCTTTCCGCAAAACTGGCGGAACTTGAAGCAATCATCTATGAAATTGCAGGGGAAAAGTTCAATATTAACTCGCCTAAACAACTGGGTGTCATTCTATTTGAAAAAATCGGACTTACTCCGATTAAAAAGACGAAAACCGGTTATTCAACGGCAGCTGACGTTCTTGAAAAGCTTGAATGTGAACATGAAATCATCAGCCATATTTTAAACTTCCGGCAACTCGGTAAATTGAACTCGACTTATATTGAAGGACTGTTGAAAGAAATATTTGAGGACGGGAAGATTCATACACGGTTCCAGCAAGCGCTCACTACAACAGGGCGTCTCAGTTCCATCAATCCGAACCTGCAGAATATCCCTGTACGGCTTGAAGAAGGAAGAAAAATTCGCGCCGCGTTCGTTCCATCTGAACCGGGCTGGTACCTGTTTGCCGCGGATTATTCGCAAATCGAGCTGCGAGTACTCGCGCACATGTCGCAAGATGAGAAGCTCATTGAAGCGTTTCGAGAAGGCGCGGATATTCACACAAAAACGGCAATGGATGTTTTCGGGGTGGATAGCGAGTCGGTGACCTCAGATATGCGTAGGGCGGCAAAAGCGGTAAACTTTGGAATTGTCTATGGCATAAGCGATTACGGACTTTCGCAAAGTTTGGATATCACAAGAAAAGACGCAGCAAAGTTCATTGACACCTATCTTAGCAGCTTCCCGGGTGTCAAGCAGTATATGAATGACAGCGTTGCAGAAGCGAAAATAAAAGGCTATGTGACAACACTCATGAGTCGCCGACGTTATTTGCCAGAAATAACTAGTTCGAATTTCAACTTGAGAAGTTTTGCGGAGCGGACAGCTATGAATACGCCGATTCAAGGTAGTGCAGCTGATATCATTAAAAAGGCAATGATAGAAATGGCCAAACGCCTTGAAGCTGAGGGTATGCAGACGCGCATGCTCCTGCAAGTGCATGATGAGCTGATCTTTGAAGCACCGGAAGAGGAAATCGAAAAACTAAAAGTAATCGTACCCGAAGTGATGGAATCTGCTCTGGAACTTGATGTGCCATTGAAAGTTGAATGGGCGTTTGGATTATCTTGGTATGATACGAAGTGAGGGGATACAATGCCTGAACTGCCGGAAGTGGAAGGGGTCGTCCGTGCACTTGCGCCTGTTGCGATCGGAAGGACCATCCAGGAGGTAACCGTTTCAGATACGGTCATCAAATCAAAACAACTAGGCAAAGAAGCTGTGATAAAAGGAATTACAACTGAAGATTTTATCATGGATATGGCTGGGATGACGATTAAAGACGTCACACGCAGAAGCAAATACATTTATTTTCATTTAACAAAAGACGGTAACAGCTGTCTTCTTGTCAGTCATTTAGGTATGTCAGGGGCATGGTTCACAGTTGAAAAAGTCGATGACATTCAGGAAATGAAATTTCGCAATCATGTCCACGTCGTCTTTACGCTGGAAGGCGGAGGATTGCTTGTCTATTCGGATATACGACGCTTTGGGGAATTGCGGTTTCTTGGTTGTGAAGCGGACCATCCTCCATTATTGAAAATGGCCCCCGAACCGTTCGCTGCGGGTGCGAGAAATCATTTTCTAGAAATGGCGGCTACCCCGAAATATGCTCGGAAACCAATCAAAGAAGTCATAATGGATGGGCACGTTGTATCGGGATGCGGGAATATCTATGCGACGGAAGCGCTTTATAAGATGAATATTCATCCTGGTAGGACAGCGGATCGAATTAGTAAGAAACGCAAAACCGAATTGTTCGATGTTATCGTAGACATTCTTCAAGAGAGTATCGATGCCGGTGGAAGTTCCATTTCCGATTATCGAAATATTAACGGGGAAGCTGGAACAATGCAGGATCGGCTTAAAATGTATGGCCGAAAACATTGCCCTGCCTGCGGTGCCGACACGAACAGTATGAAAATTGCGGGCAGGACATCTGTTTATTGTCCGACATGCCAAAAATGAATGTTGAAAGGCGGGGATTGCAATGATTATCGGATTAACGGGAAGTATTGCCAGCGGAAAAAGCACCGTTTCCGCCATGCTGAAAAAAAAAGGATTTCCAATTGTGGATGCGGACGAAATTGCCCGACTCGTCGTTGAACCAGGAAGTCCGGTGCTGTCGGAAATCAGCCGCATATTTGGACAAGACATTTTACATGAGGATGGATCGCTCAACCGTGAAAAACTGGGCGAGCGCATATTTGGAAATGCAGAAGAACGGAAGAAATTGAATGGCATCATCCATCCAGCTATCCGCAAAGAAATGGTTCGGCAAAAAGAGGATTGGATTTCTAAAGGGGCAAACACAGTCATCTTGGACATCCCTCTTTTATTTGAAAGTAAGCTGCAATCTTTCGTTGATAAAATCATTGTCGTATCCGTTACACCTGAAATCCAAAAACAACGTCTTATGACGCGGAATGTGTTATCGGAAGAAGAGGCGGAAGCCCGGATCCGTTCCCAGCTTTCAATGGCGGAAAAAGAACAAGGTGCCGACGCTGTTCTTCAGAACAACGAGAGTGTAGAACAGACGGGGGAACAGTTGGAAGAAATACTTTTAGATTGGAATGCACGGCCGTGACTTTATTCTGAAGAGTTGGAAAATGTAATAAATAACATAAACCCTTTGTTCTTGATTAATATATGTTATACTAATGAGCGAATAAACATAAAAAGTATAACATACATACAGGAGGATCTTTAAATGACTACTTCTATTGCTATTAACGGGTTCGGACGAATTGGACGGATGGTTTTCCGCCAAATGATTAGGGAAGAAGATATTACAATTGTTGCGATAAACGCAACTTATCCATCAGAAACGCTTGCCCATCTGATAAAGTATGATACGAATCATGGCACATTTGACGGTGATGTAATTGCAGAGGAAAACGCGATTGTCGTCAATGGTAAACGGGTTCAAATCGTTTCAGACCGTGATCCGCTTAACCTCCCTTGGAAAGAGCTTGGCATTGATATTGTTATCGAGGCGACAGGTAAATTCAATTCGCGGGACAAAGCTGCACTTCACCTTGAAGCGGGAGCGAAAAAGGTTATCATATCCGCACCTGGTAAAGATGAAGATATTACAATTGTTCTTGGCGTTAATGATGACAAATTGGATATCGAGAAGCACGACGTGATTTCGAACGCCAGCTGTACGACAAACTGTCTTGCGCCGGTTGCTAAAGTATTGAATGATACATTCGGAATTAACAATGGCTTAATGACAACAATCCACGCTTATACGAATGACCAAAAAAACCTGGATAATCCCCATAAGGACCTTCGCCGTGCACGTGCATGCGCACAGTCCATCATCCCGACGTCTACTGGGGCTGCAAAAGCATTGGCACTTGTACTTCCAGAATTGGAAGGGAAAGTTCACGGAATGTCACTTCGTGTTCCAACACCAAATGTATCACTTGTCGATCTTGTTGTAGATTTGAACCAAGACGTTACAGTGGAAATGGTGAATAATGCATTCAGGCAGGCTTCAGAAGGATCAATGGCAGGCATTCTTCGTTTCACGACAGAACCGCTTGTTTCCATTGATTTCAATACGACGACTGACTCGGCGATTATCGATGGGCTGTCAACGATCGTTATGGCTGACCGGAAAGTGAAAGTGCTTGCATGGTATGATAACGAGTGGGGTTATTCCGCGCGCGTCGTTGATTTGACGAAGAAAGTTGCATTCGCTTTAAAATCACTAGAGCTGGCTTAACAGTAAATAGAAAACGTCCCGAAGGTCGAAGTACAATGACTTGCGGGGCGCTTTTTTAATTGGACGATGTTTCTTTCCCCTCAATTTCGATTTTTCCAGTCATGTTCTGTTATAATTAAGTTATTATCTAAGAAAAATCGGAGGAAATACTTATGAAATGTCCAGCTTGCCAGTACAATGGCACCCGGGTCGTCGATTCCAGACCTGCCGAGGAAAATAAATCTATCCGGCGTCGCAGGGAATGTGAACAATGCGCGTTCCGATTCACGACATTTGAAAAAGTTGAGGAAACACCTCTGGTTGTCGTGAAAAAGGATGGATCACGTGAAGAGTTCAGCGGAGAAAAAGTGCTTAGAGGCCTAATCCGGGCTTGTGAGAAACGTCCCGTTCAACTTGAAAACCTTAAAAATATCGTGACATCGATTGAAAAAGAATTGAGAAGTGCAGGTGTAGTGGAGATTAATTCCGATGATGTTGGGGAAATGGTTATGGAACAGCTTACAGAGGTCGATGAAGTCGCATACGTCAGATTTGCCTCAGTCTATCGCCAATACAAAGACATCACGGTTTTCATAGAAGAATTGCAAGACTTACAGAAACGTACGAAAAAGTAAAGTATTCCATTGAGATAGGAAGTAGAGTTCTAATGGCACCCCTTTTTAAAGAATTGCAACCAGTTGATGCATACAAAATCAGATTATCACAGTCGTTCTCGGATTATGACCGTCAACTCCTCACTTTATTTTATCAGCCGTTGATTGGTCCAAGTGCGATGAGTCTGTTTATGACTCTTTGGGCTGACGCAGAGAGGGAGGATGAACGCGAATATAACCATTACCATCTCATGAACATCTTGACAATGCCGCTTGGACCTGTTTTCGAGGCAAGGATTTCACTTGAAGCAATTGGATTGCTGCGGACTTACGGGAGAAAAGATGGAGATGCGAGATTGTTCATTTACGAATTGCTTCCCCCCCTCGATGCCCGGGCATTTTTCCAGGATCCATTGTTGTCGACATTCCTCTTCAGTAAAATTGGAGAGCAAGCATATCGTAATTTACGTTCCCGCTTTGCAATCGATCGCAGCAAAGACGATGGGTTTGAAGACGTTTCGCGAACCTTTTTGGATGTATACACACCAGTTCAGCAAGGATATAACATGAATATGAGGGAGGACCAGGAATTTATCGGCCGGAACGAGCCTGAGGGTGTCCCGTTCGTGCAGCCGGATTTTGATTTCGCTCTTCTTCGTTCCGGTTTATCGGAACAGATGGTTCCCCAAGCCGCGTTATCCTCTGTTTCAAAAGAAACAATTTCTAAACTCGCATTCCTTTATTCGTTGACTCCGCTTGATATGCAAAAAGTTATCATGATGGCACTTGATGAAGATCTCAAGTTGCCTGAAGACAGATTACGGAAATCAGCTGCAGAATTTTATAAGATGAATGTTTCCAAAGATGCTCCCGCTCTGCATAAAGTGTATGCCGCAGAGGCTCCGAAACCGGCTAGTCAAACAATGACCCGTGATGAAGAATTGGAACATTACCTTGAAAATACGGCACCACTTGAAATGCTACGTGACTTTATGGGGAAAGAGCCGTTATCGGTAGATGTGAAGCTAGCTGAAAAGCTGGTCAATACACATGGATTGTCCGTCGGCGTCGTCAATGTCCTCCTGCAATACGTTCTTTATCGTAATGACGGGAAAATAACGAACAGTTTCGCGGAACGGATTGCTTCCCATTGGATGGGCAAAAAGGTGGAAACAGTTAAAGCTGCAATGGAATTGTCCAGGAATGAGCACGATCAGTATGTGAAGTGGAAAAATGAAGGACAGGTATCCAGGGCGAAGCGAAAACCTACCCGAGAAGAAAAAGTACCGGAATGGTTTTATAAAAAGGAAGAAAAGCAAACGAAAACAGTAAAAACAGGTAAGCCTGCTTCAAATTCAGCTATTGATGAAGAACGTCGTAAGTTGCTGAAAGAATTAGGCGTAACAGAAGATGGGACGGTGAAGTGAAATGGAACGAATTGGCGATACGCTGAAGCGTGTTGTGAAAGCTCCGGCATTTGCTGCAAGGTATGAAGAATTGCGGGGAGAAGTGATGGAAAGTCCGGGGGTACAGCAATTTTTGACCGATCATTCCGACGTGATTGACAGCGAGGTTGTCGAAAGAAGCCTAGGGAAGTTGTATGAATATGCCTCGGCTTCCCATGGGTGTGGAAAGTGTCCGGACCTTTCGGGATGTGTGAATATCATGAATGGATTTGAACCCAAATTGGTATTGGCGCGCGGTCTGATTGATGTAGAGTATACGAAATGTCCAAATAGGCTCACTGATGAAGATCAACGTAATATTACTAAAATGATCGACAGTATGTATATGCCAAAAGACGTAATGGAGGCAAAATTACACGATATAGATATGTTTTTTGATGACAGCAGGGTGAAGGCAGTACGGGCTGCAAAAGATTTTCTGAACTTTTTCGATGAAACCGGTAAACTTCCAGATCGAGGCCTATACATTTATGGTCCCTTTGGCATTGGTAAATCTTTTGTGCTCGGAGCATTGGCGAACGAACTGGCCAATCGTCGGGTGCGTACTGTCGCGGTGTACGTACCAGAGTTTTTGAGGGAGATGAAACAGTCAATTCAAGATCAGACGCTCAATGAAAAAATCGAATTCGTGAAGAATGCGCAAGTGCTTATGCTGGATGATATAGGTGCAGAAACGATGTCTGCGTGGACGCGGGATGAAGTGCTTGGAACGATTTTGCAATTCCGTATGGCGGAAAAATTGCCTACTTTTTTCACATCTAATTTCAACTACACTGAACTTGAAGATCACTTGACATATTCGCAACGCGGTGAAAAAGAAGCAGTAAAAGCGGCCCGAATCATGGAAAGAATACGAATGATCAGTAGCCCTGTGCGGCTTCAAGGTGAGAATCGGCGAGATAGATAAATGAAAAACTGGCACATGAATATACTCATGTGCCAGTTTTTTTATCACTTATTTGTTATTTCGGTCGTTACGGTTTGTGCGTTGTTCTTTTTGTCTTTGGTTATCATTGTTTTGATCTCTCAGCTTATCGACATCGAATGCAGCTCCAAACTCTTCACGCATATCGTTTGGATTATCGTTTCTGTTGCGGTTGCGGTCTTGGTTTGGATTTCTGTCTTTGTTGTTTGGCAAGATTAATCACCTCCATGACCATATCATGTGCTCAAGAGCGGTTTTCAATTCTTGGTAATTATTGTTACGGGGCGTGTTATTTTCGTTAATCATTCCGTCAAAGATAAAAAATCCGGAGTTCTCGTGAGCTTTTACTCGAAAAATTTTATAGCTTAAGGCTCCACGCTATTTTCAAGCCTGATTTTTTCGAAGCGATTGGTCTGAATGGTCTCACCCTTTCCAATTTCAATATCGAAAGGGCGAATGTCCTCAATTATCATTTTTAAGGGGCAAACTATGATTTTCAATACGTTTTTCGCTCATTAAGTCACTTACAGTCCCCAATTGGTACCCTTTCCTTTTAATATCAATTATCATCGTTTCCAGCCCCTCTGAAACAGGTTTAGTGGGGTGCATGAGTACCATCGAACCATTGCTTACCCCCGCAAGAACGCGCTTAACCATTTCAGAAGTTGCGGGCTTTCTCCAATCGACTGTATCTACCGTCCATAGAATGGTTTTCATGCCTAGCTCATCGGCAACGTGGATCGTTTCTTGATTAAAACTTCCGCTTGGCGGAGCAAACCATATCGGTTTGGTACCCAAAGTCGCTTCAATTACATCATTCGTTTTTTTCAGTTCATCCATTGTATCGGCCCGGGAGCGTTTGTTAAGGTCGGGGTGGCTATAAGCATGGTTTCCGATTTCGTGACCTTCGAAATTGATGCTCATGGCTAGATCGGGGTTATTTTTAACCCAACTTCCGTCAAAAAAGAATGTTGCCTTTACTTGAGAATCCTTTAATGTTTTAAGGATACCCGGAATATATTCATTACCCCAGGCAACGTTTATCAACAATGCCACCATAGGTTTTTCCGGGTTTCCCCGAAAAATTGGGGAAGGCTTTAAATCGTTTAGATGGATTTTGGGCGGTACTTCTTTAAAAATCATTTCGGTCGTATCTATATCACTGCCTTTTTTCATTTTTTTATAACTGGCTTCAATATCTACGGCCAGCCCATTATACCCGGGTATCGCCTTCCATACTCTGTCTATTTTTGCATCGGTCGGTTCGATTTTATGCTTGTCATTATAAGCTGAAATTCTTTTATAAAGGTCATCATTAGTTGTTTCTGAGAAAGTAGTAACGGAACCTTCGACGTCTGATTTTGAAGAAGTGTCTAGAAGTGTATTTGTGAAAATTTTTGGGACTGAAAATAAGACAATGGCAATGATAATGATATGAACGATTCTTTTTATCATCATTCTTTTCCTCCATCCAATAACATGATAATAATAGCCTTCCCTTTCACGATTGAGCTATTCTTTTATCGTATTATTAATAAGACAAGCACAAAGAAATAAGCGCATAGGGATAGGCAATTTAATTAAATGCCTGACATAGCTTATTAAGCAGTTACTTATATGAGGGAAATCTTACGATGGACTTCATTATCAGGGTAAAGCGATGAGATTGCGTAATGAAATATCACTAGTTTTAAATACCTTCAACCAAATGAATACGAATCTAAGACTTATGAAACGGTTCTTATTCGGTTTATCTATAGCTTGTTATAACTCATGATTTTGCATATTATTCGAAAGTTAGCCTAAAGAATTGTCTGAATACCTACATATTTATGTTGACTTTCACTGGATTTCATTATATATTATTAATGATATTGAGAATCATTTTCAATCAAAAAAACTAAAAGTCTGGAGATGGAAAATCATGAAGAAGAGCTTATACATAATTGTTGTTGCCATGATGCTCATACTTGCTGCATGTGGAAGTACAACTAAAAAGGAAAGTGGTACTGATACTGATTCAGCTTCTAAGAAAACTGAAAAGGCGGAAGTGAATTTATATACAAGCCGTCATTATGATGTTGATAATGAATTATATAAAAAGTTTGAACAAGAAACTGGTATAAAAGTTAACGTAATAAAAGACGAAGCAGATGTACTTATCGAACGGATCAAACGTGAAGGAACTGCAACGAAAGCAGACATATTACTAACAGCAGACGTTGGAAGACTGTATCGTGCAAAAGAAGATGGACTCCTTCAAACTGTGTCAAGTGACATCTTATCGAAACAAATACCTGAGAACTTACGTGATGTTGACGATATGTGGGTTGGGTTGACGAAACGTGCGAGAATTTTAGTGTATAATAAAGATAAAGTTAAACCCGAAGAGCTTTCCACGTACGAAGCGCTGACGGAAGACAAATGGAAAAGCCGTGTTCTTGTGCGGTCATCTGAAAGTGTTTATAACCAGTCACTTCTTGCTTCATTCATCGAGATAAATGGTGAAGAGAAAGCGAAAGAATGGGCTCAAGGCATCGTCAATAACTTTGCCCAAAATCCTGAGGGCGGAGATCGGGACCAAGCGAAAGCAATCGCTGCAGGAATCGGTGACGTCGCAATTATGAATTCATATTATTTCGGTCAAATGCTTAATTCAACAGAGCCGGAGGAAGTGAAAGTAGCCGAGAACCTTGGTGTTTTCTTCCCGAACCAAGAAACTACTGGTACACATGTAAATATTAGTGGAGCAGGAGTCATAAAAGGTTCAAAAAACGCGGAGAACGCGGTTAAATTACTTGAATTCCTAACTGGGGAAGAGGCGCAAGGCGAGTTTGCTTCTGCAAATTATGAATTCCCGGTTAATGAAAATGTTGAACCTTCAGAACTCCTCAAATCTTGGGGGGATTTTAAAGAACAAGATATTCCATTATCGACACTCGGAGAAAACAACGCGAAAGCGATTATGATTTTTAACGAAGTCGGCTGGAAATAAAAGTCGAGCCCCCTTCCGGAAATTCGGTAAGGGGGTTGTTGCGGAAAAGATAAAGGATGGGTTTCTCATGAACAAGTATTTAGCTAACGTAAACGGGTGGTCGATTGCAGCTGTACTCATTATCATCGTGCTGTTTTTACCGAATATGTCGATTGTAATAGGCATATTTTCTCCAGCTAGTGAAAATTGGGCACATATAAAGGAATTCATGCTTCTTAACTATATTAAGTCGACGCTCACACTCGTTTTCTTTACAGCGTTGTTCACGATTGCTATCGGACTTAGTCTTGCTTGGCTCATTGCTCAATATAATTTTCCCCTTAGGAACTTTATGAAATGGGCGCTAATTCTCCCTTTATCGATTCCGCCATTCATTGGTGCTTATACATATCACGGCATCATAAATTATACGGGTGTCATTCAAAAGACGCTTCGTAACCATTTCGATATCGTAGTGAATCCTGCCTATTTTGACATCATGAACGTCCCAGGTGCAATTTTCATTTATACACTGTTTCTTTATCCTTATGTATATATGATTACGAGAATCTTTCTTTCTCACCAATCTGCCTCCCTCATTGAAAGTGCGCGCACTTTAGGGAAAGGCCCTTTGGAAATCTTCTTCAGAGTAGTTATCCCGATTTCCCGTGTGTCCATAATTGGCGGGGCTAGTCTTGTAGTGCTTGAGGTTTTGAACGACTATGGGGTAGTGAAGTATTTCGGAATCCAGACGTTTAGTACAGCTATTTTCCAAACGTGGTTTGGGCTAGGTGATCTGGAATCATCCATCAAACTAGCTGCCTCTCTTATGGGAATCGTTATTTTTATTCTGATGATTGAACGTTTACTGCGAGGCAGGAAGCAATATAGTTATTCCACGACAAAAGTTAGGCCGCTTCCTCTCGTAAAACTTACAGGGAAGAGAGCGGTATTTGCAACACTGTATACAGTTGTTATTTTCAGTGTAGCATTTTTCATTCCGACCCTTCAGTTGATTGACTGGGTGATTCTTACGTTCGGTAAAGTACCGATGCAGGATGTTTTACTCTATACGAAAAACTCTGTTATCGTGGCAGGTCTTGGGGCCTTCCTGATAATTGTATTTTCATTGGTTGTCGGTAACTTTAGTCGAGTCGTCAATCACAAGTTTGCGAAAGTGTTACCGAAATTGACGGTCCTCGGTTATTCGATTCCGGGCGTGGTTGTCGCTGTGGCTGTTATTACAACGTTTATTGCGCTTGACCGGTTCTTTGCGCCCGTTTATCAATACTTTGGTATAGATTCAGAACTTGTTTTGAGCGTCAATCTTTTCATGCTTATAAGCGCATATATCATCCGATTTTTTGCGATCGGTTATAATTCGATTGAATCAGGTTTCGATAAAATAGGAACGGATTTCCGTGATGCATCCCGTATGCTTGGAGCAAACAGTCTTCGGACATTTTTCAGGGTGGATGTTCCCATGATGAAAGGTGCCATTATCAGCGGATTTATACTTGTGTTTGTAGACATATTAAAAGAAATTCCGTTAACTTTAATTTTACGGCCTTTTAATTACGATACACTGGCTACAAAGGCGTTCCAATACGCAAGTGATGAAAAGATCATGGAGGCATCTCAAGCCTCATTACTGATTGTCGGTGTGAGCACGATTGCAATCTTCGTTTTCCATAAGTTACTCAGAGAGGAGCGGGAATAATATGTTTATGAATATTAAAAATCTGCAGTTCACTTATCCCAAATCTCCATTGAAAACTGTTGATGATTTTTCCTTCGCGGTGGAAAAAGGAGAAGTTATTTCAATACTTGGCCGTAGTGGAAGTGGAAAAAGTACACTTCTTCGCTTAATTGCAGGACTAGAAATGCCCTTAGGAGGTTCATTTACCTTGAACGGCAAGAAGATGTTTTGCGACCAGACCTTCCTGCAACCGGAAAAACGGGGAATTGGTATGGTTTTTCAGGACTATGCACTTTTCCCACATATGAGTGTTGAGGATAATGTTCTTTTCGGCCTCCCGAAAATGAGTAAGAAAGACAAAAATAAACGGGTGCAAGAAGTGCTTGAACTTGTTGAACTTACAGGGTTTGAAAAACGTTACCCTCACCAATTAAGCGGAGGACAGCAGCAACGGGTTGCACTTGCAAGAGCAATGGCTCCCGAACCGGAACTGATTCTTCTTGATGAGCCATTCAGTAATCTGGATACAGATTTACAAGTGAAAATTCGCGAAGATCTTAGACGGATTTTAAAGAAAGCAAAAACAACCGCTATATTTGTGACACATAATCAAAATGATGCCCACGCACTCGCAGATCGCATTGTGAAAATTAAAGATGGCAAAATTGACAAAATCGGGCGTCCGTGTGACTTGCTTGGTGTTTCGCCAACGGAAATTCCCGGCATGGTTGAAATCACTTATGAAGAACTTATCGGTGTTTGATAAAACGGGCTTGCAATTACGATACAATCAACGTATACTCAATTTTAATTAATAATCAGAAATGCATGGAAGAGGACAACAATCTTTTTGTTCGCCTATAGAGAACGGGGTCAATGGCTGGAAGCCCTGAAGGATAGACTGAAGATTTACCACCTCGAAGCAGCATCGGTGAAATTTGCAGTAGCCGATGACGGAATCCGGTCCGTTATCCGACGTCAAGCTTCATCTTTCCAATGTTTGTTTAGCTCCAGCGGTCAGACGCTCTGGTATTTGGTCAGTACAGCTATGTGGGAAAACACCACTAGCCAACCTGTCTTATGCCTGTCACGTCTTCATAGGCTACTTACGCTTTTCATTTTTTGGATTGAAGGAAGAAGGGTGGAACCGCGAGCTAAAGCTTCGTCCCTTTCCAGGGATGGGGCTTTTTTTGTTTTTCAATAATAATAAAGAGGAGTGCTTAACAATGGCAGATATGATTAATTTAAAATTTCCCGACGGGGCAGTGAAAGAATTCCCCCTTGGTACTACTACTGAAGAAGTTGCGGGGTCTATTAGCCCGGGACTACGGAAAAGTGCATTGGCAGGAAAAGTAGGAGATAAATTAGTGGACTTGAAATCACCGATTACGGAAGATGGCGACATCGCGATTATTACTCCCCAATCACCGGAAGCGCTTGAAATACTGCGCCATAGTACGGCCCATTTACTTGCACAGGCAGTGAAACGCAAGTATCCTGATGCAAAACTGGGTATCGGACCGGTTATCCAGAACGGCTTTTATTATGACATTGATTCGCCCGAGCCAATTACAGCTGAAGATTTACCTGAATTGGAAAAAGAGATGAAAAAAATTATTGCTGAAAACTTCGAAGTGATTCGTCATGACGTATCCCGCGAAGAAGCAGAAAAGCGTTTCCAGGAAATTGACGATGAATACAAACTGGAACTTCTTGAAGCGATTCCAGAGGGCGAGCAAGTATCCATTTACGAACAAGGCGATTTCTTCGACTTATGCCGTGGTGTCCACGTTCCGTCAACATCGAAGTTAAAGGAATTCAAGCTACTTAGCATCGCAGGCGCATATTGGCGCGGCGATTCAAATAACAAAATGCTACAGCGGATTTATGGGACAGCATTCTTCAAAAAAGATGAACTGAAAGAACATTTGCGTCTTTTGGAAGAAGCGAAAGAGCGTGATCATCGCAAAATCGGTAAAGAATTGAACTTATTCATGAACTCGCAGAAAGTGGGTCAAGGTTTGCCGATGTGGCTGCCAAAAGGAGCGACAATCCGCCGTATCATCGAGAGATACATCGTTGATAAAGAAGAGAAGCTTGGCTATGATCACGTCTATACACCAGTTCTCGGTAGTGTGGAACTATATAAAACTTCGGGTCATTGGGATCACTACCAGGATGGCATGTTCCCAGTAATGAGTATGGATAATGAAGACCTCGTCCTTCGTCCGATGAACTGCCCGCATCACATGATGATATACAAAAATGGCATCCATTCTTATAGAAACTTGCCGTTGCGTATCGCGGAACTTGGTACAATGCATCGCTATGAAATGTCGGGGGCGCTATCGGGGTTGCAACGCGTTCGAGGAATGACTTTGAACGATGCACATATTTTCGTCCGTCCCGATCAGATCAAGGACGAATTCAAACGCGTCGTACAACTTGTTATTGATGTCTATAAAGATTTCAACATCGATGATTATTCTTTCCGTGTTTCATACCGGGATCCGGCGGATAAAGAAAAGTATTTTGACGACGATGCAATGTGGAATCGCGCACAAACGATGCTGAAAGAAGCGATGGATGAACTTGGTCTCGATTATGTTGAAGCCGAAGGGGAAGCCGCGTTCTACGGACCTAAACTTGACGTTCAAGTGAAAACAGCAATCGGTATGGAGGAAACATTATCCACAGTTCAACTGGACTTCCTTCTTCCTGAACGCTTTGATCTTACGTATGTGGGTGAGGACGGAAAACAGCACCGTCCAGTCGTTATTCACCGTGGTGTCGTCTCAACGATGGAACGTTTTGTTGCATTCCTGATTGAGGAATATAAAGGCGCATTCCCGACTTGGCTAGCACCTGTCCAAGTAGAAGTTATTCCAGTTTCACCGGATGTGCATTTCGATTACGCGGATGGTGTACGCGAAAAACTGGTCGCTGCTGGATTCCGTGTTAATATTGACAGCCGTGAAGAGAAAATCGGTTACAAAATTAGAGAAGCGCAAATGCAAAAAGTTCCTTATATGCTCGTTCTCGGCGACAAGGAAGTTGAGTCGGGAGAAGTGAATGTCCGAAAATACGGCGAGCAGAATTCAGAAAGCATTCCGTTCGACGATTTCCTAGCAAAATTAAAACAAGAAGTAAGTAATATATAATTAAAATAGTTGACACTCTAATCGTCTCGTGTTAAAGTAATTAAGGTTAGTAATGACTGAATACAGTTTGTGGTATAAGAAGAGGCTACCCGCTTCTCACCTGTTCGACGCAAAAACGTTGTTGACAGGTCAACACATGAGTGAAGTGCCGTGCATTTGCACGTACACATACGCGGGTAGACAAATCCAATTTGTCTACCTTTTTTTATTGGATGGACCTGTGGGGCCGCTCCGAACGGACGGTATACCCAAACCATGTATTCGAGAAATATCCGGAGGTGGATTACTATTAGCAAAGACATGTACGTAAATGAGGGCATCCGTGCCCGCGAGCTGCGCATTATCGATCACAACGGCGATCAGCTCGGAATCAAAACACGCACTGAGGCACTAGAAATTGCCGCTCTTGCGAATTTGGATCTTGTCCTTGTAGCTCCAACAGCGAAACCCCCAGTGGCTCGTATCATGGACCACGGAAAGTTCAAATTCGAACAGCAGAAAAAGGATCGCGAAGTCCGTAAGAATCAGAAAATCATACTGCTTAAAGAAGTTCGGTTAAGCCCGACGATCGATGAGCATGATTTCCAGACAAAACTACGGAACGCTATCAAGTTCCTTGAAAAAGGCGACAAAGTAAAAGCTTCCATCCGTTTCCGCGGTCGTGCGATTACGCACAAGGAAATCGGACAGCGCGTCCTTGACCGTTTCGCAGAAGCGTGCAAAGATGTATCTACGGTTGAACAACGACCGAAGATGGAAGGTCGAAGCATGTTCCTAGTGCTTGCACCAACTGCTGATAAAGAGTAACAATGAAAGATTTAGGAGGAACAGAACATGCCAAAAATGAAAACTCACCGCGGTTCAGCGAAACGTTTCAAAAAAACCGGTTCTGGTAAACTGAAACGCGGCCGTGCTTACACAAGTCACTTATTTGCAAACAAACCGACAAAAGCAAAACGCCACCTGCGTAAAGCTTCACTCGTTTCTTCAGGCGACTTCAAACGTATTCGCCAAATGATCACTTACATGTAATAAATCAAAACACAATCGGACAGAAAAGCAGGAGGTAATGAACTATGCCACGCGTAAAAGGTGGAACAGTGACGCGCAAGCGTCGTAATCGAGTATTGAAATTAGCAAAAGGTTACTTTGGTTCAAAACATAGACTTTACAAAGTAGCAAACCAACAGGTAATGAAATCATTCAACTATGCATACCGTGACCGTCGTCAAAAGAAACGTGAATTCCGTAAATTATGGATCACACGTATCAATGCGGCTGCGCGTATCAACGGTCTTTCATACAGCACTTTAATGCACGGCTTGAAAGTAGCTGGCATCGATGTTAACCGTAAAATGCTTGCTGATCTTGCAGTGACTGACGCACAAGCGTTCACACAACTTGCAGATGCAGCGAAAAAATCAATCGCAAAATAAGAACGGCAAATAGTAGCCGCCAAGCGGCCCGAAGTTCATTCGGGTAGCTAGGCGGCTATTTTTAATTATATTTGGTGGGTATATAGGGTTTTGTTGTCGTATGTCGTAGAGTTTAAACATTCCGTCGTACAGTTCGTATCGCCTGTCGTAGAGTTCGAAATCCGTCGTACAGTTTTCCGTCTGTCGTAGAGTATACGTATTCCGTCGTATGGTTCGGACCGCCTGTCGTAGAGTTCACGAAATCCGTCGTACAGTTTTCAGTCTGTCATAGAGTATACGTATTCCGTCGTATGGTTCGGACCGCCTGTCGTAGAGTTCACGAAATCCGTCGTACAGTTTTCCATCTGTCGTAGAGTATACGAAATCCGTCGTACAGTTCATTTCTGAAAATGGAAATTAGCTATAAATAAATTAGGAAATCCTATCGAATACGAATGGACATTTACAAATTCTATCTAAATCCTTTTTACTCCAGCCGTGTAAAAAGTCGCTGAAGAGTTTCCTTTTTTAACAAGAGGGGATTTTTTTAGAGCATAATATGCGGCGTGCTTATCCTTCAATCTTAAAAAGTTACGACACTCTTCATTATTAATCGAATTTTTCACGAGTATGAGCCAATCGTGAATAGCTTTATTGTATGGATCAGTAGCATCCTTTCCGCAACGCGGACAATACCAAGTCTCACGGGTTTTTCGCAAAAGATTGTCATTGCAGTAATGACACAATAAGCCTGTCCGTAAATCTTTCGGGTCAATGCGATAATAAGAACAAAGTGGAAATGGATTGAATTGCTGTTGTTCAGAAAGAATTCTTTTCGTTATGTCATGGAATTGGACGGTCGATAGAACCGTTTCAACGGGCTGTAGATTTTGCAAATACAAGGGAAGCTGCTTTTTATAAATGATAGTAAAGTCGTGAGGCGCATCTTTTACATTTGTGTTCTGATTCGCTAGAACAAGTATGCCCAGTGTCTTAAGAGAAATACCGCGTTGACGAAACCACTCATCAAGATTCGACTTGTTCGTTTCAATCTGATATACCGGACAGTCAATAATTGTTACATCTCCGGTTTCAATCACTTGTTCAAGATGTGGGGGATTTTGTACAAATCGGATTGAATCCTTAAGATTTTTCACTTCGACGATCAAAACATATCGCTCTGTGATAATCAATGTATCAATCTGAAATGTGAAATTAGGGGAAATGCGCAAATGTACGTCAGAGAAAACTTTGGTCAAATATGGGAAATGAGTACGCTCGATATATGAATCGACGTTACACTCCCCTGAATAGCCGGCACCGGTACGGTAGAAAATATTGTTTAAAAGCTGTACTTTCTGATGGGTGGGGGAAAGCCGGGCAATCAAACGGGGGATCCCACTGAGTAAAATAGGTTGATTTCTCTTAATGGTTGTACGTATTTGATTCAACTCCCCCTCTTATAGATTGATAATTCAAATTAATAATACAGTACGATAGGAGAATTAACAATAGTTTCTTAGTTTATTTTGCCGCTGTCGTACAGTTTGGCCCTCCCGTCGTAGAGTCCGCCTAAATCGTCGTGCAATTTCAAGACAGTCGTAGAGTTCCGACAATCTGTCGTACAGTTTCAAGACAGTCGCAGAGTTCACTGAATTTGTCGCGCAAGTTCCCTTAATCCACAAGCTACCTTTCAGAACAATCGACTCATATTAGTCCTTTGCGACTGCTAAACAGTGTAAAATGTAAGTAGAAAAGAAAAGGGGGAATAGCATTTGCAAACGACAATCCTGGGGTGGATTGCAATCATGTCCATATGGGCATTTTTTGCCATGGGTTATGACAAACGTCAGGCGAAAAGAAAAGGGCAACGGATTCCCGAAAAGAATTTATGGACGCTTGCTTTGCTCGGTGGAGGTATCGGTGCATACTTCGGCATGCAGACGTTCCGTCATAAGACAAGGCATACATCGTTTCGGATCGGCTTTCTACTATTGGCTATTGCTTATGGAATCGGCATACTTTATCTGCTAGGCGTCAGCATTCCGGGAATGGTGGAGGCATAAGAAAAAGCCCGTCTGAAAAACGGGCTTTCATTCATTATGACTTCAATAGTTTTTCAATGGGGTTTTTCCAACTAATATCGGCTTTTGGATAGTTAGACAGGATTTCGGCAGAGATGAAGTGAAAATCATCTTTTGTAAACCCTTGAAGTTTCGTTTCGTCTTTCACCCAGACAAAAATAGATACGACATCAATTGAATTAGTAGTCGTCCCTAAATATTTTTCACCTTCAAACATGGCGCCTTTATAAGTAATGAAAAAATTCTTCCGCACATTTTTCACATCATCATAAAAATAATATTTTTCTTCCGCGTAGGCATCATCAAGCTTGCGTTTCGGATCAGTTAAATACCGAATTCCGCGATAGAACAAATAAACGATAAAAGCGATAATGACAAAGCGGATCAGCAATACCATAACGGATCCCCCTTACTATTTTAGAGATACTAACATATACGGATGACTTCACTGAAAGGTTTCAACATATTCAAATTAATCGGAGGTTTTTTTATGAAACTGACTAAACTTTTTACTATGCAGCGTGAACTTGATTCATTCATCCAAAATAATAGAGAAAAACAGACGGATGTTTTTCAGGAAAAAGGCTTGGCACTCTTGGTTGAACTTGCAGAACTTGCGAACGAAACGAGGTGTTTCAAGTTTTGGAGTACGAAAGGCCCTTCGGAAGAATCTGTCATTCTTGAAGAATACGTGGATTCTATTCATTTCCTTCTTTCTCTGGGTATTGAAAAAGAGCTGCATACACTCACTTATTGGCCGGAGGGTGAGGTAGAAGGGGAACTGACGCAATTATTCCTGGGTGCAACAGTTGCGATTCATAAGTTTCTTAACGAAATCGATATGCCGGCTTATGAGCAAGTCTGGATCTATTATGGTGCAATCGCGAAAAAATTAGGGTTTACAAATGAAGACATCATCGCTGCATACGTAGCGAAGAATGAAGAAAATTACAACCGTCAAAAAACAGGATATTAAATGTTTTATAGAAAAATCAATAAATAGATTGACAGAATCCTTCGGATAAAAAATAATAGAGTTGTATATAAAGTTTTGAGGAGGCGTCAATGTGAATGATTGGAACAAAGAGGATTTTGGTATAAGGCTAAAAACATTGCGTGAACAGCGCGGATTATCGATGATGGCGTTTGGAACCGCAATCGGAACATCGGCAAGTCGTATTAAAGATTGGGAAAAAGGGAAAAATGCTCCTTCCGCTGCTTGGATAGCTAAAATCTCTGAACGTTTCAATGTTTCGACAGATGAGCTTATTCTTGGCAATGCGAAGACGTCAAAAGCCTTCAAAGTTTCGAGGTCTTCAAATGTCGATATGCTTTACGACAAGTTAAGAGAAAACATTACCTCTGATATCGAAATAGAAGTGGAATCAAAGCATACGGATGGACTGTATGCAGAACTTGATGCTCAGCACAAAGAAAAATATCGAAGTGGCAAAGGCAGGAGGCGAGCGGAACTCGAAATGCTTGCTTTACTGACGGAACTGCCGAAAAAGGAAGTGCTTGAACTCCTGGAGCTTGCAAAATATAAAAAACGCTGGCTCTAATGAAGGGAAATTCGATAAGAAGTGAAACAAAGAAACCGCTACGACGTTTTTGGTTTTTCTTCCTAGTCATTAATGGCCTTATTTGCTTTTTCATATTCAAAGGAAATACGACAGTCGGTATAACGAATAATGTTATCTTTTCTGACAAGATTCCTGCAAGTTTCGACAACTTTACAATCGTCCAATTATCCGATTTGCACGACGCGGAATTTGGCGAAAATCATATTGATGTAGTTAACAAAGTGAAGATGATTATGCCCCAGGCAATCTTCATAACGGGTGATTTCATTGACAGTAACCGTTACAATCTTGAACAAAGTCTAATTCTTATTGAACAACTTCAATTCGTAGCGCCGATCTATTATGTGACCGGCAATCATGAAATTGCTACCAAGGATATGGATCGGATAAAAACCTCGCTTGAGGACTTAGGGGTTCGCGTTTTATCGGATAAGGCGGATGTAATTACGTTGGATTCCGATAGCTCAATAGTCATTGGCGGGATAGAGGATCCTCTGGCAAGCGAACTTGAAGATGATGAGGCGGTAAAGGCATCGATTGATCAGGCATTTGCTGAGGTGTCCGACGAGCTATTTACTATTTTGTTATCGCATAGACCTGAACAATTTGACGTTTATGAAGAGCAAGGGATAGATGTAACATTCACCGGCCATGCCCATGGAGGACAGTTCCGGATACCCGGAATAGGTGGGCTTGTCTCACCCGGGCAAGGTTGGTTACCGAAATATACATCAGGCGTACATGAGAAAAATAGTAGTCATATGGTAGTCAGTCGAGGACTTGGCAATAGCCTCATTCCTGTGCGGCTATTTAATCAACCGGAAATAGTCGTAGTTACGTTACGAAAAAGTGAATGAACAAAGCCTCCTTTAATGAAAAAGGAGGTTTTTTGTTTTGTTACAAAATAGTTTCAGTTTTTGAGTGCACTATTTTGAAGAGTATGAAAGTAAACGTATATTCAGGTATGATAGAGGGGATAGCATTCAAGAAAGGATGAGTAAAATGAAAGCATTTATCCACGAATCCGGGAAATTGAAAATAGGCGACATGAAGGAACCGGTTGCAAGCGCAGGTGAGGTTGTTGTAGCGCTACGAACGGCAGGTCTGAATCGCCGTGACATATATATACCTACACGTAGAGGGGAAGAAGCAGAAGCATTGACGTTGGGTTCGGATGGGGCGGGCGTCATCGATTCAATAGGTGAAGGGGTAACGGAATTTGAAGTCGGGGAAGAAGTGATCATCAATCCCGCGCTTCGTTGGTATACTAATAGCGATGCACCACCAGCAGGCTTCGATATTTTGGGGATGCCGGATAACGGAACGTTTGCAGAGAAAATTGTTATTTCAGCAGGCCAGATTGAAAAGAAACCGGCTCACTTATCTTGGGAAGAGGCGGCTGTTCTATCGTTAGCCGGGTTAACAGGTTACCGTGCATTATTTACCAAAGGGGGATTGAAAGCGGACGAAACGGTTTTCATTCCAGGTGCCGGCAGCGGAGTGGCCACATACCTGATTCAATTCGCTAAAAATATCGGAGCCCGTGTTATTGTCACTTCACGAAGTGAGGAAAAGCGTAAATTGGCGCTTCAACTGGGCGCGGATATCGCGCTTGATACAAATAGCGATTGGAATAAAGAACTAGTAGGGGAAACGATTGACCTTGTCATTGAAAGTGTTGGGCGTGCGACATTTAATCGCTCCTTGGGTGTATTGAAAAAAGGCGGTCGCATCGTGGTTTTTGGCGCTACGACAGATGATACGGTCGACTTGGATTTACGTGCATTTTTCTATGGCCAATATCAATTATTCGGTTCCACATTGGGTAGCCGGGAAGAGCTGCGCGATATGATTGCCCATGTGGAAAAATACGAAACACATCCGATTGTTGATCGGGTGTTCAATCTAGACGATGCGGCAGAAGCATTTGTTTATATTGAAGAGAGTAAGCAATTCGGGAAAGTTGTATTGCGAGTAACGGAATAACGTTTTACCGATACGGTTAATATTGGCTTATAAACGTCAAAAGATTGAATCTGGGTTTAATGAAAACTATGAAAGGTTGGTCATATATGACAGAAAAAGTATTACCGTTAACGGATTTAGAAATTGCATCTCTAGCAACGATGAAACCAATCTGGGCGATTGCTGAAAAAGCAGGAATTCCAGAAGGGGCAGTGGAACCATATGGGAGATTCAAAGCGAAAATTGACGTGACGAAGTTATCTCCGGAAAGTTTGGATGGAAAGGTCGTTCTCGTTACGGCGATTAGCCCAACACCGGCGGGGGAAGGGAAATCGACCGTCACTGTAGGCTTGGCTGACGCGCTGTCCAAGCTCGGGGAGAAGACCATGATTGCATTGCGCGAGCCATCGCTTGGCCCTGTTATGGGGGTGAAGGGCGGCGCTACAGGAGGCGGCAATGCTCAAGTAGTGCCGATGGAAGAAATCAACTTGCATTTCAACGGTGATATTCACGCAATTACAACGGCGAATAATGCGCTTAGTGCAATAATAGATAATCATCTGCATCAAGGAAATTCACTTCGGATTGATCCGCGGAGAATTACTTGGAAACGTGTTTTGGATATAAATGATCGTTCTTTACGCAACATAACAATCGGGCTCGGCGGTCCAGCACAGGGCGTTCCCCGGGAAGATGGTTTCGATATTACAGTGGCGTCTGAAATCATGGCAGTATTCTGTTTGGCGACAAGTCTGCAGGATTTAAAAGAGAGAATTGCACGGATCGTCATTGGTTATACGTATGACAAAGAGGCGGTCACAGTACGGGATCTCGGTGTACATGGCGCACTTACGCTCCTTCTAAAGGAGGCTTTCAAACCAAATCTGGTCCAGACAATTGAAGGGACTCCGGCACTTATTCACGGGGGACCCTTTGCAAACATAGCACATGGCTGCAATTCATTGATCGCAACGAACACGGCACGTAAACTTGCCGATGTCGTCGTGACGGAAGCTGGATTCGGAGCTGATTTAGGTGCTGAGAAGTTCATGAATATAAAAGCACGTCAAGGTGAATTCTCTCCCGACGTAGTTGTTATCGTCGCAACGGTGCGTGCGCTAAAAATGCATGGCGGCATTGAGAAAAGTGAGCTTGCGGTGGAGAACGTTCAGGCGGTCCTAGATGGAGTGGTGAACTTGGCTAAGCATATCGATACGATTCATGCTTTCGGTGTCCAACCTGTCGTGGCGTTGAACAAATTCGTCACGGACACGAATGCTGAACTGGAAATTATTTTTGAATGGTGTAAGAAAAATGATATTAGAGTAGCACTCACGGAAGTCTGGGAACGTGGCGGGGATGGCGGTATTTCTTTGGCGCGGGAAGTACTGGAGCTTCTGGATGAACCGAATAACTTCGCTCCGCTCTACGATGTAGAACAATCGGTAAGCGATAAAATCACGACGATCGTTCAAAAAGTATATGGGGGATCGGGTGTTGTTTTTACAGAAGACGCACAAAAAGATCTTGAAGATATCGAGAAAAATGGCTGGGGTTTATTGCCGATTTGCATGGCGAAAACACAGTATTCATTTTCAGATGACCCAAAAATACTTGGCCGTCCTGAAGGATTCATGATAACCGTCAGAAAAATCATACCGAGACTTGGGGCTGGATTCCTGGTCTGTCTGACAGGCGATATTATGACGATGCCCGGCTTGCCTAAGACTCCGGCAGCATTTCATATGGATATCGATTCAACAGGAAACGCTGTTGGATTAATATGATTTTTGAAAGTAAGTCTAGAAAAACGGGACTGCCCTAACTACTAGGACAGTCCCGTTTTATATTATTACAATAATTTATCGTCAACTGAGTCGAGCCACGATTCAATTGTGCCAATGACAGATTCCACGCAGCCATCTTCGAAGGGGGATATTAAATTTGCCTCTCCAACAAGTTTTGTAAACGATTTAGATCCGCCAAGTTTACAAAGATGTAAATAATCATTCCATGCCGTTTCGCGGTCTTCAAGCGAGCGTTTCCAAAATTGGAACGCGCAAATTTGGGCGAGTGTATAGTCTATATAATAAAATGGGCTTTCATAGATATGACCTTGGCGTTGCCAAACAGCGCCGGCTTCCAAATATTCAATACCATCATAGTCACGCATCGGCAGATAGGTTCCCTCAATCTTTTTCCATGTGGCTTTTCGTTCAGCTGCTGTCATTTCAGGATTTTCATAGATGGCGTGCTGGAATTCATCGACTGCGACACCGTATGGTAAAAAGAGTAATGAACTGCTTAGATGTGCAAATTTGTATTTATCCGTCTGTTCTTTGAAAAACAGCTCCATCCATGGCCATGTGAGGAATTCCATACTCATCGAATGGATTTCAGCACCTTCATGTGTAGGCCACAGATACTCTGGAATGCCGATATTACGGCTGGAGAATACTTGGAATGCATGTCCCGCTTCATGCGTCAGTACGTCAATGTCGCCGGATGTTCCATTGAAATTGGAGAAGATGAAAGGTGAATCGTAATTATCGATGAATGTGCAATAGCCACCCGATTCTTTTCCTGTCTTCGCTTCGACGTCAAGTAACTTCTTGTCTGTCATGAACTTGAAAAATACATCTGTTTCAGGCGAAAGTTCTGCATACATCTTTTTACCATTTTCTATAATCCACTCGGGAGAACCTTGGGGCGTCGCATTCCCCGTTAAGAATTCGAGTGACTGATCGTAAAATTTCAGCTTGTCAACACCTATACGTTCAGCTTGACGTGCATAAAGACGGTTCGCAAGCGGAACGATATGGTCACGTACTTGGTTACGGAATTTCTTTACCATGTCTGCATCATAGTCGATTCGGTTCATCCGTACATAGCCAAGTTCAACGAAGTTATTGTAACCGAGAGTTGTCGCAATTTCATGACGCAGTTTGACGAGTTCGTCATAGATTTCATCAAATTTCTCGCCGTTGTCCGAATAGAACGTGTAGGTTGCTTCCATAGCGGTCTTGCGGACGGACCGGTCCGTCGATTCCGCATAGGGCCCCATTTGAGCAAGCGTCATTATTTTGCCGTCGAATTCAATTTGTGCAGATGCGACAAGTTTAGAGTAGTCGGAAGTGAGTTTGTTTTCTCTTTGCAGGAGCCCGACGATTTTCGGTGAAAACGATTTGATGGAGTTGTCGGCCAAAGCGAAAAGTTGTGTGCCCCATTCCTTTTCAAGTTGGGATCTGAAAGGGGACGTTACAAGTTCTTGGTAGTAGGCGGTTTCAAGTTCCTGGTACTCAGGACCGATTTCATCGAAATAGTCGCGTTCTTTCAAATGAAATTCATCTTGTGTGTCAATAGACGCACGGATATAGACAAGGTTTGCCATTGTTGAGTAGTCTTTGCCGATTGTATTGATTTTTTTAATCACTTCATTTTGTTGTTCATAAGAACTAGCAGAACGAAATTCTTGGAGTAGCATATCAAAATCCGTTTTTACTTTTTCCATGTTGGGTCTTGTGTATTGATAGTCTTCGAATGTAATCAAATTGATTCCCCCTAATTGTTTGGTCGTGAAATAGCTCACTGCTTCTATTGTTCACGAAGTTCCGGAATATTGCAAAATAAACTTTTTGAAAAAGTTGAGTGTTTTTTATGGGTTTATTGGAATCCAAAAAAATAATGTAAGCTCCAAAGTTACCCCTTTCAAGGTTGAATGATGTATTATGAAGAGTAGTGGCATTGTGGCCGTGTAATTTAAATTTGTAAGTGAGAGGTTGGTACTACTATGGAAATTACTGAGTACATTATTAATCAAATTAACGATCCTACCGGGATTATTGCTGGAGAACGATATGAATACCGCTTGTATATAGATTTGGATGAGGAAGACGACCTTTATTCCGAAGGAGGAACTGGGCTCCGGGTAATCTTTGCGGTTGACGGAGATGAAGGGCGTATCGCTTCTTATCACTTTTTTGAGCGGACAAATGAAAAAATTCTTGACTTCGAACTGGAAGATGATGAGAAAGCAATCGTTCTTGAATTTTGCAGAACGCACCGCGAATAGTAGCAATGAAAGAGCCTGTCCATATTTGCTAAATGTGGACGGGCTCTTTTTTGTCATATTCTGAGAGCAACGGTATATCGATTGTTTCCAGGGGTAAGGCGAAAATTGAAAAATCAAATCAGATTATGTGTTTTTTATGGTAAAATGTTAGATAATGAAGTGAGTGCATAGGATAGAGGGAAACCTTAATCTGATACTAATCAAATTGGAGTGTTTGCATATGAATAACGAAATCGTTGATATTACAATTATCGGTGGAGGGCCGACAGGGCTTTTCGCTTCTTTCTATGCTGGAATGAGGGAGATGTCAGTGAAAATCATCGATAGCTTGCCGCAGCTCGGCGGTCAGCTAATTGAACTGTATCCTGATAAATATATATATGATGTAGGCGGATTCCCGAAGATTCTCGCGAAAGATTTTGTCGCGAATCTTGTAACACAAGCACATTATTCGAAACCCGAAATTCTTCTTGGGGAAACGGCTATATCAGTAACGCGTGATGGCGATCACTTCATCCTGAAAACGGATAAAGGAGTTCACCTAACACGTACTATTCTTCTGACGGCCGGAATCGGGGCATTTCAACCACGCAAAATAGGTCTTCCTGAAGAAGCTGATTTTGAAGGGAATACACTTCATTACAGTATTAAAGACCTCACGACTTTCAAAGATAAAAATGTACTCGTGTGCGGAGGTGGTGACTCAGCAGTCGATTGGTCATTAATGCTGGAAGATATTGCTTCCACTGTGACACTTGTCCACCGTCGTGAGCGCTTTACAGCACATGAAACAAGCGTTAATCAACTGATGGAATCGAAAGTTGATGTAAAAACTTCCCGCGCAGTAAAGGTGATTGAAGGGGAAGAGGGCAATATCCGTGGAATCGTCTTAGCTGAAAAAGACGGAACGGAAGAACGTCTTGATATTGATCATTTAATCGTTAACTACGGTAATATTTCATCACTTGGACCATTGAAAGAATGGGGTCTTGAAATGGACCGCAATTCTATCATGGTCAACACTCGCATGGAGACGAACATCGAAGGGATTTACGCAGCAGGAGATATTACGAACTATGATGGTAAAGTGAAATTGATTGCGGTTGGACTTGGTGAAGCACCGATAGCGGTGAATCACGCAAAAGCGTACGTCGATCCGAAGGCAAGATTACAGCCGTTGCATAGTACAAGTATCTTTAGTTAAATTGAATTTATGTAAAAAAAAAGCCGCATTACGCGGCTTTTTTTTATGGAAAATCTCGGGGCAGCAGTAGTGAATGTCTGTCTAATGAACTACAACAGAAAGGTGATAGCCAGAATCAGCAATATCGGACCGAATACGATCAAATAGCCAATCGGATTTCCAAAATTGATTGTCCAGCCGACACCGAATCTTTTTTCGACAAAAATGGACGGATCGTTTTTATTCAGATAAAAGATACCGACTTTCCAGTACTTATCTTCGTCAAAATCGGTAATACCGGTAACGGATTCATCTTCAACCGCAACGTCAATCCGGGCGCCACCTTGACCGACTTTAAAAGCATATATAGCGGTCGCAATAAGGATAATGAGAGCGAAACCAAGCGGCAACGCAAGCATTAGCACCCTATTTCCCAGTCCTTCATGGATTGTTGTAAGTTGCAGGAATCCGAAAAGTACGGTCGTAAGTACGCTTGTCATAAATAAAAACCAACTTGTGTATTTGCGGAAAGACAATTGCTGAACTTGAGACGTTTTTCGTTTTGCGGCATTTAATTTGATGCCCGATTGTTTTGTAAAAACATTGATTGCAAGCATCATCCCTTGCATGACCAAGAGAATGAGCAGAAGGGCTATGACGGAAAAAGGTGTTTTTTCGCTAAAGGCATCCGCCTGGCCGTTAGGTCCCCAATGTGTTGGGATCATATCCGGCATACTATTGTATTGTGTTGCGGTATAAGCGATTAAACCAACCGCAATGATCATTGGCAATGCATAAACAAAAGAGGGAAGCATTTCATCCTTTGTCCGGATTGCCAAATCGGTGACCCGGACTTGTTTCAAATGCAAGCCCCATTGATTGACCCGTTTCAGACGTGTTGTTTTTGCATGAAAGTAAAAATAAAGACCCATACTCAAAAAGATGATAGCGAACTGAATTGCTAAGCCGGTTAAGATGATTGTTTCTTCCGAAAGGTCGCTGTTCTTCGCCCAAATGAAATAAGTGATCAGTAGGAGTAAACCGGTGATGAAAGTAATTACAGCATATTTTTTCTTGTATAAAGCGATTATTGGGTCGTCTGTATGACCTTCAGGAATGGTTACGCCAAATGCAACAGTCCTTTTCAATAAAAACGGAATGGCAGATTGCATTACAAAAATAAAACCGATAATGATTAGAAATATAGTAAACGCCATTCTTTATTCCCCCTTTATAGTTGAAATGATAGTTGTAACGAGTTTGTTGATATCTTTGGTCTCCATCCCTAGCACGATTGCCTCGGCGATGATCGGTTTGATTTCCTTGGAAATCCTTTCAAGATGATTTCCGCTGATTCCGTCTTGTGGAAGTGAATTGATGATGGCGCCCGATTTTGGAACGATACGGATAATCTCTTTTCTCTCGAGTTCATGGTAAGCCTTATTAACGGTATGCATATTCATGCCGAGATCAGCTGCCAATGATCGAACGGACGGTAACGAATCTCCGCCTGTCAAATTTCCGCGGGCAATCGCCTCAATTAGTTGCGAAACTAATTGAGCATAAATTGGAATATCCAATTCCGGTTCAATTTGGATGAACATGTAAGTACCTCCTGACTGTTCTACTACTATTATAACAGAATTGTTCTATATAGTATAGAACAAACGTCTATATACGTTGAAATGTTGAATGGGGTGAGCAAACTGAATGTAGGCGACTTTGATGTAATGGTCAATCTTGTTATGGGAGGTATCAAGAAAGAGCTGAAGCATAATTGTAGGAAATCCTCACTTCAACTTACATAACTTGTTATTTTCAAAACAAAAACCCCTGAACATCGGGTTCAGGGGGAAGGTGTAATTGCTTATTGTAATTCCGAAACTTTGACGAATGTATAACCTTCACTTTGCAAGTAGGTCAGGACTGAGTCGAGACCGTCAGCTGTCGACTGGTGAATATCATGCATAAGGATGATACTGCCGTTTTTCGTCATGCTTTTCACATTAGTTAGAAGCTTGTTTGAATCACGGTGTTTCCAGTCGAGTGTATCAACATCCCATAGAATGATAGGTAAGTTTGATTGGCTGCGGACGGTTTCGTTAACTGCACCATAGGGTGGTCTGAACGCAGTTGCTTGCTGACCGGTCACATTTTCAATCATGGATGATGTTTTGTCAATTTCGTTACGTATCTTTTCCATCCCGGCCTTCGTCAGGTCGGGATGGTTCCACGTATGATTCCCTAGCTCGTGGCCTGCTTCCTGCACAGATTTGGCGATTTCTGGATAATATTCAACCCGGCTACCAAGCATGAAGAATGTCGCTTTTGCATCGTATTTATTTAGTGTTTCCAGTATCTGCATGGTCACTTTTGGATCGGGTCCATCGTCGAATGTGAGAGCGACTTGTTTTATGCCGCTATCAAGCTCTTCCGTTAATTCATTATTGTCCACTCCTTGATCGGTAGTGGATTCAGTTTCTTTGGAAGGGGGAGTTGTGGAATTTCCTTCAGTCCCATTATTATCCGAGTCTGCGTTAGGTGGATTTTCGTCTTTGTCTTCAACTGCCAATTTAAAGTTGTCGGAAAGTAAGCTATTTACATTACTATAAGGGATTGCCGCGATTACGGGACCTGCTACACCGTCTGTAAGCTCATATTCATCAAAATAAAAAGTGATGGACTCATCTGTAATGGCAAAGTTATTGAAATTCTCCCAGATAGGTTCCGTGTGCAATTGGACTTCTTCAGGAAGTAGAGAGTCTGCAAGTTTGGGATCATTGTATAACGCTTCACGCACTAAAGAAGAGAGTGTTTCAAGATGTTTAGGATTACGTTCGAATACATCTGCAATGGACAAACCTTCCCCTGTTTCAGGATTTAAACGGAATGAACGGATTTCGGTCGTTCGTATTGTGTTACTAGTTGCACGGCTGTTGACAAGAACAAATGAATAATTCCCTGAATGATGGGAAAGGGTTTTGAAAGAGATATTCAATTCGCCCTTTAATTTACTGCCATGCTTTTTGTTTTCATCCATCTTAGTCAAGTAATTCTGTTTCGCGTTTTTTATGTATAATGAAATATCATCATTGAATGCTCTATGTAGACTTTGTGGATATTGAATGGCAAATGGTGAATGAACATCATTCGAAGTTTCCGTAATAATTTTTATACCAGGATAATGGGAATCAATCGTATCAATAACAACCGGAGTCGGAGTCGCTGTTTGTTTCTTTTCGGAAAGAGTGGCAGCCTCATTCTTATTACTCAGTGAAAACAAATAGATGGCTGACACAGTTAACGCAATGATAGCGATTGAAAATGTAACGTCAATCCAAGAGGAGCGACGTTTTTGATGCGTTCTTTTCATGTGAAAGACTCCTTTACTGTTTATAGAAAGTTAGACGTACGAAACTTATTAATAGTTTCAGATAAATATATTTTTTGTCGAAATCTATCATTAAGCGTACTTTTCTAGTATACATGAAAAACAAAAAAATTCCAAGGTTTGACAAGTGTTCGGGAAAAAGTAGATTACGAGAGCGAGAATGTAATTGAGGGATGTGTAAAAGATGAAGGATGCAGAAAAAAGCTTTTCACCATATTTCTCGGAATGAATATGCTTTTTTCAAGTGCCCATTTATGATATAATATTTTGGTCCCGGTTCTTACAAATACGGGAACGCTTTTGTATGTTTACAAATATTTGTGAATAATCCGAGCCGGTTGTTGACTATAACATGCAATTATAAAAACAAGGTGGTTGGAAAAATGGAGAAAAACACATATCGGGTTCTTCTGTACTATAAATATGTAACGATTGAAGATCCTGAAACATTTGCTATAGAGCATTTGAAAGCTTGTAAAGAAATTGGTCTGAAAGGTCGTATCCTCGTAGGAACAGAGGGTATTAACGGTACATGTTCCGGAACTGTCGAACAGACGGACGCCTATATGGACATGATGAGAAATGATGAACGATTCACTGATATCGTATTCAAAATTGACGAGGCGGATGGACATGCATTCAAGAAAATGCATGTGCGCGCACGTGAAGAAATCGTTAACTTGAGCCTGGAAGATGACATCAACCCTAATGAATTGACGGGTAACTATTTAAGTCCTGAAGAGTTCTTCAAACAGATGCAAGATGAAGATACTGTTGTCATCGATGCGCGCAATGACTATGAGTTCGATTTAGGACACTTCCGCGGTGCGGTTCGTCCAGAAATTGAAAATTTCCGGGATTTACCCGAATGGATCCGTGACAACAAAGAGCAGTTCGAAGGAAAGAAAATCTTAACGTATTGCACAGGCGGAATTCGTTGTGAAAAGTTCTCAGGATGGCTTGTACGTGAAGGGTTCGAAGACGTTGGTCAATTGCATGGTGGCATCGTCACTTACGGTAAAGACCCTGTTGCCAAAGGTCAACTTTGGGACGGACAATGTTATGTATTTGACGAGCGAATTGCAGTTCCAATCAATCAAGTGGAGCATGTAATCGTCGGTCGCGATCATTTTGACGGAACACCGTGCGAGCGCTATGTGAACTGTGCGAATCCTGTATGTAATGCGAAGATGATTTGTTCTGAAGAAAACGAGCATTTGTATATGCGCAGCTGTTCGGACGAGTGCCGTACACACCCGCGGAACCGCTACTTCGTTGAGCATAACTTGACGGTAGAACAATACGACGAGCGTCTTGAAGCAATCGAACGCCGTAGAAATGAAAAACATGCAATCTAAAATGAAAAACGCCTGAACAGAACTTCATCTGTTCAGGCCTTTTTTTCTTTTCATCTTAAGCAAGTATGACAATAAGAAAAAGGATCAAGTCAGTCAATATCAAAGGAGTAATAATACGTAAATCTGAAAATGCACGGCTATCTGTGAATGGAAAAACTACTATATATTTAGAAAGATTATCTTTACATTCCTTTAGCCTACATTTGTCACTTATCTCCTAACTCATAGACCCATCAAAGTGTTATACTAAGAACATTCAATTGAAATTGGAGGAACTATAGTTATGCAATGGAGAAATTTATATCGCGGATTCTTCATGGGAATCAGTGATCTTATACCTGGCGTGAGCGGAGGAACAATTGCGTTCATATTAGGAATTTATGATGATTTATTAGCATCCATCAGCGGATTTTTCAGTCGCGAGTGGAAAAAGCATATCGGCTTTTTATTGCCGCTCGGAATCGGAATTGGAGCTACGCTTTTATTGTTTAGCAGAGTAATCGAGTATTTACTTAAATATCATTTTGCACCTACTCAATTTTTCTTTATGGGACTTGTCATCGGTGTGCTGCCTTTCATTACAAAGGAAGCGGGTGTGAAGAAAAATTTCAACTGGAAACACGTCATACTAATGATATTGGTCGGAGCCGCACTTGCTTCGCTGGCATTTGTTAAGCCGCATGATACGGCAGTGATTACTTCCTTGACGGCATCCAATGCAGTTGGACTCTTTTTCGCTGGATGGGCAGGTAGCATGGCCATGTTATTGCCAGGGATTAGCGGTTCATTTATTTTGTTGCTACTAGGCGTCTACTCGACGGCAATCGGTGCATTATCGAATTTGAATCTGCCGATTATCGCTGTTATCGGTGCTGGTGTAATCGTCGGGTTCATTGTCAGCAGTAAGGCAATCAGTTATTTGCTGAAACATTTTACGTACGTCACCTTTGCTGTAATTATCGGTCTCATTATCGGTTCGGTGTTCGTCATCTATCCTGGTATTCCAGAAAGCGGAACCCCCTTTGTCATGAGTATCATCGCTTTCTTTACTGGTCTTCTCGTAGCAGGTATGTTCAGTGCTCCTAACAAAACATCCATCGTGAATAACTAATGAAAAGTGCCGCGCCCGAAACGAATTGAATCGTTTCCGGACGCGGCACTTTTCGCATTGTCCGTCATTATAATTCCCCTTCACGCATACTATGGATAAAACATGCCCTGACTGGAGGGAAATTGATGGATATCTTAAACAAGGTGAAAAGCTACCGAGAAGAAGAGAACAGGCTTAAGTGGGAAGGCACATTCGCAGAGTATCTGGACATTGTGAAGGAAAGAAAAGAAGTGGCGCAAACAGCACATTCACGCGTTTATAATATGATCAAAGACTCTGGCTTATCGGAGAAAGATGGAAACAGGCTCTATCAATTTTTTGGAGAAGAGATTTTTGGACTTGAAGAGTCAATTGAAAGACTGGTAGAGGAGTATTTTCATCCCGCAGCAAAAAGACTCGATGTTCGTAAACGGATTCTGTTATTGATGGGTCCTGTAAGCGGCGGGAAATCGACAATAGTGACGTTATTGAAACGAGGTCTTGAAAGTTACTCGAAAACGGAAGCCGGTGCGGTTTATGCCATTAAAGGTTGCCCGATGCATGAAGATCCACTTCATTTGATCCCGCATCATTTGCGTAAAGACTTTTTCGAAAGCTTTGGCGTCCGTATTGAAGGCAGTTTGTCCCCGCTGAATACGATGCGGCTGGAGAAAGAATACGATGGACAGATTGAAAACGTGATGGTGGAACGTATCTTTTTCTCAGAAGACAAACGAGTCGGAATCGGTACATTTACACCTTCCGATCCAAAATCACAAGACATCGCTGATTTGACCGGAAGTATCGACTTTTCTACAATTGCGGAATTTGGTTCCGAATCAGATCCCCGGGCTTACCGCTTTGATGGAGAGCTGAATAAGGCGAACAGAGGAATGATGGAATTCCAGGAAATGCTGAAGCTGGATGAGAAATTTCTTTGGCATTTACTATCGTTGACCCAGGAAGGGAATTTTAAGGCAGGTAGGTTCGCGTTAATCAGTGCAGACGAACTTATTGTTGCGCATACGAACGAAACGGAGTATAGATCATTTATCTCCAACAAAAAGAATGAAGCCCTTCATTCAAGAATCATTGTGATGCCGATTCCTTACAATTTAAAAGTGAGCCAGGAAGAATGCATCTATGAAAAAATGATTAATGAAAGTGATATGGCGCATGTGCATATTGCACCACATGCATTAAGGGTGGCTGCGATCTTTTCGGTTTTGACACGACTCGACGACTCTAAGAAACAAGGAGTTGATGTTGTTAAAAAAATGCGTCTCTATGACGGTGAGAATGTGGAAGGATTTAATCAGATTGACGTGGAAGAACTGAAGAAGGAATTTCCGAATGAAGGAATGAAGGGAATCGATCCGCGTTATGTGATTAACAGAATCTCCTCGGCTATCATACGGAAAGAAGTATCTTCCATTAATGCACTTGACGTTTTACGGTCACTGAAAGATGGTCTCGATCAGCATGCTTCCATTTCACAAGCGGACCGCGACAAATATATGAATTATATCGCAATCGCCAGAAGGGAATTTGACGAAATTGCGAAGAAAGAAGTGCAAAAAGCTTTTGTTTATTCGTATGAAGAATCCGCAATTTCATTGATGGATAATTACCTTGATAACGTGGAAGCATATTGCAATAAAAATAAAATAAGGGACTTCTTAACGGGCGAAGAAATGAATCCGGATGAAAAACTCATGCGTTCCATTGAGGAACAAATCGGCATTTCGGAAAATGCGAAAAAAGCGTTTAGGGAGGAAATCCTCATTCGGCTCTCCGCATATGCGAGAAGCGGAAAACGTTTTGACTACAATTCCCATGAGCGTCTGCGGGAAGCCATTCAAAAGAAACTGTTCGCTGATTTAAAAGATGTCGTTAAAATTACAACTTCGTCCAAAACACCGGACGAATCGCATCTTAAAAAGGTTAACGAAGTGATTGCAAGGCTCATTGATGAATACGGGTATAATTCCATTTCTGCAAATGAATTATTGCGTTATGTCGGAAGTCTGCTTAATCGATAAGTGCTAGAAAAAGAGAGAACAAGACTGGGGCGGCATTGGTCTTGTTCTTTTCTAAAATTAGTCGCATGCGGTAACTAAAACTGACGGAAAAAAAGATGGGTGTGGATGAGAATGAACGATAAAGGAAATGAACATTTTGCTGTCTCACAGGAAAACTGGTCCCTCCATAGAAAAGGCCATCAAGATCAGAAACGTCATTTGGATAAAGTAAAGGAAGCCATTCACAATAACTTGCCAGATTTAATCAGTGAGGAAAATATCATCTTATCAAAAGGAAAAGATGTCATTAAAATTCCAATCCGATCGCTGGATGAATACAAAATTCGGTACAATCACGACAAGTCAAAACATGTAGGGCAAGGGAACGGCGATAGCCAGGTGGGCGATGTAGTTGCGAAAGATGGCTCGCAAGGAAATAGCGGTTCAGGAACAGGGAAAAAAGCGGGAGATCAAGCGGGGCAGGATTATTATGAAGCTGAAGTCTCAATCGCTGAGATAGAGGATGCATTGTTTCGAGAAATGGAATTGCCGAATTTAGAACAAAAAGAACAAGCTGAAAACACAGCAGAAAAAATTGAATTTAATGATATCCGTAAAAAAGGGCTGATCGGAAACATTGATAAGAAGCAAACGATTTTAACGGCTATTAAAAGGAATGCGATTAAAGGGAAAGCTGAAATATCACCTTTCCACAATGACGATCTTCGTTTTAAAACATGGGACGATGTGAAAAAGCCTGAATCCAAAGCGGTTGTTCTCGCAATGATGGATACGAGCGCTTCAATGGGGAATTTCGAGAAAACGATGGCAAGAAGTTTTTTCTTCTGGATGGCAAACTTTTTGCGGTCAAAATATGAAACAGTCGAACTTGAATTCATTGCGCATCATACCGAGGCGAAAGTGGTTTCGGAAGAAGACTTTTTTTCAAAAGGGGAGAGCGGAGGCACAATCTGTTCATCCGCTTATCTGAAGGCATTGGAGTTAATTGAAGAAAAATATAATCCCGCGCGTTACAATATTTATCCTTTTCACTTTTCGGATGGAGAAAACATGTCTTCTGATAATGATAAATGCATCAAACTTGTTCAAGAACTTATGGCTGTGTCCAATATGTTCGGTTACGGAGAAGTGAATGCATATAACCGTTTTTCAACAATGATGTCCTCTTTTAAAAAAATCGATGATCCCAAGTTCCGTCATTATGTATTGAAGGAAAAACGGGATGTGTATTTTGCGCTTAAAAGCTTTTTTCATAAAAACTCGGAGGGGTTCGATTGACGGAAATCAAAGCGCTTCATCGTGCAATTGATGAAATTACGGAAATTGCTACTGGATTCGGACTCGACTTTTATCCTATGCGTTATGAAATTTGCCCGGCTGATATTATTTATACATTTGGCGCATACGGCATGCCAACACGTTTCTCACACTGGAGTTTTGGAAAGCAATTTCATAAAATGAAGCTGCAATATGACCTTGGATTGAGTCAAATATACGAGCTTGTCATTAACTCGAATCCTTGTTACGCCTTTTTACTTGATACGAACAGCCTTATTCAGAATAAGTTAATTGTTGCTCATGTACTCGCCCACTGCGATTTTTTCAAAAACAATGTCCGTTTCTCTAATACGAGGAAAGACATGGTGGAAAGCATGACGGCAACGGCGGAACGTATCGCAAATTATGAAATGATCTACGGCAAAGAAGAAGTCGAACGATTTTTAGACGCTGTGCTGGCTATTCAAGAACATGTCGATCCTTCCATTCTTAGACCTCAACGGCCAGAGGAAGAACTGAATGAGGCGGTAGAAGAGGAAGAAATTGTACGGAAAACCCCTTATGACGATTTATGGAATTTGAATCAAAAAACCCCTGAAAATAAAAAAGTACCAAGTCAGAAGGGGAAGAAAATACCGCAGAACCAGGAAAAAGATCTTTTGCTATTCATCTTGGAGTACAGTCGTGAATTAGAAGAGTGGCAACGGGATATTTTGACGATGATGCGTGAGGAAATGCTCTATTTTTGGCCACAGCTGGAAACGAAAATTATGAATGAGGGCTGGGCATCTTTTTGGCATCAACGGATTTTAAGGGAAATGAATTTATCGACTGAAGATACAATCGAGTTCGCTACACTAAATGCAAATGTCATTCAACCTTCAAAAACGACCATCAATCCTTACTATCTGGGATTGAAAATATATGAAGACATCGAAGATAGATTTAACAATCCGACGGAGAATATGAAAAGGTTGGGAATTAAGCCGAACACGGGCAGAGAGAAAATATTTGAAGTGAGGGAAATCGAGTCGGATATCTCTTTCATCCGGAATTATGTCACGAAAGAGTTGGTTCAGAAGGAAGATTTGTACCTCTTTGAGAAAAAGGGTAACAATTATGAAATTACGAATAAGGATTATGAAGATGTAAGAAATCAATTAGTTTCGATGCGTGTAAATGGAGGATTTCCTTATATTGTCGTTGAAAATGGCGATTATTTAAGGAATGGTGAATTGTATTTAGTGCATAAATACGAAGGTACGGAATTGGATCTGAAGTACTTGGAAAGTGTGCTACCTTATATTTATCAATTATGGGGACGGATTGTACATTTGGAAACGTATGTAGAGAACTTGCAAGTCGTCTATTCGTTTGACAGAAACAAGGTATATCGAAGGTATGTTTAAGTTACGTCCGAATGATAATAAAATGGTAATGCTATCCCTCAATCGGATTTTCGGTCGGGGGATATTTTATTTGGACACTGAGGTTGACCAAAGCGTTAAAAAGACGCATGATTATGAAAAATGATTGAAGAAATCTACCAGAAGAAAGAAGGGGACTGTTGATGATCCGTTATCCAGAACCACTTAAAATAGGCCAAACCATCGGAGTCACCGCAACTTCATCAGGAGTTGAAAGTGAACTGCATCATTTATTAAGAAAAGCTGCCCATCAGTTTGAGAAAAGGGGATTCTCCGTACTGCTTGGTGAAACCGTTTGGACGAATGAAAAGCTGACATCCACGCCGAAAGAAATGCGATTGGCGGAATTTAAAGAGATGATGGAAGATGATGATGTTTACGCGGTGATTCCTCCATGGGGCGGTCACTTCCTATCCGAAATCCTCCCACTTCTCAACTTTGGGGAAATGAAACCCAAATGGATAGTAGGTTACTCGGATACCAGTACATTACTCTTACCTATTACGCTGCTAACCGGGATAGCGACAGTTCATGGGACGAACTTCGTTGATCTGCGAAGTGATGCGTGGGATCCTGTCACATCTAAATTCATCGAAGTGCTGACCGCATCCAGAGGAGAGATGATTGTCCAGCCATCATCTGAAAAACACCAATCCGAATGGCAGCATTTTGCCCCATCCGATCCATATGTCTTTAAATTAGATACAGAGACGGAATGGAAGACAATCGGTAATAAACCGGTCCGGTTCGAAGGCCGTTTATTAGCAGGGTGCATCGATACAATCCGTCATTTGGTCGGAACGCCTTTTGGAGACGTGAAGAGATTTCAGGAGGAGTTCATTGCAGGAGAAAAAATAGTTTGGGCGCTGGAAAACAGTGATATGGACGCACCGGATTTCTACCGTTCCATTCTTCAATTGCATAACGCCGGTTGGTTTGACAATGCGGCGGGAATCGTATTCGGCCGAACAGCTGCTGGAATAGCAAAAGGCGGTTTCAGTGATGTAGACGCACTAGAAAGGCTGGGCGAACTGACTGGCCTACCTATTGCATATGATGCAGATATCGGACACGTACCCCCGCAAATGACGTTCGTTAACGGAGCATACGCGGAAATCGAAGTGGTAGAAGGAAAAGCAATCATGAAAACAAAACTTATCTGATTTTTTTATGTTGAACAACTTCAGTGTCACAATATACCTGGGGGAACCTGCGAAGCATGTATTCTGGTCAATCTTAGTTCACTAAATAATTGCGAGCTTTTTTAGTGGTTCCAATATAACTCAGAGACACTAGCGAAGGCGCCTTTTATGTGGTAGCCGGAGCGATAAGACGAGCAGTGATCTTCTGTTCGGCTAATCGCGGGAGGCCTCCACAAAGCGCTGAAGCATGTACCATGGACAATCCTTTATTTCAATTGAACATAGAACGGACTTCCATTCCAATATGCTGCATAATCTGGTATTCTTAAATAAATGCCCGAGACCAAAGCATGATTGAAATGATTGGACAGGCACAATGAATAATTTTGAAAAAGAAACCAACAAAAAGCACCAGTACCCGGTGCTTTTTTCTTTGATATATAGTTAGGAGATGGTCCAAATCGAAAAGGCTTTATCGATATTGTCAACATATTTTGGGTATCCTTCATTCCGCACAGGGCAGGAGCAAGTGATTCGCGGAGTGATGCAACAGCAAGATACACTTTGTGTCATGCCGACAGGTGGAGGGAAATCCGTCTGTTACCAAGTACCTGCACTCGTGATGGAAGGCACTGTCCTCGTTATTTCACCGCTTATTTCATTAATGAAGGACCAGGTCGATGCGCTCCATCAAGCGGGCATTCCAGCGGCATATATTAACAGTTCGCTGTCAACAGAGGAATACTTCGAAACGATGGAACGGGCTGTGTCAGGTGAATACCAACTGCTCTATGTTGCTCCCGAGCGCCTGGATTCACCAACTTTCAAAAATCAGTTGCGAAGGATGACAATTCCGATGGTCGCCATTGATGAAGCGCATTGTATTTCACAATGGGGTCACGATTTCCGTCCAGCTTACCGAAATATTAGCAGCATCGTATCATTATTTGATGAGAAACCGGTCGTTCTTGCGCTTACAGCCACTGCAACCCCAGCTGTACGGGAAGATATTTGCCGGCAGCTTGGAATTAGCGAAGCGAATACGGTTATGACCGGTTTTGAACGAGCAAATCTAACATTTTCAGTCGTTAAAGGTCAGGACCGCGAAAAGTATGTAAAAGAATATGTGCGTAAAAACGAAGGGGAAGCGGGCATCATTTATGCAGCAACGCGAAAAGCGGTTGATCATGTCCATGATATTCTCCAGAAAAGTGGAGTGAAAGTTGCCAAATACCATGCGGGGCTCGGAGATAATGAACGCCAGAGTGGACAAGATCGGTTCTTGAATGATGAAGCTTCTGTCATGGTTGCGACGAACGCATTCGGTATGGGAATTGACAAATCCAATATTCGATACGTCATTCATTATCAGATGCCGAAAAACATGGAAAGCTATTACCAGGAAGCGGGTCGTGCAGGACGTGACGGACTCGACAGCGCCTGTACAGTACTTTTTTCATCGCAAGACGTTCAAACACAGCGTTTTCTGATTGATCAATCGCAAGACGAAAGCAGAATACCGGCGGAGCTTGAAAAATTACAATCCATGATCGATTATTGCCACACGGAAACATGTCTTCAGAAATTCATCATCTTGTATTTCGGAGAGACAGATGTCGCTGATTGCGGACGTTGTGCAAATTGTACGGACACACGGGAAAGTACAGATGTCACCGAAGACGTTCAAAAAGTGTTATCCTGCGTCATCCGGATGGGGCAACGATTCGGAAAGACGATGATCGCTCAGGTGTTAACAGGTTCTAGGAATAAAAAAGTTATTGAATTCGGTTTCGATAAATTAACGACATATGGATTGATGAAAGAGCGTAGTGCAAAAGATATATCCGATTTCATCGAGTTCATTATTTCGGAAAGTTATTTAGGCGTAGAAAATGGCCAATTTCCGACCATTTATGTAAGTGAACGGGGTAAAGACGTGCTAACTGGCAAAGTCACTGTCAATCGTAAAATATCGATTATTACGTCACAAGTTGCCAATGACGATCCGTTATTCGATCAGCTGCGTGCACTCCGCATGCGACTGGCTCAAGAAGCGGGCGTACCGCCTTTCGTCGTATTCTCGGATAAAACATTACGAGATATGGCGGCAAGGATGCCGGTCACGGATGATGAGTTCCTTGAAGTAAATGGAGTAGGACTTGCGAAACTGGAGAGATACGGCGAAACGTTCATGGGAGAAATCAAGGATTACCAGATGCAAAACGTTTAATAACAGTTGAATGCAAAAGGCAGGCTGTATTCCCAATCGGGATCCAGTCTGCCTTTTTTTAATCCGGATATACAACTGACCCATCTAGTCGTAATTCAGGTTGCGCTCCCCATTGACCGGGTTCATGTTCAACGATTTCAGTTAATCCTTTAGAACCATCAATAATATGACGGACAGTCCAACCATTCAAAGAAAGCCAATTGCTGATCAATAAACGGTGACAGCGTGCGGGATGACGCTCGGAACAGCAATAAGCGACTTTTTTGTCCGAAGCTATCGTCTTCAATTGATCAAGCCCCGTTAGGAAATCACTTCCCAGCGTATAGTCCGCATAATTATGGAAAGATTGATTATTCCATGCATCATTTATTTCATCATCCACAGTCTTTGATTTGTTTCTTCTGCCCCCGAGTTCCTTACTATGTAAATACTCGATGCCAGCTTCAGGAAGCCAGATGCTCATTTCATCTTTATGGAAATGTGGGAACTTTCGGCTTCCGGGAAATGCACGCACATCTACAAGTACTTCTATCTGTGTGTCAGTGAGCAATTTCAGAAATTCCTCGCTTGTATGAGTTGAATGACCGACCGTGAAAATATCCATAAAAAACCCCTCCCTGCTTATTTAATTCCTAAAAGTAGGGAGGGGTAAACGTTTATTGTTTTCTGCTTTGCTTTTCCTCGGTCATTATTCTCCGTTTCTTATCGGTTATCGATTTTTTCCGGATACATATCGTGATTCATCAGCCGGTGTTCCGCCATATTTTCATATTTTGTTCCGGGTATACCATAGTTGCAATAAGGGTCGATAGACAAGCCGCCGCGCGGTGTGAATTTACCCCATACTTCGATATAGCGCGGTTCAATCAGTTTAATTAAATCATTCATAATAATATTGACGCAGTCCTCATGGAAATCGCCATGATTGCGGAAGCTGAATAAATATAATTTCAGTGATTTACTTTCCACAAGTTTTTTATCGGGCACAAAACTGATATACATCGTTGCGAAATCGGGCTGTCCTGTCATCGGACAAAGTGACGTGAATTCCGGACAGTTGAATTTCACAAAGAAATCGCGCTCCACATGCATATTGTCGACAGCCTCTAAAATGGCAGGGTTATATTCATACAAATATTTCGTGTTTTGATTGCCCAGTAATGTTAAGTCGGTCAATGTTGCTTCATCTCTTCCAGCCAATTAAAAAAACCTCCCGTATAGTTTGCCGGGGAGGTCCATAGGTGTCAAAAAAGAGCCATGTCGAAATGACATGGCGTAAATTCCGTCATCCATAGTTTTTTTAAGAGGGTCGCTATGAACCTCTCCCGAACAGGGTTATTCATTTCGTATTTGACATTAAACGACTGAGGATGGTTTGTCAATAGAATCTCTATTCTTCAATCCAATCAAGGCATACAGAGCGACAGCTAGCAGAATGAACCCGGTCAACAGGAAAGCGCCACGGTAATTGAGGTCCAAGAAACCGATTACACCTGATCCCGCAACGACTCCAATCGAGAAGAATGCGTAAAAATAACCATATGCTTTCCCGCGGAATTCAGGAGAGGATGAATCGATCAGCAGTGAGTTGATAGATGGGAAGAGGAAAGCGAATCCCGCCCCATAAATGCTCATCGCAATATACAAGTAATTCAATTCCTCGATTTGACTTAAGAACAGCATGCTTAGCCCCATGAGTGATATTCCGAACGCAAGTGTCACAACCGGCCGAACACGGTCGAAAATCCGGTTGATTGGCAATAAAAAGATGAGAATCGCGACGACACCGAATGTACTTAGTAACAAACCGGATGTTTTCGTATCAAATCCAAGTGATTCAATTTTTAAAGGCAGGACAAGGGCAAGTACCCCTTGGGAGAACATTAAAAAGAATGCCCCTGCAAATGCCCTGACCATTCCGGGATTATGAAACAGGTGGATGACTCGAAACTTTTTAGAACTTTGCAAAGTGTGTTTTCGAACATATGTAAATGAGCGAAGAACAAAGAACGCTAGTATTGCCAGTAGCATCATTATCCCGCCGTTGACTGCCATGATGAAAGGCGTGCTAGTTTTAGCGGCAACAATTCCGCCATAAGCAGGACCAACAATTGCAGCCATTCCAACAAATGCACCAGAAATTGCAACACTTTTACCACGCTTCGATTCTTCGGCACGGTTTGCTAAGAAAGTGAATGCCGCGGGTACAATCAGGCCTTCCATGAAACCATGAACGAATCGTACGCCAAGCAGTGACATCGGGCCAGATACAACTGTATAGAAGAAGAGGGATAACGCGGATGCGAACAGTCCCAATACGAGTATGAGGTATGGTCCTCTTTTGTCAGTCATGAAACCCGAAATGATATTCCCGATTGTATTTGAGAATGAATACATACCGACTGCAAGTCCGACTAGAAATGGAGTAGCGCCGAGTGATAATGCAAACGGGCTCATTACGGGCAATTGAGAAAATAAATCAAAAAACGAGAAGAAAACGATGAGGTAAACAAAACCACGCATAATGTAGCCTCTTTTCAATTGATAGATACCATCCTATACTTTAGCATTTTTTAGCCTCGGGGGGAAAAGGACAGATTGTGAACAATCCTTTACGTTTGCCATTTAACGAGCTGTAACGATAAGATTACTACTAATTAAATGCAATTAAAGAGGTGAGAGAGTAGTGGGTTTCCTTAAAAGAATTTTCGGCAGGCAGGATGATAAAGCAAATGAAGAACAAATTGAAAAACAATATATCTTTGTTCAGCTGGACTTGGAGCATTACTACGAGCCGTTTTATGACAGGAATTTAGTAACCGGACCAACTGCTGATTTGTCTAAACCTGAATACACGGCTGTTCACAAATCGTTCGCTGAAGGAGCGGCACTAATTCCGCATGTAACAGCAGATACTTCCATTGAATTTTTCATTCAAACGGATCAATTCGTTGCCGGTGAAGTTGCCAAGGCGGGCGTTGTCGTGAAACATGCGCAATCATCAGTTGATAGGATAGTAATGGAAGCGATTATTTGGAAGAGTGACGGTCAAGTGGATACGATTCCATTTATGCTGACTATCCGTTTAGATGATGAGAAATCGCGATTGGCTGCGGCGTTGATCAGTGTTCAAAAAGAAATTCCGTTTTATTTTGGACGGATAGTTAATGAAGTGTTTACGATAGAAAAGCAACTGGTTGTGCACATGCCGGAAGCGATTCAGGATGATATGCAAATCACTTTCGCAGAGCTGTATAGCGATGATCCTGGAAAAGTTGGACCTTTCATCGGGTTGGATAGCATAACAGATCGTGAAATGACGTCTGCAGGATGGGTCATGCATTTTGATAATGAAAGACTGAAAGAAGTAGAATTAGACTTATGTTTACTGAAAAATAAAATCATGAGTACGGTTTTTGATAAAATTATCCGTTCAGGCGACCAAGGCCGCTTTACAGGCTGGATTGCGGAAAATGTGGCGGACCCATGCGGAACAGGACCATATGGTGAGACGACGACATTCATCTTTACGTCAACGGAACCGATGCATGGCAATGAAAAACTTCATAGCGAAATCATGAAATATATGAAATCGTTAAAAGGGTTTATCCGGGAAGATGGGGGTTATCCGTTAAAATATGAGAGCCTTCCCTTAATGAGGCAAAATGGTGATAAGTATGGATATGTGGACGTTGAGGAAATATTTTTAACGAATGCGGACGAGTTATCTAGAAAAATGACCAACAAAGAGATAAACTTATACCATAAATGGCTGAAAATTAATAAAACAGTTTGAAAGGGGAAATTAGTCGATGACAATCAGAGTAGGAATTGCAGGATATGGAAATTTGGGACGCGGTGTTGAATCCGCAATTGGACAAAACCAAGACATGGAACTGGTCGGCGTATTTACGAGAAGGAATCCGGAAGACGTGAAATTGCTGAATGGCAATGTACCCGTACATATGATGGATGATATTCATGAATTTACAAAGGCAATCGATGTACTTATTCTTTGTGGTGGATCGAAAAATGATCTTCCAGAGCAAGGACCGGCACTATCGGCTTTATTCAACACGGTGGATAGCTTCGATACACATGCGAAAATTCCGGGTTATTTTGAATCGGTCGATTCATCTGCCAAACCAAATGGTAAGACTGCAATCATTTCCGTCGGCTGGGATCCGGGATTATTCTCGATCAACCGTCTGTTCGGCGAGGCTGTTTTATCGGAAGGCGAGACTTATACGTTCTGGGGGAAAGGGCTTAGCCAAGGTCACTCCGATGCACTCAGAAGAATTGAAGGCGTAAAAGGAGCTGTCCAATATACGATTCCGGTTCCCGACGCGGTTGATCGAGTGCGCAGCGGTTCGTTGCCGGAACTGTCGACACGTGAGAAGCATACCCGCGAATGCTATGTAGTTCTAGAAGAAGGAGTCGACGCTGACAACGTTAAAAATACGATCGTCACGATGCCTGACTACTTCACCGATTATGATACGACAGTAACTTTCATCACTGAAGAAGAATTGAAACAGGACCATTCGGCAATGCCGCACGGCGGTTTCGTAATTCGCAGCGGCAAGACAGGTGAAGGCACCGCACAGGTGATAGAATACTCATTGAAACTTGATAGCAACCCTGAATTTACGTCGAGCGTACTCGTAGCCTATGCACGCGCAGCCTATCGGTTAAATCAAAATGGTGAGACGGGAGCAAAAACGGTATTCGACATCGCACCTGGATTGCTATCACCGAAAAACGCTGCCGAGTTGAGGAAAGAGCTTCTTTAATACAGTCCTACTGTGTTCGGGAGGGGCGGGTGGGTGACAGTCACCAAGTCAATTCATAAACAAATGCAACAATCGCATTAATTATGTTTGTTTGAACAACTAACACAATATCCCCCAATCGACACTGCCGGTCGGGGGATATTTCATGTGTTTGAATTTTAAAACCAAAATGTTTTGATAACAAGACCACTATCGCATATACTACACATGTGCAACCTATTTAGGAGGTCGAAGTAAATGACGAAATTAGACGAAACGTTGTCGATGCTGAAGGAACTGACAGATGCAAAAGGAATTCCCGGCAATGAGCGTGAACCGCGTGAAGTGATGAGGAAATACATAGAGCCGTTTTCGGATGAAATCGAACAGGACGGTCTTGGTTCATTAATCGCAAAGAAGACAGGCGAGGAGAACGGACCGAGAATCATGCTGGCAGGTCACTTGGATGAAGTGGGATTCATGATCTCCAAAATCGATGATAAAGGTTTCCTTTCATTCCAAACGGTAGGCGGCTGGTGGTCACAAGTAATGCTTGCACAGCGTGTGACAATCGTCACGCGCAAAGGAGATACAGTAACAGGTGTTATTGGATCAAAACCGCCGCATATCTTATCGCCGGAAGCTCGTAAAAAACCGGTGGATATTAAAGACATGTTCATAGACATCGGTGCAACTTCGAAAGCGGAAGCGATGGAGTGGGGCATTTTGCCGGGGGATATGGTCGTTCCCTACTTTGAATTCACGGTTATGAATAATGAAAAATATCTACTCGCAAAAGCGTGGGATAACCGGATAGGTTGCGCAATCGCGATTGATGTTATGAAAGCGCTTAAAGATGAGAAACATCCAAATATCGTTTTCGGAGTTGGTGCTGCGCAAGAGGAAATCGGTCTTCGCGGAGCACGTACGGCAGCGACAAAAATTCAACCAGACATCGGATTTGCTGTTGACGTGGGAATTGCGGGAGATACGCCAGGTATCACGTCAAAAGAAGCAACAGGCAAAATGGGCGACGGCCCTCAAATTCTTTTATTCGACGCATCAATGGTATCGCATAAAGGACTCCGTGAGCTTGTCGTTGATACTGCCGAGGAAAATAGCATTCCTTATCAATTCGAAACGATTCCAGGCGGTGGAACGGATGCAGGTTCGATTCATCTTTCCGGAAAAGGTGTTCCGTCCCTTGCAATCTGTATACCGACACGCTATATCCACTCGCATGCAGGTATTCTGCATCGAGACGATTATGAAAATACGGTGAAACTGATTGTTGAGGTCATAAAAAAAATGGACCGTGACACAGTGGATAAGATTACATTTGAATAAATGAATAATTTATCTGCTCAGGCGCATCAAATGGCTTGGGCAGTTTTTTATTCGTACAAATCTATAATAATGCACTTGACTTTATATTTATGCATACATATAATCAGAGTACTAATTGAAAAAGATGTAAGGGGATGAGGGAATGTTAACGACTGAAAAGGAACACATGAAAATTGCTGAAGGACTGAAAGGGAGAGATTTACTGACTCTTCTCGATTATACCCATGAAGAGATATCATATTTATTGCATATGGCGGACGACATGAAAAAAGATATGGTTTCAGGGAAAATGCCGGATTTATTGGCAGGAAAAACACTCGGTATGATTTTTGAAAAGCATTCAACACGTACACGCATCTCGTTCGAAGTCGGTATGATTCAGCTTGGAGGGCATGCGATGTTCATGAATGCACGCGATTTGCAGATCGGGCGCGGAGAGTCGGTATACGATACAGGCCATGTATTGTCTGAGTACTTGGATGGTGTCATGATTCGTGCGAACTCGCATGAAATGGTGAAAGAATTGGCAGAACATACTTCGGTTCCGGTCATCAATGGCTTGACGGATATCTTTCATCCGTGCCAGGCGTTAGCGGATCTACTGACGGTTTTGGAAGTGAAAGGTTCATTGGCGGGAATGAAATTGGCATACGTCGGGGACGGCAATAATGTGGCACATTCATTGGTTATTGCCGCTGCACATATGGGAATGCACGTAGCGGTTGCTACGCCGAACGGGTTTGAATACAATCCCAATCTTCTAGTGAAAGCGAAAGCCATTGCTGTTAAAAATGGCGGCAGTGTTTTTGAAACAACGAATCCTGTAGAGGCCGTTGCAGATGCAGACATCGTTTATACAGACGTCTGGACGAGTATGGGCCAAGAAGAGGAAGCAGCAGCACGTCTAGCAGCATTTAAAGAGTTTCAAATTAACGACGGTTTAGTAGCCCATGCGAAAAAGGATTATATGTTTTTACACTGCTTGCCTGCACACCGTGAAGAGGAAGTGGCAACTTCGGTTATTGATGGCCCGAACTCTTATGTTTTCCAGCAAGCAGGGAATCGATTGCATGCACAAAAAGCGGTACTTGCATCTTTGTTATAATCAAACTAAGAAAAAAGCTCAGGTTTGCTTCCTGGGCTTTTTTGCAGATTAATTCTTAGTTAATGGTAAACTGAAAATATGTTTTACCAAAAACAAAATTTTGCAATGAAGGATTTGAAAAAATGTTTGAATACTTTTTAGTTTTTTTAGGAGCCGCGATTCCATGGTTGGAGATTGCGCTCGTCATACCTTTGGGAATCATTAGAGGTTTGTCCCCGTTTTGGGTAATGACTCTTGCATTTATCGGCAATATGCTGACAGTGCTTATTCTCATCATTGCATTCCAAAAAATAAAGGAATGGATGGAGTCCCGGAAACAAAAAGAAGGAAAAGCCGAGTCAAAGCGTACAGAACGGGGCAAACGAATTTGGAATAAATACGGTATGCCAGGACTCGCATTACTCGGTCCAATTCTGATTGGCACCCATATCGCCGCATTCATCGGACTATTATTCGGGGCAAGTAAATTGAATACAACAATCTGGATGACGGTTAGCATCGCATTATGGACGCTCGTATTCGGTAGTGCGACAGCGATGGGGTTCGATTTCTTCGTGAAAAATATTCAGTTCTAAAATCGAGAGGTTTATCGGAAATACATAAACAAACACGAAAGTTTAAACTTTCGTGTTTGTTTTGATTGTATTTGAATTGACTGGGTGACTGTCACCGAGTCAATTCAACTCAACTAGCCGTAAATACCGTTGCCAGTTCGCCGGCGATTTTCGATTTTTCCTGTTCGCCCGCATGGTTCCAGAGCTTTTCGAAAAACACCCCAAGTCCAGGTAATAGGTGCTCTTCGCCTCTCTTAATGGCGTCTTCCACGACGTTTCGGATATCTTCCGCAGTATTATTCGTCATGTTTGCCGTAATTGCATCTCGTATTTGAAAATTCATTTCATCAACCTCCCACACCTATTTTGGACACAAATATCGCCAACTATACCGCCATTTGATACACTGAAAAGAAAAAGGCGGTAACGTATACATGAAACGCATTGAATCCTCACAAAACGCGCTTGTGAAACATTGGAAAAAGCTTGTCACGACACGAAAAGAACGCGATCAGTCGAAGGAATTCCTTGTTGAAGGCTTTCATCTCGTAGAAGAAGCAATGAAAAATGACGAAACAATTCTATCATTGATCATCCGGGATGGTGTAGAAATTCCGGAAGGATGGTCTATTGAAAGTATAAAGCTTGTTGAAATAACAGAGGCTATCGCTAAAGAAATTTCGGAGACGGGTCAGTCGCAAGGCATTTACGCACATTGCCGACAGCCCCAACAAGCCGAAGAAGATTATGCATCATGGAAAAAACTATTGATGATTGACGCAGTCCAAGATCCCGGTAACGTGGGAACGATGATCCGGACGGCCGATGCTGCTGGAATGGATGCAGTTATTCTTGGTGTAGGGACAGCAGACCCATTTAACCCAAAAACAGTACGGTCCGCACAAGGATCCCACTTCAATATTCCAATCGTAAAAGGGAATCTCGTGGAATGGACCGCTAAGGCGAAAGAAGCCGGTGTCCAAGTGTTGGGTACAGGGCTGAAAAATGCTGTAAATCACTCCGATATCTGGCCGCAAGCCGAATTTGCATTGATCGTAGGTAATGAAGGCAGCGGTGTCGATCCTGACTTGCTTGCGATGGCAGACAACACAGTCAAAATTCCAATGTACGGAAAAGCGGAATCGTTAAACGTGGCTGTTGCGACGGGAATTCTTTTGTACACTTACTCTAAACTTTGAAATCAGCATGTTGTTGCTGTACAAATCATAATCGGGTATACTATTGGTTATGAACAGAAATGAAAAGCGATGATCGGGAAAAGTAAACAACACATGAGCCGAAAGGGAGTCCGCGCCTTGACTGAAAGCGCAGATGGGTAAATGATTGTCGAAGTTCACCCCGTGAGCTGCCGCCGGGACCAGCGCAAGCTGTAAAGGCGTGCCGGTGCCGGACCGTTATTCCGATTTGAGTGATCATGCTTTCGGGCGTGATAAATCAGGGTGGTACCGCGAAATCGTCCTCGTCCCTTTTATAGGGGCGGGGTTTTTTAATTTTATTCAGTGGGTTTTCAAAACCCACTGAATAAAATTAAAGCCTCCGGCGGATGCCACAGATTTTGAAAGGATTCAAGGAAGGCAGTCTAAGTTCGCGACGTCCTGTCGCAACGACTGCATGACCTACATTCTGTAGGCCTCAAGCTCAATTCAAAATCTGGGCGGAAATAAGTCAAGGCGCATTTGATTTAGGAAAGGGAGAATCGCAATGGAAGCACAATTAGAACTGTTGAAAGATGAGGCGCTTGCAAAGATTGAAGCAGCTTCAGATGTTAAAGCGTTAAACGAAGTCCGTGTTGCGTATTTAGGGAAAAAGGGACCAATCACGGATCTACTGAAAGGCATGGGGAAACTCCCTGCTGAGGAACGACCTAAGATGGGGGCACTCGTCAATGTCATCCGTGAAACGGTAACAGAGGTTTTGGAGAATCGTATGTCGGCTCTTGAGGAATTAGCAATCAATGAACAGCTTGAAAAAGAATCAATTGATGTGACATTGCCTGGACGTCCAGCACGAACAGGGAATCACCATCCGCTAACACGTGTTGTCGAGGAAATCGAAGACTTCTTCATTAGCATGGGCTATGAAATCGCCGAAGGTCCCGAAGTTGAGAAAGATTATTACAATTTTGAGGCGCTGAACTTGCCAAAAGGGCACCCAGCACGCGATATGCAAGACTCGTTCTACATATCCGAAGATATTCTTCTTCGTACACATACGTCACCTGTGCAGGCTCGCACGATGGAAGCAAAAGGCGGCGCGCCAATTAAAATCATCTGCCCCGGTAAAGTGTACCGACGTGACAGTGATGATGCGACACATTCACACCAGTTCACACAAATCGAAGGACTTGTTATCGGTGAAGATATCCGAATGAGCGACTTGAAAGGGACCCTTTCTTTATTCGCGAAGAAAATGTTTGGCGATGAGCGTGAAATTCGTCTGCGTCCAAGCTTCTTCCCATTCACGGAACCATCCGTTGAAATGGATATTTCATGCTTCAAATGCGGCGGAGACGGCTGTAACGTTTGTAAGAAAACGGGCTGGATCGAAATTTTGGGTGCTGGAATGGTACACCCTAACGTACTGAAAATGGCTGGTTATGATCCGGCTGTCGTATCAGGTTTCGCTTTCGGTATGGGACCTGAGAGAATTGCAATGTTGAAATATGGTGTGGAAGATATCCGTCATTTCTATACGAATGACGTGCGTTTCGTATCGCAATTCCACCGTACGGAAGTATAAGGAGGAATTGATATGTTAGTATCTACAAAATGGTTAAGTGAATACGTAAATATAGAGGGAATTGCGGAAGCTGCTCTTGCGGAAAAAATTACTCGCTCGGGCATTGAAGTCGATTCCATCATCGACCGTTCTCACGGCATGACGAACGTTGTCGTTGGATATGTGAAGGAATGTGTGAAGCATCCGGAAGCGGACAAATTGCGCATCTGTCAAGTGGATGTTGGGGAAGAAACAACACAAATCATTTGTGGTGCACCGAACGTTGCAGAAGGACAAAAAGTGATTGTTGCACGCCCGGGCGCTGTACTGCCGGGTGGCATGAAAATTAAAAAAGCGAAACTGCGCGGTGAGGAATCGAACGGGATGATTTGTTCGCTTCAAGAACTTGCAATTGAAGGGAAGCTTGTACCGAAAGCCTATGCGGAAGGTATTTACGTACTCCCTGAATCGGCCGTACCTGGCGAATCAGCACTTCCCCTGCTTGGTCTTGATGATCAAGTGCTTGAATTCGATTTGACGCCAAATCGCTCGGACGCACTTAGCATGATTGGTGTTGCCTATGAAGTTGGCGCGATTTTATCACAAGGAATTCAGCTACCTGAAATTAACTACACATCTTCTAATGAAAAAGCGGAAGATGTGTTGAAATTGCGCATTGAAGCAAAAGAAGACAATCCGATGTACGTCGCGAAAGTTGTGAAAAACGTCAAAGTTGAAGAGTCTCCGTTATGGCTGCAAAATCGTTTGATGGCTGCAGGCGTACGTCCGCATAATAACGTTGTCGATATTACGAACTTTGTGCTGATGGAATACGGCCAGCCGCTTCATGCATTTGACTACGATCGTCTTGGAACAGGAGAAATCGCTGTCCGTCTTGCGGAACAAGGCGAGAAAATCACGACATTGGATGATACTGACCGGACGCTTGAAGCGCATCAACTTGTCATTACAAATGGCAAGGAACCGGTGGCAATCGCCGGCGTAATGGGCGGACTAAATACTGAAGTGCATGACGGTACGACGACTGTTGTCATCGAGTCGGCTTACTTTGCACCGGGATCTGTTCGCCGCACGTCGAGAGAGCTTGGGCTTCGCAGTGATGCAAGTACGCGCTTTGAAAAAGGAGTCGATCCGAATCGGGTCGAAGCTGCAGCAGAACGTGCCGCACAACTTCTGACCGACATCGCGGGCGGCGAAGTGCTAGCAGGGTCCGTCATTGTCGATGAACTCGAAAAAACGCCTGTACGAATTGTTGTTTCCCCGGATTATATTAACAACCGTTTAGGTATGAAAATACCTCTGGAAGAAATGCTGGCGATTTTGGATAGACTGCAAATCCCGACAGAAGCGGTGAACGGCAAACTACTTATCGATGCGCCGACTCGCAGACAGGATCTGCGTATTGAAGAAGATATTATCGAAGAAATTGTTCGGATGTACGGCTATGACTTGATTCCGATGACGCTTCCTGTGACGGAATCGACACCGGGCGGCTTGACGCCATATCAGGCGAAACGTCGTACAGTCAGGGCTTTCCTGGAAGGTGCAGGGCTCTATCAAGCACTGACGTATTCATTGACATCTAAGGAACAGGCACAAAGCTATGCACTTGAAACAGCGCCTGTCACAGAACTTCTGATGCCGATGAGTGAAGATCGCAGCATCCTACGTCAAAGTCTAATCCCACATCTCCTAGAGGCCGCAACATACAACGTTGCGCGCCGAATGGATTCGGTGGCACTATACGAAACGGGATCGGTTTTCCTCGGAGAAGGGGAAGATGGCCTGCCGCAGGAAGTGGAACATGTGGCAGCTGTCATTACAGGGAAATGGGTAGACCACGCTTGGCAAGCCGAAACAAAAACGGTTGACTTCTTCGTCCTGAAAGGGATTGTCGAAGGATTGATGGACAGCCTTGGACTAGTTGAAGGTCTCTCATTTGAACAAGCTGTTCTTGACGGGATGCACCCCGGTCGCACGGCGAATATTTTCTTTAACGGCGAGCGGATTGGTTTGATCGGTCAAATCCATCCGACGGAACAGAAAAAACGTGATTTGAAAAACACATATGTCATGGAAATGAACCTTGCTAAAATCCTTTCCATCGAAACGGATGAGTTGCTATACGTTCCGGTTCCACGTTTCCCATCGAGTTCAAGGGACATCGCGCTAGTCGTTTCGAGCGATACATCAGCAGGTACGCTAGAAAATGTTATTCAAAGTGCTGGCGGAAAATTGTTGAAAGACATCAGATTGTTCGACTTGTACGAAGGGGATAATGTTGAGGATGGCAAGAAGTCTCTTGCATTTTCGCTGACATATTCAGATTCCGAGCGCACATTGACGGACGAAGAAGTCGTCAAAGCGCACGACAAAGTGTTGAACGCGTTAACAACTGAAGCAGGAGCTTTGCTTCGCGGATAAATAAACGTAAGCGGTACACAGAATTTCTATTCTGTGTACCGCTTTTTTTGCTGGAACGATATTTTGTTGGGTACAATTAAAGCCCGAAAGTTTTAATTACCCTTCCGAAAGTAAACACGCATATTAATAAATCGGGTTAGTCAAATCTATGAGATTCCTTATGAAGTGCTTAGCTTATTTCTGGTCTTTAGTCCTGATTTCATTAAATTTGTACGCTCCTTCTGTATCATTTCAGAGTTATAAGGAAACCTTCTCCAGTAAACTTCGTACATAACTATGAGAGAGTATTTAAACTTTTACAAATTTAAAAGAGGGGAGCGAAATGTTTATCAACAGGAAATTATTGTGTAATAAAAAATATTGGAAGCAGTCGAACGTTATCGTTTTCGGGCAACTGATGAGGCGATACATATGAAACTACTCGACGTCCTCCCATTCCTGTATGGACTCCGTCAAAACATCGCGATGCTTAATCGTCTTGGAAACGAAATGGAATCAATCCATAGATCGGTCGAAGGACTCGTTACGCTGGAAGATTCACTGAAAGGTGAAGGAGGAAATGCAATCCGCGCGTTTTACGCAGACTGTCATTTGCCGTTCCTTCAATTTTTCACGACATTTCAGACCATCTTTTCTAATGTCTTAAAACGGATGGAGGGTGCCCTTGATGCACTCGAATCAGATCCGTCAGGTATTATCCATGAGCGTTTCCTGGAAGGAGAAATCGAACATGGGTTGCGGAACATTGTGCAACTAACGGAAAGTTTAACGAGTGAAGCAAACAGTTTCATGAGTCAAGTTGCTGACATCGTCGCCCTCCCGCATCTCGATGATAGCGAAGTGCAGTATGGTGTCCGCAATGCTAAAATTAAGCGAGACGATACCATCACGAAACTGCATGAATTTGATGCAACCCAGACGACCGCATTGATGCCGATTGAGCATGATCTCATGACGATGGAATCATGGATTGCGGATATCGAAGGATTGTTCACAGATGGGCTAACTGACATCCATTTCCCAGCCAGTCATTGGACAGCCATCTCTTCAAAAAACAAGCTGAAGACAGATTTGGCACTTCGTTCAACTGCAAAGGCCGGTCTTCCTGTCATGACGGGCGTAGATGGTCAACCGACAACGACGTTAGGGACGCTATTAGCCGGTGGAAATACAATTCGATTTGGCTATGGAATTATTAATGGGACGGGTAGTCTTTATGGGCCTAGTATTTTATCTCTTCCAGGTATGTCGACACAGGCAAGTCCGATTGATAGGTTGAGTGAAAAAAGTACCTCCGAAGATGAACAATTAAAAGTGCTCTTTGCGGCGTTGGCAAAACAACCTCCCGTAGGAAATCAAAAAAACTACTATCCAATTGACCCGGATACGGGCGATTATGCGTTCACATTTGAGGGCGTGAGGAAAGTCGTAGGCGGAAATGGTTCAGGAACCCCGGACGGCTTCGCTCCGTACGCAGTGGCAGCGTTTGATTTCTATACGGAAGATATTGGTACCATGCTTAGTGTGGATGCGACAGCAAACCAGAGATTGGAAGCTGCAGCTTTTACATTCATAAAACCTGCCAAGGGACTGGGTATGGTACATGATGCTTCTAAGGCTAAGGATGTTGGTAAGGTTATAGATATTGATAAACCTCTATTACCGGGAGAAGGAAAAGTTGGAACATATGAAGAATTAATAGATGCTGGAACACGTGGAGATAACATTACACCACATCATATGCCTTCTGCAAAATATATGCAAATAAATGCAGGAGTTAATAAAAATGATGGAGTAAGTATGAATATGGAACATCCTCATCCAGGAAAAGGAGGTAGACACCGTCAAACTGAAACATATGGAATGACTGGTAAGAGATTAGAAGATTATCTCAACCTTCAAATACGTGATGCTTTAGCACGTGATATTATGGATGCAAGAAATATTTATAAAAAAGAAGGGCTTTATACTCCTGAGATACGTTTAGGTTTATTGGAAGTAATAAAATTAAATAAAAAAAAGTATCCAGATATGATTGAAAGATAATAGGAGGTAGGCGTAATTGGACATTTCAGTCGAACTTACTGAATTAAAGAATAATCGTTTATTAAGAGATGAGAATGAAGTAGAAAAATTTGAGCAATCTATTGAAAATATATTAAAGATGGAAGATTTTAATCATATAGAAATATTGTGTCAAGGGTTTGATGACTTAACTGAAAACGATGAAGTTATGTTTGGGCTAATTCATGCAATTGAGTCGTATGATAACATTGTTGGTTCTGAAGCATCATTGAAGATATTAGCAAATTCTATACCTAAAATGCTTCCTCATGCTCAGGAATGGTTAAAGATACTTCACAAGAGGATATTAAATCATGAACCATCCAGAAATATTTATAAAAAAATTATACCCACATTGAACAATGATGTTCAGGACTATATTGTTTCCCAATTAACTAGTATTATAGAAAAAAACCCAAGTCGTTTTGAGGAAAGTGTGAATTCAATAATAGATTACTTAAAGTGATTAAAAAACCTTGATTGGCAACATGCCCTTCAAGGTTTTTAAATGGGGTGGAGTACCGAATATTTGACGATTACAAAACAACCTCCCGTAGGAAATCAAAAAAACGACTATCCAATTGACCCGAATACGGGTGATTATGCGTTCACATTCGAGGGCATGAGGAAAGTCGTAGGCGGAAATGGTTCAGGAACCCCGGACGGCTTCGCTCCGTACGCAGTGGCAGCGTTTGATTTCTATGCGGATGCGACAGCAAACCAGAGATTGGAAGCTGCAGCTTTTACTTTCATTCAACCTGCTAGGAATATGCAAAGTTGGAATTAGAAAACCGATATCGTGATTGGAATTCAAAAGTTGTGATTACACACCACAACTCACCGTCTTTTCCTAGCCGCCAGCGCCTTCGCTTTCCCTGCATTTGCAAAATGCCACTTCGTCAACGATTTCAACGTGACTTCGCCGCTTTTCAATAAAATCTTGGCAGCCACCTCATCCACTTTCGGCCCAGCGCCTTTTGGAAGTGTCATTCCTGCAATACCACTCAACCGGTCCATTTCTTCTAAAAACGCAACGCGCGCAATAATTGAAGCAGCTGCAACCGACATATGAAGGCCTTCCGCTTTCGTCGAAAACAGCACATTCTCCCGTACAATTTCAGGCTCCGCTTTAATATGATTATAATAGATGCCACGTTCCGCAAATTGGTCAATCAAAATATAATCGGGTCTCTCGCCATCCATTTTTCGAAGGACATGCTTAAGTGCCTGATTATGAAGTAAGGCTTTAATCTTCCCTTGAGACCAACCGCTCGCTTGCACTTCATTATATTTCGCGTTTTCAAGCGTCAATACACTATGAATAAGCGCTTCCCGCAAATCAGGGGCGATTTTCCGCATAAGGTCATCCGTCAGCATTTTTGAATCTTTTACTCCGAGTTCGCGCACTAGTTCGACCTGATCGGCACGGACGAAACAAGCAGCAACCGTGACAGGTCCGAAGAAATCACCCGTTCCAGTTTCATCGGATCCGAGTACTGATAGTTCAGCTAGGCGATCAGGCAGCGAATCGCCTTTTTTTTTCACTGCAGCTGAGCCTGCCTTACCTTCAGCTTTACCCCAGCGCGCTGCCTCCCGTTCGGATCCTGCGCCTTGGAACAGCACTTTACCAGATTTGTAGGCGGTAATGGATGTATCCGGTAGCTTTGCGGCAAAAACGACTCCTGGGGCATTACGTACGATTTTAGAAGACGTATAATGACTTATCACTCTTTTCATAACTTGATCATTTACAATAATTACTTGATTACTCAATTTATAACTTCCTTTCGTCGACTTATTTCACAACTAAAACAGTTTCGTGGTATGATTGGTAACAGAGTTTTTACGTAGGAGGTTGTAGCATTGGCAGACGAACAGAAGACGCGCATAGCGGTTGACATATACGGTCAGACCTATAAAATGGTCGGTACCGAGACAAGCACTCATATGCGGCTGGTCGCTTCGCTGGTTGATGAACGGATGAGGGAAATCAGTGCCCATAATCCCTACCTAGACAGTACGAAGATCGCTGTGTTAACCGCCGTTAATAGTGTACATGATAATCTTAAATTAAAAGCGCAAGTTGAACAAATGGAAATAGAATTGAATAAGTTGAAGGGTTGACGGTATTACATGCTTGACTTACTAATTATTATCCTCCTGTTCGGGGGGCTTGTCACTGGATTCAGACGGGGACTAATCGTACAAATTATACATATGACAGGATTCATCATCGCACTAGCTGTCGCTTATTCATACTACAAGCAACTTGCAGAAAAATTTGTCCTTTGGATTCCCTATCCAGGTGTTACGGCCGGATCAAAATTATCTATGTCGGTCGACAAGCTTGATCTTGACGAGACGTTCTACCGCTTACTGGCATTCGTTTTGATATTTCTCGTCGTCAAATTCGTCTTTCAGCTCATTGCGTCCATGTTTGATTTCCTGACGTATTTACCCGTCCTTGGTTTTTTGGCCCGTATTACGGGAGCTGTTTTCGGATTTATCGAGTTTTATATACTTATGTTCCTGATCCTCTATTTGCTGGCCATGTTGCCGATAGATTTTGTCCAAGATCAGATAAGTAATTCACTGCTTGCAAAATCAATGTTCGAACATACGCCGCTGTTATCCGAAACTGTGAAAAAATGGTGGTATATCTATACAAATTAACGGCTTCCCCCTTTCTGGAGGGAAGCTTTTTTCTAGAAAGGAAGAGCTTTCATTGAATAAAAAAACGATTATCCGCACGTTTGAAAAAATTGCATTATATATGGAATTGCTAGGGGAGAACCATTTCAAAGTATCCGCTTTCAGAAAAGCGGCCAACGTACTTGAGCTGGATCCGCGCAGCTTATCCGAAATGGATGATATTTTAAAGCTGAAAGGGATCGGTAAAGGGACAGGTGCTGTCATCACCGATTTGTTGGAAAAGGGCGAATCTGAACTTCTGAAAGAAATGGAAGAGGCGGTGCCAAAAGGACTTATCCCTATGTTGAAAATTCCGGGACTCGGCGGCAAAAAAATCGCCAAACTGCGTGAAGCGATCGCTATCGATTCAATCGAGTCGCTACATGCAGCATGCGTTGCCGGGGAGGTCAGCAAAGTTCCTGGTTTCGGCAAGAAGACCGAGGAGAATTTTTTAAAAGAAATTGAAATTCTGGGAACTAGGCAAGGAAAGTTCCCGATTTGGCAAATGGAAAAAGTGGTCACGTTCGTTGAACAGGAACTTCGGTTGATTCCAGAAATCAACCATTTTTCTGTCGCCGGAAGTTACCGCCGGACGGAAGAAGAAAGCAGTGATGTGGACTTCATTATAGTGACGGACGAACCAACAACCGTACGGGAAAAACTGCTTGCCGCATTGCCGCTTCTATCCACGATTGCGGCAGGGGATTCAAAACTATCTGTGACACTCGACTTGGAAGAAGCGATTGATGCCGATTTCCGTTTCGTGAAAGCGGAACAGTTTGCAAGTGCCATCCATCATTTCACTGGTTCGAAAGACCATAATGTCCGGATGCGTCAATTAGCGAAATCTAACGGCATGAAGATAAGTGAATACGGAGTGGAGAATGAGGACGGTTCTATCAAGACATTCGATTCGGAAGAACAGTTCTTTGCCCGCTTTGGATTGCCGTTCATTCCTCCCGCGGTCCGCAGAAATGGCACAGAAATCGATCGTGTCGATGAACTTGCCGGTTTGGTGGCAATAGAGGATATCCGTTCAGACCTCCATATGCATACGACATGGTCGGACGGTGGGTACTCGATCCGTGAAATGGTTGAGGCGTGCCGCGCTAAAGGCTATACCTATATGGTCATCACAGATCATACGCAATACTTGAAAGTTGCAAACGGTCTCACGGCGCAACGTCTGCGCGAACAAATAGCGGAAATTCGATTGTTAAATAAAGAATACGATGACATTGAAATCTTTTGTGGAACTGAAATGGACATTCTTCCCGATGCAACGCTTGATTTTGATGATGACCTTCTCAGTGAACTTGATTTTGTTATCGCGTCCATTCATTCCAACTTTAGCCAATCGCAGGAAGTGATTATGGAACGGCTTCATGCAGCGATTAAAAATCCTCATGTCGATATGATTGCACACCCGACTGGTCGTATCATCGGTCAACGGGAAGGATATGATCCCGATGTACCTCAACTCATTCAGTGGGCGAAAAAGTATGATAAAATACTCGAGTTGAATGCAAGTCCATATCGTCTTGATCTTGCGATGGACCACCTTATCATGGCGCAGGAAGCAGGAGTCAAGATTGCCATCAATACAGACGCACACGCAATTGATCAACTAAGATATATGAATATAGGTGTAAACTATGCCAAGAAAGCTTGGCTCAAAAAAGAGACGGTCGTCAATACGTGGCCGCTTGATAAATTTATCCGCGATATAGTGCGGAAGTGAGAGGAAGTGTAAGACATTGGAAAAACGTGTCTTAAAAACACTTGAGTTCGATAAAATCCGGGATATGGCAGCAACCCATTGCACCTCAGTTGCCGGTCGTTCCTATATGGAAAAATTAGTACCTGTCAGCGATTTTGATGAAGTTGTAAAATTACTTGAGGAAACGGACGAAGGATTATCGATACTTCGTGTCCGCGGAAATGTGCCGATGGGGGGGATTAGTGATATCAGACCCCACGCCAAACGTGCGCAAATGGGCGGCATGCTGAGTGCATATGAATTGATGGAAACGGCTAACACAATCCGGGCAAGTCGTGTTCTGCGACAATTCATAGAAGCGATAGTGGCAGATGAAGATATTGAAATACCCCACTTCATAGCGAAAAAGGATGCCATTCCCGTATTGACAGGACTGGAACATGAGATCAATGCATCCATTGATGACAATGGGCATGTTGTTGACAGTGCATCGGGGGCGCTTCGCACAATTCGGCAGGGGCTCCGCATTCAGGAAGGCCGCGTGCGGGAGAAGTTGGAAAGTTATACTCGCGGTAAAAATGCGGCGAAAATGTTATCCGACGCGATCGTTACAATCCGAAACGACCGCTATGTAATACCTGTTAAGTCGGAGTATCGCTCGCATTACCGCGGTGTCATTCATGACATGTCGTCTTCCGGTCAAACACTGTTCATCGAGCCGGATGCGGTCGTCCAAGCAAATAACGAGATCAGAAGATTGAAACTGCAGGAACAGGAAGAAATCGAGAAAATACTCATTGAGCTGTCAGCAAAAGTGCAGGAGGTCGCCCATGATCTCTTCATACTGGTCGCGATATTATCCGAAATTGATGTTATCCTTGCAAAAGCGAAATTTGGAGTAGCGAATAAATGCACGAAACCCGAAGTGAACAACAAAGGATATATCCGTTTGACGAAAGCGCGGCATCCACTGTTATCAATTGAAGAGGCGGTTGCGAATACGATTGAATTCGGCAAAGATATCACAACAATCGTTATTACAGGACCGAATACTGGCGGGAAGACTGTCACATTGAAAACGGTGGGCCTATGCACACTGATGGCGCAAGCAGGCCTTCCGATTCCGGCACTCGATGGTTCTGAAGTTGCTGTGTTCGATTCAGTCTATGCAGATATCGGGGACGAGCAATCGATTGAGCAAAGTCTTAGTACATTCTCGTCACATATGGTGAATATTGTCGACATTTTAAAGAAATACGATGACCGTTCCCTAATAATATTTGATGAGCTTGGTTCGGGAACAGATCCGCAGGAAGGGGCGGCCCTTGCCATCTCGATTCTGGATGAAGTACACGGTCGGGGAGCGAGGGTGATGGCGACAACCCATTATCCGGAGTTGAAAGCATATGGTTATAACCGGCCCGGCGTCGCTAACGCCAGTGTCGAATTTGATATTGATACACTAAGTCCGACATACCGCTTGCTCATCGGCGTTCCGGGACGCAGTAATGCGTTCGAAATATCAAAGCGTCTTGGATTGCAGGAACGTGTTATTAATCGTGCGAAAAAATTCACAGGCACCGACCGCGGAGAAGTGGATTCAATGATACTGTCACTGGAGACAAGCCGTGTCCAATCGGAAAAGGATGCAGAAGAAACACATGAAATCCTACTGGAAACAGATCGTTTGAAACGTGAACTGGAAGAAAAACTGTCCGAGTTCGACAATATGAAAGACCGCCTGGAAGAAAAAGCGAAAGAGAAAGCGAAAAAAATTATCGACGATGCAAGACGGGAGTCGGAAGCTGTTATTTCAGACTTGCGTGCAATGCGTCTAAATGCCGGCGTCAATGTTAAAGAGCATGAATTGATTGAAGCTCGAAAACGTCTCGAAGGTGCAGCTCCTTCGGAAGCGAAGAAGAAAGCGGTCAAAGCAAAGGCGGCCCCAAGAGCCCTTCAAACAGGTGATGAAGTGAAAGTGCTCAGTTACGGCCAAAAAGGGACGCTTATTGATAAAGTATCCGACAATGAATGGATTGTTCAAATCGGTATATTGAAAATGAAGCTCGACCAATCGGGGCTCGAATTTGTAAAACCTGAAAAAGAGAAACAACCTTATGTCTCGGCTTCTGTCAGAGGAAGAGATTCGTTCGTGAAACTGGAACTTGATCTACGTGGTGAGCGCTATGAAGACGCTCTTATCCGCACGGAGAAATATCTGGATGACGCACTTCTATCGAATTACCACCAAGTGTCAATCATTCACGGAAAAGGAACGGGAGCTTTAAGGACAGGTATCCAGCAATACTTGAAAAACCACAGCCGCGTGAAAACGTACAGGTTCGGCGAAGCTGGAGAAGGCGGACATGGCGTCACCGTTGTCGAACTGAAATAAATCAGTTTTGCAAGTTGATGTATTGAATATGTTGTATAAATCGGGTGTAGGCGCCTTGCCAGGGGCAGACTTCTTAAAAAACTTAAAAGTAATGTCTACTTCTTGAAACCTTTTACGTACTAATCCGTAAAGGAGGGATAGAACGTAAAAGGAGTTGAAAACATTGGAGAATACTGGATTTTGGAGCCATCCATTGGTAGAAACAGCAGGCTACTTCAGTGTAGTCGTCCTTTGTCTTATCGTTTCGATGGTGTTATTTGAACTTGTTACGAAATATAAGAACTGGGAAGAAATTCGAAAAGGGAACATTGCCGTTGCCCTTGCGACAGGCGGAAAAATTTTCGGTGTTGCAAATATATTCCGATATTCGATTGAACAGCATAATTCATTGCCACAAATGATCGGTTGGGGTTTATATGGATTCATCCTACTAATTTTCGCTTATTTATTGTTTGAATTCTTAACGCCTAAATTCAATATTGATAAAGAAATTGAATCGGACAATCGTTCCGTCGGCTTCATATCTTTGACGATTTCCGTGGGACTGTCATTCGTCATTGGGGCAAGTATTTCATAGGAGACGTGAATAGTGGAAAAACTATCAAAAATATTACTCGTTATCTGTATCCTGTTTATTGTAGTAGGTATTTACTGGATGACATCAAATACACCTTGACCGTTTCATTTCGGTCAAGGCTTTTTTATGAACTTTCAAATTTCTATTTGTAACCTGTTTCATTTACCTCTATAATTAAGAGTAGGAATATTCAAAGAATAGATGAGTAGAAAGAAGGGGGCTTTTATATGACAATGAGACCTTGGTTGGATTTATATCCCGCCGATATTTCAAAGACGCTCGACTATGAACGGATTCCTCTACAGGAATTTCTGACAAGATCCAGCGCGGAATATCCCGACAAGACCGCTATTCATTTTATGGGGAAAAATATTTCGTATAAAGAATTTCATCAATCGGCTTTGAAGTTCGCAAACTATTTATCCTCAATCGGTATTGGTAAAGGGGACCGAGTCGCAATCATGCTGCCGAACTGTCCGCAAGGAGCAATCGCCTACTACGGAATCCTATTTACGGGGGCAATCGTCGTTCAAACGAATCCTCTTTATACGGAGCGTGAAGTTGCCTACCAAATGGTAGATTCAGGTGCAAAAGCAATTATTTCATTAGATATCCTGTATCCAAGAATTTCGAAAGTCGTAAAAGATACAGCGCTGGAGCATGTCATCATTACAGGCATAAAAGATTACTTGCCATTCCCTAAAAATCTCATCTATCCATTCATCCAGAAAAAAGAACATGGTATTAAAGTGAAAGTCGAACACCGGGGGATGAATCATCTCTTTACTGAAATCATGAAAATCGCAAAACCTGATCCAATCGATTATGAATTCGATTACGATGAAGATGTTGCATTACTGCAATATACAGGGGGGACAACGGGACCGCCGAAAGGGGTCATGTTGACACATGCCAATCTTATTTCTAATGTCAAGATGTGTGACGAATGGCTGTACAAGTGCAAAAAGGGTGAAGAAGTGGTCATGGGTATTTTGCCTTTCTTCCATGTTTATGGGATGACAACGGTGCTGGTTCTTTCGGTCATGCAAGGGAATAAAATGGTGCTCATACCGAAATTCGATTTTGATACGGCGTTGAAATCAATCGATAAACAGAAACCGACGCTTTTCCCGGGCGCACCTACCATTTATATCGGTCTTTTAAACCATCCAGACCTCGCGAAATATGACCTATCTTCTATCAAGGCGTGTATTAGCGGTTCCGCGGCGTTGCCTGTTGAAATTCAAGAAAAGTTCGAGGAAATCACCGGAGGCAAACTTGTGGAAGGATATGGTCTAACGGAAACATCTCCAGTCACCCATGCAAATTTTGTGTGGTCGGAAGAACGCATCAAAGGGTCAGTCGGTGTTCCTTGGCCGGATACGGATTCTTGTATACTTGGTCCTGAATCATCGGAGCCGCTGAAGAATGGTGAAATCGGTGAAATTGCAGTCAAGGGTCCTCAAGTGATGAAAGGCTATTGGAACAGACCGGAAGAAACGGAACAGACTTTCCGCGACGGCTGGTTCATGACGGGAGATCTTGGATATATGGATGACAACGGTTACTTCTATGTTGTTGATAGAAAAAAAGATATAATCATAGCAAGCGGCTTTAATATTTACCCGCGGGAAATTGAAGAGGTCCTTTATGAGCATGAGGAAATACAAGAATGTGTCGTTGCAGGTGTTCCGGATGCATACAGAGGGGAAACCGTCAAAGCGTATATTGTCCTGAAACCGGGTGCTACTGTAACGGAAGAGGAATTAGATTCGTATTGCCGGGAAAATCTGGCGTCATTTAAAGTACCGCGACTTTATGAATTCCGTATGGAACTGCCAAAAACAGCAGTTGGAAAGATATTGCGCCGTGCGTTAGTTGATGAAGAGAAAAAGAAAGCCGAAAAGGAATTGCTTCCGTTGTAAGCTAAGGCTTGACTTAAATACAATTAACTACTAATATGAAAATATGAATGAATCATCATTCATATTTTCTTTTTGGTGGTGATTAGTAGTGAAACGCGATAAACCGAAATATAAACAAATCGTGGATGCAGCGGTAATTGTCATCGCTGAAAATGGATACCACCAGGCGCAAGTGTCCAAGATTGCGAAAGAAGCCGGCGTGGCGGACGGGACAATCTATCTTTATTTCAAAAATAAAGAGGATATCCTCATATCTGTTTTTAAGGAGAAAATGATGATCTTCGTCAATAATGTCGTAGCCATCTTGGAACAGGATATCGATACTTCTGAAAAACTGTTTAGAATGATTGACAGCCATTTCCGCATCCTCCATGAAGACCGGCACCTTGCGATTGTCACGCAACTTGAGCTCAGACAGTCGAATAAAGAGCTGCGACTTCGCATTAATGACGTTTTAAAAGAATATTTAATGCTTCTCGATGCCATTTTGAAAGAGGGAATTGTAAGAGGCGCGCTCGATGCAAGCCTTGATATCAGACTTGCTAGACAAATGGTCTTCGGAACAATTGACGAAACAATCACTTCATGGGTGATGAATGATCAAAAATATGATTTAATGAAACTATCACCTGAAGTACATAGGTTGATAATGAATGGCATGAAAGCTTAAAAAGGGATGGGATGAAATGGAGTTTCTGAAATTAGTCATTGAAGACGGGGTAGCTGTTGCGACAATTGACAGACCTCCTGCGAATGCGCTTTCACGTGCACTTATACTGGAAGTGGACGCACTTCTTGATCAGGTGGAGAGAGACGAATCTGTACGGGTCATCGTTTTTCATGGTGAAGGTAAATTCTTCTCGGCCGGGGCGGATATCAAAGAATTTACTTCTGTCACTTCGGGCGATGAGTTTTCCAAACTTTCGGCAAGTGGACAAGAAGTATTTGAAAGGCTGGAACAATTTTTAAAACCGGTAATTGCCGCCATTCATGGAGCGGCGCTCGGTGGGGGACTTGAACTTGGGATGGCCTGTCACATGCGTATCGTAACTGAAAAGGCGAAGCTTGGATTGCCGGAATTGCAATTGGGACTTATTCCCGGATTTGCTGGAACACAGCGTCTTCCACGGTATGTCGGCATGCCGAAAGCGGCGGAGATGTTACTGACGAGCGATCCAATCAGCGGAGAAGAAGCAGTCCGGTTAGGGCTCGCAAACCAAGCCTATTCTGACGAAGAACTGTTGCCTAAAACAATGGAACTTGCGAAAAAAATTGCCAAGAAAAGCCCTGTCGCAGTGAAAGCTGCAATGAGGATGCTGCAATATTCGAAGCCCAGTTCTTATTATGAAGGCGTGAAAGCGGAAGCTGACTCGTTCGGCGAAGTTTTCGTCTCAGAAGATGCAAATGAAGGAATTCAGGCATTTCTAGAAAAGCGTGTACCGGTATTCAAAGGGAAATAACCAAAAGTTGAGGGGGCTTACAATATGAATATTTATGTATTAGTAAAGCGGACATTTGATACAGAGGAAAAGATTACGATTACAAACGGTAAAATCGCCGAAGATGGTGCAGAGTTCATCATCAACCCTTATGACGAATATGCGATTGAAGAAGCCATCCAAGTACGGGATGCAAATGACGGTGAAGTGACTGTCATTACAATTGGCGGAGAAGACGCGGAAAAACAACTTCGCACCGCACTTGCAATGGGAGCGGACAAAGCGGTTCTTATCAATACTGAAGATGACCTTGACGAGATGGATGAATTCACATCTGCAAAAATCATCGCCGAGTACTTGAAAGACAAAGAAGCTGATCTGATCCTTGCAGGAAACGTAGCGATTGACGGTGGTTCCGGCCAAGTCGGTCCGCGTGTTGCCGAACTTCTGGGCATCAATTACGTCACGACAATCACGAACCTTGAAATCGATGGTACGTCCGTCAAAATCATTCGTGATGTTGAAGGGGATTCCGAAACGATCGAAACGTCTCTGCCGCTATTGGTGACAGCGCAACAAGGACTTAACGAACCACGTTATCCATCACTTCCAGGCATCATGAAGGCGAAGAAAAAGCCTCTTGAGGAGCTTGAGCTTGATGATCTTGACCTTGAAGAAGATGACGTAGAAGCAAAAACGGAAACAATAGAAATTTATTTGCCGCCGCAAAAAGCTGCTGGCCGCGTCCTTGAAGGCGATATTCCTGATCAAGTAAAAGAACTTGTGAATCTGCTTAAAACTGAAGCTAAAGTAATCTAATCTGACTTTCAATTGTAATGGGGAGGGACTATTCATGTCTAAAAAAGTAATAGTACTTGGGGAAGCACGAGAAGGAGCATTGCGCAACGTTTCATTCGAAGCGATTGCGGCTGCTAAAAAGATTTCCGGCGGCGGAGAAGTTGTTGGGGTGTTGCTCGGCGATGCTGTTCAGTCGCTGGCGGAAGAAATGATTCATTATGGAGCTGACCGCGTCATCACTGTGGAACATCCACATTTGAAACTGTATACGTCCGACGGATTCAGCCAGGCGTTCATGGCGGTTTTCGAGAAAGAGCAGCCGGAAGCGGTTGTTTTTGGACATACGGCACTCGGAAAAGACTTGTCGCCTAAGATTGCAAGTAAACTTGCATCCGGTCTGATTTCTGATGTAACGACCATTGAAGGTGAAGGCGATGATGCGGTGTTCATCCGTCCTATATTCTCAGGTAAAGCATTTGAAAAAGTGAAAAACAAAGAAGGACTACTGTTCATCACCGTCCGTCCGAATAACATTGCACCATTATCTCATGATGCAAGCCGCACAGGTGACGTAGCCGCAGTGTCGGTTGATGTTACTAATCTTCGTACAATCATTTCTGAAGTTATCCGCAAATCAACGGATGGCGTCGATCTATCAGAAGCGAAAGTCGTTGTTGCTGGCGGTCGCGGTGTGAAAAGTGCTGAAGGATTCGAGCCGTTGCAGGAACTAGCGAATCTCTTGGGCGGAGCAATCGGAGCTTCACGCGGAGCTTGTGACGCGGATTACTGTGATTATTCTTTACAAATCGGCCAAACAGGTAAAGTCGTAACGCCGGATCTGTACATTGCCGCGGGTATCTCCGGTGCTATCCAACATATGGCCGGCATGTCCAACTCAAAAGTGATCGTGGCCATCAATAAAGATTCAGAAGCGAATATTTTCAAAGTGGCCGACTACGGAATCGTTGGTGATCTCTTCGATGTCATTCCAATGATGATTGAAGAGATTAAAAAAATAAAAACAAACTGATTGGATTAGAAGCTCCCTTATTAGTGGGGAGCTTCTTTCGTTAGGCAAGCATATATTTAGCCCGCTATATTTGAGCGTGCTATACTACAGACATAGGTTATTTATTAAGAGGAGGAAATTTATTATGGCTATTATTCACGCGACAGACCAGAATTTTGATGAGAATATTAAAGAAGGATTAGTCCTTGTTGACTTTTGGGCACCTTGGTGCGGACCTTGTAAAATGATCGCTCCAGTTCTTGAAGAACTTGATGGCGAAATCGAGGGGCAAGCAAGTATCGTAAAAGTGGACGTAGATGACAACCAGGAAACAGCTGGTAAATACGGCATCATGTCAATCCCTACATTGGTTCTTTTCAAAAACGGAGAGATTGTTGACAAAGTTGTCGGTTTCAAACCGAAAGAAGCACTTGCAGAATTGATTTCAAAACACGCGTAATTTAGCAATTTAATTCGGCAAAGGTTTGAACCTTTGCCGAATTAAAAGCCTCCGGCGGATGCCCTAGATTTTGAAAGGAGTCAATTGAGCAAGCTCAATTCAAAATCTAGGCGCAAATACGCCGAGGCGTATTTGATAGAATAACCGGGGCCCTTCATTGGCACCCGGTTTTTTGGTAGGTGATCTAATATGAATGAGTTAATCGCAGAAAAACTGGCTATTTTACCAGAGTTGCCGGGTTGTTATTTGATGAAGGACAGACAAGGGACAATCATCTATGTTGGTAAAGCGAAAGTGTTGAAAAATCGGGTTCGCAGTTATTTTACAGGTAGCCATGATGGAAAAACACAGCGATTAGTAGGGGAAATCATAGACTTTGAATATATTGTTACGTCTTCTGATCTTGAAGCACTTATCCTTGAGTTGAATCTCATCAAACAATATGATCCAAAATACAATATCATGCTAAAAGATGATAAGACGTACCCTTACTTGAAATTAACGGCAGAGCGCCATCCGAAACTGATCATTACAAGGCAGGTAAAAAAGGATAAAGGGAAATATTTTGGCCCCTATCCGCATGCTTATGCCGCAAGCGAAACAAAAAAACTGCTCGATCGGCTATACCCATACCGGAAATGTCTGACGATGCCTGACCGAGTCTGTCTGTATTACCATCTCGGTCAGTGCCTTGCCCCTTGTGTCAATGAAGTGGGCGGGGAGACGTACAAGGAAATGGTGGATGACATCAGCCGTTTTTTAAACGGCGGTTATAAGACTGTGAAAAAAGAATTGACGGTAAAGATGTCCGCAGCCGCGGCAAACTTGGAATTTGAACGTGCGAAAGAGTACCGGGATCAGATTGCTAATATTGAAGCCGTGATGGAAAAACAAACGATTACGATGAATGATTTTACTGACCGTGATATTTTCGGATTCGCGGTTGACAATGGCTGGATGTGCGTCCAAATCTTTTTCGTTCGGCAAGGGAAGCTGATAGAACGGGATGTGTCACTTTTCCCGATTTATCAAGAACCGGAAGAAGAACTGTTGACGTTCATCGGACAATTTTACGGAAAATCCCAACACTTGATTCCGAAAGAAATTCTTTTACCCCAAGGGGTCGACAGTGAAATCGTGCGTCGGCTTCTAGAAGTGAACGTGTTCATACCTCAACGGGGTAAAAAGAAAGATCTCGTTAACCTTGCTATCAAAAATGCTGAAATTTCTTTGAAAGAAAAATTCCAACTGCTTGAACGGCAGGAATCCCGTACGATCGGTGCTTGTGAAGAACTCGGCGAAGCGATGAACATCTCCATCCCATTGCGCATTGAAGCATTTGATAATTCGCATACGTATGGTGCAGATGCGGTCTCTGCAATGGTTTCGTTTGTCGACGGGAAACCGAACAGAAAAGATTACAGGAAGTATAAAACAATGGATGCAGCCGCGCATGACGATTACGCTGCAATGCGTGAAGTCGTACGCAGACGCTATATCCGTGTGTTGAAAGACAATTTGCCATTACCCGATCTTATCGTCATCGACGGTGGTAAAGGGCATATGGAAGCGGCACGGGAAATCATTGAGGATGAATTGAACTTGTCCATTCCGATTGCAGGACTGGCAAAAGACGACAAACACCAGACGGGGCAGCTCCTGTATGGGAATCCGATTGAAATGATTCCGCTGAAAAAAACGAGTGAGGCATTTTATTTGTTACAGCGGATTCAAGACGAAGTTCACCGATTTGCGATTACGTTCCATAGACAGCGACGCGAAAGTAATTCGTTAACGTCAGCGCTGGATGGATTGCCAGGCGTCGGACCAAAGCGGAAAACGTTATTGTTGAAACATTTCGAGTCGGTCAAAAAAATTCGAGAAGCATCTGTTGAGCAGTTACAAGAGGCGGGCTTGCCGATGGCTGTAGCAGAATCCGTTGCAACTTATTTTCGCAAGGAATCATTGCAAGAAAAAAAGTAATGTGGTAAAGTGAACGCACTGAATTTTTTCACTTATAATTTTATATGTAGTGAAGATAGAGGTGCGAATACCAATAGTACATCACGGGAAGGCGACAGCCTGATGAACGGGATTGAAAGGGGTATTCGCCGAAGCGGATAAATCGTCTGTCACGATTATCCTGCTGGGTTTCCATTGAATAAGTGGGAGCCTGTCAGGTATAAAGATACCTGGAGAGCTATCTGAACGGAGCGTCTCTTTAGCGATGGCTCCAATCGGGCCGGCTCTCATATTTTTGAGGGCCGTTTTTGCGTTCAGGGGGAAAATGGAGGGGAAAATTATGGAACGAATCGTAATGAAATTCGGAGGTACATCAGTTGCGAATCCTGAGCGAATCGCGCGCGCCGCAAAACTCGTAGTAAATGAGGTCAATCGCGGCAACGAAGTAGCTGTCATCGTCTCTGCAATGGGAAAAACAACAGATGATTTGGTTAAACTAGCTGCAGAAATCAACCCGAAAGCAAATCGTCGTGAACTCGATATGTTGCTTTCGACGGGAGAGCAAGTGACAGCATCTCTTCTAGCGATGGCTATCGCCTCGCAAGGATTGGAAGCCCGCTCATATACAGGTTGGCAAGCGGGTGTAACGACTGAAGCGGTTCATGGCAATGCCCGCATCGACCACGTGCATGCTGACAAGATCGTGTCGACGATTGAATCGGGTGCAGTTGCGGTAATCACGGGTTTTCAAGGTATTGATCATCACGGTGAGTTGACAACACTTGGTCGTGGTGGTTCCGATACTAGTGCAGTCGCAATCGCGATTGCGCTTGATGCAGCAATCTGTGATATTTACACGGACGTCGAAGGGGTATTTACGACGGACCCGAGATTAATTCCACAAGCGACGAAACTTGAGGAGATATCCTATGATGAAATGCTGGAAATCGCTAATCTTGGCGCGGGTGTACTTCATCCAAGAGCGGTGGAATTTGCAAAAAACCATCAAATGCCGCTTCGGGTCAGACCGGCTCATATCGACGGGGATGGAACGGTTATCAAGGAGGAAATCGATTTGGAAAACAATCTGATTGTACGTGGAATCGCATTTGAAAGGGAAATTGTTCGGATTACAGTTATGTATGACATACCTTATAATGGATCACTTGCGAATATTTTCACTGCACTTGCAAAGCATCATGTGAACGTCGACATCATTGTCCAGACAATCATGGAAGGTGTACAGCCATCCGTGTCATTCTCTATTAAAAAAGAGGATTTCGCGGAAGCGATCAATGTTTTGGAGACGGAAAAAGAAGTGCTCGGTTACAGTCGGGCGGATTTCGAAGTTGGACTGGCGAAAGTTTCAATAGTAGGCAGTGGAATGGTCTCGAATCCAGGAGTCGCCGCGCAAATGTTCGACACGCTGAGAAACGCATCCGTTCCCGTGAAAATGGTGAGCACATCCGAAATTAAAGTCTCCGTGGTCATTCCAGAATCCGACATGGAGAATGCAGTTGCATCACTCCATGAACAATTCGGTTTGGATGGAAAGTGAAGCAAAATAGAAAAGAAGATGCACCCACTCTTGGGGGCATCTTCTTTTCATACTTCAATTTTAGTTTTGACATCCCATTTCACTTGAAATTGTACCAAACCGTCTTTCATTTCACCGTAGCATTCAGTCAATAGTCCATTTAACTTCTGATACTGTTCAGCGATGAAACCGGCTTCAAGTCGGAAAGATCTGTTTTGATCATTTGTCCCGAAATCGTTTTTCATCGTATAAAAAGCTTCGTCTTTCAAGCTCTTTTCGAAATGAAGGGCCCCCCAGCCTGCTTCTTTAAAGAATACAGGCAGTTCATCAACGCTGAAAATGGGGAATTTCCTAGCCACTTCTTTACCGGCCCAATAAAGGATATCGTCTTCATGGTTGCCAAGAATACTCGGCAACACGTGGTCTCGTAAAATTTCATAGCCGAAACGGGTCGGCGAATCATATGTAGTATTTTCCAATCGAACATGCAACCCTTTCGCTTAAATGATGGTATTGTAGAATCATAGGGAATAAAAGTACGATATATCGGGCGTGTCGAAAAGCCCACATCGTCTTGACCTCTTCAAAACTGAGGAGTACAATGGTTATGTCATAATATTGTACCATGAAGAGGTACGTCGTCAACGGTCGCATCATGTCGAAATGATGACAGAAGGCGACTGAAGGACTCAGTTAATAAAGGAGGGTAAAAGACTTGTCGAGAGAATCAGATTTTTATTTGCGCCGTCTTCATTCACTGCTCGGGATTATTCCAGTGGGGCTTTTTGTTGCCCAGCACTTAGTGATTAACCACTTTGCAACACGCGGCCCGGAGGCATTCAACAATGCATCAAATTTCATGGGGAACTTACCATTCGTACTGTTTCTGGAATGGTTCATCATCTACATCCCACTCTTGTTCCACGGGTTCTATGGTGTGTACATAGCTTTCACGGCGAATAATAACGTTCAGCGTTACGGGACTTTCCGTAACTGGATGTTCATGCTGCAACGCATTACGGGAGTATTCCTAGTTGTGTTCATCGCATGGCATATCTACCAAACAAGAATCCAAAAAGCTTTGGGAGCTGACGTGGACTACGATATGATGGCTGACATCTTAGCGAATCCGTTCATGCTTGCATTCTACATTGCCGGCGTCGTCGCAGCTACGTTCCACTTGGCGAACGGGGTTTGGTCATTCCTGGTTAGTTGGGGAATTACACAATCACCGCGTTCACAACAAATCGTTACATATGTATCGATGGTGATATTCCTAATTCTTACTGTAATCGGTGTACAAGCGTTATTTGCTTTTGTTTGATGTTAATTAGATTGAATGAAAAATGAGATCACCTATAATTTGAGGAGTGAAACAATAATGGCAAAAAGCAGATTGATTGTCGTCGGCGGCGGACTGGCCGGCCTGATGGCAACTATCAAAGCGGCTGAAGAAGGTACGCCGGTTGACCTGTTCTCAATTGTTCCGGTTAAACGTTCCCACTCCGTATGTGCTCAAGGCGGCATCAACGGTGCAGTGAACACGAAAGGGGAAGGCGACTCGCCTGACATCCACTTCGATGACTCTGTATACGGCGGGGACTTCCTAGCAAACCAACCACCTGTACAAGCAATGACGGCTGCAGCGCCAGGAATCATCAGTTTGTTGGACCGGATGGGCGTTATGTTCAACCGGACACCAGAAGGACTTCTTGACTTCCGTCGTTTCGGGGGAACACTTCACCACCGTACAGCATTCGCAGGTGCGACAACTGGGCAACAGCTTCTTTATGCATTAGATGAGCAAGTTCGCCGTTTTGAGGTTGACGGACTCGTTCAGAAATTCGAACACTGGGAATTCCTTGGCGTCGTACTTGATGATGAAGGTGTTTGCCGTGGGATTAAAGCACAAGACATGAAAACGATGGAAATCAAAGCATTTAAAGGCGACGCTGTTATTCTGGCAACAGGCGGACCTGGAATCATTTTCGGGAAAACAACAAACTCTGTCATCAATACAGGTTCTGCTGCGTCCATCGTCTATCAGCAAGGTGCATATTACGCGAATGGAGAGTTCATTCAAATTCACCCGACTGCAATTCCAGGGGACGACAAACTGCGCCTTATGAGTGAATCTGCACGTGGTGAAGGTGGACGTGTCTGGACATATAAAGACGGGAAACCTTGGTACTTCCTAGAAGAAAAATATCCGGATTACGGTAATCTTGTACCCCGTGATATTGCAACACGTGAGATTTTTGACGTGTGTGTTAATCAAAAACTTGGTATTAACGGCGAAAACATGGTTTATCTGGATCTCTCGCATAAGGATCCTAAAGAACTTGATATTAAACTTGGCGGTATCATCGAAATCTATGAGAAATTCACAGGCGACGACCCGCGTAAATTACCAATGAAAATCTTCCCGGCAGTGCACTATTCAATGGGCGGACTGTGGGTAGATTATGATCAGCAAACAAGCATTCCTGGTCTCTTTGCAGCAGGCGAATGTGATTATTCACAACATGGTGCAAACCGTCTTGGCGCAAACTCACTACTTTCAGCAATTTATGGCGGTATGGTCGCGGGACCGAAATCCATTGAATACATGAAAGGTCTAAAACGGTCTGTGGTGGATCTTCCATCAACGATCTTCGACGAAGCTGTCAAAGAAGAGCAGCAGAAGTGGGATGACACTCTCAAAATGAACGGAACCGAAAACGCGTATGTTCTTCACAAAGAGCTTGGTGAATGGATGACGGATAACGTAACGGTGGTTCGTCATAACGACAAACTTCAAGCGACGGATGATAAAATCGTTGAGCTACTTGAACGTTATGAAAACATCAGCATCACAGATACGCAGCTATGGTCCAACCAAGGCGCGACATTTACGCGTCAGCTGAAAAACATGCTATACTTGGCTCGAGTCATCACTCTCGGTGCATTGAACCGTAACGAAAGCCGTGGAGCCCATTACAAACCGGACTTCCCGAATCGTGATGATGAGAACTTCTTGAAAACGACGATGGCGAAATTCGATGGGCAATCTGCACCGATCTTCCATTACGAGGAAGTCGATGTTTCCTTGATTCCGCCACGTACACGCGATTACTCCGCGAAGAAAGGAGATTGACGTAATTGAGCGAGAACAATACAGCCGTACAGGAACGCGAGCAGCAAACGGCACAGAAAACTGTCCGATTTGAAATTCGCCGTCAGGATACTGCTGATTCGCAACCTTATTGGGAAAGTTTTGTCTTAGATTATAGACCGAATATGAACGTTATTTCCGCGTTAATGGAAATTCGTCGTAATCCGGTCAACGCAGATGGTAAGAAAACAACTCCGGTCAACTGGGAAATGAGTTGTCTGGAAGAGGTTTGCGGGGCATGTTCAATGGTTATCAACGGACGTCCGCGCCAATCATGTACAGCAATCGTTGATCAGTTCACACAACCGATTAAACTTGAACCAATGAAGACGTTCCCTGTCGTCCGCGATTTGGTGGTTGATAGAGAATTCATGTTTGATTCTTTGAAAAAAATCAAAGCATGGGTTCCGATTGATGGAACATACGACCTCGGTGAAGGACCCCGTATGCCTGAGCGTAAACGCCAATGGGCATATGAACTTTCGAAATGTATGACATGTGGCGTATGCCTAGAAGCATGTCCGAATGTGAACGACAATACGAACTTCATGGGTCCTGCACTTCTTTCACAAGTCCGCCTGTTCAATACGCATCCTACAGGTGCAATGAACAAAGACGAACGTCTGGCGACGCTTATGACGGACGGTGGAATCGGTGAATGCGGTAACTCACAGAACTGTGTTGTGGCATGTCCGAAAGGAATTCCGCTAACTACTTCGATCGCAGCGATGAACCGCGCGACGAACGTACAAATGTTTAAAAACTTCTTCGGAAGTGACCATATGGTAGACTGATTTCAGTCTAACGCCCCGTTTTGGCATTGTGCCTGGCGGGGTTTTTTATTTTTAGAATAAGGGACTTCATAATTTTGGCAAAGTTTGATAGAATAAGTAGTGAATGACTATTCATTTTATTGAAGGAGATGTTTACTGGATGAAAGCTTCCTACATAAATGATTTATCGACATGGGCTTCGGATTTCAAGTTTTCTGTCCCGGTTTCCGTCCGTTTTTCAGAAACCGATATGTACGGCCATTTGAATAATACGATTCCGTTTATCTATTTTGAACATGCCAGGATTGAATTTATGAAAGAAATCAAGCTTATGGGTAATTGGCTTGATCCGAAGGGGGAGACTTTTCCGGTAGTTGCCGATCTGCAATGTGATTTTGTGAAGCAAGTTTTTTTTGATGAAAAGCTGGCGATTTTCGTGAAAGCGGCTGCGGTAGGCAATAGTTCTGTTGATATTCATTACATGGCGAAAAACAATGAAGGGGATATCGTATTCACAGGGCGCGGTTCAATGGTCCAGATTGGAAAGAAAACCGGAAAGGGTGTACCGTGGACCGAAGTAGAAAGGTCACTTTTTGTGAACTAAATAATCAGGTAGCCGGCACAGCCAGCCATCCTTTCACATATTTTAAAGTGAAAGCGGATAGGAGGGCGCGTCTTGATAGAAGACTCAAAAAACCGTTCTTTGTTAACAGCAAGAGAACGAGAAATTTTTAACCTGCTCGTTGAAGATCAAACGACAAAAGATATCGCGGGGCGGCTCGGAATCAGCGAAAAGACTGTTCGGAACCATATCTCGAACACGATTCAAAAGCTCGGTGTTTCCGGCAGGGCACAAGCGGTAATCGAATTGTTGCGGCTTGGTGAATTGCAATTGCGGTAAAAGTGTATGCATAATAATGATTGACTAGAACCGACTTTTACACAACCACATAAGACGTTTCAAGATGATAGCCGTTTGATCTGCATCGTGCAGTCTTCAAACGGCTATTTTTCTAACGTTTTTTTCCATCAAGTAAAAGGTATTGCCTTACGGGTACAAAAGGAGGACAATAGATAGACAGTAAACGTTTTCAGGGAGCTGGTTTATTTGACAGAAAACAACATGCCTAACAATGAATATACCGATGAAGTTGCACATATGGAGAAGGAATTACGGTACATTGCCGCCATCATCAAACAGCAAGGCCGTCGAATCCTTAGTAATTATACAATTACACCGCCTCAATTTGTTGCTTTGCAATGGCTTTTTGAACATGGGGATATGACTATCGGGGATCTGTCGAACAGAATGTTTCTGGCCTTCAGTACGACGACAGATCTTGTCGATCGAATGGAAAAGAACTCTCTTGTGAAAAGGGTCCGCAATACGCAAGATCGTCGTGTCGTCCGAATCCATCTACTAAGTGAAGGTGAACGGGTGATTGAGGAAGTGATCGATAAACGCCGACAATATTTAAATACAGTGCTGGCTGATTTCGATGAACAGCAAGTGAAGGAATTCTCCAATCTGCTGTCCAAACTGCATCAAGAAATGAAAAAGGATTGAGGGATTACAGTGGAAGCACCAATTGGAGTGATTGATTCGGGCGTTGGAGGATTGACAGTCGTAAAAGAAATACTTATTCGACTGCCGCATGAGCCTGTCGTTTATATAGGGGACGATGCACGTTGTCCATACGGTCCACGTCCTGTTGAAGAAGTTCAAAAGTATACAATGGAAATGGCTACAGCGCTCTCAGAAATGGGGATAAAAATGCTGGTGATCGCATGCAATACGGCTACAGCTGTTGCACTAGACGATATTCGGGCACAATTCCCTTTTCCGGTCATCGGTGTAATTGCACCAGGAGCGCGGGCTGCGGTTAATACGTCCGAAGAGGGGAAAATAGCGGTACTTGGGACGGTAGGTACGATTAATAGCGGCGCTTATGAAAATGCAATCCATGATTTGTCACCGGAAGCGGCCGTTTATTCGCTTGCCTGTCCTGAATTTGTTCCAATTGTCGAAAGCGGTCAGTATAAGTCGGAAAACGCAAGAGTAATTGTTGACCGTACACTTCGTGACCTTGTTGGTAAAGAGTTTGATGCAGCGATTCTAGGCTGTACACATTACCCGCTATTACAGCAGCATATTGAAAAAGCTCTGCCGGAAAATGTGCAAATCATTTCATCTGCAGTGGAAACAGTATTCGATGTCGAACGGATTCTCTTATCGAATGACATTAGAAGTGATTCAGAAAGTGGAACGGCTCCAATTTTTTATACAACAGGGGATCCGGAAAATTTCCGTACAATCGTTATGGATTGGTTATCGATTGAAAAGCCTGATGTGAGGTATATCGACTTGTGAAAAACCCGGCATATCCTATTTTAGGATAACCGGGTTTTTGCGTAGTCGAAATAGGTTATGATAAGATGAATGCGCAATCTTGATAGATGGAGGGTACAATATATGAGACATGATGGAAGAATGGCGGACATGACGAGGCCAGTAACGATAGAAACCGATTATTTGATGCACCCTGAAGGCTCTGTCCTGATAACAGTCGGAAATACGAAGGTGATTTGTACAGCATCTATAGAAGAACGGGTACCACATTTTTTACGCAACAGCGGAAAGGGCTGGGTAACGGCGGAATATTCCATGTTACCGCGCGCAACCGGACAAAGAACGCAACGTGAAGCGTCAAAAGGTAAAGTTGGCGGACGCACTATGGAAATTCAACGCTTGATCGGTCGAGCGATGCGTGCTGTCATCGACTTGGAGGCACTTGGCGAACGAACAATTTGGATTGACTGTGACGTTATACAGGCAGATGGCGGAACACGAACTGCATCGATTACAGGCGCTTTCGTCGCTATGGCAATGGCGACTTCAAAACTGCATCTCGAAAAAGGCTTGGCAAAATTTCCGATTTCTGATTACCTTGCCGCGACAAGTGTAGGGAAGACGGTTGAAGGCGAACTCATCCTTGATCTTGATTACATCGAAGACTCATCCGCCGCTGTCGATATGAACGTTGTCATGACCGGTGCAGGCGCTTTCGTTGAGCTTCAGGGGACAGGCGAAGAATCGACATTCACGCGGGAAGAGATGAACGGACTTGTGGAACTTGCTGAAGTAGGCATCAGCCAATTGATCGGGATACAAAAAGAAGCACTCGGTCTTGTTGCGCAATTAATCAAGCCGAAAGATAATGAAGAGTCATGAAAGAAGTACTGATTGCTACGAATAATGCGGGCAAGGCGAAAGATTTTGAAGCCCTTTTCAGGCCGCTAGGTGTACAGGTACTCACATTGAATGACATCGAAGGCGATATAGATGTAGAGGAGACGGGTGATACATTTGAAGCGAACGCGATTCTGAAAGCGGAAACGGTCGCACGCTTGCTTGGTAAAATCGTTATCGCCGATGATAGCGGGCTTGAAATTGATGCGCTAGGCGGCGCACCAGGGGTCTACTCGGCTCGTTATGCAGGCGAAGAGAAGAATGATGAAGCCAATATCGATAAAGTGTTACAAGAGCTAAAAACGGCTTCTGGAGGCGAACGTAATGCCCGGTTCCGCTGTGTTCTTGCAGTAGCGGGTCCTGGTTTAGTGACGGAAACATTTTCAGGTAGTTGTGAAGGCGTGATCCATACTGGACGTCAAGGCTCGAACGGTTTTGGCTATGATCCGATTTTTTTCGTGCCAACGTTAAATCGGACGATGGCGGAATTGTCTGCCGAGGAGAAAAACAAGATTTCACATAGGGGTGCGGCATTAGCCAAGTTGAAATCCAACTTACCGTACTATATGACGAATGCTGGTGATTTAGCATGAAGATTGTTGTTTTGAGTGATTCACATAGAGACAAAGAAACGGTGAAAGCCGTTTCTGCATTCTCTGCGGATGCTACTTTCCACTGTGGAGATAGTGAACTGTCATTCGATGATCCAGTTTTGCATACAATGCATAAAGTCCGTGGCAACTGTGACCACGATACAAGGTTTCCTTCGACCGTCGTTGTTGAGGTGAAGGGAAAGAAAGTATTGGCTGTCCATGGTCATGAACATGATGTAAAACAATCAATGATGGGGCTTTATTATTATGCGAAAGAATGTGGGGCTGATATAGTCCTGTTCGGTCATTCGCATCTGTACGGTGCTGAGATGCAGGATGGAATTCTGTTCTTGAATCCGGGGAGTACAATGCAGCCGCGCGGTGGGAAAGCCGCGACGTTTGCTATTGTCGAATGGGATGAAACAGTGCGCGTTACGTTCAAAAACATGGCGTTTGAAACAGTTGATTTCATAGAAATAAAAAAGTTTTAAAAAAGCGTTGACTTTTGTTCCGTTTCTATCTATACTAAAGCTTGTCCTTAAGAAATAAAACAACTGCTTAAACGCACGTCTCAGTAGCTCAGCTGGATAGAGCAACGGCCTTCTAAGCCGTCGGTCGGGGGTTCGAATCCCTCCTGGGACATATTTGGAACACAGTTCAAGCCTTGATATGACAGGGGTTTAGGCAGATTAGGGATTCGGTCAGGGCTTCGGTCACTGGTTTAGAATCCCTTTTTGTCCCTTAGCAATTACGCATAATAAGACACGAAATTATCTTCCAATTCAATTGAATGGAGGATTTTTTATTATGACGAAAAAGACAGGACTATATTGAAAGGAACATTCAATCATCGCGTTACGGGATTGTTCTTTAAAAAAGTTATCAAGCTACGAAAAACTTGCATGTCGAAGTCTAATAATCATAGTCCATAAAATTACCGTCTAGGAATGCCTATATATCAACGATCTTAAATTACCGTTTGACCGTTACCGTATATATAGTAATGAATACCATTTGGCGAAGAATTATTTTACTAAGTTTTTTATGTTTTACTGGCAAGGTTAGCAGTACACTAATAAGGTTTACTTCAGTGAAATAAGGTATATTATATTTGTTGAATAGATTCTCTTTAAAGACAAGAAAAGTAGGTGAACAAATTGGGGAAATATCAATTGGATACCAAAGGTAAGGTAGCTGTGACAAAGTATCATGAAAAACACAAGCCTGCCAAATTTGATAAAAAGGAGCAACTTGAAAAAATACGTGCGGAGTATTTGAAAAAGAAGCAAAAACAAACAGATAAATAAATGAGCAGGTAGAACATTGATATAGGGCAAGTGCGAGGTCATAGAATAGCTTATGAGCGCTCCTACGAAGTCAAAATTATAGTGCTCAGGTGAGTTCAAAAGAGCGTATAGAACAAGTTCAGGCGGTTGAGAAGCTAGAGAATACGAGTAGCAATGAGGCGAGGTAACCAAGTGTTTATCTCGTTTTTTTATTTGTATTGTCAAAACAGATAATGCCATCTGAGAACATCCTGTGAGCGTTCCTATGCTTTGATGTTGACTTGCTTTCGTTGTTTCTCCTTATGAGCGCAAACAGAGCTTATTGTGGAAATAGGGGGGCGCAGTTTCCAATATTGAGGTAGGGTATCTTCCTATATAAAAGTGACCTCATGCACCCACGCGAATTGAAGTTGCTAACGAAACGAACTGAGCTTTGCAATAGGCTTGTATAATGTTATCATTGGTTCAAAGATAGTTTCGGTCTAAAAACGTAAATCGACCGAATCCCTAGTAGAGATTAAAAACGTCTCAAACTGTTGGTATGACTGTGTTGTCTCAGTAGCTCAGCTGGATAGAGCAACGGCCTTCTAAGCCGTCGGTCGGGGGTTCGAATCCCTCCTGGGACATATTTTAGTGAAAATTAAATACGATTAGAAATGAAAAAATGACCATTAACGTTGATATAACAGCGTTTGTGGTCATTTTTTGTTTTTTTTGAGTATACATTTAATAACGATAGGAAACGAATGAACTCAACACAAATGCAACACAATTACTCATGCATAGAAGTCATTATTCTAACTGATTTCTCCTCTTTCTCTATTCGCATTTCTTTTAACACTTGCGAATAATATTTCAACGTAGTCTCTATATCTTTATGGTCCGCTCTTTCAGAAATAAACTGAATGGATACACCTTTATATAATAGAACCGAAATATGTGTATGTCGCAATCTAAAGAATAAAAATTTATTCGCACTGCCCTTGGGGTAGTGCTTTGAATTTTGTATTATCAACACGTATATCATTTGCGTCGCACCAAGCCTTGTTGTAGGATTCACCACTCGCGTTAAGCGTTACCAACGATTTGTTAGAAAACACCCACTTCAAAACCGTTGTTTTAATTCCAATTAAAATAACTGCCCAAGTGTACCGGAAATTGCATTTTTTAAATCTAAGATTTTCGAGGTTCATACTTTTCATTTGTAAATTAAGATTGTAGATTATTATTGATTTCCACCGAATATAGTCTTAGTGGTAGCCAGAACGAATTTAAAAAATTAGGGAGTGAGACAATGACAACTGAAGGCGGAAAATACATTGAAGTTGAAGCGGGTGTGAAATTGTTTATTCAAGATGTTGGCAGTGGAGACCCAATTGTTTTCATTCCAGGTTGGACGTTTACAACCGAAGTTTTTTCCGAACAAATAGCGCATTTCTCGAAAACAAGACGTGTCATTGTAATCGATCCAAGAAGTCACGGACAATCGACAATTTCCCTACACGGAAATGATTATGTCACACACGGGGCTGATTTGGCGAAAGTGTTAGAAACATTAGAAGTAAAAGATGTAACACTTGTCGGTTGGTCATTCGGCTGTCTAACAATTTGGGAGTACATTCGTCAGCACGGCGTAGCCAACATAAAATCGTTAGTTTTTGTAGATCTCTCCCCAAAGCCATTGTCAACGAATGATACAAAAGATTGGGTAGAAGGTTCACTTGACGATATCGCGGCAGCTTACACGACATTTTTACAAAACTCGGAAGGACAACATAAGTTTATCGCGGGGTATGCGAAAAACGTAATGGTTCAACGCGAGTTACGGGAAGAAGAGTTAAACTGGCTCGTCGAACAATCATTGAAGACACCATTTTATATCGCAGCAAATCTATTTTCAGCGGGGATGTTTTCGGATTATCGAGCTGAGGCAAAAATAGCGAGTGAATCGGTCCCAACATTGACAGTTGTAGCAGAACACTGGGCCGAAATTGCTACTGCATTTACTCAAAAGGCTTCTCCACAGTCCAAAGTGGTAGTGCTAGGTGGACATCTAATGTTCTGGGAACATAGTGAGAAATTCAATGAGCTTCTAGACCGATTTGAAATGATCACGCAGTAAACTAGCAAAGCCATCGGGAAAGATTCTAAGTTCTATACAAATCTGAATTGTATCAAAACCATTCACCAATAGCCGTATGCGAATAATGAATTATTTGTTGAATATTTATTCTGGCAGGTTTCTTACACTTGCACTTATTTACTTGGAATGCATAATCTATATAGATTCGAGTTTAATTTGCGATGGGGGTAAAAGAATGATCAACTTTCAATCTTTTAATGGAATCGTAACAATGATTAATGATTTTTCGATTGGGCAAAATGCTGAAAGTGCTGGTTGTTATAAATTAATTTCTGTAGATAATGGATATGGAAATGAAGTAAATTTTGTAGTGTCACCTACTACATATTTTGTAGATCATGTAATGGTTGTAGTTGGAGACCGAATAACTGGATTTTATGATGCCAACGCACCAGTACCGCTTATCTTTCCACCACAATATCGAGCACTTGTTATGGCAAAGGATAATCCATATCAAAATGTGAAAGTAGATCGTTTTAACAGCCAATTCGTGAGTAGTGATGGCAGTTTAAAATTAAATATTACTCCGAATACGCTAATTATATTGGAAAATGGGCAAGCCTTTACCGGAAATCTTGCAAACCGAAATCTAATTGTTGTCTTTGGTGCTACCACCAGAAGTATACCGGCCCAAACCACACCCTACAAAATTATTGTCATGTGCTAGTTGTTTTAAAAGTAAGTGCCAAATAACGCTAACCTATTTATGAAAAAATCATTGCTTTAACAACTCTCACACTAAAGTTTAGTGCATGGAAGATTTTATGGTATGTTTCTGTTGTTAAATTATCGAAACCGCCTTCTGCTCTGGATATAACCTCCATATAACACCGTAATTCGTAATAGTAAGTGGTTTCAGCAATGCTCGTTTTGAAAAAAATTTTCACGTTTTATACCCGTTGAATAGACGAAAAGCTGGTGTATATTGGTTTATAGGCTCTTATACACGTCCACCTGTGACATAATTTAGTGAAAATTGAATACGATTAGAAAAAATGACCACTAACGTTGATGTAACAGCGTTTGTGGTCATTTTTTAGCGATTGCAGAGACTAATGTTTTACTTTTTTACTTCGTCATCGTACAGATATTCTCCGCAAATCAACCTTATCCATTGCATTAATGACAGTGACAGGTTCATATTGTAATCCATAGTAGGGAATCCACCTCCTTATTAGTTTATTGTTTTGCATTATCTTCAATCTGCTGTGTGTATCATCAACACACTTGCCATTCTTGATAATAGCTTGACATCTATCGGCTTCTTTTTTATCGAAATCCATTTACCTAGTATACTTTGATATTTTGTCCTTTACCTTGTGAAGATTCAAAGTAACCACTCCACTTTATTATTTGGAAAAACTAACTAGTATGACTTAATGCGATATTGTAATAAATCTGTCGGAAAATGAGTATTTTTATGTTTTTTTCTGAAGATGAAAGAGGTGTATTCTCCTCGACTATCGAAGTAGAGAAGTATAAACAAAGAATGGAGTGAAAATCTATGACATTGGTATACAAGCAAATAATTGTCGCAGTAGACGGATCAAAAGAGTCGGAATGGGCTTTCAAAAAGGCAGTAGCAATTGCCGAACGAAACGATGCCACATTGAATTTAATCAACATCATCGATACACGATCGTCTACTTCTGTTGAAGCTTTTGACCGTTCTATCGCTGAACGCTCCCATAAATTCGTTGAGGAATTGCTGAACGATTACAAAGCGGAAGCAGTACAAGCAGGCGTAGAAAACGTCAATGTTATTGTCGAATATGGCTCACCAAAAACAATGATTTCAAAAGACTTTCCGAAAAAAATGAGTGCGGATCTAATTATCTGCGGTGCGACGGGTCTAAATGCAGTCGAACGGTTCCTAATCGGTAGCGTCTCTGAAAACATTGTACGCTCCGCAGAATGTGATGTACTCGTCATCCGTAGACCCAAACACTTGTAACGGGGAAAAAATAGAGAGTCCGGCGTTAATGCATTTAAAGAAAAGGGGCTGTCCAGAAAGTCAGTAAAAACTGACTTACTGTGACTGCCCCTTTAATTTTTTATTGAAAATACAACACTAGTGAAACGTTTTATGTGTTTTTTTATATACTGAATGGATACACCTTTGTACATCAGAAACGAAATATGCAATGCTTTTGCGACAATAAAAATACGAATTTGCCTTCCTCGAATCACAATAAATACATCATCCGTATGCATCTAAACAATTGAAGTATCAGTTTCTTCCAGCGCCCCCTGAATGAGTTTCTCAACAGTAGTATGACTATACCTATAAGAATATTTGGTGCAAAGACAACTATGATAAAAATAGGGTGCTCGGATGATTAAAATGACTGAGTAACCATCAAACTGTATTGTAGAGAAAGAATCTTTCAGAGAAAAATTTGACAAGTTCTTTTAATGGGAAGCAGGGTGCATTAGTGGCTGGATTCCTTTTTTATATACAATATAAAGTAAGGAGTTATATAAAATGACAAATACTAATTTCAAGAAGTTAGAGGAGATCAGACAGGCACTCAATTCAAAGTTTTTCGAGCGGGAGAATGAGGTTGAGGGGATTCTTGTCGCTCTGCTCTCTAGACAGCATATGCTCATGATTGGACCTGCCGGAACTGCGAAATCTGCCTTGTCGGTTGAGTTAGCTAAAATCGTACAAGGAACAGAGTACTTCCAGTGGTTACTAACGAGGTTCAGTACACCCGAAGAAGTGTTTGGCCCGTTGTCGTTAAGAGACCTGGAACAAGGCATATACAAGCGGAATACGACAACTAAATTACCGGAAGCGAATCTTGTTTTCCTAGATGAAATATTTAAAGCTAACTCAGCAATCTTGAATAGTTTGCTGACGCTTATAAACGAACGACTCTTCTATAATAACGGAACGCCAGTAAAGGTTCCGTTAATGTCAGTTATTGGAGCTTCGAACGAATATCCTGATGAAGGAGAAGGACTTGAAGCTCTTTTCGACAGGTTCGTACTTCGGTTTGAATTAGATTACATTGCCAATGAAACGAATTTTGTTTCAATGATGAAGGGGACCGGTCAAGATCAGGTCATGCCTTCTATGACGATGGAAGAATTAAATCAACTTCAGTTTTTTACGGACATGGTTACTATCCCCGATGAAGTGTATGAAACGCTTTCGGAAATTCGTAATGAATTGCGTGACGAAGGGATACGCCCTTCTGACAGGCGGTTTAAACAGTCACTTTCGGTACTTCAAGCGAAGGCGTTGATAAACCAAAGGCAAATTGTGAAGGTAGATGATATTGTCATCCTTGAAAATGTCCTTTGGGAAACAGTGGACCAAAAAGATGCCGTGTCTACCATTATTCGCAACCATTCACAAGATGTTGTTACTCAGGCCCTTTATTCCATACAGAATGAAGCAAATGAAGTGTTCTACTCCATACTGCAGGATCATTCGCCAGAGGCTGGAATGGAAGCGACTCAAAAAATGAAAGCCCTGGTCGCTGATTTGAAGAAGCTCAAAAGTAACAATCCAAGTCGGAAGGCTGATATCGACACATTACTTGATAAAGTGACCTCGATGGAAAATGAAATCCTGGATAGTATTTTAGAACCTTGGTATTTTGATTCTCAAAATGAAAAGAGGGGGTCCGCCAGCACCTTTTTTAATATGTGAAAGGGAGTGTTCTATGTGAAGAGTCGTAAAAGTCACAATGATAATCGTTCAGTCTTGAATACGGACGCATTCGATAAAAGACGTTTCAAAGAAATTTTTGAGATGTCATCGGGTCTTCAAAAGGTGAGAGATGATAGTGCATTGCCAATGTTCGAACCATTACTGGCTGATATTTGGGCTTCCTTATATAAGATGAAACCTGAAATAATGGCAGAGGACATAGACTGTGTTCTTAAGGTTAATAAATCACTCATGGAGAGAATCATGGCGGATGAATACTTTGTAAACTACCGAAGCTTCACTCGATTGGATGATTTGTCGGCAGCTATTGGAACGATGAAATTCGGAGAGATGACGAACCAATGGCTGGCTGACCAAAAAGAGGAAGATGAAGACTTTCAAAAACAGATGCAGGAAATTCATGCAATGCATAGACAACTTCAACAGCAGGATTGGCAAGAAGAGACAGGAATTGGTTGTCGGGTGTCAGAAGAGGATTTCACAGAAGTTATGTCTAAATTTGAAAAGAAATTGCAACAGAAGCTTCAAAACAACAGCCATAGCTTTTCACAAGCATTGGCTCAAGCCATGCAAGAAACAAGACAAGTGAAACACGGTCTGAAGTCATTGCTTGGCGGCTACAGTGCAGGGAGTGGAGATGCAGAGTTAAAAAAGGTTCCTTTACGCGACCAATTATCATTAGCTGAAAAAATGGCTACTGATAAAACGATAAAAGAAATTGCGGAGTGGGCGGGCCGGTTCAAACTGATAGCGCGTAAAAAGCAGAAAACCATACATAGGGATTCAATGGAAAGAAGGGGAGTTACGTTAGGTAACAATATTGAGAGGTTACTCCCGATGGAATTTGGTTTATACATGCATCCGATAACGAAGAACGATTTTCTTCGTCGCTTTGTCGAAGGCCAGACCATGCAATTTGAACAGAAAGGGCGTGAGGTTTTGGAGAAGGGTCCGATCGTACTTTGTCTAGATCAGTCAGGCAGTATGTACAAACTGGATACACAATCCAAAGGTTTTATATTAACTCTTATGTCCATTGCTAGAAAGCAACGTAGGGATTTTTGCTTGATATTATTCTCTACTAGTATACAAATCCATAAATATGAAAAAGGGAAAATTAAAGGGTCTGATATGGTCAGCTTGGCTCGAACTTTTTTAGGTGGAGGTACGAATTTTGCACTTCCGCTTGATCAAGCAATGGATGTAATCAACGAAAGTCGGTTTAAACAAGCCGATTTAGTTTTCGTTACGGATGGTGAAGACACTTTGAACGATTCATTTCTACTAGCATTCGACAAAAAGAAGAAAGAAAAGGATTTCAACGTTCTGTCCCTAGTGCTAGGAAGTAGCATAAATACAGTAGAACAATTTTCTGACAGGGTTATTCAAATTTATGATTTTGATGATGCAGGCAGTTTTACTGCCTTTGAAATATGAAAAAACTAGAAGCGTTCATGTTTGTCGATATCTGCCTGTCCCCAAGAAGGAAAATATCTACAATCCGGTGTGGATGCAGAATGCATGAATTCAGATAAGGGTATTAGTGAAAAAGTATATATGCAAGGCCACAAAGATAAGTGACTTGGTGCGAAGCCTGTTGTCCATGCTTGAAAAGCAAGGAGTTATACAAGGGTAATCGGCTGGACTCTATGGGGTGTATGACGTAGTTTTTCACATTCCCCATTGGAATAAAAAATCTCCTCTCAAGTCTTTTAATAGGCTTGAGAGGAGATTTCTTTGTTTAAAGTTTATGGATGGAAATCGCTTCAGAGTCCATGGAATTATCAATATCTATAGATAATCAACATTTTAAGTACGCACCTATTTTATTTTAGCATGCTTTTATAATAGTACTGTTATTGCTAGGCATTTTCACTTTAATTCTACTCTTTCTCATCGTATAACGATGTAGAGCGATCATCCAAATAACGGTATAAAGTAGACTTACTAATTCCAGTCGCTTCTTTTATGTCATATAGCGTATAAATCTTACTGTCATACATTTCAAAAGCCAGCTGTAAATTGTCATCTGATTTTCGTGGACGACCAATTGATTTGCCCTGCTGCTTAGCAGCTTGTAGTGTAAATGTAGAAGATTGGCTAAGAAATTTGGATTGTAAATTCGCAAAAAAAGTAGCGCTTTGAAGTAGTGAAGCTTTTTGTATCGTTTGATTGGTTATTTGTTCATCGACGAAGTGAATGGTGATTTGATCTCGTTCTGCTAGTCGTAAAATATCTAAAAGCTGCTGCTGGGAATCAGCTAATACTACAATATTTTGGATGAACAGCTCGTCATTTTTTTGGACAGTCATTAATAAGTGTTCAAGCTCTGTTCTTTTCCTGGCAAGTCCATGTGTCTCTATAAATAATGTATCAATAAAAAGTTCTTTTAATTGATGGGTGCATTGTTGATCCGAGACAATCGGACGGATATATCCGTATTTCATTATTTTGCTCCTAACTTCCCAAAACTATTCACTTATGGGACTGAAAATGATATGGTATTAACATTCTAACATTGGTATAAGCTTCTTTGTAAGTTTAGACATCATGAGAGGGGAACAGTATGGATACGTTAAAACAACAATGGTTTGGGAATGTGCGTGCCGATATTTTAGCAGGTATTGTTGTAGGACTGGCACTCATACCTGAAGCATTGGCTTTTGCGTTCATTGTGGGTGTAGACCCACGTGTCGCGTTATATGCTTCGTTTACAATTGCTGTCATTATTTCGTTTGTAGGTGGTCGGCCTGGTTTAATTTCAGCTGCGACAGGTGCGATGGCTTTAGTGCTCGTCAGCTTAATGGCGAATCATGGCCTACAATATGTACTTGCAGCCACAATTTTGACAGGAATTATTCAATTAATACTCGGAGGACTAGGTGTTGCGAATCTAATGCGCTTCATCCCTAACTCTGTCATGCTAGGATTTGTGAATGCACTAGGGATTATGATTTTTATTACGCAAATGCCTTATTTACTTGGGTCAAACAGTATGACCTATATATTTGCGATTGTTACATTAATTTTAGTATACGCGATTCCGCGATTTTTCACGGCTATTCCTGCACCTCTTATTGCGATTGTCGTGATGACAAGTATTGCGCTCATAAGTGGAGTGAAGTTACAGACGATAGGTAATCTTGGAACGATGCCAAATTCATTACCGGTTTTTTTTCTACCGGATATTCCACTTAACCTTGAAACGTTAAAAATTATATTACCTTATTCTTTGGCTTTATCGATTGTCGGTTTATTGGAATCATTACTTACATCCCAAGTGTTGGATGATATGACGGATACGTCGAGTAATAAAAATAAAGAAGCACGTGGACAAGGGATCGCTAACTTTATCACCGGTTTTTTCGGTGGGATGGCAGGTTGTGCTTTGATTGGTCAATCAATCATCAATATTAAATCAGGTGGACGAGGAAGCTTATCGACATTGACCGCGGGTGTGTTTTTAATGTTTTTAATTATCGTATTAGGGGATGTTGTTATCAAAATTCCGATGCCCGTTCTTGTCGGGGTGATGATTATGGTTAGTTTTACTACATTTAATTGGGGTTCGTTTAAGTTTCTGAAACAAGCTCCTAAATCGGAATCACTTGTTATGCTCATTACAGTTGCGATTATTTTATATACACATAATTTAGCGATTGGTGTTGTCAGTGGTGTTATAGTAAGTGCGCTATTCTTTGTTGCGAAAATTTCTCGTGTGACAGTAACAGATGATTTGGATGGATATAAGGTAAAAGGTCCTTTGTTTTTTGCTTCAACTACAAAATTTATTCAGTCATTCGATAACGTTTCAGAAAATGAAATCGTCATTAACTTTGAAAATAGTCAGCTGTGGGATGAATCTGCAGTAGGTGCAATAGTTAAAGTGATACAGAAGCTTGAGCAAAAAGGTATAAAGGTACAGATTCAAGGGTTAAATTCTTCAAGTGAACAATTGTATAGACGATTATCATAAGAGCACAGACAGCATGCCCTAAATTTTGGTCCCATTTGTCTCTATAATCAGTGCATCGTATTCATGACGACGCGCTACGGGGAAAAGAAAAAACCATCCCATAATACTGGTTGGAAATATTCACCTCACAGCGCGTAACATGTTTTTCCACATAATCAGGGCTTGCCTGTTGTTGCATCTTGTCATACTTGTCCGGCTGAATTATTCACCCATTTGATGACATTGAGTTGCCCTTGTGCACTAGCAAGAAGCTTCGTGCTACTTAATAACATTTAGATAGTACATCTACTACAGTGAGTGAAAACTCCTTCCTTCCTTCCTTCCTTCCTCCTATCACGCATACTTATTGATGCGTCAACACATCTTCTATTAAAAAGGCCATATACAAATTTGTTTTTGTGAAAGGGTTGGTGACGTCCATATCTAATAGCAGTTCTACTTTTTTGATTTTATATAGGACAGTGTTGCGATGAATAAATAGACGTTCACTAATTTTATTCGCACTGCCGTTTTCTTCAAGGAAAATACGTAAAAATGACACGTAATCGGTGTTGTGCAAATCATCATATCGATAAAGTTGTCCAAGTATATCCTGACTAAAGGATTCAATTAATGTCCGATTTTGTACACCCATAATAATTTTATAGGCTCCAATTTCTTTATATTTGTATAAGAAGCGGTTGTTGTGCAGCTGTGCTAATTGAATGACAGTGAGTGATTCCTTGTAGCTTTTATGGATTTTTTCGTAGTCTTCATAAAAACTACCTTTGCCGATGATGACATTTAAGCTGCCGTTTTTCTGGGTGATTTTGTCGTAGATGTCTTCAACTGTTTTTGAGAAAGGGCTATTGGAGGTAGTGATTTGTGTTCGGTTGATAAGAAAGATGAGGTGATTTTTATGCTTGAGTCTTAAAAAGCGTTTATATCTATTTTGGAAAGCGAATTGAATGAGGACCTCGTAACGATCAATGCTGCTACGTGCATCTGTCGTTGTACAAGTGATGATGGCCAATTCTGCGCCTTGTGGAAATCCAAGTTGCGTTAATTTGTGCCTTGTGGAATCGACGTGCTGTTTGTAGTGAAACAGTAAGTTGTATAGTACTTGGTCTCCAGTGGATTGTTCTTGCTCGTGAGTGGCGATAAATTGAAATGTCGTTTTTAAAAGATCGGCTACACGGCGGTCCCAAGGCATTTGAAAAATGGGCAATTCATGCTCATTGGCAAACGAAATGACCGATTCAGGAATGTCAGGAATGTAAGGTCCCGTATTCACGATAAAACCAGCTATTTTTTTAGTGTACGCCCGTTTAACGAGTTGTTCTAAGGATGTATTTTGGTGTGGAAAATTAATGCCTGTCGTCACAACTAATTCATTTGGTCGGCAAAACATGATTAAATCAATGCTTTCTACTACGTTAATACCTGAAACTCTTCGATACATACCGCTTTGTCCAGCTACTAATGTCAGCATCGGGAATAGAGCCCCCTCTACGATTTTGCCAATCGTTCCCATAACAGCCCTCCTAATTATACATGAAACGTACCATAAATATTGTGCACTTGCACATATTTTTTTAGTTTTATATCCATATCTTCCAAATATTTTCTGTTTTATAATTTTCATAAACAACCACTTTTTAATAACTATGAAAGAGAGGACTTGCATATGTATAAATGTAATAGTAGTCGATTACAGGGGTTGATTGAACAATTCAGTCAATTTGGCGCAACTTCCAATGGGGGCGTAACCCGTTTGTCCCTTTCAAAGGAGGATATATTAGCGAGAGACTATTTTTGTGAAATATGCAAAGAGTTAGGCATGGATATTCAAGTAGATGATATGGCAAATATCTATGCGATTCTACCAGGAAAAAAAGATTGCCCACCAATCGTAATGGGTTCACATTTAGATTCGGTTGAAAAAGGTGGCAGGTTTGATGGTGTCTTAGGTATTTTAACAGCAATAGAGGCGATACGTACGATAAAGGAAAACGATATTGAGCTCGAGATTCCATTAATGCTTGTGAATTTTACGAATGAAGAAGGTGCGCGCTTCGATCCGGCAATGATGAGTTCTGGTGTTATTGCTTCGAAATTCAGTAAAGAAAAAATGCTACAGTCTTTCGATAAAAATGGCATTACATTTCAAGAAGCATTACAGGCGAGTGGCTATGAGGGGGAGCAAGGAAATCGTTTAACAGAAGCGCTTGCTTATATTGAGCTTCATATTGAACAAGGACCGGTATTAGCCGCAAAGCAACGTGAAATTGGTGTGGTCGAAGGCGTTTTAGGCATGGTGTGCTATGAAATTACCGTGACAGGTGAATCAAATCACGCTGGCACAACGCCGATGTCGATGCGTAAAGATCCGATGATTGTGGCATCTCGTATAATTTCGTCTTTGCATGAGCAGCTGGGCAAAATCGACGAAGAGCTTGTGTTCACATTTGGGCGTATGCACGTGGCACCTAATATTCATACAGTCATTCCAAATGAAGTAGTGTTTACCATAGATTCGCGACATCAAAATCCAGCGGTGATGCGCAAAGTGGAGAAGCTATTGACAGGCCTAGCTTCAGAGGAAAACGGCTGTCACATTCGCCCGGTCAAGCTATGGGAGCGGGAGACGGTATTTTTTGATGCAGCTATTTGCAATGAAGTGGAAAAATCATGTCATGACCTTGGATATTCCTTCCATCGGATGTTCAGCGGGGCGGGGCACGATGCGCAGTATATCGCGAGCTACATCCCGTCGGCAATGATTTTTGTTCCAAGTATCAAGGGGAAAAGTCATTGCGAGGAGGAAGAAACGACATTTGAAGACTGTGCAAAGGGGGCAGACGTGTTACTGGAAACCGTGTTGACACTACAAACGAAGTTCAGCATGGTCGAAAAAAACACACTAAACTCATGAAGAGCCAGCATATTAACAACTATTTACAAATTTCACATTCATTAATCGAAGGGTGAGGGTAGCGTGAAAAAAGTGATTACAGGTGGACTCATTGCGACAGCTTCAGATATGTATGAGGCAGATATTTTAATAGAGAACGGCAAAATCGTGCAAATCGGCAAAAATATATTAGCTGACGGAGCGGAAATTGTAGATGCAACGGGTAAAATCGTGATGCCTGGGGGAATTGATCCGCATACGCATTTGGATATGCCTTTCAACAACACGGTGACAGACGATGATTGGAAGTCGGGTACAATTGCGGCTGCCTTCGGTGGGACGACGACCATTTTAGATTTTTGCTTATCTGCTGGTGAAGAAAAACTTGCGACGGCTGTGAAAAAGTGGCATGTAAAAGCAAAAGGTAAATCAGCCATTGACTACGGTTTCCATTTAATGATTGGTGAATTAACGCCTGAAACAGAGGCCGAGTTACCGTTGTTACTAGAGCAGGAAGGGATTACGTCCATCAAGGTGTTCATGGCTTATGCGAAAGAATTCCAGGCGACAGACCGTACGCTGTTCAAAGCATTTAAAATCGCAAAAGACATGGGCGCTGTTGTCATGGTGCACTGTGAAAATGGCTCAGTCATCGACGAATTAGTAGAGGAGGCGAAACAAGCTGGTCAGACGGCTCCAATTTATCACGCACTGACGCGTCCCGCAGAATTAGAGGGTGAGGCGACGAAACGGGCCATTGAACTAGCGCATATCGCAGGGGCCAAGCTTTATGTTGTACATGTAACGTGTAAAGAGGCACTAGATGAAATTATCGCAGCGCGTGAAAAGGGCTATGACGTGTATGGGGAAACATGTCCACCGTATTTAACGCTCGATCAATCAGCGTTAGCACAGCCAGGCTTCGAGGGGGCGAAATATGTTTGGTCACCACCACTTCGCCCGAAATATCATCAAGAGCATTTGTGGAATGCGTTAAAAGCCAAGCAACTGCAAACAATTGGCTCGGACCAATGTTCATTTAGCTTTAACGGGAAAAAGCAATTAGGGTTAAATGACTTTTCTAAAATTCCAAATGGTGGACCGTTTATTGAAGATCGTTTCAGCATTTTATTTTCTGAAGGTGTGGCGAAAGGGCGAATCTCCATCCATGATTTCGTCGCTATGATTTCGACAAGTGCCGCAAAAATTTTCGGCTTATATCCACAAAAAGGAACGATTGCTATGGGATCTGACGCGGATATCGTAATTTTTGATCCTACGGTAAAACGTGAAATTTCAGCGAACACCCACCATATGAATGTCGATTACAACCCGTATGAGGGATGGGAAGTGACTGGAGAGCCTATCAGTGTACTTGTGCGTGGTGAATACGTCATTAAAAACAAACAATTTGTAGGAGAATTAGGCAGTGGCCAATATATCAAGCGTGCACTACAGCCGACGACTGCACAAACAATCAACGTCTAAACATCAATTCATGAGGGGGGAATGTTTCAATGACTTCGCAACTCCAACGGAATTTTGTGGAAATGACTAGCAGGATGACAAAAAATGAAGCATTAGAAGAGGCTAATCGCTGTCTGTACTGCTATGACGCACCTTGCATTACAGCTTGCCCGACAAGTATTCCAATTCCGAATTTCATTAAAAAAATTGCTTCCGGTAATATGAAAGGTTCGGCCATGACGATTATGGAGGCCAATCCGATTGGTGCAAGCTGTGCTCGAGTATGCCCGACCGAGGAATTATGTGAAGGGGCATGTGTGTTGAATTCCTCGACAAAGCCTATTAAAATCGGGCACTTGCAACGTTATGCAACAGATTGGGCGATGGAATCAGACGTCGAGCTATTTAAAAAAGGTCAAACAAATGGACAAAAGGTAGCGATTATTGGCGCTGGTCCAGCTGGTTTATCGGCAGCGCGTGAGCTTAGTCGCTTTGGCTATAGTGTCACAATTTTTGAAGCAGAAGCAAAGGCGGGTGGCTTGGGCAGCTACGGCATCGTGTCATTCCGATTACCGAATGATGTAGTGGATTGGGAAGTGGCGCAAGTTGTAAAGCTTGGTGTGGACATTAAAACAAACACAACAGTAGGCGTGGATATTTCTGCTGAGGAAATTTTAGCGCAATATGACAGCGTTATTTTAGCTGTTGGTATGGGTGCCGTCCCTAATCTTGGCATTAATGGTGAGGAACTAGCTGGCGTTCATGATGCCATTGAGTTTGTAAAGCACACGAAAATGGGTGCACTGACAGAAGACTTAGTAGGTAAACGTGTTGCGGTTATCGGTGCTGGTAACACTGCCATCGATGGTGCAACCTGTGCTGTGCGCCTAGGTGCGGAGCAAGTGGACATTCTATATAGAAGAACAGAAAAAGAGATGACTGCCTACCAATTTGAATATGAATTTGCCAAGCAGGATGGCATTGGATTTAAGTGGCTGACAGCGCCGAAACAAATTATCGGTGATGAGGCAGGGAAAGTAGTGGGGCTTGAATGCGTCAAGATGCAGCTAGGAAAGGCGGGTGCAGACGGCAGGCAACGACCTGAAGTAATCAAGGGATCTGAGTTTGTTATAGAGGTCGACGCGGTCATTAAAGCAATTGGACAAACGCGATTTGTCTCGCTCATCGAAGGGTTTGGATTACAGCATACGAACGGAGTGGTAGACATTGATGAAACGACTATGCAAACATCGAATGACAAAGTGTTTGCCTGTGGAGATGTCGTGTTCGGCAATGGCCAAGGGGAAGCAATGGTGGTAACAGCTGCACAGCAAGGTAAAGATGCTGCTTACGTCATTCATGAGCGTTTAAGAAAACCGAGCGAGATCGCATAGGGGGGATGTAGCATGGCAGACTTACGAATTGACTTAGCGGGGATTAAATCACCGAATCCATTTTGGTTAGCTTCGGCACCACCGACTAATTCGGGCTATCAAGTGCAACGAGCATTTGAAGCGGGCTGGGGTGGCGCGGTTTGGAAAACATTGGGCGAACCAATTTTAAATGTTTCATCGCGCTTTGCGGCTGTCAGCTTTAACGGACAGAGAGTAGCGGGCTTTAATAATATTGAGCTCATTACGGATCGTCCGTTAGAGGTTAATTTACAGGAAATTATTGAAACGAAAAAAAAGTTCCCTAATCATGCCATTATCGCTTCATTAATGGTAGAGCCACAACAGGAAAAGTGGCATGAGATTGTCAAAAAAGTAGAAGCTGTGGGGGTTGATGGTCTTGAGCTTAATTTTGGTTGTCCACATGGGATGGCAGAACGAGGAATGGGGGCTGCCTCTGGTCAAGTCCCTGAATTGGTTGAAAAGCAAACGCACTGGGTGAAGGAAGTTGCACGCACACCTGTTATCGTCAAGCTAACGCCAAATATTACGGATATTACGATGACGGCAGAAGCGGCAGTGCGTGGCGGTGCAGATGCCGTTAGTATGATTAATACGATTAACAGCTTAGCAGGTGTCGATTTAGATTCATGGAATACGGTGCCACATGTTGGTGGGAAGGGGTCACATGGCGGATATTGTGGGCCTGCTGTCAAGCCGATTGCACTAAATATGGTCGCAGAATGTGCGCGAAATACTTTCGTCAATGTACCAATTTCAGGAATAGGTGGGATTTCAAATTGGCAGGATGCTGCGGAATTTATGCTAATGGGTGCAACGGGCGTACAAGTTTGTACAGCAGCGATGCACCACGGATTTAGTATTGTCGAAGATATGATTGATGGACTTAATAATTATCTGGATGAGAAGGGCATTGCCTCAGTGATGGATTTAGTCGGTCAGTCGGTTCAACGTTATTCTAACTGGGGTGACTTAGATTTAAATTACAAAGTTGTTGCTGAAATTAATAATGATGTTTGTATTAATTGCAATAAATGCCATATTGCGTGTGAAGATACGTCACATCAATGTATTGACCTATACACAGAGAGTGGTCGTCCGATGCTAAAGGTGCGTGAACAAGATTGTGTAGGCTGTAATCTATGCTCGATTGTGTGCCCAGTAGACGGTGCGATTTCGATGGTCGAAAGAAAGTCCACTATTGCGCCAATGACTTGGAACGAACGTCAGTCACTTATCAGCAGTTTTGCTCGATAAAAAAGTAGTGTGGATTTCCGTTCCGGCTGTGCGTTTTCCGGGGGGGGAGTCCGATGAGCCGCTTCGGGGCAACGGGATGTTGGGAACGAAGGCGCCGTCACACCCGTATACTCCAATCAACAAGCAATATAATATTAATACGCACTTTATTCAAATGGCGTAAATAATACCATCAGCTTCACGCAAAATGTCCGCATACAAAACTATGCAGCATCCCCACCTATGCCAAATGAAAAAAGTTCAACTGTAGTGGAATATGCTCTCAAGTACAGATTTTGGTGTAGAACAAAAAAGTCAATTGTTTATACGTTAACTGGAAATCTACTATAAGGGAGAGACATGAATGGCGAATGGTGGGGATTATTTAAAATCACCAGATTTACTTCCAGTGACACATCAACAAAGAAGTATCGGGACATTTGGTTTTGCAGTGATTTGGGTAGGAATGGCCATCGTTTTAGCCGCCTTTGCAATTGGCGGATCGGCTATTATGAGTTTGCCATTGCCGATGGTAATTTTAGCAACAATGATAGGTTCCGTTTTAATCGGCGTATTTATGACGTTAATCGGTGATATTGGTATAGAGCACGGTTTGTCCTTCCCGGTTTATATGCGTGCCCCATTTGGTACAATTGGCACGCATTTACCATCGCTCGTTCGTGGGGTGACAGCTGCTTGTTGGTTCGGGATTAACACCTATTTTGGTGCAATGGCAATAAACGGGATTTTGAATTTGTTATTCGGCTTTAATAATTGGTTTTTATGTTTCCTTGTTTTTGCGGCATTACAGTTATTTAATACATCGCTCGGCATTAAATCCATTGAGCGCTTTGCGGATTTGGCGGCGCCGATTATTATTTTAATATCGTGCTGGATGTACTTTACGCTTGCCGATCATGCAACGGCTCAAGGGAAAGATGTGTGGACTTGGGTGGAATCGCCGACGACAGGGATGGCAGCTTTTACAGCATTCATGGTCGTGATTATGGCGAACATGGGATTCTGGGCAACGTTAGCAGCTGATATGCCATCACTATCACGTTTCTTTAAAGCTCCAAAAAATGAACGCAATTGGTTCAAGCGCAATAAAACGCAGCTAGTTGGCTCTTTAATCGTGATGCCGATTACCAATACATTTATCGTAGCCATTGGTGCAGTGTGTTATATGGCGGTGGCATCTGCTGATCCGGTAAACGCCTTGCAACAAAGTGCAAGTGGATTTGTGTTAGGGATTTTATTGCTGATGATTGTGTTAGCGCAATGGTCGACAAATACGTCCGCCAACGTTATTCCTGCGGCAACGATTTTTTCGAACATTGGTGGACCAAAAGTGCCGTTCTGGGTTGGGGTTATCGTCACGGGGGTTATTGGGGTTTTAGCACAGCCGTGGAGCTTATTTGTTGTCTTAGTCAATGCGCTATTAATCATTGGCGGTATTTTAACAGCAATTGTGGGGATATTATTCGCCGATTATTATTTAATCCGTAAACGTCGTGTGAACGTAAAAGATTTGTACGAGTTAGATGGCCAATATAGGTATATGAATGGCTTTAACTTAGCAGGGTTAATCGCTTGGGTGATCGGCGGTGTCTTAGCGAATATGTTCCCAACGTATTCTTCATTGGTGGGCTTTTTCGCGGGGGCACTTGTGTACTATGTCTTGGCGAAATATTGGTGGTTCAAAAAGTACCCGCAAGCCGAACTAGACGATCCTAGTGACGCCAAGTATTTAGGTATTACAATTGGTCATGATTGGGACGATATCGTCGTGCAAGAAAGCGAAGCTAAAGATGCTTAATAAGAAAAGCGAGGTGTGTGTATGTCGGATCATTTACTAAGCATGGATGAAATGAAAAAAGTAGATGACTATTTAGACAGGGGCTTTAAAGTCCGTTATGTGTATGAAAATTTAAGTGGGATGTTTGTCGAGTTTGAACGGCAGGAAGAAGTTTGTTTACAGATTCTGACCGCCGAAGCGCGTAAATATATTGCGGAAAAGCTCCAAGAACAAACGCTGTTATAAGATAGTATGTCAAGTTAATATGAAGTAGTGAAAACTCTATTCTATTACATACTAGAATAGAGTTTTAATGTTGTGCATTTATCTTCATTAGCAAATGTTGGTCTATTTAAAAGCATCAATTTTGTAAGTCGATTCCTGTACGTCAAGGAATCGGCTTATTGTTAGTTTGAAATTTGTTGAGGGTACTAAATTTACGCTTTGTTAGCAATAGTATTTACAAAGAAATCTTTATATTGTGATATTTAGTAGGTTTGTGATACATCGGAATTATGTGATAAAATAAAATTTACCAAAGACGAAAGTATTTGAAGTAAAAGAAGACCGATAACACGTAAAAATATTACAAAAAACGTACTCGTTCTAAAAAATCAAATTGTTTAAGGGGGTCGTTTGCAGATGATAACAGAGAATAAAGACCAAACTATATTTGGTCACGTTGGAAATAAAATAAAAACAGATAGAGAGATTGATATAATCACTAGACTAGAAGAACCGTTGATAGTGATTTTAGGAAATGTTTTAAGTAACGAAGAATGCGATGAATTAATCAGATTGTCAATGGACAAAATGCAACGTTCAAAAATTGGGACGACACGTGAAGTAAACGAACTGAGAACAAGTAGTAGTATGTTTTTTCAAGAAAGTGAAAATGAAATTGTTGCCAGAGTTGAAAATAGAATCTCAACTATTATGAATATACCCATTGAACACGGAGAAGGCATTCAAATCCTTAATTATACTCCCGGTCAAGAGTATAAAGCTCATTATGATTATTTTTCATCAACCAGTAAAGTAGTAAACAATAATCGAATTAGTACGCTCGTTATGTACTTAAATGATGTAGAACAAGGTGGAGAAACTTTTTTCCCTAAACTGAATTTTTCAGTATCGCCAAAAAAAGGCATGGCAGTTTATTTCGAGTACTTCTATAACGATAAAAATTTAAACGAATTAACTTTACATGGCGGAGCACCGGTTATAACTGGAGAAAAGTGGGTCGCAACGCAATGGATGAGAAAACAAAAAATAAGGTGAAAAGGTCCTTTAATTTAAGTATCCATTCAACTGTTGTTGCGGCAAAAGTAGGAATGAATGATGGAGACTATAAATAAAGGGTTATTGAAAATAAAAGTAATACTGCCAGTCATTAATCCAGGTTGCAATGCATATAATAAAGTTGACCAATCGCCTTGAATAAGATTTTATTCATAGGAGAGGCTAATGGTTATCAGGCGACTTTTATGGTATCCTGAGATTTGAAATATGGTGATGATTAGGCACCGTGAAAACTTGATACACTTTCCGGACTTCGGGTGCCGGAGGTTTGCAAGCAACATGAAAACCTAATCATTGTATTCGAGAAGAAGAGGGGGGAGTAGTCATACTTACCTCTCTTCTTTTTGATTGAAAATGATTACTCGATATGATGAATGATAAATAGATAAATGAAATGTTACTACCAAGTATCGCTATGATGAGCGAGTTCGCGGACTTACGAGAGCTTGCAAGTACGTAAAAGATGTGGAAATGAAAATAACAATGTGTATTAGAATAAACATGGTAAAGAAGCTACTGATCTATAATGAAGAGGTGAGGAAAGTTTCGATTTTGCGTTCAATTCGAAGGGGTTATCAATTTTTTGTAGATATACCTACTTAGTTGACCCATAGATTGAATCCAATTGTATACTATTGATAAATAACTCGAACAGTGTTTGCATGTAAGGAGAAAGTTCTGACTCAACTAATAGAACTTTGATGGTGTAAGGATATGGTTTTTTTATTAATCTTATTAACTCTTTTGATGCTAAATCAAACACTGTTGTTGCTAAACTACATAAAACACGTTTTATTCTGCCATTGAATGAAACGTGTTATTTTTATTGAGTTTTTTAAGGAAGAAGGAAAGCGCTAGGTGTTCTAAAAGACAATAACTGTAGTAATTAGCTGTATATTTACCCCGTAGTTGGAATCTGCTTAGCAAAAGTAAAAACCACCTGGAGTTACTAGGATATGAAATTTCAAAGACCGTGCACCCTTCAAAATGAATCAGATGCATTTGTGCTTCGATAAAGAGGAGGAACTATCTTCATTTTTTACCTGTTTGTACCTAAAGAACCGTTTCCGGAAATTGATTCTAAATCAACTTTATAGAATAGTCAGATACATTATACTTAATATTGTAACCTAACTATATCCCAGGGGGCTTGATTAAGTATGAAAAGAAAACCGTTTATTGCTTTATTGATTGCCACAAGTTTATCAGTAGGGCTACCAGCGGCGCATGCAAAGGAAACGCCTGCTCCACCGCCTCAGGCTCAGCAAGCTTTTGATAATAAAATTATCAAAAAAATTAACGTTGAGAGCATTTATAACGACATTTCCCATCTTTCCAGCGAACCGCGTGTAGCTGGTACAGAAGCTGAATGGAATGCTGTTCAGTATATCGAATCCAAATTTTCATCATTTGGATACGAGACCGAGATTCAGCCTTTTACATTTGAAAGTTACCAAGCGCCAAAAGTTTCCGTTACTATAGCGGGTGATACTCTCTCTTCAAATAGCTTTACATATACACAGAATGGGAAAGTGTCAGGTGATGTGGTTTATGCAGGACTTGCAACTGAGGCTGATTTATCTGGTATCGAGTTAGTCGGCAAGATTGCTTTGGTCAAGAGGGGGGATATCTCCTTTGCCGATAAAGTGCTAAACGCTGCACGGGCAGGAGCATCTGCGGTGATTATCTATAATAATACTTCGGGATCATTGTCTGGAACCCTTGGTGCACCAAATGACGAATTCGTTCCAGCTGTTTCTCTTACACAAGCCGATGGAGAAAGGCTTACCTCTTCATTAGCTGAAGGACAAGCTATTTCTGCAACTGTCAAAGTCACTGATGGCGCTATTCTACAAAAAACATCCCATAATGTTGTTGCTATCAAAGAACCTACTAATAAGAAGAAAGGTACCAATCAGATCATTGTTGTTGGTGCCCACCATGACTCCGTTCCAGGATCTCCAGGTGCAAATGATGATGCTTCAGGAGTAGCTACTTCTATTGAGTTAGCTCGTGTAATGGCCAATATGCCTACTGATACGGAAATTCGCTTCGTAACGTTCGGTGCGGAAGAAATAGGACTTCTTGGATCATATGCTTATGTCGAAACATTATCTCAAGATGAGCGCGATCGGATTGTCGGTATGTTCCAAATGGATATGGTAGGAAGTAGGGACGCTGGAGAGCTGGTCATGTTCACGGTTGACGGGGAGAAAAATGCCGTTACCGACCTCTCTGCGGCTGCGGGAGTGAGAACAGGGACTCCATTAAGTTATGGAAAAGAGGGACGAAGCGATCATGTGCCGTTTTATTATGCGGGCATTCCAGCTGCCTTGTTTATTCATACTCCTACTGAGCCTTGGTACCATACACCGAATGATTCACTTGATAAAATCAGCAAAGAGAAACTTCAAGAGACAGCAGAAATCGTTGGGGCAGCGGTATATCAAGTTGCGCGTCCTGACACACCCTCTTTAGAGAGATCAAGAGTTTCACCAAAACCGGTTGAGTATGAGAAAGTAATCGGCGGACTACAATAAGAGATTATAGAAAAAAGCGGGAGAAAGGTCCCCGCTTTTTTTCTGTTAATGTTTGGAGAAGTGATAGTTGATTAACGTGGTCTTGGGGTTAATTGTATATGAATCCCAGCGAGTTGCTCGTATGTGAATTGGCATAGCTTCTTTTTCATTGTCCATCAAGTCAATCGTTTCATTGTATTTTAGTTTCTTGGAAGACCATGACTCAGTACAAATGAAGTCGTTCCTAATTCATAGTAATGAAACTTTTAATTAATCAATATTTGCCTAGAACAATCGGGGATAATTGATTCTCTTAGAAATGAAATAAAGGAATGCACAACGGGGGAAACCTCTGTTTTACTCCAAGCTACTCCAGTATTGTATGTCTGAAAATTATGCTGTAATGGAAAATAGACAATATCATCGTTTTTAACAAATTGAATGGATGAAGGTAAGATTGCAATCCCCATCCCTGAAGCGACGAAGGAGACAACAGTATGCAATTCTTCTGCTTCTTGCGTTTTCTTTGGACTAAAACCTGCAGACTGACAAAGGCTAATAATAGAATCATAATAACCTTCACCCGAATTTCTTGGCGTCATAATGAATCGTTCATTAACAAGGTTAGCTAAATTGATTTTTCCCTTTTGCTGAGCTAAATGATGTGTTTTCGGTAATACCACAATAAATGGCTCTTCATGCAATAGTTCGATATTTAACGATTCGCTTGTCACTGGCATGACTACTAACCCAACATGAATAGCATTTTTTTGAAAAGATTTAATTTGTTCAGCAGTTGTCATTTGTTTTAAAATGATACTTATATTCGGATAAACTTCTTGATACGCTCTTAGAATTGTTGGGAGTAGGTCAAAGGCGATTGCTCCTGTGAAGGCTAATATTAACTGACCAGATTCACCACGATCTACTCTTTTCGCTTCCTCACAAGCTTGATCGATAAGATTCATAATACTATAGGCATTCTTTAGAAAAGATTTCCCGGCTGCGGTTAAATCTACTCGCTGTCTCGTTCGTGAAAAAAGCAATAAACCCAATTCCGTTTCAAGTTGTTTAATTTGTTGACTTAATGGAGGCTGTGAAATCTGTAGGCGGATAGCCGCTCTTCCGAAATGAAGTTCTTCTGCTACAGCAATAAAATATCTTAAATGACGCAATTCCATAAGTGCATATTCCCCCTTGATATTTTTAAAGTCTCAAAGTCTAGTAAAACAAGTATTAGACATATGGATTTACCTAATATAAGCTTACTATATCAAAGATTCAGAATTAAATGTATATTCTAATGTGATATATACATGATTTCTGTGCTTGAAATTAAAATAGTGGGGGAATGTGCAAATGACAACAGCGATAACTAAAAATGTGAAAGAAAGAGTTAGTGCTTATTTAAAAGAAAATCGGGAAAAGCTAGTGTCCGATCTCCAGACATTAATTCAAATCCCTAGTGAATCAGGATATGAAGGCCCTGTTCAAGAACATATTCGAAAGAAAATGGTTGACCTTGGCCTTGATGTTGACACATTCGAAGCAGATGATTCGGTTCGAAATCACCCGGAATATACAGAGTCAGTAGTAGAGCGGGAGGTTGGCTTTAAAGGTCGACCAAATGTGGTTGGAAAATGGGCTGGTTCGGGAGGTAAAGGGAAATCCTTATTAATGTTTACTCACGTAGATACTGTTCCCGTAGGAGATCCTGTTCATTGGAGTTATCCGCCACTTCAGGGGGTAATTGAAAATGGCATCATGTATGGCCGAGGGACCGCTGACAATAAAGGTGGATTTGGATCTATCCTTGCGGCTTTGGAAATTATCCATGACTTGGGTTTACAACCGAATGCAGACATTACAGCGATATCTGTAGTTGATGAAGAAGTCGGTGGCGCTGCAGGTGCCGTTGCAATGACTCAACGATTGCAAGAGGAAGGATTTAAGGCTGATGCTTGTATTTACCCTCATCCACTAACTCCCGGATTAGCACCTCAGATTGCCTGTGCCGGTGGACTAATTTTTAAAGTCAAGGTAAAAGGGCTTGCTGCACATAATTTGAATGGACAAATTGGCGTAAATGCGATTGGCAAGGCTATCAAAATATATGAAGCGTTAGTAGAGTTAGATGAAGAACGGGCCAAAACGATTAAATACGCACTATTTGAAAGGTATTTTGAAGCTTCAAATATGCCAGTTCGTTCTACTAATTTAACTCCAGCTATTATGAATGCTGGTGATTGGGCATATAAAGTTCCAGCCGAATGTGAACTAACAGGAACAATTGGTTATCCACCAAATGAAAAACTAGATGATGTAAAAGCACAAATTGTAGCAGCGATCAATAAAGTTGCAACCAGAGATGAATGGCTAACAGCTCATCCACCTGAAATTAGTTGGGAGTGGCAGACAAGTGCAGCGGAAATCAGTCCTGATCATCCCCTTGTAACATTGTCGAAGTCAAATATTGACAAAGTTACAGGCAAGGACACGGAAATTTTAGGAATGCCTACATTTAGTGATATTCGCTTATCAATTCTACATTTGAATATCCCTACAATAATTTACGGTCCAACAGGTGGTAATTTACACGGCGCTGATGAGTGGCTAAACTTGGAGGAGTGGCTTCAGTGTGTTGAAATTAACGTTCTTAACATACTCGAATGGTGTGGATTTGAAGAAGTAAGTTAAGGATCGTCAATGATGGAACATCATCAAGAAATCTGATCTATAGAAAAGATTGTTCAATATAGTGTGTCCTTGTTTTATTAAAGTGCATTCTTCTAGTCTGTGAAGGGTTGAGAAATTATTCTCATAAATTCGGATATGAAGAGGTGCACTTTTCTATGTTCTAAATTTAATGATACCTGTAACTACTTTTCATCGGCTTGATACGCAATATTTGGATACTTCAATTTTGATTATACTCTAAAAAGGGGTGCACATAATGGCTAAGGCTAAACTTGCAGTTGATGTTGGGGGAACATTTACCGATATAATATTGATATGTGAAGAGAAAAATACATTTACTGTCCATAAGGTTCCGAGTACTATTGAAGATCAATCGATAGGGGTAGTTAAAGGCATTGAAGAAATATGTGGAAATGCAAATATCCCACTTTCTGATGTAGATTATATTTTGCACGGAACGACAGTTGCTACAAATATTACAATTGAACGAGATGGAGCGACTGTAGGAATGTTAACCACAAAAAACTACAGAGATATTTTACACATCGCCCGTCATAAAAAGGTTGAAAACTTCTCAATCCAACAGGATCTTCCATGGCAATCAGAGCCATTAGTAAAGCGCCGCCATAGACTTCCGATTACGGAAAAACTGTCTGCTCCAAGTGGAGAAATTACGACACCATTAAAAGAAGAGGATGTGCGAGCGGCTGTTCAACAACTAAAAGATTCAGATGTTGACGTTGTAATTGTCTGTTTCATGTTCTCGTTCCTAAATGACGTTCATGAGCGTAGAGCAAAAGAAATTGTTAATGAATTATGGCCAGAAGAACTGTGCTTTACTTCAAGTGAAGTAGTCCCACAAATTAGAGAATATGAACGATTCAGTACGACGGCAATGAATGCTTATGTAGCGCCTAAGGTAAGTCGTTATGTAGATCATTTAGTCGATTCACTTGAAAGAATTGGGAGCAAGGGGAAATTGCACATTATGCAATCATCTGGAGGAATGGCTTCCGTTGAAATGGCAACCGCAACACCTGTGACACTATTAAAATCAGGACCTGCTGGGGGCATCTTAGCTGCAGTCAGGTGGGGAGAATTAGATAATATCGAGAACTTGATTAGTGTTGATATTGGAGGAACTTCTGCTGACATATCAGTCATTCCAAATAGAACAGCTAAACTTGTCAATTCCCTTGATGCTACCGTTAATAGTTCGCCGGTACTTACTCCGATGGTTGATGTAGAAACAATCGGTGCCGGTGGTGGATCAATAGCTTACGTTGACTCTGGAGGAGCTTTCAGGGTGGGGCCAAAAAGCGCAGGTGCCAATCCAGGTCCGGCTTGTTACAATCAAGGCGGTCAAGATCCCTGTGTAACTGATGCTAATATTGTGTTAGGTAGACTGGATAAAGAGCAATTTCTCGGTGGGGATCTCAATATAGATCCAGAGCTCAGTTTTAAGGCAATGGAAAGACTAGCGAAACAATTGAATATGACCACGGAAGAAGCTGCTTTAGGGGTCCTTAAGATCATCAATAACCATATGGCGTTATCAGTCCGTGCAAGCTCCGTTAAAAAAGGGACAGATCCAAGAGAATTTTCGTTATTTGCTGCTGGAGGGGCAGGTCCATTACATGCTGTTGATTTGGCTGACGCAATCGACTCCAAATCAGTCGTTGTTCCAACATATCCAGGAGTCGCTGCAGCGATAGGCCTGCTGGTAGGAAATCTTAAATATGATTTCATAAAATCACGAGTAGCGAGTTCAGAAAACATTACTGAAGAGGTCATTTCTACTATCAATAATGATTTTGAAGGACTAATTGATAAAGCAAAAACTCAATTAAAGAAAGATGGTATTGACTCAAAGTTTATTGTAATTGAAAGAATTGCAGAATGCCGTTATGTCGGTCAGGGGATAGAATTACGTGTTCCATTACCCGAAGGAGAACTTACAGAAGACTCAATGAACGAAATTTATAATAATTTCCATAAGGTGCATGAACAAGAATATGGACATCATTTTTCAGACACTCATGTGCAGATAATAACTTTACGTGTCATTGGAACTGGTCAAATACCTTCTATGGATATACCTAAATTGGAAAGTGGAAATAGGGATAATCCTAAAGAAGCCATCGCGTATGTACGTGATACCGTATTTGAAATAGATGGAGTAATAAAGCGTTTACCAACACCACGTTTCAAACGAGATAAGTTACTCGCCCATGACATGAAAAATGGACCCGCAATTGTCGTGCAACGCGATTCTACAACATTAATCCCGCCAAACTGGGAAGCTACTGTTTCAATTTACGGAACACTCTTGGTATCGGCTAAAAACATAACGATAGAAACAGAACAATAGTTAGTTGAAATTAGCTTGTAAAGGGGAGGAAAATCACATGACGTTAAAAAATATAAACAGGGGAAAACTGGATCCTGTAACACTTTAGATTATTGGCGGTGCGCTTCATACAATTGCGAAAGAAATGGCCCATGTAATTGAACGGATGGCATACTCTTCGCTCATTCGTGAATCAGAAGACCTAGGAGCGGGTGTATTTAATAAGTTTGGTCATACAATCGCTGAAGCTGATTCAACACCAATGCAACTAGGGTGTTTACCAGGGTATATCCAAGGATTTCAAAGTGTTTTGGGAGTTAATATACATCCAGGGGATATTATTTGGAATAATGATCCATACGCAGGTGCTTCACACTCTCCCGATATCTATGCCGAAGGGTTGATAATGAATGGAATTAAGTTCTATGAAAAAGGGGTTCGGAATGAGACAGTGGCTGAGATTGTCCGCCAAAATGTGCGGACACCTCGGGAAGTATTAGGTGATCTAGAAGCGCAAGTAGCTGGCTGCCGCCTTGGCGTTAAACGTTTTGTTGAATTGATGGATAAATACGGAAAAGATACTGTGCTACAGGCTTCTGAAGAGCTTATGGATTATTCGGAGCGCGTGATGAGGCAAGCGATTGCAAAGGTTCCAGATGGGGCATATGAAGCGGAATCATGGTTAGATGATGATGGTCGTAATTTGGGTAAACGACTAAGAGTGCATGTGAAAATTAATATTGAAGGGGATGAGCTAGAAGTAGATGTATCCGGCTCTTCGGATCAGACACCTACGGCATTCAATGCTTCGTATTCAGGTGCCCTTTGTGTAAGCGTTTACAGTGTGTTACGTTCCATATTTTTAGACACTGCTGTACATGAAGAATTTATTCCACCAAACCATGGAACTTTCCGACCGATTACAGTAACAGCTCGAAAAGGTTGTATATTTAATCCAATTAAACCAGCTGCTACATTCAGTCGGGCTAATCAAGTAAATACGGTTGCGGACTTGATCATCAAAGCTTTAGCACCAGTACTACCGGAACAAACATGTGCTGGTAGCTCTGCAAATATCCAATTTGCTTCTTATGCGGGTCTAGATGAGAATAGCGATTACTGGGTATATATCGAAGTTAACGAGGGGTCCTATGGTGGTCGTCCAGGCAAAGATGGGATGGATGCAATGGACTTTAGCTCATGGAACACCCGTAACAATCCAATAGAGGATCTCGATATGCATAAACCAATGGTTTGTGATAGATATGAATTGCGTGAAGATACTGGCGGTGCGGGTCGCTGGCGTGGAGGTCTTGGGATTGTCCGTAAGAATCGAATGTTAACAGATGGTTTTATGACAATGGAAGGGGATAAACATACAGTACGTCCATGGGGTTATAAAGGAGGATTGCCGGGTAATAGCGCAAGCCTCATCAAGAATCCCGATACAAACCCAGAACATCTTAGTTCCAAATTAAACGGGTACACGCTTATAGCGGGAGAATCGATTATGGTTTTGGTTCCATCCTCTGGCGGCTATGGTGACCCTCTGGATAGACCAGCAGAACAAGTATATGAAGATGTATTAGATGACTATGTATCGGAAGAAACTGCACTAAGGGATTACGGGGTCATCATTAAAAATAGAAAACTCGATTTAGAAGCTTCGATAGAGAATAGAAAAAAACTGCGTGAAAAAAGAGGTAAAGTTGAGTTATATACTGAATAAATTTAGATGATTAACGAGTAATACCTAAATTATCATGTTTCAACCATCAATGGAGCCATTTCAAGAAATGAAAAATTCATTTCTGGGAATAGCTTCATTTTTGGATTAATTAGGATAAGAGGAGTCTAATTCGGTGGGGGAAATTACGAATTATAAGTGGGTCACGGATTTTCTTGAAAGTTTAAATTAACTCACTTGCGTATATAGGCATATGCTTATATACTGTTGATGTAGAGGAGGGATGATGGATGAAGACACCAGTAACGATTGATCTGCAGCGGGCATCACGACTATTAAAGTTACTCGGGGATCCGACACGTTTGACGATGATGAAATTACTCAAGTCACATGAATGTTGCGTATGTGAATTTGTTGAGATTTTTAAAATGAGTCAGCCGGCAATCAGCCAGCACTTGCGTAAACTTAGGGATATTGGGTTAGTGAAAGAAGAACGCAAAGGACAATGGATTTTCTTCTCGGTTAATGAAAGCCATGAAGATTACCCGTTTATTGAAAGCATCCTTGGACATCTTCCAGACCAGAATGAATCAATTGTCGAATTGGAGTCCCAAGGGCTTAGAGTTTGTTGTAAGTAGAGAGGGGAAAGAGCGTTGGTTTCAGTACTAACAGCATCATTGATATTCATCATTACACTTATTTTTGTTATTTGGCAGCCTAGAAATTTATCAATTGGATGGTCCGCCTGCATTGGGGCGATAATTGCTTTGTTAGTTGGGGTAGTTGATTTTCAAGATGTGATTGATGTAACGGGGATTGTGTGGAATGCCACGCTTGCTTTCATCGCCATCATAATTATCTCATTGATTTTAGATGAAATTGGATTCTTCGAGTGGTCTGCCTTACATATGGCTAGATTAGCTAAAGGTAGCGGTATTCGCATGTTTGTTTACGTCAGCATTCTTGGCGCGATTGTTGCTGCTTTGTTCGCAAACGATGGGGCGGCTCTTATACTAACGCCAATTGTACTTGCAATGGTACGAAATTTGAACTTTAATGAAAAAATGATTTTTCCATTCATTATTGCCAGCGGTTTTATTGCTGACACGACTTCATTACCATTGGTCGTGAGTAATTTAGTCAACATTGTTTCGGCAGACTTTTTTGGTATCGGATTTGTCGAATATGCATCTCGAATGATTGTTCCGAATTTATTCGCTTTAGTTGCTAGTATTTTAGTGTTGTTGTTATTCTTCCGTAAAAGTATCCCGAAAAACTATAAAGTATCAGATTTAAAACAACCGAAGGATGCTATAAAAGATGCAAAGATGTTTCGACTAGCTTGGGTGATATTAAGCGTATTACTCATTGGATATTTCTCTAGCGGATTTACAGGGCTTCCTGTTTCTATTATTGCTGGGCTTACAGCGATATTCTTCATGGCTATGGCACAAAGAAGTCCTGCTGTTCACACGAAACTAGTACTTAAAGGGGCGCCTTGGGCCATCGTTTTCTTCTCTGTCGGAATGTATGTGGTCGTTTACGGGTTGCGAAATGTCGGTTTGACAAGTGTGCTGGCTGATGTCATTCAAATGGCTGCCAATCAGGGGCTCTTTGTAGCGATAATTTCGATGGGCTTTATTGCAGCGATATTATCATCGATTATGAATAATATGCCTACGGTCATGATTAATGCGTTGGCCATATCAGAAACGACTACGACAGGTCCTATTCGGGAGGCTCTGATTTATGCAAATATCATCGGGTCGGATTTAGGTCCGAAAATCACGCCAATCGGATCCTTGGCCACTTTATTATGGTTGCATGTACTGTCACAAAAAGGTGTGAAGATCTCTTGGGGTAACTATTTTAGAATCGGTATACTCTTAACAGTTCCTACACTCTTACTTACACTAATCGGACTGTATGTATGGCTTTCGTTCATACAATAACCAAAAAGGGGATTTTCATTATGTCAAAAAAAACACTCTATTTCTTATGTACAGGTAACTCGTGCCGTAGCCAAATGGCTGAAGGTTGGGGCAAAAAGTATCTTGGCGAAGAATGGCAAGTTCTCAGTGCAGGAATTGAAGCGCATGGTGTCAATCCAAGTGCTGTAAAAGCGATGAAAGAAGCGGGCGTCGATATATCGACCCATACGTCGGATGTTATTGATCCTGAAATATTACATAATGCAGATTTTATCGTCACTCTTTGTGGGGATGCTGCTGATAAGTGTCCGTTGACACCACCGCACGTAAAACGTGAACATTGGGGATTTGATGACCCTGCAAAAGCAGAAGGAACGGATGAGGAGAAATGGACGTTCTTCCAGCGTGTACGGGATGAAATTGGTGCAAGGATTGAACTTTTCGCCAAGACAGGTGAATAATTTTAACTCGGGAAGTAAAAACAGCAGGTGGCCAATCTGGACTTGCTATAGATAATAGATCGAGTAATTGTTAACGCAAAAGAGTCCACTGAGTGGGCTCTTTTGCGTTTTTAAGGTCTGAAAAAGAATAAGCCAATAATTTTTAAAATAGCTGGGAGGAAGTGTTGGCCAACAGATACTATTTCAATGCAGATAGGCTTCATGATTTTGTGTCTCTTACTTCAAGATATGCGGAAAAAAGGCGAATTACAAAATCAACAGACGCATTGGATAGAAGGAATTGGCAAGTTATATCAAGAATGATATACCGAATTGCTCCTCGGATTTATGTTTTTATCGAGTGTGGCAAATTATTACATTGTTGGATTTGATTTTGTTCATGAAAGTGGTCCAAACAAATCAAGTCCCTATTGAATACTATATTTACAGAGACTAAATATGCCACCAAAGTCTCTTGGAAGGATGGTACCAATATATGAAAACAATTATTTTTATTGGTAGTAATAAATCCGGGTCAAGCAGGGAGGCGATAAAAGCTGCTGAAAGGCTTGGTTTTTTTACTGTGTTATTAACCGACAGAGAAATTTTCCTTGAAAATAGACTTGATTTTCCCGATGTTCATCAAATGACTTTGATGGAGATATCAGATTATGATTTATTAAAGGGAAATATAAAAGAGATACAAGAACAAGGGAAAATAGTAGGGGCAATAGTAAGTTTTATTGATCCTTTTGTCCATGTAGCTGCAAAGTTGTCAAAGGAATTTGGCTTGGCTTCAGTGTCCCCCGATCCCTTAGTAATGATGGAAGATAAAGTTTTAACACGTGAACTTTTAAAAGATCTTCCAGTATCGCCCTATTTTACAAGGTATGAAAAAAATGATTCCTTAATCGACTTTATCGACAAACAAAGGGGGTTATATCCATTAATTGTGAAAACACCCGTTTCATCTGGCTCTAAAGATGTATTATTTGTCGAAGATGAAAGGCAATTAGCTCAGTCTATAAATACATTAGTAAAAAAAGGTAGCAACGAAATATTGATAGAGGAATATTTAGATGGGCCTCAATATTTGATAGAAGCCTGTGTGTACAATGGAAAAGTACATATCGTGGCTGTCATTGAACAGGAAATAACTTTTTTCAATCATTTTATTGTTACCGGTTATTGTCTGTTAGGAGATATGGATAGGGTTTTTTACAATAAAATCTATGAAACGGTCTGTTTGGTATTGGATCGGTTTAAATTGAAAAATGGATCCTGCCATATAGAAATGCGTTTAATTAATCATGAATGGAAACTAATTGAAATAAACCCTCGAATATCAGGGGGGGGGATGAATCGAATGATTGAAACAGCTTTTGGCATTAATTTAGTTGAAGAGACAATAAAGATATTTTTGGGACAAGAGCCTAATCTCGAGAGAAAATTCAATAGGTTTGTTTATGCGCATTATTTGACGAGTGACTCTACAGGTACATTAATAAAGGTGACTGGAAAAAACCGTTGCTCCAGGCTTCCGGGGATAGAGGAAGTTTTTATTAAACCTAAAAAAGGGAAGATTTTACACCCGCCATTATCCATGGGTGATCGATATGGATATGTGTTGGCTTCCTCAGATAATAAAGAAGAAGCAATGAGCATAGCAAAAGAAGCTGCAAAGGAAATCCGTTTTTATATTGAGCCAATATAACTTTTGGAGTGAATAAATTATGATTGAATATGGACATGGAAAAGAGAATGAAGATGAATCGGTTTGTTGTGTTAAATCTACTTTGAAGACAATACTTGAAATTCAGAACAAGGCTAAATTACCAATCTTTCAAGGTATACTCCAGGAAACTATCCCGTTTATATTATATTCCTCTGCGACTGTTGAACCATATTTTGCCATCGGAATTACCTCAGCTTCACAAATCCCATTTAGAACTTGCTTTTTCCGTATAGAAGATTTAACAAACTCATCTGTCCAACTATCGCTATTGCGTCCATTTGATGTAGAAGGGAACTGTATAGATACAATAGACACTCCTTATCGATTGGAAAGGACCAATAGTAAAGTGATGATATCTATACAGTGTTTTTGTAGTATTCAGTGTATCAGCCCTAAACTAGTAAATCGTCAAAGTATCATTGTTGGACATAAGTGGTAGAAACGAATGACATGTCAGGTTTGTCGATATAAAAAGAATGAAAATCAATTATCTAGGATTTACAAAAGGTTTTACAATCTAATGAAAAGTGAAGTACTGATAGTCCTTTCTACTAATGTTCTTAGAAGGACTTCTTTTATAAGGGGAGTTGAAAAAATATGACCTTAATCGGCATGCTACATCATAGGAAAGATCCACGTAAAGTAAAAAAGGCATACGCTTATTCAGTTGTGGCGAAAGCTGAAGGTGTGGAGTTTTTTTACTTTACTCCAGCTAAAGTTGATATTGTAAATCAAACAATAATCGGGAAGTATTATGAAAATGGTGTATGGATTGATAAGAAATATCCATTTCCGGACGTCATTTATAATGCAAGTTATCCTTTGACTGAAAAAGGAGAGCGGACCGTAGATTATTTATCCAAGAGGATTCCATTTACTTGTCATTCAGTCGGCGATAAATGGGGTGTCTATAAAAGGATTAAGAGAGGCAAGGATTTCAGACAATACTTGATTCCAACGCTTGTATTAACTGATGTTGAAAAGTTATTGGAGATAATTGACCTATATTCGAAAGTCGTCATGAAACCTCTTTCGGGACACCAAGGCTCCGGTATCCTTTTCATTGAAAAAGAAGATAATCAAAATTTCAAAGTTAATAACGCTGGTCAAATTTCGATATATAAGAAACAAGAGTTGCTGGACTTGGCCTTACTTAAAATTCAAGAACAAGAATATTTGGTTCAAAAATTTATTTCATGTCAAATAAAGTCTGGCCATGTATATGACTTCCGTTTGCATGTTCAAAAAAATGGAGAGGGAAAATGGGTCATTACATCCATTTACCCTCGTATAGGAGCTTTGGGAAGTAATACATCAAATTTAGGGAGTGGTGGGTATACGGCTTTTCTTGATGATTTTCTACGAAAAGAATTTAAGGATGATTGGTTCAATGTCAAAAGAACGCTTGAACACTTTTCATTAAGCTTTTCTAACCATTTTGATACTTTATACGATGGTGTCTCGTTCGATGAACTAGGGATTGACATTGGAATTGATGAAAACCAGAGAATATGGTTATTTGAAGTGAATTGGCGGCCTGGCCCCCCCATAATTTATAATTGCGAATTAGATTTTGCGATAAACATGATTCAGTATGCCAAACATTTAGCTACTACTAACAAGAACTTCTCATCTTAAAATAGTTGTAGTAATAGCGGAAGTACTTTGGTTAAACAAATGAGCAGGTGTGCCGCTTCAATAGGTCACAAAATTCATCGTTATTCTTACCGTCGAACAAATGAATAATAAAACACGCTAAGCGACCGGAACTCCGGATACTGAGCGTGTTTTCTTTATTTAATAAGGGCCGTAATACCCGTATGGTTGATAACCATAAGGCGGATACCCGTAATAAGGGTATCCATACGGTGGATATCCAGAGTATCCATATCCCGGGAACAATGCGTTACCAAGCAGGGTACCTGCTAATCCCCCGATTAAAGGACCCCCAAATTCACCAAATCCCCCAAAACCGCGATCAAAGTTGCGATGCCTAAAATCACGATCAAAGTCGTGACGCCTAAAATCCCGATCGAAATCACGATGCCTATTACCGCCTTGAAAATTTCTAGTCATTTTCATCCCCCTGTTCCACTTAGCCTATTCACAAGTGGCTGGTGGGGGAAAGGCCATTGCCTATAATGCTTTTATATCCGAATCTGCAAACCGTTCAACAAACATCTCGAGTGTATACAAAATAAAACTACCTATCTATTTGAATATTTTTGGTGTATAAACTCAAACAAAATTTATAATAGAGATGTTTAATTCACTAGAAGGCGGGAAGATAATGAGTGAGTTCGAAACTCAAAAAAACGAAGGAGGAATTATTCATGGCTAAGAACAACCAGAACAATCGCAGCAGAAACAAGAATGGTAACATGACTGTCGAAGAAGCGGGACGTAAAGGTGGGGAAGCTACCTCCGCAAATCACGGAAGAGAGTTTTACGAGGAGATCGGACAAAAAGGCGGAGAAGCTCGGGCGAAACAACGCAACGATAATGACAACAAATAAAAATTCTTAATTACTCTTCAAATAGACCCCGAGTAATAATCTGAAGAGGGATATCCCATGAGTCGATTTTTTGACTCGTAGGATATCCCTTTTCGTTAGAAAAAGTATGTTCCCAATCGGATATTTTATTAAACCGCTTAATCCGATAAAGCATCCGAAGCATTACTATAGAAGGAACATGAAATAGTAGGGGAAGAAGTAGATATGTAAAAGCCCTAAACCAGCGGGAGACATCCCCGAGCGTTGAAGCGTTTATTACGGAGAATCCTCCACGTATTCTTGAATTACTACGATTTTTTGGTTAATCGCCCGTCAATCAATGTTAAATTCGAAATCGCTGTGATATAGTGGGAAATGAATGAAAGAAGGTGAGCGTATTGAGAAGGAAGTACGGAAGACTCAGGAAAAAAGAAAATGTTATTGTCTTTCCAGGGACATTTGAAAAACTCGTTGAAAAAGGCCATTTAGCCGTTGACCAAGAGGAATATGAACTGGCGGTGGAAGCATTTGACCAGGCAATCGTTTATGAACCTGACCATCCGGAATTTCTAGGCCCTTACGCTGTCGCCCTTTACGAAACAAAGGACTTTCTACGAGCAAAGGAAATAGCAGCAAGGCTTCTTCATAGTGGAACCGCTGACTACGTCGATGCAATGGAACTGTATTTGACTATCAGCATTCAGTTGCAGGAGTACGACGAAGTTGAAATGACGATCGATGCGTTAATCGATGAGGGGATCGTCCCGCCGGAAATGCTGAATAAATTCAATTATCTGCGGGAATTGAATGGACGGTTATCAGAGCGCTATGCGCACGAAGAGCCGGGCATTCAAATGAAAACCTTCACAATAGACGAATTCATGAAGATGGATGCAATGACACAACAGTATGCGCTTGCCTCACTTGAAGGAAGTGACTTGTCTGCTATAGCGCCGCTTCTTGTGACGATTGCCGAGCGAGATGATGTGGCGCCCTTAGCCCTCACATTCGCTTTGACACTTCTGCACCAAACGGGTTATACAGGAAAACTTATCGTCCGTAAATTCGGTTGGGAAAAACCTATTGTACCAGCGGAAATGACATTGCCGGGACAGGATGAATTGACGAAAAAGGTACGCGAGGAAATTGAACGTCTACTATTTCAAGATCCTTCCAGGTTACAGATGGCGCAAGGTCTTATTGAGAAATTCGCAATTACTGCATTCCCTTTCGGATGGGGGGATTATCAAGCGGTAGAAGTCGCGGCAGCTTATGTAAATTACATAGAAAGCCTGTTTTCAGGTGAGCGTGTGCCTGAGACAGCTCTCAACTTACTTATCCAGCAGATTGACAACGATTCGGACCTTTCATAAAGTGCGAAATCTGTTGAAAGATGAAAAGACTATGATATACTAAAATGGTTGTCAATGGAGTATATACGTACGAAAAGATATTGGCCAAAATGATTCGGAGGTATTTAATTATGTCAGTTAAATGGGAAAAACAAGAAGGAAACAAAGGGACTCTAACAGTAGAAGTACCTGCAGAAGTAGTAACAGCAGGTCTTGATAAAGCATTCAAGAAAGTCGTGAAAACGGTTCAAGCGCCAGGATTCCGTAAAGGGAAAATGCCACGTCAAATGTTTGAAAAAATGTATGGCGTAGAATCACTTTATAATGAAGCACTTGATTTCATCCTACCAGAAGCATATTCAAATGCTCTTGACGAAGCAGGCGTCGAGCCGATCGATCGTCCTGAAATCGACATCGAACAAATGGAAAAAGGAAAAGAGCTTATTTTCAAAGCACTTATCACATTGAAGCCTGAAGTGAAACTTGGCGACTATAAAGGTCTTGAAGTAACACGTCAGGAAACAGCAGTTACCGACGAAGAAATCGAAGAGCAATTGAAAGACCGTCAACAAGCATTCGCTGAATTGGCTGTAAAAGAAGACGGTACAGTTGAAAACGGCGATACAGTGAAAATCGACTTCGAAGGCTCTGTTGATGGAGAACTTTTCGATGGCGGTAAAGCTGAACAGTACGACCTTGAAATCGGTTCAGGTTCATTCATTCCTGGATTCGAAGAGCAATTGGTCGGCTTGAAACAAGACGAAGAAAAAGATGTTGAAGTGACATTCCCTGAAGAATATCACGCTGCAGAACTTGCTGGCAAAAAAGCGATTTTCAAGGTGAAAATCCACGAAATCAAAACTAAAGAAATTCCTGCACTAGATGACGAACTTGCAAAAGAAATTGATGAAGAAGTGGAAAGTCTTGACGCATTGCGTACAAAGTTGAAAGAAAAAACTTTGGAAGAGAAAAAATCTGCATCTGAAACAGCACTTCGTGATGACCTAGTTGAAGCAGCTGCTAAGAACATGGAAGTTGAAATTCCAGAAGTGATGATTAATTCTGAAGTTGAACGTATGATGGAAGAATTCGGTCAACGACTTCAATCACAAGGTATGAACCTTGAACTTTACTTCCAGTTCTCCGGGCAGAATGAAGAAGCACTTCGTTCACAAATGAAAGACGATGCACAAAACCGTGTCCGTGTTTCATTGGCGCTTGAAGCAATCGGTAAAGCTGAAAACATCGAAGTTGCTGAAGAAGACATCAATGCAGAGTTAGAAAAAATGTCTGAACAATTCGGCATGGATGTTGAGCAGATCAAAACGACTCTTGGCGGAACATCGGTTCTTGAAAACGATCTTCGTTTTAACAAAACAGTTGAATTCCTTGTTGAAAACGCAAAGATTACTGAATAATAAAGTGGAATAAGGACAAGGTACGGAAGACCGTACCTTGTTTTTCATAGAAAGACTTAATAAGCTTTCTTGCTGTGTAGTGAAGAATTCTAATTAGTTGATAAAAGTCGGGGAATCTTGTAAGATTGTCACTTGAATAGGGGTGAGCATAATGTTCAAATTTAACGATGAAAAAGATAACTTGAACTGTTCTTTTTGCGGGAAATCCCAGGAGCAGGTTCGTAAGCTAGTCGCTGGTCAAGGCGTCTATATTTGTGATGAATGTGTTGAACTTTGTGCTGAAATCGTCGAAGAGGAAGTCGGCCTTGAAGAAGGATTCGAGCTGAAAGACGTTCCGAAGCCGAAAGAAATACAGAGTATACTCGATGAATACCTGATTGGGCAGGATCGTGCAAAGAAATCTCTTTCGGTTGCTGTCTATAATCATTATAAACGTGTCAACTCGAATAGTAAGATTGATGATGTTGAATTATCGAAATCCAATATTGTTTTAATCGGTCCTACCGGCAGCGGGAAAACACTACTCGCACAGACTCTTGCAAGGATTCTTGATGTACCGTTCGCGATTGCGGATGCTACTTCATTGACTGAAGCAGGCTATGTCGGTGAAGACGTTGAGAATATTCTGTTGAAACTGATTCAAGCGGCAGATTACGATGTGGAACGTGCAGAAAAAGGGATCATCTATATTGATGAAATCGATAAAGTTGCACGGAAATCCGAAAATGCGTCCATTACTCGAGATGTATCAGGGGAAGGCGTCCAACAGGCACTTCTTAAAATCCTTGAAGGGACCGTTGCGAGCGTGCCACCACAAGGCGGTCGCAAACACCCTCATCAAGAATTCATCCAAATCGATACGACGAATATCCTCTTTATTGTTGGGGGAGCATTCGACGGCATCGAAGAAATCATCAAGCGTCGTATCGGTCAAAAAGTGATCGGATTCGGTGCTGATCCAAACACTGTCAACGAAGAGGAATCTTACCTTGCAAAACTGATTCCGGAAGATCTTCAGCGTTTCGGACTGATCCCGGAATTCATCGGTCGTTTGCCTGTTCTTGCAAGTCTTGAACAGTTGAGCGAAGACACACTCTATCAGATCCTGACGCTTCCGAAAAATGCAATTGTGAAGCAATACCAAAAAATGTTTGAGCTTGATGGTGTTGCATTGCGTTTCGAAGATGATGCATTGCTTGAAATTTCAAAAGAGGCAATCACTCGGAAAACAGGTGCTCGTGGTCTGCGTTCAATCATCGAAAATATCATGCTTGACGTAATGTACGAACTGCCTTCACTTGATGAAGTTTCAGAATGTGTCATTACAAAAGATTCTGTCTTGGGGCAATCAAATCCGATTCTTTTAACAGAGGACGGTACCCGAGTTCACTTGGATAATGAGAAAGACTCGGCGTAACGCCTGAAGGAAGAGCTGACTCCGACGACGCGCGTGAAAATGCGCTAATCGGTGGTCAGCTTTTTAAACGTTTTAATGATTATAAAATTGGATATACATAATTAATGGAGGTGACTTCCGCATGGTAACAAATAAATTGTCTAATATACCTGTACTGCCACTAAGAGGGCTGCTAGTTTACCCTACGATGATTTTACATATTGATGTTGGAAGAGAACGCTCCGTATTTGCCATTGAACACGCTATTGCCCAAGACAACCTTATATTCCTTGCAACGCAAAAAGATATAAGTTTAGAAAACCCCGAACCGGAAGACTTGTATAAAATGGGTACATTGGCATACGTAAAGTCAATGACGCAGTTACCGAACGAGACGTATCGAATATTAATTGAAGGAATCGAACGTGCTGAATGGTTCAATTATGAGGAAGCGGATCTTTATCCTGTCGTTGAAGTCATCGGTTACCCGGATGACGAGAAAGTTGACTTGGAATCAGAAGCACTCATGAGAACACTGCTTACATATTTCAAAAAGTATTCGAAAATTTCAAAAAAGGTGACGGAGGAGACATATGATTCCGTTGCCTCCATTATTGAACCGGGAAGACTTGCAGACACGGTTGCTTCCCACTTGCCCCTCAAACTCGTTGCGAAGCAGGAAGTCCTGGAAACGACCAATGTCAATGAACGTCTCGAGTGGCTCACGAGCAGGCTTTACAACGAACAGGAAGTTCTTAACCTTGAAAAGAAAATTAATGAGCGTGTCAGGGAAGCGATGGAGCGAACCCAAAAAGAATTTTACTTGCGTGAACAGATGAAGGCAATCCAAACAGAACTGGGCGATAAAGATGGTAAAGGTTTGGAAGTTGCAGACTTGACTGAACGCATTGACAAAGCAGGAATGCCGGAAGCTGTTAAAGAAGCTGCCTTGCGAGAGCTCGATAGATATGAAAAAATACCATCCGCTGCGGCTGAAAGCGGAGTCATCCGAAATTATATTGAGTGGCTCGTTACGTTACCGTGGTCGGAAGCATCAAAAGATCAACTTGACATTAACCGTTCAGAGGAAATCCTGAATCGTGATCATGATGGTCTCGAGAAAGTGAAGGAACGCATACTTGAATATTTGGCGGTTCGGCAGTTGACGAATTCATTGCGGGGACCGATCCTATGCCTTGATGGACCTCCAGGTGTGGGGAAAACCTCTCTCGCTAGATCTATCGCTGAATCCCTCGGCAGGAAGTTTATCCGTATTTCACTTGGCGGGGTGCGAGATGAATCGGAAATACGTGGGCATAGACGGACATATGTCGGCGCGATGCCTGGCCGGATCATCCAAGGGATGAAAAAAGCGGGAACGGTCAATCCCGTATTCCTTTTGGATGAAATTGATAAGATGTCGAATGACTTCCGTGGTGATCCATCTTCCGCTATGCTTGAAGTACTCGACCCTGAACAGAATAATAAATTCAGTGATCATTATATCGAAGAGCCTTATGATTTATCGAAAGTTTTATTCATCGCCACTTCGAACGATTTAAGCGCGATTCCAGGACCGCTTCGAGACCGTATGGAAATCATATCAATCGCCGGTTATACGGAAATTGAGAAGCGTACCATCGCAAAAAACCACTTGATTCCCAAACAATTGAAAGAGCATGGCTTGACGAAATCACAAGTGCGTATCAGCGACCCTGCAATCCAGGACATCGTAAGATATTACACGCGCGAGGCGGGAGTGCGTGGCTTGGAACGTCAAATTGCGGGTATTTGCCGTAAGGCCGCGAAACTGATTGTCACTGGAGAAAAGAAAAGCATTACGATCAGTCCTAGGACGCTCGAGCAGCTTATCGGTAAAAAGAAATTCAGATATGGCCAGGCCGAGACTGTCAATCAAATCGGTGTCGCAACCGGCCTTGCTTATACGCAAGTTGGCGGGGATACTTTGCAGATTGAGGTTTCTTTATCGCCAGGAAAAGGTAAACTTATACTGACGGGGAAACTTGGAGATGTCATGAAGGAATCCGCTCAAACTGCATTGTCCTACGTTCGTTCGAAAACAGTGGAATTTGGTATCGATCCAGACTTCCATGAAAAATATGATATCCATATACACGTTCCCGAAGGGGCAATACCGAAAGACGGTCCATCTGCTGGTGTGACCATTGCTACAGCGCTTGTCTCCAGCTTGACAAAACGGCCAGTACGCCGCGAAGTCGGTATGACAGGTGAAATCACTTTGCGCGGCAGAGTTTTGCCGATTGGCGGAGTGAAAGAAAAAACATTAAGTGCTCATCGTGCCGGCTTGACGACAATTATCTTGCCAATCGACAATGAGCGCGACATCGAAGATATTCCAGAAAGCGTCCGGGAGGAATTGACATTTAAACTCGTTTCTGACGCAGAAGAGGTCCTCGAAATTGCATTGGAGGAGACTTCCAAATGAAAGTCCATAACGTTGAAATGATAATGAGTGCTGTACGACCAGAACAATATCCGACAGAAGGGTATCCGGAATTTGCGTTAGCAGGCCGATCCAATGTTGGAAAATCATCGTTCATTAACAAGATGATTGGGAGAAAGAGTCTTGCCCGAACATCTTCTAAACCCGGCAAGACACAAACACTAAATTTTTATAAGATTGAAGAGCAGCTATTTTTCGTGGATGTCCCGGGATATGGCTATGCAAAAGTATCGAAATCATCCCGTGAAACATGGGGAAAATTCATCCAGCAATATATGACGGAAAGGGAGCCCCTGCGTGCTGTCGTTCTAATTGTTGACTTACGCCATGCTCCAAGTGCCGATGATTGTGCCATGTATGATTTCCTTGTCAATAATAATATGCCTGCAATCGTTATCGCGACGAAAGCGGATAAAATTCCAAAAGGGAAATGGGAAAAGCATAAAAAAGTTGTTCGTGAAACGCTTGATATGCGTCCGTACGATTCTCTCATCGTCTTTTCATCTGAGAAGGGTATCGGTATGGAAGCGGCGTGGAAAGAAATCGAAAGTAGAATGTAGGTTTGAAAGCGGAAATCCGGAAGGCGATAATTGCATCGTCTTCCGGATTTTTCATGCGCTGTAGTATAGATTGTTGTACAATAGCGCAGTATAATAAATTAGTCCTGCCGTTTTTCTTATGTTGTATTGTTCATCCTTTTTGTCAGATTGGACGGTTACTTTATTATGACAATTTCAAACCCATATAAACTGGTGCACTTTTATTGCTTGTGATTCGAAGGGCTGTTAGAATTAGATTATAATGATTATAAATAAATATGTGAAACCGTTCAGAGTCATAGGTTGTTCACAATTCCCAGCAGGTAACGGGACAGCCGTATGGTACAATGGAAGCATGAAATAGAACGTGAAAGGTGTGACCACCTGATGCATACAATCGTAATCGGTGTCAATCACCGTACAGCACCTGTTGAAATAAGAGAAAAATTATCTTTCGTTGAAACAGAACTGCCACAGGCGATGCAAACATTGCAACAGCAAAAAAGTATATTAGAAAACATTATTATATCGACTTGTAACCGGACTGAAATTTACGCAGTTGTTGATCAGTTGCATACAGGCCGCTACTATGTGAAGAATTTCCTGGCTGAATGGTTTGATTTGCCGCTTGAAACATTCTCATCACATTTAGTCATCATGGAAAACGACGGGGCCATTGAGCACTTGATGCGCGTTTCAGCAGGAATTGACTCCATGGTTCTTGGTGAAACACAAATACTAGGACAAGTCCGGGACAGTTTCCTTGAGGGCCAAACGATCGGTACGACAGGTACTGTTTTTAATGAGTTATTCAAACAAGCTGTAACACTCGCGAAAAAAGCTCACACTGAAACTGCGATCGGTGATAATGCTGTATCGGTTTCCTATGCGGCTGTAGAACTTGGTAAAAAGATTTTCGGAACTTTGGATAACAAGCATATCGCAATTCTTGGAGCAGGAGAGATGGGCGAACTTGCCCTCAAGAACTTGCATGGAAGCGGTGCGAGTAAAGTGACCGTTGTCAACAGAACACTTTCGAAGGCGGAAGTACTCGCCGATAAATTCGGAGGGGTAGCAAAGTCGATGGCCGAACTGCAATGCACATTGTTGGAAGCGGATGTACTGATAAGTTCAACAGGAGCTAATGACTTCGTTATCGACTTTGAACTTATGCAATTGGTGGAACGGCTGCGTAAGGGAAGACCGATTTTTATGGTCGATATTGCGGTACCGCGTGACTTGGATCCGCGTATCAGCGATTTACCGAATGTATTCCTTTACGATATTGACGATTTACAAGGTATTGTCGAAGCGAACCTCGCGGAAAGAAAGCGGGCGGCTGAAGAAATTGGTCTTATGATTGAACAGGAAATTGTCGTATTCAAGGAATGGATTGCCACGCTTGGGGTAGTTCCTGTCATCTCGGCACTTCGTCAAAAAGCGCATCGTATTCAGTCGGAAACGATGGCAAGTATTGAGAACAAAATGCCCAACTTGACGGAACGAGAGAAGAAAGTGTTAAGTAAACATACAAAATCGATTGTCAATCAATTATTGAAAGATCCTATTTTACAGGTGAAAGAACTTTCAATGGATTCGAAGGCAACCGAGAAGTTGGAACTATTTCAGCAAATTTTCGGCATCGACGAAGATGTAGTGAAAGAGAAGGAATCACTTGCAAAACAGGCGAGGGAACGGTTAAAAGTCAGAGCGGAAAGACATGCTACGGCACAACCGGATTTGACATTTTGAAGGTTTGTCAAAGGGGCGTTTTCGCATCAGTGTGTGATACACTATAGATGCGGAAACGCCTCTATTAGTTCGGAAAGGCAGAGAAGTTATCATGGCTGAAATGATGATGGCGAGGCTGCATGAAGTGATGGTCGTGCTATATGCAATGAGCCTCGTATTTTATTTTATAGATTACTTGAATAAAGATACATTTGCACATCGAAGCGCTTTCTGGATATTATCCGTCGTCTACTTGCTTCAAACATTCTTTCTCGCGATGTATATAATTGAATGGAAAAGGTTTCCCGTTCTCACTCTTTTTGAGGGAATTTATTTTTACGCCTGGCTTTTGATTACTTTATCGATTGTCTTGCATTTGTTTTACAAAGTCGGTCACGCCGTCTTTTTCTTAAACGTGATTGGTTTCATTTTCATGACGATTCATACATTCGCACCTTTGCAAATAGAACAATCACCAATAGGGGAAGCCCTTATCTCGGAACTTTTATTCATTCATATTACATTTGCAATTTTGTCCTATGCCGCATTTGCGATGTCATTCGTCTTTTCGATTCTCTATCTTCTTGTGTATAAGATTTTAAAGAAAAAGAAATGGTCAAAACAATTCGGCAGGCTTCCTTCCTTGCATCAGACGGATATCGGGATGAAAGCTGCACTATATACGGGTATCCCATTCTTGTTTGTCAGTCTGGTTCTTGGTGTGCAGTGGGCAATTGTCGCGCTGGAGACGTGGTCTTTTTTTGATATGAAAATTATCGGATCGTTTTTCCTGCTCGCCGTTTACGGTTCTGTATTATTCTTAAAGCGGAGTGGTAAGCTAACGGGGAATGACTTTGCATGGGCGAACGTATTCGCGTTCCTATTTGTCATCATCAATTTTTTCCTCGGAAGCAAATTATCTGAATTCCATTTTTGGATATAAGAAGAAAAGCGCCAGCGCCAGTTCAGCCCCGACAAGACAGAAGGTAGTCGAGAGGCTAGGCGCTGGAGTCTATACAAAATGAAAGGTTGGATTAATTAAAATGAGAAAAATAATAGTAGGTTCAAGAAGAAGTAAACTTGCAATAACACAAACGAACTGGTTCATCGAACAGATGAAAGCTGCAGGCGCTCCATTTGAATTCGAAGTGAAAGAAATTGTTACAAAAGGCGATCAAATCCTTGATGTGATGTTATCAAAAGTCGGCGGTAAAGGGCTTTTCGTGAAAGAAATCGAGCAAGCGCTGTTCGATAAAGAAATCGATTTCGCTGTACATAGCATGAAAGACATGCCTGCGGTTCTTCCAGAAGGGCTAGTGATCGGCTGTATCCCACCGCGCGAAGACGCTCGAGACGCATTCATTTCCAAAAATCATGTAAAATTCATGGACTTGCCTGTAGGCGCAGTCGTGGGAACATCCAGTTTACGCCGGAGTTCACAATTGCTCCTTCTCCGTCCGGATCTTGACATCAAATGGATTCGCGGCAATATCGATACGCGCCTGAAAAAAATGTACGATGGTGAATACGATGCGATTCTACTGGCTGCTGCAGGCATGAAACGGATGGGGTGGAATGAAGACATCACGACGGAATACATGTCCGTCGAGGATTGCATTCCTGCTGTCGGTCAAGGTGCGCTTGCAATTGAATGCCGCGCAGACGATAAAGAATTACTTGCAGAACTTGCGAAATTGACAGATGAAAAAACGTGGAAAGAAATCGAAGCGGAGCGCACTTTCCTTAGCGAGATGGATGGTTCATGCCAAGTTCCGATTGCCGGCTTTGCAAATTATAATGGCAGTGAAGTTGAATTGACTGGCTATATTGCTTCTCCCGATGCGACACAAGTATTTAAAAAGACTTACACTGGTACGGATCCCGTTGAAGCCGGCATGGAAGTTGCGAAGACACTACGTGCCGAAGGGGCTTCAGAAGTGATTGAGAAAGTGAAGGCGGATATGGATGCGTGACAGTCAACCACTGCTAGGAGAAACAATCATCTTTACAGGAACGCCGAAGTCGGAAGATGTATTTGAACTGGTGGAGCGCTACGGTGGCACGCCAGTTTCCTTACCTCTTATTCAAGTGGCGGAGTTAGTGGAACAGACCGATGAACTCCGTTTGAATGCATGTCCTACCTATGACTGGTTGATCTTCACAAGTCAAAGTGCGGTTGCTGCGTTTGATGCTAAACTTGTTCGCCACAATGTTTCTCCGGAATCGATTCCAGCGAAAATAGCTGCGGTTGGAACCCGTACGGCCGAAGCGCTCGAAAGGCTCGGGTTTACTGTGGAGTTCATTCCGACCGTGTTCAGTGCGGATACATTCGTCAAGGAGTTTAATCCGGTTGAAACAGATATACGCCGTATATTGTTCCTGCGCGGATCGATTGCCGGGGTCACCATAAAAGAGGAACTCCCTTTTGAAGTGGATGAATGGACAGTTTATACGACAGAGCGTGCATATGGCTCCATCGATTCTCTAATTGATTTATTACAGCAAAAGCAGCATTTGAATGTCTTGTTCGCAAGTCCTTCTGCAGTAGCCGTTTTTGCTGAGGAAATTGCTCCACGGACAGGTTGGACCGATTATACAATCGGGGCCATTGGGCATGTAACAGAAAAGGCGCTTATTGAAGCTGGCGCGGTTGTACATGTCAGGCCAGATACATACACACTATTGGATCTCGTCGAAAAGTTGGCGGGACGGAAGGAATGATAACATTGGATACACTACATTTCAGACGTAACAGACGTTTACGCACGTCGAAAACATTACGTTCAATGGTAAAGGAAACTGTTTTGAGAAAAGAGGATTTCATCTATCCCATTTTTGTCATTGATGGGGAAGATATCAATAATCCGATCGCTTCTATGCCGGGCGTTTTCCAAAAGTCGCTTGACCATTTCGCAACTGAACTTGACGAAGTTGTTTCACTTGGAATTCCATCAATCATTCTATTCGGCCTTCCAGCAACAAAGGACGAATTGGGATCAGAAGCTTATTCGGATCAAGGAATTGTCCAAAAAGCGACCCGCTTTGCAAAAGAACGTTATCCTGACCTTATTGTCATTGCGGATACCTGCCTGTGCCAATATACGGACCATGGTCATTGCGGTGTCCTGGAAGGCGGGAACGTATTAAACGATCCATCGTTGGAATTGCTTGCGCGTACTGCAGTTAGCCAAGCGAAGGCGGGCGCGGACATCATCGCGCCGTCGAATATGATGGACGGTTTTGTGGCGGCCATTCGCCAAGGTTTAGACGCGTCTGGTTTTGAACATATCCCGATTATGTCGTATGCGGTGAAATATGCATCCGCTTATTACGGACCATTCCGTGACGCAGCGGAATCCACGCCACAATCAGGTGACCGCAAAACATACCAGATGGATCCTGCAAACCGACTGGAAGCAATGCGTGAAGCGGAATCTGACGTTGCTGAAGGCGCGGACTTCCTGATCGTTAAACCGGCACTTTCGTATTTAGACATCATGCGTGATGTCAAAGACAATTTCACATTGCCGGTTGTCGCTTATAATGTGAGCGGTGAATACGCCATGGTCAAAGCGGCGGCACAAAATGGCTGGGTTAATGAAAAAGAAATCGTTCTTGAAACGTTGACAAGTATGAAGCGTGCGGGTGCGGATCTCGTTATGACGTACCATGCAAAAGATGCGGCACGCTGGCTGGAGGAGAAGTAATTGGAAAAAAACTATGAAAAGTCGAAACAAGCATTTGCGGAAGCTGTAAATCTTATGCCGGGGGGAGTAAACTCTCCTGTACGCGCATTTAAATCTGTCAATATGGACCCGATTTTCATGCAAAGCGGAAAAGGCGCCATGATTACGGATATCGATGGCAATGAATACATCGATTACGTCCTGTCATGGGGGCCGCTAATTCATGGCCATTCCGATCCCGATGTTGTAGAGGGCATCAAACGTGTCGCGGAAACCGGGGCAAGTTTCGGTGCACCTACATTGGCGGAAAATGAACTTGCGCAACTTGTTATCGAGCGCGTTCCTTCAATCGAGATGATTCGCATGGTGTCATCAGGTACGGAAGCAACGATGAGTGCATTGCGTCTGGCACGTGGTTATACGGGTCGCAATAAGATTTTGAAATTTGAAGGATGCTACCATGGTCATGCCGACTCGCTCCTCATTAAAGCGGGCTCCGGTGTCGCTACACTCGGTCTTCCGGATAGCCCGGGAGTACCTGAATCAGTAGCGGTAAACACGATTACCGTTGCCTATAACGATTTGAACAGTGTGAAAGTCGCCATCGACGAATTCGGTGATGACTTAGCGGCTATCATCGTCGAGCCTGTCGCAGGTAATATGGGAGTTGTGCCTCCTGAACCTAGTTTCCTTGAAGGACTGCGTGAACTGACAGAGAAAAACGGTTCACTTCTCATTTTCGATGAAGTGATGACGGGCTTCCGCGTAGGTTACAATTGTGCACAAGGCCATTATGGTGTGACGCCTGACATTACTTGTCTTGGAAAAGTAATCGGCGGCGGTTTACCGGTCGGCGCATACGGTGGGAAACGTGAAATCTTAGAAAATATGGCTCCTGCAGGGACGATTTATCAAGCAGGCACGTTATCAGGTAATCCGCTTGCAATGACTGCCGGTATCGAAACGTTGAAAAAACTGACACCTGATTCGTACAATCATTTCATGAAACTCGGTGATCAGCTCGAAGCCGGTTTCCGTGCAGCTGCGGAAAAGTATGATATTCCTCACACTGTAAACCGCGCAGGCTCAATGATCGGCTTTTTCTTCACCAATGAAAAAGTGTTGAATTATGACAAGGCAAAAACATCCGATCTAGCATTGTTCGCTGATTACTACCGCTTGATGGCAGAAGAAGGCATCTTCCTTCCGCCATCCCAGTTCGAAGGCATGTTCCTATCGACCGCTCATACCGAAGAGCATATTGCAAAAACGGTCGAAGCGTTCCATACCGTATTTGCCAAACTGCGTGCGTAATGCTTGCAGTGCCGTCTAGGTGCGGTGCGAGTAGTGCGAGTGACAGTCACCAAGTCAATTCAAAAACAAACGTGAAATTCATGTTTGTTTTAATAATTAATACAATAGAAATATCCCCCGATCGGTTTTCCGATCGGGGGATATTTACGTTCCCTTATTTTTTCTTCTATCCCAACCGTACCAAGCATACAATTGTTTGTGAAGGAATAGAGGGAGGGAATAGTAATGGAGAAAAAACAATGGCCTATGCAGGAAAACTTTTATTTCCCGGAACATGCAGGTGTACCGACGGGGGTACAATCGGTGACAGTAACGCCCATATTCACCGAAGAACGATCAGAAGATGCGGTCCGGCTGACAGGCATTTATCATATTGCGGCGAATGTCGAATTTGATGAAGGGGTCCTTCGCTCGGGGGAATTCAACGATTCGTACATCCTCATTGACGATGTTGAACTGGATGGCAAAGACGGATATTTTGAATACGCGGTACCGCTCAATATTGACCTGCCGTCGGAAGCGGAGAGCCCACTGGACATTGCGGTGACACAGGCGACAGGTAAACCGGACGGACAAGGTACTTACGAAGTGACTTGGAAGGTAGAATGTACGTACACAAAGAAGGTTGCAATAGTGGAAGAGCCAGAGGAAGTGCAACTAGTAGCTGCGACACCTGTTGCAACAATTGAAAGCACTCCATTCATCGAAACGGATGAAGTGCTATCATTCATAGCTGATCTTACAGACGGCCTATCGACGACGCAATTCCGTTCAAATGATGTTTTTGTAAAGAACGAAAGCTAATCCGCAGAGCAAACATAACAGAAGAAAATCGCCGGTAGTCGGAACGATCAATAAACGAATCAATTGAAAGATGCAAATCGGAATTATGATCCCTTTGCAATAAAACCTGCATTTCCGAAGCCAGGGCGGCAATAGATAAGGGTTATATGATCTTCGCATGACACAATCCTTTCGTAATATACTTGACGTTTGATAAGCTGTTCCGTTACAATCATGGTAACTGCATATGGATGCGATGATTGGGATAGTACGTGTATTGTTTGGACTGAAGAGAGGGTTCCGGTGGTGAAAGGGCCTGTCAAAAATTCACTGAATGTCACCCATGAGCAGTTTCCGTGAAGAGGCTGTTTTCAAAATGAAAACATTCGTAATAGCGGAAGCCGGTTTGAAGCCGTTATCGAAGTTTAAGGTGCACTGTTCTTTTATGTGCACGAATAAAGGTGGTACCGCGAATAGCTCCTTCGTCCTTTAAGGCGATAGGAGTTTTTTTGTACCCAAAAATAAAGGAGGAAACAACATGTCAATTGAAAACAACACATCAATGCCGACGAAATACGATCCGCAGACGATTGAATCAGGCCGTTATGAATGGTGGCTTAAAGGAAAGTACTTTGAAGCACAACCAGAGAGCGATAAAAAACCGTATACGATTGTCATCCCGCCCCCGAACGTCACAGGCAAACTTCACCTAGGCCACGCCTGGGATACAACGTTGCAAGACATCATGACACGCATGAAACGGATGCAAGGCTATGACGCATTATGGCTGCCTGGAATGGACCACGCAGGAATTGCGACACAGGCACGCGTTGAAGCAAAACTTCGTGAAAGCGGGATTTCACGCTATGATTTAGGCCGTGAAAAATTCGTTGAAGAAACATGGAAATGGAAAGATGAATACGCCGGTCATATCCGTGAGCAGTGGGCGAAACTTGGTCTCGGTCTGGATTATTCACGTGAACGATTCACGCTAGATGAAAGTCTGTCGAAAGCAGTACAGGAAGTATTCGTCAAGCTCTACAACAAAGGTCTCATCTACCGCGGTGAATATATCATCAACTGGGATCCGGCAACAAAAACGGCTATCTCTGATATCGAAGTTATTCATAAAGATGTGCAGGGTGCATTCTATCATATGCGCTACCCACTGGCGGACGGAACGGACAGCATCGAAATTGCGACAACACGCCCTGAAACAATGCTTGGTGATACCGCAGTCGCAGTCCATCCGGAAGACGACCGCTATAAACATTTAATCGGTAAAACGGTTAAATTGCCGATTGTCGGTCGCGAAATCCCGATTATCGCAGATGACTATGTCGACATGGAATTTGGAAGCGGTGCGGTGAAAATTACACCAGCGCATGACCCAAATGACTTTGAAATCGGCAACCGTCACAATCTTCCACGTGTCCTCGTTATGAACGAAGACGGTTCCATGAACAACCTTGCCGGCAAATACGAAGGAATGGACCGCTTCGAATGCCGTAAAGAAATCGTCAAAGATTTGCAGGAAATGGGCGTTTTATTCAACATCGAAGAGCATCTACATTCCGTCGGTCACTCAGAGCGCAGCGGTGCTGTCGTCGAACCATATTTATCAACACAATGGTTCGTCAAAATGCAGCCGCTAGCTGATGAAGCGATCAAATTGCAACAAGAAGAAGGGAAAGTGAACTTCGTACCGGACCGTTTCGAAAAAACCTATTTAGGCTGGATGGAAAATATCCATGACTGGTGTATCTCGCGCCAACTTTGGTGGGGCCATCGCATTCCGGCTTGGTACCATAATGAAACGGGCGAAGTGTATGTTGGTCATGAAGCACCCGCGGATAGTGAAAACTGGATCCAGGACAATGACGTTCTCGATACGTGGTTCTCATCCGCGCTATGGCCGTTCTCTACTTTAGGCTGGCCAGATGTCGACAACGAGGAATTCAAGCGTTACTACCCGACAGACGCCCTTGTAACAGGCTATGACATCATCTTCTTCTGGGTATCACGGATGATATTCCAAGGAATTGAATTTACGGAACAACGTCCATTCAAAGACGTCTTAATACACGGACTCGTACGTGCAGAAGATGGCCGTAAAATGTCCAAATCACTCGGCAATGGTGTCGACCCGATGGATGTCATCGACAAATACGGCGCGGATGCATTGCGCTACTTCTTATCGACAGGCTCATCGCCAGGGCAGGACCTTCGCTACTCGACTGAGAAAGTTGAAGCGATTTGGAACTTTGCCAATAAAATCTGGAATGCCTCCCGTTTTGCGCTCATGAACATGGATGGCATGACATACGATGAAATCGATTTATCAGGTGAAAAATCCGTTGCAGATGCATGGATTCTGACTCGATTGAATGAAACGATCGAACAAGTGACAAAGCTTGCTGACCGCTATGAGTTCGGTGAAGTTGGCCGTGCGCTTTACAACTTCATCTGGGATGATTTCTGTGACTGGTACATTGAAATGGCGAAACTGCCATTGTACGGTGAAGACGAAACAGCGAAGAAAATGACGCGTTCCGTTCTTGCGTATGTGCTCGATAACACGATGCGTCTGCTACATCCGTTCATGCCGTTCATCACGGAAGAAATCTGGCAGAACCTACCGCATGAAGGCGATTCAATCACAGTCGCTGCATGGCCGGTTGCGGATGCAACACTGACTGATAAAACTCGTGCAACAGATATGAAATTGCTTATGGATATTATCCGCGCAGTACGGAATATCCGAGCTGAAGTGAATACACCACTGAGTAAAAAAGTTCCTTTATACATCTCGGCAAAAGACGATGCGACTGTAGCCGTACTGGAGGAAAACCGCAGCTACATCGAACGTTTCTGCAACCCAGAGACAATGACAGTCGGCAACGGCATCGCGGCCCCAGGCAAATCGATGTCAGCAGTCGTTACAGGAGCAGAACTGTTCTTGCCACTAGAAGGCCTGCTCAATATCGACGAAGAAATCGCGCGTCTGACAAAAGAGCTCGCGAAATGGCAAAGCGAAGTAAAGCGCGTTCAAGGCAAATTATCGAATGAACGCTTCATGTCCAAAGCACCTGAAGCAGTAGTGGAAGAAGAACGTGCAAAAGAAAGTGACTATCTAGAAAAATACGCGGCGGTTGAACGTCGTATGCAGGAATTGAAGGAAATTTGATTTGAGAAGGAAAGACCTCGCCGCGAATTTGCGAACGGGGTCTTTTTAGACTGTAGAAAGTGTTGGAAACCATCTACTCCGCAGATTTAAGAATTTTTCATGCCTATAGCTAAATAGAACAACTTTTTCAATTGATTATAAATATGGTAATATTGATTCAAGATTGTAACTAATCATGATGTTTAATATAGGATATAGGAAAAATGAACCTATAAGATTATGCTTTTAAAATGGAGGCAGCCATGAAAAAATATATCCATAATGAAAAAGGGCTGACACTTGTTGAAATACTTGCGGCGCTTGTTATTCTTGGAATTGTGTTCATTGGATTTATGAATGTCTTTCCACAAATGACATTGTTTAATGCTAAAACACAAGACAAGTTAGTAACGATGAATTTAGCCAAACAGGAGCTTGTTGAATTGCAGATGACTACCAATAAATTATTGAACATATCACCCTCCCCCCAGAAGGGTCCTTTTAAGAGATATATTTATTCTCAAGATGGCTATCAATTTGAAGTTGACTACTTTGATACCCCGGACTTGTTAAAAGATCCAAATGCAACAGATTCAAAAGCATTATATAAAATCCATATAAAAGTGAAAGCTAAGGATGCTATCAAGGACGGTCCTGTTATTAGTGAGATTTACGGTTATCTGAAAAAATAATTGGTTACTATGAATCGGGGGAACCGAATTGAAAAAAGTTGATGAGAGAGGGATTACGCTCGTTGAATTATTAGCAACAATAGTTTTGGTTTCCATAGTAATGGTTTTGATTTGGAATACGATTTCAATTAGTATGAAGTATAATTTAGCGGAAACAAAAAAACTACATTTGCAACAAGAGGCAAATTACATTATAACCGAAATTCAACGGATACATAGACAATGTGATAGCTATCAATTAACAATTACAGGCAGCGAAGTTTCTATGAAAAAATGTGTAGGTGGAAATCAAATTCCAGATGAAATTGTTAGTAATATTTATCATTACATTGCGTTGCCTGAATATAAAGAAGAAGTAATTGAAGCGAAGATTTATGATTCAACCATTGACTTAAAACTTACCGTCCAAGATATTCAAAACAAGAAACTAAAAGTTGAAGTACAAACAACGATTTCCCGTTATAAGAGCATTCAATGAAAAAGGGGAATGTAAATGGAAACTCATAAAAAACAACAAGGTTACGCCCTAATATTTGTCCTTCTATTAATTATTTTCATCATGATTCTAAGTACCGTCTTTATGCGGGGAGCTATAGGTAATATGAAACAAGAGAAGATAGTGGATAAAAGTAATCTAGCTTTTGTTGTCGCTGAGATGGGAATGGATTATTATCTTCAGAAGATATGGAATGCCGAACGAGTTGTTTTTAATGATATAAAAAAAAAGACAGAGCCTAAATTGGATTTATATATTACGTGTTCAAAAACCCCTAATTGTACGCAGTCAAAGTCGATTAATGAGATAAATAATGAAGCGAAATTAGAGTATAAAAAAAGTTTGGGTAATGAAATTACGGCTATTAAAAATAGTGCTACCAAAAGAGATGATATTAATATAAATGATAAATCAATAACATTTGAGCTTATAGAATTAAATACAGTAAATGAAGTTGAAAACAAAAATCAAGTTGGCGTTAATCTAGAAATCAAAGGGACGTCTTCTACTGAAATGAAAAAAAGTTTAAGAGCTAATATCACATTTACTCTTGATGACTTTATTCTACAAGACCAATCTACTCCCAAAGGGCTGATAACAAAGTCGAAAGAAATGTATGATTACTTCTTAAACGAAAAAGATTTTAAAAAGAATATTATTCCTTGTTCTTCAAATGGGAAGTGTATAGCAGGTAATTATTACACTAATGGGTTAATTAACACTAAAAATCCAAATCAACTTATTGGCCTCATATGGATTCACGATGGAATGTTGAACGCAGGAAACAATATGAACAATATGGATTCTATACTAATCGTGAAATCACTTAAAATAGAAAACAACATGAATAATTTAAACGGAAGTTTAATCTTAATGGGGGGAAATGACAGGTCAGGTAGTATCGAAAGTAATATTGAGATAGGATTTAAATCAAATGGTAAAGTATGCATAAATATTGATGGTTATCGTAAAGAAGATATCGAAAAAATTAAGTTTAGTAGTATTAATAAAGAGAGAGTGTTATTTTATTCAAGCGCAATCAATCCAGTATGGCCAACAAATGCAACGTCTAGTCCAAAATATTCAGGGTCACTTGTTAATTTTTTGAATGTATGTACCGGTTTGAATATTAAGGAAGGTACCAATACAACTGATCCATATATTACCCCATACTTATTTGGAAGTTTAACTGACGTGAATTACCATTGAACTAATTAAAAGTTCCTTGATGACGCACTACTAATCGGTAAACACAAACCAATTTAATAAAAAGAAGACAGTCCATATCAAATGAAATTTTCATTTATATGTTACTTTCGTCTATCCACCTTTAATTTTCAAGATGGAGTTAGGTAGAACGGAAACGGCAAACGAAGCACCGTTGAAAATAATTAATGAATTCCTGGACGGCTAAATTACAAATGTAATGACTTCTGCTGAGTATATTCGGGTTAGACAAGAAAAACATATGGGAATTGAAAAAGGCTAGTTAAAGTAGGTTGGGTTTTTGGAATAATCTATAAAAATGGGGGATATATTACTGACATTTATTTGATAACTAATAAAGGAATTCATGAAAAAAGATCAGTCAAGGAATCACAATTCCTAGCTGATCTTTTACTCTTACTCTGAAATTTTTCCATTGATATACCCCATCAATTTCCCCGCCACCGAAAAATCATGCGTCACATACAGCGATCTAGCTCCAACTGGATCTTCAATCTCATTCAACAACCATCTGCCATCCGGCAACAAAAGAAAATCAATCCCTACATAATCGCTTTTTATAGCCTGTGCGATTGTTGTTGCATCTTTTTCTTGCCAACTGGAAAGTGTGTATTTTTCAACTGAGCCACCAAGGGTATAGTTCGATTTGAAAGAGTCATTACCGGTGCGTTTCACAGCACCGACAACTTCTTTGCCAATCATGAAAACCCTAACGTCCCGAGCGCCCGATTCGATGAAAGGTTGTACAATCAGTTTTCGATTGTGGAACTGGGTAAAGAACGTTTCGGCATCGGCCTCCACCGTACATAGAAATACCTCGTCACCACCATGTCCATCGACCGTTTTCAATACGCAGGGGTACGTATCGATTTCTTCAACAGCACGAATCGCTTTCGTCGGAACAGCGGGAATACCGAGTAAAGTAGCCAGCTCAAACGTACGCAGTTTGTCATTTGCAATGCGATTAACTTCTGCTCGGTTGAATAGCCGGAAACCTTCCATCTCAAACTTTTTTGCACGTTTAGTATCGCGATCCCTGAAAAGAATGAAATTTGCATCGGGCTCTGGCTGTTCATCATCGACTAGTAATAGGAGTTCAATCCCGAACTTCCTAGATTCCTCCATTAAATCATCAATAAAAGCACGATTCCTCTTCGATTCGCCTTTTGAATAATACACATAGCCCTTCATGACAACTTCCTCAAAATATAGGCGATCATCGCATCTGCAACATTAATACCCGTGACGTTGTAAATATTACGGATGTGGGCGGCTGCGTTCACTTCACAGACGAGCGGTTCTTCATTGGCACCGAATAGTAGGTCGACACCTGCAAACTCTGCCCCGACCGCGTGAGCCGCTTGTATCGCCAACATTTTTTGGCGTTCTGTCAGTTCAATTACTGTAGCGACACCTCCGTTCGTAATGTTCGCCCTGAAATCGGTTTCAGAATGACGGTACATCGCCGCAACGATTTCACCTCCGACGATGTTCACGCGGATATCACGTCCTCTGCTCGTTGCAATGAATTTCTGGAACACATAGTCAACGCCGCGCAATTCATCCGTCTTTTCAAAGAACTGTTCTTCCGTTTCAATCAAGTACACCTTCATGCCAAATGATCCGTGTCCTTCTTTAATAATCATCGGCAGTCCGAGACGTTCCAGCACTTGTTCATAGTAGCCTGAATCTTTGATTGTAAAATTCGGATACACTTTCGGTGCAATGATTGTTTCAGGCATCTGAATGCCTTGTTTCGATAGTTCGAGATATTGTTTCGCTTTGTTATCGCATGTCTCGATGACGTCGGGGTCATTGAATACGGGGATTCCTGCATTCTTCAAGAATGTTGCAAGAAGAATATCTTTATCAAGAAAGACAACAAAATCCGGACGATTCTCCAGATTCGTATCTAAATTCATCATCACTTCATAATTCTTTTTAAGTTCAGTGCGTACGCCAGCGCGTTCAGCCGCCTCTTTCAGCAGCTCAGCCTGATCCTTGAATTTATCGCTCGTCAGACTGCCATTATAAATTACCCAACAACTATGCATTACGTACCCTCCGGAAATGATATACTTTTTCTAACTAGATTCTAACATACGGAGGGATAGTTTTGATTCCAAATATGAATGTATATAAAGAACGATGGGGAATCGACAGTGACGATTCGATTAAACCTGGTTTGAAAGCAGTGAAAGAAGCGCTTGCTGAGATAGGCAATCCTGAAGTGAAAGTTGACGTCATTCATGTAGCAGGGACGAACGGAAAAGGTTCGACGATTGCGTTTATGGAAGCAATTTTAAAGGAACATGGTTTTTCGACGGGGGTCTTCTCTTCGCCAGCAATTATCGATCTGCACGATCAGATACGCATCAATGGCGAAGCGGTAACGAAAGTGGAATTGGATAAATCATTCCGTGCAATGAAAGAAGCAGGTTTAAGCGGGAAGTTGACGGATTTTGAACTGCTGACCGTTGCAGCTTTTGTCACTTTCGGAAGGCTGGCACCCGATTACGTATTACTGGAAACAGGGATGGGTGGAAAGTTGGACAGTACCAATGTTGTAATACCGCTCGTATCAGTTATTACTTCAATTGCGCTCGATCATACTGCATTTCTTGGAACAACGATATCAGAAGTGGCAGGGCATAAAGCGGGCATCATAAAAAAGGGGATTCCCGTCGTCATCGGATCTTTACCTGACGAAGCGATTCATGTCGTGCGGAATATTTCAAATCAACAAGACAGTCCGTTGTTCATGTACGGAGAACAGTTTGTCCTGAACAATAATGACTTTAGCGGAACGAATAAATTCCACTTGGGAGAGCGAAAGATGAAAGGGGCGCATCAAGGCGAAAACGCAGCGGTTGCAATTCAATCTCTTTTAACAGCGGGGATTCCACTCATGGAGGACTTAGTAGCTAAAGCGATTTCTACAGCCCAGCTTGCCTATCGTTTCCATGAAATTTCGCCTGGTGTTTATGTGGACGGGGCTCATAACCCAGCCGCCGCAAAAGTTCTTGCCGATACAATCCGATTTGAATTTCCTGGTGAAAAAGTTGACTTCGTCATCGGGATGCTAAAAGGAAAAGATATCGAAAAAACACTTGATGAGCTTGTTCCGGTAGCCGCATCATTCACATTCCTGACGTTTTCCCATCCTCAAGCGGCTACAGGGGAACAGTTAATGGAATATTGCCATCATAGAGATAAAAGGGTGACAAATTGGGAAAGTGAGTCTATAATACTAGGTGTGGAAGCGGATAAAAAGAAAATAGTCACAGGTTCGCTCTATTTGATTTCAGGTCTTATGAACTCAAAAAGGATATGACACCTTACTTTATTTTTGGATAATAGTGACAAATGTTGATTGGTTTGATAAAGTTTTCACTAAGATCTTTCTTTTCTGACTTACTCATTTGGGAGTGGATTTTGTTATGAAGGCTGCAAATAGATCCACTATACGTTACTTCTTTTTGTGGTTATTTATTGTTCCACCGGGCGTGTTCTATGTATATATGAACTATCCGCCCGTGCAGGTGAACTGGATGTATGCGGCTGTTTTTACATTGTTCGGTTTTTTGACAGTCTATTATCCGATAGTGAGAAATGGCACTCCGGTTTTCCTAGTCTTATGGGTGACAGTGCCTGTATTTTTACTGTACGGTCTTTTTGTTGAAATGATCATTATGCAAATCTCAATCTTTGCACTCCTATTTTCATTGCCAAGTAAGATGCCATTCATGCAACGCTTTTTCATAAACTCCATCATCTATTTTTTATTGTCGATTATCGCGGCTATTGTTTTTGATATCGTTGGCGGTGAAATCGGATCGCTTGAATTTTGGTCTGTTATCTTTGCTGTATTTTGCTATCAATTTGTCCATACCTTTTTCAATGACATTTTGTTGAAGTTATATACAACTTATAAAAAAATCGATTCACCGTTTTTTTCAAAAGATTTATGGGTCGATTATGCCATGATCCTTGTCATGCTACCTTTGTCACTTTCGTTATATTACTTATTGCAGTTTGTGGGGGCGGGTACTTTCCTATTACTCGGTATCCCATTCTTCTTTATTTCATTAGTCATTCGCCTCTATAATAATTCGGAAAAAGTAAATGACAATTTGCAGCAAGTGGGTGATATCGGTCACGGTCTAGCAGGACTCTTGACGGAAAACGAAGTGATTGACCAGTTTGTCGAAAAAGTTGCGGATTTGTTTGAAGCGGAATTTGTGTATCTTTTTGACAATAAAGATGGTTGGCTTGAACTTGTCCGTTCTTTCGAGCAGGGAAAATACATCAACCTCGATTTAGCCCATTTGTCTTCCGGGCAAGGAATTGCTGGATTGGTTCTCCAGCAGAATAAGCCTGCTATCTATTCGGAAAGGGAAGAGTGGAAAGCGATTTCAAAAGATTATTCCCCCGATGAAATGCAAAGCGTGCTATGCGTCCCTATTTCGAGAAATCAGAAAATTGAAGCGGTTATGCTATTAGCCTCAGAAAAGAAGTCATCATTTGCAGATTATCAGTTGAATATATTGGACTTGTTATGTTCATATTTCACGGTTTCAGTTGAAAAAGCACGGTACATGCAAGAGGCAGTTATGAGAAGTGAACGATGTGCACTAACAAAACTTTATAATTATAGGTATCTTGAGGAACAATTAGCTTATGAAATGGACAGGCTGAAAAACAATGCCATTGATAATCTTTCCGTCGTGATGCTCGACATCGATCATTTCAAAAAAGTAAATGATCGATATGGACATCAAAGCGGTAACGATATTCTATCTCAGTTCGCAAAAAAACTTGAATCTGCGGTTCCGGTAGGTGGGACACTTGGCCGTTACGGGGGAGAAGAGTTCGTCTATATTTTGCCTGGAATGTCGAAAGAGGATGCAGTTGAATTTGCGGAAAATCTGCGTGCTGAAATCGGTGGACATAGTTTTGAGATTCTCCCGGATCTAGACAGCAATAGACATCCGCTTATCGTCCTCATTACATCCAGTATCGGTGTATCCTCGGCGCCTGCGGATACGGATGATGCGATGACATTGCTACGCAATGCGGACCGCGCGCTCTATTTAGGGGCTAAACAAGCGGGGCGGAACAGGGTTGCGGAATATGTAAAGTGAATAGGGTGAGGGGGAAGAGAAATGGTAATAACTAAAAGGCAAAAGTACATTATATTCATCATTTGGTTATTCGTTCTTCCTTCAGGCCTCCTTTTAGCCTACAATCTTTTCCCTGCGTTAAAAATTGATTGGTTGAATCTTGCTGTTCTATTCGCACTTTTAGTAGTGACGATGACGATGCCATTAAAATTGAACAACATGTCAGTTTCGTTGGAACGTTGGATTACCTTTACTGCGTTCTTTCAATACGGTGTATTTGTGGAGTTGCTTTTCACGCAGATTGCGATGTTCATTTTACTTTTTACTAGAAAATCGGATCTGCCGCCCATGTATCGTTTTTGTGTGAACTCACTGATCTTCACTCTTGTCTCATTGGTAAGTGGTGCTTTTTTTCATTATGCAGGCGGAGTCATCGGGACGTCGGATTTCATGAACTTGATACTATTCGGGCTTCTTTATGCCATCAGTTATTCGGTCATAAATAGCGCAATTATGCAACTCTATTTATATTTCGAAACAGGTATGTTAACTGTAAAAGAAAAATACATTGTTTGGGATTTTGCCGTTACAATGCTATTGTTCCCTTTCAGTATCGCCCTTTATTTTTTGAGTGATTTATTTGGAAATAAAGCAATTCTCTTAATCGGTATTCCATTTCTTCTCGTTTTATTAATCGTGAGAAGGTACAACCAATCTAACAATATGAATGATAAGTTATATTCAGCGAGTATTATCGGGCATGAGCTTGCAGATCGGATCGGCTTTGAAGACGTTATCAGAACTTTCATCAAGGAATTGAAAAATGTTGTGCCTTATGAAAGTGCATATGTGCTGGATTTAAGGGCTGGGGAGCATTTGATCACGTTGATGGGGTCTGAGGACGGCATTCTTACTAAAGACATTAGCGGGCTTTCATTCAACCCAAAAAAGTCTGAGGATGATGGATTAAATATGGATAGACCAAAAATATATTCAACGAAAAAAGAAGCGAGTGAACTTAAACACTTCAAGTTCACAGGGCAGTTGGGAAGCATTATGACAGCTCCCATTAAACGGAATCAGAAAACAGAAGGGTTCCTCATTTTGACGTCCAAACAGAAAAACGGATTTCAAGCACTTGAAATGAAAATTGTCGATGTGTTGACAGGTTACTTTGCCATATCGTTGGTCAAAGCACGCTACTATGAGAAAACAGTTGAGCAAAGTGAACGATGTGGTTTAACCAAATTACATAACTTTCGCTATCTTGACGCAAAATTAGACGAAGAAATTATCCGTTTCCATACGGGCGAAATTACAGCCCTTACCTTACTTATGATGGATATTGATCATTTCAAAGTCATTAATGATACATATGGACATCAGTGTGGAAATGATTTGCTTGTTGCACTAGCTAAACTTCTCGAAACCTTCGTGCCTGAAGAGGCTACATTGGCGCGTTTCGGCGGGGAAGAATTTGTCATCGCACTGCCCAATTATAATAAAAATGAAACGGTTCGGCTCGCAGAAAAGATTAGAAAAGAAGTGGCGTTTTCCGCGTTTCGTATCAAGCCGGATTTAACTGAAAAAAGGGAGCCTATCGATGTTCACATGACGGTTAGCATCGGGGTTGCGAGTGTACCGGAAGATTCCGGAGACGCAAAAGAACTACTGCGCAATGCTGATCGAGCACTATACATTGGCGGAAAGCAGGCTGGTAGGAATAGGGTTGGTGTTTACGGAAAGGAATATGTTGAGACTTTATAAAGGCGAAATATTAATTATCATCATTTTATAATTTAATTTTTAAGTAAAGGCCGGGAAACCGGTCTTTTTTCTATCTTTCTGCCCTTTACTATATTAATCTCGTGACAATCTAATTAGATTCTATGATAATAGTAATAAATAGGAGACGAGACAATCACAACTGAATTTCAATAGGATAAACATTCCAGTTTGTAAAGCGTATTAATTGTAGCCAAGTTAGGAGGGGTCTAATGTTAAAATATGTTATTCTGCTAGCGGTCGCAATTCTAGTTTTTCCTATACTCATTTTTATTGTTCGACGAAAAAGGTTAGGGAATTGGATTATCTTCGGTGCTCTTGCTGGATTATTTATTTCTATTATAGGGCTTCTCATGCAAGGGGCATTTAATCCTCTACATGTAGTACTGGTCATGTTCGGGCTTGCATTTGCGATAGCGGTTTTATTGGATAGGCAGCCTCGACAAGTTGAAGAAGATAAGATGAAAAGGCAGAAAATGGATAGATTACCCACAACGCTTGAACCTTATCGGGAAGACACTAGTAATGAAGTTGCGTCGTCATTGGAAATAGAAGAGGATTTTACAATTCAACAAAGTGAAATCCGCAAAGAAAAGGGGCGTCCAGGTGGGGAATAAAGGATTTTTAAATACATTTATAACGGTCTTGGCTGCGACGCTCGTTTTTTACGGCTTTTCTTCTGTCGGCGCTCTTGCTATCTCGAGTGTGACATCGAAAAACTTTGAAGACCAAACTTATATTGGACCATTTGATGTTTCACGACAAAAAGAACAAGCAGTCAAAGAAAAACTTGCTTCCGACTTCACTTCACTCCAAGAGGACGTAGCCGTCGATTTGACATATCAGGACGTTACTGTTGAATTACCGGCTGAAACAGTCACTTATGATGTGGATAAAACGGTTCAACAAGCGAATTCAGGAAAAGAGAACTTGATTGTAGCGACAGTATCGATCGATGGTCTGCGAACGGTACTGACACAGCAGTTCCCAACGATCGATTTCAGTGAAGAAAGTATTCAATCCATCGCATCCGGAGTCGAAATGGAGTTGGGGACAGGAATTATGCCGCTATCTGTCCATATTACCGACTACTCGGACTTCACAGAGGCGGAGATCGCATCTTCGGCCATTGATGCTGAGGGACTGTCGGTTTCTGCTAAGGATTTAATTACTTCATTGAACGGTATGGAAATTGAACCTTTTGCGACATTTTCATTATTTGATTTCATCCGAAATAATGAAATCGGCCATGTTTCTGATGAACAATTGACAGTATTGGCCACTGTTCTGTACACAACGATTTTGCAAACAAATTTTGTGGTGGATGAGAGGAATATCGGCAATATATTAGTACCAAGTGCAAAGCCGGGTTTTGAAGCTGCGATCAATGAGGAAATCGGGCTTAATTTCATTTTCACGAACCCGAATAAGTCAACATTCACTTTGCATACCGCATATACAGACGGAACGATTCATTCGTCAATTACGGGGATGCCTTTGCTCTATTCCTATGAACCTTATATTGGACAGATAGAAACCTTCGAGCCAAAGACAGTCCAGCAATTCAGCGCATTCGTGCCCTATGGACAAGTACAAGTTGCCGATGAAGGACGAAAGGGGATGGAAGTAGACGTCCATCGAACCGTTTCGTATGAAGGAGCGGTAGTACTAGATGAACTGATTTCATCGGATTTTTATGCTCCAAGCCCTAAAACTGAAATCCTACCATTAAAAAAGGATACAACCGAAACTACTAATGATGTAAATGAAGAAACAACGGATGGGAAAACAGACGGCGAAACGGTTGATTCACAAGGAAATCCAATCCCTTCTAGTTCAAGCGGTTCGAATAATGGATCGAGCACTTCAAGTGGAAAAAATCCGTCTAACGTGCAAGGCGGAGGAAATACGGAAGAAGATGAAGAACCCGTCCAGTATGATAAAGGCGGAAATGTCATTGAGTAAGCGATTGAACGAAAGGCGGGAACAGCATGGCGACTACACGCAAACGACTTGGCGACCTGCTCGTTGAGTCCGGTCTACTGACAGATGAACAACTACAAACGACGTTGAATGAAAAGCCGCGTGATCAGAAACTCGGCGATTCACTGCTCCAACATGGTTTCATTACGGAACAGCAACTGATCGAAGTGTTGGAGTTTCAACTCGGAATTCCGCACGTCAATTTATTCAGATATCCTTTTGATCCGAAACTATTCAATGTCGTACCGAAAGAATTCGCCAAACGAAACCTGATAGTTCCGTTGAAAGCGGAAGGAGACAGGCTTTTTGTAGCGATGTCCGATCCGATGGATTATATTACGGTCGACGATTTACGGTTGTCGACCGGTTTTCAAATAGAAACTGCCATTGCATCTAAAGATGATATTATGCGCACCATCTCGAAGTATTACGATGAAGAGTCGTTCGACGAGTTGTTCATCGAGCAAACGCCCGAACAGCTGGAGCAGCAAGATGAGTTGACCGATTTGGACTCGCCCATCGTCCGGCTTGTCAATCAACTCATGTCTTCCGCTATCACGCAAAAAGCCAGTGATATTCATTTTGATCCCCAGGAACATCAGGTCGCCATACGTTTCCGGATTGACGGCATGTTGAAGTCAGAACGTTTTTTGCCGAAGTATATGCAAGCGATGGTCAGCGCACGGATTAAAATCATGGCGAATCTCGATATAACGGAACATCGGATACCACAGGACGGCCGCATCAAGACAAATGTGGATTTCCGCCCGATCGATCTTCGTGTTTCCACACTCCCGACAGTCTATGGTGAAAAAATCGTCATGCGGATCCTGGATCTCAGCAGTTCGTTAAATGATTTGACGAAACTCGGTTTTAACAGGCTGAATTTGGAACGGTTCCTTGAACAAATCGAAAAGCCCAGTGGCATCGTACTAATTTCCGGGCCTACGGGATCGGGGAAGTCATCGACGCTTTACGCCGCGCTTAATAAATTGAATAAAGAAGAAGTGAACATCATTACGGTTGAAGATCCGGTTGAATATCAGCTCGAAGGGGTAAACCAAATACAAGTCAATCCAAATGTTGGATTGACGTTTGCAGCAGGACTCAGATCAATCTTGAGGCAAGATCCCGATATTGTCATGGTCGGGGAAATTCGGGATCGTGAAACGGTTGAAATTGCTATCAGGGCATCACTGACAGGACATTTGGTCCTCAGTACGATTCATACAAATGATTCAATCGCTACTATTACTAGAATGCTGGATATGGGGGTTGAACCGTTTCTCGTAACGTCATCGCTAAATGCGGTTATCGCCCAACGACTTATCCGTCGGGTGTGCCGGGATTGCGGCCGGGAAATGGACGCGACAAATCGCGAAGTCGAAATTTTTGAAAAGCGCGGCATTTCGATAGAGAAAGTGATGAGGGGGTCGGGCTGTGCGGTGTGCAATATGACTGGCTATCGCGGAAGGATCGCTATCCATGAAGTGCTCGTTTTGGACGACGAAATGCGGGAAGTTATTAATACCGGCCGTTCGTCAGCGGCTTTACGGGAAATTGCAACTCGCAATAAGACTGTGTTTTTAATGGATGACGGTTTATTGAAAGTGAAACAAGGGATCACGACGACAGAAGAAGTGTTGCGCGTCGCATTGATCGAATAGGAGTTTTGTGAATGAAACAGAAAATTGATGAACTGCTTAGGAAAGCGTATGAATATAATGCTTCAGATGTCCATCTTACGGTCGGCGTACCACCGATATTCAGGGTTCATGGGGATTTGAAGCGGTACGGAGAATTGAGTATTGATAATCATTTTACTGAAACGGTTGCACAATTGACAGTTCCGCATAAGATGTATGCGGATTTCATGGAACACGGTCAAATCGATTATTCCTATGAAGTTCCGGGAGCGGCGCGATTTCGTGTTAATGCATTTCAGCAGCGCGGTTCCGTGTCGCTCGCTTTCCGAACGATTCCAACAAAAATCCCTACGATAGATGACTTACAATTGCCTGAAACGTTGAAGACGTTGGCGGAGACGACTCAAGGACTTATTCTTGTGACAGGTCCAACGGGGTCAGGTAAATCTACGACGCTAGCAGCGATGATCAAGTATATGAATGAAACGATGCGCAAGCATATCATTACGCTCGAAGATCCGATTGAGTATATGCATTCGCATGGAACATCGATCATTGATCAGCGGGAAGTCGGATTCGATACGGCTTCATTTACGTCAGGGTTACGCGCAGCACTGCGGCAAGATCCTGATGTTATCCTTGTCGGGGAAATGCGTGACTTGGAAACGATTTCGACAGCGATAACTGCGGCGGAAACAGGTCATCTCGTCCTTGCAACGCTCCATACATGGAGTGCAGCATCGACAATCGATCGGATCATTGATGTATTTCCGCATGGACAGCAGTCTCAAATCCGTGTGCAACTTGCCGGTGTCTTGACGTCCGTTATTTCGCAGAGGTTATTTCGAACAGCGGACCGAAAAGGGAGAAGGGCGGCAACGGAATTGATGATCAACAATTCTGCAATCGCAAACTTGATAAGAACCGAGAAAGTCCATCAGATTCCATCTATCATTCAGACAAATCGTGCTTCAGGGATGCATATGATGGAATCATCCGTCCGTAGCTTCTTTGATCAAGGAATCATTTCTTATGATACCGCCATGCAATACTTGGGCGGTGATGAATAACGATGGCGCGCTTCAAATATGAAGGTCGCGATGCAAAATCAATCCGATCTGGCGTGATTGTGGCGGCGGACAAGCGAGAAGCCGCCATAAAACTGAAAAGCCAGGGAATCCGTGTGACGAACATAACTGTTCAAGCAGAAACTGCATTGACAAAAGAAATCGTCATCGGAAAACCTGTGAAACGAGAACATTTCATCATGTTCCTCCGTCAATTCTCAACGCTTCTCAGAGCTGGCGTTACAATTATCGATGCAATCCGGATACTGTCACTGCAAATCGAGTCGAAACCGTTTAAAAAAATACTTATTACGATAAACGATGATTTACGTGGAGGCGGTTCATTATCAACGGCGTTTGCAAAACATCCGAAAGCGTTCGAACCGATCGTTGTGAATATGATCCGAGCCGGAGAAATGTCCGGGACAATCGATGACTCGCTAGACCGACTCGCCGATCACTTCGAAAAATCGCATCAGTTGAGACAGAAAGTTGTATCGGCCATGTCCTATCCACTGATCGTGGCTGTTTTAGCAATCGGAGTCGTCATCTTTTTACTGACGACAATCGTTCCTATGTTTGTTGATATGTTTGCCAGTTTCGGAGGCGAGTTGCCTTGGATAACACGTTTCGTTATGAACGCAAGCCATTTCGTGACTGCTTATTGGTACTTGCTAGTTTTATTCGCAGTGATTGTCGTGGTTGGGATTTGGATGATGAGACGTAATATAGAAGGCAAACTTCTATTGGACACCTTCCTTTTGAGGATGCCGATATTTGGCGACATCATGAAGAAGTCCGTTCTCGCGACAATGACGCGAACGTTAAGTTCGTTATTCGCAAGCTCCGTCCCTATTTTACAAGCGATGTCGATGACGGAAAAGGTAGTGGAAAACGAAGTTATTTCCAGGGTGATTGCAAAATCGAGAGATTCATTGGAACGTGGCGGATCGTTGACGGAGCCAATGAACGGACATTGGGCATTTCCGCCTTTGATTCCACATATGATTGCTATTGGTGAGCAAACAGGGTCATTGGACGCGATGTTGGCGAAGGTTGCTGATTTCTACGAGAAAGAAGTGGAGGCCGCGACAGATCGTCTGAAAGCGTTGATCGAACCTTTAATGATTGTGCTATTAGCTGGATTAGTCGGGACTATAGTCCTTGCGATTATGATGCCGATGTTTGAGATATTTAATAACATAGACTAAATGTAAGGGGTAAATTCAATAATTAGGGAAAATATTACGGTTATTCATGATTTACTAGTTTCATATTTTGCATTAATAGGTATAATTAAGATGTAAGTGTAATAAGAAGATGAAAAAGGAGGAAATACACATGAAGAAATTTTTACAGAAACGATTGGGGAATGAAAAAGGTTTGACGTTGGTCGAGCTATTGGCGGTTATTGTTATTTTGGGGATTATTGCGGCGATTGCGATTCCTTCGATTGGTAATGTTGTTCAGAGTTCAAGAGAGAAAGCAGTTATCGTCGATGCCCAAAACGTTTTGGCGGCAGGGAATTTGTATTTCTTGGAAAATACCGATAAAACATCAGCAACTCTATCTTCAGGTGCGGGAGATAGTCTGATTCCTGTTTATGTAGATAATCAAGGAACATTAAGTTCTGCAACAGTGAATAAAACATCTAATGGTGCTACCACTATTAGTTTTACGGGTAGTGCAGGTAATAAAACAATCACTGTTACTAATGCATCTAAGACTGACCTAAGTAATAAAGAAATATATAAGGAGTTTAAATAAGTGAATAGAAATGATTAAATAATATTAAACAAGCAAATTGAAAACCTCAAGGAGCTGTTCTCATGTCCATATTCACCCGCCGCAAGCGCACGGAATCCATGACAATTGAAGAAGATGCAGTCCGGTTTGTCCGGCTGAAATCCATTGATCCGCTCGTTATCGATGTTGCGGAGGAATTTTTACTTCCTTCGAACGTCGTTGTCGACGGGAAGATTATCGATTCGGAAACGCTTGCGACGATTTTGGACGGGGCTATCGGACAGTGGGGAATCTCCAAACGATCCGTCCAATTCCTCGCCCCGGATCAATACGTCATTATCCGCAAAGTTCCATACCCCGACGATATTATGACAGATGAATTGAAAGGTCATTTCTTCATCGAAATCGGCTCGACGCTTTATCTGCCTTTCGATGATCCCGTCTTCGATGTCGTGTCATACATACCGAATACCGAAACGAACGAGGCCATTATCATCGCCTCAAAAGAAAGTGTCCTCGACCGTTATGAAGAAGTTTTGAAAGATGTTAAGCTCAATCCAATAAAGGCGGACATTACGCCGCTTGCATTGTATCGACTTGTGTACCAACAGCATTCGTTCACTGGGGACGAGCATATTCTGTTGGCCGACCTGAAACTTGGTAAACTGACGGTTTCTATTTTTCATCAACATTACCCGCTCTTTATGCGTCCGGTCGATTTGGAAAACATGACAGATATGTCCGTCGTCAAAGATGTGAATGGAGAAACGGGTATTGTCACGCCATCGACCATTGTGATGGAGCTCGAGAAAATCATCAATTTTTACCGTTATAATATGGGAAATGGAGCGGCTTCCATTACACACATTCTTGTGAATGGGGAGTACTCCCGAATGGACGAGTTAGTAGCCATCATCACTGACCGGCTCAACGTTAAAACGGATGTAGTGGTGAAGCAGCCCATGCAACTGGCGACCGGTGAAGAAGTACCAGCACGTTTCAACCGGATAATCGGGTTGGCATTGAAAGAGGTGTAGGCATGTTAGTCGATATCAATCTATTGCCTGAAAAAGAGAGGGATAGATCACAGCTTCTCATCGCTGCACTGGCTATTATCGGTGCGGCTGTTCTTTTGTGGCTTATTTTATTCATGCTATCAAATGCCCTTGAAAATGAGACGGAAACGCTTGAAGGTCAGCTCGTTTCACTTCAGGCAAGCCAGGAAGAAATCCGTTCTGAACTCCAGCAATTCGAATTTGGTGATGAGAAGAAATTACTTGTTGCAACTGTAGGCTGGGCGGAAGGGTACCAGTTTGATACTGTTCCTTTGTTGCATGAACTTATTAATCTATTACCGGCACGCGGGTTTTTCCACTCATTCGATTTTACGGGCCCCAATTTGGCGACAGTCACTGTCCAATTCGATACAAAACAGGACAGCGCCTATTATTTCACGAGATTGAAGATGTCTCCAACCGTTTCCGAAATCCATCTTGATTCGGTGGTTGTCGATGATTCGGGGGAGGATGTCAGCGATTCAGCTAAGGTTCTGCCGCGTTATTTGGCTACGTATTCACTCCAGTTCGTTGATAATCGGATTGTTGCGGAAGGGACTGCGGAAACAACCGAAGAAAATGGAGATGTGCCGACTACGGATGAAGGGGATGAAACGAATGACTGATTTGACAAAACGTCAAAAGGAAATTGCCCTTGTCGTCCTGTCCGTTTTGCTCTTCATCGCAATTGGCGTTTATTCATATTTTATGGTGTATATGCCCGCCAAAGAAGCAAATGATCAAGTGAAGATGACCACCTCGAACGAACGGGATGTGTTATTTGCACTTCGTAAACAGGCGGCAGCCCAAGGCAGGACCGATACCGCTAGCTCACAGCCGTTGCAACGCAAAGTCCCAACCAAGCCGTTGGAAGACGCCGTGCTGCTCCAACTTGGTAAAGCGGAAATTAAGTCAGGCATTACCATACGGGACGTATCGTTTTCGCAAGGGGAATTCATCATCGCAAACCCACCCGAAATGGTTGAAAACGTCAACCAGCTGTTAACAGAAGTGGTTCTTCAAGCCGATTCATACATAGAAGTCGAAAAGTTCGTAGATGAAATCGAGAAGATGGAACGGGTTTTTATCATGGATTCGATAAACTTCACCATGCCTACGGAAATACGTGAGCAGGAATCGGCAAAAGAGCTTGTTGAGATGACGGTGTCGTTTTCAGCTTTCTATCGCCCCGATTTAACAAGTCTGCAGCATGAAGCGCCGAAGATCGATGCACCTCCTCCTAGTGAAAAAATAGATCCCACCCCATTCAATGAAGTACAGAAAGCGGGGGTATCCAAATGACGATCACCATTACAATCCTGTTCTTTATTTACGGTATCGTTTTCGGATCATTCTTCAACGTCGTCGGATTGCGTGTCCCCAAAAAAGAATCTATCGTATCACCGTCTTCCCATTGCCCGACATGTGACCGGAAACTGGGGATTCTTGACCTAGTACCGGTTTTATCCTATCTAATCTTAAAAGGGAAGTGCAGGGGTTGCGGCTCTCAAATCAGCCCGATCTATCCATTTATGGAATTCGTGACGGGGGTTTTGTTTGCGTTATCGTTTTACGTTCTAGGTTTTAGCGGAGAACTTATCGTCGCAATATTGTTCATGTCGCTTCTTGTCATCATTACAGTATCCGATATTGCGTATATGCTGATCCCCGACAAAGTGCTGTTGCCGTTCGCTATAGCCTTGTTCGTCGCCCGGTTGTTCATCCCGCTGTCGCCATGGTGGGATAGCGTAGCAGGTGCACTAGTGGGCTTCGGGATCCTTTTCCTCATTGCTGTCGTGTCGAAAGGGGGCATGGGAGGCGGAGACATCAAATTATTCTTCGTCATTGGTCTCGTGCTTGGCACGTTGAATTCGCTTGTGACGCTGTTTTTGGCCGCACTCATCGGGTCCGTCGTCGGTATCGTGTTTTTGAAAAAGACTGGCAAAGGACGAAAGACGCCAATCCCGTTTGGGCCTTCAATTGCATTCGCTGCTGTTATCGCCTATTTTTGGGGAGCCGATTTTGTCAGTTGGTATGGAAACCTGTTTAGTTAAGTCGATAAGTTTATTGGAACAAGGCGACAAACGTCTTGTTCTTTTTCATGTCCACTCTGATACGGTTGTATTAAAACGTAGGCGCTCAGGCGCTGAAGCGTGATAAAAAACGGGGTGGTCAGCAATGAAATTCGGAAAACGCTATTCGAAGGTGACAGTCTTCATGGCAATGCTTCACGGCGTCCTTATAGGTGTCGCGGCAGTTGCGGTGATCGGATTACTGCTAGCCGGGTCAAAAGGGAAAGACAATGACGACAAGACGGAAAAAGAAACTGCTACATCCGGTCCGGCGCCTGTTGAAACGACTGCGCCGGCTTCTGAAAAACCGTTACAATTATTTGCGAAACAGCATGGAGCATTTTCTTCAGCGGAATCCGCGACCTTGTTTATTGCAGAAGATCCATCGCTTACGAAAGCGGCAGTCATCCATGGGAATGATAAATTCTACGTCTGGACAGCTGTCGGCTTGGCTGAAAATGAGGTGGTTACGAATGCGGCTGAAGGGACATACCTGAAGGCTTTCAAGGTAGAGACCTCGGCCTGCGGAGCGATTGGAGCGGGGAAATTGGATGAAGTGCTTGCACAGACGGAAATGGCCAAAATTAAAAATTTGATTGAAGGGAAAGAGGATGCAAAAACGAAAGAATTTCATAAGAAAATTGCCGCCATTACGGCCTATTCAAAGGATTTACAAGTAGTGAGATTGCATCTCCTGTCCCATTATTCACAGAAGGATAAGTGTATTAAAATTACATTTTAAAAGCGAAATATAGGTCAAATTTAAATTATGGGGATTTTTAAACAATTTTCAGATTTCCTTTTTTCCAGTATGATTGGGCAAAGGGGGAATTACTAATGAAATTTATGATTAATAAACCGGTTATTCTAGCTTCAGCTTCACCAAGGAGGAAGGAGATCCTGAATTTATTAGGCTTTCCATTCAGAGTTGTACCTAGTAATGTGTCTGAAGTGATGGACGTAGAAAATGGCGATTTTAAAGAATATGCACGAAAACTTGCTGCATTGAAAACGAGTGCGGTTGCTGATGATGAACCTGGTTCAATTGTTATTGGCGCGGATACGATTGTTGTTCATGAAGGGAAACTGTATTCAAAACCTGAAAGTAAAGAACAGGCGACAGCATTTTTGAAGGAACTTTCAGGGGAGACGCATACAGTCATTACGGGCGTTGGTTTATCTATCGACGGAGTGATACGCACTTTTTCTGTCGAAACGAAAGTTACTTTCCGTCAGCTGGACGATGTATTGATTGATGCATATGTTGAGTCGGGTGACCCGATGGACAAGGCCGGTGGTTATGGCATTCAAACGGCCGGGTCTTTGCTTGTCGAAAAAATTGACGGTGATTATTACAATGTCATGGGATTGCCCATTTCTAAGTTGACGGAACATATGCGAAGGCTTGGTTTGATGGCATTGAAGGTTGGTGATCCCTACATTGACTTTTGATCTTGAGCCGAAAATGATGATCCGTGATGTACATATAGCGGACAGGCCGCGTGAGCGTCTAATCAGACAAGGCGCGGATAGTTTATCCAATCAAGAGCTAATCGCAATCCTGCTGAGGACGGGCACGAAACAAGAATCGGTGCTCGTTCTAGCCAACCGGATACTCTCCTCTTTCGATAAAATTCAGGACTTGAAATATGCTACGATTGAGGAAATGATGCAGGTAAAAGGGGTTGGCAAAGCGAAGGCTGTTCAGTTACTTGCAGCCGCTGAAATAGGCAAGCGACTGTACAGGAAGCATTCCGAGGGTCGCTACACAATAAGGTCGCCGGAAGACGCGGCGGCCTATTTAATGACCGACATGTCTTCGCTCAACCAGGAACATTTTGTTGTTCTGTTTTTAAACGTCAAAAACGAAGTGCTTCATAAACAGACTATTTTCATAGGCAGTTTGAACTCTAGCATCGTACATCCGCGCGAGATTTTTCGGGAGGCGGTAAAGCGGTCCGCAGCCTCCATCATCGCGGCACATAATCATCCTAGTGGCAATCCCTCACCTTCGCCGGAGGATATTGAAGTGACGAAGCGATTAATGGAAGCGGGATCGATTATGGGCATCGAAGTAATCGATCATATCATCATTGGAGACCACAAGTTTCTCAGTCTTAAAGAGAAGGGATACATGTGAATATATTCTGATATTATCGGTCGAATGGCACGAAATAAGAATGAGGGTACATGTTACACTGTAAATTTATACTTCTATCCGTTATACTATGGTGTATGATTTCATGAATGCCGTAATTAACGGTTAAGGAGAAAGGAAGAACACAATTGTTTGGACTTGGATCAAGAGATGTCGGGATTGACCTCGGCACAGCAAATACATTAGTTTTTATCAAAGGTAAGGGGATTGTCCTCAGAGAGCCTTCAGTAGTAGCGAAAAATACACATACAGGTGAAATTGTCGCAGTCGGAAGCGCTGCAAGAAATATGATAGGTCGTACGCCTGGATCTATCGTTGCGACACGCCCGATGAAAGATGGCGTCATCGCTGATTTTGAAATTACAACAGCAATGATCGAACATTATTTGAAGGAAGCAACAAAGGTGTCAGGCGGAGCTTGGAAAAAGCCTAACGCCCTTATTTGTGTGCCTTACGGGATTACATCAGTTGAACAACGCGCAGTTATTGATGCGTCACGTCAAGCCGGTGCGAAAGAAGCATTTACAATCGAAGAACCGTTTGCGGCAGCAATCGGTGCAAATCTGCCTGTCTGGGAACCTACTGGTAGCATGGTCGTCGATATAGGTGGCGGAACGACGGAAGTTGCAGTCATTTCACTCGGCGGCATCGTAACAAGCGAATCAATCCGTGTCGGTGGAGACACGATGGACGGCGCGATTATCAGTTATATCCGAAAAACGTATAACTTGACGATTGGTGAACGGACTGCAGAAGCCATCAAAATTGAAATTGGGTCTGCAAAAGTGACTGAAGAAACGGAGAAGATGGAAATACGTGGACGCGATCTTTTGACAGGTCTGCCGAAAACAATCGAAATCTCTTCGGACGAAATCGCGGATGCATTGCGCGAATCGATTTTACAAATCATCGATGGCGTCAAAAAGACGCTTGAAACGACACCGCCTGAATTATCTTCGGATGTCATGGAACGCGGAATTGTTTTGACGGGCGGCGGAGCTCTACTCCAAAATCTGGAAAAAGTCATTTCCGACGAAACGAATATGCCTGTTTTCATAGCTGAAGATCCACTTGATTGTGTGGCAATCGGTACAGGTAAAGCACTGGATAATTTTGAACTGATCAAAAAGATGCAAGGTAGATAAGTGAGGGAGGATAAGGGCAATGCCGCGATTTTTTTCAAATAAACGTTTGATTTTACTGCTAGTGGGCGTCATCGTCCTAGTGGCATTAATTTCATTCTCCCTCAAAGACCGGCAGAATGCCTCCCTTCCAGAACAAGTTGTGAAAGACGTCGTCGGTTTCGGGCAATCGTTATTCTCGAAGCCGGCGCATTACATAACGAACCTCATTGGGAATGTTGATGGGATTTTGAATACATATGAAGAAAACAAACATTTAAAAGTGAGATTAAGTGAATACGCTTCTGGGCAAGCGGAACTGACCGATATTAAGTCAGAAAATAAACGTCTACTCGAACTTCTCGGCAAGAAAGACGATTTGCGTGCTTTCGCCCCGGTACAGGCAACAGTCATCTCCCGTAATCCGGATCAATGGGAGGAGAAAATCATCATTGATAAAGGTGAAGAACACGGCATAAAGAAAAATATGGCAGTCGTAACAGCTGGCGGATTGATCGGTAAAATTGTACTCGTTACGCCTTTCACTTCTACAGTTGAACTCTTATCGACAGAAAACCGCAATTTTCGTGTAGCTGCTGTCATTTCAGGTGAAAAGACATTTGGACTCATCGAAGGGTATGACCGGAAACGCAGTGAACTTATCATGAAACGAATCGACTCCAGTTTTGAAGTGAAAGTCGGTCAGAAAGTCATCTCATCCGGGCTCGGCGGTATTTTTCCGAAAGGGCTTTTGATTGGGGAAGTGACAGAAGTATCGACAGATGATTATGGATTGACGAAGTTGGCATATATCCGTCCAGCCGCAGAGTTCTCGATGCTGGATCACGTTATCATTGCAAAGCGCTCATCAACTAGCGTTGATGGGACGGACGGAGAAGGCACTGCGGATACTGAGGGGGAGGAAGGATCATGATCCGGTCCATCATCCCTCTTATTGCCGTGTTTCTGTTTTTCTTGGAGCCAGTGTTCAGTTTGTTTTCGCCGATTGATATAGGCGGTGATGGTTATACGCTTGTCCCACGGTTTGTCATCGTGTATCTTATCTTTATAGCAGTCTATTACAGCCGTCAGCGTGCAATTGTTTACGGAATTATTCTCGGACTCTTGTATGATATGTATCATATTGATATTATTGGACTATACGCGTTCCTATATCCCTTAATTTGTTATATCGCTACCTTGATTATTCGCCAAATCCATCGTCATATTGTCACGGTGATGTTCTTGGCGCTATTCCTGGTTATGATTCTTGAACTATTATCATACTTTTTTGCAAGTCTTATTTCATTGACATCAATCGGACTGGATGAATTCATCGCAGCCAGGCTTGTACCGACGATTATCGCCAATTCAATTTTCGTCGGAATGTTCGGCTGGTTATTCAAAAACCTTATATACAAAAGAGTAGTACAGCGACAAGGCGAAACTTTGTAAAAGAAAATGCGGGGTGACGCAAATGACGAAACAGCAATATGTAACAATAAAAGGGACAAAGGAAGGTCTTGTTCTTCGGCTTGACGACAAATGCGCTTACTCGGAAATGATTGCCGAACTCCGTAGAAAAGTTGAAGATGACGGTTTGGAAGGGCTTGCGGAAGTGCAAATCCATACAGGTAGCCGCTATTGTAATGAGGAAGAATTAAAGGAAATCATGAACACGATTCATGGCTCCCCGAATTTACGTGTCTCGAAAATCCAAAGTGATGTCATCACGATGGAAGAATGCAACAGAAAAGTGCTTGAAAACCAATCCGAAACCTATATCGGCATCGTGCGATCGGGCCAGGTCGTGAAAGCGGAAGGGGATCTGGTTGTTGTCGGGGATGTGAATCCTAATGGCCGCGTCGTAGCTGCCGGCAGCATTTATGTTCTCGGCAGGTTGAAAGGGATCGCCCACGCCGGTTCGAATGGCAATACGAAGGCTGTCATTGCTGCATCGTGGCTTGAAGCAACTCATCTAATTATTGCGGACAAAATGGAAACGATGACGGATGAATTGACGATATTGTCTGAACAACCAGAGATGGAATGCGCTTATTTGCATCCGAACGGCTTCATCGCCATTGATCGTCTGCAGGAACTCCGGATACTTCGGCCGGGTCTGTCATCATTCAAAGGAGGAAGCTAGTGTGGGAGAAGCAATCGTAATAACATCTGGTAAAGGCGGCGTCGGCAAGACGACGACATCTGCAAACCTTGGAACCGCATTGGCCCTGCAAGGTAAAAAAGTGTGTCTGATCGACACGGATATCGGCCTTCGGAATCTTGACGTCATTCTCGGTCTGGAAAATCGTATTATCTACGATCTTGTCGATGTCATAGAAGGCCGCTGTAAAGTTCAGCAGGCGCTTGTAAAAGATAAACGTTTTGATGACGGGCTCTTTTTATTGCCGGCTGCACAAACAACGGATAAGAATGCTGTCAATCCTGAACAGATGAAAACATTGATCACCGAACTGAAGAGGGATTACGATTATATATTGATTGACTGTCCTGCCGGAATCGAACAAGGCTTCAAAAATGCCATATCGGGTGCTGATCGTGCAATCGTTGTCACGACTCCTGAAATATCGGCCGTTCGGGACGCCGATCGTATCATCGGATTGTTGGAAAATGAAGACATCGAACCGCCGAAACTGATCATCAATCGCATCAGACGTCATCTCATGAATAATGGGGATTCGCTCGACGTCAATGACATCACAACACACTTGTCGATTGATTTGCTTGGTATCATTCTCGACGATGAAAACGTTATTTCATCCTCCAATAAGGGAGAACCGGTCGTCATGGATCCATCGAACCCCGCCGCAATCGGCTACCGCAACATCGCACGCCGTATCCTTGGCGAATCCGTACCGCTCATGTCGGTCGACAAGGGCAAAACCGGATTCTTCGGTAAGCTGAAAGCTATATTCTCGAGGTAACCTAGACCCCCGACACATATTCAGTGTCGGGGGTTTTTGTGAGATTTTTGAGGTATCAGCTTGTGAAACGCAAATTGACATCACGTTTCTAAAGTCGTGATTATATTCCAAGAGTCGGTTTTACAGCCTTAATTCACAAAAATCCAACCTAGCCCAAAATATTCCCGCCACCTCCGTCATATACTAAAAAAAACGGGTGGTGTTTCCAGGTTGAAATGGAGAACAAAATGGATGATGGCAGTAGTGCTGACGCTCAGCGTGATTGGTGTGGCGAAACTGGAAGATAGAGGCGTCATCAAAGAACCTATAACACAATACGTCACATCGGGTAAAGATTTCATAGCGATGAAGAAATGGGTGGCGACAATGATTAATGAATCCGCACCGGACAAAATCGCGGTCATGGGAGATTCACAACAGCTAGCGCCCTTCTCAGCATACGAATCGATGCAGCCATACAAAGATGGAGTAATAGTTTCCTACACGAAACCGCTGGCGATTGACGCAACACAGAATGGGCTTGTCATCTTTACAGGATTTACACGCGAATCCGGCAAGACGATTGCTGTGTTGTATGACGACGGTGACGAAGTGACGTACGGATATGTCGGGAAGTTTGCTAAACTGCCTTACACGACTGTGAAAAAAGGGGACACGCTAGCACTGATGGACGAAGGGGCGATTTATCTCAAGGTGAAACGTGATGGAGTGAAACTTGACGCTTCGTTATTGCCTACTTATCTCTCTGGCGGGGAACAATGAAATTCAGGCTCCATCCCGTTCTCCTGCCTTTTTTCATATTTCTCATCGTCACCGGAAGTATTTCGGTTTATGCAATCATTTTTTTATCACTTCTTATCCATGAGGCGGGTCACCTCATCGCTGCCTATCTCACGGGAATGCGTATCCGATCGTGTACAATCATGCCGTATGGCGGAGAGATTGTTATAAAAGACCGTCATTCCGCGCCTAAAAAAGACCGTATCATCGTTGCGCTTAGCGGACCACTGGCGACGCTTGCATTACTCTTGGCCGGGATGACTATTTCGTTCCCGGGTGACGATTTGGTCGTCCGGATCCAGGTGGCATTGCTGTTACTTAACTTACTGCCTGTTTTGCCGCTCGACGGTGGACAGGCAATCTGTGCCCTGCTTGAGAAGGAAGGTTCCGAATATCGTACAAGGTCGTTCTATTTACTTCATTCCATCATCTTCATTTCCGTAGTTGTTATCCTGTTGTTTTCCGCTATTCCTGACACACTGCCTTACATACTGCTCGCATTATTCCTCTTGTTCCAAAATATTTCCGTATTCCGTTTCCGAAAATATGAAAAAGCATTTGCTGATATGAAATTAAATAGATTGACGTAACTGAATATACGTGGTAATATTCAACTGTTAATGTTTGTAGCACCCGTGCTACAACCGCACTGATAAGGTACAAGTATCCGTACGGATCACCTTGGAAGGCGAGTCTGTATTTATAAGAGGAGGTGCAAGTATGTACGCAATTATTCAAACTGGTGGAAAACAGATCAAAGTTGAAAAAGGCCAGGAAATCTACATTGAAAAAGTAGCTGGTGAAGCTGACGAAGTCGTCACTTTCGACAAAGTTCTATTCGTAGGTGGAGAAGACGTGAAAGTAGGCGTTCCATTCGTGGAAGGTGCTACAGTAACAGGAACTGTTGTTAAACAGGGCCGTGCTAAAAAAATCACTGTTTTCAAATACAAGCCGAAAAAGAACTATCACAAAAAACAAGGTCATCGTCAGCCATACACGAAAATCGTCATTGACGGTATCAACCTGTAAGCCGGCATGATTAAAATCATCATCAAGAAACAATCTTCCGGTCGGATCACCTCTTTTGAGATGACGGGCCACGCCGATTTCGCGGAACATGGAAAAGACCTAGTCTGTGCAGGTGCATCCGCAGTATCATTTGGTGCTGTCAATGCCATTATTGCACTAACAGGCAATACACCTGATATTCAACAAGGATCTGAAGGTGGTTACTTGAAAGTCGTACTTCCGGAAACCGAAGAAAACGATCACGACATACAGTTGATTGTGAAGGCGATGATTGTTTCATTGCAGACGATTGAAAATGACTATGGGCAACATATAAAAATTATCATTAAATAGTAGGAGGTGGCATACATGCTACGTTTAGATCTCCAGTTTTTCGCATCGAAAAAAGGGGTAGGTTCTACTCGGAACGGTCGTGACTCACACTCGAAACGTCTTGGCGCAAAACGCGCGGACGGACAGTTTGTTTCTGGCGGCTCAATCCTTTATCGTCAGCGCGGAACGAAAATTCACCCAGGTGAAAACGTCGGTCGCGGTGGTGACGATACTCTTTTCGCAAAAGTTGACGGCGTCGTTCGTTTTGAACGTTTCGGTCGTGACAAAAAGAAAGTTAGCGTATACCCTGAAGTTCAGGAAGCATAATATACGTACGACAGAAAGGACTGCATACAAATGTGCAGTCCTTTTTCTTTTTTTTAGCCACAGATGCTATACTGTATACATGATAATGGTTGGCGGTGAATGGAAATGGGGAACAAAAAGCTAACGACGGCGCAAGCGCTGAAATTTGCTAGACATGATTTTTTGAATGAACTGCAACTGATCCTGCTCTATATCGATCTCGAAAAACTACCAGAGGCCAAACAGAAGATATTGGAGACGACGGATCATATGCGTCAGATCGCGATGCTGGAAAGACTTGGTCTCCCGGCCGTTGAAACATGGCTCACAACATTCGACTGGTTATATGCGGCATTTCCTTCAACGATGTCATGCACGATTGTGAAGGGGAACCGGGAGGCGGATGATGCGTCAGTCGCAGCCTTTTTAGAACATGTATTCAGTGAAGCGGAAAAAACGCTGGACCCGGCTTTCGAATATGAAACAAAAATCGTCGTGCAGGCATCTTCAACAAGCTGGTCTATTGCAATCACTGTATATGGAGAAATGGGAAATAAAAATCCAATACCGGTAACAACAGGAAAATTTTTCACTAAAGAAACAATTTCACACAATCAATGGACGTTCACAGTAAGTGGACAATAGGAGGAAATTACATGTTTGTCGATCACGTTAAGATTTATGTAAAAGGCGGCGATGGTGGTGATGGGATGGTTGCCTTCCGTCGGGAAAAGTATATTGCATACGGTGGCCCAGCAGGCGGAGATGGAGGAAAAGGTGCTGATGTTGTTTTCATCGTGGATGAAGGATTGCGCACACTGATGGATTTCCGTTATCAGCGACACTTTAAGGCCCCGCGCGGAGAGCATGGCGGAAGTAAGAATATGCATGGTAAAAACGCAGTTGATGTAGTTGTCAAAGTTCCTCCGGGTACGATTGTGACAGACGCTGAAGACGGTAGAATCATCGCAGACCTCGTTGAGCATGGTCAAAAAGCCGTTATTGCAAAAGGCGGCCGTGGAGGACGCGGGAACAGCAGATTCGCGACACCGCAAAACCCTGCACCTGAACTGTCTGAAAAAGGTGAACCGGGTGTCGATCGGGAAATCAATCTTGAATTGAAAGTGCTGGCGGATGCAGGTCTTGTCGGATTCCCAAGCGTAGGAAAATCAACATTATTATCTGTCGTATCATCAGCGAAACCGAAAATCGCGGATTATCATTTTACGACACTTGTGCCGAATTTAGGAATGGTTGAGACGGATGATCACCGCGGTTTCGTATTGGCCGATCTTCCGGGATTGATTGAGGGAGCGCACGAAGGTGTCGGTCTCGGTCACCAGTTCCTGCGCCATATCGAACGGACACGCGTCATCATTCATGTCATTGATATGTCGGGGCTTGAAGGCCGCGATCCGTACGAGGATTTCTTGACAATAAATGAAGAGTTGGAACAATACAATTTGCGTTTGACAGAGCGTCCACAGATTATTGTAGCGAACAAAATGGACATGCCCGAAGCTGAAGAGAAACTTAAAATATTCAAGGAAAAACTGAATGATGACAATGCACTCATTTTCCCAGTCTCCGCTCTTACGAGAAAAGGGCTAGACGAACTACTTCATGCGGTTATGGATTTACTTGAAATTACAGCAGAATTCCCGATGCATGAAATTGAAGAGGAAGATAAAGAGACGTCTGTTCTTTACAAACATGAAGCGGAAGCACCTGATTTTGAAATTTCACGTGATGACGATGGAGCATTCGTGCTAAAAGGTTATACAATCGAGCGTCTGTTTGTTATGACCGATTTCAACTTCGACCAATCCGTCCGTAAATTCTCGAGACAATTGCGTGGTATGGGTGTAGATGATGCACTTCGTGAACGCGGTGCGAAAGATGGAGATACTGTACGACTTCTTGATTTCGAATTCGAATTCATGGACTGATTACAGGAAAGATTGACTGAATGCAATTATAAAAGGTGCGGTACGCACGAAGGGGGGACAACTCATGAAACAGTTGGGGGAAGGTCAGTTTTATCTTGTAAGGGAAGACGTACTGACAGAATCGATGCTGAAAATGCTTGAAGCGAAAAGGCTTTTGGCGAGCGGAGAGGAATCGACGATACAAGATGCTACGAAAAGAGTAGGTCTATCCCGTAGTGCATTTTACAAATACCGCGACACTGTTTACCCGTTCGAATCAATTGCGCGTGAGCGTATTCTCACGATATTCATTCAGCTTGAAGACCGGAAAGGATCGCTTGCGACATTGTTGGGGATTGTCTCGGAGTCAAAATGCAATGTCTTGACAATTCACCAGACGATTCCTGTACAAGCGCGGGCTAATATCACCTTGTCACTCGATGTGACGGAAATGACTATAAAAATGGAGGAGTTCCTGCAACGGTTAAAATCGCCTGACTTTGTCGATTCAGTCATATTGATCAGTTCAGGAGCGCTCTAATGGGGGAATCATAGAATGGAGAATGGAAAATATACGCCGAGTGTAGCCTATTTAGGGCCGGAAGCATCGTTCACACATGTTGCAGCAAACAATCTTTTCGGGTCGTCGGGACTGATTCCGCAACCGACGATACCGGATTGCATTGAAGCTGTGGTGGAAGGGCGTGTCGCCTACGCGATTGTCCCGCTTGAAAACGCATTGGAAGGGTCCGTACCGATGACAATTGATTACTTGTTCCATGGCAGTGATCTATTCATCAATGCCGAAACCTCAATACCGGTTGAACAGCATCTAATGGTCAATATAGAGCAGGTCCCATTTATGAATGAAATAGAATCCATTAATTCCCACCCTCATGCACTTGCACAGTGCCATAAGTATTTACAATATAATTATCGCCGTATCCCGTTAATCCAGACAACTTCAACAGCGGCTGCCGCCAAATATATTTCCGAGAATCCCGGAGAAAAGATTGCCGCAATCGGAAACAAGCTGGCAGCGGAAAAATACGGCCTACATATCGCAGAGGAAAATATACACGATTTTCATTTTAATCATACACGGTTTGTCGTATTGTCATTGCGAAAAGGTCTTTTGGAAATTGAGGGCCATTCTGAAAAACTTAAAACTACATTTATGGTAAAACTGCCTGAAGATGATCGTTCAGGGGGATTGCATCAAATACTATCCGTTTTTGCATGGCGTAGGCTCAATTTAAGTAAAATTGAATCTAGGCCAATGAAAACAGGGCTTGGAAACTATTTCTTCATCATAGATGTAATGGAATCCGATGAACACCCGATGATGAAAGGCGCGATGGAAGAACTCGCTGCATTGCATTGTTCCGTCCGTTCTTTTGGATCTTATTATACATACGATCAACAGCCATCAAGTCGTTCGATTTGACCTTGAAGTCTGCTTGGAGCTGGTCATGTATCTAGTCTCGCAGAACACAACGTACTAAGAGCGCTTTCCATATAATCTTTAGAATAATACTCCCGCTTCCGCATATACATGGCTAGAGAGGACATCTCGTGTGAAAGAGCGTCACACAGACGGGCGTCCGTTCATACGATGAGTTGACGGAAGGGGGAAGTTTTTTAGTGGAAGTCCATATTGTTGTAAAAGGGGATACGTTGTGGAAGATTGCGCGGCAACATGGTATCCCGTTCGATGATTTGAAGCGGGTGAATGCACATCTTGCCAATCCGGACTATATAGTGCCCGGGATGAAAATCTTCCTGCCCAAAAAACAGCACAAAACTGAGCAGCACGGAACGAAAGGTGAAAAGAAAGAGAATGTGAAGCAACCGGAACGCGTCAAACAACCCGAAAAAGGGAAAGCACCGGTGACGCCGCCTCCAAAAGCAGAGGTAAAACCGTCTAAGCCGCCAATACCATTGCCGCCGACGCCGGCTCCGCCACCAATTCCGATGACGTTGCCGCCAGTGCAAGTACAGCCGCCGTTACCAGCTCCAATGCCAGCACCAATGCCAGCACCGCCGCCGACACAATCGATTCCTATGCCTCCGTTTGTACAGCCGATTATAGGCATTCCATGTGGCTGGATGCCGATTTACGATGCAGATTGCTATCCGTTTATGCATTCGGGTCAAATCCAGGCGATGCCGAGACCGCAAGCGCCTATGCAACAAGCACCTCAACCAATGCCATGCCCATCAACACAATTTCCGATACAAGAACAACAACCGGAATCACCAATCTTTTCCGGCCAAGGACCTGCAATGATCCAAGAAGAAAATCAGCTGATTGAAGGTTGGAAGTTAGTCGAATCTCCAGAATTCATGTATACAGAATCGCCTGGGATCACCTTGCAGCCATCAATGGAATGTCCGCCAGAGCAAGCCGTTTTACCTGATTTTACGTTTGATGAATCACCCGACTTCGATTTGCAGCCATGTCCGCCGCCGCAAGGCTATATACCGCAACAAATATCGCCAGCTATGCAAGAAGAATGGAACCCTGCACAATTCGGTTATCCTGTCATGCCGCACCCAGGTCATCATCCAGGTTGTGGATGTGGATGCGGGTGTAGTGGACAGCAACAGGATTGCGGATGCGGTTGTAGCGGACAGCATCCACACCCGCATTTTCAACATCAGCCGATGATGGTTCCGCTTTTCTATGGCCAGCCATGCAATTGCCATGGACATATGCAGCAAGCACCTCATCCTGGAATGCCTGCTCCTTACCCAGGATCTAACTGGTACGGAGCGTATTGAACGGCCTATGGTGCCGGACGGGAAATTAGAAAAAATAAAAGATAATGTGTGGAAGTTGGAAAAAGACGGCAATCGGTTTTCAGTGAAACGTTATCATTCCAACTCCACTGTCATGAAAGTGCATCGTATTCATCAAGCGCTACGCTCTGTATCATTTCCGCATATCGTGGATGTAATAGCCCAAGAGAATCAGCTGACGTTCGTACAGCCGTGGCTGGATGGCGCGAAAGCGGTCAATTTCAAGAAGAGGGCGGATCGAACAGATTCATTGGCCGCCCTTCATGCACTTCACAATACGAAAGCACAACTCGACTGGCACGCCTCCCCTTATCTGCATCCGTATCCACTCATCGCGAAGTGGGAAGACCGGATCAGAAAGTTCCGTGAAATTGGTGGAGAGTGTGAGGCGTATATCGGAAAAGGCCATGTCGATGAAATCTTGTTTTATGCATTGAATGCGATTGGTGCTGTAAAGAAAACATATAAAGATAATTTGGACGGCACATTGCTTCATGGGGATGTCGTCCACCATAATATCCTGCGCGATAAAGATGGTAAAATCCGTTTCATCGATTTCGATTTGGCAAGTACGGGACCTGCGGGTACTGAAATTGCTCTTTGGATACACCGTGTGCTTCCGCAAATCGATTATGATATCGACTATCTGTTTGATGAACAGCCTTCACTGCAAAAGCTCGATCTGGCCTCAAAGACACTGCTTTTATTTCCGAATGAAGTGCTCCGCGAATGGCTTCACTTTTTCACCCTGTCACCATTCAGCAGGGAAAGGCAGGCGAAACAACTGATCCCCTTTACTGAGTCCGCGCTCTCGCATTGGCCGAAATTATGGTATGATGTAGAGCGGATTAATATATAGGGGGTAATGTCATATGGCAGGACATTCGAAATGGAAAAATATACAGAACCGTAAAGGTGCACAAGATGCGAAACGGGGCAAGATTTTTCAGAAAATGTCAAAAGAGATTTTTGTAGCCGCAAAGGCAGGCGGTCCTGATATGGAATCGAATGCGGCTCTTCGTCTCGCTGTCGAAAAAGCGAAAGGCGTCAACGTGCCGAACGATGTCATTAAACGTGCAATCGATAAAGTGACAGGCGCTGGTTCAGATGAAAACTATGAAGAAGTAATCTATGAAGGATATGGTCCGGGTGGAGTGGCAGTACTTGTATACTGTCTGACAGAAAACCGGAACAGGACCGCACCGAATGTCCGTGTCGCTTTCAGCAAAAATGGCGGCAATTTAGGGGAAAGCGGTTCGGTCGGCTATATGTTTGACCGGAAGGGGCGCCTTTTCATCGAACGGACGGACAGCACCGACGAAGACATGGTTATGATGGCGGCGCTTGAAGCTGGTGCGGATGATATCGAGTCGACGGAAGATGGCTTTGAAGTCGTCACTCCGCCGTCCGACTTTTTAACGGTAAAAGAGACGCTTGAGGGAGAAGGAATTGAATTCATCTCAGCAGACATAGAGATGATTCCTTCGATGTACACAGCCTTAAGCGAAGAGGATGAAGAGCTATTTGAAAAAATGCTCGATGTGTTGGAAGATAATGAAGACGTGCAAGACATCTATCATAATGCAGAAGTGCGGGATTGATTACTATAGTGAGTAGAAGTGTTAAATAAGGTGTATAACCCGTGCGCCTACGCTTAGTCTGTATTGTTATTCTATTGTTCGATTTATATAGTAAGATTTAAATTTGGAATCATACTAATATCCATCCGCCAGGTAAGAATGGTGGATGGGTATTTATTTTGGTGGAAAAAATAATATACATATTGCATCAAGAAATAGTGTACACTTTTACTAGGTGTTTGCGCATTTCTAAAAAGTAATAGCGAAATGAAAGTTACGGGAAGGAAGTTCGGCATGATTGAAACAATACTGTTAAATTTCCTGTTTTTACTTTTTCCGGTTATAATAGCTTTGGTATTTTTTGAAGATAAGTTAACGAGTTTAAACAAGTATTTGATTGTAGTATTATCCGCTGTCACCCTCGTTCTTTGCATGGCATTTCCGATTAAGTTGGATTTGGGATTTATAATTGATTTGAGGTTTATTCCTTTTATCATCATTGCGCTTTTCGGTGGTTACAAAATGGTGTTTCCTCTTTACCTAGTTCTAAATGGATATCGATTTATTATTGGGGGAGAAGGGACTTATCAATCTCTTATCTTCTCGACAGTTATTTTTATTTTAGTTCCTTTATTGAGTAAAAAGTTTAGTCAACAAAGCTCGAGAGGAAGAATTTTATATGCTCTATTCGCCGGTGTTTTTACAACGTCGCTCTACTATTTCGCGTTGGGCTTCAATTACCAAAAGTTGACGAGTGAATTTTGGCTATTGACATTCTCTTCTTTTGTCGTAAACATAATTGCGATTTTTATTATTATGTCTTTGATTGAAAAAATCATTACTAATGTAAAAACCCGCGAAATTTATTTACGATCGGAAAGGCTGAATGATATAAGTGACTTATCGGCAAGCATTGCTCATGAAATCAGAAACCCGCTAACGGTAACAAGTGGATTTCTTCAGCTTTTAAAAGGTTCAAAAACGATCAGTCCCGATGAAAAAACATATATTGAATTTTCGTTGCAAGAATTAGAGCGTGCGGAAAAAATTGTCAGTGATTTTCTGACTTTCTCCAAACCTCAATGTGCAAATATGGTTTACTCCGATTTCAAAAAAGAAATAGAGTATGTGGAAAATATCATGAAGCCATATGCGAAGATGAATCAAGTCGAGATACAGGTAAGTTTTACGAATACATTAAAGAAAAGCTATGATGAAAATCAAATACAGCAATGCTTCATCAATCTATTTAAGAACGGTATTGAAGCTATGAAGGAAAACGGGGGAGGTTCCCTTTACGTAGATGTATCCGAACAAAAAGACCATATCGCAATAGTGATTAAAGATAGTGGAATCGGCATGACAAGCGAAGAGATCTCACAATTGGGAAAACCTTATTACTCCACGAAAAAAGAGGGGACGGGTCTTGGCATGCTCATGATTTATAGTACAATCCGAAATGTTAAAGGGGATATTAAGGTGGAAAGTATTGTAGGGAAAGGAACGACATTTCTAATTACCATCCCTGTATAACTCCATTGAAAAATTGAGGGGTAGTTGCTATGATACATAGCATGCACTCAATAACGAGGAAATGACCGGTGGCCGCCGATAAAGCGGCCATCTTTTCTTTGTTGGCCACCTCCTCATAAGGTGGAAAATGCGTTCGTATGGTATAATCGGTACTATATATAGGGGGAGAGAACTGTGTACGATTACATAAAAGGGCAAGTCACACGTGTGACACCTGAACACATCACACTCGAGCAGGGGGGTATCGGCTGGCTTATCATGACGCCGAATCCATATGCTTTTCATAAAACGGAACACATTCAGCAAGTGTTCACTTATTTGCATGTCCGTGAAGATATCCAATTGCTTCTTGGCTTCAAATCACTTGAACAGCGGGAACTGTTTAAAAAGCTGATCACTGTATCAGGTATCGGTCCAAAAGGTGCGCTAGCCATACTTGCAAGCGGAATTCCTTCGCAAGTGATCGGTGCAATCGAACGGGAGGATGAGACGTTTCTTGTCCAATTCCCGGGTGTCGGGAAAAAGACGGCGCGTCAGATGATCCTCGATTTGAAAGGCAAATTGTATGATTTATTCAATGCAATGGATATGCCGGAAGATGATGCCAACCTTCTGACAATGGCTGAAAATGGCGCGCTTGACGAAGCGGTTCTAGCTCTGGAAGCGCTTGGCTATTCACAGCGGGAATTGACAAAGGTAAAGCCTAAATTGGAAAAAGAAGAACATGATACTGAAGGTTACATGAAAATGGCACTTAAGTTATTGTTGAAACAGAATTGATCATTTGATAACGGAGAGGGGGGCGGACGATGGAGGAACGTGTGATTTCAGGTGAAGTATCGGATTTCGATGAGCGCTTCGAACAATCGCTCAGACCGCAATTCCTGAACCAGTATATCGGACAGGAAAAAGTGAAGGAAAACCTCGGTATTTTCATCGAAGCGGCGAAAGGGCGCAACGAAAGTTTAGATCATGTCTTATTATACGGGCCACCGGGTCTCGGGAAGACGACACTTGCAACTGTTATTGCCAACGAAATGGACGTCAACATTCGTATGACCAGCGGGCCTGCGATTGAACGTCCCGGCGATCTTGCTGCGGTAGTATCCTCTTTGGAACCGGGAGATGTGCTGTTCATCGATGAAATCCACAGACTGAACCGTGCGATAGAAGAAGTGCTGTATCCGGCAATGGAAGATTTCTGTCTTGATATCGTTGTTGGAAAAGGTCCTTCTGCACGGTCCATCCGGCTTGATTTGCCGCCATTCACATTGATTGGCGCGACAACTCGCGCAGGGGCATTATCAGCGCCGCTACGGGATAGGTTCGGTGTTCCGCTTCGGCTTGAGTACTACGATGTAGAACCGCTAAAGGAAATCGTCGTTCGTAGTGCAGGTCTCTTCGAAGTGGCAATCGACCATCAGGCTGCAGTGGAAATCGCACGCCGTTCCCGGGGGACACCGCGTATTGCGAACCGACTGCTACGGCGTGTTCGTGATTACGCGCAAGTTAGGGGCAACGGCAGCATTACGATGGACATGGCTAATGAAGCACTGGAAATGCTACAAGTCGATTCACATGGCCTCGATCATATTGACCATAAGCTGATTACCGGGATGATCGAACGCTTTCGTGGCGGACCTGTTGGAATTGATACGATCTCCGCTAGCATTGGCGAAGAGTCGGTGACGATTGAGGATGTCTATGAGCCATATCTTCTCCAAATCGGTTTTATCCAGCGGACACCACGCGGACGTATTGCGACACATCTCGCGTACGGACATTTCGGATATGAGATGCCTAAGCATAATGATTTCTAACTTACTTATAAAGGGAGAATATATGAACAATGGATGTAAATGATTTTGATTTCGATTTACCGGATAATTTAATTGCACAAACGCCGCTGCTGGATCGGACGGCAAGCCGCCTGATGGTACTCGACAAAGAAACGGGGGAAGTGCAACACCGTCATTTTCGGGACCTGATTGATGAACTCGAGGCGGGGGATATGCTTGTTCTGAATGATACGCGTGTCCTGCCCGCACGTCTGATGGGCGTGAAAGACGATACCGGCGCCATGATTGAAGTATTGCTCTTGAAAGAGACAGGCGATGACGAGTGGGAAACGCTTGCAAAACCAGCGAAGCGTGTGAAGCTTGGAACCATTGTTACATTTGGCGATGGGCGTCTCAAAGCGGAGTGCACCGGTATTCTGGAACAAGGCGGACGTATATTCAAATTCATCTATGAAGGGATTTTTTATGAAATCCTAGACGCACTCGGTGAAATGCCGTTGCCGCCTTATATTACTGAAACGCTCGATGATCAGGCACGTTACCAGACGGTGTTTGCGAAAGAACGGGGTTCAGCGGCAGCGCCGACAGCAGGGCTTCATTTCACGGATGAAATCTTGGAGAGTATACGTAATAGAGGAATCGACATTGCATTCGTCACATTGCATGTCGGTCTTGGCACTTTCCGGCCGGTCAGTGCAGATGTGATAGAAGATCATGCAATGCATTCCGAATACTATCATGTCACCGAACAGACAGCTGATGCGATAAACAAGGTGAAAGAACGAGGCGGACGTATCATCGCGGTCGGAACAACATCGGCAAGGACGCTAGAGACAATCGCTTCGGCAAATGACGGGAAAATTGTCCCTACAAGTGGATGGACTTCCATATTCATCTACCCAGGATATGAATTCAGTATTGTAGATAGTCTATTGACCAATTTTCATTTACCTAAATCGACGTTGATCATGCTAATTTCAGCATTGTCGACACGGGAGCATATTTTAGCAGCATATAAACGGGCGGTGGAGGAGAAATATCGCTTCTTCAGTTTTGGAGATGCAATGTTCATCAAATCGTCACAAAGGAAGGAATCATAAAATGCCAGCAGTCACTTACGAACATATAAAAACATGTAAACAAACCGGAGCGCGTCTTGGAATCGTCCATACACCTCATGGCTCATTCGAAACACCGGCGTTCATGCCAGTAGGTACACAGGCGACCGTCAAGACGATGTCACCCGAAGAACTGAAGGAAGTCGGATCGGGTATCATATTAAGCAACACGTACCACCTATGGCTTCGCCCTGGTCAAGACATCGTTGAGGAAGCAGGCGGACTGCATAAGTTCATGAACTGGGACAGACCGATACTGACGGATTCAGGCGGTTTCCAAGTGTTTTCATTGAGTGAATTCCGCAAAATCAAAGAAGAAGGAGTCCATTTCAGGCATCATCTGAATGGGAGTAAATTGTTCCTGAGTCCCGAGAAAGCGATGGAAATCCAGAATTCTTTAGGTGCAGATATCATGATGGCATTTGATGAGTGCCCGCCATTTCCTGCAACGCGTGAATATATGAAGGCCAGTGTCGAACGGACATCCAGATGGGCTGAAAGATGCCTTGGGGCACATGCGCGCCCGGCAGACCAAGCTCTATTCGGTATCGTACAGGGCGGCGAATTCGAGGATTTGCGCGCGCAAAGTGCAAAAGATCTCATTTCCCTTGATTTCCCGGGTTATGCAATCGGCGGTCTGTCCGTTGGAGAGCCGAAAGACATTATGAACCGTATTCTGGAACATACGACACCACTTCTGCCGCAAGACAAGCCCCGCTATTTGATGGGAGTCGGTTCGCCTGACTCACTCATTGACGGCGCTATCCGCGGCGTTGATATGTTCGACTGTGTCCTGCCGACCCGAATAGCGCGAAATGGTACGCTCATGACGAGTGAGGGACGCTTGAATATTCGTAATGCGAAATTCGAACGGGATTTCAGGCCTCTTGATGAAAAATGCAGCTGTCATGTATGTAAAACATACAGCCGAGCGTATATTCGTCACCTAATTAGAGCAGAAGAAACATTCGGGATCAGGTTGACGTCTTATCATAATCTTCACTTCCTTCTCAATTTAATGGAGCAAGTGAGAGATGCAATACGCCAAGACCGGCTAGGCGATTTCCGTGAAGAGTTTTTTGAGAGCTATGGATTTAATAAACCGAATGCAAAAAACTTTTAAATCTTGTATAATGAATCTTGATTGAAGGGGGGATATATAAATGAGTGGTGGATTAGTTCAACTATTACCTTTCGTTGCGATGTTCGCAGTGATGTGGTTCTTACTTATCAGACCGGCGCAAAAGAAACAGAAAGCGACGAGACAGATGCAATCAGATTTGAAACGTGGAGATAAGGTCATTACAATCGGTGGAATTCATGGCACAATTGATGCTGTCGATGATTCATCAGTTTTCCTTAAAGTTTCTGAAGGTACAACGCTACAGTTCGACAGACAAGCAGTAGGACGTGTAACGCAATCAATTTAAGTATTGAAGAAAGAAGAAGAGGCGATTGGCTAGGCGGGAATTTTCCCGTTCAGCCAATCGCCTCTTTTCTCTATTGAAAATGTATATAAGCAGAACCGTAAAGGGCATCCTAATTTAAAAAGGGGTGAATCTTTGTGACTGACTTGCTTATCATCAGTTTCCGAACTGTGTTTCTTTACATACTCATTTTAATCATCTTGCGGATTATGGGGAAACGGGAAGTCGGCGAGCTTGGGGTTATTGACATTGTAGTCTTCGTCATCATGGCGGAAGTTGCAGCATTTGCACTCGATTCCCCTGATAAAAAATTAATTCAATCCGTCGTACCGATGCTTATCTTACTCGTTATTCAAGTGATTTCTTCTTATTTTTCATTGAAATCCAAGAGGTTCAGAGACATAGTCGACGGTGAACCGGCACTTATCATTAGGAACGGTGTAATATTGGAGCAAGAAATGCGGAAACAGCGTTACAATCTCGATGATTTGTTCCAGCAACTCCGTGAGCAGCAGATTGGCTCAGTCCATGAAGTCTCTTTTGCCTATTTGGAACCATCGGGAAATTTGTCCGTCTTCAAACACGATGATGTCCAACCGGTACTTTCACTTATTTCCGATGGTATTATTCAAACCAGGCATTTGGAACTCATTGGAAAAACGGATGAATGGCTGATAAAAGGATTGCAGCAACTCGGAGTGAATGAAATTGAACAAATTTTCTATTGTTCATTTGAAAATGATGAACTGAAGTTTCAGCTGAAAAATGACTATTTATAACTTTTCAGAAGTTTCTTGAACAGGAATAAATCGCTTTTTTTCACTTGACCCGTCAAAATTAGGATAACGAATAGGAAGAGGGTTGTGATCGTACATTCCATCAATAATCCAAAATCACCGATAGGAATGAAAATCGGTCGCATGATACAAGTCATGATAAAGGAGGCATATGGCAAAGCGAATATAGTGAAACCGGTAGCCGTCGACTTGTTTTTCCGAAGCGTCGCAATATGAAGGAAAGACGTCACAAGCACACCAAAGCCTATTGCCAGGACAGCCCCTGTCACCTGTAGCCCGGGCTGGGAAGCCAGGACGAACATGACTCCCAGTTTGGCTATACCACCGTAGACGGAGTTCATCATTCCCGCCTTGGCGTCTCCCGTCGCCTGTAAAATAGAGTAGAGCGGGCCCTGGATATAATAAAAGAAGAAAACGGGGGCCAACAAAGTCATATATGACGCACCCTGGCTAACGTGGAAAAGCTTTTCGGCAAGTTCTTCTCCATGGACGAAAAATACTGCCGCCGCAAACGTTCCTGTCAAAGCGGATAAGCGGAGGGACAGATGAATCCGCTCTTTAAGCTTGCTCGTATTATTCGATGCAACCGCCCCGCTGACAGCGGGAACCAAGACAACAGATAATGCATACGGAATGAATGAGGGAAATAGAAGCAACGGCACGAGCACCCCGGATATTATTCCATATAACGATGTGGCGGCCATAGCTGAAATTCCGGAAAATGCAAGAGCACGAAGAAAAATAATAGGTTCAAGAAACCAAGTGAATGTACCGAATAACCGACTGCCTGATGACGGTAGAGCGATGGCCAGAAGAGGCTCCATCGGATAGCGCTTTTGTTTTTCCTTCTGTTTAGGTCCACGTTTCTTCTGTTGTCTATATTTGAATAGTAAATAAAGGACAGATAGCATTTCTGCGATTAGCGTAATACCCATCGCGTAAGCGGCGTTCATAGCTGTATTATCGGAGACGAGAAGATAAGGCAGAAGCCATGTAATAAGCATGATCCGACATAATTGTTCAATGATTTGCGACCATGCTGTTTCCTCGATTCGTGCGATACCTTGAAAGTATCCGCGGATCAAGCCGCCAATGGCAGCGATGGGGACGATTGCAATTCCTACATATAGCGTCATCGAAGACGCAGCATTACCAAGTAGTGTCTCTGATAAATAAGGAACAAATAAGATTGCGGATGGGAGGAAAACTACCCCTGTCAAAATGGTGATGAAGGTAGCGGTCTTCATGAGAGAAGGGATTTTTACGGATTGCCCTTTCGCTTCAAGTTCAGCAATTACTTTTGCAACGGCAATCGGTACACCTAGCTGGACAAGTGACAGAAAGAAGATGAAAGCGGGATAAGCGGTCATATAGATACCGACCGCCTCTTCACCTGCAATCCGCATGAATTGGATCCGGAAGACGAATCCTAAAAGTTTGGATAGGAAAACAGCAACCATCAAGACGACAGTTCCGCGGATGAATGAAGACAAATTAAACAACTCCTTCTCAATTCCGGTCATTTCATATACACTAAACGTATGCGGAAAGAAACGTACTTACGACTGTCCAGGAAGGGAAGAAAAACGATGGTTATACAATTCGGACAACTGTTCAACCAGATGCTGCCTGCAATTGAAAGCAAAAAGACCGAATTTCATCTGTACGGCTATACGACAGTGACCGAAGAGGACATTTGGACATTTTGTGTCCGGAAAAAATGGCGTAAGAAAGATGTCGATACAATGGGGATGCATGAAATTGCGAATGGAATCCTTAAAATCTCACCCGCAGAATTTATGACATTTACACAAATTGAAGAACAGCGCGGCTCAAACTGGTTTTCCAATCTAAATAGAGAAGAACTTCAAACCTTACTGACACCACACAAATCGAAAGATGAGGTATGATAGATTGATACATGTCCATTTGACACATGAATGACCGTGTTTCATAATGGATGTAATGTGTTTTTGATTGTGTAGTCTTCAGCGCCAAGTTGTTGAACGGGCGCTGCAGCTATTCTCGGAGTATGTACATAGAAAAAGGCCGTACAGCTACACTCCATATTTAGAGGGGGAAATAGAATTATGAAAAGAAGTGGACGGATTATTGCGTTCTTCTTATTGATCGTTGTACTAGGCTTAACGATTGGGAAAACCGCAAATCCGATAGTGAAAGACGTGAAATTGGGTCTTGACCTTCAAGGCGGTTTTGAGGTCCTTTACCAAGTTGAACCTTTGAAAAAAGACGGTCCAAAAGTAACAGAAGAAATGGTGAAAGATACAGCGAATGCTCTTTCCAACCGGATCGACGTACTCGGGGTAAGTGAACCGAGTATCCAAATTGAATCGGGTAACCGGATTCGGGTCCAGCTTGCTGGGGTAGAGGATCAGGAATCAGCACGGGAACTCCTTTCTACACAGGCGAATCTGACTTTCAGAGATGCTGATGACAATCTTCTTCTCGACGGAAACGACTTGAAGGAAGGAAAAGCGAAAGCGAACTTTGGGGAGAATAACAATCCCGTTGTTACGCTTGAGATGAAGTCGCCGACTAAATTCGGCGAAGTGACAACACAGATTGCACAGAAAGCACCAGAAAACGTCATGGTCATCTGGCTTGATTTCATAGAAGGTGAAGACTCCTTCAGAGAGGAAATAGGCAAAGAGAAGCCGAAATTCGTTTCTGCCCCTTATGTGAAAAATCCAATCAACTCTTCTGATGTTGAAATTTCGGGTTCTTTCACTGTGGAAGAGACGAAGAATCTTGCGGGGATTTTGAATGCAGGGGCTCTACCGGTTCATCTTGAAGAGGTCTATTCCACATCTATAGGCGCACAGTTTGGTGAACAAGCCCTCAACAAAACAATCTACGCGGGAATTATCGGTATCGCACTCATTTTCATCTTCATGCTCGTGTATTACCGCTTGCCAGGTTTTGTGGCTGTTATTACATTATCGATTTATATTTTCATTATCCTGCTCGTCTTTACGCTCATTAATGGTGTACTGACGCTACCGGGTATTGCGGCACTCATGCTTGGGGTCGGAATGGCGGTAGATGCGAATATCTTGATGTATGAACGGATACGGGAAGAATTACGTGTCGGTAAATCCGTCAAAACATCATTCATGGCCGGTGCGAAATCATCATTCACTGCCATTCTTGACGCTAATATCACGACCTTACTTGCAGCGGTTGTCTTGTTCATTTTCGGGACAAGCTCAGTTAAAGGGTTCGCAACAATCCTGATCATCAGTATTCTAGCCAGCTTTTTGACAGCGGTTTGGGGATCACGAATCCTCCTTGGCCTTCTTGTCGATAGTGGGATGTTTGATGGAAAAACAGCATTGTTCGGTATTTCGAAAAAGAGGGTACATCCAGCCGAAGAAAAAGTTGAAACATTGGAACTTACAACGAAATTTGACCGTTTCGATTTCGTAGCTACGCGTAAAAAGTTCTATGTTATTTCAGCGGTATTGCTGATTAGTGGTGTCATAGTGCTCGGAATCTTCAAGCTGAACCTTGGCATCGATTTCTCGAGCGGTACGCGTGTTGAAGTGCTTGCGGACCATCCGGTGACGAAAGATGAAATATCTACTTATCTTGATGAAATAGGGCACCCGACAGATGACATCGTCATTTCCGGTGAAACGGGCAATATGGGTGTCATGCGCTACAAAGATGAGTTTAAGCAAGAAGAAGTCAATAAGTTAAAGGCGGATCTTGCTGCCGAATACGGTTCCGAACCGAATATCTCGACTGTTTCACCAACAGTCGGTGAGGAACTTGCAAAAAATGCAATATACGCGCTTATCTATGCGGCGATCGGAATAGTCATTTATGTTGCCTTCCGATTCGAGTGGCGAATGGGGGTTGCATCGATAATAGGGCTTCTCCATGATGCATTCTTCATGGTCGCGATTTTCAGTATTCTGCGTCTGGAAGTCGATATCACTTTCATTGCAGCGGTATTGACCATCGTCGGTTATTCCATTAACGATACTATTGTCACATTTGACCGGATACGGGAAAATATTAACCATCGTGGTCGGATTGACACTGAAGAAGAATTGGCGGACATCGTTAACAAGTCTTTGCGGCAGACGCTTGGGCGTTCGGTGAATACGGTTCTCACTGTTATCTTTGTCGTAGTGGCACTTATGTTGTTCGGCGCTGAATCCATTCGGACATTCTCGATTGCACTACTGATCGGATTGTTTGCAGGAACTTATTCTTCGATTTTCATCTCAGCTCAAATCTGGTTCGATTTGAAAAAACGTGAAATGAAAGAAAAAGGTGCCATTAAAGTGGAAGATACGAAGAAACAATGGGGATCAGACGAACCTGTCGTATAAAACACATAATGAAAAGTTTCAGATAATCATGGAACAGGGTATACAATCAACTGTATACCCTGTTTTTTTTATTTTTTCAAGAAAGGAGCAATGTCCTATGAAGCTTCAATGGAATTTGCTGCTAGGTCTATTATTCGCCATTATTATTGCTGTTTTTGCCGTTTTCAACGTAGATGCGGTTCCAGTTAATTATGTATTTGGGATTGCACAATGGCCACTGGTCCTCGTCATTCTTTGTTCAGCCCTTCTTGGTGCTGCAGTCAGCGGTCTTATTGCGATGTTTCTCTCGTTTCAATCAAACCGCCGTATTAAAGAGCTACAAAAAGAAATGACCAGCAAGGAGCTAACGATAGCTTCACAACAGAACGAAATCGCTGAGCTGCAAAAGTATACGGCGCTGCCTTCCAATCAAGAGGCAATCAATGAAAATAAAATTGTGTAATTAGAAAAAGATTCTCTTGGGAGTATTGCCAAGAGAATTTTTTGTGAAGTTTTCTCATATAAGTTTAAACGAAGATATCCTTAGGAAAAACCAGGCTACTGAAAAAGCCCGCTGATAGAGACTGGCCATGGAATTCCCATAATAAACGCTTCGAGATGCCTCCCGCCATAAGCCAGACAACTTCGTCGTCAGTCTTATGACTTCGGCTACCCCAGTAAGGCGCATACGCTAGTTTCCCCTTAATATACCGAATTCATCTATAAAGGTTATACAGAAAACAGGCGGGATTTTACTTCCATCAGATTTACTCACCAACTTTAATGATGTAGGTTTTTCAGTGACCTCCGGTTACCATAGAAAAGATGCCTTTGCTGGTTATTCCTCGTTATAGTGATAATAACTACTCATCATTATAGAGTTTTGAGATTAAAAGCTGACCTTCCCTCGATGATACTGAGGAAACGCTCGCCTTTTTGTAGGCAAAGCTCAAAAGTGGTAGCAAGCGGAGGCGCCTTAAAAGGAGTAGCCGGAGCGTCTAGGATGGGCAAACCTTAATCCTGACAATAATAGTGTACTTTCTCAATAACCTTCAATTCTGGATATGAAAAGTCTTTTCTTTTAGAGTCGAAGCTCATCCGCTATAATGAACATGAGGATGTGAAGGAATTTGATCGAATCAATGAAAAGATGGAAAGTGGAACGCCCGGACGAACAACTGGTAGCCTCACTGACGAAGGACCTCGGCATTTCATCCGTCCAGGCAAAAATACTTGCTTCAAGGGGAATAATCGATTCCGAAGAAGCAAAAGCATTTTTACATATGGATTCATCCAGTATGCATGACCCCTTTTTACTATATGATATGGATAAAGCGGTGTCGCTTATAAAAAAAGCAATTGCTACCGATAAAAAAATAGCTGTGTATGGGGACTACGATGCGGACGGAGTTACTAGTGTGTCCGTTCTGACAACCGCATTGGAGCGTTTAGGCGCAGATGTATTCTTTTCTATCCCTGATCGCTTTGAGCATGGTTATGGGCCGAATAAAGAACTTTTTTTGGACCTTTATGAAATAGGGGCTTCGCTTATTATTACTGTCGATAACGGCATCTCTGGCATCGATGAAATAGCGTATGCGAAATCCCTCGGTATGGATGTCATCATTACAGATCACCATGAAATTGGTGAAGAAATGCCTCCTGCAGATGCCATTATTCATCCGCGTCATCCGCAAGGGGCTTACCCGTTCGGAGAACTTGCCGGTGTCGGTGTGGCGTTTAAACTTGCGTGCGCGTTACTCGGAGAAGTCTTGGAAGAGTTGTTTGAACTGGTTGCAATTGGTACGGTGGCGGATTTAGTTCCACTGCGCGGCGAAAACAGATATTTAGTCAAAGAGGGCATCAGGCGGATGCGAGTGACGAAGCGACCAGCGATTCAGGCGCTGACACGAGTTGCTGGCACTGAGCAAGCGACACTTACAGAGGAGTCAATTGGTTTTATGATTGGCCCCCGACTGAACGCGGCAGGACGTCTGGGCGACGCTTCGCCAGCAGTGGAATTGTTGAAGACGGAAGATACAGCGATTGCCGCGGCATTGGCAAAAGAACTTGATGCGTTGAATAAAGAGCGGCAAGCGATTGTTTCTGAAATTACCAAAGAGGCGGAAGAAATGATTGCGCAAATGTACGGAGATACTGTCCCGCTTGTCTTCGTCATTGGCGGAGAAGGTTGGAATGCCGGCGTTGTCGGTATTGTCGCCTCGCGATTGACCGAGAAATATTATAGGCCTGCAATCGTGTTGTCAATTGACATGGAAACAGGAATTGCAAAAGGTTCCGCGAGAAGTATAGATGGTTTTGATATGTTTGTGGAACTTTCGAAAAACGCCCACATACTCCCGCATTTTGGGGGTCATCAAATGGCGGCCGGCATGTCGCTTGCGATTACCGATGTTGTAACGCTGCGTGAAAATCTTAATCAACAGGCCGAGCAGGTACTGACACAGGAAACATTAACACCGGAAGTGCATATCGATGTACCGCTATCAATTAGTGAAATTGATGTTGCCGTTCTTGAATCGTTGGAACTGCTCCGTCCGTTTGGAATGGCATTTGAAAAACCTGTCTATATGCTTGAAAATCTGACAGCCAAAACTGTGCGGAAAATCGGTGCGGCAAAGAACCATATGAAGCTCGAATTAGCGGAAGGGAATTTATCACTTGACGCTATCGGATTCGGACTGGGTCATATCGCCGATCAGCTGACGCCTGGAGTGGAATTATCGGTTACGGGTGACTTGCAGGTGAATGAATGGAACGGAAATAAGAAGCCCCAGCTACTGATCGGGGATATCAAATCCGATGAATGGCAGTTATTCGACCTTCGTGGTGTACGCGAAGCGGCAAGGTGGCTACCGTCGATTCCACCTCAAAATACATTGTTTGTCGCATTCCATGAACAGACAGTGGCACATTTTCAATCATCCATGAAAGGGATTGCGATTTCGCTTTTCGGCCAAGGAACAGTAGCGAATCTGGATAATCTCGTCCTATTGGATATCCCGGATGAAGAACGTCAACTTGAAGAACTGATTGCATCCGTCAATCCGGATCGTATCTATGCGCATTTCCATACAATGGAATCTAGATATTTTGATGGTCTTCCCGGACGTGATCAATTCGGCTGGTATTACAGTTTCTTGAAAAAACGCGGAGGATTCGACATTGTAAATAACGGGGAACAGCTCACAAAACATAAAGCGTGGAAAAAAGATACGGTTTATTTCATGTCAAAGGTGTTTTCCGAGCTTGGATTTGTTAAGATTAAGGATGGTTTTGTTTCCGTCATGGAGACGGTAGGTAAAAAGGATTTGACTGAAGCGCCATCTTACAAAGAACGTGAGCGTCAGATTGAGCTAGAAAAAAGACTGCTATACGCGCCTTATATAGAATTGAAACAATGGTTCGATACAGTGCGAAATGGAATTGTCGACAGGGAGGAACAATAATGGATTTGAAAGATTATGTAACGATTGTACCGGATTATCCGAAAAAGGGTATCAGCTTTAAGGATATTTCTACAATCATGGATAATGGGAAAGCTTATAAGTTCGCAACGGATGAAATCGTCAAGTTCGCGAAGGAAGTTGGTACTGATATCATCGTAGGTCCTGAAGCACGGGGATTCATCATCGGCTGCCCGGTTGCTTATGCGCTTGAAGTTGGATTTGCTCCTGTACGTAAACCAGGAAAGCTGCCTAGGGAAACGATAGAGGTCGAATATGACCTTGAATATGGCAAAGATACATTAACAATTCACAAAGATGCCATAAAACCCGGTCAGCGCGTTTTGATTGTAGATGATCTACTTGCGACGGGCGGAACGGTCGGTGCGACGGTGGAGCTCGTAGAAAAACTTGGCGGAATCGTTGCAGGATGCGCTTTTATCATCGAGCTGTCGTATTTAAACGGCCGTGAAAAGTTACAAGATTACGACATGCGTTCATTAATCACATACTGAAAAATGGTCCTCCGCATTAAAGTGGAGGATTTTTCTATATTTTTATTACATCGCAACACTTTACATATGCATGAGTTTATACATACAATAGGAATACTATCGTTTTTGCGGATAAGGTCGGAAGGGGTAATAGTATGGCGAAAAATCGTGACATGACGGCGGAAGAAATATTCACACTCGTCGCCTCCTATATGAATGAAGAACACGTTGCGTTCGTCAAAAAGGCATATGAAGCGGCGAAAACTGCACACGAGGGGCAACACAGGAGTTCAGGCGAGGCATATATCATCCATCCTGTCCAAGTTGCAGGGATTCTAGCCGAATTACAAATGGACCCTTCGACAGTTGCAGCCGGATTTCTCCATGATGTGGTGGAAGATACGGAGATCAGCAGGGAAGACATCATCCGTGTTTTCGGCGAAGAAGTGGCAATGCTTGTCGACGGAGTGACGAAACTCGAAAAATTAAAATATAAATCCAAAGAAGAAAAACAGGCGGAAAACCACCGGAAAATGTTCGTTGCGATGGCACAGGACATCCGTGTCATTCTTATCAAGCTGGCGGACCGCCTTCACAATATGCGAACGTTGAAACACGTTCCGGAAGAAAAACAGCGACGGGTTGCGGCCGAGACCTTGGAAATATTCGCACCGCTGGCACATCGGCTTGGTATTTCAGCCATTAAATGGGAACTGGAAGATACAGCACTGCGTTATTTGAACCCACAGCAATATTACAGGATCGTCAATATGATGAAACGTAAACGCGTCGAACGGGAAAATTACTTAGCAAACGTCATGGATCAGATCAAGAGGGAAATCGGAGAGATGGAAATCGGCGCTGACCTTTCAGGCCGTCCGAAACACCTTTACTCGATATATCGGAAGATGGTCGTTCAGAAGAAAGAATTCAATGAAATCTATGACCTTCTGGCAGTAAGAATCCTTGTTTCAAGTATTAAAGATTGCTACGCGGTACTAGGGATCATCCACACACTTTGGAAACCGATGCCCGGACGTTTCAAGGATTACATCGCAATGCCGAAACAAAATCTATATCAATCGCTGCACACGACTGTTGTAGGACCAGCCGGAGACCCGCTCGAGGTACAAATCCGAACGGAAGAAATGCATAAAATTGCCGAATTCGGAGTTGCGGCACACTGGGCGTATAAAGAAGGGAAATCGCTGACTGATCATCCAAGTGATATTGACTCGAAATTGACTTGGTTTAGGGAGATACTCGAATTCCAGAACGAATCTTCCAATGCTGAAGAATTCATGGAATCACTGAAATTCGATCTGTTCTCAGATATGGTTTATGTATTTACTCCGGATGGCGATGTAATTGAACTGCCTGCAAGTTCGGTCCCGATAGATTTTGCTTACCGTGTCCATTCCGAAATCGGGAATCGGACAATCGGTGCAAAAGTGAATGGTAAAATGGTCCCGCTGGATGCAGAATTATTTACAGGCGATATTATTGAAATCTTAACATCGAAACAATCGTACGGACCGAGTCGTGACTGGCTGAAAATCGCCAACACTTCTCAAGCGAAAAATAAAATCCGGCAATTTTTCAAGAAACAGCTTCGGGAAGAGAATATCCTGAAAGGCCGGGAAATGATAGAAAGAGAAATAAAAGCGCAAGAGTACGACTTGAAAGAAGTGCTCACGCAAGAGAACATAAAGCGCACAATCGATAAATTCAGCTTCACCTCCGAAGAGGACATGTATGGGGCAGTCGGATTCAATGGTATAACAGCTCAGCAAGTCGTGAATCGGTTGGCGGAAAAATTACGGAAAGTACGTGAACAACAGGATACGATTGATAAAATCGTGTCGGATATGAAATCTCCACAACCAGAAAAAATGACTGAATCCGGTGTTATCGTCAAAGGCATCGACAATCTGCTTATCAGGCTGTCGAAGTGTTGTAATCCAGTACCAGGCGATGAGATTGTGGGGTTCATCACGAAAGGGCGCGGAGTATCCGTCCATCATGCAGACTGCCCGAATATTATGGTTGAAGATGATGAAAATGATCGGATTATCGATGTTGAATGGGCAACTGGGCCTTCCAGTGCGCGGAAAGAGTTCCTAATCGACATCGAAGTGTCGGCATTCGATCGACAAGGTTTGTTGAATGAAGTGATGATGGCTGTCGCAGATACGAAAACGCCGATGGTTGCGGTAAGTGGCAAAGCGGATCGTGATAAAATCGCACGTATTCATATGACGATTAAAATTACAGATATTTCACATTTGCAGCGAATCATCGATCGGATCAAGCAAATCCGAGATATTTATTCTGTGCAACGTGTCATCAATTGATTGGAAGGTGTAATAGGTGAGAGTCGTGCTACAAAGATCAGGTCCCGCTGCTGTCCGAGTTGATGGTGAGGTAACGGGTACGATTGAAAAGGGCTATGTCCTTCTTGTTGGTATCACCCACTCGGATACTGAAGAAGACGCAGCTTATCTGGCGAAAAAAATAGCCGGCCTCCGTTTGTGGGAAGACGCCGAAGGGAAAATGAATCATTCCATCCTCGAGACTGGTGGAGATATTCTTTCAGTATCCCAATTCACTCTATTCGGAGATGTGAAAAAAGGGCGTCGTCCAAGTTTCATCGAGGCGGCGCGACCTGAACAGGCGGAACCTCTTTGGAAATACTTCAACCATCGATTGGAAGAAGAAGGTTTGGCAGTTCAGACAGGCATTTTCGGCGCAATGATGGATGTCGAGCTTATTAATGACGGACCGGTGACAATTATACTAGAGTCGAAATAACATAGGAAAGGACCTTCCCCACAGCGGGGAAGGTCCTTTTAAGTGCGTAATACAATTTCCTTTAATTTTCATTCGAATTAAAATAATCGAGTAGTCCTTTGTAGATGCCTTGTGTTGCCCGTTCACGGAACATCCCGTTTGTAACTGTCCGCTCTTCTGCGGTATTCGATAGGAAACCAAGTTCAATCAAAATAGCATTACGTCTATTTTCACGCAGGACTAGGAAATCCCCTGGCTGTGATCCGCGGTTGCGCAGATTAACTGATGACGCGAGCCCGTCGTTAACCGCAGAGGCAAGTGCCTGCTGATAGGGATGTGTATAATACGTCGTGAAACCGTTCACGCTTGAATCGGGATTAGCATCGTAATGAAGACTGATGAAGGCATCCGCGTCATACTGGTTGCTGACAGCGACCCGTTTTCTTAGCGATACATACGTATCTGTTTCCCGGGTCGCTACAACATTTGCACCAGCTGCTTTCAATTTAGCTGCTAGGAGTTCGGAAGTAAGAATCGTAATATCTTTTTCGTCTGTTCCTCGAGTCCCTGTTGTCCCGCGATCATTCCCACCATGCCCCGGGTCAATGACGATGGTAAGTCCTTTTAAGGTGCCTGGAACACGGGCTTTCGTTTCTTTCATGACAGGCTCTGTCGTGAAAGATTCATCGTCCGTTGAAACAACCCATTGTGCAACGAAAGCGGATTTACCAGTCGGCAATGCAATTTCATACCAGTCTCCATCCATTTTGCTAATAGGAAACTTTTCGCCTGCATCTGCCCGAGTAGCGATTTGTGAAGATGTCGTCGCCGCTTCACGGATATTCGTGCCGTTTGAAAGGATGGTCACCATTCCAAGATCCGATTTTTCAGAAGACTGTTTGACATTTGATGAGAACGTACCATGGAAAGAATAGATCCAACCCTGTTTTTTATCATCCAATAAAATCCGGACCCAGTTGCCGTCGACTTCCTTCACGGGGAATGACTCACCTTCATGAATGAGCCCTACGCGTTTCGAGGATAGGTCGGCATTCTTTCTGACATTGAGGGCGTCAACCGAAACGGTGAATAGCTCGGGTGTCGGGGCTTGTTCGGTAGGTACAGCCGCCGTCGTTTGACCCGTTAACTCTGTAATATAGTCTGTATGAACCCAGCCGTTTATGCCATTGAAAGTGACGGAAGCCCATTCTCCATCCTGTCCTGTCATTACCGCCTCATCCCCGGCGGCAAGCCGTCCTAATACCGCAGAACCGATGGAAGGGCTAGACCTCATATTCAGCTGATCGACACGGGAAACGACTGAAATACTTGTCCCATTCGATTGGTTTTCTGAAACGGTCAGCCAGGAGGCGATCCATCCCGAGTTGTTGCCGTTCCGGATTTCGTACCAATCCCCCGAAGTGGAAATAATATCAACCCGTTCACCTTTTTTCAGCGAACTAGTTATAGGGTATGTAAGCCCGGGCCCTGATCGGACATGAAGAGATTTGGCATCTACTATGATTGATTTCGAATCCGCATAAACCGTTTGATTATCATGGAATGCGCTGAATAAAAATATGAATGCAATCATCCATTTGCTCATTTTAGACAAATTATCATCCTCCCCTGTAATCCATTGTAGAAGTTTTCAGTCCAAAAAACTACAATTAATCGAAAAAGGTTGACACTATGACGCAGAATCATTAAGATGATGGTTAATTAACAATTTATATCGCTTTTTAAGTTAAGAATAGACTTATGCTGAAGACATGGAAAGTAATTGTGTAACCGACTGACAAGAGAGGGGCGGACGTGGCTGAAATCCACCCTACAGAGGTTTACAATGAATAACACCATCGAGGCTCTGTGCTGAACGAATTCCATTCAGTAGGTACAGACGGAACCGGCCGTTATCCGGTTGTAGAGTGGGCGCGGATTTTTGCGTCAATTTGGGTGGAACCGCGGAAGCTATAAAGGCTCTCGTCCCTTGCATAGGCAAGGGATGGGGGCCTTTTTTTAGTGTCTACTTAATCATAGGAAGGGGAATTCACATGAATTTTAAAGTGCCAAGAGGAACCCAGGATATTTTGCCTTCTGAAACATGGAAATGGCAGCAAGCGGAAAAAATCATCAATGAAGTGTGTGATGTCTACCGCTATAAAGAAATTCGTACACCGATATTCGAACAAACGGAACTGTTCCAGCGTTTGGTGGGGGAAACGACGGATGTCGTTCAAAAAGAAATGTACACATTTATGGACAAAGGCGAACGTTCAATGACGCTGCGTCCAGAAGGGACTGCACCAGTCGTCCGCTCATTCGTGGAGAACAAAATGTTCGGATATCCGGATCAGCCGGTAAAGCTTTTCTATACGGGTCCGATGTTCCGTTATGAGCGTCAGCAGGCAGGGCGTTATCGTCAGTTCGTTCAGTTCGGAGCAGAAGCAATCGGCAGTGCAGATCCCGCCATTGATGCAGAAGTGATTGCTCTGGCACTTGACGTCTATAAACGCGTTGGACTGACAAAATTGAAACTAGTCATCAATTCCCTTGGCGATATAGAATGCAGAACCTCTCACAAGGAAGCACTTATAGCACATTTCAGTCCGCATATTGGAGAATTCTGTAATGATTGCCAGTCAAGGTTGGAAAAGAATCCATTGCGTATTTTGGATTGTAAAGTCGACAGCGGCAATCCGCTCATCGCGTCTGCACCATCTTTGGCAGATTATTTGAATGAAGCGTCTGCACAATACTTCGAGGATGTAAAAAGCTATCTTGACGACGCTGGAATTGTGTATGAAGTCGATGCAAATCTTGTGCGCGGACTTGATTACTATAACCACACTGCATTTGAGATTATGAGTACATCGGAAGGGTTCGGCGCGATAACGACTTTATGCGGCGGGGGTAGATACAATGGCCTTGCCGAGGAAATCGGAGGGCCTTCTGCGCCGGGTATCGGCTTTGCGATGAGCATCGAGCGATTGCTTCTTGCTATGGCTGCCGAAGGGAAATCGTTTGACGCCGAGCCGGCACTTGACGTTTATATCGTCACACTTGGCGAAACGGCACGTCGTCCGGGCTTTAAGCTGTTAGGAGCACTTCGCGAAGCGGGCATCCGGTCGGATATGGATTATATGGATCGGAAAATGAAAGCGCAGATGAAATCGGCTGACAGGCTCAACTCGCGGACTGTTGTTCTCATCGGTGAAGATGAAGTGGCGGAAGGCGTAGCTATATTGAAAAAAATGGCGGACGGGGCACAAGAGAAAGTGCCTTTCGGTGAACTGGTTCAAAAAATTAAAGAAACATTGATTGGATAAAGAGAGGCGGATGAAAGTGATGCAACGTACACATTATTGCGGTGATTTAACAGAAGAGGTAATCGGACAAACGGTTACGTTACAAGGGTGGGTTCAAAAGCGGAGGGACCTTGGCGGACTTATTTTCGTTGATATCCGGGATCGTTCAGGATTAGTTCAAACAGTATTCAATCCGGATTTTTCGAAGGAAGCAATTGAAATTGCAGACAAACTGCGCAATGAATTCGTAGTGGAACTTACGGGAAAAGTCATTGAACGACAAGAAAAAACAAAAAACCCCAACCTGAAAACAGGATCGATTGAAATTCAAGTTGAGGAATTGGTGATTGTAAATGAGGCGAAAAATCCGCCTTTCATGATTGAAGATGATACGGATGTAAGCGAGGAGCTCAGATTGAAATACAGGTACCTCGATTTACGCCGTCCACAACTTGCAAAGACTTTCAAAATGCGCTCGGACATTACGAAAACAGTCCGTAACTTCCTTGACGACGAAGGATTCTTTGAAGTGGAGACGCCGATTTTGACGAAGTCCACACCGGAAGGCGCACGGGATTATCTCGTACCTAGCCGGGTGCACGAAGGGGAGTTCTATGCACTTCCGCAATCACCGCAGCTGTTCAAACAGATGCTGATGGTATCCGGGTTCGACCGCTATTACCAGATTGCCCGCTGTTTCCGTGATGAAGATCTCCGTGCCGACCGCCAGCCCGAGTTCACTCAAATTGATATGGAAATGAGTTTCATGTCAATTGAGGACATCATTGGGTTGAATGAACGGTTAATGCAAAAGGTGATGAAGAACGTCAAAGGCATCGATGTACAAGTTCCATTCAATCGTATCCCTTATGATGAAGCGATGGCACGTTTCGGTTCTGATAAGCCGGATACAAGATTTGCAATGGAGCTGACAGATGTATCGGAAGTCGTGAAAGATTCATCATTCAAAGTGTTTACTGGAGCAATTGAGGCTGGGGGGCAAGTTAAACTCATCAACGTAAAAGGAGTAGCTGACAACTATTCTCGCAAAGACATCGATGCACTTGGGGAGTTTGCGGCAGTCTACGGCGCAAAAGGACTTGCATGGTTGAAAGTCGATGAAGAAGGTTTGAAAGGTCCGATAGCGAAGTTTTTCGAAGGGGAAGCGGCCGATGTACTGAAATCGGCAGCGGATGCTGAAGCGGGCGACCTATTGTTGTTCGTAGCGGACAAAAAGAAAGTTGTTGCAGATGCACTGGGAGCTCTTCGATCCAAGCTCGCGAAAGATCACGGCTTAATCGACGAATCAAAATTCAATTTCCTGTGGGTGACAGAATGGCCACTATTCGAATATAGCGAAGAAGACGGCCGCTATTATGCAGCACATCATCCATTTACAATGCCTTCTGACGTAGAAGAACTAGTTTCAAGTCCAGAAACAGTAAAAGCGCAAGCGTATGACCTCGTTTTAAATGGTTATGAACTTGGCGGCGGATCGCTGCGGATTTACAAACGGGATGTTCAGGAGAAAATGTTCGAAGCTTTAGGCTTCAGTAATGAGCAGGCGAATGAACAATTTGGATTCCTTCTTGAAGCGTTCGATTATGGAACACCTCCGCATGGGGGCATCGCCTTCGGATTAGACCGAATCGTCATGTTGCTATCGGGCTCAACGAATTTGCGCGATACGATCGCATTCCCGAAAACAGCAAGTGCCAGCTGCTTGTTAACCTCGGCACCTGATCGGGTGGATGATGCGCAACTTGCAGAACTCGGTATTAAAATCATGTCAGCAAACAAGAAGTAATCAGTCATATCGGAAAAATTTGAAAGTATTCCGTTAAAATCGTTGAACTGATTAAATGGATATGGTATTATACTAGTAATACGAATCCTGAAGTGTTCGTTATTTGCCAATCAGTTTTGACCGAACATTTTTTCGTCGGGAGTCCGCATTTCGATTCGGATGACATGCCCTTCATCGGGACCTCAAATGAATCGGATAGGACACCCACCTGCTGAGTGCGGGTTCAAAGCGATACTACAAAGACGGCACATTCGGGATTCGTTTATTACATGAACATACACCCCTCTGACTTACGTGCGGAGGGGTTTTATATTGGGGAAAATTAAAATCTTATTATGTGGAAGGGCGGAGTTTTTCTTGTTACATCAATTTTCACGGAATGAATTAGCCATCGGTACAGAAGGTGTAAGGCGTATGCGGGATATGACTGTTGCGATACTTGGCGTAGGGGGAGTCGGTTCTTTTGCGGCGGAAGCTTGTGCCAGGAGTGGGATCGGTCGTATTATCCTTGTTGATAAAGATGATATTGATATAACGAATATCAATCGTCAGCTTATCGCTAATTTGTCGACGGTCGGCCGTTCTAAAGCGGAAGTGATGAAAGAGCGCATTGCTGATATAAACGAAGAATGTGAAGTCATTTCGCTCCATATGTTTTATACGGAAGAAACGGCTGAAGAGTTTTTCAGCTACAAACCCGATTATGTTATCGATGCATCTGATACAATCAGTTTTAAGATTCATTTGATAAAAGAATGCATTGCACGGAACGTTAAAATCATTTCAAGCATGGGCGCTGCCAATAAGATGGATCCGACCCGGTTTCAAATTGCGGATATTTCAAAGACACATACGGATCCGGTTGCGAAGGTGATCCGTCTCAGACTGCGAAAAGAAGGCATCAACAAAGGCGTGCCGGTCGTTTTTTCCGATGAAAGCCCGATTGTCATCAGGGAAGATGTCGTCGATACTGTTGGTAAGCCCGATGCGCAAATTAGGAAAGCCAAAATGCCGCCTGCATCAAACGCATTCGTTCCATCTGTTGCAGGACTTGTATGCGCAAGCTGGGTAATGAATGATATCGTTGCGGACATACCTATTCGGCGTGTAAAAGATAAAATATAATTATAATAACCGCGTGAGTGCCTAACTTCATGCGGTTCCTTTTTGGTTGTAACCAAAATAATAGTAGGGTTATAATGTAGTGGTTGCCTAGTAAACGAACTTGGAACTGAAGAAAGGATGTTTCCGTGTGAATAAAGCGTTTAAGATACTGGTTTTCGGTTTAATTGCCCTCTTATTAACGGCATGTAGCAATGTGGAAGCGAAAAAGGGTATGTCAGCTCAAGATGTTTTTGAAAAAGCGAAAGAAGCATCTGCTGAATTGAAAAATGTGCGTACACATATCTCTTACGACGATTTTTGGAAAACAACAACGCCTGAAGAGAGGCACAGTGTGAAATTTGAAATGACTTCGGATGCAGCATTAAATCCGGTTGCATTTAAACAAAATGTAAAAGCACGGCCTGTAGACGGGAACGCGTGGGATGCGGAAGTGTATCAGCTGGAAGATCGTGTTTTTATAAAAGACGATCAAAAAAATATTTGGGAAGAGTTGCCTTCCGGTTCAATTGCGGAGCTGTTCGGTTCGATGATCGCAAATGTCCATCCGACATTGAATCTGGAGTTTTTTGATGCTTTTAAAGACGATTTTGTTCTGGAACCGATTGATTATGGCTATAATTTGAAACTATCGTTGTCACGTGAGCAATATAAGGAATTCAAAAAGCTACTATTCAATTTAGACGATGGCAGTGAAACCGACATGGAAGTACTGAATAGTGAGTTTCCGCTTATCAATAAGTTCGATATAGTCATCGGAATCGATATCAACACATTTTATATAACCGACTTCAAAATGATGCTCGACACCACAACGTACTCAACAACACAAATCGACGGCAATTCACATCGTGTTAAGCAGACGATTAATGCAGTTTACAGTCATTTCGATAAAGCGGTTGACATAAAAATGCCTGCGGACGTCTTGGATGCCGTCGCCCAATAATCAGTCACTAAAAAACCTCCCGACAATCGGAGGGCATTGAAAAACCTGTGTTTTAAACCTTGTAAGTAAATTTGAAATCTAAAAGGCGACATTTCGTTCGATTATGAACGAAATGTCGCCTTTCCTATTCATTATTTTCCTCTGAGTTCTCAGATCGGTTTGTGATTGATTGCAAACATTGTCATCGAAAGCCCGCCTGTCTCTCAAACAACCTATACAGAGGCATTCGGTATAACCTGGGTGAAAACCAGCGAAGGCGCCTTACAGGGGAGCCGAAGCCATAAGACTGACGGAGAAGTTGTCTGGCTTATGGCGGGAGGCAACCCCAAGCGCCGAAGCGTATAGTATGGGAAATCCAACGTCCAGTCTAGCGACGGCAATCTAGTGGGTTTTTATCATTTCTTTTTCCTAAACTCTTTCAGTCTATCGTAAATGCTACCCATCTTTTTCTCCTCGCCCGCAATAACGGGCTTATAAAACGATATATTTTTAATTTTATCAGGTAAGTATTGCTGATCTATCCAGCCGCCGAACGAACCAAGGGGTGAGTCGTGCGGGTATTTGTAACCGACATGGCCAAGTTTAGCTGCGCCGGCGTAATGTGTATCCCGCAAATGTAACGGAATGTCTCCGGTCTTGCCTTCGTTAATGGCGTTCACGGCGGCATCGATCGCTTTATAGGCGGAATTCGATTTTGATGCCAGACACATTTCGATTACTGCGTTGGCCAGAGGGATACGCGCTTCGGGCATTCCGAGCCGTACCGCGGCATCAGTAGCAGCCAAGACGTGCGGACCGACTTCAGGCGATGCTAGTCCAACATCTTCATAGGCCATCACGAGCAAACGTCTATTCACGGCTACTAAATCACCAGTCTCAAGAAGATTTGCTAGGTAATAAATAGCGGCATCGACGTCACTCCCGCGGACCGACTTTTGAAGCGCAGACAATAAATTATAAAAATGCGAGCCTTTTTTATCCCCGAATAAACCGATGCGCCCAAGGAGATTTTCAAGTAGCCAGTCTTCAATGATTATTTTCCCATCGACTTCATCACTAGCGGATACGGCCGACTCAAGAACAGTTAACGCCTTTCGTGCATCACCGTTGACACCTTCCGCAATCATCGTAAGCTGATCATCAGTTATGGTAATCGGCATTCTTCCAAGCCCACGTTCTTCATCGGACATAGCTTTTTCTAGCACTACCAACAAATCATCAGGTTCTAACCTGGATAATTGTCGGATTTCACCGCACCTGGAACGGATGGCGGGATTGACGTCGTGGTATGGATTTTCAGTGGTTGCCCCAATTAAGACAATCGCTCCACTTTCGACGTGCGGCAGTAAAGTATCTTGTTGTAATTTATTGAACCGATGAATTTCATCGAGGAATAATAGTACTTTTCCTGTAATCCGTGATTCCGCGACAACATCTTCGACATCTTTCTTTCCCGAAACTGTCGCATTCATGGCGATGAAAGGAAGGTTGGTAGTACCTGCGATTGCATGGGCAAGTGACGTCTTCCCAATCCCAGGTTCCCCGTACAGCAGCATCGATGGAACGTGCCCGTTTTTAATCATCCGGTACAATGCCGTCTTTTCGCCGATGATATCCTTCTGTCCAGCAATCTCATCTATATTTCTCGGGCGCATGCGAAACGCCAATGGCTCGTTATGCAAAAAAAATCACTCCTCACAGTACATCCGTTCCTCTATTATACACGTTAGCCAACCGGAAATCATTTTAGGTAAGCTTGCAGTTTAGTTATGCTATAATATTTTGAAGCAATCGTAAAAAGGACGGGATATTATGAAGATTTCTACAAAAGGCCGATATGGTTTAACAATTGTCGTTGAACTTGGCTCCAAATTCGGGGAAGGTCCTGTACCGCTCCGAAAAATCGCCGAAGAACAAAAATTGTCCGAAGCATATCTTGAACAACTAATTCCACCGCTCCGCAATAGCGGAATCGTGAAAAGCGTCCGCGGGGCTTATGGGGGATATATGCTAGCTAGACCACCGGCGGAGATAACGGCCGGAGATGTAATACGGATTCTTGAAGGACCCATACAACTTGTGGAAGGGTTGGATGGATCCGATGTCCCGCAGCAAGAACTGTGGAAACGGATCGGAGAAGCTGTCCGCAGTGTTCTCGATACAACGACAATTGAAGATTTGATGAAATCCGGTGAAGAAGATGACCGTGATAGCTATATGTTTTACATTTAAAGGGGTCCTATCATAATGAAAATTTATCTTGACCATGCAGCGACGACGCCGGTTCATCCAGCCGTAAGCGCTACGTATATAAAAGTTTCTGAAACTGTTTTCGGCAACCCTTCCAGCATCCACAGTTTCGGCAGGGAATCCCGGAAATGGCTCGATGACTCACGTAAAGTGTTGGCACAGTCCATCAATGCGGAACCATCGGAAATCATTTTTACTTCGGGCGGCACTGAAGCTGACAATATAGCAATTTTTGGTTCCGTCACGACAATGAAAGACAAAGGAAATCATATAATTACGACAAATAGCGAACACCATGCTATTTTAAATCCATGTAAACAGCTTGAGATGCTAGGTTTCAAAGTGTCGTACTTGGAAGTTGATGAAAATGGGCAAATAAGTACGGACCAAGTGAAAAATGCACTTACGGATGAAACAGTTCTCGTATCGATTATGTATGGAAATAATGAAGTGGGTACAATCCAGCCGATTCGTGAAATCGGTGGGTTACTGAAGGAACACCAAGCAGTTTTCCATACCGATGCTGTCCAAGCTTATGGACTCATTCCGCTTAATGTGGATGACCTCGGTGTCGATTTATTATCGGTTTCTGCGCATAAATTGAACGGACCAAAAGGGATAGGTTTTCTATATCAGCGTAAAGGACTTGATACAACACCGCTTCTATTCGGTGGGGAACAAGAACGGAAACGGCGGGCCGGCACGGAAAACCTTCCAGCAATTGTCGCTTTTTCAGAAGCGGTGTCGATTGCACAACAATATATGGAGCAAAACACTGCAAACTATCAGAGATACATGTCAATAATGACAACTGTATTTGATGAACAAGCAGTCGCTTATGAAGTGTCCGCCAAATGTGCAGAAAAACTTCCGCACATTGTCAATATCAGCTTTCCGGGAACGGATATTGAATCGCTCCTTGTGAATCTCGATATGGCGGGTGTTGCTGTATCCAGCGGCTCTGCATGCACTGCGGGCTCACTTGACCCGTCTCATGTCTTGACAGCGATGTATGGTGAGGGCTCTTCCAAATTGAGAAATTCAGTCCGGTTCAGTTTCGGACTAGGACTAAACGATGAAATGGTTCTTAAGGCAGCTAAGAAGACTGCTGAAATTGTCAAACGATCTGTGAAATGAAATTAAAAAGGATGTATATAGAATGAAAACAACTAAATCGCCAGCAGATACACGCGTCGTCGTCGGTATGTCAGGCGGCGTTGACTCATCGGTTGCAGCATTACTATTGAAAGAACAAGGCTATGAAGTTATCGGTATCTTTATGAAAAACTGGGATGACACGGACGAATTCGGTGTCTGTACCGCAACCGAGGACTACGAAGATGTCATCAGCGTCTGCAATGATATCGGCATACCCTATTATGCAGTCAATTTCGAAAAACAATATTGGGATAAGGTATTCACGTATTTTCTAGAAGAATACAAAGCCGGCCGGACTCCAAACCCCGACGTCATGTGTAATAAAGAAATCAAATTCAAAGCGTTCCTTGAACATGCGATGAGCCTAGGTGCAGATTATTTGGCGACGGGCCATTACGCACAAGTCGTCGAAGTGGATGGCGGTGTTTCGATGCTGCGCGGGAAAGATGCAAATAAAGATCAGACGTATTTCCTTAATCAGTTATCGCAGGAGCAACTACAAAAAGTGATGTTCCCAATCGGAAATATGGAAAAAAGTGCTGTCCGTGAAAAAGCTGTGGAAGCTGGACTAACGACAGCAACGAAAAAAGATTCCACTGGTATCTGTTTCATAGGTGAACGGAATTTCAAGGAATTCCTAGGTCAATATCTTCCTGCCCAGCCAGGAGATATGAAGACGATGGAAGGCGAAGCCGTAGGGCGTCATGACGGACTCATGTACTACACGATCGGTCAGCGCCACGGTCTTGGTATCGGCGGAGCCGGAGAACCTTGGTTTGTTATCGGGAAAGACTTGAAAGAAAATGTTCTACTCGTTGGTCAAAACTTCGATAACGATGCACTTTATTCCGATAGTTTAACTGCAATTGACGTCAATTTTTCGACAGTCCGCGAATTGCCGCAAACGTTCAGTTGTACAGCGAAGTTCCGTTACCGTCAGCCAGATACGCAGGTGACAGTTGAACTAAAAGGCGACGGGCAAGCAATCGTCCGCTTTGCGGAACCTGTTCGTGCAATCACACCTGGACAAGCCGTCGTTTTCTATGACGGGGAAGAATGTCTTGGTGGCGGAACGATTGACACAGTTATCAAAAATGGCAAACAGCTTGAATATGTTGGATAAGGGGAAGTTTACTATGGAATACAATGAAATTGGAATCGCCGCACTGCAAAATGGCGAATATGAAAAAGCAGTAGAAGCATTTATGCAAGGAGTCGAAAAGGATCCCGATAATGCAGTAGGCTATATCAATTTAGGCAATGTTTTCGCTTCTCTCGGAGATGCTGAAAGAGCAGAACCGTTTTTCCAGAAGGCGATTACACTTGACGCTGAAGCGGGCACAGCTTTTTATGGGCTTGCCAACCTATACTATAATAAAGAACGTTTTGAAGAAGCGGCAAAATTATATGAAAAAGCTATCCGGCAAGGCGTTGAAGAGGCAGACGTTTATTTCATGCTCGGTAAAAGTCTTGAACGTTCCAATAATGAAAAATTGGCATTACCTTATTTACAGCGTGCGGCAGAACTTGCACCGGAAGATCTAGAAATACGGTTGTCGTACGGCATTGTCCTTGCGAATATGGAACTGTTCAATGAGGCGGGGAATGAATTCCGTTTCATCATCGAACAGGACGGAGAAAATGCCGATGCGCATTACAACCTTGGCTTCTTATATGCAGTGTCGACGGAACAGAAACAAGATGCATTACATCATCTAGAAAAAGCATTTACAATCGATCCGGATCACGTACAAGCCCGTTATATATATGACATGATCCAATTGGGCGAAAACGGAAAATAAGAAGGGGTGGCGGTGATGGAAGGGAACATCGAAGTGGGAAATACGGATGAGATTTTTTTGATCGGACGACCGGTCGTGACGATCTTCCATAACCCCGACAGCCTTTTTACGATTGCTAAATTAAAAGTAAGGGAAACAAACAGCGGTTATGAAGATAAAGAAATTATCGTCAAAGGCAGTTTTCCACAGTTGAATGCTGAGGATGACTATAAATTCACAGGAAAGCTAGTCAATCATCCGACATACGGTGCACAGTTCGATGTGCATACGTTTGCCAAAGAGATGCCTGCAACAGAAACGGGACTTATCCATTATTTATCAGGCGATTTGTTTCCGGGTATCGGGATGAAGACAGCCCAAACAATTGTGAAAAAACTTGGCAAGGATGCGATTAAAAAGATACTTGACGATCCGTCCGTCCTTGGTATGATCCCAAAGTTGTCCCATGAAAAAAAAGAGACGATTGTCTCCGTGCTTGCACAAAATATGGGACTTGAACGGACGATCATTCAGCTGAATGAATGGGGATTTGGCCCTCAAATCGCTATGCGTATTTATCAGCTGTACCGTGAAGAATCCATTTCGATGCTGACTGAAAATCCGTATCGTCTTATTGAAGAGGTTGAAGGGGTAGGTTTCCAGCGTGCAGACGATCTCGGCAGGAATCTAGGCATCACGGGAAATCATCCTTCAAGAATAAAAGCGGCCATTCTCCATACGATGAATTTAGCCGTACAATCAGCCGGTCACGTATTCATCGAGGCGGAAGCTGTCCTACCGGATGTGAAACGTCTACTTGAAATGAGTCAACGAGTTGATATTCAATTTTCAGATATTTCCCGGGCAATTATTGAACTGGTAGAAGAAGGGAAACTGTCAGCTGAAGAAAGAAGGCTGTACGTACCATCCCTATACTTTTCTGAGATTGGCATCGCGACCAAACTTGAACGGATAATGGAAAACGATACTGCCGATCAGTTCCCTGTATCTGAAATAAGGAAAGCGGTTGGGGAAGTTGAAGAACGGCTAGGCGTAAATTATGCAGAAACACAAGTGGCCGCGATTGAAACAGCTCTACATTCACCGTTAATGATTTTAACGGGTGGACCTGGGACGGGGAAGACAACCGTGATTCGTGGTTTCGTTGAAGTGTATGCAGAACTGCATGGCTTGTCACTGGACCCGAAAGAGTATGCCAAAAAGAAAGAAACATTTCCCATCGTTTTAGCGGCACCGACTGGACGTGCGGCGAAACGCATGTCCGAATCGACAGGGTTGCCTGCGATGACAATCCACCGTTTGCTTGGATTCAATGGACAGGAAAAGGAAGAGGAAACGGAACGGGAAATTGAAGGACGTCTCATTATCATTGATGAGATGTCGATGGTAGACACCTGGCTAGCCCATCAGTTACTGAAGGCACTATCTAATGACGTTCAACTATTGTTCGTCGGGGATCAGGATCAGCTGCCGCCCGTCGGACCGGGTCAAGTATTGCGGGATATGCTGGATTCAGGTAAAGTTCCCGTTATCGAGCTGACTGAAGTCTTCCGTCAAAGTGAAGGCTCGTCAATCATCGAAATGGCACATATGATCAAACGTTCAGAATGGACAGATGACATAACAAAGAAGACTTCGGACCGTTCATTTATCAAAGCTAGCAGCGACCGAATTCTTGAAGTAGTCGAGCAAGTCGTGAAAAGTGCAATCACCAAGGGCCACCCCATAAAAGATATCCAAGTGCTTGCACCGATGTATAGAGGACCGGCTGGTATCGACGGCTTGAACAAGATGATTCAGGAAATGGTCAATCCGCCGGGACCGAAACGGAAAGAAGTCGTTTTCGGGGAAGCGATTTACCGGATCGGCGATAAAGTGCTTCAGCTAGTCAATCAGCCGGAGAGCAATGTGTTCAACGGGGATATGGGTGAAGTTATCGCGATTATCAAAGCGAAAGAAACAATCGATAAAAAAGAATTGCTTGTCGTTTCATATGATGGGATTGAAGTCACTTATGAACGCAATGACCTTAATCAGCTAACGCTTGCTTACTGTTGTTCAATCCATAAATCCCAGGGCAGTGAATTTCCAATCGTCATCATGCCGATTGTTCGCAGTCATCGTAAAATGTTAAGGCGTAATCTGTTATACACGGGAATCACCCGTGCGAAAAACTTTCTCATTCTCTGCGGGGAACCTGAAGAGTTCAGATCGGGCATAGCGCGGACAGATGAATTGGAAAGACAGACAACGTTGAAAGAACGGCTGAACGGTGATGTTGTTGAGCCAGTATCGTTGGAAACGCGTGAGCAAGAAATAGGGGAAGTTGATAAGGAACCAAGCATCAGTTCGAATGAATCCGGACCAGCCATCTATGAGCTTACGATGGAAACATTCCTGACAATCGACCCTCTTGTTGGAATGAAAGGCATAACGCCATATGAATTTCTTGAAGCTTCCGATTGACAAGAAGACGGAACTTTTCTATAATCCAATTAAGAAATGCTGAAGTTGGACAGGCATCATATGTAATACGTTGATGGAGAAAGTAGACATGTTCACTCGTCCAGAAAAGTGCTTCTTGGCTGAAAAAGCACTCGAGAGAAATGTTGAAAAGCTACTCCTGAGTGCAGCTCATCCCTGCCGTCCGCCGCGTTAAGGCAACCAGAGATGCCGGATGCAATATGTCCGGTAATTAGGGTGGTACCGCGAGACTAACATCTTCGTCCCTTGTTTTAAGGGGCGGGGATTTTTTTGTGCCTGCAAGTCGGAAAGATTTAGCAAGTTGCAAAATGGGGCATCAATAGACAAACATTGTTGTAATTTACAACAGGAGCGCGAAATTGCACCTTTTAACTAATGAGGAGGACACACTTATGAAAAAAATGACAACATCCCAAATCCGCACTATGTTTCTGGACTACTTCAAAGAAAAAGGTCACAGCGTTGAACCTTCCGCACCACTCGTACCGATTGACGACGCATCCCTACTTTGGATCAACAGCGGCGTTGCCACATTGAAAAAATATTTCGACGGACGGGTTGTACCTGCTAATCCCCGTATCGTCAATGCACAAAAATCCATCCGTACGAATGATATCGAAAATGTCGGGAAAACAGCCCGCCATCATACCTTTTTCGAAATGCTCGGCAATTTCTCAATTGGGGATTACTTCAAGGAAGAAGCAATCGTCCGCGCTTGGGAATTTCTGACGGATGACAAGTGGATCGGCTTCGATCCAGAACTGCTGTCCATCACAATCCATCCGGAAGATGAAGAAGCGTATGCGATTTGGCGTGATAAAGTGGGCATTGCAGAAGATCGTATCATCCGCCTGGAAGGGAACTTCTGGGATATCGGGGAAGGCCCAAGTGGACCGAACTCGGAAATATTCTACGACCGAGGGCCAGCGTACGGCGACGACTTCTCTGACCCGGAATTATATCCGGGCGGGGAAAATGAACGGTACCTTGAAATCTGGAATCTCGTATTTTCAGAGTTCAATCATAATCCTGACCATACGTATACACCGCTACCGAAAAAAAACATCGATACAGGGATGGGACTCGAGCGGATGGCATCGGTTATCCAAGACGTTCCGACAAACTTTGACACAGATCTTTTCATGCCGATCATGCATGCCATTGAAAAAGTTTCCGGTGAGACATATGGCAAGGATGTAGAAAAAGACATTGCATTCAAAGTGATTGCAGATCATATCCGCACGGTCGCGTTCGCAATCGGTGATGGAGCACTGCCGTCCAATGAAGGACGGGGCTATGTATTGAGAAGATTGCTGCGCAGAGCCGTCCGTTTTGCGAAACAACTTGGCATCAATAAACCGTTCATGTTTGAACTTGTGCCGGTTGTAGGGGAAATCATGCAGGACTTCTACCCGGAAGTGGCTGAGAAGAAAGTCTTCATCATGAAAGTCGTTAAAAATGAAGAAGAACGATTCCATGAAACATTGACCGATGGAATGGCAATCCTTTCAGGTGTAATCGACAAAGCAAAATCATCAGGTACACCTATCGTTCCCGGGGCTGATGCATTCCGACTTTATGACACTTATGGCTTCCCGTTTGAATTAACGGAAGAACTAGCTGAAGAGGCCGGTGTCACAGTGGATCGTGCGGGATTCGATACGGAAATGGACGGACAGCGTCAACGTGCTCGCGCAGCCCGTCAAAACGTCGACTCGATGCATGTACAATCCGGAGTACTCGGTGAAATTCATGAACCAAGCGAATTTATCGGCTATAATCAGCTACAATGTGAATCTGTGGTAGTTTCACTATTACAGGATGGTGCATTAGTGGATAATGCGTCCGAAGGAGATGAAATCCAGTTCATCTTGAATCGGACACCATTCTACGCGGAAAGTGGCGGACAAGTGGCGGATAAAGGGACGATTAGCGGCGAGACATTCATTGCGGATGTCAAAGACGTACAGAAAGCACCAAACGGACAAAACTTGCATACAGCAATCATCCGTTCGGGTGAAATGAACAAAGGTGCGGTGGTACATGCCGAAGTAAATCAAGCTGCAAGGAAGCTTACTGTTCGAAATCACACCGCAACACATCTTCTTCACAAAGCGTTGAAAGAAGTCCTCGGTGAACATGTCAATCAGGCGGGCTCATATGTAGGTCCTGATCGTCTGCGTTTTGACTTCTCGCATTTTGGACAGGTGACGATTGAAGAACTTGAGAAAATCGAACAGATAGTCAATGAAAAGATTTGGGAAGATATCTCGGTGGATATCGCCGAAAAACCTATTGAAGAAGCAAAAAGACTTGGCGCTATGGCACTCTTTGGAGAAAAATACGGAAAAGTCGTGCGCGTCGTTTCGGTAGGCGATTACTCCTTGGAACTTTGCGGTGGATGTCATGTACCGTCCACGTCTGTCATCGGTTTGTTCAAACTTGTCTCTGAGAGTGGGATCGGGGCAGGTACACGTCGTATCGAAGCACTTACGGGACAGCAGGCTTACCGTTCGTTCAAACAAGAGGAGGGAGTCCTCGTTGATGCTGCAGCCCTTTTGAAAGCAAATCCAAAAGACGTTGTAACAAAAATCGGGACAGTACTATCTGACATGAAGGAACTGCAACGTGAGAATGATTCATTATCGGCTAAATTAGGGAATAGCCAATTGACTGACGTCATAGCGACTGCCAAGCAAATCGACGATATTACAGTCATCGCTGCACGTGTAGATGTGAAAGACAATAACGGACTCCGTCAAATGATGGATGAAATGAAACAGAAATTGTCGAAGGGTGTTATCGTCCTAGGTACGGCGGCAGATGGTAAAGTGATGTTAGTGTCGGGTGTGACGGAAGATTTAAAATCCGGGAACTATCATGCGGGTAAAATCGTCAATCATGTAGCGACACAATGCGGCGGAAAAGGTGGAGGTCGACCGGATATGGCAATGGCAGGTGCGAAAGATGCATCTAAACTTGATGATGCCCTTCAATCCGTGTATGATTATGTCAAATCTGTTTAATCAACGAAGCATTTCGGGTATAATAAGAAGCGGAATGATATCCGATTCGTAAAACGGATGATCTGAAAGCGGGGTGTCTATTATGGAATCATACGACAAGACGATGAAATTCAATTTTCCTGAAGAGTCGATGGAGCAGGAAGTGAAACAGGTCATGCTTCATGTGCACAAGGCACTCGACGAAAAGGGCTACAATCCGATAAACCAGATTGTCGGCTATCTTCTTTCGGGCGATCCAGCTTATATACCACGTCATGAAGATGCTCGTAATCTAATCCGAAAGTTGGAACGGGACGAGATCCTCGAAGAACTCGTGAAATTTTACGTTCGTGAAAACGGGGGAAAAGCGGATTGAGGACAATGGGATTGGATGTAGGAACCAAAACGGTTGGCATCGCGATCAGTGATGCGCTTGGGTGGACGGCTCAGGGCATCGAAACGGTAAGGGTCGATGAAGGTGCCGGCCAGTTTGGTATGGAAAGAATCGGGGAACTCGTAAAAGAGTATGAAGTTAGCGGATTTGTCGTAGGCTTCCCTAAAAACATGAATAATACAGTCGGACCACGAGGCGAAGCATCCCAAAACTATGCGGAACTTTTGAAGCAGACATTCGGCTTTCCTGTTACATTGTGGGACGAGCGGCTGACGACGATGGCAGCCGAACGGGTGTTGATCGACGCGGATGTCAGCCGTAAGAAAAGAAAAGCTGTCATCGATAAAATGGCAGCAATCATGATACTGCAAGGGTATCTTGACTCAAAAAACTAATGAGGTGATCGTAATGGAACACGGACAAGAAACAATGACGATTGTAGACGAAAACGGTGTAGAGCACGTATGTGAGGTCATCTTTACATTCGATTCCGAGGAATTCAACAAATCTTACGTTCTTTATCATGTACTTGGCGAAGAGCAAGCTGATGATGATGAAGAAATCGAAATCCATGCATCTGCTTTTGTACCATCCGAAGACAATGAAGACGGTGAATTGATGCCGATTGAAGACGATGCTGAATGGGAAATGATTGAAGAAATGTTGAATACGTTCCTTGCAGAAGAGGACGAAGACGAAGAATAAATAATATATGCACGGACGGGACGGTGCGGTGCAGGCCGTGCCGTTTTTTCATTGAAAACAGCTAAGGTTTTCGAACGAAAGAGGTGGAATCCGCATGGATAATGGTTCGAAAAAAGAAGTAATGTTCGAGCGAATGCGCGAAAAGAAGAAAGAAGTGAAGATTGTCAGAAGAATTGTACTAATAATTGCGCTGGTTGTATTGATAATTGGCCTAATTGGCGGCCGCTACGCCTATAAATACATAACGGGTGGCCTTCAGCCAGTCGACCCGGATTCAGAAAAAGTAATCGAAGTGGAAATTCCAATTGGATCCGGCGTGGATACCATCGCTAGTAAACTTGCAGCGGCCGGAATTGTTAAAGACGCGCGTCTGTTTAAATATTACGCCAAATTCAACAATAGCTCTCAATTCCAAGCAGGTACATACGGTCTAACGAAAGCGATGACACTCGATGAAATAATAGAAAGCTTGAAAACGGGAAAGGTTTATAGAGAACCTGTCTTCACTATGACGATTCCGGAAGGCTTAACATTGAAACAGATTGCGAAAATTGTCGATCAGCGCACAAGCATTCCCGAGAAGGAATTCTTGGAATATGTGAATGATGAAGCAACCATCAATATGCTGATGGGTAAATATTCGAAAATCCTGAAGGAGGATATTAAAGCGGAAAATATTAAATTCCCGCTGGAAGGGTATCTATACCCGGCGACATATCCCTTTTATGAAGAAAAACCATCTGTGGAAACAATTGTTGATATGATGGTACAGGCAACTGCTTTAAATGTGACGCCTTACCTTGATTATCTTCAAAATAATGAAAAATCGGTTCATTGGCTGTTGACATTCGCTTCCTTGCTTGAAGAAGAGGCGACAGCAAAATCGGACAGGGAAACGATTGCAAGCGTTTTTTATAACCGACTCGAAATAGATATGCCCCTGCAAACGGACCCGACCGTCCTCTATTCGTTAGGCGAACATAAAGACCGTGTGCTCTATTCCGATTTGGAAGTGAAAGATCCATACAATACGTATGTGAACAAAGGATTGCCGCCGGGACCGATTGCGGGAGCGGGAAAATCGTCTCTCGAAGCGGTCATTGATCCAGCAAAGACAGATTACCTCTTTTTCCTTGCTGATCCTAAAGGTAACAATCATTTCACGGATTCTTATGAAGAACATTTAAAAAATCGGACACGTTATTTGTCAGGTGACTGATGACCTTGAACGGGAGATGAACGAAGTGGATAATTATAAAACATACATCGCAGGTTTCATGAAAGTAAAAGATCCGTTCATCTCCGAAATGGAACAATTCGCTGAAGAAAATCATGTTCCGATTATGGACAGTGACGGTATCGAGATGTTCATCAGTCTGTTGCGAATCCAACAACCGGATAATATCCTTGAAATCGGCAGTGCGATCGGCTATTCGGCAATCCGGATTGCAGGTGCACTGCCTGAAGTATCCATCGTGACGATTGAGAGGGACACCGAACGGTATTTGAAAGCGCTTGACTATATCGCGGAAAGCGGATACTCGGAACGTATCGCTATTCTGGAGGCGGATGCCCTGCTCACGGAAAGTGATGAAATCTTCGACAAGACGTATGATGCACTTTTCATCGATGCAGCCAAAGGACAATACAAGCGTTTCTTTGAAAAATATGCCCCTTCTGTAAAGAGTGGCGGCGTTATATATTGCGATAATATGTTCATGCATGGTATGGTTCTGCACGTGGATCAAGATGTCCCGAAGCGGAATCGTACGATGATACGCAATTTGAAAGTATTCACGGAATGGGTCATGACCCATCCTGATTACGAAACATCTTTGCTGCCTGTAGGGGACGGACTATTGATCGCGGTGAAAAAATAAAAGAAATATAAGTGCAGTTATCCAATTTCTATAGGATAATCTGATACATTAAGGGAGTTTGACATGAAATTAAGAAAACCTCTCGTCATCGGTATTGCAGGTGGCTCGGGATCAGGTAAAACGAGTGTTACCAAATCAATTTATGAAGTGTTTAAAGAGCATTCCGTTGTCGTTATAGAACAAGATTATTATTACAAAGATCAGTCCCACTTGAAATACGAGGAACGGCTGGAGACGAATTATGACCATCCGCTCGCATTCGATACAGATCTATTGATTCACCATGTCGAAACGCTTCTAGATCGAAAATTCGTTGAAAAACCGGTTTATGATTATTCATTGCATACACGCTCTGAAGAGACGATTATCATCGAACCGAAAGATGTCATCATTCTGGAAGGGATTTTGGTTCTTGAGGATGAGAAGCTGCGTGAACTGATGGATATCAAATTGTTTGTCGATACGGATGCAGATTTGCGCATTATCCGCCGGATTATGCGCGATATAAATGAGCGGGGGCGGACGATTGAATCGGTGATAGAGCAATACTTATCCGTCGTCCGACCGATGCATAACCAATTCATCGAACCGACGAAGAGATATGCAGATATCATCATTCCAGAGGGCGGTCATAATGAAGTCGCAATCGATCTAATGGTTACGAAAATAAAAACAATTCTTGAATCTGGAACAGAATTGTAATATGATGATGACAGAATTCTATATAGATTAGCACTATGTCGCATACCTCTCGTAGGAGTGGCATAGTATTTTTATGAACAGGAATATAGGGAGTGGTGTTGTAATGGTTACAGAAAAGAAATTTCCAATGACTGCAACAGGTAAACAGAAGCTGGAAGAGGAACTAGACTTTTTAAAGACGGTTAAGCGGAAAGAGGTCGTCGAGCGCATAAAAATCGCACGCAGTTACGGCGACCTTTCGGAGAACTCGGAATACGATTCTGCAAAAGAGGACCAAGGTTTCCTTGAGGGTAAAATATCATCGCTTGAATCAATGATCCGTAATGCAGTGATCATTACAGAAGACGAAATGAATACTGATGAAGTGCGTCTTGGGAAGTCCGTCACATTTAAAGAACTACCGGACGGAGATGAAGAAACGTATACGATTGTCGGATCTGCTGAAGCGAATCCAATCGAAGGTCTGATATCAAATGATTCACCGATTGCAAAAGGGTTAATCGGACGTTCCAAAGGCGATGAAGTTAGAATTGTAACTCCAGGTGGAGAAATGATCGTTACAATATTGGATATAAAATGACATGTCGATAGCCGCCTTCAAATTGAGGGCGGCTATCGTAATTTTTACTAGCGGGTAAATACGGAATGTTCCTTTATAATCTTCCCTTCTACTTAAGGGGGGAACGGCCATTTACTATCGATTTTCAATTAAACGAAACAAAATCACCTTTATGTCGTCCAATACATAGACGAAATCACCAAAAATTTTTAGCGGGAGTTGAGTTGCGTATGACAGAACGAGGACCTGATTTTTCTAGGGTTGAACGTAAAAAAGGACGCAATCGAACGAATAGAATGTTGAATATCTTGATAGCTGTCGTCGTATTGCTAATCATTATCACTGCATCCGTGATATTCACGGGTAATGATGATAACCAGACAGCCGATGAACAAGAAATGGCAAACACGGAAAAAACAAACGATGATAGTAATTCTGACGAAACGGGATCTGCTGTTGTAGATGATGAGGACGAAGATAATGCTTCCAGTGGGGAAGAGGATAATTCTGAATCAACAACTGTCAATGAATCAGGAGAAACAGAAGATCCAGGTACAAGTGAGGACGGAAAAGAGGACGAAGGTGCCGGTATGGTTACTTATGGACCATCGGACGATAAAGTCGTTGCAGAAACGGTTGTCAATGCAGCATGGAAGCCTATTGGCACAACTCAAACAGGTAATCATGTATCGCTTTATGATGGAAATTCGGTTGATTGGAATGAAAAGAAACAGGCACTAGCGTATGCAACCGGATTATCCCAAGATTCAATGATATTCTGGAAGATTAAAAATGGCGGGGGGCCCCAGAAATCCGTCGGTATAGTATCTTCCAAGGATAGCACGGAGAAATACCGCGTCTATCTGGAATGGATTGATGGTCAAGGTTGGAAACCCGTGAAAGTGGATAAATTGACTACGTTGGATTTTGACTATTAAATTCTATATATTGAACGTATGAGTAGCGCCGAAGCAGACGTTAGGAGTACTTGCCTTCAATATATGTGTTTTTAACAATGATGTGGAGGGAATAATATGAAAATAGCGGTAATCGGTGCAATGGAAGAAGAAGTGACGCTTTTACGTGAAGAAATCGATTCAGCCCATGCAACTTCAATTGCAGGGTGTGAATTCATTGAAGGGGAAATCGGGAATCATGAAGTTGTGCTTGTGAAGAGCGGCATCGGTAAAGTGAATGCGGCGATTGCAACAACTCTTTTGTTACACAACTTCAAACCGGATGCTGTTCTCAATACTGGCTCGGCAGGAGGATTTCACGAGTCTCTAGAAGTCGGGACGGTAGTGATTTCAAATGAAGTACGTCATCATGATGTCGATGTCACTGCATTTGGCTATGAGCTTGGACAAGTTCCGGGACAGCCAGCGGCATATAGTGCAGATTTAAAATTAGTCGATACAGCCCGTGCTGCTGTCGAAGAAATTGGAGAGCATGCACACGCAACAGGACTCATTGCTTCAGGGGATACATTTATGAGTGATGCTACGCATGTCGGAAAAGTGAAAGAGCAATTTCCGCTTATGATTGCTGCGGAGATGGAAGCATCGGCTGTTGCACAAGTGTGCCATCAGTTCGGTGTGCCGTTTGTTGTCATCCGTGCACTATCGGATATCGCAGGAAAAGAATCATCAGTCAGTTTTGAAGAGTTCCTTCCTGTTGCAGCACGTCATTCAACGGATATTGTTTTAAAAGTACTATCGAAACTTTAAGCGTTTCGTGGTAAGATAGGTGTATGAGTAGATCTTGTACATGCTTTTTCGAGGAGGGATTTAACTATGTTGTTTTTAATGGCAGGCGTTTTTATCGTATCAACAATCATTGCAGTCGTCATCTCCCGCGAGGTTAGCGCGGATTGATCTGTAATAGAAGAGGCGTTTCCTATGCTGGGATCACTCCCGCATGGAAACGCCTTTTCTTTATCTGGGTTACGCTTTTGTTAATAGAATAGAAAGTGTAAGTATCAACAATGAATACTGAACAGCTCCGGACGCGACTCCCTCGGGTCATAAATCGTTTTGCTTTTAGAGGGATTGAACTTTATCCCTCCTTGTTGCAACAGGAAGTAGCGATTTTAGACTGCCTTCCTATTTCACTTATGCCTGTCGGGACTGGAACGTGCCCTGCGCTTTTCTTATTTTCATTCATTGTATTCGTGTTTGAATAACTGATACAATTTAACGATTGCACGTTTTTCGATTCGAGAGACATAGCTTCTTGAAATGTCGAGCTGTTCCGCAATCTCTTTTTGTGTCATCGGCAAATCGTCAAGCAGGCCGTATCGTCGTTGAATGATTTCGAGTTCACGTCCGTCAAGCTTTCCAAGGTGTCTGTAGAGTCTTTCTTTTCGTTCTTTCTGTTCGACCGCATCGCCTGGGGATTCATCATCAGTTTGCAGTAAATCAGCAATTTGTAGAGATTGACCATCTTTATCCATGCCGATCGGATCGAAGAGGGAAACGTCTTTTTGCACTTTTTTTTGCGTCCGTAAATACATGAGTATTTCATTTTCAATGCAGCGGGCGGCATATGTGGCCAGTTTCGTTTTCCGGTCCGGTGTAAAACTGTTCACCGCTTTCATAAGGCCAATAGTGCCGATTGAGATATAATCATCAAGTAGTTCGTGTTTTGGATGGAATTTTTTTACGATATGGGCGACGAGCCGCATATTGCGTTCGATCAATTCGTCCCTTGCATCTTCGTCGCCATCTGCAAGACGTTGCAGGCAAGCTGCTTCTTCCTCCTTCGATAAGGGCCGCTGGAAAGCCTGCCCCCGAATATAGCCGATCACTGCAGGAACTTCGAGCCATAGCTGGACAATCGCCATGACAAACCCGCTCATCGGGCCACCTCCTGTGTCGTTGTATGACAGCATATGCGGTCGGGTCTTGCCGTATCACCGTTTTTTTAGTCGGACAGGCGATAAAGGATGTCCTGTTTTTGGTTCCCGGGATGAGCGGGGAACCTAAGCTTCGTTTCCAGGAAAACCTGACTTACGCTTTTCCTGGTGTCTTGACTTAAGACGCCTTCGGCTATTCTTATCAATGCATGCAAGTTGTGTTGTTATGTTATAATCGTTTCAGATTCAGTATTAAATCGGAGTGGATATCATGTACAACTATTTTCTGCCGGATGAATATGTAAAAGATATTTTTCATATTCGGCCTGAGGCACTAAAAGATAAAGGGATTAAAGGTGTAATAACGGATCTTGACAATACACTTGTTGCGTGGGATAGACCAGATGCGACGCCCGAAATCATCGAATGGATGAAATCGATGGAAGATGCCGGTATACAAGTGACCATCGTTTCAAACAACAATGAATTGCGGGTGAAAGAATTTTGTGACCCGCTCGGTATTCCATTCATTTGTAATGCACGTAAACCGATGCGGAAATCATTTCAGAAAGCCCTTTCCACAATGAACGTCAGGAAAGAAGAGGTGGTCGTCATCGGCGATCAGTTGCTTACCGATATACTTGGCGGCAACAGGAAAGGGCTGCATACGATTCTCGTGGTCCCTGTTGCTACGTCAGATGCGGCCATTACGAAATTCAACAGGAAGATCGAAAGAAGAATCATGGCGGGTTTGAAAAGCCGTGGCTTGATTAAGTGGGAGGAATAAGATTGGAAGAAATTAAATGTATCGGGTGTGGAATAACAATCCAAACTGAAAACCCGAAAATGGAAGGCTACACGCCACCGGCTTCCTTAGAAAATGAGGATGTCATCTGCAAGCGCTGTTTCAGATTGCGCAATTATAACGAATTGCAGCCCGTATCATTATCCGGCGATGATTTCCTTGCCATTTTAAACGGTATCGGACAAAAAGACGGATTGGTCGTTAAAATCGTTGATATATTTGATTTCAACGGTAGCTGGATTAATGGTTTGCACCGCTTCGTAGGTGCTAAAAATATATTATTAATCGGCAATAAAGCAGATATTTTACCGAAATCAATAAATCCGAATCGCCTTATCAATTGGATGAAGGCAGAAGCTGCAAAACTTGGATTAAAGCCTGTCGATGTCCTGCTTGTTTCGGCACATAAAGGACAAGGGATGGAAGAAGCACTCCAGGCGATTGATAAATACCGCCAAGGCAAAGATGTATACGTTGTCGGCTGTACGAATGTGGGGAAATCGACGTTCATCAACCGCATCATTAAAGGTGCAACAGGCGTTGGTGAAGTGATTACGACTTCCCATTTCCCTGGAACAACTTTAGATCTTGTTGAGATACCATTTGATGATGGTAAAGCGATATATGATACACCTGGTATCATTAATGACCATCAAATCGCACATCACTTGGACGCAAAAGATCTGAAAGCGATCACACCTAAAAAAGAGTTGAAGCCCAAAGTATTCCAACTGAACGCCGAACAGACATTGTATATTGGCGGGCTCGCGCGGTTTGATTTTATTTCCGGTGCTAGATCGTCCTTTACCATTCATGTTTCGAATGATCTGCCGATTCATCGGACTAAGCTTTCAAATGCAGATTCATTGTATAAAGAGCACCTCGGTGAGATGCTATCACCGCCATCCGGTGAATCACTCGAGAAAATGCCTCCGTTTGTCCGTCACGAATATTCGATTAAAAAAGCGAAAACGGATATTGTCATTTCGGGGCTTGGTTGGATCACGATTCAGCATCCTGACGTAGTTGTTGCAGTCCATGCACCGCGGGGCGTTGATGTTGTTCTCCGACCGTCGTTAATCTAAAAGACTAGAGAAGGAGCATGGTATGAAAAAATGGTATGCAGTTATCGGAGATCCTATCGCACAGTCTATGTCTCCGTCCATGCACGAAGCTTGGTTTGAGGAAAATGGAATGGATGCAACCTATATTCCGATTCAAGTTAAATCGGACAGGTTGCGGGAAGCGGTGGAAGGCTTGAAGAATTTGGGTTGTTCAGGCTGGAACGTAACCGTGCCGCATAAAAGTGCTATCATTCCTTTTCTGAATCAATTGGACCCTTCAGCTGAGCGGATGAATGCAGTGAATACCGTCCGTGTTCTTGAGGATGGCTCGCTTATCGGCTACAATACAGACGGAAATGGATTTGTCCGGTCGTTGGAAGAAGCGTATGGCACGCTGTGTAAAGGTAAAAAGGTTCTTGTTATCGGAGCGGGCGGAGCAGCCCGTGGTATCGCCTTTGCCCTTCAATCCGCGGGATACGGACCGCTATTTTTCACAAACCGCACGTTGGAAAAAGCCGAACAATTAGCGGCCGATCTTACAGATTCGACGGCTCTGTCCATGGTAGAAGCCGAATTATCCCTCTCGGGGTTCGGCTTGGTTGTCCAGACGACATCAGTCGGCATGAACTATGCCCAAAAAGGAATGCCTTTGAACCCGGAGAATGTATATGAAGGAACCATTGTTGCAGATATTATCTATAATCCGCTTGAAACGGAATTCCTTACAGAAGCCCACAAAAGGGGGGCTAATATATTGAACGGGGTCGGAATGTTCGTCCACCAAGGTGCACTTGCGTTCGAGACATGGACTGACGTCCGCCCCCGAACTGAAATCATGATAGAAAAAATAACAACAACTCTTGGAGGATAATCATGTTAACTAATAAACAAAAAAGCTTTCTTCGCAGTGAATCGAATCATTTGCAACCGCTTGTCCATATTGGAAAAAGCGGTTTGACGGAGTCAGTCATCAAGCAGATTGAAGAAGCGCTTGAAGCGAAAGAATTGATCAAAGTGACTATTTTACAAAACTGTGACCAAGATAAGAATGAAATTGCAGCTAAGCTTGAAGAACAGGCAGGTATTGAAGTCGTTCAAGTAATCGGTAAAATCATTGTGCTGTATAAAGAATCTGTTGAGAAAAAACGGATTGAACTTCCATAAAGGGGTAAGTTCCTTATGAAACGGATTGGCATACTTGGTGGTACATTCAACCCGCCTCATATCGGTCATCTGATTGTTGCGAATGAAGTGAAGCTTGCACTGGGACTTGATGAAGTCCGGTTAATGCCGACTGCGGTCCCGCCTCATAAGTCTGCACCGGGTGATGCGTCAACGGCACAGCGGTTGCGTATGGCAGGATTAGCCGTGAAAAATGTTGATGGTTTAACTCTGTCAGCGTTCGAAGTGGAACGGGGCGGTGTTTCCTATACATTTGACACGATGAAACAGTTGACGGAAATTGAACCCGATGTCGATTTTCACTTCATCATCGGTGGTGATATGATTGATATGTTGCCGAAATGGTATCGGATCGAAGAACTAGTCACGCTCATCAAATTCGTCGGTGTCAGGCGTCCTGGCGCTGTTGGAACAACTGATTTACCAATCATTATGGTGGATGTCCCGCAGATTGAATTATCCTCAACGGTAATTCGGAATCGCTTTTCAAAAAATGGCACAGTTCAATTACTTATCCCGCCGGATGTGGAAGAATTTATTCGTGAGGAGGGATTGTATGGAAGCTGATCGGTTGAAAATGGAAATCGCGCAACGTATGTCGACAGAACGATATGAACACGTTTTGCGGGTAACCGAAACGGCAAAAAAACTTGCTGCGACAAATCGGATTTCGATAGAAAAAGCGGAGCAAGCGGCATTATTTCACGATATAGCTAAATTCATGGACAAGTCTGACCAGCAACATATACTCGAAACTGCAGACGAAGATCCACGGCTCTTTTCATTTCATCACGAATTATGGCATGCTCCAGTCGGCGCAATCATCGCGCGTGATGAATTCGGGATTAACGACAAGGATATTTTGAATGCAATCCGTTATCATACGACCGGTCGGGCAAATATGTCACCGCTGGAAAAACTTATATACATTTCAGATATGATTGAACCTGGACGCAACTTTCCTGGAATAGAAGATTTAAGAAAAAAGGCTGCAGAAAATCTTGAAACGGCCATGGAATCTTGCATCCATCAGTCGGTGCAGTTTCTAGTGAATAAAAGAGCACCGGTCTTTCCGGACTCAATAGACTGTTACAATCAGCACTTAGAGAAGAAGGGAACAGTGAAATTATGACAACTACATTACTAGCAACAGCTTATAAAGCAATTGAAGATAAAAAAGGTGAAGACATCGTAGTACTGAACATGGAGGGAGTATCGCTTATAGCAGATCAATTCATCATCTGTCATGCCAACTCCGGGCGCCAAGTCCAAGCAATCGCGAAAGAAGTTACTGATAAAGCTGCCGAATTCGGGTTTAGTACAAGAAGAATTGAAGGAATGGACATGGCTAGATGGGTACTCGTCGATCTCGGGGATGTCGTCGTCCATGTATTCCATAAGGATGAACGTGGATACTATAACCTTGAAAAGCTTTGGGGAGACGCTCCGATGCTGGATATGGCTGAAGAAAAATGAATCGGGCTTACTCCGACTTCGCTTCAGTCTACGATGAACTGATGACCGACATCCCCTATGACGCTTACATTGATCTAATCGATGTAGCGGCAGGGGGAATTGCGGGCAAACGTGTATTGGATATTGGATGTGGAACAGGACTCCTATCCATGAAACTTGCGAAGGCAGGAGCACAAGTTACAGGAATCGATCTTTCCGCCGATATGCTAGCTATCGCAGAAGAGCGTGCACAGTCACTTTCCTTGCCTATGCAGTTTTTTGAACAGCCGATGCAGCAGCTGAATGATTTTTCGGACTATGATATTGCTGTCATTGCCATTGATTCGTTGAACTACTTACCGAATCGTGAAGATGTGATATCGACATTCCGTCATATTCATTCTGCTCTTGCGATTGGCGGAAAACTAATCTTTGATGTCCATTCCACCTTCAAAACGGATGAAATTTTCTTGGAGAGCCCTTTTACATATGATAATGGCCGAATTGCGTACATATGGGTAACGGATGTAGGGGAAGAGCCCCACTCCGTTTATTCCGAATTGGCTTTTTTCGTCAAGGTCGATAACGGATTGTTCAGACGTTTCGATGAAGTTCATGCTCAAAGGACGTTTCCGGTAAATGAGTATGCGGATATGCTGTTGGACGCAGGTTTTTCGATAGAACGGATTTTTGCAGATTGGGAAGACGAACCGCCGAATGAAGAAAGTGAAAGAATATTTTTTCAAGTTCGAAAATGATCCTTTACCTTCATTCATTTTAGGATCACCCTGCAATGAATGAAGGTAAGCTTCTGGCGGATACTGCGGATTGTTAGATGATTTTATCAAGCTATGTTTCCGCGACGAAAGCGAAGCGGCAGTCAAAAAAACGCCGAGCCGTAATTGATTTTTTGGTTGCATTCACTTATAGTTGAATAGACTCCATATGGATGCCTCCGAAGAAAGGGTGATTGTACTGTTTCTTTCGTTTGTATCCGGTAAATGGCGTAAAATCATCACCCCCATTGCAGCAATTGCCGTGCTATCCGCTTTACTGTTCTTCCCCAAAGGACAGGCAGATAACACTTCGTTTGTCATGAGCGAACAACCCCCATTCCCTGAATTGATTGAAGAAGATAGTGAAGAACTAGTGGAAAATAGTATTCAGCCCGATCCAGTTATCGTCGTTGTCGATGTGAAAGGGGCTGTTAGGCATCCCGGTGTCTATTCAATGCATGATGGAGACCGTCTGATTGATGCAATCAATGCAGCTGGCGGTTATTTGCCGAATGCGGATTCCCGCATGTTAAATCACGCTATGAAACTTGTAGATGAGTTTGTTATCTACGTCCCAGTTGAAGGGGAGGAAGCGGTGGATATTTCTACCGTCCAGATGAATGGGACAAGCTCACAGCAAGATGACGGAAAAATCAACATTAATACTGCAGATGAAATAGAACTGATGACCATCCCCGGGATAGGTCCATCTAAAGCTGCGGCCATTATTCAATACAGAACGGATCAAGGGCCTTTTCAATCGCCTGAAATCTTGATGGAAGTGTCTGGAATCGGCCAGAAAACATTTGAGAAGTTGGAATCACAGATAAAAGTGAAATAATCGGGAGGACTTTCCGATAGAGGAATGTTCCAAACGAAATAGTCATTGGAGGCATACAAATGGAGCGAATAACATGGGACCAGTTCTTCATGGCCCAGTGCCATCTATTAGCAGTAAGGAGTACATGTACAAGACTTTCCGTTGGAGCGTCAATCGTCAGGGATAACCGGATCATCGCAGGAGGATATAACGGCTCCATTTCGGGAGGGGATCATTGTATAGATCATGGCTGCTATGTCGTCGACAGTCACTGCGTAAGGACGATTCATGCAGAGATGAATGCGTTGCTGCAATGCTCAAAGTATGGTATTCCAGTTGCGGGCTCAACGCTGTATGTCACGCATTTCCCATGTCTGCAATGTTCCAAGGCAATTATTCAAGCAGGCATTCAGCATGTCATCTACGCTACAGATTATAAAAACGATGAATATGCGTTAAAGCTGTTCGAGCAGTCAGGTATTTCTGTTCAGCATATTCCCTTCGATGATAAGAAAGTCGACTTTTCCAGCGATAGAAAGCTGGATTTATTTAACGAAATGCTTCAAATAATGCAAGCACTCGGCGTTGGACCTGAAGAACTCTCCCCTTACAAGCAAAGGGTTGATGATTTATTCGAGAAATGATTTCCCGTGTCCGTTTTATGTATATAGCAATCCCGGTCGCCGTATCAGCGTTTGCTGCCTACGGTCCGGTCCATCTTCTGCTTTGTAATCTCTTCCTCTTCCCCATCTTCTTGATGCGAAAAGAAGATTTCCTCACACCTATCCTCGCGGTTGCGGCCGCCATCTTTTCTTTTCTATATATATCTGCAACGATTCCCACTTTAGAAGAATCCGGCGAAGCCACCTTGACCCTAACTTGGTTCGATAATGTGAAAATCGATGGCGCAAAAATGAAAGGTTTCGCCGAAACCTCTTCCGGTGATACCATCTATGCCATCTATACACTAGCCAGCGAACAAGAAAAAACAAGATTCCTGAAAATGAATATCCCTTCAATAACATTTACAATGTCAGGTTCGTTTCGTGATTCTGAAATTCCATCACATGATTATTCATTCGACATGGTGAAATATATGAGAATGTTCGGTGCTTCAGGGATATTTGAATCGGCGACGATCATTCAAACAGAGAGAAAGTCAGGTATTCGTACCCGGTTATCCGAACAAAGATGGAAAGTGAAAAGTCATATCGGGGTCGCATTCCCTGAAACGTTGAAAGTGGAGGCGGAGGCGCTGCTCATTGGCGACCGAAGCGGGATGGATGAAGAGTTGGCGGCAAAATACCGGACGCTTGGTATTACGCATCTTTTTGCGATTTCGGGATTGCATGTAGGATTGCTGACATTTTTGCTGCGTGAAATCTTGCTAAAGGCGACGATGCGGAAAGAGACCGTAGATACGCTCCTCATGGTGTTACTGCCTCTTTATGCAATTATGGCAGGCGGGGCACCTTCAGTCTGGAGGGCGGTGTCAGTGACGGTTCTCGTACTACTAGCATCATCCGGCAGGGTGAAAGTAAGACTTGATGATGCATTGGGAATCAGTGCGGTTTGTTTTATCCTTTATGAGCCATTTGTTTTGTTTCAGCCGGGATTTCAGTTGTCTTATTTAGCGGCTTGTTCACTCGTCTATTCTTCAAGTATGTTATCAAAATCCAAGACCGCTATTGGGTTATCGTTCTTGGTAACATCAATCAGCCAGCTTTCTTTATATCCAATTTTGCTATCCCATTTTCACGAATTGTCCATTTCATCCTTTGCCGTCAATCTTGCTTACGTTCCGCTATATTCAATCATCATATTGCCGGCGAATATTGTATTACTTATCACGACATTCGTTTTTCCGAAAATGGCTGACATTTTGTTCATGGTGTATGAACCATTCAGGGGGAATGTGGGAGTAGTGACAAGCTGGATTTCTTCTCTGCCATACCAATTATGGACACCAGGGAAACCTGATGCGATATGGGTTTCCATTGCAATAGCAGGGGTTTTGCTGTTTTTTATCCGCTGTGAAGAAGGTGCAAGTATCGTCCGATCCCTTCCTTTTGTAATATTGCCTGCTCTCATTATCCACTTCACACCGTATATGGACAGCTCCTTGCATGTGACATTTTTGGATGTTGGGCAAGGAGACAGCATGGTCATTGAATTGCCTTATCGAAAAGCGGTGTATGTAGTGGATACGGGCGGGACAATCACATTCGGGGAGTCGAATTGGAAAACTCCCGAAAAGAAGTTTGAGGTCGGCAGAAAAATCGTAGTGCCCTATTTGAAGGGACGCGGTATTACAACGATTGACAAACTAATAATCTCTCATGCCGACGCCGATCATATGGAAGGGGCGGATGAAGTTCTGGAAGATCTGAAAGTTGATGAAATCCATATATCACCCGGCAGTGGGTTTGAAGCTTCGATGAAGGATATACTTCGTATCGCAGAGCATAAACGCATTCCGATACACTCGATGAAAGAAGGAATTTCGTGGAAAGAAGGAGAGCTGTCTTTTCATTATGTGGCACCGTCGGATGGGAAGTATGAAGGAAATGCAAGTTCACTCGTACTGTTCATGAAAACAACCGGGCCTTCTTTATTATTAACTGGAGATATGGAGAAAGAGGGGGAAAGTCAATTTCTTCAGAAGCATGGACATTCCGATTTTGGTACTGTCATTTTAAAAGCGGGGCATCACGGCAGCAAGACATCGAGTACAGACCAGTTTGTAAAAGTGCTCCGTCCAGAATTAACGATTTTCTCCGCTGGCAGGAACAATCGTTACGGACATCCACATCCGGAGGTTGTCGATACGTTTAGGAAACATGGTTTACGGACAATGTCGACGGCCGAATTTGGTTCGATTACTGTATCTGTTAAAAAAGACGGCTATTACGTTTCATCCATGACAGAATAAAAAACGGACATTGAATCCCGAAGTGGGATTCAATGTCCGTTTTTCTTCAAGCTTATTAGCTAGCGACAAAGTCGATTATTGTAGCAATAACAAAAATTGCTGTAAATGCTACGAAAGAGACGATGAAGCCGATTCCAGAATCGATTAAATCATTACGTTTGGACTGTACATCATGTTCAAACTCATTCATTGCTACACCTCCTGATTCCATTATAGTATAGATGATTCCTGGGGAAAAATCCATAGCAATCAACTTTTTAAACAGGTTCGTCCGTAACTGACACAATTTGTTCAAACAGTCTTTTTGCTATACTGTATAATTGGAATGAATTTAATCGGAAGAGGTGAGTAATGTGGCGACTGCAATATGGAAAAAAATAGCCGCAGGAGAAATCGATTCAGTCTACTTACTAACTGGACTCGAACAACATTTATTCGACTCGACAATTACCCGCTTGAAAAAAGCGTTACCAGATATCGATGAGGCATCGGTTATCCGATTTGACTTGGAAGAAACGCCTGTGGAAACGGTGATTGAGGAGGCGGATACATTACCTTTCTTGGAAGACCGCAAATTGATTATAGCGGGAAACGCTTCTTTTTTAAAAGCCCAAGATAAAGCCAGGGAAAAAGTGACGCATAATTTATCGCTACTGGAAACCTGGCTTGCAAATCCGTCACCGACCGCGACGGTGGTATTTATAGCGCCGTATGAAAAACTTGATGCACGGAAACGGATTACGAAAATAATGAAAGAACAGGCGACAGTTATAGAGTCAAAACGTCTGCAGGGAAAGGATCTTTTCACATGGATCCAACAGGAAGCTGGTGCGAACGGGTCACGAATCAGTCCGAATGATGCCGAGTTACTTGTGAAAATGGCAGGGGATGATCTTATGACATTGTCATCGGAAATCTTCAAGATGGCTACCTATTTGAACGGTGAAGGAGAAATCACAACGGATGTGATCGAGTTGCTTGTACCACGGACGCCTGAGATGGATGTTTTTCGATTAACGGATGCATATGTCTCGGGGAAGGTTTCTGATACAGTTGCCATTTATCATGATCTCTTACGCAATGGAGAGGAACCGATTATGCTGACGTCACTCATCGCGAGTCAAGTAAGGTTGATGGTACACGTGGGATTATTACAGAAAAAAGGCTATCAACAGCATCAAATTGCGAAAACGTTAGGTGTCCACCCATACCGGGTGAAATTAATGATGGAAAATAGAAGTCTGCCGAATTCAGAACGATTATTATTGGTGTTGAATAAACTTGCGGGAATCGACTATAAATTGAAATCGTCAAGCGGTAAGAGAGAACGGATTTTGGAGTTATTCTTCATGGAACCCCTAAGGAAATAAAAAAAGAAAGGTCGCCCGAATTCGGACGGCCTTTCTTACAATGAAGAATTAAAGTGCTTTTTTAGTAAGACGTGCTTTTTGACGTGATGCAGTATTTTTATGGATAAGGCCTTTACGTGCAGCTGTATCCATTTTTTTGATCGCATCTCTTAGAAGTCCAGTAGCGTTCTCGTCTTTAGCGTCAAGTGCAGCTTCAGCTTTACGGACAGCAGTACGCATTGCGTGCTTCGTATTCGAGTTCTGCTCGTTTGCAGCAGCGCTAGTTTTTACGCGTTTGATCGCAGATTTAATGTTTGGCATTTCATTCACCTCCAGTTTCAGGTAAGGCAAGAGTGTTTCCACGAAGTTTCGGATATCTCTTTCACAACAAGCATAATTTTATCAAATCAAGCGCCAGATTGCAACAAGAAATGCGCAAGCTATCAAATGAGATGTGTCATGTAAGGATCAGGCAGGATGGGTGGCGCCGATATTTGCGCGGAAGGCGCTGGTTATGGCCTGGACATAAGGCGGCTACAAAGAAAACAATTAATATAAGAACAAAGAATATTTACTTGTCATATGACACAAACTTGAAAGCGAGGTGATTACATGGAGAAGTATGATTTTTACCGAACGGATCTTGTAGATGAGAGTGAAGAAATGGTTCGCCACCGGACGGAAAATGAAAAACACAAGCTGAAAGAATCGGATGGTGTTTTATTTGGCGAAAATAGGTTAGGCAGGGTCATCGTTACATCTGTAAAAGTTGATGCCCAGGGTGAAAAAAAGATTGGTAAGAAAAAGGGGACCTATATTACGCTGACAGTCCCGGCACTAACAGCGGATGATCAGGAAGGGCTTGTCGATATGTCAAGGGTATTGATTGATAAATTGGATGAAATGCTGGCGGATGGCCCTTCACTTAAAACAGGTAAAATCCTTTTAATAGGACTGGGTAATCGTGACATCACACCCGACGCGGTAGGTCCACTTACGATGGATCGCCTGCGGGTAATCGTCCCCGATTACTACTCAGAGGAAGGCAGCGAAGTATATGTTTATGCGCCTGGTGTCACTATCCAGACAGGCTTGGAAACGGCTGACTTCGTAAGAGCCGTTGCCAAAGAGATAAAACCCGATTTATTAATTGTTGTCGATGCACTGGCCGCTAGGGATAGCTCAAGGTTATGCCGGACAATCCAGTTGACGGACACGGGTATCCATCCAGGATCGGGCGTTGGCAATAGCAGAAAAGAGATATCACAAGAAACACTTGGAATGCCTGTAATCGCAATCGGAATACCAACAGTCGTCGACGGTCCCGTACTTATTGCGGATGCCATTAATACGATGTTCGGTTATATCGCTTCAAAAATCGAAGAGAAAGACAGTCCATCTTCGCGCCTTTCCGTGACGCCTTGGCTGCACAGTGAAAATAAGGATGCCGACCGAGCGAATCTACTTCCGATTTTCGGTGATTGGGCGACATGGCCGCACGAAGATCGCATCCAACTGTTTGAAGAAGTATTGACGAACCATGAACTTCGAACGTTTGTTTCGCCAAAAGAGATTGATGCGTGGGTATCCCTTTACGCAGATACGATTGCTGAAACGTTAGGAGGCTGGATTTCCAATATAAAAAACAGTCATTGAGCCGTTTTCCAACGCATATAGTTGGAATACGGAGGGATGCCATTTGAAAAAAACACTGCAAATATGGGGCACACTTATTTTATTTCTATTCCTGTTTCCCGTGATTATCACAACAGTACCCGAGGGACAGCCGGCGAAATCTTCCAAGCTTGTGAAAGAGCCTTCTTACATGGTATACGCAGCCAATATTATGGAAGAGGAAATAGCACAAACGGCAGATGGTAAAGCATTACTTTATTTCACACATTGGACAGAAGCATTCAAGCCGGTCACGCAAGCGAAGGATGGGAAAATTACAGTTTCACACCAAACGGAAAACATTACAAAGTTTGGTGAAAAACTAAAGACACAATTACTGTTCAATGGAATTGAAACAGATGTTTTATCGGTTGAAGTGCCTCACACCGGTGCTTATAGAAAGATTCGTCCATATGTTGAAAAGCAGATAAAGGATAAAAAATATGATCTGATAATTGATCTTCATAGGGATTCCGTTGGTCCGAATATAACGACAACTTTGTTTGAGGAAGAAAAATATGCGAAAGTTGCTTTCGTCATTGGGATGGAACATCCGAATTTTGAGCGTAATCGTGCAAAAGCAGTGCAACTGAAAAATGAAATGGAGCTGCTTGTCCCTGGGATTACACGAGATTTGGTTATGAAGCACGGTGCGGGTGTTGATGGGAAGTACAATCAGGACCTTGATGCGTCACTTCTAGTTCTTGAATTAGGTGGAATCGGGAACAAGGAAGATGAACTGAATCGTACAATTGCTGTGGTTGCGAAGGCCGCCGCAACTGTCATTGAAAAATCCAACAGTGTCGAACAGTGATTTAATAGCTGTTCATTGTAATAGTTCATAGTAGAAACGACTTCATTTGTAAACCTTAGGTATCAATTATTCATATGGTATTTTTTTATTTACAGTTGCATGTTCTGAAGTATGTATTAGGGGTTAATGAATCGAATAACTATTTAAACTTTCAGGCCTGACTTGGCTTCAAAATAATAGAGTTACACAAATTGTTAACTTGTGTAACTCCAAATGTATGTCGGCACAGACAATTCATACCGAATATTTATCGCAAATAATGATTGTCGTGATGTCAATGAAACTACCAGTTTAAACTATTACATCGAACCATAATGGTGATTTATCTTCAGGGTCTTCATTGTAATTGATCGTAATTTCCTGACCATCATTAATATCCGCAATCGCATAAAAATCAATCGACAGATTGTCTATGTTATTTGTAAACATCGCATTTGGGGAATAAGAGTGATTATATAGCGATCCATATCCAAGAGCAATCGCTGTATGTTCGTAATTTTCACCCCAAGTGAAGCAGTAATCATACAGTACTGTCTTCTCTAGATATTTCCAGTCATTTTTACTTGATGTTAAAACGGGCGAAATCTCAATTAGTTCGCCATTTTTAATATCGCGTGTGGCGAATATTCCCCTGCCGTACTTTCCTGTATCTTTTATACAAATTGGTAACACCGAAGTATCTCCTTTCAAAAACTTCTGATCACTATATTGAGTGATTTTAGGATGATAAAGTAAGTGCTCATTTAATCAAATTTCACAAGGTGTTTTTTCAAATAACTGTTGCGGTTGCGAATAAATTGATAGATAAAATCAGGTTCATTGTCAAATGTATCAATAGCGTTCTTTTTATATGGATCGAGAAGGATGTGTGGACGTAAGGATTTGTGTAGAGTAACTATTTTATTTTCCATATAGTCAACTGTAAACTTAGTTTCCAAAATTTCTTCCAAGATGTTTCTATATAGTTTGCGGAATTCTGGGACACGCATTAAGAGATAGAGGAGGTGATTGTTCTTTTTCCCTTCAATAGGAACGTAATCGAACGACATGATTCCTCCGTTGACTTTCCTGCCCCAAGTTGCATCATAGTCCCAAGGGATGATTTCAAACAAACACGTCTCGCTGTTATGGTATAACGCATAGTTATGAGTGAATCCATCGTTATTCATTGTGCAAACAGCTCCTGCGAGCCAACGTAAAAGTGTATCGATATTGATATACCGGCAAATTTCAGTAGAGAAATCAGAAAGAGGTATGGTGTTTATTTTAAGTATAAGTTCCTGGAGGATGTTATCGTCCGATTGGTTTCCAAAAGCTCGTTGATAACCCGAAAGAAGCGATGTTTTCATCTTCTCGTCTCTTATCAAGGAAAAGTTGGCATTATTATTGACTGCATAAAAAATAGGACCCATTGGAAGACATCTCTTTTTTAAGAAAAATTCATCAACGGATTCCAACTGTAAATAAACACCTTTATGGAACTCATTGCGGGATAAATTAATATGTTGACTATGCGGTACTAGAATCCCGAGATCATGAAAGAAGTCGAAAGAAAGTTTATTGCGGATTAGAGAGGGGTCTCTATACTCTGCATTAAGATGAATTTCGCGGGCACCGGAGAACATTTTTGGATCAATGAACTCGACACGATAAGATTTTTTACGAAATTTACGTGTGTAAGAGCCCCTATAGGCAATATCGATATCATAGGTGACACCTTCCACTATCAAATCAGCGGGAACAGGTTCATTATTCCATAAATCGCTCCGTAATTCTTCTAAATTCTCGTCTTCAATTTTTAAAGAATAAGATGGAATTAGATAGGACATAAAATCTCTTCCCTTTCTGTTATTCAATCCGCTTATTTAGTGAACGGCCAACAGGTTTTGAAAATAGAGACTACTTCCTCCTTGATTAGGAGGAAGTAGTCTTTTTCTTTTCGTCAACGACGTCCTTTACGTCGACCCTTCCGTCGACCTCTCGAAGAAGAGCCTGTCGATGTAGAACCTCTTGACCCAGAGCCCGTCGATGTAGAACCTCTTGACCCAGAACCCGTCGATGTAGAACCTCTTGACCCAGAGCCTGTCGATGTAGAACCTCTTGAATCAGAGCCCGTCGATGTAGAATCTCTTGAACCAGAGCCCGTCGATGTATTACCTGTAGAATTAGAACCTGAATTTGAACGGCGACCTCTAGCTTTTTTTCCTTTTGGCATAAAAATCCCACCTTCTTTTTATAGTCTATACCATTGTATTCAATACTATTTTTACTGTGTCGGCAGGAAATCTGATGGGGCATAGATTGCTTTGACATATTGGAAAACTTAATAGTAATAATGCTCTGTTAGTACGCAAACCATGACGACTACTAATATAGTATGAAGTTAAATTTATGCATATTAAGGTTCTTCAAAAACTGAAAAAGAGCGGGAGATATAATTGCTCGGCCTATATTATAAAAAATATTTGTACTTGGCCCATTTATTTGAACTGGGCAAATGACCATAACCTTCTCAACCTAAGATACATATAGATAGCAGGACACGATAAAAGGAGGTTGGAACTTAATGAATACGGAAATGATACACTCACTGGTTGATAGAGTAATTAAAGTCGATAGAGGGGGACCTGAATCACGTATTGGTAAGTTACTGGCAGCAGACGAGGATTACATTACATTACTTAACGCAGAGGAAGGAATCATCTATTACAATACACAGCACATTAAAAGCCTAACTTATAATGCAAAAGATCAAGTGCAACTTGCCGTTGAAATTCCTGATGACTTTACATTCATTCAAGCTAAAGATTTCAAGAGTGTTTTGGGGAAATTAACACTTCGATGGGTAAAAATCAACCGCGGAGGACCAGAAGCACTAGAGGGTATAATGGACATTGTTTCTGATGATTTTGTAACAATCGTCGCAAACGAAGAGATTATCCGAGTCTCCCTTTTTCATATCAGGAATATTAGCTACGGAGTCAAAATCGAAAAAACGAAAACAGACGAAGATAGTAATCAAGGAAAAGATAATAAATCAAAAGACTCGAAGTGAAAAAGTAAATAGTTATTTGATACATTCGTCGCTTCTGTTTGTCAGAAGCGACGCTATTCTATGAAGGAGGGCCAAAAAATTGCATGAGCGAAAATTTGAAAAAGCTTTAGCCGGCCTTATAGATATGGAAATTGGATTGTATCTTAGTGACGATCAATTAATAAAAGGAATTTTGTTAGATGTTAAACAAGACCATCTAGTTGTTGAAGTTGATCAAAATGTTTTTTACTTTGCACTCCAACATATCCGGGCCCTTTCAAAAAATGCTAAAGATTTTTACGTTTCGCCAAAAAATACACCATATCTTGATAGAAACTACTTAGTAGATGTTTTGAACGCTTTGAAATACAACTGGGTCTACGTAAATAGCGTCGGCAATCAGGTGTTTTTCGGGGTGTTAAGCGGAATATTTGAAAATTACATTACCGTAATTTGTAATACGGAACAACTCTATATCCAAAAATCCATTATATCCAACATTTATAGCACAATAAACGATGATCAGGTCAAAAAAATTAATTATCTGGAACAACAGAATATCTTAAATTCAATCACATCCAACACACAACAGACTCCTCTTACGGAAGATGCATCAAGGGAAAAGTCTGATTCCTTCTTAAATGAGTTACAGGAGGTTCATGCCGAAGAGCGAGATGCCGTTAAACATTTACAAACGACAAACAAAATGGATTCAGCAACAAGTACTGAAGCTCTCTTTGCGGGTGCCCCCCTAGAAGGAATAGCGGTAGTTGAAAATGATGCTAAAGCACATACAAAAGTTCAACCAAAGACAGCAGTTGAAGTGGAAGTAGAGGTAGAAACGAAAGTAGAAGTAGATTTAGCAGTAGTAGCAGAACCAGAAGTAGAAATAGAGATAGAAGCGGAAGTAACATCTGACTCCCTGGGTGTTGATATTGATATTGAGCGACACGTAGATTTCATTCAAGAAACCGTTACATTAAGTGATCACGACACACATGACCAACCCGATACTCCGAAGGGAGAACAAGTGACAGAATTTCAGCGAGATAACGCAAATGATAAACAACTAACAATCAAAATGACTCCATTACAATATGTTGAAACGACTTTTAATGAAAAGCCCTTCGCGGAATCAACGGAAGTAAAGAATGTTTTGGATGAAATTTTACAAGTAAGTTCAAAGCTTGAGACTGAAGAAGGTTTCAACTTATTGCAAAAGGTTACAAATGAATTAGTGAATAAGAATGAAGTCCAACCGTTTGAAGTGGGTCACCTGGATGTTGTAAGATCCGCTGAATGCTTTATAAAAAAAGAGCAATTTAACATTACTAAACCTGAGTTCAAACGTAAAAATAGGAGGAAACTTTTAAACACATGGAGCACCATGAATAGCAATAAGTACGCAAATACACAACAAAACAGCATTGCTGAAGAAAGTGTATTACCAGCTTTTTACGAAGAAATTGAATCCGTTGAAGCAAATACTCCTGCTATGCCTCAACTTCAAGAAAATCCGAAAAATGAAAAAGAAATGTTAGAGAAGCAATATTATGCACTTATGAAGCACGCGGAAACAAATACCTATCATATTCCTGAAAAGCAAACAAATTCATCAGAAGAAAAATCGATAGAAGAAATGCAATACTCCGCTTTAATGAAGCATGCAGCAAAGATGTATCGTGAGTTTAATGATTGAAAACGAGTATTACGTAAATAAATGGTTTGTAGAAAGGTCCCCATTTATTTAATTGAAAAGCATGGGTAGTGTAGCTAGTAGGCAGGAAGGAGATGTGAATTTGAATAAAATTATTCAAAGTCTTATTAACGAAGTTGTTCAAATTGAAGTTTCCGGGAAGAAACAACTAAAGGGGACCGTTATTGACCTAGGCAGCGATATGATTGTGCTTTTTAACGGAATAGACTTTGTCTACATTCCCCTAGTTCATATTCAAAACTTTGCAGTTGACCGTGATAATGAAGACGATTTAAAAGCCCCAATGGAGTTCCCCAGCATTATTTCGGATGAAAATAACGAAGATTTGACTTTTGGAGAGGTACTTTTAAAAGCTAAAGGGAAATATGTTGAAATTTATGTCACAGGCGGTCATACCCTGCATGGTTGTATTTCAAGTATCATGAGTGACTATCTAGTATTCGATTCTCCCATTTATAAGACCATGTATATTGCATTAAGTCATTTGAAATGGCTGATTCCATATTCTCAAAATGAAAAACCCTACGGCCTGGATGACCGGAAGACTACGATACAATCGGATCAAGAATTATTGCCAAACACCTTTGAAGTTCAAGTTGAAAAGCTTGCCAGTGAGATTGTTGTATTTAATATTGATGGAAATAAAAGTTTTATAGGGAAATTAAATAATATAGAAGGTCAAATCGTTGAGATTCAAACAGCTAGGAAGAACTCCATTTATGTAAACCTTCAACATATTAAAACGCTGCATAAAGTGTAGACCCCTGTTGCATTCCATTAATACGTTATTTGCTTCTAATTGAAGATAGTAAGAAGGGGAGGACCCTTTTCGGGCTGACGAGAAACTATCGACAGCCTATTTTTTTTTGGACAAGTTCTCCGTATTCTATTTTTCATCCATTATACGAACGGTTGTCCAGTTAATGTGTAAAACTGTTCCTTTCAAACATATATACATTTTGAAAGGATTGGACATACATCCCGTTCCTATTCGATTGAGGCGAATATACATAAAAGAAACGGACAAACAATAAGAGGATATTATTCTATTGAAAAGAAGGGATATGTAAATGTATGAGTTTTCAAATTGTAATCACCGGTTTGGTGTTCCTAACAACAATGTTAGTCATATTTTGGAGACCTAGAGGAATGAATGAGGCCTGGCCCGCTTCAATCGGTGCGGCAATAATTCTATTAACAGGGATTGTGTCACAAGCGGATATCATGGATATCATCGATAAAATTGGGGGTGCCTCCATAACAATCATTGCAACGATTGTTATGGCTGTTATATTGGAGAGTTTCGGTTTTTTCCATTGGGCAGCCGCATATCTTGCAAAACTATCGAAAGGTTCAGGGTATCGTCTTTACTGGAATGTTCAGATATTGTGTTTTTTGATGACACTGTTGTTTAATAATGATGGGAGTATTCTAATTACTACGCCTATATTACTATTATTACTTAAAAATCTTCAACTAAAACCTCATCAACAAATTCCTTATCTCTTAAGTGGGGCACTCATTGCAACAGCTTCAAGTGCACCGATAGGAGTAAGTAATATCGTTAACTTGATCGCGTTGGAAATTGTTCAGATGTCACTTTGGATGCATACGGCAATGATGTTTGTCCCGGCAACAATAGGTTTGTTTTTTATGTCGAGCCTAATGTATTTGATTCTAAGAAATAGACTCCCGAAAAAATTACCCAATTCTTTAAATGATGTTGAAGAAGTCTTTTTTAGTAAAAATTTCCACCCCCTAAAGACGAAGATTTCGGTTGAAACAAAACAAAAACGTACTAAATTCATGATGAAGATATTATTATTTGTCTTTATCATGCGTTGTCTACTTTTTGTTGCATCTTTTGTTAACGTCCCTATTGAAATTGTAGCTGTGCTCGGATCGGCCGCTCTACTTTTTTGGCGATGGTATCATTTACGGACTAACCCTGTAGATATACTGAAGAAAACTCCTTGGCAAATTCTTATTTTCGCCTTTTCTATGTATGTGATTATTTATGGCTTGCATAATGTGGGACTAACAGCGTTACTAGTGCAATTATGTGAGCCAATTGTAAATCAAGGGTTATTTCAAGCAAGTTTCATCATGGGAGGGTTAGTTTCAATGCTATCTAACATCTTTAATAACCATCCTGCATTAATGATTGGGACGATTACCTTGACTGAAATGGGGCTAGATCCGATTACACTAAAGACCATATATCTTGCGAATATCATTGGCAGTGACATGGGTTCTTTGCTACTACCTATTGGAACGCTTGCATCCCTTCTTTGGATGCATATCCTTAGAAAAAACAAAATTAAAGTTACTTGGAAAGATTACCTAAGCGTAACGTTGATTGTCATTCCAATAACAACAATCGTAACATTGACATTGTTATATTTCTGGGTCCAATTGGTTTTTGCCAATTAAGATTACAATAAAAAATATTTATATCAAGTGAAGCAGGAAGTGTCCTAATGAAAACATTTCCTGCTACTATTAATTATATCAAAGAAAACTAAGGTGAATCCAATACAAGTTCATGGACTTTACATTAAGATAGGCTCGATAGAATTTAAGAAAAATCCGACAACGTATAAAAGAATCCATTGTTAATAACGTCTTATTCCCAACTTTGAAGAACAGTGAAAAAGTTAGGTGATTTCAAGAAGTAATTAATAAGGATCCTCATTTCTAATTTGAAGCCATTCCTTGTATGTATATGTTTTATTAGTGGGAAAGGGTACCATATAATCCGGTTAAACTAAAAATTTATCGATTAATAACGGTAATTCTTGATAAGAATACTATTTACTACTATACAACTAATTCCATTTAGCTTGGTATTAAGAATGAGGGTGCCGTGATATTTTTTCGGTACTTTGATAAAAAAAGGGTTTTTATTGTTCTTTTTATAGATTAGTACGAAATCAGTTTAAGTAGAGTCATTATAAAGCCTGGTATACAAAGGTTTTAACATAAATATATAACAAGATGGACGGATATCTGCTATAATTTATTTAGTTAAAATAGGAGTGAACTGATATGAATCATGAACAGAGAGCGGCACGCCAAAAAAACATTCGAAATTTTTCCATCATCGCCCATATCGATCATGGGAAATCAACATTGGCGGATCGGATTTTAGAACAGACCCAAACATTGACATCAAGGGAAATGAAAACCCAGACATTGGATTCCATGGATCTTGAACGCGAACGCGGTATTACCATTAAATTGAATGCAGTACAGCTGACGTATTCGGCGAAGGACGGGCAGGAGTACACATTCCACCTAATCGATACGCCTGGGCACGTCGACTTTACATATGAAGTGTCCCGAAGTCTTGCGGCCTGCGAAGGTGCAATCCTTGTCGTCGATGCGGCTCAAGGTATTGAAGCGCAGACGCTGGCAAACGTTTATTTGGCACTTGATAATGATCTTGAAATATTGCCGGTCATCAACAAAATCGATTTGCCCGCTGCTGATCCGGAACGTGTGAGAAAAGAAGTAGAAGACGTTATCGGATTGGATGCTTCTGAAGCGGTACTTGCATCCGCAAAAGCGGGAATTGGAATTGAAGATATACTGGAACAGATTGTCGAGAAAGTTCCCGCTCCGCAAGGGGATCCGGATGCTCCGCTCCAAGCGTTGATTTTCGATTCTCATTATGATCCGTATAAAGGTGTTATCGTCAACATCCGAATCATGCAAGGCTCAGTTAAGCCGGGCGATAAGATTCATATGATGGCGACTGGCAAAGAGTTTGAAGTTCTTGAAATCGGTGTCTTCACACCGAAAATATCACCGAGAGAAGAATTGACTGTCGGAGATGTCGGCTATTTATCCGCCTCCATAAAAAATGTCGGAGATACACGGGTCGGAGATACGATTACGACCGTGACAAATCCGGCGAGTGAACCGTTGCCTGGATACCGCCGGATGAATCCGATGGTGTTCTGCGGATTGTATCCGATTGATACGTCCAAATACAATGATCTTCGCGATGCATTGGAAAAACTTGAATTGAATGATTCAGCACTTGAATACGAGCCGGAAACATCACAGGCACTCGGTTTCGGTTACCGTTGTGGATTCCTTGGACTGCTGCATATGGAAATTATTCAGGAAAGAATTGAGCGCGAATTTAATATTGACCTGATTACAACGGCGCCGAGTGTTATTTATAACGTCGTCCTGACGGATGGTACCGAATTGAAAGTGGACAACCCTGCTATGATGCCGGACGCGCAGAAAGTCGATTATGTCGAGGAGCCGTATGTAAAAGCATCCATTATGGTGCCGAACGAGTATGTCGGGTCCGTAATGGAATTGTGTCAACAAAAACGCGGAAACTTCATGACGATGGATTATCTGGATTCAACCCGTGTCAACATCATCTATGAATTGCCGCTTGCTGAAATCGTTTATGATTTCTTTGATCAGTTGAAGTCAAGTACGAAAGGGTATGCCTCACTCGACTATGAACTAATTGGCTATAAACAATCGAAACTCGTTAAAATGGACATCCTCCTAAATGGGGAGCAAGTTGACGCATTCAGTTTCATCGTCCATAAAGACTTTTCGTATGACCGCGGGAAAGCGATTGTTGAAAAGTTACGGAAATTAATCCCGAGACAACAATTTGAAGTGCCTGTACAGGCAGCGATCGGACAAAAGATTGTTGCACGTTCCACAATCAAATCGATGGGGAAAAACGTCCTCGCCAAATGTTACGGCGGAGATATCTCCCGTAAACGTAAATTGCTTGATAAACAAAAAGAAGGTAAAAAGCGTATGAAACAAGTAGGGTCGGTAGAAGTGCCGCAAGAAGCGTTCATGGCTGTCTTGAAGATGGACGAGGAATAATTAATAAACGAAGAAAAAGGGGGCTTCAAGCCCTCTTTTTTCCGTGTCTGGACTCTATCGCATCTGAACGGGCGCTTGCTTGCGCTTATAAATAGTTAAGGAAGGAAGTGACGGAATGAGGGGTATGTATATCCACATCCCGTTTTGCCATCAAATTTGTCATTACTGCGATTTCAATAAAGTGTTTTTTAAAAACCAGCCGGTCGATGAATATATAGAATCGATGGGTCAAGAGCTGGCCATCATGCGGCAGGAAGGCGTTTCATTCAAAGAAGTTGAGACGGTTTTCTTAGGAGGCGGTACACCGACTTCACTGTCCGAAAACCAACTTGAGCGGCTGCTAGAGATTATCCATGAATATGTAGATGTGAGTTCATTGAAAGAGTTCTCGACGGAAGCAAATCCGGATGAACTGACATACGGTAAATTGACCGTTCTGAAAAATGGCGGTGTGGACAGGTTGAGTATTGGTGTCCAGTCATTTGACGCGGATCTTTTGAAAAAAATTGGCAGAACGCATGGAGCAGATGATGCTGCGCGCGTTGTTGGTGAAGCGAGAAAAGCAGGATTCGACAATATAAGCATCGACTTGATTTATGGGTTGCCGGGTCAAACAATCGCTCAATGGCATGACACTCTTGTACAGGCGACTGCGCTTGATCTCCCTCATTATTCAGGATACTCGCTCATAGTTGAACCGAAAACCGTCTTTTACAACTTGATGAATAAAGGCAAATTGCCGCTGCCTGGTGAGGATATCGAAACAGAAATGTTCACGATGCTTATTGATCATATGGAGCGTAGAGGACGGCAGCGCTACGAAATTAGTAATTTTGCAATTCCGGGTAGCGAGTCGATCCATAATCTCCTCTATTGGGAAAATGCCACATACGCAGGTGTTGGTGCTGGCGCACACGGGTATATAAGTGGAACGAGGTACTCCAACATCGGGCCGATTACAAAATATATGGAGAAAACAATGTCGGGAGAACGACCGCTCCAACAGACACATGTAGTAACGGAAACAGAAGCGATGGAAGAAGAGATGTTTCTTGGGCTCCGTAAAACTGATGGCGTATCCGTTTCTTCATTCCAAATCAAGTTTGGAAAATCAATCGACGATGTTTACGGCGAAACTTTGCAATCATTAATTCAAAATGGACTGGTTGAACGGTTGGATGATGCGTTGAAGTTGACGCAACGGGGCGTTTACAGAGGAAACGACGTATTCCAACAATTTCTTAAATAATGTAGAGTCTATTCGTTGACATGCCGATTTGTATTTGTTAAATTATCAGTAGTATTAGCACTCGAAGTCACGGAGTGCTAACAGGAGTGATGATTATGTTGACGAACAGACAATTGCTTATATTGCAACTGACGGTTGACGATTTCATCGAGTCCGCACAACCCGTCGGATCGAGGCAGCTATCCAAAAAGCCGGAAGCCCCATTCAGTCCAGCAACAATAAGGAATGAAATGGCTGACCTTGAGGAGATGGGTTATCTTGAGAAGACCCATACTTCATCCGGCAGAATACCATCCGAAAAAGGGTATCGATTTTATGTCGACCATCTATTAACGACAGAAAAGCTCAACACGGAGGACAGTATTCACTTACGCTCGATTTTTCGGGAAAAAGTAGTGGAAACCGAAGAGTTAATACGCAAATCGGCGACAATACTTTCCGATTTAACGAATTACACATCGATTCTACTCGGTCCCGATACATCATTGCATGCAGTAAAACGTTTTTCAGTTGTTCCATTGGATCAGAAAACGGCTGTTGCAATCATTGTCACAGACAATGGCCGTGTTGAGAATAGGCTCTTCAACGTACCGGAGGGATTCACCTCATCAGATATTGAAAAAATGGTGAACATCTTGAACGAACGGCTCATCGGCACACCGCTCGTCAATCTCCAAAAGATGCTCGTTGAGGAATCGAAAACAGTATTGGAGCGTCATATCCATCATGCGGGCGACTTATTCGCATCATTCCAACGGGCGATTTCAATCGAACCGGAGGAACGCCTGTTTTTTGGCGGTAAGATGAATATGATGAAACAACCTGAATTCAATGATATCCATAAGATGAAAACATTTTTTGAACTGATGGACAAAGGTGTTCCGGCTATGACGTTTTTCCAGGAAGGTATGACAGGTATTCATGTCCGCATCGGTTCTGAAAACAATCACAATGCGATGGAAGATTGTAGTGTGATTACAGCGACATATTCAGCCGGCGACAATATGACGGGTTCCATCGCAATCATCGGACCCAAACGGATGGACTATGCAAGAGTCATCACGATGCTCGATTTAATGAGTAGTGATTTGTCCAGAGAATTGGCTAGGCTGACAATAGGCGGCGGAACAGCAGGGAGGAACGACCAATGACGAATGTAAATGATGAAGTAGAAGAGAACGGCAAAACTGTAGTGGAAGCTTCCGAAGAAGCAAACGAAACAATCGATTCTGATGAAAAAGTTGAAGAGATTGAAATCGTTGAGAACGGGAATGACACTATTGTGCAAGAACTGACAGAAAAGCTGCAAGAGGAAGAGAACAAACGCCTCAGACTTCTTGCGGATTATGAAAATTTCAAAAGAAGAGCCTCTCTTGATAAAGAAGCGCTGCAAAAATATCGCGCCCAAAACGTCGTGACGAATCTGATTCCGGTTCTTGATAACTTTGCGCGGGCACTTACTGTCGAAACGAAAACCGAAGAGGCGCAAACAATGTTGACGGGACTAGATATGATCTATCGTACTTTCGTTCAAGCCCTTGAAGATGAAGGACTTGTCGAAATCAAAGCACTAGATCAGGAATTTGATCCGAATTTCCATCAGGCGATCATGACAGGTAAAGATGAGGATAAACCATCGGGCATCGTACTTGAAGAAATGCAAGCAGGCTATATGTTGAAAGATCGTGTCCTTCGACCAGCGATGGTTAAAGTGAACGAATAAAGAACTAGTTAAGTTGAAGTATTGAAACCTTTGTATAAACTGAGCTAAGGCTTCTAGCGCCGCGGCGGGGTAATGGAGTTCATTATTTCAACTTACATAATAAGCATTTTTAATAGGAGGAATTTTATTATGAGCAAAATTATCGGTATTGACTTAGGGACAACAAACTCAGTGGTAGCAATTTATGAAGGCGGAGAGCCGAAAGTTATTCCAAATCCGGAAGGTAACCGTACAACGCCATCCGTCGTAGCATTTAAAAACGGCGAACGTCAAGTCGGAGAAGTTGCGAAACGCCAATCAATCACGAACCCAAACACAATCATGTCAGTTAAAAGACATATGGGAACAGATTTTAAAGTAAAAGCTGAAGACAAAGAATATACGCCACAAGAAGTTTCTGCAATGATTCTTCAGTACTTGAAAGGCTATGCAGAAGAGTACCTGGGTGAAAAAGTGACGAAAGCGGTTATTACAGTTCCTGCTTACTTCAGCGATGCACAACGTCAAGCAACACAGGATGCTGGTAAAATTGCGGGACTTGAAGTAGAACGTATCATCAACGAGCCGACTGCTGCAGCACTTGCATATGGTCTTGATAAAACAGATGACGATGAAACAATTCTTGTTTATGACCTTGGCGGCGGTACGTTCGACGTTTCAATCCTTGAACTTGGTGACGGAGTATTCCAAGTTAAATCAACTGCTGGAGATAATAAACTTGGCGGCGATGATTTTGACGATGTCATCATCGACTTCCTTGTTCAAGAATTCAAGAAAGACAACGGAATTGATTTGTCGAAAGACAAAATGGCGATGCAACGTTTGAAAGACGCTGCAGAGAAAGCGAAAAAAGATCTATCAGGTGTAACAACTTCACAAATTTCGCTTCCATTCATCACAGCAGGCGAGGCAGGTCCACTTCACCTAGAAATATCACTATCTCGTGGAAAATTCGATGAATTGACTGCTCACCTTGTTGAACGTTCAATGGTACCTACACGTCAGGCATTGAAAGATGCAGGCCTGGCGGCATCCGAGATCGATAAAGTAATTCTTGTCGGCGGATCGACTCGTATTCCTTCCGTACAAGAAGCGATCAAGAAGGAAACAGGGAAAGAACCATATAAAGGCGTTAACCCGGATGAGGTGGTTGCACTTGGCGCAGCTGTTCAAGGGTCCATTTTGAGCGGAGACGTAACGGACGTAGTTCTCTTAGATGTAACACCTCTTTCACTCGGTATTGAAACGATGGGTAACGTCTTTACGAAACTAATCGAACGTAACACGACAATCCCGACAAGCAAATCACAAGTATTCTCAACAGCGGCTGATAGCCAGCCTGCAGTTGACATCCACGTATTACAAGGGGAACGTCCGATGTCTGCGGACAACAAAACGCTTGGCCGTTTCCAATTGACGGATATTCCGCCGGCACCGCGCGGCGTTCCGCAAATCGAAGTTACATTCGATATCGATAAAAACGGTATTGTAACAGTTAAAGCCAAGGATCTTGGAACTCAAAAAGAACAAAACATCACAATCCAAGCAAGTTCTGGTCTATCTGATGACGAAATCGAACGCATGGTGAAAGATGCAGAAGCAAATGCTGAAGCTGACCAAAAGCGTAAAGAAGAAGCTGACTTGAAAAACGAGGCGGACCAACTCGTATTCATGGCTGAAAAGACTTTGAAAGATCTTGAAGGAAAAGTTTCCGAAGAAGAAGTGAAAAGTGTAGAAGAAGCTAAGGAAGAGCTGAAAGCCGCACTTGAAGCCGGCGACTTTGATGCTATTCGCACGAAAAAAGAAAAATTGGATGAAATCGTCCAACAGATGTCTATGAAATTGTATGAACAAGCCGCAGCTGAAGCAGCTGAAGGCGCTGGCGAACCTCAAGACGATAGCGTAGTTGACGCTGATTTTGAAGAGGTTGACGACAAAGTTAATAAATAAAAGTAATTGTTGACGGAAAAGTCAAAGTCCGATATTCCGGCTTTGGCTTTTCCGATTTTTTTGTGCGATCTAGACTTCAGCGCCTAGCCTCTCGAGTCGCTTCAGTCTTGAAGATAAAGCCAAAGAGCGCCTTTACTTTCAAGACTTCCAGCGCTTTTTGAGGCTGACCAGGCGCTTACGCTTTTCAGTTATTAATGATACAATAGACGATATCCAAAGTATTTCGGGAGAGTGAAATAATGAGTAAAAGAGATTATTATGATGTATTGGGATTGTCAAAATCTGCATCTAAGGATGAAATTAGAAAAGCATATCGTTCGCTTTCAAAAAAATACCATCCGGACTTGAACAAAGCGGATGATGCAGTTGAGAAATTCAAAGAAGTGACCGAAGCGTATGAAGTGCTGAGCGACGACTCGAAAAAGGCGAATTATGACCAATTCGGCCATACTGATCCGACCCAAGGATTTGGTGGTTTCGGCGGTGGAGGCGGTGCTGATGGCTTTGGTTTTGATGATATATTCAGTACGTTTTTCGGAGGGAATACCCGTCGACGTGATCCGAATGCCCCGAGAAAAGGGGATGACTTACAATACTCGATGAACATTGATTTCATGGAGGCTGTTTTCGGGAAGGAAACGGAAGTTGAAATTCCAAAAGAAGAAACATGTGAGACTTGTGATGGTTCGGGCGCCAAAAAAGGAACGACACCTAAAACATGTACCCATTGTAGCGGTTCCGGACAAATCAGCGTCACTCAAAACACGCCGCTTGGTCAGATGGTCAATCGCAGGGCATGTCCACATTGTCATGGAACTGGTAAAATAATTCCTGAAAAATGTTCAACTTGTCATGGTGCAGGCAGAGTAACGATAAGAAAGAAAATCAAAGTGACAATACCTGAAGGTGTCGACGATGGTCAACAACTTCGTGTATCTGGCCAGGGTGAACCGGGTCACAACGGAGGACCGGCGGGCGATTTGTATATCGTATTCCGTGTGAAACCGCATGAGAAATTCATCCGTGAAGAAGATGATATCTATTTGGAACTCAGTCTTTCATTCCCGCAGGCTTCACTCGGAGATGAAATCGAAGTACCGACCGTGCAAGGCAATGTGAACTTGAAAATCCCTGCCGGAACACAAACAGGAACACGCTTCCGATTGAAAGGCAAAGGCGTTAAAAACGTCCATGGTCGGGGAATCGGAGATCAGCATGTAGTAGTGAAAGTGCTGACGCCTAAAAAGATGACGGAAAAACAGAAAGAATTGATGCGTGAATTTGCAGCAATCAGCGGAGATGCGCTGGACGAGTACTCAAGTTCACTGTTCGATAAAATCAAACGGTCAATCAAAGGCGACTGAAAGGGATGAATTCATTGAAGTGGTCGGAAATTTCCATTCATACGACACATGAAGCAACTGAAGCAGTAGCGAATATATTACATGAAGCGGGCGCAAGCGGAGTTGTTATCGAAGATTCGGCAGAGCCCGATCGCCTCCACGAGGATCGATACGGTGAAATATGGGCGCTCGACAAAAACGATTTTCCAGCAGACGGCGTTATCTTAAAAGCATATTTACCCGTAAATAGTTTTCTTATAGAAACTGTGAAAGACATTGGTCAGTCAATTGAAGGCTTGTCTGAATTCGGGTTGAATGTCGGGGGAAATGCCATCCAAACGAATGAAGTCGATGAAGAAGATTGGGCGACTGCATGGAAGAAATACTATCATCCCGTCAAAATTTCCGGCCGCTTTACGATCGTCCCGACCTGGGAAGACTATGCTCCTGTCGAATCTGATGAATTGATCATTGAACTTGATCCGGGCATGGCGTTTGGAACGGGCACGCATCCAACAACAGTCATGTGTTTACAAGCGCTAGAAAAATACGTCGAGCCGGGCGATACTGTTGTCGATGTTGGTACGGGTTCAGGTGTGTTGTCAATTGGAGCAGCGCTACTGGGCGCTTCCCGTGTTCAAGCACTCGATTTGGATCAAGTTGCAGTTGTAGCAGCTAAAGAAAATATCAAATTGAACAATGTTGAAGAAATAGTAGAGGTTACGCATGGCAACCTATTGGACTCTGTAAAGGTGCCGGCCGATATTATCATCGCAAACATCCTTGCAGAAGTTATCATGTCCTTTTCCCAAGATGCATATACCATTTTACCGGAAGATGGGTTGTTCATCGTTTCGGGAATCATCGGACAGAAGCGCGATCTCGTAAAAGATGATCTTGTCAGCAAAGGTTTTGAGATTATCGAGTCAATCCTTATGGAAGACTGGGTTGCTATCATCGCTCGGAAAAGGGGCGTGTAATAGTTTGCAACGCTATTTTCTACAATCTTCTTTTGGTGAAAAAGGAACCGCAACAATAACGGGAGATGACGGCAAGCACATCGTTCGTGTCATGCGGATGAATGTCGGTGATGATATCATCGCTGTTACTGACCAAGAAGCTTTCGTTTCCACAATTATAGAAGTTTTGTCTGACGGCGTCGTTGTCAGACGCAAAGAAGAGCGTCTTCGGGCCAACGAAATGCCTGTAGAAGTTACGGTTGCTTGCGGTCTCCCTAAAGGCGATAAACTCGATTTAATCGTTCAAAAAGGGACCGAACTCGGCATGGTAGGGATCCTGCCATTTCAAGCTGAAAGGTCCATTGTAAAGTGGGATGAAAGAAAAGGCGATAAAAAAGTCGAACGGCTTCGTAAAATTGCCAAAGAAGCTGCAGAACAATGCCATCGCACTGTTATTCCAATGGTCGGTACTCCATTATCATTTCGGCAATTGATTGTTGAATCGAGAAAATTTGATGTTCTTCTTTTTGCTGATGAAGAAGACGCAAAAAGTGGAGATCCGAACAAAATTGCAGACCGTCTGAAAAACGTATATCATGAACAAACGGTGCTTGTTGTATTCGGACCTGAAGGCGGATTGTCCAGGAATGAAGCCGAAACACTTCGAACAGAAGGATTTCTTCCGATAGCATTAGGTCCGCGTATATTGCGGACAGAAACAGCACCATTGTATTTATTGTCCGCAATGTCTTACGAATTTGAGTGAAAGAGGTGAGCAGCTGATGTCAACGGTCGCTTTCCATACGTTGGGCTGCAAAGTGAATCATTACGAAACCGAGGCAATCTGGCAACTATTCAAACAAGCCGGATATGACCGCGGGGATTTCGAAAAGAACTCTGATGTTTACGTCATTAATACATGTACAGTGACGAATACCGGTGATAAGAAAAGCCGGCAAGTCATCCGTCGTGCAGTCCGGAAAAATCCGGACGCTGTCATTTGCGTTACAGGTTGTTATGCACAGACGTCTCCTGCTGAAATCATGGCGATTCCAGGGGTTGATATTGTTGTCGGAACACAAGACCGGTCGAAACTGATTGGGCTCATTGATGAGTACCGTACAGAACGTCAGCCGATCAACGCTGTCCGCAACATCATGAAAAACAGGGTTTATGAAGAACTGGATGTTCCTGCATTTACGGACCGCACGCGCGCGTCCCTCAAAATTCAGGAAGGATGCAATAACTTCTGTACATTTTGCATCATTCCGTGGGCGCGGGGACTTATGCGTTCACGTGATCCACAGGAAGTCATCCATCAAGCGCAACAGCTTGTTGATGCGGGATATTTGGAAATTGTTTTGACTGGTATTCATACAGGCGGATACGGTGAAGATTTGAAAGATTACAATCTGGCACGATTGCTACGTGACCTTGAAACCCAAGTGAAAGGGCTCAAACGACTCCGCATCAGTTCAATTGAAGCGAGCCAACTGACTGATGAAGTAATTGATGTTCTTCGTCATTCATCGACCATCGTCCGTCATCTGCATATACCGATACAGTCTGGTTCAAACACAGTCTTGAAACGAATGCGCCGTAAGTACACAATGGAATTTTTCGGAGAACGTCTGGACAGGCTTCGTGAAGCGCTACCGCAACTAGCGATCACTTCAGATGTTATCGTAGGCTTCCCAGGCGAAACGGAAGAGGAGTTCATGGAAACATATAACTTTATCCGTGATTATAAATTCTCCGAACTTCATGTTTTCCCTTATTCAAAACGGACAGGTACCCCTGCCGCAAGAATGGAAGATCAGGTTCCTGAAGATGTGAAAAATGAACGCGTTCACCGTTTGATTGAATTGAATGATCAGCTGGCGAAGCAATATGCGTCCACTTTCGAAAATGAGGTACTCGAAGTCATTCCGGAAGAAAAATATAAGCTTGATCCCAACAGCGGTTTGTATGAAGGCTACTCGGATAATTATTTGAAACTCGTATTCCCTGCTGAAGAGTCTATGGTCGGTAAAATCATTCGTGTGAAAGTGGTGAAAGCGGGCTACCCATATAACGAAGGGCAATTTGTTCGCGTTATAGAGGAAGAAACACAACCCGTATAATTTTTATTCTTTAAAAGCTGTTCTTATCCATTTTAGGAAGGAACAGCTTTTTTGGTGCAGAAATGAATGGTTCTTGATATGATATGAGAAGTACGGACAACTCGAGGAGGTATTCATTTGAATACAAATTTTGCAACTTATATTGATCATACATTATTGAAAGCTGACGCAAAAAAGACGGAAATTCAGACATTATGTGAAGAAGCCCGTAAATACACGTTTGCCTCTGTCTGTGTAAACCCGACATGGGTAAAAACAGCAGCATTTGCACTTGAAGGATCACCAGTAAAAGTATGTACAGTTATTGGGTTTCCACTTGGAGCATCAACATCCGAAGTAAAAGCGTTTGAAACTGCCGACGCGATTACAAATGGAGCGACTGAAATTGATATGGTGATCAATATCGGTGCGCTACGTAGCGGTGATGATGAAATCGTGAAAAATGACATTGAATCAGTTGTAAATGCAGCAAAAGGGAAAGCGATCGTCAAAGTAATTATCGAAACATCTCTTCTCACTGAGAAGGAGAAAAGGAAAGCATGTGAACTCTCGGTCCTAGCAGGAGCAGATTTTGTGAAAACGTCGACTGGTTTCTCAACCGGCGGTGCCACAGAACAAGACGTCAAGCTTATGAGGGCGGTTGTAGGACCTAAAACGGGCGTCAAAGCGTCGGGCGGTGTCCGAAGTCTAGATGATATGAAAAAAATGATTGATGCGGGAGCGACAAGAATCGGTGCAAGTTCAGGCGTTAAGATCATGCAAGGCCTTGAATCCGACTCCGATTATTAATTTGAAAGTTTTATATTGACCTATTGTTTATTTCGCGGTATAATTTATGAGTACATGGCACTTGGTCATGTACAAGAAGTGTGTTTGGAGGGAGGGACAAGAGATATGTCGAAAACTGTTGTTCGTAAAAACGAATCGCTTGAAGATGCTCTTCGCCGCTTCAAACGTACTGTATCCAAAAGTGGAACAATACAAGAGGTAAGAAAGCGCGAGTATTATGATAAGCCGAGTGAAAAACGTAAAAAGAAATCTGAAGCTGCAAGGAAACGTAAATTCTGATTTCCTGCAATGATGAGTTCGACCTTGTTTTGAATTTAAAATTTGGTAAACCGGAAAATCCGTTATGGATTTTCCGGTTTATTTGTATTGTGAAGGAAGATAAAAAGTTTCAGGGAAAATGAAACTTCTATGCATTTGGAACGTATATAGAGATATACTAGAATATATAGAGAGAGGTGAAAAATATTATGCATAAAATGATAGGAAGAGTTCTTCTGTTCATTTTATTCGTATCTGCGTTCGCTTTTCCGCTTTTAGATAGTCAGGCGGCTACTGCGAAAGTATATAAAGTCCCAATTGAAGATGTTGTTGAGAAAGGATTATACGCTTTTTTGCAACGATCATTCTCGGAAGCTGAAAAAGCAGGAGCGAAAGCGATCATACTGGAAATAGACACACCTGGAGGATTTACCGATGCAGCCGGAAAAATTGCCAAGCTAATGGATGAAACGGATTTGAAGGTAATCGCTTACATCAATGATAATGCTTTATCGGCAGGCGCTTATTTGGCACTTCATGCAGATGAAATCTACATGTCTCCAAATGGCCTAATCGGTGCAGCTCAGGTGATTGATTCATCTGGAAACGCAGCGGATGTCAAAGCCCATAGTGCGTGGGTTGCAAGTATGAGAAATGCGGCGAAGTCTTCAAAACGTAACCCGTTATATGCTGAAGCCATGGCAAATCCTAAAATCGATCTTTCCGACTATCGGGCTGGTGTAGGTGATTTACTGACACTCACTGCTGATGAGGCAAAGAAAGTCGAATACAGTGAAGGAACAGTGACATCTCTCAAGGAGTTGCTAAAAGAAACAGGACTTGAAAATACGGAAATCATTTCAACAAATGAAACATTTTCGGAGAGTATTGCACGGTTCATCACGCATCCTGTTGTCGTACCGATTTTATTATCAATTGCAGGACTGGGATTTGTATTGGAATTATACTCCCCGGGATTTGGAGTTGCAGGAACTATGGCTGCCAGCTCATTAGTTTTATTCTTCTACGGACACCTGATTGCCGGGTTTGCAGGTTACGAAACGATTATTTTGTTCCTTTTGGGCGCGGTTCTAGTCGTTGCGGAAATCTTCTTGCCACATGGTATAGCAGGTGTCATTGGATCGCTCGCAATTATTGGAAGTATTATTATGGCGGGCGGCAATCCGATGTATATGGCGATTTCTGTCCTTATCGCGGTTGCTATCGCCATTACGGGGATGGTGATTATTATGAAGTTCTTTGGTAAAAAACTGCATCTGCTCAATAAAGTCGTGCTGATGGATACGACTGATACGCAAAGCGGCTATGTTTCGAATGTGAATAGAGTGGAACTGCTTGGACGCGTTGCCAAAACTTCCACTGCACTGAGACCGTCGGGGGCAATCGAGCTTGACGGCGAACGAATCGATGTCGTTTCCGAAGGAAGCTACATTGCTAAAGGAATAAGTGTTATCATTGTAAAGGTTGAAGGTTCCCGGATTGTAGTGAGGGAATCAATAGAGAAAGGGGAGAATGAATAATGCCAGCAATCGCAGGTTCAGCAGGTTTAATAGGTATGGTAGCAATCGTAGTAGTAGCAATAATCATATTGTCCGTATTTTTCACACTCGTCCCTGTAATGCTGTGGATTTCCGCCATGGCGGCAGGAGTAAGAGTAAGTATCTTTACATTGATCGGTATGCGTCTTCGTCGAGTTATCCCGAGCCGGATTGTCAACCCGCTCATTAAAGCGCACAAAGCTGGACTAGATGTTGCAATTAACCAGCTTGAAAGTCATTATCTAGCAGGAGGAAACGTTGACCGCGTCGTTAACGCCCTGATTGCTGCACATCGTGCAAACATCGAACTATCATTTGAACGTGCGGCGGCGATCGATCTTGCAGGTCGTGACGTATTAGAAGCAGTTCAAATGTCTGTAAATCCAAAAGTCATTGAAACACCATTCATCGCCGGTGTTGCAATGAACGGGATTGAAGTAAAAGCAAAAGCGCGTATTACTGTACGTGCAAATATCGACCGTCTTGTCGGTGGTGCTGGTGAAGAGACAATTGTAGCACGTGTCGGCGAAGGTATCATTTCAACAATCGGTTCGTCCATTGACCACGCAAAAGTTCTAGAAAATCCGGATATGATCTCTCAGACTGTCTTGGCGAAAGGACTCGATTCAGGTACGGCTTTCGAAATCCTGTCCATTGATATCGCAGACGTTGATATCGGTAAGAACATCGGTGCGGAACTGCAAACTGAACAAGCTATGGCAGATAAAAACATCGCACAGGCAAAAGCGGAAGAACGCCGTGCAATGGCTGTTGCAAATGAGCAGGAAATGAGAGCGAAAGTTGAAGAAATGAGAGCGAAAGTTGTTGAAGCGGAAGCGGAAGTTCCACTTGCGATGGCAGAAGCACTTCGTTCAGGTAACATGGGAATCATGGATTACATGAACTTTAAAAATGTCCAAGCAGATACAGGAATGCGTGACTCCATCAGTAAGTATGGAAAGAACGATAAAACTGAACCTACAAAAGACTGAAGCAACGGAAACAGATTCCCGGAAAGGGGATGCGATGAATGGATAGTGGACTCATCTTACTGATCATCTCGCTAGTTGCCGGAGTTCTATTCAACGGTAAAGGGAAGAAAAAGGAACCCGCGAAAGGACCGCAGCCAAAGCCATTCACGGCAACAGGCCGCGTTCCGGACAACCCGGCCAGTAAATTAAAAGAGATGTCAAAAGAGCTGTATCGCGAACTGCAGAAAGAAATGCAAGGCGGGGATACAGAACCGCCAAGCCGCCAACTGCAACGTCAACAACAGCTACCACAGGCAACGGTTCAACCAGCACCTGCAGCACCACAACCTGCCAGAGCCAGTGTTGAAAGAAAAGAACGCGCTGATTCATCAGGAAATCGTCATATCGAACGACCTGATTCATCAGTCAATCGCCATAGTGGAAGATTGACAGCACATGGAGGCAAACGTCAACCTGTATCCGCTATAGAAAAAACTGATTTAATGCCCAAAAATCAAGAAGATCTACTGAAAGGTATCGTCTTCTCCGAAATATTTGGTCCGCCAAAATCAAAAAGATAAGCATTGACCCCCTGTCCGAATCATACGATGTGGATAGGGGGTTTTATATTTTGAGAAAATTATTCAATACCGTGTCATCAGTTACAATTGAAGAATTCACTTCCTTACGTATTAATGGTCCTTATGCGTTGCTGAAACTTGGCCCCGATTTTGCAATCATTGCCAGCGGAGAGTATAGAATCGAAGCATCAGGTACCGATTTGACAGTTGAAACGTTATCAGAGGAAGTGGCTGTTTTAACATTCACTGCAATTACCGCGTTAAGTGTGACAACGGATGTAAACAAGGAAGCGATTTATGATGCATAAACGGTATGCAGTCAAAATCTCAGGTGACGGTGATCTGGCAGGATTGCTTACAAAGTTAGTAACAATTAAGACGAAAATAACTTCGTTATCCGTCGTGGACGGTGTGGCCCGTTTTCGGACGGATCGTAATGGGCTTCGTGCTATCCGTCGAAATAGAAGGCACTATCGGTTAAAAGTGGTAATCAAAGTTGCGGATCTTGAATCGGGTTCTGTAAACTTTTTTACTTCCAGCCGATTCCTTATTGCGTGCTTCATTCCGTTTGCGGCATCCTTTTTCTTATGGACAGTGGATGTCGAATCGGATATGCCTGAAGTCGTAGACAGGATAGAAAGGAAACTTGAAAAAAGTTCGATCGTTCCATTAAGGCCTTTAGCATTAATTCAAGACGAGGGGGAAATTCGCCGTACGCTTATGCTTGATGATCCAGCTTTATCGTGGGTAAGGTTCAAAAGGGTCGGGACATCGCTGACGGTCATTCCGATGCTGTCACCTTTGACAAATAACATAATCGATAAGGAAGAACCCGCATCGAATCTCGTAGCGCGTACGGGGGGAGTTATTACCCGTTTTGAATTAAAAAAGGGGGAGAGGATCAGTCGTATTCATCAAACTGTCAAAAAAGGGGACTTGCTTGCTACAGGAGTACTTGAACAAGGAGGGAAAACAACGGTAGTCGGCGCGGACGGAGCCGTATATGCAGATTATTGGGTCGAGTATACTTTCACCCTGCCAAAGAAAATCGATTTCCAGTTGCAAGGTGAGGAAATAGTAGAATATTCCTTTAACCTTCCTTGGAATCAAAATGGTGAGGATAAGTGGTCGCCGCAATCTTTAGTCAAGACGGAAAGGTATATGAAAGAAACGGCAGGACAGTTTGTATTGAAGAAAGGAATGGAAGAAACAGTCCTGATACCATTGCTGAAAAACAAATTATTGTCGGAATCTTTTTCAAAAGCGATAATTAAAGATGAAAAAGTTTTACACGTGACATTCGATAATGATAAAGTTAGTGGGACTATATTGTTTCTGATCAATGACAATATTGCCGTCAAAAGACTGATTCCCAAGGAGACTGAGCCTATTGGATGAACAAATGATTCAATTACATGTGGAAGACCCTAACGAAGCGGTAATGCTTCTCGGGATTTCTGACCAGAATATGAAATTGATTGAAGAGGAATTGAGCGTATCGGTATTAACAAGGGGCGAAACGATTTCCATCAATGGTGAAGAGGATAATAGGAATTCAGCTAAAGTGCTTTTGGAACAGTTACTGAAAGTGATTCGTAAAGGCATCAATATCAATCAACGTGACGTCTCAACTGCACTTGAGATGGTGAAAAGCGGTACAATCGAATATTTTGCAGAGCTATATGATGAAGAGATTTCTAGGAATATGAAGGGAAAAGCCATTCGTGCGAAGACGATTGGCCAACGTGAATATGTCAATGCGATTCGTACTAAAGATCTGGTATTCTGTATAGGACCTGCGGGGACGGGGAAAACGTACTTAGCGGTTGTACTTGCTGTTCTTGCGATGAAAACTGGTTCCGCGAAACGAATTATACTGACACGGCCCGCAGTTGAAGCTGGAGAGAGTCTGGGCTTCCTCCCAGGCGACTTGAAGGAAAAGGTCGACCCATACTTACGCCCGCTATACGATGCACTCCACGACGTCCTGGGAGCTGAACAGACAGATCGGCTTATGGAACGGGGAGTTATTGAAATTGCACCGCTTGCCTATATGAGGGGACGTACACTTGATGATGCTTTCATCATCCTCGACGAAGCGCAGAATACGACGAAGGCACAAATGAAAATGTTTTTAACTCGTCTCGGTTTCGGATCGAAAATGGTTATCAATGGCGACCAGACACAAATCGACTTGCCTAGAGGAACAGAATCCGGTTTAATGGTTGCCGAGTCAATCCTTAAAAAGGTTGGGGACATCCACTTTCAATACTTGGAACAGGGCGATGTTGTCAGACATCCGCTCGTTGCAAAAATAATTGAAGCATATGAAAAGGAGCAGTCATAGAAAGTGACTGCTTTTTCTTTAGTATCATCGCTGCTCTGAATATAGTTATAGAGTAGCAGGGGGAGAGATTCTGATGTTCCAGACAATCAGGAAGCTTTTTAAATCGCTTAAGTTCAATTACCTATCGCTATTCCTAATCGGAGTGTCCACTGTGCTCCTTTTTACCTTCATGTATGGAAGTGTGAAACAAGAAACCTTTGAACTAGAAGAATTTCAAATATCGCCGGACACCATACGTTCCCTGAAAACGGTCGAGGATACAGTGAAAACTGAACAAGAGAGGGAACGCGCTGCCCAAGAAGTAGGGCCTGCCTATGTATTTTCTGAAGATATCGCAAGAAACAGGCAGGCAATCGCAACATCGTTGTTCGACTTTCTTATCGAAGTGAAAAATATAAATGAGCCCGATCAGACAGAATCGGAAGTGCCTGTTAAGACTGTAAAGGAACAAGTTGCTGAAATGCGCAGTAAATTGGCCAATTTGGAAAAGGAAGAGCCCAATCTGCGGCTAAGTGATGATGCGATTTCCAGTCTTTTATCCCAAAAAACTGAAGATTTATTGGAAATGCAGAAAGTTCTTGTCAGTATAATGGGTGAGGAATTATCAAAACCGGTTAGAACTGCCGATTTATCAACTGTCCGATATGAAGTGGAACGGAAGATTCGGCTTACCGAATCGTTGCCGGCATCTGTGTTACAAACTCTGACAACGCTTAGCAGATCGCTTGTCGTTGAGACGGAGTCTGTCAATGAGGAAGCGACGAATGCGCGGATCGAACGGGCAAAGGAAACCGTGGAGCCTACCCGCATCTTGCAAGGACAGGTGATCGTCCGCGAAGGGCAGGTCATAGACAAAGAAGTATTTAGGCAATTGGAGCTTGCGGGTGTATTGTCGAACCAGTCCTCCATGAAACCGCTGGCAGGCCTTTCTATATTTGTCCTGTTCGTAGGAGCTATCATCTATATGCATTTTCTATCATGGAGAGAAAATAGGGTCGTCAAGAAAAAAGCATTGCTGATTGTATTGTCCGTCTATTTCCTGTTGGTCATTATGATGAAACTGTTATCCCTTATTGAGAAAGATTTCGATGTTCTTTTGGCTTTCCTATTTCCGACCGCGCTCGCTCCGATGCTTATTAAGCTTTTGACAAACGAGCGGCTTGCCATAATGACGACAATCATCACTGCGGCAACTGCAGGAATAATTCTTCAGGAAGGTTATGCGGCTATCATTCAAATGGAAGTTGCATTGTACATACTTTTCGGCGGCATAGTCAGCCTATACTTACTTGGCAATGGTGGAAGGCGTTCGAATATCTTACGGACTAGTTTAGGGGTGTCACTTTCGAATATGATGTTCATCGCTTTTTATCTATTGATGACTCAATCGTCTTACGCTTTGACAGAATTAGTGTATTATATGATAGCGGCAATTGTTTCAGGTATTCTGTCGGGAGCACTGACTATCGGACTCATGCCATTTTTTGAGTCTGCATATGGATTATTGTCAGACATGCGCCTTATTGAATTATCGAATCCCAACCATCCGTTAATGAAAAAAGTGCTGATCGAAACACCGGGTACTTATCATCATAGTGTGATGGTCGCAAACCTCGCCGACGCAGCGTGCGAATCGATTGGAGCAAATGGGCTCCTGGCAAGGGTCGGCTGTTACTACCATGATATCGGAAAGACATTAAGACCTGGCTTCTTCATAGAGAACCAGCATGCGGGGCAAAACCCTCATGATGCTTTGCCGCCGGAAAAAAGCAGGGACATTATCATCGCCCATGCAGAAGATGGTGCAAAACTACTGGAAAAGCATAAAATGCCCGTTGAAATAGTTGATATCGCTCGTCAACATCATGGGACGAGCACATTGAAATATTTTTATATTAAAGCAAAGAAATCAGGGGAAGATATAAAAGAAGAGGAATTCCGTTACGCCGGGCCTAAACCGCAAACGAAAGAAATCGCAATCATTTCAATAGCGGATAGTGTTGAGGCGGCTGTAAGGTCCATGAAAGAACCGACCCCCCAAAAAATTGCTGAACTCGTTCGTTCTATTGTTAATGATAAATTAAACGATGGACAATTCGATGAATGTGATCTATCCATGAAAGAATTGAAGACAGCAGAAAGTGTAATCTGTGAAACGTTGAATGGCATATTCCATAACCGGATTGAATATCCGAAGTGAAAATGAAAGGAGTTACTAAGGATGCTGGAAATTTATTTTGAAGATGAAACGAATAAAGTGGATGAACAAACCGAGGACATGATTAGGAAACTATTAAGCCACGCTTCCATTGAAGAGGAATTGACAGGTGAAGGGGAAGTATCTGTTACATTCATGACCGACCAGAATATTCAAGAAGTGAATGCAGAGTATCGGGGAAAGAATGTACCGACGGATGTCATTTCATTTGCACTTGAAGAAATTACGGAAGGCGAAGTGGCAATTGTCCCTGTAGAGGGCATGCCAACCGTATTAGGTGATATACTTATATCAGTTGAAACAGCTGAGCGGCAAGCAAAGGAATACGGGCACGATTTCACTCGGGAAATCGGTTTTCTTGCTTTGCATGGCTTCCTTCATCTTTTGGGATATGATCATATGACGGAAGATGATGAAGCGGAAATGTTCGGTAGGCAAAAGGAGATTCTCGCTTCGTTCGGACTTGAGAGGTGATACACCTATGCGGAAATTCATTCAATCCTTCGTCTATGCTTGGAATGGAATCCGTCATGGTATACTAGCAGAACGTCATGTTAAATTTCATTTGGCAGCCGCAATCCTGGTCATTTCTGCGGGGGGCATAACGGGCCTTTCACAATACGAATGGTTTATTGTCATCCTTCTGATCAGCGGGATGCTCGCACTTGAACTGATGAATTCCGCGATTGAACGCGTTGTCGATCTCATTACCGATAAACAACATCTGCTCGCAAAACAGGCGAAAGACCTTGCTGCGGGCGCGGTATTGATTTTTGCAATCGCAAGTGCAATTATCGGGCTACTATTATTTTTCCCGAAATGGTTTAATTAAATTGAAGAGGTGTTCCTATGGATATAGAAAAATTATTGAATGAATCGAAAAAAGCACGTGAGAAAGCATATGTTCCATATTCGAAATTTCCGGTCGGGGCTGCGCTACTGGCTGAAGACGGAACAATCTATCACGGTTGCAATATTGAAAACTCGGCCTACAGTATGACAAACTGTGCAGAACGGACTGCGTTTTTTAAAGCGGTTTCCGAGGGCATATACACATTTAAAGCATTGGCTATAGTAGGAGATACGGAAGGGCCTATTTCCCCGTGTGGCGCATGCAGACAAGTGATTGCAGAGTTTTGCGCTGGCTCGATGCCAGTCTACTTAACGAACTTAAAAGGGGATGTAGAAGAAACCACGGTTGCGAAATTGCTGCCAGGTGCATTCTCCAAGGAGGACCTTTCATATGCAGCAAAACAATAAAGCATTCAAATCGGGTTTCATCTCCATCATCGGGCGTCCCAACGTCGGCAAATCAACATTTCTAAATCATGTAGTGGGGCAGAAAATTGCAATAATGAGTGACAAACCACAGACAACACGAAATAAGGTCCAAGGGGTAGTTACGACGGACGAATCCCAAATTATTTTCATCGATACCCCAGGAATCCATAAACCGAAGCACAAGCTAGGTGATTTTATGGTGAAATCTGCCCGCAATACGTTGAAAGAGGTAGATATCATCATGTTCATGGTGAATGCGGACGAAGCAATCGGACGGGGAGATCGTTTCATCATTGAACTGCTCGAAAATTCCAAGACACCTGTTTTTCTAATCATCAATAAAATTGATCTGGTACATCCGGATGAATTATTTAAAATCATCACTTCTTATACATCAGAGTACAACTTTGCTGAAATTGTGCCGATTTCAGCGCTAAACGGTAATAATGTGGAGCGGCTTCTAGAAACTATGACGAAGTACTTGCCGGAAGGACCTAAATATTATCCCGACGACCAAGTGACGGATCATCCGGAGCGATTCATCATTTCTGAATTAATCCGTGAGAAGGTATTGCATCTGACAAGAGAGGAAATACCGCACTCCATTGCAGTTGTCATCGAGAAGATTGAACGGGAGGAAGGACGTGAAATGGTCAATGTCATGGCGACAATCGTCGTTGATCGTGATTCCCAAAAAGGTATCGTCATCGGTAAAAAAGGCGCTTTGCTGAAAGAAATCGGAACGAATGCAAGACATGATATCGAAATGTTGCTTGGCTCGAAAGTATTCCTTGAACTGTGGGTCAAAGTGCAGAAAGATTGGCGCAACAAACCGGGCCATCTGAAAGAATTCGGGTTCAGGGACGACGAATACTAAAAAAATGAAAATAGACTAAGTTACCTAAGTCTAGGGAACTAGACGAAAGAATCGAGGTGGTTGCTTCGCTGAATAAATGGGAAGGAATCATTCTGAGAGGCATTCCGTATGGCGAGTCCAACAAAATCGTTACGCTATTTACACGTGAGGGCGGTAAAATGACCGCAATGGCCCGCGGAGCGAAGAAACCGGCTAGCCGATTAGCAGCTGTGACGCAGCCATTCACACACGGTTCTTTTATGATCCGAACCGGCAAAGGAATGGGAACACTTGAACAAGGTGAACCAATCGACTCGATGCGACATATCCGTGAAGATTTGGAAGCAACAGCATATGCGAGTTATGTCGTCGAACTAGTTGATAAACTGACCGAGGATAGAGAACTCATTTCCGGCGTATATGGATTATTGCATGACGCGCTTCATGCTATCAACGAGCAATATGACCCCGAAGCGATCGCCCTGTTCGTTGAGTGGAAAATGTTGCCTGTTGCTGGCATCCATCCAACTCTCCATCAATGTGCGAATTGCGGTGCTACGGAAGGCGAATTTGCTTTTTCCTTCATGCAAATCGGTTTCATTTGCCATCGTTGTTTTCATGTGGATAAGTACGCGATACGTATCTCACCGAGTCAATTGAAGCTGATCCGGACTTTCTATACTGTCCCTATCAATCGTGTCGGCAATCTGACCTTGAAGAAGACGACAAAGGAATTCATGAAAAAGCTGGTTCGTACAATTTACGATGAGCAAGTAGGTCTTCGATTGAAATCGAGATCATTTTTGAATCAGCTTGACTCGACACCCGAATTGCTGCCGAGAAAAGAAAAAGCTGAAGAAGTCGAATAATTTTCCTGCATGAAAACCCCGAAACTAGGATACTGTGAACCAGATCCGGGATTCGGGGTTTTATATGAAAATAGTGGTCTTGCATAGTTTCAATTATACCTTTGATATTCAACCTTCATATCTTTATACTGATACGAAAGGAGGTATATAGTTATCTATGAAATACATAAAAATAGTTCTGCAAGTTCTTGTTTTATATGGTTTTGTCTTTATCGGTAATTGGCTCCAAGATTTACTTAATGTACCTCTTTCGGGGAGTATTATTGGACTATTATTGTTACTTGCGGCACTATCATTGAAAATATATCGCCTCGAATGGATTGAATCGGGCGCTTACTTCCTATTGGCCTACTTACCGTTATATTTTATCCCGGCGACTGTTGGGGTCATGAATTATTGGCATGTTTTTGCAGGTACAGGCTTTTGGCTGATTCCAATTACGATGATCAGTACTTTGCTGACGATGTGGATTTCGAGTACAGTAAGCCAATTCTTTTCTCGGAAGTCTGCTGAAAAGGAGGCAGAACTTCTATGAGAATACTAATGGTATCAATCCTTTTTTTCATGGTGACAATCGCCACTTATTTAGTGATGAATTTCATGCATTTTAAATACCGTAAAGCATTCCTACTTCCCATATTGACCACGACTGTTGGAATTATTCTCGTTTTAGTCGTTTTCAAAGTTCCCTATGAAACATATATGCTGGGCGGAAAATGGGTGGATCTTTTCTTGGGACCCGCCATTGTAGCATTAGCTATTCCGCTATATAAACAGAGAGAACTAATAAAACAAAATATGCTAGCGATTCTAGTCGGTGTTGTGTTGGGCGTTTTTGTCGGAATGACTAGCGGAATACTTTTCACGAATTTAGTTGGATTCTCAGAAGAAATCATCTATTCAATATTGCCAAAATCGATTACTACGCCTATAGCTATACAAATTTCAGCATCATTGGGCGGAATTACTTCATTAACCATTGCGTTTGTCATGATTGCCGGCTTTACGGGCATAATTATCGGTCCGATGTTCATGAAATGGCTCCGCATCGATACAACAATCGGCCGGGGAATTGGGTTGGGGGCTGCGGCTCACGCGCTAGGTACTTCGAAAGCAATCGAATACGGCGAAGAGGAAGCTTCTTATAGCTCAATCGCTATGACGCTATCCGCACTGATCGGTTCGATTGTAGGACCGGTTATGGCTTGGATTTTACTATAAAGGGTAAGATATAGTTATCCTCTGCATATTTCAGAAGACAAGGTATTTATGTTAAATAAATGAAGAACTAAATGAAACTAAGCGCAGTAGCGGATTCAATGAAGTTTCCAATTTAAACCTATATAGTTTTTAAAAAATAAGTGAAGAAAATAATGGGAAAAAGAGCTATTTCCATTTATTAATGATATCGTTGTCACTTGGTTGAAAAGAGTTCTTAAAAAATTGCATGCTGGAGGTTTCTATGTTTTTTATTGAAGCAAAGCGTATTTTGGTTGTTATTTTTAGTTCTTTATTACTCGCGATATCGCTTAACTTCTTTTTAATTAGCGCAAATGTATATGCGAGCGGATTCACTGGAGCCGCACAGTTGACCTCCAGTTTGTTCGAAGATTACCTAGGTTTTACTATCAGTACAGGAGTACTATTGTTAGTATTCAATATTCCTGTTTTTATTTTAGGATGGTTTAAAGTAGGAAAAGGATTTACTATCTATAGTATTGTTTCAGTTATTTTTGCAACTCTATTTTTAGAACTTTTGCCTGTAATTTCTGTTTCTGAAGATATTATTTTGAATGCAGTGGTCGGGGGCGTAATAGGCGGTGTCGGTGTCGGATTATCTTTGAAGCTAGGCGCATCAACTGGCGGGATGGATATCGTCGCCATGGTCTTATCACGCTTGCAAGATAAACCGATTGGAACTTACTTTTTACTTCTAAACGGTCTTATTATTGTTATGGCAGGTATTTTGTATGAACCAGAAAATGCTTTATATACCATGTTAGCACTTTATGTTACGACAGCGGTTATCGATACTATCCATACGCGTCATGAAAAAGTGACTGCCATGATTGTTACAGTCAAAGCGGAAGAATTGCAACATGCCATCCATCGAAAAATGGTGCGTGGTATAACAATCATCCCAGCTAAAGGGGCGTATAGTAAGGAAGATAAAAACATGATGTATCTAGTCATCACGCGCTATGAACTGTATGATCTGGAAACGATAATTAAAGAGGTTGACCCAAATGCCTTTACAAACATTGTTCAAACAGTCGGGATTTTCGGCTTCTTTAGAAGAGAAGGCGAAGTAGTTAACAAATAGTGGAAAAGCGGATATCACGTCATTCGACGAGGATATCCGCTTTTTTTAATGCTTCTTCAGCATTTTTTATTTGCTCTTCATTCTCCGCAAGAATCGTGTGAAGATGGATGCCGTCTTCCGTCAACTTTGATAAGTAAACGGCGTCGGATTCTCTGATGCGTTTGATGAATTCCTTCACTTCATTTCGATTTGATACCATTATTGAGGCACTCAAATCGCCATACACAGGATGCTCGATTTTGACATCCTTGACAGTAACACCGTTATCAACAAGCATATTCAGTTCATCCAGTGTTTGTTCTGGCGTATGTCTGCAAACAATTGTTTTTTCAATTCTTCCAGGTTCCGTTTGTGCATGCATATATATGTAACCCTGGCTTGTTGCGATAATAGGTTCGTTCTTTGCTTTCAGTAATGTTATATCTCCGACAATCACTTGCCTACTGACGTTTGTCATTTCTCCGAACGTTCTCCCTGATATGGGTTTATCGGATGTTTGTAAGGTTTCAAGGATAAGTTGTCGTCGGTCGTCTCCTAGTAGCTTCTCTTTCTCATTCATCGTATTACCTCCCCACAAAGCTATATTACCATATATCAGGAGCGAAATATTTCCCATTGAATTGTTCCACAACTTTGAAAAGTGAGCTAGTCAACTCCGATACTGTTTCAGCGGTTGTGCTGGCCCCTATAGAAATCCGGAAAAATTCCTTTGCCTTTTGTGGATCAACCCTCAAGGCCATCATTGCTTTTGAAGCATGCTGTTGACCAATTTGGCATGCACTTCCGGTAGATACCGCAAAACCGAGCCGATTTAGCTCAAGCATCATAAGTTGTCCTTCTAAATTTCTCACACCCAGTCCAATAATTTGAGGAAGTTGATAGGTAGTATTTTTTGATTCATAGATTGTAAATATCTCTGGATATTTTTTTAATTCATTCAGCAAAAGCACCCGGAAATAGGCGTATTTTTCAACTTCATAGGCATTTCTCGAGCACCGTTTGGCGGAAGTTACAAATGCAGCTATTCCCGGAACATTAACGGTACCGCCCCTGAATCCCGATTCATGAACAACTCCTGGAAAGACAGAAGCAATTCGTTGCCGCGGATTGATGTAAACTGCACCGACACCTTTTGGACCATACACTTTGTGGCTGGAAACTGTTAAGCTGTCAACAATTTTTGCGATTGGTCTAATATCCAACTTACCGAATGATTGAACGCAGTCACTATGGAGAAGGGTAGTGCGACCGTCAATTAATTCGGCAATCTGTTCAAGAGGTTGAATTGTACCTATTTCAGGATTGATATGCTGGACGCTGACCAATATCGTATCGTTTTGAAGTGTTTTTTTGAATAAATCAAGATTGACTCGGCCGTTATCATCAAATGGAACAACTGATACTGTAAATCCATCCTCTTTCAAATATTCCAGTGCAGAATCTACAGAAGGATGCTCACCCGCTGATATGACGATATGGGTGCCGTTATGCCGATTTGCCTTAGCTAGCGAGATGATTGAAAGTACATTGCTCTCTGTACCGCCTGAAGTGAAATAGATACCGGCTGCATTCACTCCTAACAGTTCTGCGATTTCTTTGCGGCATAATGTCAGCAAGTTTTGCGCTTCTCCGCCAATTTCATGCAAGCTATTTGTATTTCCGTAACATTCCTGTGAAAGTTTCCCGTAGACGTATGCTGCATCCGGATGCAACGGTGTGGTGGCTGCATAGTCGAAATAATGCATGATAGATTCCTCCAATTAACTAATAAATTCATCTTGTCATAGTTCGTTTAATATGTAAAGATAGATGTCAAGACACATATCGTTGTTGGGGGGATAAGGGTGAGCTTATACAATTGCATTATTGTAGGAAACGGAATTTCCGCGCTGCAGTTGGCTAATGAAATGAAAAACGACTCTCGAATACTCATTATCACAAAATCTATGAAACGTTCCAGTAATTCTTATCGTGCTCAAGGAGGAATTTCCGCAGCGATAGGGAGTGAGGATACATCGGTTTCCCATTACACAGATACAATTGTGGCAGGCTGTCATTTCCATAACGAAGCAGAAGTACAGGAACTTGTCGAAAACGGTTCTTCACTAATTCAATCTTTGATTAGAAAAGGAGTTCAGTTCGATACAGATTCAATTGGACAGCTTTCCCTTGGATTGGAAGGCGCACATAGCCTAAACCGGATTGTTCATTGTGGAGGAGATGCGACTGGTAAACATGTCGTAGAGAATCTTATCGCCTCACTTGAAGAAAATGTTGAAATAATAGAAAATCGTTTCGTGTATGAATTGATTATTCATCCTTTAACGAAGTCATGTATCGGTGTCAAAGCGAAAGACCAGTTTGGGCATAATGAAACCTATTACGGCGACCATATCGTACTGGCAACAGGCGGAATAGGCGGATTATATTCATTTACCTCGAATGATCCTACTGTCACTGGAGATGGAATTGCACTTGCCTACCGCGCAGGGGCAGAAGTAAAGGATATGGAATTCATCCAATTCCACCCGACATTGTTGTATATCAACGGGAAAACTGAGGGATTGATATCGGAAGCGGTTCGCGGCGAAGGGGCGAAACTCGTAAATGAATACGGGTCTTTGATTATGAAAGGGATACATCCACAGGAAGATCTTGCACCGCGACATATAGTAGCGAAGGAAATGTTTCAACGACGGGTTGTAGGAAGAGATGTCTATTTGGATATTAGTATGATTAGTCGATTTGAGCACAAATTCCCAACAATTACAACATTGTGTCAGGCAAACGGTGTTTCATTAGAAAATGGGAAACTCCCTGTCGCAACAGGTTGTCATTTCCTTATGGGTGGGATTGCCGTAGATTCAATCGGGAAAACGTCAGTTGAAGGGTTATATGCCATAGGAGAAACAGCTTCTACGGGCGTTCACGGTGCTAATCGTCTCGCTAGCAACTCCTTATTAGAAGCGCTTCATTACGGAGAAAAATTAGCTGCGTATTTGAATGGACTGTCAAAAATGAATCGGAAACAACCGGTACATAGAGATTTGACTACCAGGCAACCTTCAATTTATGTAACATTGCCTGAAATAGACGATCTACGTGAGGAAATGATGGCTAAAGCAGGCATCATTAGAACAAAAACGGAACTACAGCAGTTGGCTAATTGGCTGGATCGCTTTGAGCAGCCGTGCTTAGCAGACCTGCACCTTGATGACAGGAGCATTGCACAAATCCAGCGACTGTTCATGCTACAAGTTGCGAAATTGATCACGACAGGGGCATTGCTGCGAACGGAAAGCAGGGGCGCACATAACCGGGTAGATTATCCCGATGAAGACGAACAATGGGCAAAACTCCATATTGTTCAATCGAAAATAGGAATCGAAATGAGGGAGCGGAAACATGAACACAATCAAGTTGAAATCTATGCTTGAACATTTCTATATAGAAGACATCGGTGACGGTGATCTATCCAGTGATTTATTATTTTCAGAGACCCAAATGGGCGAATTGACTATCATAGCAAAAATGGGTGGTATTTTTTGTGGAAGCAAAGTCATTGAATATGGACTGAAAGTTGTTGATCCTGCTTCAACAGTCATTTGTCATGTGAAAGATGGAGATCCGATTGGAGAAGGAACCGTTATTGCAACAGCATCAGGACCAGTCAGTAGTTTGTTGAAAAGTGAGAGGGTTATTTTAAACCTGATTCAGCGGATGAGCGCTATTGCAACGGAAACAAATCGGGTTATGAAGAAAATCAGCGGTACAGGTACAAAAGTAGTCGACACACGGAAAACAGTTCCCGGTTTACGTATGCTTGATAAATATGCTGTGCGCACCGGTGGTGGGTTTAATCACCGTAATGGACTATTCGATGCAGTTATGTTGAAAGACAATCATCTCGCATTCGCTGGGTCTATTACAAAAGCAGTTGAAACAGTTAGGGTTGCACTCGGACATACCGTGAAAATCGAAGTGGAAATTGAATCATTCGAGCAATTGCAGGAAGCCGTAGATGCAAAAGTGGATATTATTATGTTTGATAATTGTACGCCCGAAATAATTAAGGAATGGAGAAAGTCAGTTCCGGAATCAATCATTACAGAAGCGTCCGGGATGATTACGGATGAAACCATCAATGCTTATGCGGAATCGGGTGTGGATTATATTTCATTAGGCTATCTAACACATTCAGTTAAAGCGTTAGATATTAGCGCAAATGTATCTATAAATGCTCATTAATGGAGGGATTGGACATGTCGTTTTTGCAGTACTTTGAGGAAAAAAAGAGTGGTACTTTACCCGAAACTTATCGAAATTTGAAACGTGAACAAATGGAAACACGTATTCTTGAAATTAAAAAGAAACTTGGCGATAAGCTATTTATTCCGGGGCATCATTACCAAAAAGATGAAGTGATTCGGTTTGCCGATATATCTGGCGATTCACTTCAACTTGCACAGCTCTGTGCGGATAATGAACAAGCGGAGCATATCGTATTTTGCGGTGTTCATTTTATGGCAGAAACAGCCGATATTTTAACAAGTGAGCATCAGAAAGTATACTTACCCGACATGCGTGCAGGTTGCTCAATGGCCGATATGGCCGACATATTTCAGACAGACCGCGCGTGGACAGCGTTAGAAAAAATGTTCGGAGAAACTATTGTACCATTGACATATGTCAACTCGACAGCAGCCATTAAAGCTTTCGTTGGTAAAAACGGCGGTGCAACTGTAACGTCCTCCAACGCACATAAGATGGTGAAATGGGCGTTTACACAAAAGGAGCGCATTTTGTTTTTACCGGATCAGCATTTGGGCAGAAATACAGCCTATGATATCGGGGTTTCACTTGAGCAGATGGCTGTATGGGATCCGATTCATGACAAACTCGAGTATGATGGGAATTTTGAAGACGTTAAAGTGATTTTATGGAAAGGGCATTGTTCCGTCCATGAAAACTTCACTGTTAAAAATATCGAAGAGGTCCGCACGAATAATTCTGATATGCGCATCATTGTTCACCCAGAATGTTCACGTGAGATTGTCGCTCTTGCAGATGATAATGGTTCAACGAAATATATTATCGACGCAATCGAGAACGCGTTACCGGGAAGTAAATGGGCGATTGGGACAGAAATGAATCTAGTCAATCGTCTAATCCGCAAACATCCAGACAAACACATCATTTCGCTCAATCCGCGAATGTGTCCATGTTTAACAATGAATCGTATCGATCTTCCGCATCTGCTGTGGAGTTTGGAAAGCATTGTCAATGGAGAGGAAGTAAATGTGATTGAAGTCGATGCAGAAACGTCACAGTATGCTATCGGTGCACTTGAAAGGATGTTGGAAAGAGCATAAGGTAAGAGAAAAAGACACTTCGTCCGCGTATGATGGAGGGTCTTTTCTTTGTCATTCAGCATACAACCTTCCCACCCAGCTAATTCACCATATATCTCGGGTGAATCATGTTCAATGGAGTTGTTGTATAACTTTAACCAACTAGTTGACTTTTGTGATAATTGAGCATATGATGTGGTAAATGATTAACAAGTTGTTAAGTTTGAAGGGCATTAATTGTTGAGGGGGCTCCACCACGTGTCAAACCAAGAAGCACTAAACCAATACGATAGCAACCTATTTCGCACACCCGACGGATATACTTCAGACATTGCAGTATTCACCATTACTTCCCACCAACTAGCTGAGTTCACACCTCCGAAAATGACATTGAAACTTATGCTCATTAAACGGGCTTTGATGAACGCGGAAGGACAAACAAACATTGAATCAGGTAAATGGGCTTTGCCAGGGGGATTCGTTCAAGATGATGAGTCTGGTTATGAAGCTGCAGAAAGGGAACTGGTAGAAGAAACTGGTGTGAAGGGTCTTCATATCAAGCACTTCAGCGTGTACGACAAGCCGGGCAGGGATCCGCGGGGTTGGATTATAACGAATGCACATTATGCTATTGTTCCAGAACACACTTTATCGAAACGAAACGCTAGCGATGACGCAGCAGAGGTTGCTTTGTTTTCAATAGACGAAGTACTGAAACTGGATTTAGCTTTCGATCACCGCGATATTATAAAAGACGCTATTCACAAAATTACAAATGACTTACTTCAAACAACTGTCGCGCAGAACTTTTTACCGAAACACTTCACCTACTCAGAACTCCAAGCTCTTTTACTGACCGTAACAAAGGATTCTTCAATTTCGAGCGATCAAAGTTTTGCCAGGAAGATAAAAACGTTGCCGTTCATCCAGGCTGTTGCGGGCAGTAAAACACAAAGAACTTCAAAATCACCCGCACAGCTCTATGAATTTATAGATGTAGATGTTGTAAAACCAATCTACACAGCAAGGTACTAAAATTTTTTACGGGAGGTTTTACTATGAAGAAAGCACTGCTCAACATTGATTACACATACGATTTTGTTGCGCCTGAAAGTAAATTAACATGCGGGGAACCGGGGCAGAAATTATTGCCTTATATTTGTAACGTAACTAAAACATTCATTGAGAATAAAGACTTGGTGGTTTTCTCCATCGATTTGCATAAAGAAGACGACACGTATCATCCGGAATCTAAACAATTTCCACCGCACAATATCGAAAATACAATGGGCCGTGAATTATACAATGATTTAAATAACCTCTATCAAGCAAACATAGAAAAAGACAACGTTTTATGGTCGGACAAAACACGATTTTCAGCATTTGCAGGAACAGACCTTGAGATTAAATTGCGCGAACGCGGTATACAAGAACTTCATCTTGTAGGGGTTTGTACGGATATCTGTATTCTTCATACAGCAGTAGATGCTTACAACAAAGGGTTTAAAATCGTTATTCACGAACAGGGAGTTGCGAGCTTCAATCAAGCGGGACATGACTGGGCACTTGCCCATTTTAAAAATACGTTAGGTGCAGAAGTCATTAACTAATGGAAGTTACTTAAAATTAGGGGAGGCGAACCGATTTGGCTAGAATGGGAATTTATGGGTCTTCTTTCGATCCAATCACGAATGTTCACTTATGGACAGCGAGTACAATTGCACACCGTTGCAACTTGGATAAAATCATTTTCCTGCCTTCTTCACAGAAACGAAAAGATAAAGAAATGAAAACAGATGACAAACATCGTTGGAATATGATCGAACTGGCAATTCAAGACAATGATAAATTCATAGCCGACGATTATGAATTGAAGCAGGAAGGTTGGAAACTTACGACTTATGAAACGCTTAAGCATTTCAAGGGATTTTATAAAGATGATGAAATCTACTTCATTATGGGAGCAGATTTATTGGTAGATATCGGCGCCGGCAAATGGGGACAATCTGATTCTCTCATCAAAGAAAATAAATTTATCGTTATGGCCCGTGAAGGCATTAATATGCTGGAGGCGATCAGTAAATCAGCCATTTTAAGAAATAATGACGATGGACAGACTTTTCATTTGCTCGATAAAGGCTTATCTATGGAAATTAGCTCTACCTACATTCGGGAGGAGTTTTCTATGAACGGAGAACCTCGTTATCTTCTACCCGATTCTTGTTATCGTTACATTAAAGAACACGCCCTTTACACAAATAGCCATGATTAACGGTTTCAATCCAGGGGATGTAGAATTTTGAAATTCGTAACAATTTTAAAATAAGCCAAACAAATTTTTAGTGGAGAAGGGACAGATTGAAAATGAAACAACTGCTACAGGAGATAAAGCCGATTGTGGAAGACATATTTCAACATTTACATACACATCCCGAAATCAGTTTGCAGGAATTTGGGACGACGGAATATTTACAACAATTGCTGAAAGATGAAGGTTTTCATGTGGAAACTTTCGAGGATTCTACGGGTCTAGTTGTCACCGAAGGGACCGGAGATTATTGTGTAGGACTACGCACAGATATCGATGCGTTATGGCAGGAAGTGGATGGGGTCTATCAGGCGAATCATTCCTGCGGGCATGATGCACATATGACAATAGCGGTTGGCGCATTGCTCGTCTTGAAAAAACTTGGGTATCCGAAATCCGGCCGATTGAAAGTGTTATTCCAGCCGGCAGAAGAAATCGGGGCGGGTGCTTTGGCATTTTTGGATAAAGGTATTGTTGATGATATTGATTATTTGTATGGTGTTCATCTTCGGCCAATCCAGGAAATTGGACATGGTTATTCATCCCCCGCAATCATGCATGGTTCTAGTAAGACGGTGAATGGATCCATCATTGGAACGGAAGCACACGGAGCAAGACCGCACCTTGGGCAGAATGCCATTGAGGTAATGGCACTTCTTGTGCAGGCAATTCACTCCATCCATATAGATCCGATGGTTCCGCATTCCGCAAAAGTAACGATGTTCCAAGCAGGTGGCGAGTCCGCAAACATCATTCCCGGAAATGCCGTGTTCAGCTTGGATTTACGTTCACAGACAAACAGAGTCATGGACAAATTGCTAGAGCGTGTAGAAAAGGTAATCCGTTCTGTTGCGGACCTATCGGAAGTGACCATCAATACTACTGTTACATCTGAAACTGTAGCTGCAGAAGTTGATGAAACCGCAGTGGAAATAATGGCATCAGCAATTACGGAAACGGTCGGCGAACAATACCTGGCACCGCCAATCGTTACGCCAGGAGGAGAAGACTTCCATTACTATACATTGAAACGACCTTCCGTCAAAGCGACGATGCTTGGCTTAGGCTGTGATTTATCTCCGGGCTTGCACCATCCCAAAATGACTTTTAATCGAGATAGTATACTGACGGGAATAGAAATCCTGGTCCGTACCGTCATTAAGACAATCGAAAAGCTGGAAAGCGGGGACTGATCTCATGACAGTAGCCATCCGCAAATTGATAACCATCGAAGACATGACTCTTGTTCAAACTCTTGAAAAACAAGTCTGGTCTACAACTCCGACCCCTGTTCCTCAGACGTTTACGGCGGTGAAAAATGGCGGGCTGATGTTGGGTGCATTTATTGAGGATGAACTCATCGGTTTTTCTTACAGTTTCCCGGGCTTCAAGAATGGGAGTTCATATTTATGTTCACATATGCTCGGCGTTCATCCGGACTATCAGCTGATGGGAATCGGAAAGTTTTTAAAAGAGGAACAGCGTACTGTCGCAATAGAAATGGGCTATGATTTAATCACCTGGACATTCGACCCTCTTGAAACACGCAATGCCTATTTGAACACCTCCAAGTTATTTGGTATTTGCAGTATCTACTTGGATAATTGGTACGGGGAAATGAACGACGGACTGAATAAAGGGTTGCCGTCCGACCGTTTTAAAATTGAATGGTGGATAGCAAGTCAACGTGTTGAAGAAAAATGGGTGCCGCAAATCAGCAGTTATGAACGTCCATTCAAAGTGGGGTGCTCAAAAGAAGGCAATCCGCTATTCATCATGGAAAAAGGAGAGATACCAACTGACTGTGATGGCATCGAAATTCCTGTACCAGCGCAAATGAAGTCGATCAAACAAAGTGAACCTGAACTGGCGCTAGATTGGCGCATGAAGATAAGAACCGTGTTCAATACACTGTTCAGTGCGGGTTACGCATTAGTAGGTGTCAGTAAATCAACAGAAGGCGTTCATTATTACCAAGTGGTGAAGAGAAACACGATTCCGTTAAAGATAAGATAATAGAGGAGGGTATAAATGATACTAAAAGAAATTACAATACGCGTTATGAAGATGAGAATGAAAAAGCCTTTCACGACAAGTTTTGGTACATTCCAGGACAAAGATTTTCTATTGTTGGAAGTGAAGGATGAGCTTGGAAATACAGGGTGGGGGGAATCCGTCGCATTTGAATCACCTTGGTACAGCGAAGAAACACTCGGAACAAACTTGCATATAATCGAAGAATTCTTAATACCAATCGTTTTGGGCAAAGAAATCGGTCATCCCGATGAAATCAGTGAATTGTTTACTGCAATTCGCAAAAACAATATGGCGAAATCCACAGTAGAAGGTGCAGTTTGGGATCTTTACGCGAAGCGCAATAAAATGACGTTGACGCAAGCATTAGGCGGCGAGCGAGACAAAATCGAGGTTGGTATTAGTATTGGAATCCAAGAAAATGTTGCTGATCTGGTCGAAACGGTCAGCGGTTTTATCAAGGAAGGCTATAAGCGTATTAAAGTCAAAATCAAGCCTGGTTATGATGTGGAGGTAATTCGGGAACTCCGTAAAAACTTCCCTCAAGTCCCGCTTATGGCAGATGCGAATTCTGCCTATACACTTGAAGATGTGGAACTACTCAAACAGCTGGACGAATTCAATTTGACGATGATTGAGCAGCCACTGGCTTCAGATGACATCATCGATCACGCGGTATTGCAGAAACAGCTAAAAACACCAATTTGTCTGGATGAGAGTATTCACTCCCTTGAAGATACGCGAAAAGCGATTGAACTGGGTAGTACGCAAATCATCAATATTAAAATTGGCCGTGTAGGCGGTCTTACAGAAGCGAAAAAAATTCATGATTATTGCATGGAACATCGCATACCTGTTTGGTGCGGCGGCATGTTGGAATCGGGAATTGGCCGTGCGCATAACGTAGCGCTCACGACGCTTCCGAACTTCATTTTACCGGGGGATACGGCAGGTTCCTCCCGTTATTGGAAAGAAGACGTCATTACCCCTGAAGTGGTCACCGAAGACGGTTATATAACCGTTCCAAATGCATTTGGCATCGGATACGAACCGGATCTTGCGACGATCGATAAGTTCACTGTCGAAGAGATGCACTACCAAGTTGAATAAATATGTAAGGCTATTTATTGATATGCACTTGACAATTCAGGTATTTGTTGTATGATTATTTGAAATCTTAGAAAACTGAACGCAGATGAAGGACTAGTATGCGAGCACTTGTTAGAACAGAGAGCGGAATTTATCAGCTGGAAGATTCCGCCACAGCAAACCGCAGAACCTGCCTTCGTAGTCCTATGCAAAACATAGGCGCCAACCCCGGCGTTATGGGGATAAGTGGGATGTGTTTGCACGCATCCAATTATGGTGGTACCGCGGAAGCCAAGCCCTTTCGTCCTTAATAACAGGATGAAAGGGCTTTTTTGTTTTCAAAACTACAAGGAAGATGGGGGTCTTCAGATGAAAAAACAACGAATCGTTGTGAAAATAGGAAGCAGTTCTTTAACGAATGGGAAAGGCGAAATCGATCAAACAAAATTCAACGATCATATCGCGGCTCTTTCTGTACTTCGTAAAGAAGGGCATGATGTCATTGTCGTCTCTTCGGGTGCAGTGGCCGCCGGGTTCGCTAAGTTAGGCTACTCGTCAAGACCTGTCACCATCAAAGGAAAACAAGCCGCCGCTGCAGTAGGTCAGGGATTATTGATGCAATCGTACACCGAAAAATTCATCGCGCATAATATCGTTCCGGCTCAGATTTTACTGACACGCAACGATTTTTCCAACCGGGAACGCTACAGAAATGCATTTGAGACGATGACAGAGCTGTTGGAGCGGGGAATTGTACCGATTATCAATGAAAATGATTCCGTCTCTGTTGAAGAATTGACATTTGGAGATAATGATATGCTTTCGGCTCTTGTCAGCGGTCTTCTTCACGCGGACCAGCTCATTATTTTGACTGATATTAACGGTCTGTATGATTCGAATCCCCATAAAAATCCTTCTGCAAGACGTCTTGATCATTTAAAACAGATTACGGATGATCTGATGAAAGGAGCTGGCGATACAGGTTCCAAAATCGGAACAGGCGGAATGAAGTCAAAGCTATTAGCTGCAGAAACTGCAAATGCACTGGGCATTTCCATCTTTATCGGAACAGGTGAAGGACAAAACAAACTGCTGAAAATTTTACAGGGTGCTGGTGATGGAACGTATATATCCAATCCGGACATAATGAAAATCAATACAAGCAGGCAATGGATTGTCCTTCATTCCGAATCGACAGGAAAACTTTACGTTGATCAAGGCGCTGAAGAAGCCCTTTTATATAATGGAAAGAGCTTACTGCCAGCGGGCATTTTTAATGTGAAAGGGACTTTTGTCAAGGGAGACGTCGTTGAAGTGTTGGGCTTGAATGGTGTTTTAGGAAAAGGGGAGGTCAGTTATTCATCTGATGAATTGAGGAAGAGAATTGAAAACCCGAACTGGAGTAGAGACGAGGACTTGTTACCATCGCCTGTGGAAGTAATTCATCGTAACCGTTGGGTACAACTATAAGTAGGGGGAATTATAGATGAGTGAAGTGAAAAGAAAAGGACAAATTACCAAGGAAGCCAGTTATTCGCTGGTGAATATTACAACAGACCAAAAAAACGAGGCACTGGAATTGATTGCCGAACAACTACTAACCGATAAATTAGGTATCCTTGCGGAAAACAAACATGATTTAGATGAGGGAAAAGAAAAAGGATTTACTGATGCCACCCTTGACCGTATCCTTCTGACGGAAAATAGGATTGAAGACATGGCTAGTGCCATCCGTCAGCTCATTACATTACTAGATCCAATCGGGGAAACAGTGGAGACCATCGAAAAGGACAACGGATTGTTTATAGAAGTCAAGCGGGTGCCAATTGGCGTCATTGGCATGATTTATGAAGCAAGACCGAATGTCACGGTTGACGCGGCAACGCTTGCAATTAAAACGGGGAATGCTGTCATTTTAAGAGGAAGTTCCTCAGCCAAACATTCGAATAAGGCACTTATAAAATCAATTCACGCTGCGCTCGAAAAAAGCGAAATCGCAGGAGCGTCCATACAGCTAATCGAAGATACGAGCAGGGAAACAGCTAGGGAACTTTTCCAGCTGAATGAATACTTGGATGTTCTCATACCAAGAGGCGGTAAGAAATTGATTGATACAGTAATAAGAGAAGCGACAGTGCCCGTCATTCAAACGGGAGCTGGAAATTGCCATATTTTTATTGACGAAACCGCGGATCAAGAGATGGCTGGGAACATCGCCCTTAATGCAAAAGTTCAGCGTCCATCTGTCTGCAATGCAATTGAAACAATCCTAATTCATGAAAATTGGTTTACACAACATGGGGGAGAGCTAATTGGGAAACTGCAGGCCTGCGACGTAGAAATATTTGGGGATGAGAGACTTGTCAACGAATGCAAAGATGTACAAACTGCATCCGAAAGGGATTGGTCGACAGAATACTTGGACTTGACGGTCAGCATCAAACTTGTAAAAAATCTTACCGAAGCAATCGCCCATATTACCCAATACGGAACAAAGCATTCCGAAGCTATTATCACAAATGATGAACAGAACGCCGCAATTTTTTTAAACCATATTGACGCTGCTGCAGTTTATCATAATGCATCAACCCGATTTACGGATGGTTTTGAATTCGGATACGGTGCAGAAATAGGAATCAGTACCCAAAAACTGCATGCAAGAGGTCCGATGGGATTAAAAGCGCTGACGACAACAAAATTTGTCATTCATGGTAACGGGCAAGTACGTTTATAAAAAAGCCGTGGAGATTTACTCCTCCACGGCTCCATTCAATTCCAAATGTTGTTTTAACGTAGATTTCATCTGTTCTAATTCTTTTTCGTCCATCATATAATACCAAATTCCACCGTTCAGACGTTTGCCCAGACCTTTTTCAAAATGCATCTGTTCCACTTTTCCAGCAGCTTCCCGGTAGTTCTTCTGGACATCAACCATTTCATCAAACGTCATATTCGTTCTCACATTGTCACCCAAGGAATTGAATACAGTACGGTAATTAAGCAAGCTCTTAATGGATGTCCCTTCATGCAACACGCCTTCAATCACTTGCTTTTGCCGGTCTTGACGACCAAAGTCGCCGTTCGGGTCCTCTTTGCGCATACGTACATACGATAAAGCTTCTTTGCCGGTTAACGTAATTTCACCAGCTTTGAAATGAATGGAATCCTGCGTAAAATCAAATGGATTGTTGACCTTGACGCCACCGACCGCATCTACAATTGTTTGGAAACCTTCCATATTTACTTCTACGACATAATCTATCGGAATATCGAATAAATTTTCTACCGAATCCATCGACATTTGAATGCCGCCGAATGCATATGCATGGTTCAGCTTATCCTGCGTGCCATGACCGACAATTTCTGTATACGTATCCCTTGGAATGCTGACCATCTTCGTCATTTTCAATCTAGGATTGACTGCCATTACAATCATAGTGTCCGAACGGCCTTTATCGCCTTCCCGTTCATCCACACCCAACACGAGCACTGAAAATGGATCCTGTTTCTTAAGCACGATTTTTTCTTCGCGTTTCCCGGATAGCTCCCGTTCAATCGGTTTATACATCCCTTTCAATGTTGACGTCAAGTCTAAGTAGACATTAAAAGCGAGGCCGCCAATTATAAGGAAAATCACCGCAACAAACCACGGCCATTTTTTACGTTTCTTCATTTTCTTTCTATCTGCACGTATCATTATACTACCTCCAGTAATTGACATCTAAAAAAACGCACCATATACAGACGTATGTTCTTATATTCAAGTTTCAATTACTTAAAAAGTGGATGAAATGACAGTCAGAATTTCTTGAGCCGGGATAATATTATGTACGTTTGAACACTGGAATTTTGACACTTGTCGGATGCCCTATTTGGCAGTTCTAGTTCACATCTTTAAATGTAAATGCTTAGTATCATCTTTGCCCAATCACATATAGAAATCATGGTACGCTCTTCATATGATAGGTCGATTAAATCTTTTCTAAACATGGTGCTGGAAGTTTCAATGATAAATCCAAGTTCCTTTCCAAATGAACAGGACAGCTTTCCTTTTCGACGTACTGCAAGTTTGAATTGACAAGGAAAATGTTCACGCTTTCTACAAAAAGTCTATTAATTTCACTATATTATTACTCCTAAACCCTTTATAATAGAAGTATATTCTAGAAGGAGTTGTGGAATTCTTGAAGTTTATTTCAAAGTTTGCAACAAAGATTGTGATTCTCGTCCTCTTAGTCGCTGGAATAGGAGCAAGTGTAGGGTGGTATGTCTTTGATGCAAATAAAGGAACCGCAATTTCATTTTCGGAAATGGAAAAAACAATCCAAGCTCAAAAAGATCAATCCGTTTCACTTAAAGAAACGTCAGATGGAAAATTGTACTTGAAAACAAAAGACGGTCTATACACGACCCAAGTTCGTCCAGAAAGCCAACTGGTTGAACAATTGGTTGAAAAATACAATGTTTCATATAAATATTCTTCTCAAAGCTCTATTGGTGGCCTAATCCTTTGGGGATTGTTCATCGCGTCACTCATTACATTGTTCATCCTTCATAAAAAAGGGAAGATTGGCGTCGGAGCATCTTCCATGAAAAATAGCGCTTCAAAAGCAACACCTTTGCCAAATATTACTTTGCAAGATATCGGAGGACTTCCAGAAGAAATGAAGGAAGAGATTTTACAGACTTTATCCATTGTGAAGGACCCGAAACGTTCGGTACAGGTTGGTATTCAGCCACCGAAAGGAATTCTTTTATATGGGCCCCCTGGAACTGGAAAAACATTGCTCGCACAAGCCATTGCACGCGAAATAGGTGCGACGTTCTATTCATCCAGCGGATCAGCTTTCACTGAATTATTTGTCGGTGTCGGTGCCTCCCGCGTTCGTTCTTTGTTTGAAAATGCAAGAAAGCAGCGACCGGCAGTCATTTTTATTGATGAAGTCGATGCACTTGCGGGTAAACGCAAAACCCATGGCGGGGAAGAAGCGGAAAAAACATTAACGGAACTTCTTGTTCAGCTGGATGGTGGAAATAATAACGATGGCGTCCTCTTCATTGCAGCAACGAACCGAAAAGACATGTTGGATGATGCATTCCTTCGTCCAGGTAGAATCGATTATTCTTTCCAAGTGCCGCTGCCTGATACGACGGGAAGAAGGGAAATTATCGATATCCACACGCGTGGCAAACTGTTGGCTGATGAAGTCTTTGCCTCGTTGGATGTACTAGCTGAAAGTACGTCCGGATTTTCAGGTGCAGAACTAAGTTCCCTCTTCAAAACAGCCAGTAGAAGGGCAATTCGCGATGGACGCGAACAAATTGATAAAAGTGACCTTGATTTTGCAATTGACCGCACCATTCTTGGAAGCGCATCTCGTTCAATGAATGACCCCGAAACTAAAAGAAGAGTGGCAATTCATGAATCCGGTCATGCACTGCTAGCTGCAGTAACAAAGCCCGGTTCAGTAAGGAAAGCGACGATAATTCCGCGAGGTCAGGCACTTGGATATGTCGCGCCTATTCAAAAAGAGCTCCACTTGTCAACGTATAGTGAATTGCTGGATCAAGTCAGCATGATCCTTGCCGGTGGAGTAGCCGAACGCATATATCTCGGCGAGCATAGTATCGGTGTAAGCGGGGATGTTCAGCAGGCGAAAGAAATTATTGAGCGGATGGTCGACACAGGATTGTTGCAAAGCGGTTTCACATTAACTTTCAATAAGGGTGAGAAAGAAGCGAAGATGCAGACACTTTTCGAAGACGCGCTTCGTAAAACAGAAAGTATCATTCACGACTACGCATCCGAATTTGATCGATTAGTAGAAGAATTAATGAAAAAAGAAACAATGGACGGTTCAGAAATCCAAGAAATTGTCAGCAGAAAAACCGCTGAACTGGAAGTATGTTGAAAATAGTGATTAGAAGAAGAGATATTTGTCTTTTCTTCTTTTTTTTGTATGGATAAATTTTTTCGAAATAGCGAACGATCATATAGCGGGCCAAAGCGATCATATCCATAAAATGACTGATCAATTGACTATTCGCACCGACCATATCCTTAAATATTACTCCTTTTTTCGCACCTTTTCCCATACATTCGTTCTAATCGCCTTCCGTTATTCTTACAGTGTGAAGAGGGATGAAAGTGAGGGAGATTACTAATGTGGATAGACGGAGTGTTTTCAGGAGGAGGTTTGAAAGGATTCGCGCTTGTGGGGGCATACCAAGTATTGGAGGAAAAAGGCTATCAATTTAAGCGTGTTGCCGGAACAAGTGCCGGTTCCATTCTTGCAAGCTTCATAGCTGCGGGATATACGGCTAAAGAAATTGAAGTTTTGTTGGATGATTTGGATGTATCCTCTCTTTTAGATCCGCGAAGGACACTATTTCCAATGCCATTTATGAAATGGCTTAATCTTTATTGGCGTCTTGGTTTGTATCAAGGGATAGCTTTGGAGAGCTGGTTCATGGAAAAGCTAGCTGCAAAAGGCATATATACATTTTCTGATTTACCATCGGGTTCCTTGAAGCTCATTGCATCCGATTTAACGAACGGCAGGATGCTTGTTTTACCCGACGATTTAGAACAATATGGAATATCAGCACAGGCATTTCCTATTGCCCGTGCAATTCGTATGAGTTGTGGGATACCATTCTTCTTTGAACCAGTAAAATTGAAAGACGGTTCCGGTGAGACAATTATAGTGGATGGGGGAGTGTTAAGTAACTTTCCATTATGGATATTTGACGATGAATCCGGGAAAAAACAACGTCCAGTCCTGGGGCTGAAGCTTAGTCATAGCCAAGACGAAATGCCGGCTCACAAAATCGACAACGCACTGGAATTATTCGAGGCGCTATTTTCAACCATGAAAAATGCACATGATGAAAAGTATATCTCCCGGAAGCATGAAAAAGATATTATTTTCATTCCGGTAGATGGTTATAGCGCAACCCAGTTTGATTTGGATGAAGAGACCAAAATGGCCCTTATGGAAAAAGGACGAAATAGTACTAAGCAGTTCCTGAAAATGTGGTAGATTATTAATGAAAGTGTCGGCTCTCTTTAGTGGTAAAAGCAAAAGGACTAATAAATTGAAAAAGTATTGTTATTATTTTATATTAATGAAGTTGGATAAAATTTCAAAAAGAGAGCAAGGGGAATAAATGAAAGAAAGAAGTAGAGAAAAACGGATAAAACAATTAATCCGTTCAACCATGAAAACGGTTGGTATAGACATTGAACTCAAGCAGCAACGTACTGGGGTGAACATGAGTTACAACTTTATCCGTAATTATGTTGGGTTTGATGTAAGACGGTTGCAAGAAGCTAGAAGAGAATTGGAAATACAGATTTCATTGGAAACATATATCAAGATATTTACATTACATGAGTTGGGTCATTCGGTGGATCGAGAAGCTCTTTTGGATTCACTTCCCAGAACGATGGAAGTTTTCAAGATGAAGAGAAATCATACTTTACGCGAACAGTACAATAATAGTAATTTGCTTGCAATGATCATCGAAGAACATGTATCGGATATCACTTTTGAAGAAACAGCTTGGACGAATGCTGAAGAACTCAACAGGCTGTACAGAATTGTTGAACCGGAAAACTTTGATAAGGTGAAAGCACATAGTTTAGCAACTTACATGAATTTATATAACAATGATTTGAATTTATACCATAAGCTTCTTACTGAGCAGAGCGAACAAATTACTTAAAGGCACAGGGGAATATTTTAAAGAAAATTCATTTTAGATGTCTGTCGAATTTCCGATAGGATGATAGATCTTTATTTAATGTGCCGGCTTCCTTTAATAAGGAACTGGCATTTTTTAATACATTTAGCTGGCGCCTACAATTTAGCAAGAACTATTGAAAAACAAGCATCGCAAAAGCCAGCAAATTAGACGGGTTGACCCGAAAAAGTTGCTGGCTCTGAAAGATGGAAAATCTGAAGTTAAGACAAACGGTTTTTAAAATCTTCATACCCAAATTGTTTAATCACTTTAATACCATCGTTAACAGAATTTAAGACGATAGAAGGTAAGTTAACTCCATTAAAGGTATTGTTTTTTACCATTGAGTAGTGCCCCATGTCACAAAAGACAAGCTTGTCGCCGGGCGTTAATGGCTGATCAAATGAATAATCACCAATTACATCACCGGCAAGACAAGTCGGCCCCCCAAATCGATAAGTATAAGCTTTCTCGTTTGACATTCCTGCACCAATGATTTCTGGACGATAAGGCATTTCCAGTACATCTGGCATGTGACATGCTGCAGAAGTATCTAAAATGGCAATTGGCATTCCGTTGTGGAGAGTGTCCAAAACAGTTGCAACAAGATAGCCGGTATTCAGTGCTACAGCTTCACCAGGTTCCAAATATACTTGAACATCGTATTTATCCTTCATAAACAGTATCGAACGGATAAGTGTTTCGATATCATAATCGGCTCTCGTGATATGATGTCCACCGCCGAAGTTAATCCATTTCATGTTTTTAATGTATTTCCCGAACTTCTCATCGACAACTTGTACAGTGCGCTCCAATGTGTCTGAGTTTTGCTCGCACATTGTATGGAAATGTAATCCATCGATTCCTTCGAGTTGATCCGCTTCAAAATTTTCAAGCGTAACACCGAATCTGGAATGTGAAAAGCATGGGTTGTACATATCTACTTCAATTTCAGAGTACTCAGGGTTAATGCGTAGTCCAACGTCTATTTGTTTTGGATGATTTTTAATTTTTTCTTTGAATTGCTTATATTGTTGAAAAGAATTAAAGACAATGTGATCTGAATAAGAAAGAATTTCATCAATCTCATTTTCAGAAAAAGCAGGGGCGTAAGTGTGAACTTCTTTGCCCATTTCTTCATAGCCCAGTCTCGCTTCGTGTACGGAACTGGACGTTACCCCATTTAAATAATTTCCGATTAACGGATAAACGGAAAACATCGAAAATCCTTTTTGAGCTAGTAGAATCTTACAGTCCGTCCGATCAACAACAGACTTCAATTTCTCCAAGTTTTTAATAAGCAGCCCTTCATCTACTACATAGCAGGGGGAGGGTAGTATATTCAAATCAACGTTCAATTTCTAATCCTCCTCAGTCAATCAGTTCAGGATTGAAGCTTTCTTGCCACGGCAGACCGTATTTGTTAAGTGCTTCCATGAATGGATCTGGATTGAATTCTTCGATATTGTGTACGCCAGGATTCTTCCATTTACCAGTCATAACAAGCATTGCACCAATCATAGCTGGAACACCTGTTGTGTATGAAATCGCTTGTGAACCAACTTCTGCATAACATTCTTGATGATCACAAACATTGTAGACGTAATATGTTTTTTCTTTGCCGTCTTTGATACCTTGGAAAATACAGCCGATATTCGTTTTTCCTTTTGTTCTAGGTCCCAGTGAAGCTGGATCCGGTAAAACAGCTTTTAAAAATTGTAGGGGAGCTATTTCTTTTCCATCGAATAGTATTGGTTCAATAGAAGTCATGCCAACGTTTTCAAGCACTTTTAAATGGTTCAAATAGTTCTCTGAGAATGTCATCCAGAAACGAATTTTTTTGATACCTTTAATATTGAGTGCAAGAGATTCCAGTTCCTCATGATGTAACAAATAAACATCTTTTGGTCCGATTTCAGGAAGATTATACACACGTTTAATTGATAAAGGTTCAGTTTCGATGAACTCACCATTTTCAAAGTAGCTTCCTTTTGCTGTTATCTCACGGATGTTAATTTCAGGATTGAAGTTTGTAGCGAACGGATAGCCATGATCACCAGCGTTTGCATCTACAATGTCAATTGTATGGATTTCATCGAAGTGATGTTTTAGTGCATGTGCAGAGAAGACACCTGTAACACCCGGATCAAAGCCGCTTCCTAGCAGGGCAGTGATACCGGCTTTTTCAAAACGTTCCCTGTAGGCCCATTGCCAGCTGTATTCAAACTTAGCTTCGTCCAGAGGCTCGTAGTTTGCTGTATCGACATAGTCAACACCAGTTGCAAGGCATGCATCCATAATCGTTAGATCTTGGTACGGCAACGCTACGTTAATGACGATATCCGGTTGGAACCGATTGATGAGTTCGACCAATTCTTCCACATTATCCGCATCTACTTGAGCCGTTTGAATTTTAGTGCGCTCACCATCCAATTTTTCCTTCAAAGCATCACATTTTGAAACGGTACGACTTGCGATACAAATTTCCTCGAACACGTCAGGAACCTGACAACATTTATGAGCAACTACTCCTGCGACTCCACCAGCACCAATAATTAAAGCTTTTCCCATAATGAACACCCACCTATAATATATTTTTTAATTATATAATAAAAGATTTCCTACTAATTCGCTTCGGCACTGAAGGGCGCCTCCACTAAGTTTATGCACCGAGAATAATACTTCATCTTAGTCAGTTTTAATTGCTAACAACAATTCTCTCAGTACTTTACATGCGACAGCTGTAGAAACACCACTTTGATCATAGATCGGCGAAAGCTCGTTTACGTCACAAGCGATAATGTTAAGGCCACTTACTGTTAATATGGCATTTAGTAATTCCATAAAGCTAACCCCACCGGCCTCAGGTGTACCTGTTCCGGGAAAAACAGAAGGGTCCAATACATCCAGGTCAATTGTTAAATAAACTGGTTTACCTTTAAGCTTTTCTACGACTTCTTCTAAACCGTTAAAGTTGAACTTGTTCGTAAATACATGTTCTTGTCCCCATTGGAATTCACTGCGGTCTCCAGAGCGGATACCAAATTGGAATATTTTATCGTCTCCAAGCAAATCCCATACTCTGTGAATGACAGTGGCATGCGATAGGATTTCACCTAGATAATCCTGACGTAAATCTGCATGAGCATCAAATTGAATCACATGCAAGTCAGGATAATTTTTAGCAACAGCTCTCACTGCTCCAAGAGTGACTAGATGTTCTCCACCAATCATACAGGGGATTTTGCCGTCTCTCAGCAATTGATCCGTAAAATCCTCTATTTGCCCCAATGCTCTTGAGGTATTGCCGAAGCTCAATTCTAAATCGCCGCCGTCAAAGACTGCGATATCCTCTAAGTCTTTATCCTGATAGGGGCTGTACGTTTCAATTCCAAACGATTCACCGCGCATTGCTTTACTGGCAAAGCGTGTACCAGGGCGAAAAGAGGTCGTAGAGTCAAAGGGTGCTCCAAAAATGACAATTTTGGATTCGTCGTACCCATTGTCACAGCCAATAAACGTTTCAACATTTCTATTCAACATCTTTTAATTGCTCCTTTACATAGTTTGGAAGGGCAAATGAACCTACATGAATATCCGTATTGTAATACTTCGTTTTCAAGTTAAGTTCATTCCATGAAGCTGCATCCAAATCTTGAGTAGGGTCGAACTTCTTAGATGCAAAGCCGAAAAGCCAATGGCCGGAAGGGTAAGTCGGCATATGAAATTGATATACTTTGCAAACGGGGAAGAACCCTACAATTTTTTGATGTGCCTTCCTCATGCCGAGTGCATCTTCAGCGTAAAATGGACTTTCATGCTGATTGACTAGAATACCGTCATCTGTCAGCGCTTTGTAACAGTTGCCATAAAATTCTTTTGTAAATAGTCCCTCGCCCGGACCGAATGGATCTGTAGAGTCTACAATAATCAAATCATATTCATTTTCAATTCTACGAACAAATTTCAGCCCATCCTCGAAGTATAGATTAACCCTTGGATCAGCTAACTTTGAAGCGGTCTGCGGCAAATATTCCCTGCAGACATCGACAACCATTTCATCAATTTCAACCATATCAATTTGTTCAATTGTCGCATAAGCAGTCAACTCACGGATTGTTCCGCCATCACCAGCCCCGATGACCAACACTTTTTTTATAGACGGATTGGTTGCTAGTGCCACATGTGTAATCATCTCATGATAAATAAATTCATCCTTTTCGGTCAACATCACGAGTCCGTCAAGTGTAAGAACTCGACCAAACTCCGACGTTTGCAAAATATCGATTTTTTGGAAATCACTTTTACCGGTGAAAAGGTGCTCTTCCACTTTTAATGAAAACCGGACATTCGGCGAATGTTTTTCTGTATACCATAAATTCATTCCATGAGCTCCTTCAACACATTAATATGTTCAATGTTGCTGTCCTCAGTCCCCGTTAAGAAACATCCTTTTACCTTGGAGTAATCAATGAAATCAAGAATCTCTTTAGTAATTCGTTCGCCTGGAGCTAGAATTGGAATGCCTGGCGGGTAGCACATGACGAATTCACTGGAAACATATCCCGCGCTTTCTGAAATAGGCAACTTTTGCTTAGGCGCATAAAAAGCCTCTTGTGGAGTATAAGCTACTTGAGGACTGATGTATTCATGGATATAAATCCGACTTTTATCCTTGGAATAACGGCGTTTGATTTCAGCTAGCGCTGCTACTAAACGTTCCAGATCCAGATGTCTGTCGCCGACTGAGATATAGGCCAAGATATTGCCGATATCGCCAAACTCGATTTGAATATCATACTCATCCCGAAGAATGTCGTAAACTTCAATCCCGGCAAGACCAACTTCACGGGTATCCACGGAAAGCTTTGTTACATCAAAATCGAAAATCGTATCTCCATTCAGTAGTTCTTTTGAATACGCATAGTAACCGCCTATTTTATTGATTTCATTCCTTGTATATTGTGCCATTTCAGCTACTTTTCGAAAAATCTCTTTACCGTTAAGCGCCAAACTTCTTCTTGAAATATCCAAAGAAGAAAGCAGTAAATAGGAACCGCTTGTCGTTTGCGTCAAATTGATAATTTGTCGCGTGTAGCCTTCACTGACCTCATTATTAATCAAGAGAAATGAGCTTTGTGTCAATGAGCCGCCGGATTTATGCATACTAACGGATGCCATATCAGCACCAACTGACATAGCAGAAGCAGGAAGATTATCACCAAAATAAAAATGTGTACCATGTGCTTCATCTACAAGGACGAGCATATTGTATCGGTGTGCAAGGTCCGTTAAAGCCTGCAGATTGGAGCAAATCCCGTAATAAGTTGGATTATTGATGAGAATTGCTTTGGCATCCGTGTTTTCTAGGATGGCTTGTTCCACATCCTTAACAGACATTCCCAAAGGAATTCCAAGTTCACTGTGTACGCCTGGGTTCACGTAGACTGGAACTGCTCCGCTTAAAATAAGTGCATTAATTGCACTGCGATGAACGTTGCGGGGCATTATGATTTTATCCCCGGCTTTGCAAGCAGTCATTATCATAGCCTGTACTGCAGATGTTGTCCCATTGACCATGAAAAAGGCGTGCTTTGCATTAAATGCCTGGGCAGCTAATTCTTCTGCCTCTTTTATAATAGAAACAGGGTGGCAGAGATTATCTAATGGCTTCATGGAATTGACATCCATCGTCAGGCATTGCTCTCCCAAAAATGTAGCTAACTCCGGATTTCCCCTTCCACGTTTATGACCGGGAACATCGAAGGGGACGACGCGCATTGATTTATATTGATTTAAGGCTTCCATAATGGGTGCCCTTTGTTGCAAATGATGTGTCATGTATTCACCCTTCATTCATCCGTATTAGAACCATTGAATATTTCAGTCATCTCTTTGCGTAACATCGTCGTGATTTCCAGCCTTTCACTTAGTGGCAGCTCGGAGACATTTGTATTGAACAAATAGTTCTGCAGGTTTATGTCCTTAATCAGTAATTTTGTATGAAAAATATTGGATTGGTGTACATTTATGTCTTTCCAATCATATTTCAGCAACGTATCGCTGTCGATATAGTCCCGAATGGACTCAATAGAATGATCTATATACAATTTTTTACCCTCAATATTGCGAGTGAAACCACGGACTCGATAATCTGTTGTGATAATATCTGAATCGAAACTTCCAATTAGATAATCAAGTGCGTTCAATGGCGAAATTTTACCGCACGTCGACACATCGATATCCACTCGGAAAGTGGCGATTGAATTATCCGGATGATACTCCGGATAAGTATGCACGGTAACATGACTTTTATCTAAATGGCCAACAATCGTTTCCCGAGTCTTGAAAATATTCAGTTCGCCCTGAGTACATGAGTCATCAATTTGTACAATAGGGAAGGTTTCTTCTGAAATAAGAATGGTTACGCTTGCTCCCTGGGGATCATAATCCTGCTTGCTGACATTCAATACATGCGCACCAATAATTTCCGTGACGTTATAGAGGATTGTTGTCAATCTATCAGAGTTATATTGTTCGTCAATATAAGCTATATATTCACTTTGTTCCCGCTCACTTTTCGCATAGCAAACATCATAGATGTTGAAGCTAAGGGTCTTGGTGAGGTTGTTAAAGCCGTATAGCTTCAGCTTATTTTCCAACCTTAACATCACGCCTTTCATGTGAAAACAAACCTAATTATAGCACGATTTTAATTTAGTCAATATAATTATTTTTACGTGTCATGAAAAAATAGGGCATTAATCAATGTACGACGAATTAGATAGTTAAAGACCAATTTGGAAAAATTGAATGATGCAGATGAGCGAGAAAAAACGGTAGACCCATATTTATTTCCTGAAATATTGTAACCTATTTACCATGTACTCGTATAGTAATTATATAATTTTTTTCATGAATTTTTTGAGGTGAAAAAAGGGGGTAAGTTGACAAACAAACAACCTTATAAAGTCTGTGGTAGTGAGACGTTTGTAAAGGGAAAGCTCGGCAATGGTTATGCCCATGTCACTCTCGTTGATAAACTAATTGACAGCACTCCTTTACTGTTGACGTTTTGTAAGAAGTGAGGAGAGATGAGTTCAATCAAGGTTGAAAAACCCGATAAATTCTGAAGGCTGCTATTTCTGTTAACCTATTTCAAACTGGTTCTCAAACCTCGATAGTTAAGCGGAGATATCCTTCAACTACGCTCCACCTACCACACACTACGAGTAGGCCGACTTCAATTCGTAAACTTATCTGTTGAAGCAAAAAATCCAGCATCCCGACGGTTTCAATCGTCTGGGACGCTGGATTTTGAATTGTATATCTTTTACAGGATTTTCTCCAAAAAGTCTTGTGCTCGCTTACTTTTCGGAGAAGAGAAAAACTCGGCAGGGGCGGCATCTTCGACTAATTGACCATCGTCCAAAAATAACACGCGATCAGCGACTTCTCTGGCAAAGCCCATTTCGTGCGTCACGATAGCCATTGTCATTCCTGTTAACGCTAACGATTTAATGACCTCCAGTACTTCCTTAACCATTTCGGGATCAAGGGCGGAAGTCGGTTCATCAAATAGCATCATTTCAGGGGACATCGCCAAAGCTCGTGCAATGGCTACCCGCTGTTTTTGTCCGCCGGATAAACGAACGGGATGTTCATTTTCCTTTTCGGAAAGTCCCACTTTTTTCAGCAAATCGCGTCCCTTTGTTTCTGCTTCACTTTTGGAAATACCTTTCACCATCATCGGCGCATAGATTATATTTTCAAGAACAGTTTTATGTGGGAAGAGATTAAACTGTTGGAATACCATTCCCACTTGTTCTCTAACTTTCATGATATTCACTTTAGGATTTGTAACTTCATTTTCATTCACCCATATCTGTCCGCCAGAAGGGGTCTCAAGGAGATTAATACAACGAAGAAATGTTGATTTCCCAGAACCTGAAGGTCCGATAATCGCTATAATTTCGCCTTTTTGAATAGTGGTTGAAATACCTTTTAAAACTTCGATATTCTTGAAACTTTTACGGAGGTCCTGGATTTTAATCACTTCTTCTCATCCTCCTTTCAACCGCTTTACCAATCAGTGTTAACACGATTACCATCAGATAATAAATTACACCCGCGAAAATTAAGGATTCGAAATAGCGATAAGTATTGCCGCCCACGATATACGATCTTCTCATAATATCGGTTACACCAATTACTGTAACAATTGCTGATTCCTTCGTTAACGTGATGAATTCATTCATCAAGGCGGGTAGGATATTTTTCAAAGCTTGCGGTAAAACAATGTCTTTCATCATTTTCTTATAAGGGATGCCAAGGGCCATTGAAGCTTCCAGTTGCCCTCGATCTACTGCTAAAATACCGGCTCGGATGATTTCCGAAATATACGCACCCGAATTAAAACCGAATGCCAGAACAGCGGCAGTATAGGCGCTGACTTTAATATCGAATAGTTGCGGTGTACCATAATAAATTAGAAGAAGTTGTAGAATTAACGGCGTTCCGCGGAAAATGGACGTGTAGATGTCCGCAAACCATTTAAATCCTTTAAATCGTCCAATTTTACACAATGCTAGCAAAATCCCGATAGCAAAACCAATGAGAGCTGCAACACCGACAATTTTTAGGGTGACCCCGATTCCTTGCAGTATATAAGGAATCGAGGAAGTAATCTGGGTAAAGTCTAAATTCATGGGTCTACATCCTCTCTCCCGAATGAATTAGTTGCTGAACCATTTTAAGACTAATTTTTCTACTTCGCCTTTGTCTTGTAATTCTTTGAGAACACGGTCAAATTCACCAGTCAATGCGCTGTCTTTTTGAAATGCCATTGATAAACCTAATTTGTGCTCTTCAGGAAGTTCAAAACTGGATAGGTCCTTATTTGACTCGATGTAGCCGTTTGCCACAACATCCGCAACGACGATTGCATCAAGATGTCCAGATTTGATTTCTTGGAAAAGATCAGGAACGCGGTCACGGCTTTCAACTGTGTACCCATATTGTTCTTCAAGTGATTTCGCACCCTTTTCTTGAACAGATGCTGTTTGTGCACCAATTTTTTTACCTTTAAGATCTTCCGCACCATTGATGTTGCTGTTTTTCATCGTGATTACAAGATTTGTAGCTGTGAAATAGGGTGTTGAGAAGTCAATTACTTTTTTACGATCTTCATTGTTACCGTCCATACCCGCAACAACCATATCAATACTTTTTGCTTGTAGTGCAGGAATTAAGCCGTTAAAATCCATGTCCTCGATTTCTAACGTGTAGCCTAGTTCTTTGGCAACCATTTTTGCCAAATCAATATCAAAGCCAATGATCTCATCACTTACTGCTGTGTCAACATATTCGAAAGGGGGGTAATCCGCAGAAGTACCCATCTTAAGTGTCTTCGTTTCTTCCGTATCTGAAGCTCCTGTTTTTCCACTATCCGCTTCATCATTCGTTCCACATGCTGCTAGAATGCTCATAATTAAAACAAGTAGAAGTGCAATCCCTGACCACTTTTTCATTCAAAATCTCTCCATTTCTAATTGGTTTTATTTTCAAAATCTGTTAAAGCTTCCTCTAGTACATTCAATCCCTCATCAATCTGCTCTTTTGTTATTGTTAGTGGGGGAATCATCCGGATAACCTCGCCGGAGTTACCGCATAAGTAGAACAGTACACCTTTTTGGAGACAACCATCTAGTACAGCCATTACTGCTTCACCATCCGGTTCACCTGTTTCAGGATTGCCAAGCTCGATACCGATCATCAAGCCAACCCCTCTGATATCGGTGATGATTGGGTGATTTTCTTTCATTTCAAGCAAGCGTTTTTTTGCGTAGGCACCCATTGCGGTTGCGTTTTCCAATAGCTTTTCTTCTTTCATCACTTCAAGTGAAGCGAGAGCAGCGGAGCAAGCAATAGGGTTACCACCAAATGTCGTGCCATGTGAGCCAAGCGGCCATTGGTCCATCAGTTCCTTGGAAGCGACAGTCGCACTTAGCGGAAGTCCTGCCGCAATTCCTTTAGCAATCGCCATGATGTCCGGTTTGACATCGAATGTCTGTGCAGCGAACCAATTACCTGTGCGTCCGAATCCGGTTTGGACTTCATCGAAAATAAGAAGAATACCGTGTCGGTCACAAATTTCACGAACTTTTTTAAGCCATGCTTTTGGAGGGATGATGTAGCCGCCTTCGCCAAGAACCGGTTCAATGATCATACAGGCGACTTCTTCCGGATGAACTTGATGGTTGAATAGTTTTTTCACATCTTGCTCCAGTTTTTCGGGGAAAAAGTCTTCTGGATCCGCACCTTCAGGCAGATATTCAGGTAAAGCAAAGGGCAGCTGATAAGAAAGCCATGTCGGCTGCAAATGTTTCCGGTATTTACTCTTCGATGTCGTGACACTTAATGCACCCATTGAACGTCCGTGGAAGCATCCAGTGAACGACACGATATAAGGACGTCTTGACGTATATTTTGCAAGTTTCAATGCGCCTTCAATTGCTTCCGTTCCGCTGTTTGCAAAAAAGAAATTGTCTAGCCCATCCGGCAAAATAGATTGAAGTTGCGCAGCAAGTTTTAAGATTGATTCATAGATAATGACTCCTGAAGGTCCATGTATCAGGTGGTCGGCACTATCCTTTATCGCTTGAACAACTTTGGGATGACGATGCCCGACATTCTCGACTGCAATACCAGACGTGAAATCTAAATACCTTTTACCATCAGCACCATAGTAATAACAGCCTTCCGCCTTTACAACAGGTAAGTTCGGATGGTCTTTTGCCATACTTGGCGCAAGAAAATTACCGATATTATCGACCATGTGTAGCCAATCCTGTATTTCATTTACATTTTGCGACACGGTACAACCTCCTACTCAAATTCTATATATTTTTTTAACTTGCGAACGACAGAAGGCTGGCTAATTCCAAGGAACTTTGCAATTTCGGTCGTTGTCCGATATCGCTCTTGCGCGTCTCTCAACACTTTCATTTCTACATCTTCCAAAATACTTGGAAGCGTACGGCCTTCAAGATGAATGACAGATAGATCATCCGTGGCTTCTTTGCGATATTCAGGTGGTAAGTCCTTGGCCGTAATAACGTTTGACGTACTTTGAACAACAAGGCGTTCCATTACGTTCTTCAGCTCGCTATGATTACCGTCCCAGTCCAAATTCAGTAACTGATTGAATAAATCATCTGTTAATTTTTTCTCGCATTTATAGATAGTTGTAAACTGATGTAAATAGGTTGATAGTAATGCACTCAAATCTTCTTTCCGCTCACGCAGAGGCTTTAATTGGATGGGAATAATATGAAGCAAATAATATAAATCCCGGTGAAACTTTTTATTAGAAACAGCTTCAGATAGCCCGACTTCCGAGGAGCTGATCAGTCGTACATCAAGTGCACGTTCTGAATCCGAATGAATAGGTGTGTATTTACATGCTTTCAATATCTTTATCAACTTTACTTGCAGATGGAGAGCCAACTTATCAATTCCTTTTAAATAAAGGGTGCCTCCGCGTGATAACGTCAATAGGCCAGTTTCTCTATCCTCGAACAACCCACCCACCAGTTCACGTTCAAACATTGCTTCAGGTATTGTTTCGCAATCGATTTCAATGAATGGCCCTTCTTTACGGGAGCTTTCATTGTGGATGAACTTTGCCATTGTCGACTTTCCTGTTCCTATTTCTCCATAGATGACAACAGAAACGTCAAGAGTAGCCGCGTTGCGGGCAGATTCATAAGCAATACGCGTTGATCTGTTTTCAATCACCAATCCATCGATCGCAAGATTTTCTTTTCGAAGCAGTGCTAGCTCTTCTTTCGCTAACGACATTTCATTTTCGAGCCCCTTCATGTATTCCTGGATAACAAGAAGTTCAGATACTTCGTATGAATAGCTCAAAACGAATTCTACTTCGCCTGACTCGTTAAAAAAAGGCATTCCCGTAATAAGCGCTTTCTGTCCGGATGGAGTCGTTTGTATGACGACTACTTTCTTTTTCTGTTGAAGTACAATGGGGGTAATGGCAGGAGAAAAAATCCCTTTTTTCTCCAGGTCGTAAACCGATTTGCCAAGTAAATCCTCTGCATGGATACCATAATGCCTCCCACTAATCTTTGAAGCTTTTACGATAAAACCTGAGTGATTGGTAACAATGATATCCTCATCGAAAGAATCGATAATTTCTTCTTTGGAATTTGGATGTAAGAAAAAACCTGTCATACGACCACCTTCCCTAAATGTGCCTGTATTCATAATTGAATAAGTATTTACTTGTAAATAAAATATACAACACTATCGGAATATTGACAATATAAAAATTGTTCATTTCATAAACCGCGTAATACTACTATTCACGATGTCGAAAATTATAAAATGCACTTTTAAGTATAATCATGCAATGCGGAGCCAAAACGCAGGGAAATTACCCGTCTTTGCTATAAATGAATACATACAGAACAGGAAAATGGAATATTATGCAGAAGTGAATTGATAGAAAGGGGACTATTTAATGTTGAAAGATACGCTATTTAATGAAGTAGAGGAATGCTTGGAAGAAATGATTCATGTGCGTCGTCATTTGCATATGCAACCGGAATTATCGCATCAGGAGGTTGAAACTCCTGCATTTATCACGAATTATTTGAAGGGAATAGGAATAGAAGTAAGGGAAAAGGTCGGAGGGAGAGGTGTCGTTGGTATAATCCGCGGAGAAAAACCAGGGAATACAATCGCTTTCCGTGCAGATTTTGATGCACTGCCTATCCAAGATGCGAAAGATGCTCCTTATCTATCAACCGTTCCAGGTGTCATGCACGCTTGCGGACATGATGGTCATACAGCAGCATTACTCGGTTTTGCAAGAGCGATGAATTCAGTGAAGGACCAACTGGAAGGAAACATAGTTCTCATCCATCAGTTCGGAGAAGAACTACCGCCGGGAGGGTCAAGAGCGATGATTGCAGATGGTTGTTTGGAGGGCGTCGATGTGATTTATGGTGCTCATCTTCAGTCAAATATGGATTCAGGACACGTTTATGTACGTGATGGTTATTTACAGGCTAGCGAAGATACAATCAAAATTACCGTGAACGGCTCAGGGGCACATGGAGCAGAACCACAAAAAGGGGCAGACCCGATATTAGCGGCGAGTCATATTATGGTGGCACTGCAATCTATTGTGAGCCGCAACACGGATCCATTGAAAGAACTCGTTATTTCAATTGGAAAGTTTCATGCTGGCGATGCGGATAATGTCATTCCGAAAAAAGCAGTTATGGAGGGGACGATCCGTGTCTTTGATGAAGACCTACGTATACTTGCGAGTCAACGTCTTACAAAACTTGCACAATCGGTTGGCTTGGGTCTCGGGTGTGATGTAGACGTGGAAATTGAAAAGGGCTATGATGCGTTATGGAATCATCCAGCACAAATGGATATCGTTCGCGAGGCTGCATCGGATGCATTTGGAACAGATGCCGTTGTGGAAACGCAACCAATAATGCCTGTCGAAGACTTTTCCTACTATCTGCAAAAAGTCCCAGGCGCCTATTTCTTTGTCGGAGCGAAAATGGAAGATGAAGAAAAAGTGGTGCCGCATCATCATGAAAGATTCGATTTTCATGAACCCGCTATGGAAATGATCGCAAAGACTTTCGTGGGGATTGTTATGAAGTATCAAAAACAAATTGGATAAGATTGTTGAAATACGAAAAGTCAGCCATTTATAATCACTGGCTGACTTTTTGTATAAATTCAACGGAAATCGCGAAAAACTTGTATCAGAAAAATTGTTCAAAGTTAATAATAATAACCCCAATCGGCGAAAATACTCGGAGATTAATCAGCCCTATAATCACCAAAGAAGAAACTGTTTTCGGGCGAGAGTGTGTAGAATGCGGCTCTTGTTATTTTACCTGGGCACTCCATGCAGTTAAAAGTATTGTTGATTTCAACCGATTTCGAACGGTAATACCTGCCCATGCCGCAAGTGTAGCTTTAATGAGTCCGACTAGGATAAATGGTGCAAAACCACCTGCAAATGCTGCAGTCCATGTAAGATTTGCGAAGAACTTTAACCAGGCTGTACCGAACGATAACGCCACAAACATCCCGATAACGTTTGCAATGATTGCATTTTTAAGCGTAAACCCTGCTTTTTCAAGAAAATAGCCGATGGTAAATGCAGTGGGAAGGAATCCGAATAAAAAACCGCCAGTAGGGCCGAATAAGCTTCCCAGTCCGCCAGACATCTGTGCAAAGACTGGTATACCAATTGCGCCCATGAATAGATACAGCAAGACAGATAATATTCCATATCTTGCTCCTAGGATTGTCGCTGCAAGTCCGATTGCAAGTGTCTGTCCCGTAATTGGTACAAGTGGCAATGGAATTGTGACTTGTGCGAAAACACCGATGATAGCTGCAAATAGCGCTGATATAATCATCATTCTTAATTTATAACTAGATTCTGTCATTCTTGTAGATGCTCCTCCCTTAGTTAACTATAAAAATATAAAAGTTTACTCATTTAGTATATAATTACTATTTAGAATATGTCAACATAAGAATACTTCTTTTAATATGTGAGTCAACTATGTATTATTTCGTTGATAATTCAAGTAGAATTACATAATTTTTGTACGCAAAACGGGACCCAACTTGAAGCGTGAGGACAGTTTAAAATTGAATAACAATTAAAGAGATTTGACATGTAGTTGTTTGTCGTTTCATCTAATCCTAAATTTAAAGCTTATACACAATTCATATATCTGAAACGTGGCAGTCAGACTTTAGTCGGGGCATCACCTATCGCAGAAGTGGATTTGAAGGAATTCTTGATATCAACTTATAGTTCTATTTATTCATTAGTGAAGAAAGAAGAAAAGTGACTAAAAGTAGTTCAAAGTACATGCGCTGATGTGTAAACCTTATGAACTCTTCTTTCGTTAAAAGGTATGCGGTTATAACTGTTTTCGTTTTTCGGGAAGGGATTGGTAAGTGGCAACTGGAATAATTAGTCTTGTGAGTAGATTAAATTTTCAGGTAATAGGAGTATGGATGAATGAAGATGAAAAAGAAGTTTAGGATAGTCATGCTATCTAGCCTACTTGTTACATCGAGCTTTTATGTATTGCCTGGACGAGTATTCGAGCCGGGGATTGCCGTTGCAACAGCGGAAAATAGGCAAAGCAAGGCCGCTTTCGATCAAAAGGTAATTGCTCGAATTAGTACTGAAAAAATGTATAAAGACGCGTATTTTTTAAGTGAAACGATTGGTCCACGTGTGACGGGAACCGAGGAAGAAAAATACACAGCGAAATTTATTAAGGAACGTCTTCTATCTTATGGATATGAAGTTGAGGTTCAGGAATTCGGTATTCCGGACAAAACGATTGGACATTTACGAACTGCTAATGGTGATGAAGTGCTGGTTACCATTCCGGCAGGTTCAGCCGCTACAGCTGATGAGGGATTGGCAGCTCGGCTTTATGATGCGGGATTGGGCTATCCCACTGATTTCAATACGGAATCCGCTGGGAAAATCGCGTTAATTTTAAGGGGTGAATTAACATTCCAGCAGAAAGTTGAGAATGCCTATGCAGCTGGTGCAGTTGCTGTGCTAATTTACAACAATATTGATCAGGCTAGCCCTTTGAATCCATCAATTGGAGAAAATGCGCCAATTCCAGTAGGTGGAATCACGAAATTAAGCGGTGAAGCTTTACGGGAAGAGGTGTTGTTGAAAACTGAGACAGTCACACTAAATGTGAAGCATATAGGGAATATGACTTCGCAAAACATTATTGCAAAGCGTTCTCCGAAAAAGAGTGGTAAACATGATATTTTACATGTATCCGCACATTACGATAGTGTTCCTTTCGCGCCGGGTGCTAGCGACAATGCTTCAGGGACGGCAGTAGCATTGGAAATCGCGCGTGTATTAAAAAGTTATCCAATCGAAAAGGAATTGAGATTTGCATTTGTAGGTGCTGAAGAAATCGGATTGGTCGGTTCCCGTTATTATGTCAGCCAACTGACCGCTGATGAAATCGGTCGAAGCATTGGAAATTTTAACATGGATATGGTTGGAACTTCGTGGGAAAATGCTACAGCGATTTATATGAACACGGTTGATGGCAAGTCGAATCTAGTTTCACAGACAGCTGCTGAGACAGCGGCAAGAATCGCCACACCATCAAAGTTAGTTCTTTATCAAAGAGGTTCATCCGATCATGTTTCATTCCATGATGTAGGAATTGCAGCAGTGAACTTCATTCGTCGTGAACCAGGCACAGCCAACTTGGAGCCTTACTATCATAGCCCGCAAGACACCATTGAACATGTCAGTAGGGAAAGGCTTAAAGAAGCCGGAAATCTTGTCGGTTCTTCTGTTTATAATTTGATCGGGAAATGAGTGGGAATTGATAGTAAGGATCCACATGTTTACCATAACGAAAGTAATTGATTTGACTAAAAGAAATAGGGGAGTGTTCGATTTATGAAGAAGAAATTCACAAGCGCGGTTGGCATTTTGACGCTGTGCGCAAGTCTCGCTTTGCCTGCACATGCGGCGGAAAAACCGGACAATCAAGAATGGCATCATGAAAATTCAGTCTCGGGATTCACGGATTATGGTGAGATGCAAAGAATGCTTCAGCAAATTAAGAAATTGAGCAATGGGAATGTCGTAGTGGAAGTCGTCGGTCAATCCAATAGGGGTCGGGATATTTACAAAGCGACCGTTGGAACAGGCAAGAAAGTTATCTTGATTGAGAGTGAAATTCACGGAAATGAAAAGACTGGAACTGAAGCAATCCTTAATTTGCTTAGGTAAATCGGGTCCAATAATTCACCTGAATCAAAGAAAATCTGTGATGAAGTAACGCTTGTCTTCTTGCCGAAGATGAACCCCGATGCGTCAGAAATGGACAAAAGACGGAATGATATGACTTGGGATGAAATGCTTGTCAACTTCCCGCAGTTAAGTGATGCAGCTCCGGCTTGGAACTATGTGAACCGCGGCATCAGCCAAATGTACGACTATAGTAAAAATCCGGGCTTTGACGTGAACCGTGACTTCAATCCTGATCTGAATTATGTCCCCAAAGCAAAAGACTTTCCAGGAAACTCAAGTTCACCGGGGTGGTTCATCACACCTGAGGCACAAACCGTCCGCGATGTATATAAATCATTACAAGAGGAGTATGGAAAAGTAGATGTCTTTGTCGACCTTCATCATCAAGGAATGTATTACGTCGAAGGCACTGCCGACGAAGTAACATTATCCTTGTCTGCACAATTTGTTCCGGACCCGAATACTGCGGCGGGTACAAAATATGCGAAGTATAAAGATGCATACAACTATGATTACTCAAGACAATTGAACCTTGCTGCCTATAATGAATTACAGTCATACGGCAATTCACCGTTCAAGAATATTACGCTATATTCGCAGGGGCTCGACCTTCCTGGGACGGCATTGGGCACATTCGCTCTGAACGGCAGCGGCACAGTACTCTTTGAAGTAGCTGGGCAGACGCAGACGATGGGGCAGAAGAAAAAAGGGCAGCTCGTAAAAGCCGTTGAAAGGGGTCTTACCGGTATTATTCAGGCAGTTGCAGATGGCACAGTCGAAAATTTGAACCCTCAAGCTTACGAGAAAATCCCATTGACGTCCAACAGACCTGCGAATTGAACTGAAAAGTTATTACCATAAACAATATGACGTTATGAAAGGGAGATAATAGAATGAAAAAATCGATACTCGCATTGTCACTTGCCGGGGCAATGGTACTTAGCGCATCACCGTTCGCATCGCCTGTTGCAGAAGCTGTTGGAAACGGTCCCAACTATGGAGGTAATGAAACAATAAATACATTTATTCTACACACGTATGACGAAATGGTGGAAAATCTAAAGAAGCAGGAAGCAAAACAAAAAGACATGGAACTTGAAATAATCGGTCAAACCGTAAAGGACGGGATTTATATCTTGTTAAGTACATGAAGAATCCTGAAAATCCAACGATTCTTTTTCTTACACAGCAACACGGAAACGAGCAGCTGACGACAGAAGGGACGCTTGAGTTCATCAAACATCTCGGTACAGGCAAAATGAAAGGTGTCATTGACGGAGTGAATATCTTGATTGTTCCAATGCTCAATGCTGATGGCGCAATGGGAGATGTCGACTTTTCCCTAGATGATTACATCGCTAGCGGAGGACGCAATTTAACTCGTTACAATGCGCTGGGAGTTGATTTGAACCGGGATCATGTAACGAAAATTCAACCCGAAACGAAAGCGCTTCATGACAAAGTAATGCGTGCTTACGATATTGACTATATGATTGATTTGCACCACCAAGGTTCCCAAAGTGAGCGTGATGGAGAGTTAGTGTCGGGCTCCATTCTATACCCGACAACACCGAATGTCAGTCCGGATGTATTGCTGAAATCAAAACAACTTGGTGCGGTTGTGTTTGATGCAGTCGATTCAACGGGCTGGGGCCATCTCGGCAAATATAATGGAGGTTCAGCAGAAACGATTAGCCGCAATGGAATTGCAGTGGAATATGGTATTTCCACACTTCTGTTTGAGATGCGCGGCATGTCGGATCACTATGCTGAGTCTGCTATCCTTGGACAGAAAAGTAACGGATACTTGATTAAGCAGACAATCACGACACTTGATGCAACGGTCCGTGCGATAGCAGATCGTTCTATCGAAAACAAGGAAATTAGTTTCTGGGATACACTGGCTACACAACAGACACGTCCTTCTGAAGAGTAAACAGGAATGGAGTCTATATTTCTATCAATTATGGCATTGCGTTGTATATGAAAATATCCCCCACCTCGTCGTTATAACATGGTGGGGGATATTTTTGATTTGAAACTTAAACTCCTATTCGTACTAAACACCGCGTTTGTTTCCCCAGATAAGTGTATGTAACTGTGGTAACACTTTGACATCATTCATAATAGGAGACTTGATAGTCAAATCAATTAGCCACTCATATCGTTTCAGTAAGGTCGATACGAGAAGTGCATCATCGGTAGTCGTCGTATCATCATTTCCCGTCTGTAGAAAGAAAGGGAACGCCGGATAACGTAGATGAATCTCTTCTGCAAATTTGAAATCCTCTTTATCAAAAATGACGACTTTCAGACTGGCATCCGTATCAATCAGCTTTTCCAAAAATGAATCCAATTTGTTGAAATCTGTTGTCATCTCAGAGCTAGGTGGTTTTGGAGATAACGTGATGTCATCGATTTTCAACAACCAGTCTTGCCAAAAGGAAGCTTGCGTTTCGACCGCGACTTTCCATCCTTGTTCATGGCATAGATCGACTAGTTCCCCGATACCTTTATGAAGTGCGGGGTTCCCACCTGAAATCGTGACATGTGAAAATGCCTGTCCGCCAATTGCTTTCAGTTCATCTATGATTTCATTCGGTTGTTTCAAGGTACTTTTTCCCGAACCATCCCACGTAAAACTAGAATCGCACCAAGAGCATGAATAGTCACACCCGGCCGTCCGAACAAACATCGTTTTCAATCCCATAACAGCGCCTTCTCCTTGAATCGTTGGGCCGAATACTTCCATCACAGGAATTTTCATAAGACAGCCTCCTGTTCGGGACGATAGATGACATAGCTGGTCGGCGTTTCTCGGACAATGACTTGTAGACATACCGGCTTATTGCTTCTCATCAGAAGTACTTCCTGCACTGATTTGCAAATCTGTTCCGCCAATTTCTCAGTCGTCGGGAAATTATTCTTAAATTCAGGATGGTCATTCAGCACAGAATGATCATATTTATCATGTATAAGGTTTTTGAGCTCCTTAAAATCAATCAGAAAACCGATTGAATCCAGCTCATTACCTCCAATTGTTATATTTATATGATACGTATGCCCATGCATCACTTGGCATTTTCCAGCATCTTCGCTTGGAATGAAATGCGCTGCAGAAAAATGCATATCCTTATTTAATTCAAAACGATACGAATGCTGAACTTGCGGATAAAATTGCTGCATCATTCAGAGACACCTACAGACTTTTTTGATAAATAAGCAGTGAGTCCATCATTCCGTAACACACAGGCAGGGCATTCCCCGCAACCTGTACTCGGAATTCCGTTGTAGCAAGTAAGTGTCTTGTCTCGTACAAAGTCGAGGGCATCAAGATCATCTGCCATTGCCCAAACTTCGGACTTATCTAGCCACATCAAAGGAGTATGGATGACGAACCGTCCGTCCATCGCTAAATTCAGTGTCACATTCAACGACTTTATAAAATTATCTCGGCAATCGGGATATCCGCTGAAATCCGTTTCACTCACACCTGTGATCAAGTGCCGAGCTCCAATCGCATCTGCATAAACTGCCGCAAATGAAAGGAATAGATGATTCCTACCTGGGACGAAAGTCGACGGCAATTCACCTTCTACTTCATTCACCTCAATATCATCCCGTGTTAAGGCATTCGCCGATAGCTGGTTAATCAAATTCATATCCAGCACTTTGAACGATACCCCAAGCTCATCTGCAATTTGTCTAGCACACTCGATTTCCTTCGAATGACGCTGACCATAGTCAAACGTCACCGTCGCAACCTCACGGAAATTCTTCAATGCCCAAAATAGGCATGTCGTACTGTCCTGGCCGCCGCTAAAGACGACAACCGCTTTTTCATTTTTCAATATACACATCTCCTTAGTTTTTTAGAGAGGGAGTTTTCGAACCTCTTTTTTTGAACCCTGTTAATAATAGCATAAGCGGAGAGGGTTTGGTGTGAGAGAGAAGACTTGGAAAGTAGAAAAGAGTCAGGATATTGACTGGGTGACAGTCACCCAGTCAATTCAAAGCAGTTCTGAAAATTCGACTTTTAGCCTTTTGGGCAAAATTATATTAAGTGAAATAAACACCGCCTGCATCAATTTAGCAAAGTACTAAAATTGATGCAGGCGGTGTTTTCTGTCCGGACTTATTTGTTTTCGGTGCGTGGAAACTACTAACTGATTTTCATAGAACAGCCTCAATGAACCGCTGCAACTATACCTTCTTCATCATCTAATAGTAGTTTTATTCCCGCAGCGAAAGGATCTATATTTAAAAATTCATCGATCCATAAACGAAGTGCTGCAACTATGTCAGCGGTATTGAGAATTTGCAGTTGCCCGTTTACAACTGCTTCAGCGGAAAACCCTTCATTATCGTCGTACATGAGCTCCACTTCTACTTCTTCAGGGGTTACATACTTTTTGCGGGAATGGAAAACGCAAATTGCATTGATTATGTCTTGCTCTAAAATCATTAATTTCTCCATGGATTTATATCTTCTTTTTTCTTTTTATCATTCAACATGACGAAGATTTTCCGAATGATCACTACTAAAAAGATGATTGCTATTGCGTTTATGGCGAAGCCTAGAATGGATCCTAACATGCCCATGTTCGCAAATAAACTACCAAATAGTAATCCAGCAATCCCACCAATAAATAACCCTTTCATAAGACCGCCTGCCGTGAAGCCACCTTTTTTATTTGTAGTCGTTGTTGATTTATTTGCTGTTGTAGAGTCTTCCTTCTTCTTTTGGATATTCGAATTATTAAACTTACTATCGTTCGTTGTGTTGAAACTTTTCTTTCCCGACTTGTAACGTTTAGCCTCAGCTGTCGTATGGTCATTGAAAACATAGTTTCCAATAGGTGATACTAAGAGCGTGAGAACAAGTAAAGCTGCTAATAATTTTTTCACTGTTTATACCCTCCATTAAATTGGTATGAGATTTTTTCAAGTAAGTACATACCACTTTACATAGTTTATACTATTTACGCTGTAATACAAAGAAAGTTTCACTGTTTAATCAAAGGTTCGTGAGCACAGTACAAATTAAACGATATATTACTATAGTATAGGTTGGGAATGAAAATCAGCCATGTATGTGATTGGCTGATATATTTTTTTTGCGTGTTTACTATCGAACATGAAATGTTAACAGTGCGTACCAACCTAAACGATGCCAAGTCTTTCGCATACAATACGACTGAAATCACTCACTTCCAGCGTTTGGTGGCGTAGCCGTAAGGTGAGTGTGAGATTAATTTTGGATAGGTTTAACCTAAAGGATTGCAATCCTTACTGAATGACACATCGGCATCAATTAATTGTTCCGCTATAGTTAAAATTTCTTTGAAGTAATGTTTACTATCCGCATGAAATGGACAAACTATGAGTCCAAAATATATATGCAGAGAGGAGAGTTTGAGATGAGTGAGAAGAAGCTTCCATATGAACGTATGACTGAAAAAAATAATGGATTGTCTTCAACCCAAGAGGTATTATACCAAGAGGAATTTAAAAAAGCGGATAAAGCCGCGAAAAACGAAAGTGGAAACAGGGATGGAAAAAAGAAAAGTTGAAATCGGTCGTGTAAGAAAAACAATTCTTGAATTATTGTGAGACATATTTGGGAGAAGAACAGCAGTATCCATTTCATGTGAATGGATACTGCTGTAATATTTTATCTTCCCTTGAAAGGTAATTTCAATTATAATGTGAACAATTATCGAGTGATAGACAATCATATTTTTTGGGGACACCAAGTACTAACACAATTCTGCATTGTGCTAGTATTTGGTATTTTTTATGGGATAAATAAAGTAATTGGGAAGAAACAATAAAACCAGCTATGTGTTAAAATGTAAGTTTGTATTTTCAGATGGTGTGAAATCTAAATTCACCGAGTTCTCTTACATCAAGGCTTTAGAAAAAGAATATTAGTAAACTTGTATATGTATTTATTTTTTATTGAAAAGGGTGGAATTCATTTGGGAAGAATGGAACGTAGACAGCAACAGAAACAGTTTGGCGGATTTAGGAAATGGAGTAAATCCAACAATCTGACCAAGAGAATTTTATTCGGAATTATTGGGATTACCTTATTTGGTCTGTTAGTATTTAATATTTTGATCTTGTTTAGCGATGTTAGTAAATTAGAGGAACCTGAACCAAGACCAACAATTATTTATGATAGAAATGGAGAGGTTGCTAGTAAAATTTCTAAATCAAACATCGAGGGAGTTCATATCGAGGAAATCCCCAAAGAACTAATTGAAGCTATCATCTCTACAGAGGACCAACATTTTTACAAACATAACGGTATTAATTACTTCGGTATTACACGGGCGTTCACTCAAAACTTGTTAAGCGGTGAAGTTGTCGCTGGAGGGAGTACGATCACCCAGCAACTTTCAAAAAATGTCTTTCTAACCCAAGAACGTACGTATACACGGAAATTTAAAGAAGTTATTCTAACTAAAAAAATTGAGAGAAACTATTCAAAAGATGAAATAATGGAAAGCTATTTGAATCAAATTTATTTTGGCGAAGGAGCATGGGGCGTTCAAAGAGCAGCGCAGGTATATTTTGGAAAAGATGTAAGTCAATTAACATTAAATGAATCTGCTACACTAGCAGGGATAATAAAAGCTCCTTCACACTTATCACCATACAAAAGCATGAAGAAATCGGTTAAACGCCGAAACATTGTTCTATCTTTAATGAAAAATGAAGGCTACATTACACAAGTTGATTTTGATAAGACAATAAAACAAAGTATCGCGTTAACGGATAAAACAAATATCGATTATAAAGGAAAATATCCGTATTATGTCGATCATATTATTGATGAGGCAGTAGAAAAGTATCATTTAACTAAAAATGAGGTTCTGTTTGGAGGGCTTCATATTTATACAGAATTAAATCCTGTTATTCAAGATGCAATTGAAGAAGTATATCAGGATGAAAACAATTTTCCAGCAAGTAAGCCAGATCAACTTATTCAAAGCGGATCAATATTCCTTAATCCTAAAACTGGTGGAATTAGCGCGCTAGTGGGCGGTAGGGGTGATTATACTTATGGACGTTTCAATAATTCCACCAAATTAATTAGACAACCGGGATCGACATTAAAACCAATTGCCGTCTATACTCCTGCATTGGAACAAGGCTATAACATCTCTGATAATTTATCAGATGAACCATTAAATATTAATGGGTATACACCTCAAAATTTTGATAGACAATTTCGTGGCCAAGTCACAATGTATGATGCAGTAGTAAATTCCTATAACATTCCTCCCGTCTGGCTATTAAATAAAATCGGGATTGAAAATGGTATGCATACAGTTGAACGATTCGGAATACCTTTACAAAAAAATGATTCAAATCTTGGTTTAGCTTTAGGCGGCTTACACCAAGGTACCTCACCTTTATTAATGGCACAGGCCTTTTCCGCCTTCCCTAATAATGGATTAATGATGGAAGCGCATGCAATTACGGAAATAAAAGATTCAGAAGGAGAAATGATCGGAAAATGGAGTGAAAAGTCTGTTCAAGTAACAGAACCGGAAGTTGCTCAGAAAATAACATATATGCTCCTAGGCGCTGTAGAGCATGGTACGGCTAAGAAGGCACAAATTTCTGGATTGGATGTAGCTGGAAAAACGGGTACTACGCAACTCCCGTTCTCTGGTTTTGATGGATCAAAGGATCACTGGTTTATCGGATATACACCGGATATCGTTGGTGCGATTTGGTTAGGTTATGATAAAACGAATTCCGAACATTACTTGGCGACGACTAGTAGTTTTACAGCACCATCTATATTCCAACAAATCCTAACTAAATCCGAAAGTGAATTAGCTAACAAGGAATTCAATTTATCATTAATTGAGAAGCAGAAAAAGGAACTAGAAAAAAAGAGAGAGAAGAATGAAAAAAAGGCAGAAAAGGAAAAAAGAGAAAATGAGAAGCAAAAGAAGAAAGATAGAGAGAAAAAGAAAGAGAAAAAGAAAGAAAAAGAGAAAAAGAAAGAAAAAGAAAGATAAAGATAAAGATAAAGATAAAGATAAAGATAAAGATAAAGATAAACACAAAGATGAAGATGATTAAATTTCAAGTGCTTTTGTAAAGTATTAATCAGACACAAAATTACTATGGAATATAGAGAAAAATGGAAATCAGCATGGTGTGTGAACGGCTGATTTCCAATTTTAAATTATGCTTCTTTTAAATGGATATTTGTCATTATGTGTCAATAAGAAATCGGAGTTTGTTCAGAATTACTAACTATATTCGCACTTATTATGAATTTTTTCGCCGATAACTCCATTGTTGGTATTGGAAACGAATAAAACAACCTATACAAAATCCTAGAGTTGCGATGAGCGCAGCAATACCAACCATGATTGTAGCGACATTAAATAAAATAGACCAATCCAATAAAAAGCTTACACTTGCGGTGAGCAGAAATCCAACGGCTAACCATTGGTTAAATCTTAACTGTGCATAATCTTCTTGAATATATTGGTTTGTAGGTTTAGTTAAAAAGCGCTTAACTATTGCTAAAATCGGATGGAAACCTATTAATAAACTACTTAGGTTTGCGATTAATGGTATGAGTAATACCCAAGCAGATTGTGTCATAAGTGCAATAACTACAGATATAATAATTGTATATTGATTTGCCATTACCAAAGGTTTCGGAATTGACCTCATACTAAGACCTACTATTCTGATTAGATTTTAATTTATTATATGTCTAGTTGAGCAAAATGTAAATTTGTAAAGGGTATCGGGATCGAATACAACTCCAAATACCTGAAGCTAATTATTTGTTTTCGAACATCTTTCTCAACTTTTCCATATGTATATAGAGGAAAGGGGCGGGTAAGATGGTTTCATTGACACCGATAGTTATTGATGGCCATTCCTTTACGGCAGTTACAGTCCGTTTACCGAGAACGACATTGTTAACAGTCTCGAATGAAAACGGATATATTATGTGTGGAGCGTTAGATGTCGACCTTCTAAATACGCAATTACATGAACGTAAAATACTTGCGGGTCGGGCGGTAGGAGTTAAGACCATTGATCAATTGTTAAAAGCTCCCCTTGAATCCGTAACACATGAGGCGATACGACTTGGTATTCATGAAGGAATGATAGGAGAACAGGCTTTGTTGAAAATGGTTTAATATTTCACGAAGTGGGAGAGATAGTAAGTAAAAGACGCGAGGTTCTAAAACAGTTAAGAACTGTTTTTAGAACCTCGCGTTTATTCTTTAAATTTTCTATTATACTGAGCGAGTGTCAGCAAAGGATAGATATATTGATAGCTATGATAGTGAATATAGAAACCTCCCCCCATTCCTTGCCCAACTGGATATGAAATGGTCCAATCGTCTATATTATAAGCCTCTAGCAAATAGGAAATTCCGGCATTTATTTCCGTTGTCACCTTATCTGAAGCGGCAATGAGTGCATCAAGTGCCCATGCCGTTTGAGTTATATTGCTGGAGCCAAGAGGGACGTACTTAGAAGCAAGGTCACTTTTGCAAGACTCTCCCCATCCACCGTCGGAATTTTGAATTGCAAGTAACCAATTAACAGCTTTTTGGATAGTTGGACTTTTCGGGTGTACATCTGATGCAATAAGACCGGTAATAGCCGCCCACGTTCCGTAAATATAACAAATTCCCCATCGGCCATACCAAGAACCATCCACTTCTTGATTATGAATAAGCCAATTTACTCCACGTTTCATCACTTCATGATTTTTCGGTAAATTAGTATATCCTCCTAGAAATTCGAGTGTTCTGCCGGTTAAATCGGCACTGCTTGGATCCGTCAATAAAAATGTACCGCCCTCAATTGGAAGCAAGTTCAATAATTGGTTATCTACATTTTTTTCAAAGGCAGGCCATCCGCCATCTCTATTTTGCATCGACATTACCCAGATAACGCCTCTCTCCCAAGCTTGATGAAAGCGGGTATTCCTCTGCACTAACTGTGAGATCGACCTCAGTGTAGCTGTGGAGTCATCTACATCAGGGTTCATCGTATTGATAGCTGAAAATCCCCAACCCCCTGGTACTAAACCAGGATTATGGATTGACCAATCGCCATATTTAGTCTGTTGCCGTCCAACCAAGTACTCGTTTGCCTTTTCGATTAAAGAATCATTTGAAGGGACTCCTGCTTTTTGAAGAGCATAGCTGATTAAGGATGTATTCCAAACCGTTGCGGTTGTATATTGCAGATGAGTATTTCCTTGAATCTTGCATTTCATTGCATTTAATCCTTGTATCGCTTTTAAAATTATTGGATCGCGGTAAGGAAGACCAAGTGAAATTAGGGCAAATATCATTAGAAATGTAGAACTGAAATAACTGTAAAGGGTTCCATCGGGCTCAATGTGATTCAGCATATATTGTTTCGTTCGATTGATGGCTAAAGTTTGGACTGTTTGAGGTAAACCAAGCAAACTTTTAAAATCAAGTTCAATCATCGAAATGAATTCTTGAATATCTTGTATGCCGAAAAACTCATCTGTTGCTCCCGGTATGGAAAGGTCGGAGAGATCGGGACTTCTTTTCGTTGTTTTTACGAATTTAGTATTTGCTAAAATCATTATCGGAGCAAGATTAGCTCTACCATAAACGGAAAGGTCATAGAAATTGATAGGAAAGTGAAGCGGTAAGAGGATAATTTCTACTGGTATTGGGAAATAAGCGGGCCATGGGTATTGACCCGTTAACGCCAGCATGATCTTTGTTAACATATGAGACTTTTCAAGACCACCATTTGTTAAAATAAACTTTTTTGCCGCAACTAATCTGTAATCATCTTTGCTGACGTATCCTGAATACAGAAGTGAGTAATAGGCTTCAATTGTAGCAGATACATTCCCATCACCTTCATCATGGAAAAGTTTCCATGCACCATTCGCTTCCTGCTTACTCAATATTCTTTCTGTTAATTCGCCAATTAAGTTTTCATCATTTATTTCAAGCGACCTTAATAAAATTATAATGTAAGAATCGGTTGAAATCCCCGTTTCAAAGGGGTAATTCCATGAACCGTCTGGTGTCTGCTCACTTTTGAGCTGTTGGATTAATTGGCTAATCAACTGTTCTATATGATATTTCAACGTCTAGTCATCTCCTTAATAAAGGTCATTCATATATATATATATATATATATCCTTGTTCATAATCCTATATGAAGAATGATTTAAATTTGGGAGGTGACCCTTGCTAAATTTATTAAGAATAATAGGCGGAAAGCTGCAACTTCCAGAAAATCTACTGTTAATTAAGGCTAAATTGAAGAATTATGAATCCGTATCTATCCCGGAGGAGCAATACTTATCATGGGGGGATCAGGAGCTTCTTCGAAAGATTCGTTTAAAAACGAAACAGTTGAATGTAAACAATGTTACGAGAACAAAGGCATACCTCGACTTTTATATTTTCCGACCGGAAATACACTGGGCATTCCTCGGGCATATGGTTTCAAGAAATGGCGGATGGAATATGACTGATTTAAAAGGGGAGTTCCTATCTAAACTTATGGATGAACAATCAATCGAAGATTTCTATTCATTTTTGGAACGAGGAAACTGGCTTATATTCCAGGATGCATACCCTCAGTTTTTACTATACGAAGAAAGTTTATTTCAAAGTCGGAATTTATTTTATTTGCTGTCGTACTTAAATGTTTCTGCATTTATGGAAGTGATCTGGAATCATTTTTGGGAGGAAAGTGATTCCTATATACTTGCGATAGCGCTCATTATTAATGAACAAAGTTATTTGGAAAAAAGAATCGTGCAAAATCCTATCTATAAGAAAAAAGTTTTTCAGACGTTCGAGTTTGTACTACAGGATCTTTTATCATTCAATCAAATATTGTTCCCTTTCACTAGAAATGGACACTCGACTGAAAAGGCATCACTGACTGGACTTACGCTCCACCACTTCGGATCGTTACACGAGCGGATTAGGCTTGGAAAGGATTTATATCAATTACTTTTCAATGACGCGGAACTGTTAGAGAAAGCATACCGCTGGGCAACTATCCATCCGCATACTGGTTCACGAAAGGACTATTGGCCGGATGTTTTTAATGATGTACACGAAGGGGTACCAGGAATGGCGCTTACAAGAAGATTAAAGTATTGTCAGTTGAGAAAAGGGGCACTCAGGTTGTATAGTCCGAAACTCGAGTTTGCTTGGAAAAACGTTATTCAGTCATCCGTTGAACGGGGGGATTGGTTCGAGCATTGGCGAATTATCAATTATCTAATAGAAGAGAAAAACCTTGTCAATGGAAAGGTGGAAGGTGAATATTGTGAAACACTTGAAAAACTCGAGATTGCCGCTATCGCGAAAACGGCGATTTTCGCGTAATGCTTTCTTGTATTTGCCTTCTGTTTTATTAGCGTCCTTACTGGGAACCTATTTAGATTTGTATTTTGTTGGAAAACGTCTATATGAGTTTCCGGTTCGTCCATTCGCTGAAATATTTTCGATTAATATTGCATTCACGTTAATTGTGCTTCCTCTATTAATATGACTGTATCTCTTTTTGGTAGATAAAATGTCACGATGGGGTAGGTTCGTTTTCACTGTGTTTCTTAGTGCGCTCGTTCCGTTCATAGAGAAAATAGCGGTGCAATTAGGATTATTTCATCATGAAGTTCAATGGAATGTTATCTATTCCTTCATAGGTTATTTCCTATTTCTATTGCTGAATTGGAAGATATTTAAATGGGGTAAAATTAGAGGATAGGAATAAAAATTTAGAGATTCTCGGTTGGGAATTATTGGGGTGCTGCCTGGAATACGTACACATATCATAAAACAAAAAACTATCCTTCCCCTGATAAAACTGGGGGAAGAATAGCTAAGTTAATTGAAAGGGCTTGTTTTTTGGTTTTATTCGTAAATGGACGGTTTGCTGTATGTTTAGTATCTGAAAACTTTCATTATTCCTTTTCTGCATTAAGCAAGTCGAACAACTCAGACCACTCGGTGATTCGTTGAATATCCAGATGCCGATTGTACGATTGGCTTTTTGCAAACAATTTAACAGGACGATTTTTTAATGTTTCTAGAACTGCAGGTTTGTCATCGAAATAATAGTCTAGGTTCAATTCCTGGATGATGTTAACCTTATCCTCATCCTTCATGCCATAATAAAACCTGTCTTTGTCAACAGGGAACTTATTTTCAATCATCCACTCGATTGTACGTTCGCCATGTACTTTCGGTCTCGCAGTAATATAATAAATTTCATGACCTTCTCTGTCCAACCTTTGTAGTGTTTTCACAGCATCTGGATAGGGTGGGCATGATGTGAAGTAGATTTCTTCCAAGGAACTATTCCACATCTCGTTGCCTTGTTCGGCAGTCATGTCGAAAAGCTCGTGAATTTCAACTTTATCCAAAGCATGGAAGAGTTCTAGCTCTACTGTTCGATTCAACTTTGTGTTGTAAATTTGAAATGCATGTTCCCTCAGATTGATCAATGTATCATCGATGTCAAAACCGATTTTCATTTTACACATCCTCTATTCGTTTTCAGGATATCGCGGATAGCCAGTGAACTTGAAATCATTCCCGACAGGGGTTATTTGGAGATCTTCCAAGTCTATAGCATCTCGCATTAATTCCACGCCTGTGCCTTCGAGAAATGTTGGCGCAAGGGAACCTCCGACTAGTTTAGGTGCGATATAAATCTCTACCTTGTCGACCAGATGATTTTCAAGGAAAGCAGCGTGAATGGTGCCGCCCCCTTCAATCAAGACAGAGGATATAAGCTTTTCACCGAGAATACGGACGACGTCATTTGGATTTACATATTTGATTCCAGAAGTTGGGTGAATTGAAATCCCTTGCTCTTCTAGTTTCTTTTTGGCTACTTGGTCAACCTCTTTTGCTGTGAAAATCCAAGTTGGTGCCTGTCCGTCGGTAACGACCTTTGAATCTAAGGGAATACGAAGTGTGGAATCTAATATGATGCGAATTGGATTCCTTCCATTTGGGATCCGAGTAGTCAATTCAGGATCATCTTCAATCACCGTATTAACACCGACTAAAATAGCCATATTTTCATTGCGTAGTACATGCACGTCATGCCTAGCTTCGGCGGATGTAATCCATTTACTGTCTGCTGTGTGCGTAGCAATTTTTCCGTCTAATGTACTTCCGGCTTTCATTGTAATGAACGGCTTCTGTTCTACTATGAATTTGTTAAATACTTCATTCAACTTTCGAGATTCCTCTTCCATTACTCCGACAATCACTTCAATTCCGGCATCTTCCAAAATCTTGACACCATTACCAGCAACGACAGGATTCGGATCTAGCGTGGCAATAACAACTTTCTTAATTCCCGCTTCAACAATGGCGAGTGCACAAGGGCCTGTCCGTCCGTAATGTGAGCATGGCTCAAGGGTCACATAGATCGTGCCGCCCCGCGCCATGTCGCCGGCCATCCGAATGGCGTGTATTTCTGCATGCGGTTCTCCAGCCTTTAAATGTGTCCCGATACCAACCACTCGATTATTATTGACTATTACTGAACCGACAAGTGGATTTGGATCTGTTTGCCCTTTCATCGCACGCGCATTGCCTAGGGCCAAATTCATGTAAAATTCGTGGTTAGTCATTTGGACAAGTTCCTTCTTCCTCTAAATGACCTGAACGCTGAATCTTTGTCTGCAAATATTTTTCATTGTACTCCGATTTATCGCCCCATAAAGGTTCTCTTCCAGACACAGGGAGTCCGGCATTCTTCAGTGCATCCAGCTTCTTGGGGTTATTTGTCATGAGTTTAACAGGTTTAGTCCGTAGTGTCTTTAATACTTGAATCGCATCTTCATAATTTCTTGAATCATCAACAAATCCAAGGCTTTCGTTCGCTTCCACTGTATCGTAGCCATTTTCCTGAAGTACATACGCCATCGCCTTGCTGAATAATCCGATGCCACGCCCTTCATGGTTCGCCAAATAAAATAGAGCACCCGTCCCATTTTCCGCAATACTTTTCATTGACTGCTTAAGTTGATAGCCACAGTCGCATCTTTTGCTGCCAAATATGTCTCCAGTATGGCAAATTGAATGCATGCGGATTAACGCATCATCAGCATTTTCGAAATCTCCGTATACAAGAACGCTTGATTGCTGATACTCCGCCAAATTTGCAGATGACAGCTGATCGATGATTTCTAGGTAATTCCCCGTTATTTCGCAACGATTAAGCCAGCAATACCATTGAAAAACTACGGTCTCCCCATATAATTCCACGGGTAATTGGATTGGACCGACCAAGTAGATGGCGCCTTCATCTGTCTTTATCAATTGAATTTTTTCTTTTAATACTTCAAGGACTTTTGGTTCCAGCTTCAAATTCACCATAAAATCATTCCTTCTAATTTAAATTTGTTTCACTCCGAACAGATTTATCATAGCCAATAAATCGAGGAATGACACTTTCATAATACCTTACTTCTACGTGTTGTACTGTTCAGACGTTTCTGGCTGTTAGTAGTCTTTTCAAATCAACCATTTACTAAAGACTGCCTATAAAACTGTATCCTCTACTATATAAGTATGCAATTATGCCTCATCCAGATTGTCTCTTTGCCTACACGAGTGAATCATTATCATAGTAAATCAATATTCAACGATTTCTCTGTCGGCGAAATAGGGCTGTTGTAAGCTCGCTTTCTGAAAAGGGTTGTGTTGTAACAAAAGAATACTCCGAAACATATGTTAAACGAAATCCTTGAAGTCAATAAATTATTCGATAGGGTACTAGAAAATGAGAACAAAAACGGAGCGGCTCTAGCGATGAAGGAACATATTGAGAATAATATTCTTCGAACGTAAAAAATGTCTTGTCTCGTAAATAGAGACAAGACATTTTTTATTTTTACTATATACCTTGATGGAGGTATTACAGAACTTCTACTTTTGAAAGTTGGTTCTTTTTATCGCGTATCTTATAAATCGCAATCAGTAATATGAACCAAACGGGAGTTACGAACAAAGCAATACGCGTATCTTCCGCAAGAGCTAGCACGACAAGAACGAAGGCTAGGAAAGTAAGGATTAGATAATTAGAGAATGGATGAAGCGGCATTTTAAATTTGTTCACTTTCACTAGATCTGGTCTAGTTTTGCGGTATTTCAAATGGCAGATGACAGTGATTCCCCAAATGTAGATGAAACATACCGTAGAAATACTTGTAATCAATGTAAATACTCCTTCTGGCATCACATAGTTCAAAACAACGGCGATTAAAATGATGACAGTTGAAAAGAACAATGCATTGGAAGGAACTTTATTGGTAGTCAGTTTAGTAAATGGTATAGGTGCATGATTATCTTTAGCAAGCGAGTAGACCATCCGGCTTGTACTGAAGACGGCGCTGTTACATGCCGAAGCTGCAGACGTAAGGACTACGAAATTGACGATACCAGCAGCTGCAGCGATACCAACAGCAACGAAGACCTGTACAAATGGACTTTCCATCGGGTTGATTGCGTTCCACGGATAAATACTCATTATGACAATAAGCGCACCGATATAGAATATCAAAATACGAATCGGGATATTATTGATTGCTCTTGGAATAACTTTTTCCGGGTTTTCTGTTTCACCTGCGGTCAAGCCTACTAGCTCAATTCCGACAAACGCAAATACAACCATCTGGAATGAAAGGATGAAACCGTTTATGCCATTAGGGAACATGCCACCGTGGCTCCAAAGATTAGAGAAGCTGGATGCACCTGAATCGGTGGAAAAGCCCTTAACAATCATGAAAATTCCGATAACAATTAATCCCAGAATCGCAATGACTTTAATTAGTGCGAACCAGAATTCCATCTCGCCGAAAAGTTTTACAGTTGCCAAGTTCATAATTAGCAAAATGACAAGCGCGATTAACCCTGGCATCCACTGCGGTACATCGGGAAGCCAGAACTGAGTATAGAGACCAACCGCAGTTAAATCTGCCATTGCGATTGAAATCCAGCAGAACCAATAGGTCCATCCGGTGATGAATGCCGTCATATTACCCATATAATCCTGTACAAAGTCAACGAAGGAATTGTAGTTCAAATTGGTTAACAGTAGTTCCCCAAGTGCACGCATTATTAAAAAGCAAATCGCCCCTGTTATTAAGTAAGCGAACAAAATCGAAGGTCCCGCTAAATGAATCGATTTTCCGGCACCAAGGAATAATCCAGTCCCGATTGCCCCCCCAATGGCAATTAATTGTACATGCCTGTTTTTTAAACCTCTTGATAATTGTTGTTCCTGCATATGTATTTCCCACTCCCTACTTTTATAGGATTTTTGCAATTGAGACTCCTTTCAATCTAATTAAATATCATACAATTGCAAATCAATATCCTAGAAAAAGTTTAACATATTATCAGTAAATTCGACAATGAAAAAATAAATACTCGAACACTGTCGATAAATAGTTAATAAAATAAAAAATACAAGTGCAGAATTAATTCTGCACTTGTATTTTTTAGATTTTCGGGAAAAACTTTCTCACAGCTATAAATAGCCAAGTACATAAGATAAATGGAAATGTTAGGGCGGGTAGTCCTAATGGATTGAGAAGAAGCTCTAATCCTGCAGTAATCGGGACTGTCAAAGTGGCGGCTATTATTCCTGTTAGTGGGGTTTTTTCAGCTTTATTATCAAATACAAGACTGATCGCTATAATTGTTAAAACGGCATTGTAGTTATATAATCCTAAATTTAAGGATTGAACGTCTACCCCGATAAAATAGGCAGCCAGCCAGGAGACAAAAGTACCGATAATCGCATAAACACCGAATCGCCATCCTGCCAAGAAAAGCCCCACAAGAATGAAGGATCCTGTCCAAAGTGAGTCAATGACGAACACTTCTCCGATTCCTTTTATCAGTCCGACTAGTAATGTCGGTGTTCCTTCGACAGGTAAATTCCATTGTGCAGGGGAACTTGTGACAAAATACGGGTCCATATAAAGCTTATCTGTACGGTATGCAACAAGTAACCCAATCCATGTTATAAAAACAAATGGGATTGTCAATACAGGGATACCCCATTTAGCAAACCACTTTGTTAGCAGAGCCATTGATAAAGAAGCGAACAAAGCTGCAAGTATAGCTAGAAACCAACGCTTATCCCCAGTTAGAAAAAGAATTGCGGAGATTCCACTGAGTACAGAATTGAAACTATATATGCCTGCGCGAATCATAAAACGGTCCCCACCACAATACTTTGCTGTAATCGTTCCGACTAAAGCTGAAAGAAAGGCCATAAGACCGAGTATAGGGGAATGGAGTGTAATACCGATTAAAATAAGAAATCCCGAAACAGCATTTTCAACGAGAATAACTTGCGAAAAACCCTTTAATGAAGCTGTAATAAGTGTAAAAAACTTATCGAAAAGGTTAGGGGCAGGATCTATTTGCTGCATCTGAACATCTCCTTTGTAAAATTATTAGCAAGTTACTCGCTATTATGAGATGAACTAAAAATTTCCCTTGAAAGAACTCCGGCTACTCCTTGTTAGGCGCATGCGCTCAGTTTATATATCCGTATGCAATGCTTGAACTTATATAGTTTACCCAAAGAACGTAAGAAATAATAAAACCTGTCTAATTACTATTTAAGTATAGTACCATAAAAACCGCTTTACTTATATGAAAAAACGTGTACAATATAAAATTGTTAATAAAAATGTACACATTTAGGAGTGTCCAAATGAGATTATCAGAAAAAAACGTTCTGATTGCCACAGGGATATTGTTTGTAATTGTATTGGGAATACTAAACAACGGGAACGAAAAGTCTGATAAGCAAATCGAAGATCGAGCTAGCATTAAACTTGCTTCATCATCCTACAACATGAAGGATGGAAGATTAACATTGGAATTCGAAAATACGGCTAAAGAATTTGAGTTATCACGGATAACGATAATGGATGAAAACCGTAATTCATTTAGAGGAAAGTCTAAGAGAGAAAAAAGTTATATTATTTTTGACACATATATCCCTGAGCTAAATGGGGGAGACATATTAAATATAGTAATAGAAGATAACTCTACAAATGAAATAAAAATTGAGTATAAAGTTTCTGAGAACGATATCATCTCAACTTAACAGAAAACTGTCTCATTAAAGTTTATATCCTACATACATTCGGGAACAGATAGATAGAATGTATAGAGGGAGTGTGCAAATTGAAAAATGCATCATCTGTTAAAGAGTTTCATAAGATTGTGGAATCCATTAGTCCAATTGATAATCCAGGGACGATATATATTAACCAAGATACCCGGAATGCGGATAAAACAATCTTATTGGATGAGGACTCGTCTGGATCGAACGCCATGCAAGTTTTGACGATTTTCTTACAAACGAAAAAAGGCGCTGTCTTATACGAATACCCGTTTTCTGAGCCAACAGAACTAGAAGAGATAAATCAACAAATGGAAGAGGTATACAATTACTACCCGAAAAGAGTGATTGATGCCCAGGCAATGGCCCGAAAAATTGAAACATCAAGATGAACAGTGAAAAAGCGTATTGGACCATCGCCTTCGGCTGCCCAATACGCTTTTTTCATTATCTATCCATTGCGGATTAGTTGGAATTTTTTGCGATTTCCCGGGAAATCACCTTTAATATAGCGGAGAATATTGCAATGTTGGCAGGGTCTTGATTGATTTACTTCGGTAACCGCTTGATTTGAAAGGATGAAAATTTATAAACTGTGTAAAGATCAATCACATCTGTCTAAACCAATATAATTGTTTGAAATCTTTCACCGATTATTTTATCTATTTTCGAATTACGCTTGATTTTTCTTCTTTACTTCCTCCGCATTCGTATCACTGTAGATTCCAGTCCCTATTCCGCCTGATTTTGCAATCAATTCTTTTACCTCATTATAAGACAGGCCCGAATTCGCATTTAGTCTTTTTACTTCATTACTATTTGTTCCGACGACCGTATATTGGTCTTGAATTGTATCGTTGTTTTCATCCATAATAACACCTCCATTTTGTATACTGTATGTTCTCTCATTTCGCCATTTTTAATCAGGGATTTGTTGACATAGTATCGGGTGTATTTGCGCGACACATTCTAGAAAATATTATACAATTGTATAATGTGATTTCGAAAACAGCTACGTCATTCAAGGGCTGTTTGATTGTAAATAGTTATAATTTATATGTTGAATATATAAATAGGTGTATAAACATAGAGATGGTGGCTTACAGAGACATCTGCGAAGTGAGTTTAAAGAATTTCATTATGTCATCTTATGGTATAGGTAATATTTCAAGGACCTATGTGTAACATCATTCAAAAAAAGCATGATAAATAGATAAGCCAAAGTCAAAAGTCAGTCATCTCGAATGGGATACTGACTTTTATCAGGTTGCAGAAGGGAGGCATGCTCATGGAAAAGGAAACAACTTTGCAGAAAGTGATACGGTGTGGCTTAGGAATGACAGATAACGCCCGCAAAGGGATTATGAAAATTGTAAAGGATGATCATGCCTTTTTTTCGTTGCAAGAAGCCTTTGATATACATATTGAAAAGCGTCCGGAAAATAGGCAAGGCAATATGGCTTTTTCGATTTTCTTCGATAATATAACGAATGAAGTCTTGACGAAACATCTAAACGATAGAGTAGCCGTGATGGAGTGTATTTATAAAAACGATGGTTTTCTCGCGACCGGTTTTCACGTGAGGGGAAGGAAAGAGCCGGTGCGAACGAACCGACGTCTCCCAGTACGGGTGAAATTCAACATTGGTCGCAGTACAGGTGTTGCGATGCCTATTGAATTGTACACAAGTATCCGGGAACTGCCTGTTGCACAAGAACGCTCTGAGTATGTGAAGAAACGAATCGCCAGCTGGGAAGGTTATTTGCGCATCGAAGAAAAAAATGCGGATGTCGCTGATTTGACGGCTGCTTTTTCATTGGCGAGTTTCAATGAAGATTTCAGCAAGTTAAGCGTTGTTTGCAGTGGATTGAAGGGGCAGGAATGGAACACGATTAGCGGTTTTAGTGTCAAAATGAAAGGACTTCAAAATGACATAGGTAATGTTGTAAATACGAATAGATCCAAGAAAATTGTCGAAATTGAATTAAATCGAAAATATAAAGAGATGGCAAGACGCAACGAATGGCATCCGAAATCATCTAAGGAACTTATATTCAGTAACTTTGCTGCGCTTAGCCAAGTAAGAAGACTGAGAAAAGGGTTCAAAGATCTTCAAGACGGTCTTGCAGCCAACGCGAACTTGGAAAAAGTCCTCTTTGAGGAACGTCCGGTTGTTCGCATTTCGAAGAAACAGCAAGAACTTGTCTTTCATAACGAGTTAAATAAGTTTCAAAAAGAAGCAGTTACGGGGGCGATTACGTCTAATGATCTATATGTTATTCAAGGACCGCCGGGAACCGGGAAGACAACGGTTATTTCTGAAATATGTCACCAGACCGTCAAAGCCGGATTGCGTACTTTAGTTGCTTCCCAAGCAAATCTAGCCGTGGACAACGCACTCGGTAGATTATTATCCCATCAAGACATACGGATTTTACGATATGGCCGGACAGACAGTATTGAAGAAGAAGGAAAGAGATTCATCGAAGAAAATGTAGCGCTGAACTGGAGAAATGAGACATTAGATGCTGTAAATGAAAAAATCCAATCACATTCAAAAAGAGAAGTGCAGCTTGCCGACGAGTTGACTACTAGCAAAGATCAATTACAAGACCTTCGTAATGAATTGATTTCAATAGAAGAGAAAGTGGAATTGAAGGAAAAAGCACAGGCGGAATACCTTGTGCATTCCAATGAAATCGCAAAACTTACTAAAAAGGAAGCTGTTTATAAAAAAGAACGTGCAGATTTACAGCAAAGTCAAACGGAATTGAAGAAATCTGCGGATGAATTATTACAAGAAATCGACCGTCTTGAACAAATTATCCAAGCAGAAAGTATATGCTCTGAGAAGATTGACCAAATGGAAAAATTACATCCGCAAATCGTGATACTTCGTCATTCCATATGCTATCTTCAAACACTACAAAAGATTGGTGAGATGGATTACTCGCTCATAATCATTCGAAAAAAAATCGAAATGAAACAATTAAAAATCAACAATCTGACTCTATTCTTGAAAGAGCTTCAGGCAATAACAAAATTGGATTTATTGGAAAATCGTATGGAGCATTACGGAATTGCTCCGTTATTCACAACGAATTGGAAAATGACCGAATTAAAACAGTTGATTGATACGATTAAATCTGACGCTTCCAGCGATGAATACAGTAAATGGCAAGACTTGAACAAACGACTTTTAACTGCCATTGAGATGATTGAGCGCTTGTTGAAAGAGAACGGGTTTCTTACAAAGCCAATGAAAAGAAATGTAAATCAAAGATACAAATCAGTTGAAGAAATCCACGGACTCGTTGATTACATAGGAAGATTTTTAATCGATCCATCTACCAAACGAAGCCTTGAAACAAGGAATTACTCAGCTCAAAAATATGACAATCTAGAAAAAATAGCCGTTGCTTTGGAGATTTTACGCGAAAGAAAGAGCTATGTGCTGACACAAGGAAGAAACTTAGAAAAACAAAATCAGATTAGGTTAGACTCTAAAAAAATGTTTGCATTAATTAAGACCGAAATAATTGAGCTTGTCAATCAATCCATAGTAGAAATAGAGAGCGAAACTAGCGTCATGCAGCACGATGCTGAAAATCTCCAAATTCAACTAAATACTCTACAGCAAGAGAAGCTACACCTTCAAGGACAGCTTGATACTATCGACGAAACTGTATCAATCGACACGGTGAAAGAAGAATTGAGTAAGAAAGAGAAAATGTATGCCGACTATGAAGAAAAGAGAGCGGCCCTTAAACAATATACGTTCGAGCTGGAACGTAAAGAGAACGATGCTGAAGTTATTTCTCGAAAAATAGAGAAGAATTTAGCTACCCTCCAGGCAATTAACATAGAAATTGATTCTTTAAACCTAGATTGTTTAGAACGAGAAAAACAACTAACGGACTTGACGGTAATAATAGAACAAAAACCCGAAGAACAGCGTCAACAAACGCTACGAACGATCGATGAATTATCGAAAAAAGTAATCAAACTGAATAACGACAAAAAACGTTTGCCAATTACACATACACTTCAGAAAGAATGGTCTGCATTGCTTACTGAGGCGAACGAATATGATCTTGATGAAATTCGAAAGCTTTACGTGCAGCATGCAAACGTTATCGGAACAACGTGCGTTGCATCCGCAAGGCGTGACTTCATGGAGGAGTATCCAATATTCGATGTGGTCATCATTGATGAAGTTTCCAAGGCAACGCCTCCCGAACTGCTGTTGCCGATGTTAAAAGGGAAAAAGATCATTTTAGTTGGCGATCATCATCAGTTGCCGCCCCTTATGGGACAAGCGACACTCGAAGAATTGCTTGAGGAAAGCGACAGTCATGAAGAGAAGAGTGAACTGGAAAAACTGTTGAAAGAATCATTATTCGAACGTCTTTTCAGAACTTTGCCAAAACAAAATAAAACGATGCTTGGCATTCAGTACCGTATGCATGAAAGTATCATGGAAACGATTACACCATTTTATAAAGAAGGCAATTACAGTCTTCAATGCGGTTTAACAGATTCTGATGCTGTTCGCGATCACTTGATTGATTCCCGTTATGTGCAAAGAAAAGATCATCTTCTTTGGTTCGATATGCCGAATGAACCGAAATTCTTCGAGGAGAAAGTTAAAGGTGGAACTAGCCGTTTCAATCAAGCTGAATTGGATATGATTAATAAAATTTTAATAGATGTAAATGTAGCAACCGAAAAGGCAAAGTCAGAAGGGAAATTAAAGCAGGATGACAAAAAGAGTGTCGGTGTGATTAGTTTCTATGGTGAACAGGTGAAAAGGATCGACCGATTGATTCAGCAAGAACTGCTTTTACAGCATTTGAATTGTAGAACTGGTTCAGTGGACAAGTTTCAAGGAATGGAAATGGACGTCATCATTTTGAGCTTTGTGCGGAATCACAGGGAACAAGGCGGTGATATAGGATTCGCCAGAGACTATAGACGTCTAAATGTTGCACTATCCCGTGCACGCGAACTGCTCATCATTGTAGGGAGTTCGGAGATGTTCACAATGCGAGCGAAACATGCAAGTACAAAAGAGATGTATGGACGGCTGTTGGAAAATATAAAATTAAAAAATGGATTGAGAGATCAGAAAGGCAATGTTAAATCTTAATGCAGAAGGGGGTCCTGTTTGGTGGAAGAGTTAAAGAAGCGGTTAACAAAAGAACTTCAACAGGATTTTAATTTAAAAATCATGGATTCCCAGTCATGGAGTTTACCTGTACATATCATTGAAGTTGAATATAATACAGTTAAACGAACTAAAATGGATATCCTTATGAAAATGATGTTGATAGCTTTCGGGAAAGCGGAAATTGCTACCGCAGAAGAGTTAAGTGAAACCCTTCTTGTTGAACAGCTCTTTATTAATGATTTAATCGAAAAAATGACTAAAACGGGTATTGTTGAAAAAAGGGAAGGTTTATTCTCATTGACAGAGGTAGGAGTCCAGCAGCTCAAATCAGGAATTTTTGTGCATGGGCAGGAAGCGGGTTCCACAACCATGCTATATAGTCCCTATCATCAGTCATTTTTGAATGGGGATATTAAGAATACTACTGATGAAGAGGAGGAAGAGTATCGCTATAAAAATGAATTTGACGACTGGGATATAGCGTTTGTTGAGGATACCGTCCTACAAAATGCGCTTCATACCTCTGGTGTGGAATCTGATGAAGGAAACGTTCAGGTTGTCGTCTCCGAAATTGTATCAGCCACTGATATTCAAACAACTTTGATGCCTTGTATTGAATTCAGGCTATATAACAAGTTGGAAGATGTAATCTATGCAAGAGTTTGGAATACGCTTTCTGACCATTGGGATGAAGTGCTCGAAGCTCAATTAAATGAAAAAGAACGAAAAAAGTGGCGGGAACTTTACTTGTAAAAGTTTTTCGTACTACTATTAATTGGTTTTCGGCATTAATTTCAGGATACGTAAAGAAGTCAGCCATTTCTGTTGAATGGCTGACTTTTTCTTACTTTTATTTTATGAAAACCGTACGCATAAGTAGGGCTAGACGTAAATGTAGTGAACTTTGTGAATCATGGACGGAACAACCTAGGATGTCTTCACATTTGGCAATTCGATATTTGACGGTATTACGGTGAACATACAATTTCCTTGAGGTGAGCGCAATTTCGCAATTGTTATCGAGATATACTATTAATGTATTCACTAAATCTTCCTCATCCTTATTCTCTGGATAGGAAAGAGAGTTTAGAGTGTTTTCGTAAAAGTTCTGCAAGCTTTCTTCGGGAATTAATCGCATTAATTCTATTAATTGTTTCGGCACAAAAAAGTTTATAAATTTATATTGGAATAATTCTGCTCCTTGTTTCCACGCTTCTACCGCTTCGGCAAATGTGATTGGAATATTGGAAACGTCATTAAATAGGTTACCAACACCAAAGGAGAGGGAAATCTTTAGATTTAAAAAAACATTATGTTGAAATTCCTTCAACCTTTCTTCTATTAACCCTTTTATAGGATCGTCAATATTCATAGGAACTTGCATCAGAATAACAAAATATGTATCTTTCATAAAAACGATGTTTTTAGAGTCCATGTTGAAAAATGAGTTATTCAAGTATTTATACAAATAGTCGTATAATCTGTTCATTATATCCGGACTTTGCTTATCATCATCAATCCTACAAACGACACAAATGTAGTTGAGGTCATTAATTAAGCCATACTGTTTACCCTGATGAATAATTTCTTGTTTGGAAGAAATATTTCCCTCAACAAGAGATGTGAAAAAATTGTTTTTCAATAAACGGTTGTTTTCTCTAATCGCCTCGTTTTTAAGCAGTGTGAATGAAATAACCGTTGATGCTTGCTCAATAGCTAATTGTGAAGAGGGGTAAGGAAGTTCCTCAGGATTAAAAATAACTAACAAGTATGGATAAGGATGCATCGTTTTTACTTGGAATAATTTTATAGAGATGATTTCATTTTGTGCATGAGGGGTTGCAATTGAAAGAGTGTCTTTTTCACGGTGTGTATCAATATCGCTTTTAATAAACTCTTCGACATTTTTTACTACCGTTCTCATTTGATCTGCCTGAAAATGATGCGAAAAAGAAGTTACTTCGCCCAATGGATCTAAAAGGAGGACGGGGCTTTTTAATAAGGACCCCAAGCTTTCAATCAAAGCTTGCAGTTTATAGCCTTTTATCATCATATTTGTAAATTTTTTGTGTACATGAATTGCATAGAACAACTCTTGAATTTGACTGTCCCATATAAAACTTAATAATTGATGGGCAACAGTACCCAATGTTAACGATTCTGGGATTTGTATAATTGGAAAGTCCAACGAGTCAGCCAAATCAATTACTTCTTGAGGGATTTTATCAATGAATCGCTTAAGTTTTATAGCAATCCCTGCGCAGGGACGTTCATTGATTTGTAAAATGAGATTGCATAATTCAACAGGATTGTCTTTAAAAGCGTAACCTGTTGTAATTAATAATGAATTTTCAGCTAAAAAATGAATAACGTCGGGTGTTTCTGATACTTCTATCGATTCAACTTCTCTTTTAAGCCCGCCATAACCGGCTATAACTTTCGCTTCCTGAAAAACATCTACGAAAAATAAATCCTCTACCTTTTTCATAACGCACCTCAATTTCATCTATTTCCGGACAAATCCTCTATATATGTTGAACAAATGAATACCAATAAAAACTGAGCAAAGGCAGCGGGAGGTATCCCCGGGCACCGTTGTAGATTCAATGGAATTCTTTATTCCAAACAATATAGATTAAGTTCAGGACGGGTCTCAGAGAATGTTTCTTATGTACAAAATGTAATTATGAAATTGTTTAAAGTGAATAATGACATTTTCTATAAATACTCTTACAATCAACTGTACATAGAATATTCCTCAAAATCAATCTTAAAAAGGAATTGATAGGATAGGAATGGACTAAAGGGTTCAATAAATTATGAAAGAAAGGGAGTAATAATATGTTCAAAGAATTAAATCCTTCATTACGGACGTTAATGACACCAGGACCGGTCGAGGCGGAACCACGGGTGCTTCGCGCAATGACAATTCCGATAATCGGGCAATTTGATCCCGAATTTCTTGAGATAATGGACGAAACAATGGAACTTTTAAGGATGACATTTCAAACGAAAAACCATTGGGCATATCCTATTGACGGCACCTCTCGTTCAGGGCTTGAGGCAGTACTAAACTCCATTATTGAGAATGATGATAAAGTTCTTGTACCTATATTCGGGAGGTTTGGCCATTTAGTAGCGGAAGTCGCTTACCGTTCGGGGGCGGACTTAACTACAATGGAATGCGAATGGGGTACGGCTTTTGATCAAGATGAAATCATAGCAGAAATTAAAAGAGTTAAGCCGAAAGTTGTAGCACTTGTACACGGTGAGACTTCAACAGGTATTATGCAACCGTTGGATAAAATCGGTAAGTTCTGTCGGGACAATGATGTTTTATTTGTGGTTGATGCTGTCGCGACGTTGGGGGGAACAGATTTTAAAACAGATGAGTGGTTTGTTGACGCGGTTATAAGCGGGACACAAAAGTGTTTAGGTGTACCAACTGGTATGGCTCCAATTACTTATAACGAAAGAGTTGAAAAAATTATTCTTGAACGTAGAAAAATAGAGCAAGGTCTAGATAGTACATCTAAAAACTCAAGAAGAATTCAAAGTAACTATTTCGACTTGAGCCAAATTCAAGAATACTGGAGTCCAAAACGACTAAATCACCATACAGAAGCAACATCAATGCTTTACGCACTTAGGGAAGGTCTGCGTATCATTCACGAAGAAGGCTTGCAAGAACGGATTGAAAGACATAAGTTTCATGAAAAGGCATTGTTAGCAGGTCTTGAGGCAATGGGGCTTACTCTGTTTGGTGATTCACGCTATAAAATGCCGATTGTAACTTGCGTGAATATTCCCGAAGGGGTAAACGGCGATGCAGTCCGTTCTACAATGGCTAAAGAGTTTGGGGTGGAAATAGCCAGCACATTCGGATCACTTGCAGGAAAGATATGGCGTATTGGCTCAATGGGCTTCAGCTGCCGAAAAGAAAACATTTTGAAAGTTTTAGCTGTCTTGGAGGCATCCGTTCATCGCCACGGCGGTAAAGTCAATTCCGGTGAAGCACTTCAAGCTGCACTAGATGTATACGAAGGAAAAACAGCGGTTCTTTCAGGGAAATAGTGTTAACAAACAATAAACGTCGTGAATTTTAAAAAATTAAGGAAACCAATTGGCTGACTCAAAAAATCATTGAAAAATGATTTTAAAGAGTCAGCTTTTTGTTTCATATTGCTCTATGTCAAATTTTTTTCCTTACTAGCAAAAAGGTTTTACTCATTTAAGCTACTTTGTACAAAAACGAATTCGAAATTCTGGTTATAGTGGATAGTGATTTTAAAGATAGTAGGGTTTACAATCAAGAATAATTAAAGACAGAATATTTTAAATTGAATTTGGTAATGAGCAGCCATGGAGGCCGTTATCCATTCTAGTTGTTATCAGTATAGATTCAATTGGAAAAGATTTGCGGTAGGAGGGGGAATCATAGGAATCAATAATAGTGTAGCGTATAGAATCGAACTTACTGTGAGGACGATTTTTCCATACTATTTAAGTGGAGAATTCAGGGGGGGTACTTAAATGAATGAACATTCGAAAGCGTTGCCTAAGAAAAAATGGAAAGTTCGTTATTCGGTTTTATTCGTATTGTGGTTATGCTGGTTATTTTCTTTTCTAGATCGTATGGTTATCACCATTGCTCTTCCGTTCATTGGAGATGATCTTAACTTAAATGCAACGGCCCAAGGATTACTATTAAGTATATTTTTTGCCGGCTATGCATTGTTTCAAATTCCAGGTGGAATGTTATCAGATAAATTCGGTTTTCGTCGTGTCGTAAGTATAGCTATTATTTGGTGGTCCATATTTACAACATTAACGGGTTTTATATTCTCTTATCCGCTTCTGTTATTGCTTCGTTTTGTCTTCGGGTTGGGTGAAGCCGCTTTACCCGGGGGATCATACAAAGCAATCGCTACCTACTTTCCTAGTAAGCAACGCGGTACCGCAACGGGAATCCAGTCAACAGTAAATACGCTTGGACCGGCAATAGCCGCAGTTGTAGCGGCCGCAATCATCGGGTTATATGGATGGCGTGTAGTCTTTATCGTCATGGGATTACCAGGACTGGCAATAGGGGTTTATATTTGGTTAAAGTTTAAAGATAACCCGAAAGATCATCCTAAAATCACTAAAGAGGAACTTGCGGAATTAGATGAAGATGCGGAGGGGAACCTTTCTGAAAAGAAGAAATCTGATGAATCTTTCAAGGAATTATTAAAAAAACCAATCTTGTGGCAAATGGCGCTTATTTGGTTCTTCTTTGATATTACCTTTTGGGGCTTTACATCATGGCTTCCTTCTTATTTGATTAAAGAAAAAGGTCTATCGCTGATGAGTACAGGAATCTATAGTGCATTGCCCTATTTAGTAGGTACAATCGCAATAGTTCTTGGAGGATATTTGTCGGATAAAGTAAAAGGGAATAGAAAGTGGGTATTCATACCAAGTTCACTCGCTGGTGGCGTAGCGTTATTCTTTATGTTTCAGACTTCCTCTTTAACAATGGTTATCATATTCCAATGTTTTGCGGCATTCTTTATGTTCCTAGCCCAAGGTGCTTTCTGGGGGTTGGTTGTTGTTAGTCTTCCAGCAAAAATCATGGCTTCCGGCTCAGCCACGGTTAACTGTTTTGGATCTATTGCGGGTTTCATTTCCCCTTTCTTGATGGGTTATATGATTCAAACGAGTGGCTCATTTGATACGTCTTTCATCATGATGATTGTGGCACTTGTAGTAGCGGCCGTTATTGCGTTGACCATCAACGAAAAACCGAAAGAACATTCAGAACATGTACGTCTTGGAAACCCAGAGAAGGCGGTTGCTCCTTAAGTGAAGGCGAATGTCCAAATAGACTACTAAAAATAGTTTGAAGTTATTTATAAAGTAATTTGAAATTCTTGAGCCTGCTTAAAATTCAGGCTTTTTTTAATTTAACTTTTAAGGCGCTCTATTTAGGCCGATCTGCACAAAAATAAATTCTAGCTGTTGTTTAAAGTGAATAATGATTTCTGTATTGTTAACGCTTACAATCGTTATACACCATTATTCAGAAAATTGTAAATAAGTAGAGTGTAAAGTTTTCTATTAGATCTAAATGATGGAAATAACAATGCTGTATGATTTGGGGGGAATTCTTTGAAACAAACAAAAGCTTCCAATTGTTGAGCGTCCGAAATCAGTGAAGATTTTACTCTGAGAGGAAAATGTTTCAATTCCAGTTCACAAAAATAAAAGCCTAAACTTGTCAACGGCTGCATAATCAGTAAGATGGCATACGTGAAAAAAAGGAGTGGGATGGACAATGACGGTAAAAATAGAAAGTAACGTTACAACGGAGCCACAGATACAACGAACTACGGGTGTGGATGAATCACTAAAACCCAGAACCGATGCGGATAGATCGGTAGGTCCGATACCCTATCTGTTTATGTGGATTGGTGACGGCGTTAATTTAGGTAATATGACGCTTGGAGCTAGTCTGGTTGTAGCGGGAGTCGCAACGCTAAACATCTTTCAGACATTTGCCGCAGCTATCCTAGCTATTGGTATCATTTCAACTTTCTTTGCTCTAAATGACAGGCTCGGTTACAAAACCGGGATACCTTACGTTGTACAGCTGAGAATGTCCTTCGGTGTGAAGGGTTCCATCATATCGTCACTATTACGCGGTGTTCCCGCCATCGTTTGGTATGGTTTTCAAAGCTGGATTGGCGGTACTGCATTAAATGAAATTGTGAAGATTGTTTCGGGAGGCGCCTTTGATAATATCTTCGTTTGCTTTGTAGTGCTTCAGTTGGTACAAATTGTACTTTCACTTTATGGATTCCATGCCATTAAATGGGTGGAATCACTCGCGTCTATTGTTATTATGCTAGCTCTAATCTATGTATTTAGCGTTCTTCTAACAGCTCATAGCACTGTTATTACAGAGAAATGGGTTCATGCAAAAGGCTCATGGGGCTTGCCGTTCTTTGCATTTATTATGATGTTCCTAGGGAATTATGCGGCAATCTTTTTAAGTGCTGGAGATTATTCAAGAGAACTCAAGTCGGGTATCAGTGACGCAAAAAGAGGTTTTTTATATTTTTCACCCATTTTAATAGCGTATGGACTGACACTTACAATCGGGGCAATGCTTGCCTCCGCAACCGGGATTTCCAATCCTGTTAAAGCATTTGCAATTGTGGTGGATAACCCGTATATTACAATCTTTGTATCCGCCTTTATTGTTATTGGTGTAATTGCAGTAAATATGGTTGCCAACATTATTCCGCCTACTTATGTCATTACATTGCTTACAAAAATGAAATATAAAGCTGCAGTTATTGTAACCGGATTGCTTGCTTTATGCTCTTTTCCTTGGGTACTTGTCCAAGATTCCTCGGCAAAGGGCCTTGGTATGTTCATCCTCATCTATTCCGCATTTTTGGGTCCGATTGTTTCTATTTTATTAATTGAATATTATATATTGAGAAAGCAAAAAGTGAATGTGGAAGATTTGTACGAAGAAGATGGTCCTTTTGCCGGATATAATCCATGCGCAATGATTGCATTGGTTATCGGTGCCGGTGCCGCCTTTATGAAAGTGGAACTGGCATGGATTATTGGCGTAATAGTGGCAGGTATTGCGTATATTCTCCTAATGAAATTCACATTTAAAGATTCAAAGTTCAAAAAGGGTACGATTTTTGAGAAGGACTGAAACCTGTTGATGCGACCAAATCTGTAAGTTGAAATAAAAAACAGTGAATATTTTTTATATCAGCTTAACTTTGTTTAAACAAGAAAAGATGAAAAGGCTGACTCGAAAGTCATTAATACATTGACTTTGAAGAGTCAGTTTTTTTGTTCATAAACGATCAATGCCGTATACATAACTGTGTTAGAATTGTTTTATCTAGGTGAAAGTTTAAATTATTCGGATTACATCGCACAAAATACATCCATTGAAATTGTTTATAGTGGACAATGATATCTGTGAAGATAACGCTTATAATGGTTATAAGATTTTGGCGAATAGTCAGAATGGGAAAAGCGAATGATTGATGCATTTGAATTTAACATGAAATCGTTTGCCTGATTCCGTTTTTTTCTTGGTAGATATGGTTAGTACAAAGAAACTATTTAAGGGAGAAGGGTCACTTTGAAGCAACCTAAAGCTCCAATGAAACTAGATTTAGAATTTAATAAAGAACTATTGCCGACAAAACCCGACGAAAGAAACTGGAAAATGGAAAACTACTTTTCTATCTGGATGGGGAATATACATAACGTTCCAGCTTATGTCACGATCGGCGGTTTTTTCGCCCTTGGTCTATCAATTGGTCAAGTATTCTGGTCCATCATGATTGCGGCCATCATTCTAGCTTTAGTAATGGTGTTAAGTGGTCATGCGGGAGCTAAATATGGAATTCCTTTTGCGATGCTATTAAGAACCTCTTACGGTATAAGAGGGGCAATGCTTCCGGGAATTATTAGAGGTTGTATCGCTGCTATTATGTGGTTTGGATTTCAAACTTATGCAGGTAGTCCTGCTTTCACCATCCTGATAGGTAAACTATGGCCGGCCTATCTCCAGCTGGGAGGAAACTGGGATTTTTTTGGTCTAAGCTTGCCAGGGTTAATTTCATTTCTAGTATTCTGGACATTTAATATACTATTTGTTTTTGGCGGTATGAGAATACTTGGTAAATTTACAAAGTTATTATCGCCACTTGTATATGTAGTATTTGGAGGAATGGCCATTTGGGCAATTCAATTGGCTGGAGGAATTACGCCAATCCTTGAATATTCGTCAAAAGGAGTAGATGGAAATACGACACTTATATTCTTTGCCAGCATAAGTGCAATATTAGCAACATGGGCTGCTCCAATTGTAAGCGCTTCCGACTTTACGAAAGAAGCCCGGTCACAAAAAGATCAGTCAATTGGTCAAATTGCTGGTCTTATTACTACCTACTTATTATTTGCAATTGCAGCTATTGCGGTCATTGTCGGTTCAGAAGTGGCATTTGGCACACCGATTTGGAATGTACTTGATGTGGTTGATCGTTTCAATAGTGACTTCGCTATCGGAATATCTGTTTTAACAATTTGCATGACAACACTAGCTGTAAATATTACGGGTAATATTATTCCTGCAGGTTACCAATTGTCCGCTCTATTTCCAAAACACCTCAGTTTCAAAACAGGTGCATTGCTTGCAGCTGTCGTCGGAATAATCATAATGCCCTGGAAGCTGATGGAGAACGCTACGAGCATCTTCACATTCTTAAACATTATCGGGGGTCTATTAAGTCCAGTAATTGGGGTTATGCTCACTCATTACTTTTTCATTGCTAAAAAGGATTTAGATATGAAGGATTTGTACTCAGCAAACGGAAAATACAGTTATACGAATGGCATTCATGTGCCGGCGATAATTGCTACATTAGGTGCAGGTTTCATAAGCTTGATTGGCCAGGTCGTTCCATTCTTTAAATCTTTATATGATGTTTCGTTTTTCACCGGTTCTATTTTAGCATCTATTATATATTTCACACTGGTAACTAAGGGATTATTCGCTTCTAGAAGTGTAGAGGAACAAGGTGACATAATAAAAGTAGCTCCAAAACCGCTTGATAGGGCAACGACTGTCAGCTTATCGGAAACAGTTAGACGTAGTTAAGAATTGTTCAACCAATCTAAGGGGGAAACGATATGAAGTATGACTTACTAATAAAAGACGGAAAAGTAGTTTTTAGGGATGAAGTAAGGAATGTTGATATCGCAATTAAAAATGGTAAAATCTCTGCTATTGCTGAAAAGATAGATGACGAAGCTCTCAATACCATAAATGCCGAAGGGCAATATGTAATGCCGGGTATGATTGATACCCACGTTCATATTTGTGAACCTGGACGTACAGAATGGGAAGGTTTTGTAACGGGAACTAAAGCGTTGGCTGCAGGTGGTACAACAAGTTATGTTGATATGCCATTAAATGCATTGCCTGCGACAGTAGACAGGGAGTCTTTACGCTCAAAGCTGGAAGCTGCAAAAGGAAAGAACTATGTTGACTTCGCATTGTATGGCGGTCTTGTTCCCGGTAATATCGATAATCTAGAGGAACTTTCTGACGAAGGCGTCGTTGCTTTTAAATGTTTCATGTCAACATGTGGGTCGGACATTCCGGACGATTTCACAAATGTTGATGATTTTACTCTGTACGCAGGTATGAAAAAGTTGGCTAAACTGGGTCATGTACTGTCAATTCATGCTGAAAACGCTGTTATTACGGATCGTCTTGCTGAAGAAGCGGTTAAACAAGGTAACTTGACTGCTACGGACTATGTTGCATCACGCCCGGTATTTACAGAGGTCGAAGCGGTGAAACGAGCACTATTTTTAGCGAAAGAAACAGGCTGTAAGCTACATTTTGTTCACATTAGTACAGCAGAAGCTGTCGATAAAATTATTGAAGCACAAAACGGAGGCCAAGATGTAACCGTCGAATCTTGTCCTCACTATTTTACAATTACGACTGCCCAGTTCGAAGAAATCGGTCCAGTTGCAAAATGTTCACCACCGCTTCGCAATGAGGAAGAACAGGTGAAATTATGGGGCAAATTAATTGAAGGTAAGATTGATATGCTCACGTCAGATCACTCGCCGTGTCCGCCAGACATGAAACAAAGTGACACAAATAACATTTTTGAAGTCTGGGGTGGGATTACAGGCTGTCAAAATAACGTTGATTTAATGTTCGATGAAGCAGTTTTAAAACGAAATGTTCCTGTGACTGATTTTGTACGCATGATTGCAACAAATCCGGCAAGACGTTTCAATATGCCTACCAAGGGAGAAATCGCTATATCAAAAGATGCAGATATTATCCTTGTTGACGCGAGCCAATCTTATATAGTGAAGAAAGAGGATCTTTATTACCGTCACAAACATAGCCCATACATCGGTAGAAACATTAATTGTCGAGTTACGAAGACTTTTGTTCGTGGGAATTTAGTATTCGATTTAGATCATGGCATTGTAGGAGACCCTGTTGGTGAATTAATAACGTATAACGAAAAAGTATCTGCATTGGTATAAGTATAGTGAAACTTTAGCGGCTCCTCTCATGAATGGGAGGAGTTATTGCTAGTACTATCCGTAATTCAATTGAGGGGGAGAAGCTTATGGTAATGTATGATTTAATTATTAGAGACGGAAAAATTGTAACAGCAGATTCGACTATCCAAGGGGATATTGCTATTAAAGAAGGGAAAATCAAAGAAATTTCGGTTGGCAGGATGCTTGAAGCAACTGCCGAAAGGGAAATCGATGCTCAAGGCAAGCACATCCTTCCAGGATTAATCGATACACATGTTCACTTCAACGAGCCCGGAAGAACTGAATGGGAAGGTATTAAAACAGGAAGTAGAAGCCTCGCTGCGGGAGGAGTGACTACTTACTTTGATATGCCATTAAACAGTACGCCCCCAACTATCAATAAGGAAAATTTGGAGTTGAAACGGGCTGCTTCCGAGGAAAAGTCGGTTGTTAATTATCGCTTCTGGGGTGGGCTTGTGCCGGAAAATATACAGGATATAAAAGAGCTACACGAGAATGGAGTAATTGGATTTAAAGCTTTTATGTCCCCAAGCGGTATTGCCGATTTTAATCATGTTGATGATAGTACGATTTTTAAAGGGATGAGTGAAATTGCTTCTATTGGCTCTCTCTTGGCTGTTCATGCTGAGAGCACAGTCATTTGCAATCAGCTTGCTGAAGAAAAGCAAAGCCAAAATAAAACATCTGCAAAGGATTTTGTGGAATCAAGACCAATCATTTCAGAAATTGAAGCGGTTAGAAGGATTATTTCCTATGCCGAAGCTACGGGCTGTAAGCTGCACATTGTTCATGCAAGCAGTCGACAAGTAGTAAAAGAAATTAGTGAAGCGAAAAATAGAGGCGTAGATATTACAGTTGAAACATGCCCGCATTATTTATCGTTAACAATAAAAGACTTGGAGGAAAAAGGCGGTATGGCAAAATGCTGTCCTCCACTTCGCGATAAGCATGAACTTGAAGATTTATGGACTGCCATTGTAAACGGTGAGATTGATGTCATAGCTTCCGATCACTCACCAGCACCTGCATCAATGAAAGAGGTAGAGAACGGGGACTATTTTACAGCGTGGGGCGGGATTTCAGGTGCCCAGTCTACACTGAACGTTATGTTAACGGAAGGGCATTTTAATCGGAAGCTGCCATTGGAAACAGTTGTTGCATTAACCGCTACGAATCCCGCCAAGCTATTCGGGCTTTATCCGCAGAAAGGAACAATTGCAGTTGAGAGCGATGCCGATCTTACCATTGTCGATCTTAAAGTGAGTTTCGTGCTAGAGGGAGAAGACTTGTTTTATCGTCACAAGCATTCTCCTTATGTAGGGAAAAAGTTTCAAGGAAAGGTGAACGTAACTATTGTCAACGGTAATATTATTTTTGAAAATGGAAATATCACCGATATGGAAAAATTACTAATTAGTTATTAAGAAAAGGTTCTATGCAAGTAGAGGAAGATGGTTTTATCTATAGTGAACAAATACCGGCAGAGTTTTTGTTTAATTGCGATAATGACTAATTGAGTGATGATATTTATAATAGTAGGTAGTAGCTAAATAGACTCGAAATTAAATAAATTATACTAAAGCAATCATTAGATATTTTATTGTGAAGAGGGGTTGATAAAAATGCACGATTTAATCCAAAGTAGAGAAGAGCTAGATTTTGAAAGTTTGGCTACGGAGATTACCGAGAGGCTCAGGTGGTTAGGCGGCTTTGGGAGAGATTCGACAGGAGGGGTATCTCGCTTACTCTATTCAGAGGAATGGGATGCAGCCCAGTTGGCTTTGAAAGACTGGATGGAAACTGAAGGCTTTGTAGCACGCTATGATGAAATTGGAAACCTAAGTGGAATAGTAGAGGGTACTGACACAAGTGAGACAATTCTTACAGGATCCCATATCGACACTGTAACAAATGGTGGATTATATGATGGACAATTTGGAATTGTAGCAGGGATTCTTGCGATAAAATATTTAAAGAAATATCACGGGCAACCGATACGAAACCTAGAAATTGTATCTTTGGCAGAAGAGGAAGGTAGTCGTTTTCCTTATGCTTTCTGGGGTTCGAAGAATATAGTTGGTACCGCAAACCGGAAAGACGTAGAGATGATTAAGGACTTTAATGGAATTCCTTTTGTAAAAGCAATGAATGAATCAGGATATACTTTTAGGGACGAAACGAAAGCTCCGCGTCAGGACTTGAAGGCTTTCGTAGAAATTCATGTGGAACAGGGCAATGTACTAGAGACTGAGAAGAAATCTGTAGGGGTTGTACATAGCATTGTCGGACAAAGGCGTTTTACGATTGAAGTAACAGGTGAAGCGAACCACGCTGGTACAACGCCGATGGGATACCGTAAGGATGCGGTATATGCGGCTAGCCATATGATTTATGATCTAATCAGTTTAGCGAAGCGACTAGGCGATCCGCTAGTAATGACAGTCGGAAAAATGGAAGTCAGTCCAAATATCGTTAATGTTGTACCAGGTAAAGTTATTTTCACCGTAGATGTACGTCATACTGACAAAAAAGCTATCGTTCAGTTTACTGAGATGCTTACAAAAAACATAAATGATAAATCCAATGAACATGCAGTACAAACATCCATAGATATGTGGTTAGATGCCGACCCAGTTCCTATGGATACTAAGATTGTGGAAATCATCGAAAATCAATGCAAAAAAAATGATTTAAATTACAAATTAATGCATAGCGGAGCAGGTCATGATGCTCAAATTTTCGCTGAAACTGTTCCAACAGCTATGTTGTTTGTTCCAAGCCGAGATGGGATTAGTCATAATCCGGCAGAATACACGGAGCCCGCAGATTTAGCTGAAGGAGTTAAAGCATTGATTGCGACTCTATATGAACTAGCATATCTAGAATAAAGATAAGAAGGGGAGTTTATAGAATGGGTTATCCTAAGGATTTATTAGCAAGCAGATCAATCATTGAGCATGGTAAATATGCATTAATCGCACCAGAAGGTTTGGTGAATAATGTTGTTCCCGGCTTTGAGAATTGTATTATTTCAATTCTGGGTTCACCAAAACTTGGAGCAAGCTTTGTCGATTACGTGGTGACAATGCAAAAAGGCGGGAGAAATAGTGAAGGGTTTGGCGGACAATCGGATGTTGAAACATTCGTTTATGTCATTGAAGGAGCCATCAAGGCATCTGCTGATGATCAAGATTTTACTCTCGAAGAAAGTGGTTATTTGTATTGCCCGCCTGGAACAAAAATGTACTTGGAAAATCTCGGGGATACTGATTCCAAACTGTTCCTCTATAAGCAGAAATATCGTCCACTTGAAGGAAAGAAACCGTGGGTGGTTTCAAACCATGCGAATAAGATTGCGTATCAGATTTACGATGGTATGCACAACGTAAATCTGAAAGATCTTTTACCAACGGATATAGATTTTGACATGAACTTCCATATTCTTTCTTTCGACCCAGCAGCAAGTCATCCGTTTATTGAAACACATGTGCAAGAGCATGGTGCTTATTTACTGTCTGGAGAAGGAATGTATAATCTGGATAACAAGTGGGTCCCAGTAAAAAAAGGTGATTATATTTTCATGGGTCCATACGTTCATCAAGCGGCGTATGCGATTGGAAGGGAAAATTTAACGTACGTCTACTCCAAAGATTGTAACCGTGATGTCGAATTATAAAAAGTGACATCAATTTAGAAACAAAATCAAGCAAAGTGGGGCGTTAAGCGAATGGAACATAGCTTGACGCCTTCTGTTTTATGCAGAATTTCATGATAAGAGAAGAGAGCAGGTGTACGCGTTGAAAGTAACAAAACAAGAGTTGAGGGAATTAATGAAAACGAAGCTCAATAAAGCTGGATTATCCGAAGACCATGCGGAAGGCGTAGCGGATGTTCTTGCGCATGCCGACGCGCGGGGAGTCCATTCTCACGGTGCAATGCGTGTAGAATATTACGCCGAAAGAATTGCCAAAGGTGGAATCAATACAAGTCCCATTTTCACTTATGAAAAGACGGGTCCTTGTTCGGCTATCTTTGATGGTGACAATGGAGCAGGCCATGTTGCAGCAAATTTAGCAATGGATGAAGCGATAAAAATGGCTAAAGAAAACGGTATTGCGGTTGTAGGAGTGAGGCGGATTAGTCATAGTGGCGCTCTTTCGTACTTTGTTGAAAAGGCAGCCCAAGCTAATCTTATCGGGATTTCTCTATGTCAATCCGACCCGATGGTAGTTCCGTATGGAGGAGCAGAACCATATTATGGAACAAATCCAATTGCTTTTGCAGCCCCGGGGAACGGCGAAGATCACATACTTTTTGATATGGCAACAACTGTTCAAGCTTGGGGGAAAGTCTTACATGCCCGGTCAAAAAATGAACCGATTTCCGATACTTGGGCGGTCGATGTAAATGGAGAGCCGACAACAGATCCATTTAAAGTGAATGCTTTATTGCCAATTGCGGGTCCAAAAGGATACGTACTCATGATGATGGTCGATGTATTATCAGGCATCCTTTTAGGTCTGCCATTTGGGAATAAAGTTTCGTCGATGTACGAAGATCTTACTGAATATAGGAATTTAGGTCAGCTTCATATCGTAATTAATCCCGAGGTTTTCACTGGATTAAGGAATTTCAAGCAAAATATTACTGACACGATGGTTGATTTGAACAATAGTAAACCAGCTCCCGGATTTAAGCAGGTATCTTACCCAGGGCAGAGAAGTGCTGCAAGGGAAAAAGAAAATGCAGTGAACGGAATTGACATAGTCGATGCTGTGTATGATTACCTTATTTCAGATGTGATTCATAATAATGCATATGATAATAAAAATGCTTTTGCAAAATAAAATAAGTTTCCTATAGTTACAAATGAGTTTTCATGAATTCAAAAGAGTAATGAAAACGAAGGATTTAACCTATAAAAGGGGTGGTTAGTGTGGGGGAGAAAGCGACTTTGACAAATATAGAAGAGATTATGGCGGAAAGAATTTTTGAAATTGATAAAATAGCAAAGTTTGATCCGAACGAGCCTCAGAAAAACTATTTCTATGAGACAGACAAAACAGTAGGGGCGATTTGGTGCCTGGAGCCGGGGCAAGAAGTATACACACACTCCCATTCGAATGTCGACGATATGTGGGTATGCATTGAAGGGGAAGGGATTTATTTCCCGGACCTGGAGAATGAAATCCCAATTAAACAAGGAATGGTACTATTAGCTAAGCCTAATCAAATTCACGGAATGCGTAATACAGGAAATGGTCGTTTTATGTTTGTGGGGTTTGCCGCGGGTAAACTGCCGATGGATATAACAAAATACTAGAATCCGGCAAGACTATGGAGTCGATAAATCGGGAAAGAACCGCTATTTAATATAAGAAAAAGAATTGTGTGAAACAATAGAAAATGAATGCTTCTGGAAGCGGTGATGATTACGATGCTTAAGCAAAGGGCTACTGTAACAATGTTGTCTTCATTTCAGTGGCTTTTTTTTATATTTGCTAACACACTTGTTGTTCCGATTTCTGTTGGAGCCGCGTTCCAGTTGCCAGCGGAAATAATAGAAATGACGATCAGATACTCTTTTATTTTTACGGGACTGGCTTGTATTCTACAAGCTTGGATTGGGCATCGTTATCCTTTAATGGAGGGTCATTCGGGACTCATGTGGGGATTATTATTAAATATGGGGATATCCGCATCGGCACTCGGACTGGATTTTGCAACTGTCGGGGGTGGTATCGCAACCGGGATTCTTCTTTCAGGAGCTGTAACCGTTCTGATTGCACTATTTAATCTCATATCTATTGTACAAAAAATAGTTACACCTATGGTTATAAGCGTATATATATTCTTACTAACGTTCCATCTAATTTTTATTTTTTTCAAAGGAATGTTTAAAATAAGTGAAAATGGAACAATTGATTTACCTGTTAGTTTATTTTCAATTGGTGTTGTCTTTTTCGTAAGTCTGTTAAAAATTAAAGGCGGAAAAGGAGTGGGTAACTTTTCCATACTTATCGGTATAATTGTAGGATGGTTATTATATCGAATCATTTTTCCGTCAGATTTTCCAGTATCAAGTTCGGGAAACGTAGCATTTACAATTTTTCCTTTTGGGACACCAAACTTGGAGTTAGGGATAATATTTGTCGCGTTTGTAGCAGGTCTATTGAATTTAACGAATACTTTCGCCTCCATAAAGGCTACCGCGGACCTATACAAGGAAGAAGTTAACAATACTCAATATAAAAGATCGATTTTTGTAACGGGTTTTTTGGCATTGATCTCCGCGATTTTCGGCTTAGTTCCTTTTACGCCATTTACATCCACAATCGGATTTTTGGAAAGTACAAATTTATTAAAAAAGACACCATTTATTATTAGCGGGTTCATGTTCATGTCACTCGGGTTTATCCCTTCATTTGTGGGCTTTCTAGGAACAATGCCTTTAACGGTCGGAAATGCTGTTTTATTTGTCGCCTACCTTCAATTGTTTGGGACTTCGTTGAATAGCTTGAAGGGTACTTTTTTCAACTCTATAACAATATTCCGCATAGCGGGCCCAGTACTAATTGGTGTAAGTATCATGAATTTCCCGCCAGAATTATTCGGCAGTGTTCCCGCTCTATTTCTACCGTTACTTTCAAACGGTCTCATGATGGGTGTCTTTCTATCAATCTTTATGGAGAAATTCATTGATTGGGACAAATTCACAGTCGAAATGGAAGTGGGTAAATAGGAAAAATGGATAATTGTTATAGGATTTATGATTTAACATCATTATTTATCAAATTAAAAGGGGATGTAAACCATGCATAAATATAATAAGGTCAATAACCTACAAGTTTCACAACTACTTTACGATTTTGTTAATTCTGATGTACTGCCTGGTCTAGGGATGGAACAAGAGAAATTTTGGACTAGTTTCGACGCACTCATTCATGAATTATCTCCGGAAAACAAACAATTATTAGCTGAGCGTACACACTTACAAGAGGCGATTAATAATTGGCATAATGAACATAAAGGGAAATTCCACTTTGACGAGTATAAATTATTTTTACAAGAAATCGGCTATCTTGAGCCCAAAGTTGATGATTTTACCATTTCGACTAAAGATGTAGACAGTGAAGTAGCTAGACAAGCGGGGCCACAGTTGGTTGTACCAGTGGATAATGCCCGTTATGCGCTAAATGCAGCAAACGCACGTTGGGGAAGCCTCTATGATGCTTTATATGGAACAGACGTGATCAATGTCGAAGGCGGCGCGGAGTCAGGGAAAGGATACAATCCAGTACGTGGAGCGAAAGTAATCGGTTTCGCCAAAAGATTCCTTGATGAAACTGTTGCCTTAGTTGGCACTTCACACACAAATGTTGCTAAATATGAAATCATTGACGGGAAATTGTCTGCTACATTTAGCGATGGGCAAACAACAGGGTTACAAAACACAGAAAAGTTCTCAGGCTACCAAGGTCTACCTGAAGCCCCAACCGCCATTTTGTTAGTTAATAATCGTATGCATATTGAAATCCAAATTGACCGGAATCATCCAATTGGGAAAAACGACTTGGCGGGTATGAAAGATGTTTATTTGGAAGCAGCACTTTCAACCTTAATGGATTGTGAAGACTCCATTGCCGCTGTAGATGCAGAAGATAAAGTACATGTTTACCGCAATTGGTTAGGCTTAATGAAAGGTGATTTAACTTCTTCTTTTGAAAGAGGCAATAACACTTTTACACGTACATTAAACCCTGATCGTACATACACGTCACCGAATGGTGAAACGGTCACTTTAGCTGGACGTTCACTAATGTTCGTTCGAAACGTAGGCCATCTAATGACGAATAATGCAATTCTGGATAAAGATGGAGAAGAAGTTCCGGAAGGTATTATTGATGGCGTTCTTACATCATTAATTGCAAAACACAACTTAAAAGAAGATGTACCTTTTAAAAACTCTGACCACAACTCTATTTACATTGTAAAACCGAAAATGCATGGTTCCAAAGAAGTAGCATTTGCTAACAAGTTATTTAATCGCATTGAAGATATTTTAGACTTACCTCGCAACACTCTGAAAATCGGGGTCATGGATGAGGAGCGCCGTACATCACTCAACTTGAAAGCGTGTATTAAAGAAGTAAAAGAAAGAATTGCATTCATTAATACTGGATTCCTAGACCGTACGGGGGATGAAATTCATACATCCATGGAAGCGGGCGTCATGATCCGCAAAAGTGAAATGAAAAAAACAACTTGGTTAGAAGCATATGAAGCATCCAACGTTGTTGTCGGGATAAATTGCGGATTACCAGGCCGGGCTCAAATCGGTAAAGGAATGTGGGCGATGCCTGACTTAATGTCGGCGATGTTGGAGCAAAAGGCTGCCCATCCACAAGCGGGTGCGAATACCGCATGGGTACCGTCACCCACGGCGGCAATATTACATGCTTTACATTACCATCAAGTAGACGTTGGCAAAGTACAAAGAGGAATTTTAACCTCACAAAATCTACAAGACGAAATCTTGCAAATTCCATTAGCTGAAAATCCTAACTGGTCAGCTGAAGAAATTCAACAAGAACTAGATAACAATGCCCAAGGTATTCTTGGATATGTTGTACGTTGGATTGACCAAGGTGTTGGCTGTTCTAAAGTCCCTGATATTAATGATATTAATCTCATGGAAGATCGTGCAACATTACGTATTTCTAGTCAACATATTGCCAACTGGCTACATCAAGGAGTTTGTTCGGAAGAGCAAGTAGTAGCAACGATGAAGCGTATGGCACAAATTGTTGATGAGCAAAATGCTGGAGATGCATTATATCGTTCAATGGCTTCTAACTTTGATGAGTCGGTTGCATTTGCGGCAGCGTGTGATCTTGTTTTTAAAGGTTGTGACCAGCCAAATGGATATACCGAGCCAATTTTACACAGTCGTCGCCTCGAAGCAAAAGCTAAATATGGCGCAGTAGGTGCTGAGTCTCCAGTACGTTGAAATATGGGGATATAAAGTTCCCAGTAGTGAAAAAGAAACCAGTCATGTTCGTTTGTGGCTGGTTTCTTTGATGTGTTTACTTCAATAAATTAATGTCATCGTGAAGGGGACAGAAAGTTGACTGGTACTGAACCGATTTCGAATCACTGATATTATTGCCGGTTGTGATACTCGTCAATAGGCACAAATAATCCAACTTCACCATATGCCTCATGTTTTAATGTGGCGAACACAATGCCAATTACTTGCCCTTTACGATTCACTACGGGACTTCCGCTATTTCCTTTGAAAACCGGCGCATTTATCATAACCACAGGCTCTTCCCAACCACTTAACAGTATGTCGCCAATAATCATTCCTTCATTTGCAATGCCTGTGAAGCTTAATGGATTGCCAATGAAGTAAATGGGCTCATCGTCTACATACGACGTTTGTTCCGCAAGCTGTAAATAGGGTAAGTTCTCACCATTCGTTTCTAGCACAGCGAGATCAATTGATGGAAAGGTATGTACAACTGTGGCGGTAATAAGACCTTCATCAGGAAATTTGACCGTGACAGTATCGTATCCTTCGATAACATGGTAGTTTGTGAGGATGGTTCCATCACTTGATATCGAAAAGCCGGTTCCCTTGCTATCTTCAGTCACGATAACGACAACAGACTTCTTATAAGAAGCAATATCTTTTTGAGATGACAATCGGGCAGAAGTCTTTAAAAAATCAATGGCCGGAATTGAATAAATTTCAAAAATCACCGCAAATGTATTGAAGACCAACATGATAGAAGTCAGCCAAAACACCCACTTTGGAAATGGACGTTTTGTTTTACGGCTTGATTTATCCGGATTCTCTTCAGAAAGTGCCTCTCGTTGGGCTTCTAATACCAATACTTGCAGTTCATCATCATCAATCTCATCTACATAATCTTCGTTTAATAAATCAGTTTGTTGTTTTTCAGTAGACTTCATGCGTCCTCACCCTATCTTTTAAACACATAGCGTTATGATTCATTATACACAAATGAGTGAAGACGATTTTCTTGGTCGAAGTCTAGCCTTATATGAAATGTCTGCAGTATATATAAGTAAATCACAATAACTAATTAAGATGGATTACAAACTATTCGACAGTCATACTTTTCTAGTCTGAACATACAATAAATAGGTATATGGAAGAATAGAAAATTGTTCATGTTAGTAAGGGACTTATTTCTTTAGATTAATCTTGAGAATACTGAAACAAGTCCCTGTTCATCCGTCAAATTAATACACAATCATTTCTAAAAAAGGGGATTTAGCTATGAGAAAAGAAAAGAAAAGGATGTTTTTTGCTACCATTGCGATAGCACTTGGGATTGGTGTATTGATGCCGTCATATACTTCCGCCGCAGTAGGACAAACCAAAGCCCACGTTCAAATGGAACAGATTATCAAAGGTACCGTTTTTGAAAGTTGGGGTAATGAAATAATCGTAAAAGGGGATGATGGTAAACGTTATCATATTGGTTTGCATAGCTTCGCAGATGAACAAATTAAGACGATGAATCTTTTGGTCGGAGCTATTGTCCAAATTGAAGGAAAGGAACTTGAAAGTTTTTCCGAATTCTATGACTTTGACTATTTCGTGAAAAACCTGCCGAACGGAGTAACAGAAGATGAAATTAGTGAGCTAGAACTTCTTTACAATCAAGCAATGGCTTTAGAAAAGGCTGAATCATGGGAAGAGGCCGGGGAATTCTGGATGCGAATCAATCAAATAACAAAACCATATTACCTTGCCAACTGGGAGCCTGAACCATTTGATGTTTATATAAGTATGTTTGAGTATGCATTTACTGATGACGACCTCGTTCAAATGGAGAAACTTTACAATGAGTGGATTTCACTTTCAAAAAGTGGAGCGGAAGAAGAATCCGGTGAGAAGATGACTCAGTTTTTTGAGATTGTCAACAAGTATTATGTAGAGCCGACATTTGAAGATTATATTAAAGACTTGAATATTACTATTTCTGAAGTGGATTTCCCGGTGATCAAGCAGTTATATGAAGATGCTCGTATGGTCAACCAAGATGGGGACGATCAGCTTTCGATGGAGAAATGGGAGGCCTTTGATTTAGCTATGCGTCCTTATTACCGTGCTGCTTATCCAATTCCAACATTTGAGGAGCAAATGACTTATTATGATTTTGAAGTGTCAAACGACGATCTTTCTAAACTACAAGAAATTTACAAAGGAATCCTTACTTCAGATCAGAATGGTGATTATGAGCTAGTAGATCTCCAATGGGAATCGTTCTACGCTATATTAGACCCTTATTTTTTAATGAACCAAAGCATCCCGTTTCGTGCCTCAAAAGTTATCATCAATGGAGAGACTTTTAACAGATGAAGATTATTTTAAGACGCCTATCGTTTCGATGGGCGTTTTTGTGTTGGATAGTACCTGATAATCAAACTAAATTGAAAAATAGCATATTGCCGGGGGCCATAATATGTTCATATTTAGTATTTCAATATATATTTTAAAAAGGTCATATTAATGGACAGTTAACTAAAAATACTGAATTGACTTTCATTGTATTGTTAGTTATACTAATTTAGTAGGAACAACGATTTCACACGTAAAGTAGTTAATCGCTACTAACATCCAGTGAAACGAGAACATTTTAAACCCATAAAAACTGTAGAATCTACTGAATAAAAAAGTGGATCGTGACCAGTTAAATTATTCAAGGTGTTTTTGAATAATTTTATTGGTCATTTTTATTTTTATGGAAGCGTTTTCATAAAAGGTAAAAGGGGAGAGAGAATTTGTCAAATTACCGTTTTGCAGTTGATGTTGGTGGAACATTCACAGATGTGTTTGTCTTCGATGAAAAAAAGAAGGAAATGTTTATTACGAAGGTTGCTTCTACTCCCTCAAATCCCGAAAAAGGGATTATAGAAGGCGTTAAGAAAACAGGTTTATCCGGGAAAGATATTTTGCAATTTTCACATGGTACCACAGTGGGAACAAATGCATTAATTGAAAGAAAATTACCGAATACTGCACTTGTAACGACTAAAGGGTTTCGTGATGTGATTGAAATTCGCGATGGCACAAGATTGGATTTATGGGATGCTTATAATGATGTTGCCCCGCCATATATTAAACGTCGTGATCGGTTCGAGGTAAACGAAAGAATGGACTATGCAGGTACTATATTGGAAGAGATTGATCCAGTAGAAGTAAAGGCATTGGCCACTAAACTTAAAAGACGTGGTGTTGAATCTGTTGCTGTTTGTTTTATTAACGCATATATCAATGGAGAAAATGAAGCAATAGTGAAAAAGATTTTTCAAGAGGAATTAGGGGACGTTTACATTTGTACATCTAATGATGTGTTGCCAGAAATATTTGAACACGAAAGAATGAGTACAACTATTGTGAACGCTGTACTTGGACCAACCGTGAGTAACTACATTAAAAAACTGGAAGGAGAAATGGAAGCCCTTGGTTATGAAGGGGACATATTAGTTCTCCACTCCGGAGGCGGCGTCATGACCTCTGAAACAGTCCCGCGATATGCAGCACGTTTAGCGAGTTCTGGAATCGCGGCAGGGGCAATTGCAAGTAAATATATTGCTAATTTATGTGGTTATCAAAATGCAATTGGATTCGATATGGGTGGGACAAGCACGGATATATCTTTAATGTATGAGGGTGAATTGAGAATTACGAAGGACTGGGCGATTGAATACGGATATCCAATTGGTTTTCCAAGTATAGAAATCTTAACAATCGGAGCTGGTGGCGGTAGCATTTCTTGGATAGATGAGGGCGGAGCATTACGGAATGGACCGAAAAGTGCTGGTGCTGAACCAGGTCCCGCATGTTACGGACTTGGTGGTGAGGTACCCACAAATACTGACGCAAACTTAATCCTTGGAAGATTAAGTACGCAATTACTTAACGGACAAATGATCTTGGATAAAGAATCCGCTATTACAGCCGTTCGTGATCAAATAGGTGATCCATTTAACCTTAAAGTGGCAGAAGCTGCAAATTCAATTTTAAAAGTAGCAAATGCGAATATGTGTGATGCGCTCCGATTAATTTCAGTTCGCCGAGGCTATGATCCCCGTGATTTTGCCCTCGTTGCTTTTGGCGGTGCTGGAGGGCTTCATGGTGCTTACTTAGCTAAAGAGATGGACATTCCGAATGTCATTATTCCGCCTCATTCAGGAGTTGCCGCAGCAATGGGATGTTTGATGGTTGACGTTCAGCACGACATTACAAAAACTTATTTGACGGATGCGAAAAATGTATCAATAGAAGACTTAGAAGCGGAGTTTTCTACTATGGAAAAAGAAGCAAAAGGCCTTTTAGTTGAAGAGGGAATTGCTGATAAGGATATGAATTTCATTCGTTATATTGATATGAGATATTCGGGGCAATGGAGATCTTTAGCGATTACAATTGGACGGACACTCGACTCGATTGATGGAGCACTTGAACAATTTCATAAAGAGCATGAGCGTGAGTTTGCTTTTTCTAACCCTAATCAAAAAGTAGAAATATACGGACTCCGTGTAGCAGCAATTGGAACGGTAGAAAAACCTGCACTTCCGAAAAAAATTAAAACAGGAACGTTGCAATCAGCACTACTATGTCATCGGCCAGTTTACTTTGAAGAGTCTGACGGTTTCGTCGATACTCCCGTATATAGCCGAGAGAGTTTGCCGACTGGGATGGAGATAGAGGGACCAGCAATTATTGAACAACTTGATTCGACGATTGTAATTCCTCCGCTATTCATTGCAAAGACAGATGATTATCGTAATATTATTATCCGCTATATTAACTAGTAAAGGGGAATGAGCATGGTAAAAGCACCGCAATTATTTCAAAGTAAACTAGATCCTGTAACATTTGAAGTGTTGAAAAATGCATATGTGAATTTGGTGGACCAGATGTCGGAACAGGTTTTAAGAACCTGCTATTCATTCGTTATTTATAATCGTGATTTTAGCTCGGCAATTTGTGATGCGGAAGGAAATACTGTGATGCAAGGTACACAGGACATTTCTGTTCATGTCGGTACCCTTCACTTAACTGCGAAAGCGGTTATTGAAGATTTTAAGGATGATATTCATCCTGGAGATGTGTTTTTAATTAATGATCCGTATAGAGGGGGGACTCATTTTAGTGATACCAGAGTCATTACTCCTGTCTTTTATAAGAAGAGAATTATTGCTTTTATGCAAGTAAATGGTCACTGGGCAGATATGGGCGGTTCTGTCCCGGGATCCTTTGATATTAAATCGAAAGAACATTTCGGGGAAGGAATGAGAATTCCACCGCTTCGGATCTATAGTAAGGGCGTTTACTTAAAAGATGTAGCGAATTTACTCGTATCTAATATGCGTGTACCAGAAGAACGGTTAGGAGATTTACGATCGCAAGTGGAAGCAACAAGAGTAGGAGAAAAACAACTAATTGCATTGATTAATAAATATGGAGTCGAAACTATATTAACCGCTTTTGAAGAAGTTCAAGACTATGTAGAGCGATTAGCACGAGCAAATATAAAGGCACTTCCAAACGGCACGTGGGAAACAACGGATTATATTGATATGGATCCTGATATAGGCGATGGATTAATCCCGATTAAAGTGAAAATGACGATTAAAGATGATGAAGTGTTTTATGACCTAAGTGGTTCGCATTCATATATAGGATGCTTTTTGAACGCTGGATACGGAGCATCGTTATCAGCAACTTACGCTGGAACGAAAACGTTTTTTCCGGATATTCCACTGAATTCCGGGTTTTATCGTGTTGTACATGTCGAATTACCTGAAAATTCAGTTGTAAATGCTCCATGTCCAATTGCGGTTACCGGATTTTGTTCGGGCGCCTATGAAAAAATTATGAATGCATGTTTTGAATTATGGTCTTCAATTATTCCCGAACGGGCGTTAGCTTGTTCATTTAATTTGGAATACTTGTTAGTTGGCGGGTGGGATACGAGAAATAAAGAGAAAGAATATTTTATGTGGTACGACTGGATGGCAGGCGGACACGGAGGCAGAAATAAACGCGATGGAGCCAATGCGCTATCACCTGTTTTTGGTGTTGGTTTGAGTATTCAGCCTTGTGAAGGACAGGAAAGGTTATCGCCTGTTATCACGACAAAACATGAAATCAAGATTGACTCTGGAGGCCCCGGTGAATATCGGGGTGGCTGCGGGGTTGAAAAAGGTGGGATTTTGACTTCCGTTCAAGATACAGTAATGTCATATTGTTGTGATCGATCAAGATCCGTTACATGGGGTATTTGGGGCGGATTGCCTTCATCTCCCCATGGGGCATGGTTAAATCCTGAAAAAGAAAGTAGAGAATTCCTTGGAGCTATATTTTCTAATGTAAAAGTCGGAAGTGGTGATTCATTTACTAGACCATCAGCAGGGGGCGGAGGTCTTGGTGATCCATTAAATCGAAATCCAAGTGCTGTTCTCGAAGACGTCATTGATGAATATGTATCCATTGAACGCGCGAAAAAAGACTACGGTGTTGTAATCACTGAAATTGACAGAGACATTGATCTTTTTGAGATTGATGAAATAGAAACAATTGTTGCTAGGAAAAACATTCGTATGAACCGCAAAAAATGGCTTCAACAGGATATTCAAACAGTAGAAAAAATGTATCTATCAGGAGACATCGATGAACTTGACCTAATCAGAAAATTCGGTGTTGTCTTCGATTATGAAACTAATAAAATTCTGCCGAAGTCTTCTCAACAATATCGGGACATGCTTGTAGAAAGAATGGTTCCGCACTGGAGCTAAGTTATTTTTTAAAAGTAAAATGATTTCTTGAAATAACGGATGAACACGGAATATTTTCAATTAAAACACTGTTAAATCCAATGCTCTTCCTGTATTCTTAAGAATGAATGTCGCTCTTCAAATTGGCTGTTTTGATATGAAGAACGCTAAATAATTCGTCAGGAAGGGATTGGAAATACTATGAATACGGTTTTTATTGCGGGACATGCTCGGCTTCCGGCGGGAATGGCTGCACAAAATATGTATGAAACATTGACAATTACAGCGGAAATCGACAAAAAGTACGGAGTAATTGTGGCAGCAAGTTGTACGTTAGCGACAGTACATGGACAAGAGTTTGTACACCAATTGCTTAGAGGGCATAGTTTACAAGACGGTATTGAAAAACCGATGGAAAGTGTCAAAAATCATTATTTAGGAAAAGCGGGAAATGCGTTAATGTCTGCGCTGAAAGATTTATATAAACATTATGAGTCTTATAAAGCATCAATATAACTATTGATAGAATATTGGGATGTATTACATTATTTTGTTTACAAACTCGTTTTTATGTACTAGAATAAGAACTAACGAATCATGCAGAAACGTTTAAACGTTCATTACACATGATCAGCATCAAAAGATATTGTAAAAAGCCAATACTGCCTAATCTGCAGAAAATCCTATCCGGGATTTTTAGCCGCAGATAAAAAGCCAGTTCATTTTGACTTACAGCAGGTCTGTAGTCTTTTTGGATTGGCTTTTTGAATTTTAGAGTAGAAAAGGAGGTATGCAAAAGTGGCTGGAGCATTGGGGAACATTAAGGTACTCGATTTATCCCGTGTTCTCGCGGGCCCATATTGTACGATGATTTTGGGCGATTTAGGTGCGGAAGTCTTAAAAGTGGAAGCGCCTGGAGGTAGTGATGACACCCGTAAATGGGGACCCCCATTTAAAAATGATGTAAGCGCTTATTACCTGAGTGCAAACCGTAATAAAAAAGCGATTACGGTTGATTTGAAGTCTGAAGAAGGTATAGAAATTATTAAGAAGCTTGTCACCGAGAGTGATGTAATCATTAATAATTTCAAAACAGGAACGATGGATCGTTTTGGCTTAGGTTATGACACATTGACCCAGCTTAATCCACGTATTGTGTATTGCTCGATTACAGGCTTCGGTGAGACGGGCCCCGATCGAAACATGCCGGGGTATGACTTCATAATACAAGCGATGAGTGGGTTAATGAGCATTACAGGTACGAAAGAATCAGGTCCCCAAAAGTCAGGCGTTGCAATTGTAGACGTACTGACGGGATTGTACGCCTGTATCGGAATTCAAGCGGCTTTGCTTGAACGGGTACAATCGGGGCAAGGTCAGAAGTTGGATATTTCATTGTACGATTCAGCAGTTAGTGCATTAGTGAACATCGGAAGTAACTATTTAATGGCTGAGAAAGTTCCCACAGCCCTTGGAAATATCCATGCAAATATTGTCCCATATCAGACGTTTGAAACATTGGATGGTGAAATGGTTATTGCAGTCGGGAACGACAATCAGTTTAAAGCACTCTGTGATGTGCTGGAAAAACCTGAATATGCGAAAAATGCACTTTTTCAAACGAATCCAAGTCGTGTAGAAAACAGGGCAGAATTAGTCCCTTTACTTCAAAAAGTCTTACTGACGAAAGAAACGGCTTATTGGCAGGAACAATGCAGAAACAATAATATTCCGAGTGGCCCAATCCAGAGTCTAAATGATGTGGTCAACGACAAGCAACTTCAATCACGTAATATGTTCATTACGCAAGATCATCCTACTGCGGGGCCCATTAAGATGATTGGAAGTCCACTTAAATTATCACGGACCCCCGTTCAAATGAAATATCATCCACCGAATCCGGGGGAGCATAATGAGGAAATCATGAATCGATTAGGTATGAACCAACCAACTAATTAAAAAGGGGAGATTATATAATGAACTTTTCATTTTCAGAAGAGCAGAATATGTTGCGTAAAACAGTAAGGGGATTTGTTGATAAGGAAATTATGCCTCACATTGGAGAGTGGGATCGTGCAGGGAAATCGGATCCTACAATCTATACAAAGCTTGCAGAACTCGGATTAATGGGTGTTTGTGTACCAGAACAATATGGTGGAAGCGGAATGGATTACAATTCGTTGGCCATCGTTTGTGAAGAACTTGAACGTGGGGATACGGCTTTCCGTACTGCTGTCTCTGTTCATATTGGCTTAAATAGTCTTACATTATTACAGTGGGGAACAGAAGAACAGAAGCAAAAGTATTTAGTTCCACAAGCTAAAGGAAAGAAAATCGGAGCTTTTGGTTTAACTGAACCCGCTGCGGGATCCGATGTAGCAGCGCTTCAAACGACGGCTATTAAAAATGGGGATCACTATATTTTAAATGGCCAAAAAACGTGGATTTCACTTTGTGATCTTGCAGATAACTTCTTAGTTTTTGCTTATACAGGTGATAAATCAGAAAAACATAAAGGGATTTCTGCATTTATTGTAGAACGTACATGGGAAGGTTTCTCTTCGATGGCAACCAAAGGGAAACTAGGCATTCGTGCCGGAAATACAGGCGAGCTATTTTTCGATAATGTCAAAGTGCCGAAAGAGAACTTGCTTGGACAGGAAGGAGAAGGGTTCAAAATTGCGATGGCAGCGCTCGATAATGGACGCTTCACCGTGGCCGCAGGAGCTGTAGGACAGATCATGGCATGTATTGAAGCAAGCACAAATTACTGTCATTCGCGTGAAACTTTTGGGAAAGAAATAGGGAGACACCAACTTGTTCAACAAATGATCGCTAAGATGGAAGCTGGATTCCAAATGAGTAGTCTGCTTGTTTATCGTGCAGGTGAACTGAAGAATGCAGGGAAACGGAATACTAGAGAAACCTCACTTGCGAAGTGGCAGGCATGTGATTTTGCAAATCAAGCAGCAGATGATGCGGTTCAAATTCACGGGGCGAACGGCTATTCTGATGAGTATCCTGTTGAGCGTTATTTACGAAATTCCAAGGCGCCAGTAATTTACGAAGGAACGCGTGAAATCCATACGGTGATGCAGGCCGAGTACGTATTGGGGTACCGTGAGGATAAGGAATTGAATAGAATGCTTCCTGCTTGGGAAGAGCAATTGGTTAAATCATAATTAAAATGAAAAATCAGTGTCGTCTGTTGAAGTTGGGCAGACGACACTGATTTTATAAAGAGAATAATAAGTAGAGTTGAATCCTGTCCTGTTAGAAAGTGCTTATAAGCTGTAAACCTTGGAGAACGAATACAAAAATACTAGGAGGAATTCAAATGGAGAATTTAATTGAATTAGACAAAAAGCACTTTATTCACCCGACGTCATCGATTAAAGACCAACAAGCAAAAGGGGCAAAATTAATTATCGAAAAAGGAGAGGGCATCTATTTAACGGACAAAGAAGGAAATGTTTTCATTGATGCGATGTCTTCATTATGGAATGTCAATATTGGGCATGGCAGAAAAGAGTTGGGGGAAGCGGCCAAGCAACAGATGGATAAACTGGCATTTAGTTCTGCCTTTTCAACGTTTAGTCATGAGCCCATTATTCAATTGGCGAAAAAGATAGCGGATTTGGCACCCCCGACTTTGAATGCAACCTTTTTCACGTCCGGAGGTTCGGAGTCAAATGATTCCGCATTCAAATTAGTTCGTCATTATTGGAAAATCCAAAATAAGTCAGGGCGCAATAAAATCGTTTCTCTTAAACGTGGTTATCATGGAGTGGCTGCCGCTTCCACAAGTGCTACTGGGATTCCAGAGTTTTGGGACATGGCCGGTCACCTACAAGATGGATTCGTTCACGCCGAAACTCCTTATTGGGAGGGGACCAAAGCATCCATCACATCTATTCGTTCAGTAATTGAGACGGAGGGACCTGACACGATTGCTGCATTTATTGCAGAACCTATTCAGGGAGCGGGCGGTGTTCTTATTCCGCCAAATGATTATTTTACTGAAGTTCGAAAACTTTGTGATGAATATGGCATTCTATTCATTGCGGATGAGGTAATCACTGGTTTTGGAAGAACAGGGAAAATGTTTGGACTTGAAAATTGGGAAGTTGAACCGGATATGATGACATTTGCGAAAGGGGTTACGAGCGGTTATTTTCCATTGGGCGGCGTAATCGTATCAGACAAAGTGCATGATGTTCTGAAGGAGAAGTCCGAAGGTACGTTGTTCCATGGCTTCACCTATAGTGGACATCCGACAGCGGCTGCTGTGGCATTAAAGAATATTGAGATCATTGAAAATGAAGGTCTGGTTGAGAACTCACGTAAGATGGGAGAATTGTTACTCCAAGGATTTAAAGAACTGAAAAAGGATTTAAACATTATTGGAGAAGTTCGAGCAATCGGTCTTCTTGGTGCTGTAGAGCTTGTGGAAGATCCCAAAACAAACAAACGGTTTTCGCCAAAATTAAAGGTTGCAGGAAAAGTAATTGAGGCGCTGCATGAACGGGGCGTAATCTGTCGTGCGGTAACTTATGAAGGTACAGATATTATCTGTTTTTCTCCGCCATTAACAATCAGCGAGGAGCAAATTAAGTCCCTTCTAGAAAAATTACATGATGCGATCTCTTCAGTCGCACAGGAATTAAGCGTCAATATTTAAAACTTAATAGATCAGTTCCATTTAAATTGGGGGCGAAGAGATGGAAGATCAAAAATTGTTGAAAGTTTTAGGTAATAGGGACGTTCTTGCCTTGGCGTTCGGCGCGATGATCGGATGGGGATGGGTTGTAACCGCCGGGCTTTGGATAACTGAAGCCGGATCGGTGGGAGCGATTATAGCCTTCTTAATCGGAGGCATTATGGTTGTGTTGGTTGGGCTCACTTATGCGGAATTGGCATCGGCCATTCCGCTTGCAGGTGGAGAGTTATTTTATACATTTAAGGCGATGGGTAGACTTCCTTCCTTTATAACAACATGGGCGATTGTCCTTGGTTATGTATCCGTAGTTGCTTTTGAAGCTGTTGCACTTCCCACTGTATTTGAATACTTAGCCCCTAATTACAGCAGGGGGTATATGTATACGATTGCGGGATGGGATGTTAACTTTACATGGGTTGCGGTGGGCGTAATAGGTTCGATTTTGATTGCATGGGTTAATTTTAAAGGAATAAAATTAGCAAGTTTCGTTACATTCTTACTGACTTTATTAATAATAATAGCAGGGGTCTTACTAATTACCGGTAGTTCGGTTGCTGGTAATGTAGAAAATATGACACCGTTATTTGAAAAAGGTGCCGTCGGAATTTTAATTGTTATCATTATGACACCCTTTATGTTTGTAGGATTTGATATTATTCCACAGGCAGCAGAAGAAATTAATTTACCGAGGAAAAGAATTGGACAATTATTAATATTCTCGGTTTTTCTTGCGATTGCTTGGTATATTTCAATCATATTCGGAGTGTCTCGTGTGTTGACTCCGACAGAAATCAATAACTCAAACTTAGTCACTGCTGATGCAATGGCAAAAGCTTTCGGAGATAGTCGTATGATGGGGAATATACTTGTACTAGGTGGAGTGGGTGGGATTTTAACGAGTTGGATTGGCTTCTATATCGGAGGAAGCCGTGCAATTTACGCGCTTGCAAAAGCTGGAATGCTTCCAAAATCATTGGGGGACTTACACCCAAAGTACAATACACCCTATAAAGCAATTATATTGATTGGGGTTCTTACAACAATTGCTCCGCTATTTGGTAGACCGGCTTTAGTCTGGTTAGTCGACGCGGGAGGGCTTGCGTTAGTAGTTGCCTGGTTCATGGTCGCAGCCTCATTTTTAATTCTTCGTAAGAACAGTCCAGAGATGGCAAGGCCATTTCAACTTCGCGGGGGGCGTGTAGTCGGTTGGGGTGCCGTATTGATGTCAGTAGGTATTTGTATTTTGTATATGCCGGGTATGCCATCCGCTCTCGTCTGGCCATATGAGTGGGCGATTGTTCTTGTTTGGACAGTGCTTGGTATTATTTTGTATAAAGTTTCTATGTCTAAATATGGACCTGAAAATTCTGATGCACATATGAATAATGAGCTTGACCGTATCTTCACAGAAGGAATAGAAAAAGAAGTAGTATTAGCAGAAGATAAAGTAGAAGAAGAAGAAGAAGAAGTTGAAACGGAAGATTTTGTAATTAATTCGAACAAATAGGGTAGGGAGTGCATGATAAATGAGAGACTATCTAATGTATATCAATGGAGAATGGGTTGGGAAAGATCTAGAAAAATTAGAGGTTAAAAATCCAGCGAATGGAAAAGTTGTCGGTTCAGTCCCAATCGGGGGAGAAATTGAAACGAATCAAGCAATTGATAGTGCACATGAAGCTTTTCAAACGTGGTCCCAGACAACTGCATACGAAAGAGCGAAGTATTTAAAAAAATTGAATGATCTTATCTTGGAAAACCAAGAAGAATTGGCCCAAATAATGACGATTGAAATGGGCAAGCCTATTAAAGAATCCAGAGGAGAAGCAAGTTCTGCTGCTACATATATTGAATGGTATGCGGAAGAAGGCAAACGTATCTATGGAGAAACCGTGCCTTCACATCTTGCGAATAAACGTATGCAAGTTTGGAAAAAACCTGTCGGAGTTGTTGCAGCAATTACGCCATGGAATTTCCCAGTGGCCATGTTGACTCGGAAAATGGGACCGGCTTTAGCGGCAGGGTGTACAATTGTAATAAAACCATCCGGTGAAAGTCCATTGACGGCCGTTAAACTGGTGGAGCTATGTGAAAAGGCTGGATTTCCGAAAGGTGTAGTTAACCTGGTAACGGGCTCTTCATCGAAAATAGGAACAGCTATGATGGAGCACGATAATGTTCGGAAGGTAACATTCACTGGCTCCACTGAAGTCGGTAAATTGTTAATTAAACAAAGCGCGGATCAAGTAAAACGTTTATCCATGGAACTTGGAGGACATGCACCAATCATTATTTTGGATGATGCCAATATTGACACAGCTATAAAAGGCGTCATTGCTTCGAAATTTAGAAATGCAGGCCAGACTTGTGTTTGTGGAAATAGAATTTACGTGCAATCAGGCATCCATGATACGTTCTTGGAAAAGTTTACAGAAGCTGTTACGAAATTAACAATTGGCGATGGTATTAATGAGGAAACAGATATTGGCCCATTGATTAATCAAAGCAGTGTCGACAAAGTAACGCGACAAGTAGCGGATGCTCTTTCAAAAGGTGCTTCACTTTTAACAGGAGGAGAAGCGTTAACAAATCAAGGCGGAACATTTTACTCACCAACCGTACTTAGCGGAGTAGATACTTCCATGGTTATTATGGAAGAAGAAACATTCGGCCCTGTAGCGCCTGTTCAGAAGTTCGAGACTGTAGATGAGGCTATCCGGTTAGCGAATGATACAAAGTATGGTTTGGCGGCCTATGTGTTCACGGAAAGCGTTGTTAAGGGGACACTATTAATTGAACAATTGAATTTTGGGATTGTCGGTTGGAATGACGGGACACCTTCAGCTGCTCAAGTTCCTTTCGGTGGAATGAAAGAGAGTGGAATCGGCAGGGAAGGTGGCCATGAAGGATTGGAAGCATTTTTGGAGACGCAATACGTTTCAATCGGAATGGATTAATTCGGTTTTTTAATTATGTATGGGGAAATTCCGACCATTAACAATAATTGCATACTGAAAAGCAAGAATCAGCCATTTATATAAATGGCTGATTCTTTTTACATAAAATTTGCATATGAGGAATTGGCGTCATTTCATACCAAAAGTACCTGACCCAAACGTGAATAATTTATAGTCTGTTAGCCAATATTGTAAAACACATGCATCATTTGTCGCACATCAGCTATTTCGGTTAATACTTTTCCAATAAAGAATTATTCCTAGGGGGATCTCCATGACAAGTATAGTCAGGGTAGCCAATGTAGAAATAAAGAATTTGAAAAATGTTAAATATGGCGGTTTTCATACGAATTCAACCTTTGATACATTGGAAAAGGCAGATGTTATAGGTTTTTATGGTCAAAATGGCTCGGGGAAAACAGCTGCTGTTGAAGCGTTTAATCTATTGAAAACATTATTATCAGCTAATATTGATCATCCGCTACCAAAACTTACGACTAAGCTGCTTTATGTCAATGAAGAAACGATTCGATTGTTGTTTCAATTCATTTTGAAAAATCGATTCGGTGAATTTTTCGTTAACTATTCGGTTTCTTTATCAGCTGGAATGACAAAATATAAAGTTGTTGAAGAAGAAGTGTCATATCGAGAAAATACGGAAAATGACCACTATAAAGTGCTGATTTCAAAAAATGAAAACAAAATTTTTATTCATGATAAAAAAATACATGATCTGAATGAAACGGAACGAATTTCGGTTATTATTGCCAATCGGATGGCTGCAGGCAACGCAACTTCTTTTGTATTTAGGGAAGAATTGAAAGAAGTATTTGAAGATCTGTTAAATGATAATGAAAAAGAAATAATGAAAAATCTATCGATAGACTTTAATCGGGATTTACATATAATTGATACGATTCATTATGGTCTCTTAATTGCCAATCTTGTTATGCCCTTCAGTGTACATTTGGAAAAGAAACGTGGACATATCCCTTATGAGATGCAAGACACGATGGTATTACCGATGGATTTATTTGAAACGATTGACCAAGTGGTTAGCCAAACCAATATTGTTTTGCAGACTATTATTCCTAGTCTTCAAATAAAAATCAGACAAATAAATACGCAAAAACTGAGTGATGGCAGTGATGGAGTTCGCTTTGAATTTCTTTCAAAAAAAGAGGGGATTGAACTTCCATTGCGAAGCGAGTCTGAGGGGACTTTGAAAATAATTTCTATTTTAAGTACACTCATAGCGGTTTACAACAATCCGAATGCATGCGTGGTGATTGACGAACTGGATGCAGGAATATTTGAATTTCTGCTTGGTGAAATATTGGAAGTGTTAAATGAAAATGCACAAGGGCAACTTTTTTTTACTTCACATAATTTGCGTATAGTAGAAGTGCTCCCTATACGGAACTTATGGTTTACGACACTAAATAAAATGGACAGATATCACCAGTTAAAAGGCGTCGAAAAGCTGGATAATGCACGTGATGTTTATTTACGCGCTGTACAATTGGGCGGTCAGGAAGAGGCAATATACGCGGAAACCAATTTATTCGACATTAAAACGGCTTTCCGTAAAGCGGGGATTTTATATGACAATTAGTAAAAAGAAGGTTGTATTATTACTCGTCGAGGGAAGCTGCGAAGAGGTGTTACTATATAATCGCTTACGTGGCCTTTTTGAACAGCATAATATTCGCTTTCATATTCAGCACGGCGATATTTTATATGATTTGGATCGACCGGAAGAACCCATCAAGTCTGTTATCGAAAGTTCCGTGAATGAGTTTATGATAAAAAGTAAATTTCGTCCGGAAGATGTGTTCTGTGTCCTACATATAATTGATATGGATGGCTGTTTTATCCCTGACGATGCAATTGTCATTGATGACACCCAAAAGGAATTAACCATCTACCACGAGGATCGAATAACAGTGCCCCATGAAAAACAAAAACTGCAAATAGCGGCAAGAAATGCTGATAGAAGTAACAATATCAATATCATGAAAGTGTTAGGAACGATTCTTTCAGTTGACATTAATTACCGGATGTTTTATTTTTCAAGAAACTTAGAACATGTACTATTTAAAGAACCGAATCCCGAAAAAGATAGGAAGTTTCCAGAGGTGGAGCGCTTTATTGAACAGTTGGAGATGCCGATAGAAGAATTTCTACAGCAATCCATGCCGGTATTGAAAGGACTCGATCCATATTCGGAAAGTTGGGAAAGGATTACGGAGAGTACTTCTTCATTACAACAATACTGCAACGTGCCTCTATTATTCGATTTCGTTAAATTTCAGTCTGGGCAATCACCAAAGTGGTGATATGAATTATACAATTGGCAACAATAACTTGAGCGGTATTGAAATATAGTAATTCATTCGGAATTGTGAGCATATGTCACGTTAATAATAAAAACCTACCTACATGCGTTTGTATCTAGACATCGCATATAGGTAGGTTTTTGCTTGCAATTGACTACTCCAATATGCTGAAATTTTTAAGACTGCGTAAGCGCCCCCTAAGCACTTTAGCCGATTCGATGTGATTCTTTATTTCATTTAATAAAGCAACTAATTTTAAAAACTTTATAAATTATTGTTGTTCTTTTCTACAATAATCCGCTGCGGATGAGTATACAAGTTGAAGGACTTCTTACGTATAAAACCGACTGTAGTAATTCCGAGATCCTCCGCAAGTGTCAGCGCCAGTTCAGTAGGGGCTGATTTTGAAAGGACCATCTCGCATCCGATTTTAGCCACTTTCAATAAGATTTCGGATGAAATACGACCGCTGAACACAATTACTTTGTTCCGGACAGGAATAGTGTGCTTCAAACAGTGACCGTAGATTTTATCCAACGCATTATGTCTCCCGATATCCATCCTCGACAGGACGATACCGGTAGCATCGCAAAGCGCTGCATTATGAACGCCGCCGGTTTGATGAAACATGTCAGCCGCTTGCTCCATTTGTTCCATCAGGAAAAAACATTCTTCCGGGGTAAGCATTACGCTGGTTTCTGTCATCTTTTTTGCAGTCAATGCATCGTTGGCAAACACAAAACCTTGTCGGCTCATTCCACAACATGAGGTGATATAGCGTTTGTTCAACAACTTTTCATAAAAGGGATACATTCTATCTGTTTTGATATGGACAATCCCCACTTCTTCCTGCACCCAAATGTCTTTGATAGCTTTATAATTTGGGATGACCCCTTCCGATGCTAAAAAACCCACTGCCATGTCCTCGATGTACTCAGGGGAACAGACGATAGTCGCAAATTCTTTGTCGTTGATTTTGATGGTGACGGGGTGTTCGACTGCAATCCGGTCTTCTGTTTTCGTGAAATGACCGTTTGAATAGCGAAAAATGGTCCGGTTCTTATCTTGCTCCATCCACTTCTCCTCCCTTGTGCTCAATTGACCGATCAAAAAGGAATACGGAAATAGCAATGTCGTCTTCCAATTTTATATCGGAGAAAAGATGGACAAATTTAGCACCAATGAGTTTTTCCATGCCATCGGGCGGTGCTTTCTGATAAACCTTCTGTATCATTCGAGTCCTTGCAGTATGTACCATTTCTTTACCTTCCTGTGTACCGGCAATGAATTTTTCGGTAGGAGTCAAATTTCCGTAGAGCGTTGAAATAATCATATTGTCAACAAAAACTGTGTGGATCCTTTCGGGTCCCTTTCCGAATAAATCTTTGCGTAGCTTTCTAATAATATCATTAAAATCATGTATTACTTTTGACATGAACGTACACCTCCCAAGTATCTAAAATAAATTTTTTCAATAGTTGAAATATAGATTGTTTATTCTTGCAAGTTCAAATATACTAGTATCTAAGAGGGCGTTTCGGTATGAACTGCCGCGGCGTTATCAAACGTTGAACGAAAATATGGATTGGTAATTTAACAAGTCCTGTTAGAAGACTATTCCACTATGAAAGTGCACTTGTCAAGTAGGTGTATTTTTTCATGGTGGTTTTTATTTATAAAATAGGAGGCGCTTACATGCAGATCAAGATTAACGGTTCCGATTATAACTTCGTGGAAGGCAAAACGATTCTTGAGGTGATCAATGATTATCAAATTTCCCATCCTCAAATTTGTTACTTACCGGAGGTGGATCCGATTGAGACGTGTGATACGTGTATCTTGGAAGTAGATGGCCGTCTTATGCGTGCCTGCTCTACGAAAGCAGTACCAGGAATGAGCATAGCGCTTTCTTCGACCCGTGCCAAAGAAGCTCAGACGGAGGCGATGGATCGGATTCTTGAAAATCATCTGCTGTATTGTACAGTATGTGATAACAACAATGGCAACTGTAAAATACATAATACAGTGGATATGATGGAGATCGAACACCAAAAGTATCCATATGAACCGAAGTGCACACAAGATAGTGTTGATTTTACACATCCGTTTTACCGTTACGATCCGAATCAATGCATTGCCTGCGGTCAGTGCGTGGAAGTATGTCAAAACTTGCAGGTGAATGAAACCTTATCAATCGATTGGGAAAGGGATCGTCCAATTGTCCTATGGGATGGAGGGGCGAAAATCAACGACTCTTCCTGTGTTGGTTGCGGGCACTGTATCACCGTCTGTCCATGTAATGCGCTGATGGAAAAATCAATGCTTGGCGAAGCTGGCTTCATGAGCGGGCTGAAAGAGGAAATCCTGACACCAATGATTGAACTTGTCAAAGACGTTGAGCCAGGGTATAGCGGGATCATGGCCATCTCGGATGCGGAGGCGGCAATGCGTGATACAAGAACGGAAAAAACGAAAACAGTTTGTACATTTTGCGGCGTAGGCTGTTCTTTTGAAGTGTGGACCAAAGGCCGGGAAATCTTAAAAATCCAACCTGTTTCAGAAGCACCTGTTAATGCGATTTCTACATGTGTTAAAGGGAAATTTGGATGGGATTTCGTTAATAGCGATAAACGACTTACGACACCGCTCATCCGTAAAGATGATTCTTTTGTAGAAGCTACGTGGGAAGAGGCGCTTAACCTTGTGACCCAGAAACTTGGAACTATCAAAAAAGAACACGGAAAAGACGCTGTCGGAATCATTTCTTCGTCGAAGATTACTAATGAGGAGAACTACGTAATTCAAAAACTCGCGCGACAAGTATTTGAAACGAATAACGTCGACAATTGTTCACGTTATTGCCAATCCCCCGCAACGGACGGTTTGTTCCGAACAGTTGGTATGGGAGGGGATGCAGGAACGATTAAAGATATCGCCAAAGCTGGGCTTGTTATTATTGTCGGAGCCAACCCGGCTGAAGGACATCCTGTACTTGCCACTCGGGTAAAGCGAGCCCATAAACTACATGGGCAAAAGCTGATCGTCGCGGATTTGAGGAAACACGAAATGGCGGAACGCGCTGACATCTTTATAAGTCCGAAGCAAGGGACGGACCAAGTATGGCTCATGGCAGTGACGAAATACATGATCGATCAGGGATGGCACGATCAGTCGTTTATTAATGACAACGTCCATTACTTGGAGGAATTCAGGGAAGTTCTTGAAAAATACACACTTGACTATGCCGAAAAAGTGTCAGGCGTCTCAAAAGACATGGTCATTCAAACAGCGGAAATGATTCGTGATGCGGACGGCACATGTATTCTTTGGGGAATGGGTGTCACACAAAACACAGGCGGATCGGACACTTCTGCTGCAATATCCAATTTGCTGCTTGCGACAGGAAATTATCGTCGACCTGGTGCAGGTGCATATCCGCTACGTGGGCATAATAACGTCCAGGGTGCATGTGATATGGGATCACTGCCAGGTTGGCTTCCAGGTTATCAACACGTCACTGATGATACGGCACGTCAAAAATTCGAAAGGGCATACGGTGTGAAAATCGATAATAAGCCCGGGCTTGACAATATTCAGATGCTGCACTCCATCGATAAAGGAATCATGAAAGCGATGTATATAGTAGGTGAAGATATGGCGCTCGTCGATTCTAATGCAAACTATGTGCATGATGTCTTGTCTAAACTAGAATTTCTAGTTGTTCAGGATATCTTCTTATCAAGAACAGCGCAATATGCTGATGTCATTTTACCGGCGGTTCCGTCAATGGAAAAGGATGGTACATTTACAAATACGGAAAGACGTGTGCAGCGTTTGTACAAAGCCCTTCCGGAATTGGGTGGCGCAAAGGCGGATTGGTGGATTGTTCAGGAAATCGCTAACCGTCTCGGTGCGGATTGGAACTACAGTCATCCAAGCGAAATTTTTGCGGAAATGGCTAATTTGTCGCCGTTATTCGGTCAAGCGGATTATAGCGTGATGGAAGGTTGGGACAGCTTCTTATGGGGCAGTTTTGACGGAACAAGCACCCCCCTTCTGTACGTGGATGGCTTTAATTTTCCAGATAAAAAAGCGCGTTTCGCTCTGTCTGACTGGATACACCCTGTAGAATTTCCTGAAGAATATGATCTTCACATCAATAACGGGCGCTTGCTTGAACACTTCCACGAAGGTAACATGACGAACAAGTCGGATGGTATTCAGGAGAAAGTGCCGGAAGTTTTCGTCGAAGTTTCACCGGAACTTGCAAAAGACCGCGGCGTGATAAGCGGTTCCGTTGTTCGTTTGATTTCCCCTTACGGCGCTTTGAAGTTGCCGGCACTCGTAACGGACCGCGTAAAGAAAAATGAACTATTCTTGCCGATGAACTCAGTTGAAAAAGAATCGGCAATCAACTTCCTGACTGGTCCGGCCGTCGATCAGCGGACGAATACACCTGCTTATAAACAGACGATGGTTCGAATGGAAATACTTCAAAAAGAAGGCGAAAACCCGTTACCCATTTCGAACCACCGGAATAAAGAGCGGCACCCGCAAAATGGCGTAGAAGTGGAGCGGAAATGGGCGCGTCCAGGTTATGTGCAACTAACTGAAAATTAGAAAGAAAGGTGAAGTTCGATGGCAGCACCCATTACTTCTATTATAAAGAAAGAATTGACACCAGAAGAACTTAATAAGCGGAAATTGGAGGAGTTACAGTCCTTGATTGCGGAGCAAGACCAAGCTATCAATAAAATACTCGAAATCACAGGTGAATTGGATGGAGCCGGGATATTGGACGCGCTGAAGGCGATGATGTTAGCGAAAGATGATATCGCTAAAATCGCTGTAGACCAAGCGTCGCGCGAGCCAGTGACCAATATCATCAACCATGTGCTAAATGCAACGAGTGTTATATCATCGATCGATCCTGATATCACAGCAAAACTTGCCGCAAGCGTCAAAAATGGTTTGAATGAAGCAGAACTCTATAAGGATAACGGGAAAAAAGCAAGCATTTTTCAGTTGATGACTGCATTAAACGATGACGATATTAATCGTGCCGTAAAATTCGGTCTGCATTTTCTGAAAGGGATGGGAAAAGAGTTAAAATAGAGTGCCAGCGTCTAAAATGAATAAGAACAGTTTTAGACGCTGGCACTCTTCACTTTGTACAATAATAGGACCGAACCAAATTTTACATACTAGACATTATTCAATTATGAGCCATGATTCAATCTCTGGGCACGAATGTTTTGCAATCAGTTTCTTCACTACTGGTTGCTTTTTTGCCTTTTTGGCTGACTACATAAATAGAATTCGCCTTACATTTGTTTCCGGCGCCCCAATACTTGCAGTTATTCACTTCGCAAAGAATCTCTTGTCCCATAGTTTCACACCTCCTTTTTGTTAGGATGAACAAAATTGAAGGATTGATACTTTATATCATTAACAAGCAAGTATCTTCAGGTATTTCTTTTAAAGGTACAATGAGATAATTCAATTCGAAATTCCGAAGTCGAGCCTTTAGTTGCTGTTTTGTTATGGTAACAGCCGGAATCATTGCGAAGGCCAGTCGTATGATGGATAATGATAGCTTGTCTTATTTAAAATATAGGAGTTGTTTATAAATGTCTGTAGAAACGATAGTAGAAATGAATTTGAAACAACCAGGTAATAAAATAGAAAATCGAGGGCGGCTGTTAGTGAAATGTCCGGATAAACCGGGGATCGTATCAGTATTGTCTTCTTTTTTGCTTAAACATGATTCGAATATCATTGAATCGAGTCAGTATTCAAGTGATCCGGAAAACGGAACTTTTTTTATCCGGATTGAATTTCATTGTGAGAATCTGATGAAAAAGTCAAAGCAAATGGAGTTGGATTTTAAAGAGATTGCCGCCAATTATTCTATTGACTATTACTTCGCTTATGGAAATGAACGGCAGCGAACTGCCATTTTTGTTTCAAAAGAACCGCATTGTTTGATGGAACTTTTATGGGAATGGCAAAATGGTGACCTGGACACTGATATTGTCGTTGTTGTTAGTAACCATGAGGATGCGCGGGGGTTAGTCGAATCTTTTGGGATTCCTTTTCATTATATTCCGGCGAACAAAGATATTCGGAAACAAGTTGAAGAAGAACAGATTCGCCTAATGGAGGACTACGAAGTTGATTTGCTAATTCTTGCTCGTTATATGCAAATTCTTACGTCTGATTTTGTCAGCCATTTTCAGAATCGGATCATTAATATTCATCATTCATTCTTGCCGGCATTTATCGGAGCGAGACCATATGAGCGTGCATTTGATCGTGGAGTCAAGTTAATAGGGGCTACGTCCCACTATGTAACGAACGATTTAGATGAAGGTCCAATAATTGAACAGGATATAGAGCGAGTGGACCATCGTGATGACGTAATTGATTTGAAGAAAATCGGTAGTCGAATCGAGCGACGCGTTCTTACAAAAGCTGTAAAATGGCATCTTGAAAATAGGATTATTGTGGAAGGCAACAAGACGATTGTATTTCATTAATAAGAGTTCCAATATCCGATAGAAATATATGTAAACTGGAATTTTTCATGCTTATCTAAGCGATTTTTATTAAGTACAATTAAATCGACCAGTTCCTCAATTGAACGCGAAGGATTGTCGTATCGCGTTTAGTGGGAAACTGGTCCTTTTATATTAGCAAGTGAATCCTATGTGCATTGAAAAGATACGATTCTATCCAAATCCGTTCCCCACGGAATCCATGCATAGCCGTTCCATTTATATCCTGACGTCGCAACATAGTCGATGTATGTTGGATGAAACCAAAATGAAGTACGGTTGGTGAGTTTGATATAGGTGTCGCGGTATAAGCATCCGCGTAACGCACCTGGATCTACGGTTAGCAGAGCTTTCTTTAGTTGCGGGACGGTAGATGGTGGTTGATGAGAAGGTGCATTAGCTCTTCTGGTATCTTGAGAGTGATCTTGGCTTTTGGGGAAATGCGGCTGTCCGTTGGGAAGATCTGAGTTATCTGGGTTGTGCGTGTCGGAAAAATTTTGTTCTGACAAAATTGAGCGCCTCCTTATTATATTGTTTCGAACTAGTATATGTAAGACGTGCAATTTAGGAACATAAGGCATTACAGGGGCTAACTATGTTTCAAGGAAACTTCCAATCCATCCGACTATTCCATTGGAAATGCATAGCGGAACTGATAAGATTACTAGAAGGTTACTGAATAATATCAGAATTCATGTAATTGGTATCGCTATTAAAGGAGGATTCCATCATGCATAAAAAATATCCTATCCAATTGAACGAAAGAATCCATTTGATTGACGGATTTGATTTGGGTGTGGCTGAGCGAACGGGAACGTATGTCATCAATGAAGAAGAATTGACAATTATAGATCCTGGTCCAAGTCCTTCAGTGAAGCATGTGAAAATAGGATTGGAAGCGTTAGGGTTTTCGCTGGATCAAGTGAAATATATAATTGTGACACATGTCCACCTGGATCATTCCGGAGGAGCAGGATTACTGATTCAAGATTGCCCGAATGCTACTGTTGTTGTTCATCCCAGAGGAGCAAGGCACTTGGCGAATCCCGAAAGATTAGTTGCCGGTGCCAAATTGGTTTACGGAGAGAGATTTTCGAAATTGTTTGAGCCCATTATATCGATACCTGCAGATCGCCTGCTCGTTAAAGATGAGGGAGATACCTTGGAAATTGGCAGGACATGTACCTTGAAGTTTTTGGATACACCTGGACATGCTAAACATCATTTTAGTATTTTTGACCCGATCAGCAACGGTATTTTTTCTGGCGACACAGTTGGAATCCGTTATGAGCAATTAATACGTGATGATGTTAATTTGTTTTTGCCATCCACCTCACCGAATCAATTTGATCCAGATGCAATGAGAAGAGCGATTGACCGCATGAGTGAGATGAATCTACATGCGATTTACTTTGGCCATTACGGAATGACAGATGCTCCGCATAAGGCACTGCAGCAAGTATCTGAATGGCTTGACGCATTTATGAAAGAAGCGGAAAACGTTGTTGCCGAACAAAAAGGTCACGATGTACTTGCACAGCGGTTGTTCAATAGGGTAAGGGAATATTTAAGAAAGTCGGGAATACCTGACGATCATGAAGTGTATTTTTTAATTGAAGTAGATATGCAAGTAAGTGCAATGGGGATGATTGATTTTTTAAAGAAATAGATTTCGTATTTCAAAACTGGGCCTGTTAAGTGGTATGCTTTTTTCAAGGAAGTCATATGTGATATAATTATTATGAACGTTTAATTAATTGGCGTTACTAATTTGTCTAAAATGATGGGACATTATCTACAATTATATCAATCATTTTTATGGAGGTGTTTGATTAATATGGTTGAAAAACAATTTACAGTAACAGATGCGCAAGGGATACATGCACGCCCCGCATCAGTATTAGTGAGCACAGCAAACAAATTTAAATCCGATATAAGTTTGGTTCATAACAATAAAAAAGTCAATTTAAAATCGATTTTGGGTGTAATGTCTCTAGGTATCGGACTGGATGAAGAAATTAAAATTACAGCGACAGGAATAGACGAACAAGATGCACTTAACGGGCTTGAAGAAGCGTTAAAAGACGGAGGACTGACTAATTAATGAATATACTACATGGAATTTCTGCATCAAACGGAATTGCCATAGCGAAAGCGTACCGTTTTGTTGAGCCGGATTTATATTTCAGTAAAAAAACTATTGAAGATATTCCGATAGAAATCGAACGTTTTCAGTCTGCTATCGCCGTTTCAAAGAGTGAATTGGAGTCGATTCGTGATATTGCCGAAAAGGAACTTGGTGCAGATGAGGCAGCTATTTTTAACGCTCATGTATTAGTTTTAATTGATCCTGAGTTGATTTCATCAATTGAAGATAAAATTAAGACAGATCATGTGAATGCTGAATATGCGCTCAAAGAAACGACAGATATGTTTATTACCATGTTCGAGCAAATGGATAATGAATATATGAGGGAACGGGCTTCAGACATTCGTGATGTTACGAAACGCTTGCTGTCCCACTTGTTGAATGTTGAAATTGTGAACCCGGGAATGATTGCTGAAGAAGTAGTTATCATCGCCGAGGATTTAACTCCATCAGACACAGCTCAATTAAATCGTAAATTTGTAAAAGGTTTTACAACTAATATTGGTGGGAAAACGTCTCACTCCGCGATTATGGCCCGCACACTAGAGATTCCTGCAGTTGTGGGAACGAAGGAAGCGACAGAGCTTATCCAGGATGGTGACATCGTCATTGTTGACGGATTTAAAGGAACAGTACATATTAACCCTACTTCAGAAGTCATTGCAGCATATGAAAAAGAACAAGTAAAGTATGAGCAGCAAAAGGCGGAATGGGCAAAGCTTGTTAATGAAAAAACAATTTCAGCAGATGGACATCATGTTGAGTTAGCTGCTAATATCGGCACTCCGGAAGACTTAGAAGGAGTCCTCAATAATGGGGGGAGGGAATTGGTCTATACAGAACCGAGTTTCTGTATATGGGTAGAAACCAACTTCCAACCGAAGAAGAGCAGTTTGAGGCGTATAAAGAGGTTCTTCAAGGAATGGCAGATAAGCCAGTAGTTGTGCGGACCCTTGATATTGGTGGGGATAAAGAACTCCCTTATTTAAATCTCCCTAAAGAAATGAATCCATTTTTAGGTTTTCGTGCTATCCGTTTATGTTTAGAAGAGCAGGATATCTTCCGAACGCAACTAAGGGCACTTTTAAGAGCTAGTTCATTTGGAAATTTGAAGATTATGTTCCCGATGATTGCTACTTTAGATGAATTCCGACAGGCAAAAGTAATTTTAGAGGAAGAGAAACAAGCACTCCTAACTAACAATGTGAATGTTGCGGATAATATTGAAGTCGGTATCATGGTGGAAATTCCGTCCACTGCAATTCTTGCGGATCAATTTGCGAAGGAAGTGGATTTCTTTAGTATCGGAACAAACGATTTAATCCAATATACGATGGCAGCCGATCGCATGAATGAACGCGTTTCGTATTTATATCAACCCTATAATCCTTCAATTCTTCGTTTAGTCAAGATGGTCATTGACGCTGCACATAATGAAGGAAAGTGGACAGGAATGTGTGGGGAGATGGCTGGGGATGAAATAGCTATTCCGTTATTGCTAGGTTTAGGACTAGATGAATTCTCGATGAGCGCCACATCGATTTTAAGGGCCCGTGCACAAATTAAACAATTGACGAAGAATGAGATGGCACTACTTGCGAATGAAGCATTACAGATGGCGACTGCTGACGAAGTTGCCCAAGCTGTCAGGGTTAGCTGTACCGTTTAAATTATAATGTCATAGTAAGTAAAAAAGCTTGAACAAAGTAAAGCGACATCCCGGAACTTGTTTAATCGTTCTGGAATGTCGCATTTATGAAATTGATACAAAAAATGATTTTTTTCTGTAATGGAGGAAATGAAATGACTAAAAAATGATAATGTTTGATATTGACGGAACACTTCTCGATCATGACAAAAAATTGCCCATATCTGCGAAGGAAGCCATTAGATCTTTAAAAGAAGCTGGACATGAAGTAGCCATTGCTACAGGGCGTGCTCCCTATTTCATTAAGGATATAAGAGAGGAATTGGAAATTGATTCCTTTGTATGTTTTAATGGTCAGTACGTTGAAATTGAAAATGAAATCATTTATAAAAACCCGATTGATAAAGAATTGTTAATGCATTTATCGGATTATTCCATTACAAATGCCCATCCGCTTGTATATATGGGTGATGAATTTATGAAATCCAATATCGGTTATCATTCTGAGATAGAGGAATCCCTTACTTCCCTTAATATTGATACTGCCCAAATAGAAATGAACGCTAATTACTATAACGACACAGAAATCTATCAAACATTGCTTTATTGTAAGGAACATGAAGAATCTTTTTACCGTAACAATTTAGGAAACTTGAATTTTATCCGATGGCATGAATATTCGATGGATGTTCTGCCTCTTGGTGGTTCCAAAGCGAAGGGAATTGAGAAATTTATCGAAAAGAAAGGTTTCAGGAAAGAACAAGTCTATGCTTTTGGTGATAATTTAAACGATATTGAAATGCTGCAATATGTCGGACATGGTGTAGCGATGGGAAATGCGCCTGAGATAGTTAAAAATGCGGCAAGATATATTACGAAAGATGTTAGTGAAGATGGCATTGCACATGGATTGGAAATGGTGGGGTTACTATCCTAGCACTATTTCTAATTGGGTATTTTTATCGAAAATCGCTTGCAGTTTTCGGTTATCCAAGAGATATTAGACCATTGTATATCGTAAGACTAGAAAATCAGCCATTTGCATGGCTGATTTTTTTTTTTTTTTTTTCAATCGATTAAGTTAATTTGTCATCGTTATTGTTAAAATAGAATTTTTATTGTATTAAAACTTGATTTCTTTTTATTGTATTTGAATGTTTGTTTTTCCTAGTTTCGGGGCAATACTTGTTGGAAACAAATAATTGGTATGAAGGAGGAATCATATTGTTGAAACTAAAAGTCTTTCTGTTAGCAACAATTTTCTCATTTTCAACTTATACAGTAACATATGCAACAATCCTTTCCCATTCTGTAGAAATTGGTGAAAGATTCTCGTATGTACAGTATCTTTCTATTGAAGCAAATACACTATTGGATGAATCAGAGGAACGTAATGTACCACTTCAGGATGTTTCAGATCCCATAGACTCTATGCCCGTGGAATTATTGTCAGAGGCGGAGCAGGAAAGATATACAGTTGTCAATGGAGATAATTTGTTTCGGATTTCATTAGATCATGATGTTTCATTAGATTCTCTCGCGAGTTGGAACAAATTGGCAGGAAATTTGATTCACCCTGGAGATGTATTAATTGTCGGCGGAAATGCAGGTGATTCCCGAACCGTTTTGACTGAGTCAGAAAAGATTCCCGCCGTATCCACACTAACACCATCAGCCCCGGCTGTAGGAGATGGGAAAGAACTGCTTGTTACAGCAACTGCATATACAGCATACTGTAAAGGCTGTTCAGGGACTACCGCTTACGGTATCGACCTACGTACGTATCCGAATCAGAAAGTAATTGCAGTTGATCCGAAAATTATTCCGCTCGGTGTAAAAGTTTGGGTGGAAGGCTATGGAGAAGCAATTGCAGGCGATACGGGAGGGGCTATTAAAGGGAAGAAAATTGACGTTTTCATTCCTACTTATGATGGTGCAATGGCATGGGGAGTCAAAAAGGTTAAAGTAAAGATTCTTAATTGACGATGGTTGCCTCTACAAGATAATTGTTTATAATGTTTCTCGAAGGACTATAAAGGAAATCATGAAGAAATCGCTTTGTGTAGTAATTGCTATTTTCTGAAGAGTGCAACATATTAGTTTGGTGTATCCTCTCCGTTTTTATAACATACGCTAGTGAGCGAGTTAGAAATGGAGGTGATATGTATGATTAATGTTTTAAATTTACAAGCAGTTGTCGACGATCATCATAGTAGGGTGAAGCCAAAAAGAATGACAAGCGGGCAAAGGCGGGTTCTATCACTGCAAAAAGAAGATAGCCGACTAAACGGGCAAAAGATCTAAAAGCTGCTTTTCATTGGGGTAGTGCAGGGAACGGCACGGCACAATAAGCAAAGGAGAGGATTAAAATGATCACTTCGAAAAGTACGACGTTATGGATAGTAGATTATCGCAGGCAAACGATGACACGTAGAAAACCAAGTAGAGAACAGCGAATGCTAGCTAGACAAATAGAGGATAAACGACTGAATGGCAAAAATGCCAAACAGTCGTTTTTTATGGTGCATTCTGAAGGAATTACTCACGCATTGTCAAGTTGCAACCACAGATGTCATGATAATCAGGATTATTGATAGACTCATTGGCCGTTATATCATCCGTTTAAACATCCATGCAGAACTAATGAAAAAGAAACCTGATGTTGCGAGAAGAGGGAAATGCTCATCCCAGACGCTGAAAAATACAACAATAAGAGATAACACTGTGATGATTCCAGCGAACATGCGGGTTTGTAAACGAGAACGCTCTATTTTCCTTATTGCATCCCGTGTTTGAATATATTCACGCATACGGGTAGGTTCATCAAGGAAAGATATCACTTTTTTTGGGAGAGCTCGCAACGGACCAATTACATTTATCGCGATACGCTTGCCATCTACCTTTGTAAACGGACCATTTCCGATTGTTTGTTTCTTTGCCCATTCCATAATGCGGGGGCGTCCAATCGCAAGCAAATCGACATTAGGATCTAAGACATGAAGCACGCCGACAAATATTGAAACTGCCCGACCTAAAAAGGCGAATTCGGCCGGTAGCTGTACAGGTTGGGTACGGACAATTTCTTTTAAATCATCAAGTAATCGATCGACAACAAAGCTATTCATCTCGCTCAAGTCGTTGGATTCATAGGCAGTTACAACACTTTCAATTGCAACTTCAAGTACTCGTCGATCCGCACTGGGTAACAAGAAATTTAACTCTTCCAGACCATCTAGTACTTGATCAGACTGTGTGAAAATGATGCCTTCAACAATATTCAAAATTGAACGGGCCTCGTCGGATGTGATGTTAACAACCATCCCAAAATCAATTAAGAAAAGCGTTCCATCCTGTTGAACTAAAATATTGCCGCCATGAGGATCGGCGTGGAATTGTCCGCCCTCCAGAACCTGTTCTAAAAACAAATGAAATAGTCTTTCCGATAACTCACGGCGATCGATTTTATTCTCGGCCAAGAATGCAAGGTCAGTTATTCGTGAACCTTCAATCCATTCCATGACAAGGACCCGCCGTGTAGAAAATTCATCGTAATAGACAGGAAAACGAATGCCTGGCATTGCAGCAAAACGCTCAGAAAAACTACGCCCATTTTTTAGCTCCTGCAAAAAATTAAGCTCGGCGCCAATTGTATCAACCATTTCTTTATATAATAAGCTAAAATCAATTTGCTTACTGAACGGAGTAAACCTTTTTATGAGCCAAATGACAATCCTCATTGCACGAAAATCGACACGCAGTATACGTTCAATATCTGGACGCTGAATCTTCACCGCTACAGGCGTCCCATCCCTTAAGGTAGCTTTGTAAACTTCCCCGATTGAAGCCGAAGCGACCGGCCCATCAGATAAATTAATTAAATGGTCTTCATAGCCCGTATTCCATTCGTCCTCCAAAAGTCCAATTGCCTCCTCGACCGGAACAGCATTAACATGATCCGTTAAACCTTCTAATTCCGCAATAAATGAAGGTGGCATAATGTCTGCACGAGTGGATAAGAATTGACCCATTTTAATCATTAATCCGCCTAAGTCGAGCGCAATTCGTTTATATTCTTTCGCCTGTTTCGTCACAAGACGTTCCCACTTTTCATTAACTGAAGGTGTAAATCGACCTTTATACCGGCGCTGGAAAAGGCTGACTTGAACGAAAAACTTAACTGACATCCAAACGATACGGAAAATCCTGTAAAATGCAAAACGTTTCATATCATGCGCCTCCTTTTGTAATTCATTATAGACAGATAAGTTGCCAGCGTCCAAAATGCTAAACTAAAACAAGACTCTTATTATTCTTGAATGGACATGTTACACTTAAATGTATTCTTATTTATTTAAAAGGACGTGTTTGTATGGTAGGACGTAATGATCCGTGTTTGTGCGGCAGTGGAAAGAAATATAAAAAATGTTGTGAATCGAAAGCGGCATTTATAATAGAAGAAGTGCAATCGGAAGAACTTGAAAGGATTTTGCAATCCTTTTACGAAGAATATCCTGAAAGACGTGACTTAAATGAATACCTTGCTTTGGTTAAAAAATGGAGTGACCCCCTACAGAGATATTTAATAGAGGAAATGATTGAAGCGATTGTCATTGATGAATTCTTTTTCCACTATAAACCGGAAATATGGGAAAATTACATGAAAAAGCAACAAAAGAAAAACATCCGTCCATCAGTAGTGAAAGTGTTAGAAACGTGGTCTGATCCACGTGTTTTCATCGGAGAAGTTGTAGCTGTGGACGAGGCTTATATGTCAGTTAAAAGTATTTTTGAAGATGAAACGATTCGTTTACGACGCGAGAGCGAAAAGCCTGTCCCTATCGGCGTTCACGTTTATTGTTTTATTTTACCGGACGGAACATCCAAGGATAATCATTATTTGGCTGTTTCCAGCTTAATCTTCTTCCCGACCGATCATAAAAAAGTGTTTAGTCAGTTCCGAAAACTGTATGATTCAGAAAAAGAACTTTCGATTACAGCGTTTCTAAAAGAAAACGGAATTGTCTTTTGGAAGTTGCTTGGTGAAGATGGCTATGAGGGAGGGGAATTTACCAACTTTGAATCGGGTGTACTCCTTAATGCAATCGAGTTTTTAGAGAAAAATGATCGAGAACCAGGAAAGCTTGTAGAAATAGTAGAAGATTATTTAGTGGAGCAACAGCCGAATGCTCGTAAAGATGTAGCGATTGCTGCCGGGGCGATACGATTTGGTCAGGAACATGGCTTTTTTGAACCCCTCACGATAACAGTAAAAGAGATCGCCGAATGGTTTGAAGTATCAACCTCTTCATTAAATAAGTATTATAATGATTTAAACACTTATTATTCTAGTAAGGAATAAATTATACAATAGAAATAATCATAAAAAAAACCTCATTCATTATTAAGGAATTCAAAGACAGACGGAACTACCTTTATATAATTATATTCAACATAGCAATGAAGTGTAGGAAGAGAGAGACTCCGCAGATTCAGGAGTCTCTTTTTTTGTTCTTAAATTTGGAGGAAAGGCTGTTGTATCAAATAGAAAAGAATATTTTTTGATATAATGTATTTATTTTTAGATTACTCCGATAACTCCTGGTATAATAAAATAACTCTTTGGAATTATCGGTATCTATCATCTAGGGGAAAAGGTTATTAGAAAGGTTAATTATCTAACAAAAAAATACATAAAATTTCTTAAGTAGAAAATTGATCCTGTTTTGAGGAGGATTGGAATAAATGAAACTACATTTTTACACCGATGAATTTGATAATCTTATACAAAACTATACAATAACGGAAGAACAACTGCGATTTACGGGTACCCCCAGGGACGCAATTAACCTTTCAAAAGCTGATAAGAATCTGTTCTCGGTATTAGCAATGAAAAACAAACAATTGGTGACCTTTTTTGCTTTACATAGATGCGAAGGGGTAGAACCATACTCTACTAATGAAAATGCCATCTTAATTAGAACTTTTTCAACCGATTTCCATCATCAAGGTAAAGGCTATGCCAAGAATGCATTGATGCTTGTTCCAGAACTAGTAAATAGCCATTTTGTGAACATTAATGAGATTGTATTGGCTGTAAATGTTAAGAATGAAATAGCTCAAGCTGTGTACAAAAAGTGTGGTTATATTGATGAAGGCCATAGAGTGATGGGTACGAGAGGAGAACTCATTATAATGTGTTATCGCCTTTAAGAAATTTCTTCATGAAACGCCTCAATATCACTGCCATTCTGCATAGTTTAATAAATGGGGGTAGACTCTGAAATAAATCGGACAACACTATTTTTCAGCAGACGAGGTGGAGGAGTATCGAATCTTTCGGCGGAAACCTCGCAATCGCAATTGCCCGGTCGCTAATTCAGCTGAGGTGTAGTTTAGTGTTAATGATTTTGCAAACATCTAAGGAAAAAATATGTGTGGAATAGTAGGTTTTATTGGTGATTTGGATGCTAGAAATTTTATTAAAGGGACTCGAGAAGTTAGACTATCGTGGATATGATTTAGCAGGAATTGCACTTCGCTATTACCTGAATAAAGGAATTTGGACGTAGTAAAACAGTAGCTACCTTTTTTATAAATACATATAGAAGCCCTCTTCAATAAAGCTAATGGCAAATTGAAGGGGGCATTTTGATTATGCAATAATAGGGACTATGCTGATTTGTATTCATATCAACTATGCAAATTCTATATTAGTATGAAACCACGGCATAATTAGCAACTATCGAAAATCTCAACATAAATCTTAACCATTCTAATTTCCTTTTTCTGAACTCTATTCAGTTCCAAATCTTTTTGCAGTTCTTATTCGAGCACGTTCTGCTTCAATTTCTCGATCACGAGGATCTGCATTTGTTACCAGGTTGTTTAGTAAATTTTGCGTAGTGAAAGCCACTTCTTGTACAGCACGATAAAAATCGTTCTCGTTTGCTTTAGATGGTTTGTTGAAACCGGAGACCTTTCGAATATATTGAAGTGAAGCTGCATAAATTTCATCGTCGGTAGCCACAGGGGCAAAGTTAAATAGTGTTTTAATGTTACGGCACATATCGTTCTCCTATTTTGTGAGTTATTTACTCGATTGTATCATATTCCTCACATTACTCATTTGTATGAAAGGAATAAAATTATTGATCTTCAAAAGAGATGAGAATGGGATTGTGATTTTGAAATAGAGTAAACCGTTGGTAGTAAAGGCGCATCGTTTTTTTCTTTTTGATGGAGCAGAATTTCTCAACTGGTTAGAACAGCCGATTAGAACAAATAAAAGTGAAGGATTGTTGAAATCTTTCTTCATGGATTCATTACCAAAAGATAAATTAATTTGAAAATGCCAATCATAAACGGAAAGCAAATCGTTAATAAAGAACTTAGATAAAACCCGAATCCATTCAGTTTATAAAAGCTATTACGATTTGGAGGATGAAAATGAGGAAAAATGGAAAAGTACTATCGCTACTCATTATTTTTGCTATTTTAGCACTATCACCTTTTAGCGGTTTGGCTATTATTTTTTCCATTGCCTATATACTATATGAAAAAAAGAAATTTCAAAATAAATTTTCAGTCTTTACATTTCAATGGGGAAAAACGAAAGAAGATATTCACAAGTATTGGTGGCTTATTATACTTCCCTTTTTAGCAGTTATCGGTCAAATTGTGTTAGCTCATTATGTAGTGCCAGCATTTAATGAGCATGTCATGGAACGGGTCGAGCCAATGTTACACATAAGTTCTATAGTTGTACTGTTTCCGCAACTTTTACTACTCGCTTTTGGGGAAGAACTTGCATTTCGTGGTTTCGCTCAAGAAAAATTATCGGAATTAGTAGATTCTAAAATAGCTATTATCGCAATTTCAATTTTATTCGCGTTTGCCCATCTTTCAGCTGGTTCAATGAGTGTTGTCATGTACGATATTGGCTTTATTTTAATAGACAGTATTCTCTATGGAATATTATTTTTAAAGACAAAGAATGTATATTTAACAACGATTGCCCATTTTCTGGCGAATATTGCAGGGATATATATTTTGACATTCTTGTAGATGTTGAAATGAGCAGCAAAATGTCAGTTTGTTCTTGATGAACTGTGCTATCACTATGGAGCACTTGTGTTATTAAGTCATAATCACGAGGCCTTATACGAACTTGTTACAACAATTTAGGAAGTGTAAGAGGGCGAGGCGCATGCCTATACAGGAAGTTACATAGATTATTGGCTACAGAAGCAGTTAGAGGGCTGAACAACAGAGTCAAGCTCATGAACAAATTATAAAAGAGAAGAGTCTTTTTGAAATAGTAGCCCAAGAAAAATTAAAAAGCAAAAAAATATCAAGCGGCCAGCATGCCAAAAATAGAATCGAATGCAAATATGAATCGACCAACATTTTTGATATTCATGCGCTTGATGCAGTGGAGCGATTGATAACTTCACATAAAAGAACTATTTTATCTGTTACCCATTTCTAGATTTTCGCTACTTTTCAGGATGTGGACGTCGCCTTAGTTTTACTGTGTTCTTTTTTATAAGTACGAGTAACAACTGCTATACAAGTTCCTAGAAAAAGAACGAAATAGAGTAGGATAATCAATAAAGAGATTCCAAGACCAGCTTGCAATTTTCCATTGTAATAGAGCATTACCCTTAATCCATCTACCATATGGCGTGCAGGTAAGAATGTGCTGAAAATGTGATGGATTAATGGTAAGGTCGCAATCGGAACCGCTCCTCCACTGGAGAAGATCCCCATAATATTAATTGGGAACATCACCAGTATCCCCCATTTTCCCAAAAACAGAGTAATCATTTTAAATTGGAAATACATCGTCATACAACATAAAAATGTGAATAAGAGTATGAGCCAGATACTAGTCGAGTGTGAGCTTCCGAAAACACCAAATACAGCCAATTGCAAAACTGCAGCTACGCTTCCGGATAATATAATGCCTAACAGCATTCCGGTGACAAGAATTTGGGTGTCGCTTAATAGATGACCGCTTTTTCTAATAGTCGTGCTAATATTTTTTAAATAACCATTAATCATTTGTACGCTCATAAGTCCTGTAATTGAAGTGATTAGGACAATCATAAAGGGAGTCATTCCGTTATTTGTGTGTTCAGGAAGCCCCAATGCTTTTGTCACGGTATATCGTATCGGGTTATCCATCAAAGTTGCGACTTGGGGGTTTAATAGAATATTGTTGTTTATTAATTCCTCTTTTAAATGGTGGTTAATATTGGCTGAAGCCAGATTGGCGATCGTTTCTAGCGCATTTTTCGCTATCAGTGTTGTCGACTGACCTCCACCTTCATTAATTAATATCTCCTACTTAACAGCCTTTCCTTCCGTTTTTCCTGTTATCAGAACATCACGTAATTCCGAAATGTCCCTAGAATACTCAGATGGGATAATTAAAGCTCCATAGGCTTGATTGTTTTTAATTTCATTTATTGCAGCATCTCTGTTTGCTACCGGTCTCCAGTTAAACGTATGTCCATTTTGTTTTCTAATAAGATTGTCTACGATTTCTCTACCTGTAATGTAAGAAGATACACCTTCATCCTCATTAACGATAATGAGGAGGAAATCCGTTAATCTTTGACTTGAGCCTCCAAATACAGGCAGATAAATACTAATCATACACAACATGAGTAAAGCGACCGTCCAAATAGGGGTCCAAGTCGCTTTTACTTTTAATAACTTATTCAAGACATCCTCCCCTAAAGTAAGTAGACTTACGGTAATTTCTGAACATTGAGCACATCTTAAAGTGTAGATGGTTAAATGGTAGTATGTGTTGGAATGATGATTTTTATCCGACAGTTCATATTGCATTTACTTGAGTTGTTTTTTATGAATAAGGTTGTTCAATTAAGCCAAATTCTACGACATCAGTCATTCCGGCGTTTTAATGAGGATAAAGTTGTTTAAATTACGGTTATTCGCTTATAATTAAAGGTTGGAAAGCACAATTTTTACGTAGTTGTAGAAGGAATTCGAAAATAATTCTTTTCTAATGGAATTAACAAAACGGATGGAGGAAATGAAATTATGATTGATTTACCAAATTGCCCAAAATGTAATTCAGAATATACTTACGAGGATGGAAATCTTTTTGTTTGCCCGGAATGTGCTCACGAGTGGACTTTGGCATCGGAGCCTGAAAATAGTGAAGAAAAAGTTGTTAAAGATGCGAATGGAAATGTCTTAAGTGATGGTGATTCCATAACAGTAATCAAAGATCTTAAAGTAAAAGGAAGTTCATCAGTCGTAAAAGTAGGTACAAAAGTAAAAGGAATACGTTTGGTTGATGGCGATCATGATATTGATTGCAAAATTGATGGTTTTGGGGCTATGAAACTAAAATCCGAATTTGTTAAAAAGCTGTAATCGACATTGTTAAAAGGAACGTCCATTTAAGTTAGTTTATAACTCACGTCTGTTGATTAACCACTTTCTTACATAAAGCACCTGTAAGAAGAACATAAAAGTCTATATTTGCACTTGTACATCTCCGACCCGCTTTGGACGACATAATCGCTACACCTTTACCGCGTGTTAAATGTGGCTGGAAATGACTCCGTCACTTCCAACCACATCCTTTGGGGAGGAATTGCAGTTCATTCCCTCTTGGTCATCCTGTCCCGGCTATCTGTCCGCCGCGTACCTACAATGCTCGAGTGAAAAATGCAACTACTTTGGAAGAGGAAAGAATAACTACCTTTCTATAGAGGTTGCAAGTCCCCGAAGATGAAATTTCGGCCACTCCACCTCTTTTACTAAAGCCTCTTTGCTTATTTTAAGAAAATCATACAAGTAACAGTGTGATGCTATGGAGAAAGTGACACTGCCTTAAATTCGAGAAGGAAATGCTATAAGGAAGGAGTAAGCAGTCAAAATTGCATCTTTGGCTGCCCCTTTATGGAAAGGATAGTGGTTATTCACTCATTCCCAATAGCTTTAGTACTTCGTGTACCTGTATCTTTGGAGAGCGACGGACGAGCGAGCACCGGACGATTAACGAAAAAATGCGTAGGGATGCGACAAAGTTGCATCCCTACGCAGCAAGAAATCCCGATAATGGTGCAGTAGTCGTTCAGTCCAAAGCGATCCGAAAGCATCTGTACATAGGGTGTCTAATGTTTGATCACAAAAGTAAGCGGTCATTTACTGGTTACCTTTGGTACAGGTTAAAAACAGAAGCTAAAGGGACTATCCGACAAGTCGATAATGACTCACGGATTAGCCCCTTTTCAAGCCGGATAATACAAAATCATACTCAATCGGGTTACTGTTTCCCCAGAATTATGATAGGTATGGGGTCTATCGGCCTTAAACCGGATCGAATCACCACTTCCAACGGTATATTCCCCGTTATTTACACGTATCGTCAATTTCCCTTCAAAAACAGTTATGAGCTCTTCAGTACCCTCATTGTGCGAATCGGCGCTTAGGAATCCCCCTTTATCAATCTCTACTGAATACACTTCAAATCGTTTATCTTCTTCGAATGGAAAGTATGGATAGACTCTATATTTTCCATTGTCTTCAGATAATGCTTGAATTTCACTTTTTAAAACAACTTTTGTATCTGGCTGCGGATTATTTATCAGGGAAGTAAAAGAAATCTTTAATCCATTTGCTATTTTCCAAAGGGTTGTAATTGTTGGGGTTGATTCTCCTCTTTCAATTTGACCAATCATTGTTTTGCTGACTCCAGTTAATTCTGCAACCTTTTCCAAAGTTAATTTCTTATTTTCTCTAAAGACTTTTAAATTTTTTGCAAGTACAAGATGTATTTCCTCCATAATCAGCCACCTTTTCTTCTGTACAATATAACGTCTAAACTGTACAATAAAAAGTAATACGTTATATTGTCTATTTAAGACATTATAACATACATTGCGATTGGGAGGTCCATTATGCCATTAGTATCATTTTTGTTGTATGTTTTTATTACTAGTTTTACGCCAGGTCCTAATAATATTATGGCGATGTTATTTGCTAATGAATATGGGTTTAAGAAGACACTTAGGTTTTGTTTAGGAGTTGGTGCCGGCTTCTTTGTCATTATGTTATTATCTAGTTATTTTAATCTAGTACTTCATAATTTCATCCCAAAAATTGAACTTCCCATGATGATCCTAGGAGCGGGCTATATGGTGTATCTTGCTATAAAAATCGTGACCAGTAAAAAAAGTGCGGATGAGGATGATGGAGGCAAGTATAATAGTTTTATTGCAGGCATGCTTTTACAATTCGTCAATCCGAAAGGTGTATTATTTGGCATAACAGTTGTAGCAACGTTCATCCTGCCGTATCATACTTCGCATATGGTCTTACTACTTTTTTCGTTATTTCTGGCGGTTGTTGGTTTCCTAAGTACTAGCACTTGGAGTTTGTTTGGTTCGATTTTTCAAAAGTTCTTATCAAAGTATCGAAATCAGTTTAACATTGTGATGGCTTTGTTATTAGTATATAGTGCAGTATCAATTCTGGTGGGATAAACGATTTTGAATGGTGTAATATGATATACTTACAAAGCTAAAATTTAATTAACGATTCGAATATGTGAGGTATGCTAACGCTTATGAAACCACAAAATTTATTACGGGGCTTTAATTTTCTATACTTTGGTCTTCTTGCAATCTTCATCCCGTTTTTACCGGTATACTTGGCTGAGCAGGGGCTGAAACCAGGTCAAATTGGCTTTATCGTTGGGACAGGAGGGTTTGTCACGATTATCACGCAGCCTTTATGGGGCATGATTAGCGACAAAAGCAAGACCATACGTAAAGTATTGATGATATTGATTTTGTTTTCGAGCATAATCGGTTATTTGTTGTACGACTCTACCAGTTATCTCTTGCTTATCTTGTTCGCTATGCTGCTCTACTTCTTTCTGATGCCGATTGATCCGCTGACCGAAAGCCTTAACTTTACTATTGCAGAATCCATAAGAATCAGTTATGGATCAATTCGTACATATGGGGCATTGGGTTATGCAGTTGTATCGTTACTCACCGGCTATGTAATGTCCTACTTTGGCGCGCATAGTATGGCAATTCTTTTTGCTGTTATTGGTGCAATTTGCTTTATTGTCTGCTGGAAAATGCCGGATGCACCGGTTTCAGGAAAACCAGTTACCTTAGGCAGTCTCAAGCACTTTTTAAGCAATAAAGAAACACTGCTGTTCATGTTACTGGTGTTTATCTGTTCGATTCCAGCGAGGATGAATGATACATTCCTCGGCGTATATATCCGAGAACTTGGAGGAAGTACAGCATTGATTGGCCAGGCTTGGTTCTTGGCTGGAAGCAGTGAAATTGTGGTGTTTGCGCTAAGCTTCTGGTGGCTACGTAAAGGGAAAGAATTGATCATTATCACATTTGCAACCGCATTTTACTTCATTCGTTTCTTTACCTCGGCGTGGATTACTGATCCGCATCTATTAGCTTATTTGCAAGTTATGCAACTGTTAACATTCCCAGTTTTCTATTCCGCCGCTATTCAGTACTTATATCGGATTGTTCCGGTAGAGTGGCGCGCCACAGGTCAAACGGTGCTGGCGCTATTGTTCTTTGGGGTGTCAGGCATTTTAGCGTCTTATGTCGGGGGAGCGATCTATGGTGCTTTTGGCGGCAAAATTCTTTACCTCTCTATAGCGACCATGTCTTTTCTCGGAGTGATATTTGGCTTGATTCTTTACTGGATATATGGGAAAAACCCAATCGATGTTAAAAAGTCTTAGTAAAAGGGCTTATCATTCCTGGAAATTAATTTATGTAATAAACCCGATATGCAGGGGAATTCCCCATGGCTTATCGGGTTTTGCTATTTCAGCCTTTAGCCAAAGACATTAGTATCCAACGTCAGCCTTGCAGACTAAGAATGAAGTTTCAATTTGAGTGATGTAGTTCATTTGGTTAAGTGAAAATGAGTAGGAGTCAGGTTCTGAGACAATTCAGAAAATGGCTCCTTTTAACTATCAGTAGATGTTCATATAGCGTTCAACTTCCCAAGGGTATACGTTAATTCCGTATCTCTTTCATTGCAATCTTTCCCCAAAATGTGGTTCTCGAAGTTATGCTTGCCGCCTACAGCGTATAGAATAACTTCATCATTACTGATAGAGTCTCTGAATTATTCGCTGCTGCGTTCTAACAAAATGCGAATTATGTAGTTTTGTGTCAGAAATCTATATAGCCAACTTTGTAAAAGTAGCGTACTATAGAATTTAATTAAATTTTTCCGAATGATTGAAATTGAATTGCAGTTAAGACATGTTACAGCCATTCGAGTTAATATAAAAACTAGAGTTGCGTTGTCAATGGAAAAGGGGAAGTTTTAAATGAAAAAAGAAGTTACATTAGCAATGTCAATCATACCAATTGTTATCTTAATAGCAGCAGGAGCTTCATCGATCTTCATTTGGAAGGCTGGAATGCATATACCGTTAATGATTGGGGTGATTGTAGCAGCGGTCGTTGCAATTCGTTGTGGTTGGAGCTGGAACGAAGTCGAGAATATGATGATAAAAGGGGTAGCGAGGGCAATGCCCGCTCTATTTATCTTACTCATTATCGGAATCATTGTTGGAACATGGATTGCAAGTGGCGTTATCCCAACGATGATTTACTATGGATTATCATTCATTGAACCTGCCTTGTTTGTACCGCTAGTTGCACTTATTACTGGAATTGTTTCAATCACTTTAGGAAGTTCTTTCACTTCAATTGCGACGATTGGACTAGCTTTTATGGCGATAGGAGAGGGATTAGGCTTTGCTCCGGGTCTAATTGCAGGAGCGGTAATTTCAGGTGCCTATTTTGGTGATAAACTATCGCCGTTATCCGATACGACAAATATCGCTCCAGCGATGGCCGAAACCGATCTGTTTAGCCATATAAAGCACATGCTATGGGATACGATTCCTGCATTTGTTGTTGCAATTGTGCTGTATTGGTTTGTAGGTAATTCAGTTGCAACGACCAATGCAGCAGATACGAATGGAATTGATATGATTAAAACAGGGTTGGAGAGTGTCTTTGTCATTCATCCACTGCTTTTGCTAATGCCAGTAATTACAATCATTTTGATGATGAAGCGCGTACCTGCAATTCCAGCGTTGACCATTGTAGGAATTTTAGGTGCTATACTTGCAGTTACTATTCAAGGGACTTCCATTTCCTCAATTGTTCAAGTGATGACAAGTGGATTTTCGGTGGAGACGGGTGTGAATACAGTAGATTCGTTGTTAAATCGTGGGGGTCTCATTTCTATGTTCGGAACAGTTGGGCTTTTAATCATCGCGACAGCCCTAGGCGGAATTTTAGAAGAAACAGGATCTTTTGAAGTAGTAACGAGGAAAATGATGGCTAATGTACGTTCAACTGGAACATTAATAAGCTCGACAATACTTTCAACTTTCGTCGTAGCATTTGCAAGCGGTGCACAATTTTTAGCGATTATTTTACCTGCTAGAACCTTTGTGAAAACGTATAAAGAGATGGGAATCGATACAAAAAACCTTTCACGGTGTGTCGAAGCGGCAGGTACCGTGGGAATTAACCTCGTTCCATGGAGTGTGCCGGCCGTTTTTGCAGTAAGCATTCTTGGAGTCAGTCCAGGTGAGTTCATTCCTTATGTTTTCTTCGCATTCCTCGTCCCACTCATCAATATCATATTTGGTTTTACCGGTTGGACCATCACAAAGAAAAATTATATTGAAAGTAAAATACATAATAAAGGAGAAATCCCACTATGAGCGAAGTGATTTTACATGTGTTGGGAACAGCACAAGACGCTGGACTACCACATCCAAATTGTTATTGTAAGAACTGCACAGAGGCCATTAGCAATCCTCAAATTAGGCGCTTCGCAGCGTCATTGGCGATTGTCCTGCCCGAAGAAAAAGTATGGCATCTAATTGACGCAACACCTGACCTAAAGGTGCAAATGATAAATGTACAAATGAAATTCAATTTGAAAGGGCAGTTAATGGAGAGCATTTTTTTAACCCATGCTCACTTAGGCCATTACCCGGGATTATTATTTTTAGGGCGAGAAGCAATCGGATCAAGTAGCGTCCCTGTCATGGCAGGCACGAAGATGAAACGAATGTTAGAAGAGCAGGCACCATGGAGCCAACTAACAAAGCTTAATAATATTGAAATCCGAGAAATTAACGATGGGCAAGCAATTACCGTATCACCTCACGTTACAATTATCCCGGTTGATGTCCCTCATAGAAATGAATTCTCCGAGACATTTGCTTATTGGATTGAAGGATCGAAGAAAAAGGTTCTTTACATCCCAGACATCGATCGGTGGGAACAATGGGACCAGGACATTTACAAAGCGTGTGAGGAAGCGGACATATGTTTACTTGATGGTACATTCTATTCCGCGGAAGACCTTGAGAAAATTGGTCGTGATTATCGGGAAATCCCCCATCCACTTATGACAGAAACGATGGATCGACTTCAAGACTTAGTTGAACAGACCGAAATTTACTTCATCCACCTAAACCACTCAAATCCCGCAATTGATTCGGATAAAGGCATTCGCAGCTTGATCGAAACAAAGGGTTTTCATATTGTAGAGGAAGGAATGAATTTTCTATTGTCATAATGAATGGAGCCCAGCGCTGAAACTGACTCCTTTTCGTTATCTGTAGATTTTCATATAACGTTCAACTTCCCAAGGTTGTAGGTTAATTCGATAATTCTCCCATCAATAAAAAAACGCCTACGGCCAATGCGCTTTTATTTAAAGCCGCATTTTCGTAAGCGTTTTTCTTTATTTGCCCTCTACTATATAAGTAAGGGAGATAAGCGGGAAGAATTGTAAAAACGAATCGAGTTAAAGGTTAAATGCTTTCTAAAAAATAAACAATTGAATGCTTATACAATGGTTGGCCTAGAAAAAAATGGTAAACATGGAATGGGTAACTTACTAACCAATATAATCTTCTTTTGGTACGTCATCAGGTTCGCTTGCTAAATAATATTTTCCTTTCGTGTAAATGGCTAGGATTACTGTAAGGAATGCTGCAAGGATTGCCGCGAAAAATGCGGCAGTACTTTGTAAGAACGTTCCCATGAAGCCCATAGCCGCAATCGTACCTAAACCACTAGCAACAAGGAGCGAAACGACTCCGACAGGATTCCATTTATATAAATATTGTTGTCGTGCTTCATAATATCCGGGACCGATCTTTAATCGTTTTTTTACGATTAATGCGTCAGTAACCAAGATTGCAGCCCAAGACAATAAAAAGACTCCTTGGAATGTCATGGCGGTATCCAAATGATCAACGATGCCACCGAGCATCAGTGCCATAGCGGTTATAGCCGACACGACAACCCAGAAGCGTCTGCCCGGTTTGAAATTAAAGATGTTTTCAAAGAAGTTGGATAGCGATAGGGAACTACTATAGATATTTGTGACATTGATTCTTATTTGAGTCAGCATTGTAAAAAGTGCTCCACCCATTCCTAGAAGGAGGACGATATAAATACCTGGATTCGACTCTCCAAGACGGACCCCGAACCAGATGCCAAGGCCACCCATCACTCCAAAACAGAAAATTTGTGGAATGAATCCAATTGCAATAGAACCTTTTCTGATATCTTGCGGCTTAAGGAATCGGGCATAGTCAGAAGCAAGGAGGGCTGTCAGGCCCATAATGCCATGGTGCATTCCTATACAAAGCAACAATGCGGTTCCGCCGACTTGAACACCTTCTGGCATGTATGTCCAAAATTTCCCTCCGTAAACTGAAGGGGTATAGATAGAGACAATAATCGCTGTCAATAAGAAAAGAAAGAATATCGGTAAGGACCATTTTTGAAGCTTGTCTAGTTGTTTAATACCGAACCAGTTTAATGGAATCACAAGTAAACCGAAGAAAATGATATACACCCATTGGGGCAGGGCGGGGAAAAATGAGTGGACGGCGGAGACTAAAATTAAGCCTTCGAACGCACAATACATGATGAAATTTGTTGCATAAATAAATGAGGTGAGCGATGCACCGATATAACCAAATCCGCCGCCCCTGGATAATAAATTTACATTCATGCCAGATTTAGCGGAAAAATAAGCAATGAATGTACCTAAAACTCCAGCGACAATAATCGCATAAATAGAGGATATGATAGCATTAATTGCCCCAAATTGAAGTGCCATAACACTTCCCATTTGAAAATAGAAAATAGCTGTTGCTATCCCGAAAGTGATATTTGTAATACTAATCCAGCCCATGGTTCTTTTAGAACGTGGAACCCTATCTAATGAATAATCATCATTCATCTCTTCTTTCTCTCTTTGATCTGTAGCGCGTACAGATTCCATATATATCAACTCCCAATTTTGTATCTGTATTATCAACCCCGTTCCCGCTTATTTATTACTACTTTATTTCGATTCGTCCTTTTAGTAGTATAACAATTTTGGTGGAGTCCATCAAATGACTTTGGCTGAAACTATAACGTAAATAGACCTTTTTAATGTAAACTTTCTGTATTCTGTGCAGAGAAGTATTAAAAATTACACGGTGTGTTAATTATATAAAGGTAAAAAACAACTTTGAAATTAAACTAGCCGATCCAGGTGTCTCCATTTAAATGAATGAAATAGATCCTTAACATTGACTACGAAGTTAAAAGTAAATATAATAGGATTACATATAAATATACAACTTCCATTAAGGGGAGTAGCTATAACAGTAAAATCGTCAACACAGGATTCTAATCCTCGGTTTTATTGACAACAATTGTTGTTTGCGAGACCTTACCGATTATTTGGTGAGGTCTTTTGTTTTATTTTGAGACGTTATGACCAAGAATTGGTCATAACGTCTCTTTTTATTTCTTAAAAATTATTGGAGGTCAAGCTTTGAATACTTACCATGAACTTGCAAATACAGTCATTATTAACAAGAAAAATCAACTTATTGACCACAGTGAATATTTAGAGCTTGCTGGTACAGGACGAAGTGCATTTGTATTTAGAATAAAATCTTCTGAAAAAGCAATTAAAGTTTTTTTTCCGAAATTTGAATACATTGCAAAAGAAGAGGCTGAAATTTATAAGAAATTGGACGATATCTCATATTATCCATCTATTTATGATTCGGGTTTGAATTATATTGTTATGGACTACATTGATGGTCAAACACTTTTTGAGTGCATTACACACGGAAAAGTAATTACAATAGATCATATAAAAGAAGTGGATTATGCACTGTCTTTAGCCTCGGAAAAGGGATTAAACCCTTCGGATATCCACTTACGGAACATTTTTATCACGACTGATGATAAGATAAAAATTATTGATGTTGCACGTTTCAGACAAACTAAAAACTGTAAGCAATGGAGTGATTTGAAAAAGGCCTACCATCAAGTTTATCGTAAACGATTCTATTCAAAGAAAATTCCTGCTCCATTACTAAATCTCATTGCTTTCTTATATAAAAAAAGGCTAATACCATTGTATCAGTCTTAATCTATTCTTAAATTTATTCACTGGGAAAAGTTTTTAGCCAGCAAGCGAAATAGATAGACTATATATGTTGAATATATAAATACGTGTATTTTGTGAAATCCTTAATCCAGTCGAAAGTGCTGGGCTATTCCAGTAGCTCCAAATTTTAAATTATATAGAATACTAAGGTTTTAGGTATTTTCAATTAAATCATTAAAAACTCCCAGTAGTCATATTGTTTCGGGTATACTAGAGATAAGTAAAGAACAATCATTACTCGATATAAGGAGGATGTCACATGACTGAAAACCATGAAACAAACGAAACAGATGTTCCAAAGAAAAAAATCAGCTTAAAAGAAGCGATGCAAAAACAGTTAGAAGCGAAGAAGAATCAAACCGCTGATAACAACAAAAAAGGTAATTCTGTACAAACTGCGAAAAAAATGCAAAGCCAACAAGCGAAAAAAGTAAGCAGTGCACGTAGAAAAATGGGTTCTTAATAGTAAAACGCAAACCAATGCTACCTTGGTTTGCGTTTTTACATTACACTACCATGCCATCTTTCATTGTTATGATGTGATCGGCGTAAGGAAGCATTTCTTCATCATGTGTTACCATCAACGTTGTAATGTGCAATGTTTTCGTTAACTCCCGAATCAATGTCATGACGTCTTTCGATCTTTTGGAATCCAGGCTTGCTGTCGGCTCATCGGCAAACAACATCTTCGGTTTGTGGATAATCGCGCGGGCAATTGCCACACGTTGTTTTTCCCCTCCAGATAAAGAAGAGGGATAAGCATCTTTCCGATGATCAATATCTACTAATTTGAGGGTTTTTTCAACTTCATCTCTCTGCTCACGTTTTCTCATCTTCGTTTCAGAAACGTCAAGCATCAGCAATAATTGTTCTTCTACCGTGAGAAAAGGGACAAGGTGGGAAGATTGAAAGACGAAGCCGAACTCACTTGCCCTGATTTTCCGAATCTGATCCTGATTCATGTCAGTCATGTTTTTTCCTTGAAATAATACTTTTCCGTCCGATGCACGTTGGAGTCCTGCGGCTATTGTTAGAATGGTGCTTTTTCCAGAACCTGAGGCTCCTACTAACGCTGTTATCTCACCTTCTTGAAGAGTAATATTGATACCATTCAATACTTGTTCTTCCACTTCACCATTTGTAAACGTTTTTTTCACTTCATCAATTGTGAAAATTGACATATTAAACCTCTCCTTGTTGGATAGCTTGCAGTGGTTCGACTTTCTTAATTTGAAGCCCGGAAAGTGTAGCACCTATAAATCCGATGATCAAGAATATAATCGACAACTGAAAAGTTGTTTCAATCGTTAGACTGAAAGGCATTCCTTCAGGTGCAATCATTGTAAAAACCTGGCTTAAAGCGACAGACAGTGCCAGTGCAATCACGGTGATGAAAATCATTTGATACCACATCATGCCGAACAATCGACTTGTTTTAACGCCAAGCGCTTTTAAGATACCATATAGACCGATTTTTTGAACATTCATCATATAGAAGAATATTGCGAACAACATTCCACTGATGGCAACCAAAAACCATATGATCATATTGAGTGACATCTGTTCCGCACTATAACTCGGGATTGTATTAAGAAACTCTTTATTTGTAAATGATTGTAACCCCGTTATGACTTGTGACTTCTCTTTACCCGGCACGAAAATCAATTGCATCTCATTTACACGGTAAATTTCTTTGTAGTTTTCAATATTGATATAAGCGACAGGTGCATGGCTGTATTTCTTTTGATCGACAAAGCCCTTAACAGTAAAACCGCCGCTAAATTGATTGTTCGTTAATGAATCTCCAACTTTAATACCTTTGTCTTGCAATGAGCGATCTAGGACTACCTCTCCTTTGCCAACAGATTCAAACAATATCGAATCTGTTGAAGTGACGAAAGCGATACTATGTTGCTTGTCGTCCATATCATTTACGAAGCCCATCTGAATGGAGATTGCAACCGCATCCTTTTGTTCTTTTAAAACAGAGGATTGTACACTTTCATCTATTCTTGAAAGATTGTACGTTTCATTCGCCTCGGCATTCATATAAAATTGGCCATCTGGCAGATCCTTGATTAAAGCTGCATTATCTTGTGAAAGCCCATTTGATAATCCGGAAATGATAAATGTTAAAAAACTGACCAAAAAAATGATGGATCCCAAAATCACAAACTTTGCTCTGTTCTTCTTAATTTCTTTCCATGCAATATTCATCTTTGCGCCTCCAATATTTCTTGATAACTGAAGTATATTCTTGTTAGGTGAACGGAATATGAACTGAAGGTTACATTCAATGGCAGCTAAATCTCTAAATTTGAATATGTAAAAAAGGTATGTGGTGCAACAGATAATGGTACAATACAAATTGAAGGGTTATCATGGAATTATCCCTTACATAAATAGGATATTGAAATAGAAGGAGATTGAATCACTTGAGTAATGATATAAAAAACGAAATGCCTCCAAATTATGATGAATTAAGGAAGGCTGTAAACCGTGCGTCAAATTGGAGAGTACGATTAGCAGCTATTGAAGAGTTAGGACAGTGGAAACATAAACGGACTATCGATGTACTATTGCATAGAATGAACAACGATGCAGTATATAAAGTGGTAGAAGCCGCTTACCGGAATCTTGTAAAGTTTGGCGAAGATGTGCAATTACCGCCAAGAAATAAATTCGAGTTGATTAAAGACGCTAATAAAGTCTTCTTCAGAATTAAGAAAAGCTTGCCGGCAGGCCACACATACGAAGAATATAAAGAGAAGTTGAAGAACATGAGACTTGATTTGTATGATACGTATGAAGGTGACAAAGGTGATGAATTTGACACATGGCTCGAAAACGTATGGGCCACTGCCTCTAAAAAGTAAAACGCTTCAAGGTTTCTTCTATTGTAAATAAGCATAAAAAAACGATTGCGTTTATATTGCAATCGTTTTTTTTGCGAATATCTCTTTGGTGTTGTATTATACCTATGAAAATATGGAATTGAGTGAATAGCGTGAAGTATAATGTCAGGCTGATTGCAGTTGGTATAGTCGGTTTATTTAACGTTTTTCGGTACTTTTACTATCATCAGTATTTAGGACTACCATTTAAAGCAAACTTTTTCATTTTAACATTAATCTTTTTAGTAATTGCTTGGTGGGGAGGTCATCAGTTCGATAGGGTGAAATTCCTTTCTGAAAAAGACCCTTTAACTAAGACATACAATCGTCGGACAGTAGAACAGTCTTTCCAAAAAGTTACACAAATATGTAAAAGAAAAAATCAAAAGTTGGGTATCGTCATGATGGATCTCAACAATTTCAAGGTGATTAATGATACATATGGCCATCAAAAAGGGGATGAATTGCTAAACCATGTTGCAACTATCATAAAAAGGTCCATTAGGGATAATGATATAGTAGCGCGTTGGGGTGGTGATGAGTTCCTGATTCTTGTACCTAATTGTAAAGAGGACTTCCAGACTGCTTATATAAGGAATCTTCATCAAATGATAGAGAATGAGAAACTCGTTGGAATCACATCACTTGGAACTTCTGTTGGTTTTGCAATTTATCCCGATGATGGTTTAAGCTTTCAAGAATTACTTCAAATAGCAGATGGGGCAATGTACAAAGAGAAAGAATCTAAATTAGAAAGAACGACGTCTGAATTACGGTAAAGTTAAATTGCAACGCCAATTATTTAACGTAAATAAACTTTCCAAAAGATGTGGAAGGCTGAATAATAACCGCGAATATAACAATAAAAGAAATATTTCATTTGTAGAAAGAGGAAAGAACAAAAAAAAATTTGTTGATAATGTGATAATTTTAGTATCTCCTTTCATTGACACTCGTCATGTTAGGGGATTTTTTGTGTGTAGTAAATATATACTTGTTCCAAAAAGCCTATCCAAATATAAAAAACAGCTAAAAATCAATCTTTAGTCGTTTTATTGGCCAAGGTTATATAGTTACAAAATACGACAATTTATTAGTTCATATGATTCACAAAATAGATTGACAAAACTATTTCATATGAAGTAATATTCAGACAACGGTTGCGAATTAAGCGCTTTCCTAAAGGGGGGATTTCTAGTGGGACCTATATTAGAAATAGAAAATGTATCATTGCAATTCGGCGGAGTCAAAGCACTGGATAATGTCAGCTATCATATTGAAAAAGGAGAGATATTTTCACTTATTGGGCCGAATGGTGCGGGAAAAACGAGTATGCTCAACTGTATCAGCGGTTTATATCAGCCAACAGGCGGATCTATACGGTATAAAGGCCAAGAAATAATAAATATGAAACCTTATAATCGGACAACGTTAGGAATTGCGCGTGCTTTTCAAAATATAGCATTGTTTGCTCACATGTCCGTACTCGACAATTTAAAGTTAGGACGTCATACGTTAATGAAATCAGGCGCACTAAGTGGAGGACTATACATCGGGAAATCTTCGAATGAAGAAATTGAGCATCGTAAGAAGGTTGAGGAAGTCATCGAGTTTTTAGAACTTCAAGATATCCGGCATACGCCTGTCGGAACGTTACCATACGGATTGCAAAAACGGGTCGAAGTCGGCAGGGCATTGGCACTAGGTCCGGAACTAATATTATTGGATGAGCCGATGGCAGGAATGAACAGTACTGAAAAAGATTTGATGGCCCGTTTCATCTTAGATATGCATGAAGTGATGGAAATAACTGTTGTATTGATTGAACATGATTTAGGAATCGTCATGAATTTATCGGATCATATTGCCGTTTTAGATTTCGGGAAACGCATTGGATTTGGCACTCCAGAAGAGATACAAAAAAATCCGGATGTAATAAAAGCTTATATTGGGGAAGAAACCTTTATTTAGAAAGGGGAGCCAAGTGATGGGACCAGACAAAACGTTACCTAAACTTTTAGCGGAACGGGCGTCAAAGGAAGAAAATGAAGTTGCGATGAGGCAAAAGCATTTGGGGATTTGGAATGAAATTACTTGGGGCGAGTATTTTAAAAAAGTGGAGCAACTATCAATCGCATTTTCAGAAGAGTTTGACTTTAAGAGTGGTGAGAAGTTGGCTATCATAGGAGAAAACCGTCCCCAATGGCTTTTTTCGCAAATGGCATCCCAGGTTTTAGGCGGAATATCAGTCGGGATTTATCAAGAGTCACTGCCCGAACAGATTATTTATTACCTAAACGACTGCCAAGCACGTATCGTTATTGTCGAAGATCAGGAACAAGTTAACAAATTGCTGGAAATAGAAGAACAGATTCCGTTAGTGGAACACATCATTTTTTATAATAAACAGGGATTACGCCATTATAATCATCCCAAGTTAGTAGATTTTGATGATGTATTACTAATTGGGAAATCCTTAATGAAAAATAGACCCGCTTTTTTTCAAGATAAAACCGAATATTCACAAGGGAACGATCATGCCATTATTGCATACAGTGCAGCAACAACCGAGAATCCAAAGGGTGTAATTCTTACTCACACCAATTTAATCGAAGCTGCTAAAAGTCTTTGTATGGTAGATAAAATGAACAAAAGAGATGACTATTTTTCATTTTTACCACTATCTTGGATTCATGAGCAAGTGATAAGCATTGTTATTCCGCTAACAACGGGAACGGTCATTAATTTTCCCGAAAAGCCACATACGATTTTTGGGGATTTGCGTGAAATCGGACCGCAAACGCTGTTAGCGCCACCAAGAGTCTACCAAACTCTGATGTCGAATTTTACAATCCGTATGGAAGGGGCAAGTTGGCTTAAAAGGAAAGTTTATAAAACATTCAAGAAATATGGAGATAAAGTTACCATGGCGAAACTTAAGAAGGAACAACTTTCGCTAGGAGATAAATTAATGTATAAACTTGGTGATTTTCTAGTTTTCAGTGCGATTCGCGACCATTTTGGTTTGTCCAGGATAAGAAGGGCTTATGTTGCCGGTGCCGCGCTGCAATCAGAAGCTTTTTATTTCTTTCATAGCATCGGAGTGAATTTGAAACAGACATATGGAGGGACAGAGCTTGCTGGTATTGCCTTTGTTCAGCATGATGATGATATTAAACCAGATAGTTCCGGTGTCGCTCTACCGAATACGGCGGTAAAGATCGGAGAAAATGGCACTATTTACGTCAAAAACCCTGCTATTTTCTCAGAATATCTTAATGTGGAAGATCGCAAGTTAATGGTGGATGGCTGGATTACGCTTGGTGATTGCGGGCGGATAGACGAAGACGGGCGCATTTATATTTTTGATCGACAAGAAGACATCATCACAGCACAAAACGGTGAGCTCATTTATCCAGGGTTTGTTGAAAATAAATTAAAAACTTGCCCATATATCAAAGAAGCTGTCTGCTACGGTAAAGATAGACCATTCATGACGGCAATTCTCAATATCGATTTCAATAGTATCGGTCGCTGGGCGGATAAAAAACGTATAGTTTACACGGAATACTCCGACTTGGCGAGACACCCACAGGTTATAGAATTTATTGAAGACCAGCTAACTGAGTTAATGGACCAGGTTCCGCTGCATGCGAGAGTGAAGAAGTTTTCTATTTTACACAAGCAATTTACTGCAGATGATGCCGAACTAACACGGACATTAAAGGTACGAAGAAATTATATAGAACAAAAATATAAAAAGCTTATTGATGGAATGTATTCTGATAGTAACGAGGTATTATTCGCCAGTTCTGAATTGGAATCTGTCGAGGAGATTAGTTTACAGGTCATTCAACTGAAAATTAAGCAGGAGGTGGCATAATTCATGACATTTTTTCTTCAAATGCTTGTTACAGGAATCGTGGTAGGAAGTATTTATGGACTTGTTGCATTAGGGTTCGTCTTGATCTATAGAGCGAGCGGTGCTTTAAATTTGGCAAATGGAGAATTTGTTATCATCGGACCCTATATCTGTTTAGTCTTGATGACCGCTTATAAAATACCATTCATTTTATCATTAGTCATCACACTTATATTCAGTGCCATACTCGGATTGGTTGTCGAGAGGCTTGTAATAAGGCCTATACAGAATGCGCCTGTCGTATCTGTTATCATGGCGACAATTGGACTATCCAGTCTGCTGGGCGGAGCCGTGCATATGCTTTGGGGACATCAGACCAGAACGTTTCCCCAAGTCTTTCCGTCAACTCCTATCAACTTTTCAGGTCTCATTATCACTCCTGTTTATCTCTGGTCTTTCATTGTGGTAATTGTACTTCTACTACTATTTTCACTGTTTTTCAAGTTCTCAAAAATGGGGATTGCTATGCGGGCCGTAGCTGATGATCGTCAGGCAGCATTGTCTATGGGGATAAGTGTGAAATTTGTCTATGCTGCTACTTGGGCAATTGCCTCCGTTGTTGCTGCCGTAGGAGGAGTCCTTTTAGGAAATATCAATGGATTAAGCCCAACTATGGCGGCCATTGGTCTGACTGTTCTGCCCGTTGTTATTCTGGGGGGGCTTGATAGTGTACTGGGGGCAATTGTCGGAGGGTTTATCATCGGCATTCTACAAAATATGGCAGGAGGTTACTTGGATCCGCTTATAGGCGGGGGTCTGAAAGAAGTTGCTCCATTTATTGTTGTATTACTGATATTGATGTTAAAACCATATGGTTTGTTTGGCAGCAGAGGAATTGAAAGGGTGTGACTAGGTGAGGAATCCATTCGTGAGGGAATGCGGTAATTATAAAACTACTTATCGTGATGACATGAAATTGTTTGGAACTACCGGAGCTAAAATTAAAGCGATCATAATTATTCTTACCATTCTTGCCCTACCTCTATTTGCATCCAGTTATTGGGTCGGACTGTTGACATTATGTGCAATAGCATCTGTTGGTGCTATCGGGCTTAATATACTAACCGGTTTGACAGGACAAATATCAATTGGTGTCGGAGCATTTTTAGGGGTAGGCGGTTATACTTCGGCAATTTTGACCTCTACGGCAGGAATCAGCTTTTGGGTAGCGTTACCAATAGCAGGAATTGTGACAGCGCTTATCGGTGGTCTTTTTGGTATCCCTTCTCTTCGATTGAAGGGATTATACTTAGCGATTGCCACCCTTGCCGCCCAGGTCATCATCCTTTTTGTCATTAGTAGATGGGATGGTCTAACAGGCGGGACAGCTGGGATGGTTTTAAGCCGCCCTACTATTGGTCAGTTTTCTTTATCTAGTAATACCGGTTATTACTATTTATGCGTTATCATTCTGTTGTTGACAGTTTTATACGCGACAAATCTTATAAGAAGTCGGACTGGCCGTGCTTTCCTAGCGGTCCGTGATCGTGATATTGCAGCGCAGATCATGGGGATTAATTTGTTCAAATATAAAGTAATGGCATTTGCCATCAGTTCATTTTTTGTGGGGATTGCGGGTGCACTACTAGCGCACTATACAATGATCGTCAGTCCGGAACTCTATAGTTTTCACGTTTCTATCGAATATTTAGCAATGATATTAATCGGTGGTTTGGGGAGTATATTCGGTTCAATTTTAGGGGCGGTTTTTATTACTCTGTTACCTGTGGGTCTGAGCTCGCTCATTGATGTCATGGCTGGTATCATGCCGGATTTATATCAACTATTTTCCGCGTTCAAAGATTTTGTTTTTGGAGCGGTAATCATCTTGTTTTTAATTTTTGAACCAGGTGGATTAGCCCATATCTGGCTTAATATTAAAAAGTATTTCAGGTTATGGCCATTTTCCTATTAATTAATCGAACGGGATTTCGAAACCTTATATTTAACAATATGTACAGGTTTCTTTCCATATAAAAACAAAAACGAGGGGGAAAGAGTATGATAAGTAGAAAAAATAAAATTGCTGGTTTGCTGCTCGGATTTATGTCGGTATTTGTTCTTGGTGCATGTGCAGAAGATAATGCTGACGCAGGTGGCGAAGTAGCAAATGGGAAAAGAACAGTTGTAGTCGGCGGACTGTACGATATCACAGGTGCCACAGGTGACGTTGGAACGCCTTATGCCGAAGGAGAGCAAGCTTATTTCAAGTATTTGAAAAGTAAAGGCGGAATTGAAGGCTTGAATATTGAGTTGAACGGAAAAGATTATGCCTATGCTATTCCGGAAGCACAAAAAATCTACCAGGCACTCCGTGATAAAGAAAAAGTTTCGGCTGTACTTGGTTGGGGGACTGGCGATACGGAAGCGTTGCGTCAGCAAGTGGCAAATGATGAACTACCGTTCTTCTCAGCTTCATACTCTGAAAGCTTGAAAGATATAGGGGAAAGTCCATATAACTTCTTGGCTGCTGCTTCTTATTCTGATCAAGGTCGTTCCGTTTTGAAATGGATTAAAGACAATCATAAAGGCGCGGATCCAACAGTAGCATTATTGTATAACGATACAGCGTTCGGACGTTCACCAATCGAAGATATTAAAGCTTATGCCGCTGAAATCGGCATTGAAATCGTAGATGAGCAAGTGGTTGATGTCCAGGCTACGGAAGCACAATCCCAATTGTTAAATATGAAAAAGAAAAATCCTGACTATGCAATCATTCAGGAAACATGGGGTGCAACTGCAACAATTTTACGGGATGCTAAAACACTTGGTATTGAAACGCAATTCATCGGTTTGAACTGGGCATCTGGAGAAGGGGTAATTGCCATTGTAGGGGACGAAGTTGCAGAAGGGTATATCGGAATCCTTTCACATGCATTGCCATACGAAGACCTTCCAGGTATTGCTGAAGTAAAAGAGTATTTAGACACTGAAGGTAAGACACTTGAAGATATTGATCAGAAATTTATTCAGGGATGGACGACAGCAAAAATTTTAGCGTCTGGAATAGAAGAAGCTGCTAAGAATCATCCAGATGGTGATTTAACAGGGGAAGAAATCCGTACAGGACTTGAATCTATAAAAGATTTGGATCTAGGTGGATTAGGTGCTCCAGTTAGCTTTAGTGCAGAAAGCCATATGGGTACTGACCAGACACGTCTCGGTATCGTAAAAGACGGTAAATGGGAACCACTTACTGATTATTTTAGCTATAATGATTGATTAAAAAAAAGACAATCTGTATTAAATAGAGCATCAAGGATTGTGCGCGGGGGGCATTTGATAATAGGTGCTCCTCCGTTTGTAGTTTTTGATAGGAAGGGGGAAAAAATGCTACAAGTTAACAATATTGAAGCGGTTTATTCAAAAATCATTCTAGCTTTGAAGGGAATGTCACTCCATGTTCCCGAAGGAAAGATTGTCGCCTTACTCGGCAGCAATGGAGCGGGAAAGTCGACAACCTTAAAAGCGATATCAGGCTTACTGTCCGGGGATGGAGGACAAATCACGGATGGAACCATCGAATTTGAAGGTGAAAAGATTAACAATATCACTCCCGATATTATTGTACGCAAAGGAATATTCCTTTGCATGGAAGGCAGACGCGTGTTCGGTGATTTAACGGTCGAGGAGAATTTAATGGCTGGAGCTTATACACGAAAGAATCGTACTACTATCAAAGACGATATGGAGAAAATTTATGTATACTTCCCAAAACTAAAAGCGCTTCAACATCGTAAAGCGGGGTTTCTTTCGGGAGGGGAGCAACAAATGCTTGCAATTGGCAGAGGAATTATGGCAAAACCGAAGCTATTGTTACTTGATGAACCTTCTTTAGGAATCGCACCGTTACTCGTTAAGGAGATTTTCCAAAATATTAAACAGATTAACCAAGAAGAAGGAACATCAATATTGGTAGTTGAGCAGAATGCCAATGTCGCACTGTCAATTGCTGACTATGGTTATATTATGGAAAGCGGCAGGGTCGTTATGCAAGGAAATGCAGACATTCTATTATCAAACGAAGAAGTTCGAGAACATTATTTGGGTATGGGGAAAGATGGCGAAAAAAATTACAAAGAAAACAAAATGTATAGACGTCGCCAAAGGTTAGTATGGTAATTTGCAATTCATAAATCCTGATCCCCCTTTCTTTTAAGAAAGGGGGATTTTTCATATTCCGTCTGTAAGTAAGCTCAAACCAGGAGCACGCCAAGAGGCCGCCTTTTGTGAACCCAAAAGAGGAACGGACACAAAAATTCTTGACGAGGATCTTGCCAGAGGACTTTACGTACTATATTTAATAGTCATTATCGAAGAAAGTGATTTACATCTTATTTATAATGAAAGATAATTGAAATTTTCTTCAAACTGATTCATTATAAATAATAGACCGTCTTTTAGTAATCGTTGGCTTATGGTTGCTCAGAAGAAATTAGTTCTATAAAGGAAGTTTATTGATGGAAGAAAACATTACGAGAATACAGATAGATGATAAAGAACTTATACTTATCGGAACTGCTCACGTTTCGAAGCAAAGTGCAGAACAAGTGAAAGAAGTAATCGAAAGAGAGAAACCCGATTCGGTGTGTATAGAATTGGATGAACAAAGGTTTCAATCTATCATGGAAAGCAACAAATGGAAAGAGACAGATATTTTCAAAGTGATTAAAGAGAAGAAAGCCACTTTGCTATTAATGAATCTGGCAATATCCTCCTTTCAAAACAGGCTCGCAAAGCAATTTGATATAAAGCCCGGACAAGAAATGATTCAAGGGATTGAATCAGCGAATGAAGTCGGGGCAGATTTGGTGTTGGCTGATCGGAATATACAAATTACTTTTTCCCGAATCTGGGGTAATATTGGTTTAAAGGGGAAAAGTCAACTTCTCATGGCGGTTTTCTACAGTATTTTCAGCAAAGAGACGATTTCCGAAGAAGAATTGGAAAAAATGAAATCAAAGGATACGTTAAACGCGGTTTTAACGGACTTCACGGAATCCTTTCCAAAGTTAAAGACGCCTTTAATCGATGAGCGGGATCAGTATTTAGCTCAGAAAATAAAAGATGCTCCTGGTCAAAAAATCGTGGCAGTCTTGGGGGCGGCACATGTTCCTGGGATTATAAAGGAAATTCATAATGACCATGATTTAGTCGCCTTAGCGCAAACACCTTCAAAATCAAATTTACCGAAGATTATCGGCTGGGCAATCCCAGTACTCCTTCTTTCAATTATCGCATATACATTTATCGCTAATCCGTCTGCGGGTTTCGATCAAGCGTTAAGTTGGATATTATGGACAGGAAGTCTGTCGGCAATTGGCGCTGCGGTGGCCCTCGGACATCCGCTAGCCATTTTGGCGGCCTTTGTATCAGCGCCTATCACTACTTTACATCCGCTGATAGCAGCCGGCTGGGTATCGGGAATTGTTCAAGCATTTTTCCGGCGTCCGAGTGTAGGCGATTTTGAAACGCTTTCAGAGGATGTTTTTACAATAAAAGGCTTTTGGGCCAATAAGGTGACTCGGGTCTTGCTCGTTGTTGTACTCACAAATTTAGGCGGTACATTGGGTACCTTTCTAGGCGGAGCCGATGTTATCCGTGTCTTTTTTGAAAATCTGAAATGAAATCGGTTATAGGCATTTGCTTAATAAAGATAGCCTTAATATAACCGGATTGATACCTATATTTTTTCTGTCAAGTTAAGATTTAATCAAAGAGTCATAGCAAAAACTATATTAACTGAAATAATTAATCCAGTGTACAAACTGAGTGAAGGCGCCTTAAAAGGGGTAGCCGAAGCCATAAGGCTGACGACGAAGTTGTCTGGCTTATGGCGGGAGGCATCCCCTAGCGCCGTAGCGGATTCATAGGAGTTTTCCATTTCAACGCTTTATCGTAGTAAAGATAATGAATTATTTTTACGGGTAAATTGCATCCTAAGCATGCATTTATTAATAATACGGATAGCACCAAATTATTTTTCTTTTAGGGATACTGCCCATTAATTCATACTAAACATATATGATTAAAAATATTATCTGATAAGTCATTGACATTGAATTTTTGATGAGGTAGTATTGGTCTCAACTTAATAGTTTATATCCTATCTAGAGAGGTTTTTATTTTTTACCAATTAAATACATGCTAATTAGTCAACTAAAGGCATCTTTCAAATCGATCATTCGAATCGATTAAAAAGATGCCTTTTTTGTATAGTAAAATCAAAATAAAAAGGCATACGGAAAGGGTGGTGATGCCGATGTCATTGGAAATGATAACAGTGCTTGTTTTGATTGTTGTTATGCTCGCTTGTCTAGTTTTAGATGTAGCTAGACCGGGGATGATTATCTTTTCGGCATTAGTAATCTTGTTGATTACTGGAATACTGACACCGAAAGAAGCACTTAGCGGTTTCTCGAATGAGGGAATGCTTACAATAGCTCTCTTATTTATAGTCGCAGGGGCTGTACAAAAAAGTGGAAGGATTGATCAAATTGCGGAAAAGTGGTTGAAGAACAGTCGAACCCAGACCGGGGCAATGGTGCGGTTCTTCGTGCCGATTTCAATGTTATCAGCATTTCTCAATAACACACCGATTGTTGTGACGTTTACACCTATTATTAAAAACTGGTGTGAAGAACATGGAATATCCCCTTCGAAGTTTTTGATACCGTTATCGTATGCCACGATTTTGGGTGGAACGATTACACTGATGGGAACATCTACAAATATCGTTGTTCACGGGATGTTGTTGGATTATGGTCTTGAAGGATTTTCATTATTTACATTAACGGTTGTTGGCATTCCGGTAACAGTAGTTGGTCTATTGTATTTATTCACTGTAGGAAAAAGATTACTTCCTGATCACAAAGGCTTTAGTCAGCAAGTGAAAGAAGGCGCGAAAGAATATATTGCAGAAATGCATGTTGATTCATCATTTCAATTTGTGAACCAAAGTGTTGTAAAAGCAGGCTTACGCAATTTAGATAGTATATACCTCATTGAAATCATTCGCAAAAATGAAAGAGTGTCGCCTGTCCGGAACTCAACGATCATACAGGCAGGTGACCGATTAATCTTTACAGGTAAAATTTCCACAATGGCCGAATTACAAAAAGTCAATGGCTTAAAATTAAGAACGGGAACGAATCTGGAACTGGATGATCTTAAAAACGGTTCAACTCACTTAATAGAAGCGGTCGTGTCTCATCAATCAGGGCTTCTATCCAAGTCAATCAAACAATCGCAGTTTCGTTCGCGTTATGATGCAGGTGTAATTGCAATCCACCGGAAAAATGAACGGATACAAAGTAAAGTCAGCGATATTAGTTTGAAACCTGGAGATTCGCTGCTGTTATTAGCGGGTGCTGATTTCATAGGAAAATATGAACAATCCAATGACTTTTATGTTGTTTCCCGGTTAGAAACACCGAAGATATTACATGAAAACAACTGGAAATCTTGGTTTTCCATTGTGCTTTTATTGTTGATGATCGTTTGCGTTTCGATCGGGTGGTTAACGATGCTTAATGCAATGGCATTGGCTGTCGTCATTCTGTTAACCACAAAGGTTGTTGGCACGGAAGACGTAAAAAAAAATATGCAAATGGAAGTATTACTCATCATTGCCAGCTCGCTCGGCATTGGAATAGCAATGTCGAAAACGGGGTTGGCTGATTTAGCTGCTACCGGGCTAATAGCAGTAGGGAAACCGATTGGGGTCATCGGGATTTTAGTGATGATGTATGCATTGACAAACCTGTTTACAGAATTAATTACAAATAGTGCTGCCGCAGTCTTGATGCTACCGATTGGTTTGGAACTGGCAAATTCACTGGCACTTGATCCTATGGGATTTGCGGTATTAGTTGCGATAGCAGCTTCATCAAGCTTTATCACTCCGATTGGTTACCAAACAAATTTAATTGTTTATGGTCCAGGTGGTTATAAATTTATTGACTATGTGAGAATTGGCACACCGCTAAGTCTCATTGTTATGGTTACATCGCTAACAGTTATATATAACGTATGGTTTTAGGAGGAGAATATAATGACAAAGTCTACAAATATCGTTTGGCATGAATCCGAGATCACAAAAGCAATTCGCCGTGAAGCTAAGGGGCATAAAAGTGCTGTCCTATGGTTTACAGGATTATCGGCATCAGGAAAGTCGACGATTTCAGTTGCATTGGAAACGGCATTACACGCGCGGGGCATTCACACCTATCGACTGGATGGCGATAACGTTAGATATGGTTTAAATAAGAATTTAGGGTTTAGTCCAGAGGATCGAACGGAAAATATCCGCAGAATCGGTGAAGTTTCTAAATTATTGGTCGATGCAGGATTGTTCACGTTAACCGCATTCATTTCCCCTTATCGAGAAGATCGTAATCAAGTACGTGAACTTGTGGAAACTGATGAATTTATAGAAATATACATGAAAGCCACTATGGAATCATGTGAAGAACGCGATCCGAAGGGACTTTACAAGAAAGCAAGATTGGGTGAAATTAAAGGCTTTACAGGGATAGATGCTCCTTATGAAGAACCCGATGCGCCTGAAATCACCATCGATACAAATCGATTAAGTATTTCAGAATCAGTCGAAGTCATCGTTTCGTATTTAAATGATAATAATTATATATGAAAAAATCGGTGTTCCTGTAATTAATTAGGATTATGGGAATGAAATGCCTTAATACCTACTTGACACATAGGATTAATAAAGTTAACATATATTTTAACGAATAGCCGACTGGAAAACCAGAAGCTTAGGGCAGATAGTGAACATATGAATAATGCGCTGACTAAAAAATTAGAGGCGATTTTAATCATTGAATGATTAAAGTCGCCTTTTTTAAAAAGATTGGGAAGGAGAATTACTTTGGTGAAACTTACGTATGAATCATGGGTTGAGTCCAATGACAAATTTACGATTGACGATGAATCCAAAGGTGCATTAAACGTATTGCAATGGGCTTACGGCGAATATAAAGACGAGCTTGTATATGCATGTAGCTTCGGGGTTGAAGGTATCGTAATGATAGATTTAATTTCGAAAATAAAACCAACAGCTAAAGTGGTCTTTCTGGATACAGGATTTCATTTTCAAGAAACATATACCTTAATCGATGAAGTGAAAAGTCGCTATCCAAATTTGGTGATTGAATTGAAAAAGCCCATTTTAACAGTTGAAGAACAAGCTGAAAAATATGGCGATAAACTTTGGGAAAGACAGCCTGACCGTTGTTGTCATATGAGAAAAGTGGTGCCGCTACGAGAAACAGTAAGTAATGCGACAGCTTGGTTATCTGGACTTAGACGCGAACAATCACCATCGAGAAGTCAGACGAATTTTGTGAATAAGGATGAAACCTTTCAATCGATAAAAGTTTGCCCGCTGATTCATTGGTCGTGGAGTGATATTTGGGCGTATGTTGAAAAACACCAATTGCCCTATAACCCTCTCCATGACCATGGCTATCCAAGTATTGGCTGCGCCCCTTGTACATTGCCAGGCGATACAACAACAGGTTCAAGGTCAGGACGATGGGCTAATCAAAACAAAACGGAATGTGGCTTGCATAAAAGTTAAATCGTAATAGCGTATGACCAAAATTAAGTGAAAAATGGAGGAATTTAAATGAGCTTGAGTCAACCACACGGTGGCACATTAATTAATCGCAGGAATCCTGATTTTCAATTCGAGGGGTTCACGAAAACGGTTGAATTAGATGAAATTGCAAGTAGTGACTTAGATTTAATCGGTACGGGTGCTTATAGCCCGTTAAGTGGATTTTTAACAGAAGTAGATTATCACTCTGTCGTTACGACTATGAGGCTTTCTACTGGGGAACCGTGGACGATTCCGATTACATTGCCAACGACGGAGGAGAATGCACAAGATATCGCTGTTGGGAACTTCGTGAAATTGGTGAAAGACGGTGTTGTCTATGGTGTGCTTGAAGTATCGGATATTTTTACACCAGACAAGGAACAAGAAGCAGAACTGGTCTATCAAACGACAGACCGTGAGCATCCAGGCGTTAAGAAGTTGTTTGAACGTCCAAATGTATATCTTGGCGGAACAATTACATTGATTAAGCGTAGGCCGTTAAATGAGTTTTCTGACTACATCTATGATCCGATTGAAACAAGGCAAAAGTTCCAGGAGCGTGGCTGGGAAACAGTCGTTGGTTTCCAAACAAGAAATCCGGTTCACAGGGCACATGAATATATTCAAAAAACAGCATTGGAAATTGTAGATGGATTATTCTTGAATCCACTTGTAGGTGAAACGAAATCAGATGATATTCCGGCAGATGTACGCCTGGAGAGCTATGAAGTATTACTAGAAAACTATTATGCAAAGGAACATGTGTTTTTAGGTGTATTTACTGCAGCAATGCGTTATGCCGGACCAAGGGAAGCTGTTTTTCATGCGATGGTCCGAAAGAATTTCGGTTGCACGCACTTTATCGTTGGTCGAGATCATGCTGGTGTAGGTAATTATTATGGCACGTACGATGCCCAAAAAATCTTCAGCAACTTTACGCTTGGAGAGCTTGGGATTACGTTATTATTTTTTGAGCATAGTTTTTATTGCAATAAATGCGACAGTATGGCAACACCCAAAACATGCCCGCATGATGCGAGTCACCATATGATTTTATCCGGTACGAAGGTCAGGGAAAAGCTTCGCAACGGTGAACAACTGCCATCGACATTCAGTCGCCCGGAAGTAATTGACGTATTAATTGCCGGTATGCAAAAAGAAACGGTCCATTTATAAAGACGATGTTACTGTAAATTCAGATGGCTAGGAGAGGGTAGTGAATGGGTAAAGTTTATCTAGTTGGTGCGGGTCCCGGAGATGTTGATTTAATAACCGTTAAGGGGATGAAGTGTATTCAAGAGGCAGATGTCATCCTATATGACCGCTTAATCAATAAAGAGCTACTCGACTATGCAAAACCGGGAGCCGACTTAATTTATTGCGGGAAACTGCCAAACTATCACGCGATGATTCAGGAAACGATCAATCACTTTCTAGTGAAGTATGCGAAACAAGGAAAGATTGTCACTCGCTTAAAAGGCGGAGATCCATTCGTTTTCGGGAGAGGTGCTGAAGAAGCTGAAGTACTTGCTGACAATGGGATTTCTTTCGAGGTGGTTCCCGGGATTACTGCAGGAATTGCTGCACCTGCTTATGCAGGTATCCCTGTTACTCATCGCGAACTCAGTTCAAGCTTTGCGATTGTCACAGGTCATATGCGCGCCGGTAAAAGTGATTCCATTCATTGGGAAAGTCTTGCGAAGGGAATTGATACCTTGGCGATTTATATGGGGGTTGGTAATTTGCCATATATTTGTGCTCAGCTCACGAAATATGGTCGACCTGAAAGTACACCGGTCGCACTTGTCCATTGGGGAACGACAGAAGATCAGTATACGATTACAGGAACATTATCTTCTATAGTCGAGATTGCTAGAAAGTCTGACATGAAAAATCCGAGCATGATCATTGTCGGTGAGGTTGTAAAGTTAAGAGAGAAGATTCAATGGTTCGAACAAGCGGGGGTGGATCAAAAGCTCATACAAGAAGTGTCGGCGTACTAGCGGAAGAAAAGGGGGATTAGCATGCAGGCAATCTTATATGTGTGCCATGGCAGCCGGGTAAAGGCAGGTGTCGAAGAAGCCATTCAATTTATCCGGAGCAGTCAAGCACTTATCGATGTTCCGATACAAGAAATTTGTTTTTTAGAGTTGGCGGCCCCAAGCGTGAATGAGGGAATTGCCAAGTGTGTGGACCAAGGTGCTACTAAAATTGCGGTCGTTCCTATCCTACTATTATCAGCAATTCATGCAAAAGATGATATTCCATTTGAAATCGAAGTGGGTAGGATCATGTATCCCGATGTCGAATTTACATACGGAAGGCCGTTTGGCATTCATCCGAAAATTGTTGACAGTTTATATGATCGGGTACTCGAACAAAAAATCACGATAGCAGAAGATGCCCAAGTGTTATTAATTGGAAGGGGCAGCAGCGATCCAGCAGTCAAGCAGGATTTAACCGAGATTGCACGGCTTCTTCGTGATAACTATGCCTTTAACAAAGTTGAAGTTTGTTTTCTTTATGGAGCGGCCCCTCATTTCGATGAGGTGTTGCAACAACTGCAGCAAGTTTCGCAAAAACAAGTTTTCATTATTCCTTACTTGCTTTTCACAGGAATTTTAATGAATGGAATTGAAAAAAAGATTACACAACAGTCAACTGGCGCCAATCGATTAATTCTTTGTCATAGCCTTGGCTATCATGAGAATATCCGAGATATACTCGTGGAACGAGTGACTGAATTACTTGAATCAGAAAAATCGTGCTATATAAGTTGAACATATGAAAGTCGATATTCGAATTATATAGTTATTAAATGAAGGAACACCATTTACTATCTAGTATTCAACTGCCTGAAGGCTCGTATTTTCATAGGAAGGATGGACAGTGACTATGGGGAAAAGGGAACAAAATCTTGATCTGACAATAGAAAATTTAAAGCAGATGCTAATTACGATGCAATACGGCTCAATAACATTGATTGTCCAAGATAATGTTGTTGTCCAAATCGAGAAAAATGAAAAGATCAGATTAAAATAAACGAAAAAAATACTACTTTGCGAGGTGGAAATCGTTGGCGCTTCTAGAGATAAACAGTCCATTTAATAAGGAGCAGGTAGAACTCCTTAATCAACTTCTGCCAGTTCTGACGGAGACACAACAAATCTGGCTGGGCGGGTATTTGAGTGCAAATCAGATAGCGAAAAATCAAATTGCATCCGGCGGCGTGGCTGTATTGGAAGCTCCTGTCGTTAGTACAGAGGTTATCTCCCGAGAAGTGACCATCCTCTACGGATCACAGACCGGCAACGGGCAAGCATTAGCTGAAAACCTGTCGAAAAACCTGGAAGCAGAAGATTTTCAAGTAACGCTTTCTTCAATGAATGATTTCAAACCAAATGCATTGAAGAAAATCGAAAACCTACTATTGATTGTGAGCACGCATGGAGAAGGTGATCCACCTGATAATGCGATTCCGTTCCATGAATATCTTCACAGTAAAAGGGCTCCGAGATTGGAAAACCTAGAATTTTCAGTATTGTCTTTGGGAGATAGTTCTTATGAATTCTTCTGTCAAACAGGAAAACAATTCGATGAGCGTTTGCTGGAATTAGGAGCTAAACAGCTTAGTCCGCGTGTTGATTGTGACTTGGATTATGATGAACCTGCCGCAGAATGGCTAAAGGACGTTCTTTTTACATTGAACAAACGAGAAGGGACCAATTCTACGTCTGTTCAGCAAACTGTCAATAATACGGCACCCTCTGAACAAGCGAAATATTCGAGAACGAATCCATTTAAAGCTGAAATCCTTGAAAATTTCAATTTGAATGGCCGTGGGTCGAACAAAGAAACACGACATCTTGAATTATCACTTGAAGGATCAAATCTTGATTTTGAACCAGGTGATAGTTTAGGTGTTTTCCCGGAAAATGACCCTAAGTTAGTAGATGCGTTGATTACTGAGATGAACTGGAATCCTGACGAACTCCTCGCGGTTAATAAGCAGGGAGAGCTGAAATCTCTGCGTGATTCATTGATTTCCAACTTCGAGATTACGGTGCTTACAAAACCACTACTACAAAAAGCATCGCAACTAACTGCTGCCAAAGGATTAAAAGAGCTATTGGAGCCGGAAAAAGATCAAGAATGCAGGAATTATCTGTATGGTCGTGATCTATTGGATTTAGTAAAGGATTTTGCACCTTGGGAAGTCCCCGCCAGTGAATTTATTTCGATTTTGCGAAAAATACCAGCACGCCTTTATTCAATCGCCAACAGTTCAAAAGCGAATCCAGATGAAGTACATCTCACGATTGGAACCGTCCGTTATGAATCGCACGGTCGCAATCGGGTGGGTGTCTGCTCGGACGAATGCGCTGTTCGCGCACTACCAGGTGATAGCTTGCCTGTATATGTTCAGCGGAATGCGAACTTTAAATTACCGGAGGATCCTGACACACCGATAATTATGATTGGACCCGGTACTGGAGTCGCCCCGTTCAGATCGTTCTTAGAAGAGCGGGAAGAGATTAGCGCCGAAGGGAAAACATGGTTGTTCTTTGGTGACCAGCATTTTGTGACAGACTTCCTATATCAGGTTGAATGGCAGAACTGGCTCAAACAAGGTGTATTGACACGGATGGATGTTGCATTTTCCCGTGATACGGACGAAAAGGTCTATGTCCAGAACCGTATGCTAGAGAAAAGTCAAGATATTTTTCAATGGCTGGAAGAGGGAGCTGTGGTTTACGTTTGTGGGGATGAAAAGCAGATGGCAACCGATGTTCATGCAACTTTAGAGAAAATCCTAGAAGAAGAAGGCGCCATGAGTTCCAAGGAAGCAACCGCCTATTTGGCTGACATGCAACAGCAGAAACGTTATCAACGGGATGTCTATTAAATAGACTGAAAAGGAGCTGGGAAAATGACGACAAAAATTATACTACCGCCACAACCGGGACCGCCTAGTGACGTTGAGCGGATAAAAAGCGAAAGCGATTATTTACGAGGGTCACTGGTGAATACAATGGAATATCCAATCAGTTCAGGAATCCCCGATGACGATAATCGATTGATGAAATTCCATGGCAGTTATTTGCAAGATGATCGAGATTTACGTAATGAGCGTCAACGACAAAAATTAGAACCGGCATACCAGTTTATGGTTCGTGTCCGTGCTCCGGGCGGAGTTGCGACTCCGGAACAATGGTTGGTGATGGATCGTGTTGCCAATAAATATGGCAACGGCACGTTGAAATTGACTACTAGGCAGGCTTTTCAAATGCATGGGATTTTAAAGTGGAATATGAAGAACAATATTCAAGAAATCAACGATTCGTTGATGGATACGCTAGCCGCTTGCGGTGATGTAAACCGGAATGTGATGTGTAATCCAAATCCCTATCAATCGGACATTCACACTGAAGTTTATGGTTGGGCTCAGAAACTGAGCGATTATCTTTCACCACGGACAACAGCTTATCATGAAATCTGGCTGGATGGTGAAAAAGTGGTCGACAGTCAGGAAACGGATGAAGAAATTGAACCGATGTATGGCGCGCTCTATTTACCACGGAAATTTAAAATTGGTGTAGCAGTACCTCCTAATAATGATATTGATGTTTTTTCCCAGGATCTTGGTCTGATTGCCATATTGGATGAAGGTAAATTAACAGGATTCAATATTGCTGTCGGAGGCGGCATGGGGATGACACATGGAGATACGAAGACGTATCCACAGTTGGCCAGAGTAATTGGATTTTGTACACCAGATCAAATTATTGAGGTGGCAGAGAAAATAATTACAATTCAACGTGATTATGGAGACCGCTCTGTGAGAAAGTACGCACGTTTCAAATACACGATTGATGCTCGGGGTCTTGATTGGATTGTCAATGAGCTCCAAGAAAGATTGGGCTGGGAACTTGATGCGGCACGGGAATATCAATTTGAACATAATGGCGATCGTTATGGTTGGGTGAAAGGGAGCAACGACAAATGGCACTATACACTCTTTATCCAAAATGGCCGGATTAAGGATCAGGACGATTATCCATTGATGACAGGTCTGCGGGAAATAGCCAAGATTCACACAGGGGATTTCCGACTCAGCCCGAATCAAAATCTGATTATAAGTAACGTTTCCAGTCAACAAAAAAATATTGTTGAAGAATTGATTGAGAAACATGGCTTGACTGATGGGCAGCATCATTCCGCATTACGAAGAAGTTCAATGGCTTGCGTTGCTTTCCCGACTTGCGGGCTGGCCATGGCCGAAGCCGAGCGTTATCTACCATCGCTGTTGGATAAAATCGAGTTGATTTTAGATGAATCGGGTTTACGTGAAAAAGAGATTGTTATACGCATGTCCGGTTGTCCAAATGGTTGTTCCCGTCCGGCTTTAGGTGAAATCGCCTTTATCGGAAAGGCCCCAGGTAAATATAATATGTATTTGGGTGCTGGTTTTGTTGGGGATCGGCTGAACAAAATCTATCGAGAAAACGTCGGAGAAGAAGAAATACTGGAATTGCTTAAACCTCTATTTTTCCAATACGCTAAGGAAAGACAGGAAGGTGAGCATTTTGGAGATTTTGTCATTCGTGCCGGACATGTGAAAGCCGTGCAATCTGGATTGGACTTTCATGATTGATCGGTGATAAGCCAAAAAAGGCCGCCAAAAGTGCGGTCTTTTTTTGATGATAAAAGGCAGGTGGAAAAATCAATGGACGGATATCCTATTATGCTGAACTTGAAGAATAAAGAAGCGGTAGTCGTCGGCGGGGGGCAGATAGCCTATAGAAAAATCGCCGGTTTATTACAGTCTGGTGCGTGTGTCACTGTAATAAGTCCCGTAATTCAATTGAAAATCGAAGAACTGCTCAGTGACAACCGAATTGCCTGGAGGAATAAAATATTTGAACCCGAAGATCTTGACTCTGCATGGATCGTCATTGCTGCGACGAACAATGAAAAAGTAAATGAGTTCGTCGCCTTATCCGCTGGAAACTATCAACTCGTGAACGTTGTTGATAATCAGGAAATCAGTACTTTCCATGTCCCTGCAAAGTTAACAAGAGGTGACTTAACAATCAGTGTTGCAACTGGTGGGGCAAGTCCAACACTGGCAAAAGTCATTCGTGATGAACTTGCCGCAATTTATGATGAATCTTATGAAGAATACCTTGAATTTCTTGCACTGGCGCGTGTAAAAGTGAAGCATTCCATTCTAAATCAAAAAATAAAAACTAAATTGCTAAAAGAAATCACAAATGTTTCCTATAGACAATCGAATGAAAAACAACAAGCCTTCCTAGAAACGATCAAAGGCTTTGCGATTACAGAAGATAGTCCCGCGCTACGTTAGCAAGAGTTAGTAATGGAACAATTGAGGGGTAAGGTGACTGTTTGATGCCTTATCCCTTTTGTGATGAATACGGACACAGATTTCTAAAAACTTATAAAAAGGATAGGAATAATATAGTTTGATTTGTTATACTAGGGAGACGATAAGAACTGCTAATTGGAAGGATGATGGATATGCAAATTGTAAATAATATAGCCGAACTGATAGGAAATACACCACTTGTAAGATTGAATAAAGTTTTAGATTCAGAAGGTGCAGCTGTCTTTGTGAAACTTGAGTCTTTCAACCCAAGCGGAAGTGTTAAAGATCGAGCAGCTTTCAATATGATCGTTGAAGCTGAGAAAAGCGGCGATTTATTGAAAGGTGCAACTATTATTGAACCGACGTCTGGAAATACAGGAATCGGTTTGGCTATGAATGCTGCAGCGAGAGGCTATCGAGCTATTTTCGTCATGCCCGACAACGCAACGATCGAGCGTATTAATTTAATGAAAGCATACGGCGCAGAGGTGGTACTAACACCGAGTGAAGAAAGGATGCCTGGAGCAATTGAAAAGGCAAACGAATTGGCAGGACAAATTGAGAACAGTTTTATTCCCATGCAATTTGAAAATGCAGCAAATCCGGATATTCATCGAACTACGACTGCTGTTGAAATAATCCGCGCGATGGAATCGATCGGTAGACCACTTACTGCATTTGTTTGTACTTCAGGAACGGGTGGAACAGTCACCGGGACAGGGGAATCACTAAAAGATTATGATAAGACAATCACTGTCCATGTCGTTGAGCCTGCCGGTTCACCTGTTCTATCAGGAGGGCAACCTGGTAAGCATAAGCTTGTTGGAACAAGCCCCGGTTTCATCCCGCCAGTGTTGAATACGAATGTATATGATGAGATTTTTAAAATTACAGACGAGGAGGCATACAATACAGTCCGGAGCATAGCGGCCCTTGAAGGTATCCTCGTTGGCCCTTCGGGAGGCGCATCAATACATGCGGCGCTTGCTGTAGCAAAACGATTGACACCTAATGATACAGTCGTTTGTATTGCACCTGACTCCGGCGAACGATATTTATCCAGCGACTTGTTCGAATCATAATTTCGTAACCTTTTGCCAATAAGAACCTCGGCAGAAGGTTTTTATTTTTAAGAGTTCTGTTTAGAAATTGTTGGGTATGGACTTGCTTGGAATTTGAAGAAACTGTCGTATAGTATGCCCTTGCTGTCGTAGAGTTTCCGTATAATCTTCCTCTAGTCAGACCTCCAGTACTACTGAAACGAATAGTATTTATTATTTTGTTATACAAACTAGAAAATATCATAAAAAGAAGTAGTAAAGAATGAAAATACTAGTTGACAAACTACATTGAAATGAGCGACTATATATAAAAGGTATAAAACATATTGAATTAGTAGGTATTGGGGTGGGAGGAGAAATTCAAATGTATTTATCGATTGATGGAATTGAAAAAAGTTTTCCTCATAAAGAAAAAGGCCGGGTAAACGTGCTAGATAATATCTCCTTAGAAGTGGATAAAGGGCAGTTTGTTTCGATTGTAGGCCCGTCCGGTTGTGGGAAATCTACTTTACTCTATCTTATTGCGGGTCTTGATAAGCCGGACACAGGGGAAATTCGCATTGCAGGAAAAAAAGTGACGAATCCAGGACCCGATCGTGTCGTTGTCTTTCAAGAAGATGGACTGTTTCCATGGTTAACAGTCCTTGACAATGTCACATATGGTTTACGTTTGAAGGGGTTGCCAAAAAAGCAGGCAGATGATAAAGCGAAGGAAATGTTGAAAATGGTTCATTTAAGCAATTTTATTGATGCATACCCTCATCAGCTATCCGGAGGTATGAAACAACGTGTTGCAATCGCACGGGCTCTTGTAATGGAACCGGCAATTCTGCTGATGGATGAGCCGTTTGCAGCACTAGATGAGCAAACGAGAATGGTGTTGCACAACGAGCTGTTGGAAATATGGCAAAAAACGAAAGTAACGATTTTTTTCGTTACGCATAACATTCGAGAAGCAGTCCTTTTATCGGAAAAAATTGTCGTTTTTGAAACACGTCCAGGAAAGATCAAAGAGATTTATTTTTCAAAAACTATGAAGGATGGAATAATGCCGAATGACGCAACATTTCATTTGGAAAAACAGATATTAGCCTCACTGCAAGGTGAAATTGAGAAAGTGTTAAGGGAGGAAATGGGGGATGATTACAATTTTAAGGCGGACCCTCTTCATCGCGATTCTAGCGGGGATATGGGAAGTCACATCTAGACTATCAAGCTTGCCGGATTTCATGTTTCCCAGTCTCAGCCAGGTACTTCTTACATTATATACGGGTCTTGTGAATGGGCAGATAGCGATTGCAATCTATACAAGTATGGGACGTCTATTAATCGGGTTTACAATTGCGACAGTGCTCGGGCTGTTTTTAGGTTATCTCATTTGGAGATCTAAGCTAGTTGAAGACACGCTTGGATTTCTCATTACGGCATTGCAGTCGATTCCGAGTATTGTTTGGTTTCCGCTTGCAATCATCTGGTTCGGGTTAAACGATTTTTCAATACTCTTTATTGTCGCAATCGGCGCAACATGGACAATGACAATTAGTGCGACGAGTGGCTTTAAGAATGTACCGAAGCTTTATCAACGAGTTGCCAAGACATTAGGATCAAGCGGCTTTCACTTTTTACGGACTGTCATTTTACCGGCGTCTGTTCCACAAATCATTTCCGGACTGCGGATCGCATGGGCGTTTTCATGGCGTGCGTTAATGGCTGGAGAACTGCTTGGTGCTGGGGGAGGACTTGGACACTTGTTGGAGATGGGCAGGTCTCTTGGGCAAATGGATTTAGTCATTTCGGTAATGATCATCATTGGTGTCATCGGGACTATCATGGATAATCTGGTCTTTTTACGACTGGAGCGCCGTGTACAGAAAAAGTGGGGAATCAGTTAAAAGAATTATATAAAATGGAGATGGGGAGAGATCACTATGAAACGTAAGTTATTCACACTTGCACTACTTGCATCAATCGTCCTAACTTTTGGTGTTGCATGCGGAAAGGCTGAAAAAGGGGCAAAAGGCAGCGAAGAAGTGAATATCGGGTATTTTCCCAACTTAACGCATATCGCTACGATAGTTGCATTGGAGAAAGGTTATTTCGCGGAAGCGTTCGGAGAAGATATTAAAATCAACACGAAAACCTTCAATAACGGCGGTTTATTCATGGAAGCGATGGCCACTAAATCAATTGATGTTGGAACAGTCGGACCCGGCCCATTGCTGAACTTCTATGTAAAAGACCCAAACTACCATATTATTTCAGGCGCTGTAAACGGCGGAGCAGTCCTCGTTGCGAGTGAACATAGTACTATTTCAGATTTGGCGGATTTGGACGGAAAGAAAGTTGCGATACCGGTAATTGGAAGTACACAAGATGTAATGTTACGTAAAGCGCTGCAAGAAGTGGGTCTTAAGCCGACTTCAAATGGTGGGACAGTCGAAATGTTTGCCGCAGCGCCAGCCGATACAACAACGCTTTTTATCCAAAAGACTGTTGACGCTGCCGCGACACAAGAACCGTGGGGATATATCTTAGAAACACAGGCGAATGGCAAGTTGTTGCTTGACTGGGAATCATTCGCTTGGGGAAAAGAATCGACAAATACAGTGGTCGCGGCAAGTAAGAAGTTTTTGGAAGATGAAAAACTTGCAAACGCCTATTTAAAGGCACATGTAAAAGCGGTCGGGTTTATTGAACAAAATCCTGGAGATAGCCAAGATCTTGTTATTAAGCACATCAAGGAATTGACAGGGAAAGAAATCGACAAAAAAGAACTGGAAGCCGCATTTAAGCGACTGAAAGTGACGACGTCCGTAAATGAAGAGGTTATTCAAGAGATGGCCGATATTAGTAAGGATGCGGGGTACGTCACTAGTAATGATATTGAGGGATTGATTCAATTGGAACAGTTGAAGTTAGTCGAATCTGCTGAGTAAGTATATGGTTCAGCTATAGTCTAGGCTAAGGATTCTCTATAATACACGCTCCGGCGCTTTATGGATGCCTTTTGTGACCACGTTTTAGTACTTACGCTGGTTTTTCTAGGTAAATTGGGGACATCTAATGCGTCGAAACAAAGTATACAAATAACAGGCAAGCTTTACCTCGATAGTAGTGAGGTAAGGCTTGCCGTATTTTTGAATAATGACTGCTTTACTCTTCGAAGTTATCACGGTGATTTCACCTTTTGAAATAGTTAGGTTAAATGCTGTTTAGCGACTTCTTTCGTACTAGAAGAATTGAGCATATAAAAACTGCGTAAGCGCCGAAGTGATATGGAATAGAATCATTAAGTTAGCCTCCGTATATTTTTCTTTTGATTTCGTTATTACTAGTCTATATTGTGCTGGAACATCGAGATTAACCTTTATGGGGTTGAATCACATAATCCTTTTTTAGCTCTCTTGAAAATGTCACAAAGCTTTCCTTTGTCTTACTTGAAAAGTAAGGGTAAAATGGAGGTAAGTATGCCAGTTGCAGAAGAATGTGCTTTTCATTACATTGGAAAAACACCTGGCTTTTTTGAGGAGAGAAGAATTGATGTCTAAAGTAATGGATCCTTCTTGGGAGAAGGTTGAGAAAACGACTGTATCGACTAAACAAAACTTGTCCACGCTTGTTGCTGACCTAAAATCACTTTTTAAAGCAATTGTTTTAATTTCTAACGTGTTGCCAGTCCTGACCGGTTTTTGGTTAGCACTTTATTTCACGGACTCAACTTTTTTAGCAAACTGGCACGTCTTTTTACTCACAATTTCAGGAAGTACGTTAGTGATGGCTGGCGCACTTATCTTGAATAACTGGTACGACGTTGACATAGATACAGTTATGGAACGAACCAAAAATCGCCCAACGGTTACGGGACATTTTTCCCTTAAATTCGTCTTAACTTTGGGTATCGTATTATCTGCAGTGGGTTTACTGCTTCTCACTTTGACAACAGTTGAAGCAGCCATCTATGCATTCATTGGATGGTTCACGTATGTTATTCTGTACACGATGTGGTCAAAACGCAGATTTACGTTGAACACAGTAATAGGCAGTGTTTCAGGCGCGGTGACGCCGCTAATCGGTTGGGCTGCAATAGAACCTGGATATCATATCGTCCCGATTGTATTGACTTTGATTCTGTTCATTTGGCAGATGCCGCATACATTTGCTATCGCGATGAAGAAGTCGAAGGAATACAGTCTGGCGAAGGTCGCTATGCTCCCAGTCGTTCATGGTTTTGAATTTACAAAACGGCAAATGGTTATCTATATAGTCTGCTTACTTCCTTTGCCATTCTTTTTAGGAGCACTTGGAACAGTATTTGTTATCATTGCGACACTAATGAATGTCGGCTGGCTAGTTGCCGGTATTAGCGGGTTTTTCACCAAAGATGATATGAAGTGGGCGCATCTCATGTTCATGTGTTCAGTGAACTATGTAGCGATCCTATTTACAATGATGATTCTCGTTACATTGCCAGTATTCAGTTAAAAAACTGTTGAAAAAATTAAGACAAACAATCCCCGGCCTGTATACTGGTCGGGGATTGTTTGTCTTCTTATAGGTTATTCCATCTCACTTCGAATTTTTCGTTAACCAACCATCAATCAGCGGGTATGTTTCATTGATCGCCTTGCGACCGACTACGACAGACACATGACCCGTGTCAAGCAGATGGAAAATTTTATTTTTACTCGATACTTTAGCTTGAAGTGGTTCAACTTGTTGCGGTCCAGCGATATTATCACGCTTTCCGGCAATGTTCAACAAGTTCGCTTTAATAGTGCTTAGCTCCACTTTTTGTCCTCTGATCAAGAGTTGGTCGTTAATTAATTTATTTTCTTGATAGAACTCGCCAATCCACTGTCTGTAAGCTTCACCTGGGAAAGGGATGCCGTCATTTAGCCATTTTTGCATAAGCTTCCAGTTTTCCACGAATTCCTCGTTGTCCGCACGATCTGCAAGACTGAAGTATGGACCATAAATATTTGCGATTGGATTCAATAATTTATTTCCGAAATCAATCATATCATGCGGCATATTGCCAAGCGTATCTACCAATTTATCCAAATTAAAGTGACGTTTGTCTAAGAAGTTTGCAAATAGGCCAGTATCTGAAAAATCAAAAGGACTGGTCATAAATACTAAATTGCGGATGGGAAGTTTAGGATGTAGCGCTGCGAAAATCGATGTCATCGTTCCACCCATGCAATAGCCGAACAAACTGATCTCATTAGCATCAGAAGTGCGTAACACCTTCTTAACGGCACGCGGCATGTAATCCAGTATATAATCATCTAATTTCATATTCTTGTCTTCAAAGCCGGGAGTGCCCCAGTCAAGGAGATAAACATCGTGGCCTTTATTAGTCAAATACTCAATTAAACTGTTTCCGGGTGTCAAATCAAGAATATACGGTTTATTGATCAGTGCATAAATCATTAAAATAGGGACTTTATTTGTTTTCTTTACGCTAGGTTGATAGCGATAAAGTTTTGCCTTGTTCTTTGTCCAAATGACTTCCTTCGGTGTTTGACCAACTTGCGGCTCTGCCTCGGTCGTAAGTACCGCTGTCATCCGCTTAAGCTTTCGATAACCGTTTTTAACATCCTCGGGCATGGAATCCACCCAGTTTTCCAATTCTTTTATAGCTGAGTTATTCATCTTATTCCTCCTTAATAATCGAAAATGGGCTCCCGGAAATGGAAGCCCCCTAAATGCCCATAAACGGGAAGTGTTACATGTACAAACCGCCATTTACATTGATTGACTGTCCGGTAATATAGTTAGCTTGCGCGAGAAACAATACCGCTTCGGCAATTTCATCCGCTTGACCTAAACGTTTCATGGGGATTTTTGAAATCATTTGTTCTTTTATATTGTCAGGCATTGCCGCCACCATCTCAGTTTCAATGAAACCTGGGCAAACAGCATTGACAGTAATACCGCTCTTAGCTGTCTCCAGTGCAAGTGATTTAGTGAATCCAACCATACCGGCTTTTGCAGCGGCATAATTGGATTGACCAAAACCGCCCGTCTGTCCAATGATTGAACTGATATTAATAATCCGGCCAGACTTTTTCTCCAACATATGATTGATGACTGCAGAAGTTGTATGGAAAACACTATTCAAATTTACATTGATGACTTCGTTCCAATCTTCTTCAGACAAGTTTCGGAATGAACGGTCTCTAGTAATGCCAGCATTATTAATAAGAATATCAATTTTTCCAAATCGACTTATCACTTCTTGTAAAAAGTTCTGGACATCATTTAAATCAGATACATCAGCCTGGATAGCGTAAGAAAGTCCGCCATCCTCTTCAATTTCTTGGACCACTGCCTCTGCACAGTCTGTTCGAGATTGATAGTTGATAACAACCTGTGCACCATTTTTAGCTAACTCTTTCGCAATAGCTGCACCAATTCCTCGAGATCCGCCCGTAACTATCGCCACTTTTCCTTCCAGAGGTTTCAAGATCGTCTGTCTTTCCATCACTTCAATCGCGCTCGTTGTCATCGTTTCATCCACTCCGAATCATGAATTTTTTATAAATAAGAAGTTCGGTTCACCAATCAACATCGAAGGTTCTAAATATTTTTAAGTTTATCTTTAGCAGAATTAGGAGCCTTTTTTTCATTAGATGTTTCAAGCAAACCAATTACTTTGTCTAGTTTTTTCTCCAAATTTATAACAGATATTTTTAGTAAGTTAATTTCATTGTTGGTTTCATTTTCAACTGTATCTACCTCGATTTTATCTTGGAGATCATCAATTTTCGCTTCGAGGTTAATGACGAGAGAGGCAATGCTCGCAATTTCCCCGCGCGTCGGCATATTAACTTGTTTCAAGTACGTTTCGGTCATTTTGGAAATAAGTTCTTGATATTGTAAGTGATTATTTAAAGTTTGGCCCATCCCTTCAGAGAACGGCTCTTTTTTCATCGAGTCTTGAATCGCTTCACTCCATGTGGCTTCTGTCTTCTCATAAATATCTTTCCACATCGTAAGTGGGTCCATAAATTTTGCTTGTGGCATAAGACTTCATCTCCCTTGGGTATTTTCAGTAGGTCGCTTGTATAATCATACTAAGAATAAACTTATTCTTAAATAAACAATAAGGACTATTATACCATCAAATTACATTATATTCCCTTATGATTCGACATGATAATACACTATTCTCAAAAATGTTATTTTTCATAAATTTGACTTTTATTTCACATAGGTGTAAATTACATATATAAGTATTTTACATTTTAGGCGGTGATAAATAATGGCGTTAAAGGGTGAAGAAACAAATAAAGTGAAAAGCCTCAATTTAGGCACCCCGAAAAACTTCTTGATCCCGATTATGCTTTTGCACCTGCGCGAATGGAATTCACATGGGTATGAATTGATGGAGAAAATCACGCAATTCGGTATTCAATCAGTGGATCAAGGAAACTTTTATAGGATACTGAGGCAACTTGAAAAAGACGAGCTGGTCACATCCGTTTGGGACACTACGTCGGGTGGACCGGCAAAGAGAATTTATTCGATTACAGGGGTAGGGGAAGAGTACCTTGAGTTATGGGCAGGTTCGCTTGGTCATTATCAAAAAATGTTGGAACAGTTTTTCAATTTGTATAATCCGTTTTTCGTACCTTTTCAAACACCTTCCAATTTGAAGGATGAGGACAATGAACGCGACTGACATCAGGGTACAATGCAAGAAGTATTTTGCATTTATTATAAATCCATGCATGAAAAATGGGTACATTTCAAAGGAGGAATTAAGAATGGTGAAGAAAATTGGGGAAAGCACACAAACGAGTAATGGGGTAGATCTAATTTGGGATGGCTGGTTAAATAGTATCAAAATGGTATCAGGAATTCAAAATGAACTAGAAGAAAAATCGCTACAAATATATGGTTATCAAAGGGAGCTTCTCGATTCAACACGTGATACATTGAGAAATATGGAGAGGCAGTCCAAACAAATGACGCAAGAATGGAAAGAACGTTTTACTGAGTTTGAACAGCTACAACCGATCTCCGGCTGGATTGAGACGATAGAAGGATTAAGTGACAAAGCACAAATTTCTCCATGGACCTCAGGTTATGCCATGGCGGATTTTTTATCTACATCTCAAGAGCAATTTGAAACGATCGGCAAAGAGGTGGTAAAAAAACAACAACAAAGCCGTAATGAAGTATTGCAAAAAATTGTAGAAGTCACCGATCAAATGAAACAAATACGTAGTGTATTAGTAACGACAGTTTAAAAGGAAAGTGCCAGGTAATGAAACGATTTCGAATCGTTTCAAAACCTGGCACTTATTTATTACTCAAAAAAAACTGCTACTTCTTTTGTGGTTTGTTCAGGCACCTTCATGCAAAGCGGTTCACCATGCAAGAAGTTGAAAACGTTCATATCACTTGTTTGTAGTGCTCCGATTGTCAGCCGTGGAACGAGCCGGACATGGACACGTTCAGTCGCGTTCTTGGTAACGGGGATAAATAGGGCAAGATTGAAACTCGTAATCCCGATTGTTTTAAAATAACGGAAATATTGTATGAGGCTTTTCGCAAGATCATTCCAACTAGTATCGTCTAATTCGTCCAGGGACGAAGCTTCGAATATCCCCATAAAATCAGTATGACTTTTAGGCGCAAAGGCATGTACCCAGTCAATTGATCCTACAGTTCCGATGAAACGCTCATCTATTTCACGTTCGCTCTTGATCAATCCATCATAATAATTGCTATCTGTTTCCTCATAAAATTGCGCACTGCCCGCCAAAGCTGTTAGTTGATAGTTTGTAGGAAGTTCTGAAGCTAAAACATGAATATGAGGATGTAGAATACTTCCTCCAGAAGGTGGCAAGTAGTTCCAATTTATGGATGAATATGCCGTTTGCTGGTCTTGAGCAATGACTCTTTTTAGATAATCATGTGCAGCCGAAAAGGAATTGGCAATCAAGGGCGCTGTAAATTCATTAGGTTTGACGTAGTGCTGATTGCACATCCGGACGACAGCATTGTGTTTGCTGTAAGGAAATAGATTTGGGAAAACGACAGCTTCGTTTTGATTGATCCGTCCACCCTCGATTAAATCATTCGGGAATCTAGGTGTAAAGGATAGCACGTTTTCAGGACAGAATGGACATTTGCTACCTGCTGTTTCTTCAGCAAGCCTCGAATAGTCAGTTGGAATGAATGGTGAGCCTGGGTCAAATATGATCCGAGATGTTTCGCCGGTCAGCGGATCCATTCGGATTTCGGTTTTCCGATCAATTAATTTCCCTTCTTGCATCGGGTCGTGAAACGTGAAGAACTCCTCTTTTGCTGTAAAGGTGATGGACATATCTTTTTCCCCCAATTATATATTTTAATTACGCTTTCTATTCTACCTATTGTTCACGGAAAAGTCAGTGTTTTCGTGTTATACGAGTCATCTCTATATTTCTAGCGGGGATTTTTTTGCGACTTCCCCGGGAATTCATTCCAAGGGCACTTTTCAATGAGAAAGAAAGATTATAATTATTGTATAGTATGATAAACTTAAAGAGTAAAAAATCTAGTGAATACAGAATAGGAATTTGATGAAAATGAATGAGTTTATAAATTCTATAAAACACTTTTTTGACATTGATTTTACACCCGTTAAATCGTATCTATTTTCATTGATGTTAACGATTATTTCCGCGTATTTGCTCATAGTTGTCTTCAGGAAGCTTATGCAGCAACTATTCAAACGAACAAGTCTATTAGAAGAGAAGAAGAAAGAAACTATTGAAAGTGTAACCAAAAACACATCCAGGTATATTTTGGCCATCATTATTATAATCGCAGCTATTAAGCCGTTCGTGGGCGATTTGAAAGAAGTTATTGTTGCCGGAGGAATTATCGCGGCCGTTATCGGTTTCGGTGCCCAGAAATTGATCAATGATCTTATAAGCGGCGTTTTCATAATATTTGAAGGTACAATCAAACGCGGAGATTTTATTAACGTCAACGGGGAACTCGAAGGTGGAACAGTTGAGGAACTAGGGTTCAGGATTGTCAAGATTCGATTGATTAACGGAAAGTTATTGACTATTTCCAATGGGGAAATCAGGAAAATGGTAAATGGTTCTGTTGAAAAAAGAAGGATTTTTGAAAGCCTTATCGTTTCATTCAATCAAGACCCGGGTATTGTTAGAGTGTTATTGCAAGAAGTCTGTGACGACTTGAACAAGAAACAATTATCCTATTTAAAAGTCGATAAGCAAACTGATGAATACGTGGAGATGTATAAAGTATATGGTTTACATTCCCTTGATACGAGTCCATTTGGTTATAAGTTTACAATTGTCGCTACCGTTAATGATACTGATTATTTAGTGGCTTCTTTGGAGGCAAAAGAAATTTTAGCCCAGAAACTCTTTGACAATAATGTGAAAATGGCAGAGCAATTGATTAATAAAGGGTATTGAACACTTTTGTTTAGTGGGGGTTATCGCCCTGTTCAAAACTAGGAATGTATTAGAAACACCAAGCATCGGGCAATTCTTGATGCTTTTTTTAAATGGTAAAATTCCACAACTGAAATGGTATCAAAAAAGAAGAATTATTATCCTCTAATTTTGGGTATAGCAAGGAATACATAGGTACATTCTGTGTAATCAATTGCTTCAATCAAAAGTTGGGAGGAAATAGAATGGAATGGAAAGGCAGAAAAGGAAGTGCGAACGTTGAAGACCGGAGAGGTAGGGGAAAAGGCGGCGTAGCATTAGCTGGAGGCGGCATTGGCGGTATAATTCTATTACTTATCTTCACTTTTTTGGGCGGTGACCCTGGAGAAATTTTGAATGGCGCACAAACTACGAATCAAGGAACGTCTGTTCCTTACGAAGAAACAGCGGAGGAAAAGGAACTCGCAGAATTTGTATCCGTCGTATTAGCGGATACCGAAGTTGTGTGGACAAAGTTATTTCGCGAACAAGGCTTGGAGTATGTAGAGCCAACCCTTGTCCTATACACAGATAGCGTTCAATCCGCGTGCGGGGCGGCTGGGGCATCAGTCGGACCATTTTATTGTCCGGGTGATCAAAAACTCTACATCGATTTAAGTTTTTATCAAGAACTTCAAGACAAATTTCAAGCTCCTGGTGATTTCGCAATGGCCTATGTAATTGCGCACGAAGTGGGTCACCACGTACAGACTCTGTTGGGAATCAGCGAGCAAGTGAACGCACTTCGTTCAAAATTGAGCAAAGAGGAGTTCAATAAGTATTCGGTGCGAATGGAATTACAGGCTGATTATTTTGCAGGTGTTTGGGCAAATCATCAGGCGGATATGAATTATCTAGAATCGGGCGATATTGAGGAAGCTATGACGGCAGCTAGTGCTGTAGGTGATGACCAAATTCAAAAAAAAGCTCAAGGCTATGTTGTACCGGATAGTTTTACACATGGAACATCAGAGCAAAGGAAGCGTTGGTTTACAAAAGGTTTCGAAAACGGAACCATTGAAGGAGGAGATACATTTAATGCAAGCGGGCTGTGAAATGATAAAGGTATCTTTGCTTAAAAGAAAAATCTTGCTTATGGTTTAATCGCCTTAAGCAAGATTTTTTATATGTTGGAAATCCCATTTAGATAAGTAAATCGAATAATGTACTATCCTTGTTAACTTCTTTAAATGAAAAGCCGCAATGATGCATCCGTTGAATAAGTCCCTCATAATCCGATTTTTTCTTCAGCTCAATGCCGACTAGTCCGGGACCGCTTTCCTTGTTGTTTTTCTTCGTATATTCAAATGTAGTAATATCGTCATCAGGTCCAAGTACCTCATCCAGAAATTGGCGTAACGCCCCTGAGCGCTGAGGGAAATTGACAATGAAGTAATAAAGGAGACCCTCATATAACAAAGATTTCTCTTTGATTTCCTGCATTCGACCGATATCGTTATTTCCACCGCTTATTACACAGATAACAGACTTGCCTTTTATTTCATCCTTATAAAAATCTAAGGCGGCGATCGGTAACGCGCCTGCAGGTTCTACAATGATTGCATGTTCATTGTATAATTCAAGAATCGAAGTGCACACTTTACCCTCTGGTACGATTACAATATTATCCAGATATTTGCGGCAAACTTCAAAAGTATGCTGTCCAGCAGTTTGCACCGCCGCACCATCTACAAACTTATCGATTTTATCCAATGTTGTCACTACATTATTCGTTAGGGCTGCTTTCATACTAGCCGCACCTTCAGGTTCCACGCCAATCATTTGTGTCTGCGGAGATACGTTTTTAATGTAAGTACTTAAACCGGAAGCGAGTCCGCCGCCGCCGATACTGGCGAAAACAAAATCAATCGGTTCTTCAATGTCATTCATAACCTCCACTGCGACCGTACCTTGGCCTGCGATGATATCATAATCATCAAAAGGATGGATGAACACTCTGTTTTCAGCAGAAGCGCATTCCGCGGCTTTGTTCGAGGACTCATCGAACGTATCACCTGCCAAAATAATTTCTACATAGTTTCGACCAAACATTCTCACTTGGTTAATCTTTTGTTTCGGTGTCGTCTGCGGCATGAATATTTTCGCGTAAATACCAAGTTGGGCACATGCGTAAGCAACGCCTTGGGCATGATTTCCCGCACTGGCACAGACAACTCCTTGTTCAAGCGCAACTGCTTCAATCGTCTTAATTTTATAATAGGCACCCCGTAATTTAAATGAACGAACATGTTGTAAATCTTCTCTCTTAACATAAATACGACATTCATATTTTTCGGATAGCCGTTCATTCTTTTGCAGAGGGGTATGTACAACTATGTCTTTTAATAATTGATTGGCAATCAGTATATCCTCGACTTGAATTCCAGTTGGTTCAGTCTTCGTTAAGCTCATTGTAATACCAGCACCCTCCATTTTAATATGATCGTTTTTCTATGATAACATGCAATACTGTGAAAAGTATACGAGTTCTCTTAATTATTCGAGAATTTTGAAGGAGAGCCGCTTTATTACAAGCACATAGTAGATTCAATGCTTTTTCATGGACGGTAATGCGAAGCGCACTGTACGTTATCACTTCTCCTTTAAGGATTACTGGAATAGATTAATCTGTTTCGATGGCAGTTTCTATCATTTACGTATACCATTTTAATGAGGTGAAGTTCAGGTATGTCGGACAAAAAATTTAAAAAATATGAAGTTGATTTATACAAACCAATAAAAGAGTATTTTACGCTCCAAGGATACGATGTCTACGGAGAAGTGAAAGAATGTGATGTTGCGGCTGTGAAAGAAGAGGAACTGATACTCATTGAGTTGAAACTGACGTTGAATATCGATTTATTGGTGCAAGCAGCTAAAAGACAGAGGCTGACAAATCAAGTCTATGTGGCCATTCCTAAACCAAAACTCAGTTTCCGTTCAAAAAAGTGGAAGGATCTATGTCATCTGGTGAGAAGAATGGAATTAGGTCTTATCATTGTTTCGTTTCTGGATGACGATGCGAATGTGGAAATTGTATTTCACCCGGCATCGTTCGACCGAAAGAGAAGTATGCAGCGCAGCAAGATAAAAAGGAGAGCTATGTTTGCTGAAATGGAAGGCAGATTAGCGGATTTTAACACTGGAGGAAGCCGTCAGACCAAAATTATGACTGCCTATAAAGAAAACTGTATTCATATCGCCTGCTGCCTTTTGCATTCGGGTCCACTGTCACCTAAATCCCTTCGGAAGATGGGAACAGGTGAAAGAACCTTAACGATTCTGAATAAAAACTATTATGGGTGGTTTGAAAGAATCCGAAGAGGGATCTACATGATTAATGACAAGGGCAAAAGTGAGTTGCAAACGTACCCGGAACTTTTCAATCATTATCATAACGCCATAAACGAATTTGAGTTTGCTTCCTTAGATGAGGAAAAAACATAAGTACATAATCGAAAAAGCAGACGCTGAACTGCCATTGGCATACACCCAGTGTCTGCTATTCAATGTTTCCCCGAAACTAAAGACGAATACCAAACGTATCTGACAGCGTGCATATTTTTTCTTCTTCCGAAAGGACTGTTTTTGTTCGTATATTATTTTCTGTTAGAGTTATTGTTTCATTATTTAATGTGACTCGACCTAATGGTGTAGCACGGGTGACAATATCCGAATGAGTAAAGGTCGAATCTTTTGCTACTTGGTTAAATACACAGCCTTCATGGAAGTCGGTAAGGGATTTTGGGGTTAAACCAAATCTGTATAAAGTTCTTGAACCAGAGTCTTCGTCCCGTTCAAGTTCAAATGTATGGTTATTCTGCCGATTAACTCTATACGTGCCGCTAATATCCGTTCGTTCTTCGCCATTCATTGGAATGGGAAGGCAAGTGGAATCACCAAATCCGACGTCAACAAGGTAAGGCTCCTCAAGTAGGACATGAATGGCAGCGTGTGTATCCGCTTTAGCCCATTCGCCAGTAGGTCTTTGGACTGTAGCTGCTATCAAGTGTGCATCATACCCCAATTCAGTTAATAGCCATTTAAAAAGGCCGTTCAATTCATAGCAATAACCGCCGCGTTTACGACTTACGATTTTCTCATAAAAGTTGGGTAAATTTAGATAAATGGGTACCCGTCGAATGACATCGAGATTCTCAAAAGGAACGTGCTGCATATGCAATTGCTGCAAGGCGGTTAAATTGGATAAAGACACCTTTTTGTACGGAAGTCCGTAAAACCTTGCTAAATAGTCGTTAATGTCCATTTCAACACCTCTTTTAACTTATTGAAAAACGTATAGTTTTTTCTATTATACTGTAGGTAGAAGAGGGACATTCTCTATATAAAAATGGGGTCGAAATGACAATTAAAGCGCCGCGGGTTGGCAAATATAAAAGAAAATTAGCGGTCGTTGAGAAAGAAGTGCTATTCAATCAACCGAAACGAGCCACATGGCAAAAAATCTCGAAGAACTTGTCGGAAAGATGAGGTTGAAATAATAGAATGCTTCGCAAGAGCTATTCGCTTTTGCGTGTCTTTCTTTCAATTATAAATACAAACAATGATTCATTTTATCTGTAGTTAAAATAGTGAATTTGGCGATCATTTAATTCGCAATCATCCGATTTTATATTTATAAAGCAAAAGGGTTACAACTGAAGTAATAATATCTTATAATTCTAATGGGCAATTATTTGTACAATACTATTTCAGAAGGAGAATCTTCATGACAAATGAAAAACATCATCGTAAGATCATCATGTTTTTATTACTTCTTTCAATGATGAGCATACTGGTTGCATGCGGTAAGGGAAGCAGCAAAGAAAATGAGAGCGGTACTAGCAATACAGCTTGGGAAAAAATTCAGGAGAATGGTGAACTTGTTGTGGCAACTTCAGGAACACTTTATCCCGCTTCCTATCATGACAGCGAAAGCAAAGAATTGACAGGTTACGAAGTTGAAATAATGAGGGAGCTAGGAAAACGTCTAGATTTGAAAATCAGATTTGTTGAGATGGGTTTAGATGGAATGCTTACATCCCTTAACAGTAATGAAGTTGATTTAGCAGTGAATGATATAGAGATTACGCCCGAGCGAGAAGAAAAGTTTGCATTTTCAGAGCCGTATAAATATTCATTCGGCACGGCGATTGTTCGTAAATCGGATCATTCCGGCATTGAATCACTTGAAGATTTGAAGGGGAAAAAAGCGGCGGGAGCCGCGACTTCCGTTTATATGCAAGTCGGCCGTGACTATGGTGCTGAAGAAGTGATTTATGATAACGTCACAAATGATGTGTATTTGCGGGACGTGGAAATTGGCCGCACAGATGTCATCTTAAATGATTATTATTTGCAAAAGCTAGCGTTGGAAGCTTTTCCGGAATTTGAAATCATGATTCATCCTGACATCAAATATCATCCCAATGTACAAGCAATAATTATGAAAAAGAATAATGATGAACTATTGAAACACGTAAATGACGGACTTGCCGAAATGCACGCTGATGGAACCATCTCTGAATTGGCGAAAACATTCTTTGGCGGTGAAGATGTATCAATTAAACAAGATTATGATTTTGAATAAAAGGAAAGGTGGATTATAAGGTGAGTGGAATTGAATGGAATCATATTTTCGACTTACCGCTTGCCATCGAATCCTTCCCTTATATTTTACAAGGTATCGGATACACGATACTTATTTCCTTTGGTGGAATGGCATTCGGGCTGATTTTAGGCTTACTCTTGGCACTTGGCAGAACATCCAGGTTGTCTATTTTTAGATGGCCGGCACGAATTTTCATCTCCTACATGCGAGGAACTCCAATGCTTGTATTCCTTTTTTTGCTTTATTTCGGTTTACCGAACATTGGGATTCAATTTACAGCAGTTACAGCCGCATTAATAGGATTCAGCCTTCATTCTTCCGCTTATATGGCCGAAATTATACGGTCATCACTTAACTCGGTTGACAAAGGGCAGTGGGAAGCAGCGACCGCTTTGGGGTTGTCATATAGGCAGTCGTTACTATCCGTAATCTTGCCACAAGCAACACGTATTGCAATTCCGCCGTTGTCGAATGTTTTGCTGGATCTAATCAAAGCATCTTCACTGGCAGCAATGATTACAGTACCCGACCTGTTTCAACGCGCAAAAATTGTTGGTGGCAGGGAATTTGACTATATGACGGTTTATATCTTGGTCGGTCTAATCTATTGGGGCATCTGTATGCTGGTCGAGGTTTGGCAAAATCATTTAGAGAAGCGCTCTACGTATGTTTAATGATAAAATGAAATTTGGAGTTCGTTTTTATTTCTATAAAGACAGTAACTTATGATATAATTACAAATAAAACTGCATTGAGGAGCATGAGACATGTTAAAAGATTTCTTTATCGGGCTATCCCAAAATCAACTATTAAATACTGCTGCAAAAAAGTACGGATTGAAACTTGGTGCACAGAACGTAGTGGCGGGTACCAATGTTGAAGAGACGATTCAAAGTATCAAAGAACTTAACGCTCAGGGGATTTCCTGTACGGTAGATAATCTTGGTGAGTTCGTTTTTGAAAAAGAAGAAGCACTTGCGGCCAAAGAACAGATTCTTGAAGTGATTGAAGCAATTCACGAAAATGGAGTCGACGCCCACATTTCATTGAAGCCATCTCAACTTGGTTTGGACATTGATTTGGATTTCTGTTTGGAAAACTTAACAGAAATTGTATCGAAGGCAAAAAGCTTCAATGTCTTTATCAATTTCGATATGGAAGATCATGCTCGTTTACAACCTTCGTTCGACCTGCTCGACGAATTGTCCAAGGACTATGACAATATTGGAACAGTGATTCAAGCTTACTTCTTCCGTGCTGTTGAAGATATTCAAAAATATAAAGATTTCCGTTTACGCATTGTAAAAGGTGCATATAAAGAGACTGAAGAATTTGCTTACCAAGACAAAAAAGAAATCGATGAAAACTATATCAAACTGATTGAATGGCATTTGTTAAATGGGAAATTCACATCGATTGCAACACATGATCACCATGTCATTAATCACGTAAAACAATTTGTTCGGGACAACAATATTTCGAACGATAAATTCGAGTTCCAAATGCTGTATGGTTTCAGGAAGGATATGCAACTAAAATTGGCTAGCGAAGGGTATAATTTCTGTACATACGTTCCTTTTGGGAATGACTGGTATGGTTATTTCATGCGACGCCTTGCTGAAAGACCCCAAAACTTGAATCTTGTCGTCAAACAAGTTTTCAATAAGAAAACAAATACAATGATAGGTCTGGCTGCTGGGGCTTTCGCGCTTGGAAGAGTTTCCAGAAAAAAATAAGGCATTGAATTAATAAGGCGGAAAATGAGAGAGAGCTCTCATTTTTCGCCTTTTCCAGTTCAACCGACCGTCGCAATGACAGCAAAATAGATGACCATTGCAATTAATCCTATCGGAACACCAAAAATTGCCCACTCACTACTTTTGATATTGAGTTTTCCGGCAGCGATAATATTTGGGATATTCCCAGGTATTAACATACCTCCGCTAATGAGTAGTCCCAGCAGCAACGCTTTAATTGTCGAATCATTCATTGCAGGACTGATTTCTGCAGCAGCCAAAGTAGCGTTATCGAGTACCGCTGAAATCATATTGATCCAATATAGCACCAATGGGTTTAATCCAAGTAAATATCTCTCGATAAATGGTTCAAAGCCTGCTCCGAGTAATGTGAGGGCCATTACAAACAAGTAAACTTTAATACCGCGTATAAAAATAGCGGAGTATGATTCCGTTCCTGGAATAGCCTTCAATCTGTTTAACCTATTCGAAGGTTGAATCATGACTCCAGCGAGCACACCAAATGCAATCACACCTGGAATGATTTCAGGACCAATTAATCGTAGCAAATAGAAAAAGTCAGCGTCCAATTTGCTCGTTGCAACTGTTGACAGAGGTTCACCGATTGGAGTAAGAACGGCACCAAGTCCGATTGAATAACAAGCGATGATAACAAGACGGATTTCATGTTTTCGGTCAAGACGCAAAACGCCTACGATGGCGACAAGTACAATTGCTGCAATAATTGCTGTGATTACGCTTGAAAGAATACCAAGCACGATTACAATCAGAGCTATGAACAAACGAAAAGGGATTGCTTTTCGTAAGCCTGTTATGCCTTTTTCAAAAGGTTTCTTAAGCCATCTGAATACTATTCCTGCAATAATGACAGCTACCGTTATATGTATGGGGTCTTCCAACGCTTTTAATACAAGAGCGGAGTCAAGTACCTTACTTAAAAGTACCGCTGAAATCCCCATAATGAATAAAAACACTTCCAAGTTACGTTCAACAATTTTTATTGTAAACGGCAAAAACAATACTACTAGTAAAATGATAGATAAACCAATTATCATAAGTAACCTCCTTTTTCTAACCGATTTAGTTACTTATCTTACTTATATACAAAGAAAAACATGCTATTTATGAATAAGATGAATACAATGTTGTAATGTTCCGTTTTATCGTGATGGGGAGAACAGGTGTAAATCTTGAAAACAAATCGTAAACGAAAACAGGCAGACCCATAAAAAACTGCACCTCCAATTGTTAGATGGTTTCTAACAATTGGGGTGCAGTTCAGTGGGGCTGCCTGTATTCATTTAATTAACGAACGCCTTTCATAAAGCGCTGAATAATTGGTGAAACAGCAAACAGAATAATACTTAATAAAATCGCCGTTCCGCCGATGATTCCAAAATACATCATCTCAGTCTCGGGTGAATATAATTTGACGAGCTGCGCATTAAGCGCTTGAGCAGCCGCGTTCGATAAGAACCACAGACTCATCGTCTGCGCTGAGAACGCAGCAGGTGCCAATTTCGTCGTTGCTGACAGTCCTACTGGTGATAAACAAAGCTCCCCAAGAACCACAACAAGGATGCTTAGAATGAGCCACAGCGGGTTCACGAGTGTATCTGTGCCACCGAAGTACCCGGGAAGTAAAATGATGATGAACGACAAACCTGCAAAAAGTAGACCTAACGAGAATTTCTGTGGAATATTGGGTTGCCGATCACCAAGTTTCACCCATAGCCAAGCAAAGAATGGTGCTAGCGTAATGATAAATAAAGGGTTAAATGATTGGAAAAAGGCTGGTGAAATTTGATAGCCAAAGATATTAAGATTCGTTCTTGTATCCGCATATAGTGCAAGGATTGTTGACCCTTGCTCGGCAATTGCCCAAAATACAACCGATGCAAGGAATAGCGGAATGAATGCAATAATACGTGAACGTTCCACATCGTCCGTTTTTGGACTCCTATACATTACTACAAAATATGCCGTTGGGATAAGGAAACCGAGGATTCCTACAATCGCAATAAATGAGTCAAAAGTCAACCAGCCTCGAGGGATGGCAACCGCGATTAAAACTCCAATCGCCAAGGCAGCAATCAAGAAGATTGAGTATACTTTTTTCTTTTCAGATGGTTCCAGTGGATTTTGAACTTGCGTACCTGCAAGGCCTAGGCTTTTCTTTTTCGTAATGACGAAAATTAACAGTCCGATAAACATCCCAACTGCAGCAACACCGAATCCAAGATGGAAACTTGTTTTCATTAACTCCCCGACGATAAGCGGGGAGATGAATGCACCCATGTTAATCCCCATGTAGAAGATACTGAAACCTGCATCGCGACGGTTGTCATTTTCCGGATAGATGTCACCAACGACACTGGAAACGTTCGGTTTTAGTAAACCTGTCCCAATTACAATTAGCACCATCGAAACGAAGAACAATGTAATATTACCTGGAATCGCAAGTGCGATATGACCAAGCATGATGAATATCCCACCATATAATATTGCTTTCGATGTACCGAATATCCGGTCTGCCAACCATCCTCCGATAATACCCGACATGTAGACCAGGGAACCGTAGATTGACATGATTGACAATGCAATAGTCTTGTCTAATCCGAGTCCACCATTTGTAACTTCATAGTACATATAGTAGACAAGGATAGCCCTCATACCGTAATACGAGAAACGTTCCCAGAATTCCGTGAAGAATAATGTGAACAAACCCTTAGGGTGTCCGAAGAACCCTTTTTGCGGAACACTCTCCACGATCTGTTGCTTAGTTATCTGTGACATCATGATGCCTCCTTCATATTTCACTATAATACAATTAAACGTTTTCAATTGTCAAAAATAATTATTGGAAATACTATATTTTCGAAAAAAGCCGATATTGCAATGTTTCCCTCAACTGACAATACTCCAAATATAATAAATAGATATTTTTATAAAACCTAATAATTATACCTGAATAGTATCAATGTTTACCAGACATGTATACCTATCTTTTATCATAGAGTGATGGAAGATAAAAACTAAACATTGAAGGGAAGCCGAAAAATAGGTGGACCATTTCGCACGAATTCATTAAGGGATAAGGAGTATGTAAAGTATCCTTTCACAGAAATAGTGAGGTGAACGTCAAGGTCGTCCAAGTACTACGGTTATACCCGCAGGCGTGTTGTTTGAATCTTTGGATGAAACTGGCCTTGTGTTATATCTGGCTGAAATCGCTATTTTGGAAAGTGGAAATCCAGTATTCATTTACTCCGTTTCTCAGACAGGGCTGATTGTCAGAGCATTACATAACCATTGGCTCTTATACAACCAACAATCATGTACATTCATATTAAATCCGATGAACCACCACTGGATTTCGCAAAGAAATTAGCGTATTCATTAATCCTATTGAGCAGTTATCCGGTTGCTGACTAACTATTTCAGGAGGAGAAACGTTGGAAATCTATGATGTGGTCTTAATTCCGCTCATTATCGGAATCGTGGAGTTATTGAAGATGTACGGGATGCCGAGGCGGCTATTACCGGTCATGGCACTTATTTTTGGTGTTGTCGGGGGCATTATTTATATTTACCCCCATGACATTAAAGCAGGGGTGCTTGTCGGTTTGATGATGGGTTTATCTGCAAGCGGGCTATATGCCGGAGGGAGAACGGTGATTGATAAATAAGATTTTATAGTCGGAAAATCCCCTTAGGTAAATTTACCCTAAGGGGATTTTGATGATAGCATAGTAATTTCAAGGAATATAATGATTTCTTGGTAATGGATTCTAATACTTTTGTAAGTGCTTTACTAAAAGGGGGGGTATAAATTTGAAAGTTGTAGTAGCACCAGATTCATTTAAAGGTAGCTTGACTGCCGTTCAAGCAGCACAAGCAATGGCGGATGGAATCAGGGATGCTGACCCGACGATTGAGACGGTAATGCTTCCTGCTGCTGATGGTGGGGAAGGAACAATGACGAGTTTGGTTGGTGCCACCGATGGAACGATTGTTTCTGTTGATGTGCACGATCCGCTTGGTCGGAAAGTCAAGGCGGGGTATGGAATTCTTGGAAATCAGGAAACGTGCATTATAGAAATTGCGGAGGCGTCCGGATTGATGCTATTGGATGAGGATGAAAAAAATCCACTTGTCACTTCGACTTACGGTACAGGCGAGTTAATCGTCCATGCACTAAACGCTGGTTTACGTAATTTTATTATCGGACTCGGCGGCAGCGCGACCAACGACGGGGGGGCTGGGATGTTGCAAGCGCTCGGTATGAGTTTGGTTGATAGATACGGAGTGGAGCTGCCGAGCGGTGGCGGTGTACTGGGTGATTTGCATACAATTGATAGGACTCATTTTGATAAACGGATTTCTGAAAGTAACTTCCTAATCGCATGTGATGTGGAAAACCCATTTGTCGGTCCTGAAGGTGCTTCAGCTGTTTTCGGTCCACAAAAAGGGGCATCTACAGAAGTGGTAAATATGCTCGATGGAAATTTGACGTGGTTCGCCGATAAAGTAGAAGAGTTGACTGGTATTCATCTTCACTTGAAAAAAGGAGCTGGCGCAGCAGGTGGGGCGGGTGGAGCCTTTCAAGCGTTCTTTCCAGGGGAAATGAAGCAAGGTATTAATGTCGTGTTGGATGCAATTTCGTTTGATGAATATATAGCAGATGCTGATTTAATTATTACAGGTGAGGGCAAAACAGATAGTCAAACGCTTTCAGGTAAAACACCATTTGGCGTTGCAAAGGTGGCACAAAGAAAAGGGAAGCCTGTCATACTAATTTCAGGTGCATTGATTGAAGAAAGTCGGGGTCTATTGGCACCTATGTTTAACGAACTGCATGCGATTACAGATGGAACTGTTTCATCACAAGAATCGATTGAATATGCAAGCCATTATTTACGAGCAAAAACGAAGCTGGTAATGGAGAAGTATTTAACTTACTAAAAAGGGGTGTTGATATGTTATTTGCAGTTATTGCACTAAGTGTTGTTCTCGTTGTTGTGTTGACTGCTGTTTTTAAAGTTCATCCGTTTTTATCTTTACTTTTAGGTGCATTCTTCGTCGGAATTGCATCCGGCATGCCGTTGCTTGCAGTTGTTGAAAATGTGAATGATGGGTTCGGCGGACTGATGAAGGGGATTGGAATTGTCATTGTTGCCGGTACTATTATTGGCGTAATCTTGGAGAAGTCTGGCGCGGCATACCGAATGGCGGAGGTCGTATTACGGTTGATTGGTGAAAAGCGCCCTCAACTGGCGATGTCTATTATTGGCTAGATTGTATCGATCCCGGTATTTTGCGATTCAGGATTTATTATTTTAACAAGTTTAAAAAAAGCACTGGCAAAACGGGCGAAAGTGGCGATTGCATCTATGTCAGTTGCACTTGCAACCGGGCTGTATGCAACACACACATTAGTCCCACCGACACCGGGGCCAATCGCCGCTGCGGGAAATATCGGAGCAGAAAATTACTTGGGAACGATTATTTTAATCGGCCTTTTTGTTGCGATTCCGGCTGTCATTGTCGGATATTTCTGGGCAATTAAAGTAGCTTCCAAGATTGAGGTACCGGAAGATAAAGAGGAAGGCGGCCTCAATTATGAAGAAATTGTAGCATCATTTGGAATAATGCCTTCCACTTTTAAAGCTTTTTTGCCTATTGTTCTTCCGATTGCTTTGATTGGTATTGGATCGGTGGCGGCACTGACTGGTGAAGACAGCGGTTTTATCAATTTCCTACGTTTTTTAGGGGCGCCGTCTGTCGCACTTCTTTTCGGGGTATTGGCAGCATTTTTGCTACTTCCTAAATTTAATGAAGAAACGTTATCAGGCTGGATTGGCGAAGGATTGAAAGAAGCTGCTCCTATTCTACTTATAACTGGTGCTGGGGGAGCATTTGGGAAGGTCATTTCAAATTCTGGCGTTGCCGATCTAATCGCAAACATGAATATGGACGCTTTAGCAGGCGGCGCATTGTTCCTGCTCATTCCTTTTATCATCGCAGCAGCATTGAAAACGGCCCAAGGTTCTTCAACTGCTGCACTTGTTATCACGTCGACGTTGGTAGCTCCGCTCTTGCCATCAATGGGCATTGAAGGAGCCGTTCCATTAGCGCTTGTTGTCATGGCAATCGGTGCTGGAGCTATGACGGTGAGCCATGTAAACGACAGCTTCTTCTGGGTCGTTACACAATTCAGCGGTATGACGGTAACAGATGCGTATAAAGCACAAACGATGGCGACATTTTTACAAGGTCTAACAACGATTGTAGTGACAATGTTGCTTTGGACTGTTCTTGTATAGTTACTGATTTAAAAAAGTCTATTCTACAAGCGGATTTTCCGGCTAACAGAATAGACTTTTTTCTTACATTTTTAATGGAAGCACGAAATAATTGTTCATATATTCATAATATTCTTGATGACAGAAAATTTAAAGTGACGTATACTATAGCAAAATGATGAGGTGATTAGAATGAATGTACCACTACTATTGCCGGACTTTCTCGACCGGGCAGTCGCTTTATATGGGGAAAAAGATGCGGTATATTGTGAGGGACGAGTTGTTACTTACCGCCAACTGAATGAAAGAGTCAATCAGTTATCACATGGTTTGCATAACTTGGGAATTGAAAAAGAAGATAGGGTCGCTTATTTAGCAGGCAATTCTCTTGAGATGTTGGAAGGTTTTTATGGCGTGTTTCAACTTGGCGCTATAATGGTGCCGTTAAATATCAGATTGAAGCCTGAAGACTATGTATTTATTTTGAATCATAGTGAAGCCAAAGTACTTTTCGTAGATCAAGCGCTTTATGATTTAATAAACCCAGTAATCAATCAGTTTGAAACAATCAAGCATATTATTGTTCACTATAAAGATCCGGAAACAAATGAAACAGACTACGACGATTGGCTCGCAACCTTTTCACCTGAATCATTTGACCGGGCAGACCTTGATGAAAATGATGTCTGCAGTTTGCTCTATACAAGTGGAACGACTGGAGATCCGAAAGGCGTCATGCTGACACATCGTAATAACTATCTGCACGCACTTAGTGCAATGCATCATTTACGGGTTACGGATAGAGACGTTCATCTTCACGTGCTTCCGATGTTCCATGTAAATGGTTGGGGCTCGCCATTTTATTATACAGCAAATGGAGCCACACATATCTGTTCAAGAAAATCGACACCCGAATCCATTTTTAAAGCGATGCAAGACCATAAAGTCTCCATTTTACATATGGCGCCAACCGTATTGAATGCATTGCTGTTGTATCATGAACAGCACCATCCGGCCATCGAGCAAGACGTTCGAGTTGTTATTGCCGGATCTGCACCGCCGCCCGCATTCATCACGCGGGTTGAGGAAGAATTAGGCTGGGAGTTCATCCAGGTGTATGGCATGACGGAATCATCTCCACTTAGTCTAATTTCAACAATTCGCTCAAATTTAGCTGGGCTATCAAAAAGTGAAAAGACGGATTTGAAAGCGAAGGCGGGTTTCTCGATGATTGGAAGCGACGTTCGAATTATTGATGAGTTCGGGGATGAGGTCGCACATGACGGGAAACAGGTCGGGGAAGTGGCAGTAAGAAGTCATGGTGTCATGAAGGGCTACTGGAAAAATGAACGAGCGACAACAGAAGCGCTGCAAAATGGCAGGCTATTGACAGGAGATATGGGGACCATCGATGAAAATGGCTACATCAACATTGTCGACCGTAAAAAAGATGTCATTATCAGCGGTGGGGAAAACATTTCTTCTATCGAAGTGGAAGGTGTCCTTTACGGCCATCCGGCAGTCCTAGAAGCGGCGGTTATCGCCGTCCCGCATGAGAAGTGGGGGGAAACACCGCACGCATACATTGTATTACGCAAAGATAAAACAGCTACCGAACAGGAAATCATAACTTTCTGCAAAGAAAAGTTAGCCCATTTCAAAACTGTTACGGGCATAACGTTTGTCGATGAACTCCCAAAAACAGCATCTGGAAAAATTCAGAAAGTCCAAATCCGCGATGCTTATTGGGAAGCACAAGGAGTAACGGGTCGTCTTGTGAATTAATCAACTCCATACAAGCTTGCGTGTGCAAAGTAGAGTGACATCTTGCACACGCAAGCTTATTTGTTTTTTCTTTTCATAACGAGGAGCGATAGTCCGAAAAACAGCAGTGTTGTAAAGCAAAGATAGAGAACGCTAAATAATTTGGAGGTTTGTCTGCCATTTATTTCATATAATATGCCCATATCAATTTTAAATGCTTGTTTCATTTCGGCAGGAGATTTTGAAAAGGCATCTAGAAGAAGATCATCCATCAATAATTGTCGAAAAAGCGCAGCGGAATGGGAAACCGGGAAAAGTTTAACGACTGCCTGTATGTAATCAGGCAAACCTCCAATCGGAATATAGATCCCTGCTAAAAATCCAAGGAGCGTTCCTATGACTGTACTGGCAGCGGCGAAAGCGTTTGATGTTTTGAAAAAGGAAACCAACAGAAGAACCATCGATCCACTTGCCAACACAGATAAGAAAATGCTACCGCCTGCTTCCAACAATTTTCTGAATGAGAGTGCAGTTTCTCCAGAGATGAAAAGAAATACATTGGATGCAAGAAGTGTGAACATACACATGATGAAACCTACAAAAGCTGCGCTGATAATATAACCGCCGACTAGCCTCATCCTCGTGATAGGAGAGGAGTAGAAATCCATGTATGTTTTATTTGCTCGATCTTCCACAAGAATGCCGAATGATCCAAGTGTTGTCGTCATGGAGGTTACCGCCAGAATTCCAGCGATGAACCAAGCAGTGAGCAATGCCTTTTTTGAAGGAAAGTCGGGAAGGCCTTTGAAAGTCATCTCACCTAAAAATAAAACGTACAGGACGATTAAAATAATGACCGCTAGAAGTGAGAAAAAGACAGTGGTTTTATCCCGAAAGTACAATAAAACATTACGTTTTGCGAATGCCATCATCCTGGTCCACGACCTTTCCATTGATGGCGATAAACACATCGTCCAAGCTAGATTTTTTTACTTCAAAAGAGGATATATAAGGAGTGAACTCTTCCAGAATCCGGATAGCATCTTTCGTATGTTCAAGCGGGAGATAAAAAAGCGACTTTTCATCTTTGAATTTCACCCCATTTTCAACAAGCGCGCTTCTTAGTTCATTTTCCATATTCGTTGATATCGTTAATAAATCCGTCGAATACTCATTTTTCAACTGTTCAGGGGTTCCTTTTGCAACAATTCTTCCTTCTTTCATCACAACAACATAATCGGAGCCTGCCGCCTCCTCGATATAATGTGTTGTTAAAAACACGGTCATGCCAGTTGTTCCTTGGAGTTGTAATATCGTTTCCCATATATTTTTTCGGCTTTGCGGATCGAGACCCGTTGTCGGTTCGTCCAGTATTAAGATGTTTGGTTTATGAATAAGAGCCCGTGCAATATCTACTCGCCGACGTTGTCCACCCGATAACTTTCCATATGGTCGATTCGAAATAGATTGTATATCCACGACATCCATAACCCGTATAATTGCATCGTTACGTTCTAGCTTCGACATCCCGTAAAAAGATCCCCGGATAGTAAGATTCTCTATCACTGTCAACAATGGGTCCAACAGGCTTTCTTGAAATACAACGCCAATTTCTTGACGGATGGCCAAGTCGTGTTTTCCAACAGTATAGCCATTCACTGACACAATACCTTGATCTTGCTTCAGAAGTGTCAATAAAATTGAAATAGTCGTCGATTTTCCCGCACCGTTCGTACCTAAAAAAGAGAAAAGTGAACCTTCTTCAACGTAGAAACTGATATCGTTGACAGCCTTTACTTTTCCGAATGACTTTGACAATCGATTTACTTCAATTATTTTGTTCATTTACTAACCCCCTTTTTTCAACCTATACGACATCTGCTGAACAAATGAATATCTAAAAAAACTAAGCGTAGGCGCCTTCTTAAAGCGAAAGGCATCTCATAGCGCCGTAGCGAATTTAATGGAATTATTTATTTTAAACTGTATAGTAGTAAATTCAGCTTATGAGTTTCAGGCAACTTTTAGAAATCTCTTTCAGGAAAATTATACCTATTAATGGGAACTTACACAACGGTTACATGGGTGATATGCTTCCGATAGTACAATACTCTTTTAAAATGCGAGTCAAATCGGCTATGATAGGACAAGGTAGACATTAGAAATGGAAGTGTTGTCATGAGTCAATTAATTATAGAAAATCTCACGAAGACCGTCGGAGAGAAAACTTTGTTTAAAGACATATCATTTACAGTCGTGAGCGGAGAAAAAGTGGGTTTGCTCGGTATAAATGGAACAGGCAAGTCGACATTACTATCGATTATTGCGGGAGTCGAAGAAGCCGATTCGATTTCGACCGATCATCCGAATCGATACCGGATTGTATATTTGCCTCAAGAACCTGAAGTCGACCCAGAACTTACAGTGATGGAAACGGTGTTCATGAGTGATGCACCGATAATAAAGGTCAACTTGGAGTATGAGCACGCACTTCAAGCGCTTTCAGCAAATCCGGAATCTACACTAAATCAGGAAAAATATTCGCAACTTCAAAACCAGATGGACGATCTATCCGGATGGGATATAAACTCTAAAGCACGGACGGTTTTGTCGAAACTCGGCATTGAAACGTTCGATAAAAAGATGGGTGAGCTATCAGGCGGACAGAAAAAGCGGGTAACGCTCGCAAAAGTATTGATTGAGCCTGCTGACCTTTTGCTGCTCGATGAACCGACAAACCATCTAGATGTAGATTCAATTATGTGGTTGTCAGACTACTTGAAAAATGAACAAGGAGCCGTCATCTTTGTTACTCATGACCGCTATTTTTTGGACGAGTTATCCACCAATATCTATGAACTTGCAGATAAAACATTATATTCACATACGGGTAACTATGGAAATTATCTTGAATCAAAAGCGATTCGTGCAGAGATGGCAGCTGCGTCAGACGATAAACTCCGCAATCGGTACCGGTCCGAATTGAAATGGATTAGACGAGGAGCGAAAGCAAGATCGACAAAGCAAAAAGCGCGGATTGGCCGCTTCGATGAACTATCGGAGAAGGTTAAAAAAGAAGACACGAGTGGAGAAATGGACGTCGCGCTAAAGTCGACGCGACTTGGCAAGAAAGTGATTGAAGCGGTAGGCATCTCGAAGTCTTTCGGTGGAAGAAAAGTCATTGATGATTTCTCGTGTATTCTTCAATCGGGTGACCGTATCGCGGTTGTTGGACCTAATGGGGCAGGGAAAACGACGTTATTAAATATGTTTTCCGGAGAAAGTGAACCGGACAGTGGAATCATCGACAAAGGAACGACAGTGAAAATTGCTCATTTCCAACAACACACGCCAATAATGGATGAGAAGAAACGAATTATCGAATATATTCGTGATACGTCGAATGATATTGAAGATGCTGATGGTGTCCGCATTTCAGCTTCACAAATGTTGGAGCGTTTTTTATTTCCTACACAAGCACACGGGACACCCATCGGTAAATTATCGGGTGGCGAGCGAAAAAGACTTTATTTATTGAAACTGCTGATGGAACAACCTAACGTCATGCTATTGGATGAACCGACAAACGACCTAGACCTTGAAACCCTTTCTGTTCTAGAAACTTTCATCGACACATTCCCTGGCGTCGTCATCACAATCTCACATGATCGGTTTTTCTTGGACCGTACGTCAACTAAACTATGGGTGATGGATGGATCAGGAGATGTTGATACATGGTTTGGTATTTATTCCGATTTCCTTGAAACCTATGTGCCTAAAGAAAAGGTGGTACACAAGCCAATCGTTGAGTTAGAAAAGCCTGTTCAACAGGAACATAAAAAGAAAATGACATACGCCGAAAAGAAAGAATACGAAACAATTGAGTCGGATATCGAAAATGTTGAACAGTCAATCGAAGCGACGGAGGCAGAAATGGCATCTACTGGCTCCGATTACGATAAACTTAGAGAACTGACGACAACACTTGATGAATTGAACGACAAATACGAAACACTCATTGAACGTTGGTCTTTTTTACAAGAATTGAAAAAGTCCTAACGGAAGGAGCAAATACAGATGAAAATAGTAACGATTGAACCAACACCGAGTCCGAACTCCATGAAAATCGTACTCGACACGGAGTTGCCTAAAGGCACAAGTCATAACTATAAAAAAGATGATGCAGAAACTTCATCGCATCCGATTTCAGCATTATTGAACATTAATGGTGTAAAAGGAATTTACCATGTTATGAATTTCATGGCGATTGAACGAATAGGGAAAGTCGCTTGGGAATCGATTCTCGCAGATGTCCAAGCCGTTTTCAATGAAGAGAGAAATGAACAGTCGGAAACTGCAGAAGAAATTGACGACAGCTACGGAGAAGTATATGTACATGTACAGACTTACAAAGATATTCCTCTTCAAGTGAAAGTTTTCGATAGCATGTCCGAGGAACGGTTCGGATTAAGCGAACGCTTTGTGCAAGCGATGGAAAAGGTACATGGACGTGAAGTGGAGAACTATATATTGCTGCGGAAATGGGCAGATTATGGAATCCGTTACGGAGAAAAAGTTGAAATCGCTGAAACGGTGATTCAGGAAATTGAGGCAGCGTATCCAGAAGAACGCTTGCAAGACATTATCCGTCTTGCGAATGAAGGACAAGCTGAGATTATTCAGCGTGGAAGAAAGATTTCATTGGAGGATTTCTCGGTGGATCAATGGGAGACTAGATTCCAGTTGTTAGACCAAATGCCAGACCCGGACATGTCGGACGCGCCACTTCTTGAGCGCGCACTGGAAGATGACAAGATGTCGATCAGACGTCTTGCAACAGTCTATCTTGGAATGATCGAAGACGAGGCGGTCATACCATATGTTGAAAAAGCACTCAAAGATAAAAGCTGGGCTGTACGCCGGACGGCTGGGGATTGCATGAGCGACCTAGGTTTTGAAGGGTTTGAACAAGCGGCTATCGATGCGTTGAATGATAAAAATAAATTGGTTCGCTGGCGTGCAGCCATGTACTTATATGAAACGGGTACTGAAGATGCATTGCCTGCTTTGAAAAAGGCTGAAGATGATCCAGAATTTGAAGTGAAACTCCAAATTCGAATGGCGATTGCTCGAATTTCCGAAGGTGAAGATGCTAAAGGATCAGTTTGGAAACAAATGACAGAGGCGCGCATGGGTTCAAAAGAGTAATGTAACATACATGAATAACAAAACTTAAAACGTTAGTGGATGTGAATAACTTGCATTCCGCTAACGTTTTTTATAAATGGAAAATGGGAGGGACAAATGAAACTGTTGAAAATCATTATTCTCATTTTATTAGTTACTGGCGGAGTCGGGTACGGAATCTATTATATAGGTACCAACATCGCTTCTGAAAAAGTAATGAGCGTTGTAACTGCCGAATTGGAAAATAGCGGGCAATTAGATGAAATTAAGCAAATGGTAAATAATGATCCTGAATTAAAACGATTTCTTGAAGAAGGTGTTAATGTTGATAAAAGCAACCTTCCTTTCACGACAAAGGAACAAGCAACGAGAGTTTTAATCAAAAAAATAGGGTTTAAGGAACTCCAAACTATTCAATCGAATGCACAAAAGGGAATGTCGAATAATGAAATACAGGTACTTCTAAATGAACTAGAAGGAAAACTTACTGAAGAGGAAATCGTAGCTTTAAAAGTAATCGCTTATCAAGAGTTATTTAACTAGTGACTTCTAAAAAAGAGCACATTTTTATTTCTTTCTTTTATCTGATGTGTTTTGCTGTTATAGTGAATAACTTGTGCGTCGAATGGGAGGGATTGAAATTCGTACCTCCGTTGGCACTTATGTAATTGATTTTCAGTTATAGAAAGGTTGTTAACGAACATGAGGCCACTCTCAGGAACAAAACGATTACGATTCGCTTTACTTCTCGGAACGCTAGCAGCAATGGGTCCTCTAACGATTGATATGTATTTACCTTCATTCCCTTCAATTGTAGATGCATTTGATACGTCTGCCACCTTCGTTCAGGTAAGTTTAACGGCCTGCCTACTCGGAATCGGCTTGGGGCAACTCATTCTCGGTCCGATGAGTGACGTTCATGGACGGAAAAGGCCGTTACTAATAGCACTCGTAGTCTATTTCATCGCATCACTTTTATGTGTATTTGCCCCGAATATAGAATTTTTCATAACTGCACGTTTCTTGCAAGGGTTTGCCGCTGCCGCGGGTATCGTGATTTCGAGAGCAGTCGTGCGCGATTTATATAGCGGACGTGAATTGACGAAGTTTTTTGCTTTGCTCATGCTGATCAATAACTTGGCTCCGATCTTAGCCCCGGTCCTTGGCGGAGGGATCATCGCCTTCACTGAATGGACAGGTATATTCGCGGTCTTAAGCGCAATCGGCTTTTTATTGTTTGTCATTGTACTATGGAGAATAGATGAAACATTACCTAAAGAAACGCGTGTACCAAGTAACCTCTCCCATACATTGAAAAACTTTTTGTCTTTGCTTAAAGATCGGCAGTTCATGGGATATTCACTTGCGCAAGGCTTTATCATGGCAGGCATATTTGCTTATGTCGCGGGAACACCATTCGTCTATCAAAATATTTACGGGGTCTCCCCGCAAACATTCAGCATATTATTCGGCATGAATGGAATTGGACTCATTATCGGAACTCAGGTTGTTGGACGTTTAACGGGAATTGTAACGGAAAAGCGATTTTTGGAATCGGGTTTATTCATCTCAATCACTTCGGGAATAATGCTGCTAATTGCCGTATTGTTGAAAGGACCACTGATAACAATCGTTATACCAATCTTCTTTTTCGTCGCTTCCATTGGTGTCATTTCGACATCATCCTTTTCACTCGCGATGGAAAAGCAAGGACATATTGCGGGTAGTGCATCTGCCTTACTTGGTTTGTTACCTTTCATTTTAGGAGCGATTACAGCACCGCTTGTCGGAATAGCAGGAGAAGAAACGGCTATTCCGATGGGGGCAATCATTTTCTTCTCGAGTTTACTTGCGGTTCTTGCCTATTTTGGACTTTCAAGAAATAAAGAACAACAAACCTAACAAACAGCCGTCTGCTCAAATGAGTGGACGGCTGTTTTCTATCTTTCAGCGGATGTTCAATCAATCGTAGTACAACGCTTGAATAAAATAGAAGGAGAGTGTTGGGGGGCGAGATGCATTGAAAGAAGTTATTATCGCATTAGTAAGTTCATCTATAACAATCATTATCACAAGTTTTTTTAATTATCATTTCCAATTAATGAAAGAGATACGAAACGAATCCGTAAAATATAAAACGGAAATCTTGAAAAAAGTTTATACCCCTATATTAAAAATACTAGTTGCTGTAATTGTACCCGGGGATGGGTATGACGGAATCACGAAGGAAACCCTTTTTGAAATCGAAGATATTATCAAAAGAAACTATGAATTAGTCGATCCTGATTTGGATTTAATTATTTGGATGTTAAAAAAGGAAATTAGATGGGAACACTACGAGGAGAGTTCGAAGTTATTCGATGAAAATATGAAATTATTACGCCATGTCGAACATAATTTCAACTTTTACAGAAAACAGTTAGGTCTACCTTTCAATAAGGGGAAACTTAAAAAATCATTAGTAAAATAAACCCATACGACGCATACTTTAAGAAGATATCCTTGAAGCTTCAGGCTCCAAGGATATCTTCTTATTTTTCATGATTGGACTAGTGCCGCCATCTATTATTCCTTAATGAATATGATAAAGGGAAAAGTAAGTAAAAGTGTTGGAACTAGAAGATACGACTACTACTTTTTAAATAGACCACGAAGAGGAGGTAAAACTAATGGTAAAAATCGTAATCGACGCAGGGCATGGCTTTAATACACCAGGTAAGCGTTCCCCGGATGATGAACGGGAGTGGACTTTTAACAACAAGGTAGCCCAATACGCCATTGCAAAATTGGAAACATATAAAGATGTAGAAATCCTTCGTGTGGATGACCCGAGCGGTAAGACGGATGTTCCTCTTAATACACGCACAAACCGGGCTAACAAATGGAAAGCTGATGTGTATGCTTCAATCCACCACAACGCCTTAACAGGTAAGTGGGGAAAACATAGCGGTATTGAGACTTACACGATGGACAAACCAAAAGCAAATCCCAAATCCATTGAAATTGCAGGAGCCGTTCATCCCCGGATTGTAGTGGCTATGGGGGTGAGCGATCGTGGAATGAAACGTGCTAATTTCCACGTTCTACGAGAGTCCGCCATGCCGGCAATCTTAACGGAAGGAGGCTTTATGGATTCAACAATTGACATACTAAAATTACGTGACAATCATTATTTAAAGTCCCAAGGTGAGGCTATCGCGGAAGGACTAGCAGAATACTTCAAATTGGAGCCAAAAACTATCCCTGAAGATAACCAAACACAAACACCTGCGGAAGGAGAGGAAAACTTGTATAAGCCAACATCTCAGGCAATTGTCAATTCGACAATCGCTGTTTTACAGCAACTTGAAAATATGGGGGAAGGTCCGATTTCCCCCTTATGGCGTGAAAAGTTATTGAATGGAACATTAACGGATTCGGATGCAATCGGGCTCTTATATGTTGCAATTGACCGCGGGCTTTTAAAGGATGTAACGTAAGCCTTTACCAATAGAGGAGAATAACATGGTTCACCTTTCTTACCGCTCCGCATAAGGGATTTAAATTCAAACAAATCCTTCACCTTTGTCTGAAAGTATAAACATACTTGACAATATAGTCGTTATTTAGTGAAAAAATACATTGGACAAGGTAATATGAAATAGGATATACATTTAACGCTGAGCACTGTGTAAATAGTTTGAAAGGGGATTATGATAATGAATGCTTACGATGAGTATATGAAAGGCATTGTAAAACCGATGCGTGATGAGCTGGTAGGAACTGGATTTACAGAACTTACGACGGCGGAGGCCGTTGAAGGAACAATGAAATCACTTGAGGGGACAGCGCTGGTCGTTATCAACTCAGTATGCGGATGTGCAGCAGGACTTGCGCGACCAGCAGTAAGGGAAGCATTACAAGAAGCCGAACAAAAACCAGATCACTTGTTGACAGTATTCGCAGGACAAGATAAAGAAGCAACGGCAATGATGCGAGATTATTTTCCTGAAGTACCACCGAGCTCACCTTCTATTGCTCTGTGGAAAGACGGAGCACTTGCCTACTTTATACCGCGGGAACAAATCGAGAATTATGAGATGGAGCAAATAAAAGACCATCTGTCGGAAGTACTCGATCAAGTTTGTAAAAAGTGAAAACAATCATTACGACAGCCGGCAGACCGGATGAGCAGTCGCTGCAACTTGCGTCGGAAGCAGCCGGAATTCTTGGATATCCAATTGTAGAACGAAAAAAACAATCGGTTGCCCGGATACAGAAAGCGTACGAAGCAGATGTAATCGTGGCTGGGAAGAATCGTTTCGATTTGTATAAGATTGGCATGAATGAACCGTTTTTCTTCCATCCCAATTCAGCAGCTTTTAGATTGAAACGTCTAATTAACGGGGAAATAGATCCATTGATTGAGGCAACCCAACTACAAAAAGGGGATACATTTCTTGATTGCACATTGGGTCTCGGCTCTGACAGTATTATCGCTTCTTTTATAGCAGGTGAAACGGGCAAGGTAATAGGCGTTGAGGCGGATGCTGCGGTTGCCTTCATAACCGGCAAGGGACTTTGTTCGTTCCCGTCAGAGTCTGAACAGCTTGTAGAGGCGATGAGTCGAATCGAAGTCATCCATTCGGAAGCAGTTGAGTTTTTGAGCCATCAACCCGATTCTTCCTGGGATATTGTCTACATGGATCCGATGTTTCACACGCCAATAAAGGAATCGTCGAATTTTACGCCGCTCCGACAAGCCGGTATGCATAGTTCACTTACAGGTGAATGGATGGAACAAGCTCTTCGTGTATGTAAACGACGCGTAGTTGTGAAAGATAGGTTTGATTCACCGGTATTTGAACAGTTTCTTATGGAACGGAAGAGTAGACCGAATACAAAGTTCCATTTCGCTTTTATTGAACATGAAAAATGTGAGCATGAAAAATGAAAAACGCCGACATTCCTATATTGAGGGTGTCGGCGTTTATTATTATTAATGTGTGAAATTCAGTGAGCTTAGGTATAGGATCAATGCGAGCAACCCTAGGCCGATAAACAATTGTACATCCATCAGTGAGTACCTCCCTTAAAAAAAGAACATTTATCTACGTTTTTATTGTACAATGAAAGTAAGAAAGAAGAAACCTTTATCGGTTCCTTTTCGTCAAATATACAATTCCCTACTAAAAAACACATAATTGCGGGTGAAACGTTATGAAAAGATGGTTACAGAAAACACTCATTGTTGCAGTAGCGCTCTTGACATTCGGTGCCATTTCACCGAATCATGAAATTTGGACGAGCTTGCAAGACAAAGATATCTCGAAACATGCAGTAGATCCTTCGCGAAGTGACGATTATTCAATTGGACTAGCAGATTCGTTAGCCGATGAGAGTTCGAATGATAATTCTGAATCCATAGAGGAATTATTTATCATGTCTGCGAAAAAGTTATCTTATATGAAATTCGGAACAAAGGTTGGACCGGTAATTGCCGATGAATTTGACAATATCATTTTTCCGAAAATTGAAGAAGCAATTCAAATGACGCTTGCTAGTTCAGGAGATTTAGATAAACGCCGTCTTGCTATCAGCGAGAAACCTGCAGGTGACTATTCTGAGAAAATTTTCAATGTATACGATCTTCAAGACAGAAAAGACCTTATCCGTTTTCATGTACGCACAGAGAAACGGCCGCAAGACGGCTATTTCTACAACTTCCACTATCATACCGCGAATGATGGGTTTATAGCTCATCATTCAATCGGAGACATTTATTGGGCAAAAGACACGCCTCCTAAGTGGTTATCATAAACAACTACTTAAGATTACTATTGAAAAAACCGAGCTGAAAAATGCTCGGTTTTTTATTTAAAACTATACTGAAATCATGATATAAGTTGCAAGAATCCCCAAACCTATACCAACAAGTACAGCTGCTATATAGCAAAATATCCGTTTCAACTCTCCATCCTTTCTTTACTTTGTGTAATTAGTTTATTAATGAAGATTGAAATATATACGACAGCGAAACGGAATCCATTACTATTCTGACTATCATATTCCAAGTGCTATAACTAGCAAACCGCAATCTATGAAATTTGTTACATCAAAGAAAAAACATGCCCCTGACACGATTATCCTAAATAACCGCGTCAGAGGCGTGTTTTTATTATGATAGCAAGATTATATTTGATATACTGAACACTAATGTAAGGAGGCTTTCTAATGAAACAGTATTTGGATTTATGTAAACATGTTCTTGAAACAGGTGTGAAAAAAGAAGACCGGACAGGGACAGGGACAGTCAGTGTTTTCGGTCATCAGATGCGATTCGATTTAAATGAAGGATTTCCCCTCATGACAACGAAAAAAACCGCTTTCCGACTTATTTCCTCTGAACTATTATGGTTTTTAAAAGGCGATACGAATGTAAAAACGCTGATTGAAGACCGGAACCCAATCTGGGATGAATGGGCTTTTGAACAATGGGTGGGCGGTCCTGAATATTCAGGACCGGATATGTCCGATTTTGGGCGTCGCGCTTCAAAAGATCCGGAATTTGCTGCTATCTATAAAGTTGAAATGGAAGCATTTAAAAAACGTGTTCTGGAAGACGATGAATTTGCTGCGAAATACGCCGATCTCGGACCTGTATACGGTAAGCAATGGCGATCATGGTCAAACGGAAAAGAAACGATTGATCAGATTGCCATTTTAATCGAAGGTATCAAAAATAATCCGGATTCCCGAAGACATATCGTAACTGCATGGAATCCTTCTGAAGTGGAAGATATGGCTTTGCCGCCCTGCCATGCGTTATTCCAATTTTATGTTGCCGACGGAAAATTGTCATGCCAGCTGTACCAGCGAAGCGCGGACATATTCCTCGGAGTGCCGTTCAACATCGCATCCTATGCATTGCTGGTGCATTTGATTGCACATGAATGCAATCTTGGTGTTGGCGAATTCGTCCATACACTAGGGGATGCGCATATTTACGCAAATCATATCAATCAAGTGAATGAACAATTGACACGTGAACCGCGAAAACTGCCTACTTTAAAGCTGCATATCGAGGGCAAGTCGATTTTTGAATTGGAAACAGCGGACATTGAACTGGAAAATTATGATCCACATCCGAAAATAAAAGCACCAATTGCCGTTTAAAGAAAGGGGATTTTTATGATTTCATTGCTCGTAGCACATGATCCTAATCGGGTCATTGGCGTGAATAACGAATTACCTTGGCATATTCCAGAAGACCTGGCTTATTTCAAGAAGATGTCGATGGGGAAAGCAATGGTAATGGGTCGCAAGACGTTTGAGTCGATCGGAAGACCATTACCGGGAAGACTGAGTATTATTGTCACACGGGATGAAGATTACACTGCCGAAGGTGCTGTCGTCGTCCATAATATAAATGATGCCATCAGTAGAGCGGAAGAGTACGCCGAAGAAGTGATGATTATCGGGGGAGCGGAGATATTCCGTTCAACAATGGGAATCGCGGATCGACTCTATATTACGTACATTCAAAAACAGTACGAAGGAGATACATACTTTCCGTCGTATGGCCCTGAATGGAAGCTGATATCAGCAACGGAAGATCATTTTTCTAAAGATGACGTTCCGTATTCATTCCTTGTATATGAAAAGAAGTAAGAAAAGCGGATGCGCCATGGTTAGCTGATGAAAAATATAAAAAATGAATGGATAACAAATGTACAGAGTTAATTGCATACAATGCAGCAGTATACTCATAAGAAAAATGAGCAACATATCCTTCACTTTTTTCGTTTTTGAGGGCAGGTGCAACTGCCTTTTTCAACTTACCAATTTTCACCAAAATACTTTAAAATAAAAACCGCTATTACTCGATGGGAGTGCAAGTAATGAAAAAAATTCATATCGTCACGGATTCGACAGCGGATTTGGGAAACGAGGATATCTCAAAGCTTGGTATCCATGTTGTTCCCTTGACTGTCCAAATTGCCGGCAAAACTTATATTGATGGTGTAGATATACAACCTGAAGCTTTTCTTGGCATGATGAAAAAGGCTCCGGAACTACCGAAAAGCTCACAACCAGCGGCAGGTGTTTTCAAAGAGTTATATGATAAACTCGGTGAAGACGGCAGCGAAATCATCTCCATACATATGACAGGCGGCATGAGCGGAACTGTAAAGTCTGCGCAAACAGCGGCAGAAATGACAGATTCCAAAGTGACTGTCATCGATTCGATGTTCATTTCTCATGCCTTGACATTTCAAGTTGAAGAAGCGGCGGAATTGGCCCGAAAAGGGAAATCTGTTACTGAAATAGTTGAACGTTTAACTGCAATCCGTAGTAACACATCGCTTTTCGTTGTTGTGGATTCGCTGGATAACCTTGTAAAAGGCGGGCGTATCGGAAAAGGGAAAGCAATGATTGGTTCCTTATTAAATATAAAGCCGATTGCAAGCTTACAGGATGGCGTATATACGCCTGTAGCGAAAGCGCGCAGTCATAAGCAAGTGGTATCCCATTTGTTCAAAGTTTTTAAGGAAGAGACGGCCGGAAAGATAGTCCGCGGGGTCGGCATATCACACGCCCATGGTCTTGCAATGGGGGAACCATTGAAAAAATTACTACAAGACGTAGGTATAACAAACGTAAAACTTACATTTACCGCGCCCATCATCAGTACACATACAGGTGAAGGTGCAATTGGTTTCATGTATTACGCGGATTGATAAATGATTCTTTACTGAAGAAAAGGGGAACTCTACGTATGAGAAGAGTATTCTTGATTGTGATCGCCTTCTCATTATTTTTGTCCGGCTGTCAACAAACATTAATCAGAAAAACGGATGCATTTACTGCACGGCAAGAAATTGGATTTACGGAGTGGGCTATCCCAGGATACTTCATTCCGAAAAAGGTCCGTGTGGTTGGCCTAGGGGATTCGCTGACACAGGGAGTCGGGGATGAATTGAAAAAAGAAGGTTATTTTGGCCGGGTCACAGGCAGGATGATTGAATGGAAAGGCGTCAAGGAGGTCGATGTGGCCAATTTGGCAAAGCGGGGTCGAAGAAGTGACCAGCTCCTCGAAAAACTTTCAGATCCTGAAGTTCAAGCATCTGTGAAAACGGCAGATTTAATCTTTTTAACAATCGGCGGCAATGATATTATGAAAGTCGTTAAAGCCAACCTTTTCAATTTGAAGATGGAACCATTTTATATTGAACTTGGTAAGTTTGAAAGTAGACTTGATGAACTATTCACAATCATCAGAGACCTCAATAGCGATGCAATCGTTGTTGTTGCAGGACTGTATAATCCATTTTCAATCGTTACGGATGAAACAAATGAATTTGAGGAAATTATCGATGACTGGAACAAAGCGATTGAAGTTCGCGCGATTATGGACGGGAAGTCATGTTTTGTTCCCGTTACAGACCTGTTCGATTCAAATACGAACATGGTATACCACACCGATTTCTTTCATCCGAATGCAAAAGGATATGACGGAATGGCGGACCGCTACCTTGAAAAACTGGAGGAATGCGGTTTACAACAGTTGTCGGATGGGGAATTGGATATGTAGGAGCTGATTGCTTGAATCGATGGAAAATTAGTTTTTTTCTACTTGCAGGACTTATCGCAGCCGCAATTGCAGCGGTAATAGTACTTATCGGATCTTCTGCCGAATCGGGACCGCTTCCGAAAATGAAAGCAACGGACCCATCAGACCATGTTCTGACAGTGACGGCGACGAAAGAAGATTTTGAGGGAATTGCGAATACGTATATTAAAAAAGCGGTAAAGGGTGAACCGCTTCCAGTAACGATGGAAGTCGGAGAAGATGTAGTACTTTTTTCGGAAATGACAGTGTTTTCATATACATTGCCAGTCATTATGCATTTTGACCCGATTGTACGTGAAGATGGTAACTTAATATTGAAACAATCCTCGATGGAGATAGGCCAATTGAATCTTCAACCAGAGACTGTTTTAAAAGTACTGCGGGATTCGGTGAAACTTCCACCTTGGATGATTGTTCGTCCTAAAGAAGAGGAATTATTCATAGACCTCTCTAAAATTCCAGTGTCAGGCGATTTGCAAATAAAGGCAAAAACATTCAACTTAGCGGATGATGAAATTATCTTGGAAATTTATATTCCAAAAGAATAAGGGGGATTGACCATGACGAAATCATTAGCGACATTTGCAGGAGGTTGTTTTTGGTGTATGGTGAAACCGTTTGATCGATTTGATGGAGTTTCATCCGTCGTTTCTGGTTATACCGGCGGCGATATCGAAAATCCATCTTATGAACTTGTCTGTACGAATACGACGGGACATCGCGAAGCAATTCAAATCACGTTTGATGATGAAATCATTTCCTACAGTGAATTGCTCGACATCTTTTGGAGACAAATCGATCCAACTGATTCGGGAGGTCAATTTTTTGATCGGGGTGAATCCTATCAGACAGCGATTTTTTATCATACTCCCGAACAACAACAGCTCGCTGAAAAAACAAAAGCAGAACTGGATGCATCCAGGAAGTTCGAGAAACCGGTAGCAACGGAAATCCTGCCCGCTAAGACATTTTATCGGGCTGAGGAAGGACATCAAAACTATTATATGAAAAATCCTGCTCACTACAATAGATACGCGATTGGCTCCGGCAGGGTGCAGTTCAAAACTGAAAACTGGGGTGAAGAAGTATGAAAGGAAATTTGAAAAATAAATTAACGGACATACAATATCATGTCACACAGGAGAACGGAACCGAAGCACCATTCCGTAATGAATATGATAGTCATTATGATGAGGGAATCTATGTCGATATCGTTTCAGGAAAACCTCTATTCAGTTCAAAGGATAAATATGATGCAGGTTGCGGCTGGCCAAGTTTTACGAAACCGATTGAAACAGCGGAAGTTTTGGAGAAAATGGATACAACCCACGGTATGCGACGAATAGAAGTCCGCAGTAAGACAGCTGATTCACATCTCGGTCATGTATTTCCGGACGGTCCAGGTGAGGACGGATTACGCTACTGCATTAATTCCGCCGCACTTCGTTTTGTTCCCGTCGACCGACTTGAGGATGAAGGTTACGGAGAGTATTTGAAGCAATTCTAAAGCTGCCAACAGGGAAAGGAGTTGAACGGATGGATCGATCCTTCTATCGATTTGCCCTCTCATTCCGCGGTGGGGGTAAAGGTGATATGAAAGCTGTTTTTGCGGAAGCCATGTTCAAAGATTACAGTTTTCCAAAAGAAGAAAAAGCTTTCGATACATTATCACGCTATATTGAAGAAAAAGCGGATGCGGAAATGCCATCCGTCATTTTCGACGAGCTATACATGTTATATGAAGACCGATTCTTATAAAGTTAACTGCTTCATCATTGCATATTGGAATGGTTGAATGTATGATTAAAAAAGAAAATTTGAAAGCGAGGCTATTCAATATGAGTATACATATTAACGCAAAAAAAGGTGACATCGCCGATACAATTTTGCTCCCTGGAGATCCGCTCCGTGCAAAATACATCGCTGAAACATTTTTGCAAGATGTCACACAGTACAACGAAGTCCGTAATATGTTCGGTTATACAGGAACATATAAAGGTAAACGTATTTCAGTCCAAGGGACAGGCATGGGCGTTCCCTCGATTTCCATTTATGTAACGGAACTGATGCAGGAATATGACGTTCAGAAACTAATCCGTGTCGGGACATGCGGTGCGATTCAGAAAGATGTTCATGTCCGTGACGTCATCCTAGCACAAAGTGCCTCGACAGATTCCAAAATGAACGAAATCATTTTCAACGGCGTTACTTATGCACCGACTGCAGACTTCGACCTTCTTTTGAAATCCTATAATGCAGGACTTAAGAAAGGGCTTGACTTGAAAGTCGGTAATGTATTTACTGAAGACGTCTTCTATAATGAATTTGCACAACATGAAAAATGGGCTCAATATGGCGTCCTTGCGGTTGAAATGGAAGCTGCTGCATTGTATACGCTTGCTGCTAAATTCGGTCGTCAAGCACTCGCTATCCTGACTGTAAGCGATCATATCCTCACAGGTGAAGCAACTTCATCGGAAGAGCGTCAAACAACTTTCAACGATATGATTGAAGTGGCATTGGAAGCTGCAATCCAAGATTAATTGTGACGAGGGACCGCCCGCTATACAGCGGTCCTTTTTTTTAGAAATGGATTAACGCCTGGTCTCTGTGACTAGGTTGAATAGTTAGCTATAGAAAGAGTAGAGAGTGGGGAATGGGATGGAAGAGAATACAGACCATGGTCAAAATAATGAGCCACATCGTCAACCTCCGGCAAAACGATATATTAAATTGAAACTATTTTCTTTCGTAATGGTTGTTTTCGGACTCGTACTGGCCACTGCCGCCATAACATTTTTTGTATTGACTACCGGTGAGGACAAGGTAGTGGAAGTCGTCAGTCCCCAAAAGCAAGCGTCGAAAGACCGGAAAGCTTTCGAAAAATTGTATGACGCATACGATCAAATGGAAGCAGACTATTACGAAGATATCGATGAAACGGCAGTCATTGACGGCGCCATCAACGGTATGATTGAAGCCCTCGGTGATCCATATTCCGATTACTTGAATCAACAGGAAGCTCAGCAACTGAGCGAAAGTATTTCGTCAAGTTTCGAAGGCATCGGCGCTGAAATCCAAGAGCAAAACGGATATATAAACGTCGTTTCTCCGATAAAAAATTCACCTGCTGAACGGGCAGGCATCTTACCGAATGATACAATCATCGCTGTCGACGGTAAAAGTATTCAAGGTATGTCTTCTTCTGAAGCTGTCCTACTGATTCGGGGTGAAAAAGGGACCACCGTCACATTATCCATTCGACGCGGTGAAGCAGTTGATCCGGTCGATGTGAAAATCAAACGAGATGTCATTCCGATAGAGACGGTTTATGCAGAAATGCTTGACGACGGAATCGCTCATATTCATATTACGAGCTTCTCTGAAGGGACATATGACGAACTACTAGCTGCTCTTGACGAGATGGAAGTTGCAGGTATGAAAGGATTAGTGGTCGATGTTCGTCAAAATCCAGGCGGCAGACTTGACACAGCTATCGATATTTCTGATCTTTTTGTGGAAAATGGAAAGAATTTATTCCAATTTGCAGGAAAAGGAATAGCGCCGGAGATTTATAAAGCTTCCGGAAATAGAAAAGTCAAAATCCCTGTTGCTCTCGTTATAGATGACGGCAGTGCATCGGCATCGGAAATACTCGCTGCTGCAATGAAAGAATCTGCTAAAATCCCTCTTATTGGTGTAAAAACGTTCGGTAAAGGAACTGTTCAAACACCGAAAGATCTTGCGGATGGCTCAAACTTAAAGCTGACAACAGCAAAATGGCTAACACCCGATGGCAACTGGATCCATAAAAAGGGTATTGAACCCGATATCAAGGTTCCATATCCCTCATATGCAATGCTTCCATTTCTCGATTCAGCAATGGAAATGAAGGAAGGCATGCTTTCTCCATCTATTAAAGCTGCCGAGGAAATGCTTGAAGCCGTAGGATATGAACCTGGTGAGATAGATGGGCTATTCGATGCACGTACAGAACTGGCTGTCAAAAATCTTCAAAAGGATCTTTCACTGGACATAAACGGTATCCTCAAAGGAGATACAACATATGGTCTAATGGAGAAACTTCGGACGAAAATCCAAGAAGACGATCCACAGCTGATGAAAGCAAAAGAAGTTTTGCTAGAAAAAGTAGAAAAATGATTAAAAAGCGTCCAGTCCTAATCCGGCCGGACGCTTTTCATATGTCTAGTCTATTGCGGCATGCATTGGCAGTCCGCTGCGACTTTTCCAGTTAAATGAATAGGAAAGAGGGATACATATGATTGATGTTTACTTATTTAGCGGTTTTCTTGGCAGTGGGAAAACATCGTTGTTATTGCATACAATCTCGCAATTGAAAGAACAAGGAAAAAAACCTGCAGTGTTGATGAATGAATTTGGGGCATTACCTTTCGATTCCACTTCGGTTGAAGGAGAAGGGAATATTCCTCTCAAAGAACTACTTGACGGTTGTATCTGTTGCACTGGATCTGAAAAAACGGAAGCGCAGCTACAAGGGCTACTTGAAGAAAATGATGATATTGATGTCATCTTGATAGAAACGACGGGTGCCGCTCATCCTGTAGAAGCACTTGATGCCATCCATTCTCCCATATTCGCGGATCGTCTCAACATAAAAGGGATTGTAACAGTCGCTGACTCAAAACGCTGGCTGGAACGGGATAAACTATCCCCGCAAATACGCGCTTTATTCATGGAACAAATCCGCCATGCTCATTTATTGCTAGCGAACAAGGTAGATCTTCTAACAGATGAAGAAAACGCGACTGTGACGTTTGAACTATCCAATTTCAATAATTCCGCTCCAATTATACAGACGACGGGTGGGAAAGTTGCCTTTTCCTTCATTGAAAAGGTTCTACATTCATCCAAAAAAGTAAGCAATGAACAAATTATTTCCGGAAAAAGTTTACCGCTGTCTTCGAAACTTCATACATTTTCCGATAGCGTTAATAAAGATGAGTTCGAGAACTGGGTAAAATCCCTCCCAGATACTGTATATAGAATAAAAGGTTATGTTCCAATCAGTGGCTTTAAAAATCCCTTCTTGTTTCAATATGCATATGGAATGGTGAATTGGATGCCCGAATACGTCGCGATGGAACCCCGTCTCGTTATCATTGGGGAAGGAATCGAAAAGTTGAATTTCGAGCACGTCAACCCCTATTTAGATGAAAAGTAAGGGCGAGCGACCAAACTTATCCAATCTCCTAGATTGTGATGTCCTTTGCTAGGGTATCTATTAAAGAATTGGAGAAACTGGAAGTATAATCCGATATTCTCAATCTCCCACGCGTTATGATAGTTTGCGAAGGGAGGAGTAATGAGATGAAAAAATCGATTGCAGTACTCATGCTCGGTTCGGCGCTCTTACTGCCGAACAACAATAGTGTAGAAGCTTCATATTCAGACAATAATGTACAGGTGCAGAAAGTACAGTATGTTCAACACTATATATGGGGGGGCCAACAATCCCACTTCTACAACACTATACTTGGAAAAAATATTGATTTCGAAGAGCTTTACAAGTTAACGAAATCCTATGCACTAAACACAGAGGTTGCTGTACCAACCCCTGAAAAGCAGCTAGAAAAACCGGCTCCAGTCAATCCAGTGAAGAAGCCAGCTACAGCTAAGCCGGTTGAAAAACCTGCACCGACAAAGCCAGCGCAGAAGCCAGAAGCAACTCCGGCTCCAGCACAACCTGCTGAAGTAGCACCGGTTAAACCTGCAGGGACAGCGCAAGATAGTTCTATTTCTGCTATTGAAAAAGCAGTTCTTGACTTAACGAATGTTGAGAGACAAAAGGCAGGTCTTCAACCACTACAAACGGATCGCAACTTGATGAATTCAGCACGTCAAAAGTCTGCTGATATGGCTTCGAAAAATTATTTCTCGCATACAAGCCCTACGTACGGATCACCGTTTGACCAAATGAAAGCAAATGGCGTTACGTACAAATCAGCAGCAGAGAACATCGCAATGGGTCAACGTTCAGCTGAAGAAGTCGTAAAAGGATGGATGGAATCACCAGGCCACAGACAAAACATTTTAACGCCTGGATTCACTCACATCGGTATCGGTTATGACAGTAACGGAAACTACTGGACACAACAGTTCATTCAAAAGTAATACAATTATGGAGTCATCCTTTGTACCGGAATCATTCCGGTACAGAGGATGACTCTTTTTTGAATAGAATTTCATATTTAATAGTCAAGACGTATTTGAGTTTAATTTCGATAATAATATTATGTAAACAAATTATGGGTTTACTTCTATCTTACGCTATCCGAAAAAGTTTAAAACATTTTTGCATTGCGCATACTCTTCAAAGAGGTGAATGTGATGGATGAAGTGAAGTCGAATGCCAGTTTGATTTTATACATTAAAAAATTATTCCATGATTCGACGGATCTTAGCGTACGGGAAGTCACTTGGAAAGATGGGGTCGGCATCGTCTGCTTTTTTAATACGATGACGGAAAGTGGGGAAGTCAACAAACAAATCGATATTATTCGGAAACGCGCGATGGATGGGCTTACCGATTGGGGAGGGACCGCCGCATCTAGCGTAGAAGCATTTTCGGTGCAGAAATTAGTCGATAGTGTCTCGAACGGTTTTGTAGCGGTTTATTTCCCTGCATCGAATCTAATAATGACAATTACGATACCATCTTATGAAGTACGATCTACGTCTGAACCAACCAATGAATTTGTTATTCGTGGTTCACATGAAGGGTTCGTCGAAAGCACAGACAAAAATATTTCTCTTCTTCGTAAACATCTTGCGATTCCCGATTTAGTCATAAAAGACTTACGACTTGGGAAAGAGACGAATACGAAAGTCACATATGTATATATCGAGTCGATTGCTGATAAAGAAGTTGTGGAAGACGTTAAAAATCGTCTAGAAAATATAGATACACCTAAAATATACAGCATTGGACAAATAGAGGATTATTTGGAGGATTCGGTTTGGTCTCCTTTCCCCCAGTTCCTTAACACAGAAAGGCCTGATCGTGTTGTCGCGAATTTGCTGGAAGGCAGAATAGCCATTTTCACCGACCAATCACCTGCAGTGCTTGTTGCACCGGTTACATTCTTTACGTTTTTCGAATCGCCGGACGATTTTAATGGACGTGTATATGTCGGATCATTCTTTCGTGTTCTCAGGTTGTTTTGTTTCATGTTAGCTATTTTCTTGCCTGCGTTTTATATAGCGGTAGTAGGTTTCCATTCGGAGATATTGCCGTTTGAACTAAGTAAAAAAGTTAAAATTGCTGTACAAGATATTCCGTACAGGCCAATTGTCGAAGCCCTTATTGTGGAAATTTTCATAGAAATCATCCGGGAGGCGACAATCCGGCTACCTGCACCGGTTGGACCTACAATCGGTATTGTAGGAGGGCTTGTTATTGGAGATGCAATCGTTACCGCTGGACTTGTATCGAACTTGATGGTGATCGTCGTGGCGATGACCGCAATTGCAAGTTATGTTGTGCCGAATCTTGAAATGAACACGACAATACGAATTATCAGATATCCTCTAATGCTTGCTGCAACTCTTTTCGGTTTTTTCGGCATCGCAATTGCGACACTTATCCTATTTATCCATATGCTGAATCAATCTTCACTAAAACAACCCTATTTGTCACCGGTCATTCCCTTTGACCCTACACGATTTAAAAATATATTCTTCAGGATTCCATTTTATAAAAATCATAAGCAGCAACAGACATTTACTCACGGAGGGAACAAGCGGAAGGGCGGTGGAAAAACTTGAATTTCAGGTTATCGAGAATACAGTTCTTCCTGCTTCTTTTCATTATGCAGTCAGGATCTTCATTCTTTTCTTTTCCATCACCATTCATTACTGCTACCGGTAGGGATGCATGGTTAATATTTCTCGTTGCTGGAGTCCTTCACTACTTGCTGTTACTTTTTTATGAACGGTATTACCAGAGGTTTACAATCGGCCCTTTCGTCGGGTGGTTGTATAAAGGATACTGGCTTTTTATTGCAGTAACCTATCTTGCATACATCGACTATACACTTGCAGTCTGGGGATTCCCGAAAACGCCTCAATTTATCGTCCTAGCGGCTCTTGTTAGTGTCTCGCTCTACGCAAATTTGAGCAGAGCGGAAACAATTATCAATTTATCTGTCATACTTATCCCGCTCATCTTCATTTTCGTTATCTTCCTACAGTTTGCTTGGGATGATCTTACATGGACGAACATTTTTCCGATAGGAGAATCGACTGAAAAAGAATGGCTCATAGGTCTTCTAAAGGCACAGGTTGCTTTCATAGGGATTGAATTATATTTGTTTTTCAGAAAACATGTCGATGTAAAAGAAGAAATAAAAGGTTTTCCGTTATTCGTCTACCAAATGTTATGGTTTTCATTCTTCTTTTTTTCAGTCTTGATTACACTGTTATATTTTACTCTCGCGGGTATACAAGCAATTCCGGAGCCACTACTTTACATTTTGAAATCCCAGGAATTGACATTCGTAGAGCGTATCGACTTGTTTTTTCTGTACATTTGGATGATATGGAGCATTGTTACTGTTACAATCCTTTCTTTTTCCGCCTTGTATGTCCATCGACTTCATGCGAACGAGCATCAGAAAAGGGATACAATAATTTGGCACGTTTTGCTTGTTTTCTTGCCTTTATTCTTTTTATCAAAAAAGTATATTGAAATACTGAATGATGTAGTCATTTATGTGCATCTCCTATTTTCCGTACTCATCCCATTCATCGTCATCATTGGCAGTAGGAGGAAGAAGAAATGAAGAAAATAGTCCCCATATTCATCGCATGTTCCTTCCTATTGGTGGGGTGTTGGGATGAACAATTATACAAGGAAGTTTCAATCGTCCCGCTGGTTGGTATTGAACGGGAATCCGAAAAATTTACTGGACACTACTCTTTCTCCGTAATATCCAATGAATCCATCAGTTTTTCAACTGTTGAAGGAAATGGTTTATCCGTTAGAGATACCCGACTTAATGCAAATAGTAAGGCGAGTGAAACTCTTGACTTATCTCAATTACAAGTAATGCTTCTTACCGAAGAGACTGCGAAGTTAAATATCAATCAGACTTTTGATGCTATTTTCAGAACGCCGCGTACCAGGCTGAGTTCTAGAGTTGCAATCGTAGAAGGGGATATTACTCCATATATTGAAAAAACAGAAAATATGGATATAGAATTACCTGATTTCTATAAGGACATTTTAAAAACTGACATAGAGTTCTCTGTCCTTCCAGACATTGATATCCAGAACGTTGCTGGAATAATAAATGACGATGCAATTGACCTGGCATTGCCTTTCATTAAAATGGATGAAAAGACGGGTATCCCTAAAATTTCGGGTTTAGCATTATTCAGTGATAAAGCTTATACTGGTCGCACATTGGATAAGGAGGAATCTATAATCGTCCAGGTTCTTCAAAAGAAACCTGGTAAGTATTCGATGTTCACATATATATGGAAAAAAGAAGGCGAACCGTATCCGCTGACAGTCGAACTTGCCAGGTACAAAAAAAAATGGGACATTCAGGATGGCAAAATAAATGCAACTTATAAAATGAAATTCAATATTGAGGAATTTCCGTATGATCATTTGGATAATGAAAAAAACAGGAAAGAAATTGAGGGATTCCTGTCGAAGGAACTAACAAAGGATTTCAACAAAGTGACCAAGAAATTGCAAGAAGCTAAAAGTGATGCCGTTGGTTTTGGCAGATCGGTTCGCGCATTTCATCCCCGCTTATGGAACAAAGGGAACTGGCATGACACGTTTTCAGAGCTTGAAATAAATGTAAAGGTTGAGGCGGAGATTTCACGGACAGGCATACTGAATTGAAATATAATAAAACCCGCGAGCATATATGCATCGCGGGTTTCATTGTTAACTGAAACGCTTTTTTTGAATATGGTGCAGGCGTATGGTAAGTGTAATCGCACCAACAGTTAACCCAGCAATGAGTCCAACCCAGTAGCCATACGGACCAAGATTAGTGAACGTCGCCATCACATATCCGATTGGCAAACCGAGCACCCAATAAGAAACGATTGCCATGATGAACGTCATATTCACGTCTTTATAACCTCGTAATGCACCCTGGACAGGAGCTTGTATCGCGTCCGATAATTGGAACAGCGCTGCATAGATGAAGAACTGTGTTGCCAGTCCAATAATCTGTCCATCTGTCGTATAAAGGGAAGCGATTGGTGCCCTGTACACGAGGAGAATAGCAATCGAGACAAAACTGAATACGATGGCGAGCCCGACACTAAGAAAACTGTATTGTTTGGCATCGCGCATCTGTCCGGCACCGACGGCTTGACCGACGAGTATTGTCGCACCCATTGAAATGCTAAGCGGCAGCATATACAAGAGTGATGTGAAGTTAAGTGCAATCTGGTGTGCCGAAATAACCGCGGTCGAATAGTTACTCATCATCAGTGTGACGGCGGAAAAGATACTCGTCTCCACAAATATTGAAATACCAATGGGGACACCGATGAATAAAATGCCTTTCCATCTTTTGAAAGAAATCTTCTCCCATCCTTTGAAAAGCATGAACTCGTTAAACGGCTTACGCTTCCATGCGACAGAACAAGCAATGAGGAAAACGAGCCAATATGTTATGCCGGATGCATAGCCAGCCCCAGCACCGCCGAGTTCAGGAAATCCCCAATTCCCATATATGAGCAAATAATTTATGAAGATATTGATAGGAGCGGATAATAGAATAATGAACATCGAAACCCGTGTCGCTCCAAGTGCATCAAAAAAAGACCGAAGCACTGTATACGCGAACAATGGGAGAAGACCGAGGCTCATCCCTTTCAAATAAGCCGCTGCAACAATACGTACTTCAGTTTCTAGCGACATTGATTCCAGGATGGGTGCTACTGCATAACGAATGATGGTAAAAACGATTGCGGCTAGCACAACCGACACGTAAAGACCCTGCTGGACGGAAGGTCTGACTTCCTCCCGGTGGCGCGCCCCTACATACTGGGCTATGATTGGTGTAAGCCCCATTAGAATTCCTGCAAGCCCTGTATAGACCGGAACCCAGAAAGAAGACCCGATTGTGACACCGGCAAGATGGTATGTGTCATAGCGTCCAGTCATTAGAATATCGAAAAATGTCATCATGTAGAGTGCGACTTGTGTAACGAGAATTGGCATGACAATTTTCGCTAATTTGAACGGTTTTTTCTTGAGCGGAACTACTGTTTCCAAATAAATCACCCTTTATTCTTCAATTAAACACCATTGTACCATGCTTCGTTTGCTATAATGGCTTTGGGGTATTAGTGAAGTTATAAGATATTTGTCAGTTTAGAGGAGGTGAATGGCTGTGAAAAGACCGGTCATATTATTAACAGGGGGCGGCACGGCAGGACACGTGTCCGTGAATGAGGCCCTTATCCCTGTATTTAGTGAAAAAGGATATGAAATTCATTACATAGGTTCTCACGATGGCATCGAAAAAGAGTTAATTGGTGATGGCCACCCCGAGGTGGTGTATCATGCCATTCAAAGCGGTAAACTGCGTCGTTATTTTTCCATGAAAAATTTCACAGATCCGTTCCGCGTCGGAGCAGGTCTTATTCAGGCACTGGCGATCATTCGGAAGATTAAACCTGAAATCATATTCTCAAAGGGCGGATTCGTTTCAGTCCCTGTCGTACTAGCAGCAAAAATGACGAAAGTGCCTGTCGTTATCCACGAATCTGATGTGACACCGGGGCTTGCGAACAAAATGGCATTGCCCTTTTCCAATCATATCTTTACAGTGTTCGAACAGACGCTAAATTATGTGCCGGGTGGGAAAGCGACATGTTCGGGAGCAATCATCAGACCGGAATTGTTCAATGGTGTACGGAAGGAAGGTCTGCGTATTGCGGGTTTGTCAGGAGAAAAACCCGTTCTGATCATTATGGGGGGCAGTCAAGGTTCTGCCGTACTTAACGAAGCCGTTCGGAAAGACTTATCTCGAATTTTGTCGAAGTTTGATATAATCCATCTGTGCGGGAAAGGGAACCTTGATGAAACTCTTGAACATACTTCTGGCTATACACAATTCGAATACGTGACGGACGGTCTGCCAGACTTATTAGCGGCGTCCGATTTTGCCGTTTCTAGAGCAGGGTCGAATGCAATCTTTGAATTGCTGGCGCTATATAAACCAATGCTGCTAATTCCGCTATCCGCCGCAAAAAGCAGGGGGGATCAGATTTTGAATGCCTCTTATTTTGAATCTCTCGGGCTTGCGCAGGTGTTGAAAGAAGAGGACGTAGGGCTTCGTCCGTTATCGGAAGAATTCATCTCTTTCATAGAAGAGAAAGATAACTTGATGGGGAATATGAAAAAAGTTGCGACTCCTAAAATACCGGAAGAAATGGTTGAAATGATCTTGTCGCACAGGAAATAGTTTGAATGGAAATTCAATCATTCTTCATTAAACATCTTGACTAGTTGCAAGGAATGTAAATCCGGTGTATTGTAGTTCACGGTAATAAAGTTAATGAGATAACGCTAAACCCTTTCAGTTAAAGTGTTTGCGTGGTAAAATTAACAAGGATTAAAATATAAACACAATATGCCTATTGGCAAATGTGGAGGTCATTTTACATGTCGAACAATGTTGACGCCCATCGTTCCCCGTATGCTGCTTTTTCGGGTCCGAACCTTGGGTATGTAATGGAAATGTATGAACTTTTCAAAACGTCACCTGATTCTGTAGATGCTGAGCTAGCTGAGTTGTTCAGCCGTTTTGGTGCGCCTGAAATGAATGTGAATGAACAGGACAGGGCGGTCGGAGCTGTAACTCCTGGCGACTTTGGTAAAGTATTATCCGCTTATCAGTTGCAGACTGCCATCCGTACATACGGACATCTTGCAGCAGATATCTATCCGCTCAGTGATCGTCCAAAAGACTCAACACGTCTAGAGCTTTCCACTTATGGACTTTCAGAAAGTGATTTGAAGGCAATGCCAGCTTCACTTTTCTTTAAAAAAGTTCCAGCTAGTGTAGAAAACGGACTTGAAGCAGTGAACTACTTGAAGTCCTTGTATACAGGTAAAATCGCGTATGAGTTTGATCACGTCATTGATGAAGAAGAACGAAACTGGATACAATCGAAAATCGAGGACGGAAATGTTTCCACTACACTATCCGCGGATGAGAAAAAAGCGCTTCTTGAACGACTTACGAAAATTGAAGGATTCGAGAAATTCATACACCGTACGTTCGTGGGGGCAAAACGATTTTCAATTGAAGGTCTTGATACACTAGTCGTCTTCCTTGATGAACTCGTACGTCTATCCGAAGAACAAAAAATGAAAAAAGTATTGATTGGGATGGCTCACCGCGGCCGCTTAAATGTACTAACACATATTCTAAATAAACCATATGAAATGATGTTTGCGCAATTCGCGGGTGTTCCCGAAGATCCGTTCCTTCCTGACGACGGTTCACTTGAAACGACACGCGGCTGGTTCGGCGATGTAAAATACCACATGGGTGCTCTATATAAAGGCGAATCGGGCATGCAGCGTTTCCTTGCTTATAACCCGTCCCACTTGGAAGTCGTCAACCCGGTCGTTACAGGGCAAACACGGGCTGCACAAGAAAACACGGATAATCCCGGTATTCCTGTCCAAGATCCAGACGCCGCTTACGCAGTGCTTATCCATGGAGATGCGGCATTCCCTGGACAAGGAATTGTTCCTGAATCCTTCAACTACAGCCGAGTACGCGGATTCAAAACAGGCGGTTCCATCCACGTCATCGCAAACAATATGATTGGTTTCACGACAGAATATTATGATTCCAGATCTACACACTATTCTTCCGATCCTGCAAAAGGATATGAAGTTCCTGTACTGCACGTAAACGCAGATAGCCCTGAATCGGTGATTGCAGCAGCATCATTTGCATTCGAGTACCGCCAGAAGTTCAGCAAGGATATTTTGATTGACCTCCTAGGCTATCGTCGATATGGTCACAACGAAATGGACGAGCCTCTCGTTACGAATCCGGTTATGTACCATTCAATCCATGAACATCCTACAGTCCGTGAACTCTACGGTTCCGAACTAGCGTCTGCAAACATCTTGACAGAGGAAGATGTGACAAAACTCGATTCATCTGTTTTTGCAACGATGCAGGCAGCATACGACAGAGTAAAAGACGAGACTACACAAAAAACACTGATTTCAAACGCAACACCCGAAGAAGTACTTGCTGGGTATCCAAGAGACCTTGAAACTGGCACGGATGAAGCTAATCTCCGCCGCATGAACGAAGAGTTACTTTCGTATCCTGAAAACTTCAATGTATTCGGGAAACTGGGCAAAATTCTGAAGCGCCGTGAAGAACCTTTCAATGGGAAAGGGAAAATTGATTGGGCACATGCCGAAACGCTTGCATTCGGTGCCATCCTTCAAGACGGCAATCCAATTCGCATGACTGGCCAGGACGTCCAGCGCGGTACATTCGCGCACCGTCATGTCGTTCTTCATGATGAGAAAACTGGGGACGAGCTCGTTCCTCTTCACCATATTAGCGGATCAAAAGCTTCATTTGTTGCTTATAACAGCCCTTTGACGGAGGCAGCTATTGTCGGGTATGAATTTGGCTATAACTTGGAAGACCAAAACGTGTTATCTATATGGGAAGCGCAATATGGTGACTTTTCAAATATGGCACAAGTAATGTTCGATCAGTTCGTTTCGGCAAGTTACTCGAAATGGGGCCAGCAGTCTGGACTCGTCTTGCTGCTGCCACATGCATATGAAGGACAAGGACCTGAACACTCAAGCGCAAGGCTTGAACGTTACTTGCAACTTTGTGCAGAAAATAACTGGACGGTCGCAAACCTTTCCAGTGCGGCAAACTATTTCCACATTCTCCGCAGACAAGCAAAAATGCTTGGTGAAAAATCAATGCGTCCGCTAGTAATCGTATCGCCGAAATCACTTCTACGTCACCCGCTCGTAGGTGCTGATGTCAACGATCTGACAGAGGGACATTTCCAAACGGTACTTGAACAACCGGGAACAGGCAAGATGACCGACAAAGTCGAGAAAATTTTGTTCGCAAGCGGAAAAGTGGCAATTGATCTCGCTGAACGAGTGAAAGATGGTAAAGGCTTCGATCATTTGCATATCGTCCGTGTAGAACAGCTCTATCCGTTCCCAGCTGACAAAATCAGTGATATCATTTCACGTTATCCGAATGCAAAAGACCTGGTCTGGGTACAAGAAGAACCGAAGAATATGGGATCATGGCACTTTGCAAATAATTATATCCGTGAAATTGCTGATGGTAAAAAAGTATCCTATGTGGGACGCATTCATCGTTCAAGCCCATCCGAAGGCGACGGGGAATCCCACAAGATTGAGCAAAACCGTATCCTCGATGAAGCATTGAAAAAGTAATATTATTTAATTTAATCAACATATGAAATATTGATTGTTTACACCGTTTTAACGGTAGACTAGAGGAGGAAATTATTGTGGCAGAAATCATAGTACCAGAACTTGCAGAATCGATTACAGAAGGAACGGTTGCACAATGGTTGAAACAACCCGGAGATAGCGTTGAAAAAGGTGAATTCATCGTTGAACTTGAAACTGATAAAGTTAACGTCGAAATCATTTCGGAAGAAGCAGGTGTCGTACAAGAGCATCTTGCAGGAGAAGGCGATACAGTACAAGTAGGCCAAGTCATTGCTATTGTTGGTTCGGGATCAGGCGCACCAACGGCGGCACCATCTGCACCGGCGACAGAAACTGTTCAAAAAGTGGAAGCAGCACCGGTTGCTCCTGCAACAACTGAAGATGCAAACGGATCAGATCGTACTATTGCAAGCCCTGCAGCACGTAAATTGGCTCGTGAAAAAGGCATTGACCTTGCAGCAATATCGCCAGTTGATCCGATGGGTCGCGTTCGTGTTCAAGACGTAGAAGCTCACGGAACGGCTCCGAAAGCACAGCCTGTAGCAGCAGCACCTGCTTCTGCTCCGAAAGCACCTGTTGCAGAGGATGATGGACGTGTAACTCGCGAAAAAATGACACGCCGTCGTCAAACAATCGCAAAACGTTTACTTGAAGTAAAACAATCTACTGCTATGCTTACAACGTTCAACGAAATCGACATGACAAATGTTATGGCACTTCGTTCACGTAAGAAAGACCAATTCTTCGAGCAAAACGATGTTCGTCTAGGATTTATGTCATTCTTCACAAAAGCTGTCGTTGCTGCACTTAAGAAATATCCATACGTCAACGCAGAAATCGATGGCGATGAAATTATTCTTAAGAACTTCTACGATATCGGTGTCGCTATCTCAACAGATGGTGGATTAGTTGTTCCTAACGTGTTAGATGCTGACCGTAAAAACTTCGCGGAAATCGAAGGCTCTATTGTCGAGCTTGCAAAAAAAGCACGCGACAACAAACTTACGATTGCGGATATGACAGGCGGCTCATTCACAATAACAAACGGTGGAGTCTTCGGTTCACTAATGTCAACACCAATCATGAATGGGACACAAGTCGGAATCCTAGGCATGCATACAATCCAGAAACGACCGATTGCGGTTGGAGATAATGTCGAAATCCGTCCTATGATGTATGTAGCTCTTTCTTATGACCACCGCGTAATCGATGGTAAAGACTCAGTTGGCTTCTTGAAAATGGTAAAAGAATTGATTGAAAATCCGGAAGATCTGCTTCTAGGATCTTAATTCATAAAAATAGGTAGTTAATCGGCCCGTTTTTGTTAGCGGGTCGATTTTTCCTTATTCATCCCACTGGAAAGGCGTGATTGGCTATGACATTCAAGGAATGGATTACCGCACCTGCAATTCGAACTGTCGTCTGTAAACATGCAGACGCTGAAAAGTATGTAGTGAACAATGTTCTGACACCGGGTAAAAAGTATGAAGTGAAAAACGAAACAGATGAGTTCATTTTCATTCTCGATAATTCCGGGAAAGTCGGAGGCTATTACAAGACGTATTTTGAATGAACGTAAGCCCGCACCCCACTCGTTGGTGTGCGGGCTTTTAATAGGAGGAAAGCTTATGAATCCGATAGTAGAAAAAGAACAAGAGCTTCGTTCAACTAAAACACATGATTCCGAAGCGGTACGGTTAATACAAGAAGGCGGATATGTTTCTCCTGATCCGTATTTATGGGAGGATGTTCTCATTAGTGCTGTTTTGAAAAAGCCAGTATTATTGAAAGGCCCTTCGGGTTCAGGTAAAACGAAGTTGGCGCAAACGATATCACATTACTTCAATCAGCCGATGCAAAGCATAAATTGTTCGGTCGATTTAGATGCCGAAGCACTCCTTGGCTTCAAAACGATTATTAGCAAAGACGGGGAGACAGTTATTGAATTTGTCGAAGGTCCAGTAGTCCAAGCGATGAAAAAAGGACATATTTTATATATCGATGAAATCAATATGGCGCGACCCGAAACGTTGCCGATACTTCATAGTGTATTGGATCACCGACGTATGCTGACGAATCCTTTCACAGGTGAAGTTATTTTTGGCCATGAAGATTTCACGGTTATTTCGGCTATCAACGAAGGGTACGTGGGAACATCCCCGATGAATGAAGCCTTGAAAAACAGGTTCGTCTCTTTCACAGTACCGTACCTGACGGGGGAACAATTGGAATCAGTCATGATAGATACAAATCCGAACGCTTCAAAACAGCTTGTTGAGGTATTTCTGCATATCAGTAACGATTTGAAGAAACAAGTAATGAATGGATTATTATCTGACGAAGCCGCATCCGTGAGAAGTTTACTCGATGCAATGGGTCTGGCAGAACATATACCAGTGAAACGTGCAATCCAATACGCAATAGCTGAGAAATTGGATGATACAATCGAGCGCAGACTTGTCATGGAACTGGTTGATACTTGGGTGAAATGAGGCGATTAATATGGTTAAGGTGAATCGATTCATTCAATTCAATGATGAAACGGTCGATGCCAAGACACTTTTGCTATATGAACGATTAAGCCGGGCATTGGCGGATGCACCTTATCTTGAATTGACGGAACGTAAACTCCTCGAGTTCCGACCAAAAGAGGGAATTATTTCAATGAGTGTTTTTTGGCGTCATAGGGCAGAAGAGGTGATTCATGCTGGACGGTTATCGGATATTTATTTATTGACGGCAGGTTATTGGAAGCGCTTTAGTGTCAATTCATGGATTCAATATACTCGAAAAAACAGTATGCATCCACTTCGAAAGTTCGCTTCAGAATTAGTATTGATGCTGGAAGAATTCCGATTAATTGATGCTATTACAAAAGAAAGACCTGGAACGGCCTCTGCCTTTGAAATTAGAAGAGAAGCCTATGTCCACTTCCATCATGATGCTCTATCCACTAATATGCAGAAAAGTCTCCTCGCAGATGCTATGATGAACCAACTATTCATTACCTTACACGAAGGCATGTTTGCAAAAACCTCTATTGACTGGGACCCCCTTGATTACGGTCTTATTTCATCGATCCTGCAAAATGCCTACGATTCAAGAAGTACGGATGACAGCACATACATCGCAGACAGGATTATCGAAATCATTGAAAGGTCGTTCGAAAAGGATCTTGTTCATCAGTATTATTCAGCAGGAGATTCAATTACGGAGGAAAATACGATCTTTCATTACCATGATGGGATTTCTGATGCAGAAAAAGGTGAGGAAGGACCAAAAGAAACAATTGAAGAAGTATTTCGGTCTTGGCATCGTGAAAGCGAAAGTGAACAAGGTGTCCACCTGGAATTCGAACTTGAACATGGACGTTCAGGGAAAAGTGATGCTAGCGATGCAACCCCGGGCAATGAAGACGTTGTAATCGAAGAATCAGGTTCCGGTGATTCGGTAGGGAATGACAAGGACCGTTGGATGGATGACACGGGTGACAAAACAGACAAGCATAATCGAAAGTTGAAAGCGGGAACGATGTTCGGAAAAGAGCATTTAAATGTTATATTTGAAGAACAACGGATAGAAGTTATGGATGAACATGAAAACCGTAAAAAACTGATGGTTTGGAGAGAAGAACAAAAACCATATGTCCGTTCCTTTGTTGAAGAAATGAAAAAACGCATTGATTTGAAACAGGATTCAAAGAGGGAGCGTCTTGCAAAAGGTCGACTATCCACTAAATTGACGACGATGGTCATAGATGAACGGCCCAAACCATTTTATCGGAAAAATGTACCTTCCGTGAATCTGGATGCGGTGTTCGGATTGCTCGTAGACGGTTCTGCCTCAATGCTTGACAAATTGGACGAAACGAAACAAGCAGTGCTGTTATTCCATGATGTACTCCGAAAACTTAGTGTCAGCCATGAAATTGCATCTTATTATGAAGATGCAAACCATGCAACACAAGAAGTGCAACCCAATATTTTTGGTCTGATGCATACGTTTACGGATAGGAATAAGGATAACGGTCTTTCAATATTATCGTTTGACGCTAACGAAGACAACCGTGATGGGTTCGCAATTAGATGGATGGCCGACCAACTTAGTGCCAGACAGGAGAAACATAAATTTCTGTTGGTGTTTTCGGACGGAGAGCCTTCAGCATTCGGCTACGATCGGAACGGTATCCTCGATACGGCGGAAGCGGTGATGGAAACCGAAAAGAAAGGGATTTCCATTATTCATTTATTCCTATCTACCGAAGAGCCTACGGATGATCAAAAAGCACTTTTTTCAATGATGTTTGGGAATAAAACCGCTTCTTCCAATTCGGTGGATAGTTTCACTGATCAGACCTTACGGATATTGAGGAAATTACTTGCTATAGTTATTCGGAATATCTAGTAATTGCTTCCAGTGAAAAAGCGCGCCTTACAAGAACTGTAATCGGGATTCCCAATAATACGTGCTCGGCTAACACAAGAAAGGCGCCTTTGTTGCTTTTTCCTGGTTTTATTGATGATAGCTACTTCTATGTTCAAACAATTTTACAAACCGTAATCAATACTTTAACTTATGGTCCTTAAAAAACACAAAACCGCCCTTAGTTGGGACGGTTTTGTGTTTTTTCGTGAACGGCAAGTAGACGGTGTTTTAATTCTTCTTCCATGCGTCCGATTTCTACTTCGGCGGCTTTCCGTTTTGCTCGGCCATCTGCTTGAATCAGAAGCGTTTCTTCAATTGTTTGAATCAAGTTTTCTTGCGTCTTTTTCAGCGTATCAATTTCAATGATTCCGCGTTCATTTTCTTTCGCCGTTTCAATGGAGTTGATTTTTAGCATTTCCGAGTTTTTCAATAACAGGTCATTTGTTGTTTTTGTTACTAATTTCTGAGACTCGACCGCTTTCATTTGTCGGTTTAACGTCAGCGCAATTGCAATCTGGTTTTTCCAGAGGGGTATGGAAGTCATAATTGAAGACTGTATTTTTTCGGCAAGTGTCTGGTTTGTCTGTTGGATCATTCGGATTTGCGGTGCACTTTGAATAGTGATTTGGCGCGATAATTGTAAATCATACAATCGTTTTTCAAGCCTATCAAGAAACTGCGCCATATCATTCACTTCTTGAAAGGCCATTTGATCATTCGATAATTCGGCTTCTTTTCTCATTCTCGGGATGATTTCATTGGCTAGTTCTTCCTGCTTTAATTCAGCTGCGGCTATAAAGATATTGAGCGCTTGGAAATACGTTTTATTTTGCTCGTATAAATTATCGAGCATTTGGACGTCATCCAAAAGACCACGTTTCGAATGCTCGAGTTGGATGCCGATCCGATCGATTTGGGTACTAAGTTTCTGGTATTTTGTCATCATTTCCTGTACGGATCGCGTAGCTTTATTAAATAATCTGCTAAGACCTGATTTTTTCTTATCTGATAAATCGTCAGGATCGATTTCGGAGAGTTTATTCATCAGATCCTTCAATACATCACCTACAGGTCCGATATCTTTACTCTGGACATGATCGAGCATTTGGCCGGAGAACTTTGAGAGCTCGCCTTGTGCACTAGCTCCGTAAGTGATAATTGCCTCATAGTTGCCAACGGGAATCTGTTCTGCAAGCATCTTCGCTTTTTCCCTTTCCTCGCTCGAGAGACGATCAATCAGTTTGAGGCTTGTGCCGGCCTCTTTCTTATTCGTCTGCATTTCCTCGGGAAGCAGCGGCTCTTGAAAATCGAAAGGACTATCAAGTAAATCATCAATGGTTTTTTTAGGATTATTTTCGGTCATTGTTTGTATCTCCTTCCATTTCAAGCAACGGTTTTTTAGCATTCATCGAAATATCAACAAAATCAATTTCCATTTGAAGCTGTTCGATATCAGATGATAGTACGTCCTTTAAGTCTTGTTCAAGTTGTTTGTTTACATCATTTAGCGTTTCACGTGTATTTTGCAGGGCAATGCGAAGCTCTTTGTCTTTTAATGGCTGATTGACAAGCAAAGCATATTTCGAAGTCAGTTCAACCGCGGAATCGAGATGAGCATAGAAAAATTTTTCTGCATAGTAAAATTTTTTTGGATTTGTGCGAACAATGCCAAGGATTCTTCTGGAAAGATTATTCATTTCATGCAGTTGCTTGAATGCTTGGACGGATCTAACCTGTCCATAGAGACTGTTAAGTTGTCGCACTTTCGATTTTGCACCGGAGAGTTGTTCTTTTATATGATTATATTCAGAACGGGACATCCCGAGTTTTTTTAAGTTGGACGAAAGTTGAATCTGTTTCAGTGTGAAGGTTCCACCTAGGTAGATGGCTACCAACAGGCCAGTAGCCGCGAAAATATTCATGCCAATCCCCAGAACGAAGAATAGCCAAGACCCAAAGCTGATCGGTGCGGTGATGAAGTGTCTTGTGAAAAATTGTTGTATTTCTTTCATGATATGTTCAGACCTCCTTTGACCTTATACTTTTATACGTTTCAAAACGAATAAAGTTTCATGTCAGTAGTTCAATTATAACCGATAAATGCAATGTACACCTACCATTTGAATTTAAACTTGAAAGCAATTAACTTGGACTTCAGAGGGGAGTTTGTTAAAATGGAGGACATTCACCTGGGAGTAACATAGGGAGGTAATTATATGTTTGAAGTTATATATATGAAAGCAGATTACGAACCGTGGTGGATGTTTGATGAATGGGAAGACACAATCCGTTCACGCCACTCATTTGACGACGTAAATTCAGCTGTGTTACATTTTGAAAAATTGATTGCTGAATTACGCAAAAAACATAAACATGAAGCCGTGAAAAAGGACTGTTTTTACGCATTCTGGTCTGAGGATGAAATAAACTTCTGTGATGGTTGCGATGAGGATCTACAACTGTATCATGGCATTATCTTAATGAAAGATGGCAAGCCCAGGAACTTTATTACGAGGGAATAATTGGAGTATTTTGTATTTTGTGTTGAAAAAGTTAATTTCTATGCTATACTATCAGTAACAACTGAAATTGGTTAGACGGAAGACACGTATTCACATATTACAAAAAGTGATCGGCGTTGTCGGTACTTTTTCTAATATGTGAATTTTTATTTCAAAATAATTTTCATGTATTAATATTTTTTTAGCCGGAGGTAATCATTATGAAACAAGGTACTGTAAAATGGTTCAACGCTGAAAAAGGCTTCGGATTTATCGAAGTTGAAGGCGAGGATGACGTGTTTGTCCATTTCTCGGCAATCGAGGGAGAAGGATTCAAATCATTGGACGAAGGACAGCAAGTTGAGTTTGAAGTTGTCGAAGGCAACCGTGGACTCCAAGCTGCTAGCGTCGTTAAAATCTAACACGGCATTCACAAAAGAGGCGCCCTTACTGCGGACGCCTCTTTTTTTCTGTCTGTTATTTTATTCACTCACTTCTGATATAAGTCAATAAGAGAGATAGCGTGAACCTCATATGAACTCATCCTATTCATCGATTGTTTGAATCGTTGAAGTGACGGGGAAGTCACCGTCTTCTAAATGCATAATGGCCTCGCGTTTAATTTCTCCTATACCTTCTGCAAAATATTTACGGTTAGTGAATTCATCCGTCTTCATTTCAATTACGAATACGTGGTCGAACTTCTTATACGGGGTGTCGAGGGTTGTGTCCGTTTCAATAACTGTCCATGTATCGAAAACCGCCCCTTTTTCAATTGGCTTTTTAAGATAGATTCCAGTTGCCTTCATTTCATCCAACTCTTCTTGGGTAGGGAAATCATCTACTAACTCGACTGTCTTTTTTTCTAAAATACTTACTTTGTCAGGTTCGATTTTATAAATGTATCTAACGAGGGAACCACCATTATTTTCATGAATTACAACGTAATCCTCAAATGGCCTTGCCACTTCAATGTCCAGTTCGGCGAATTCATTCCCATCACCCTGATAATGCGCATTTGAACCATCCGGAAGGAAAAAATCGGTCAATGAAATTTCTCCCTCTTTTTCACTTTCTTTGACTACCTCTTCACCGACTGTGCCATTGGTTGATCCCGAATTATCAAGAGTAGTCGGCTGTTTTTTCGAACATCCTGAAAACAGAAGAACAGCTATTAACAAAAAGACGAAAAGATTCATTTTTCTCATGAAAAACACTCCTTTCTATTTGTTATTCCCATTTATACAGAGTTCATACGAAACAGTTACACATTCCAAATGAAAAAAGCCGTTTTCCACTGTGGGAAAACGGCTTCGATTTATTTTTTTTGTTTTCCTTTACTTTCTTGTTCTTTCCATTCAAGGTATTCTTGGTAGTTCATCAGTTTATCGAAGATTGTACCGTCATCGTAAATTTCAATGATACGGTTCGCAACTGTTTGAATGAACTGCTGGTCATGAGATGTGAAAATCATTGCCCCTTTAAACGCTATCAGCCCATTGTTAAGTGCTTGAATTGATTCAAGGTCCAAATGGTTCATCGGTTCGTCAAGAAGAAGAACGTTTGAACTTGTCAGCATCATTTTCGATAACATGCAGCGCACTTTTTCACCACCGGATAAAACGGAAGGTTTCTTGTTCACTTCTTCACCGGAGAATAACATGCGTCCAAGGAATCCACGCAAGAATGTTTCGGTTTGATCATCCGGTGAGTATTGGCGCAACCAATCAACTAGTGATTGTTCCGAGCCCTGGAAGTACTCACTGTTATCAATGGGAAGGTATGCGCGTGAAGTCGTAATTCCCCATTTAATAGCACCGGAATCAGGCTCGGACTCTCCTGCAAGCATTTGAAGGAGCGCTGTTTTTGCAAGCGGATTTCCAAGAAGAATTACTTTGTCTTCTTTGCTGATTGTGAAAGAAGCATCCTTCAACATAACTTTACCGTCCTGTGTCTTGTTGACGTCTTGTACACTAAGTACGTCATTCCCGATTTCACGGCCTATTTGGAAATTGATAAAGGGATAACGGCGAGAAGATGGTTTAATATCATCCAACTCAATTTTTTCAAGTGTTTTCTTACGCGAAGTCGCTTGTTTCGATTTCGAAGCATTGGCACTAAAGCGGGCTACGAATGCCTGCAATTCTTTAATTTTCTCTTCTTTTTTCTTATTTTGATCCTGGGACATTTTCAGTGCCAATTGGCTTGATTCGTACCAGAAATCATAGTTACCCGGATAGATCTGGATTTTCGAGAAGTCTAGATCTGCAATCTGTGTACAAACTTTGTTCAAGAAGTGACGGTCATGAGATACGATAATTAGTGTGTTCTCGAAATTGATTAGAAATTCTTCAAGCCATTGAATTGCTTTCAAGTCAAGTGAGTTTGTCGGCTCATCCAAAAGTAGAACATCAGGTTTGCCGAACAAAGCTTGTGCAAGAAGCACTTTCACCTTATCGGAACCGGTAAGTTCAGACATCTTCATCTGGTGGTATTCATCTGGTACGCCAAGTCCTTGTAGAAGTATAGCTGCTTCCGATTCTGCTTCCCAACCGTTCAAGTCGCCAAATTCGCCCTCCAGTTCAGCTGCGCGCATGCCGTCCTCGTCGGAAAAGTCCTCTTTTGCATAGATGGCGTTTTTCTCCATCATAATATCATACAGACGTTTGTGGCCCATAATGACTGTATCGAGCACGATGCTGTCCTCGTATTCGAAATGGTTCTGTTTCAAAATAGCAAGGCGCTCGCCTTTGTTCATGATGACATTTCCTGATTGCGGTTCAAGTTCACCGGACAAGATTTTAAGGAATGTTGATTTACCCGCACCATTCGCACCGATTAGACCATAGCAATGACCTGGATTGAACTGTATATTCACATCTTCAAACAGCTTGCGGTCGCCGAATTGAAGACTTACATTACTGACTGCTATCATTCAAAATCCTCCTAAATTCACAATGCTCCTATTATAGCACGAAATCGTTTCAGAGTGGTATGCTAGATGTAAGCTTCACCTACTTTTCTCGACTTCCACGTAAATCGCTTTTTTCTGTCAAGAAATTTCTACACATAGGTAAACCCATCATCTAATCAATTGTCTTATAGAAAGAAAGGAACGAGTATATGCATAGAAATATTAGTAAGCAAAAGTCAGTTTTTATTATCTTTGCGATTTTTGCGATATCCATCAACATGAGACCGGCAATCACATCAATCGGACCGATGCTAGAAACGATTCGTGAGCAGTTACTGTTATCCAACGCACAAGTAAGCCTACTGACAGCAGTACCTGTCATTTGTATGGGCGTTTTCGCCACAATGGCACCAGTGTTGAACCGGAAATTCGGAGTGAAGCATACAATCTATACGATGCTTATTATCATTGCAATAATGACCCTTTTGCGGGGTTTCATCTCCAGTTTTCTAATTCTAATCGGTACAGCTTTTCTTATAGGTATCGCAATTGCAGTAATCGGACCGCTTCTTTCTGCGATGATCAAACAGTATTTTCCGGAACGTGCTGCCTCCGTCATTGGAATTTATTCATTCGGGATGGGGGTCGGGTCTGCAGCCAGTGCGGGATTGACCGCCGTATTTTTTGAAAGAACAGGATCATATTTATTTGCACTTAGTAGTTGGTCCGTACTTGCACTTCTCGGTTTAGTTGCATGGTCTTTAGCAATGAAAGGGAATATGGAAGTCCGTCAACTCGCTTCCATTGTCGTAAAAGACAAACAGAAGAAGATGAAATCCCCGTGGAAAACACGGAAGGCGTGGTTATTCTTACTGTTTTTTGGTTTACAGTCATCAGCATTCTTTTCAATCATTACATGGCTCGCTCCAATTGCAATTTCCGCAGGAATGACATTGCTGCAGGCGGGAACATTACTTAGCATCATGACGACGGTCCAAATTTTCTTAAACATTCTCCTGCCATTGTTGATGGAACGCTTTCCAGCTCGGAAGTTTTGGCTCTTGCTGATGCTCATTGCGGGGATGCTCGCAGTTTTTCTGTTTTGGACGGGGATGTATCCGCTTATGTGGGCAGGCGCATTCATCATGGGAATTCCACTCGGTGGGTTATTCCCGGTAGCGCTTCTCTTGCCGCTTGACGAGACAAGAACTGCTGAAGAAGCTAGTTCTTGGACTGCGATGATGCAGACGGGCGGCTTTATCATAGGAGGATTATTGCCACTTCTGATTGCAGTTGTCTACGATGGGACGGAAAACCATCATTATACGTTCGGCATTATACTGTTGTTATATGTGATGATGTTCATCCTGACATTCATGATCGGGGATAAGAAAATTCTAAACGATTTATAAATGAGGAGGGTAAATAAAAAGGTGGACAGGGAATCCAGATACCTCATCTGAGTCCTTGTCCACCTTTTTCACCATAGAGTACACGAATTCTGCATCTTAAGACCAATGACCTGCAATAAATTCATCTCTGCCAGATTGTGCGCGGTCCATTTCATAATGCTCTCGTTCTTTTTCATAATAATCTTGATGATATTCTTCCGCCCGGTAAAACGTCTCAGCAACACGGATTGGTGTGACAATCGGTTTAGAGAAAGTACCACTTGCACCAAGCTTTTCTTTAGATGCTTCAGCAATTTGGCGCTGCTCATCCGTGTAATAGAAGATAGCGGTTGAATATGAATGTCCACGGTCTTGGAATTGACCGTCTGCATCGGTCGGGTCAATCTGCTGCCAGAAGATGTCCAGTAATTTTTCATACGGGAATACCGCTGGATCAAATGTAATTTCGACAACTTCCAAATGACCGGAATCACCCTTTTTTACGTCTTCATATGTAGGGTTATCAACATGTCCCCCCATATAACCGGATAGGACGTCGTGGATACCTTCCCATTCTTTGAACGGTTTCACCATACACCAAAAACAACCGCCCGCAAATGCGGCTTTTTCAAATGATTTTTCAGTCAAAGTCATCATTCCCTTTCTTTTTAACATATCTGAATTGTAACATAGTAGATTCAGTGGAAATAGTCGTTCATCCGTATTCTGAACTAATATGAAAAGAGCGCTTATCAAGCGCTCTTACATAGATAGGTCTCAAATGAGCGGTTTAGGTTTGCTGAGCTTATTATCTTAATAGAGGTAGCTGGCGCCAATAATAATCAAAAGAATAAAAAGCACAACGAGCAGAGCGAATGAATTACCTTCGCCGCCTCCGCGGTATTCACGTCCCATATTCATTCACCACCTTTCTGCAGGAACATCTATGTAACATATGCGGGAATGTATTGAGGGGAGTGGGGAATATGACAATAATCTTCACTTATAGGGAAAATCCCCGCTGAACATAACTGCATTGAAGGAGTAATAATAACAAAAATTCGTTATTGTTAACCGTAATGGATCATCATGGTATAATTAACATAGCAATGCGCAACCAAGAGGCTTCCTGTTCGTCCTAATTGGGATATCATTTTTTGGAGGAATCAATAATGGAAGAAAATTATGAAGGTCCAGTACCGAAAAGAAGAAGAAAGAAAAAGCTTCGCATCGGCAGGGTCATTTTTTTAATAGTTACTATTAGTTTTATCGGAGTTGGACTTTACTCATTCATTCAATATAATGAAGGGAAATCACTGGCAAAAAACAATATGATTGACCCTGGTCCATTTAAGGGGGATGCAATAGACCCCAAATATACTTCCATTGAAAATTACCTATTACTAGGTGTGGACGATGATGGTAGCGGTAGTTCACGGACGGATACAATGATGGTGCTGTCCTGGGATAAGAATGCGGGGAAAATACGGGTTATCTCATTTATGCGTGATATATATGCAGACATTCCGGGATTCAAATCATATAAATTGAACACCGCCTATTACCTCGGTAAGTTGCAATTAACGAAGGACACAATAACAGGCATGTTTGGTGTTCCGATTCATCATTATGCAATCGTTGATTTTGCTAATTTTGAATCGATTGTTGATATCGCGTTTCCGGACGGAGTTGAGATTGATGTCAAAAAAGAGATGTCCGAAAAAATTGGCGTTACGCTGGTGCCGGGCAAAAAACAATTGAACGGTAAGGAATTGCTCGGTTACGCACGGTTCCGTGCAGACGAAGAGGGTGACTTCGGGCGGGTTGCACGTCAACAAGAAGTGGTTTCTGCGATGAAGGATGAAGCGTTCCGGCCAGGAATGCTTGCCAATCTACCGAAACTTGCGGGTGCACTTTCCGGATACATTAAAACGGATCTGACAACGAAAGATGAAATTTCGAAAGCAATCTCACTTCTGATGAATAAAGGTGCGGAAATAGAAACAATGACGGTACCAGTGGAAGGGTCGTTTTCTTTCAACTCATACTCACATGCAGGTTCTGTAATTGAGCTGGATATCACTCAAAATAAAGAGGCAATTTCAAAATTCCTCGGTATGCAGCTGGATTAGGTAGATAATCTTGACGGAAGAAGGGGGATGTCTATGGAGCTAGATGAAGAAAGGCTGTCGACTACAACATTGAAAGTTGATAAGGGAAATGGAAAGGTTTCTCATGTAATTCAGTTTCTAGGGGGACGAAGTACATTATTCGTCCTTGTTTCAATTTTATTAATAGGTTTGATTATCTACATTTACAATCATATTTCCTTCATCTTTTATCCGATTACGGTCTTTTTCTCGACAGTTGTACTACCCGTAATACTTGCTACAATCGCATATTATTTATTGAGACCTATCCTGCGTTTATTGGAAAGAATAAAAGTTCCGCGGATTTGGGGGATTTTAATCATCTTCATTGGGGCGGTCGGTCTAATTACATTGCTTGTTTTTCTTGTTTTGCCTTTTTTAAAAATACAATTCCACAATCTCGTCGAAGAATTTCCTACATATTTCGGTCAATTATTAATTAACGCCGATTCTTTTTTACGTACATCCATCTTTGCATCCTATTATGCTGGACTTGATATTAATGTAAATACTCTTTTGGAATCCGTACAAGGCAATATAGGAAAGTTTTTCACTGATACGGTAGGCGGAATTGCAAGCGGAGTTACATCTTTCATTTCTGCCTTGACAGGTTTCATCTTGGCTATTGTAACGGTACCGTTCATCCTGTTTTACTTGTTGAAAGACGGGGAACGACTTCCTCAACTTATTATTAAGATGTTGCCTCCTCGTATGCGGGATGATGCTGAGATCATTTTCCATGATGCGGATCGTCAAATCAGTTCATACGTGCAAGGGCAGATTCTTGTTGCAATTTGTATTGGGATTATGGTTTCCATCGGCTTTCTGATCATTGGCATGAAGTATGCATTATTATTGGGCGTTCTGGCGATGTTTACAAGTGTTGTGCCTTATTTAGGTCCGCTTATCGCAATTACACCTGCAGTCATCATTGCAATTGTGACATCCCCATTGATGCTATTCAAATTAGCCGCTGTATGGACAATCGTCCAACTAATTGACGGGAAATTTATTTCTCCGCAGATTATGGGGAAATCATTGCGTATCCATCCTATAACGATCATTTTCGTTTTGTTGACGGCAGGGTCATTATTCGGAGTTGCCGGAGTCGTACTCGGTATTCCGGGATATGCGTTATTAAAAGTCCTCGTAAGTCATTTATTCAAATTGTTTAAATTACGGTATAATAAATATGAAGTTAATGATCAGCTGCATTATGAAAATAGTGCGAGTCGAGAATCGGGGGAATAGAACATGGTAAGGCAATTTACGTCGATGATTGAATACGGAGCAACGACTGTCAGCACAAATGTTGATGGACCAAATGTCGCTTTTGGAGAAACCCTTTCCGGAACTATTTATATCGAAGGGGATGCCAGTGATGAATTAGTCGATCATATTGTAATTGAATTATTGAAGCGATCCGAAACCGATGAAGTTATCATCGCAAAACAATCAATTGAAATGATGAGCGATATCAAATCAAAAGAAACATGGATGATTCCATTTGAGATGGTGCCTGATGAGAGATGGGAAATCGAATCTAAAACGCAGGCGCTCATTTTAAAAACTAGTGTTCATCTTAAAAACGGCGTTGATATTCAAGACGAAGACGAAATACTATATGCATAAGTACAGCGCGCCTAAATATACCGGGCGCGTTTTTTTGTCCAGTTTTTCTGTTTTTCTTATCTAATCAGGCGCTTACGCTTTTATTATTGTATAATTGCAAAAAGTACTGGTAAGGAGGAACTTCAAAATGGATACTATCATTCCTATTTTTCACTCATTATCAAAAAGTATGCGCAACATTCATAAATCAAGCTGTGATGAAGTCTCTGTCGTACAAAGTTCTATTCTTTACGAAATTTCATTGATAATAAAACCATCTATGCAGACTGTGGCCGAAGCTGTCGGTATGGACATCACAACGTTTTCCAGGCAGATCGGAACGTTGGAAAAGAAAGAGCTGCTCATCAGAACTCCCTACGAAGGAGACCGGAGAATTTATTTACTATCTTTAACCAGCAAGGGGAGTGCAATCGTAACGTCCATAAATGAAATCATTGCAGCCAAAATGGAGGGTGCCCTAGCTTCCATGAATGACTTTGAACGTGAGACAGTTCTGCGCTCCATGTATGTGCTGGAGGAAAAATTGAGAGGGAGTTAGCAATTTAGTATGCCTAATATTTGCAAAATACAAGTAGATTAACTATTGAATAATTGCGTTTTGCAAGTAAATTAAATTAGTAACTTGCAAAGTGCAAATGAAAATCGCACTATATTTCAGGCCAGTTAATCAATTACGTACATTACTTGTAAATTACAACTACTATTGCTATTCCATTAAAGGGCAAGATAATGGAACTTGACGCGTCACCTTTTGGTGTCCTATGATAAATAGAATACCATAAGGTATCTTATTTATTATGAAATTTAATCGCTGACATTGCAGGAAATCATAATGAAAAGCTGAGGGGATTTTGGACGATATAAGTCAACTGAGGGATGTTTATAACGCAGTTGCCAATCCGACAAGGCGAAAATCACTTCAAATGTTGACAGATGTTGAAGAATTACCCTTACATGAAATAACTGTTTATTTTCAAATGGGGCGTACAGCAGTCTCTAAGCATTTGGCTATCCTTAAAGATGCGGATTTCGTAATTGCTCAAAGGGTTGGTAGAGAAACGAGGTATCGGTTGAATGCTACTTCGTTGAAAGAAATTCAAGATTGGGTATCTTTTTACGAAGGATTCTGGAAAGTAAGAGTTGCTAAATTAAATCTTTTATTGGAGAAAAAATGAAATAAGATGTATCATTAGATTTTCAATTTACAAGTTCAATCGAGCAGCTGTGGAACGTTTTTACGGATCCGGATACTCTTGCGAAATGGATATTTTAAACCAGTTGTTAAACATAAATTTCAGTTTCGGACAGAGCCTTCCGAATGATGGAATGGAATTGTAGATTGCGAGGTGCCCGGAGTGGACGAGCCTCATTTATTGTCTTACACTTGGCTAAGTGCCGGAGAAAGCACTACTGTTACATGGACATTGAAAAGATCCAGTTGGAACTGTCCATCTACATTTCGATCAAACTGGATTCAGTGAAGAAACAAAAGCACGCGAAGGAGCCATCGAGGGAGCTAAATACGCATGGTCGCAAATGGGTGATGAACTCGAAGAAGTGTTAGAAGAAGTGTTAGAAGAACTGTGAAAATCATTATTGGTAATCGTTTTATAAAATAAACCATACTTCAACAATAGGGCGCTTTTCCGGAACATGGAAAGCGTCATTTTTAATGGAAGTTACGAAGGAGTTAAATAATAATTTTGTAATAATTATAATGAAGCAAATGTGGCAATACTAAATTTAGAGAATGGAGAGGAACTCACTTATGAAGATAAATCAATTGATTGCGAACAATCTTTACAAATTAGATGTAGCACTACCAGTAGATAAATCGTTAGGAATTGCTGGTTTGTCTGGATCTGGTAAAACAACTTTTTGCCAAACAATTGGTGAAGAATCCAAGAAGCGTCTCGTTTCCTTATTGCCTAAGGCTGAATATCAGTATTTATTCCCCAATATTATGGAAACCAATTTCAGTGCTATTAAGATGGAAGAAATGCCTTTAGTACTTTTTCTCGGAAAATCATCTATTTCTTCCAATCCGCGTTCAACGATCGGCACACATACGGGTGTTTTTAAAGAGATTCGTGAGAGAATTGCTGAAGAAATCAAGCTTTCTCCAGAAGTTTTTTCATTTAATAATCCCTTAGGCTGGTGCCCTGATTGTAAAGGACGTGGTACTACCAAAAATATCGAATGTAAAAAGTGTGAGGGCAAACGCTATAATCCAGAAGTTGAACAATATAAGATGAAATTATTGGATCAACCATATAGTATTTCCGATATAAACAACTTAAACATTGAAACGATTCTCTCCCTGAGAGAAGAATTACATATTAGTGAAGCGAAACAACATATTCTTAAAAATGTTATCAATATGAATATTGGTTACTTAACATTAAATCGCATTATGGGTACATTATCGGGTGGAGAATTAACACGACTTTACTTGGCAGAATTCATGGCGACAAGTGAAAATACCGTTATTATTATTGATGAAATCTCCGTGGGTCTCGATCACCAAACACTATTGAAAATCTTAGAAGAGATTAAACAATTAGGGTCTAAGAATCAAATTTGGCTCATTGACCATTCTGACACGGTCCTTAACACAACGGAAAAGCAATTGTTCTTTGGACCTGGCAGTGGAAAATACGGTGGGAAAATTGTTGAAGAATCCCCACGTCCAAAACCAATTACTTTGGAAGGAAATCAGGCAATACCAACAGGATACTATCAATTTCATGATCTTTACTGTCGTAATATTCAAATGGCTGAAATTCAGATTCCCCAAAATAGAATTGTCACTTTTACCGGGGAGTCTGGATGTGGTAAATCTACACTTGTCAATGAGTGTATAGCCAAAGATTTTCTCAAGCGATATCCAAAAGATAAATTGGTAATGGTTGGGCAAAATCGAAACCAATCGATTACCAGTCGGTCAACAGTTGCAACTTTTCTTGATATTAAAAGGAAACTCGCAAAATATAGTGAAGATATTGATGATATTTTTCAGCGTTCGATTGAAGATATTATTGGTGAACTGCCAAAGGACGACATCGTTCATAAACGTTTAAGCTTATTGATCAAACTAGGACTTGGTTATTTGACGTTGGAAAGAAAAACACAGTCTTTATCGACTGGTGAATTTCAATGTGTTCATTTAGTTTCTGAGCTGTTTGCAAACTCAAGAAACCCACATACGCTTTTTATTTTTGACGAGCCTTCAAAAGGTTTATCACAAAATATTTTAAATCAATTCATTGATAGTGTCAGGGTCATTTTGCAGGATGAATCTGTCTCAATGATAATGATTGAACATAATTCATATATGCTAAATAACTCTGATTTTATCGTGGATTTTGGTAAAAGACAGCTTACACCTGTTCAACATCTAGATGTTGTCAGTCATGATGATTATTATCGTCAACAAAACAGTACGGAGAGAGTTGTTCCATTACAAATCTCTTCAACCATCAACCAACAAAAAGGAATTAACTATGTAAAAGAAAATCAAATTTCCTATTTTAAAAATGCAGAAAACGTCTATAAGGGCGGAATCTTGAAAAGCTTATCATCAATGGCTCGTTTGATATATGGTGAATACGAATCTGAAAAAATTGCACCGGTCATTGCCATTGATCTTGAAAGACACTTGTATAGCCAATATAGTTTTCTATATGAAATTGGCGGTTTAATCAACCATATTGTAGCGGCGCATCCGACCAATAATGATACAAAAAGATTCGATTTCTATAATCAAGAAAATCATTGTCTATACTGCTCTGGCCGCCGGGCGATTGAAAAATTTGATATAGATGTTGTTATTCAGGACAAAACCGTTCCATTCTGGGATGGTCAATTGCATCCAGACGTCATGGAGGTGTTAAAACATTATCAATACCCAAAACTGAAATTCCTTTTTGAAGAGATTGAGAATGAGCTCGGTCACGATATTAGTAAAAGCTATAATGATATGACAGAAGCAGAGAAGCATACCTATTTATACGGGTATTGGGAAAAGTCCTTTTATGATAAAGCAGGCAAGGCGCAGAGAACGTGGCAAGGCTTTAATAACATAATTGGAATGTATATGTCCATTTCGAAATCGAATATTAAAGAGCATATGAAAACATCGAGAGAGATGATTACATGTCCGATTTGTCAAGGAACCGTGCTAAACCATCATAAAAAGCTCGAATTTGGCGGCACAGATATACGTGAAATTATTTATCAGCCACTAGATCAAGTTTTGAAAACAGTAGGTACGTTACCGGAACTGATAAAAATGAAATCTATTGTTGGCGGAGATATGACTTTGACGGAAGATGTTTCTTTACTGCCTAGGGAAACACAAGTCGCGCTGAAAATGTTTGAGCTGGAAATGGCAAGCTTTGTTGGTTATGAAGTGGTGTTACAAAATGCCTTACCATTCTGGGATAAAATTAGAGGCAATATCGATTCCATCAGCACTAACAACCGGGTTACCATCAGTGATTTTGACAATATCACTGAGATGAGAGAAACCATCATTGATAAGTATTTCACAAATGGAAAATACAAAAAACTAACGTATGTTTATGAAGCTTTTGGATATAAAAAAATTGTTACCCAAATTAATAAGATTAAAAAAAGTCATCCATGTCCATTCTGTAAAGGAAAAAAAGTCATTACAGAAGATAATCTCCATGATGGCGTATTTAAATTAACGATACCATGTGTGAGTTGCAATGAAAGTGGTATCAATGATGACGGACTTCAGGAAGTTGTCGAAGGCATAGCGGTAGAAACATGGCTCACTGGTAAAGTGAGAGATGTTGTTGATGAAAGCTTATATAATGAGGCTGTTGCTGATATTCCAATCTTCAATCGTATTCGTGAGTTAAATAAACGAGATTTGATAGCGGTTTATCAATGCCTTGAGCAAAATACTTAAATTAAATTTAAGTAAAGAGCTAGCTGTCAGCCAGTGAAGAAACCTCATCTACAAGACAGTTTCTTGGATGGGGTCTTTTTGTGCTATTGCGAAACGTCGGTTTGAGGTGCATACTATTTTAGTATCTTACTATACGTATAGGGGTTAATTAAAATGCATACTGATTTAGTAACACACAAAAACATGACGCCTGCCTACGATCCGTGGGAAGCATACTTGGATGTGCAGGAGCATGGTAAACTGACATTGTCGAGCATTGAATTCACGACGACATATTTGTGCAATATGCGCTGTGAACATTGCGCTGTAGGATATATGTTACAGCATAAGGATCCGGACGCTCTGCCGATGGAACTGCTCATCTCCCGCCTGGAGGAAATTCCTCATTTACGGACCATAAGTATTACAGGCGGCGAGCCGATGTTTTCAAAAAAGTCGATAGAGCAATATGTATTACCCATATTGAAATATGCGAACGAGCGTGGGGTCCGAACGCAAATGAATTCGAACTTAACGATGCCACTTGACCGCTATATGGCGATTGCACCGTATTTGGATGTCTTACATATTTCACATAACTGGGGTACGGTTGATGATTTCGTTGATGGCGGCTTCGCCAATATGGAACGGAAACCTCCCCGGGAACGCCGCGCTGAACAATTCCAGCGGATGATCGATAATAGCCGGGCATTAGCTGAAGCGGATGTCATGGTTTCAGCGGAAACCATGTTGAATAAACGGACACTTCCGCATCTTGAACATATCCACAAACAAGTTATAGAGGAAATGAAATGTGCAAGACATGAAGTGCATCCTATGTACCCAAGCGATTTTGCTTCTCAGCTTGAAGTGCTCTCATTGGATGAAACGCGGAAAGCGATCCACGAACTTCTAGACCACCGTGACGAGGATGTCTGGATGCTGTTCGGTACGTTGCCGTTTTACCCGTGTAGTGATAATGAAGAGGATTTGGCACTGTTGAAACGGTTATACAACAGTAAAAACGTCTCAGTGCGCAATGACCCGGATGGCAGATCCCGCCTGAACGTCAATATATTCACAGGTAATGTCATTGTCACGGATTTTGGTGATACACCGCCGATGGGCAATATTCAAACGGAATCGCTTCCAGTAATGCTCGATCGCTGGCTCGAGCGACCACTTGCAAAAACGATTGGTTGTCATTGTCCGGCAGTTAATTGCCTTGGTCCAAATTTGTTGGTGAAAGATGCTTATTATCCTGAAATGGACTTTATGAAAAGGAAAGCTGATATTTCGCTTTAAAATAAACAAAAACGATACTACAATGAGCGCTTTAGTTCTCAAAGTAGTATCGTTTTTATTTTCGTCTTGCATAGTGTGGCGATAAAATAAATTACGCTGCTAATTTGGAAAGATAGCTGTACAAACAAAATAGTTAATCATCGGAAGCATTATTCGAAGACAATTATCGACATAGTTAAATATACCCAACGACAATTAGTGACTAATGAATTATGCCAGACATGTGGTAGGGTGGCATAACCAGGACTAAAAAACTACTTGTATGAACATCTAATTCTACTGGATTGGCAATTGAATAGTTAAGATGGAGCTTCTATCAATGTAATTTGATGTATTATGAAATTTAGATATCTTATCGTTGATTTAAGTATAAGATATAAAACAAAAACTTTTCGATGAGGTGATAATCTAAAAAAATGAGTAGCCTTTTGAGCGTTTGTTTTACTACTGACCGGTAATTATTCGGATTTAGTGAACATAATCATTACAAGGAAATGAGATGGAGAAGTTGGCAGTCTATGGGGAACCTCCTTTTATACTTTTTTCAATAACGCATATGTTGGCAATTGGATTAGTAAGCCTTTTAATCTTGCTCTTATTTATTTTACAAAAAAGAGGTCCCGTTCAATTGAAATATGAACGACTCTTTGCTATGTCACTCTTGATAATGGAAGTCCTTTATCATGTTTGGATGAGTTGGACCGGATTATGGGAATTAGATGACTCATTGCCGCTCCAGTTATGCAGTATCAGTTTACTTGTTGCAATTGTTCTCCTATGGACGGGGAATAAGCATCTGGTCGATTTCGTCTTTTTTGCAGGTATTGGAGGAGCGTTTCAGGCAATGGTGACCCCTGTTTTAGATATCGGATTTCCACATTTCAGGTTCTTCCACTTTTTTTATACACATATCGGAATTATAGTAACGGCACTGTATTTTACGTGGATGAAAGGATACAGGCCTACCTTTAAAGGCATCCTCAAAACGATGGTTGCTTTGAACTTGATATTGCCGGTTATAGTTGCCGCCAATACGTTGTTTCGGGGAAACTACATGTTTTTAAAGGAGAAGCCATTCACCGGGAATTTGCTTGACTATTTAGGGCCCCATCCGTGGTACATCTTATCACTTGAAGGCGTCTCATTCTCAATATTCGTTTTTATGTGGTTGCTTTTCAGGAAGCGGACCGTTCAAGCTACGTCCAAGGGCTGAGATGCAATCACTTCTTAGGTCCATTTGAATAAAATACCTATCGGTTATACTAGTTTATAAACAATGAATTGATTGCACCGGAAAGAGGGTGAAAATAAATGGTCGATTATACGATGAAAGTACAGGAGGAACTGTTATTTTGGAAGCGGAAAATGACAAAGCGATTCGGTCTGATTAGCCGTACATCCAAAAAAGCGCAACTGAAAGTGAATGGTCTCATTCCGGAGAAAATTCATACAGTCATGACGGAGAGCATTAAAAACATGGTGAAAGCCACATTGCTCGGCTCTAATATAACAACGAAAAAAAGGCCAGCAAATGGTCTAAGTCTTTATGAACGTGATGAGCTTTTTAAAGAAAAACTTTCAACTTTCCGCAAAACGGCTGTCATCGAAGGCGCAGGTACTGGTGCGGGGGGCATAATGCTGGGTCTTGTTGATTTTCCTCTATTGTTATCCATTAAAATGAAATTTCTATTCGAAGCCGCAACAATTTATGGGTTTGATCCTACTGAATATGAAGAGCGCCTTTTCCTTTTACATGTATTCCAGCTTGCTTTTTCAGGTGAAGAAACACGGAAAGAAACGTTGTCTATCATTGAAAATTGGGAGGTAGAGAAGCATCTAATTGCGGACATGGACTGGAGGGATTTTCAGCAAGAGTATCGGGATCATATCGATTTAGTGAAGATGTTCCAATTAATCCCCGGCTTCGGTGCAATCGTCGGTGCCTTTGCCAACTATAATCTACTTGACCAACTTGGAGAAACAGCAATGAATTCATACCGGCTACGCTTACTCCAATCCTATTGAAAGGTGGTTTGATGAAGATGTTTTTCAAAAATAAATTGTTTATCGTTTTAGTGCTCTTGTTAATTGTTATAGGTGGAATTTCGTGGTCGCTTACATTAGGTGATTCGCTAGGAAACAGTGCTCGAAAAATAGCAGTGGACGATTCCTCGTTCACGAATATTGAAATTGTAGCCGGTAACGCAGCGGTGGAAATTGTACCTACCAAAGATTCGGCAACAACAGTTGAATATATGGGGGAAACGAGGAAGAATTCGAAATATGTATTCAAGGCGGATGTAAAGGGAAATACGCTTTCCATCCTTTTTAAAGAAAAGCGACGTAGCTTCATTAATTTCGGATTTTCAACCTCCGACTTAAAGCTGTTCGTGAAAGTACCGCAAAAAGAATATAATAAAATCCTAGCAAAAACTGATAATGGACGGATTAAAGTGGAAAATATCCAAGCGCAAGATATAGCGTTGGAAACAGATAATGGCACGATTGACATGAAAAATGTAAAGACTTCTATAACTGATGTTAAAACGGATAACGGTAAAATACTTCTTACATCTGTCGAAGGTAAAATAACTGGAAAAACGGACAACGGGCAAATTTCTCTTGTGACAAACAATTTGGATCGACCAATCGAGTTGACGACTGATAACGGCAGAATCGAAATTCGAACCGAAAAAGAACCGACGAATGCTACTATTGATATAAAAATGGATAACGGAAAAGTCGATGTTTTCGGGTATGAAAACAAACATACGACATTCGGTAAAGGTGAGCATTTGATTAAATTAAGAACGGATAATGGGCGGGTAACTATAACGAAATAATAGGAGACACTCTAAAAGCAAACATTTCGCTTTAAGATAAATACGACATTATTATGGCTAGGTGGGTTCTCATAGCGGAGTCGTTTTTATTTTGAAGACGGTGAATAGTGCATAACAATATAAATTAAAACTTCCTGCCTTTAATTTTCAAGCAGGGAGCTTTCTTCGTTTGTCGTAAGTTCTTCAATGGAAGGTCCATATGCTATAATTAGTATCTAAATGATGAAAGCGAAGGGGCGCAGCTGCATCACCAAAAGTACAACTACCCGTTTGCTCCTCACAGGAAAAACACGGAATCCATTCATCACAATTCCAGAGACTCAAAGACAGTTAAACCCCATGCTAACAAATTTTACACCGACACAAAAGTGTGTAAAATTATTTTCAATTCTCACTATCCATTCTACAGAGACCGAATGATGAACTAAGAAGTCAGATAAACCATAAAAAAAGGGAAATCTAATCCCCTTATTGACACGAAAATGGATACCTAAAGTAGTAAGTAAATGAGTTAAGAAGGGACTAATTATTATTAAAAAAACATTTGCTTATCAAAACGAATTACCATCATTACCAATTCCACAATTGAATGGTACGAAATCTAAACTTCTCGAATGGATTGAGCCTTTAGTTAGTGAAGAGCAATTTCAAAAAACGACGAAAGTAATAAATCGATTTTTTGAGAGTAATGGCGACGCTCGTAAATTGCAAGAAAAGCTGTACGAATGGGATAAAAGTTTAGAAGGAAGCTGGCTCAAGCCTTTTTGGGATGCCTCTTATTTAAAATACAGAGGTTCCTTACCAACTGGAATGCATTTCAATATTTTATTAGACAATAAAAAATATAAAAATCGTTACACAATGCCGGAATTATCTGGAAAAATATGCTATTTCGTTACAGAACTATACCACAAAATTATTGATGAAGAAGTAAAGCCTGTAATAATTAACGGAATACCACTTGATATGGGGCAATATAAAAATTTCTTCCGATCTATTCGCATTCCTAAGAAGAATATGGACGAATATAGAATTGCCGAATTTTATAAAAAGAACAATCATGTTGTTATTTTATATAAACACAACGTATATAAAGTAACTGTCACGAATAGCGACGGGGCTATTTACCAAAGTGAAGAAATTGCAGCTGCTATCAAAACAACTTTTTCCGCAGAGAAAAATGAAGGTCTTCCTATTGGCCTATTTACGACTGCCAATAGGGACGAGGCCGCAGAGGTGTACAACAAACTCATCGTGTCAAAGGTAAATGCCGAAAGCCTTCAGACAATCGCAGATTCACTTCTAGTTATTTCAATCGACGAAGAAAGCAATGATTCCGAAGAAGCGATTGAAAATCTTATGTTAAATGGAGCCAATAAATACTACGATAAGACAATACAAGTTGTTATTACAAAAAGTGGAGAATTAGGGTATAGCATCGAGCATTCAGCAGTAGACGGGACAACAATATTTGCTGTCATTAGCCATGTAAATGAGGGACTTTGCAGTGAAGAACCTGAAATTATTTATACGACTGAAAAGACTGTCGCACAAAAAATGGAATGGGAAATATCGGGAGAACTACAGGAATCTTTAACGAAGTTTCAAAATGATAATGAACAAACAAAAAAAGACTTTCATGTAAAATCCAGAACTTTCGAAAACTTTGGTTCAGATGAAATTAAGGAAATGAATATAAGTCCGGATGCCTTTTTCCATATGGCCTTACAACTAGCACAGTACAGAACGTTTGGTAAACTGAGAAGCGTTTACGAACCGGTGGCAGTCCGGGTCTTTCATGAGGGAAGGACAGAATGTGCTAGAGCTACAAGTATGGAGAAACTCAAATTGGTGACAGCACTTGAAGCTGAAGAAGAAAAAAATGAAATTTTATATTCTTTAATGCAAAAAGCGGGTGCAGCCCATTCAAACCGTATAATAGAATGCCGTAAAGGCTTAGGTGTTGAAAGGCATATGTTCGGTCTTGAACAAATGTTTTATTTACATGGGGAAGAGCTAGGAATAAATGAATTACCGGATATTTTCAATGACAAGGGTTACTTAACGATGCGTCATGATTTTATTTCAACAAGTGGAATGGCATATGACAGTGTTAAATATCGAATTTTCGGACCGGTAGTTGAGGGTGGCTATGGGTTAGCTTATATATTATTGGATAAGTCGATTTCCATCAACGTTTCATGCCACAATTCAGAGAAAGAAAGTGCCAAGATACTAACTGATAATTTAGTGATAGCATTAAATGAATTAAGACATATTGCGACCACTGCTATAGAACGTGAGTAAACAAAAACGAATTTACCGAATTTTGTAATTCATTAAATTCGTAAGACGTCACCAATCCAAGAATTAGAGTTCCTGGATTGGTGTCATTTTAATTTTCAGAAAAATTTTATGTTCCCGTGTGTGGCACTACTCAAATAATTCGCTGCAACTGAATAAAAATAGAATGGAGATTAGCTAAAGTGGTTAATTACTAGTTTTTTGTGTATTTGCTTGGACATGTGAATTGTTTGTATTTGTGTCTGGCATAGGTACCCTTTATTAAACTTGCATCCTATTTATTAATTATGAACGGATAATGGGTGAGTAGCGGTAACGAAATGATAGGAAATATTCTATCATTTCGTTATCGCTATTTCTTGGAGTGTTTGATAATCATCCTCCGTATCAACATCGCATACAAACCTCTTATCGGTACAGGGTAAAAGCTTCCCTTTGCGAAGATAATCCCCTTGTAAAATGGCCCTTGCTCCTTTGTCCCCACGCAACGACAAAAGTTCATTGTACATGGATGACGAAAATAGAACAGGCGGCATGATGGATTGGTCGTATGTAGTGGCGACGAACCTACATGTTGGATTGTCTTTCGTGCACGCAATCATTTCTTCAATCATTCGGACGGTGATGAATGGCTGATCTGCCAGCAAGACGATCACGGCATCCGCGCGGTCGGCTTGTGCCCGTTGAATTCCACATCGCAATGATTCAGACTGACCTTCATAAGTTGCGGAACAATTAATGATTGTACATTTTGCGTGGGACTTCATTTCTGCAGGCAGCCAATCTGCATCGTCTGTTTCTGTTGTAATGACATAAATTTCATCGAGCGGCGCCTTTAAAGCTGTTTCAAGCGCCAAGCTTCCTACTGTCATTGTCCCTACAGGCAGCGCCAATTTATGGGTACCCATACGGCCGCTGTTTCCAGCTGCAAGATAAATACCTACGATTTTCATATCATTTCCCCCCGTCTCACTGCGATTAGTTCTGCCACTATGCTAACAGCGATTTCCTCAGGTCCATCAACACTAATGAAAAGCCCCACAGGCGAATGAACCCCTCTTGTAATATCCCCGTCAAGTAGGCGTTCTTTTCTTTTTTTGAACTTAAGATGCCGAGATACAAGATTGGCGGTCGTGTATTGTGTAATCGAGATCCCTGCAAATAATTCAGCTGCTGAACCGCTTGTTGGAGGGGCTGCTGCGCTTGTTGCATCTAATGCAGGACTTATATGGATGCCATTAGCTTAAGCGTTTGTACGGCATGCTGCATAGTCTGTAGTGCCAGCTTCTTTTTCATGTTAATTACTCACTTCATTAATTTCAATTACTGTCTGTAGTCTGTCCCGATAAACATTATTTTATTAATTAATCCTGCGTTTTCACTTTAGTTTCGGACAGCGATACCGAACTCATGTTCTTTTTTGCCATTTAACCATTTAACCATAAAAAAAACCATCCATGCCGGGTAAAATGCTTGGATGGTTGATGCTATTTTTCGCTCAACTTTTTAAAGATGCTGTTTTAGATGTTTTTTCTGTCCCGCAAGTACTTTAGTTCTTTTTGCATATCGTCAATTTGTTTTTGCATTTTCTCGATTACTTTTTTATTGTCTTGCTGATCTTGTTGCTGTTGAATCGCTTCAATTTCTGCTTGTTTTAAGTCAATAGCCGCAGCGATTGTTCCAATCGAATCGCCAATTGTAACGAGTATCGAACCAATAAAACCAAGAATTGCACTATAATTCTGGGGTAAATCCCTGGAAGGTCCTATTTGAAACCAGTTATGCAAATTACTTAACACCTTCTTTCACCTATTTGGAGTCTTTGGATTATAATTAAGAAGGGGTTCTGCACTATTTATAATTTATTATTAAGATATGCTTGATTGAATTATCATGTAACCCGGTTTATTAATACATCACACCTCTTACTAGCGATACCGGCTTTTATTCAAAACAATAATAACCCATCCTTGAGTTAAGGGCTCAATGGGATGGGTTATTGCAAATTCATTAGCTTCTTTTTCGTATCGTAAAGTTATCTTCCAACAACAACCAATTCTGCGGGAACGGATAACCAAGAACCCAGTAACTGATTCCTCGTAAATTATAGTCTTTTACTACATCAAATTTGGCCTGTGCACTGCGGGCATCTTCAAACCAGACTTCGTGATTCCGCCCCTGTTCATCGGTGTACCTGTAAAAAGGGGATTGAGCTTTCAAGTCATATTGAATGGCCACTCCGTATTGAATAGCTCTGCGAATCGCTTCCTGCTGGCTGAATGTTTCCGCCTCTTGTCCCTGCACATGGGGAAGCAGCCAGTCACGTGCGTAAATTTGAAAACCGAATAAGATTTTATTTCTTGGTATCACGGTAACTGCGTAATCCAACACTTTTTTGATTTCATTCAAAGGTGAGATTGCTTGTGGCGGACCTAATCGATAACCCCATTCATAGGTCATCAACACGGTGAAGTCAGCAATTCTCCCATGTGCCGCGTAATCATGTGCCTCGTATAATAACCCTTTTTGTTCACCGCTTGTTTTTGGGGCAAGAGCTGTTGAGACGGAATAGCCTTCGGGATGCAAGCGGTCAACCGCCCGCTGCAAAAACTGGTTATATAATTCGCGGTCGGCGGGAAACACATTTTCAAAATCAATGTTTAAACCTTGATAGCCTTTTTCTTTCATGACTTTTAAAATATTGGTTAGTAAAACATCCTGTATATCAGTACTAGCAAGGACTGTATGCGCAAGACCGGATCCTGCAGCCGTGGCACTGAAATTCGTGATTGCGATAATAGGAACGACTCTTTCGGCGGCGGCAGATCGGAGCATTTCGGCATCGTCAATTGAATTTAGTCCGCCATCTTCGCGTATCGTGTAGACAAAAGGCATCCAGTACGTTAAATCCCGACCTACTTCTTGAATCTCTCTGGCTCCGGTTTCTCCTGTATTAATGGTATAGGCGTTTACGTCGATAGCTGGTTTATGGACAGGAATGGTTAAACGTGTACCGGATAAAATCATATTGGGATTTTGGATTTGATTCTCTTTTACGATATCCTCTACAGTGGTGCCGTAACGATGTGCAATTTCCGATAAGTTCTGGCCAGGCTGAACTGTATGCTTACGTGTGGCTGTGGGAATAACAATGGCCAGGCCGCTCACTAATTTACTTGGATTCTCCAACTGGTTAGCCGTTACTATTTCGTTTACTGTGACGCCGTACCGTTGAGCAATCAACCACAACGTTTCCCCCGGACGTACCACATGGATTTGCATCTAGAAATCTCTCCTCATCTATTCATCTCTCTCATGATATTCCAAGGGGGAGTAGGATATCATTGTTATTGTATTGAAGTTGAAGGGAGTTAGATGTAGATGCGGATTTCATTATACATGATTTCATGGAAATAACTTTCCTAGTAGAAGATATTGCTACTAAAGTACGGGCTAAGACAAGTAACAGACTTTCTAGTTGTTATAGTTAATGCTCAAGAATAGCTTGCGATAAATAATTTATTAAAATACCCATATTATCCCCCGAGACCATCATTAGATAAAGAGAAAGAGGATTTTTCACTCTGGGGGTGGATGGACATGGCAAAAAGAAATCGAGGAAAAGCATTAAACAAACTCCCGTCAAAAGGAAGAGGAAACTGTCCGTTGTGTTATAGAAATCGTATTAAGTTATTGTACATTCATAAAACCGAAGCGAAAGAAATCATTAAAGTATGTAAAAACTGTAGGGATAGATAAGCTCATCAACTTGCTTCAGCGACTTTTCTATATTAATATGTCACAAAATAAATAATCCACCCTTGAGACAAGACGGCTCAGGTGGATTATTTATTTTGTGATACTAATCCCCAGATCGGAAGCCCGCTAATACATTGACTGTTTGGTGTTAGTGCGCCAAGTAGACGTTGTGTATTTATAACTTTTACTATGTTTACACATTATTAATTACAAAAACGCATGTATGATATAATGGATGAGTAATAGAATAGGTGACTCAAGGGTGGTTGGCTCATTCCCGTTTAGAAGGGGGTGGTGCCAATGACAGTATTCGAAGGATTAATGCTAACATTCACATTCGGAGCATTAATTGTAACGATACTCTCATTTAACCAAAAACAAAAATAACCCATCCTTGAGTTAACGGCTCAATTTAGGATGGATTATTTCATTCCCGATGCCAATCCCCTTGTAGGGAACCTGCTTATTACATTGACCGTTTGGTGTTCGCGCACCAAGCGGTCTTTTTTATTATATTCTAAACTTATTTCCATTATACGTTTGAAGGATTTACTTTTCAAGTGTTTGATTTGAATACGCTCAGCAAACAATTTTATTATACCGTGTTGAAACGTGTGGTATATTTATGAAAAAAGGGGTTGCAGTGATGAATGAATTAACGATTAAGAGACTTCAATCACGCGATGAAATCGTTGAAGCATATCCGATTATGAAACAGTTACGAACACATTTAGATGAAGTCACCTACTTGGAATTAGTCTATGAAGCGCAAGAAAAAGATTGCTATCAACTATTCGCGTTAAAAAGTGAAGGGGAAATCGTTGCAGTTATCGGTTTCAAACCAATGATTACACTTTATTATGGCAGATTTATTTGGGTTTGTGACTTGGTGACTGATACTACGAAACGTTCTAGCGGGTACGGAGAAAAACTGCTCATCTATGTCCATGAATGGGCAAAGGAAAATAGCTATGAAAGTGTCGCTTTATCATCAGGCTTGCAGCGTGTAGACGCACATCGTTTCTATGAAGAGAAGATGGATTATGACAAGGTGAGTTATGTTTTTAAAAAGTCGCTATAATGGATAGTAGGATATAAACCAGTTAGATACGCTATTTCAAGAATGCATGTATAGCATAATGGAGAGGTGATAGAATAGGTAACTCAAGGGCAATCGGTTCATTCCCGAATGAAAGGGTGGTGCCAATGTCGGTATTCGAATCGTTAATGTTGCAATTGCTTTTGCAACATTGGTCGTGTTGATACTTGCATTTAACCGTATAAAATGCCTTCTATTTTTTGCATTACATTTGATAACGCTGATTCAGGTATAATGAGATAGAATAAATATTCATTTACATAATAATTTACTACGCTGCGTTTATTATACAGCAAGAAAATGACGCTGAATGGACTTTTGTTGTCGTAGTAGGTGTCATCAAAGAGAATGCTACGAATTGGATAATCTCTATTTGCTAGAAAACAAGGGAGAAGCAACGCAGCAGTATGGTGACTCCTATTAAAGCAATTAAAGCGTTATCATTAACACCAACAGGAAAGGCGTGTGTTTCCAAAATGACTGGGCCAATCAACCAAAGAAAATCAGAACATATTCAAATCAGTTTGAATGAGAACGTAACGGGCGATACAATCACAACGGGCTTCGAAAAGGTGAAATTCATACATAATGCATTACCCGAAATCAATTTCAGCGATATATCCATCGATACGACATTTTTAGGGCATGAATGCAAAACACCATTCCTAATTAGTTCAATGACTGGCGGGGCGGCATTTGCCGAAACGATCAATCGAAATCTTGCCGAAGCGGCGGAAGAAAGAGGTTGGGGATTGGCTTTGGGCTCAACGCGTGCACTAATCGAAAGCGCGGAACACCGATCTTCTTTCCAAGTGAAAAAATATGCACCTAGCATTCCGATAATCGCCAATTTAGGTGCGGTTCAACTGAACTATGGCTTTGGAGTAGATGAATGTCTCCGCATCATTGAAATAACGGAGGCAAATTCACTCGTCCTTCATTTAAACAGTATTCAGGAAGTGATCCAACCAGAAGGGAATACGAATTTCGAAAATCTATTGGAGAAAATAGGACAGCTTTGCAATGCTATGGAAGTGCCGGTTGGCGTGAAGGAAGTCGGGTGGGGCATCGACGGAGCCACTGCTAAGAGATTATGCGATGTAGGCGTTTCCTTTATAGATGTGGCCGGAGCGGGCGGTACGTCTTGGAGTCAAGTCGAAAAGTTCCGATCAACGTCCCTTGTGAAAAGAATAGCAGCAGAGGCGTTTAGTGACTGGGGCATCCCGACAGTCGAATGTATCTCTTCAGTAAGGGGCAGAATCGGTAAACAACCGATAATCGCAAGTGGCGGAATACATACTGGTCTGGATGGAGCGAAAGCCATTGCACTTGGCGCGGATATCGTCGGTTTCGGCAGGTCAATTTTGAAAGAAGCGACACTTTCTACGAAAGATGTCCTGGAAGCGATGGAAATCAAGGAATTGGAACTTCGAATGGCGATGTTCGGCATCGGAGTGGCTTCACTCGGTGAGTTAAAGGAAACGGATAGGATCAATTACCAAGTATATTAACGCTCAAACACTTAATCTCTGCCACCCTGTTTCATTAATCAGGGTGGCAGTTTCTGTTTTTCAAGGTTTTATTTTAGCATGTCGGCCATCAATCCAATCTATGTATATATTCCGAACATACGAGACCTCGCTAGTGCATATATAAACATATAGCTCGCAACCAATTTTTTTATAACTATTATATATCCCCGAACTATTGTTCAAGTAAAGGAGAACTACACAGTTTAAGGAAAGGGAGTTTTAGAGGAGAGGGGGGGACATATTGCAACGGATATTTGTCTTGATATATGCACTAGTGAGGTGTATGATTATTAAAAATATTAGGAGTGTTCAGCATGAAAATACCTTCGTTTCAACAAGCTGTCGGTTTTAGTGTCGGTGATACTCTTTCTTTGTTTTTGTTAAGAACTCTCTTTGATCGAAAAAGTTATTCCAGGGCACTCTATGAACAATTTAATTTAGATTTCCCAGGACGTTCCGTTTCATATGAGTACGTCGCACGTACCGCTAACACATTAGAAAACGATGGCTTTCTTCACTCTCAAACAGAAGGCCGTAAAAAGTTTTTCCAAATTACTGATAAAGGAAAAACTCGTCTTCAAGAATACAAAACTTCTTATGCACATCGGTTTGGAGAAGTATCTACCGTCATTGATCGTTTCTATTATTTTCTAACCAAGAATGGACTACCGCCGCAAGTTGAAATTGAGCCATTACACGAAGATTTTAGATTGTTTATATCAAAACTGTTATCAGTCAAAGATGTGGTTCGATTTATGACACTACGGCTTAGCTTGCAACGTGACTCATTTTATATGGCCGAAGTAGAGCGTCAATTAAATAGTTTGTTTGGTTGGTCTCCATCGAATAGCTACTTATACAATATTGAACGCGAAATGGAAGAAACTAATTTGCTTGTTGGATTCTGGCCGGACGAAAGAAGAACTATTCGCAAATTATATAAAACGGAGGAGAGTGAACAATTCTACATGACTGTAGAGGCTTCGTTGACTGAGCGAATCACTCAAGTTCGTAAATACCTACACTATGTTATTAAAATAGTTTGAATATCGCATACATGTAATCTAAAAAATAATCCATCAAAGTTAGAAGGGGATTAGATGAATATATATTGTAAATACACATTGAATCAAATTTGGATAGCGGTTACGACTACTCTAGCGTTGATGGACAAATTGGAGGAAACCGACCTTCGAAAAAGACCGAGTTCCAATAAGCATTCCATAGGTGAGCTACTGGAACACATTGCAATTATTTGTGAGGCAGATGCGTTAATTTCTGACGGTATAACCCAGGAGGAGATGCAACAATATTATTCAATGAATTCTTATAAGAACCTCAGTGAAATCAAGGCGACGCTAATCCAAAATTATCAAATACTAGAAGCTAAATTTATGGCGTTTACAGAAGCTGAATTACACGAGAAGATTACTTCATTCTGGGGTGTAACCTATACACGGTACGAATGGTTGGTAGAAATTGTTGCACATATATATCACCATAGAGGCCAATTGCATTCTATGCTTGTACATTGTTATAAGAAAGACTTGAAAGTTCCATTGTTTGAGTAGGAAAGGTTAGAGGGATATTTTAACAGTTTAATGGGGAAGGTAGTAGTATAGAGTGTTCAAGGGTCGTCAGGATTTTAACTCGATGATTTCGATCATAGTATATTCCTGACGGAAGGGAGTGCTGCAAGTGATTACATTCAAATCAACTGTAATCAAAATTGCTTTAGCTTATAAAATGCCGCAAAAAAATAATTCACCCTCAAAATTAGCGACCCAATTGGATTATTTAATCTTGTGATGCTGACTCCCTAAAAGGGATTGACTGTCTTGATAGTAACGCATCAAGCGTTCTTTTTACTATAAGCATTCTTTATTAAGTATCTGAAATCAGAAATACACGATTTCATAAGATCTTGTATATGCTTGTAATTGGCGATGATAATGAAGTCTACAAAGAATTTCATCTTATTAAACGATTGAACCAAAGGACCACGTTTATTGTTAGATGCCATATATTATGAATAATTGGCTGGTCTTAAAGGTTTTTCCGAAAAGAACAGGCTAATCATCCGCATTGTGATTGAGTGTAGTGTACGAGTATTGATGTAAACAATAGACGCAACTTAGAATAGATTAAGCTGTGATTATACAAAGGGGATTGTCTCATTAAGTACCTCTTTTTCTTTAAAACTATTTTAGTTTACATAATATAAATTATCAACAGTTACGTTTCATTCGATAAGTATACTTGAAACAGTGAGATAAAAGCGAAAATGTGGATTTATATAACTTACACTGAAATTTATCATTCCTAGTACCATCTAGCATTAGATTACAATTAAAAAACGCCCGTATACATTCAATTTGTAAAAGAATCTTATATCCATACAAAAATAAATCAGCTTGGCTTTATTACAAGACCTGTTCTTTCAACAATAAAGTCGTTATTAAAATTAAAATAAAATTTATGGGCAGTTTATTTGTTTAAGATATAGTAACCTGTACTAATTTGTCAGAAATCGTACTATCATTCCGACAATGCTCCCTTTCCTTAAACTATGTAGTTCTCCTTTACTTGAACGATTGTTCGGGGATATATAATAGCTATAAAATAAACTGGTTGCGAGCTATATATCTATATATGAACTAGCGAGGTTTCTTTTATTCAGAATTTGTACATGAATGGAATTGAGGTTTATTTATGGCCACCGTACTTGATGAAACAAGGTACAATAAAATAGAAAATACCGCAAAAAGTCAAATGCTTTCTGCGGCAGTTTGTTTTGGTTGTTCCAGTATGATATTTCTTCTTTTCATCTGTACGAAGAATAGTACTGTCAAACTTAAGCTGATCAATCCGAATATAATGATCATCGACTGCAATCCAATAATATCCAAAAATGCACCCGCCGTCAGTAATACAACTTGGAACATGACTCGTTCCAACATATTGCGGAATGAGAAAAATCGGCCATGATACTCTTTCGGCATCTGTTTCTGAAAAATGACCATTGCTGTCGGGAAAAAACAGCCTAATGCGAATCCTAGCACGGCAAAAGCACTTAACGTAATTACTGTGCTTTCGGCAAAATAAAGCATGAATTCTGCCACTGCTACCATACTTGCGAATGAAAATAAAATCGTCGTTGTTCGCCATTTCATTGAAATATACTTCACGGATATTGTTCCCACCATGAATGCTACCCCTTCAAATGTATAAATAAGTCCTTTAATCGATGCTGAATCCTGAATTTCACTAATATTAATGACAATCAGGTTGAACGAGCCGATGAATAGCAATGGAATTAGCGTCATAATTAGAGTCATACCGACAGCAGGATATGCTTTCAACACAGGAAAGACTTCCATGAAGCCCCCTTTGTTTCCCGCACTTTTCACCTTTGCCTCTCTTCCCTGTCCTTCATCAATGCGCAACATCATCGTGAACAATAGAAGTGCGCCATAAGCGATCATTGATATCCAGTAGAGCGACATGAGCGACCAATAGACGAGCAAAATACCGGCTAGAGCCGTTCCAATGACGCGGGAAATCGTCGCGACGTTCATATGCCATCCATTCATCGTCAGCAAATCATCGTCCTTGACAACAAGCGGAATGGTCGCCTGCAGCGCGGGAAAGTAAAATGTAGCAGATAGTTGTATGCTGATCATAAATGCAACCATCCACCAAACAGAGCCGGTTGATATTGCAATTAACATGAAAATGACACTAAGCATCCGACCCGCACCTGATATAAGTAGAACAGTTTTTTTCCTTGATTGGTCAATGACCTTACCCGCAAGCGGTCCCGCAATAATTCCTGCAAGTAGTCCGACTGACATAATTAATGCTTTAACGAAATCTGAAGGGATTTTTTCTTGCATAAATTCAAGATTGCCGATGATTCCCGTCCATAATCCTAACCCGGCAATCATTTCCCCGGTTAATATAATCCAGATATTACGATTCCTCCACATGCTCTATCCCCATTCTCTCATTGTTTAGGAAATAACTTTTATTATTTCGCCCAACGAACTATTATACGGTAGAAAAAACAGAAAGTCATGGGTATAATATCCCATGACTTTCCAAGTTGGTTATTCTATTTCAGCTTTCGGATCTTTATAAATATACGTTATTCCACCGTCTTTTTTCTCATCGACCAAGCTACTGCCGTTTGAATAACGGTCAACTGGTCGTAATGAACCCGCTAAGATAGGAATCTTATTGCCTTTTTCCGTTGCCAGCACAATAATTTCATCATTCCTAACCATTTTCGCTCCAATAACGCGGTGTGGATTGGATTTTAACTCTTTCAAAACAACAACACCACGTTGCGCCCTCGAAGCACTTTCAAGTTCTTTCAGACCCATTCTTTTCACGCTGCCGCGCTGCGTCGCGATCAAGACTGAAGCCCCGTCATCCGAATTGATTTCCATTGCAACGACCTGGTCAGCCTCTTTCAGATTAATTCCACGTACACCCGCGGTCCTTACGCCCGTTACGGATAACTCCGTAAGTGGGAAACGGAGTGCATATGCCTGCTGTGTGAATAGGATGACGTCACCGTCTCCTTTTATGAGTCTTGCATCAATCATTACATCATCTTTTTTTATGCCCATCGCTTTAAACGTTCTTGAATAACGCTGGACTTTAAAATCGGCAAGTTTCGATTGTTTGATGAAGCCATTTTGCGAAGCGGTCACGATAAGCGCTTCCTCATCGAAACTTTCCATACCGATTGCCGCCACGATCGTTTCGTTTTGTCCAAGCGGAATGATGCTTGAGATGTGCTGGCCGAGATCCCGCCATCTGATATCCGGAAGTTCGTGAACAGGCTGATAAAGATAGTTCCCGGCAGACGTGAACAGCAATAGATGATGCTGTGTGTTCATAGGCGCTTCTAAAAGCGTATAATCGGATTCTTTCATCTCATGTCCTGTTCCGTTCGATGCACTATGTGAACGGACGCTTGTGCGTTTCACATAGCCGTCTTTTGTAACTGACACTATCACTTCTTCGCTCGGTACCAGAATATCGAGATCGACTTTGATTTCCTCGATTTTTTCCTCAATGACAGAACGCCGCGCTTCCGCAAACTTTTTACGAATTTCAAGAAGCTCTTTTTTAATGACAGCAGAAAGCTTTTTATCACTTTTCAAAATCGCATCAAGTTTTTCAATTAATTTCCGAAGTTCAGCATCTTCTTGCTGCAGTTCCGTAATATCCGTATTCGTCAGTCTATATAGTTGCAATGATACAATCGCTTCAGCTTGTATTTCGGAGAATTCGAATTTCGAGATGATATTATTTTTAGCATCTCGTTTATCTTTTGATGCACGAATCGTTTTTATCACTGCGTCCAAAATCGATAAAGCTTTCATAAGCCCTTCGACGATATGAAGACGATCTTGCGCTTTTTGAATATCGTATTGGGATCTGCGTGTAACAACTTCTTTCTGATGACCGATATAGGCGTCAAGTAACATCGGCAACGACATCAATGTCGGTCTACGTCCGGAGATGGCAATCATATTGAAGTTATACGTCACTTGCAAGTCAGTATTTTTAAGCAGGTATTGTAAAATCGCATTGCCGTCTACGTCTTTCTTAAGTTCAATGACGACACGTAGACCTGTACGATCCGATTCATCCCTAACGTCTGCAATTCCGTCCAATTTCCGGTCAAGTCGAAGCTCATCCATCTTCTTCACCATATTTGCTTTGTTGACGTCATATGGAATTTCCGTCACAACGATTTGCGATTTACCACCTTTTAATGGTTCAATGAACGATTTCGATCGAATGATGAAACGCCCTTTTCCGGTTTCATAAGCCGTTTTAATACCGTTCGTTCCTTGAATCGTACCGCCAGTTGGAAAATCCGGTCCTTTTATGACCGTCATCAATTCATCGACTGTAACATCAGGATTGTCCATCCGCATTAGAACTGCGTCAAGAACTTCATGAAGCGCATGCGGCGGAATATCCGTCGCGTACCCGGCAGAAATACCGGTTGAACCGTTTACAAGCAAGTTCGGGAACCTCGACGGCAGAACAGTCGGTTCTGGTTCCGTATCATCGAAGTTCGGGATGAAGTCGACTGTATCCTTACCGAGGTCACGCATCATTTCGCCTGCAATAGCGGAAAGGCGCGCTTCCGTATACCGCATCGCTGCAGCCGAATCCCCATCGACGGAACCGTTATTTCCGTGCATTTCTACCATCATATGGCGCAATTTCCAGTCTTGGCTCATCCGTACCATTGCTTCGTAGACGGATGTATCACCGTGTGGATGATAGTTACCGATGACATTCCCGACTGTCTTTGCAGATTTACGGAATGCCTTTTCATGTGTATTGCCTTCATGGAACATTGCATACAAAATACGCCGCTGAACAGGTTTTAGACCGTCGCGTGCGTCCGGTAATGCCCGATCCTGGATAATATACTTACTATATCGTCCGAATCGGTCACCGATTACTTCTTCCAAGGGAAGGTCTTGGTAACGTTCCGATAATGTCATTCAAAATCCCCCTCGACGTGCAAAAATTCGTTGTCTAAAATATTATGGTCTTCCAACATGCCAAAGTCGACATTCTCTTCTATCCAACGTCGTCTCGGATCCACTTTATCCCCCATTAGGGTTGTCACACGTCGCTCAACAATAGCACTGTCTTCAATCGTCACACGGATCAATGTGCGCGTTTCAGGATTCATGGTCGTTTCCCATAACTGATCGGCATTCATTTCCCCGAGTCCCTTGTATCGCTGTAGCATGTACCCTTTTCCTATTTTGTCTGTTGCTGCGCTAAGATCGGATTCAGTCCAGGCGTATGCCACTTTTTCACTTTTCCCTGCGCCTTTGAACACTTTAAACAACGGCGGAAGTGCGATATACACTTTCCCCGCTTCAATGAGCGGTTTCATGTAACGGTAGAAAAACGTCAACAACAGCACTTGAATATGTGCTCCGTCTGTATCCGCATCCGTCATTATGATAACTTTATCGTAGGCGATGTCCTCCACTTGGAAATCGGAACCGACGCCGCCACCGATTGCATGAATGATCATATTGATCTCTTCATTTTTCATAATATCCTCGAGCTTCGCTTTTTCAGTATTTAGTACTTTTCCCCGCAGCGGAAGGATCGCTTGGAAAACACGGTCACGCCCTTGCTTAGCGGATCCGCCGGCAGAGTCCCCTTCGACGAGGTATAATTCGTTTTTTGCAGCATTTCTGGATTGTGCTGGAGTCAGTTTACCCGACAGCAATGTATCTGATCTTTTCCTCTTTTTCCCGGAACGTGCATCTTCTCGGGCTTTCCGTGCCGCCTCACGAGCCTGGTGCGCACGGATCGCTTTTCGGACAAGCGACGCACTTAAATCCGCATTCTCCTCCAGGAAATAAAGCAGTTTCTGTGAAACGATTGCATCCGTGATGCCACGCGCTTCGCTAGTCCCGAGCTTGCCTTTCGTCTGGCCTTCAAATTGCAGGATTTCTTCCGGGATTCGCACCGATACGATTGCAGCGATTCCTTCACGGATATCTGCACCTTCAAGATTTTTATCTTTTTCTTTTAATAAACCCGCTTTTCTTGCATATTCATTAAATACACGGGTCATCCCCGTTTTTGCACCGGTTTCATGTGTCCCACCGTCTTTTGTGCGGACGTTATTAACGAATGATAAAATCGTTTCCGAATAGCCATCACTGAATTGGAAGGCAAACTCGACTTCGATGCCGTCCGATTCGCCCTCCAAATACGCCACCTCATGCAATACATCTTTCTCTTCATTCAAATAGGAGGTGAAGGCTTTAATTCCTGTTTCGTAATGAAAGATATCATGCTTTTCCGTTCCCTCTTCCTGAAGCTCGATCTTCAAGCCCTTTAACAGAAATGCAGACTCCCTCAACCGTTCACTCAATGTGTCGTATTGGTATTTCAACGTCGAAAAGATAGTCCCATCGGGTTTAAAATGAATGAGTGTCCCCTTTTCACGCGTCGTTCCAATCTGTTCAAGCGTCGTAGCGGGTTTCCCTCCATTTTCAAAACGTTGTCGAAACTTTTTCCCGTCGCGGAAAATCGTCACTTCGAGCCACTCTGATAGTGCATTCACGACAGATGCACCGACCCCATGAAGTCCGCCGCTCGTTTTATAGCCGCCTTGACCGAATTTGCCGCCTGCATGCAGAACGGTCAGGATGACTTCCGTTGTCGGTTTCCCTGACTGGTGTATTCCCGTCGGCATTCCCCGTCCGTAGTCCCGGACACTGAGACTCCCATCGGTATGGAGCGTAACATCTATTTCATTACCGTATCCCGCCAACGCTTCATCTACTGCATTATCTACAATTTCATAGACCAGATGATGTAATCCGCGTGAATCGGTGGATCCGATGTACATCCCCGGACGTTTTCGTACCGCATCAAGGCCTTCAAGTATATGGATTGAATCATCATCATACGTATAATTATCTTGATTTTTCGTCAAATTACAACCTCCATCAAACGAATGTTCTCTTTTATGTAATCGTAACGCTTCCTTTAAAGCTTGTCAAATCAACGTTTTCGGAAGCTTGCTCAATTAATTGTATAGAAGAACGCATTTTATTGCAATGTAGATGGGAAATTGTTGACCCAGAAAATCAGCCATGCAAGACTCGAAAGTTCAAAATCAAGGGGTAACTGATTACTCAAATTCGTAAAGTTCTCCGCATCAATCTCATTGTCGCAACTTCACGGTTCTGCTAAACTAAGTCTATACTGACACAAATAAAAAAAGGGGTATACAATGGAACTTATCATACTTTTACTGATTGCCTATTTAATTGGCTCTATCCCTTCCGCACTCTGGGTTGGCAAAGTTTTTTACAAAACGGATATCCGCAAGCATGGCAGCGGGAACCTCGGCGGAACGAATACTTTCCGTGTTCTCGGAAAAACAGCAGGATTCGCCGTAACAACCCTGGATATCTTTAAAGGGACTGCAGCGGCACTCTTGCCACTACTCCCTATTTTCGATAGTGTCCATGTTCATCCGCTCATCCCGGGAATTCTTGCAGTCGTTGGACATATGTATCCTGTATTCGCGCATTTCAAAGGCGGCAAAGCTGTGGCGACATCCGGAGGAGTGTTATTAGCCTACGAATGGCCCGTCTTCCTTATTGTGCTGGCAACCTTTTTTATCGCTTTGAAAATGACGAAAATGGTGTCCTTATCATCAATGATCGTATCTGTGGTAGGCTTTCTATACGGTATCTTTTATTATTTCCGAACAGGCGATATCTATTTGATGGTGATGATCGGTTTGTTCGGTGCCTTCATCTTCTACCGCCACCGGGCGAATATCGGACGTATCAAGGCAGGAACTGAGCCAAAAGTGAAGTGGTTATAATACAATGGAAGCAGCAAACGATAGGATGGTGTTTCCATTGAAGATTATTTTGTCGAACGAAGCGCTTTTATGGTTTAAAGAAGAGATGGAAGCAGTATCTGGCGATGCTATCCGTTTTTTCGCGAGATACGGAGGGTCAAGCCCACTTCACGCCGGCTTCTCACTTGGTGTGACGAAAGAACAGCCGGATGAAGTGTCGGTTGAAACGGAGCATGACAACGTCCGCTATTATATTGAAAGCCGGGACAAATGGTACTTTATTGATCACGACTTGCATGTCAATGTAGACCCGAACCTGAATGAACTCATTTATTCATATGAAAAAGCGTGATGGCGACATGCCTCACGCTTTTTTGAACCGATTGCGTTCCTTACATCATGATTCCGCCATCGACATGCAGGACATGGCCATGGACATAATCGGCGTCATCGCTTGCTAGAAATAGGTAAGCATTCGCAATATCACGCGGTTTCCCTAGCCGTTGCAAGGAAGTGGAAAATTTCATTTGATCGAGAACTTTGTCCGGCATCTTACTGACCATGGCTGTTGCAGTGAAGCCTGGAGCGACGGCATTGACATTGATGCCTTTTCGACCGAATTCTTTAGCCCATGTTTTAGTCATTCCGACGATTGCCGCTTTTGTTGCAGCATAATTCGTTTGACCAAAGTTGCCATAGATGCCGCTTACGGAAGAGGTGTTGATAATCTTCCCCGACTCGTTCGCAATCATATGAGGGACAACTGCCTGTGTACAATTGAAAACGCCTGTTAAATTGACATCGAGAACCCGCTGGAAGTCAGCCGGTTCCATTTTAACCAGTGTGGCATCCCTTGTGATGCCTGCGTTATTGATCAATATATCAATCTTCTCATGATGTTGTATCGCTTTCCTAACTAACTGCTCGACGCTAGTACGATCTACGACATCCACTTGTACGAACGTCACATTCAGTCCTTTTTCCGTGAATCGCGCTTCTTGCTCTTTTCCCGCTGTTTCATCATAGTCAGCCATGATGACATGCGCTCCTTCTTCCGCAAAACGCTCACATGCTGCCAATCCGATTCCATTTGCACCACCTGTAATAATTGCGACTTTTCCAGTTAACCTCATTTAGTCATCTCCTATTTTAAAAATCGCTCCATCCATCACTCGTTGCAATTTTCAAATCGTCGATAGTCCTCTTATATGTTACGTCTACTGACCTATTATATGTATAAATTAGACATTTCAAACAACTCTTACACCATTGCTATACGTGTCGGCCTACCTATCGGGCCATGACAAGGTCTTTTTGCCATCATATTCACCATTAGGCTCCAGTGTGTGTGCACTACAAACAGATCATCCGCAAATCATACCTATTTTGTAAGACTATTCCTGAACAAATGAAGCGGGAATGGATTTCTTTCTTTCAACCTATATGACACAATAATAATGTCAAAAATAGACTTACATTGCGAAAGAAAACCATTTTACGGCATAAAAAAACGTAAAGCTTTTTTGCTTCACGTTGACTTTAGCAGACCGAACCGTTCCAATTGATGGGATAGTCCTTCATTCTGTAAAATATCGTATTCATGTTTACCGAAAAGATCAAAATGGGGAAAATCATTCCGCATATCAAGCCATTCCCGTCTCAAGCCGTACTGTGCTCCCCATTCAACAAGTTTTTCGATGTTCGCACAGCCTGCTTTCGTCACTGTTTTACATTCGGGAAAGCGCTCATCTAACCAATAATGGGTCAAAAATGCAATTTCACCTTTACTGACCGCTTTTTTCCAATGCTGTAGTTCCGCACGCCTTAGTCCAAACGCCATCAGTCTTTACTTCGCTGAATTTCACTATATTTTGCATCCCATACCGGATCGATTTTCTTTAGAGGAACTGGTCTAAACGACTCTTTTTTCACCAATACATGTTCCGATGTGGCTGTTGCTGAAATTGTACCGTCTTCCTGGATTATTTCATAACCGTATGTTGTGCGCAGTCTTCCGTGCGACTCGACCCAGGTCCGTACAGTTGCCTTCTGACCGTATTTCATTGCCGCCTTATATTGAATCGATAAGTCCGTCACCGGTGATAAGAAGCCATCTGCCTCGAGCTGTGCATAGGTATAGCCAAGGTCCTCGATTAGCTTCGTACGCCCGATCTCCATCCACACTAAATAATTCGCATGATAGACGACTCCCATCTGATCCGTCTCCGCATACCTGATTTCAACTTCTTTTTCACTTATATACATTGTCTTCACCTCACTGTCCATTATACAAAAGCATCACTGAAAAAGCTGTCCTTAAACTGAAATTGCATGTAAATAGAAAAAAGGTGCCCGAGTATATCGGACACCTTCCTGCTTGTTGTAATTAATTCGTTTTCATTTTATCACGAAGAACCATTTGCAGGATTCCACCGTGACGGTAGTAGTCGACTTCTACCTCAGAGTCGAAACGTGCTAGCACGTCGAACTCTTTGACAGATCCGTCTTTGCAAGTTGCAGTCACTTTCAGGATATCGCGCGGTTTTACACCTTCCGCGATATTTACGCTGATTTCCTCTTCACCCGTCAGGCCAAGTGTTTGTGCACTTTCGCCTTTGCTGAATTGAAGTGGAAGAACGCCCATCATAACTAGGTTTGAACGGTGAATACGCTCATAGCTTTCAGCGATAACTGTACGGATACCTAATAGTGAAGTACCTTTCGCTGCCCAGTCACGTGAAGAACCCATTCCGTAGTCTTTACCTGTGATGATTGCAAGACCTGTACCTTCTTCTTGATACTTCATTGCAGCATCATAAATCGGCATGATCTCTTTTGTTGGCCAGTAAGTCGTGAATCCGCCTTCTGTTCCTTTAGCAATCTGATTACGGATACGGATATTAGCGAATGTACCGCGCATCATCACTTCGTGGTTACCACGGCGTGAACCGTACGAGTTGAAGAAACGAGGGCTTACGCCTTTATCAATCAAGTATTTCCCAGCCGGTGTATCTTTACCGATAGCGCCTGCAGGTGAAATGTGGTCCGTTGTGATTGAATCGCCAAATTTACCAATGACACGAAGCCCTGAAAGTGCTTGGATGTCAGCCGGCTCTTTTGCAAGACCTTCGAAGAACGGCGGATTTTGGATATATGTTGAGTTTTCATCGAAATCATACAATGAATCGTCTGTTGTTTCGATTGCATTCCATGCTTCGTTTTCAGTGAATACTCGTGCATATTCTTTACGGAACAACTCAGGTGTAACGGTTGCTTTAACAACTGCCTGAACTTCTTCCGTAGTTGGCCAAATATCTTTGAAGAAGACATCGAAGCCTTCTTTGTCTTTACCGATTGGATCTTTTTCGAAATCGATATCAACTGTTCCAGCAAGTGCGTAGGCAACAACAAGTGGCGGTGAAGCCAAGTAGTTTGCTTTCACAAGTGGATGAATACGTCCTTCAAAGTTACGGTTACCGGAAAGAACGGAAGACATAAGCATATCGTTGCCCATGATCGCTTTTTCAATTTCAGGAAGAAGCGGTCCGGAGTTACCGATACATGTTGTACAGCCATATCCAACTGTATTGAATCCAATTTTATCCAAGAACACATTAAGACCTGAATCTTCAAGGTAGCCTGTAACTACTTTTGATCCTGGTGCAAGTGATGTTTTCACGTATGCCGGTGGTGTAAGTCCTTTTTCAACCGCTTTTTTCGCAACAAGTCCAGCACCTAACATAACGTATGGGTTAGATGTATTTGTACATGACGTGATTGCAGCGATTGCAAGGTCACCTGTCTTGATTTCAACAGAACGCCCGTCTTCGAATTCAATTTTAGCCGTTTTCGTTAGCTCTTTCGGTGATAGACCAAAACCTTGGTTTCCTTCAGGAGCTACAACTGCTTCGTTGAATTCGTGTTGCATTTCCGTAAGTGGAATCATGTCCTGTGGACGTTTCGGTCCAGCAAGGTTCGCTACAATATCGGAAAGATCGATTTCGACAACTTCAGTGTATGTCGGTTCTTCGTTATCTACTGTGAAGAACATGTCGTTTTCTACAAGATATTGTTTCACAACTGCGATGTCGCTTTCTTCACGGCCGGTTAAGCGCATGTAGTCAAGTGCTTCTTCATCTACTGGGAAGAATCCGCAAGTTGCGCCATATTCAGGTGCCATGTTCGCAATTGTAGCACGGTCCGCAAGTGGCAGCTGTGCTACGCCTGGTCCGAAGAATTCGACGAATTTACCAACAACGCCATGTGCACGTAGTGTTTGTGTCACTTTCAGAGCAAGGTCGGTAGCTGTCGTTCCATTCGGAAGTGCGCCAACCAGTTTTACTCCGATAACTTCCGGAATCGGGAAGTATGAAGGCTGTCCGAGCATGCCCGCTTCAGCTTCAATACCGCCGACACCCCATCCGAGAACACCGATACCGTTGATCATCGTCGTGTGGGAGTCAGTTCCAACAAGCGTATCCGGATATGTTTCGAATGTGCCGTCTTCGTTTTTAACTGCATGGACAACGTTTGCTAAGTACTCAAGGTTAACTTGGTGGACGATACCTGTTGCAGGTGGTACTGCACGGTAGTTATCGTAAGCTTTTTGTGCCCAGCTCAAGAATTGGTAACGTTCCGCGTTACGTTCGAACTCAAGTTCCATGTTCAAATTAAGCGCTTCTGCCGTTCCGTAACGGTCAACTTGTACGGAGTGGTCAATGACAAGGTCAACCGGAATTTCAGGATTAATCTTGTCAGGGTCGCCGCCCATCGCCGCCATTGCTGAACGTAGTGATGCTAGGTCAACGACAACAGGAACTCCTGTGAAGTCTTGAAGGATGACACGTGACGGTTTGAATGGTACTTCTCCATCCGTGTCCGCATCTTTCCCCCATTTCGCCAAATTTTCAACATGATTGTCTTTGATGACATAACCGTCGTATTGGCGCAGGACGGATTCAAGTAACACTTTAATCGAGTAAGGCAGATTGGAAACTTTCGCGATGCCGGCTTCTTCGAGAGCAGCTAGACGGTAATAGTTATACGTCTTACCGTTCAAATCGAATGATGTACGGCTGTTGTGCAAATTGCTTTTTGCCATTGTAGAATTCCTCCTTCTATCTGTAAAACACTACTGAAAAGGCTATAAAAGAGCATCTTTTCTCTACTCCATCATATAATACCAACCTACATAAGTAAAATACATTAACTTTATAGTCTATCATAAGTTAAAGTTATGACCCTTACTTTCTTGAAGGGCTCCTACTTAAATGAAGCACTGTCATTATCCCTTCAAGTATATTCTCATAATGATGTTCATGCAAAGATATTTTGTTGGATCGATTTTTTGGTCATACTATAACTAGAGCCACAATCGAAATGGATAATATGCAAAAGTATGGCGTAAACTGAAGCAAACATTCTTTAAACAAAGCAATTTTCGTAATACGTTCGACAAGAATCATTATGGTTCCCTAAAAGGGGAGTATGATGAACATTTTTTCAGACGCTACTGTCATCTGTTGAATCCCAGAAATTTTTGGCGTTTTTTTTCTTACCGATGTTTAATGTATTGTAATAAAGGTTATTACAAAGACTGTAGACGTAATCATAAAATACTCAAAAGGAGATGAACAACATGAGTTTCATTTGGTTTTTAATTATTGGCGGTATCATCGGCTGGTTAGCAGGCATGATTTTAGGTAAGGATATCCCGGGTGGAGTTATTGGTAATATTATCGCCGGTATCATCGGTGCTTGGATTGGCGGCATGCTATTAGGAGAATGGGGTCCGAAGGTTTCCGACTTTTACATTATTCCGGCCATCATCGGAGCACTTATCCTCGTATTCATAGTTAGTCTAATTATGAAATCGATGCGTAAAGCCTCATAACCGCAACAAATGAATAATAAAAAAGATGGACCCCGTTGTTCGCGGTCCATCTTTTTTATTTGCCTGTTTCCATTTCAATTCGCTTAGTTTCGAATTCGTCAAAAAACCAAAGTACGTCTTTGACATATTTTTCACTGTGGTTGTAATTGAAAATTGCTTTCTCATAATCCCCATCCGCAGCACCACTTTGTGATAGGTAGTTGGCTGCGCTGTAAATTGCGTCTTCAATATCATATGGGTCGGCGATTCCATCTCCATTGGCATCAACACCATATCCTCCGTATTGTTTGATTACCTCGGGGTTTAGTTTATCTTCTACAGGGATTTCCCCTTTCCCAAGATCACGACATCCCGGATAACTCCATCCCACGAACGTACAAGGCATGAACTGCATATGCCCCTCCGCACCGACGGGCGAAAGCAGTGGGTCCATCGTTGAAAACCGCGTTTCAATTCGGTGGTGTGCGGCAAGGAGCGTCCACGGGATACTATACGTTTCTGCCGCTTCTTTATAAACCGGAATATATTCTTCCGGAATTTCTGTAGCGGTGTTACGTTCTTTCATGTCAAGCAAGGTGCTTGCGGATTTCCGGATGATTTCCGGATTTTTCAAGCCCGTCCAGACGATAGCTGTCAATGTGAAGACCGTAACAGCAACAGGGATTAGCAGCATGATGAACATCGCTTTCACCTTCAAGGACAATCCTTTGTTCTTACGTTTTTTCATCTTTCCACCCCGTTAAATCCAGTCTTGCCTATCGAAATTATGCACCCTCTTTAATGAGTGCTTTCATATCTTTGATGATTTGATCGAATGGCACGTCTACCATGCCATCATATGATTTGACGACTTGCCCATCCTGATTGACAAGGGAAAAGGAAGTGGCGTGCATTACATCTACTGAATCCGGTATGTCTGCAACAAGCGTCTTGAATGATTTTGCCGCAAAGTCAATGATTTTTTCTTGTGAATACCCCGTCAGCATTTCCCATTTGCTCTCATCCTGGACATCAAACATCCCCAGGTATTCTTGCAATAATTCCGGTGTATCCACTTCAGGGTCGATACTGAATGATACTATTTTATAATCTTCAACGCCTTCTTCAGCAAGTTTTTTTTCAACTTCCGTCATATTGACCATCATGGGCGGACAGGCATCCGTACAAACAGTGTAGACAAATTGTGCCAACCATACTTCACCTTTCAAATCATCCAATGAAACCTTTTCGTTGTGTTGGTTTGTAAATTCAAAGGGTTCAATTTTATAATGGTGATCCGCTTTGAATCCGCCGCCTGAACATGCACTCAGAATTAGAACCATAAGCAATACATAAGACAGTAATAACTTTTTCTTCATTCATTTTCCTCCACTACTCATTGATACGTCCATCATATCGGAAGTAATGGCTTCAAACAAGCATTGCGCTGATAGCTCCGATGTCAAACCCATGACGATTTTGTGAAGTTCACTTCACCTTTAATGACATCGTGGATGGTAACAAGTTTCGTTTCGAGCCGGTGCAAGAGATATGAATGATTCAAAATCTGACAATCTCCGTAATATTGCTGTATGTCTTCGACTTGCGGATCAGTTTGCCGTCCTCAGTCAAACCTCCATCAAAATATAACCGGCCGACTGCATTCTTAAATTCGATTATCACCATGTATCTCACCTCCTTTCCCCCTCTAGATAGAGTGAAAATGATGAAAGGGATTCATTGTCCGTGTATTTTTTTTCAGATGCTCTTATAATGGTGAATAGAATGGAAGAGGTGAAGTCTGTTGCAACAAGATTTATTTATGTGGTTCATTATATTTTGGTGTGTTGTCCTCATCGGACTTTTCGGCATTGGCGGCTTTTTCATGTTCAGGAAGTTTTTAAAAGTGTTTCCAAAAGCGGATGGAAAATCGACACTGGACTGGGAAGAGCACTATGTAGAGAGTTCTCTTCACCTTTGGAATGACCAAGCGAAACTGATGCTGAATGAGTTAGTCACACCAGTCCCGGAATTATTCCGTCCTGTAGCGAAACAAAAAATAGCGGGCAAAATTGGTGAAATTGCACTCGGCGAAAATGCGCGAAAAATTGATACCGATCTTATTATACGAGGGTATATACTAGCAACCCCGAAACGGGATCATAAATTTCTGCGCAAAAAACTGGCGGAAATGAAGATCGATGTAACACCATACGAGCATTTGTTTTAATACGAATAAAAAGGTGTCCGCAATTAAATGCGGACACCTTTTATTTCTATGTTTTCTTTAACTTTTTTGTATTTGATCAGCATACCTATCCGCCAAGGAATAATCATGCCAAATGCGAGAATCCAAAACATACCGCCCAGTTCCCCAACATCGATAGTACTGCTAAGAACCAGTTTCCCGATGAGACGGACAATAAGCAACCCGAGCAGGATGAACAGGAACGCCTTTGATCGTTTCATATAGATACCGCCATCTTTGCGTTCGAAATTCGTCGTTTTTATCAAGATGATTGAGAAGAGCATCCCGACAAAGAGGGCTTCAATCACTTGAGGCAACGGCACGCGGAATTCTTCAAATAAGAACATCAGCGCACCCGTAGACATAAAGAGAGGCGGTAAAATGATCTTCATAGGAGTAACGGGCCTTTTTGCGGCTTTTGTCCTTACGATCAGCGCCATCGTGCCCATGAATAGCGCAAGAACGGTCGAACCGATGATAAGGTAAACCGGAGGCAATTTTGTGAAAACAGTTTCGATCAATTCATTCATTGTATTTCCTCCAACCGACGTTTCAGTTCTTCCATTTGGACAAAACGTGCAAATCGCACATATTCTTTCCCTCCATGGAATAATAGGACGACAGGAGCCGTAAATAATGACAGCTGTCCCGCTATTTCCGGCACTTCCGCCACATTCACTTTATAAAAAGGGATTGTATAAAGTGCATTCAGTGCTTCCACTTGCGGATATAACCCTTCGCATACCGAACAATTATCGGTTTTCACGAAAAGAAGCAACTTGTTTTCCATTTCGATTATTTCGGTTAATTCCCCGAACGATGCAATTTGTTTCATTAGGTCCCTCCAAATTTCAGTCAGAAACCAGTAAAGTCCCCGAAAATCGGGCTAAGCAGGCTGATGATGTACGTCATGCCATCGAAAAACAACAGGATTCCAACCGCAATCATAATATATCCGCCTACTTTCATAATAACGCCGCTGGATTTCCGAATCCAACCGAGCCTTGTAATGAAGAATGACAGAATGAAGAAGGGAATCGCGAAGCCAAGGATATAGGATAGCATATATGTCATGCCCGATCCTGGATTTGCAGCAGACAACCCCATTATCGCTCCGATAATAGGTCCTGAACATGGCGTCCAACCTGCCGCAAATCCGAGTCCTATAAGCATCGAACCAAAATACCCGGAAGGTCTGTTTTTGAATTGCAGCCTTCTTTCCTTCATCAGAAACTGCGGTGTAAACAATCCCGCGATCATGACACCGAATAAGACAATGAATATGGCTCCCACCTGTCTTAGAATCTCCTGGTTTTGTATGAAGAAAGTTTCTAAAAACGATGTCCCGTAACCAAGTACGATGAAAATAATTGAAAATCCAATTAAAAAGAACAAAGTATGAAGCATGCCACTTCTGCTCATGCGTTTCGAATCCGATTTCAAATCATCCAATGACATGCCGGTAATATACGAAATGAATGCCGGGTATAACGGTAATGTGCACGGTGATATGAAACTTAGGAAACCAGCCCCGAAAGCGAGAAATAAATTTATATCTGTTGCCATCATTCTATTCTCTCCCTTTCAATTTTTCTTCCTCAATCGTAACAAAAGTAACATCAAAAGACGCTTAATTCGACTGTGAACAGTTTATGACATTTCACAGAACGCAGTCTGAAACCGCCGCGTCCTGCGGCAACGACTGCATGACCTACGTCCTGTAGGCCTAAAAACGGCCTGCACGTTCCCTGGTAGGTGTGTGCAAGCCGGCATTTCTTCAGATAACATCTTCTAAAATATTATTTTGAAGTAGATACATCTTATGGTAGAGCCCTTTTTGAACGAGCAGTTCCTGGTGTGTCCCTCGTTCGACAATTTCGCCTTTGTGGAGGACGAGAATCAGTTCCGCGTCTTGGATTGTACTCAGTCTGTGAGCAATCGCGATTGTTGTCCGGCCTTTCCTCATCTTCTCCAGGCTCGACTGGATAGCCACTTCCGTTTCAGTATCGATGTTGGCAGTCGCTTCATCTAGAACAAGAATTTTTGGGTTCGTCGCGATTGTTCGTGCGAACGCGACAAGTTGACGTTGACCACTTGAGAATGTGGAGCCCCGTTCCGTTACTTTTTGTGCGTATTTGTCCGGCAGCTTTTCAATGAATTCATTCGCCTGGACGAACTCGGCTGCCGCCCTCACTTCTTCAGATGTCATTTGTTTATCATGCAGGCGGATGTTGCTTTCGATATCTCCGTAGAATAGAAATGGATCTTGCAAGACAAGTCCTGTCTTCTTCCGCAGTTCCTCTTTTGGATATCCCTTCAGCGAAACGCCGTCGATGTAAATATCGCCGCGCTCGTATTCATAGAAACGCATTAACAAATTGATGATTGAGCTCTTCCCGCTGCCCGTATGACCAACAAGTGCCACTGTCTCACCCGCATTCGCCGTGAAGGAAATGTTTTTCAGAACGTCTGTCTCTCCATCATAAGAAAACGATACATCGCGGAATTCTATTTTTCCGTTTTGAATTTCAGCATTTTCATGATTTTGTTGTTCCGGTTCCATGTCCGGATCATCCATTAACTTAAATACACGCGATGCAGCCACCATTGCTTGTTGAAAAATGGATAACCGCTGCATCACCTGTTGCACGGGCTGGAATAAACGACCGATTAACGTCGTAAAGGCATATAGAATCCCCACCTCTACAGCACTTCCCAGTGATAGGAACCCGAAGTAACCAAGCACAAAAACGATTGCCCCGGCGTAAAGCAAATCGATTGCCGGGCCAAGCAGGATACCGTCAAATTTAATATTCCGCATGCCGGCACGGTAATGTTTTTCATTAATATCATCAAATTCGGCTTTCAAACGATTTTCCTGCCTAAATGCCTGAATCATTCCCATGCCGGATAAAGACTCAGCTATTTTAGCGTTGAGCTGACTCAACCGTTCACGTATATCTTGATAGAAATCAGCGCTATATCGTCTGTAAATGACAATCACTGTTAAAAACAGTGGCATTAACAGCATGGAAATCAATGCTAATTTTGCATCAAGTGAGAATAACGCAATATATACGCCCAGCAGAACGAATATGGCCTGTAAAAATGTCACTATTACACTGACGAACATTTCTTTAATTGCTTCCGTATCGTTCGTCACGCGTGAAACGATGCTTCCAGCTGGTGTTTTGTCGAAATAACGCATACCGAGCCCTTGCACTTTCGAAAATACGTCGATTCGCATTTGCTGAATGATTTGTAGAGCAATATCTTGGAAACGGATTAACTGGAAATAGGATACGACGACCATGAATACTTGAATTCCTATATAGACAATCGTGATATTCATGATGTCGCTTCTTGGGAAATTCATCGTAGCTAAATGGTTATCGATGAATCTTTGAATGATTAAAGGTCCTGCGATACTGCCCGTGACTGTCAAAACAAGTAGGATAAGGGCGATTAGTACGCTTTTTTTATGAGGAATGATATAACGCAACAATCTTTTTAAGACAACCCATTGATCCTTCGCTGTTAATTTCGGTTGTTTTGCCGTTGACATTATTCCTCGCCTCCCTGTTCGACAAGCACTTCTAATTGTTGCAGATCATACATCTCTTTATACTTTCCATCCATGTTGATTAACTCTTCATGTGTACCTGCTTCGACAATTGTTCCATCATGCATAACAACAATTTTATGAGCATGTTGGATGGCGCTTAATCGGTGCGACGTAATAATCGTCGTCTCGCCTGTACGTGTCTGTTTAAGTGATTGTAAAATCGCTTCTTCCGTTTTGGCATCAACGGCCGATAGGGAATCATCCAAAAGCAGTAATTCCGGTTCCATGATCAATGCGCGCGCAATGGAAATCCGCTGTTTTTGACCTCCGGATAACGATACCCCTCGTTCGCCGACAATTGTGCCATACCCCTCCGTAAAACCTGAAATGTCGTCATGGATGTGCGCGAGCCGTGCAGCTTCTTGAACTTTCTCCGGTGCGATTTTCGGATTTGTAAAAGCGATATTTTCTGCAAGTGTCGTCGAGAATAGGAAGTGGTCTTGCGGTACATAACCAATCGACTCCCTTAAACGTTGCTGTTTATATTGATTGATCGGATTGTCACCGTAGACGATGCTTCCTTTGTATCCTTCAAATTCTCTGAGCAGTAATTTCAGGATGGCTGTTTTGCCTGATCCCGTCTTCCCTACGATACCCATTGTTTCTCCCCGTTTTAACGAGAAGTGAACGTTGTGTAGCGCGGCGCGTTCATCGCCCGGAAATTTGAATTCGTCTATACCGAAATGCAAGTCGCCTTCCGGTCTTTTATCAATCGCACCAGGTAGGTCTTCAATTTCCGGTGCAACGGATAACAATTCCATAATCCTGCCGTAAGATGCATTTCCGCGCTCTACAATATTGAATAGGAAACCAAATGCAAGCATTGGCCAGACGAGAAGGCCCAGATATGTACTGAACGCTACCATGTCTCCGATTGACATGTCACCCGCAATGATGAATTTCGTACCGAAATAGAATGATAGAATGTATGAAATTGCAAATATTCCTGTAATCGTCGGATCGAATAATGCATCCACTTTAGCAACACCCATGTTTTTGTTGACTATATCCGTTGATTTGTTCTTGAAATCTTCAATATCTTCATCCTTCTGACCGAATGTTTTAATGACTTTGATTCCGGATATGCTTTCCTGTGTCTTGTCATTCAAACTCGAAAATGCTTCCTGGGCGAATCTGAATCGTTTGCGCAATAACTTCCCGTAATAGCTTGTCAGGAAGATCATGAATGGCAAAGGGATGAGTGCAATCAATGTTAATTTCCAATTGATGGTGATGGCCATCGTCAAAATGACGAACCCACCCGTTGAGATGGAATCGACGAGAGTCAGAATTCCCATACCCGCTGTTTGTTGTACAGCATTTATATCATTTGTCGCATGGGCCATTAAATCCCCAACACGCCTTTTTTGGTAAAATGCCGGAGACATTCTCGTAAAATGATTGAATAGTTTTTCACGCATCGTCCGGGATAACAGTACGGCTGAACCAAAAATCATGACACGCCAGTAATAACGCGCAATATACATTAGGATGCCTGCGACCGACAAGATAACGAGCCATTTTGTAAGTCCGTCAGCTGTCAATGAACCCTTTGTAATATCATCGACTATGATTCCAATGATTTTCGGTGGCAACAACTGTAGTATTGATACGAAAACAAGGCTTGCAATCCCCAACATATATTGCTTCTTCCGCTGTTTAAAAAACCAGCCCAGTTGTACTAATACCTTCACATGACTCCCCTACTTCTCTATAAACTCAGACCTTTGACTAGTTTAACAAAAGTCTGAACAATAGAATAGGTACGAGATTCAAATTATTCGGATGCCGAAGTAGGTTCAGTATGCAAATCGGGATAACGGATGCTGCTTCCTCATATAGTTTAAGGTGAAACTTCATCTGATTGTCTGGAGGGGAACAATATGAGGGCAGTAAAGAACAAATTCCTTTTAGTTTTCATTGTAGGAATGAGTGTAACATTCAATTCGGCCTGTTCGTATGACAGCGAAAAAGCGGTTCTCAATGGTGACGTCGTTAATATGCACGGGCCCGTCTATAACTATCCGGCCTTTGAAAATTTCCTGGAAAGCATGGAGATGAAGGAATCGGCTACAGTCCGTATTGCGAATTACACACTTGAAGGAGATCCGACCTTATACAATCTGTCCTTCGACGGCTCTTCACTTCACTTGGAGATTGACCGTTCAAAAAATAAAAATAAAGGGAATGAACCTGCAAAAACTAGCATGACTTGTACGGATCTTGTCGAAAAGGACGGCCAACAACTATTTGTCTACACGCTTGAAGGATGTAATTCGCCCGTTGAAAGTTTTACAATTTTAAATGTAGCGAAAGAGCATGTGGACGAACACGATCACTAACAATAGGAACCGCTAATCAAAACCAATCGTCTCAATCCCGACAACTGTGTTCAACGATATCTTCCGGACTTCCATTCCGGCTGTTATATAAATAAGTTGCAATCGATTGTCCAGTCTTTTTAAAATACCTATTGTATCAACGAGTGTTCCCTTTTCCCAATTCTTAATCCGAACTTCACATTGCGATTGATAAGCAATGTCCAACTGCTGCTGAAATTCTTGAAGGGTCCATTCGTCGATGTCCGGCTTTACTTCATAGTCATCTTCTCCTACCCAGTCTCGTAACTTTTCCAGGTGTTCGGTCAGCATCATCGCCGTCCATTTGATACGTCCGCGGTCCCGGTTCATGGATGTCACTTCCTTTCTAATCTTATAACAGTCAAAAAATCCCCCCTCACCGGAACGGTGCATACGCTCCCCTTTACATCAGGATTGAGCTTTAGAACATTGAACAGTTTACTTCAACCAACGCAATGCACTTGAAAATCCGAAGTGTACGACGTATAATATCGGTAAAGCGACATATAGTAAAAAAAACCGTTTGATGTGCAACCACCAAACGGTCTTTTAATAAAATAGTATCGCTTCAAAGGCGATCAGCAAACTCGACAGAATAATCCGCTCATTTGCTTGGAGGCTCAAGGGCGGATTATTTCTTTTGTGATAATGCGATTACAGCAACAATCAGACTAGCGAAGCTAATCATGAGGACGATTGCTTGAAATACGCTCACGTACAACACCCCCTTCCGCCATGGAATATACCGTGACTGGAACAAGTAACAGGAGTGCTGACCACCCTTGAATCCCTATACTATTATCCTCTCATTATACCACACGCACGTTCTATTTTGTACATCTAAATCATGATCTATCCCCCCCGAAACATTATGATTTCATCCCATTTCGCTACTAAAATGCTCCTTATCAACCTCGACTTAAATCATTTCCTTGCAAATAATCCCTCTCATGCTGAGGTAGCCATTCCCTTCTCCACAATCCACCTGCATAACCTGTTCATTTTCCGTTCGAACTGATAATTCGATGACTAGGAATATACGATACTTAGCTTATTTCTCCATTTACAGTTCCTACTACCCTGACGGCTTTTTCATTCCCAATTGAAACAGCAATATCTTTATATGATTCAGTTTCAGCGTAATGTATTCGAATTAAAGCGTTCTACACTGTTTGTTGAAAATTTGTATCTTCAAATTATTGAACAGACGGCTTCATCTGTACCCACTATTTCTATAGTTCCGAAGGAAGTGGCATATTTATTAGTGGGGCTGGGGATGTAGGCGGTCGACTTATAATCGAGACGTACGGAATCGGTGCTCGGGGATTTAACGTATATGCTGGAAGTGTAAAACAATGCGGAATTTAAACGAATTGTTACGCATGTGAATGCTGCCGATGGTATTCAAATCAGTCAACCTGTAGGAACGTTAGTCGTACACGAAGATATAGAAAATTTTGGAGATGAAGCTGAATCCTTAGTAAAGGGAGTCATCACGCAACTATCTGCCGACGGATTAAGTGTCAAAGAAGGCGGTACAATCGATACCGTTGAAATCGGTGGAAGAATTGTTACAAACGGGAAAAATGTTCGAAGCCTTCACGTACAAGGCAAAATAAATACAATTGCTGTTAAGGGAGGCATATTCTCGATAGGACCTAAATCGAAGGCAGTTTTAATTGAAAATGGAAGCGTTTCGTTAAACGGTATAGAAATAGTTGAACGAGCAACAAAAAGTTGATCTATCTAACTAAAGATCCCTTCTATATTTGAACATGATGCCAAGACTATGTCTTATGCCCCCCGGTCAGCTTCGCCCGTTCAACAGCCGTCCCGGCTTCTGTATAAGACACCGCACGCAAAACAGCATTCGAGCCATACTTTTTCCGGAGCGAATCAACCACCCCACCCAGTTGCCGAGTGCGCCATCTATCTTCATCGAAGAAACTGAGCTGCATGGAATGCTCTTCTTCCAAATTCGTCAGACTGATTGACAGACGCCGAACTGGACGACCATCATGGAATTCATCGAACAATTTCGTACACATCCGGTAGATTTTCATTGTATCATTCGTCGCTTCGCTCAGTGAACGTGAACGGCCGAAACCGCCGCCAAGTGTCTGTTTCGAATAGCCAATAGACAAATGGACGGTGCGTCCCGCCCTTCCCGCTTCTCTCGCCCGCATCGCGACATCTTCACACATTTCAAGAACAATAGTGAGCACATCTTCCCGTAAAGTGTAATCACGGTAGAGAATCTGCCCCTTTCCGTAGCTGACCTGCCCTTCTATGAGTGGTGCTCCCATGTCGGACAAATCGATGCCATGCGCGTGGTAATACAATTGATTACCCATGACGCCTAACTTCTTTTCAAGTCTTTCGAGAGATGCATGTGCAAGATCGCCAACTGAGAACAACCCCATGCCATTCAATGTCTTTTCAAGTCGGCTGCCGATCCCCCACATGCGGCTGAGTGGTGCGACCGGCCATAACTTGGCAGGTACATCCTCGTACATCCAATGAGCGACACCTGTTTTTTTCGCTTCAATGTCCAGTGCGAGTTTCGCCAGCAGCATATTTGGTCCGATACCGCATGCAGATGGCAATTGGAACTGAGTTTCGAGATCATCCTGTATCCTTCTTACCGTCTCATCCACCGATCCCCATAGCCGTTCCGTCCCACTGAGGTCAATGAAACTTTCATCAATGCTGTACACATGAATTGCCTCTTTTGGAACATAACTGTTTAGCAACCGAGTAATTTCCATCGACACATCGATATAAAACCCCATCTTGGGCTCGATAAGGTGGATAGCGGGATCATCCGGGATTTCAAACAGCCGCATACCAGTCCGCACACCGAATTGTTTCTTCAGTGACGGAGACGCAGCGAGAACGATGCCACCTTTGCGTTCTTTATTGCCGACGATGGCAATCGGTACCTTCATGACGTCGAGCCCTTCGATTGCGGCAGCGCAACTGGCGTAAAAGCTACGCATATCAAAGCATACGATTTTCCGGTTCGGCAAATGTTCATACATGTGAAACTCCTCCCTTTACGGAACGTTTGTTCTTATTTGTATTATAGCTCTAGCAGCTACATAGATACAATGGAATCTTTATGCAGATAGACCTTTCAATCTTTATTGGATACGACAAAAAACCGGCAGTTACGCCGGTCCCTACAAGATGGAATTCATTTTATTTCTTCATAAAATACTTACGCCCTAACCGTTCGACAAGCGTCGGCGCGAGTGCATGAAGTTTGCTTGTAATGCCCATATACCACGGTAAATTCACGTCACGAACCGGTTTTCCCACTGTATTAATCACCGAATCGACAACTGTTTCCACGGTCAATAAATGCTTGCCAAGCGACGTACGATAAATACCTGTTTCATCCGCTAAATCCAGAAACGGCGTGTCGATTGGACCCGGATTAATAGTCGTGACATGGATGCCGAATGGAGCTACCTCCATGCGAAGCGCATTCGTATAGCCTATGATTGCATGCTTGGACGCCGCGTAGACGGACGCTTTCGGTGTCGCCACTTTCCCGGCTTGTGAACCGAGATAAATCAGATGACCGCTGCGGCGGTCGATCATTCCGGGTAACAGAAGTTTCGTCAATTGCATCGGTCCTATGACATTGATAGCCATCATGGCCTCTATCGCCTCATCGGGGGTCTCATGTGCACGTTCGAATGTGCCGACGCCCGCCGAAAAGACGACAGCATCGAGTAAACCGACCTTTGCCACCAACTGCTCAACGTCTTCTTTTTTTGACAAATCCGCAGATACCGCATGCGCACCTTCACTTTTGAGCTCCTTTAAAACAGCGGGCGTCCTGCCTGTTGCCCACACTTCATATCCTTCTGCCAACAGTCTTTTCGTCAACGCATATCCAACCCCGCTCGTCGCTCCCGTTACAAGAATCGATTTACGCTTGTTCATAGTGGAGGACGCCGCCTTCATCCCGTGTTTCACGGATTAGCCCTTCTTCAAAAAGGTAATCTGTTTGACCAATCGTTTCGGAAAGCGTAAGTCCAAGCTCTTTTTCATAAACAGCCGGAAACAGTTCGCGGGTCAATTCAAAAATCGTCCGAGAGCCTTCGTCCATCATCGCAAGCACTTTCATAGCCCGATCATGCTGCTTCTCGAGCCGATTTTCAATAAGTCCATGAGCATTCCGCACTTCGTTGCCGTGTCCGCTATAGATAAGATCGACCGGCAATGTAAGGAGCCGTTTCAAGGAATTATTATACTGCAGTAAAGATCGCGGGCGCCCCTGCTGGGGATCTAGCGGCGGTTCAATGAGCGGGTTTGAAGACACTTTTTCAAGCACTAAGTCTCCGCCAATCATTGTTCGATTCTCTTCATTCCATAACACAATATGGCTTTGTGCATGACCTGGGGTTTCCATTACGGTCCAACCGGGATGCCCGGGCAATGCATCTTCTTCAGCAAGCGTCATATCGAGTGGACGTTCTCCCATGTAGGAAACAGATCGTTTCATCTTCTTAACCCAGCCAAGGTACTGTTCCGGTACGCCTTCTTCGATAAGACAGTCGAGATAAAACGCATCATGATAGCGGAAAAAAGCTTCATCCCGTTTCAACCATAAATCATTGTACGTGTGGCCAAGAACTTTCGCATTATCAAATGCATCAATCCAGCCGGCATGGTCTGGATGATGATGCGTCAAAATGACTTGTTCAATATCATTGAATGAATAACCGGCTTCCTTGATGCCCTGTTTCAATGCTTCATATGCATCGGGGGTTTTCGGTCCCGCATCGACGAGCGACAGTGTATCACCTTTTACAAGAAAAGCATTTACATCGCCGACCGCGAATGGTGTTGGTATAACAATCTTCTGTATCATATGAAAAATCCCCTTTATATAAATGAATGAGTATTCAGTACATTGTACCTTTTTTTACTAGAAGACGTCACCTTTTTAATCAATTCTCTACCAAGAAGTTTAAAATGGTATAATGGCATTATCTGTTGTCGAATTTATTTATCTGAATACGGAACTACTAGGAGGTTGTATACATGGGTTTATTCGGATTTTTTAAGAGTCAATTTATCGAAGTCATTGAATGGACAGACCAGAATGCGAATACAATGGTTTACCGTTTTCCCGTTCAAAACAACGAAATCAAAATGGGGGCAGAGTTAACCGTTCGGGAATCACAAGTGGCAATTTTCGTCAACGAAGGCGAAATCGCGGATGTATTCGGACCGGGACGTCATCTATTATACACACAAAACATGCCAATTCTAACAAAATTGAAATCATGGAAACATGGCTTCAACTCCCCTTTTAAAGCGGAAGTCTATTTTGTGAATACGAAGCAATTCATCAACCAAAAATGGGGCACTTCGAACCCGATCATGATGCGCGATTCCGAGTTTGGCGTCATTCGTTTACGAGGCTATGGTATTTACTCGTATCGGATTTCCAAACCAACCGTGTTCTTAAAAGAACTGTTCGGCACGAATGCATCCTATGACACGAGCAGCATTGAAGGCCAGTTGAAAAAGATGGTGCTGTCGGGACTTACAGATCTCTTTGCCGAATCGAATATCGCTGCTCTGGATCTGGCGATGAACTACGATGAATTAAGTGAAAAAGGCAAAGAGAAGATGGAACAACGATTCAGTACATTCGGATTTGAAATCACTTCCCTGTACATTGAAAATTTATCTCTGCCCGAAGAAGTGGAAAAAGTGTTGGATCGCAAAACATCCATGGGTGTTCTCGGAGACATGAATCAGTATCAGCAATACCAGGCTGCAGAGGCCATCAGGGAAGCTGCGCAAAATGAAGGCGGCGGATTAGCAGGAGCCGGTGCAGGAATTGGAGCAGGGGCTGCACTTGGAAGTGTCATGGCGAATGCCTTACAAAACAACCAGCAACAAAAAAATCTTCCTTCAACTCCGCAACCAGAAAAAATGACTTGTCCTCATTGTCAGGCACTCATTAATCCAGGCGCGAAGTTTTGTGGCGATTGTGGCAAAACAGTTCAAAAGCAAAAGGTACCATGCGTCAGCTGTCAGGCAGCAATAAATGCAGAGGCCAAATTCTGCGGGGAATGTGGCGCAAAACAAATGACCGAAAAAACATGTACGAAATGCGGCAAGGGTAATGGTCCCAATGCGAAGTTCTGCGGCGACTGCGGCGATAGTCTGCAACAGTGATCGATAAAGAGGTGTTCATATGACAGATTTAGACAAGGATAAGCAGACTGAAACAACAAAAGTTGAACAGACAGAAGTGAATAATTGTTCTTCCTGTGGCGGTAATACCATGTTTGAACCAGCAAGCGGAACCCTTAAATGCCCATTTTGCGGCAGCGAAAAGGAAATTGAGAAATCGCGCAAAAACACGATTGAACATGATTTCCTGCAGGCCCTTGAAAAAGAAGACTACAGTTGGGATGAAGAAAAACGTGTTTTCAAATGTAAAAACTGTGGTGCCGAAACACTTTTGGATACAGACAAAGTAGCAGATTTCTGCTCATTTTGCGGTTCGTCGCATATTGCGATAACCGATAACCACGCTGGCATCAAACCGGCATTGGTCCTTCCCTTCCAGATCACCAAAGAAGAGGCCGTCAACAAATTTAAGGCATGGATGAAAAAGAGATATTTTGCTCCTTCCAAGCTGGTCCAATCTTATAAATTAGACCATTTGGCTGGTGCTTATATTCCTTACTGGACGTTCGACTCCCAGACGGATTCATCTTTCATCGTACAGATTGGAACGTATTATTACGTCACAGTAACGCGTACAGTAGTTGAAGACGGTAAGCCCAGACAAGTAACGGAGCAAGTCCGAAAAATCAGGTGGCATACGGAACACGGCCGTTATAGCAAATTCTTTGATGATGTATTGGTGAAAGCTTCACGTAATGTCGCCAGCGGATTGATTGATAAAGTTGAACCTTTCCATTTGAATGGGCTTGTCGATTATAAAATGGAGTATTTATCGGGTTTCTTGGCGGAGAAGTATTCGATTCCGTTGAAGGATGGATGGAATGATGCCAAAGCTGTCATAGACGACGGAATTACAAATGGAATATACGGACAAGTATATGGCGATGTTGTCAATATCGTGAGCGTCTCCACAGACTATGACAACATTACATACAAACATATCCTATTGCCTTTATGGATTTCCTCGTTTCAGTTCAACAATAAGGTCTATCGCTTCCTCGTCAATGGACAGACCGGCAAAGTAAGTGGAAAATCTCCTGTGAGTGCCGTGAAAGTATCGCTGGTTGCAGGACTGGCCATCGCCATTATTATGCTGATTCTATTTTTCGCTGAAATGGTATGACGGTGGTTCTTGAAGAATTAGAAAGTTGACTTTCTTCAGACCGCGTGCAATAATCGGACTAATTCAAGTACATACAGGCTTTGACGAAGACGAGTAGTTGCGGAAATGGAGAACAGAAAATGTGGTCACCGGCTGAAAGCCACATCCCCCTCTCCCGCTTCGAACCTCCTTCCGAGCTGCCGTGGAAACACGGGCGTGCCTTTCGCGTTAAGAAAGAACGAGATGTACCGGCATAATGCCGGTAAATTTAGGTGGTACCGCGGAAACATGCGTTTTCGTCCTTATTAGTAGGGACGGGAGCGCATGTTTTTTTGTGTCCGTTCAAGATACTTAGGCTTTTAGTTGCGAAAAGAAAGGGGTAATGTAAATGAAAACGATTGTATTTATAGGTGCCGGATCGATGGCAGAAGCTGTTATCGCAGGAATTGTAAAACAAGGTGCTGTAGAACCTCATCATGTTTTCGTCATGAACAGATCGGATGATGAAAGACTAATTTCATTACAAAATAAATACGGTGTATCCATTGTCTGCAAGAAAAAAGAGGCGCTGAAAAATGCGGACCTTATTGTTCTTGCGACGAAACCGAAAGACATCCATCAGGCGATGACGGATACCCTTCCCTATTTGGCCGGTAGAACAGCAGTTTTGTCGGTCATTGCAGGTGTCTCAATACAGACAATTGAAAACGGCCTCGGCGCAAGGCCCATCGCGCGATCGATGCCTAACACCTCTGCCACAATCGGCAAATCAGCCAGTGGAATTGCGTGGAATCAAGCGATTAACGAAGAGATGAAAAAACATATCCTTGGTCTCCTGGAATCAGTCGGTATGGTGAAAGAAGTCGAGGAAGATGACTTACATGCAGTCACCGCTCTGTCCGGCAGCGGACCTGCGTATGTCTATTATTTAGCGGAAGCGCTTGAAGAAGCGGCAATCGGCAAAGGACTTTCGAAAGAAGTTGCGCGCGCGCTAATCATTCAAACACTTGAAGGAGCAGCGGCGATGTTGAAACAGACGGGTACGGAACCGGCGGAATTGCGTGAAAATGTGACAAGTCCAGGCGGCACGACGGCGGCAGGTTTAAATGCACTGAAGGATGGTCTGTTCAAAGAAACGATTGCGAATTGTATTGGAAAGGCGGAGGCGCGTTCACGGGAGCTAGGAGCGGGGTCTTGAAGCTACTCATTGTTCGATAAAAAATGGAACACAAAACTCGAGTAATAGTTCACTTTTTTAAAAATGCGCCTATTATTCGAGTTAGCGTTCAAATTACCCGCCTAGAAGGACAATGATGGTCTTGCCTATAAAAAAACAGCTGACATGCATGTGATCGTTTGAGAAAATTTTAGCGTCTAGGACTAGTTTTGGAATAAATCATAGCCCAAAAGTGGTTAATAATAAATTAACTGTCTGCCAAACCGCCTCTGACCAATGATACCTGTCAGGTTGCTGGTCGAGTATTATAGGGCTTCCCATCTGCCTCAACCTCCAGAGCCGCGATACCAAGCCATTCCATACTGTTTAATTTCCAATGCTAACTGTTCTTTTCCTATGATGTATGATTCAATATCATACTGTTTTTTCAATTTGAGAGGCATTTAGGTCCTCTGGGCATGCTTCGATTTATCTTATGGAATGCTACTTTTATTATGGTCTAAATGGTGTGGTGGTTTTTTTCATAAATTCTTATTCGATATAGGATGATTTTAAGCAAATTACTCATCCTATAGAAAAGGAGCTGAGATCAATTATGCGAAAATCATTTATTGCACTTGGAATTTTCATTGCAATTAATTCAGCACTAACACATATTCCACCTATTGCTCATGCACAACAAGAAATTCCATCCTATGCTAAGTGGAGTAAACTCGCTATAAAAGAGATACAATCAAAATATCCCAATGCGAATATTATTGACTATCTACATGAAGGTAGCGAAACTAAAGGGGATTCAACAATTGAAAAGTTTAAGCTATGGTTAAAAGATGGTGACAACGAATTCGGCGTTTTTGTAAGAATTGAGTTTACTACTGAAACTGAAAAAGTGGTTAATATCGAACTTCAGGAAACCTCCAGATAAGCCATAACAGTTGAGGTAAAATACGCTCAATAGTTCCATTTTGTCTCATTGATCAAACGTTGACCAATTTTTAGGATTAGTACATTTGAAAATCATTAAGCACTTAGAACAAGTAATTTATACAGAGTCGTCTTTTCAGGTTCATCAGGATATTAAATCGTACGGCTCTGTTCATCATTGTTTTTCTAAAGTAATAGAAGAAACTCGGAGTAAACGATGAGTGTAAACCCGAGCAAGTACAGAACTACATAAGCCGCAACTACTGCCTTGTGTTTCCCCCTTTGCTATACTTATCGTGTAAAGCATTTAGGGAGGGCGAAAACATGTCAAAGTTATTTGAACCATTTACAATCCGCGATGTTGAATTTAAAAACCGCATCGTTATGTCGCCGATGTGTATGTATTCGAGTCATAATGAAGACGGGATGATTGAGGATTGGCATAAGACTCATTACACCACACGCGCAGTCGGTCAAGTTGGCCTTATTATCGTTGAAGCGACAGCCGTACAACCCGCGGGACGTATTTCCGCACAGGATCTTGGCATCTGGAGCGATGACCATATTGATGGATTAGCAGAAGTTGTCCGCCTCATGCAGCAACATGGCGCGAAAACAGGTATCCAGCTCGCACATGCCGGACGGAAAGCGACAGTCGACGGTGATATTTATGCACCATCCGCAATTGCTTTCGACGATAAATATAAAACGCCTGTCGAAATGACGAAAGATGATATAAAAACGACTGTACAAGCATTCAAAGAAGGCGCTATTCGTGCGAAGAAAGCCGGATTCGACGTTATCGAACTGCACGGTGCACACGGCTATCTCATTAATGAATTCTTGTCGCCCCTATCGAATAAACGGACGGATGAATACGGCGGCTCCGCGGAAAATCGCTATCGATTATTACGTGAAACCATCGACGAAGTACGCACCGTATGGGAAGGTCCCCTTTTCGTCCGTCTATCCGCAAATGACTACATTGACGGCGGTATGACACCAGAAGCGTACGTCGAAATGGCGAAGTGGATGAAAGAGCAGGGCGTCGATCTGATCGATGTCAGTTCTGGAGCGGTTGTTCCAGCGGCGATTGATGCATTCCCTGGCTATCAAGTGAAATTTTCGGAAACAATTAAAGTCGGTGCCAATATATTAACAGGCGCGGTGGGTATGATCACGACAGGTATCCAAGCGGAAGAAATATTGAAAAACGACCGCGCCGATATGATTTTGCTTGCCCGTGAATTATTGCGTGATCCCTACTGGGCATATACTGCAGCGAAAGAGCTCCGGGTGGAGATTCAGTCGCCGAAACAATATGAGCGGGGCTGGATGTTTTAACTATTAAATAATTGGAAACCCGCGAAGAAATTTCCTCTTTCGCGGGTTTCCTTTATCCACTAATAGATAGGTTAAACATTACCGATAATTCTTTCGCAAATTTAAAATCACTTGCCTTTATTATACAATTCAAACGATTCTTCAAATGTATCCCATTTAATCGTTACTTTGATTATTTCATCTGCATTTACTTTTGCCCCAGTTGAGCTGCCCTTGGTAATAAAAATTGCTTCTTTAGAAGTATCATTGAACTGCATTGTGCCACTTCCACCACCGGCCGTTGTTTCATAAGCATATTCCAGGTTTTTCGTCGTTGATATGTCTTTTATATCCCCTTTGTACTTTATTACTAATGTATAATTATTCTCATTGGAGTAAGTGGTTCTTTTCTCTCTTTCATTCCATATCTCTGTTCCGTTAAAAGTATATTCACTTTCCCAATGTTCACCTTCTCCTATAAATGAGTATTCATAGTTGAGAGTTTTTTTATTTGAACAAGCTGTTAAAATTACGATTGAAATTAAAACGATGAATAATTTTTTCACATAATTTCCCCTTTCTATTTTACTATCGGATTTTTCTTTTATTACAGTAAGATATTCTTTAAAAAGTAAACGATTACCTTCTTTCCTAAGCGTAATTGAATACGTTTAAAAACAAGTAACGACTTTTCGAATTTCTGAAAAATTGAATGAAGAAAATATAGCTTTGTAGTATATTGAATATTGAATGAAATGGTATTTATTAAATTACATCGAAGGCTAATAGGAGGAGTTGGATTGATGCAAAGCTTAACAGCAAGTGCTCAGCAAGTGCAGGAAAAATTGCTGGAATTGGCCCATCCGAATGAAGTGGTAAAATTGACAGACAGTGCCCGAACCGCCCAAGAAGCGGCAGATACCTTAGAGTGCAATGTGGCACAAATTGCCAAATCAATTATTTTCAAACTAAAAAGTACAAATCAGCCGTTATTAGTTGTCGCAAGCGGAATCAATCGTATTAATGAGGAAATAATTGCCCAAAAACTTAATGTTAAATTAGGAAAAGCAGATGCAGATTTTGTCCGTGAATCTACAGGCTTTGTTATTGGCGGGGTTCCACCATTAGGGCATAAGAACCCGGTGCAGACCTTAATCGATGAAGATCTTTTCAAATATGAAACGATCTGGGCTGCTGCCGGACATCCAAAAGCCGTGTTCCAATTAACACCGGATGAATTGGAGAAAATGACGAAGGGACAAGTTATTTCTGTGAAATGATGATTTATAAAACGCTAAACCCGATTCTTCCCATAAATAAGGAGAATCGGGTTTTTAATTAAATATCCGCTGTTTTGTTGAATGTATCAATTTGCACGCTAATATATCTTTATGATTAGAACTATAGTTTCATCCTCGAATAACTTCGCCGTTCTTCCATTCAAATCGTGAAAAATCTTCCGCGATATGAAGTGACGGAAAAATCGCCTCTCCTTGTTTCTGCAATTGGGCTACGTCGCTTGGCATGAAACGGGCACTAATATGATTAGCAATAAGTGTTGTCGCTCTCGCTTGCTTCGCTACGCGTGCTGCGTCACCAATCGTTGAATGACCGTACTCTTTCGCCAAGTTTCCTGTTTCCATATCAAACGTCGCTTCGTGGACTAGAATATCCACGTCTTGCGCCAATTCAACTGCAGAGCCGCAATAGCTTGTATCGCCGAGAATGGCGACCGTAAATCCTTCTTGCGGTTCACCGGTAACGGCCGAACTAAGAACGATTCGTCCATCTTCTAGCTCGATATCTTCTCCATCCTTCAGTTGTTTCAGCAGTGGACCATTCGGTACCCCCGCTTCTTTCGCTTTGTCGATAAGCAATTTACCCGGCAGTGGTTTTTGCTCAATACGATAGCCTAAGCACGGAATGATATGCTGTAAGCTTTTTGCAGTGACAAGATAGTCATCGTCTTCAAAGACCACGCCTTCACCGATTTCATGGACAAGCAATTCATAATTTAAATGTGTATTTGTAATGCGCAACGTGGTTTTAAGCCATTCATTCAACCCTGTAGGACCGTAAACTTCAAGTTGCTCCTCGCCGCCAAGGAATGATCGTGAGCCGATTAAACCAGGCAATCCAAATATATGATCGCCGTGTAAATGTGTGATGAATATCTTACTGATTTTTCGTGGTTTCAGAGATGTATGTAGTATCTGGTGCTGCGTCGCTTCCCCGCAATCGAACAACCAGTACCCTTCTCCTTCAGCGGACAAATTCAAAACGACAGATGACGTGTTACGCATTTTGGATGGCATACCTGCTCCTGTTCCTAAAAACTGCAGTTCCATAACGGAAAACCTCCTTTTAAGTTATACCCCGCTTCACTGACCCGGGACCAAATTTTTTCTCCAGCTTGGAAAGCAGAGCATCCATCGTCTCTTCTTTCGCATGCTTTTCAAAGTTGTAAATCGATAGCTGTTCATGCAGTTCATTCATTAAAACTACATTGGAAACGGTAATACCGAGAAGACGGACTGGTTCACCGTCCCAATGCCTTGTGAATAGATCTGCGGCTTCTTTGTAAATATCCTGTTCCTTATAAAGGGGATTAAGGACAGTCCGGCTACGCGATTGATTGCGCCAGTCGGCTGTACGAATCTGGATCATGACGACCGTGCCTGCCAGTTGTCGGACATCAAGTCGTGCCGCAACTTTGTTTGCGAGCCATTCGAAAACTTTCAGACATTCATCCAAATCCGTTTCGTCCACTGGCAAAGTCGTTGAACTGCCAACACTTTTTCGTTCTTCGGCAGCCTCGGGATCTACCAGTCGGTCATCAATGCCATTCGCCCGTTTGTGGAGTCTGACGCCATGTTTTCCAAAAGAAGATTTAATGATATTTTCATCTGTGTTTGCCAGATCACCTATCGTAAAAATCTTTAAGGCCTGCATCTTTTTCTCTGTACTTTCCCCGATACCGTGCATTTCGATAATCGGTAGAGGCCATAGAATCGATTCAACTTCCCTCTTCCTTAATATCGTGATGCCCATCGGTTTTTTCATATCTGATGCCGTCTTCGCTAGAAACTTGTTCGGCGCAATACCAATTGAACAAGGCAAATCGAGCTCCTGTAAAATACGCTGTTGCATGCCGGATGCAATTTTCATCGCATTGGTCAATCCGCCAATCGCAGTAATATCGATATAGGCCTCATCTATTGACACTGGTTCCACAAGGTCCGTATATGTCCGCAGCAAATCAAAAACGGCAGACGAAGCGGTTCGATACTTTTCAAAGTCCGGCGGGACAATTACAAGATCCGGGCAAAGCCGTTTCGCTTCACCAACAGTCATCGTCGTATAAATGCCGAGGGCTCTCGCTTCATAGGAGCATGTCACAAGAATGCCCCTCCGCGCTTTTGGATTGCCCGCAACAGCCATTGGGATACCTTTTAAGGAAGGGTCATGCGCCTGTTCGACGGAAGCGAAAAAACTATTCATATCTAGATGAAGGATGACTTTCGCTCTGGATTCACTAACCGCTGTCAAGACACTTCCTCCTATTCCACTTTTCTTGATTATAATGCAAAAACCGGACAGATGACACTGCCCGGTTTCCACATTATTTTTCTTGTACAAGTTGTGTTTCCACATACTCGCCGATTTCATCCATCCCAACAAGTGTTTGAGATAATATCATTGGATCGACGACAGTAATCATTCGGTTTTCCAAATTTGCGACCGTCGTGAAATACGGTGTTCTTGAATATGCCATGAGGCCAGACGAGGTCAAAGCACGCTCTGGAATATCAAGAATCTCTTTTGCATCGAGAACGAGAAGACCGATGAATAAACTTCCGGTCTGAACAACTACGACACGCGCCTCTTCACGTCCTTTTGCACTTCTATCGTATAAAATCTGTTCAAAGTCCAGAATCGGAACAAGTTCGCCACGAATCCGCATGAGTCCGAGCATATAATTCGGGAGATGAGGAATCGGATTCACTTGTTCAAGTCGCTCGATTGATACGACTACATCAACAGAAATCGCATATTCCTCGTTACCGCATTGGACAATGACTGCTTTCAAATCACTCATACCATAGGCCTCCTTTTAGTCATTCGCTGTGACACGGACGATTTCAAGCAGGAGTTCCGTCAGTTTATTCAATTCATCAACAGGCATACGTTCGTTTTTCGTATGGATTTCTTCGTAACCGACAGATAGTGTGACCGTCGGGATACCGGCGCCGTTGAAAATATTGCCATCACTTCCGCCACCGCTCGTCATCAGTTCAGGAATCAGTCCGATGTTTTTGATGGCTTTCATAGCAGTTTGGACAACTTCCGCATCTTCTTCAAAGCTGAAGCCTGGATACATGAGCTGAACTTCCGTTTCGGCTTTTCCGCCCATCAGTTCAGCAGTCCGTTCGAATGTGCGAACCATATGTTCTGTCTGTTCATTTAACTTTTCCTGATTGATGGAGCGTGCTTCAGCTAAAATATGCACTTCATCACAGACAATGTTCGTCGCTTGTCCACCTTCAAAACGCCCGATGTTAGCTGTTGTTTCCGAGTCAATTCGACCGAGTGACATGGCTGCAATCGATTTAGCGGCGATATTGATGGCAGAAACCCCTTTTTCAGGTGCAACACCGGCATGTGCTGTTTTACCATGGATTGTCGTCCATAATTTTGCCTGATAGGGAGCAGCAGTTACGATACCACCCACCTTTTGATCGCTGTCAACAGCATAGCCGTATTTCGCTGTGATCAAAGACGCATCCATTTCTTTTGCCCCGACAAGTCCGCTTTCTTCTCCTGCTGTGATGATGAACTGGATATCGCCATGCGGTTGGCCGCTTTCTTTCAATGTACGTGCCATTTCAAATAGTGCTGCAATTCCTGCTTTATCATCTGCACCTAGAATTGTCGTGCCGTCTGAATAAACGTATCCGTCATCACGCAGTTCCGGTTTAATGCTTTGTCCCGGAACGACTGTGTCCATATGACATGTAAAATAGATTGAGTCGATTCCAGCGCCAGTCCCTTTCATTGTCGCGATAAGGTTACCTGCACCATGTCCAGTACGATCATCGGAATCATCTTCCTCGACATCAAAACCAAGTGCTTCCATTTTTAATGTTAGCGCATCCGCAATCGCCCGTTCGTTTTTTGTTTCCGAGTCGATTTGCACAAGTTCTAAAAACTCATCAAGTAGTCTTTGTTTATTCAAGTAGAGCATCCCCTTATAACGGTATATTACCGTGTTTCTTCTTTGGTCTGGTTTCTGTTTTGTTTCGCATCATGTCGAGTGCTTGTAAAAGTTTAACGCGTGTTTCGCGTGGGTCGATTACGTCATCGACCATGCCGTGTGATGCTGCAACATAAGGATTCGAGAATTTCTCACGATACTCTTCAATCTTTTCCGCACGCATCGCTTCTGGGTCATCGCTATTTGCGATTTCTCTAGCAAAAATGATATTCGCTGCGCCTTGTGCCCCCATAACCGCTATTTCGGCGTTCGGCCAAGCGTAAACGACATCGGCACCAATTGACTTAGAATTCAATGCGACATATGCTCCGCCAAATGCTTTTCGAAGGATAACGGTTATTTTTGGTACCGTCGCTTCCGAATAAGCATACAAGATTTTTGCCCCGTGGCGGATTATACCACCGTGCTCCTGTTTAATGCCTGGGAAAAAGCCCGTTACATCTTCAAATGTAATGATTGGAATATTGAAAGAATCACAGAAGCGGATAAAGCGCGCGATTTTGTCGGATGAATCAATATCAAGTCCGCCTGCCATCACTTTCGGCTGGTTACAAACAAGACCGACCGGCTCACCTTTCATTCGCGCTAACCCGACAACAGCATTCTTCGCAAATTCGGCTTGAACTTCCATGAAGGAATCTGTATCAACAACTTGCTCAATGACCTTTCGCACATCGTAAGGACGGATTGTTTCATACGGCACGATATCCGCCAAATCCGGGCGATAATCGTCTTCTTCATTATAATCTGCAACTGGTGGTTTTTCATTATTATTCTGCGGTAAATAAGCAAGCAATTTCCGGACACTCTCGAGAACTGTCTTTTCGTCTTTACCGCGGAAATGTGCGTTACCGCTAATCGTGTTATGTACTTTCGAACCGCCGAGATCTTCGGAAGAAATCTTCTCCCCGGTAACAGTCTCAATCACTTTCGGTCCCGTGATGAACATCTGGCTCGTTTCATCCGTCATGAATACGAAGTCGGTGATGGCTGGTGAATAAACAGCACCACCTGCGCAAGGCCCGAGAATAACCGAAATTTGCGGTATGACTCCTGAAAAAATAGCGTTACGGTAGAAGATTTCACCGTAGCCATCAAGAGAGACAACACCTTCTTGGATCCGGGCTCCGCCCGAATCGTTCAATCCGATGAATGGGGCACCGTTTTTGGCAGCGAGATCCATTACATTGGCGATTTTCATCGCATGCATTTCCCCTAGCGCTCCTCCGAAAACAGTAAAGTCCTGAGAAAATAAATAGATTGGTCTGCCGTTCACTTTTCCATAACCTGTGACAACGCCATCTCCTGGTCCCACTTGCTTGTCCATTCCGAAATCGCGTGTCCGATGTACGACAAATGGATTCAATTCAACAAATGAGTCCGGATCCAGAAGCAGATCGATTCGTTCTCTCGCCGTCAACTTCCCTTTTTCATGTTGTTTAGCGATTCGCTCGTCTCCGCCGCCAAGTTCGATGACTCTCTTTCTATCATACAATTCATTTATTTTATCGTAAATATCCATCTTTTCAGTCAGTCCCCTTTGCCGCTTTTATCGCATAGTTCATATAACACACCAAATGATGATCTAGGGTGAAGGAATGCCACTTCTGCTCCCCCGGCACCCGGTTTCGGTTCTTCTTGCAATAGCTGTACACCTTTTTCACGCAGTTCAGTCATCCTGGTTCGTATATCTGTTACCCCGAAAGCAATGTGATGAACACCTTCACCGCGCTTTTCAATGAATTTTGCAATTGGACCATTTTCCCCTAAAGGTTCCAATAGCTCAAGCTTGATATTTCCAGCGTCAATGAACGCGACGCGCACGTTCTGACTTGCGACTTCTTCGATTGCCAAAAGTGTAAGTCCGAGTGTATGTATGTAATAGTCTATTGAGGTTTCGATACTTTTTACAGCAATCCCTATATGATCTACTTTTTGCATGACGACTCCCCCCTTCCTATTTTCCATTTTACCTTATTGAACAGCTATATGTTGTGAAATCTGCAATTTCTGTTAAAATAGAGTTATAAAGCTTAAGGAGTTTTGACTGATGAGCAATCGTAAAGTACAGAAAGTCGTCGTCCTTTTAATGGTTGGGGCAATGCTTGCTTCAAGTGTCATGTTCGGCCTTAGTATGATTATGTAAAATAAAAAAGAGTCTGTCAGTGCTAAAGATGCACTGACGGACTCTTTTTCTTATTATAACTCTTCGCAGTATTCCTCGAATTGGCTTTGTAAGTTAGTGACGACGGACATTGGATCGTGTCCTTCGATTTCATAACGCCCGACTTCTGCAACGAGCTTGCCGTCTTTCAGAAGTGCAAATGATGGTGAAGAAGGCAAATGATCTTCTCCGAAAAGCATGCGCGCTTGCGCTGTCGCTTCTTTGTCCTGACCCGCGAACACAGTTACCAAGTGGTCTGGACGTTTGTCATAATGCACTGCATGCGCAGCCGCTGGACGTGCGATGCCACCTGCGCAACCGCAAACCGAGTTCACCATAACAAGAGTCGTACCCGGACGTTTAAATGCATCTTCCACAAGTTCAGGCGTTGTCAGCTGCTCGTACCCGCTAGCTTCCATCTCTGAACGTGCTTGTCTAAGGATGTCATTCATATAAAGATCAAAATTCATATTCATAATTAATCAAACCCCTTTCTATTTACTTCTTCATCATAGCAGGAGAGATCGTTTCCTGCAAAATGTCTACCTCCCGAACAATCTTTCAACAGCTCCCGTAACGGTCAAACTTCCACCGAGCAAGGCTTTCTCAAGTTCTATGACTTCTTCTTTCCTACCAGGCTCTGCGAAAAAGGTGTCAATGAGACGGTCTTTAATCATCGAATGGAACCAGTCTTTCGTTTGGGATTGTCTGCGACCATTCCAGAATCCGTCATCTTCCATTGTCTCTTTAAAGGACAATATCGTTTTCCAGACTTCTTCAAGCCCGGTATTTTTAATCGAAGAAACAGGAAGTGCCGTTGATGTCCAGCCGGGCGATGCAGGCTGCAGGAGATGTAGCAATTGACGATATTCCCTGACTGTCTTATTCGCTAGCCTCAAATTGTCGCCGTCGGCTTTATGGACGACGACGCCGTCTGCAAGCTCCATGATTCCTTTTTTCATTCCCTGCAGTTCATCCCCCGCACCGGTCAGGACGAGCAGCATAAAATAATCGACCATGCCCCGAACGACGGTTTCACTTTGCCCCACACCGACCGTTTCAATTAAGATGACATCATAGCCGGATGCTTCACAAAGCAACATCGTTTCACGCGACTTTTTATGAACGCCTCCGAGTGTCCCCGCTGATGGCGAGGGCCGAATGAATGCATTCGGATGTCTTGCAAGCTCCTCCATCCTAGTTTTATCGCCAAGGATGCTGCCGCCCGTTACAGTTGAACTCGGATCGATAGCGAGGACCGCCACTTTATGGCCCGCTTCAGCGAGCATTAGTCCGAATGCTTCGATAAACGTGCTTTTCCCCGCACCTGGGACACCCGTGATGCCGATCCGTATGCTGTTGCCGGTTCTCGGCAGCAGGTTGAGCAGAAGTTGCTGACCCGCTACTCTGTCTTCCGGTATGATGCTTTCAAGAAGCGTTATACTCTTTGCCAAATAGAGCCGCGAACCGGTTGTTATCTTTTCCGTCAGTTCTTCAACCGGAATTTTGCGTGTTTTTTTTACAAATCGTTTCCGCGCCGCTGCTGCCATGCCGTCATGCGACGAGTTGATACCGCCCATCACATTCAGCGCACTGTCATCAAGTGAACGGTTTTTATCTTTCAATCCGCCACTTCCTCGTAGCCGAGCCTGCGGTAGATTTCTTCAATGACTTTTTGTGCGGCAACCGGTATGACAGTTCCTGGCCCAAAAATTGCCGCTGCCCCATTTTCACGGAGGAATGCGTAATCTTGAGCGGGTATGACACCGCCGACAACAATGAGAATGTCTTCCCTGCCAATTTTGGCGAGCTCTTCACGCAGAGTCGGAACAAGTGTTTTATGACCTGCGGCCAGCGAACTTACACCGATGACATGAACGTCGTTTTCAGCAGCTTGCAATGCCGTTTCTTCCGGTGTTTGGAAAAGTGGTCCGATGTCAACATCAAAACCAAGGTCTGCAAATGAGGATGCGATTACTTTCGCACCGCGGTCATGACCGTCTTGTCCCATTTTTGCGATTAAGATACGTGGACGACGACCTTCATTCTCCAAAAAGTCTTCTGCCATCATTTTCACTTCTTCAATTTCCTCTGAATTGGAGAAATTCGAACTGTATACGCCACTCACTGAACGAATCACCGCCTTGTGTCTGCCTGATACACTTTCAATCGCATCCGAAATTTCGCCGATCGTAGCACGTGCGCGTGCTGCATCGACGGCACTGGCAAGTAGATTACCGTCGCCGTTGCGTGCAACTTCTGTCAACTTAGCGAGCAATGCCGTTACTTCACTTTCATCACGGTCCGCTTTCATCCGATTTATACGGTCGATTTGCTTCTGGCGTACAAGCGTGTTGTCAATGTCCAAAATATCGATTGGGTCTTCAGTATCCAGGCGGTATTTATTCACTCCAATGATTGATTCTGCACGTGAATCAATCTGTGCCTGGCGTTTTGCTGCCGCTTCTTCGATTTTCATTTTCGGTAGTCCGGTTTCAATCGCTTTCGCCATGCCACCGAGTTCTTCGATTTCTCCGATTAATTCCCATGCTTTCTCCATCAGCTCATCCGTCAGTTTTTCGACGTAGTACGAACCGCCCCATGGATCGATCACTTTTGTCATCATCGTCTCTTCCTGTAAGAATAATTGCGTATTCCGCGCAATGCGGGCAGAGAAATCCGTCGGTAGTGCAATCGCTTCGTCGAGCGCGTTCGTATGAAGTGATTGTGTGTGACCCATCGCTGCAGCGTTCGCTTCAATCAATGTTCGCGTGATGTTGTTGAACGGATCTTGTTCCGTCAAGCTCCAGCCGGATGTTTGCGAATGCGTACGGAGAGCAAGCGACTTCGGATTTTTCGGCTCAAATGTCTTTATCATTTGTGCCCACATTTTACGTGCAGCACGCATTTTAGCTATTTCCATGAAGTAATTCATGCCGATTGCCCAGAAAAATGATAACCTCGGGGCGAATGAATCGATGTCAATGCCCGCTTTTAAACCTGTACGGACGTATTCAAGACCATCTGCAAGCGTATACGCAAGCTCGATATCTGCGGTTGCCCCGGCTTCTTGCATATGATAGCCCGAAATGGAAATCGAGTTGAATTTCGGCATGTTGTTGGATGTGTAGTCAAAAATATCCGCAATGATTTTCATCGACATTTCAGGCGGAAAAATATATGTATTCCGCACCATATATTCCTTCAAAATATCATTCTGGATAGTACCGGCAAGTTTTTCAGGCGACACGCCCTGCTCCTCTGCCGCTACGATATAAAATGCCATGATCGGCAATACAGCTCCGTTCATCGTCATGGAAACGGACATCTGGTCTAAGGGGATACCGTCAAACAAAATTTTCATATCTTCAACCGAGTCGATAGCTACACCTGCTTTTCCAACGTCGCCCGTTACACGCGGATGATTGGAGTCGTAACCGCGGTGAGTCGCAAGGTCAAATGCGACAGATAATCCTTTTTGCCCCATTGCCAGATTTCGCCGATAAAATGCGTTACTCTCTTCAGCCGTTGAAAATCCGGCGTATTGGCGTACTGTCCAAGGTCTGGAAACGAACATAGTCGGATAGGGGCCCCTCGTATTCGGCGCGATGCCTGGCAAGTCAGATAAATGTTCAAGGTTCTCGATATCTTTCCCTGTATAGCGCGTTTTGACATCAATTCCTTCATTCGTCCGAAAAGGTTTTCCCGCTTCGCTTGCTGTTTCCTTCACATTTTCAACTATGTTATGCAAGTCTACTTTGTTGAAATCAGGTTTATTCATCCGTCGCTCCCCCTTTCAATTTCTCATTGATAGCTATCAATTTCCCCACTTTGTCTTGACCCGCGAAAATAAATCCATTCAAACCGGCCTTCAGCCATTTCTGTGAAAGTGCAGCTTCGTATTTCCCTGCCGCATCCAAGATGAGTTTGTCGGAACATCCTTCTATCAGCTGATCCAGTACGCTTTCGGTCACAGAAGGTATTGCACAGACAATCGCATAGTCGGGTTTTTCATCCGCAAGCCAGTGCAGTGCTTGTTGAGCGTTGTCGAACGACGGACTCCATTCTACACGCATACCGCCTGTTGCTAAAAAACCACTGACAAAATCGGCGCGAGGTTTGAAGTCTTTCAAATCGCCGAACGTCAATAGAACAGTACGCACGTGATTATCTTTTCGCTTGGCCACCAATTTTTCAAACGGCTCAGCCAGACGCCCATAAAGCTGAAGACCATCCCAATCCGAGAAGTCCGTATCGGTCAATTCGGCGTAAACATTCGTCCCAATCAATGATTGTTTCCCTTTCGCAACTTCTTTTATGCGCTGTCCTAGCAACGTTTCAAGTCTACCGTTAGCAAGAAATGCTTCATAACCACCTGTAGACTGAATTTCCATGAACAGTTCCCATGCTTTTTCAACAAGTTCCGATGTCAATGTTTCAATGAAATAAGAACCGCCTGAAGGATCGATTACTTTGTCGGCATGGGTCTCTTCTTTAATGACAAGTTGAATATTTCTTGCTAACCGTACAGCGCCGTTCGTCGGTCCAGTAAGTAGATTGTGCGGATAGACCGTGATAACGTCTGCCCCGCCCAGAACCGCAGCAAACGTTTCATTCCCAGCCCGCAATACGTTCACATACGGATCTAGTTTTGAATATGAACGCAGAGATGTCGTTGCGATAATCGGGACATACGGTGCTTCCTGTAAACTATATGCAGAACAGAACGCTTGCCAAAGAATGCGAAGCGCACGGAACTTTGATATCTCCATGAAGAAATGAGTGTCCACCGCAAAGCGTACAAAAAAGTCATTCGCGAAATCGCTGAATTTCTCCGCCTTTTCAGCACTAGTAGCAGCATGTGCGAGTGTAAGTGCAAGTTCTGTCACCGCATCTGCACCGTTGTGATGCACTCCCCACATATCCGCTCCCGTCGTCCGAATGTTTGTGAAACCTTCTGGAAGAGACCAGTCAGGCACAGAAATCGCACCGTTAACAAGGGACCGATCCGATTGTGGAATCCCCAAAAACACTTTTAGAAATGGATCATTTTGTGTGGTATTTGTCATGAAGATAGGATATTGCGTCATGAGTTGTCCTATTTCAGCAAGAGAAGAATCTTCCCATTGAAGTTGTTTCGCCCCGTCGTAAGCAATAGCTTCATTCCCTCGTTCAATAGAATGTTTCAGATCAGCAACAAACTGTTTTCCGTCTTCGGCATAAGGTTGCTGTGCAATAATCCAGCCGGAGTCTTTTTTCGCCACACAATTCGTCTGCATGCGTTTATCAAGGCTCTCAATTGTATAAAGGGGCTGCAGTTCAATCCCTTCTATCGTTTTTGTGATGAGCGAATCGAAAGGCTTCCCTTTCAATGATTGGACCGCAGTTTCTTCCCATTGTTCGAATCCGGTTTTATCAAATGTTGTCGTCTGCATGTTATGTATAGTCATATTTTGCGCTTCCCTCCTCAAAATAATCAATCTATTACTAGTTTACCCGACTTAGACTATTGTTGAAAGGTAAAATAAACCCCGATGCCCTATATTGTCAGGCACCGGGGTTTACAATTTTGATCAGTAGATGGATGTATTTTCCGCCGATACATTTTCGAGAATCGCTTTTACGCGTGCAAGGAATTGTCCGCAAACGAGACCGTCCAGAACGCGGTGATCAAGTGATAGGCATAGGTTCACCATATCGCGGACCCCAATCATGCCATTGCCCATAACAACCGGACGTTTAACGATTGATTCGATTTGCAGAATTGCTGCCTGCGGGTGATTGATGATGCCCATAGACTGAACCGAACCGAATGAACCGGTATTATTCACTGTGAATGTACCGCCTCGCATTTCAGATGATTTCAGTTTGCCTGAACGTACTTTACCTGCAAGTTCCTGTATATCGCGTCCAATGCCTTTGATTGTTTTTTCATCGGCATTATTTATAACGGGAACGTACAGGGAATCTTCAGTTGCTACCGCGATGGAAATATTGATATCCTTTTTCTGAATGATTTTGTCGCCTGCCCACATCGAGTTCATCATCGGGAATTCCTTTAATGCTTGAGATACTGCTTTCACGAAGAATGCGAAATATGTCAAGTTGAAGCCTTCCTTCTTTTTGAAGTCATTTTTCAGGGAATCACGATATTGAACAAGATTGGTCACATCGACTTCAATCATCATCCATGCATGTGGCGCTTCGTGTTTCGAACGTAGCATATTGCTCGCGATTGCACGGCGTACGCCGGTTACAGGGATTTCGATATCGCCTGCCGCAACCGGGACATCGACGGGCTCAGCCGCTTTTGGTGCAGGCGCCGCCTGTGTCACCGGCGTAGGTGCCGATGCTTCCGCCACAGGAACCGATGGAGCTGGTGATGTTGTTGGCGCTGACGGAATATCTCCGCTCTCGATGATAGCAAGTAAGTCTTTGCGCGTGATGCGCCCTTCTTTGCCTGAACCTTCTACTAATGCCAAATCAATGCCATTGTCCTGTGAGAGACGGAGTACTGCTGGAGAATAACGTCCTGCCGCCGCTCCTTTTTCACGATTCAATGATGAAGCGGTTTTTTGAGAACCTACAGCAGGCATTTCGTTTGCGGGCTCTTCTTTCGCGGGCACCGCCTCTACTGCAGCTTCCGCAGTTCCGCCGCCTTCCACCTCAATCGTACAAACGAGTGCTCCAACAGCAAGCGTTTCTCCCTCTTGTGCAATCAATTCCTTAATTACACCAGTGAACGAAGAAGGAACTTCAGCTGTCACTTTGTCTGTATTCACTTCTGCAAGCGAGTCGTATTTGTTAACTGTATCGCCCGGTTTGACAAGCCATTTCTCGATTGTACCTTCTGTCACACTTTCACCCAGTTGCGGCATTAAAATATTTTCAATAGCCAATTGATTGACCTCCATCCTTAATCGAATACACCCATATTTTACAAACTTTAGAAACTTATAGAAGTGGGAATCTTCCGCTGAATGGAGTTAAAATTCAGCAAGTTCACGCGCTGCCTTCTCTACTTTGTCTGGATTAACCATGAAGAATTTCTCCATAGTCGGTGCATATGGCATTGCCGGAATGTCCGGTCCAGCAAGACGTTTAATTGGCGCATCAAGTTCAAACAGGCAGTTTTCAGCAATGATCGCTGCTACTTCGCCCATAATGCTTCCTTCTTTATTGTCTTCCGTAACGAGCAGTACTTTCCCAGTTTTTGAAGCCGCTTCGATAATTGCTACTTGGTCAAGTGGATAAACAGTACGAAGATCAAGGATATGTGTCGATATACCATCTTCAGCAAGACGTTCAGCAGCTTGCAGTGCAAAATGGACACATAAACCGTACGTGATAATCGTGATGTCATCCCCTTCGCGTTTAACATCCGCTTTCCCGATCGGCAACACATAATCGTCTGAAGGTACTTCGCCTTTTATTAAACGATAGGCACGTTTATGTTCAAAGAACAATACTGGATCTTCATCGCGGATTGCCGCTTTCAGAAGACCTTTCGCATCATACGGCGTCGAAGGGATGACGATTTTCAATCCAGGCGTGCTTGCGAACATCGACTCGACGGATTGCGAGTGGTACAGCGCTCCGTGGATTCCTCCTCCGAACGGTGCGCGTATAACAATCGGACATGACCAATCGTTGTTTGAACGGTAACGGATTTTTGCCGCTTCCGAAACGATTTGGTTAACCGCAGGCATGATGAAATCAGCAAATTGCATCTCCGCAATCGGGCGCAAGCCGTACATTGCCGCACCGATTCCGACACCCGCAATTGCGGATTCCGCAAGCGGTGTATCAAGAGCACGGTACTCACCGAATTGATCATAAAGACCGTTAGTCGCTTTAAATACGCCACCTTTACGCCCAACATCTTCTCCTAGAACGAAAACGCGGTCATCCCGCTCCATTTCTTCTTTCATTGCAAGTGTGATTGCATCGATATAAGACATTACAGCCATTATTCGTTCCCCCCATCTTCAGCATACACATGGAGGAGCGCGGACTCAGGTTCGGCGTACGCAGCGTTTTCCGCATAATCGGTCGCTTCGTTCACTTCTTTCATGATGCGTTCTTCCAATTCTTTTTCGAGTTCATCCGTAAGGACGCCGGCCTCTTTCAAATAGGTCGCGAACATTGGAATCGGATCGAGTTTCTTTTCGTTTTCCAATTCTTCAGCATCACGGTATTGACGGTGGTCATCGTCTGAAGAGTGCGCCGTCAAACGGTAACAAATTGTTTCCACTAGACTCGGACCTTCTCCGCGTCGCGCACGGTCTGCTGCTTCCTTGATGACTTTGTATACTTCGAGCGGATCTGTACCATCAACTGTTACACCCGGCATACCATATCCGATTGCACGATCCGAAACGTTTTCACATGCAAGTTGTTTTTCAACCGGCACCGAAATTGCATATTTATTGTTTTCAACCATGATAACCGTCGGCAATTTATGGACTCCAGCAAAGTTCATGCCTTCGTGGAAATCCCCTTGGTTGGATGAACCTTCCCCAAGTGTGACGAAAGTGATGAAATCTTCTTTCTTCATCTTCGCTGCCAATGCTACTCCGACCGCGTGCGGTAATTGCGTTGTTACTGGAGATGATCCCGTCAAGATTCGGTTTTTACGCTGGCCGAAGTGACCAGGCATCTGACGACCGCCTGAGTTCGGGTCTTCCGCTTTTGCAAATGCAGAAAGCATTAATTCATGAGCGGTCATTCCGAAATGCAGGACAACGCCCATATCACGATAGTATGGTGCAATCCAGTCTTTATCCTTATCTAGTGCAAATGCCGCCCCAACTTGTGCCGCTTCTTGTCCTTGACATGAAATGACGAAGGGAATTTTCCCTGCACGGTTGAGAAGCCACATACGCTCGTCTATGCGACGTGCCATCAGCATCGTTTCAAAAATTTGTAGTGCTTCTTCGTTTGTTAAACCGAGTTCTTCATGACGCGTTTTTGCCATTTCCAAAATCCCCCTTTTACATGTGGATAGCCTTGCCGTCAACGGCCAAAGCCGCTTCGCCCATTACTTCGGAAAGTGACGGATGCGGATGAATCGTACTTGCCACTTCCCATGGAGTCGCATCAAGCACCATCGCAAGACCAGCTTCCGATATCAAATCGGTGACGTGGGCACCAATCATATGGACGCCTAGTATGTCGTCCGTCTTTTTATCGGCAATAATTTTAACGAAACCATCTGAATTGCCGTTAACAAGTGCTTTACCGATAGCCATGAACGGGAATTTCCCGACTTTAACATCAAAGCCTTGTTCTTTTGCCTGTTTCTCCGTTATGCCAACGCTGGATGCTTCAGGGCTTGAGTATATACAGCGGGATATTTTCGTATAATCAATCGCTTCGTTTTTCAATCCTGCAATATGTTCAACAGCCGCAATTCCTTCATGGGAAGCGACATGTGCAAGTTGAAGTCCGCCTATAACGTCCCCGATTGCATAAATATGAGCTTCTTTTGTCTGGAATGTCGGCCTTGTCTTGATGAAGCCATTTACGACTTCAATTTCTGTATTGTCAAGACCGATTCCTTCGACATTCGCTAGACGTCCAACTGAAACAAGCATTTTTTCAGCTGTAAACTCCATCGTTTCACCGTTCATTTCTGCTGAAATGGTAACGGATCCTTCTTTTTTGACAAGTGTATCCGACAGTACTTTCGCACTTGTCGCAAAAGTGATTCCTTTTTTCGTCAACAGTTTTTTCATTTCTTTTGAGATGTCTTCATCTTCAGTCGGTATAATCCGGTCTGCATATTCAAGGACCGTGACTTCTACACCGAAATCGTTGAGCATGGATGCCCATTCGATACCGATGACACCGCCGCCGACGATGATGATCGACTTCGGAAGTGCTTCCATAGAAAGTGCGCCATCTGATGACATGACTTGATTTTCATCAATATCCAAACCTGGTAACGTGCGTGGTCTAGAGCCTGTTGCGATAATCAAGTTTTTCAGGATGAGCATTTCGTTTTCGTCACCGTTGTTCATTTCGACCGAAATCGTGCCGGGCATCGGAGAAAATATAGACGGTCCTAGCATTCTGCCAAATCCATCAAATACATCGATTTTCCCTTTTTTCATAAGTGCTGTGACACCGCTGTGCAGCTGTTTGACGATACCCTCTTTTCTAGCTTGGACACGGCTGAAGTCAAGCGTTACGTCTTTCGTGTCAACACCGAAATCCGCCGCCTGATTTTTCGCTATATCGAATACTTCAGCACTTTTCAGTAACGCTTTACTTGGGATACAACCTTTGTGTAAGCAAGTTCCTCCAAGTTTCCCTTTTTCAACAAGTGCTGTTTTCAGTCCTAATTGAGCGGCGCGGATCGCAGCGACATAGCCGCCTGTTCCGCCTCCCAAAATAACTACATCATATTCCCGTGCCATAATTGATGGCCTCCCTCACAACGCCCCGTCAAGACGGGTAGATTTTAGCAGTCTCTTCACCAGATAGGACGCGGAGTGCGCCTTCCGCAAGTGCTTGCAGTTCGTCTTCTCCAGCGTACACAACAACCTCAGAAATCCAGTCAATCCTGGATGAAATTTCCTTCACAAACTCTTTACCATACGCGAGCCCGCCCGTAAGAATGATTGCATCGACTTTGCCTTGAAGAACGGCGGCGGCACTACCGATTTCCTTAGCGACCTGATAGGCCATTGCTCCGTACACCAGTTTCGCTTTTTCGTCGCCGTCTTCAATCCGTTTTTCCACTCGAACAGCGTCGTTCGTCCCAAGATAACCGACTAAGCCGCCTTGACCGACAACCTTTTTCATCACTTCATGACGGAAATATTCACCCGAAAAACATAGATCGACAAGATCGCCGGCCGGAACGGTGCCCGCACGCTCAGGGCTAAAAGGTCCATCTCCGTGAAGTCCATTGTTCACATCGATGACTTTGCCGGATTCGTGCACACCGACTGTAATGCCCCCGCCCATATGTGTGACGATCAGCCGAAGACTTTCATACTTTTTACCAACTTGTTTTGCGTAGCGTCTAGCAACCGCTTTTTGGTTCAGCGCATGGAAAATGGATTTCCGATCAATGGCCGAAAACCCGGAAATCCTCGCCAGGGGTGCAAGTTCATCGACGACTACTGGATCGACGATAAAAGCGGGAACATTTAGACTGGATGCGATTTCATTCGCAATTATCCCCCCCAGGTTCGATGCATGTTGACCTGAATAGCCCTTTTTCAAATCGTCGATCATTGCTTCATTGACAGAATAAGTACCGCCTTCAATCGGGCGGAGAAGCCCGCCGCGACCGCAAATGGCAGATAGATCCGAAATGTGGAAACCTTCACTGTCAAGTGAAGCCAGGATTGCGTCTTTACGGAAACTGTATTGATCGATGATGGAAGGATACTTTGCTATATCTTCTGAAGAATGTCGTAACGTACTTTCCATCAACTGTTTTCCGCCTTCAAAAACGCCTATTTTTGTTGATGTTGACCCTGGATTAATGACCAAGATCCGGTATAAATTTTCATGCATAAGTAGTCCTCCTTCCATGTCGAAGGCCTCCAAGATGGAAGTCAAGCAGAGATGAGGGATTGAACTTCATCCCTCTTAATTGCTGCATGACTATTTTCCTTTAGTACGGCTGCTTCAAATTATTTATCTTATCGTTTTGAGAGTACACTTTTTTCATTTTGTAAAAATGTGCTTCGTGTGTTTGCAACACGTGCGATACGTTCTTCTGCCATGCGGTCAGCAGCAACGTACGTCGGAATGTTATCACGTTTTGAGATGGCGAAGATTTTCCCGATTACGTCGTAGATGCCTTCGACACGTTTAAGTGCACGTTCGCGGTTATAACCATCAAGCTCGTCTGCTACGTTGATGACTCCGCCTGAGTTGATAACGTAGTCTGGAGCGTAAACGATGCCCATTTCGTGGAGTAGATCGCCGTGGCGAGTATCTTTCAATTGATTATTTGCTGAACCAGCAATCACTTTTGATTTCAACTGCGGAATTGTCTCATCATTGATGATTGCCCCTAGTGCACATGGTGCAAAAATGTCCGCTTCTTGAGAGTATATTTCATTGATACCGACTGCCGTTGCACCGAATGCCTCAACTGCACGTTGAACAGCCTCTTCATTGATATCCGTAATAATCAGTTTCGCACCTTCTTCGTGCAGGTACTCGCAAAGTGCATAGGCAACGTTTCCGACTCCTTGCACCGCTACTGTTTTGCCTGTTAGTGAGTCGTCACCAAATGCCTCTTTTGCCGCCGCTTTCATGCCGTAATAAATTCCATAAGCAGTAACAGGGGAAGGATTGCCCGATGAGCCCGATCCAGCAGAAGTCCCTGTAACATAATCCGTTTCAAGATTGATCAAATCCATATCCGCTTCAGTTGTTCCCACATCTTCCGCAGTAATATAGCGGCCGTTCAAACCTTCGATGTATCGCCCGAAAGCACGGAACATTTCGTCGTTTTTGTCTGTTTTCGGATTTCCGATAATAACCGTTTTTCCGCCACCAAGATTCAATCCTGCTGCCGCGTTTTTGTAAGTCATACCTCGAGCAAGGCGAAGTGCATCTTCAATCGCTTCTTCTTCACTTGCATAAGTCCACATGCGTGTTCCGCCAAGTGCAGGCCCGAGTGTCGTATCGTGGATAGCGATAATCGCTTTCAGTCCTGAAGTTTTATCCTGGCAAATAACGAGTTGCTCATAATCTTGGTTCTCCATATATTTGAAAATTTCCATTGTAATTTCCTCCTAAAGTATGTTCGATTTTATTTCACTTTGTGGTAAGTATCGCCAGTGCGAGTGAATACAATTTACTTTCGGCACTGTCCGCCCTTGATGTCAGGACAATTGGTGCTTTAGCGCCTTGAATGACAGCACCTACCTTTGCATTGGCAAAATACATAAGTGACTTGTACAGGATGTTGCCTGCTTCGATATTCGGAACAACGAGAATATCAGCTTTACCGGCTGTTTCACCCGTAATCCCTTTTTGTCCCGCTGCCTCCTTTGATACCGCATTATCAAGTGCAAGCGGACCATCGACGATACAACCTGTAATTTGCCCGCGTCGATTCATGACGACCAGTGATGCAGCATCCGTGGTTGGAATCATCGCTGGATTGACGGTTTCGACCGCGGCAAGCGGAGCGACGATAGGTTCCGTGATGCCACATGCATGTGCGGTGTCAACAGCATTCCGGATAATTTGTGCTTTCGCTCCAAGATCAGGCGCAATATTCATTGCTGCATCTGTCACAAAAAGAAGTCGATCATAGCCTGGAACCTCAAATGCAGCCACATGCGACAGCACTTTTCCTGACCGCAATCCAAATTCACCGTTCAAGACAGCTTTAAGTATTACGGAAGTTGCCAAGTTCCCCTTCATTAAAACGGTTGCCAAACCGCTTGAAACCGCTTTCACGGCAAGGGTCGCCGCATCTACATTATCCTTTGCGTGATGAAAACTAACTTTCGCTTCATCTGACAAGCGGGGGAAATGTGTTTCAATCATATCTTTCATTCGTTTTTCATCATCAAAAAGCATGAATGAAGCAATCCCTTTTTCAATAGCCATATTCACGGCTTCAAGAACTTCCCGATCTGCGGCAGATGCAACTGCGACGACAGGATCTTGCTTCGATGCAGCCTTGATGATAAGTGAGTCGAGTGTAGTCATCGTCTCTCCTCCTTCGACTGAACGTCTTAACTATTACACAAGGCTGAATTTCTCAAGTTTATAATAAAGGGATCGCAACGAAATACCGAGTCTGTTCGCTGTTAACGATTTATTTCCATCGTTTTCCCGAAGAGCCGTTTCAAGAATGGATTTTTCATATTGATCCATTATGGAAGCAAGGGTGCTAGTTTCCGAAAGAATTTGTTCCTCTTCCTTGTTTCCCCTAGATGACAGTGCGTTAACCACATCTTCCAAATTGATTACTGCCTCTCCCGACCCCATGTAAATCATTGCGCGGCTAAGGACGTTTTCGAGTTCCCTCAAATTCCCGGGCCAATCATATTGCATCAGCCTTTCCAGCGCCGCTTCGGTAATCGTCTCGATATTCATGCCAAACTCCTGGTTAAGTTTTACAAGCAGGTGTCCGACAATCAATGGTATATCCTTTTTTCGTGATCGAAGTGGTGCAACTTGGATGGATATCCGATTCAGCATGTAATACAGCTCTTCATTAAAAAAACCTTCATGCATCGCTTTTTCCAGGTTTTTCGAAGTGGACGTAATAACACGGACAGATAAATGGATTGGTTGGGTACCGCCGACATTGAAAATCGCGCCATTTTTTAAGTAGTTCAGCAACCCCTCTTGAGCAGCTAGCGGTAAATCGGCCACTTCATCAAGGAATAGCGTACCTTGTTCGGAGTCTTTAAAAAGTCCTTTTACATCCTTTTCAAAGCCAGATTGGGAAGCCCCCGATACCTGTCCGAACAACTCTATTTCCAATACGGTCGGGTCCATCGCTGCACAATTCATTCGAATGAATTTATTCGACCGCCGTTCACTTCCACTATGGATGGCATGCGCAAACAATTCTTTTCCGGTTCCGATTTCTCCGCGAAGAAGGACTGGCACATCGGATTTAGCTGCCAGCTTTGCCTGCTCAATTGAAATTTCAATATCGGATGAACTGCCGAAGATATCATCAAATGTATAAGTGGATTCAAGTTTCCGGATGATTGTTCGTGCCTGGTCGAGTTCTTTCATCAGATTACGCATTTCGGTTATGTCATGAATGACCCCGACACTTCCCTTAACTTGATGATCGACAATGATTGGCGCAACATTGACAATAACTTCCCGGTTGTTGTCGCCAATCCGCATATTGACGCCCCGGAACGGTTTTTTGGACTTGAGTACTCTCATATGAATACTCTCACCTTCGTTGATATCCGCATTGGCAGGTTTTCCGATCACTTCCTCTTTAGAAAGACCCGTCATTCGCGAATAGGCCGGATTGACAAGAATTCCGTACCCTTTATCATCTACGACCGAAATCGCATCATCACTTGAATGAATGATGGCTTCAAGCATCGTCTTCACTTTTTTCAGATCTGTGATTTCCTCAGCAAGAGCAACAATTTCCGTAATCTCTTTAAATATCGCGAAAGCGCCAAACTTTTTCCCTGTTGAGTCGAAAAGCGGAAAACGAGATGTGACGATTTTCAAACCGTTGCCGAGAATCAGCTCCTTATTCAATTCCGCCTGCCCCGAATTGAACACTCTAGGAAGCTCTGTTGTTGGAATGACTTCAGTAATTGTTCTGCCAACAGCTTCTTCTATCGGAAAGCCAATCATCTTGGATGCGCTCTTATTGAAAAAGTCAATAATGCCATCTTCATTAATCCCGATCATGCCTTCGCCTATTGAATCGAAGATCATCCGTTGTTTATGCACTTCTGTCTGAATCCGCTTAATATATGTATCATTTTCCTCGAGAAGCTTTACAAGAAGATTCGCGACAGATCCAGGTATCACTACAGTTTGGGCGGGCCTCGCATGTAACAGTTCGGAGAATACAGCCTCCTCTCCGGTTACATCGAAAATGATATGCAAATCTTCGGTCAGATGACTCTTCCAATCCGTTCCATATGGAATGCCTCGTTTTTTTGCTAGAATTATTCCTGGTGCTTGTTCATCAGTATCGATGATTGCCTTAACATTCATGAATTCTAAATTTTGGAGAAGGTCCAGTATTATCGATCCGCCTGTCCCCGCCCCGACAATGAGAACGTTTTGCAAAGGTATTCATTCTCCTTTTTGAATCATGCAATCTTTTGCAATTACCACTACATCATACATGAAAGCGCAGTTCTTGACAATAAAATATGAGTAGGTAAAATTAGAATCGTTAAGGAGTGGGATTCTATGGCACGTTTAGCGGCATTCATCGTACTACTAATCCCCGGACTTTTTGCGGCCGGTGGCATAAAGTTAATGCGGGATTCCATATTTGGAGTATTATTCAATCCGTTTCCATTCATCTGGCTTCAATTTGTAGTAGGCTTTTTACTCTTTGCGGGGGGACTCTGGTTTTTCGCGGGATTCCTATTGCGCCGCGACCGAAGATCAGGACGGGTGCAAGAACGATTTAAAGAAAAGTAAAAACGATGGCGGTAAGTTATGGAGTAAAGGATTAGAAAAGGACCAAGACATTTAACTGTCTCGGTCCTTTTTCACATCATTGAATCTATCCGGGTAATCCGTAATCCAACCATCGATATATGGCGGTGGATTTAACGCCATTGGTTCTTTCCCACTAATACCGTACACTCGAATCTTTTTGCCGGACAGAATAAGATTGTTCAAATAAGGCTCTTTCAATAGCCTTTTGTGCAAATGGAATCCATCCGCACATGAATATTGTTCAAGATTTGTCCAATCGACATCTTTTTTCCGCAAAAGATAGGCCGTTTCCATCTGGTGACTTTCCTTTTTCACTACTTCAAGTAGACGGTAATCGAATGCAGAGATGTGGACATTATCAAGGTGGGATACAATATCAACTATCTGTTTAATGTAATCGGGTCGCCCCGAAACTGTCTCTTTCAATTCAACATTGAGTGCCAATTGATGACTTTGACAAAATGACACGGCTTCAATTAATGTGGGAATCCGGTGCCCACGGAAAATGCGTGTATATTTTCTGCCCACTGGAACCCTCTTTATTTCTCCACTTGTCATAGATGAAATCGCTCTACGGATGCCTGCAAGCCTAGTGAGTTCAGGATCATGGATCACAAACGGTACACCATCCTCCGAAACTTGAACGTCCAGTTCAATACCATCAGCCCCTTGGTCGACGGCCTTCTCAAATGCTTTCATCGTATTTTCAAATCGGACGCCTGATGCACCTCGATGTGCAAAAATAGCGGGCCTAGACATTAAGAACTCCATCTATAATAGTAAATACACCATTCGTAGGAACGGAAAGCGTAGAAGATTTAGTTCCGATTTGAATAATTGTTCCGGGGTATGCTTCTTTCGTCACTTCGATTTGTCCGGGGATTGCCTGTTTAATTTTGCGCAGTTCCAAGTGAATCTCTCCGTCTATTTCTAAGATCCTTTTTCTGTTATAGTCGATCGTATCCATTAACTTTTCGAATACTTTGGCTTGTTGCCCCTTCAGATCATCTGCAGCTCTCTCCAATGGAAGAACATGCTGTTCTAGCTTCACAACTATCGCTTGATGTTCTTTTAAGCTGTTCGCCATTTCTTGAACTTTCATATAGATTGCGTCCTTATCGATGCCTTTTGTACGAAGGGTGGTTTTTCGTTCGTGGTTATTACCTGCAAATGCACACTCGATTTTAAAGAGGGCATCTATTTCCCCGCCAATTATCTTTCCTTGGCTTTTGTCGACAAAGACACTATCCGCGATAACTTCGGCCCCAAGCAAATAGAGTCCGACATGAATCTCTTTTCCATACAGTTTGCAATTATTTGCATGTTTAATATAAATATCGCCTTGAGCCTCGACAATGGTCATTTCACCCCCGAATACGCCCCCTTTTATGTAAATATCGCCTTCCGTCGATCGTATTTCCTTTGCATTTGTAATCCCTTCATTTCCTTCTATCGAAATAGTACCAGTCGCATTAACCGAAAAGTCCGCGAGAACCGTTCCATAAACAGTAACGGCACCATCGAATGTAATCGAACCCGTTTCAGGACCGACATCGCCGTTAACAATCAGCTGTTTTCCGACACCAATTACACCGTTGATGATTTCCAGCGCCCCGCTGTGTGATGCACGCAGAACTACTTTCCCTTTTTCTTGTTCTTCAGTCACTGACTTCTTATCAAAGGACAGCATCACGTCATCGCCTCGTTTCGCAGACACAGTATTACCTAATACATCTATTCCATCGACGCCTTCCTGCGCGGGTATCTTTTCACCAAGCCAGTCCCCTTCTTTAACAGTAGTTACAAAGTTCATTTCAAAGTAATCAGCAAGACCATCCTCACGGATAACTGGTCTCCGTGAGGGAATATCGATATATGTGACGACAGCCTCTTTACCTTTCGTCGGAAGTGTACCAACGGCGGCAATCATCGGTTCGCCTGGTTTAAAAGGTTCGCTTTTCAAGTCATTTTTCCCATGACTTATTCCGGTTTCAGTAAGTACTTTTTCTGCTTGTTGCAAAATCGGCTGTTTGTTTTCGTCAAATTCCTTCTTTGATAAATTGATATATAATAAGGCGGTCATCTTATCGGGTGATATTGCTACTTCGATTGCGGGCAGCCAGCTACCGATGATATGTTCTTTCTCTGAATCCATCAGTGCTGTCCGTAGCGTAGAAAATGAATTGAGTTTAAGTCGCGGATGTTCACGTGTTATTCCATCGAATGATTTAAGCGGAAAACCGTTCTTCTTTGAACGCAAAATCACTTTGTCCTCCTGTACAAAAAGATCGAAAAAATCATTTTGAGTCAGCACCGCGGATTCACCCTTTCTCAAGTAATTATTACAGAGCTGCATTAAACACTTTGTTGGAATAGCTTTTTTTACTTTTCGAAAAAAATGCCTACCCTACGAAAAAAATTCGGAAAGTAGGCCAAGCTTTAATTCCACACATCATAATCAGTTTAGACAAACAAACTTATCAGACTCTTCCAATTCCATTTTATCACTTAAGCAAATGAATTGGAACCCGACGATGATATAGTTTGACCAATGTAACAAATAAGATAGTAAATTAATTCAAATAGCACAACTTACTAGGCTACTAAAAAGCGAATAGAAAACCTTACAAATCAATTTTAAGACCTTATTAATTCTACAGATAATCATACTCTAAAAAAAGATTAATAGATTCAGTCAGAGCGTACTGACCACTTCTAGTGGTAACCATATATGGGTCCCGTTCCTCCGACAAATCACAGAATGCGGATGATTAATTTTCACTGCTATGATATTCTTTGTACAACAATAAAAAAGACCGATGAATTTCTTAATTCATTGGTCTTTGGGCGTATATTTTATAGGTTTTAAAAGCCATAACCATTGGGCAAGGTAGACATTCGAGGATTACTAATCCGCAAAAACGCTTTCATACCGATAATCAGCTCGCCATATGCTCAAGACGGATTTTATCTGCAATCATTGCGATGAATTCTGAATTTGTCGGTTTACTTTTCAAATGATGCACGGTATAGCCGAACATTTTGGAGATGACGTCGTAATTCCCGCGATTCCATGCCACTTCAATTGCATGACGGATTGCCCGCTCGACACGGGATGCTGTCGTATTGTATTTTTTTGCAATCTCCGGATAAAGTACTTTCGTCACCGACCCTAGCAAATCGACATCCGTGTAGACCATTTGAATCGCTTCACGAATAAAAGCATAGCCCTTAATATGCGCAGGCACGCCGATTTCTTTAATGATTGCTGTAATTGTCGTATCTAATACTTTTTGACTCACAGTTCCCGGTGCATACTCTTCGACAGATTTAGTTGCAGTAGCAACAGGTTTTCTTGTTCCAGCCACTTGGAAAATTTGATTTGCTAGCCGATCGAATTCAAAAGGTTTAAGCATGAAATAGGAAGCTCCCAAACTTGCAGCTTGTGTCATTACATCTTCCTGGCCAAATGCCGTCAGCATGATAATATGCAAATCAGTAATTTTTGTATTACCGCTCAATGTTTCAAGTACCGCTATACCGTCGAGGTGGGGCATGATGATATCAAGCAATAGGACATCAGGTTTTTTCTCTTCCAACATCGACAGACATACTTTTCCATTGTGCGCCGTCCAAACGACTTCAATTTCGGGATGCCTTTCAAAATATGTCACCATAGTCCTTACAAGCTCTTTATTATCATCCGCAATTGCGACTTTCAGTTTATCCATTCCCAATTCCCCCTTGTTCGTTTATGACGACTTCTTTCCCTAAATATTAGCAACTATCTCTTAACTACACAAGGGAAATTTCGACGAATAGTATATGAAACCTTTATAAGTACAGAAAAATGAATCTTCTGGCATATGGTTTCCCTATATTTCGACGAATTCCATTACCTTCCCATAGATTGTCAAATAATTCACCTTCTGAATGGACGCTGCTAAAAAGGGTCAACCGCGTATGGGTTGACCCTTTTTTTCATTTTTCGCCGCTACGCATCTTTTCCAAATAAAGACCTGCACCTTTTTTGGGATCATCGACAAACATATGCGTTACTGCGCCTGCAAATTTACCGTTCTGGATTACCGGACTACCACTCATACCTTGCAGTATCCCGCCTGTTGCCGCGAGTAATTTTTGATCTGTTAAAATAAAGTGGAATTGGTCATGTTCGACTTCGGTAATTCGAATAGAAAATGCTTCTACCTCGACACCTTTGATGGTCGTATAAATTTCGGCAGGACCAACTTCCACTTCTGCCGGCTGCATAATCTGGAGTGGTTCGGCCAACACTTTCTTATAATCGCTGCTCCATGCCCCGAAAATACCGTAAATACCATTTATCCGAATTGATCCAAGAACATCATCACCGTCAACAATCGTTGAAATTTTATAGCCGGGAATTCCTGGTACACTTTTTTTAATCTGATCAATTTCAGATAGATAAATCGATCCAGATTTAAAAGAAGGCGGTGATTTCAATGCACTGTCGATAATCTGGTGACCAAGCGCGCCGTACGTCCCATTATCGGGATCGACATACGTCAAAGTTCCTGTTCCTTCAGTCCGGTCTTTCAGGAATGGAATGAGACGTTTCATCGCTTCGCCGTCTGCTTGGAATTGGCTTTCGTCTCCATTTCGGATAACATGTAATACAATTTCTTTTTTATCACGCCATGACGTCGATTTTTTCTCAAATTCGTGTAGAGTGCTGATTGCAACATTGTCCACTTGTCCGATTAAATCACCAGCCTTCAACCAATTGTCCTTACTGATCATGATATCATTTGTGATGTAGACCCCGGACAGTTCCATTTTAATACCTATTGACTGTCCCATCGGTATAAGTGAACCGTCCTTTGCAAAAGCTGCATCTGTCGTGAAAGGCATGAAAAGAAAAAGCACAGATAACGAAACGGCCAACTTGAACTGTCTACTCCATCCCATATTTCACCTCCCTAAATAAGTTACTGTTGGTATGTCCGTTCGGGAGAATGTTATGAAAGGGTAAATAAAGCAAAAGTGGAATGCGAATTATTTCTTCCATATTTCAGCAATTAAAAGTGATTTACGATTGATGAATAAATCATTCAAAACCAAGCATAATGTAGTATACGCACTGAGCGGTTACCGAAACGACTTTTTACGTTCGACTGCCAAATTCAATAATTCTTCCGCATGTTTTAAGGTCAATGGAGTGATTTCAGCCCCGGATAACATTCTGGATAATTCCCCAGTTCTATCCGACTCAACCACATCTTGGATTTCAGTCCTTGTCCTATCCTTTTTAACATCTTTTTTTATGAGATAATGGTGATCAGCCATTGCCGCAACTTGCGGTAAATGCGAAATGCAAAGCACTTGGGAATGGGTTGCAATCATGGCAATCTTTTCTGCAATGGCTTGTGCCACTCTTCCGCTGACACCAGTGTCGACTTCGTCGAAAATAAGTGAAGTGACACCTTGATGTTTTGAAAAAATCGTCTTTAATGCCAGCATGATGCGGGAAATCTCGCCGCCGGAGGCTACCTTCACCATAGGCTTCAATGGTTCTCCCACATTCGTTGAGATTAGGAACGCTACATTATCATACCCGTTCGAATCGAAAGTACCCGCCGCTTTTCGAGTAAATTCCACTTTGAAAGACGCTTTTCCCATGTGAAGCTGTTGCAATTGCTCCATAATAGCATTTTCCAATTGTATCGACGACTCTTGTCGGATAATGGATAGTTCTTCCGCTTCAATTTCAAGGTCTTTCAGGATTTGCGCGAGTTTTTCCTGCTCTGCGGCAAGACGTTCATCCCTGCTTACCAATCCCTCCAAATCATCTGCGATTTTGTCACGATACAACAAAATATCTTCTATCGTTTTACCATATTTTCGTTTCAGTGATATATGAAGAGCAAGGCGCTCTTCGACTAGTTCTAGTCTTGCAGGATCGAATTCCATATCATCAAGTATGCTTTTAAGTTCATGCGCAGTTTCTTGTAATGTATAGAAGCTTGTCGCGATCGTTTCAGCATGCGGTTTCAGCATTTTATCCACTGAAGCCGCATCCTCGATATCACTCATTGCGGAACCGACCCAATCGAGGGCATGTGTATCTCCGCTAATTGAGATGTATGCTGTATTCAAACGCTCATATAAACGGTTGAAATTTTGAAGTTTTTGTTTTTCAGCTTCAAGTTCGTCTTCTTCACCGATTTGTAGGGCGGCAGCGTCTATTTCTTTCAATTGAAATGAATACAAATCGATACGTTGGGCTACTTGTTGTTCATTTTCATCCGCCTTATCAAGCTTTCTCTTTAACTTCAAATAACTTTCATATAACTCGGTATAGTTTTCATATGCATGTGCAATTTTCCCACCTGCGAAATGGTCGAGTAAATGGATATGGCTTCTTTCATGCATCAATTCCTGATTCTCATGCTGACCGTGAATATCAATTAGGTGGGAACCGATTTCCCTCAAAATAGCGATGGTCACCAACTTGCCGTTGACACGGCAAACTGTTTTTCCGTTCGAATTCAAGTCACGTCGCAATATAACAACGCCATCCTGTGCATCAATTCCAAACTCGGCTAGTTTTACAATGACCGGGTGCGTTTCATCTTCAATTGTGAATAGCCCTTCAAGTTCGGCTTTTTGCGCTCCATGACGGATAAATTCCTGTGACCCTCTTCCACCTGCCAGAAGTTGGACAGCATCGATAATGATTGATTTCCCCGCACCTGTTTCCCCAGTCAATACAGTTAAACCTTCGCTAAAAGTAACCTCGAGGTTTTCAATGATTGCGAAGTTCTTAATGGAAATTTCACTTAACAATTGCAGTCACCTCTTTCAAAGCATTGCTAGCAGTTTTTCTTTCACTTGTTGTGTCAGGGTTTCGTCCCGGCAAATAATCAAACATGTATCATCGCCGCAAATTGTTCCGAGAATTTCATCCCATCCGAGATGGTCCATTAAAGATCCGACAGCCTGAGCATTTCCAGGAAGCGTTTTCAAGATAATAAAATAGCCAGCACCGTCAATACTGACAAATGCATCCGTCAGCATACGATGAAGTTTCTGTTCCGTATTGTATTTATGTACGGGTGGAAGGCTGTATTTATAATTACCATTGGATAAAGGGACTTTAATGAGATGCATTTCTTTTATATCCCGTGAAACGGTCGCTTGTGTCACCTCTACGCCTGCTGCTTTTAAACTATCTACAAGCTGGTCTTGTGTTTCTATTTCAAAATTCGAGATAATATCCCGAATGCGTATTTGTCTATGCCCTTTATTCATACCAATCACTCCCATACACAATAATGATATCCTATTTTGTACTTTAACATCGAATTTTGTACACAACAACAAAAGCGCGCAACTTAATGCGCGCTATTGCAAGTTTTTGTAAGCGTCATCGACAAGTTTGTCGAAGTCAACATCATCGAATGACGTCGTGGCATTGTCCTCAGAAGTCAGATGAAACAGAAACTCGATGTTCCCTTCTCCCCCCGTGACAGGTGAGAATGAAATTCCGCGTAGACTGAAACCTTCTTCTATAGATGCCTCCGCGATTTTTTTTAATACTTCAAGATGTACGGACTTTTCCCTGACGACTCCTTTTTTGCCCACTTTCCCTTTGCCCGCTTCGAATTGTGGCTTAACAAGCACCATAACATCACCACCATTTGCAATGATACGTTTCAAAGCAGGCAGGATTAGTGTCAATGAAATGAAGGAAACATCAATTGTCGCAAATTGGGGTATGCCTTCAGTGAATAGTTCCGGCGTAGCGTGTCTGAAGTTTGTTCTCTCCATAACTGTGACACGCGGGTCTTGACGTATTTTCCAAGCTAATTGATTGTACCCGACATCAAGTGCGTAACAATGTGCCGCTCCGTTTTGTAGAGCGCAGTCTGTAAATCCGCCCGTCGATGAACCGATATCAAGTACAATCTTGCCTTCCACATCAGCATCGAACAGTTCAAGCGCTTTTTCCAACTTCAAGCCGCCCCTGCTAACATATTTCAGTTTCGAGCCTTTTACCATTAGCGGTGCATCCGCTGCAATTTTCTCACCCGGTTTATCGAGTCTGGTTTCGGCGGAAAAGACGATACCTGCCATAATAGATCGTTTTGCTTGCTCCCTCGTTTCAAAGAGGCCGCGCGCGACCAAGAGGACATCGACCCGCTCTTTTTCAATACGATTAATCATACTTGTTCCCTTTCAACTGCATGCTTTTTCACAAGGATTTCCAAATCATCAGCTAAATGACCTGCTGTCATACCAATTTCGGCCAGCAGCTCTTCGACATTGCCATGCTCGATGAATCGATCCGGAATACCCATCCGCTGAATCGGTATGACAGTCTGCTGGGAATCGTGTGCATATTCAAGTACAGCACTTCCGAAACCGCCTGCGAGGACCGCTTCTTCCACTGTCATGATTGGCATGCCTGTTGCAAAAAGCCGGTCCAGCATTGCAGTATCGAGCGGCTTGATAAATCTTGCATTGATTACTTTGACATGAATTCCTTTTGCAGCTAATGTTTCAGCCGCTTCCAGCGCCATCGGAATTGATGTTCCGAATGTCAGGACAGCAACGTCATGTCCTTCACGCAGCACTTCCCATGTACCAATCGGGATTGGGCGCAACGTTTCGTCCAGTGGTACACCTAGTCCGTTACCCCTCGGATAGCGTAATACAATGGGACCTTCATTGTAATCTATAGCAGTTTTCACCATATGCTGCCCTTCATTTTCGTCTTTCGGCATCATGATGACCAAATTCGGCATATGTCTTAAGAATGCGATATCAAAGACACCTTGATGAGTTTCACCATCCGCCCCTACGAGACCTGCACGGTCGATTCCGATAAAAACATTCAAGTTCTGCCTTGAAATGTCGTGCAGCATCTGATCATAAGCACGTTGCATGAATGTCGAATAAATCGCAAGGAAAGGTTTCATCCCTTGCGTCGCAAGTCCCGCCGCCATCGTTGTAGCATGCTGTTCGGCGATGCCGACATCGAAGAAACGATCGGGAAATTCAGATGCAAATGATTCGAGCTTCGAACCGACAGGCATTGCCGGTGTTATTGCCACGATACGCCTGTCCTCACGTGCGATGTTCCGGACTGTTTCTGCAATGAGTCCACTCCATGAAGGCGCCACGGAAGAAGATTTGATGAGATCGCCGGTTTCAATCTTATAAGGTCCCGTACCATGCCAGGTACCTCTTTTATCGTCCTCTGCAGGACGGAATCCTTTGCCTTTTTTCGTAATGACGTGCAGAAGGACAGGTCCTTCCGTCTTCTTCGCGTATTGAATATTGCGTTCAAGGTCATTAAAGTCATGGCCATCAATCGGACCAAGATAGGTGAAACCGAGTTCTTCAAAAAAGATGCCCGAAACTAGCAGGTATTTCAAACTGTCTTTCACTCGTTCCGCAGCAGATGCAAGTTTACCGCCAACCGCCGGAATCTTTTTTAAAATATATTCAAGTTCATCTTTGGCACTATTGTACTTTCCGGCAGTTCTCAATTTCCCAAGAACAGCGTGAAGTGCACCGACGTTCGGGGCAATCGACATTTCGTTGTCATTCAAAATGACAATCATATTCGTTTTCGCATGACCGATATGATTAAGTGCTTCCAGTGCCATTCCGCCGGTAAGTGCACCATCACCGATGATCGGAATAACAAAATTCGAATCGCCTTTCACATCCCTTGCAGCCGCCATTCCCATTGCAGCAGACAGTGAAGTGGAACTGTGTCCTGTTTCCCATACGTCATGTTCGCTCTCAATCATTTTTGGAAATCCGCATAAACCTTTATATTGCCTTAATGAATCAAAATCACATGCACGCCCTGTTAAAATTTTATGGACATACGCCTGGTGACCGACATCCCAGATGATTTTATCGTCTGGACTATCAAATATCCGATGCAGCATAATCGTCAATTCAACTACACCAAGATTCGGACCGATATGACCGCCGGTAACAGAAAGCTTTTCAATAAGAAATTTACGGATATCTTCAGCAAGCTGCGTCATCTGATCCTTATTGAGTTTTTTTATAAAAGATGGACTAGTAATTTCAGTGAGTTCCATCATTATCACACACCTTCACATATTAATTGCCATTGTTGTTATTGCGCTGACTACATTATATCAAGTAGGACGACCAGCACAACATTTACGTTCCCTTTACGACTTACGATTCACGATATAATCCGCGAATAATCCAAGCATGGGATGCTCCGCTTCCAAAAATGCAATTGATTCTTTTGCGAATTGGTGATGTTCTTCAAGCCGCTCTACTGCACCTTCCAAACCAAGCAGCGATGGATAAGTCGACTTGTCACTTGTCGCGTCGCTACCCACAGTCTTTCCGAGTTCTTCTGTTGTAGACGTGATATCTAGAATATCGTCCTGTATTTGGAATGCAAGTCCGATGTTATAAGCAAACCTTTTCAATTCCGCTGATTTTTCTTCATCCAGACCGGCTAATATCGCACCGGCTTCGATACAGAATGATAACAAGGCACCCGTTTTATTGATATGAACAGTTTCGAGTTCTGATAGAGATAACTTTTTTGTCTCCCCTTCAATATCCAGCACCTGTCCGCCGACCATGCCCGTGGCCCCCGATGCGTCCGCGAGTAAACGGATGATGCGGAGAGCGTCCAGAGCGGATGTCTCTTGTAGATGTGTCAGACTGCCGAATGCTAGGGCCTGAAGTGCATCTCCTGCAAGAACCGCGACAGCTTCCCCGTAAACGATATGATTCGTTGGTTTACCGCGTCTGAAGTCGTCATCATCCATACAAGGCAAATCATCGTGGATTAGGGAATACGTATGTACCAATTCGACTGCACATGCTACCGTCAAGGCGTCTTCTGTAAGGGCACCGAGGTCTTCGAGCGTGGCTAGTACGAGGAGTGGTCGGATTCGCTTCCCGCCGGCATTGATTGAATAGGTCATCGAGGACTTCAATGATTCCGATACATTTGAGGCTGCAAGCATGCTATTAAGCCTGTCGTCGATAACAGGAATTTTTTCTGTGATGAATCGCTGCAGTTTTTCATTCATTCGAATCAGTTCCTTTTGCCGGATTGAATTCCGTCTTATTTCCTTCTTTATCAATAATGGAAATGAGCTGTTTTTCAGCGTCCTGTAATTTGCCGTGGCAATACGCGGAAAGTTCCATCCCTTTTTTGTAAAGCGTGATGGCATCTTCAAGTGGCACATCGCCCGTCTCAAGCTTCTGGACGACTTCTTCTAATTTAAGCATCGCTTCCTCAAAGCGAATCGGCTCGTTTCCCAATTATATTTCCTCCCCTTCGTTTATTGTTATCGATTGGACGGTTGCATCTGCTATTCCATCTTGTAAGCGAATTTGGATGTTTTCTCCAATCTTGATGGATTGGACAGAATTTGCAACTTCGTTATTATGATAAACAATTGAATAACCGCGCTCCATGATCGTAAGCGGATTCAGTGCCTTGAGCATACGGACGGATGCGTGAAAGCGGTCACTGCGCATGCGGACATCTTGCTGGACGCCTCTTGTCAGGCGTTCCGTCAATAACGACACATTGCGGTGCCCTTCCCTGATTCGCTGTTCCGGCGAAAAAGTGGATAGCATGCTGCTTAATCGTTGATATTGTGATGTTCGGTAACCGGTTATATCCTGCCCACTACGTACTAGCCTTCCTTCGAGCCCTAGCAGTCTTTCGGTGAAAGGCCGGTAAAGTCGTTCCGGAAATTGAAGTGGATAGGAAGTTTGTAAATTTGTTAGCCGTTTCCGTTCATTTTTAATTTGGTTGGACAGCGTACTGTAAATAGCTCGTTTGCGGTCTAGGACTCTTTCAAACAGTTCATCTCGGGCTGGAACGGCCATTTCAGCAGCTGCTGTTGGCGTAGGTGCTCGTCTATCCGACACGAAATCGGCAATTGTCGTATCCGTCTCGTGGCCGACAGCGCTGATTACCGGAATTCGGCAGGAGAATATCGCGCGTGCAACCGATTCTTCGTTGAACGCCCACAAATCTTCGATGGAACCGCCGCCGCGTCCAACGATAAGAACATCGATTGAACCATAGGCATCTGCCTGTTCAATTGATGTGATGATAGATGGAGCCGCCTGTGGTCCTTGTACAACCGCCGGAAATAAAATGATTTCAGCAAGAGGATAGCGTCTTTCAATTGTTGAACAAATATCTTGGATTGCCGCACCCGTTTGCGCTGTAACTACACCAATCTTTTGCGGATACAAGGGCAATGGAATCTTCCAACGCGCATCGAAGAGTCCTTCTTTCCCAAGACTTTCTTTCAATTGTTCAAATGCTAGATAAAGTGCACCTATACCATCCGGCTGCATGGATTGTACATACAATTGATAGTTACCGCTTGTCTCAAAGACTGTTACATCGCCAGTGATGAGCACATTCATGCCATTTTCTGGCCTGAATTTTAGTCCGGCTGCGCTTGAACGGAACATTGCTGACTGGATCCGGCTCTTTTCATCTTTTAACGTGAAATAAATATGACCGCTCGGGTGGCTTTTAACATTCGATAATTCCCCTTTGACATAGACGTTACGTAAATGGGGATCCGCATCGAACTTTCGTTTTATGTATTTTGTTAATGCTTGTACAGATAGATGTGGGTTTCCGGCCAACAGTCCCGCCTCCCGATTCTTGACGTATAGAAACGCTGTCTTTTCAATGAAAAACAGCGTCCGTCCGTTTTTTTATAGTTGTTGCGTGCATCTTCCTTCTTGTGAAGCTTTTTCTGCACTATGAAGAGTATTTTTCAGTAACATTGTAATTGTCATCGGACCTACTCCACCCGGGACAGGCGTGATTGCAGATGCCTTCGTTTTTGCTGAATCGAAATCAACATCTCCGCACAATTTGCCGTTCTCATCTCGGTTCATGCCGACATCGATTACGACACTACCTTCTTTCACATGCTCATCAGTAATGAATTTTGTTTTTCCGATTGCAACGATAAGAATGTCCGCCTGTTTTGTAAATGATGCTAGATCTTTCGTTTTTGAATGGCAGTATGTCACAGTAGCGTCCCGCTGCAATAGCAATTGACCCATCGGTTTTCCGACGATGTTGCTGCGCCCTACGATAACAGCGTGCTTCCCACTTATTTCAGTACCCGTCCGTTCTAGAAGCTTGATGATGCCATATGGCGTACAGGATAGAAATGCATGTTGTCCAATGATCATTTTCCCGACATTTTCAGGATGGAATCCATCTACGTCTTTTGCAGGGTCTATGGCACGAATGACAAGGTTTTCGTCGATATGCTCCGGTAATGGGAGCTGAACCAGAATACCGTGGATTGAATCATCATTGTTCAATCTTGTGACGTGATCAAGTAACTCTTTTTCAGAAACAGTAATTGGAAGTTCAATCAATTCCGATTTCATACCTGCTTCCAGACTCGATTTCTGTTTATTTTTCACATATGTACGGGAGGCTTGATTATCGCCAACGAGGACGACCGCAAGTCCAGGTTGACAACCTTTTTCCTTCAGTGCAGTGACCCTTTCTTTGATTTCTTCCCGGATTTCTTCCCCGATTGCTCTTCCATCGATCAGTTTCCCAGTCATCATGATTCCTCCAAATAGCTTGAATTATTTTTCTTCGAATTTTGAGAGCACGCCATTAACAAAACGGCCTGATTTTTCATCACCGAATGTTTTGCATAACTCGATCGCCTCATTCAATACCACCCTGTGCGGTACTTCTTCATTGAACAGTAGTTCATAGACTGCAATCCTCAGGACGGTCCGTTCAATTTTCGGAAGTCGGTCCAATGACCAGTTTTCCAACTTTTCGGCCAGGACTTCATCTATTGCTTCTTTATTTTGCACAGTTCCCCGTACAAGCTGTTCATAGAAGCGGCTCGCCGGCTCTTCAATAATATAGTTAATGGCTTCATCTACACTCAATTCCGTATTATCAAGCTGAAAAAGTGTTTGGACTGCTTTTTCACGTGCTTCTCTTCGTTTCATATTAATATTCTCCTCCACTACCGTGTCTCTAGGGCATTATCATAGCATAAACAGGTTGTCCGAATACAGTAAGACAAGTTGAAAAGCATCATCCAGCTGGACGATGCTTTTCAGATCATACCATTTCGGCTCCAGTCTCAAACTGAATCCCTGTTATATGGACATTGACTTCTTTCGTTTCAAGGGAAGTCATGTGGAATATGGCATGACGAATTTGTTTTTGGATTTCCAAGGCGATGGCAGGGACGGAATAGCCATATTCAACAACGCAGTATACGTCAATCGTTAAGCCATCCTCGGACCATTCTGTTTTTACGCCTTTTCCATGGTTCACTTTACCGAACTTTTCCGCAACACCCGTAGCAAAATTACCTCTTGTATCCGCAACGCCTTTTATTTCCGTCGTTGCTATTCCGATAATCACCTCAAGAACTTCAGGAGCAAGCTGGACACGTCCAAGCTCACTGTTTCCAGTTGGAGCCATTCCGACTAATGTGGGAATTGTTTTGTCAGACAATCCGATTCTCCTCCTTGTTAGTTCATAATCGTATATTTTTCAAGGAATTTTGTATCGAAATCCCCTGATTCAAAGACTTCGTTACCCATAAGTTTCAAATGGAACGGGATTGTCGTATCGACACCTTCGATGATGAATTCATCAAGAGCCCGTTTCATCCTGGCGACCGCTTCTTCCCTCGTATCCCCATGAACAATCAATTTCGCAACCATAGAATCGTAAAACGGCGGTATGGAATAGCCTGTATACATCGCTGAATCCACTCGAACACCAAAGCCGCCTGGAGGCATGTACATCGTGACTTTCCCCGGTGACGGCATAAAGTTTTTCGAAGGATTTTCCGCATTGATGCGGCATTCGATTGACCAGCCGGTGATTTTGATATCTTCCTGACGATAGGCCAGTTTTTCACCCGACGCGATTTTCAGTTGCTGTTTCACCAAATCGATACCTGTAACCATTTCTGTTATCGTATGTTCCACTTGAATCCGGGTATTCATTTCCATGAAGTAGAACTTTTGATTGATATGATCGAAAATGAATTCAACTGTTCCGGCTCCACGATAATTAACCGCTTCTGCCGCTATTACCGCCGCTTCTCCGACTGCCTGTCTCAGTTCAGGCGTCAATGCCGGTGATGGTGCTTCCTCGACGAGTTTCTGCATTCTGCGCTGAATGGAACAGTCGCGTTCGCCAAGATGGATCGTATTACCGTATTTGTCCGCGAGTATTTGAACTTCGACATGACGGAAGACTTCAATATATTTCTCCAGGTAGACGCCCGGATTGCCGAAAGCGGCTGCTGCTTCTTTTTGTGTAATTTTGATTCCTTTGATCAGCTCTTCAGGATCTCGTGCCACTCGTATCCCTTTTCCGCCGCCGCCTGCCGTTGCTTTGATGATAACAGGAAAACCAATTTCTTCGGCGATTCGAAGACCTTCTGTTTCATCAGCAACGATTCCAGTAGACCCCGGCACAATCGGAACGCCTGCTTCCCGCATCGTTTCACGTGCTACGTCTTTCGTACCCATCCGTGAAATTGAATCCGCGGTAGGTCCGATGAATTCGATGTTGACTTCTTCACATAGTTCCGCAAAACTCGCATTTTCAGCAAGGAATCCATATCCAGGATGAATTCCATCACAACCGGTTAATTTTGCAACACTGATGATATTAGAAAAGTTAAGATAACTGTCTTTGGATAATTTTGGACCGATGCAATAAGCTTCATCCGCTAATTCCACGTGAAGAGCATCTTGGTCAGCTTCAGAATACACCGCGACCGTTTTGATACCAAGCTCTTTACAGGCCCTGATGATACGTACGGCGATTTCACCGCGATTGGCTATTAATACTTTTTTCATTAACTTTTCCCCCTTAATTAGCTTTTACAAGGAAGAGGGGTTGCCCGTATTCAACAAGTTGTCCGTCTTTTACAAGAACCTCGACGATTTCCCCTGAAACTTCCGCTTCAATTTCATTGAAAAGTTTCATTGCTTCTACGATGCACACGATGGCTTCAGGTTTCACTTTATCACCATTCTGCACATATGCTGGTACATCTGGTGAAGATGCAGAATAAAACGTCCCGACCATAGGTGAAACGATTTTGTGTAAAGAAGGATCTTCCGTTGGTGTTGCAGCTTCAGGTGCAACTGACGTTTCTTGCAGAGGTACAATAACTTCTTCCGGCTTCTTTACTTGGGCAACCGCAACTTCCTGTTGAACAGGCGGTGCCGTCTCTACGATTACAGCTGGTCGCTGGTCATCGCCTTTTTTCAATTCCAATTTCGCGCCTTCTGATTCATAAGAAAACTTTGCAATTGAAGATTGATCAATTAGTTTAATAATTTCACGGATTTCTTGGATTTTTAACATGATCGATTCTCCTGACTCCATTATAATTACGTTCTTTAACTATTTTAGCCGTTTTCACTCCACAATGAAATAGATAATAGTCATTTGTCTTAAAGTTTGCTTCTAAAATAACGAAAGCGTCGGAGTTTGGAGTGTAATCTCTGTGTCGTAACTTATCCATAATAAGAGATTTTATAATTTCATGGACGAAAAAAAGACCCTTTTTAGGGCCTTCAATTTTCTTACTTATTCAGAGTCGCCTGTGAAGCTGACTTGCACCATCTTTGCATCTTTCCAGCTTGTCTTGACGTAATGAACGATTTCATCCGCCATTTGTGCTGATTGACCTTCAGTGGAAAGGACAGTCACTTTTACTTCGCCGTCTTCATTGTGTACGAACGCTTCGGGATATCCCAACGCTTTTATTTGTAACTCCATGAGCGCTTCTGCCGATTCGCGTTTAGACAACTCACCCATCTCTTCGAATACTTTGTTTTTTTCCTCGGCCGTATAATCGGAGGATGTCATTTTAGTCATTAATTGCTCTTCCATCTTACTCCGTTCATTGCGGACCTCCATCCGCATTTCTTGGAAAAGTAGCGCTTCCGCAAAGACGGGTTGTGTCTTCTCCGCATCACTCTTTTTCTCTGCCAACTGTATGGCTTTCTCTGAATCTTTGAAGATGGTGATCCCGTCGAACGGCATCGGTGCTTTTTCTTTGATGTAATAGATTGAGATGACTGCAACCAGGCTTAGCAATGTTAAAAACCATACTGTTCTTTTATTCGTTTTCATTAGTGTTCCCCCTTTTCTCCATTTCAACGATGACGATTCGATGTTCGGGCAGCTGAAGGACGGTCGACAAAATGTGGGATAGTTCAGTTTGAATCTTAAAGTCTTCCGCACCTTCTGCAACGACTAGAATGCCTTGCAACTTATTTCCTTTATTGGTCGATGCTGTGGACGTTGAAAAGTAATCGGATAGCGGATTGGCAGGTTCTCTGTTTTCATAATGAAAGTAAAGTGAGACCTTCCCGATCCCTTCAATTCTCATCAGCGCCTCTTCTAGTGCTGCATATTCCCGGCTCTCCTCCTTCTTTCCCTTCTCTCCCCCGATGACGCCAAGACTGGAATTGATGAAAATGATGACCAGGATAACAATAGTGCCGAGGAAGATCGTATGAATTTTTCTTTTCGGTTTTTCCATATCATCACCATTTTCGTTCATTGAGCCGCTTGTACGACCTGTCATCAATGATTCATATTATGCAGTTTCAAGAGAGGCTATGACCAAAAATATTGAAGATTGATTGAATCATCCAGATTCCCATGGCAAGTTTAATGATCGGCATAAAATCTTCTTCCGTTTCTTCTGGCAGTAACAATAGGAGTGTTGAGGATAGAAGAGTAATCAGCAGGACACCAATTAAAAAGATTCCATTTCCTAGCCTCATTTCATTGAAGTAATCAACTTCACAAGAATGATTGAAAATAGTGCCGTGTAGATAAATGCGAAAGCGATAAGAAAAGAAACGGCGCACAACACGAACAAAGTCCTTCCGATATCATCCAAAATCCCGGTGATATCTTCATTCGCGAATGGCTCGATAAGCGCAGCCGTCCATCTATAAAAGAATGCCGTAAGTAATGTCTTGAACGACGGAATAAGCGCAACCGTCCATATTGCGGAAATAAGCCATCCCCCTGCGAAAACACTGGCTCCCGATGAATAACGTCCGATCGTCCCCATACTATCAGTCATGAATGAGCCAATTAGCGGGACGTTTTGCCGGATGAGTTCCTTGATCGGCTCACTCGCTAACCCTGTGAGTGCCCATGACATGGTCCCTCCTACAGTGATAAAAATGGAATAAGCGGCAACAACGGCTGAAACAGCGCCGAGAAGGGTCGTCCGAATCAAATCCGCCATTTTAGTAAACGGAACAGCGGGTAATATCCTTGATACAAGATCAAAAATTAGTGCGCCCGTCAACAACGGGATTAGTATACGTTCCGTCAGGACAATCGCGCCATTCGCAAATAGCAGCATCGCCGGCTGAAAATTCAGCATGCTGAATGCCCCACCTGCCGCAATCATGCTTGCTGTCAATATCGGGTAAATCGAGATGAACATCATTGATATTGAATGTGCAATATCACGGATAAGCGTCAGATGTTCAAACGCTGGCTGTAAAACGACGATCACTACAATGAAAATCAGAATCATCCTCGTCCATTTCGAAAAAGAAGGGAATAGGAAATCCACCAGCAGTGCCATAAAAGTTGAAATGATAACAATGACGAAACTTGATAATACGGTTCCGAGTATCGTTTCTATAAAAGAGATCATGGATGGCCCCGTCCGTTCATTTTGTAATGAGTTTTGAAAGTAGATCGATAAGTGTGGCTGTCTGCTGCATCCACAATGTAAGAATCGCGATTTTTACAGCGAAATGAGTCATCGAAGCAAGAGAACCATAACCTGCCTCTGAAATGTGTTTTGCGATGAGCTCGGATACATAAAAAAGTATGGCACTGCCGATCAATAATTTTGCAAATGGTTCCGGTAACGGTTCAAACAATGCCACAAAATACTTCCCGAACGGAAAAACGATTGTGTTAAGCAAGTGGAATAAAAAGTAGAAAAAAATGGCTGCATACAGCAACGGTTGCAATTTAGGTACGGAAAATGAAATGAGGAGGAGAATCAGGAAGACGACAATTGACTGAACTAGAATTATCATCAGACCGTCATCGATAACCACTGGAAAAACTCCGTGATTTCCGTGAAGAAAATCTTCAGGAAGCGAAGCATTTCGGCAGTGATATAAATATAAGCGATGAAAAACAGGAAAAAAGAAAATTCCTTTCTGCCGGTCTGCTCGAAGAAAATATGCAGAAAACCGATGACTAAACCGATACCGGCAATACGCAGTAAATCATTTAATTCCATCCGGTATTCCCCCCATGGCACTATCCTATGTGCCGAGGTCGCCCCATATGAAAAAAACACCTTGCTTCCCGATTGGGGTGCAAGGTGTTTAGAATTTTAGTAAGCTAGTTATGTAATTAGACGGCGTCCCTAATTATGGTCTAGCCCCAACGGCCAAACGCTCGGGTCATAAGGCAGTTCAGCTAGGAAGGGGTGAACAGCATCTTCCCTTGGTAAAGGTCACCGCTTCGCCGTTCTGCCTTACGCCTGTCGCGTCTGAGCAGGCCGTTACCGCTAAGGCCTACAGGATGTAGGTCATGCAAGTCGTTGCCACAGGACGTGGCGCTCTTACACTGCGTTCCTAATTATGCTCTTGAAACGTATTCGGATTCTACTGTATTGATAATAAGTTTATCTCCGACGTTGACAAAGAATGGTACTTGGACGACAACGCCCGTTTCCATTTTCGCTGGCTTGGAACCGCCACTCGCTGTATCGCCCTTAATGCCCGGTTCAGTTTCTGCAACTTCCAGCACGACTGTCACTGGCAGTTCAACCCCGAGTACTTCTTCTTTAAATAGAATAACATGGACTTCCATATTTTCTTTCAAGAACATCAATTCGTCTTCAATCTGCTTTTCAGGAAGTTCAATCTGTTCATACGATTCATTATCCATAAAGACATGATCGTCCCCGTTTGCATAAAGGTATTGCATGCGGCGGTTATCGATTTGCGCTTTCGCAACCTTTTCTCCTGCACGGAATGTTTTTTCATTGACGTTTCCGGAACGAAGGTTACGGAGTTTCGAACGTACGAACGCTGCACCTTTACCTGGTTTAACGTGTTGGAAATCCATTACGCGCCATATGTCGCCGTCAAATTCAATTGTAAGTCCTGTTTTAAATTCGTTTACTGAAATCAAAGTGATTCCTCCAATGAATAATAGATTATAAAATAAGTAGTTCTTTTGTTGAATGCGTTAAACGCTCATTACCATTTGCCGTCAAGATAATATCGTCTTCGATGCGTACGCCTCCGATTCCAGGCAAATAGATGCCCGGCTCGACCGTAACGACCATATTCGGTACAAGCACCGTCTCAGAGCGGAAAGATAGTCCAGGCCCTTCGTGCACTTCCAGACCGATACCATGTCCTGTTGAATGCCCGAATGCCTCACCATACCCTTTGGTCTTGATATAATCACGCGCAATCGCGTCCGCTTCTATTCCCGTCATACCCGGTTTAATCTCTTTTAAAGCAAGTTCTTGCGCTGCTAGCGTCACTTCGTAGATCTTTTTCAATTTATCCGAAGGTTCCCCTACAGCAACTGTACGTGTTATGTCAGAAATATAGCCTTCATATAATGCACCGAAGTCCAATGTAACAAGTTCTCCCGATTCAATCACTTTTTCTGTTGCCACACCGTGCGGTAATGCACCGCGTAAGCCGGATGCAACGATAATTGAGAATGAGGAGGATGTTGCTCCTTGTTTACGCATGAAAAACTCAAGTTCATTCGACACTTCCAGTTCACTCACACCCGGTTTGATGAACGTGCAAATATGCGCAAATGCATCATCGGCAATTTTAGCAGCTTTTTTCAAAATAAGCAGCTCATCTTCCGTTTTAACCATGCGCAGTTTTTCAACGAGACCCGAAACCGGTTTCAGCTCCGCCTCGATTTTTTCATTATACAACTCATAAAGACCAAAAGACATATCATCTTTTTCAAAACCGACCGTACGAAGATTCATGTTTTTCACTTGCGTTGCCACTTCTTCAATGATAGTTGTCGTATGTTGAACTAGACGGAAACCGCTAATCTCTTTTTCCGCCTGTTCTGTGTAACGGAAGTCTGTGATGAACACTGCATCATTGGTAGAGATAAGAGCAAGCCCCGCTGTTCCAGTGAATCCCGTTATATAACGACGGTTGAATTCGTTTGTGACAAGCAGTGCATCGATATCATGTTCTTTTAACAATTGCCGCAGTTTTGTCAATTTCACAGTTTCATACCCCTTTTCCCCGGAGAAGGAAAGCTTGGTAGGCAAGTTCATATCCGTCCGTGCCAAATCCGGATATTTGACCGATACAGACCGGTGCAATAACGGAATTCTGTCTGAAGGGTTCCCGGCTATGTATATTGGAAATGTGGATTTCAATGACCGGTACAGTGATTGACGCAACAGCATCACGCAATGCGATGCTATAATGCGTAAACGCACCCGGATTGAAGATGATGCCATCGAGACCGATGTCTTCCGCTTCATGGATTTTGTCGACTAAGGCACCTTCCCAATTCGATTGGTAGAAGGCAAGTTCAACATCCTGCGCCAGTGCAATCTTATCTAGTTTACTTTCAACATCTGCCAATGTTTCCGCACCGTAAATACCCGGCTCCCTTTTGCCAAGCCTGTTAAGATTGGGTCCGTTCAAAATAAGTAGCTTCACCACCGCACCATTCCCTTCACCGTAGTCTTTCTCATTTTAGCATATCGTTCTTTTGTCGCAACTCATTTCGCACTTTCACTTGAAATTTTCTTCATATAAACGGCCGTACCGGTAATAAACCTGAATACTATGGCCATTATAGCAAAGTAAGGGATTGATATCGATTTGAGTGCTGCTACTGGGGTTTTCGGTGAGCCTATCGTCCATTCAACCGTAAATACAACGATAACCCCAAGGAGTATTGCCGTAACAGAGGGTGGAATCGATGTTGTGAATGAAACTGCGAAGTATACGATGGCGAATAATAATGAGAGTGCTATGAAAAGTAATGTCCATTTAATCGTAAAATGTTCGGCTTCGAACAAATGCCATTTTTTTGCCCAACCGACAGGTGACCAACTGATGAAGTTGAACAATTGTAAAAACTTAAGAGCTGCCGTAGTAAAAAAAGCACCGACCAACGCGGTCCACATTAAAGTTTTATTAATCAAGTAAATCCCTCCTGCATAAAGTGTCGGGAGGATCAGAACATTTTAAACATCACAGTGGAGTGTATCGTGATTATTTAGTATAATGAATCATATGCTTTAGCCGATATGAGAGAAAGTGTGGGTAAATGTATGAAAAAAGGACAACAAACTCCCGCTTACGGAGGTCAAGCTCTTGTCGAAGGTGTTATGTTCGGCGGGAAATATCATACGGTGGCCGCTGTCAGACGGAAAGACGATTCGATCGATTACTTCCATCTGCCAAAAGAAAAGAATAATATTCGGATGAAATTGAAGAAAATCCCGTTTGTTCGTGGTATTGTTGCGCTGATCGAATCGGCTGGCGTCGGATCGCGGCATTTAACATTTTCGAGTGAACGTTATGATGTCATGCCCGGCGATGAAGTGGTTAAGGAAAAAGAAGAGACTTCCAAATTGACGATGGTACTCGGCGTTGCCGTTGTCGGTGTCTTATCCTTACTATTCGGGAAGTTCGTCTTCACCCTCATCCCCGTATTTCTAGCGCAAGCGCTGCTGTTTATCGCGCCCGGGAAAACAGAGCAAATTTTACTTGAAAGTCTGTTCAAACTTATTTTGTTATTATCGTATATTTCACTCATATCTATGACCCCACTCATTAAACGCGTGTTCCAATACCATGGTGCGGAACATAAGGTGATCAACGCATATGAAAATAATCTGCCGATGACCATTGAAAATGTACAAGCACAATCGAGGCTGCATTTCCGTTGTGGTAGCAGTTTCATGCTTTTCACGGTGATTGTCGGCATGTTTATTTACTTCCTCGTACCGACTGATCCATTTTGGTTGCGTATTGTAAACCGGATTCTTCTCATTCCCGTCGTACTCGGCATCTCCTTTGAAGTGTTGCAATTGACGAACTCCCTCCGAAATATTCCGGTGCTGAAATATTTAGGCTATCCAGGTCTGTGGTTGCAGTTGTTGACAACGAAAGAACCGGATGATCAGCAAGTGGAAGTAGCGATTGCGTCATTTGAAAGATTGTTGGAGATAGAAGAATTCGGTGTTGAAGCAATGAAGGTTGCTACGAAGGCAGATTCTGAAACAGGAACTGTTCCCGTAACTTAAGATAGCGGAAGCTGCCAATTATGGCTGCTTCCGCTTTTTCATTTGTTTATTGTCTAGTCTGCAGCGCCCAGACGCTCAGAGGCGTGCCGGATGCGGGTTATGCAGTCTTTGAGACTGGACGTCGCGCTTTTAGACTGTAATTCTTACGATGCGCATTACTGTGGTGGCTGAGGAACGCCTCCCCGAAAACCGCCTTCTGCTGTCACGTCTATTAGGGCAGCTTATGCTTCTCTTAAAGACCGCATTTCAATTGGGCATTACAGTTCGTGCATGTATTGCAGCCGCCCATTTCTTCGACAGTTCCCGTTCTGCAGACAGGACATGTATCCCCAACCTCAGATCCAATTGTGACATTTGTCGAGCGTAAGTCCTGGATCGTATCCACAAGAACCACTTTACGCTGTTCGATGACTTCCTCGACGTAGCCGGAATCCATCTCGTTTTCTTCCGCTTTAAGCGTCAGCACTTGCGAGTCACGGCTTCCGTCTACATAGACAGTGCCGCCTTTCGCTCCGCCTTTATACAGTCGTTCATAGACGCTTTCTACTTGCTCGACCGTGTAACCTTTCGGTGCATTGACCGTTTTCGAAATAGAACTGTCAATCCAGCGCTGGATGATACATTGAACATCCGCATGCGCTTCAGGCGCCAAAGCCATCGATGAGATGAACCATTCCGGTAAATTATCCGGATCTGCATCAGGATTGCGTTCCAAATATTCCTCTACTATTTCAGCTTTCACCTCGATGAATTTCCCGAGGCGTCCGCTGCGGTAATAGGTAAAGGAGAAATAAGGTTCTAATCCAGTTGAAACTCCTACCATTGTTCCAGTCGATCCCGTTGGAGCAACAGTTAATAAATGAGAGTTTCTGATACCATGTTCCAAAATGGATTCACGGATATCTTCCGGCATTTTTTTCATGAACCCTGTATTGATGAATGCATTGCGCAGAGCTTTCGTTTCTCCATCCGTCTTGCCGATGAGGAATGGGAAGCTCCCTTTCTCTTTCGCAAGCTCAATTGATTCACGGTAAGCCGAAGTTGCAATCGTTTCGAACACTTTGTCCACAAGGTCGTTGCCTTCAGGGGAACCGTATTCTTTTTCGCAATAGATGAGAAGGTCGGCAAGTCCCATGACTCCGAGTCCAACACGGCGTTCGCCAAGTGCTTGTACTTTATTTTCTGCGAGGAAATATGGTGTTGCATCGATGACGTTATCCTGCATACGGACGCCAATACGGACCGTTTCCTTCAATTTTTCATAGTTTACTGTTTTTGTTTCTTTATCTGCATATTCAGCAAGGTTTACAGCAGCTAAATTGCACACGCTGTAAGGAGCGAGAGGTTGTTCCCCGCACGGGTTTGTCGCTACGACTTGCTGACCGTAAGCTTTGGCGTTCGTTTCATTGTTGGCATTGTCGATGAAGAAAATGCCGGGCTCTGCAGCGTACGTTGCACAAATGTTGATAAGATCCCAAAGTGCGCGCGCTTTGATTGTCCGATAAACACGTACATCGAATCCTTTGCGTTCCCATTCGCGGACATCGCCTACTTTATGCCATTCTTCGTTGTATGTCGCCATTTCTTCCGGCGAATACTTTTCAACAGCTGGGAAACGTAGGTCATAATCCGCATTCTGTTCGACTGCTTTCATGAAATCGTCCGTCAATGTAACGGAGATATTTGCACCAGTCAGGAATTCCGCATTATGTACGGAATAGGTCCCACCATCGCGCAATTTCGTTTCAGCGTCTTTCAGAATCGCTTCATTAAATCCGCCCATGCCAGGAATTGTACGATAGTTAATAATACCTTGATACATCGCTTCTTCCTGAACAGTAAGCGGTTTGAATTTCAGTTTTTCACTTGCAAGTTTTTTAATCATTTCATCTTCGGTATGTTCCATTAGATAACGGAGTATTCTTGGATTTTGCATTTTCGAGATGATGAACTCGCAAATATCAGGGTGCCAGTCCGCCAACATGATCATCTGCGCACCACGTCTGGATCCACCTTGTTCGACAAGATGTGTCAATTTAGCAATATCATCAAGCCACGATACCGACCCGGATGATTTGCCGTTGACGCCTCGTGCGAGTGTGTTACGTGGACGTAGTGTAGAACCGTTTGTCCCGACACCGCCGCCCCGGCTCATGATTTCCATCACTTGTTTGCGGTGATCGGAAATCCCCTCGCGGGAGTCAGCTACAAAAGGCATGACATAGCAGTTGAAAAATGTCACTTCAGTATCCGAGCCGGCTCCGTACAGAACGCGTCCTGCGGGAATGAAGTTCAGTTGTGACAATTGGTCATAGAACTGATTGAACGATTCCTGACGCCTTGCATCTGTCGGTTCAACCGAAGCCAGTCCAGTTGCATTGCGTTTCGCAATCTGCTCATAAAACACTTCAAGCGGCTTCTCGATAACTTCAATAGGCCTTGTAACGATCCCTTTATCCTGTTCTTCCGGATTATCAATCGCGGAACGGTAATCTTTTTCAATCCAAATGTCCGCTTTGCCGTTCTTCTCATCAATCGCGGTGATAAATCCAAGTCCGCGTGCCGGGAATTTCGGATCTTCCTTCACTGTCAGGACGACGAAATCGCCAACTTTAAGTGTTTTCTTTTCCGTATCCTTGAATGAATACCGGTCGATCATGACCAGCCGGGATACTCCTTTGTGTTCGATACACATTTCTTCCGTAATCGGATGCACTTGCGGGAATTCTGCGATATCTGCATTTAGTTGTTTCTTGTTAATTTTTGGTTCTTGATGCTTCGAAACAATGACCATAAACGCTCCCTCCTTCTGGGATTATTTAATTTGACACTACATATGGTGTCCTTATTATTACTTAATCTACTACATATTGAATCGAGCTTCAATTAAATTGTTTTTACACAAAACTCAAAGTGCGCTATTCAAGCCTTTTCATATGTCATCTTTTGAAAAATAGAACCAAAGATATAGACGTTATTTCTTAAATGTCCATTCGTCGTTCGCATATTTCTTACGCTCGATTTCCATGACATATTCAAGTTGCTGCTTTGTTAATTCCAACGGTTCAAGTTTCATATCTAGCGCTTCTTCGAAACCTTTCGAAAAAGCGTTGACACATTCACTGACCGACACCGATCGGTCGACCAACCTATCAATCGCTATCGCTTTATCAGGCAAACTTATGCGCATCTGTTCACGCTGCACTTCCGATCTGAACTTGAAAAGTGCAACAAGCTTGTCCACGTCAAGACTTAAAAGTATCGCACCGTGCTGCAAAATGACACCTTTCTGTCTTGTCTGCGCACTACCCGCGACTTTCTTCCCTTCGACGACAAGTTCGTACCAACTAGGCGTATCAAAGCAGACAGCACTCTTCGGTTTTTTCAAATCATTCCCTTGTTGTGCTGTTCGCGGAATAGAAAACGTTGCATCCAGCCCCAGATTGCGGAACCCTTCGAGTAGCCCGCCCGAAATTACGCGATACGCTTCCGTTACCGTTTCAGGCATATCCGGATAACTTTCACTGACAATTACGCTGTATGTAAGTTCATGCTCATGGAGTACACCCCTGCCCCCGGTGGGACGACGGACGAAACCAAGCCCATACTTTTTCACTTCATCCATATTTATTTCTTTTTCGACATTTTGAAAATAGCCGATTGACAAAGTGGCAGGCTCCCATTCATAAAAGCGTAGTACTGGACCGATTTCCCCTTTGCTATGCCATTCCAGCAACGCTTCATCGAGTGCCATATTGAATGATGCTCTGCATTTCCCAGAATTGATGAAGTGCCAAACCGTTTTTTCCATCCGAATTCCCCCTTCACAACGAATTTCATTTTAGCATTCCCATTGAACAAGTGCCACTCAATCTTTATAATGAAAAGGTAGAGAGAAAGGGGAAAGTTGTTGTGAATTATTATTTTTTAGGGGCCGTCGCTCTCATTGTTATCATTTATTTTGTCGTGACGATGCTGCGTCTTAATAAAGCTGTGACAAACTTGACGCAAGAGCAATTTATCGAAGGATATCGGAAAGCACAACTGATTGACGTACGCGAAACCAAAGATTATGAGGCCGGCCATATACTGGGCGCACGTAACATTCCGTATTCGCAGTTCCGTCAACGTTTCAAAGAAATCCGTTCGGACAAGCCCGTCTACCTGTATGATCAAAACGGTGGTAAAAGTGCACGTGGGGCGCTGTTTCTCAAGAAAAAAGGATATGAACAACTGTTTCACCTGCAAGGCGGTTTCCGTCAATGGACAGGTAAAGTGAAAAGTAAATAAAATAAAAAGTTCTTCCCATATGGAGGAACTTTTTTTCTACTACTAAATTTCGGAATGGAGCATCTATGAAAAAAACGATTTTATTCCCGGTTACTATCGAGATACGTGAGAAATTACCGAATTACGAAGACTTTGCCACTGTAAATCGCCATATCGTGAATCTGCTGAACGAACGCAAACAACAGGATTGGCAAACAATCCAGGCAGAAGAACTAATTGCCCATGCTGAATCAGTCATTGATGAATTGATGAAAAAAGGGAATTTACGCTATGAGTCACTTGGCCATGTATACGGCGTGCGGCCGACAAGTAAAGTCGAACGCTGCGATTCAGATAACGGTTTCAAACTGCGTGTTTCCGAGACTATTGAAAACCAGCTGTTATACTTTCCCGACTTCGATGTTGCGTTCACGCAACTGCTGTACTTCGTAGGAAACGGTACGACTTGGCCAGAATTCCAACTCTTTGCACCCTCTGCTGAGACAGCGAAAACATTTATCGAAGAAGTAAATCATATGCAACGTGAAATGATGAAAACGACTGTTACATACCTTGTCGATACGGACAATGGAGTTGAAAAGAAAAGTTTTGAATATGGGGAAAAGGTCGGCAGGGATGATGTCTTGCTTGAGGAAACGATGAAAAGCGATATTTTCCGTACGATTGATGAGTTTTTCAAGGATGATGGATTGTTCTATAAAGAATATGGGTTGCCCTACAAACGGGGAATCCTGTTGTATGGAGCTCCAGGCAATGGCAAGACGACACTTGTCCGTTCAATCACCGGCTCAACGTCCGCACCAGTCATTTATTGGCAGATAACCGAACATACGGGTAGCTATTCCGTTCAGGAAGTATTCAGCACTGTCGCGAGAATGGCCCCTGCAATCCTTGTCATTGAAGATATCGATTCAATGCCCGAACATACACGGAGTTCTTTTCTCAACACGTTGGACGGTGCACGCGTGCGTTCAGGCTTGTTCATTATCGGGACGACGAACTATCCCGAAAAAATCGACCCGGCACTCATTAACCGCGCAGGTCGTTTTGACAGCACCTATGAACTCCCGTCCCCTTCTGCGGAAATACGCCGTAATTATATGAAGAAACTAGATAAAAAAGGGTTATTCAATAACGAGCAATTGGACGAGATAACAAAACGGACGGAAGGTTTATCCGTTTCGCAGCTCAATGAATTGTATATGTCCGTCGCACTCGGTTTTCATTACGATGGCACAATCGAATACGACAGGCGGATTAAAGATTTACAGAAACAGCATAAGCGATCAACAAAAGGTAATTGGGAACAAGAAGGATCTATCGGATTTTAAAAAGGAGAGCCCGAGGCGGCTTCTCCTTTTTGTTTTGTTTACTAGTTTAATTCTCTCCACCATATATTTCTACTTTGAATAAAATGTAAAACAGCCACCATTATCAACGCGACAATCGGAAAGGTGATCAACAGTCTAACCGCAATTGCCTGGGTATGTTCGGTTAAAGAAAAAATAAGCATAAAGTTAGTATAGATAAATAGAAGTAGAAAGAAAAATCCGCTCGTAAAAATCACTCCACTGATCTTTTCAAGATCATTCTTGCTGACTACTAAATAGAATAGAAATGGCACCGCGCATAAAAGGGCAAGTAATACATAATTCAAATCGGTCAGTCCGCCATCCAACAGAAATTCTCCTGACATAAGACGCATGATAACAGCCGTTCCATAGACTGTTAGAAAAACCCCACCAATACACCATATGAATAGAGACCGTCGTGAATGCTTCATTCTTCTCGCTCCCTTCCATTTAAATATATGTGTGAAGGGAGGACAAAATCACTTCCATTTTGTGTTTGCTACAAAAGTTGAAATAAAGAATACCCGAAAACAATTCGTCGCTTTGGGATGCCCACGTTGGTTTTTCCCGGGTATATTAGTGATACCTTACTCAACTTTACAGGTTATACAGAAAACGGACAGGCTTTACTAGGGAAAGATCGCTTTTGCGATCAATCTCAAACAAATCAGGACCACCATGTGGAATCTAAGCAAAAATAATGAATAGGAAAGGCGACACTCCGCTCAAAATCGAACGTAATGTCGCCTTACTAAATTCAGATATAGTTCATTTATCCTTTTATATAACGCAGAACTGGCTGACGTGCCGCTTTCGTTTCATCAAGACGATTGATGACAGTCGTATGCGGTGCGTTTTGTACGATTTCCGGATTTTCTTCGACTTCTTGCGCAATTTGGATGAGCGCATCACAGAATGCGTCGAGTGTTTCTTTAGACTCTGTTTCCGTAGGTTCGATCATCATACCTTCCTCGACGTTAAGCGGGAAGTAAATTGTCGGCGGGTGATAGCCGAAGTCGAGCAGTCGTTTCGCCATATCGAGTGTACGAACGCCAAGTTTCTTTTGACGGCGCCCCGACAGAACGAATTCGTGTTTACAATGACGGTTATATGGGAGGTCGAAATAAGGCTCCAATCTGCGCATCATATAGTTCGCATTCAATACTGCGTATTCCGTAACGGCTTTCAAACCGTCTGGTCCCATTGAACGGATATATGTGTATGCACGCAGGTAAATGCCGAAGTTGCCATAGAACGGTTTCACACGGCCGATTGATTGCGGAAGATCGTATTCAAATGTGTAAACATCCTCTTTTTTCACTAAGACCGGTTTCGGCAGGAATGGAATAAGATCCTTCTTAACCCCGACCGGGCCTGATCCTGGTCCACCGCCGCCATGCGGACCTGTGAATGTTTTGTGCAGGTTCAAGTGAACTGCGTCGAAGCCCATGTCGCCAGGACGTGCTTTAGACATTACAGCGTTCAAATTCGCACCATCATAATACAACTTACCGCCGGCACCATGGACGATGGCAGCCATTTCAAGAATTTCTTCTTCGAAGAGACCAAGTGTATTCGGATTCGTCAGCATTAGTGCCGCAGTATCTTCCCCCACATGCTTTTTCAAGTCCTCAAGATCGACTAGTCCATCCTCACCGGATTTAACTGTCACAGTATCGAAACCTGCAACTGTAGCAGAAGCCGGATTTGTTCCGTGTGCAGAATCCGGAACGAGAACTTTTGTACGATTGAAGTCGCCGTTCGCTTCATGGAAAGCCCGAATCATCATGAGAGCCGTCCACTCGCCGTGCGCTCCTGCCGCCGGCTGAAGCGTCACTTCATCCATTCCTGTGATTTCTACAAGATGCTCTTGCAGGTCATACATAACTTCCAGAGCACCTTGAACTGTCGACTCATCCTGTAGTGGATGGATATTTGCGAATCCAGGATAACGTGCAACAGATTCGTTGATTTTCGGATTATATTTCATCGTACAAGATCCAAGAGGATAGAATCCGGAATCAATCCCATGGTTACGATTTGATAGCGCTGTGTAATGACGCATAATATCGAGTTCGGAAACTTCGGGAAGTTCCGCGACTTCTTCACGGACAATTCCTTTCGGCAATAGGCTGGAAAGGTCAAGTTCAGGCACATCTAGTTCAGGTAGACTATAGCCTATCCGTCCTTCTCTCGTAAGTTCAAAAATTAACGCCTGGTTATCTTTATGCATGAAGGGCCTCCATTTCCTGCACAAGTGCATCGATTTCTTCTTTTGTACGCTGTTCCGTAACAGCGATAAGTGCATGGTTAGTAAATTCAGGATACGTCAGACCCAAGTCATAGCCGCCGATTATCCCTTTTGTAAATAATTTTGTATTCACTTCTTTTACAGATCGTTTGCAATCAACGACAATTTCGTTGAAGTGCGATCCGTTAAACTTAACTTCGAAACCGGCTTTTTCAAATGCATCTTTCGCATAGCGTGTTTTGACAATGTTCTGATACGCGATTTCCTGCGCGCCTATCTTCCCAAGTGCCGTCATGGCAACGGAAGCGGCAAGTGCATTCAGTGCCTGGTTCGAACAGATGTTGGACGTCGCTTTATCGCGACGGATATGCTGCTCACGTGCTTGAAGCGTTAGGACATAACCGCGGCGGCCTTCATCGTCGGTCGTTTCTCCAACAAGACGTCCAGGTACTTTCCGCATCAGCTTTTTCGTCACTGCGAAATAGCCGCAATGCGGTCCGCCGAATGCTTCAGGAATGCCGAACGGCTGCGCATCCCCTACTGTGATGTCTGCGCCAAGCTTACCTGGCGGCGTTAGTATTCCTAGTGCAAGCGGATTCGATGATACGACGAACAATCCGCCTTTAGCGTGGGCAATTTCCCCGATTTTTCGAATATCTTCGATTTGACCAAAGAAGTTCGGGTATTGAACAAGAACAGCAGCTGTATCTTCGTCCATCAATTCTTCCAGCATTGCCATATCAGTTACCCCATCTTTTTGTGGAACTGTAACAACTTCAATGTATTGTCCTGATGCATAAGAAAGCACTACGTCACGGGATTCCGGATTAACCGTCTCGGAAACAATAAGTTTCTTCCGACGCGTATGTCCTGCCGCAAGTGTTCCCGCTTCCGCAAGAGCCGTACCGCCATCATACATAGAAGAGTTTGCTAGATCCATACCAGTCAGTTCACAGATCATTGTCTGGAACTCGAAAATTGCTTGCAACTCACCTTGCGAAATTTCCGGTTGGTATGGCGTATAGGCAGTATAGAACTCAGAACGTGAAATGACATGGTCGACGATGATTGGTTTATAGTGATCATAAACGCCTGCGCCCAAGAATGATGCGTATGTCCGCGCATCCGCGTTTTTCGATGCAAGTTTCGAAAGCTCTTTAGTCAAAGAAGTTTCGGATTTCGCTTTTTTAATATTGTATTCGCCCTTAAATCTGACCTTTTCAGGAATATCTGCAAAAAGTTCATCTATAGATGCGACTCCGATTGTTTTCATCATTTCATCGCGATCAGTTTCGGTCATTGGAATATAACGATGCTGCATGTCCTCTTAACCCCTTTTCATAATGTCATATGATTAGCGTTTGTAAAATGGTGTAGCGATAATGACTGCTTTCAAACGCTTATTTCGAATTTCGATTTCAACTTCGGTTCCTTCTGCAGTGTGTTCTTTATTCAGAAGTGCAAAACCTATATTCTTTTTTAGTGTAGGTGATTGTGTACCAGTCGTTACCTCACCGATTAGCTCTTCGCCCAGAAACACTTTGTAACCTGTACGTGGAATTCCTTTGTCGATCATTTCCACACCGACAAGTTTACGAGGTACACCATTCTCTTTTTGCGAAGCCAAGGCTTCTTTCCCAAGAAAATCTGCTTCTTTATTCACTTTCACAACGAAGCCAAGACCCGTTTCGAGCGGCGATATATCTTTAGATAATTCTTGTCCATATAACGGAAGACCTGCTTCAAAACGTAGCGTATCACGTGCACCGAGACCTGCCGGTACGACACCTTCGCTTTCACCCGCTTTCAGGATAGCGGACCATAGCTCGACGATCGCCTCCGGGGAGCCGTAAATTTCGAATCCGTCTTCGCCTGTGTAGCCTGTACGGGATACGAGCACTTTTTGACCTGCGATATCGACATTTTCTTTGAAACGGAAAAATTTGATGTCCGCCAGTGGCTCATTTGTCATTTTCTGAAGAACTTCCTGCGCAACAGGTCCTTGCAATGCTAACAGTGCATAAGAAGATGATACGTTTTCAATTTTGACATCATCAGTTGCGTGCTTGTTCATCCACTCAAGATCTTTATCGATGTTTGACGCGTTGACAACAAGTAGGTAATCGTTTTCCCCGCGTTTATAAATTAGAAGATCGTCAACAGTTCCGCCATCTTCATAACACATAGCGGTATACTGCGCCTGTCCATCTTTCAGTTTCGAAACATCGTTCGTAACCATTTTTTGCAAATAAGAAAGAGCACCTTCCCCACTGACAAGCACTTCTCCCATATGTGAAACATCAAACAATCCTGCCTTCGTACGGACAGCTTCGTGTTCCGCTTTAATACTCGAAAATTGAACAGGTAATTCCCAACCACCGAAATCGATTGTTTTTCCGCCATACTCAGCATAGCTATCAAAAAGCACGGTACGTTTTAAAGTTTCTGACACAGTCTATTCCCCCTTAAAAGTCGTTAAAAAAGGACAGAGGTCCCCTAAAAAGAGAACCTCTGTCCTTGTACCTGAAAGTTTGACCTTACGGCTTTCCTCGTTGGTGGCCGGCTGAAAACGGCGCTCTCCAGAGATGCGTCATGTATGGGTCTTGTTACCTGAGAGATTCATAACAATCGTTATTTGCTCCTTCGGCGACGCCAGTGCGTGCTCTCCCCATACAATCATTCGCGTTATTCAATTGAAAATGATTAAGATTCGGACAACTAATGCCCTTTCGCCTTATATCTTAACATTTCAATTCTGTAAGCGCAATACTTTTTAATTGATGGTTGTTTTAACGAACGAAAACGTAAAAAACATAATAATCGTTCGTGTTTATCATTATTAATTAATATTTCTTCCAATTACAGTAATGAAAGTCACGAATCTACTGATATTTTTCGTTTTTATCTACCTGTCCCTTTCAGTCTGCCGATTTGGAACGCGATATAATCCACAATATCGCGCAATGATCGATTTTCCGTTTCCACTTTAAAATGAGCACTTTGTAAATAGAAAGGTTTTCGTTCGTTAAATAACTTTTCAAGATCGTTGCGTGTCGAACGTTGGACAATCGGACGATTTCGATCAGTCGAAATCCTACGCCAAATATCGCGAAAAGGTGCATTCAAGAAAAAGACAAGGCCCGTTTCTCGCATGATTTCCCGGTTCTCCCTTCGTGCCGCAACACCCCCGCCCGTAGCGATAATACATGATTCATCACGGAACGAACGTAAAAAAGATGTTTCCATTTCACGAAAATACTCCTCACCATACATTTCAAAAATTTGCGGGATTGTCAAACCTGTCATCTTTACGATTTCATTGTCCATATCATAAAAGGGCATTTTCGTCGCAAAACTGAGCCGTTTGCCGATTGCACTCTTACCACATCCCATATAACCAACCAAATATACTTTCTTCATCTCATCACCCATTTGGCAGAACGAATAGTGTTATCCGTTCCGTTTCATTGTTCTCACCGTTTCGTTTTCATAATACGTTTCAAGCGAATCGTAAGTCCTTTGTAGACTATCATGCCATGAAACGAGGGAGAAAAGAAAGAGACTGACGAAAAATAATAAAATAATTGCTGACGCAAGCAACGCGCCGTCTTCATTTCGGATAGAGTCCAACCGCGAACCCCCTTACTTTTAAGGTACCGTCCAGCATCGTTACACGGGCAGTTAACGTCGTACCATCGAATGTATATGTAACTGCCCTCACATTCGTAATATAGGGAACATGTCCGGTTTGATCCACTCTTTTTCTTAAGACAGTTCCGCTCTGTTCAATATTAATGAGCCCACGGGAGTTTCTCAGCCGGATCGAACTTCCTTCCTCAATTAATCGGAGTTCGCTTACATCAGACAAAAGGTGTTGCATATCGGCCGAAAATAGCTCAAATTCGGTGGATGCATAATCAAAATACTTCTGTTCAATTGAACTTTTCCAGAAAAAGAACATAAGAAACAAATGAAGGAAAATCGCCAGTATGACCAATTGAAAGATGCTTTCCAGAAACGTATAGCCACGTTCATTCGATATATTCATCATTTCACGCATTTATTGAATACCTTATCCACAATTTCGTATGACACACAGACGACTTCACCGTTAATGTTCCAATTGTAATCCACTCCATCAACCTGACGGATACCTTCCATCAGGCCATGCGAACTAAAGTAGATGGATCCTTGAAGGGCGGTTTCAGCTGCATACATGTGCATCTTTCTCGCCTGCAAATCCGAAGTCACCATGGTCGCGAAGGGTAGTAGCGTTCCGAATATCACGATTGCAATCGTCAGTGCAAGAATAGCTTCCAGCCATGAGTAGCCCCCTTCATTCATAGATGATCATCCTCCCGCGCTGAAATTGTAATCTTATTTCGATAAGGCCTGTACTTGTTGAAAGGGTAATTGTACCTGTTTTGACGATATCTCCGTCTGCACGGAATTCAATTACATTAAATTGGCTGGAACCTACATAACGCATCCCTTCAGGAAAAACAGTTTTTGTAATGATATTCCCCTCTAAGTCCGAAGTAGTATACTCTGTACCCGAATGCTTGAACTCCAACTTTGTGACGATATAATTTGCCATAGAATGAGCTTGTAAACTATAAATAGATGCAATCAGTGCTTGAACTGCCTCTTCTTCGGATGCAGTACGTATCCATTTGGCACTGACCGGAAATATGATTGCCGTCATGATCGCTAGCACAGCAAGAACTAGTATCATTTCAACAAAAGTGAATCCGCTTTCGTTAGTATCCTCCCCCATTTACTCACGATCCTACTTTATTTACCGTACCGTTGTCGATTGATAGTTGAGTGCCGTCTGGACACTGCGCGTTTTTCGGCAGATATTCCTCTTCCACCAATTCACCGATAGATGACGGTATAAGTTTTTTATCCATTTTATATGCTTCGACTTGCCCTTGAACCATTTTCATATATGCATCACAGCCTTTTTCATCTATGGACTTCGAATGCTTTGTGACATTCGGGATAGCGATAAGAATCAGAACCGAAATGATCAATAAAACGATCATCATTTCAATTAGCGTAAAAGCCTTTTCATTATAAATGAATTTCATCTATTTCCTCTCCCTTATAATTTATCCATCATTCCGTAAACCGGTAATAGTAATGCAAGATAAGCAGCTAATATACATATAGCAATGATGCTGAATAATGCCGGCTGCAGCATCGCTAAAGCCTTCGTCAGCTTCTCATCGATCGTTTCAGTGAGGTGCTCGCTGTATAACTGCAATTCCTTCGGCAAATACCCGCTATCCGCCCCATGCTTGGCGAATGCGGATAATTGATCCATCAATCCTTCCGTCCTGCTGACTGCAATGTGGAACGATTCCCCGTAGATGACTTGTTCTTTTACATTTTTTGCAATCTCGCTCAAAACGATATCCAATTTCTGATCAGTTAACACATCCAATGCGTTTTGCATGGAAAGACCCGATTCAAGCAAGCCTCCGATTTCACTTGAGAAGTCCCGGGTCTTAACGACTGAAAAGAAAGTTCCTGCAATAGGTATGGACATTACTACACGTATTTTAGTTCCGGGCAAAAGTTTTCCGTAAACGAAGACACAAATGGCTGTCAACACTAAAGATAGTAGTACCACACCCATAATAATATCCGGGATTTTCGTCACTAAGGAAGGCAATACCGAGACAATGCCTTCGTCTTCACTTATTCTAGAATTCGTCATTAACTGCATATTGGGCAAGAAAAACTTGCGGAATGCGATTAGGAGCGCGGAGATGATAACTAAAAGGAAGATTGGATAAATGAGAAGGTTTTTTAGCTTCTTCCTCTTTTCTTCCATCCGCTTTAAACGTGCCGCTGTACCACCCAATGCCTGCGCGACTCTGCCATCCATTTCAGCTATCGCAATGGGAAGAAGTGCACTTGATGAAAATCCGATTCGCGACAGGATATGGATGACGCCCAGCCCTTCCTTAAAATCATTATCCATAGTCTCCAACATCCCCTTGTAATCTTTCATATGATGGGGCAATAATAAAATGATTCCCTCGTGAAATGTATAACCCTCCGTTAATAAAACGGAGAGCCTTTCAAGGAATACCGGCCGATTTTGAATGGCTTCTTTTTTACGGAATTGCATTTTCCATGCACGTCTACTCATTATGCATCACACCTGAACTGTTGTATTTCCGAACAAGGGATTCTACTCTAAGTTCATCTGGTACAACTACCCTGTCCCCTTTTATGATTGCATCTGTCATTGCAGCAAGATTTTCCCCTTGTATGATTTCAAATACCGCCCCTCTCTTTCCGGACATCCGCCGAATAAGACGCTGCGCTGATATACAAACAATCGTTTGTCTTAATTCCTCCGCTGTAATACCAAAATCCATCATTCTGTAAAAACAGCCCGCAGGATCCTTTGAGTGAACCGTAGTCAAAACTAAATGTCCCGTCAATGCAGCCTGAACCGCAATCTTTGCTGTTTCACTATCCCGGATTTCCCCAATCATGATAACATCGGGGGAATGGCGTAAAATCGCCTTTAGACCAGCAGAATAGGTCATACCTGAACGTTCGTTCACTTGAATTTGAAGCAGATGCGAATGATTGTTTTCGACGGGGTCTTCCAATGTGATTACATGCCGTTCAAGATGGTTGACACAATGTGCCGTTAAAGAATAGATAGTCGTGGTCTTACCACATCCGGTTGGACCTGTGAGAAACACCAGTCCTTGGGGTTCAGAAACAGCCTGACGCAATTTATCGGCCCAAGATTTTTCGATGCATAATTCATCGATTGAAACAATTTGGTCATGTCTCTGTAGCCGAATAACCACACTTTCTTTCATTTGAATCGATGGGATTGTTGATACCCGGAAAGAATAGTTCTCTCCCTGTACCTGTTTGTGAAAAGATCCGCTTTGGGGTTTACGTTTATCGCTGATGTCGAGTGAGGATAGGTATTTGTAAAATAAAATCATTCGGCCCGCCAACTGTAGGGGAATTGTCCCGGACCGGTCCAGTCTTGAATCTTTCTTGAAGGACACATCATATCCTTCCTTCATTGGGACGAGGTGAATATCAGTCGCCTCGTATTTTATCGCTTTCTCCAACAGGTCAAAACTTTTGTGTTCTACTACGTTGTCATTCCTAATCATTGAACACCCCTCTTTCTTTGAAAACGGTTAAATTACATCCGCCTATGGGCATAGTATACGATTTGTACTTAATATTGGGAATACTTTCCCTCAAAGTCGAATTATGTATTAGTAAAAAGACGGAATATATGAATTTTCATCCTGTATTCCGCAGTAAATTTCATTTTTCATGAAAACACCATTAATACACGTCTTTGTCACAATGAAAGAACGATTGGAGTTTACATCTGCAGTTGTTATCCTTTATAATGAATGGGAGCTTATTGTAATGTTTTATTAAGGAGGGACGCACACATGGATAACATGTTCAAGTTGATGGGCTTCTGGACAGGCATATTTGCAGTAATGTTTTATATAGGAGACATGCTGCCAGCCGCACTTCTTTTTGTTGCGAACACTGGGTTCTTCCTACTACTTGGATATTTGAACCTGACAGAGCGGATGTACATGTACTTATTTGGAGCATATCTGATGGTGTTCATGGTCGGATTCAGCTACTACACAACGTTTATACACGTACCTGGCGCTGGCCACTAAAAGTACATACGAAAAAACAGCCTATTTTTGGCTGTTTTTTTGTTTTTATAGTTAACATTCGTTCAGAATCCATTCAAAAAAGGATTCGAATCTTTTTCTTCCTCTGGAGTTGTAGATGGTCCATGACCGGGATAGATGTTGTAATCATCATCCAGTGAAAGCAGTTTATCATGTATCGATGCTAGCAAGACATGCGTGTTCCCGCCAGGCAGATCCGTCCTTCCGACACCTTGTTTGAAGAGCGTATCCCCCACAATTGCAAAACGGGACGGCGCAAAAATATAAGAAACACTTCCCGGTGAGTGACCCGGAGTATGCCTGACTTCAAACTCGAATGATCCTACCGACATCATCCCTTCATCGCGGATAATATGATCCGCTTTTCTATTGCTAACATCGGGTAATCCAGAATATTTGGCAGAGCCGTTCAATTTTGGATTCGTCAGCCACTCCTGTTCCTCTTCATGGACATAAACTGGAATATTATAACGGTCCCTTATGCTGTCGACGGCCCCGATATGATCGAAGTGGGCATGCGTCAGAAGAATTGCAGTCGGCGTCAATTCCTTACTTTCCACTTTTCGGATGAGACGTGCACTTTCTTCACCTGGATCCACAATTAAGCAATTTCCCAAACTGTCACTGATGATATAACAATTGGTCTGGATTGGTCCGAGTGGGTATATACTGATTTCCAACATAATCTTCACCTCTTTACTCATAGTACGCAACATGAAATACGAATTCAAACAATCGTCACTTATTTACCTCGACAAAATAGATTGTAAACAGTACAATAGAAGAGGAATATCGTTAAATCGGACTTGCACTGAATGTGCTGACTTCTGCAGAGCTCACAGGATGTGAGCGGTATTAGCAGAAGTTCCTATTGAAAGGAGTGTCTTCACTATGAACTTATTGATGGTCATTTTTGGGCTCATCGCAATTTTAGCGGTGGTTGGTACAGTCCAAGCTTTCAAAGAACGTAACGCTTTAAGCGTCCTGTTCAACCTTGGAGCTGCAGTTATTTTCGGAGGCTTCACGATTGCTACAGTCGTTTTCCAAGGATATCCACCAAGTCTATAAGATTTGCCAATCCATGGACAAAATAAAAAACCTTTGTGTATCATACACAAAGGTTTTTTATTTTACTTGGGGAACGTCAGCCACGTCGTCTGTGTTTTCTTTTTCACATCAATCAAATTTTCCGATGAGTAGCCGGTCAGGCAATTCTGTCCTGATGGCGAACATCGAAGGATTCCTTCCGTGAATTCATCGGTTACAACATCCTGTTGACCTGCTGTAACGCGAACAAGTCGATAAGGGGATTTAAGCTCATCAAGCTGTCCGCCCGTTTCAGGCGAGGTCAGGAATAGGGTATCACTTGAATGCCATTCAATATCAGGGAAAATCCATTCTGAATAATTACTGATCGCCGGCATCTTCCATTCGGATTGAACGATGCCATCTTTTTTCTTAATTGTATAACTTGCATCTCCATCCTTATTTATTTGAACAAAGAGTATGGAGTCTTCATATGTATCAAAATAAACAACATCGCTAACATTTAACTGTCCCCATAGTTCAGTGCCGAGGCTATATGTATGTATCTCACCGCCATCGAGCAAATGACCTTCCATATCGCTATAAGCAATTGTATCTATCCCAAGCCATTTCGGAAAAGGATCATCAATCGGCAATATTTTTAAAACTTCTTTTTTTCCATTATACAAAAATAAATCGAACGTCCAATCTTGGTGGAAGGCCGTTAGAAGGATGAGCGACGGATCCATGTCATTCCATTCAATCCCTAGTTCTGTGGACGCAACCTTAATTTCATCATATACCGCACCATCCGTTGTCACAATTTTAATTGTAGCGGATGAAGTATCGACACTGGTATGCAGTAAAATATATTTCTTTGAGGGGTGTATGAGGGCGTCGATGATTATTGATGCATCTTCATACAATGTTTCCTTTTGACCAGTTTGCACGTCAAAACTATTCAGTAAATAGAATCCATTCTCTTTTTCAACGTAAACGATTTTAGTCTCCGTCAGCCAGTCCACAACAAAGTGAAATTTTGCAGGGTCAGCAGGCAATATCTTAATCTGTTCCTTTTCACTCAAAGGAATTTCCTCAGGCGCTTCCACGTCCTTCGGGCTTTCTACAACCACTTTCGCCTTCTCTGTACAGCCTGCCAGCAACATGACTGCCGCACAAAAGATGAACCACCCTTTCCTCACCGGACCTCCCCCTCCCTCTATTTAAGTTAAAAAAAAGGCTGCACGGATAGTTCCGTGCAGTACCTTATTGATTTTTACTCCTTATCGGGTGACCCCGGTGTATTCCCCTGTTCTTCTTTGAATCTGAGCAAATCTCCGTTAATAATCATATCTGAGTAATTCAGCTCGGTTGAAGCGCGTTCCATAAACGGCTCACATTCACCTTTATCGGTTTCTTCGCCAGTCTCGGTATCATAGCAGACATCTTGCGTGAAAACATTTTTATCGGTTACAAAACGTCCGTCACGGAAGATTGCAAATGGTTCATGATCAGGTGAGAAAATGTCCGCCCCAAGGTACATATCGTCTTTCGTATCGAGACCCATCAGATGAAGAATGGTAGGTCGTAAGTCGACTTGCCCTGAAACTTCGTCAATCGTCTTCCCTTTACCATAACCGGGTATGTGGATATACAATGGAACTCTCTGCAATTTCGCATTATCAAAAGGCGTTATTTCCTTATCGAGATACATACCCATCGCTTTGTTATGATTTTCAGAAATACCATAATGGTCCCCATACATCACAATAATTGAATTGTCATACAAACCGCTCGCTTTTAAGTCCTCAAACAGAATTTTGACTGCTTCGTCCATATAGCGAACTGTCTGGAAATATTTATTCAGCGTATTTGAATTTGAAGTATATTCAGGAATAAGTTTATCTTCTTCGTCAAGATCGAATGGATGATGGTTTGTCAATGTAATCAATCTTGAGTAAAAAGGCTGCGGCATCTCTTTCATCAACTCAACCGACTGATTGAAGAATGGGATATCTTTCATGCCCCAGTTGACCGCTTCTCCTTCACCGACAGTATAGCTTTCAATATCATAGAACTTATCGATGCCAAGTGCGCCGTACATGATATCACGGTTCCAGAAGCTTCGGTTATTCGGATGCATCACATTCGTGAAATATCCATTTTCGCCCAATTGAGCTGCCATTGATTCATAAGTGTTTCCGCTGTGTGTGAAAAATACTGCACTGCCATTTCTCGGGTACAGCGAATTTTCAAGGAGAAATTCTGAATCTGACGTCTTTCCTAGACCTGTGTTGTGATAAAAGTCAGAGAAATAGAATGTATCGGGATCCTTTGATAATTCATTTAGGAATGGCGTAATGACATGTCCATCCATTTCCTCGTTAATAACGAACGACTGTAAGGATTCCAGGGATATTGCGATGATATTGCGCCCTTCCGCAATTCCATACATTTCAGGATCCGGAGCAGCGTAGTTCGCATTAATATAGTTACCTACTTCAACTAGTTCACTACCGTCCGCAAGCGCACGCTGAGCATGGGATTTGGATTGAATGAACAAATCATAGATATGGTAATTGTATGTCCCGATATTCTTCACTAGAAGTTCTCTATCGAAACTGCGTGTTAATAATTGTGGCCGTTCCATTTCCGCTAGACCCAGATTTATCATCATGATTGCAGCTGTCATGACAAAGTACAGCTTACGGGCAATTTTACTATGCTGCACTTTCTGTTCATTTTTGGGGATAAATCGGATTGCCAAACAGATAATTAGTACATCCGTGAAAAAGAATACATCCGTCAAGTGGAGATTGGCTGTAACCGAGGATGAAAGATCCCCGAAGTTACTCGTTTGAAAAAGGATCGGTAATGTAATGAAATCATTAAAGAATCTATAGAACACTGCATTACTGAACATAATAATTGACGTCATAACACTTACCGTCAGTATATAAATGTTACGCCGTTTCGTACTCTTGATGAATAGCGCAATTCCGTAAACAAATAAAAGAAAACTGAGAGGATTCAAAAGGAGAATGAATTCCTGCATCATATTATCGATTTTCATATTGAAACTTGTAATATAACCGAAATAAGTTGTCAACCAGGTTGCGACTATTGCAACGATGAGTACGGAATGTTTTGAACATACCATTTTTCTCATTCCATCTCTTCCTTTCAATAAAAAATTGGCATAAAAGGCTTTCTTATCAATCTTACTACAAATTAGACGCAGAAGCTGAAATAAAGTTTCACAAACCACTAAAAAAAGGTCAAAAGGAGGATATTCCCATTTTTCATTTCATAGTTTCGATGCTTCCTGGCGCAAAATCAGAACGGCATTCAAATAATCTTGCTTCATCAGAAGACCGTTGTCGTAGAGATCTTTCACTTCGGATTGCACCATATCGATATCATCTTTTTTATTTCCCGTGTAGGTATAGATTCCGAACCGTTTCAGCAATTGAAGGACATCATAGAAATCTTTCATTTGCATCTCTCGCTGCCATGACAAACAATCACCTTTTCTTCTGTAAAAATTCTGCCGACCGGAATGTCGTGAGGTTCAACAGGAACCGCTTGACCCGTTTGAATTGCAAACGCCAGCGATAAAGTTTCGCCCTTATAGCCTTGTAAATACCGGTCGTAGTACCCCCCGCCGAAGCCGACCCTGTATCCTTCTTCAGAAAAGACGACACCAGGGACAATCTGCAAATCAATTTCATTTTTGCCGACTGACACTGTTTTATCGATAATCGGCTCTAAAAGATCCACATAGACCGTTTCCAAATTATCGAACGTAGTAATTAGTCGAAAATCCATTTCGCGGGTTGCATGTAAGCATTTAGGGACTGCAATCTGTTTTCCCGCCTCCCAAGCCGCTTCGATAAGCGGGCGTGTGTCCACTTCGGGATAACGAGAAATCGTTATCCCGATTGTATCCGCACTTTGGAATTCATTCGATGCAATGACCCTGTCAGTAATCTCTAAGGACTTTTTCATATGTTCTGATCGATTCATATTATTCAATATATCTAGCATTTGATTCCTTGATAATTTTTTATACATACTATACTACCTCCGTTCTGAAATGAAAAAACCAAAACCGGTGAAGGTTTTGGCCTGAGCGATTATTTCGTTTCACGGTGCAAAGTTTGTTTCTTTTCACGTGAGCAGTATTTTTTCATTTCAATCCGTTCTGGATTGTTACGCTTGTTTTTCTTTGAAATATAGTTGCGCTCACCGCATTCTGTGCAAGCAAGTGTAATATTTACGCGCATTGTTAGTCCCTCCCACTCATCAGGAATATAAAATTTAATATGAGCATGATTTATACGACTTATCAAGTGTACCATATTGACAGCATATGTCCACTAGAAAGATTGAAATTTCCCTAACGGATTGTCTATGGTAAAATGGTAGCAAAACAGCTACCAAAGGATGTGATAAAATGGACATTCCAATAATTCTTCTGATCATTGGACTTATAAGTATATTTGCTTCATTTATCATCGGGAAATCTTCTTCCGACCATGCCGAAGAATTGGAAAAGGTGTCAATCAGCCTCCATCAAGAAACAAATGGTATAAAAAAAAGATTGAAAGCGGTTGAGGAAGAATTGATGATTGGTGCCGGTTCGATTCCTTCAAAGAATAAAACTAAAAAACAAACAAAACCCGTTCATGAAATCATCGTTAACCAAATACTGTCTTTGCATGCCCAAGGGTATTCCGTCAAGGATATCGCCAAACGCTCTTCCTTAACAAGCGAAGACGTAATCTCTGTATTGCAATTAAAAGGTGTGATTGTATGATCAGGGATATGTTACGTATACTCGGGACTGCCTGTATTCTTGCCGGCGGGATTCTTTATTTCATCAATAAAAACGAATATATCCCAGTTTCCGAAACACGGCAATTGCAAGCGGAAGTTGAAGAACTTAGTGGTGAACTTGCCAAAACAAAAGAACTATTGGCAACTGCCCAAACCATATCTACAGTGAAAGAGCATAAACCAGCTGCGGAAGAGAAAAAGATGGATAGCAAGAAAGATGTAACTGAAAGTAATTCCCCGGACAAAGACACAATTATTAGGACCATTTTATTGATTGAAGCAGGTTCGAATTCAGCAATCGTCTCAGCTGATTTGGAACGAATGGGCATTGTAGAAGACGCAGCCATATTTGATGCATATCTTGCCGATAATGGGCTAACGGGGCAAATTCAAATTGGTGAACACAAGATTGATTCATCAATGAATTTTCATGCGATCGCCAAGGAAATAACGTCTGTAAAATAGAAAGGTAGGGAAACCATTTTCTGGCTTCCCTACCTTTTTTCTATTTTTCGGATTCCACTTTAGGTGCCTGTATGATTGGTTGAGTGACACCTGATGCGTTTTCTTCTGAAGCCCTTTTTGCTTTCAATTCGAAGTATTTGTCGACAGCTTGCTGGATAATCTTATTTTGGGCGCCAGACGTGTGGTCGCCTGGCTTTGTAGTAATGTTCGGGATAATGATTGCATAAGCAATTTCGGGGTTTTCATAAGGCGCAAACCCGACATGGGATAGATTGATTGTCGGTTTACCTGAACTGAATGCTTGTGCGGTTCCCGTTTTCCCACCAGCATCAAAATCTTTTCCGGCAAATAGATTCTTAGCCGTCCCATTTGCTCCATAATACACATAGTGCATCCCGCGCTTTACTTGATTAATCTCCGCATCGGTATTTTGGATTCTATTCAAGACCTTAATGTCTGTCTCCTGGATGAGAGGACCGAGAATTTTGCCATCTTCGGAAGGTTCGCGAATTTCCTTCAGCACTTTAGGCGCTATCCGATAACCGCCGTTCGCAATAGTAGAAACGTATTGTGCGAGCTGGAGTGTTGAATAGGTATCGTATTGCCCAACAGATAAGTCCAGTAAGAATCCTGTTAGCGTATCATTCCCTATGAGACCTGGTGATTCGCCAGGCAAATCAATTCCAGTTTTCGTCCCCAATCCGAAAGATGCGAAAGATTGCCTGAAGGTATCGAATGCTTTTTTATCAATTCTTAACGCCTCTCCAAACCTATAATTAGCTTTCGCCAAAGAGATTGCGATTTTGAACATATAAACGTTCGAAGACCTACCAATCGCTTCAACATCGTTTATAGAAACCCTGGAGTGTTGATTGAACAGCGATCTTTTATATTGTGAACCAATCTTAAGCGGTTCATCTATTTTCCGCTCACCGATTCGTACTACATTCTCATGATAGCCCGTTAAAAGTGTCGCCATCTTGACTGTCGAGCCAGCTTCATGGAGTGCAGTGAACGTACCATAAGCATAGTCCCAAATTTCGAGCTTACCTGTTTCTTGATTTGTAACAACTTGCTTACCTACAAGCGCGAGAACTTCACCGTTATTCGGATTCATCATGACCAGGAAAGCCCTATCCAATTCTCCGGTATTTCGCCCTCTTTTCAAATCCAATAGTTTTTCCGATACAATCTTCTCGATTTCCTCTTGCAATTCGCTGTCGATCGTCAGGACAAGATCCTTACCAGGTTCGCCTTCCCTGATTGTTTTCGTTTCGACGACACGGCCACTGCGATCTTTAATGTTTTTAACAATTGTTTTTTGTCCTTTTAACAATTCTTCATAATATTGCTCAATATAACTTTTTCCAACACGGTCATTTCTTGAATAATCTCTAGCCAAAAAATAATTCTTACGTGAATCCGGAATCCCTTCAATCGGACTAGTGGTTGATCCTAGAATCGTATTCTCTGATTTCTTCACACGTTCCCAATCTGTAGTTGTATCGACACCCGGCAATTCTCCAAGGCGCTCGGATACTTTTGCGAATTCCTCTTCGCTGACATTCCCGCTTTTCACGATTTGCGGTGAGTAAGCATAGCCCGACATCATTTCCCTGTATATAGCAAGCACTTCAAGTTCATCATCTGTGAATGAATCGATTTCTTTTTCCGTAACACGCTCTCGTGTCAGCATATTGATTTTACGTTGCATTTGAACTCTTGATAGTGAACTATCCTTTTCAATTGCGAGCTGTTCCTTTTCGGAAACTTTTTTAAGCGCTTCTTTAGGATTATTCAAAATCCAAAAATCCCTTTTATCCCCAATGGTAATCCTTTTCGTATCTTGTTCAATCAAGACTGCAAGCTTCTGAGCAATTTCAAGCATTTCTTGCGCGCTTGTAGACGTCATCTTCGTGTATGTAATGGCGTTTTTCGGTTCATTATCTACAAGAACACGCCCCGTGCGATCAAATAATCTGCCTCTTGGAACACTTGTATTGACAGCAACTTCTTCCGTCCTTTCCAGTGCTCTGGAATAATCTTCGCCTTTGACGATTTGTAAGTAACCTAGTCGAAAAATCAGCAATGAGAATAGGACAAAGATTGAAAAGAACAGGAAGTTCATTCGGAATGCGATATGTCTTCGTTGACGTGTTTTAGCCTGTTCCGCCTTACGCATCGGTTTTTTCATAATGTCCCCCCCTTCTACGTTAACCATTTTGAATTATATCATTCAAAATAGAAAAAGCACACATCTTGACGAACAAGATGTGTGCTTGGTTCCTTCTAGATGAAGTTATTAATTATTTACCGAAGCGTTTTGCAACTTCATCCCAATTGACAACATTCCAAAATGCTGAAATATAGTCAGGACGACGGTTTTGATAGTTTAAATAGTACGCGTGCTCCCAAACATCTAGTCCAAGAAGAGGCGTTTTGCCTTCCATGATAGGTGAATCCTGGTTTGGAGTCGACATGATTTCAAGTTCGCCATTATTCAATACAAGCCAAGCCCATCCAGATCCAAAGCGAGTCGCACCCGCTTTTGCAAATTCTTCTTTGAATGTTTCAAGGCTGCCGAATTTTTTATCGATTGCTTCTGCAAGAGCGCCTGACGGGTTTCCGCCGCCATTCGGTGATAGCAGTTCCCAGAAGAGGGAGTGGTTCGCGTGACCGCCGCCATTGTTACGGACAGCCGTACGCTTGTCCTCAGGTACAGCGTCAAGATCAGCAATTAGATCTTCGATTGATTTGTTTAAAAGTTCTTCATTTCCTTCAAGCGCATTGTTCAAGTTCGTTATATACGTATTATGGTGTTTAGTGTGGTGAATGTTCATCGTTTCTTTGTCGATGTGTGGTTCAAGTGCATCATATGCATAAGGTAATTCTGGTAATTTGTAAGCCATTTGTCATTTCCTCCTCGATAGTTTCATAAATATGCTACGCTTTCAACATTATCAAAGTTGCTAATGACGTTCAAATATAATGGACTATTTCGAATCGATTCATCTGACGAATAAAACAAAAACAGTAATCATCACAGCCATGACCAGTCCTTTTGTTACAACTGAAGTGAAAAATCCGACAAGTGACCCGATGCCTGTCTTGACGGCCTGCTTAACTCCGACTCGGGAAACAACCAGTTCCGCGATGACGGCGCCCAAAAAAGGACCGATTAGGATTCCAGCAACCGGGATGACGAAAGGACCAATGAGAAGGCCGATTGTACTTCCCCACATACCCGCTTTAGATCCGCCGAACTTTTTCACACCGACGAGATTCGACAATGTATCCGCACCGAACAGCAAGATAACGAACAACACTTGAATACTCCAAAACAAGACGGTCATCCCGTTGAATGTATCAATGAGGCCGTATAAGAGGAACCCCCCTACGATGAAGAGAGCCGATGGGATAATCGGATACACGAGTCCAGCGAAGGCTATAATAAACATGGCAATCGCAATAATCCAACCTATGATTTCCATGAAATCATCCTCCTATACGAACATTTATGCTCTATTTCCAAGAATTGCTTCCGCAATATTCACAGCATGGTCACCGACACGCTCCAAGTTTGAAACGATATCAACAAACACCATGCCTGATTGCGCCGTACATCGACCTTCATTTAGTCGTAAAATATGATTTTTCCTGAATTTCCGTTCCATCTTGTCGATGAGAACTTCTTTTTCTGCAACCGTTCTTGCCAGTTCCATATCATTCAGGTTGAGTGAATCTACAGCTTTCTGGACAGTTTCAATAGTTAACGTAAACATTTCCGATAGATCGTTCATCGCACCGTCCGTCAGTTTTACTCGGTTGACATCACGATAGTCAATGAGTTCGATAATGTTTTCAAAATGATCGCCTATCCGTTCAATATCACGCACCGTATCCATGAGCATAAAGTGACGTGCAGATTCAACCGGCGAAATGCTTACTGAAGTTATTTCAACAAGATAGTCCGTAATTTTTCGGTCCAGGTTATTGATGGCATCTTCAATTTGATATGCTGTTTCCGCATGCTTTTTATTGCCTGTTTTCAAGTATTCAAATGACTCTTGCAAACCGCGAACACTGAAATCGCCCATGCGAATGATTTCCTCTTTCGCTTGTCCAATTGCGACCGCAGGTGATTGCTCTATAAAATGCCTGTCCAAGTGCTTCGGTTTATATTCAATTGTAACATCTTCACCTGGAATCATTTTTGTCACTAACCAAGCCCATGCTCCTATTAACGGGAACTGGATGATAGTATTGGCAATGTTAAACGATCCGTGTGCAAATGCAATTTGCATTTTATTTTCAAGGGCCAACACTCCTGATATCCACTCGACGTATGCAGTGAACGGTATGAGAAGCAGCATGAAGACGACCGTTCCGATGACATTAAATAATACGTGTGTTGCCGCAGCACGCTTCGCTGCTACCGAAGCACCGATTGATGCAAGAACAGCTGTAATCGTTGTTCCAATATTATCACCAAATAAAATTGGTAGTGCTCCATTGATATTAACGAGATTTTCGGCATAAAGACCCTGCAAAATACCGACCGTTGCACTCGAACTTTGTACAATCAATGTGAATACCGTCCCAACAACTACTCCAAGCATCGGTTGATCGCTCATCGATACCATCATATCAGTGAACACTTCTAATTCCCGAAGCGGCTTCATACCTCCACTCATCAATTCGAGGCCAAGGAAAAGTCCGCCGAAGCCAAAAATGACTTCCCCAAGGTTTTTAATTTGGTTTTTCTTAATGAAGAAAATAAGAAATGCTCCGACCGCCATGATCGGCAGCGCATAGGCCCCGACATCAAGACCGATGATGAATGCCGTAACAGTAGTTCCGATATTTGCTCCCATAATGACACCGATTGCTTGACGGAGAGTCATGAAACCGGCACTCACAAGACCTACTGTAATGACTGTCGTTCCCGAACTTGATTGAATCAAAACGGTAACGATAATTCCGACCAGTACACCCATGAACGGGTTTGTCGTGAAACGGTCAAGGATTGCACGCAGCCTGTCCCCCGCTGCTTTTTGAAGGCCGTCCCCCATATACTTTATCGCGAACAAGAAAATTCCGAGCCCGCCTAGAAACTGGAACAGCATTTCCTGCCAGTTCACTTCCATTACGCAGTCAACCTCCATTGTGTATGCTTTATGTACGCATCCCATTATGGGGATAGCAATCCCCAATTGTAAATAGAAGTAGCCGAATCTTTACATTCCCTTAACAATTGGTTTACGAAATGTCATCATTCTGTCGAATATAGTTGTAAACACAACTGCTTTGTAAAATGATAGACTGTTGTAGATGAAGGAGGTCATAAAGTGAAGTTCCAACAGCTTTTCAAATCAGCGATTCATGAACCGAAAAAACTGGCGGCATTTCGCCTTTTACCGATAGGAAAGGTATTCCGTTATGTTTTCGTTTTTGTCGCGTTATTTACATTGTTATCTTTCATCCGCTATATTGGCGGAGATGCTGTTTTATTCGAATCAACGCCTGAACAGATGGAGCACGGTAAAACAATCGGCGGTCTCATCTATCCGATTGCATTTTTGTTGCAGCTTGTCATCAGTACTTCTTTCATATTCATCCAAATCAGTATTTTAGGTTACATAGGCTTACTTTTGCTAAAATTGATGAAGAGACGTGGGGAATACCGCCATATATGGAGAACTTCCGCTATTGCGGTTACCGTTCCTATACTTTTGACAATTGGACTTGATTTCCTGCCGTCACTGAAAACCTTCAGTACGGTATTCACAGCTGTTGTCCATTTTGCTTATATTGCTGCCGCGGCTAGATATTATCCCAAAATGCCTCAATGAATATTTCCCTGTTCCGTGCATATAGTGGCGGAAGGGGGAATTTCCATGAGAATACTACTACTCGCAGTTCTATTATTCGCAACGTTCCATTTCATACGACTCGATTTGGTGGAAGGTACAATCCCGCTCGCTTCTTTTGTCAATGAACAACAGCAACAATGTGAAGAAGAAAAAATCAAAACCATCACCGTCTCTACAGTCGACGGTGATACGATTGAAACATTGTTCGCACTGTATCCCGATGCTGAAACCGGATTTATCGATAGGTTGTCTTCCTTCTATTCCTTGAATCCTCATCTTCAAAACCAGCAAATTGTCGGCGGTGAAAAAATTGTACTTCCATTATCAGGTACGCAAACCGAAAAATGCATAGAGTACAATCGATAAGGGCTGTCCCTTGTCTTTTCACTATGAAGATTGCTAAAATAGCTATAGTTATGAGGCTATGGCCAACTAAGGAGAGAAATAAATGAGTGCAATGATAAACAGAGCAAATACACGTCCTGTCCGGGTCGGTAACCTGACAATCGGTGGCAGTGACGAGTTATTCATCCAGAGTATGACAACTACTAAGACACATGACATCGAAGCGACAGTCGCGGAAATCCTACGTTTGGAAGAGGCCGGATGTCAAATTGTCCGTGTTGCGTGTCCTGACGAGCGAGCAGCCTATTCCATCGGCGAAATCAAAAAACGGATTAACATTCCGCTTGTGGTAGACATACATTTCGACTATAAATTAGCGTTAATCGCCATCGAACAAGGGGCGGATAAGATTCGCATCAATCCTGGTAACATCGGTAGACAGGCAAAAGTCGAAGCTGTCGTCAATGCTGCGAAAGCAAAAGGCATTCCGATTCGTATCGGCGTAAATGCCGGATCCCTTGAGAAAAAGATCCTTGAAAAATACGGCTACCCGACAGCCGACGGAATGGTGGAAAGTGCACTGCACCATATCAAAATATTGGAAGACCTCGATTTCCACGATATCATCGTGTCATTGAAAGCTTCCGATGTAAATTTAGCGATTGAAGCGTATCAGAAAGCGGCGGCAGCATTCGATTACCCATTACACCTCGGCATAACTGAGTCAGGGACGCTGTTTTCAGGGTCCATTAAAAGTGCGGCGGGTCTCGGTACCCTTTTATCAGCAGGCATCGGCAACACGATGCGGGTATCGCTGAGTGCCGATCCTGTTCAAGAAATTAAAGTGGCACGTGAATTGTTGAAGATATTCGGTCTTTCGTCAAACGCAGCTACGCTAATTTCATGCCCTACATGCGGTCGGATTGAAATCGACCTCATTACAATCGCGAATGAAGTCGAAGAATATATTTCCCACATAAAAGCTCCGATTAAAGTTGCAGTGCTCGGCTGCGCGGTCAACGGACCGGGTGAGGCGCGCGAAGCGGATATCGGAATCGCAGGCGCACGCGGCGAAGGACTTCTCTTTATGAAAGGTAAAACCGTCCGAAAAGTTCCGGAAGAGACGATGGTCGAAGAGTTAAAAGTCGAAATCGATAAACTTGCGGAAGAATATTTTGAAAAGAAAAGACAAGAAGAACTACTCCTGCAAGGTGGGAAAGTTGAATGAGGAGTCTCCGCTTCGGTATTGATATCGACGGAACGGTGACATGCCCCACTTCTTTATTGCCGCATATAAACGAGCAGTTCGGCTGCAATCTGGTTCTTGATGATATCAAAGAATATGACCTGACAAAGGCATTTACAGTAGATGAAAAAAATTTTTATGATTGGTATAAAAGTGCGGAGCCGCATATTTACAAAACGTCTCCCGCTCAAGAATATGCCAAAGACATTTTAACCGATTGGCAAGCACAGTTTGAACTGTACTATATTTCCGCCCGGGGCCATCATGTATACGATTCCACACTGAACTGGTTCAAACAACAGGAAATCCCGTACGATCATATCGAACTTGTCGGAAGCCATTATAAGATTGAAACGGCAAAAAAATTCGGTGTTCATGCTTTTTTTGAAGACAAGCATGATAATGCTGTAGAAATCCATAAAGAGCTAAATATTCCAGTCATTCTATTTGATACGCCGTATAACCGGAAGCCGATTCCTGACGGTGTCATCCGCGTGTCTGATTGGCAGGAAGCAAACAAATGGATCAAGCAGTTATTTCCCATAGTAGAAGCTTCCATTTAAATGATAAAACGGTGTGAACCTCTAGCGTTAGAGGCTCACACCGTTTTTTTATTTCGCAACACATAAAGGACACTTGCCATAGATTTCGAATTTATGCCCTTCTACTTCATAATCAGGTAGGTTGACAGTAATCATTTCCATAGGACAATGTGAAATACTCCTAGTTTTTCCGCATGCCGTACAGATGAAATGATGATGGTGAACGCCAGGATCACATTGCATCCGAAAATGGCGGTCCCCGTTTAAATCTGTCTCTTCGAGGATACCTAGGTCTGAAAAGGTCGATAAGTTTCGATATATCGTATCAAAACTTATTCCCGGATTATCCTCTTCCATGAAGTTTTTCACTTCGAGCGCTGTCAAATAGCGGTCATTCTCCGAAAAGAACTGTAATATCGTATCTCTGTTTTTTGTCCGCTTAAATTGTTTTTCCTGAAGGATACGCCATGCCTCATCGAGTGTCATACCAACTCCCCCTTCGCTGCACGGACATTCCGTCCGCCCTGGACTTTCTTCCAGCCAAGTACTACTAATAAAATAAGTATTGATGTGATGACAATCGTTCCCCCTGGAGCGATATCCAAATGATAGGCAGTGATTAGTCCAATTATGACCGCCAACTCTCCGAATACGATGGAGTAGATCATCGCCCCCTTGAAACTTTTTGCGAGCTGTATAGCCGCCGCAACCGGAATCGTCATAAGTGATGACACTAGCAAAATGCCGACAATCCGCATCGACGCACCAATGACTAACGCCGTGATGATCATGAAGACCATCTGGATGTACCGCGGATTTATACCAGAAACTTTCGCGTACTCTGCGTCGAATGACAGTACAAACAGTTCTTTATAAAGAAACCGGATATAGACGATGACTATGATTGCAATTACGATAACGACGAGCAGATCCTGCCTGCTGACCGCAGATACTGAACCGAATAAATAACCGATTAAATCCGAGCCGAACCCTTTTGATAACGAAATGAAAATAGCACCAAGACCGATTCCTGCCGATAATATTACCGGAATCGCCAATTCTTCATAATGACGGTAAGCTCCCCTCAATTTTTCAATCAGTAACGACCCACCTACGGCTGACGCAATTCCTAGATAAACCGGGTTCAATGCAGCGAAAAAAAGAACTTGTTGGCTTAGGTAAAGACTTCCGGCGATACCCGCCAACGCTACATGACTGAGCGCATCTGCGATTAGCGAAAGACGTCTGACGACGATGAATAGACCGAGCAAAGGGGCAATGACGCCGATGATCAAACCGGACAGAAAAGCATTCTGAAGAAATTCATACGATAAAATATCAGTGATCATCGTTCCACCTCATCCTTATGCTGGTGGACGCGCCGGACAGGATGTCCATACCATCTGGAAATATCGTCATCTTCCATTTTTTTGTACTCGGACTGTCTACCGTGAAAATGGATGGTTCTGTTCAAACAGGCCACATGCGTTGCAAGATCGGTGACGAGGTCGATTTCGTGTGTCACAAGCAAGATTGCAATTCCATGCTCACGATTTAATTTATTGAGCATAGAATAAAATGATGCGACGTTCTGCTGATCGATTCCAACCGTCGGCTCATCCATGATTAGAAGATCCGGTTCACCGGCAAGTGCTCTTGCTATGAACACACGCTGCTGTTGACCACCGGATAATTCACCCATATTTCGCTTTGCAAAGTCCGCCATACCAACGATACGGAGTGCTTCTACTGTTCGGTGCTCATCTTTTTTTGAAAAACTTTTAAATAACCCTACTTTACGAGCCAATCCACTTCTCACAACTTCAAGGACGGTCGCGGGAAAACCAGAGTTGAACGAGTTGGATTTCTGAGAAACATAACCAATCCGTTCGCGGTGTCTAAATGAATCGATATCCGCACCAAACAGTTTCACCGAGCCGCTGGATGGCCGTAAGAGTCCAAGAATAATATTGATAAGGGTTGATTTACCGGAACCATTCGGCCCTATCAATGCCCAAAACTCCCCATCTCCAACTTGGAGGGAAATATGATCAAGGGCGATTGATTGTTCATAACTGAAACTGACATCGTCCAGCTGAATAATGTTAGTTGACATTTTACTATCCCTTCCCTGAAACAGGAATCATTACGATTCACTCGTCAAATTATAAACCAAGACACGAAGGGATACAACCATTTAAGAAAGAAGGAATCATTTGTGGATTATGTTCAACTGTTAAATGAAGTGAAAATGAGAAGTGATGAGGAAGTCAAAATCATTGCAAGGCAATACGGAATCGACTTTTCCAAGTCGGAAATAAGGGCTTTGCGTCCATTGCTTGATGAAATTTCATTTCATTGGCTTTTTACGGGGGTACCGGAAGCCTTCATCAATAAAATCCGGTTGGCCATCGGTGATAAAAAAACTGAAATTCTATTCAAGAAGTATTTGGATTCCACCAAGTAAAAAGTGTCTGTACACTTCTTAACAAAAACCTCCCGTCTGCATATAGACTCTTTGCAGACGGGAGGTTCAATTTATCCTCTTAACAGATCAATCTTTTCAGGTTGAAATGATGTTTCTTTGAGCATTTCAATCTCGAATTTATATGGCGCCGATTTCTTTTTCGGATCTGCACCTACAAACGGTGTTTCAAGAATTTTTGGAATCGATTGGAAACCTTCATGATGAACAATATAAGAAAGTGGTTCAAAACCGATATGACCGAATCCGATATTTTCATGACGGTCTTTCATTGCACCGCACTCATTTTTACTATCATTGACATGGATGACGGAAATTCTTTCCTTGCCCACAATTTTATCAAATTCGTGCAGTACACCTTCAAAATCATTTACGATATCATATCCGGCATCATGAACGTGGCATGTGTCGAAACAAACCGATAAACGCTCATTATGCGTTACGCCGTTGATGATTGCGGCAATTTCATCGAAGTTACGACCGCATTCAGTCCCTTTCCCCGCCATCGTTTCGAGTGCGATGCGTACTGGATAGTCCTGGGATAGGACTTCGTTCAGCCCTTCGATGATCTTCGCGATCCCTAGCTCGGCACCAGCCCCTACGTGCGCGCCCGGGTGAAGAACAATTTGATCAATACCAAGTGCAGCGGTACGTTCAATCTCCATTTGCAAAAAATCGACACCGAGTCTGAATGTCTCGGGCTTAAATGTATTTGCGATATTAATGATATAAGGTGCATGGACGACGATATTGGATTGTCCATTTTCCTCCATGTTCAATTGACCCGCTGCGATATTCAATTCTTCAATCGGTTTCCTGCGTGTGTTCTGAGGAGCCCCGGTATAGATCATGAAAGTGGTCGCTCCGTAACTTGCAGCTTCCTGGCTTGCCCCAAGCAACATTTTGCTTCCACTCATAGATACATGGGATCCAAGTAATAATGGTTGATTGTTTGTCATTTTTTACGTTTCAATCTCCTTTCCCGCTTTTTGAACCTTTCTACTTCCTGAGCCATTTTCTTTTTATAGCCCGGTTTCACTTTCGATGGTTTTTGTACGAACGAAATCGCTTTACGGTCGATATCATCTTCTTCTTTTACACGGTTTCTTCTTGCATGGCGCTCTTTTACCTCGACCCACTCACCTTTTTTCACTTCTTCATGAACAAAAGGAATGCCCATCTTTTCAATTCTGACCACCTTATCGTCTTCAGATGGTTCATACAGAGTAATCGCAGTCCCTTTAAGCCCTGCACGTGCAGTACGTCCAACGCGGTGGATGAAAAACTCGAGGTCATCAGGCAGCTCGAAGTTGATGACGTGGCTGACACCTGGAATATCGATTCCGCGGGCTGCAAGGTCCGTCGCTACAATGTATTGGAATTCAAGGTCACGGATTTGTTTCATCATCCGCGTCCGTTCACGCGGTGTTAAATCACCGTGTATCCTTCCTACTTTAATGCCGTTCTCAGCTAGATAAGTAGCCAGTCCTTCGGCATTTTGCCTTGTATTCATAAAGATAATCGCCAAATAAGGATTGATGCCTTGCATTACTTCCAACAATTTCTTCCTTTTATTCATGCTGCGGACAGGAACAAGAGAGTAGTGCATCCCTTCCGTCAATGGTTTTCGTTCACCGATTTTCACATGAACAGGCGATTCCATATATTTAGTCAGAAACGGTTTAAGTTTTTCCGGAATCGTCGCTGAGAAGACATACATTTCCAGTTTAGCGGGCATTTTCGCTGCAAACTTATCGATATCCTCGATAAAGCCCATGTCGAATGCAAGATCCGCTTCGTCAATCACTAATATTTTTGCAGTATGAATGGCAAGCGCTCCATTTTCGGACATATCATTGATCCGCCCAGGTGTTCCTACTACGATATGAGGAATCGATTTCAGCTTCCCGATGGACCGTTGCTTGTCCGTACCGCCGATTAGCAGTGAACTGCGCACATCTGTGCCTTCCGTCATTTTAGCGAGCTCATTGTACAATTGCGTCGCCAGCTCTCTTGTCGGAGCTGTAATAACCGCTTGCAGCTCATCGACAGTTGTATCTGTCCGTTCCAATACCGGAATTAGGAAGCTGTGTGATTTCCCCGTACCTGTATGTGCTTGTCCGATTGCGTTCGTCCCTTTAAGGATGAGCGGTATAATTTCCTTTTGTATCGGTGTCGGCTTCTCAAAACCGAGCCTCCCGATTGCTTCGCGTAAAAATGGTTTGAATTGATAGTCTGTAAATTTAGACATACGTAACCCTCCTAATGTACACCTATTGTAACACGATTTCGTTCCGCCGTATGCGATTTTCGCATAGTATAGTATGTGAAAGTCCATTCTTATTTATAGAAAGGAGATAGTTATGAGGTATGAATCCTTTTATCCGTTCGCACGACACCAACCACCCCCGAATTCTATGGGACAAACGGGCTTCGGTCCGCCCCCTCGATTAGGGCAGGGGCAAGGACCCAGACAACCATTCATGAACGGTCCGGCCAACAATCCGTTTGGCGGGCCGACGTCCGGTCAAGGGATGCAGCAAGGTCCATCAAAAATGGAATCGTATATGCAAACAGCTAACCGCTTCTTGAACACGGCCCAGCAATTCGCACCAATGGTTCAGCAATTTGCGCCAATGGTTCAAAACTTGCCTGCAATGTGGAGATTGTATAAAGGTTTCCAATCGCTCCCATCGGCCGGTGCCTCCGCTGGGTCGGCCGCAAGTGGAGTAGCGTCCGCCGCGCAATCAGCGGTTGCAAATACGCCGCCCGGTCCATCTGTCCCCCGTATCTTCCAGCCGCCCATCCGATAATTTTGAATCCGCCGCCCGACTCCGCTATAATGGATGATAGATCCTATTAGAGGAGTGAGACTGCATGAAAGTATTAAAGATTACCCCAAGGGGTTACTGTTATGGGGTTGTCGATGCAATGATCATCGCGAGAAACGCGGCGCTCGACAAGACGTTGCCGAGACCCATATATATATTGGGAATGATCGTCCATAATAAACACGTTACGGATGCATTTGAAGAGGATGGAATCATTACTCTCGACGGGGAAAATCGTTTAGAGATCCTAGAGCAAGTCGAAACGGGCACGGTTATCTTTACAGCACACGGCGTTTCTCCGGAAGTGCGTGAACTGGCGAAAAGAAAAGGCCTTGTTTCGATTGATGCAACTTGCCCGGACGTAACCGTTACCCATGATCTTATCAAAGAAAAAACTTCAGATGGCTACGATATCATTTACATCGGCAAACAAAATCATCCTGAGCCGGAAGGTGCAATCGGTGTGGCGCCTCATGCGGTGCATCTGATTGAAACTATTGAAGACGTCGAAAAACTGGACGTGAAAAATGACAAACTGCTCGTGACGAATCAAACGACGATGAGTCAATGGGATGTCGTTCACATTATGGACGCACTTAAAGAAAAATATCCACATATCGGAGTTCATAAGGAAATTTGTCTTGCTACACAAGTTAGACAGGAAGCCGTCGCACAACAAGCCGGCGAAACAGAACTTTTAATTGTCGTTGGGGATCCAATGAGCAATAACTCGAACCGTCTGACACAAGTTTCCGTTGAGATTGCCGACACACCATCGTATCGAATTTCGGATGTATCGGAACTTGATGTGAAATGGTTGGAAGGTATCGAAACTGTTGGTGTCACAGCGGGTGCTTCCACTCCGACTTTAATAGTTCGTGAAGTGATTTCATTCCTCGAGAATTTCAATCCCGAAGATCCAGCTACACATATCCCGGAACGGAAATTTCAATTGGAAAAAATTCTTCCAAAAATTAAAAATCCCACCCCTGTCGAACGAATTGAACCTTACGCAACAACTTGAAGAAACCGGCCTCCCATTGCAGAGGCCGGTTTCTTTCGTCATGGTTCACTAACTAAATAAGTTCAAGTATTGAATCCGGTTTATAAACTGAACGAAGGTTCCTTAACAGAGGTAGCCGAAGCCATAAGCCCGACGGCGAAGTTACCTGGCTTATGATTGGAAGCATCCCCTAGCGCTGCAGTGATTCAATGGAATTCTTTATTTCAACTTATATGAATGTAAATGGTTCAGTGATGACCACCGATTCGATGAAGGACACATGATAACCAGCTTCCTTGCATGCTGAATGCATATGATCCACGACACCGCTAATCATCACTTTCTCGATATTATGGCCCGGGTCTATGACGGCGAGCCCCATCGCTTCGGCATCATGGGCAACATGATAATATAAATCACCCGTCACTAGAACATCCGCTCCACTGCGTTTAGCGGCTCCGATGTATTTGTTGCCATCCCCGCCCAATACCGCAACTTTATGAATTTCCTTGTTTGGATCACCGACAAATCGCAATGCTGGAACCTTAAAGATAGTTTTAACAAGTTCGGCAAATTGTGCAAGAGTCGTTTTTTCAGGAAGTTTCCCGATACGGCCGAGTCCATATTCATTCGACCGCTGATCAAGTGCAAAAAAATCATAAGCAGGCTCTTCGTATGGATGGGCGTTCAACATTGCATTCAGCACTTTACTGCGAAGCGAACCAGGAAGAACAACTTCGATTCTTTCTTCTTTGACCTCTTCGCCTTTCCCGATTTCACCGAGGAATGGATCGGCTCCCTCTGTAGGCGTGAAGCGACCAATGCCCGTGGAACTAAAACTGCATCCCGCGTAATCGCCGATTGCACCCGCACCCGCTTTTGCCAGCGCCTGCCGGATGTCGTTTGAATGCGATAGCGGACTGAAGACGATCATTTTGTAAAGCGGTTCAGAAAATGTCCGCTCCACTATTTCCGTGTCGACTAGTCCAAGTTTGGAAGCTAACATATCGTTTACTCCCCCTGGGGCAACATCCAGATTCGTATGTGCCGCATAGACGGCAATATCATTTTTAATACATTTCTCGATCATTCTGCCTTGCGGTGTATCCGTCTTAAGACTTTTCAATGGCCTGAAGATCGGTGGATGATGTGCGATGACGAGACTGGCGCCTTTTTCAATCGCTTCATCGATCACCTCTTCATTGACATCCAAAGTAACGAGCACCTTTTCCACAGGGCGATTCAATTGGCCGATATGAAGACCGATTGGATCCCCATCCATCGCGAAGCGTTTTGGTGACCATTGTTCGAAAAGTTCAATTACCTCATGACCATTAACTTTTTTCACGTCGCCAACACCTTTCCAACTAAATCGATATGACTTTTCAACTGTGCTTTTTTCGTTTTTATAGCATCTGTTTCCGACGCCTTTTCGAGTGAGTCAAGTACGCGTTTCCATTCCACCATCTCGTTTTCCCACTTTTCGTAGAATACATCCGTTTTTGAATCAAGCAATATGGGACCCGCCATCAATTCCAATTCACCATACGCCGACTGCCCTTTTTCCAACACAATTATTTCATATAATTTGCCATCTTCTTTCAGAATTCGCTCGTCTGCAACTTTCCAGCCGTTAACGACTGCCCATTCACGAATAGCCCGTGCATATATATTCGGTTGTGTAATGATGCGATTTATATGAGCCAGTCGTTCCTTACCCCGATCCAAAATCGTTGCGATAAGCGGACCTCCCATCCCCGCAATCGTCACGGTATCGACAGCATCACTTTCTTCGATGGCAAATAGACCATCTGCCAAACGTATTGTAATAACTTCCGACAAACCTTCACGCAGTACATTTTTCACTGCAGATTCATAAGGCCCCTTTGCCACTTCCCCGGCTACAGCCTTTCTTACTTTTCCAGTATGTATAAGGAAACATGGCAAATAGGCATGATCACTGCCGATATCTGCAACGACTGCCCCTTTGTTGACGAAAGAAGCGACCGCCTCTAATCTGTTGGATAATCGTTCTGAATTCATTTTTTCGCCGCCTTTCTTAGCTAGTAGTGTATAGGAATTCGGAAGTTTTTGCACTATCTTTGAATTCGAAAAAGCTGCCAGTCAACAGATATATCTGCTGACTGACAGCTTTTTGCTCGTTTCTACTTATTTAAGTGATAAGATATAGTCTGCCATTGCGTCAAGCTCGGCATCATCAGTTATTAGTCCGCCTGGCATTCCGCCTTCAGCACCTTCTTTGATGATGGTTTTAATTTCATCCTTAGATAGTTTTGTTCCAGCCAAAGCTGGTCCCATTCCACCCGTAAGATCGCCACCGTGACAGCCGATACATTTACCTTGAGCAACCGCTTCAGCGTCAAATTCCGCAGAATCCGCCGCACCTTCAGCTTCTTCAGTTTTTCCCTCTTCACCCTGTCCCGCGATTTCCTCTTTCTGATCAAGTCCATAAATAGACATGAAGAAAATAAGTCCGATACCAAGCGCAAAAATCAGGATATAAGGCACTATTGGATTTTTACTCATTGAATTACCCTCCTTCATCAGGATTTATTCTGTAATGAATACAGTACACAACTATTATTGTACTGTATCCCAATGAAAACTGAAAGGGATATCGCTGATTTTTTCGCTCTTTGTGACAAATTCGACAAACATTTTGCTGTTGTTTTGCTGCGGGTGTCTTTAGCACTTTTATTATATAAACCTAGAAATGATAAAACGCTCATATTGTGTCTAAGTTGCCAGTTGGAGTTATGTCGTCTAGTATTCAGTGCCTGGCCCCTCGTGTCGCTTCAGTCTTCAAGTTAGTGGTCCTCCAATAGGGAGGCATTGAACTAGCCGCTTTCGCATTTGTTCTTAGCAGCCAATCAATCTGGCGATGACCATTCTTTGGACTTCCGAAGTGCCTTCCCCGATTTCGAGAAGTTTTGCATCTCGCATATAGCGTTCAACTTCGTATTCCCTCATATACCCATATCCTCCATGGATTTGAATCGCTTCACTCGCAACTTCCATAGCGATTTCCGACGCATATAATTTACACATGGAAGCTTCTCTTGAAAATGGACGCCCCTGATCCTTCAGCCATGCGGCTTTATGTACCATAGTTCGTGCGAGCTCAATTTTCATCGCCATGTCTGCTAACTTAAATTGGGTTATTTGAAATTCGGAAAGCACTTTACCGAATTGTTTACGTTCTTTGGAATAGCGTAGCGCACGGTCAAACGCAGCTTGAGCAATTCCTACAGCCATAGCGCCGATTCCAATGCGCCCTCCGTCAAGAGTGACGAGGAATTGCCGGAAACCGTTGCCTTGAGTGCCTAGCAGGTTCTCTTTCGGCACACGAACATTGTCAAGCACCAGCTCTGTAGTGTTGGAAGCATTAAGCCCCATTTTTTCATAATTATCAATGACTGTGAAACCTTCTACATCGGTTGGTACAATGATTGCGCTTATTTCTTTCTTGCCGCCTTCATTCCGCGTAATAGCGGTAATTGCAAGATGCTTGGCATAACTTGCATTCGTGATAAACATCTTAGATCCGTTGATGACATAATCATCGCCGTCTTCTTTTGCTGTCGTCTGCGTCCCCCCCGCATCCGATCCTGCATTCGATTCTGTCAATCCAAATGCACCGAATGATTCGCCTGTACAAATAGGAGTCAAATATTTATGTTTTTGTGCTTCGGTTCCAAACAGATTGAGCGGAGCGCCTCCTAATGAAATATGAGCGGAATAAGTGATTCCCGTCGACGCGCATGCGCGGCTCAGTTCTTCCGTCACGATAGCGAAACTGATCGTATCAGCCCCTCCACCGCCGTATTCTTCCGAAAACGGTAAGCCCATCATTCCCATGCCGGAAAGCTGTTTAAAGACTTCCACTGGAAACTTCTTTGACCGATCACGGTCGACTGCCCCCGGTGCAACAACTTCATCTGCAAATTCCCGGATCATTTTTTTTATCATCTGCTGTTCTTCAGTTAAATCGAAATTCAACATCTTCATCCCCTTTGCTGTGAACGCTTTCGCTTACAATTTCAATTATAACGAATTGTCCAACGCTTTCACAGTAAATAGTGAAAGTTTACTAGACTTTAGAATGAAATAAAAGGAATCCGATGATTAATAGAAGTCCAGCTGCTCCCGAAATTGTGAAATAAAGCAATTTAAGCAAACGACCAGCAAACAGCCAAAGTACACAATTTAAAATGAGCAATCCAACGAGTAGCATCACTTGCCCTTCAAAAAAGACACCCCATAACTTTAGGGACATTAACAGCAACATGAATGATGTCAATATGTATAGAACCGGTGCAATATCAGATTGAATAGTTGATTTACGTAAGGTCGACATTAAAAAAAGGAATGAAACAATCGCTGTAAGAGTAATCGTCAATTCGGGGTGACGAATAAGTACGAACATGCAAACACCGACAAATATTGTTAGTAAGGAAAGTATTAATAGCATCAGATTATATCTTCTTTTCTCTTTAAGAAGTATCCCTTCTGCAGCTTTCGTTTCTTTTTCTTCTTCTCCTTGCGCATAAAGAGTAATAAGGAAATCACAGTAATGCTCAGGTAACAGCTTGTTTATTTTCCAATACTTGATTTCAGAAATAATCATCTTTTTTCGCTGTGGATGCATGTATTTGATCGCTCCTTGATAAATATAGGAAAAGTGGAGAGCGCCATTCAGTCGCTCAGGATATGTATAGTGAAAAAAGCACCGGCACATGGTTCGCCGATGCAATCTTTTATTCAAGGAAATCTTTTAGACGTTTGCTTCTGGATGGATGGCGCAGTTTACGAAGTGCTTTCGCTTCAATTTGACGGATCCGCTCACGTGTGACGCCGAACACTTTACCGACCTCTTCAAGTGTTCTCGTACGGCCATCGTCGAGACCGAACCGTAGACGCAGGACATTTTCTTCCCTGTCCGTCAATGTATCAAGTACATCCTCCAATTGTTCCTTCAGTAGCTCATATGCTGCATGATCGGATGGAGACTGGGCTTCGGAATCTTCAATGAAGTCACCAAGATGGGAATCATCTTCTTCACCGATCGGCGTTTCCAATGAAACGGGCTCTTGTGCAATCTTCAAAATTTCACGCACTTTTTCCGCAGTCAAATCCATTTCCTCACCAATTTCTTCCGGAGATGGTTCACGCCCGAGGTCTTGCAGCAATTGCCGTTGGACACGAATTAATTTATTGATAGTTTCTACCATATGCACTGGAATCCGGATTGTACGGGCCTGGTCCGCGATTGCGCGGGTGATTGCTTGCCGAATCCACCATGTTGCGTACGTACTGAATTTGAAGCCTTTTGTATGGTCGAATTTCTCTACCGCTTTTATAAGCCCCATATTCCCTTCTTGAATCAGGTCGAGGAAAAGCATGCCGCGTCCCACGTATCTTTTCGCTATACTGACGACAAGTCGAAGGTTCGCTTCTGCAAGTCGTTTTTTAGCTTCTTCATCACCATCAAGAATACGGATTGCGAGTTCAACTTCCTCCGCCCCTGTCAACAAGTCTACACGGCCGATTTCTTTCAAATACATTCTGACCGGATCGTTGATTTTGACGCCTGGCGGTACACTAAGGTCATTCAAATCGAACTTTTCCTCTGTCACCACTTTGCCTTCTTCTCCAGCTTCTTCATCGGCTTTTCGATCCATCTCAATCCCTTGCACTTCTATCAAATCAAGGAATTCCTCGAATTGTTCCGGCTCCATGTCAAAAACTGACAACTTTTCTGTTACCTCATCCAGCGTTAGTTCGCCTGTTTTCTTTCCGGCCTCCAACAGGTTCGCTTTCACATCTTCAACGGTCATTTCAATTTCCATATCTTCGGATTTCTCTTGTTTACTCATCTTACCCGTTCCTCCTTAGTACACCGGAATACGACTACATTACCGTCAATGATTTCCGGAGCTGTATAATTTCCCTGGCCAGCTCCAGCGCCCGGGTATGATCATTCTTTTTTTCAGCTTCTTTTGATTCGTGCATTTTCGACTGGATTGTCAAACTGATTCGATATCTTTTCAAATGACGGATACAGTCTGCTATTTCTTCTTCCGCGTGTTCTGGATCTCTTTCCACCATAGCGGATTGCAGAACGACCTTCCTAAGTTCCCGGTCTTCCAAAGACTCAGCGAACCTGTGGAAATCAGGTGTTCCGTGTTGTTCGTAAAACCCGGCAAGTCGAATGAAGATAGCTACATACTCCTCCCGGTTGAACAGATTTTCCTTGTCCTCGCGTAAACGGTCGAAAAGGGCGCCGTCATTCAGCAGATGATGGAGCAACAATCGCTCGGCGCGTTCGGTGACTGTTTGTTTTTGAAGCGGTACAGCATTTCCGGAACGAACCGGCTCTTCGCGGTCCGGTTCAACCTTTTCCCTTTTCGCCTGATGCCCGGCCATTTTTATGAACTGCTGATTAATCGCCTCGACGGAAACACCCGTTATTGTTGAAAGCTGCCGGATATACAAATCCCGTTCCACCGGCGATGATCGCTTTGCCAATTCTTCCAGTACTTCATGGATATATTGCAATACATCGTTTTCATATGATAAATTCTTGGAACGTTTAGCATATGCCATGATGAATGACATGAATGAATGCGGATTACCGAGGACTTTTTCGCGAAAAGCATCCCCGCCAAATTCTGTAATATAGTCGTCCGGGTCCATTTTCCCCGGCAGAAGGGCGATTTGAACATCCATCCCTTTCCGCGTAACCATACCCGCAAATCGTTTGGCTGCTTCCCATCCGGCGTCATCACCATCACAGCAGATGATGATATCTTTAGCTATTCTTTTAAGCTTAAGGAGATGCGTATCTGATAAAGATGTACCCATTACCGCAACGCTATTCGTTACACCGGCACGATCTGCCGAAATTGTATCCATAAATCCTTCAAACAGTATTACTTTACCCGTTTTACGGACGTTAAGACGTGCATTGTGAAAATTGTACAAGATTTGACTCTTTTCGAATATCGGCGTTTCAGGACTATTCAAGTATTTTGCTTCTTGTTTCGAACCCGATAATATCCTTCCGGAGAATGCGACAACGTTTCCATTATCGTCACGAAGCGGAAACATAATACGTGAACGGAATCTGTCAAAATAGCCTGTCCCATCATCTTTCATGATACACAATCCAGCTCGTTCCATTTCTTTCATATTAAAACTTTTACGTTTCAGGAGACTTGATAACGCTTCGTTATCATTAAGTGACCACCCGATTCCATATTTTTCGATATTGTCCCGCGTAAACCCTCTTTTTTCAAGATATTCTAGTGCTTCTTCACCTTCTACAGTGTTTAATAGTAGATGACTATAGAAATTTGTTGCAAGAGCATGTGCTTCAAGCATAGATTTAAATTCGTTGTTTTGCCTGGCTTGGGGGCCTTCACTTACCGCTACATCAATCTCTATGCCAGTCCGTTCGGCCAATTTTACGACCGCTTCGGAAAATGGACTGTTCTCGATATCCATGACGAATGTAATCGCATTGCCGCTAGCACCACAACCGAAACAATGAAAGAGCTGTTTATCTTCCGATACGGAAAAGGAAGGCGTGCTTTCTCCATGGAACGGGCACAAACCGAACCAGTTCTTTCCCCTTTTTGTCAGCTGTACAAACTCCCCTATTAAATCTACGATATCAGTCTTTGATCGGACGGCTTCTATAGTCTCTTCTGGTATTCTCGTCATCCTATCACCAACCACTCTATCAACATTGAATTCGAGGTGGATTTCAAAAATCCTTCTAATTCGACAAAATATTTTCGATTATACTCAGAATCTCTCATATTACACTAATTGAAAATCTTTATCTCCAAATAGGCCTCATTTTTCAAAAAAACTTTTTTCGAAGTATCCGCAAAAGAAGAACCACCCCGTATGAACAGGAGGTCCTTCTTCAGCACTGTGGATAAGCTTCTATTGTCGATTGCGTTCCACAAGTTTATTAAGTATAACATTTGCCGTTTCCTCAACAGCGCGATTCGTCACATCAATCACCGTACAGCCAATTTTTGAAACGACCTTATTGAAATGGCTGATCTCGGCTTCAATCCGATCCACCCTTGCATAATTCGCATCATCTTTCAAACCAAGGGCAATGAGCCGTTCCTTGCGGATGAAATTCAGTTTTTCCGGTGATATGACAAGCCCGAAGCATTTTTCTGGATCTATCATGTAGAGCTCTTCCGGCGGGTCGACCTCGGGTACAAGCGGAACATTCGCCACTTTGTATCGTTTATGAGCAAGATATTGCGAAAGCGGCGTTTTCGAAGTTCTTGAAACACCTACGAGAACAATATCCGCTCTCAGTATCCCTCTCGGATCCCTGCCGTCGTCATATTTTACTGCAAATTCAATTGCTTCAATTTTTTTGTAATAATCTTCATCAAGCTGTCGAACCAATCCAGGTTCTTCCAATGGCTTTTCGCCGAGTTCGATGCCGATTCGATTGATGATCGGACCTAATAGATCGATGCATTGAAGTCCTTTTGCTTCGCATTCTACCTTTAGTTTCTGACACATGGTACTTTTTACCAGTGTATAGACGATAATGGCATTTTCCCGTTGCGCTAAATAGACGATTTCATCAATCTGTGACTCTTCTTCAATATGCGAAAATCTTTTCATCAAAACCGTTTCAAGCCCTTGCCTGAATTGACTCGCTGCCGCTTTGGCTACAAGGTCGGCCGTTTCCCCGACTGAGTCGGAAACGATGAATAAGGTTAACTTTCTCATAGTATCCCCCTCATAATTCGTGGTCATCCGCAAGTGAAAGGAAGGCTGCGGTAATGTTTGTTTTCGTAATCCTACCTACAACTTCCAGACCGCCCCCATTGTCTTTTACTACAGGAAGCGAGTCTATTTGCTTATCCATCATTTTTTTTGCCGCATGAAGAAGTGTATCCTGTTTTCCACAGTACGTTATATTCGGCATTCGGGTCATTATGATATGGACAGGTATTTTTTCCAACTCATTGTTGCCGAGGCTGGTTCTTAATAAGTCTTTCCTTGATAGGACCCCTGTAAGATGGGATGATCCGTTGACTACAAACAAAGTTCCCACATCTTCAAGGAACATATGGGTAATTGCGTCATAGACGGATATGTTCTCCTCCACAACGACCGGAATCGACTGAAAATCACGTACTTTCATGCCAATCATACTGTCAGCCACCGATTGGACAGGCCTTTTTCCCGAATAGAAATATCCTACGCGCGGTCTCGCGTCCAAATAACCTGCCATCGTTAATATGGCTAAGTCAGGACGGATTGTTGCCCTCGCCAGCTTGAGCCTTTCCGCGATTTGTTCGCCGGTAATTGGACCGTCAGCTTTAACGATTTCAAAAATCTCCGTCTGGCGCTTATTCAGTTCCATATAAGTCACCGCCCTAAGCGTTCAATTGTTTATCCTTGATTATTATATACGAAGTCGTGCGCTATTGCGAAGAAAGAAGAACCATGCTAAACTGAATTAGAATCGAATAGGCGAAGATGGGTTTATAAGTAATGTCAAATTGAAGCGAACGGGGATGGTGAAAGCCCGTATCGACATGAAAAGGCGGCCTTGAGCTAATGCATTAGTAAAGAGGGCTGTTTATACAACACAGCCAATTAGGGTGGAACCGCGGGGCATCATGCACTCGTCCCTGGACTTATTGTCCAGGGATGGGTGCTTATTTTAATTGGAGGGATTTACTATGTCAATGGAACAAGTTGTAAACTTAGCAAAGCAGAGAGGTTTTGTATTCCCAGGATCCGACATTTATGGCGGTCTTGCGAATACTTGGGATTACGGTCCGCTTGGCATCGAATTGAAGAACAACATCAAAAAAGCTTGGTGGCAAAAATTCATTCAAGAATCGCCGTATAATGTCGGTCTTGACTCGGCTATTCTAATGAACCCGAAAGTTTGGGAAGCGTCAGGTCATATCGGCAACTTCAATGATCCGATGATTGACTGTAAAAAATGTAACACGCGTCACCGTGCAGATAAATTGATTGAGGATGCACTTGATGCCAAAGGAATTGAAATGATCGTTGACGGTCTGTCATTTGAAAAAATGGCAGAGCTGATCAATGAACATAAAGTTGTCTGCCCTACATGCGGAGCTTTGGATTACACAGAAATCCGCCAATTCAACTTGATGTTCAAAACATCTCAAGGCGTCACGGATTCATCAGCGAACGAAATTTTCCTTCGTCCCGAAACTGCACAAGGAATCTTCGTAAACTTTAAAAATGTTCAGCGTTCGATGAGAAAGAAAATGCCTTTCGGTATCGCGCAAATCGGAAAAAGCTTCCGTAACGAAATTACACCGGGGAATTTCACATTCCGTACGCGTGAGTTCGAACAGATGGAACTTGAGTTCTTCTGTAAACCAGGAGAAGACATGAAATGGTACGAGTTCTGGCGCGACTTTTCAAAACAGTGGTTGTTGAACCTTGGATTGACGGAAGACAATATGCGCCTGCGCGAACACGACGAAGACGAACTCTCCCACTATTCGAACGGGACTGTTGACATCGAATACAAATTCCCGTTCGGCTGGGGTGAACTGTGGGGCATTGCGAATCGTACCGATTTCGACTTGAAACGGCACATGGAGCATTCAGGGGAAGATTTCCACTACCAAGATCCAGTAACCAACGAAAAATTCGTACCCTATTGCATCGAACCATCCCTAGGAGCAGACCGCGTAACACTGGCATTCCTTTGCGATGCATTTGATGAAGAAGTACTGGATGGCGATGACAAACGTACTGTTCTCCGCTTCCACCCGGCACTTGCACCTGTAAAAGCTGCAGTTCTGCCTTTGTCGAAGAAACTAGCGAATGGTGCGGATGAAGTATACGCGGAACTTCGCAAACATTTCAATGTCCAATATGATGACGCACAATCCATCGGCAGACGCTATCGCCGTCAAGATGAAATCGGTACACCGTTCTGTATTACGTATGACTTTGATTCCGAAGAAGATCGTCAAGTGACCGTACGTCACCGCGATTCAATGGAACAAGTCCGGATGCCAATTTCAGAAGTGAAGGATTACATCACTAAACACTTTGAATTTTAAGCTGGCAACCCAAAACAATCCAGTTAATCTATGTCAAGCCACCTGACAACCTACCCACTTATTCTAGGCATTGAAACACTTCAACATGTTTCGGTGTCTAGAATTTTTTTAGTGTTACAAGGCATGTGATTGGTTTCATCTTCAACGACTGAAAATTGAATTGGATCCCCCATTTTCCGATTCATGCACTTTCTACACATCGATAACTATCTTATGTCTCCCTCATTTTCCATTACATTAATACAATGCCTTTTCTGCAATATTGTGAGAATCAAGATGGAATCCGACCGAGAGAAGTGTCAGTTATGTTGGAAAAACTACTACTTTAATCGCAAGTCCATCTGTTATTAAAATAACGTAAAGCCCCTTATCCTATTTCGGAGGACAAGGGGCTTTTCGAATGAAATAATAGTGTTTGAATTGAAAATTACCCATCAGTGGCCAATTTCATCTTCCAATTGCTTTAAAAAATCAATCATATAATCATGCCGCTGCTGCGCGAGACGAATGCCTTCTTCTGTCACCATCAAATCTTTCAACAGCAGCAGTTTTTCATAGAAATGTGTAACCGATGCAGTTTCTTTATTGCGATATTCTATTTCGGACATGTTTACTCGTGCATTTTCCTCTGTGTCGTATAACTTCCTGCCTCTTGCACCGCCAAATGCAAATGTGCGTGCAATCCCGATTGCACCGATTGCGTCAAGGCGGTCAGCGTCGCGGACGATGGCACCTTCGATGGACGTAACATTTTTTGAATTACCGCCGCTGAACGATACACTTTCAATCGTTGCAATCACGCTTTGTGTAAGTTCGTCGTCGGCTTTGAGCGATTGTAAAATTTCCAAGCATGTTGGATTAGTGTCTATTTTATACTTAGCATCCTCGATATCATGCAATAAAACGGCAAGTCGTACAACTTGCTCATTTGCCGAAGGTTCCACAGCAAGGATTTTTTCCGCATTTTTCATTACGCGTTCAATATGGGCGAAATCGTGACTTGCATCAAACTTATCGTATATTTCTAAAACAATTTCCTGACATCTTTCAATCATTTCATTCATATCATCACTCCTGTATTTACTATTGTTTTTTCAAGGATTAGCGTCTGAATATTTGGGCATATCGTTGACGCCGAATGTCGATTCATGTATAGTAAGTTCATCCATGCTTAAGATGGATGGGACATCGAATTGCCGAGGAGGAATATACATGTACCAGGGAAAAGTGAAATGGTTCAGCAATGACAAAGGCTATGGTTTCATCGAAGCGGATGACGGGGAAGATGTGTTCGTCCACTTTACCGGTATTCTATCAGAAGGCTTTAAAACGCTTGATGAAGGACAATCCGTGTCTTTCGAAATCATCGAAGGGAATCGCGGTCCTCAGGCAGCGAATGTCTTAAAACTTGGTGATGAATAATAAATAAAAATAACGCAAGCGCCTGTTCAGGGCCTACATCCATAAGACAGGTAAAGGGAGCGGCCGTTATTTACCCGGGAAGGATGCATTTCAATCCTTCCTGGCCGGACTTGCTATCACAGGATCCAGCCTAAGTGCGCTGCGCCCCCCCACAACCTATGGCCCTTTGATAATCCAGGTGCTAGATCTAGACGTTAAATCTCTACGTGGTAAATTTGAGCACAGTACGAGATTTTATAGCTTTCCAGATAAAACACAAAATCCCACTGATGTAAATTCCAGTGGGATATTATTTTGTGATTTTATTCATTTCTTGACCCAAAAATTTCAGCTGTTCACCGATTGTACATGTTGTAATACAGAATTTATGTGAACCAGTCTTCCCTTTATCTTTTGACAGTTGCGTCTTCAGGAAACAACCTTCACAATATGTGTCCATAATCCCATTTATTTCATTCATAACGCTTGTTTTGTTCATGTTATTTTACCTCCGAATGGAAAGCTGTATTTATTCTAATACGCTTTGAACATTGGTGCAACTAATCTAGAAAATCGAGGTGTTTGGAGAATGATTGAACTGTATGTAGATGGTGCAAGCGCAGGGAATCCCGGAAAAAGCGGCATCGGAATTTTCATAAAGGGCGAAGGTCATATGCTGAAAATAGCCGAAAAAATTGAACCGACAGATAATCATACCGCTGAATTCCAAGCGTTGTTACGCGGACTGGAGGAAACAGCGAAGTTGACTTCCGGGATGGTGTCAGCCCGATCGGATTCCCAAATCGTCGTCATGGCTGTTGAAAAAGAGTTTGTTAAAAATGAAATGTACAAACAATATTTATCGAGGATTCTTACTATCGTTAAATCATTCGACTTCTTTTTCATCAAATGGATTCCCGACACGGAAAACCGGGCAGCCGACGCCCTTGCACGAGAAGCAATTCACGCAAAAGACTGAACGGGCGAAATGCCTGTCCAGTCTTTTGCATTACACTTTCATAAAAATGACAGTGTTTTTCACCGAATCATACAGGACCCATTCACAATCATCTTTGACAGCCCCTACATTGACAAGTACCTTTCCCCCGATGACGTCATAGGAAACGCCGAATTCGATTTGCTGGCGGGTTCCATTGAGCAATAGACCCGACGTATGGCTGTGACCGTAAAATATAGGAGAGCCATGCTCTTCCGCGCGTACGAGTGACCAAGGTTGCCCGCCCCACTCCCACTGATGTCCGTGGACAACTTTAGCATCGGCAATTTCAAATGTCTCCGGCAAAGTTGCAAGTTTTTCTCTAAGCGGATCTCCCATTTCTGTAAGCATTAAAATCCGGTCTTCCTGATTTCCACTGACAGATGGGAATGATAACAGTTCGGTAAACCCTTCAGGAATAATCATAACATCTTCCAACTTCGTGAACTTCTTGTCCGTTATATCTCTTTTACTGATTGTGCATTCAAATAGATCACCAGTTCCCACACGTATTGCTTCGGGTGATTTCTCTGTAATATCCGTTAACACTTTTTCCAAATCTTCTTTAGATGAATGAATGTCTCCAAGTAGTGCGTAATACAAAGTAGTATCCTCCAAATTCCATTAATACAATTTAATGAAAAGCCCCTCCGTCGACGACCACTCGCCATATGCGATTTCATCAAGATCAAAGTAACCTTTTTTAGCTAACTCATCCATGAGCCATTTGAGGTCTTTCCCGGCAAACGAGAGCACTTCCTCTTTCACTTCGCCTTCATCGATGAGCAGAACAGTCGGTTCCTCATCTTTCGCTTCTTCTTTCAGTTCTCCGTTTGTCACGGGTTCATATTTCACATATTTATTAATCGTAATATCACCGCCCGGTTCCAGGAATAAATCGCGAACCTCCCGCAGCGAAAATACGCCCTGCCGCCGTAGAGCCGAACGGAGCTGTTCCATTTCAAGATGATGTTTGTTGAATTTCTGCATATCAAGTGTGCCGTTGCTGATAAGTTTGACTGGTTCTCCTTTAAGAAGGATTCGCAACGGGTTCCATTTCTTCGTCGCTCGTTCAATCAGATAAATGAGCACTGCCCATAATGCAATCGCAAACAGGAAGTGAGTAATCTTAATTTTTTCATCGAACAGACTTTCTTCAAGAATTCCGCCGAGAATAAGTGTGTACACGAAATCGTACGGCGTCAGCTGGGCCAATTCTTTCTTGCCGAGAAGGCGGATGACGACCATGAGTGCTGCCAGACCGATTACAAGCTTCAGCAATAAATCTAGATACATAACGGGTGTCCTCCAATACAGCGTGATATTGGAATATACCCGTATTCATCGATAGTAATCGTTATCCACGCTCAACTTCCGTTTCTTCCCTTGAAATCCAATCACTATAACTTCCGACATATAGCCGGACTTTTTCATAACCTTGCTGTTTGAGCATTGCATAGAGCGGAGCCGCCGTCACGCCGCTGCCACAGTAGACCGTCACTTCTACAGCCGGATTGACAATACCGTGCAATTGTTCTTTAATTCCTTCATCCAAATTAAAGAGACCACCTATTTTTAGCTGTTCCCAGTCGAAGTTCAGAGCTCCAGGAATCCGCCCTGCAATCGGATCGATCGGTTCTTGTTCACCCCGATACCGTTCCGCTGATCGGGCATCCAGAAGAATGCTTGCTGTTTCACCGGAAACCGTTTCTTCAACGAACCGTCTAGGCGCATGGATCGTTTCATCCCACTCGGGGGAAACTGTAGTTTTCACAGGCTTCGGTATACCTTCATCTACTGGAAAACCCGCTTCTTTGAGGGCGTCGAATCCTTCAAGGACGATAAATGAATTTTTGAATCCCGCATATTGCAGTAACCACCACGCACGGGTTGCGAAAGGGCTTCCCCCATCATCGTACACGACTATGTGATCCCCGATGGATAAGCCACTCTTCCTGAAAAGCTCCGTAAGTGCAGCTTTTTCTGGCAACGGGTGTCTGCCATTCGATTTCGTCATATCGGACAAATCATCCTCGAGATCCCAGTATACTGCCCCTGTAACATGGCTTTCTATATATTTCCGCTTGCCCGCCTCCGCGTCTTGCAACGAAAAACGGGTATCGATCCATTTCGTTTCGCCAAATTCAATATCTTTTATCGATATAAAAACGTCAGCCAATCAAACCAGCTCCTCCGATTGCAATTTTTCGTAAACGCTACGCCATTCTCCGAGTTGCTCCGTTCCTTGAAGAAGTGATCGTTCGGAAGCAATCTGAGTCAGACTTTCTTTCAATAAATGCTGTCTGAGCCCTTCAGCTTCGCTTTCAATCCAGTGATCGGACCACTTTTCAAGCTGTTCTTTCTCTTTCCCAAGATAAAGAGAGGCATCTTGCTTCAACAATTCTTCGAGCCGGGCTTTCAACACATCTCTTTCGCCCTTTTCGAAGAATGCTTTTTGATTTTTAAACAATCTGTTCACGCTAGTGTAAACATTCGGGTCCTTGTATGGAAGTTCGAAAGATAACATGTCTGCATCTTGCGGTTCATATGGTGAAGGTGAAACGGAACCGTCCTTTTCGCTCAATTTTACAATTTCCATACGCTGCCTCTCACTCAATTGCTTTTTCATGAAGTTGAGCATCCGCAAGTTCGTCACTTTAAGTTCTTGCGTCAAATCAAATCCAATCATTTGGACAGTTTCGGCAAGTGCGCTTTTCAATGCCCGATCTGCCGAGTTGTTGACGAAGACGGAAGGGCTGTATGCCTCTTTGAAGAAATCGCCGAAACGTAAAAATACGCGTTGTAAAATGTAATAGACGAGTTCACTCAATTCATTATGTGCAGCTTTCGTAAGCACGTGTGTAAAGTTGGCTGCGAAATGTTGACGCACTTCCCCTTCGAGTTTATTTAACTCTTCCAGTCTCTCTGCTTTGCGCGTCATGTTCATTTCAGTCCGTGTAATGAGCGAGGCAAGTCGTTCAATCGTTTTCGCTGTTTCTTCCTCTAGCGCTTGAACCGCAAGCCCTTTCAAATCGTGTTCAAGGAAATGATGGAATTCTTCTTCAAAAGGAGTCATGAACTGATCTTTTCGATTTTCCATTTTTGCCTCAAGCGCACGTAAGCTTGAAATTCCATGGACTCTAGGATTCCGGATACCGAATTTCCGAAGTTCATCCCCGACGAATGTTTTAACCGCTTCCGCCTCTTCCTTATCTGACGCAAGATCTATCGCATTGACGATGAAAAACATCTTATCGAGCTCAAACGCATCTTTCACACGCCCGAGTTGGACAAGGAACTCCCTGTCTGCCCTTGCAAACGCATGATTGTAATACGTAATGAATAGAATCAGATCCGCGTTTCGGATATATTCGAACGCCACATCAGTATGGCGCGCATTAATGGAGTCGGCACCTGGTGTATCAACGAGCGTGATTCCTTTTCGTGTCAATTCACAGTCATAATAAAAGTCGATTGACTCGACAAAACAACTGCGATCTTCTTCGGCGACAAACTTGACGAACTCTTCCCGCTCGGCCTTGAGGATCGTACCAAGCACTTTTCCATAAATGGAATACCCTTTTTTAAAGGCGCTGATGAAGGCTTTGTGAATATGAAGACTTTCATCTGCCAATTCCGTATTTAGCGCTTCGTCAGATTTTTGAAAAGCTTCTTTTAATGATGACACGGGAATGCCAAGCGCATTGAACGAGCGCAATACATCTTCTGCCATGCGTTCTTCCGTTTTTAAATGAATATCAGCTGTTCTATCTTCTTTTCCTGCTGACACTGGGCGGATTCGGTTAATAGCCGCCGTCGTTGGATTCGGAGAAACCGGCAAGACATTTTCGCCGATCAAAGCATTGGAAAATGAGGATTTGCCCGCGCTGAACGCGCCGAACAATGCTATGGTGAACTCTTGCCCATTAAGCCTATCAGCTTTTTTCCGTAAATAGTCTGCTGTTTCCAGGAATCCGGGAATCGCTTCCACTGAATCTGCAATATGGATAGCATGCCTGACAACCGATTTCGCCCCTGCGGCACTTACTTCTTGATCGATTTGTCCGTGTTCAACAGGTTGCTCATGCGTTTCCTCCAGACTGATTATTTCCTCCGCTTCGTTGAATTCAACCGTTTGCAGCGTTTCCTTCGTTTTCCATTTTTGAAGGAGTGCTTCAACCTTACTGGGCGAAAAGTCGATTCCATTTTCGAGTTCCGTTAATTGTGCCTCGACTTCCGCCACTTGTGAGATTGCATTTAATTTTTCTTCCAGATGGTACACTTTTTGTTCAAGGATGCCTGTATTTTCATTGCCCGATGTCAATGCAATTTGGGCCATTTCGTGTTTCCACTCATCCGTCTTTCTACGGAAAGCCGTGTGGATGGTTGTTTTCATCCGTTCAGCATAATTAAGTACAGTATCTCCCGTTATGGTATCCGATACATTAAATTCAGTTTCGATATCGGTGAATGGAATTGTCATATCGATTCCGTCGATTGCGAGAGACCGTTCGTCTGTTAAGATTCCTGCCTCTTTTAGAGATTTTTTCATAAGCGTTTTCAGATGAACTTCAATTTGAGCATGCACAAGTTTGCCCATGTTTTCGGCAAGTGCATTTTTTCGGCGTTCTCTTTCTTCTGCCGTTTTTTTCGCACCAAATAGAATACCCACTTTGAAACGGGACGACAGTGATTCCAAATATTCCTTCAGCAGTTCGCGTGTTTCATAGGGAGTGATTGCCGCAACTTGAAGCAAACTATTGCGTTCTTTTTCAAACGCGCTGGAAAATGCATCTCCTGAAAGAAGCCTCAACATCTTTTTTGCTTCTAATGCTTCTTCTTGTAGTTCGGCTTGCATTTCCCATTCGTCTGCTGAAACGATTTCATGGAAGTTATTTTTCCGTTCCACAATTTCATCGGTCAGAAATTGTGTGTGCTCGTCTTTCAGTTTCAAAAGCGTTTGTTCTGCATTATCTATGAATCTCTCTTGCCAGTTTTCCATTGATCCGTCAACAATCGCTTTTACATCATTGAAATCATTATTCGGAAGCTCTAAGTCTTTTAATGAAGTATAGAAAATCCCTTTTGGTACCACTCCCCACATGTTAAACGAATCCTCAACTGATTTTTTGAAATCCACAAACAGTAATTCATTATCGCGGTGTTTATCAATCTGGTTGATGATCAGATAAACATTATCGTTGTATCGCATCAATTCTTTCGTGAATCGGAAATTCAATTCCGATTGCACATGATTGTAATCCATCGTATAAAAAACCAGGTCGGCAAGATGTAATGCAGACTCTGTCGAAAGACGGTGCGCATCATCCGTTGAATCGACACCCGGAGTATCCATAACCGTGATCCCTGCCGGCAAACTGGATTCCGTATGACCGATTTCGACGAGTGAAACCGCTGCACCATTCTTACTGAACGACTTTACAGCAGCAGGAAAACCATGCCCTCCATATTTTACTGCAGTACCGTCCGTCATATGAATAACGGCGTAATCTGTTGCAGTTTTTCGCACCTTTACAATATTAGCACTCGTAGGTATTGGACTGGACGGTAGTAAATCGTCGCCTGTCAACGCATTAATCATCGAGGACTTACCAGCAGAAAAATGCCCTGCAAATCCAATCGTATATTCTTTGTCGATAAGTTTTTTGGCGAATAATGCCATCTTTTTGTAGCGTTCTTCATCGTCATTTTGTTTAAACAGTAAAGCATATGTTGCAGATTGTTGTAGGAGTGCATCTAATTCAGGCATTTATTTTTTCGGTCCCTTCGTCAATTACTCTTCTAATCATACCATTTTTGACGTCCAGTTTAAGAACAAAATTTTCTATGTGATATTTGTCGATTCTTGTTTTCGGCTTCTTCATCCATGGTATAATCGTCCTACCATATTATTTCAGAAAGGCGGTAGTATAAATGACTATATCCGCAAACGTGCAACGGATATTAACTGGTACGATTTCATCATTAACAACTGTTATCCCAGTACAACTGGATGTATTAGCTCCATCTCTGACCGCAGAGCCCTACGAACAAAAAGAGTTGAGTGTATTGATTGGAATCGTCGGCGGGATAAAAGGCAGATTAATCATCGATACGTCAACAGACGTCATCACAAGGATCGGACATGCAATGTTCGGTATGTCAATAGAAGGAGAAATGATTGAATCATTCACGGGAGAACTGGGCAATATGATTGCCGGAAATTTATGTACAATATTAGAAAAGGACGGTCTTATCCTCGATATATCCCCTCCGACGGTCATGAAAGGAACCACGAAATTTTTCGGTTTTAAACAAGCCTTTAAGTTACCCGTCCTGCTTGAAAGCGGCGGTTTACTTACAGTGATTCTGACAATCGATGAGAATTGACGTATAAAAAACAATCCCGCTCGCCGGCTGATCTTAGGTTTGCGGGATTGCTTCTGTTTACAAATTATAAAGTTTCGTATATTTTCCAGCCAAGTAATCGGCCAGATATTTGGCATTCAATCCTTCACCTGTCGTATCTTTGATAATCTCTAGCGGTTGTTTCATCTTTCCGTATTTATGGACATGTTCTGTTAACCAGTCAAGGATCGGCCCAAACTCACCTGTAGCACAGAGTTCATCGAAATTAGGCAGATCCTTCAACATAGCGACCTTTAACTGTGCAGCGTACATATATCCGAGAGCATAGGACGGGAAATACCCAAATGAGCCACCAGCCCAGTGCACATCCTGAAGAACGCCTTCACTATTATTTTCCGGGCGGATTCCGAGATACTCTTCGTATTTATCGTTCCAGATTTGCGGCAAATCTTTCACTTCCAACTCACCGTTGAAGAGTTCTTTTTCAATTTCATAGCGGATCATGATGTGAAGTGGATATGTCAGTTCATCCGCTTCAATCCGGATGAGCGACGGCTTAGATACGTTGATTGCACGAAGGAAGTCCTCTAGCGCCACCCTTCCGAATTGTTCAGGTGATCGGCTTTTTAATAAGTCGAAATTATATTTCCAAAAATTCTCGTTATGCCCAACGAATTGTTCATAGAATAACGATTGCGATTCATGGATCCCCATGGAAGTACCATCAGCAACCGGAAGTCCTTCGAGTTCCCTATCAATATTTTGCTCATAAAGCGCATGTCCACATTCGTGGATGGTACCAAAAACAGCTGAACGAAAATCGTTTTCATCGTACTTAGTCGTTATCCGCACGTCACCGATATTGATGCCTGTTGCGAATGGGTGGACAGTTTCATCCAAACGGCCGGCATCGAAATCATAACCGAGTTGTTTCAATACCTCATAGCTGAATGCTTTCTGACTTTCTTTCGGAAACTGTTTGAATAAAAATGACGTGTCAGGTTGCTGGCCCGAGTCAGAGATTTTCTTCACAAGCGGTACAATCGTTTCTTTCAATTGATTGAATACCTCATCGATGATATCCGTTGTCATTCCCGGTTCGTATTGATCGAGCAATGTATTATACGCGTTGCCATCTTTCTCGCCCCAATAGCCGATGAACTTCTTCGTCGTTGAAACGATTTTTTCGAGATAAGGAAGGAACATGTCAAAATCGTTTTGTTCTTTCGCTTCTTCCCATGCTGATTCGGATTGAGATGTCAGAACGACAAATTTACGGTATTCATCCGCGGGTATTTTTTTACTTAAATCATATTCCCTTTTCACTTCTTCAACGGTCTTTAACAGGATTGGGTTAAGAGTATCTAACCTTTTTCCGAGTTCATCTAGATACTCGCCCATTTCCTCAGATATGCTCATCTTGAAGAGCTCGGTCGATAGTGTACCGACCGCTTCCGATCTTGCCGGAATCCCTTTTTTAGGTGCACCCGTACGCATATCCCAATACATGATTGAAACGGCTTCCGAGTAGGCGCTCATTTTTTTAAGCAAAGCTACAAAATTTTCTTCAGTGGACATATCCATTCCCCCTCATTGACTATACAGGTTTTTATAGTAACATAATTCCGTCAACTCTAAAAGTTAGACTAGTGCTGTTCGGTTACTAATGAAAAAGCCCTCCCAACTAATGGGAGGACCTACTACATCATTTTCGTTTTACGTAGTCATTTTCATTTTCACAGGGAAAATACCTTCAATTTCAGTTCTCATCCGTTGTTCTTCCCCTTCAAGCAGAAGGTGAACCGTTCCGGAATCGGCTGACGTCCGTATGAGCCGGCCGGCACCCTGGCGCAATCTTAGCAACATGAATGGTAAGTCCACTTCCCGGAATGGATCCTTGGCATGCTGACGTCTAGCGTCGAACAATGGATCCGACGGCGGTAACGGTAAATCGTAAATAATAACGCGCGTCAATGCGTCCTCGGGAATGTCGAGTCCCTCCCATAAATGATAAGAGCATAAAACAGGCACTTTCTTTTGCTGAAAATCACGTACAATCGAAGACAATTCCCTTTCGCCTTCGAAAGCGATACGACTCTGCCACTCGGCAGGTACTTTTTCTTTAAATTTATTCATTGCGGCTTCCGATTTGAATAACATCAACGTTTGTTCGCCATCTTCCAAAAGCTCAAGCGCATGCTTCGCCTTCCCACCTGATTCAACATCCGTCGCAAACACTTCCATCACTTCATCGTAATCGAATGGTGAATCCACTGAGAATGACAAGTAGTCTTGGATACCGAGACCGTCCGCCAAATAAGTGAACGTTTCACCGACCGATAATGTCGCCGATGAAAAAACAATCGGCGTTTTGGATGAAAACAATTTTTCCCTTAAAATGTCTGTCACGAGACGCGGCATGATAACAAGCGTTGATTCGCCTTGACGGTCTTCAAGCCAGTCGACAGCATCGTTTTGGGATGTGAAGAGTTCCATTGAATAAATATATTGGTCTAGATATTCTTCTACCATTTTTAAATCATATTCAGGAATGATGAACAGTTCCCCTTCGAAGACGAATTCTTCAAGCAGCGCATTCGAAATCTTCACCACCGATTTCCCGATTTCAAGAAGTTCAGGCGCTTTTTCAATTGCCTTCCGTTCGTTTTCTGTTTCGTCTGCGTGGACGTCTAACAATGCAAAGAACGCTTCGTGCGAATCAATAAGACGTTCCATCAGCTGAAGTGTCGTCTCCCTTATACCATCTACCATGATTCGTTCCAGCAGATTTAACAATGTGCTGTTTTGAACTTCATAAGTCAATGCCCGCTGAGCTGAATATTCAAGGAGATGTCCTTCATCAAACACAATCATCGAAACTTCCGGGAGCAACGGCAATTGCCCTTGACGTTTTCGGGAATCTTTCGTCCAAATATGCTCCATGTAGAAGTCGTGGGAGCAAATGACCAGTTCAACTGCTTCCCTATAATGGTTTCGGTGGATTGTCTGACCGCAGCGGTTACGGATATCGCATGCTGCGCACTGTTGAATCGGATGGAAATTCACGGTTTTCCATTCTTCATCGCTCAAATCGGGATAATTCGCACGTTCGCCATAAGGAACGATGGATTGCAACGAGGCACTTCCATACACGAAATCCGGAAGTTCATCCGCCAAGATGTCGACATAGTCCTCATCAATCTTATTACCCGCTTCTTCTAAGCGTTTCAAGCAAAGATATTGGTCACGTGATTTGGCAAGGCGAACATCTATATCTAGATCGAGTGCTTCGCTAATTTTCCGGATATCACCGTCCTCTTTTATCAGCTGGTCGATGAGCGTCTCATCTGCGCATGATATAAGTGCCGGTTTTCCTGTATAGCGGGCGTATGCAATTGCAGGAAGCAGATAGGCGATTGTTTTTCCCGTTCCGACCCCTGCTTCAGCGAATAGGACTTTCTTTTCTTTCAGCGCTTGCTCGATCTGGAATGCCATATAGATTTGTTCATCGCGGCATTCGAACCCTTTTTCGGTCAAATCATCGTATAACGTATCCCCTATCCAATCGTTCAATGATTCATAAAACGATTTTTCTTTTGATAATGGGAATGGCATCTTACTTTTCATTGTTTACCCCTTCCTATTTACATGCAAAAGGAAGAGGAGTTTCCCTCTTCCGCATTCCTTCAATTATTGACGTTGTCCCCAGTACTGATACAAATCGGTTCTAATGAAGCCGTTAAATAATTTTCTCTTTTTCGTCGCTTTGTGACCATACAGTTTTTCGAAATTCTCCAATGAAGACAACATATAAACGGACCAAGAAGGATAGTCCTTCATTATCCGGCCAAGTTCACGGGTGATCTCTTCAGCCTCTTCAATTTCACCGAGTCGTTCACCGTATGGCGGATTACCGATCATGACACCGTTCAGCCCTTCTACAACCAAATCCCGTACATCGTTCGTCTGCCATTTGATCAAATCTGCAAATCCTGCTCCCGCTGCATTTTCCTGTGCGACTTTAATCATTCTCGGATCATGATCAAAACCCGTAATATCAAGCTCTTGATCGTATTTCGCAAGATCCTCCGCTTCTTCCCGGACTTCATCCCAAATCGTTTTGTTGATCCAAGGCCACTCTTCACTTAAAAATTCACGGTTGTATCCAGGAGCAATATTTTGTCCGATCATCGCGGCTTCTATAGCAATCGTACCGGAACCGCAAAATGGGTCTACAAAAGGACGGTTCGGATTCCAGCGAGATATTTTCACAAGTGCTGCCGCAAGTGTCTCTTTTAGTGGAGCATCCCCTTGCGCAAGACGGTATCCGCGTTTATGTAGTCCTGTTCCACTGGAATCGATTGTCAATGTCACTTTATCTTTTAAAATGGATACTTCCAATTTGAACAAAGGACCTGATTCATCAAGAAATCCAATTCTTTTATAAGCGATTTTTAAACGTTCAACAATCGCTTTTTTTACGATAGCTTGGCAATCAGGAACACTGTATAATGTGGATTTCACTGATTTACCCGCAACCGGAAATTCCGCGTCGACCGGTAAAAAACGCTCCCATGGAATCGCTTTCGTTTGTTCGAATAAGTCATCGAATGTTGTTGCGTGGAACTCACCTGCAACAATGCGGACCCGATCCGCTACCCGAAGCCATAAATTCGTTTTCGCAATCGCCGATTCATCGCCTTGGAAATAAATCTTACCGTTTTCCGAAGTCGTTTTAAATCCTAGCGCCTTCACTTCATCCGCCACAAGCGATTCAAGCCCCATCGCTGACGTTGCCACTAATTTAAATTCAGTCATGCACTTCCAACTCCAATCCTATACCGTCAATCTTTTCAATGAGTTTAGTAAGGTTTTCATTATATAGGTTGAAGTAAAGAATTCCTTGAAAAAATGCTTCGGCGCTTTTGGGTTGCCTATGCTCGATTTTTTCACCGTTTTCAATCCTTCAACTTATATAGTTACATCTTAGCCAATGAAATCTTATTCTATTAACTAACCCTTTAATTTTCCAAAAGAAAAGCTCCCCATCTTGTAGAGGAGAGCAATCATTGTAAAAATAATACCATAGGAAATTCGATAAGCCATGTTTTGTTCCCGTGTACTCAAACGGCTTGCGCCTCGTACGAAGGGTGGTAATCATCTATCTACAGGCATTTGCCTGTCCCTTCCTCAGTTCATTTCCTTTGGAAGAGTGCCCCTACCATAGTTTGGGTTTCTCACTCGTGGGGTTTACCGCGTTCCATCTGATCCGTTTCCGAATCAGCTACGTCACTGTGGCACTGTTCAGGGAACCTCATCCATATCCGAAGACTTAGGATTTATACCCGCCGTCAACGCGCTATGCGCGAAGCCACGGCTTATTCTTTCGCCGAGCACGAACACTACGGTCATCTCAGAACCGTGTGAGCATGGACTTTCCTCTACAACATGGGATGTTGCAGCGATTACCTGAATTCACTCTATGATATTCTTAGTATACCGTACTTATGTTTCATTTACAATATTTTATTCCTGGTCGAAGAGTTTACTTCCGAACACATGCTTCTCCAGATTGGAAATACGCTTTAATAAGTCGAAATTTGTCGTTCCAGCGCTTCCAGCTGCAGGGCGTTTTTGTGCGATATCCAATTCCCTTTGTATCCGTGCGTTTTCGTTCTGCAATTCCGATATCGTCTTTTTGAAAGTCTCATAATCATGAATGACATCATCTAGGAAGAGGTCAACTTCTTCCTGGTTATAGCCGCGTAGGCCAGTTTTGAATTCTTTCTCAAGAATCGTTTTTGTATCTAATTTCATGTCCATGAAAAATCGCCCTTCCGTCTCTGTTTATATACGGTTGATTATACCATATAGCATCCGGCATTGTCTTATTAAATCGGTTTTTCAGCCCTTCTCTGTCGATTCGCGCGCTTGCCCGGGAAATAATTTTCTGTTTATTCTTATTTCCCTCTTCTTGAATTCATTTCCCGAACGCATTCGGAATTTCTCAGTCAGTCGGGTATCCGTTTTCAACAGCCGAATTGCTTCATTCGTAGCCTCTAATGCCTTAGTCAACTCTTTCAGCTTATGCTCATATAGCTTTGCTAATTCCTCCAAAGCGATAATTTGATCGCGTCCTGTAAGACCATCCGCCGCTATCCTGAATGAAGAGGCTGCGACTTCGTAATCCTGTTCCCTTTTTTGAATGAATCCGAAGTGATAATGTGTGGCGGGATGATTGATTCCATATTCGGCGATTACGCTTTTAAGGATTTGCTTACTCCGACCATAGGACTTCAAATCGCCAAACCATTTCCCGATATTCGTATGCGTATTAGCGGAGTCAAGGATATCCGTTTTCAGGAGCAAATCCGTTGAGCGTATATAAAGTGCGACAAGTGATAAGATATCCCACTCATTATGGACGAGGACCTTCATCAAAAGTTCCGCACGACCGTTCTTAACGGCATCCTGGTAGATGATCGGCGCCATATGCCCCGGAATATCCCCCTCCCGATAAAAACCGAGTTGTTCTTCTTCGATAGCGGGAAGTCTGAACGTTGCCATTTCGCCTTTCCAGATGCGCCTTGAGCCATGCAACAGGTCGATTTGCGTGTGGTCAAGCAGCGGCGGCAACTCCCTGCGGTTCATCGTCCAACGCGTTTCAACCATCGGTATATCGAAACTTTTACCGTTATAAGTCACAAGCGTCGACGGCTTTTCCCACAATCCCGTTTCGTATAGAAAGGCGGCTTCATGATTGGGACCCGGAAGGACATATTGCGTCATTTTAAAAGAGGACGCTGTCTGTTCAAGGAACCCCATGAGGAATATCAGCGTGCCCGCACCTTTTAAACCTGTCGTTTCCGTATCAAAAAATAGTAGCTGTTTAGAAAAATCCGGTGAAAGCGGATGCACTTCACCGGATGTCCTCCATTTGTCAATCGTCGATTTCAACCCGGAAAGGGCGATGTTTCCGTGATGGTGGTCCGCATCGTATTCTACAATTCGTTTGTAGACGATGCCGTGTTTATTCACGGCTTTCGTCAGACCGGCATCCAGCCACTCTTGTTCGTAAAATGGGGGTTCCGCAGCTACCTTCACAACTTTGGCCACGGTTTCTGGTGTCGCTTTATTGTCCGTCTTCTTCAGCATTTTCTTCATTTGCATCAATTTTTGTTCATAAGACATTGCGTTCTCCTCCCGCGAGCGTATGCAGAAGGGAGCCGACATCACGCTTCATGTCCATTCCGGCTTCCTGCGCCCCGATACAGACAGGACAGCCCGATTCGCAGCGGCATGCAGAAACGTGATCAGCAGCTTGGCGCAACAAGTTATCCCACCGTTCAAATATTTTTTCACTCAACCCTATCCCTCCTGGATAACTGTCGTAAATGAAAAAAGTCGGCTTGCCAGTATGGACGGCTTTGACTTGCGGTACGACATGGATATCCGTCTTATCGCAACGGACAAATAATGGGATGAATGACTGGATGGCATAGGCTGCCCCCGTCATTGCATCGGTAAGTCCAGCACCTGTCCATCCTACGGGTATGTCGAATGAATACCAGGTAGAAGACGTATGTAATTCTTCCGCGGGCAATGAAATCGGACCGGAGCCTATATTGTCATGAGTATCGAATCTAATTTTCTTGAAGATAGTCGGGATGGCAAGAACAGCGATATCCCCATAAGCAGCTGTGTCAGCGCCATATTGTTCCGCGTTATCCTCATTCATCACTTTCAATTCCACTGCGAGATTGGCATCAGTAAAATAATCGACATCGACTTCGCTGACATAGGCTTTCTTTTCATCCCAATCGAGTTCCTCGACTTGAAATTGCGTCCCTTGATGAATATAAATCGCTTCTTCATGAAGAAGCGTCATCGCGCTAAAGCGGTCCATTTCCCCGATTACCTTGGTCTCTTTCGGATAGGTTTTATCAATAATGATGACATTCTCCTGCGATGCGGAACGGAGACTCACTTCACTCGCTGGGAAACTATCGGTCATCCAATGCCATTTGTCGGTCGTCTTAATTAACACTCCTTCACTTTCAAGGAAAGCGAGCAGTTCCTGCACTTCGAATTCACCATATGTTTCCGTCGATGAAAATGGCAACTCGAAAGAAGCACATTTAAGGTGATCCATCAGAATGAACATATTATCCGGATGAATCCGCGCTTCTTCAGGCGATTGACCAAGAAGGTACTCAGGATGTTCGATAATGTATTGATCGAGTGCCAAAGATTGTGCGACGTAAATGATGAGAGCCTCATCCTGTCTTCTTCCTGCACGTCCTGCTTGTTGGAATGCACTCGCAATATTTCCCGGGTAACCCGTCATAATACATGCCTGCAATTGTCCGATATCAATACCGAGTTCAAGTGCATTCGTGCTGACGACCGTACGGATATCCCCTTCGCGCAGTCCCTTTTCAATTTTCCGTCGTTCCGAAGGCAAATAGCCGCCCCTATATCCCATAACTGTTTCATCGAATAATTTCTTTTTCGTTAATGCTTTCATATACGTCACAAGCATCTCAACCCTTACCCGGCTTTTCGCAAAGATGATCGTTTGGATGCCTTCACGGTATAAAAGCGCGGCGATATCCCTTACTTCAAGCACTGCACTTCTTCGGATACCGAAAGTCGGATGGACGACGGGTGGATTATAGAAGACGAAATGTTTCTTCCCGGCGGGCGCACCGTTATTGACAATCACTTCCATCTCCGAATTAATGAGCGACTCTGCCAGTTCCTGCGGATTCGCAATTGTTGCTGACGTACAGATGAAAACAGGATCACTGCCATAATAATTGCAAATCCGTTTCAGCCTTCTGAGCACATGTGCGACATGGCTACCGAAAACCCCTTTGTACGTATGCAATTCATCGATAATAATGTATTTCAAGTTCTCGAATAATGAAACCCATTTTGTATGATGCGGCAAAATACCTGAATGGAGCATATCAGGATTTGTCAACACAATATGGCCTGACTTCCGTACCTTGGAGCGCAATCCAGGTGCGGTATCGCCGTCATACGTATAACTGAGGATCGTTTCACCACTCGCTTCAATCAATTCATGTAGATCCGCCAGCTGATCTTGGGCGAGTGCTTTCGTCGGGAACAGATAGATCGCCCTCGACGTTTCATCTTCAAGAATGCTTTGCATAACAGGTAAATGGTAACAAAGGGATTTCCCTGAAGCAGTCGGTGTGACGGCAGTGAAGGATTTTCCAGAGGATGCCAATTCGAAAGCTTGTCTTTGGTGGCTATACAGCTGGTCTATCCCTTTTGAAGCCAGCGCTTGAATGATGGATGGATGAAGTTGTTTCGGAAATTCAGCGTAAATCGCTTCTTTCCCGGCAATCGTTTTATAATGAATGATATTTTCGGAAAACGAAGGGTCAGTACGCAGTGTTTGCAACACTTCGTGAACCGCTATCTTTTCTGTCATCGCATATCGCCTTCTGACTCAGCGTGCAGTGCGTCCAAGATTGTTTTCAATGTATATTCCGCAGAATTGATTGATAAGACAAAACGTTTTTTGCCTGTCTTTTGATAAAATGACTGGACGATGAATTGCTTCATAGAATCAGTCAGTGTCTCGATTTGAATCGGATGAACATATTTCGGTTTAGCCGTCTTGATGAATCCAGAAATTTCCTCTGTCCATTCATCGATCATCGTATGATATTTGTCCGCATACGGTTTCACTTCTATAAAAAAATCAGGTTCCCGATCGAGTTCCCTCATATGGGCATGTCTCTCAAAACATTCTTTGCAGACTGAAAGGAGGATTTCTGTTTTCTCTATTAAATTCATGAATGTATACACCCTTTCCGTGCTATTCTTCCATTTTATCAGATATGGGGTTCATTCACCATATTGGAGGGAACGTATATTCTTTAACAATTGAACTTTTCAAATAAATATAACTAAACAATAAAACGATTACTACCTATTTAAATTGAAATAAAGAATCCATTTAATTCCGCTGCGGCGCTATGGGGATGCCTCCCGCTAAATTTATACACGTATTAATATATTCAACATATATAGTTACACCAAGATGGGAGTCCTTTAATTAGTTGTTTGTAGAGTCGAAATTCTCACTATTTTTCCCACATCTATTTATTTTCATTTATTTAAGTTAGCACCTCTAACTCGAATAACCCCGTCCTGATGATAGGAGGGGGTTACAATATGTGATTTATATCCAAGATTTTCTATATTATTGACTTCGCTCAAACAATTGTCAGCCTGTATAGCTAACTTTTCCTGTCTCAACTAATTCTTTAAGACCCATGAACATTAAATTCCAACCATGTTCAGATCCATCGTGATACTCGCCAAGAGCTTTTTCGATATCGGATTTCGTCCAATCTTCTTCATGAAACACAATAATTTTTTGTGAAAATGTCATTTCACAGCTTTGTTGAAGTTCTTTTAACTCAACAGTAATCGTATCTTCCAATTCGCTAAATTGGGGCATTTTGAAAGTGAAAACTATTTTTTGGGGAGGATCAATTTCAAGGTACTCCCCTACCGCACGATAATCTTTCCCATCGCGATGATCAATAATTTCCCAAGCACCTCCCACTTGAGGATTATTTTGCGCCACCTTGTTTGTCCCCTCCAATGTAAAGAACCATTTTTTCATCATCTCAGGGTTCAGCCATGCTTCAAAAACTCTCTCAGATGCTACATCGAAATTTCTTGTCATTGTTAAGGTAGTTGTCGAATAATTGTTCATCGTAATGCTCCTTTTATATGAATTAATATTCTTTCTCTATTGCTTTCCATAACTCATTTTCAAAAAGATTAAAACGATTACTCAAGATTTCCCATGAAAATGCAGCCAAAGACATTCCAAACGGTTCCGCAAGTTCAGAAACTGCCCTTTTATTCAGAGCTATCATATGAACCATATCTCTCATAGTTGAATTTCCTTAGGCAAAAAAATATTTCATTTAAATTATCTTCGTTATAGTTAAAACTATAAGCTTTCTCTCAATCGCAATCAACTTTCCCGTCATCATTCACTATGTTGTAGTTTTTTTAATTTAGTCACAACTGCTTTCCATACTCAAATTTGAATTCTTTCGGCAGCCATTTTAATGAAATTCTGCTACAAATCCCGATTTCAAATCTATGTCGCTCATATTTTTTCGATTTTAGATAAAGAATCCACACTCCAACTTTATCCTGATCGTAGTATCGATAAGGGTTTAGATGGAGTGAAAGAGGTAAGGTGGCAGGACTTTTTTAAAACACCGTAAAAGGATAGGACAAACTGCATTACAAATCTTACGCACTTGTTTCTTATCTGTAACTAAAGTTGAAACTTTCCCCCCTCTGATGCGTCTAAGTCTTGTGGTATGATAGAGAGATGCGAGGTGGTATCTGTGACAATACGCTATCCGAACGGCAAGAAATACGTAGCTGTCCAAAGTAGCGGCCTTCAAAAAAAGGTCGATCTTTCATTCAGTAACCGTGGAAAGTCATTGGAAGATGAATTGAATGAAACGAATGAATTCTATTTAAGCCGCGGCATTGCTGTCATCCATAAGAAACCCGTGCCGATACAAATTGTAAATGTGAAGTACCCGGCTAGAAGCGCCGCTGTAATTACAGAAGCTTATTTCCGGACTCCGTCTACAACCGACTTCAATGGTGTATGGCAAGGGAAATATATCGATTTCGAAGCGAAAGAAACAAAGAGTTCGACATCTTTTCCCCTGCAAAATATCCATGATCATCAAGTGGAGCATATGAAATCTGTGTCTAAGCAAGATGGAGTCGTGTTTTTCATTATCAAATTCACTACGCTTGACCGCTATTTCATCGTCCCTTATGATAACTTTGAAAAATACTGGGAGAGAATGAAGATGGGCGGCAGAAAATCGATTACACTTATAGAGTTTGAAGCGATGGCTTTGGAAATACTACCAAGCTTCAATCCCAGACTCGATTATTTACAAGCAATGTCGGTCATTTTAGCAACATCTAACGAAACAACTGAAAGGCAGGAATAAGTATGAGTGAAAATATAAATTCTAGATCAGCCCGAAGAAAACAGCTCGAGGCGGAACGCGCAAAAAAGAAAACCAAAAAAACAGGCGGTGGCGGGAATATCTTTAAGAAAGTGCTTCTATCGCTTGTCCTCATCGGATTAGCGGTCCTGATCGGCGGCGCCGGGTTGTTCGCCTTCTACGCTAGTTCGGCACCCGCTTTAGATGAAAAACTTTTGAAAGATCCGTTGTCGTCTGAGATTTTGGATATGAATCAAAATGTAATTTATAAGTCGGGTATAGAAAAAAGGGAGTTTGTTCCTTACAATGAAATCCCGGATTCCATGCAAGATGCTATCTTGGCAACGGAAGATATTCGATTCTATTCCCACCACGGGATGGATTTCTGGCGACTTGGCGGTGCTGTCATCGCGAATTTCCGGAGCGGATTCGGTTCACAAGGTGCAAGTACACTAACCCAACAGGTCATTAAGAACTCTTTTCTTTCCGAAGAAAAAACGCTGAAAAGGAAAGCACAAGAAGCATGGCTAGCCTTTAAACTTGAGCGCAAATATGAAAAAGATGAAATTTTCGAAATGTATTTCAACAAAATATTAATGTCTGGAAATAATTATGGGTTCGGCACAGCTGCCGCACACTTTTATGGAAAAAAATTGAACGAGCTTGAATTGCATGAAATTGCCATGTTAGCCGGATTGCCACAAAGTCCGAATGGGTATAATCCTTATAAAAATCCGGAACGGGCTGAAAAGCGACGCAATATCGTACTTGGTCTGATGTATCAGCATAAGAAGATTACAAAAGCTGAAATGGAAGCAGCCAAGGCAATTCCAGTGACATCAACCCTTCTGGCGGACGATAAAAGACAGGCGAATGATAATATGAAATACGCTGCATTTGTCGATATCGTTTTAGCTGAATTGGAAGATGCGGGTATGAAAGATGTGTTGTCCGACGGGGTTACAATTCATACAACCCTTGATCCCGATGCACAACAGTCAGTCGAAAATGCACTTAAATCGGATATATTCGCCAATGATAAAATGCAAGGCGCCATGACAGTGCTCGATACGAAAACAGGCGGAATCGTCGCAATCGGCGGTGGACGAAACTTTTCCACCGGTTTGCTGAATTTTGCCTCTGCCGAAAAACGCCAACCAGGATCGGCGATTAAACCGATTATCGATTATGGTCCTGCAATCGAGTATTTGAATTGGTCTACAGGTCAGACCCTGCATGACGAACCATACAATTACAAAGACTCAAAACCTGCACAACCTGTCCGTAATGTAGATAGAAAATATAGGGGCGCGATTACGATGCGCGAAGCACTTTACAACTCCCGAAATGTTCCGGCTGTAAAAACGTATGAAGAAGTTGGTCGGAAGAAAGCAGTAGGGTTCGCGGCAAACCTCGGATTGGATTTCAAGAATGAATACCCTTCGAATGCATTGGGAGGAACGGATGAGTTCTCTACGGTCGAGATTGCCGGTGCCTATTCCGCATTTGGAAATGGCGGTATATATACAAAACCCCATGCTATTAAGAAAATCGTTTTCCGAGATGGCAAAACGGTACGCAACATGACGCCAGATCCAGTAACGGTCATGAAAGATTCAACGGCTTATATGATTACAGATGTACTGCGTGATGTCTTTGGTGACGGAGGCACGGCGAAACGGGCTGCTATTTACGGTCTTGATGTTGCTGGTAAAACAGGGACAACGAACTTCGCGGACAAAGAGGGAGCAAAAGATTCTTGGTTTGCCGGCTATACGACAGACTACACAATTGCTGCTTGGGGCGGTTATCAAAATCGTGCCGCAATGCAAAATTTTGAAGGTGAGCGTTATGTCCCGCAAGATTTATTTAAACAAGTCATGACAAACATTTCATCAGGGAAAAATACAGAACGCTTTAAAAAGCCTTCATCTGTTGAAGAGGCCACAATCGAATACGGTTCTGATCCACTTGTTCTAGCAAGTGCTTCTACTCCACAATGGAAGAAACGGACCGAGTTATTCGTGAGAGGGACTGTACCCGTAGAAGTTGCTAAAGAAGAAGTCATCGAACTAGATGCACCAAACGGTTTGACTGCCCAATACGACGCAGCAACCAGTTCCGTCGGGTTGAGCTGGTCACATAACGCTCCGGTTTCGGAGGCTATCGTAGGCAATGTTAATTTCACTGTATTAGTGGGCGTTGATGGTGGAGACATGCAAGAAATGACAACAACTACAGATACGTCAGTTACTTTCTCGGGAGCTGAAGCAGGTCGGACTTATACATTCTCCGTCGTGGCCAAACTCGAAGGTCTGGAAAGCAGTCCAGCAACGACTACTGTCCAGATTGAAGAATTTGTTGAAGAAATCCCAGAACCGGATGATGAAATCGATTCTGAAAATCCGGATGGCATAGATGGGAACAATGGCAACAACGAAAACAACTGGAACAATGGCAACAACGGTAATAACGGTAACAACGGTAACAGCGGTAATAGTGGTAACAGCGGTAACGGTGGTAACGGTGGCAACAATGGTAGCACAGATCCCAATAGCAACAATTCGAACGACGGTTCTTCAGTTGAAGATGGAACGGTTCCTGATCCTAATGCCGGAACAGATGGAACGTCAGATGATGGTGCGAATCCATAATCATCTGACGAGCTAGCCACTGAAGCATAGACAAAAAGAAGAAACCGGAATGCAGATCTGCATTCCGGTTTCTTCTTTTTTCATTTCTGCTGTATCGAAAGTCTTGCAACTTTCTTTTTCGTTTCCGTAAAGAGAGCATCCAATTGAATATAAGCATAATGGCTGGATATCTTGTCCTTCACAAACTCGAAACGTTCTTCACCATTCAATGGCAGCAGTGTATAAACAACCTTTCCTTTTCGGTCATCTATCACTTTTCCACCGTTCTTGAGCAATTCACTATAAATCTTTATCGCTGATTCCATCTGTCCAACTGCTTGTTGGTCTTTTTGATTGTAAAATGCTTCTATCTTGTCCCGCATTGTTTCCCAGTGTTCAAAATAAGGTGCCAGCAGCTCCTTATCGATACGTTTCTCTTCACTTGGCATTTGTTTTCATCCTTTTCTTTCCTTCCCTGCATAATGGCAGGAGTGGACAGATATTACAGCCCGGGTTTTGCGCTTTGCAATGATATCTTCCGAAAAAAATAATTTGGTGATGTGTATCTGTCCACTTTTCCATCGGTGTCCAACGCATGATTTTTTCCTCGACAACCAGCGGCGAGTCTTTCCAACGATTCATGCCAAGTCGCTTTGCAACACGTTCAACATGTGTATCGACGGCAAGCGCGGGAATGCCGAACGCATTCGATACGACGACATTCGCCGTTTTTCGTCCGACACCCGGAAGTGTCATCATTGTATCCCTGTTGGGAGGAACTTCCCCGCCATAATTATCAACTAGTATTTGACTTAGCGCTTGAATGTTTTTTGCCTTATTACGGAATAATCCAATCGATCTGATATCCTTCTGTAATTCTTCAACATCAACTGCTAGGTAATCTTCAGGCGTTTTATATTTTTTAAATAGCTCTGCTGTCACCCGATTGACGAGTACATCCGTACATTGGGCGGAAAGAAGCGTCGCTATCGTCAATTCAAATGGATTGTCATGCACCAGTTCGCAATGTGCATCCGGAAACATTTCACCGAATTGTTCAAGGCAAAATGCCCATTGTTTTTTTGTCAGCATGTACTCCCACCTAATCCCGTTCTTCCAGCCAGTTATAGAAGGGTACACGTTTTACCGTAACCGTTTTTTCTGATTGCTGTGACGGCCGCGTCCCTACTGTCCGAAATGACTTTGTTTGACGTTCTACATCGGACAACGTCTTTACATTCTTCTTTTTCCACTCAAAAAGAATCCGATCGATATATCGGAGACTTAACTTTTGTGCAATTACAGCTTCTTTTAATGCCGCGCGGATAATTTCTGCTGTATGACCGTCTTCATCAAACCACATCGCAATCGATTCACATTCCATCGGCGACAAGAACCTTCCGAATTCTTGTTCGAACAGCGAATAAATTTCACCTTCCGCATTCTTCTGGTCCTCAATTTCAGTCTCAGTCGATGATTTGGCGATATGATCAATCAGCCTATCCCATAATGGCTGCAATGAAAATCGCTCATGCAAAACACCTTTTTGGTCTTCACTTTGTCCAATTTGAAGCAAACCGCGTTGCATCAGACGTTGTAAAATCATAGATACTTCATTTTCCGTCAAATCCATCCGGCTCGTAAAATCAGTTGGAGTTGGAAAATGATTGCCTTCTGATTTATATGCAGTCATATGCATGATCAGCATAGCATCCAAATCCTGAATGCCAAGATTTTTGTAATGGTGAAAAAAAAGCTGGGAAATGTTAACATTTCCCTGCTCAATCCAAATCTGGAGCCGTTCTTCGTGTTGCATGTCCGAACTCCTTTCCTCTATTTAAATATTAAGGGTACAATCTGTTCAATAGACGCGGGAATGGTATTGTTTCACGAACGTGTTCCACGCCGGAAATCCAAGCGACGGTACGCTCCAGACCAAGTCCAAATCCTGAATGTGGCACCGCCCCATATTTACTGAGATCTAAGTACCATTCATAAGCTGACTCATCCAGGTTATGCTCTTTGATCCTTTGTTTCATGAGCTCATAGTCATGAACACGTTCAGATCCACCTATGATTTCCCCGTACCCCTCCGGCGCAATCAAATCTGCGCATAGGACAACATCGTCGCGCTCTGGATGCGGCTGCATGTAAAACGGTTTGATGCCTATTGGGTAATGTGTGATGAATACCGGCATATCATAGTTTTCAGCAATTGCCGTTTCATGCGGTGCACCGAAATCCTCACCCCATGTAATGTCGTCAAATCCGTTGTCGTTCAAGAACTTGATGGCATCATCGTATGATATACGCGGGAATGGCGCTTGAATTTTTTCAAGTTTGGACAGATCACGGCCAAGTCTTTCTAATTCAATCGGGCAGTTTTGAAGCACGGATTGTACTACGTGTGTCACATACTGTTCCTGCACCTCCAAGCTCTCATCGAATTCAACGAAAGCCATTTCCGGCTCAATCATCCAAAATTCAATCAAGTGACGGCGTGTTTTCGATTTTTCCGCACGGAATGTTGGGCCGAATGAGAATACCTTTCCAAGCGCCATTGCCGCCGCTTCCATGTAAAGCTGCCCTGATTGTGATAGATATGCATCCTCGTCGAAATATTTCGTTTGGAATAGTTCAGACGTTCCTTCCGGTGAAGAACCGGTTAAAATCGGTGGATCGACTTTGACAAAACCATTCATATGGAAAAATTCATACGTTGCGCGGATTATTTCGTCACGGATTTTCATCACAGCGTGCTGTTTACGGGACCGGAGCCACAAATGGCGGTGATCCATCAGAAACTCTGTGCCGTGCTCTTTCGGTGTGATTGGATAATCGACTGCTTCTTGGATGACTTCGATGTCTTTCACTTGCAGTTCAAAGCCAAAAGTCGAACGTTCGTCCACAGTCACTTCCGCAGTAATATAAAGTGAACTTTCCTGTGTGATTGATTTGGCTTTTGCAAAGATGTCTTCGCCGACCACTTCTTTGACTACGACTCCTTGGACAAATCCTGAACCGTCACGCAATTGTAGAAAAGCAATCTTTCCGCTTGAACGTTTATTCGCAAGCCATCCGCCGATACGGACCATTTCGCCTGCGTGGTTTGGCATTTCATGTATCATGATTGTTTTCATAGTTACCTCCGAAAGTTAACGTTCTCAATTTTTAAAAGAGTTAGAAGGATTATTTTTCAACTCAAGTCGTTGTCTAGGCTTTAGGTACCTATTTCTTATTCTTTCCAGTTTTCTTCAACAAATGCAAGGATGCGCCCAATTGCTTCTTCAAGCAGGTCGATTGAAGTTGCGTAAGACAATCGAATCGTGTCGGGAGAACCAAAGCCGGATCCCGGTATTACCGCGACATTCGCTTTCGTCAACAATGCTTCAGCAAAATCATCGACGTTGGCGAACCCTGTTTTCTTGACTGCTTCAGATACTTCCGGAAGAAGGTAGAAAGCTCCTTGCGGTTTAATCACATTAAATCCAGGAATGGCCGATAATTGTGGATACACCCGGTCCAGACGCGATTCAAAATCTTGACGCATCGTTTCAACTGTATCTTGTGGCCCGTTATACGCCTCGATCGTTGCGTATTGGGAAGTCGTCGTCGGATTGGAAGTCGAGTGGCTTGCGAGATCGGTCATTGCACCGACAACTTCGGCATCACCAGCAATATAGCCGATTCGCCAGCCAGTCATCGAATGTGATTTCGACACGCCATTAATGAGAAGTGTCCGTTTTTTTGCATCGTCAGAAAGCTGCGCGATGGAAACATGTTCTTCTTCACCATATATGAGTTTCTCATAGATTTCATCAGAGATGATCCATAAGTCTTTTTCTTTACAAACTTCGGCAATCTGCAGTAATTCCTCTTTCGAATAAATCATCCCGGTCGGGTTCCCCGGCGAATTTATGATAACCGCTTTCGTTTTGGAAGTGATTGCCCCGCGAATCTGCTCTGCCGTCACTTTAAACTGTGCTGTAGCAGTCCCTTCGATATGTACCGGTACCCCGCCCGCCAACTTCACCTGTTCAGGATAGCTGACCCAATAGGGTGTCGGGATGATAACTTCATCGACCGGATCAAGGATTACTTGGAACAATGTATATAATACATGTTTTGCTCCGATCCCAATCATAATTTGTTTCCTTGAATAGTCCAATCCTTGGTCCTTCTTGAGCTTTTGGATGATCGAATCTTTAAGTGCAGGCAATCCACCTGCTGGCGTATATTTCGTTTTTCCTTCTTTCATGGATGCGTATGCCGCTTCAATAATATTGGCAGGTGTATTATAATCAGGTTCCCCCGCTCCAAGACCGATGACGTCGATACCCGATTCTTTCATTTCCTTTGCTTTTGCCGTTATCGCAAGCGTAGTTGACGGCGTTAAAGTACTTACTCTGGATGCTAATGATTTTGTCAATTGTCTCACTCCCTTATAGATTCAAAATCCGTTTCCACCATTGTCCGTCTTCGAAAAAAACATAGACATAATTCAGTTTGCCGCTATTACTTTTGAATGCTACTTCCCAGACAGGTCCTTCTTCTTCTAGACCGAGTGTAACATGAAGAACTTTTTTTACATCCAGTTCTTTTTTGACATTTGCAACGGCTTTTTTCGCCGATATCCCTTCCGACAACTTCACTTCTTTATAACCGTCTTTCGATTTTTCATCGACGAAAACGGCTTTTTCTATCCCATCCCCGTCAACTCCAAATACCGTCACAACCGGAACCGTTCCATGGAAAATTGTAGCTGAACTCGCAGAAACGAGCTGTCCCGATTGGATTGCGGATTTGGTCGCCGTCTTTTCAGCTGATGAAAAAGGCTTATCGGCATTATACAAAACCGTGACGGTGATGACTGAAGTTAGCAGTAAAAGGAAGACGACGATGAATTTTATCCAATTCAACATATTGCTCCACGTCCCGTACTCCGTAAAAGTTTTTTCTGTTCTTGGTGACTCGTTTCATTTTACATACCTATTCATTATAGCAATTTTCAAGTTCATTAACCATATGCTCAAGTGATACTTTTTTCACAGGCACATCCGGGAAAGCCTCTAAAAAACGCTTGCCGTATGACTTCGTCTCAATCCGCCTGTCTAGAATGATAAAAAACCCTTTATCCGTTGATGAACGGATCAGCCTGCCGAAACCTTGTCGTAGCCTCATTACCGCTTCCGGCAAAGCATGTTCGGTGAACGGATTCAGTCCGGCCGCCGAGAGCTTGGCGGCTTTCGCTTTGTACATAGGCTCTTCCGGTGATGAAAATGGAAGTCTAACGGCGATGACGGCCGAAAGTGCATCCCCAGGCACGTCTACCCCCTCCCAAAAACTGTTCGTTCCGAAAAGGACAGAGTTATTGAATTGCCTGAAAGACTTTAATAATCTAAGCCGGCTGCCTGAACTAATTCCTTGCGCAAAAAGAGCATAGTCCTCCAATTGCTCACTTTCCATTATTATGTCATAGGTTTTTCTTAGCATATCTTGTGAAGTGAACAAGACGAAGAGCCTTCCACCTGTTGCCATCACTGTTTGGATGACCGCATCCGTAACTGCCAGAATATAATCGGACTGGCTGACCTGCTGGATATCTGGCATATCTTCCACGATAATCACTTCGGCCCCTTCATAGAAATGGGCCGGTGCGTCAAAGAGTAAAAGTGGAATCGAATCATCGATACCAAGCTGTCTTGAGATGAAGCGCTCATTTTCCGGAATCCTCAGTGTACCCGATGTCCAGATGATACCGGTCCGTTCGCCTTTCAGCTTATCAATAAACTTACGGATCATTTGGGAGCCATCCAGTGAACGTTTGATAACAGTGAGGCTGCCGGGAATACTTCGCATATCCTTCTCCATCCAGACTGTGAAGTCCTCTGTATTATCCTCGAGGAAAACTTCCACCCATTCACCGGCTTTAATTGTCATTTCGCGTACCCAATAATTCCAATCTGCAACAATTGCCTGTTCATTCTTCGTTAAATTATCGAAGTGGTTCGACAAACCATCAGCGAACGCTTCAGCTTTGCTGATATAATCGGACATCGCTTCGACAACTTTTGAAAAATGAGCACTTTTATAATCTAATTCCGCTAACGTATAGATTTGTCTGTTCCCCTGTTGCTTTTTACGCTTTGGCGGATTAAAAGCAGTCAACGTCGCAATGGCATGGTCGAACAATGTCAGAAACTTGATAAATGCAGAATCAAGTTGTTCTTTATTATGAAATCCATCCGTTCGCAATCGACTATTGAGCGCATCGACTTTCTGCAAAAGATGCCCTGATGCTTCTGATGCAATTTGTCCCATCACATACTTCCAATTTGTATAAGAGAACACCGTTTCATTCATCATGGATGCCGCTTGGACAAATTGATGGGCTTCATCGACTACAAGCCCCCCGAGTAAGCTAAAAATACCTTCTCTTCGGTTCAAGTCGGAAAGAAGCATGGAATGGTTTGTAATGATTAAATTTGAATGGCCGCACGCTTCAAGCAGTTTGTAATGATAATCGGCGGCTTGCTCATCCGGCGCCAGCTTATTCGACCTCTTCCTAATTCGATCAAGAAACAGCTGCCCGCCGCCGGATATATTCAATTCTTCCAAATCACCTGTCACCGTTTCAGTTAGCCATACGAGGATCTGCATGATTGTAAACGTTTCATCGTACGATTCGTCTGCAATTCTAAGCAGTTCCTCAAATTTGCCAAGCGAAATGTATTGCTCCCTGCCTTTCAGTACAGTCGCCGTCACATTGAATCCAAGTATTAATCGCACCTTTTCCAGTTCTTCATCCATGATTTTATCAGCAAGGTGATTGGTATATGTACTGATGACGACAGGTTTCCCCGTCTCAATGGAACGAATGGCTGCCGGCAAGAGGTAAGCAACGGTTTTTCCGATTCCTGTCGGTACTTCCGCAATGATTTCTGTTTGCGTGGATAAAGCATCCCACACTGCATCCATGAATTCGAACTGCGATTCCCTTTGTTCGAATTCGGGGTATGCTTTTTCTAATTGCGCTATTTTCTCATGGTTGTCGAAGGGATACACCGGGGATTCGGACTGTTCCGTATCTGAAATCGATCTGTTCCGATAAGGGATGCCGCGGAATGATAAAAATTCCTTCCCCACACTTTTCGTCCTTGCAATCTTGAGCGCTTCATAGAAAAGGGTCGCAAGATCTGTTTTCAAGCGAAAAGACCTGCGGTGTAAAAGGTTTAATGAATCCTCCGGTAATGTGTGTAATTTCTGCATGCACATTAGAAACAGCTTAGCCGTCGCCTCTGCATCGTCATCAGCGCGATGGGCGGACGCCAGCGGGATACCGAGTTCTTCTGTAATGTCCTGCAATCTATAGCTCGGAGCGGATGGTATTAAAATTTTAGACAGTTCCACTGTATCAATTTTCTTCCCCGTCCACCGGGGAATGCCACATCTTGCAAATTCACTTTGCAGGAAAGACAAGTCAAAATCCGTATTATGTGCGATGAAGACCGTTCCTTCAAGAAGGGTCGCAACTTCTATCGCGATTTCCTCAAATGAAGGTGCGTCTTTTACATCCTCATCTGAAATAGCCGTCAATTGACGAATGAACGCCGGGATTTTTTGTCCGGGATTAACAAAGCTGACATACTTGTCAGCTATTTCACCGTTTTTTATGAATACAATCGCGATTTGAATCATCCGGTCCCCTTTTGCCGGTGAATGCCCGGTTGTTTCCAGATCAACGACTGCATAGGTTTTATTGTGCATTCGATCATCAACTTCCTGTTTAACATACTACAGCAGATTGTATCACATTCTGGCCTTCAAGTTGGCACAAAACCCATTCGGATAGGTTAAAAAACAAAAGATCATTTGGAATAGGGCTTACTGATTCCAAATGATCTCGGCAATTTAAATCGTCATACCTTGTTTTTCCCGAATTATTTCTTGTACGCCATTTTTTTCATCCATGATGAGTACAGTCGGTTCATGTGTTTGCGCCTCTTCGTCTGTCATATAGACGTAGGACAGGATGATGACGATGTCTCCCCGCTGGACTAGTCGTGCTGCCGCCCCGTTCACGCAGACAACGCCGCTTCCGCGTTCCCCTGCTATGATATAAGTTTCGAAACGGGCTCCATTGTTGTTGTTGACTACATGCACTTTCTCATTCGGAAGCATACCAGCGGCGTCTAGCAAGTCACTATCGATTGTAATGCTTCCTACATAATTAAGGTCGGCCTCTGTTACGGTTGCGCGGTGCAGTTTACTGTTCATCATCATTCTAAACATACAAACCATCCTTTGTTGACATAATAATATTATCTATCAGTCTAGTTTTTTCAAAGACCACAGCACAAGCGAGAATCGCCCCGCCGGACGTCCCATCATATTTTGTCAGCTCGGGGTATGACAAAAGTGACACATAATCCATTATGCCTGAACTGTTTTGTGTGATATATGATGCGACTTCGCGTTCAATTTCTGCAGCTGAAACACCTTGTTCGAATAACTTTTCACCTTTTTTAAGCGCCTTTTGGATTATCGGCGCTTCCGCACGTTCATTCCCTGTCAAATTGACATTCCTTGAACTTTTGGCCAGGCCATCCTGTTCGCGGACAATCGGAACACGAACAATCGATGTCCTCAAGTTAAAGTCACGGACAAACGTCTCGATTATCGCCAATTGCTGTGCGTCTTTCATTCCGAAATAGGACCGGTCAGGGTCGACGATATTGAACAGTTTCAACACGACTTTCAAAACCCCGTCAAAATGCCCTGGACGCGATACTCCGCATAATGCTGTCGATTGCGGTCCCGGCAAGATGCGGATACCGCCGTCCTCCGGATACATTTCTTGAGGCGTCGGCATGAATAGAATGTCGACACCAGCCGCTTCGGCTAAACCTGCATCCCGTTCTGCATCACGGGGATACGCTTCAAAGTCTTCCCCCGGACCGAATTGTGCCGGATTGACGAAAATGCTCATGACCACAATGTCATTTTGCTCTCTCGCCTGCTTGACAAGTGATAAGTGACCTTCATGCAAGTAACCCATCGTCGGGACGAAACCGACTGTCCGATCCCCACGTTTATTGCGATCAATTAAACCTTGCAATTCCTCAATCGTTTGAACTATCTTCATTTCATTCGCCATCGTGCTTGCCTCCGTACAACGCAGTCAATTCTTCCTCTTTCATCGTGAAACAATGGCGTTCCGCGGGGAATGAACCGTCTTTCACCGATGTCACATACTGTTTCAATGCGTCACGGATATCCGTTCCGATATCTGCATAGCTTTCTACGAATTTCGGGACATGATGACTGCCGTATTTCACAGTGTCGTGGTAAACGAGCACTTGCCCATCCGTTCCGGCTCCAGCGCCGATTCCGATGACCGGAATTGAAACTGCGTTTGCCACCTCTTCGCCAAGTTGATAAGGAATACATTCCAAAACGACCATGAATGCTCCGGCGTCTTGACATGCCCGGGCATCTTCAATAAGTTGCTGTGCCGCTTCCGCTGTCTTCCCTTGCACTTTATATCCGCCAGCAACTGAAGCGGATTGGGGCAATAGACCAAGATGAGCAACAATCGGAATTCCTGTTCCGGTAAGCAGGCGTATTGTGTCAATCACTTTTCCGGCGCCTTCAAGTTTTAACGCATTAGCCCCTGTTTGCTGAAAAATCCGCACTGCATCTGTAAGTGTCCTGTCTGCAGAGCCGTGATACGAACCGAACGGCATGTCGACTACAACAAACGTTTCTTTTGCCCCTCTTCTCGTCGCCTTGCCATGATGGATCATATCCTCCGTCGTAACCGCAATCGTGGAATCATAGCCGAGAACGACCATGCCGAGTGAATCCCCGACAAGAAGGATGTCGACTCCCGCCTCTTCCGCAAGTTTTGCGGATGGGTAATCGTAAGCTGTCAGCATGACGATCTTCTCGCGTGTCTTTTTCATTTTAATAAAATCAAGTGTGCTCTTCATCTTAATTATTCCCCTCTCTTTTTGAGAGGAAACCGGATTTAAAAACCCTTCCTTCCAATTAAATGGACAGAAGGGTTGTATCATCATGCGATGGTTTCCTCCGTCCCTGTCTTTCTATAAAGATCAAGGCAGAACATATGGAACTGATTGTTTTCAATTATTCCAACAGGTGCAGTTCCCGCTAGATACCGCCCTTCGAAACCACTATACCAAATCGGAAGAAACATGTATACAGATCACTTCGAAATTTCAATATCGGCAGAATAGATGCCGCGGATCGTCCCGTCGTCAAGCTTCAGCTCCAGGACCCCTTCATCAGAAATACCAAGTGCAGTCCCTACAATCGTTTCATTGAGCATAACTGCCCGGATCCGTTTACCGGTCGTATTTGAATAGCCTTCCCATAAAAGTTTAATCGGTCCAAAACCGTGTTTCACATACAAATCGGTATAAATCTCCAGAAATCCAAGGGTTTTGGCAATTAACTGCGCACGATCGACAGATTTGCCGGTAAGCATTTTCAGTGATGTCGCAATCGTTTGTAATTCTTCCGGGAAATCCGTTTCATCCTGGTTGACATTCATGCCGATTCCAATGATGACAGCTTTCACCTGATCTGGATCTGCTTGAAGTTCTGTTAAAATCCCCGTCACTTTTCTGCCGTTGATTAAAATATCATTCGGCCATTTAATATCAGGCTCGATTCCCGTCATTTCCTGGATTGCACGTGTTACCGAGACCGCTGCAACCAACGTCATTTGCGGCGCCTGCTGGGGCGTCAGCGTCGGTCTGGTAATAACACTCATCCAAATCCCCTTACCCGCTGTTGAAGCCCACGGGCGTGCCATTCGACCTCTTCCCGCTGTCTGTTCTTCCGATATGATGACGGTTCCATCAGCGGCACCATTCTGTTCTTCATCCAGCGCGATGAATTGCGTCGATTTGCATGTGTCGAAATAATGGATATGTTGTCCATACTTTTTTGTCGCCAAATATTTTTGTACATTTGCTTCGTTTACGCGGTCCGCTGATTTAATGAGATAATATCCTCTTTTTCGGATGGTTCCGATTTCATAGCCGTCTTTTTCGAGTTCTTTCACATATTTCCAGATGGCTGTCCTCGATAACCCGAACTGGTCGGCGATTTCCTGTCCCGACACGGGCTCACCTTCCGCTTCAAACAGCCTTTTCAACAATTCATTTTTCACGATTGAATTCATATAGAAACCATTCCTTTATGTCGTTTGTTACATTTTTACATGTATCGTGCAGGACTGCTTTCTCGATTTTCCCGATCCATTCACCAATCCATCTGCCTCCCGATTGGCCTGTCCATTCCATAAGCTTTCTGCCGTCAACGGCAAGATCTGCCGCGGACTGAATCGGCATAGATTGTTTCAAGCGTTTCATTTCTGCGGTTGAAACAGTTTCTCTAGCGTTATGGTTCGTCCGGAACAACTTTTCCGCAGTCATGAGGACATCCAGGTCGTAGCGGTAATAATCCTCGATTGTAAAATGGTTCTTGACTCGAATTGCGTATGCTTCTTTCACGGCTGAGAGGAACGCCTTTTCAGCGTTCGATAATTTGTATACCCTGCCGATATCCGCTGCTGAAAACTCTCCTGCAATCATGAAACAGGCCCAACCTTCGATTGCCGTTTCATATGGCGCGGTAAGACAGAGTACTTCTGTTTCTTTCGGAAATAGCGGCAGATGGAAATTTAATCCCGTTTTTTGTATAGCCATAAAAGCTTTCGCGGGATCATTGCCGGCAAAGAGTTTATCCATTTCGGCTTTCAATCGTTCTACAGATATGTAACGAATTTGATCGGCATTGTCGCGGATTGCTTCAAACGTCTTTTCTTCGATATCGAATCCAAGCACAGCCGTGAAACGGACTGCCCGAAACATACGGAGAGCATCTTCATTGAACCGGTCCGCTGCATTTCCTACCGCCCTGATGAGTCGGTATTCCATATCCGTTTTTCCGCCGAACAGATCGATGAGTTCGCCATCTAACGTCATAGCAAGCGCATTTATCGTGAAGTCGCGTCGCCGCAGATCTTCCTTCAAAGATTTGACGAATTGCACGTCATCGGGACGACGGTGATCCGTATACGTCCCCTCCGTCCGGTATGTCGTCGTTTCAATCGGTTCACCATTCATCATGACAAGTACCGTTCCGTGATCAGTCCCTATATCCACAGTTATCGGAAATACCGATTTTACTTCTGCCGGTTCAGCGGAGGTTGCAATATCCATATCTTTCGCCGGTTTTCCCAATAGATGATCGCGTACTGCGCCTCCAACAAAAACAGCCTCGTATCCCGCTTCTTCCAGAAAACGAATGACTTCTCGGCTTGGTTCGGTTCCGAATCGTTCAGTCATCTGCTTCCCGCCACTTCATAATAAAGTCTTTCGTACTGATCGACGATTGTGGACGAATGGAACTTGTCTGCCGCTGTTCTCAGTGCATTTTCCTTCAACGTCACCCGTAACTCATCGTTTTTGAGTACTAGAAGAGCCTTCTCAGCAGCCATGTCCGTATCCCCGATTTGTACAATAAATCCATTGACTCCATCTTCGATCACTTCCGGAATTCCGCCCGCATCCGTCGCGATTGAAGGCAGTCCGCAAGCGAGCGCCTCGAGCAGAACTAGACCGAACGCTTCTTTTTCGGACAAATGGAACATTAAATCGCTGATGGCCAGTAGTTCGGGAAGGTCATCGCGTTTACCAGTGAAAGTGACTTTATCCTGCAGACCGAACTCACTCACAAGCTCTTCCATTTCGATTCTTTCCGGCCCATCTCCGACTAGAAGCAACCTTGCATCAATCTCCTTCAATACTTTCTTGAAACTGATAATAATATCGGGAATCCGTTTTATTTTCCGGAAATTCGAAATATGGATAATTACTTTTTCATCCTGCCCGATTCCAAGATCGGATTTCAACGTACCCGGATCCACCGGCCGGTATTTGTTTTCGTCGATGAAATTGTAAATCGTTATCAAGTTATTCTTGGGTTCGATCAACTCCAGCGTCTCCATACGCAGTGATTCGGAAACCGCCGTAGTGATCGTCGATTTATCAATCCCGTAACGCACTGTATTACGTAGCCCCTGATCATGTCCTAGGATTGTTACATCAGTTCCGTGCAGCGTTGTGATTACGCCGATTGTGGAATTTGCCATGTCTTTGCCAAGCGCTGCGGCAATAGCATGAGGTACTGCATAATGGACATGGAGAAGATCGAGTTCTTCCGTTTCAATTACTTCAGCAATGCGGTTGGCGAGAGCAATGTCATAGGGTGGATATTTAAATACGGCATAGCCGTCGATTTTAACTTCATGAAATTGAATATTGGCATGTACGTCCAGAAAACGAAACGGTTTACTCGATGTGATGTAATGCATTTCATGGCCTTTATCCGCCATCATTTTCCCCAGTTCAGTCGCTACAACTCCGGAACCCCCGAGTGAGGGATAGCAGATTACACCGACTTTCAATTTTTTCAATCACAGTGCTCCTTCCGATTTACAGTAATAGGTTTTTTGCATTAATCAATGATGTTTTCGAGTCCGTAGACTAGATCCTTACGTTCCATAACATTATGGATCGCCATAAGAATTCCCGGCATGAATGAGCTCCGGTCGAATGAATCGTGGCGGATGCTGAGCAATTCGCCTTCGCCGCCAAGCATTACTTCCTGATGCGCAAGCAGTCCCGGTAGTCGGATACTATGTATTTTCATACCGTCGAAATCCGCGCCCCGTGCCCCTGCCTGATGTTCTTTTTCTTCCGGATGCCCTTGTTTATGCGCTTCTCTGACTTCTTTAATCATTTCCGCAGTCTTTACAGCTGTTCCTGATGGAGCATCCACTTTTTTATCATGATGCATTTCCAGAATTTCGACATCTCCTAAATAACGGGCTGCAATGGCGGAAAACTTCATCATCAATACTGCACCGATGGAGAAGTTCGGCGCAATGATGCCGCCTATCCGATTTTTTGCCGCCAATTCAGTTAACAGTGATATGTTTTCTATTGAGAGTCCCGACGTGCCGACAACGGGACGTATTCCGAGCGTTATGGCATCATGTACATTTTTGAATACGGCGTCAGGATCCGTCAAGTCAAGAAGTACATCCGGTCGGGTCGCAGCTACCAGATTTTCAAGGGACGTATAGATTGGGATTCCACCCGCCTCATCATTCACTACTGTTCCATGTAGATACTGCCCTTCGTATTTATAATCAAGGACAGCAACGACTTCCATATTCGGTGCATTCAAAATCGAGCGTAACGCTGCGCTTCCCAGCCTGCCGCGCGCTCCTGCAATAACTACTTTTATCGTCATTTCGTTTCCTCCTTTTTTGTCCAGCGGTCTGCATCGCGATCTTTGAATTTATCGAGAACAGTAATGAGTGCTTTATCCAAACTGATTCCCTGTGAATTGGCGAAACAGATTAAAACGAATAGCAGATCCCCCGTTTCTTCTTCAAGAGATTTTACCGCTTCACTGGGCTTTTTCTTTTTCGTACCGTACACATGCTGTACTTCCCGTGACAATTCTCCCAGTTCTTCGGTCAACCTTGCCATCAGTTCCATTGGAGGAAAATAGCCTTCTTCAAAACCGTTTATGTATAAATCGACCCTTTGTTGTAAATCCTTCATCGTCTGCAATCGTTCCATTTGCGTCAACTCCCTTTACCATCGTATAAATTAATAACACTATTGTCAAAATAAAAATTTTAGCCGATAATAGCCCTACTGCTATAAAAAGGAAGGTGTTCCCGAAATGCTTGAAGGAATCAAATTCAAAAATATCTTTTTCATCATTCTTGGTGCTGCAATTTTCAGTTTCGGACTGGTACACTTTAATATTCAAAACGAACTTGCCGAAGGCGGATTCACAGGTATTACACTCATTCTACTGTTCGCATTCAATTGGGATCCCGCAATCATGAACCTTATCCTGAACATCCCCATGTTCATTATAGGATGGAAACTGCTGGGGAAGAAAGTGTTCATCTATACAGTAATCGGTACGGTTGCTGTATCCGTTTTCCTAAAAGTTTTCATGGTCTATCAGATCGATATCCATTTGAAAGATGATATGTTCCTAGTGGCTCTCTTCGCCGGGGTGTTCATCGGAATCGGACTCGGTATCATTTTCAGATATGGAGGTACTACCGGTGGTGTTGATATTATCGCACGGCTAGCCCATAAATACATCGGCTGGAGTATGGGGAAGACGATGTTCCTCTTCGATGCGCTTGTCATTCTGGTTTCCTGGGCCGTCTATCTCGACCACCGATCGATGATGTATACGCTTGTCGCATTATTTGTTGGGGCCCGGGTGATCGACTTTGTTCAGGAAGGGGCCTATGCAGCCAGGGGCGCGTTTATCATTTCTGAATCACAAGACGAAATCGCGACGAAAATCACAGAAGATATGGACCGTGGCGTCACCATCTTCAAAGGATATGGTCATTTCACTAAATCTGACAGGGAAATCCTATATTGTGTCGTTGGAAGGAATGAAATAGTCCGGTTAAAAAATATCATCACTGCAGTTGATCCGCACGCTTTCGTTTCCCTAACCGATGTCCACGATGTCATGGGAGAGGGCTTTACGCTGGACGAACAAAAACGTCCGCTTGAGCGGTAAGAAAAACTCTAGTCGCCGTACAGTCCCGAAGTCCCGACAAGCATAAGTGTAACTGGTACCAGCCCCTGTTCCCTATTGAAAATTTTATCCTTTCTTATCTTTTATATGTAACCAAAAAAAATCCGTTCCTCCAGACTGGAGGAACGGATTTTTTCGCAATATAGACAGTTAGTCTCTGTTTGTAAATATCAAGATAAGTCGAACCAATTCGAGAACTGCGACCGCTGTTGCTGCAACATATGTCATCGCTGCTGCACTCAATACTTTTTTCGCGTGGCCTTCCTCTTCATTGCGAATGATACCAAGTGAGACGATTTCATTCATGGCACGTGATGACGCATTGAACTCGACCGGCAAAGTTACGACTTGGAACAGAACCCCAACTGCGAGCAATGCGATACCGATTCCCAACATGGAATTCATGCTCGAGAAAATCAGACCGATCATAATGAAAACCCAAGATGCATTTGACGTGATGTTCGCAACAGGTGCTAAACGGTGACGAAAACGCAGGAATGCGTATGCTTCCTTATCCTGAATCGCGTGACCGACTTCGTGCGCGGCGATTGCTGTACCAGCAACGGATGCCTCACGATAGTTATGTGTTGACAGCGCAACGATTTTCGTAAGCGGGTTATAATGATCACTCAGGTACCCTTGGCTTTCGACGACTTTAACGTCTTGTAAACCATTTTGATCAAGAATCAGACGGGCGACTTCCGCTCCTGTCATGCCTGAGGTTGAACGAACTTTCGAATATTTCTTGTATGTGCGTTTCACTTTGAATTGGGCGTAAAGCGGCAATAATATGATTGCAGCCAAGTAAATCCAGAACATAGTCAACTTCCTCCCTTTTCTCTATATAATCCATTCTATAATGGTACCGCTTCAACCGCAACTTTTTACTATTACCATATATCGCCTTTCGCCCGCTTTTGCCACATCCAACAGGCGAGTAAAATGCAGGCGATTGATAACCAGAATGTGAAATAACCGATATGTTCCATATGTCTCATCAAATCATGATAGATCGGCATCTGGCCATACACATAATCGATGACGTCATTATGAAGCGTCCATATGGCGGCAATCGCTATATGGATGAATGAAAACCGATACAAAGGGCTGTACAGTATCGCCTGGACCGCCATTGCAAAATGCGAGCCGACGAGCATCCACCCCACCCAGCCTATTGATCCAGTCTCGAAAAGCGTCAAAATATTCATGACAACCGCCCAAAGACCATATTTAACGAGTGTGATGAGTGCAAGCGCCTCAATAAGCCTGAAGTTCTTTCCAATAAGCCAGCCGATGATCGCTAGTGTAAAAAACAGACTGGCGGTCGGACTGTCCGGCACAAAAATCCAGAATTTCGGCTCCGTGATTTCAAGCTGCCACATATACCAATCATACCCGAACACTGTACCGACCAAGTTTACGAATAATAGAATCCAAAGAAACGATTTATGGGAAAGAACGAGCCAAATCTTCTGCATGAATAAACCCATGGGCACCTCTCCATAATAGCTTAATATGTATACAAAAAAAGAGTCAGTTTCCTGACTCTTTTTTGTTACTTGCTGTTCAAACCTTCAATGAACTCGGCAAGTATCTGCAGATCTTCATCTGAGCCTTCCCATGTCCCTGGAGGCATGTCGCCTACTCCATCATGAGCAATTTTCACGATTTCATCAGCAGCAAGACCTGTATTTACTAACGGCTTACCAAGTCCACCCTGGAATGCATCCCCGTGACAACCGATACATGACGCACCAGCGTAAATTTGATAGCCTTCTGATTCAGTGTCGAATTCAACTTCCTCAACAATCGCACCTTGTATTTTCTGTTTCTCCCAATCATGGTTTACATATGATTCCCATGTCAGATAGAAGAGCGCCGCAAATGACAGAAGCATGAATGCTGTTGGAAGCGGACGTTTAAACGGACGGCGTTCCTTTGTAGTATCCATAAATGGAACGAGCATCAATGCTCCGAATGCAAGACCCGGCATGACGATAGCCCCGATGATGTTCCATGGCCCTGAAGCGAACTCATATTTCAACAATTGATACATCGATAGGAAGTACCAGTCCGGAACCGGCATGTACATCGTATCTGTCGGATCCGCCTGACGTTCAAGCGGTGACGGATGAGCAACTGTCAATATTAAATATCCAATAAGGAAAACGGCACCGATCAGCCATTCTTTCAATAGGAAGTTAGGCCAGAACGCTTCCGTTTTACCCGGATATTCTGAGTAATCTTTCGGGACGTTCGGCATTTTATTGTTAGCCTTAATGCGCGAATCTCCGACAAATTTCATCCCTTTTCCGCGTTGCATAATGTCCCCTCCTTGTTAAAATCGTTGGACGCCGGTCAATCTTATAGCGGTCCTGAAATACCTTGTCTTCTGATCATGATAAAGTGTGCTGCAAGCAACCCAAGCAAAGCAGCCGGTAAGAAGAATACATGAATCGCGAAGAAACGTGTTAGTGTTTGTGCACCGAGGATCGTTGAGTCTCCGGCAAGGAGTACTTTTATCGATTCTCCGATGAACGGGACTGAAGCGGCAATTTCAATTCCTACTTTCGTAGCGAACAATGCTTTCATATCCCATGGTAGTAGATAACCTGTGAATCCAAGGCCGAGCATGACCATGAAGATCAATACTCCGACAACCCAGTTCAGTTCACGCGGTTTTTTATAAGACCCTGTAAAGAATACACGTAGCGTATGTAGGAACATCATCACGATAACAAGTGAAGCTCCCCAGTGGTGCATCCCACGCACAATTTCACCGAATGCCACTTCATTTTGAAGATAATAAACGGATTTCCATGCATTTTCAATGTCCGGTGTGTAATACATCGTCAGGAACATACCAGAAAGAATCTGGATGACAGTGATGAAGAACGTCAATCCCCCGAAACAATAGATGAATGCAGAAAAGTGATGTGCAGGGTTTACGTGCTCAGGTACTTCGTGGTCGGCAATATCGCGCCAAATCGGGGTGATATCCAACCGTTCGTCAACCCAATCATAAATTTTATTTAGCACTTCGGTCGTACCCCCTTACATTTTTAAACTAATGTGTTCGGTTTTGTTTTTCCGAGATACAAGAATCCGTCTTCCACTTTCACGTCAAATTCGTCAAGTGGTCCAAGCGGTGGTGTTCCTTTTACGTTATCACCATTTTTCATATAACGTCCTGCGTGGCATGGACAGAAAAATTGATCTGGATGCTTTTCATCTCCGCCCCAGTTCACTGTACAACCAAGGTGTTTACAGACAGGAGAAAGCGCGATGACCGTATCACCATTTTTATAAACCCAGGCAGTGTTTGACACATCGGATTTATACCAGGCATCTTTTCGATCTTTGATAGTGAAATCGATACGAATCGGCGTTTCCGATAGCTCGTCCACTTTGTGTTGAGTATGGATGAAGTCACCTTCATCTTTCGTCTGCAACACAGGGTCGATTGCAAAACGGACCATTGGCATCAACATACCAGAAGCCATGAATCCACCAACACCCATAAGTGTATAGCTCATGAATTGGCGTCTTGACACTTTCTTGCTCATCATTTTCCCTCCTCTTACTTAAAGGTCAGTCCAACGGACATTCTATTGCTAATTGTAATACTAGGACATATCTATGATATATCAATACTACAGGAAATTCAATCATGCTTTCCGAACAGATGTCAGTTTGTGAACAAATATCGAATTTTACTGTTCTGACCACTTTTCCGTAAATCGTGGCAATACTTGTCGAAGCTGATCTTCAATGATGGATTTCCTCAGTTGCGGGTCCATGCTTTCAAGCGGAATCGAAGGCAGCCAAATAACCTCGCCATCCATTTCAATGCTTGTCCATTTGGAATCGGTCGTCAGAAAAAACACGTATTTGAATGATGCTACAGATAGGTCCTGCGACAGCGTTGCAGCCATCTCCGTCAGATCCATTGATTGCGTATAGGCGAAAGGCGGCATCAGCATCATGCGCCCTTTGAATTGTGTTTCAATGAACGTCGTAAGATGCATCAGGAACTCGGAAGATGACGAACTACTTTTCATATTCTCGGGTTTCGTCTCTACTTTTAGTAGGGGTACAATGAGTGTATCGATATACTCTCTTTGTTGCAAATATGTATCCATATCATTGGCGGTCCAGTTCATTTCTATATTACCTCCTTGGGAAATCAGTAAAGGACTCCATCTGTTTGGATGGAGTCGCTAGTCCTTTGCTACCTTCATATCGTTCAGCATTGCAGATAAAGCGATGAACCGTTCCTTGTCGTTGGTGTCGAGCGCTTCGTCAACCCTCTTCATGAGCATTTCAACAGTTATGGCAGCTGCACTTTCCTCAAGCAATTGTTCCGCGATTTTTCGATCGCTTTCGCTTACTTGCAAATAGGTCGGAAGAAATGGATTCTCTTCCCGTACACTCGCATATTCCGGACAGGAATGACTGTTTGGAAAGTTTAATTGAATAAACATTTTATCATCCGGATGAAGTCTTAGATCATGAAATGATTTTTCTGCATCGGCAGTCATTAAATTTCCTTTGTAGAAGCGGAATGGAATGCTCTCCGATCCAGTGGTCGAGATCACCATCGCCCTGGGACAGTAATGCGCTTCATCCGTAAAGTGAACGTTTTCCAGAAGATGTTCATGGCTAAGAAGATAATTCAAAATCCACACACATTCACGGCGCTTCAATTTGTACCGCTTTAAGAACCATCGTACAAAGTCCTTTTTAGCAGCGACAGGAACCATGGCCGTCATGTCACCCCTCCTCGTCATTTTGTGCTTCCAGAAAAGCTCTCCAATTCTCTTCATCGGGAACAAGTGTAACCAATTCCTTGACTATTTCTATGGCTTCGCTACTTTTACCTTCCTCAAGAAGGAAGTTTGCATAGCTATCAAGAAACTCGTGATCATCCTTCAATCCAACATATGCCTTACCATATGATACATATGCATCGTCAAATTGTTCTTCCCGTTCATATGCATATGCCTGGAATGCATCCAATAAAGGGATATCGAGCTGGTCACTCTTTGTATACGAAAGAAGATCGAGCAGTTTGTCGTTCTGCTCCCTTTCATTGTACAGCGAAGCTAGTGTGACAAGTGCTTCGATATATTCCGGATCTAGCACTAGCGCTTCTTTCAAGTGTGTTTCCGCTTCATCGGGAAGGCCCAACTTCAAGGCGGATTTTCCTGCACTCAATTGGAGTTCTTTGTCAAATTCATCCCTGCGGATTCCGTTAATGAACATGTCGTATGCTCTTTGATCCTCGCCGATTGAAGATAATGATTGTCCCGCCAGCATATAGGCGGAAAAATAATCGGGATCCATCTCAAGCAGATTGTCGAGAAGGGTGACAGCACGTTCCGGTTGGCCACTTTGGTAATAGGCGAATGCCGCTCCGAATAATGTATCCGGCGTCGCATTATCTTCCAGCAATTCTTCATAATACGGAATAGCTTCTTCATAGGCCGCCCCCGCGCTATACGTTTCGGCAAGCCTTGATAAAATACGGATCCCTCCGATTTCATCCGCTTCTTCATGCAACTCCAAGTACAACCGCGCTGCTTCGCCGTACTTCCCAGCGTCCAGGAGCAATTCCGCATAAGCAAACCGGATAACAGGCTCATACGGATTCAGTTCATGGGCTTCCTTAATCTTTGATAGCGCCGATTCCGCCATGCCGGACATTTGATAATAATCGGCCAGTGCCAAAAGAGCTTGAACATATTCTTCGTCATCCGGGCCCACATCCGTGAGTAGCAAAAGGGCTTCATCTTCTTCATCAAGCTCCAGCAACGTTCCGGCACGGTCGATTTTCAGTTGGGCTTCATCGGGCAGATGAAGCCGCAATGTTTCATAAAGTCGATCGGCTTCACCCATAAATCCATAACCGGCAAATAATCCTGCGGCTTCATAAAGCATATCGAAATCGGTCGACGCGTTCAACTGATCAACTGCACGGCTGAGTACTTCGGCATCGCCTTCTAAGATATGCCGTTCAATTTCTTCTAACTGTCCCATATTTTCACCTGTTCTTTCACAATATATACATCAGTTCGTTATCCATTGGCATTTGCCGGTTGGGCAAGTTTATCAAGGTCTTCGAAAAATCCCGGATATGAAATAGCTATACACTCCGGATCTTCAATTTGAATCGGTTCTGATGCAATGAGTGCAGCAATCGCCGCCATCATGCCCACCCTGTGATCCCCATAAGAAGTAAGCGTCCCGCCCGTAAGCGCCGTAGGACCGTGGATAATCATACCATCGTCCGTCGCTTCAATATCCGCACCGATTTTTTTCAGTTCTGATGTCACAGCCGCAATTCTGTCCGTTTCTTTCACGCGCAATTCTTCGGCATCTTTGATGACAGTCGTACCTTCCGCCTGCGTTGCGAGAAGGGCGATAATAGGCAGTTCATCAATCAATCTCGGGATAAGCTCCCCGCTGATTTCCGTAGCGCGTAATTCACCGTAGGAAACCTTGACAGTACCAAACGGTTCTCCGACTCCGTTTTTCTCCTCAAGAATTTCAACACGTGCACCCATATTCCTAAGTACGTCAAGTATCCCGGTCCTTGTAGGATTAAGGCCGACATTTTTAAAAGTGACGGAACTTCCTTTGATCATTGCTGCTGCAGACATGAAAAATGCAGCTGATGAAATATCACCCGGGACGATGACTTCCGTACCATGGAGCACATTACCGCCCTTGACACTGACTTTGAATCCATCGACCTGAATCGACGCTCCGAATTGCATAAGCATCCGTTCCGTATGATCCCGGGAAACTGTCTTCTCACTGATGGTGGTCGTCCCTTCGGCATTCAATCCTGCAAACAAGATGGCCGATTTCACTTGGGCGCTTGCAACAGGCATCTTATAGTCAATCGCAGTGAGATGCCCGCCAGCAATTGTAAGCGGCAGGAGATTGCCATCCGGACCGCCTGCTATGGAAGCCCCCATCGTCGATAACGGCAGTGTAACCCGATTCATTGGACGCTTAGACAATGATTCGTCTCCCGTCAAAACCGACTCGATGTTCGATCCCGCAAGAATGCCCAGCATCAGACGTGCCGTCGTTCCCGAATTGCCCGCGTATAGATCCCCGGACGGCAATTGCCATCCTTGCAATCCCGGGCTGTCAACGGTGACGTTTGTGCCTTCTCTTTCAATCGAGACACCGAGTTGCCGGAAAATATCAATTGTACGCAGGCAGTCTTCCCCGTCTAGAAAGCCGGTGATTTTTGTTTCCCCTTCAGCGATAGAACCTAGCATCACCGCCCGATGTGATATCGATTTATCACCCGGGACAGCTACATCCCCCGTCAATATCGGTTTATCGAACACAACTGTTTTCATTACCACCACGAAAGCCCCCTTTATACTATGTACATACTATAATCCATTGTTTTGGACAGGACGGATTTAGCCTTTTCCCGATCATCGGCAGTTTGGAAGCTGATGACAAGAATTCCGTATACATCCGTCCGCGTCTCAACGATTCGGATATTTGTCAGACTGATTCGTTCATCGGCAAGTATTTTGGTGATGTCAGAAATAATGCCGGGATGATCCGGGATGTCGATATGCAAATCGAATGTCATATAAAGTGCACCTTGTGACCGCAACGGCAAATCATCCCTGAATTTTTTAGCCCCTGCAAAATAATCATATATTTTTTCAGGATCATTTGACAGCAACATCTCCCGGACATTCCCCATTTCAATTAACCATCCGTCAAGCTGCTGCAGTAATTCTTCTCTGTTCTGTGTTGTGATATCCCGCCACATGACAGGATCTGCCGAAGCGATACGGGTTAAATCACGGAAGCCGCCCGCCGCGAGTTCTTGAACGAATGGCTGGTCTTCTTGCTGCAGTGCAAGTCGGCCAACAAGGGACGAAGCGATCAGATGGGGGAAATGGCTGACGATGGCTGTCATCCGATCATGTTTTTCCGCATCCAGTACTGCAATTTTTCCCTTCGTCGGAACAAGGAGTCGTTGAAGTCTTTCAACATGCTTTGTATCCGTCCTTGAATCGGGTGTCAATATGTAATAGGCGTTTTCAAACAGATGCTCTTTTGCCGCTGAAACTCCACTTTTGTGGGAGCCTGCCATCGGATGCCCGCCGATGAATACAACATCTTGTTTGATCAAAGCAGATGCAGCCTCCATGATTGACCCTTTTGTGCTGCCTGTATCAGTCATGATGACACCTTTTTTCAGTTTCCATGAAGATGCTTCTTGCATCATGCCGATGGTTGTATTGACAGGTGTGGCAAAGATGACAACATCCGCCTGCCTGACAGCCTGTTCGGCGGAAGGGGCGTATGTATCGATGATCCCCCTCCGATAGGCTTCTTCCATCGTACTTGGAGATTGGTCAAAGCCTGTTACTTCTACGTCCGGATTCCTTTTCAAAGCAAGACCGAGCGAGCCGCCGATCAATCCGAGACCGATGATGGTTATATTTGAACTCATACGTGAGAACCTTCTACAGACAATAACGTATCAAACGCATCAAAGAATTTGCTGGTCTGTTCTTCCGTCCCGATTGTCACCCGGATATATCCCGGCGTTCCGAGCGCATTTCCGCTCCGGATGATAAATCCTTGCTTCAACAGTTTCTCCGCTGCCTCATCTGCATCACCCGGAACTTGAATTAGAACGAAATTCGTTTCCGAATCAAAGATGTGGATATCCTTCCGGTCAGCATAGTCCTTGAAACGTTGCCTCTGTTGACGATTCAACTCACGACACTCCTCAATGAATGCTGCGTCTTCAAGTGCCTTTTCAGCAAGTACCAGTCCGAACGAGTTGTTATTGAATGGGCTCCGCACTTTATTGAGATTGGAGATTACTTCAGATTGGCCGATTGCATACCCTACCCTGAATGCAGCTAGCCCGTATGCTTTCGAAAACGTACGCAACACTATTATATTTGGATAGTGCTCAAGCAGCGCGACAGAATCGCCATGGTCTGCAGCCGTCACGTATTCAAAATAGGCTTCGTCAAGCACAACGAGAACAGTATCCGGAACTTGTCCTAAAAAAGCTTTCAAGTCATCGATTGGAATTACATTTCCCGTTGGATTGTTCGGATTGCATACCCAAACGACGGTTGTTTTGCTATCGACTGCGTTCAGGAACCCATCTAGATTATGTTGTCCATCTGCTTTTAATGGGACTTCCCTAATTTCGGCACCTTCAATTTTCGCACTATGGGCATACTGGGGAAAAGTCGGTGTCGCCATCACTGTATTCGCCCCTGGGCTGAGAAGCGCCCGTGAAATGATCATCACAATTTCGTCAGAACCGTTGCCGAACAATATTGATTCTTCTCCGACCCCATGTTTCAAGGCCAATTTGCTTCGCAACGCACTGGCATGACCATCCGGATAGATTTCATGCTGGATAGCGGCCGTTGCCATGAATTCTTTCACCGACGGCGCGCAGCCGTACGGGTTTTCATTTGAAGCGAGTTTTACAACTTCTTTCAATCCATACAGGCTTATCACTTCTTCGATTGATCTGCCCGGTTTATATGGAGTCATCCCATCAAGCGCTTTTTTCCAGTTCATGTAAATCCCTCCAGTGAATTATCTCGTTATTTTTTTTGTAAATCCGGTCGCAGTTTAATCGCTTCATTTTGATAAATATGTTTGATAAAACGTTGCGGAATATCCGTATTCACATGCATGAGGACCCTGATGCATAGCGGCATTGAACCCGGCACATCCATTTCATGCGTGCACATGACCGGGACATACATCCATCCATTGATCGATCGGACTGCTTTAGCAGGAAAAGTCGATTTGACGTCCGTCGTGGTAGACACAAGTACAGATATGATATCCGACGGCGAGATTGAGTTCTCTTTCGCCATTTCTTCAACGAGTACTTTCGTCGCTTCAAGAACGGATTGTTCTTCGTCATATTCGACAGTGGTCGCTCCCCTTAATCCTCTAACCATCATAGCTTCCCATCCCCTTCCGTTCTTCGCCTCAATAGATCGAATGCCTCTTCGCATTGCTCTTTCGATAGTTCTTTCACATAGGGATTTCCTATCCCATCCAGCAAAACGAAATGCAGTCTGCCGAAAGAGGCTTTTTTATCTTTTTCCATATAATTCATGAAAACGTCGAAAGTATGTTCATGGACAGGTTGGAATGTGTAGCCATGCTTCTTGGCGAACCTGATGAAAAGAGTTGTCATCTCTTCATCCACCGCCCCATGACTTTCGCTCAAGACAAGGCTGTACGCCATACCGATCATCACGGACTCTCCGTGGCTTAAACCACCGAACCCGCAAACCCCTTCCACCGCGTGGCCGAAAGTATGGCCGAAGTTAAGATACTTCCGTACAGAACGTTCAAATTCATCTTCCGAGACAATTTTCGCTTTCACTTCTGTCCCCCGCAACAATTCGCCTGACAGCCAATCGATATCGGGTTGTGAAAAGGTCGGATTGTCTAATAGAGCAAGTGTCCATTTTTCATCCGAAATAAATGCATGTTTCAACAATTCTGCCATGCCGGACCTAATTTCACGCGGCGGGAGTGATTCAAAGAGTGATGTGTTGAACAGAACACCGACCGGCTGATGAAATGAACCGACCATATTCTTCCCTTCCGGCATATTGATTGCGGTTTTGCCCCCTACCGCACTGTCATGTGCCAGAATCGTCGTTGGACATTGAAGAAACCGTATCCCTCTCATGAAAGTTGCCGCGACGAACCCTGTCAAGTCACCGCAAGCTCCGCCGCCGAAAGCGATAATAAGGGAATCCCTCGTGAATTTTTCATTCAACAGAAAGGAAAGGCAATCGACGTAGACAGCGGATGTTTTACAACTTTCCCCAGCCGGGACCGTCTTCACAATGATTTCACGATTCGAGGCCTCCAATGCCTTTTGTAAAAGTGGTAAATGGAGGGCGGCAATCCGTTCATCGGCAATGATTGCAATACGGTCCGCACTGGCCAGTAACCCTGCGTAATCGGTAGCAAATAGAGTGTATGTATCTTTACCGAAATGGACGTCATATTCATGATCTAGGATATTGACCGCAAGTTTCCCCATTTTAAAACTCCTTTACGTACCGTCTGTATTCTTCAAGCTCCTTTTTCAAGCCGTCCATCGTATCCGAACGGAATTCTTCCATTATCGCTTTTGCCATCTCGGTTGCGATGACATGTTCAGCTACGACTGAAGCCGCGGGTACTGCACAAGGATCCGAGCGCTCGATTGTTGCGACAAATGGTTCTTTGGTATCGATATCAACACTTTCAAGCGGTTTGTATAACGTCGGGATCGGCTTCATGACTCCTCTGACGACAATCGGCATTCCAGTCGTCATCCCGCCTTCAAGACCGCCTAAACGGTTAGATTTCCGTAAATATCCTCGTTCCTTGCTCCAAGCGATTTCATCATGTACTTTGCTGCCCGGCATTTTAGCCATCTCAAATCCGAGTCCGATTTCCACACCTTTAAATGCATTGATGCTCATCATCGCCCCTGCAAGCTTGCCGTCCATTTTGCGGTCGAACTGCACGTAACTCCCGATTCCAGGCGGACAACCTTCAATTACCACTTCTACGACCCCGCCAGCGGTGTCTCCGCGGCCTTTTGCATCATCAATGGCTTGGACCATCAGTTTAGAAGCTTCAGGGTCTGCACAATAGACAGGGTCGTTTTCAATGACGCCCCTTAGCTCCTCCGTCCCTTTTCCTGCATATGTATCCGGATTGGTTGTAACTCCTCCAATTTCCGTCACGTGTGCGACAGTATGGATATCGAGTTCCCGAAGAAATTGCTTTGCTACTGCACCGATAGCGACGCGCATTGTTGTCTCGCGTGCGGATGACCGCTCAAGAACGTTGCGGAGATCACGATGACCGTATTTCATGCCCCCGACAAGATCCGCATGGCCCGGTCTAGGACGCGTGATTTGACGTTTCACATCTTCCGGCTTAACATCATCCGCTAATGGCTCTACACCCATGATCGATGTCCAATGTTTCCAGTCATCATTGACAACCGTCAACGTGACCGGTGAGCCTAGTGTCTTGCCATGACGGACGCCCGACGAAATAACAACCTGATCTTTTTCGATTTGCATGCGCCTTCCGCGACCGTGGCCTCCTTGACGTCTTGAAAGTTCCCCATTTATCATTTCGGCGGTCAATTCCATTTGGGCAGGCAGCCCTTCAATGATTGCCGTCAGTTGTGGTCCATGTGATTCTCCTGCTGTGAAATACCTCATTCCATTTCCTCCTCCGACGAATAGTTTACCATTCGTTTTATAGCACTCTACCAAAGTAAAGTCCTTTTGACTATATGTTAATATGAAAAATATCCGGAAATCACTCCGGATATTTTAAATTTTCTTATAAAAGAACGTATCTTCAGATTCGAAACCATATTTTGCAGGATTGAAAATCTGTTCAGTACTGCCTACAAATAGTATTCCACCCGGTTTCAACGATTTGGAAAAGTTCATGTATATCTGTTCTTTCGCCTCTTCGGTGAAATATATCATCACATTACGGCAGACGATTAAATCGAATCCGGAATCAAACCTGTCTTCAAGCAAATTTTGCTGCTTAAAGGTTACGGTCCGTTTGACATCATCCTTCACTTGATAAAAATGGCCTTCATTGATGAAGTTATTCTTCACAACGGATGCAGGTACTTCCTTCAATGCCCTGTCAGGATAAAGACCGACTTTCGCCCGTTCAATGACACCAGTGTCAATATCCGTCGCTAAAATTGATATATCATGCAACGGTACATGGGATGATAAAACCATTGCTATGGAGTAAGGTTCTTCACCTGTTGAACAGGCAGCACTCCAAATCTTCAGTTTTTTATTTTCGGCAAGTAGCTTAGGGAATATCTTTTTTTCGAGCACGTCCCACCGTTGGGCATTGCGGTAGAACTCGGAGACATTGATTGTCATCCGATCGAGGAATTCCTCGAGCAAAACCTTGTCAGTATGTATAGCATGATAATAATCGATGAAATTCCCAAATCCTCTTTTCTCATAAAGGGAAGTGAGTCTTCTTTTCATCTGCGCTTCTTTATAAAGAGAAAGGTCAATTCCCGTCTTCTTTTTAATGTTTCCTATAAATAAAGCATAATCCGGCAATATAAGTCCTCCCGTCCATATATTCTAACTATTATAACGGATTGGAACTAATTTCGGAAGACCAAAAGCGTAAGCGCCTTAATCTTAAGGTCTGAAGCGACTCGGGGGCTAGGCGCAGGACTCTAGACGAAAAATCCCAGACTTATAACTGACCCACAATACGCTATTCACTATTTCTTAGTGAATAGCAAAAACAGCCGTGCGGTATTCGCATGGCTGTTTAAGATGATTAATTAATCCAGTTGTTCATTGTTTTGCTGTAAGATACAAGCTCTTCTTCTTTGAAGAAAAGACCGATTTCGCGAACAGCCGATTCCGGTGCATCCGAACCGTGAATGATGTTTTTACCGACAGTGACAGCGAAGTCGCCGCGAATTGTTCCAGGTGCAGATTCTTTCGGGTTCGTCGCTCCTGTCATCAGACGGCCGACAGAGATAACGTTTTCGCCCTCCCATACCATCGCGAATACAGGACCCGATGTGATGAAATCAACAAGCTCGCCGAAGAAAGGACGCTCTTTATGTTCGCCGTAGTGTTGCTCAGCAAGTTCTTGTGAAATATTCATAAGTTTCGCGCCTACGAGTTGGAAACCTTTGCTTTCGAAACGACCGACGATTTCACCGATTAGATTACGTTGAACGCCGTCAGGTTTAACCATTAAAAATGTTCTTTCCATATTTAACACTCCTTCTTGTATGTATCGGAATTTCTCCTTTTCGATCGTACCACCGGATGCTTAATCTTTCAACTGTTAGCACATTAATATTTGCGTCTGCCGATGAATGCGGTAATTTGCATGAAGGCCTTTTTCGCCTCACCGTCAGGCAACGCGCTTAACTCGTCCATTGCCTTCTGCAGATACAAATCGCTCACAGCCTGCGCCATCTGAATGGCTCCCGTACTGCGGATATAGGATAGCATCGCCTGACGATCCGCTTCTGTCAACGTCCCGTCGAACGAACGCTCCATATAAGGCCTGAACTGTGCATCATTTTTTATGTATAGGATGGGTAATGTCAGATGTCCGTTCAACAGATCACTGCCGGCCGGTTTACCCAGTTCTTTGTCTGTAGATGTAATATCAAGAATATCATCGACGATTTGAAAAGCCATTCCAGTAAAATAACCAAAACGGCGCATTTTCCTTACAATTTCCGGATCTGCTCCTGAAACAAGCGCACCAAGTTCGCAGCTAGATGAGAGGAGAAGTGCCGTCTTCCTTTTAATACGGCGCAAATAATCCCGTATCGTCTGATCAGTTTTACGCTGATGATCAATCTGAATGATTTCACCCTTACAAATTTCAAGCATCGTGTTTGCAAGCAGCTGATGGACCGCTGGAATTTCAATTTCCCCAATGGATGTAAGTGCCCGGGAAAAGATAAAGTCCCCTGCATACATAGCAATCCGGTTATCCCAACGCGCTTTCACCGTCTTAAAGCCACGACGCATATCTGAATCGTCAATGACATCATCATGGACGAGAGATGCCATGTGGACAAGTTCAAGGGACACTGCAACTTTTGCTACGTCTTCTAACGAATAGGTGCCGAATTTGGAAGCCAGAATGACGAATATAGGTCGAATCCTTTTCCCTCCTGCACGAAGCAAATGAAGTGACGCTTGCCTGATGATCGGGGAAGATGAATTGACGGATCGTTCAAGTTCCTTTTCTATATAAGCGAAATCCTTCCGGAAATCGACATAAAGTGACATTAACTTCAGTTTCTCCAAAACGATTACCTTCCCCTGCGGTCTTTATTGTTTATATCCTACATGGCCAGCCGCGGCGCCACCACTATATGACTTAAAGGACACACCAGCGAATCCTGCTTCCGAAAATAGCTGGGCAAGCTGCTTCATCCCCGGGAAATCGTCCGCGGACTCCTGAAGCCATGAATATTCTTTATAACTTTTTGCAAACAATTTACCCAATACCGGCATGATGAATTTGAAATAGAACCGGAATACTTGTCTGTAACCCGGCAGTTCGGATTGAGATGTTTCCAGACAAGCAATCATGCCGCCCGGTTTCAATACACGGTTCATTTCTTTCAAAACCGTCAAATAATCCGGTACGTTACGCAACCCGAAACCGATTGTCACATAATCGAACGAATTGTCCGGGAACGGCAATTCCATCGCGTTGCCTTGTACAAGCGAAATGTTCGGGTGTGCTGCAACTTTCGGGCGGCCGGCTTCCAGCATTCCTTCGCTGAAATCGAGACCGGTTACATGTCCCTCTAAACCTGTTGCTTCTGCAAGTGCAATCGTCCAATCTGCAGTACCGCAACAGACATCCAAAGCATGTGCGCCTACTTGAACGTTCATACGCGCCATGATATCATCACGCCACTTCTTATGCTGATTGAAACTGATGACGGAATTCATCTTATCGTAATCGACGGATATCTTCTCAAAAACATTATGGACTTTCTGTTCCTTTGATAATGACAAGCGTTATACCCCTTTTCTCAATTCAGTTTGCCAAGAAGCGGAGTTGCTAATTTACGGATTTTCTGTTGTAAAAAAGGCTCAAGGAAATCAGCCGCGTCAACTGCTTCCTGCATTTCAGCATGAAGCATGGCCGCCGCACGATCCGCATCCGCAATATTCATTCCACGACCGGATCGCGCATACCAATCGAAATTACCGTCAGTCTTCCTTCTATCAAGCCACAGTAAAGGGAGTGCCGCACTAGCCAGCGGAACATATTCCGAAAAGCCGTAAGTACGTAAAAAATCCGTTATACATCCTGCTTCGATGGTCCGGACCGTCTCAATCAATTGAGCAGGTCCATCCGGTGATCGGTCATGAAAAGTTGTCTTCATCTCGTTAATATGCCCAATCGTTCCGGACAATGAACGGATAAAACCGAAATCGGGAAGAGAGGCCAGGAGTCGATAATGGACTCCGCTGAAATGATCTCCCGCCAATACAGAAAGCTGCTGCTGCCGTGACGTCGCATCGGAAAGATCAATTGAATCATGTGCGTCGAACGCTGCATGTACTGCGCCGACCGCGATTGCTACAGCGTCCAGATGATTGTTCCACCTTTCACCGTTCAACAGCGGCAAAAGGAGGAAGAAGGCCTTGAGCGCATCGACCGGCATCCGGCCGACATCCCTGTCCACGATTGGCTCGTAAATCGAACGCTCTACTTCAAGTATATAATTTTCGATATGCAATTCAGTTTTTTGTATTTCCATCGTCGAATCCCCATTCAAAGACGTCCGCGGAAAGGTGTGTCAAGTACGATTCAGTCTTTCCCTTCACTTGACAAGACACCATATGCGGTATGAACGTCAGCTTTGCCACGTATTTTCATCGCTGACGTATGATCTGTAAATTGTGCGATCATCACTTCACCACAGTCTAATTTTTCCGTATGATGGAACTTTGTATCATTCCCTCTTGTCAGACCGATTACATTTACGCCGTCTTCTTTCGCTTTAATTACGATATAGTCGGTTTGTGTCATTTTCACCTCTCCTGTCTATTCTATTACGGTCCTAATCATATCATAGAAAAGGCGTTATCAGCAAAGACCTCAAGACATCTTGATCAGTGAAAGAATCTCAGCCCGCTTGACATCGTCCTGCTCGTAAACACCGCGTGCAACAGTTGTAATGGTCTTTGCACCGGGTTTCTTGATACCTCGCATCGTCATGCACATATGTTCCGCTTCAATCACGACGTATACACCAATCGGATTCAACATCTCCATCATGGTATCAGCAACCGTTGAGGTGATACGTTCCTGAAGTTGCGGCCTCCTCGCGGTCGTTTCGACAGCCCTCGCCAATTTACTCAGGCCGGCAACAACCCCGTCGCGCGGTATGTATGCAACATGCGCATGGCCGAAAAACGGCACAAGATGATGCTCACACATCGAGTAGAACGGTATATCTTTCACAAGCACGACTTCATCGTGATTCTCATTGAACACTGTTTTAAAGTACTCTTTAGGGTCCTTGTTTAAACCTTCGAATACTTCTGCGTACATTTTCGCCACCCGCTTCGGGGTATCTATAAGTCCTTCACGCTCAGGATCTTCACCGACCGCTTCCAGGATCATTGAAACTGCCTTCTCTATTTTCTCATAATCGACAACATTCATCATACGAATCCTCCCTAATAGGCAATAAAGCTATTCCAACAGAAATAGTAGCATACTCCCCCATTTCCGTACAGTTCGTTCACTCTTTTTATGTAATATGATAAAAATGGAAAGAAGTCCGCCCAGGGCATCTGATTAACAGATACGACGGACGGACTTCTATGTAAAAATGAAGATTATTTTACCGCATCTTTAAGCGCTTTACCTGCTTTGAAAGCCGGAACTTTGCTTGCTGCGATATCGATTTCTTCCCCGGATTGCGGGTTACGTCCTTTACGAGCTGCACGCTCACGAACTTCGAAGTTTCCGAAACCGATCAATTGTACTTTGTCACCCTTTGCAAGAGTAGACTGGATCGTATCGAATACAGCTTCGACAGCTTTTGTAGCATCTTTCTTAGTTAGTTCTGCTGCTTCAGCTACAGAGGTAATCAATTCTGTTTTATTCACACCATTCACCTCCTCTCAAAGGGAACTAGCTAGCCTTCAATACTGTAAAAAGAGTATCACAAGAAAAACCCCGACGCAACAATATTATCGCGGAATTGCCAATTTCATGCACTTTAGACGCGAAAAACAGAAAAAGATCCGTTTTTAACGGATCTTTTTCCTTTATACGATAAATGTGATCATGCCTTTATTTCCATCATTGACCATCTGCTCAATCGTTTCCCGGAGACGTTTACGTGCATTCATCGGGACAGAAGCAGTTTTGAAACGGATGCTTTCTTTCATCACTTCATGGAGCGGCGTACCGAAAAGTTGTGTTTCCCATAACGCCTCTCTATCATGCAAATAAGCATTCTTCAATTCTTTTAATAAATGATGGCTATGGAATTCAGACCCGATTAATGGAGAAAATTCGGCTTCCATATCCACTCGGATGATATGAAGGGAAGGCGCTGTCGCTTTCATGCGGACGCCAAAAAAGTTGTTCTGTTTAATAAGTTCGGGCGGTGAAGGATTAAAATCCTCGATTGTGGGTAAAGCAACACCGTACCCTTGTTTCTTGGCCGTATCAATTGCTTCGGAATACATTTCATAAGACTTTTTCGCTTTGGCGGCCTCTTTGACAAACAATAACCAGTCTTTTTTCGAACTGATTTCAAGTCCCATAATTTCTTCACAGATTTCTCGGAATGCCTGTTCGTCCATATCAATTTTCACGATTGCTTTCCCTTTTCCTGCATCCACTTCGATGACATCTGCATGCTTGACGTATTTTTCTTCTTTTATTCTTTCAGCAAGCTCTTGCACTTTACGGATTTTTGAAGCTTCCAAAAATCCTTCATTGATGACCCGATCGATGTTCGCATTCAACTCATGTTCGCTTCCCAGTACATCCATCCAGTCCGGCTTTTGTACTTCGATATCGGAAATAGGGAATTCGTAAAGGGCTTCTTTTAAAATGAGCTGGATTTCCTGCGCGTTCAATTGGTCAGCACTAATTGCAATAACAGGCACACCATATTTTTGATGTAATTCCTGTTTCAGCGCGACGGTTTTTTCATTGGCAGGCATTTTGGAATTCAGAACAATAACAAACGGCTTGCCGATATCCTTCAATTTATTGACGATTTCCACTTCCGCAACCTCAGCCGCGGCCCGCGGGATGTTATTTACAGTACCATCCGTCGTAACAAGGATACCAATCGTGGAATGATCCCGAATCACTTTATCCGTACCAATGCGGGCCGCTTCCTCGAACGGTATCGGTTCGTTATGCCATGGCGTGTGGACATATTTTGGACCATTCTCGTCTTCATAGCCTTTCACGCCATCTATCACATAACCGACGCAATCCGCTAGCCTAATCTGAAATTTCAACTCTCCATCCCCTACAGAAACGGAGGTTCCCTGGGCTGGTACAAACTTTGGTTCCGATGTCATGATGACTTGACCCGGTGAACTTTGCGGAAGTTCGTCCTGTGCCCGAATTCGGTCTGCCGGCTCCGTCATATTTGGAATTACGACTTCTTCCATGACTCTTTTAACGAACGTAGACTTCCCTACACGAACAGGACCAACAACACCGATGTAAATATCACCGTCCGTACGTCTAGCCAAGTTTTCATATAATTCTTCTTTCATCCATCGTCCTCCTTTATATACGCATATTACCTTATGAAAATAAAAAACGTTTCATGCACACGGCATGAAACGTTTTTTATTTTCATTTCTTCATAAAGACCGGTTCGTTCTTTTCATTGACTGTATAAGGCAAGGAATAAGCCGGTAAAACTGGATAGTTATCCGTTAGAAGATAACGGATATCTTCTCCTTGCTTAACATCCGGTTTCAGTTCTTTCAAGATTCGGTTCAGGTCAATCGAATAATCGATATAAAAAATTCCGTCCCCGCCGATGACCAGCGGCAAAACCGCTTCCGAATATGGACTTGGTACCGTCAAAGCCTCTTTGAAGCCCATCGCTTCAAAATCGACTGCATAGACGTTATCGCCGATCGGATCCTTGAATGGCACCCGACCGTTGATGTTCTTCCTTAAATTCAAATCACGGATTCGTTCCGCTGAGCGCAGATCGATAAGCTTGACAGTCGGATCAGTTTCCACGTCTATCAAGACATACTGATAGATACCTCCTGTTTCATAGGCATTGGAAGGTATTTTCTCCATATAGGCCGGTACGACTTTAGAGAATTCGATTGGATATTTAATATAGATGTCCGTTTCCTGGTCCCGCGTTTTGATGGGTAGCATTCCTCCCGAGTCAACTTGATAGGCATCGACCGCTTTTTGCATCGATTCCAATTGGTCGGCGTATGGAATTTCCTGCCCCGTTGTTTTTTCGGCTGGATACATACAGCCCGATAAAACAAAAACAATAGATGTCATAAGTAGTAGTCCGATTTTTTTGAATGACATTTTCATCATGCCCCTCCAGTCGGCCCATTGAATACGAGATAAATCATCGCTAAAAACGAGAAAATCAGTAAAGCATAGGCAATTATAGCAAATAGGAACTTCAATAATTTGTTTTGCAGCTTATGTCGGCTCGCGTAAATAAGACCCATGGAAATGACCATGAATCCCATTGCATAGAACGATAGCCACATTTTATCAATCGAGGACAAAGGAAGTCCTCCTTTCATCTAATGAAATGTTAACGGTTGCCGAAAAGATCTTCGACTTCCTGCTTCTTCATGCGGGTCATCAGCTGATCTACGGCCACTTTCGGCGGAATATCCTTAAACAGGATGGAGTACAAGGCTTCTGTGAGCGGCATGGAGACGTCGTGCCGGGCAGCAAGCTGATGTGCCGCTTTAGCTGTCCTGACCCCTTCTATGACCATACCCATGCCTGATACGACCTCATCAAGACTGTTCCCTTTCCCAAGCATGTTGCCCGCTTTCCAGTTACGGGAATGGACACTCGTACATGTGACGATTAAATCTCCAAGACCTGTCAGACCCGAAAATGTCAGGGGATTTGCCCCCATCTTCACGCCGAGCCTTGAAATCTCCGCCAAACCGCGCGTAATAAGGGCGGCTTTGGCGTTATCTCCATAACCGAGTCCATCGGAGATTCCGGCTGCCAATGCAATGACATTTTTAAGCGCGGCTCCGATTTCGACACCAACAATATCGGGATTCGTATAGACACGGAAATAATTGTTCATGAATAGGTCCTGCACCTTTTCTGCAGCCGCCAAGTCAAATGAAGCAGCCGTCACCGTCGTCGGGTGATGCAAAACAACTTCTTCGGCATGACTCGGTCCCGAAAGAACGACGATAGCCGATGCTTTGGAAGGTTCAAGCTCTTCCGCAATCATTTCGGAGATCCGTTTCAACGAATCCGGTTCAATGCCTTTAGAAACATGGACAATCAGCTTAGGATTGATTTCCCTTTCATTCAGTTCGGAACAGACTTCGCGAACCGCTTTTGTCGGAACTGCGATGATGACGGTATCGCCATGCATCACGGCTTTTTCCAAATCCGATGTCGCTTTTAAATTTTCTGGCAAAGAAATGCCCGGTAAATATGAATTATTTGTATGGTTTTCGTTGATTTCCGCGGATTGGTCGGGACGCCTCGCCCATAGTAAACAGTCATGTCCGTTTTCAGCAAGGACAAAAGCGATTGCTGTACCCCAGCTTCCGGCGCCGATAACAGTTACTTTTTCCATTTCATACATCCTTTCCCCTTCAACGCCGATCAGGTTCTGGCGCGTGTAATCAGCCGGATCGGGGTTCCTTCGAAACCAAATGATTCCCGAAGACGGTTTTGTAAAAATCGTTCATATGAGAAGTGCATGAGCTCGACATCGTTGACAAAAACGACGAAAGTCGGCGGCTTGACGGCAACTTGAGTAACGTAGTAAATACGCAGTCGACGCCCCTTTTTAGTAGGTGCCGGATTTCTCGCAACCGCGTCTTCGATCACTTCGTTCAACACGCTTGACTGGATGCGCAGTGAATGGTTTTCACTGATCAACTTAACTTTATCAAACAAAGTAGTAACGCGCTGTTTCGTTTTGGCTGAAACAAAAGCTATTGGTGCATAGTCGAGGAATAGGAAATTATCACGGATATCCGCAATGAATTTATTCATCGTCTTATCATCTTTTTCGACAGCATCCCATTTATTGACAACGAACATTACGCCTTTTCCTGCATCTTCCGCATAGCCGGCAATTCGCTTGTCCATTTCACGGATACCTTCTTCTCCATTGATGACAATGAGCACAACATCGGAACGATCAATCGCCTTCAGTGCTCGGAGAACGGCATATTTCTCAACATTCTCATATACTTTTCCTTTTTTTCGCATACCTGCTGTATCGATGATTTTATATTTCTGTCCTTCATATTCATACGCCGTATCTATGGCATCCACCGTTGTTCCAGGTATGTTGCTGACGATGACCCGTTCTTCGCCTAAAAATGCATTGACGAGTGATGATTTTCCGACATTCGGCCTGCCGATCAACGAAAACCGGATAACATCGTCTTCGATAGCTTCATCGCCCGGTTCCGGGAAATCGTTCGCCACTGCATCAAGCAGATCCCCGAGACCTAGTCCATGTGCTCCCGAAATCGGATAAGGTTCTCCGAATCCAAGGGCATAGAAATCATAAATCATATCCCTCATGTCCGGGTTATCAACCTTGTTAACTGCAAGAACAACCGGTTTTTTCGTTTTGTACAATATTTTGGCGACTTGCTCATCACCATCGGTAACACCTTCACGACCGTTCACGAGGAAAATGATGACATCCGCTTCTTCAATCGCAATTTCCGCTTGTAAACGAATCTGCTCAAGAAAAGGCTCGTCTCCAATATCAATTCCCCCTGTATCAATCAGGTTGAACTCATGCGCGAGCCAATCGGCTGAACTATAAATACGGTCACGTGTAACACCCGCAACGTCTTCTACGATTGAAATTCGTTCACCAACGATTCGGTTGAATATTGTCGATTTTCCGACGTTCGGCCTACCGACGATCGCTACTGTTGGTTTATTCATAATCTAACATCCTTCCAGCTTATCTTCTGCATATTATACACAAAAAAAGACGATGATGCCCGTAAAAGCACCATCATCCTTGTAAGTGTCCATTCATAATATTGACACATCTGTTGTTCAGGGTTAAAACGCCGGTTCATATATGTTATTCACAAAAGGACATTTTACGACTTTCATTCTTTATTCGAAAATTTCTTCAGTTGATCTCCGATGACATCGCTCATCGAGAATCCAGATGCTTCTTCTGGCATTACATAGTCTCCATAGGCGTTGCTGTCTTCTTTTTTAATAAGATCTTTGATGCTTAATGATAAACGTTTATCTTGAGTGTTGACTTCCAGAACCTTCACATCGATTTTTTGGCCTTCTTGCAACACTTCATTCGGAGTTCCGATGTGCTGGTGGGAAATACGCGAAATATGGACTAATCCTTCGACACCCGGGAACACTTCAACGAATGCTCCATAAGAAACGAGTCGTTTCACAGTTCCTTCGAGTGTTGAACCTACCTGGGCTTTTTCTTCAATTTCTTCCCACGGTCCAGGCAATGTGTCTTTGATGGATAGGGAAATCCGTTCCGAATCCCGGTCTATCGATAACACTTTCACTTTTACTTTGTCGCCTTCTTTTAGGACATCGGAAACTTTTTCGACGTGATCATGCGACAGTTGTGAGATATGGACAAGTCCGTCTACGCCGCCGATATCGACGAATGCACCAAATGCCGCAATACGTTGAACTGTCCCCGCTAGGACTTCTCCTTCATTGAGTCTATCCAGAACTTCACCTTTTTGCGATTCTTTTTCCTCTTGGATAACTGCACGGTGAGAAAGGATTAACCGATTTTTCTCTTTGTCCATTTCAACGATTTTAAATGTCATGACACGCCCTTTATAGTCTTCAAAGGATTCGACGAAGTGATCTTCGACGAGGGATGCCGGGATGAATCCGCGGACACCAAGATCGACAACAAGTCCGCCTTTTACGACGTCTTTCACTTCTGTTTCGATAGTCTCTTTCGTATTGAATTTCTCTTCAAGGGAATCCCATGCATCGTCCGCGTCGACTTTCCGTTTCGAAAGGACATAGTTGTCCTCTTCCACTTTCATGATGATCAATTCAAGTTCGTCGCCTTCCGCAACTGCATCCCCAGCCTTTTCAATGTGTAGGCTAGATAGTTCACTGATTGGAATGACTCCATCGAATGGTGCTCCTGCAATTTCGACTGTCACTGATTTCTCTTCAATTTTCGTCACTTTTCCAGTAACACGGTCACCCTCATTGTAGATGTTCGCTTTTTCCAAGTTCATGTCTTCAGTCATTATGTAGTCCTCCTTCATAAAGAATCCTACTTCTATATTATGCGAATCTATTCATAATAACAAAAAATTACCCTTATCTTCTTCATTTATTTTGTTCGAGAAGTTTTTTAATTTCATTCATGATGACTTCCGTCACTTCCTCAGCCGAGGTCCGATTTTCACGATAAGTTGTCAAATCAAGCGGTTTTCCATAGACGACTTTCAATCTTCTAAACGCTTTGTAAGGTCCTATGATTGCACATGGAACTACAACTGCATCGCCTTTGAGAGCAAAGAAACCGGCTCCAGCAAGCCCTTTACCGATTTCACCAGATTTACTTCTCGTCCCTTCTGGAAACATTCCGACAACCTTACCGGATTTAAGGATTTTCAATGTATTCCGAAAAGCTTCCCTGTCACTCATACCTCGTTTCACCGGATATGCATTTACGTTGGGAAGAACACTTTTTAACACCGGCATTTTGAACAGCTCTTCTTTCGCCATGAAGTGGACAGGACGCGGACAAGTAATGCCGACGACAGGAGGATCTACGTTTTCAATGTGGTTCGTGCAGAGAAGAACGCCCCCTTCTTTCGGGAAATTTTCTGTGCCGATCACTTTAATTCTATAGAGCGGATAAAGAATTGTACTGCATAGAAACTTGCCTAGCGGGTATAAGTTCATAAGCTTATCCTCTTTTCTGCAAGTTCACTGATTTTATCCGCTGCTTCCTCAATCGACATTGCAGTCGTATCGATGAGAACAGCGTCTTCCGCTTGTCGCAGCGGCGATATATCCCTTTCGCTATCCGCTCGGTCACGCTCGCTGATTTCAGCCTTTAATTGTTCAAGGGAAGTTGTGAAGCCGCGCTTTTCATTTTCAATATGACGGCGCATCGCTCTTTCTTCAACAGAAGCTGTCATGAAAATTTTCAATTCCGCGTCGGGCAATACAGCTGTCCCGATATCACGACCATCCATCACCACACCGGCCCGTTCAGCTAATTGTCGTTGCTTATCGACCATGAGCCGGCGGACACCGTTATGCGCGGCGATAGCTGAGACGCTGGCAGTGACGAGTTGTGAACGGATGTCTTCCGTCACGTCTTGCCCATCTACAAGTACCGCTTGACCTTGCGGTGAGGGCAATAGAACAATATCGGTCTGTGCCAGCAATCTTTCTAGTTCTTCTCCGTCACCGGTATTTATATCGTTGACGAGTGCCTTATGCGTAAGCGCGCGGTACATAGCACCTGTATCGATATACAGATAGCCCAATTTCTCGGCTGTAATTTTGGCGATTGTACTTTTGCCTGCAGCAGCAGGACCGTCAATTGCAATTTTTATCCTGTTAGCCATTTCATCTACCCCCGTAGTCAATTCGAAAACATTATATCATAAGAAAAGTGTAAGCGCGTTGGTAAGCTCGCCGAAGATTGGTCAATTCAAAAGGGAAAAGTCCCATTAACGTAGACTTCTCCCTCTTTTCCGGACTTATTTTTGGTCCCTCATCTGCAGTTGCCGTTCAAAACAGAACCGGATGATAGATTGACGCTCAAACGGGTTCATGTCTTCAAACTTTAGCGAGGCAATCATCCTGCCTTCTTTCTCCCATACCCGGACTACTTGTGCAACTGCTTTGATATATCTGATTTCCTGGTTGTTGAAGGGCAGAACAATGGTTAATGATAAAACCTCTTCAGCAGTTAGGGATGACTCCTTCGGCAGCAAGAGTGCGACACCGCCGGCACTGAGATCTGCTGCTACGTATTGACTGAAGCGGCCATTTCTCTCTACGGCAATATCGATTGCTGTATCCACTCTTACAAATTGACGCCGTTGAATTTTAATCAGCTGCTCGTCACCGGGATAGGTTAATTTAAGCATCGGAATCCCTTTATTGAGCCGACCGCCCACTTCAGTCCGAAATGTATAGGACATTTTCTTGCTATCCGTAAAATTTACAATCAGTTGCGTTCCATCAATGAAAAACGCAGTCCGTCCCGTTTCGATATGGGTTGGATAATCGATCATCACAAATCCTTCACTCATATCGACCACTTTACTTTTAAACTTTTCACTGTCCTTTGTAAAGTCTTTGTCGATAACAATAATCGTCCCGATCGAAAGTAGCACTTTTCACACCCGCCATCTTCATGTCATACGGTCCAGCTTCAGATGCTATAATAGAACCTTCAGCTCTTCTTAGACCTATTATGTCATGGCGTGATGGAAATTCCAATGGCTATTTTACTGCAATTTCTCGGTTTTAATCACTTCAGACGTTTCCGTATCGACCACTACCGCATACGTACCTATTTTTCCATTTTCATCTAATGTAACCGTAAAATAATGTGTCAAACGCTGTTCCAAATGTTCATTTTCTACATAAGCATATTCTTCTTTAACAATCGTGACGCCGGAGTGGAAAAATTTCTTCCAATCTTTTTGCGTAATCGGTTGCTGTTCGGTCTTTTCTTTTCGTATATACTCAGAGGCATCCAGTCCCACAATACCGCCGTTATCTTTCGCGATTTTTAAATGGATTGTATCCGAAAATACTTTTGCACCATATTTTGGTTCCACCCTTACATACACCATATGCCATGCTGTATTATTTTCCCTTGCCTCTTCGTAAACAAGGTCTTTATATCCCGCATCTTTTAAAAATGACTCCGCTTTCTTTTTAAGATCCTCAAACGGGAGACTTTCTTTTCCGAAAGGTCTTTCAGCAAGAAATGAAAGCACGTGACCGCCTTTTTCCGTAATGTCAATGTAACCGATCGACTCCTCTTCCGCGAAACGAATGTGATAAAACGGATACGGGGAGCCAGGCTTACTCTCCTCTACACCGATTGTTTCGTTTGACAAGTAAGGAAACAGCTTTTTAAATTTGACAACCGCTTCATCCCGTGTCACTTTTGGATCTTTCATTTCTTTCAAGTCTTTTTTCTTCATAGAGTCCGACTCGCTTGCCGTCAGGGGGAAATCACTCTCTGTATATTGCTTAACAGTGGTACCCATCCCGGCCCAATCATGGCTCGATTCATCAGCATCCAATCTTTTTTTCCAGCCGTCTATCGATAGTCCGCCGCCCACCATGTCTGCGGTTGCGACTCCCCACTCATCCGCCATTGAACGGAGGTTTTTGGAAGCCAGCTTCATCACACGGTGATACTCTGCATTGTCGGTTGCATGATTAGCATCCTTCGCAAAATTACCAAGTCGCCCAAGATAATTCATCCATGATGTCGAAAAGCTCGGATCCATCGGTAAGGAAGATACAGAGTTTTTAATATCGGATGACAGTCGCCAAATATCCTCTCGCGCTTTTGAAGAACCATCTGCTTCATTGAATAATAACGTCTTTTTCACCGCTGTATCCAATTCTTCCAGTTTCGCTGACGCATCCGTCATCTTACTGGCATATTGTCCACTTAAAGCAATTGAAAGCTGCTCATTTTCTACGGATTTCCCATACGAAAAGATTGAAAGTGCTGCTACTGAATATACGAGTACAAAAATCAGTTTTTTCATAAATCGGCAAACTATCGCTGGAATCCATAATCATTCCCGCTACTTTTTGCCCTGTCCTCCTCTCGTCGTCAAGTGTTTCTTCTGTCCAATGTGTCATCATCTGCAAAAGATGTGTAGCCCGATTTTTTTAATTTGCGGACGCGACCAGATCCACTCGCTTGTTGCGGTAATGGGATTAAAGTAATAAATGGCATTTTCGGAAGGGTCCCAGCCATTAATGGCGTCCAGCACCGCCTCTTTCGCACGCTCATTGGGCGTCAGCCAGATTTGTCCGTCGGCAACTGCAGTAAATGCAAGCGGCTGAAATATGACGCCTCCAACTGTATCAGGAAAATCGGGGTGTTCGATCCGATTCAAGATTACTGCGGCAACCGCTACTTGGCCTTCATACGGCTCACCTCTCGCTTCACCATAAACGGCATTGGCGATCAGTTTAAGATCTTGTTCGGAATACTTTGCAGGCAACTGGACATTCTCTTTTTTACCGGTCCCTTTTTCCACTTGGGATGCGAGCGGCTTGCTTCCATAGTAGGTAAATTTATTACCCTTGTTCATGTTGTTTTTCACGTATTTCTCATCGTATTGTGATACTTCAATCAGTTTTTGTCTTGTTTTCAACCCTGCAATTCCATCAACGGGTAGACCATACTTATCCTGGAAATTACGTAATGCCCAATACGTTCCATAGCCGAAAGTTCCATCTATCGTACCAGTATAGTAACCGATATATTGAAGTCTCGACTGTAGCTCTATGACATCATCGCCAAAGGCACCCCGCGCGATATCCTGGGAACTGAACGCCTCTATTTGACCAGGCGATGTGGAATATACACAGCCGAGGAGCAGGATGATCGTTATCATCCGAATGATTATTTTCTTCAATTTCATTCCTCCTTTTCAGGTAGTTTGTCCAAAATCATCAATATTATTAACAAATAAAAAATGATCCAGCAAAAGCTGGATCATTTTTTATTTGTTCGCGCCTTACGTCTGAATTGCTGCATGGCAAAAGTATGGGCATACTTCACTCGTGTCAAACCAAACCACCAAAGGAACAACATGAAAGGTATTATGAGATAGAGCCACAAATTGTGGACGGCCAGGATGCCATTATAGATGAAATGCAGAGTGTATGGAGCTAGCAACGCTAAAAACAAATATGTATTGATGTTTGACTCCACTGCAAATTTAGCACGGCCAAAATAATAACCCATGACCACTCCGAACAGCGCATGACTGGAAACCGGAAGCAGAGCACGGAGAAAAGCGGTATCAGCACCGAATGTCAGCAGATAAATGATATTCTCGACTGTTGCAAAACCTAAGGATACGCTAGCGCCATAAAGGATTCCATCATATGCATCTTCAAATTCAACATGACGATAAATGGCCAACAACAGGATGAACCATTTAAAAAACTCTTCAAGGCCGCTCGTGAAAACAACATTCCTGATGAAGTAGTTAGAGAAGATGTTTTCCTCTTCGAATACATGTTGAATGAACAAAATCGGGAAAGTCATAATAGCCCCATATATGAATGTATGGAATAATGTAAGTGAAGGTTCTTTTGCAATTTGTTTTCGTAAATAAAGATAACTGAAAAGCGCCAATCCCGGCGCAATCGCTGCAGTGAGCAATATGAACATAGGAAGGCCCCCAATCCGCTATATTATACCATGTATTCCCTTAAAACAGGAGGTGTCCATTTGAAGAAAAACATTCTGCTTATTCATACGGGTGGCACGATTTCAATGGAATTTGATACAAAAACGGGCGGTGTCATTTTGAGTGCGACGAATCCCCTTGCTTTGGAGATAGATAACATTCAGAAATTCGCCAATATTACTGAAGTGGAGGCGTTCAATTTACCTTCTCCACATATAACACCGGAAAGGATGTTAGAGCTTAAAGCATTAATTACCGAAAAAATGGATTATAGTCCGTTTGATGGTGTAGTTATTACACACGGCACTGATACTCTTGAAGAGACTGCCTATTTCCTGGAACTCACCACGGACTACACAATTCCCATTGTGTTAACCGGCGCAATGCGCTCATCCAATGAAATCGGATCGGATGGCGTTTATAACCTGATGTCTGCCGTCAGGGTTGCCGCTGCAGATGATGCAAACGGCAAGGGCGTCCTAGTCGTCCTGAATGATGAGATCCATACTGCGACCAACGTGACGAAGACGCATAGCAGCAGTGTGTCCACATTCCAAAGTCCCCAATTTGGACCTATCGGCATCGTGACGAAGGCAGCTATTCATTTCCATCATGCCCCCTTATCAAGAACGTATCTGCCTATCGAGAAAATCAGCAAAAAAGTTGCAATGTTTAAAGTCTATGCAGGGATGGAGGCCGACTTGCTCACTACAATTTCTGCGCTCGGCTATGACGGCGTTGTACTTGAAGGGCTAGGCCAAGGAAATGTCCCGCCTAATCTGGCCACTGGAATCAGAGGTCTGCTTACCGAAGGTCTTCCCGTCATTCTCGTTTCCCGTTGCTTTAACGGCATCGCACAGGACATTTATGCGTATGAAGGCGGAGGTAAGATGCTGAAAGATATGGGCGTGCGGTTTGAAAACGGACTGAGTGGACAGAAAGCGCGGCTGAAACTATTGCTGGAACTTTGTTCAGAATAGGATACTAGTCGACCCTTATACCTATAACATAAAAGGCTCCTCTTCAATCCGGTTGGACCGGGACAAAGAGGAACCTTTTTTCTGTACCTGCACTTTATTTTGTTTTTTTGATTGCTTCAGCAATTATCCCGCCATGAAACTTTCCATTTTCGATAAAAATCTCATTGGCATTATTTCCAGCGGCAATAACACCTGCAATATAAAGCCCTTTAACATTTGATTCCATTGTTTCTTCGTCAAAACTAGGACGTCCACTTTCCTCTTCAATCGAAATACCGAGTTTTCTAAGGAAAGTATGGTCAGGATGGTAACCGACCATCGCAAAAACGTAATCATTTTCAGCCTCGTACAAGACGCCATCTTTTTCTATTAAGACAGTATCTACGGTAATTTTGACGACATTCGCATTAAAATGCATGTCGATTTCACCGCTTCGTACGAGACTATCAAATGCGGGCAATATCCATGGTTTGACGCTTGGTGAATAGTCGGAACCGCGATAGACTACGGTAACCGACGCTCCGGCACGTTCCAATTCCAAAGCGGCGTCGATTGAAGAGTTCTTCCCTCCGATGACGATGACTTTTTTTCTGAAGAAAGGATGTGCTTCCTTGAAGTAATGGAAGACGTTGGGAAGATTCTCGCCTTCAATACCGAGTTGATTCGGATTATCGTAATAACCCGTCGCGACCACTACATTCGTCGCAAGATATTCTCCTTTATTCGTCAAAACCCGGAATCCCGAATTTTCCTTCTGAACATCTTCCACTTTTTCAAAACTATTGATAGGGATTTCTTTCAGTTCTGCAACTTTTCGATAATAAACAAGCGCATCATTACGCTTTGGTTTATCTTTGGCGGTGATGAATGGAATATCACCAATTGATAACTTCATGCTTGAACTGAAAAAGGTTTGGTGCGTAGGATAATGATAAATCGAATTGACTAGATTGCCTTTTTCAATGACAAGAACTTCGAGTCCTATCTTTCGCAATTCTATCGCCGCAGAAAGGCCGCATGGACCTCCCCCTACCACAATTACATCTTTTTGTATCATTATATTAAAACACTCCCTTAGTACACTTACACATATCTGATGGCAATTACGTGACATTCCGGTGGAGCGCCCAGCCGCAATGGCAATGTAGTCGTTCCATACCCGTTGCTGATAAGTTTCGCCCTGCCATTTTCTTTACGGAACGTACCTTTTTCCTGCAAACCGAATTTACCAAACCGGATTTGCCCGCCGTGTGTATGGCCCGCAAGCATTATTCGCGGCTGATACATTTGCTCCACCTTCCGGAACAGCGAAGGTGTATGTGTAACAAAAATAACGTTCTCATACTTATCAATATAACGGAGAGCCGCATCAATATCGACATTCCCGCTTGATGGGTCATCCGTTCCAGCTATCCCCCAACTTGGATGTCCGGGGATAGTAACATTTTCATTATCCAGGACTTTTCCGCCGTTACGGGTAATAATATCTCTAATTTCTTGTTCTCCAGCCTCACGGTCATTATTGCCCCAAATATAAAATACCGGACCCAGTTGTGCAAGCTTACGGATATTTTCCGCTATACGTGTTAGCGGTACACCGCTTTCAGCCAAATCGCCGCCGATGATGACAATATCGATGGCCCGCACGGTTTGAACTTTTGCAAGTAGCTTATCGTCGATTTTACGCCGATGAATATCTGATATAAAAAAAACCGATAAGCTTTTGCCTTGAAGTTCTTCACCGACAATATCCAGGCTATGATGAATCACATTCCTTCTTCTGGCACTAACGAACATGAATCCAATGAATCCAATCATAAGTGAAACTAATGTACCTATTGTTTTATTTACCGTAATCATGCGCCACCTTTCATTAGAAAAAGGCAAAGCAAGCATACTTTGCCCAGTTCACCATTCTGTTGTTTTATTAAGGAATAACCAACGTCTGTCCGACCCTGATTTCATTCGAAGATAAACCGTTCGCACTTTTGATTTTTTCGACACCTGAACCATTGCCATAATATTTCAGGGAAATACGGTACAGGTTTTCATTACTGGCCACTGTATGTGATTTCGATGCCGGTTTGGGATCTGGTTTCTTTTCCGGCTCCACTTTCTTTTCCGGTTTGGTTTCCGGTTTCACTACAGGTTTCACTTCAGGTTTTTCAACAGGCGCCGGATTGACATTCACTACCGGTTTCTGCACTTCCTTCGACTCCACCTCTGATTTCTCCGCACTATTTTCTTCTTCTTTACTATCCGTACTATTGTCATCCGCCTTGTCATTCAATGCGATTTCCTTGTCAGTCGCTTCTGTCTTTTTATCGGCTGTTTTATCGCTTGTTTCGAAGCGTATACCCGATTCCCCACCTTTTGCTGACGTACGATCGCTCGGGTTATAAAAATCGGAAATGAAATATACTAAAATGAGTACTGGAATGAGCGTAAACAGACCGAGGATAACATTAATCATCATATGACCGGATTTCTTCTTTGGCTTCCGACCTTTCCTGTGCAATTCAGCGCGCGATGGAAGGTTGTCAACACCGTGATCTTCGTCTAAGCTGATTTCCTTCCTGTGCTCTTCGAATTCAGTCTTGTAATCATCTTTTTTCATCGCCACATTCTCCTATCGCATCGTGCTATTCTTTCATTATGACGAATTTTGTCGTGAAAATCAAATACACCTTGCTGTAATTACGCTTAGATTTTGAATTAAGCGCGCACAATTGATACCCCTCAAAATTTGTGGCGTCCGTAGAAGGTTTTGATCCGAGGAGGTATTGCAATTCATTCCTCAATGTTGCTTCAGGATGCGGTGAACTTAGCCTGAGTTCCACGGGTCAGTAGGCGTACTTTTGCTGAATGAAGTCAAATTGATAACAGAACTGTTATCCAAGAAGTCCATTAAGCCTTTCCTCCCAATCCATCATTCGTTTATCAAAAGTGATCGGTTGCTGTCCGATATGCCAATGAACCTCTGCAGTTCCGCAGGCAGAACAGCAATATTTCGGCTTCTCTACAGATTCCTCGCCAAAAAAACCTAAAATTTCTTCACGGATGCATGTTTCCGACCGGATCAGCCGAAGTATCTTCTGCAATTGCATCTCTTTTTCACGTAGTAATTCTTTCATTCGGCTAATGACATCTTCCATAGACATACGTTCAGTGTAATAGTCTATGATACGTCTTCCCGTTTCGCTAATTCGTGCCAGATCAGCGGCTTCATCGGGTGGTATGTTAGCGGCCAGCAGACTTTCATAATTCCGAATTTCATCTTCCTGGGGAATATCATCTTGAACAATAAAACGGGTTCTTCCTTCGTCGTCATCCGAATACAGCATTGTAGCCTGCGATTGTTCACCATCGCGGCCCGCCCGGCCCACTTCCTGTATGTAGCTTGAAATGGCGTGTGGTATATGTTCATGGATCACCTGACGGATATTATTCTTATGTATACCCATTCCGAATGCATTTGTAGCACATATCCAACCTATTTCACCTGTGATGAATTGTTCTTGAATGAAAGCACGATCTTCCTGTTCCTTTCCGGCGTGATAGGATGCAACCGAAATCCCTTCCTCCTGGAGTAGGGAGGATAATTCATCTGCCCTTTTTCGCGACGCGACGTAAATGATCCCAGGTCCCGGAGTAGATGAAATCCGGTTCGTGATCCATTCCGTTTTCATCATCCCATTATCTACTTTGATAATCGAATAAGAAATAGCAGGACGGTCCAGCGATTGCTGATGGACGGCAGGCGCTTGAAGCCTTAAATATCGGCAAATGTCATTTTTCACTTTGTCGTCTGCTGTTGCAGTAAGTGCCAAAATACCCGGGCGCGCCAGTCCCTCGAACAGCTCACCGATGCGTAAATAATCCGGTCGGAAATCGAATCCCCATTGGGAGATACAATGCGCTTCATCGACTACAAATAACGATAGGTTGATACTTCGAAGTCGTAAAGCCACATTTTGTTGCAACAGCATTTCAGGTGAAATGAAAATGAATTTATATCGGTCCAACTCGCCCAAAATCCGGTTTTTATCCGAATAAGAGAGGAACGAGTTCAAAGCAACAACCCGTTTTTCTCCATTCTTTTTCATAATGGCCACCTGGTCTTCCATCAACGCGACGAGCGGCGATATAATCAAGACCGTTCCTTCAAGAACATACGCAGGCAATTGATAGCAAAGCGACTTTCCACTACCGGTAGGTAAAATCGCAAGTGTATCTTTGCCTGCAATCACATCACGGATGACAGCCTCCTGTCCCGTCCTAAATTGATCGAAGCCGAATTTCCCTTTTAATATCCCGTGAATTTCCATCAGTTTACCACTCCCGTCCGCGCACCTAAAATAAGACGCAGCTGAAAATAGGATAACGCTTCGAATTCGGATTTCAGCAATCGAAGCCTCCTAGTTCCCATTTCCTTCACTTTTTCGATGACCGCTTCAATGTCCCCATCAGACACAAAATCAGTTAGGGGGAAATCGGAATCATTTATGGACATTTCGACGAAGTGATCTTCTATCGTACTCGTTTTCAAGTTACGCGCTGCTACAATATCTTCAAGGGACAAGCCTTGATTGAAAAGTTGTTTCGTTTTTACCGAGGAATCAGTCAAATAAGTCGATACCTTGACACTTTCAGCTATTTTTCGCAATAAGGGCAAATCGGAGGACTTGGTGATGACAGCGAGCAGCATATGAAGGGCTTCTATAAACAATAGACGGACATCGAATGGATTTAGTTTCAGATTATCCCCCAATTGATCCCACGTCCATCCGGTCAGACCGAATCCGCTTAATCGATGGGTGATAATTATTTTTTGTTTATCATTGATTCCACTTCGGGTGATGCAAAGCCGAAGTTCCTTGCCGATCTCCCCTGCAAATGCAGGATCGCCAATCGGTCGATTATGTAATAGCGATTTAACGAAATACTGGATATCGCGGTCTTTTTGTACAGGCATGAACGACTTTTCCCCTGCCTTGAAATGAGATACCGTCTGAACCATCAGCGATAACCTTCCAAAGAATATCGTTTCCCCTCCTCTGTAATCCCAGCCGTTAAATCGGAAAGAAGGAATTTCAGTAACTATGTCGCGTCCTTTTTCGGTCAGTCTGACAAATGAATCATCCATAGTGGAAATGAATCCGGCATCGACCAATTGTTTAACCGCCTCATCAAAACGTTCAATCGATAGTTTCGGCAATATGCCAAAGAACTCTTTTAGTCCGTAATACTCGACATCTTGCAAAGTTTGGCCCGATCGTTTGCCACGCAATAAGTGAAATCCGGCATAAATCTTGCGTTCCCCATCTATTCTGCTTATGATGGTTACTAGTATTGAAGATAGATTCATTTTGAATTCCTCCCAATAACAAATGTTTTTTGTTGAAAACTCTTGTTAACATCATTAGAATAGAATGTGAAGTAAATTGTTTGTACGGAGAGAAGAGGAGAGAAGGTCTATGCCTAAATATACAATCGTCGATCAGGATACATGCATCGCTTGTGGGGCGTGCGGAGCTGCTGCTCCAGATATATACGATTATGACGACGAGGGGATCGCTTACGTTATCCTAGATGATAACATGGGTACTGCAGAAGTTCCAGAAGAACTGATGGAAGATTTGGAAGACGCTTTCGATGGCTGCCCAACTGATTCAATCAAAACCGCCGACGCACCATTTGATGGTGATGCGTTAAAATACGAAGACTGATTATAAAATCCCGATCGTATGAACCCTATACAAGAAAGACCGTCCTTTTTACGAGGACGGTCTTTCTTGTATTATCCTTCGATAGTTAGACTGATATAAGGATTCCCCTACATAACACGCTACGGCGCTTTGTGGATGTCTCCCGCGATAAACGAGGGCACAGAAAAATTCCGATTTCCTTAAATCCCGTTGATTTCCGTTCCGAGCGGACGCTTTCCGCGGGCACGGCTTCCGCCTCCTCGTCACTGCGTTCCTGCGGGGTCTTCAGCTCGCGCTGTTCCCGCTGGAGTCGCCGCTCTTCACTACAATCAACTACTTCTTACTTTAAAAAGAACTTTTTCAGCGGCTTGCTATAAGCCAAGCGGAAGTTCGCCGCCAGTCTTACCGCTTCGGCTACCTGGTGTCCAGTTCTGACACAATTCACATCCTTCGAATTGTGACAGCAACTCGACACTGAAAGGCGCCTGTGCTGATTTTTTCCAAGGACACCGGGATTGTTGTGGATACAGAAAAAATTCGAAATTGTTGGCTGGCATATGTATTGCACATTATATACGCTTCTTGAGATATTAAAATACACTAAAAAAGTTCACCCCTATAGAATGAACTTAGCATTATCCATAATACTTGCTTCGCTATATATGAGAACGCTTCCCAGTAATAACCAGCGAAGGCGCCTCACAGGGGTAGCCGAAGCCATAAGACTGACGACGAAGTTGTCCGGCTTATGGCGGGAGGCATCCCCGAGCGTCGAAGCGTGTATTATGAGATATCCATATTTACTCTATTAAATCACTCAATTTTCATGACAAATAAAAATACGCACGCCTCTATATCTCGGCATGCGCATATAATATATAGTTCTAAATTAAGACATCAATTGAAGTCGTTGCTTATTGATCCATTTCTGCATACTGTTAAATAGAAGCAATGATACAACCATCAACATAACACCTTTAATAAGGTTAAACGGCAATATCCCAAGTACGACCACAGTATATAACGCATCTCCCGTATACGGTGGGAAGTTAAGGAAGTACGTGTACATCGGTAAAAACACGAGATAATTCAATGTAGTCATACCGACTGCCATCGAAACCGTCCCCGCGATGAGACCCGTTGTCAGACCTTTTGCGGTACGGAATTTATTGAAGATAAAGTAGATTGGCAAGATGAAGAGCACGCCAGTCGTAAAGTTCGCGATTTCACCAACGGGAACGCCCGTAGGACTACCCGAAAAGAACCAGTGAAGAATATTCTTAATCAATTCGACGCCAATGCCGGCTACCGGCCCCATCGTCATAATTGCCAGTACGGCGGGAATTTCGCTGAAATCAATTTTCAGGAAGCCCGGTAATGCAGGTAACGGGAAGTTGAACTGCATTAAAACAGTTGCGATACTCCCCAGTATTGCGACGAGAATCATCTTTCTTAGCTTTTTGTTAGCCACTTGTTCCTCTCTCCTTTTGCGATTCACTTCAAAAGAGGAAAGGCCGTTCCGTCGATATACGTCTACAAAAAATCCCCAAAGCAGAATTGCTCCAGGTAGTTAAAAGGCACAATCGACTTCCCAAACAAAGCGCACTGCTCTGTCTCGAAATCCTCATAAGCAAAAGAGAGTAATTCTTCTATATTGCCCATGATCAAATAAGCACCCTTTTTGTGGACAACACAAAAAGACGGCCGCACCTTCACCTTCTCCCATCCAGACTATACTGTCGGCTCCGGAATCACACCGGTATCAGCTGTTAAGCTCGCGGGCTTGGAAAGAAACCTTCCATTACCGCCGGTCGGGAATTACACCCTGCCCCGAAGATGAATCAATAGTATGTTACAAGTCTATTCTATACAAAAAAAAGCACTTTGTAAACTATATAAGTTGAAGTATAGATTTCCTTCGAATCCGCTATGGCGCTATCCACCCATTTTATACAGCGTATTCAATACTTCAACTTATTTAGATTGTTTACAAAGCGCAACGGATCACTTCAACATGAATGGCAGCGGATTGGAGCCAATCGGAACCGGTAAAGGCCGACTGAAGTTAAAAATGTTCCATTCTTCTTGTATGACATTGTCGAACTGCAGCTGTTCGTCAAAGCTTGCAGCCGTAAGAAGCATCCCTTCAATCATTTGCAAGGCTTTTGATTGATCTAGTGCTTCCAGATCCAGTGGCTGTGCAAATTTCACAATTGTCACACCAGCTTCTGAAATCACTTCAAATTCTATGTCTTGCGGGATAACAGGCTGAAAAACATCATTCGGTTTCACTTTCATCTGCTGCAGCGCTTCTACAAGCCCTGCCTGTTCCTGCGAAAAGTTCGATGACAGAAATTGTTGTCCATCTTGTTGTTCGACTAAATAGTAATTGACGTGATTGCGGCCATTTGGCAATTTCAGCGGAACGCTCGGTTCCCCCGCTTGAAAGAAAGTGACCGGTGTTCCATCCTCGTTCTCAAATCGGACTTCCTGAAAACCGTAAAACGTATCTTGTAAAGAGTGCTGATATACTTCCATCGATGCAGATGCCAAATCATAACCATGGCCTTTCGGAAGTTTATGGATAATCACATGATCATCCGCATTCACTTCCCCTTTATAGGGATGATACTCCTGAAATCCAAGTGCTTCTTCATCAATCCGTGCCGCATACTTTTTGTACAAGTCATAACTTGTCGGCTTTACCGTATCAAAGTCTTCTTCGATTTGGCCGCTCGGAATAACAAATGTGACAGGGATGCTTGAAGCTTGATCGCCGGCAAGCCCTAAATGGAATAACGTACTATCGGCAATATCCTCGGGATAGACAGCAAAATGATGCGTAAATCCAGCTCCAGTCGTCCTCATAAGAGATGACTTTTCCTGCTTTTCATCTGCAACAGATAATTTCGATGATCCATCCTCCATTGTTGCCTTATCGTCACTATTGCTCTCTAGGTTTATATTCTCGGGCGCTTGGTCCCTCATTGCACTCTCATTTCCCCGGAGCATGGATGGTATCAGTAGCCCAATGACAAGCAGCGCGGCCACCGCCGCCAGTGCAGGTCCCCACCACTTCAAATTTTTCCGGCGGGGGGCATTCAGTCTTTCATCTTGTTTCAGCCGTTCCAGTATTTCCGACTTCGGACGATTATCTTGTATATCGGGCACTTCACCGAGGAGATCGTTAATCTTGTTGTCGTTCCAATTTTTGTGGGTCATTCAATTTCCCCCCTTCTGTCGGAAGAGCTTTCAATTTCTTTTGTAACGCTTTGATTGCCCTATGTTGAGTCGTTTTCACTTTACCTTCTGTCCAGCCAAGAATTTCAGCTGTTTCAGTTATGGAAAGATCTTGAAAATAACGCATGACAATGACCATTTTCTGATCACCTGTACATGTGTTAAGCGCTTGTAACAGGTCTTGCATCTCTTCACTGAGTGTGACGATTTCATCCGGAAGGATTCCTGTTGAAACGAGTTCACTTTTTTCCCAGTCGAATTTATCGAAAAGATGCTTTTTACGGACTGTATTCTTTCTGAAATGGTCTATCGCTACATTTTTAGCAATTGAAAAGAGCCATGTCTTCTCAGAACTTTTCCCCTCAAAACCGGCGTAAGCGCGCAGCACCCTCACATATACTTCGTGCATGAGGTCCTCAGCGTGGTCACGATCTCTCGTCAAGTAGATAAGAAACTTGAACACGTCTTGGTGGTACTGGTCATAAAGCCGGTGAAAAACGGAGTCGTCCATGAAATCCCCCCGTTCCATCAATTAGTCGTTCTTCAAACTATTTAGTTACATATTTTTTAATGGCAAGGTGCAACTGAAAATTGTCCCTTCACTATCGCCCCTTTTTGCGGAGATTCTGCCGCCATGCGAGTCAATGATACTTTTGGCAATGGCAAGGCCGAGACCCGTACCGCCTTTTCCCCTCGTTCTCGCTTTATCCGCTTTGTAGAAACGTTCAAAGATATACGGTAAATCTTCTTCCGGAATTCCGACGCCTGTATCCGCAACCTTTATTTCGATCATATCCACATATTTTGCGATGCTAAGACTGACATTTCCTCCATCGGGCGTATGACGGATGGCGTTGTCGATTAAATTCGTAAAGACTTGTTCCATACGATCTTCATCCACATTCGCAATCAGCTCTTTGTCCTCCGGAAAGTCGAATGACAAGTCAACATTCGCTTCTCGCGCAACTTGCATGAATTTATTGACGATGCGTCCTAGATACGGAATCATCGACAGATCCTCTCTGTAAAGACGCATATGACCCGATTCCATTCTTGCGAGATCGAGTAGATCCGTAACGAGTCTTCCCATTCTTTTCGATTCTTCATGTATAATTTGAACCATTTCGTCGCGTTCTTCATCACTTGTCGTAACACCGTCGATAATCGCTTCACTGTATCCTTGAAGCATCGAAATAGGGGTTCTAAGTTCGTGCGAAACGTTGGCAATGAAATCGGAACGGAGCTTTTCGAGCTTATGCTGATCCGTCATGTCCCGTAAGACAGCGACCGCACCTCGGATACTATTTCCGCTATATAACGGGCTGATGGAAATTCCATAGAATTGACCGCCAAGCTCCAATTCGTCTTCCACTTCCTCAGCGAATGAAATGACATGTTCAAGCATATGAAAAATCGCCGGTGGTATATGATGGTTCCCCTGTTGTGCCCCATTATTGAAATACCAGTTTTGTAACAGCCGTTCAGCTTGCGGGTTGCTCAGCAGAATTGTGTAATCCCGGTTGAATGTAATAACAGCATCTGTCATCGATGTAAGAATGCTTGAAAGCTGCTCCTTGTCTTGATTGATCAGTTCAACATGGTATTTCAGCTGTCTTCCCATCTGGTTAAATGCAGTTGCCAGCTGACCGATTTCATCATTTTGAGAAACAGGAAGCCGTGTATCGAAATTCCCTTTCGATAAGTCAAATGCAGCTTGCTTTAAACTCCGTAGAGGTAATGTAATTCGCGTAGAGAGGAAAAAAGCGAAAAAGGTCGTTAAAATAAATGCGATAAACGCCGATAAAAATACAATATGTGTTGTTCTTTTCGTTGTTCTATGGACGGCATCCAGACTTTGATAAATGATGACCGTACCAGCCAATTCATTTTCGTTTTCGAACGGGTTAGACAGAACCAAGTATTGCTCCATGACATTGTCTACAGTATTTGAAGGCAAAATCATCTCTTTCACGACTTGTGTATCCAGTTGTTGATCGAACGGAAAAATCGTTTCATTCAAAATTTTATTTTCGATTCGTTCTTTGTTCAATCCTTTATGAAATGAATACATCACTTCCCGATCGGAGCCCACAATTATTGCATTCGTTTCCCTGTCAAGAATGTCGTGAATGATTAACTGCATCGATGACTCGCTATCATGATCTTCAACAATTTTACCGATTGTCGTCGCTTCTCTTCGTAATATATCCTCTGCTTGTTGCGTATGGAAGTTATCAAGGAATTCAAGTAGAAGGACCGTCACAATAAAAAGGACAAAGGAAACGAGAAGCAAAATGGTTGCCCATAGCTTCCCGACAATTGAATTCCATATTCTATTCATTCGGAATCTCGAACTTATAGCCGACTCCCCAAACAGTGACAATCATTTTTGCGGCACGTTCGGAAACACGGCTCAGTTTTTCACGGAGACGTTTGACATGTGTATCGACTGTTCGAAGATCGCCGAAAAACTCATAATGCCATACCTCTTTTAATAATTGCTCCCGATCGAATACTTTGTCCGGCGATTTTGCAAGGAAATAGAGCAATTCGTATTCTTTGGGAGTCAAGCCCACTTCTTTCCCATCCGCCGTGACACGATGCGCGTCATGATCAATTGTCAGCTGAGGGAAGACAACCAGGTCTTTCGAAGTCGTCGCCGCAACAGTTCCCGGGAAGGCGACGGATCTTCTAAGAATCGCTTTCACGCGCAGAACGACCTCGCGCGGACTGAAGGGCTTCACTATGTAATCGTCAGCACCCGACTCAAAACCGGTCACTCTATCGGACTCTTCTCCTTTTGCAGTCAACATAATGACGGGTGTCATGATTTTCTTTTCTCGCAGCTCCTGCAATACTTCCAGCCCATCTTTTTCAGGCATCATCAAATCAAGCAAAATACAGTCATAAGTAGTGGCAAGCGCTTTTTCGAGCGCATCCGCACCATCAACAGCTTCTTCTATTTCATAGCCTTCACGAGTAAGGTACATATTTAACAGACGACGAATCCTCTCTTCGTCATCCACAACTAATAGCGTCACTTTTTCTTCCACGAATGATTACCCCTTTCAACTAGCTTCTCCTTCCATTGTACAAGCCGGCATGCAAAAAAGAAACTTAAAAGCGGCAGCGGTGCGCTTTAAAGCAGATGCATATGACGGATCAGTGAAAGCGCGTTTATCAAGCATAAAAAAACTGTACAGTAGTTTGTTAACTACTGTACAGCTCTTCATTAAGCGTATGAATGCAACCCTGCGATAATCAAGTTCACGGCAATCAGGTTGAACATGATGATGATAAAACCGATAACCGCAAGCCATGCCGATTTTTCGCCTTCCCAACCGCGCGATAGACGCAAGTGAAGAAATGCTGCATAAAATAACCAAGTGATAAGCGCCCATACTTCCTTCGGATCCCATCCCCAGAATCTGGACCATGCTTCGTGTGCCCAAATCATTGCAAAAATGAGAGCCCCCAGTGTAAATACCGGGAAACCTATCATAACAGCACGATAGCCGATTTCGTCCATCAACTGTGAATTCGCTTTTTTTGCGAAAGGTTGCAACAACGCCGCAATCGGTCGACGGAAGATGAGTCTGAGAATCAAGTAAAGAAGAATTCCGCTAGCAATTGACCAGACAAACGTGGTCAACGTCTTCGCGTTGACGATTGGCGGCATCTCGGCCCAAGGCGTCATTACGTCAGGTGTAAGCGACTCATATTCATGCATACCGAAAAGTGGTGGATAGTTGTACTCGATTTTGGCAAGCTGTTCATTTTTATCGGTATAAGTGAAGTGAGCTTCATAGCCGGTCAGCTTGAACGCTGACGAAGACAGTACGAAACCGACTACTAGGATAAGCGTGAAAATAACTGCCTCTAGCCAAAAACGCTGTTTCGACTTTTTCGTCAAGTCAATATTTTTCAATAAGTATATGAGTCCCGCTACAGCACTAATCGCAAGAATCGATTCGCCAAGCGCAGCTGTAATGACATGAACTGTCAACCAGTAACTTTTCAGTGCTGGAATAAGCGGTGTAATTTCCCTTGGGAACATACTTGCATAGCCGATGATAATAATAGCAATTGGCAGAGCAAATAAGCCGAGTGATGGTGTTCTATATAAGTAAAACAAAAGAATGAACGCCCCTACTAGCATCATCCCAAATGCTGTCGTAAATTCGAACATATTACTCACTGGGGCATGTCCTGATGCCATCCACCGAGTGACGAAGTAGCCGACATGGGTGATAAAACCGATGATTGTAATCGTAATCGCGATTTTTCCCCATCTGTTATTTTTATAAGAAGCTTCCGATTTAGCGCCTTTTACCGCACCGCCGAAAAAGAGCGTTGCGACAAGATAGGCGATAAATGAAACTAAAAGTAGATTAGCGCTTAACGCTGCAAGTCCCATTATATTTTGTCCACTTCCTTATCATCCAAGTTAGATTCCTTGTCTTGTCTATCTTCGTAAGAAGGCAGATTTGCCGCGTCTTTTACTTTATCCAGTTCTTTCTTCAGAGAGAACCAGTTTTTATTCGTATGACCGGCAACTAGCAGCCCGCCGTCAGGTCCTTTTTGGATCCAAATTCTTCTATGATTCCAATAAGATCCTTGCGAGACACCAATCATGAAGATAATCCCCCCTACCAGAAGGAGATATAACGTTTTATCCTTACGTACTGTAAGCCCCGATATATCCCGGGTTTCTGCACTGACAAAATTCACTTTATAATCATTGACTTCCGTTTCAAGCGTTTGTTTGATCGCGACGAAACTCATTTCACCGTCGGGCTTGGCCGGAGTCACCATTTTAAAGATAAATGCGGGATTGTTCGGTATCGGAGATTTCGAGGTTGGTTCCCCGTTTTCAATCCCGTCATAATCCGGATAATAATCACTGAGAATAACGCGAGCGCCATTATCAAGTTCATATTCACGTTCCGGATTGGTAAGATCGACCGTGAACTCACCGAAAGAAGCATCCGTCGCTTTTTCAGTCAATTTGAATGTCATCGATTTTAATTCATCCAGACGGAAATCCATTTGAAACACGTTATACCCATCAAATTTCAAAGGTTTATTGACAATAATCGAATAGTCCTTCACGAAATTCGTCTGATTGGATCCCGGAAGACTACCTTCCTCTTTTTTATACAAGGTGACATCGGTCTGATAGTTTTTCGCGATCATACCGACACGCTCTAGAGCATCACCGAACACTTCATCGGCTTCCTCTTTTGTATAGTTTTCTATGATGAATGCTTTACTTTCCAAATAATAACCCTCTGCGCCAGGGATGGAACGTGTTTCCCCTTCGCGGATCCACATCGTTTCATCGACATAGAACCCGGGGATACCGCGCAATAAAATACCAAAGAGGAAAATGATAAGACCAGCGTGATTCACATACGGACCCCATCTTGAAAAACGGTTTTTCTCCGCAAGCAATGCTCCGTCTTCCGTTTTCACTTTGTAGCGGAGTTCCTTCAGTTGCCCCTCGGCTTCAATGAGTGCATCATCTGGATTTTCGGAAGGGCCCTCACCATAGATCCGCTGTCTTTTCATAAATGATGGATGGCGTTTCGTACGTTGCTTCTTCAACGATTTATATAGCGGAATGACCCGATCGACACTGGCGATGATGATGGAAGTTCCAAGCATCCCGATTAGCGTGATGAACCACCAACTATTGTACATGTCGTGGAACCCAAGTTTGTAATAAATCGTGCCGGGTATTCCATAAAGTCGTTCGTAGTATGCTGCTAATTCTGCTTCGCCTGACACTGGCACATACAACTTCTGCGGGAAAATCGTTCCTATTGCAGCTGTAGTGAGAACGGCAACAATGATACTGATTCCGATTTTTACACTTGAAAAGAAATTCCATATTTTATCGATGATCGACCGTTTATACGTCTGCGATCTTCTTGCCGACCCTTCGTAACGCATATCGACAAGTTTGCTTTCTTTAGCCTCTTCAGTCTGCGGTCTACCACATCGCTCACAAAGCACTGTGCCAAATGGATTATCATGACCGCACTGGCATTTGATTTTGCTCATTTTGGATTTACTCCTTATTCGGGTTGAATGCTTTCCATGAATGAAATAATCTCATCCTCAGACATTTCCCTTGTTATGATTTGTTCTATTTTCCCGTCCTTATTGATGAGGTATGTTGCGGGGAGTATCCCAACATTAAAGACCTCCATGACACTTTTACTTTTATCGATGACAATTGGGAACGTCAGACCGTACTGATCCCTGAATGTCTCAACTTTTAAGTGAGGTTCCGCAATGTTAACACTAAGTACATGGACGCCCTTCTCTGCGAATGCATTGTGTTGACGCTCTATATAAGGCATTTCTTTTTTACAAGGGGGGCACCAGGTTCCCCAAAAATTTAGGAAAACACCTTCACCTTTATAATCGGATAACCGATGTTTGTTGCCTTCCAAATCGACAAGTTCGAAATCGGGTGCTTTATCCCCAACTGCCAATACCTTCACTTTGTCTTTCGACGCGATGGTATAGACAACTGCTGAAACGAGAAGTAACAGGACGATTGTCCTAATAATAAGGCGTGTTTTCTTTTTACCCGCCTTGGTCATACGCACTGCCTCCTAACAATAAATAAGTTCTCTACTTTAGTATAACAAACAGACCTTTGTTAAGACGCGTCATAATTGAAGGGATTGTGAACGTTTGTCCAACAGGGTGGAATGAACTGCAATTCCGCCGAGGCGTAATTGATTCGAGTTCAGCCGATTTTACCTGTTTCAGCAAGGACGCGTAGCTGTTTCACTTCATGCTTCGTTAATTCCCGCGCCTCTCCTGCGTTCAATCCATGAGTCGTAATGTTACCGAATGATTCTCTGCGAAGTTTTTGGACTGGATAGCCAATTGCATCGAACATACGGCGAACTTGACGGTTTTTTCCTTCGTGAATCGTAATTTCAATGAGTGCAGTGCCGGCTTTCTTATCTACCGTCTGCATTTTCACATGTGCGGGAGCCGTTTTACCATCGTCCAGATCGACTCCTTTTTCAAGTTTGCGAAGCGCTTCGCGATCGGGAATCCCTTTTACTTTTGCAATATACTTTTTCTTGATACCGAATTTCGGGTGTGTCATCAGATAGGAGAAATCTCCATCATTCGTCATGATGATGACACCGGATGTGTCATAGTCAAGTCGTCCTACCGGAAAAATTCGTTGTTCGACTTGTGGAAACAGGTCCAACACGGTTTTTCTGCCTTTCTCGTCATCGACAGTCGAAATGATTCCTCTTGGTTTATATAACAGATAGTAGACATAATCTTCTTTGACGAGCTGTACGCCTTCCACTTCCACACGGTCGGAATTGGATACTTTTGTTCCTAGCTCCGTTACAACGACGCCGTTCACTTTCACTTTACCTTCAATAATTAGCGTTTCGGATTTTCTCCGTGATGCGACACCTGCTTGTGCCAACACCTTCTGTAATCTTTCCATCAAGTCACCCCATCTTCATTCTGTAAAAAAGTATGTCACACTTTGCGGCAAATGAAAAGAAGACCGCCCTATATAGCAGCAGTCTTCCCAAAAACGTCACAATTCAATTTTCCATATCGAAAATCGCTTGATTTCCTTTGTTTTATTTGCCAATGGAATGAATTTATTGGTTTATCTGGATTTCACTCGTAATAAGCGGTTCATTGCCGAACGAAACGGTCCAATGCCCTGTACTTTTTTCACTTTTGCCGCGGGGAATACGGATGACATTGGACAACTTTTCTTTTTCTCCTTTTTTCAACAACAGGCGGATAGGTTTTTCCAGGTTTCCTTCTACACCTGGAAGGATATCATATCTCCCCTTTTTTGCGACTGTCATCAGTTTATATGAAGAAAACACTTTATTTGCCAGACCTTTATGCGTATTCCAGTCGTCCCCGTCGTTCAAAGTGACAACGATGATATTTTTGCCATCTTCCTCGAAATAGGTTGCCAGCGTCCTGCCTGCCGCTTTTGTAAATCCTGTCTTTCCTGCAATCGCAGTCAGTTCGGAATGGAGGAGGCGATGTTTATTCCGCCAGCTATAGGCCTGTTCCTTGGTCTGGTACTTATAATTTTTGGTGGTGGCGATTTTACGGAACTTGTCGTTCTCCATCGCATAATGCAGCATGAGCGCTGTTTCGTATGCTGTGGACAAATGCAGATCATCATGCAGACCGGATGGATTCGTGAAGACAGTGTCATTCAAGCCGTAGAACAGCGCTTTGTCGTTCATCATATCCACGAACCCATCCATTGAACCGCCAGCCTGTTCTGCCAACGCACGTGCCGCATCATTGCCCGACCGCAGCATCAGGCCATAAAGTAGCGCATCCGCTTCCATCTTCATCCCTTGCTGCAAGTAAAGTGAGGACCCTTCAGTCGATGCGGCTTGCGGAGAAATAATGATATCTTCGGGTGGTGTACCGCTTTCAATGAACGTAAACGCCGTCCAGATTTTAGTTAGACTCGCAATTGGCAAGCGGACATTTTCATTGTGCCCTTCCAATAATCTGCCTGTATCTGCATCAATAACTGCCCACGCTTGGCCTGAAGCAGCGACTTCTTTCATTCCTGCACTAACTATTATCGAAAAAAGTAGGACTGCCATCATCGTCCGTTTCAAGAAATGTTTCCTCCTCCGTCATTTTCGATTGCAAACGCTTCTTGGAATTTTGTCATGAACAAGTCTGTTTCGATTGGTTCACCCTCTTCTTCCTGGGATAGAGGCGGCAATCCATCAAGCGACTCCAATCCGAATCGATCCAGGAACAAGTCCGTCGTGCCATAGAGTATTGCTCGTCCACTTCCTTCCGAGCGCCCTTTCTCCATTATGAGTCCTTTGGCAATCAGCGTACTGACCGGTCCCTCGGATTTGACGCCCCTAAGATCATCAATTTCAACACGCGTCACCGGTTGCCTATAGGCGATGATCGCCAACACTTCAAGAGAGGCTTGCGTCATGGATTTCGGTGCCGGATTTTCCAACAACCGTTTAATATCTTCCGCGAATTCAGCTTTTGTTACAAGACGATACGCACCTCCGAAAACTTTCAGTTCAATACCGCTCTCATTGCGTTTCTCATAATTACCGCGGAGCCAATCAATTGCCAATGCCACTTCAGATTCTTCGCACTCAGTAAGCGTGGTCAACTGTTTGATCGTCAATCCTTCATCCCCTACTATGAACAAAAAACTTTCAATCATACCAGGCAAACGGTCTTCCTTTTCCATTTCACTCATCCTCCCGTCGGAACGACACTGTCATTTCGTCAAAATTTCCATGCTGTTCGACAATGACGTCCCGCCGTTTCATTAATTCAAGCAGCGATAAAAAGGTTACAACCAACTCCGTTGTCTCCCACTTTTCGAAAAGCGAGTGGAATGCGCATTTTCCACCGCCCCTTTCCAATATCTCCATTATCTCATCCATCTTTTCACTCAAGGACACTTCCGTTTTAGATATACTTGCTGTTAGCGGCGCTTTCAATCGCTTTCGATCGAGCATCTTCTGGAAAGCCCCAATCAAATCGAAAATATTCATACTTTCTTCGGTCTCAACTGCAACTATTTCACCAAACTCCGTCAGATCTTCAGGCGGTTTTGTAAAATGGCCGGATCGCTCTTCCGCTGATCCCTTCAAGCTAATTGCCGCCTCCTTATATTTTCTATACTCAATAAGCCGTGCAACAAGTTCATCACGCGGATCATTTTCGACTTCCAGATTATAGTCGTCTTCGAACACTTCCCCTTCATGGACGGGGAGAAGCATTTTGCTCTTAATCTCAATCAGTGTCGCTGCCAGGACAAGGTATTCGCTCAGTTCGTCCAATTGCAGTACACGCATGGCCTGAAGGTGTTCTATGTATTGGCCCGTCAATTCCGCCATCGGGATATCGTATATATCAATTTCAAGTCGGTTGATTAAATGTAATAATAGATCTAGCGGGCCTTCAAAGGCATCCAGCTTCACTTGGTATGTCATAGTTTTACACCTGCCTATCGTTCATATTATGGAAAGGAATGATTACATGCATCAGTACCATCATCCACTGTTCGTAAATTTCATCGTTTATTTCAATAACAATCAAGACTATTTTGAATGTCACGAGGTATTGGAGGAATATTGGAAGTCCATTCCAGATAGCGACAAAGACCATCCGTTGGCGGCTTATATCCTTTTAGCCACGGGATTGTATCATTGGCGTCGGGGAAATAATACAGGAGCTCGCCGAACACTTGAAAAAGCGAAGGTCAGGTTTCAGACGTTTCTCTGTAACCATCCCGCTTACACGGAAGAAATTGATTTTAATTTACTACTCGAAGATGTGGAAAAGGCAGTAAGCAGTTCGGCACAAGAACTTCCGTTCAATCCTTTCCGCATTTCCATTCTATCAGCATCGTTAGCGGAACTCGCCCATCAGGCCGAAAATTCCATGACACTTCTTCCTTTCGACAGTGATGCTGTCATTCATAAACATATGCTAAGAGACCGCAGTGATATTCTTCGTGAACGAGAAGAAAAGAAGAAGGGCAGACATTAAAGGTCTGCTCCTTCTTCTTTCGACTTACATCTCTGTATAAATGAATCGGTTTCTTCAGTGCCAAAACATTTTTTATCAGGAAATAGCGCCTGCAACTTCATGACCATCTCTTTGCCAATCCCTTCCCCGCGGAAGGATGGATTGACGGAGAGATGTTGCAATGTGTATGAGTCATCGCCCAATTCGATGCCGATCAGACCGATAAAGTCGTCATCTTTTTTAATAAGGTACAACTGCCAACTATCATTTGTTTCATATTGTAGGATTGTTTCCTGCAATTTTTTCACAGTTTTGTCGCCCGGCATGTATGAGAGTAGTCCCATCGCTATCTTTTCATATGTCTTCTTATAACGCAAAAGCATCATTTGAATCCCTTCTTTTCTGAAAATCCTTTGTCCATCCAATTGAGTCGATTCTATTTTTCATTTGATTAACGGTATCATTTATCCCGCATTAACGGGCAGTAAGATCCCTATTCAAGGTTAATTATAATTAAAAAAACTAGTGATATATAGGGTCAACTACCTGCAAATGCCCGAATGGTTCAACTAACAATCAGCGGGGGAAAGAAAGCACCCCACTGATTGAAGTTTCTCTTTATCTCGGATCGATGATTGGTGCGACGAACATCCAGTATACCGCTCCCCACATAATAGCTGCAACAACTACAAAGAGGAATAGGAGAATGTTGCGTTTTCTCAAATCCTTTCCTCCCGTCTCGCCAGTTCCAGGGGGATATCGAGTCTGACAACGTCTTCGTAGGTTTCCCTGCGAACTACAAGCTGATGGGTTCCATTTTCACAGAATACGATTGCCGGTTTTGGAAGCCTATTATAATTGCTCGCCATCGAATAGCCATAAGCGCCTGTACAAAAAACAGCGATGATGTCGCCTTCTGCCGGCTGCGCAAGGAACGCTTCCTCAATAAGCTTATCTCCCGATTCACAACATTTCCCCGCAATCGTCACTTTATCCGCATGTGGCTCGTCCATTCGGTTTGCCGATACAGCTGTATATTTTGCACCGTACAACGCTGGACGAATATTATCGGACATGCCACCGTCAACTGCGATATACTTCCGGACACCAGGTACTTCTTTTGTGCTGCCCGTAGTGTAAAGCGTCGTTCCAGCATCCCCGACAAGCGATCTGCCTGGCTCGATCCATATTTCCGGTAACGGATACTTGTAGCTACGGGTCATCGATAATACGACCGACGCCATTTCCTCGACGTATGCAGACGGTTCGAGCGGCTCGTCTTCTTCCGTATAACGGATACCGAAACCGCCGCCCAGATTTAAAACAGAGCATATGAATTCGTGATCATCACGCCAGGCAACCATTTTATTCATGAGTGCCTCTGCCGCTAGTCGGAATGCATCCGTTTCGAATATTTGGGAACCGATATGACAATGCATGCCAAGCAAGTTGATGTAAGGATGGTCATACAGTTGGAGAAAAGCTTCATCCGTCTGACCATTCTTCAAATCGAATCCAAACTTCGAATCTTCCTGACCGGTCGTTATGTAATCATGCGTGGATGCTTCAACGCCCGGCGTCACCCGGATAAGTACATTCATCGCTTCCTTCCGGGATTCCGCAATTTCCTTCACCAGCTTGATTTCAGAAAAGTTATCGATGACGATGCAACCTATTTTTTCGTCGAAAGCATATTGCAGTTCCGTAAAGCTTTTATTGTTTCCATGGAAATGAATTCGATTCCTTGGGAAACCCGCGCTAACAGCAGTAAACAATTCCCCTCCGGAAACTACGTCTAAGGAAAGACCTTGTTGTGCAGCGACTTCATAAATGGCTATGGACGAGAATGCTTTACTCGCATAAGCAACTTGCGCGCGGATACCGGCTTTCTCAAAAGTTTCCTTAAAAGCGTTTGCCCGTTCCCGGAACAAGTCGATATCGTAGATGATCAATGGTGTTCCATAAGTATGCGCAAGATCAACCGTATCCACGCCGCCGATTGTCAGGTGGCCGTTTTCGTTGACCGATTGTGTGCCATAAAAATGCATGTGCCTTCCCCTCCCGAATCAGATATCTAAAACTTTATCATATAAAGAAGGGTAGTGGCAATGGTCTAAGACAAACGGTTACGATCAGGGGAGTCGGTTATGAATGGTCTGGGAACGTCTTGAGTCATCGGAAATCTGATAATAATCCGCAACATGGCTTTCGGGAAAAACGGAACAGCGGGCCATAAATACGGCACGCCCATTGGCTTCAATGAACACAAATAGTAGAACAGAACAGCGACGGACAAGAAAAATCCGGGTGCTCCCAAAAGCGCCGTTGATAATAGGATGCATATCCTGAAAATCTTCGTCGTCAGGCTTAATTCGTATGAGGGGATGGAGAAGGTGAAGATGGCACTTACCGCTACATACAAGACGACTTCCGGAGTGAAAAGACCTACATCGATCGCTACTTGTCCGATGACGATAGCTGCAACAAGTCCCATTGCGGTCGACATCGGTGTCGGCGTATGAATAGCCGCCATACGCAGCACTTCTATTCCGCCATCGGCAATAAGAAGCTGAAGTAGTAAAGGTACTTCCCCGATATCATTCGGTCCGATGTAACTGAGGTAATCCGGTAAATAGTGCTGATGTGTTGCAAGCAAAAACCAGAATGGTAAAAGAATTAGACTCATGACCGCCGCGAAGAGACGCATCATTCTGATCATTGTTCCACTTAGCGGGGCCTGTCGATATTCTTCAGCATGTTGAAGATGATGAAATAACGGGGCCGGAACTAGGATGACAGATGGGGATGTATCGACAATAAGCGCGATATGACCTTCCAGCAGATGTGCCGCACAAATATCAGGACGTTCCGTGAAACGGACGAACGGCATAGGATGAAAACGCTGTTTGAATAGAAATTCTTCCAGGGATTTGTCCGTCATTGTAAGCCCATCGTGGTGTATAGCATCAAGCCTTTCCCTTATATACGTGAGATGCTCATTACTAGCAGCACCTTCCATATATGTGATTGCCACATCCGTTTTTCCATTTGTCGTCACTTTATGCATTTCAAATCGAAGGTCCTCCGTACGAAGTCTTCTTCTGATCAGTGCCGTATTTTGGATGAGATTTTCAGTAAAACCATCCCTTGGTCCTCTGACAACCTTTTCGTTGTCCGGTTCTTCGGGCTGCCTGCCCGGATAAGAACGGATGTCGATGGTAAATACGTACCCGTCTGGCGTAATGAAGGCTGCCTGTCCGCTCAAAATTGAGGTGAGCAGTTCATCGGCATCTTTCACATTTGAAACAGCATGGTACGGAAAATAGGAGAGGAACCTTCCTCCCCCATCACTCTCTTCATTCTCCATTTCAGTATTAGCCTGCATTTCAGTCAATAAAGTTGTTATTGTATCACTGTCTATTAGTCCGTTAATATAAAGTAACAGAGCGGGCATATCCCAAAGATGCAACTGTCTGGCAGTAGCATCGAACGTCCTATCTTTGTCGAAACGGGAATAGAACCACTCTTCTCCTTCTTGCATCGACCGGAATAACTTTTCCATTGATTCAATCCGTCCTCGCTTTTAATATACTTTCTTCGAAATCAACGCCCATCCATGATTTCAATTGGGCTAGGATTTTCTTTTCAAGCCTTGACACCTGAACTTGTGAGATGCCGATCCGTTCCGCAATATCACTTTGCGTACAATCCAAATAATAGCGCATATAAATGATGGTCTGGTCTCTTTTATTCAACTTGGAAATGACATCTCGGAGCGGGATATGATCGAAAACCCTTTCAGATCTGTCATCTCGCAACTGATCCATCAACGTCAAGCTATCCCCTTCGCTTTCATATAGCTGCTCATGAAGGGACGCAGGATCGCGCAATGCATCTGATGCAAGTACAACCTCATCGACGGTTACTTCCAAGACGGCCGCGACTTCCGATATGGATGGCGATTTGCCATGCTGTTTAATATAATCGTCGGTTGCATGCCGGATTTTAAAACTGAGTTCACGGATCGACCGGCTCACCTTTACCATTCCGTCATCTCTTAGAAAACGCTGGATTTCGCCGACGATCATCGGAACCGCATATGTCGAAAATTTCACTTCGTATGATAGATCGAATTTATCAATGGATTTCATAAGGCCGATACACCCGATTTGAAACAGATCTTCGGGGTCCGCACCGCGGGAAGCAAAACGCTGGACGATGGACCAGACAAGCCGAGTATTGCCTTCAACCATCATCCTTCTCGCTTCTTTATCGCCTTCCTGTGATACTTTAATCAGTTCCCTCATCTTTTCCTGGGTCAACAAAGCGGGTTTTAGTTCAACGGATGCGTCCATGGGTCACCTCATTCTGCTTGCTTCCGGGACCGGAGAAAACGTTTTCTCGAACTTTACGGCTGTACCATTTCCTAGGACAGACTCGACCGACACGCTGTCGGCGAAGCTCTCCATGATCGTAAATCCCATACCCGATCGTTCCATGAAGGGGCGGGTCGTAAACATCGGTTCCATCGCTTGCTCTACGTCAAAAATACCCATACCTTCATCCCTGACCGTCATTGTCACTTTTTTCCCTTCAATTACGGCATGGAGCGTGACAAGACTTTTCCCATCACATTCGTAACCATGGATGATGGCATTTGTTACAGCTTCTGATACAATTGTTTTGAATTCCGAGATTTCTTCAATTGTCGGGTCAAGCGGTGTGATGAAACAAGTCATTGCCATCCTTGCCAGCGCTTCATTTTCCTCAATTGCGACGAATGATAACGTCATTTCATTGTTCATGTAATACCCCTCCAATTTCCACGATTGCTAAATCTACCGTGCAATGCCTTATATTTGGTCCGAGACCAGAAAATGTAAATATCTTTTCCATCGTTGCGGAAGGATTCAATATGAGCGTTTCTCCTCCCAAAGGTGCCAAGTCACGCATTCTTCCAAGAATAAGGCCGATTCCTGCACTATCCATAAAACCCAGCCTTGCCAAATCCCAAATGACCGACCTGACTTGTCCACTGAAAATTGATGAAGAAATATGGGAACGGATTCGATTCGCCTCATGATTGTCCAATTCCCCGTGTAACGACACAATTAAAATCCCATTGTCAATAATTTCGATGTCAGCCATACTTGTAACCCCCCCTTCCTGCAAATTATTCCACAATCGGGGAGTAAAAACCTTACACTTGACAGAACTAGTCAAGGACAGTGAAAGGTTCTTATATTTCGACAACGCTGACAGCTAGTGCAAGTATGCACGTCTTACAATCAATTTACACATCCTCCTAAAAAAAGAAATGTTGCGGATAAGGTCGGTTTCTTAATCAAAAAAAGCGACCCCCTTACCAGAATTAATTTCCGGTAAGGGGGTCGCTTTACTCTTCAATCAATTTTCAGCCCGTAATCATCTCTCCAATGAGACGCGGGCCTTCTACTGCTTCTTTTCCAATGGAGATGTGTTTCTGTATAAGTGACATGGATTGTTCAACGTTTTCTCTATTGGAGTGGATGATGGCAAGCGGTTCTCCTTCTTGCACGGCATCTCCGATTTTTTTAGTCAGCACAATGCCGACTGCAAGATCGATTTCATCATCCTTCGTCGCCCTACCGGCGCCTAGGAGCATCGCTGCAACACCGATGTCATCCGCTTCCATCTTCGTTACATAACCCGACGACAGCGCTGGTACTTCAATCTGGTATTTCGCGGTCGGCAATAGTGAAATATCATGGATGATTTCCCCATTGCCGCCTTGTGCTGTAATCAGTTTTCCAAACAATTCAAGTGCGGAACCGTCAGCAATGACCGCTTTCAGCATGCCTCGCGCTTCGTCGATTGAATTCGCTTTTCCTCCAGCCACAATCATCTTGCTGCCAAGGACGAGGCAGAGTTCAGTCAAATCTTCAGGACCTTTCCCTTTAAGCGTTTCAATCGCCTCAATCACTTCAAGTGAGTTACCAATCGCGAACCCAAGAGGTTGGCTCATATCGGAAATGACCGCCATCGTGTTCCGGCCGACTTGTTTTCCGATTGCCACCATCGAATGGGCCAACGCTTTTGCATCCTCCTCCGTCTTCATGAACGCGCCATCCCCCGTTTTCACATCAAGGACGATTGCATCCGCACCGGCGGCGATTTTCTTGCTCATGATTGAACTTGCGATAAGCGGGATACTGTCGACCGTAGCCGTTACATCACGCAATGAGTACAGGTTTTTATCAGCAGGCGTCAAGTTGCCGCTTTGACCGATGACCGCCAATTTCAAATCATTCACTTGCTTGACAAACTGCTCTTCAGTCAATTCGATGTGGAACCCTTCTATCGCCTCGAGCTTGTCGAGTGTCCCGCCTGTATGACCAAGTCCCCTCCCGCTCATTTTGGCTACAGGAACGCCGCATGCAGCGACCAGAGGAACGAGTATCAACGTCGTCGTATCGCCCACTCCTCCTGTGGAGTGCTTATCGACTTTTATCCCTTCAATTGCTGACAAGTCGATCTGATCCCCGGATTCAACCATCGCCATCGTCAAATAGCCTTGTTCCTCCGCAGTCATCCCTTTGAAATAGATGGCCATAAGAAACGCGCTCGCTTGGTAGTCAGGAATCGAGCCATTCGTATAACCGTTTACGAAAAAAGTGATTTCTTCTTTCGTCAGGATTTCGCCGTCCCTTTTTTTCTCAATTACGTCTACCATTCTCAACAATCTCATCACACCTTTTCTTCTAATAAACCTAAAAAGCTTTTTCCGTATTCCGGCATTTTCACGTTGAAGTTATCTGCAATCGTTGCACCGATGTCCGAGAAGGTTTCATTCTGAGGCATAGCTCCGCCTGTATTGAATGAAGGTGAATAGACGAGAAGCGGAACATATTCCCGCGTATGGTCTGTTCCTTCATGGACAGGGTCATTGCCATGATCCGCAGTAATGATGAGCAGATCGTCCTCTCGCATTGCACCCATGATCTCATCCAGCCTTGCGTCGAATTCCTGCAGGGCGTTTCCGTAACCGAGCGGATCTCTCCGGTGGCCGAATAAGGCGTCAAAATCGACGAGATTCGTGAAGCTGAGACCAGAAAAGTCTTTGTTCATCACAGCCAGCAATTTGTCGACACCATCCATATTTCCAATCGTACGGACTGATTCCGTTATGCCTTCTCCATTATAAATATCAGCGATTTTACCAATTGCGATTACTTCATAATTCGCATCCACCATCTCATTCATAACTGTACGGGCGAATGGTTTCAGCGCGTAATCATGGCGATTCGTCGTCCGCGTGAAATTACCCGGTTCGCCGATGAACGGGCGCGCAATGACGCGGCCGACTAAAAACTCGGGCTTCATTGTTAATTCACGTGCAATTTCACAAATCCGGTATTGTTCTTCAATCGGGATGATTCCCTCATGCGCAGCAATTTGCAGGACAGGATCTGCGGATGTATACACGATGATGGCGCCCGTTTCCATATGTTCTTGACCAAGCTCATCTAGGATTCCAGTGCCGCTCGCCGGTTTATTGCCAATGACTTTCCGGCCGATGCGCTGCTCCAGTTCATGTATCAGTTTCGGCGGGAAACCATTCGGATATACTTTGAACGGTTTATCAATGTTGAGACCCATTATTTCCCAATGTCCTGTCATCGTATCTTTACCGACGGACGCCTCCTGCATTTTACCGTAACATGCAAGCGGTTCATCTGCAGCGGAGATGCCTTTAATCGCGCGTATATTGGATAATCCAAGTTTGCCCATGTTCGGCATATGCAGACCGCCCATAGCTTCACCGATATGGCCAAGCGTATCTGCACCAACATCCCCGAATAGATGTGCATCGGGTGATTCACCGATCCCTACAGAGTCGAGCACGATCAGATGAACACGTTTGAATTGTTGTTTTCCCATAAAATAGTCCTCCTTGTAAGATAAGCTTTTCTATAGAGATCTATGCCCTTGGATGGAATTTCACATAGACCTCTTTCAACCGTGAACGGCTAACATGTGTATAGATTTGTGTCGTGGAAATATCTGCATGGCCAAGCATTTCCTGTACCGCACGGAGATCCGCCCCGTTTTCAACAAGATGCGTGGCGAATGTATGGCGCAAGATATGCGGTGTCAACTCTTTATGTATACCCGCTTTCAGAGCATGCCCATTCAACAATTTCCAACAACCCTGTCTTGTCAGTCTGGTTCCCCTCATATTGACGAATAATGCTTCGGCCCCTTTCTGCTTTTTGATGAAACCAGGCCGGGCTTCTTCTATATACCGTTTGCATGCCGTAATCGACTTGCCACCCAGCGGAATGATTCTCTCTTTCCCGCCTTTACCGAACACACGGACGAACCCCATTGAAAGATGGATATCGTCCATATTAAGCCCGATAAGTTCACTGACTCGCATACCAGTCCCGTACAAAATTTCCAGTAATGCAGTATCCCTCACTCCCTGGGGTTTAGAACGATCCGGCGCTTCAATCAGTCTGTCTATTTCGTCCATTGATAAAACACGCGGTAATTTCTGTTCAAGTTTCGGCAGCTCTAAATGGACAGTCGGATCTTGTGTCGTCACTTTCTCCCGCAACAGGAATTGATGAAATGAGCGAATCGAGGAAATATGCCTCGATACGGTTCTGGCTGATTTCCCGCCTTCTTTTAATCGCTGCAAATGACTTAAAATAGTAGAACGATCAACTTCGTCTATCGATTCATAACCCGCTTTTTCCATAAAGACCAGGTATTCATCAATGTCACGTTTATATGAAACGACTGTATTTCCCGCCAATTGACGTTCCACTTTCAGGAAGTGTATGTAATCTTCAAGCGCAAAACGGCCATCTTTCATACGCCGACGGGAAACAGAAAAGAAGATTTTTTCAATTGTAATCCCAACAAATCCCTTCCCCCTTCCCACGAAATTCCGGTTTACGTTCAATGAAAAAAGGACAGCATTATGCCATCCCCTTTTTCATTCTGCATTTCCATCAGTGTCCGATTTACATCTTTTACAAATACCATGAAATGTTAACCAATGATCTTTAATAGCGAATTCAAAGCGGCTTTCCACGATCTTTTCGACATCACCGAGAAGATCCTCCTGTATTTCATCAACTGTTCCACATTCAATACATATAAGATGATGATGGAAATGGGCAGCGCCTTCCTGCCGCAGATCATATCTCGACACGCCATCACCAAAATTGATTTTATCGACTACCTTTAGATCTGTCAGCAATTCCAGCGTGCGATACACGGTTGCAAGCCCGATTTCCGGTGCTTTCTCTTTGACTAGCAAAAATACATCTTCAGCACTCAGATGATCTTCCTCATGCTCAAGGAGGACCAAAACCGTCGCTTCACGCTGAGGCGTTAGTTTGTAGCTGGCCCCATGCAATTGTTTTTTTATCCGATCGATTCGGCTCTCCATACGATGCCCCCCTCAAACTGTTTCTATTATAACAAATGGGCTTTCCTTATGACAACAGAAAGGGGCGGACCAATAATCTGGAACACTTGATATTTACCCAAGAATGAATTGAAAGACGACGATTTCGATAGCAAGTACCGCGGTCGATATACCGATAATCGTCGGTAATGCACGTGTGTTGACTTTCTTTCCAATTGTCGTACGCATAAAATAAGGCGGGCTAAGGATAGCACAGTATACTAGAAATAGGAAGCAAATAAGGAACTGGAACGGGAACCACCATATTGAATACTCCATCATCTTCGCACCTGAAGCTATCAGATATGAGGAAGATAAACCGAACAGCACACATTTCACCGCACCGAAAAACAACACAGCAAACCGTGTTTTCCTAAACGCCGCCAACCCGAATGCAACGACGAAAAATAAGGCCGCCGTACCGACGGGTCTGATATAACCTGCATCATGCCCATGAACAACTCGGGCATCGTAAAAAACTACCACTCTTTCAATCGCAGTCGCAGACATCTCACGGAACAAAAGTGCTCCTCCGATATAGCCGATTGCCAGAATGACGAATAAATGGATGAAAGATAAAGAACGGAACATAGGCTGCACCTCCGCATAGTTTATTCAACATATGCTTGTCCGCTCCAAATTAGGTCACTTCGTTAAAAGGTTTTTTGCATAGAGTACGGCGAATGCGGTTTTTGCATCGTAAATCTTTCCTGACACAACCATTTCTTGCGCCTCTTCAAGCGTCACTTCCAACAGTCCGATGAATTCATCTTCATCTCCCGCAGCAGGATTTTCAATCTTATAAAGATCCTGTGCCAGATACATATGAATGATTTCGTCCGCAAAACCGGGCGACGTTGCAAAAGACTGGATATACGTAAATTCGTTGGCTCCGTATCCAGTTTCCTCTTCCAATTCGCGGACCGCGGTCACTTCAGGTTTTTCCCCGGGATCAATTTTCCCCGCAGGAATTTCGATGAGCGTGCGTTCCAACGCTTTCCTATACTGTTCAACAAGGACTAGCTTGCCATCCTTGGTAATGGGAATGATTGAAACCGCTCCCGGATGTTTGATCAATTCACGGGCGGCTTTCTTGCCATCGGGCAGTTCCACTTCCTCAACCCGCAGTGTGATGACTTTCCCTTCATATAACGTTTCACCTGAAATGGTTTTTTCTTCGTATTTATTCAAAATAGTCAACCCTTTCTTCTAGAATTTCCAATGCTGTCATTGTACCATGAACAAAAGCGTAGGGCGCCTGCCTAAATGCGACAGGCATTAGACGGACCGGCGACGCGGCGTTTTTGCCCGGGAAGGATGCAGTTCAACCCTTCCTCGCCGGGCTGACTTATGATCCGAGCATTTGGCGCCCGGAGTCTAGACGCGAAATCTCTGTGTAGTAACTTATCCACAGTACGAGATTTTATAATTTCCTAGACGAGAACAAAACAGGGGGTGCTTTCATGGAGAAAAGAGAGTTAGGTAAAAGTGGTCTTTACGTTTCTGAAATCGGACTGGGTTGCATGTCACTACCGGATGATTTGGGCGAATCGAAAAACATCATCGATGCCGCAATCCACGCGGGCATCAATTTCTTCGACACAGCCGATTTATATGCGGGCGGTAGAAATGAGGAACTTGTAGGCGCTGCGCTGAAAGGGAAACGGAATGATATTATCCTTGCGACGAAAGCGGGCAATAAAATGAACCCGGGCGGCGATGGTTGGACATGGGATTCTTCGAAAGCGCACATTATGGATGCCGTCAAAAAGAGTCTGAGGCGTCTTGACACAGATTATATAGATTTATATCAGCTCCACGGAGGGACGATGGAAGACGATGTGGATGAGACGATTGACGCATTTGAAAGTTTAAAAATAGAAGGACTCATCCGTCAATATGGCATTTCGTCGATACGTCCGACTGTCATTGAACGATTCCTAGCTAGCAGCTCCGCAATTTCGGTCATGATGCAATATAATCTGCTCGACCGCAGACCGGAAGAATGGTTTTCCATGATTTACGAGGCCGGTGCATCCGTCATCACCCGTGGCACGATCGCGAAAGGTTTTTTGACATCTGAAGGGTTGGCACGAGCTGCAAATGCGAATGGATTCGCCGAATACGATGCAGGAGAATTGAACCGTACCGTTCAAGCGCTTAGTGAAAATTCCGACGACTTGCATGCGGGGGCAATCGCTTTCGTATTGCGTGATAAAACGGTCGCTTCTGCCCTTATCGGTGCCCGCACGACCGAGCAGTTGCTCGATTCTATTATAGCTTATGAGAAAAAAACATCAGTCGAAGAAATCACTCAGTTAGCGACTATCGCGAAAATGCATAATTATAAAGAGCACCGTGTTTAATGGAATAGGAATTCTATAATCGGTACTAACATCCAACTGTATAAATTGAAATTATGAATTGTTTCATACTGCGCTTCGGCGCTCGGGGATGGCTTCGGCTACCCGGTGTCCAGTTCTGACACAATTCACGTCTTTCGAATTGTGATAGCAACTTGACACTGTGAGGCGCCTTCGCTGGTTCTACCTTGATATATTGAAATACGAGTTTAATCCGGTGAATAAACCCAATTCTAGTAACTTGCCAAGGTCTTTAGATGAAGCGTGATTGAAGGTGATTTTTACCTCAACATGTAAAACAACAGAGGAGCTAAAAACCGCCATGGTTTTAGCTCCTTTTCATATACTCCTTTAATCGTGATGCAGTTGATCGTTCTTTTTCGTTTATTCAAGGATGCTTTTGTTCGATTTTCTGATTAAGTCATAAACTATACCTAATCAACTAGAATTTCACTTTCAAAAATCTTGATGATTCCGCTGTATCGAAGTTCAGTTGACCCCCATTAATCTATCCGAAAAACGAATGAAATGATTAATAGATTTAAATCGGGGTATAACAAGGACATGCATCACTTATACAAACTTTTTGGAGGGGATTTAAATGAATTTGAAACTTACTGGAGAAAAGAAATGGTTAAAACTTGGAGCGGCAACATTGCTGTCAGTCGGGATGCTCGCAGCGTGCGGCGACGGGGATGAAGATGATGTCAACGTGGATGTTAACGAACCCGTAGAAGATGTCAATCCAGATGATGGCACGGATACAGACGTCGATGTGGATACTGACGATGGAACCGATACAGACGTCGATGTGGATACTGACGATGGAACCGATACAGATGTGGATGTAGAGGGTGACGATGACGGCGATGGTGTCGTTGACGATAAGAAAGAATAACAGACGCATCAACTATGGCATCATTAGCTGTTACGCAAAAAGACTGGATGACCCATTGGCCATCCAGTCTTTTTGCGGCTAAAATTTTACTTTTAAATAAACATCCCAGCAATTGCAGCACTTAATAACGAAGCTAACATTCCTGCTGCAACTGAACGGATACCAAGTTTTGCAATGTCAGGGCGGCGACTTGGTGCAAGAGAGCCCAATCCACCAAGAAGAATCGCCAATGAACTTAAGTTCGCAAAGCCACAAAGCGCAAAGCTTACAACAATGACTGTTTTAGGGCTGAGGGAAGCTATTTCCGGCGCGAATGAGGCATATGCGACAAACTCATTCAACACAAGCTTTTGACCGATGAATCCTCCAGCCGTAACCGCCTCCGACCAAGGTACGCCGATAGCAAAGGCAAGCGGTGCAAATAATACCCCAAGTATTCCCTCAACCGTCAACGACTCAAAACCGAATATTTTACCGAGACCACCCAACATGCCGTTCATTAATGCGATTAATGCAATAAACGCCAATAACATTGCACCGACATTCAAGGCAAGTTTTAAACCATCTCCTGCCCCACGCGCCGCCGCATCAATCACGTTCACTGATTCCTGGTCTTTCTCCATGTCAAAAGTTGTAATGTCCGATTTTTCCGTTTCCGGTATAAAAATTTTCGCCATTACTAACCCTGCTGGTGCAGCCATGAAGCTTGCCGCAATCAAATATTCAAGAGGAACGCCTAAAAGTGCGTATCCTGCGAGAACAGAACCGGCAACTGACGCAAGACCACCTGTCATAACTGCAAAAAGCTCTGACTTTGTCATATTTGCCAAAAAAGGTCGAATAACAAGCGGAGCTTCCGTTTGTCCGACGAATATATTCGCTGCCGCAGACACCGATTCCGCCTTACTCGTACCAAGCAGTTTCGATAATGCGCCTCCAATCAGTCTGATGATCATCTGCATAATACCAAGATAATACAACACAGAAATCAAGGATGAAAAGAAAATAATGATCGTCAATACTTGGAATGCAAAAACAAAACCGAATCCTTTAACATCCGCTGCCGGACCGAAAAGAAATGCAACCCCTTCACCAGCATAGTCAATGACATTTTGTACCAGACTGGAAAACGCTACTAAACCAGCTCTTCCAGCCTCCCACTTCAAGACGACGAATGCAAACGTCACTTGTATGATTAAACCAACGATGATAGTTCGGTAATTAATCGATTTCTTTCCAGTGGAGAAAAGAAATGCAATTCCCAACACGATCACTATCCCTAAAAGCCCCCACAATAAATTCAACAGCTACACCTCTTCAATGGAATTTTTCCATTTATAATTTTGGTACTAATACGCCAATTCACACTATGTAAACCTCTATTTTGTCGTCTGACGTCATACAACTAAATGAGTTTAGCAAACGAATTGAAATAAGTAAATGAATCGCATTAAAAACTAAGTTTTCAAAACGACTTCGGTCTTAGTATTCCACAATTCTTCGACATTTACTCTTTCTAAATTCGACAAATTGGCTGTTTCAGCAAGCAGCAGGAATATTCCATATAAAAAAACCCGATCCATGTTTTTGGACCGGGTTGATTACATTTATAATCAAGCTTTTTGTTCAGACAATTGAATCAAATGCTTCTTCTTTTTTGAAGGAATCATATTAAATAAGATGTTTAACACAATTGCTGTTGCACTTCCCGCGACAATACCATTGCTCGTTAATACTTTAAGGCTTGATGGGAATTGTGCGAACAGCTCAGGTGCAACAGTCACGCCAAGTCCTATACCGATTGAGCAAGCGATGATCATCGAATTCTCTTGTGAATCCGTTATGATTTTACTTAACATTTTTATTCCTTGGGAAACGACCATTCCGAACATGGCAATCATCGCCCCCCCTAAAACGGCATTCGGGATAATTGTTGTTATAGCGGCGATTTTAGGGACAAAGCCGAGTGTTATTAACATAATACCCGCAATTAAAATAACTTTTCGTGATCTGACACCCGACATTTGAATTAAACCGACATTTTGTGAGAACGTCGTATAAGGAAAGGCATTGAATATCCCACCGAGCAATACGGCTATTCCTTCCGCACGATACCCTTTTTCAAGATCTTTCTTCTTTATATCACGCTCACAAATATCACCTAACGCAAAGTAAACGCCCGTCGATTCAACGAGTGAAACCATCGCCACAAGAATCATCGTCAAAATGGCCGGCCATTCGAAAGTAGGCATTCCAAAATAGAAAGGCTCCACCATATGGAAATAGGATGCATCCTGAACAGCTGAGAAATCAACTTTCCCCATAAATGTAGCCGCAACAGTTCCGACTAGCAAACCAAGCAGGATGGAAATCGCCCGCATGAAACCGGTAGAAAATTTAAAGACAAGGAGGATGAAAAGCAAGGTTCCGAAAGACAATGCAATATTAGACAATGAACCGAAATCGCCTGCACCTTGTCCCCCGCCCATGTTATTGATAGCCACGGGAATCAACGTAATCCCGATAATCGTAACGACGGAACCCGTTACGACAGGAGGGAAGAAACGTACAAGCTTACCGAAAAATCGACCAATCACAATAACAAAAAGTCCTGAAACGATAATTGCTCCGTAAATAGCAGAAATTCCAGATTCTGTGCCAATCGCAATCATCGGGCCAACTGCTGTAAACGAACATCCTAAGACGACTGGCAGTCCGATTCCGAAGAAACGATTATTCATAATTTGTAAGATTGTTGCAATCCCACACATTAAAATGTCGATGGAGACGAGATATGTCAATTGTTTCGAGGATAAGCCCAGTGCGCCACCGACAATTAATGGGACGAGGACAGCTCCCGCATACATGGCTAAAACGTGTTGGAGGCCTAACGCGGTTGACTTCAGTGGATTATTCACTTGGAAAGTGCCCCCTCAAAAAACGTCACTTGCCCGTTTTCAAGCGAAGCGATATTCGCCAGTGACTCCACACGGATGTCCTGTTCACGGATCAGCGCCCCGCCGGGTTGGAATCCTTTCTCAATGACAATTCCGACTCCTGCCAACTTGGCTCCGGCTTGTTCGATGATGTCAAGCAATCCAAGAACAGCCTGACCATTTGCAAGAAAATCATCGATAAGTAATACTGTATCTTCACTTGTAACGAAATCTTTTGAAACAGAAATATCATTTGTTTCGTTTTTGGTGAATGAATGAACACTCGCTGTATACAGATGATCAATTAACGTCAATGATTTCCGTTTACGTGCAAAAATCACCGGTACACCCAGAATCAGGCCCGCCATCATCGAAGGCGCGATACCCGATGATTCCAACGTCAGAATTTTTGTAATGCCTGCGTCTTTAAATCGTTCCGCGAATTCTTCTCCTATCGCCTGCATAAGAGGTGGATCTATTTGATGGTTCAAAAACGAATCCACTTTTAACACCTGATCCGATAATACTTTTCCATCTTGTACAATTTTATCTTTTAATAATTTCATTCTTCTGTTCCTCCTCTTCGTTTTCACAATCAAGGGCGAAAAAAATAAGCCCGTTGACCGTGCATCCATTCAAACCATGAGTGGAGCAATGTCATTCGAGCTTATTTGCCGAATGGAAAAGAAAAGGAGACATACCCATGTAATGAGTACGACCCTTTCAATCCGTTGCTTCCCATAGTCGATTTGTTTACGGCAAATCGGTAGAAACTTGCAGGCCATATCCCCGCGATTATATGAGCGAATGCTATTAGAATGTTATTAGTATAGCATGCTAAATTTACATTTCAACGACATCAAAAATTAAAAAATGATTCATACAATTCACTGAACATACCTAAAACGCTGAATGTGATATCCTTTATAAAACTACACTGTATGCTGACTATATGAATACAAGTATAAACTTAGCGTAGGCGCCTTATCTGGGGTAGCCGAAGCGAATGTAAAGGAATTCTTTATTTCAACATACATGGATTACGGGGGCTTTAACTTGACCAATTCACATTCGAATCTCACAAACAAAAAATTGAAATTCTCACGACAGACTTGGTTTCTACTTTTCGGAATCATTTTCATCGCATCTACGCTTCGAGCACCGTTAACCTCTGTTGGACCTTTAATCTCCTCCATCAGGGACAGTTTAGCAATTTCGAATGTGCTAGCGGGATTCCTGACGACTATCCCCTTGCTCGCCTTTGCCTTAATTTCACCGTTCGCTCCAAAAATTGCACGTCGCTTCGGGTTGGAGCTGACATTATTCGGATCCCTCATTTTATTGACGTCGGGCATCATTATTCGTTCGTTGGGTACGACATCCAACTTGCTCCTCGGTACTTTTCTTCTGGGGCTTGCCATTGCATTCGGTAATGTTTTATTGCCGGGTTTGATAAAACTAAATTTCCCACTGCAAATGGGACTCATGACCGGCATTTATTCTGTATCCATGAATTTATCCGCATCCATAGCAGCCGGCGCCAGTGTGCCGCTTGCTCATGGAGCCCGATTAGGATGGGAAGGTGCGTTAGGTATTTGGGCCCTTTTATCATTTATCGCACTACTGATCTGGCTGCCACAACTTAAACATAAGAAACTAGCAAACACACCGGAATTATCGTCTGAAAAACCTCAATCTATTTCCTTATGGCGTTCTCCATTGGCATGGGGCATTACCTTTTTTATGGGTTTCCAATCCTTAATCTTCTATACAACTTCGGCATGGTTGCCTGAAGTGTTAAAAGCGCAAGACTTGGATGCGGACAGCGCGGGATGGATGCTTTCCCTATTGCAATTTTCACAGCTTCCGATAACGTTCATCATCCCAATTATTGCGGGAAAGGTGAAAGATCAACGGTTGATTGTTATCGCGGTTACCGTTTTTTATCTTATGGGCTACGGCGGTATCTTTGCTGGCGCAACTTCTTTCACTCCATTTTTTATGATTATCATAGGAATTGCAGGAGGTGCGTCATTCGGGCTTGCGATGATGTTTTTCACATTACGGACTCGTACACCGAACGAAGCCACGGAGATGTCTGGCATGGCGCAGTCTTTCGGCTATATGCTCGCTGCAATCGGACCTGTGTTGTTCGGTTTCTTGCATGATTTCACTTCCGGTTGGACAGTACCGATGCTGATTATACTCGTTTCATCCGTCATTCTGTTCCTATCCGGTATGAAAGCAGGTAAAAATGCTTTCATTACTTCTGAGTAATTGAATACAGGTGGCCAACATACAAAAAGAGCAGTAAACCATATTGGTTTACTGCTCTTTTTTCAATCGACAACCATATCCGTTTCTATCTTATCCTCTTTGTTCTTCCTGGCTTTTATAAAGAACATCACTACTAAAATAGCGGTTAACAATAACCCTACAATAAATGATATTTTTAAATCTAAGTTAAATCCTATCTTCTGATTTAATATATATACAAATACCATATAGGTGATAAACAGCGCAGGCACTAATGATACAAAGTAGTTCTTGCCTTTTAAAAATAAATACATCGTCGCAATCCATAACGCTATAGCCGCGGTAGCTTGGTTCGCCCATGAAAAGTATCTCCACAGAATATTGAAGTCAATTTGTGTTAGCAAGGCAGATATAGCGAACAAAGGAATTGCGATCAGTAAACGTCTCATTAATTTTTTCTGATCAATCTTCAAATAATCACCAATAATTGTACGCGCCGCCCTGAATGCTGTATCTCCCGATGTAATTGGAAGTACAATAGCACCCAATACTGCAATCGTTCCTCCGATAGCCCCTAATAATGTCATTGACACTTCATTCACAACAGCCGAAGGGGTACCTGAATTAATGAATTCATTTAACGTCAGCCCATCAAACATACTCATCGATGCAGCTGCCCAGATCATTGCGATCACCGCTTCAGCAATCATCATTCCGTAAAATATGTAACGACCTTGAGACTCTTTTTCTACCGTTCTAGATATAATCGGTGATTGTGTCGCATGGAAACCGGATAACGCACCACATGTAATTGTAAAGAATAATATCGGGAAAATAGGTAAATTATTCGGATGCATATTTTCGAGACTCAACTCTGGAATCGTATAGCCAGAAAACAGTAACGCTCCTCCAACGCCGAGTGTACCGAGTAAAAGAACGGCGCCGAAATAGGGATACAATCTACCAATTATTTTATCAATCGGAAGAATTGTAGATAAGAAATAATAAGCAAAAATAACGGAAATGATTATCCATAAAGCTACTTTCCCATCAAGTAAAATGTTTAGCAACGATGCCGGCGTCGTAACAAATACGGTTCCGACTAAAAGCAGCAACAACAAAGCAAAAACATTTACAATATGTTTAGATACTTTACCTAAAAATTTTCCGGCTAGTTCTGGAATATGCGCCCCTTTATTTCGTAGAGAGATCATACCTGTTAAATAATCATGCACAGCTCCTGCAAAAATGGATCCCAAAACAATCCATAAAAATGCGACCGGACCATATAGGGCACCCATAATCGGTCCGAATATCGGTCCTGTCCCAGCAATGTTCAATAGTTGAATAAGCGCGTTTTTGTGTTTATTCATTGGCACAAAGTCTACACCGTCATTATTTTCATAAGCAGGTGTTTTTCTAGACTCGGCAGGTCCAAATATCTTTTCAATGACCTTACCATACGTATAGTACCCCACAACCAGAAGAACTATTGACACAATAAAAGTAATCAAATCTACACCCCTATTTCACTAGTATCGAAACGGAGATAAGTCTTCCACCTGCTCTGTTTAGTAATAGAATTCGGCAACTTGCCTATCATTCATCCAAATAAGAACATGTCCAAGAAAACTTCCCCCTCTTACTAGTGTAATCGATTATATTTAGTTTATGGGGATATTTCAGAAATAAATGTATATTTCCTCGTGATTCGACACGTAGGTTTTATTATTCGTAAGCGGGGTATTTCACATACTAGCACCAACACTAGTAAAACAATAAAAATCTTAGGAGGAAAATTGATATGGCTGACAAAAAATATGTAGGTACATTCCAAAATGAGACCGAGGTTTTGAATAAGATCGATGAGTTAAAAGCACAAGGATATTCTGATAATGATATTTATATTGTGACGAATGATGCGGATTCATTATTGATTGTCCGAGGGGAAACGGATGTGGATCTTCGGTCACCTGAAGGTAATTGGATGGACAAATTCATCGCTTTCCTTAGCGGAGATGAACCCGTCAAAGGCGCATTCACTAATATGGGATTCACTGAAGAAGAATCCAACCGTTATTTCAATGAAGTCAAAGCTGGCGGAATTCTTCTTTATGTCGACCGCGAGTACGGTGAACTCTATCCAGGAACGGACTATCAAGCCGGTTATACAGATTTGAACATCGGCTCAAATCTTGTCGTCGATGATTATGATAATACAAATATAGCAATGAACAGCAATGGGTTGGAAACGGATGCAGAACGGGTCGAACGTCTACGATTACATGAAGAGAAGCTCAATGTCGACAAAGAACGCTATCAAGCGGGAGAAGTGAACGTCAGAAAGCATGTTGTCGAAGATATACAAACAGTTGAAGTGCCCGTTACCCGGGAGGAAGTATATATTGAACGTCGCGCCGTAACGGAGGAGACTGCTGCCGGGGAAGTGTTTGATGATGGTGAAAACATTCATATTCCTGTCATGGAAGAACGGGTTGAAGTGACAAAACGCCCTGTCGTCAGTGAAGAAATCGTCGTTGGGAAGCGAGAGGTCCATGATACGGAAACAGTGAGTGAAAGAGTGCGTCGTGAAGAAGCGGATATCGACCGGACGGATGATGTACTAGATAAACAAGAGGGAACGATCATTGATTCATTGGAAACGAATCGGTTTGAGCGAAATGAATTAGATGATGATCCATTGAACGACCGTAATCGATTTTAATAGTATGAAAAGAAGCCTGTTTAAGTAGATGATCTACTTAAGCAGGCTTCTTTGTTTATAGTGATTCAGATCACTTCTTTGGAAAGTTCAATTGCCGTGAAACACCGAATTTCCCACATAACGGTATTGGAGAAAGCTCTAGGACTTGTCCATCCTGTGATAGCTGTTCAAAAAGCCGATCATTTTCGACTTCCGTGTCGCATGTCACAAATAGTGAAATAGCAGGAGTGAATGTAAATTCGTGGGGAATATAATTATCAATGCTTATGTCTGTCGTTCCTATAATTTATCTCTCCAAAGTTTTTTATCGAATATGGCCAAATGTACCTAAAGATGACCATATTCCTCAGATATTCGAACCGGTCAATTCATCAATTTCCCGCGCATATCTCTCGTACCACTTTCTCCATTCTTCGTCCCTTGGTATCGTTTTTTCATCCAGTAATGCTTCAATAACATCCAGGCAAACATGCCAACCCGCAATGTCTTTTTTAGTTTGTTCCGTTATCGAGCTGATCTTTTCCGTTACTAACAACTCACAACCATTCTCGTTTGGATACAATTCAAAACGGATTACATCACCGAACCAATCAAACTCCAAAACAGATAAAGGTTTCAGTTCACTGATTTCTAGTTCCTGATTGATTACTTCCGGCACATTGAACTGCATGAATCCCCCTTCACGAAGTTCTCCGACACGAAGCTCTTCAAACCATCTTTTCAACTGCTCATTATCTGTTAGCATTGCCCATACTGCTTCAACGGTATGAGTTAGTTGCCGCTCGAAACTTGCTAGATACCCATTTTCAATTCGCTTGAAATCAGCAATCATGTAAACCATCCTTTCTTTTGTTCAACTTTCCCCACAAAAATGCTACTTTAAATTAAATTTGCAACTCCAAAACAATCGGACAATGGTCACTACCTAGTATATCCGAATGGATGGTTGCATCTTTCAGTAAAGGTTCGAGCCCCTTAGATACAATAAAATAATCAATTCGCCATCCGATATTACGCTCCCTTACTTTACTCATATATGACCACCACGTATAAGCCCCTTCTTGATCCGGATTGAAATACCGGTATGTATCGATGAATCCTTCTGCTAACAAATCTGTCATCTTGCCGCGCTCTTCAAAAGTAAAGCCTGAATTACCGATATTTGATTTCACATTCCGTACATCGCTTTCCTGGTGCGCGACATTCAAATCTCCACAATAGATAACGGGCTTAATCTGATTAAGCTTTTTCAAGTATGCCCGCATATCATCTTCCCATTCCAAACGAAAAGGCAGCCGTGCCAAATCACGTTGGGAGTTTGGTGTGTAAACATTCACAACGTAATAATGAGGGAACTCCAGCGTAAGGATACGACCTTCGTTTTCCGCCTCCAAATCTCCTACACCATATTTCACCGATAGCGGTTTTTCTTTTGTGAACACAGCCGTTCCGGAATATCCTTTCTTCAGCGCATAATTCCAATACTGATGATAGCCATCCAACTGTAAGTCGATTTGTCCCTCCTGCAATTTGATTTCCTGCACACAGAAAATATCCGCGTCCATCGACTCAAAGTATTCTAGGAAACCTTTACGTACACATGCCCTTAATCCATTTACATTCCATGATACTAATTTCATTTACATTGATCTCCTTTATGTACATTCAGCTAAGTTGTTTTTCCATTAGTAAGCTTTTAGTTTTTCAAGCCTTTTTTCAAATCGCTCCCTCCAACTTCCCGATAGTTCTTCTATTGCCAAGTGCTTTTGGATTGCATCTTTATTGTTGATATCTTCGTACATGATTTCGTTCGCATTAGCGACGGTCACTTTTGCGGGATGGATTGACAATCTTTCAATTGATGAATCGGGTGAAATGTTCCCCTCTTCAAGTACGCGAAAATAATAACCTGTAAAACCAGTTTTCTGTAAGCGCAACATCAAATCCTTCACATTATGTCTGCCTGCAATTTTATAGCAAGGCTGCCTCGGCTGCGATAACTGGAGAATAGCATCGCCAATCTTGAAAACATCTCCAATATGCACGTCCGTTTCTAGCATACCCGCTACTGTTAAGTTCTCCCCGAATGCTGCTGGTTGTAAGTCTTGCGCCAATTCCTTCTCCCAGAAGGAATAGTGCTCATGCGGATAAACACAAACGGCTTTGTCTACCCCACCATGATTTATAAGATCCGCTTGTTCGTCCCCTTCAAAATTTAATTTTGCTAGGTATAGCGATTCTTGGACAGGTATTTTGTAGAAGCCTGTTTTGACTTCTTTTCCATTGTAGACAACCGTTGTTGGCTTTCCTATATTCATAGATATAATTTTCATCGATTGACCCCCAAAAAATTGATAAATATCGTTTATGAAATTGAGTAATCTCTACTAGAAGTTCTCGATGAGCATAAATATCCCAACCAATAAAAACGATAACACCCACTATATATACTATCACGTACCACTTACCATTTTTGCTTTGTGTGATAGGTAATTGAGTTAAAGCCACAAATCCTCCGAAAAATAACGACAGCATAATAATAGTAAATTGCCATATTGTATTCGCTGAATTAACCGGTAACATCACTTCTTGTATAATTTGAATTATATTTTCATCAGTCACCTGTACATTGTAGATTTCCTTCTCATAAAAACCTTCCTCAATTGTTAAGACCATTGCTTTTTCATCCAACTGATAATTATATCCGATTAAATTAAAATCGGTCAGCAGTGTGTAAACTGACAGCAACGCCATTAGTAACAAAGAAATTTGCCAAGGTGATATTTCTTTAGCAGGCTGTAGGATAGTTATTCTCCTCCCGCAAAACTAGTGTGTCCCTTTATTGTATTCGTCAACTTCATTCGAATGCCTTTTAATCACGAATAGGAATTCGAACCTTAAAAAACCTGTAAGGCACACATTTATATACAGTGTGCTCACAGGCCAAGGTCTATTTATTCCTTCATATAGTCAGTCACTGTATCGACAAGTATAAGTGGATCTGCCGTATAGACTTCGTAAACGACATCACTTTCCTGCCACATTAAGATGTTAGCGACTGCCCCATCACTATCCATATCAAACGTGCCAGCGCCAATTTTTTGTGGTGCAGGTAACAATTGGCTTTCAAGTTTTGCAACAATTTGTTTTGATAGGTCAATCATTTCTTCATTTCCTGATTCGGAATTTAGATTACGTATTAAGAAAGACCAACGTCCTTCATGCCATGTCATAAAAATACTGCCTGCGCCGGCATCTCTGTATCCTACCACGCCATGCCCTAAATCGATCTCTTCTGCACCATCAATAATCGGCTGGTAATTGATTTTCGCTTTCGCAGCATCTGCCGAATCGAATTTCGCGCCACTCACAATCATGTAGGGATGTGCGTCGTGCAAAGAGGGATCATTAACGGGAATCGGAACATTTGTAGTATAAAAATTGACTTCATAATTACTTTCGTCAGATGTTGTTATCGCGGTCAAGTAGCCATCACCGATTATAACGTCAGACGGAAGCTTCAGCTCAATTTCTGTTTCTATAGCTGATTTCACTTCTTCCATCACTTCCTCGTGGGTCTGTTCGGGGTTTTCCGGTTTGTTTTCAGACGTTTCCGTCTCACTTTCCGGTATGTGTGTTTCAGGAAGTTTCGTTTTCTCCATTGTTTCTTTTGCTTTCGGATTACACGCTCCTAGTAGAAAGAGAATACTTACCACAATGAAAATGATACTTTTTCGAATCATGAAGTCAGCCCCTTTATCAGTATAGGAATTCGCCATTTTCTTGTTATTCCCTCTTTTACCAGGACTGAATCCGCCTTTTCCACTAATGATTTTCAGATATAGCTTGTTATAAATAGATAATGTAACGAATGAACATGAATAGATAATTCCATAGGAAAAGGGTTCATCATTGTATAAATAATGATGAACCCTGTTAATGTGATTGAAATGTATCGTTGTACATAGAATAGTTAATGGGCGTCTGGAAACACTCTTCGCACTGAATCAGAAAATTCTTCGAAGAATCCTTCCACAGGTTCATTGCTCCTAATTTTTGTTCCATAATCGTTCATCTGCTTCACAAAATCCGGATTCATTGATACATAAACATTTTTAAAATCTGCATTTGCAGATCTGGCTTCGTCCGCAATTTTGTTTTCAATCGCTTCTGTATCATCCGTTCCTTCATTTAGAACGACCGCTACATATGCGTTTTCATTGGTAACGATGACGTTCGCACTTTCCACTTCATCCATTTCAACAATTTTGTCAGCAACATCATCCGCCAATGCCAACTCATGATTACCTTCATTATTTTGATTTTCGCCCGTTGTTGAATCATTAGTTACGTTGTTATCCGCGTTATTGTCGTCATTGTTCAGATTTGTATCTGTTCCCGTATCGTTGCCCGTGGCATTGTTATTTACATCATCATTCTTTTTCGCCCCACACCCTACCAACGAAAAAATAATTAACAAAGTTACAATAATCCGCAACATGTTCTTCAATGGTATTCCTCCTTTAAATTTGTCAGTAGCAGTAGAATGGTCTGTTTCCCTTTTTTCATGTATTTTCAAATAGTTTCTAATCCAGTGGTAAATCGCTTAAATTATAAAAAACATCCTCAAATTGAAAATTCAATTTGAGGATGTTTTAGTATTCTGAAAAAAGTCAGAATTGTTTCAGATTTACGCAGGTGACTGTCACTCAGCGTCAATCGCACCTTCGATTTTATATAAGTCAAGATTGATTTCGAGTGGTTCGCCCATCGCCAACATTGCTAGTTGCATTCCTAGGAAAGGTCCGACTGTCAATCCGGATGCACCCAAACCATTTGCAAGTAGAAGACCTTCTATTCCTGGAACTGCTCCAATGACCGGAAGGAAACCCGGTGTAAACGGACGGTATCCAACACGCGCCTCGGCAAATGTACTATCAGCCAATCCCGGTGCGATTTGCAACGCTTTGCTTAACACTTCATTCAATCCCCCAGCTGTTAGGCGCATATCGAAATTCTTTTCATCTTCGTGCGTTGCTCCGATGACTATTTTTCCATCGTCAAATGCAAGAATATATTGGTCTATCGGCGGCATGACAACCGGCCATTCACCGGTTTTCACATCTTCAAGCTGAAGATGTACGATTTGCGCTTTTTGGGCACTCACTTGCAATTGGATACCAAGGGGCGCCAATAACTCTGCTGCCCAGGCCCCGGCTGCAACAATGACCGTATCTGCAGAAAAGCTATCGTCTCCGACTCGGGCACCTGTAACAATATTGTCGGTAAACGTAAGTGTAGCCGATCCGTAGACAAATGCGGCACCGTGTTTTTTGGCCGCGCTTACTAGCGCCTCCCGCAATGCGCGTCCATTGACACGTGCTGCTCCGCTAATATGGACTGATTCATATACGGAAGATAATGGTGGAAATAAAGTTGAGGTTTCAATTGTGTTCAATTGACGGATGTCGCCGATTTCAGGTGCATCTTCCCGTTTTTTCATTGCGCGCCCTGTCATTTTTTCAAGTTTGACAGCATCTGTATGCAAGCTGATTGCACCGACTCGCCGGTATCCCGTTTCGCTTTCCCCATCCTCTTCAAGTTGTCGGATGAGCGAAGTGTAATAAGCTGCCCCGTTTTTCGCGAGTGTATACCACGCTTTGTTCCTTCGCTGGGAAAGCCAAGGACAGATTATTCCAGCCGCTGCATCTGTTGCCTGGCCCGCGTCATGGCGGTCAATAACCGTCACACGGGCACCCGATTTAGCCAAGTGATAGGCCGTCGAAGCCCCTAGGACTCCTGCGCCGATAATGATTACATTTTTCATACTATACACCTTTTCTTTTCAAATCTGTTCTAATCATACCAGTTCGCACAACCGTTGTAATCGTGGAGAGTTTGATGTCTTATAAGTGATGGTACAGCATGGCCGATCATATCCCAACTACAAAACTTCACCATCTGCTGTCCCCCCAAAGTAAAAGACCTAACCTGTTGAACAAACAACAAGTCAGGCCTTTTCATAGTTACACGGACAATAACGCCGCATCACTCGTTAACTTTTCGCCGCGGATACGCTGGAATTCAGCCATCAGCTTTTCAATCGTCAATTGCTTCTTCTCTTCCGCTTCCACCTCTAGGATGATTTGCCCTTTATCCATCATAATGAGACGGTTGCCTAAATCCATCGCCTGCTGCATATTATGCGTGACCATCAGGGTCGTCAACTTATCCTGTTCCACGAGCTGTTTCGTCAAATTCGTGATTAATTCCGCTCTCGATGGATCAAGGGCGGCTGTATGTTCATCCAGAAGTAAAATGGACGGTTGCGTAAAAGTAGCCATTAAGAGGGAGAGCGCTTGACGCTCACCGCCGGATAGCATCCCTACTTTTGCATTCAACCGATTTTCCAGATTCAGATGAAGCGTTTCAAGTGAATTCCGAAATAGGTCACGGCGTTTCTTGTGAACTCCTTTTCGCAATCCACGTTTTTTATTTCGTGAATAGGCCATTGCCAGGTTTTCTTCTATTGTCATCGATGGTGCGGTTCCTGCCATGGGATCTTGGAACACTCTGCCGATCATAACAGAACGTTTATATTCGGGTAGTTTTACAACATTTTTACCAGCGATTTCAATGACTCCGAAATCCGGTGTCAATGCTCCTGAAATCATATTCATCATTGTTGATTTCCCCGCACCGTTACTGCCGATGACGGTCACGAAATCCCCAGGCTTTAAATGCAGGTTGATTTGGTCTAGCGCGATTTTTTCATCGGGAGTCGACTCATTGAATATTTTGTTAATCTGTTGTAGTTTCAACAATTGTTTTACCTCCCTTTTTCGATACAGAGGCATAAGATGCTGAACGTTCAACTTGGCGTTTCGATTTCCTCTTTCTTTCACGTCTTTTCTCAAAGTGTTGCGGTAAAATCAGTGCTGCAACAACTATCACCGCGGTGATCAATTTCATATCCCCCGTGTCGAGAAAATCCACTCGCAATGCCAGCCCCAATACAATTCGATAAATGATCGCACCCGCAATGACTGCAAGTGTTGTTCGCATAATTGTTTTTGTGCCAAAAATCGCTTCTCCGATAATGACGGAAGCCAGTCCTATAATAATCATTCCGATTCCCATACCGATATCGGAAAACTTCGAGTACTGGGCGATCAATGCACCGGCGAATGCGACAAGCGCATTGGAAAGGCCTAATCCGAGAATAACAAGCGTGTCCGTATTTGCCGAAAAGCTACGGATCATTTTTTTATTATCACCAGTCGCCCTTATTGCAAGACCGATTTCTGTTTGTAAAAACCAATCTACAATGAGTTTAATAAGGAAAGTAGCTACAATCATTAAAAATAATGTTCCCCACGTTGAAGGCAAATGCTCAACACCTAACATCGCAAAAAACTGATTGATGGTAGTATCGATCCCGAGTGAACTCCAAAAGCTATGAAATTTACTGAACAAAGTTTCGGCATTCAATAAAGGGATATTCGGACGTCCGACCGTATTTTCCGACGTCAGTCCCATGATTCTTAAATTGATTGAATAAAGTGCTATCATCATCAAAATCCCGGCGAGCAATGGATTTATCTTTCCTTTTGTATGCAATAGACCAGTTAAGCATCCCGCAACGAATCCGATGACTATCGCTACACCAGTTGCTGCCAACGGATGATAGCCAAAAATGATCATTGTCGCCGCAACCGCAGCACCTGTTACAAAACTTCCGTCAACTGTCAAATCCGGAAAATCCAGCACTCGGAATGTGATGTACACCCCGAGTGCCATAATTGCATAGATGATTCCTTGCTCTACAGAGCCAAAAACAGCAGTAAACATATAGAATCATCTCCTAATTTAATCGCTAAATTCAGCATTCCACTCATCCTTGATATCAAGCTCAATTGCATCAGCAGTATCTTTGTTCATGATGAGTTTCAAGTTTTGCGGTACTTGTACAGGCAAAGTTGCAGGTTCACTTTCACCTTTAAGAATCTTCACTGCCATTTCCCCCGCTTCATAGCCGATATCATAATATTCGAAGCCGTACGCTGCTAAACCGCCGCGTTTTACAGAATCGAATTCCCCTACCATCATCGGGATTTTATTTTCATTCGCTACGTCAATGACAGATTCCAGTGCAGAAACAACTGTGTTATCTGTAATAATGTAGAACGCATCCACTTTACCGATCAATGATTCGGCAGCCTGTTTCACATCCGCGGACGTCGCAACAGCCGCTTCCTCTACTTTCATATCCATATCTTTTAATAACTCTTTAACTGCGTCCACTTGAGCACGGGAGTTCTGCTCTCCAGCGTTAAATACCATTCCAACATTCTTGGCTCCCATTTCTTGAAGGAGTTTCATCGTATTCGGAATCGCGTCAGGGTGATTGTCAATCGTACCCGTCAAATTTGCTCCAGGACTTTCCATGGAAGCAACGAGTTCAGCAGTCACAGCATCCGTAACGGATGTAAAAACAACTGGAATGTCTTGCGTTACAGCGGCAACAGCCTGTGCGCTCGGTGTCGAGTTCGCAAAAATTAGGTCTACGCCTGAACCGGCCAGGTTATTGGCGATCGTCGTATTCACACTGTTATCGTTCTGCGCATTTTGCACATCATATTCAACATCGAGTCCTGCATCTTCTATCGCTTTCTTAAAGCCATCATAAGCGGCGTTTAAAGATGGATGCTCCACGATTTGTGTCACTCCTATTTTATATTTTTCCGTCTCTTCAGTCGTCCCTGTCTTTTTATCGTCATTTGACGTTGTAGGGGCTTTATCCTCACCTTTACCACATGCTGCTAGGACGAATAGGACACATACTAATGCCACTGCATACGCCATCCAATTTCTCTTCATTTAAACTCCCCCTTTTTTCATTATTGCCTTCTTTTTGAACACTCTTTCTACGGCAATAATTATTCGTAATAGTACACTGTTCGCGCATGTTAGTCAATAAGATTTATATTTTTCTGAACACTGAAGCACTTACATTTCCAATTGAGTTAAAATTTCATTAAAAAGAATTCTTACTTCATTATTTGTATAAACATGCGCTGAATAAATTGAGATTTTTCGCCATATCCTATCAATAAAAAACGACCAGTTCCCAATTATGGAGAGCTGATCGTTCTTTATGGGATGGCATCAAAAGTGACAATGGAATTTTTAATCATGCAACTTTTTTATGATATTTATTAATTAGTACATCCAATTCTTGACTGCATTCTACAACCCTTGGATCTGTAAATCCGAAAGTTTTTGCTCTCCTATACATAATTTTCCTCTTAATGCCTATTTGAGCCAACAACATTTTTTCATTCAATAGCTTGTTCACGAATCTGCCTCCATACGATATATTCGGCTTCATATCTTGAGGTTATTATCTGGCATGTCTTGAAGCAACTATTTCAGTCTACAACAGCTGGATTGAAAAAGGTGTCGGATTATGCAAAAATAGCATCAATTCACAAATTTGTCACAAACGGTTGGTATACTTGATGGAATGGTTGATTAATAATGAGTTCTTTTCCAATTAATACCGAAAATCTAATCGACCTTTATACTTTATTGTACTAATTTGAGTCTCTTTACACAGTTTCATCATTCGGAATTATTAATTCGTCGAATCCGCGCATCGAAATCGGCTTGCCGAGCCATATTAATGTCGAAACATAAAAGAGGAATTGGAGGTTTTATAAATGGGTAAAGGTATTAGCAAAGGATCTGCCCAAGATACGGCTTTTTTGTCACAGGCAGAACGTAAAGCGAATGCAAAAACAGGGGCCATGAAAGAAGAAATTTCTTTGGAATTAGCCGAACTCGGCAATCTGAATCCGAAGCATGGACCAATGTCTTCCAACAATCAACGGGAAGTTAGCCAATCGGATAAGACTTATAAATAACCAAGTTAAAACCACCAGGGGTAATCGACTTGGTGGTTTCTGTCTATTTGAAGCGCTTTACGGTAAAAAAAGTATCGTTGAGGATATCTCATGAATATGCTCCTTGTCTGCCCATAAGATAAAATAATTGTAAGTTATCCCATTAATCGAGATCGGTGTCGGATACTTAGCTATAAATGCCGCCTGCCCTTTCATTTCGGACGGCTGGTCTGAAGATGGCAATATGGTGCACGATTGTATATATGGTTTTGACGAAATTAATATTTGCGGGGCCGAACCATAAGGATTTAACTGGTGAAATGCTTCATCATGGCAAATCTGCTCCATCGTATCCGTTCCAAAAAGGGCTGATAATTGAAAAAATCCATCACTGCCTTCATATCGTTCCTCGTTCACGCTTTGCCAACTTGCCGGATATTGAAAGTTAACGTCAAATTTCTCGCTTGTAAATTCTTTTTTTGCTAAATCCATTACCGGCGTCGGCGACCATTGTAACGACAGGATAGGTACGCCATCAAGGAGCTGAATTGGAACCGGATGACCTAAATCAATCGCCCACAACTCATTGGCAAATTCCCGCTCCTTACATCCGGAAAGATATGCTATTTTTCTGCCATTCGGCGACCAGGTAACAGGCGTCGAGAAGCAATTCGATATCGCCCACACTCGTTCGCGTTCACCCAGACGTCCAACTGTACGAATTTGCGAGAAGTATCCTTGTTCATCGAATGCGGTAGAGTTGAAGGCAATCCGCGATGAATCCGGCGACCATTCCGGGAAATAATTTTTTCCATCCGGGCCGCCTTTCACTTCATGAATGGCACCTGTAGCAAGCTCCAAAGTATATATGATCGAAACACTTGCGCCCGGCGTTGTATAAAGAGCAAAGGCACCATCCGGCGACAGAGCTATATCATGGAGAGGACCGTCCTTGTTTGTAGTCAATTGATGTTTGCCCGTTCCATTTGTGCTGATACGGTACAGCTGACTTATTCCGGAGGCATCCAGTGCTTGAAACAATAATTCCGTGCCGCTCGGAAACCATCTGATATCGGATGCACCCGGTTCCATAATTCTTTTTGCCGCCTGGAGCGTAGCGTTATATAATATGATGATGCCCCGAGCGGCATAAGCCAACACTTTGCTGTCAGGCGACCAATCTAGGCTGAAATCTCCTCCTTCTTCCAACTGATCAATCCCCGCGACCAAACCTGTCTGGACGTAAATAACGTAAATAATCCTGTTCTTACCTACGAATGCAATCCTGCTACTATCCGGTGACCAAATCGGCTTTGAAAATACATCGCCCAACCCATTTGTCAGTTCTTCACTTTGTCCGTTTCGTGAATTATACACCCAAACATCATAATTGCCGCCGCGGTTAGAAACAAACGCAATGAACCCTCGTTCGCCAAGCGGTGCATAGGGAATCGTTAACTTCATCCCCGGCTTTATGGTCACAGAAGGCAGTTGGTTGACTTGTTGAATCAACTTCGACTCACTTTTACCAGCAGTTGTCACATTGTAACGTTTGGCTATCTGAACCAGTGTATCTCCGGGCTGAACGACATAATGAGAAACACCGGGAGGGATTGTCAATAACTGCCCCGCCAGTAAAACATATGGGGGCTTAAGGGCATTTGCTTCGGCAATGACAGAAATCGGCACACCAAAATTTTGTGAAATTCGATATACCGAGTCCCCTGGCAGCACCCGGTATTTATCAACACCGGGGGGGATTGACAACTGCTGACCGATGGATATCACATAAGGAGCATCCAAGTTATTTGCAGCGATAACGGATTTCACCGGAATTTCCCATCGTTTTGCAATACGGCTTATCGTGTCGCCTCGCCGGACTGTATAAAAGAGTTGCACCGCTAGCACTTCCCTTCATTTTAAAAGCATAGTAATCTTTTAAGTAAGGCGTGACCCAGATCACACTTACCTACCTACCTACCTACCTACCTACCTACCTACCTACCTACCTACCCTTACCTATGTTATTCGTCTAGCGGGATGTATGTTCAAAAATCATTTCCGAAATGAGGACTACAAAAAACGAACCGGTCTCTAGTAAACTAGAGATCGGTTCGTTTTTCCTGTATTGCCTATTCACTTTTACTTTTCAAAAACTTGGTGAATCACATCATTCGGTTTACTGTTATTCAAGTTTTTATAAATACAGCTTGCCGGTTTTTCTCGCAATGTTTCGGCGAAAGCATTTGCCAAATCGGCTTCACCCGACACATGAATTTCATGCCAGCCGCGTTCTTTCTTCAGTTTTCCAACAATTTCACCCATCCCTTTATAGAACCTCTGTAGATTTTCTCTCAAGCGAGGTTCGATGGCATCCCCTTTTGTGCTTCCATTTCCAACATTATGCGCAGCGGAAGCTTTATTCCGTTCTCCCCATCCTTCTAAATTCGGATCGAATTCGTACGTCATTTCACCAAGGACAGATCCCATTGCGGTGTCTAAAATGCGGACCTCTCCGAAACTCGGCAAAATAATTCCCGCTTCCGGATATGCTTTGTACATATATTCCAATTCCTCGGTCATCGGTTTGTTCTCCCAGTGGAAGCTTGTTTTCACTGGGACTTGAACATAGTGAACCGACCATAATTCCGGGTCTAGCGCCGCAAAAATCACGACACCTTTGCTAAGTTCATTCTTATGATCCTCGACTTCTTTTTCAATTTTTTTCTTAAGCTCATTAAATGCTTTTATTTCTTTTTCATCATTGGAGGCCGTCAAATACTCATCTATCCGTTTCAATCCACTCTTCAAATGAATTCTCCACGCCCCGTTTAGCTGCTCCGGATCGCCTGGATTGGTGTTTAAATACACACTCAACACACAACGGTCATCACACTGATATTCTTTTAAAGTTTGAATTTCCTTACTTAATGGCATAATTTGTAACCTCCTTAATATTGAGTTCATTATTAGCATACCCTCATGCGCATAGTCTAAAACGAATTGTAAGTACGCTTTCATTAACTCGTTAGTGGATTAAACGTTGCTTATTTCGAATAATAGCAGAAAAGCTATCTCCAAAATCCTGTATGTGCGGACTTTGAAGACAGCTGTTGTTTTGTACAAACAACCATCATACAACGATTACTAAAAAAAATTACTGGTAATTATTTTGCCCGAGTGAACTTTCAATTTGAGGAAACACTAGTCATTGAAGGAGGGGAAAAAATGGCGAAAAACAACAGGATTTTAGTGCCAGGTGCGCGTAAGGGGTTGGATCAATTGAAAGCGGATGTCATGAAAGCACAAGGTTATTATGTGAATCCAACCGATCCCGACAAGGTGAAATACGAAGTCGCAGATGAACTCGGTATTCCATTATCGATAGGATATAACGGCAAACTTACGTCGGAACAGGCGGGTAATATCGGTGGACCGATAGGTGGTAATATGGTAAAAGAAATGGTTCGGATGGCACAAGAACAGATGTTAAAGAAGTGAAAATCGATCCAAATTTCAGCATCGACAGTTCAAAAACAGCGAAGGAGCATCGGTAGAATTCTCCCGATGCTCCTTCGCTGTATGATGATTCCTCAATCCTACCCGTCTAATTACTGGAATAACACGTGAATGGTCTGCCTGTCCTACGTTTGATGAAATCACTCTTTGTCCATTTCAATTGTTTTCTTCAATTGTTTCAAATGACGTTTTTCATGCAATCCGACAAACGGAAACCATTGAATCAATGGTATTTGCCCGAAAATCGGATGTTTGAATGACTTTTCACGAAGTTCGTCTTTTGTACTTAAATCATACACGTCCAGTAAGAAGATACGTGAATCATAGAGTTCATTTTTCATTTCTATTTTTGATTTATACTCATTTGTCGGTGCCGTATGTCCGGGTGCTTCCACCTTTATTAAGCGATTCGTTGATAATGCAATTGGTTTCTTCATTGATTTTGGACTATCGGGATTTTTTAGTTCTCTGGCAATAGTAGTCGCAATCACTGTTTCCATTCGCGCTAGGTGTTCGAATATTTGTTTTGGAGACCATCCGCCATTCGGGGGTATTTTATTGAACTGTTCATCCGTCAATGGTTCAATCGCTTTAAATAATTCTTTCCGAATAACAGTGTTTTTTTCTAAAACCATTTTATTTTCTCCTTTTATTACCATAAAAACTTTTCCGTTATTGTTTCCTTACCTACAATAAAAGCTTTTCTATTTTTTCGCAAGCGATCGCTTAAAATAATATCATTTCTGATAACAATCCCGAGTAATTTTAGGATGATTCCCTTTCATTCATCACCGAGAATCTGACCAGCAATGTCGTGGCACAAAGCAGTAATAATCCAAAACCCCCAATGGCAATGCCCGTATTTTGGAAACTCATATTCGAGGCGGGTAACCCACAAAGGCTTGGAGCGAACGCAACAGTACCTACCATCGTCCCCATGACTGCCGCGACTCCCCCATTAAAAGAACCCGCAAGCACCGATTGCTTCCTTACAATCGAACCGAATTGAGCGCCTATTACAATACCAATCCATAAGTTGACTGTACAGATAATAGAAAAGTCCATCGGGAAAATCAAATATAACATCATCGCAATGACAAAGCCGGTAATCTGTCCCGCTGCCAATGTCACAGTAAAGCCAAGCCGATTGCTAATTTTGTAACGTGATTTATAGAATAGCGCATACATATAGATGCCCAACAAACTACTTAACACAAGCAAAATCGATCCAAATAAGACCATTTCACGTCTCTCCCTACGTTTTCCGCACAGATTTCGCCGCTTTAAACAGCATCAAAAACGAACACAAAACAAAAAACTCCATCATGATGGCGAATGCAACACTGTAAGACGCCGCCGCTCCGATCATCGGGGCCATCATTCCCGTCATCAGACCGCTAATATAGCCCGTTAGCAGTGTCTGGTTGTCAAACATCCCTCCGAATAAACTTCCCGCCACCATCCCTGCCAAGGACGCTAGTACAGTAACCTCCATATAGTAGATGGGAAACTCATAAATCAGAAGAATTCCCGTTCCGAGTGCCATCCCTCCACCCGCTACCATGGCCACATTCATGCCTAGATGAGAACAAATCCGTTTTCTTCGCCTATATAGAAATTTGTAGGTGAAAAACGCAAGTATAAATTGAAAAATCAATAAGCCCCAGATCCAAGCCGACAAAAGGATTCCCCCCCTTTTGACATTCTATGAAGAGGACCTGTAAAAAGAATCGTTACATTAGATACAATTCTAATTTTTAGTCATATTGAAAAGTAGGTACAGAGTGTATTATTAGTCAAAATGAGGGCCCAAAATGATTCTTTTCAAAGAATCCGTGCAAAATGATAAATAAGTAAAAACCAGCCTCTTTCCCTTTGTTAGGGATGAGAAGCTGGGCCTTGATCATGTTTAAAAGGCAAATTCGAAAATAGAAATCGTTTTAAGTAATGGTACTTCCAATTGAATTTTGCATTCGAGTCAATTTCATAATAGAGAATTTTTTGTATTAAAATCCGAACAAGCTTGATTGTAACGAGAGGCGGACGTTTTCCGTTACAATCAACGGAACTCATCCATTTAAATGAATAATTGTTGGCGAAAATACGTTAATGTTCATATTTTCAATTGAAATTAGTAATTGTGAAATTGGTACATTCATTAATCACTTTAAAAAATGTACTAAATTCTATTGTCAAGCTCCAAAAAGCGGAAAATGCATTCACTTAGTTATTTCTCGGAGATTTCTAAGTTCTTTTCGGAATTCGCGAACCAGTATGCAGCGCCAATGAAAACAGCTCCACCAATGATATTGCCGATTGTCACGGGCACTAAGTTTGCCGCCAATCCTGCCAATGATACTGTTTCAGGATGAGGAACCATCAGTGCGATGGAAAGCAAGGTCATGTTTGCGATACTATGCTCGAACCCCGAGGTGATAAACGCGAATAAACACCAAAAAATCATAATCAATTTTGCGGTTTCTTCCTTAAGCTTAAATGCACACCAAACGGCCAAACAGACGAGAATATTACAAAGTATTCCGCGAATAAGCAACTCTACGAACGGCGTATTCATCTTAGCGCTTGCCGCTGTATTGATATAGTCTGCCGTATCGCCTGAAGCCAGACCCGAATAGAAAAAAAGTGCGGCAACGAGAATCGCTCCGGCAAAGTTGCCCAAATAGCTGAATGTCCAAATTTGTATAGTTTCATACCAAGTCGTTTTCTTCGTCAACGTACCAATGGTCATGATCATATTATTACTTGTGAAGAGATCTGCTCCGGCCATCAAAACCAAACTTAACGCAATTCCAAATGTAATGCCCATTATTAATTTCGTTCCTGCAAAGTTAGTAGGTCCTAGCAAACCACCTATCGTAAAAATAAGAATGATCCCAAATCCAAGGAAAAACCCCGCCATCATTGTCAATGTAAGGTATCTACTTTTACTCGTCTGTAATTGATTCACTTTTGAAACGGCTGTATCACCCAAAACAGCGATTGTTGCTTTCATCTTTTTCCTCCAGCAGCTACTATAAATATAGTTTTGATTTGGATACTCCATATCTTTTAAGAGTCCATGTATATATAAATATACTACTAATCCCGGAGACGTGGTACTTCTATGGCAATTTGCAGGTGGACACTTTCCTAAAAGCCAGAGGAATTCCGGAACAGTAATCGGTTTTAAAATATCAAAAAAAAGAGGGAACCCCCTATACTTTCAAGGAGTTCACTCTTTAACATAGGTTAATGTTAAATTTCAATAATGACTGGAAGAATCATCGGCCTCCTTTTTGTCCGGGTAAATAAAAGCGTTTCAATCGATTTTTTAAGATGTTGTTTTAAATTGATTCTTTGATTCTCATTGACGCCTTGCAATTCATTTATGGTCTTGATGACCAACTGATTCACTTCATTCAACAGTTCCTCCGAATTGCTACTATACACAAATCCGCGGGATATTGTATCCGGATCGGATATTAGTTTTCCATCCGTTTTACCTAAGGTAATAACAATGACCAGCATGCCCTCTTCGGAAAGAAGTTTCCGGTCGCGCAAGACGATTTTTCCAACATCGCCAATACCCAGTCCGTCCACAAAAAGGTTCCCTGATTGCACTTTTCGTGTTTGGCGGGCGACTTGATTATTAATATCGACAACATCTCCATTGTTGATGATAAAAATATTATCACTTTCTACCCCAACAGACTCAGCTAATATACGGTGCTGCTGAAGCATTCTATATTCACCGTGGATAGGGATGAAATATTTTGGTTTCATTAAGGTCAACATTAGTTTCAATTCTTCTTGGCATGCATGTCCTGATACATGCATACCGGTAGTGCTTGCAGATCCATAGATTACTTTGGCTCCTAGATGGAATAAATTATCGACAATACGCGAGACACTTTTTTCGTTTCCTGGAATTGGCGACGAAGCAAAGATAACCGTATCTTCAGGATGGACTTGTACATCACGAAAATTTCCGCTAGACAAACGGGACAGTGCTGCCATCGGCTCCCCTTGACTTCCCGTACAAAGAATGGCGACACGTTCCGGATCCATTCCCCTGACCTCATTTTTCTCGATCAGCATACCCTCAGGAATCTTCAAATACCCAAGTTCCGATGCAACCGCTACAACATTCACCATACTTCGCCCAAGTAACGCAAGCTTGCGGTTTGTTTTTTGTGCCGCATCCACCACTTGCTGAACCCGATGGACGTTGGAAGCAAAAGTAGAGATAAACACTTTCCGGCGAGCTTTTCGGAATGCTTCTTCAATATGCCCGCCTACAAGTAGTTCAGATGGATTAAAGCCGGGACGTTCCGCATTCGTGCTTTCCGATAATAGAAGCAATACACCGTTATTTCCTACTTCAGCCATTTTATAAATATCTGGATAGTCTTTATTAATAGGAGTTAAATCGAATTTAAAATCACCGGTATGTACAACTGCACCCTCCGGTGTATGAAATACAATACCTAGACAATCGGGAATACTGTGGCTTGTTTTGAAAAACGTCACTCTCACCGTTCCAAACTCCAAATCAGAATCGGAATTTATCAGTACCAGCTCGGTTTGCCTCAGAAGCCCATGTTCCTTTAGCTTAAGTTCAATTAAACCTAGTGTTAATCGTGTTGCGTAAATCGGCACATTTAATTGCTTCAAAAAGTAAGGAATGCCTCCAATATGATCTTCATGTCCATGTGTAACAACCAATGCCCGTATTTTATCCTTATTTTTCTGTAAGTAAGAAATATCTTGGATAATCAAATCGATTCCCAGCAGACTTTCATCCGGGAACTTAGCACCACAGTCGATTATTATGAGATCGTCTTCATATTGTAATACATACATATTTTTCCCGATTTCGTTAATGCCGCCTAGCGCAAAAACTGATAATTTATTTTCAGTGTTATTCAAATTTAAAATCCTCCTACTTTGAATTAATACTCAAAGTATGCCCGTAAAGAAATTTTTTATGAAATTGGGTTCTAAGTGAGAAAACAGGATGATTTGATATTTTTTAGTACCATTACCGTTTACAGCTTTCGGCGGACATTTAGAGGAAATAAAAGCCGATTCCCATAATCAGATAAGCAGCGAATAGAATCAGACCCTCGAACCAATTCGATTCGCCATCATTACAAAGATTGATGACAAGCAATGATGCGGCTACCATTGCGACCAGCTCAGGGACCGTGAAAACAAGTGCCATCGGTTCCGGCATTATGAGTGAAACTAGGACGAGAATCGGCGCAACGAACATGGCGACCTGCAACGTGGAACCGACTGCTAACTCCACAGACACATCCATTTTATTTTTGACCGCCAACGTAATAGCAGATACGTGCTCCGCCGCATTTCCGACAATCGCGACGATAATGACACCGATGAACAACTCCGTCCATCCGAATTTTTCACCGAGCATTTCAAATGTATGAACCAGTTGCTCCGATACGAAAGCAACCGTAACTGTTGCCAACAGAAGGACAAGAATCGACTTGCGCTTTGTCCACTCAGGCGTTTCCTCCTCCTCTTCATCCACGTTCTTATCTGAGGAGGCAAATACGCCGCGATGTGTGACAAGTTTGAAGAACAGTCCGGCAAGATAGAGGATGATTAGTATAACCGCGATGCCAATACTTAAGTTGAGTGTTGTTTGTTCATCCATCGACATGGAGAATATCTCGGGAATGACGAATGCTACGATAACAGCGAAAATCAGCAATCCTGAATTGTAGCGCGCATCAAGGAGACTGAAATTTTGGCGTTTGAATTTAATGCCTCCCGCAAAAAAGGAAAGCCCGAGCACGAGCAAAAGATTTCCAAGTACGGAGCCCGTTAGCGATGCCAAGACGATGCCGACCATTCCCGCCTTCAATGTAAATATTGAAATGATGAGTTCGACGGCGTTGCCGAAAGTGGCGTTCAATAGCCCGCCAATCCTCGGCCCGCTAACGATTGCAAGGCTTTCCGTCGCGCGGCCTATGTATCCCGAAAGCCCGATGATGCTTATACAGCATAGGACGAACATTATCATGTCCGACCAGTTCAAGAATGCACCGGCAAGCACGAGCGGGACACCGGCGAATACTAAAATGGCAAATAATCGATTCAACAAACTCACCTCTTTTGATAATAAAAACCTTTTCCATATCTTTCCCTTCAAAAGTACTTACAAACGTAAAGTACAGCCTGAAAAAACCAACCGAAGGTATTGCTAACGGTTGGTTTTTGTTTTTTTCTATGCAATTGTCGAAACTTCTACGAATAATGTCATCCTGGAAACACCTTCGTTTCAAGCTCGCCTATTAAGAACCCATTTTACACGTTTGGTGTCCGTTTTTAGTTGCAGTCGCAACGAAAATAGAAAAGCGAGCAATAACAAACCACAACATAAGAGTAACGCGGAGGAGATTCCGCCGATATGATCGATCATCCAACCGGCAAGACCAGGTCCAAGAAGCTGCCCCGAAGCGAAATAAACAGTGACATACCCTAAAGCAATTGGAGCATAGGAAGGATGAATTTGTTCCGTGGACAGTGCTTGAATGAGCGAAAGCATGCCGACAACTGTAATTCCCCAGAACAATTGACCGATGATAAACCCGATGAATACTGGGTAGATAACAGCAATGAACATAGACAATGCCCCTGTGACAAGCGTAATATTCAGCGACTTTCTTCGCCCAATTTTATCGGAAATCGTTCCCCATAACGGTCCGCTGAAAATGGACATCAATCCGCCTAAAGCCATTATTTGCCCGGCTACAAATCGATCGATCCTGGATTCCAATATAAAACTGAACAAAAAACTTTGTGGTATCAAATATGCAAAACCGATGAGCCCATAAATAAAAGCGACAAGGAGTACCCCTTTATGTACATACACTTCCCGCCATAGGGATAGATCCTTTTGTTCTTTTTTCAATAAGGGGATGGGCGGATCCCGCAAAATGATCAGCGCTGCTAGGGCAAACAATAGTGACAAAAATCCATACAACAACCAAAGGTACCGCCATCCGTCAATTGCAAACCAAGTCGAGAAAAATGGGATTAACATACTCGAAATAAGCGTTCCAAGCCCGAGACCGCTGACAAGGAAACCGATCATCATCCCCCGCCGCTCTGGAAACCAGCCCACGACAATATTTACAAGCGGTGTATAGGCGAAAGCCGTCCCCACTCCCATGATGATCATGCCTGCTAGACTCGCGGCATAGCTTTGAACCGAAGCCATATACAGCAATCCAGCAGAAACAAGCACCGTACCGAAAACAACCAGCTTTTTGGACCCCCATTTTGCAGCTAAAATGCCAGCAAAAAGGACCATCCCTAAATAGCCGATTGAGTTTGTCGTTGCTAACATTCCCGCCTGTTCATATGATAATGACAAACTATCTTTCATAGAAGGCATTAAAATACCATATGACATTCTTCCAAAGCCAAGCGTACTGATCGTCACCATGACACTTGCAAATGCATACCTCCAAATAGGCTGTCCTTGCTTCATCTATCCACCGCCCTGTTTAATAACTCCCGAAAACCATTCCACTATCATCCGCTTGTAGTGGCATTCTACATTCTACTATAACAAAATCACGACTTATTTGGTAATTATTTCAGAATATAACAACAATTTTGTTGCTTGGTATAGGAAACGCAAACCCAACCGTCTCATCATTGATTCCACCAACAGCAATGACGATTATTTCATTCGTAAATCCACCCTGTGTCGCTAGTAGGCACGTTACCTTGGAATGAACCGAAGTGATTACAGTACCGCTAAAAAAGCCAAAATGAAGATAAGCCATTTATTTACACGGCATATCTTCATTTTTATAGGTTGCAATTAAAATGGACACCAGAAACGAATACTACTTTTTCTCCATGACTGCAAAGTAATTCTTTTCATTATCGGCAAAGTTGAATACTCTACCAGTAGGCATATTTACGATTTCCCCAACGGTGATATTTTTATCGGAAAAGTCTTTATACAGATTATCGAGATCCTCCGAGTAAAATAGTAATGAAGGGGTAGAAAGATTTAATTCAGGCTGCATTTCCGCAATTAATTCCTTGTTGTGGAGAACGAAAGTCGTTTCCGATCCCTTTGTAGGAGAAATTTCAAACCATCTAAACCCTTGGCCGTTATCCTCTTCAGAAACTACACTAAATCCGACTTTTTCCGTCCAAAATGTTACCGCCTCATCTTGATCATTTACATATAACATAATTTGACCGACCTTAGTAATCATTCGTTTCCCTCCATTCAGTTAGAATTCATTATTTGCGAAGCATTTGGATCGGCTTCGAATGTTTATTCAGGTTTCCTAACTCTAGCTAGAGGTTGTTCTGATACCTATCCCCTTTGCGTTGTCTCCATTATAGAAGGAACGTTCCCACATCGCAATTTTTTACGTAATACAAACAATCTTTAAGTTGCCAACACTCACGACGAGTTCTTACATAGCATTTCGGTTTTTGTTCATTACTAAAAGTGGGCAAGCCCGCATACACTTTAGGTATTACTTCGAGGGTCAGATTTTTGCATGTGCCCATATTATTAAGGGATGAAGGAGTCATGTTTATTGATTGAAAAAGCACTTCTTTTCATAATTATTTTGAGAATTTTTTCAGGAAGCATCGAATTAACAGCGGCGATGTTTATGTTGAAATTTAATGACTTGGAGAAGGCATTTTATATTAATACGCTACTTGCTTTAGTGGGTCCTGTTATTTTAATTGTTACGACAGGAATAGCATTGACTGGTCTAACTGAAAAGATATCGTTGCCAAGAATGATTTGCCTGTTCGGCGGTATCATACTCATTCTTATTAGTTTGAAATCGAAATAATGAACAAGTCCTTTTCCCGCTTCCGGATTATGAAAAGTTATTTATTTTTCCAAGAAATATAAACCACAAATAGTTATTGCGAATCCGGGAACGCTATCTCCTGAAGGTTATAAAACAAAAGGAGGTATTAGTATGTCCAGAAAAACCTCAATGCCTAATGACTCTGATGACAATGTGAACAGGCTCAAGAAAACAATTAGCAATGCAGAAGCAGCGGAAGCGGCAATGGAATTCGCAGACGGGAAAGAACTAGCTGCCATCAAGGAGAAAAATGCAAGGCGTCAAGAAAGCATCGAAAGTTTGCAAAGTGAAATTAAAGAAGAAAATAAATCACGCATTAACGGGTATATTTAATTACACGAAATGCAACTTTGAGAATAATTTTTGTGTCCCCAAAGTAGCCCAGTTGTATCAATTGGAACCAGAGTCATATCAATAAATCAAAAGTGCCTATGCAAGAAACGTTCACTTAGTTTCTTGCACAGGCAATTGATTTCAAGTCCCCCTCTTGCTCACTTAAAAGCAATTGCAGCTCCTCCCTAAATTTGGAATCCTATAAACGAAAAGAGACCTCAAGAACTAGGTTGCGATGACCAACCGTTTCTTGAGGTCTCTTAATAGCTTAAACTATACATATCCCCCAAATTTCATCTAATCATTTTCTCTTGCCAACTTGATGTTGACTAAATCACTTAGACTTTTACTTTTGCTTCCCTATTATCTTTGTAAAATAGTCGTACAACTCATTGCTATTGAATAAAATACAATGACATCATTTTACTAGGGGGCTATAACTATGAATTCAATATTTATTTATATCTTTTTAGGCATATCTTTAGCTGCACCAATTGGCCCCGTTAAGACCGTACTATTAAACACGGGCATTAAAAGCGGTTTTTTTCATGCTTGGTTTTTTAGTTTTGGTGCTTTGGTCACCGACGTCATGTATATGTTCATGATTTACTTTGGGATTGGTCAATTCATTGATTCACCATTACTGAAAACAATCCTATGGTCATTTGGCTGTTTTGTACTAATGTATACGGGTATAGAAAATTTACTTACGCTAAAAAACATTGAGACGAACTTGACATCAGGTAAAAGAGTCCGTCTTAGAAATTCAATTCTATCCGGTTTCTTCATGTCATTGTTGAATCCGCTTACCATCCTTTTTTGGTTGGGGATATATGGTTCCATCTTAGCAAAAACAGTTGGAATCTTAACGGGATACCAAATCGTTATAAATAGTATTGCTATTTTGGTTGGCATTATGTTTGTGGATTTATTAATGTCCATTTTATCTAGTGGGGCTCGAAAGCTATTCTCCAACAGGCTTTTGAAAATCGTCTCCGGATTTTCATCCCTATCCATGATCGGTTTCGGTATTTACTTTGGCATCCAAGCTTTTCATGCATTATTTTAATTGACTTTCCAGTGTAAAAATGAATACCTTTTCTTTTCTTACATAGTAAAATGATAAAAGTCTGTACCATATAACGCATAATTAGTACAAGTAAGGAAACCATACCTGTAGCAATCGAAAACAAGAGTAGTCGAGGTGTGGTAATGGAACAAAGTGCGGATAAGGTTAGTATATGGTGCATTGTAAGCATGGCTTCAATACCTCTCGTCATGACCCTAGGGAATTCGATGCTAATTCCAGTGCTCCCGATCCTAGAAGATAAGGTTGGAATCACATCATTTCAATCGAGTATGATCATTACAAGTTATTCAGTCGCGGCTATTTTTCTTATACCAGTAGCGGGCTATTTATCGGATCGCTTTGGTAGGAAAATGGTGATATTACCGAGTTTAGTCTTTGCTTTAATTGGTGGGCTGATTGCCGGGTTCGCTTCTTGGAAAATGGAAGACCCATACACAATGATTATTGTTGGTAGGATTCTGCAAGGTGTTGGAGCTGCTGGGGCCATGCCGATCGTTTTGCCGCTCGTAGGTGACCTTTACCAAGATGATGATGAAAAAACCAGTTCCTGTTTAGGTGTTATTGAAACATCGAACACATTTGGAAAAGTGTTAAGTCCTATCTTAGGTTCAGTATTTGCTGCTATTTTATGGTTCCTGCCGTTCTTCTCCATATCAGCGCTTAGTTTAATTTCTATCGTACTTATCTTTTTCTTTGTGAAAGTGCCTAAAGAAAAAGATGAACCGGTAAAGTTCAAGCAATTTTTAAGTAACACAAAAAAAGTATTCAAAGTGGAAGGTAAATGGTTGTATACTGTATTCCTTAATGGGGTCCTGGTAATGCTAATATTATTCAGTATGTTATTTTTCTTATCGGAAAACCTTGAAAAAGTTCATGATATAAAAGGTATTAAAAAAGGGTTTGTTTTGGCCATTCCGCTTCTGTTACTTTGTATTGCTTCATTTATATCCGGTCGAAAAATTAAAGGGGATCTAAAAACGATAAAAAAAGTAATGATTATTTGCTTGATCGCAATGTCCGCCAGCGTCGTTTTCGTAGGGTTTACAAGCAAAAAACTGTTCCTTCTGTTAGTCGTCACGAGTATAGTCGGAATTGCGATTGGTGCTTTATTACCTGCACTCGATGCCATCATTACAGAAAATATCAAAAAAGAGTTGCGAGGCACAGTTTCCTCTTTTTATAGCTCGGCAAGGTTTATCGGTGTTGCAGCAGGCCCGCCTATTATGTCACTCGCTATGAAAAACTTCCTCAATGTCAGCTATATTACGGCTGGCGTACTGGGATTCATCCTGTTGTTCATTGTCTTTAAGTTCATCAAAGTCGATGAAATTGAAAAAACAAATAAAACAGCATAAAAATTAGGACCTTGCAGGTTTGCGGCTGCAATGGTCCTTTTTTATGGGTATGAACAAATATTTCATTCTGATTTGCGCCTGGATTTAAACCGATAAGAAAATTATCGGAATAAGTTATTTATACTTCACTATAATTTCTTCTACAAATAGTTGTACCAGACACTCCGTTTGAATAAGATGCATAGACGCTATTTTAAGGGAGGATTTTTCATGAATTCGATAGCTGCCTATATCTTTTTGGGCGTATCTTTAGCTGCGCCTGTGGGACCTGTTAACGCTGCGCAGCTAGATACGGGGATTAAGAACGGTTTTTTTCATGCCTGGATTTTTGGTATTGGGGCATTAACCGCCGATGTCTTGTATATGATCATGGTTTATTTCGGGGTTGGTCAAATTATTGAGTTCCCTCTTGTACAAATCATCCTTTGGTCGTTTGGTTGTTTTGTCCTTACATATACAGGTATTGAAAGTTTACTTTCGCTACATAAAATTGAGTTGGCTTTTAGATTCGGTAAACAAACGCCTCTTAGACGTTCCTTATTTTCAGGCTTTTTCATGTCACTTTTAAATCCTCTTACGATTCTTTTTTGGCTGGGGATTTACGGTTCAGTTCTTGCGGAAACGGCGAAAACTTTTTCCGGAAATCAAATCCTTATCAATAGCATGGCTATCATAGTCGGTATCATTTTATGGGATACTATAATGGCTACTATATCTAGTGGCGCCCGCAGATTTTTATCCATCAAGCTTCTGAAGAGCATTTCCATTTTTTCGTCCCTAGCCATGATTGGATTCGGAGTTTACTTTGGCATTCAAGCTTATCATGCGCTATTTTGAGCCTCTTCTCTCTTCCATCTTTTCCGCAAAAATAAGACAACTATTCCTATTACCGCGAGAAACACTAAGCTGATAAAAAAACCGGGCCGACTTGTTTGATGAAAGAGTGTTCCGCTGACAGCCCCAATTACGAGAATCATTCCAATCACTCTTTTTACTTTATCTGCGGTAGTCGGCTCGATTAATCTGTGATACATCGTTAAAATGAAAAACCAATTATAAAGGAGCATCAATGCTGCCGCAGTGGTTATATATTGGTATACTTTTTCAGGCAATAATAAAGAGGTGACTATGGAAAGAACAAGACCCGTTGAAGTTAAGGCAATTGCAGGTAACGGCATTTTGAACTTCTTTTTCGTTTGTTTACTGAATATTTTAGGGGCGTCCCCGTCTTCCGATATTGTTAGAAGTATCGTCGTCACCGAAAAAAGGGATGCAGACATCGTCGAAAACCCGGCAATAATAATTGCGGCAGTAAACACATGCGGGAAAAATTCGATATTGCTAACACCTGATAAAGCTTCAACAAACGGGCTTTTATTCTCCCTGAACTTATCATATGGCAACAGTAATAACGCTAGAGAAAGAGCGGTAACATAAATTACTCCAAGCAACCCTAACATGACTTTCCCTGATTTGGGGGCGTCTTCCTTGTTTTTAAGATGGATAGCCATGACGCCCATTACTTCAATTCCACCGTGAGCGTAAAAGGCAAATAACAGAGCGCTCCAAAACCCGGTTAATCCGTTTGGAAAGAACTCATTTACTGTTTGTGGAATTCCTGCCTTTTGGTCGCCCTCAATTGTTCCAGTCAGTGCTAAAATGGCAATCACAATAAACATAAAAATAGCGGCAATTTTCATTACAGCATATACGCTCTCCAATTTTCCAAACGCTTTTGCTCCAATAAAAAGTACAATGAGACCACAAACGGCATAGATTGATGCGAATATCCACAATTTAACGTTGGGGAACCAAAACCTGGATAAAATTGAAATTGCGGTAAGTTGACTGCCGATGATTAGTATTTCCGAACACCAGTATACCCAACCACTGGAAAAACCGGCCCAACGTCCATATGCTTTTTTGGCATAGGTACGAAAAGATCCTTTCTGGGGATCCTTAGCAGACATTTTCGCCAGTGCTTCAAACACGATATACGTTGCACTTGCAGCCATGATAAAGGCCAAGATGACAGAAGGTCCCGTCATTTTAATCGCAAAACTCGATGCCAGGAAAAACCCTGTACCAATTATACACCCTACTCCAATAAGAGATAATTGCCACCAAGCAAGGTTTGCTACTTCATCCTTGTCACCCGACGTTTTTTTACCCATTTTCATACCTCCACATAAAGATAGCTTTCCACAAGAAAGTGGATTTATGTGCTTATAAACTGATGAAAAAACCGTATATCAGGCAATAAATTCAGCTTATTAAGTTATTAGCTACATACTGATTCAACATGTGACCATTGAAAGGTCCACCATAATAAAACGAATAAGGATTGCTCAACATACACACTTCTACGCTTGGGGATGACTGTGCTGGTTATTTCTAGTTATGAAGAATCAGATTAGTGAAGTCGGGTTTGACACAGGTATTTGCCTGAACACTTATTGAATACTGAAGCAATTTGTTTAATGCTCTCTTACTTAGAACTATTAAGTTCTTTCTTCAAAGACTTCTTTCGTATTCCATAAATGAGAGCCAATAAAAGGGGTATAAAAATTCCGACTATCAATGAAAATGAATATTCCGTTGTTATGTTCATATCTTGTTTATAGACGACATTAGGATAAATTACGAGAGACAGGACCATGACAATCAGCCCTAACGGCATCGTTAAGGGGCGATAATCTTTCAAATTCAAAACTTGTGCGATTCCAAAAACGGTAGCATAAAAATAAAGGATCATCTTAAAATAGAGAGAGATAATCCATAGTGAGGCCATTAATACTTCAATTCGCTCTATGAAATCCCCCGTACTAATCCTTTTAGCCAATTCAAAGCTCGGAAATATTTCATTTGCCGTTTTATCAGCTCCTAATACCGAAACACTCAAAAATGTAATGATAATGATGACGATTCCGCCAATTAAATTTCCAATTAGAAAAGATCTTCTTGCTTGTTTTACTTTGTTAAGAAATGCAGGGAAAATCATTAATATAACAATTGCATTTACAGAAGACGTAATAACTAAAAACAAGGAGGATTGAAGCATATTTTTTAGATTTACCTCAAAAACAGGTTGTACGTTTTCAATTCGGATTTCTGGTGCAATTAATAGTACAAATACAAAAAAAGCTAAAAAGAAAAAGGCAAATAAGATTTCTGCAGATCGGGCGATGGTTTCCAATCCAAGATAGACTCCCATCACCAAAATCCCAACCATAAGAATATTAAGGGCTACCATCGGAGTATATGGCATCATATGGGTATTTAAGAAATTGCCTGATTGAAATAAAAGACTTGAAGTATAAAGAAGTGGCAAAGATATAAATATAAGAGAAGCAACTCTACCTATCCATTTTCCAAATATCTTTTCAGTGATTTGAATATAAGTGAGAGTAGGAAACCAAAGTGCTATCCAGGTGAAAAACCATATAACCAATAACCCGATGCCCGTACCAATTATAGCCGTTATCCAAGCATCTTGGTTCGTTTTGTCTGCTAAAGCTGATGGAACTTCTAGGATGCTTGTACCAATCGTAAAAAAGATGACTAGCACTAGAAACTGATTTGAGTTTATTTTAATATTTCGCATCATGTCATATCTCCACCTCACTTATCTCTCTAATTCACCTAACGAAAGAATGTATCATTTAGTGGATTAAAAATGAAAGTTAAAAAGTCCATCGGATTTGGAATTGGTTTTCCTAACGCTTGGACAATCCCTAAACCTACGCCAATAGAAAGAAAGAGTAAAAAGACAACTAATTCTTTTTTATAGTTCTTTTGTAAAAGAGATGGAACTTCAACTCGCCAGATAACAGCTGCAACCAACAGGATTCCAATAACTTTTAGCATGCTTATTTATTCCTGTAAACTTTTTAAGAATGATTTATTAACTGTACCCGTACGGCGTAATTTCAGATCGACTTCGACGTTCACTACCATGTCCGTGAACTTTTCATCCCACTGTTCTTTAATTTTTTTCCAGGTTTTCGGATTTGATCGATGAATGGCTTGTCCAAATCCAAAAATATCTGTTTTATATTGTTTTTGTGCCGTTTCAATGGTTTGATCAATACTTTCTTTCACTTCTTTTTCATAAATTTTCTCTAGCTCCTCTATTGTTACTGGTTCTTTCAGGTTGATATGACATTCCACTGAACCCACATTCCCCTCTACCTGTATATTGACATCCACTTCCGGCTCTCCTTTGTTTATTTTACCTTTCATATCCGATTTGAACTGAATCACCTCAATTGAAGCTTTCCCTTTCTCGGGGCAAGATACAGATGTTACTGTTGTCTTTATAGAGTTGGTAATGTAGTTATACCCTATACTTTCACGTTCGGTTAACCATCCCACTAGTTTATCTTTATTAAACACAGCTAAATAATCATATAGAATTTGAGCAGAAGGCGTAATCGATTCCACGTTTTGTTTGCTTGAACCTGATTCCTCGTTCCCAGTTATATAAATCCCCGATAACACAGGATTCTGTCCATCACTTATAAGATCACTTATCAAATCATCTAATGTGATACCTTTTGTTGCGGACCAGCTATTTTCAGACGTTTTAAGCGTGTTAAACATTTTATTGGCCGGTATGCTTTCAATAGGTGTTGAGACATTCAGTATTTCTGCCGCAGTCTTATCCTTAGCAACAACAACATAGAAATCCGATCTTAATTCCCAGTCTCTTGATAGTAACTCCAAGGATTCACCTATACCTTCTTGAGCTAATTCCTCACCAATTACAAGCATACGGAGATGTCCTGGATATATTTTTCTGGGCGAGCTTATTGTCATTTTTCGAAGGGCTTCATACACTGTTTCACCCTTAGCCTGAAACAGCGTTACCGGTGAACGACCAGAACTTTGTTTCATGGATACTTCCGACGGTACAACTACTTGAGCAGTTAACTGGAATTCATCTTCCACTTTGTCGATTCCCATTGCTACTGTAATGGCAAGCTCATTTAATTCCCTTTTGTCCCAACACCCTGTAAGGAACAGACTGAGAATCAGGAGAACGATCATATGTCTTTTCATTGTTTAAACCCCTTCTTACTCCTCATTTTTTGGCGGTTGTGGTTTTGCGGAGGTTGAATCTTGTTGTCTAACTATATTTTGTTGATTAATAAGGCGAGGTCGAGTAAACATTTTCCATTTAGGCAATCGGATAAATGTATCTTTTTGATCGGAAATATTAAATGGAGCCAATGGTGACATATAGGGTATGCCAAAAGAACGTATACTGCATAAATGAAGTATAAGAGCAATTAAACCTACAGTAATTCCAAATAAACCGAACGTGGCAGCTAACCCCATAAATCCGAAGCGCAGTAACCTAACAGCAATCGCTATGTCATATGTGGGCGAAACAAAGCTCGCAATCGCAGTTATTGAAACGATTATTACCATTGCAGCGGAGATCACGCCTGCTTCAACCGCTGCAGTTCCTATGACAAATGCCCCTACAATAGACATGGCAGATCCAATAGATCGTGGCATCCTTACGCCTGCCTCGCGTAAGATTTCAAAGGTCAATTCCATTAGCAAAGCTTCAAAAAATGCAGGAAAGGGAACACCTTCCCGTTGGGCTGTCAGACTAATAAGCAGTGCAGGTGGTAGCATTGTCTGATGAAAAGTTGTGATTGCAATAAACAATGCCGGTGCTAGCAAAGAAATACCAAAAGAACCAAAACGAAGGAGTCGAATAAAACTCGAAATATCCGCACGTTGATAGTAGTCTTCAGAGGCTTGAAAAAATTGAACGAACAATGCGGGAACGATTAGCACAAATGGCGTTCCATCCACCAAAATGGCTATACGTCCTTCCAATAATGCTGCGGCTACAACATCCGGACGTTCCGTATTAAAAATGGTAGGAAAAGGTGAATATGCATCATCCTCAATCAATTCTTCGATATTACCACTTTCAAGAATTCCGTCGATTTCTATTCGATCCAAACGTAAATGGAGTTCTTTCACAATTTTGTCATTTGCAACGCCATTGATATACATTATTTCAATATTAGTTTTCGTACGTGTTCCAATAATTTTTGATTCCATCCAAAGATTCGGATCTTTAATTTTCCGACGAATTAAGGCCGTGTTTACGCGTAAATTTTCGGAGAATCCTTCACGGGGTCCTCTCACTACCGTCTGAGCCACTGGTTCTGTTACCCCACGCTCAACCCATTGCTTATTGGAGATGAGTAACCCTTGTGCATATCCATCGATTAGTAGGACCGTATCCCCAGATAATAGACCGTTATAGAGTAATTCAAGGGTTGTTACCTCTTTAATTTCTCCTACCTTCAAGGCAAGATCTTTTAATAGGCTGATAAGATTTTCCCCAGTCGTTATCTTTTTCTGTAACTCAACCTCTTTAATATCTAGCATAAGTGTTTCTAAAATGAATTCTTGCAACGATGTTGTATCAGTTAATCCATCCGTGTATATTATGCCTGCATTAATGCTTCCTTCTTTTCCAATTCGAATTTCTCGAAAGACAATATCCGTGCTTGCCCCTAGGGTATATTTTATAGTTTGTATATTTTCCTGAAGGCTAGTTTTTAAGGCATCTTTTTGAATTGGATCCACCGCTTGATACTGTGAGGGGATGGCAGAAATTGATTTCTTTGTATTTTTCCTTTTAAAAAATCGCATACTTTCTCTCCCTTTTTCACTATTTCAAGCATTAGCTTTCGTTTTCTTTATTGGATAAAAGAAATCCAAAAAATAGTAGTTACATTTCTCTCCAGAAAATTCCCCTCTTTATAGAAGTAAGCATGGGCTACTCCTCTCTCTTTCATACGTTTAAAGTATGCCTTAGCTAACAATTAGAAGGCACAGTTAAAAGTACCTATACAGTAACCGATCATGAAAGCTTTAACATTCATGATGGTTCCTAGATTAGGTACCTTATTTACTAATCGGGATAAACATATAAAAAAGACTAGAGAGCACATTCTATTTATTTCACTGTATGTTTTCCAGTAATTCCGTATTATAAAACTACCAATTTTCTCTTATCGCTTTCTATTAAAGGGGTCCATGGCAAATAAAAAATAGTTTTGAAACAAGAAGCGCATGGGAATGAAAGTGGATGAGCACACAGTTATTTAATGCCCATCACAATCGCAAGACGGCATACCGGGAACGTCGCCACTTGTCGGTTCCAATCGCTTAAGTTTACATTGATCCACAAGAATTTTTTCCAATTGCCATTGGATGATGTATGATTCTTCAGTTGCACATGTAGGGTCTGCTAAGTTTACTTCTTCCAAAGGGTCCCTTGTTAAATTGTAAAGTTCGAATTGTTCAGGAACCGGTTCAGTTTTTATCGTCGTCACGCAACATCCGTCCTGTTCGGTCATGACGGTATCGCTAATTCCCGGATCACTCCAAAACTGAGGGTTATCAAAATAACGGGCAAATTTCCAAATCTCTTTTTCATTTTTTTGTCCAGTATCAAGTGTTGTAATGACCGCTTCAATATGGCTAGGTTGAACGACAGGTGCATACGGTTTACCTGTTATCGGATTCGTTTGATGCATCCCTTTCGATATATCGTCATCAGTCATGAAATAGAGCGGTTCATTTGACCTGAAATGATGATCATGTCCGTATAACAACGGTTTCAAATTCCTGCCGACTAGCGGATGTACTTCATTGTGGTCTTTTGAGAGCTTTTGTTGGATTTTCTGCTCATTGATACTTGTGAGGCCTAATAGTGTCGGAAGGATGTCGACATGACTCGTTAACATATCAGTACATGTATAGCTCGGGAATAAAAGGGGATTATGAATGATCAATGGTACATGAATAGATTCTTCATACATCGTATACCACTTTTGATAAAGACCACCATGCGCTCCCAGCTGTTCTCCATGATCGGCGGTGAATACAACAATCGTATTCTCATAGAAACTGGATTGTTGTAGGGTCTTTAACACCTTCAGCATTTCTATATCAGCTTTTTTCATAAGGCTGTAATACAGCTTGCGATAAAAATTATTATTAATGATTGGTTGTAATATTTCAGGATACATATCACGGTAGCTTCCTTGTACGGCGGGTTTCGTCAGAAGCGACTCCCCTACTGTCGGAGCCCGTAAAATATAGGGTAGTGTCGGATCGACTTCAAAATTGAATTTGGGGAAAATCGCGGAGTAGATACCATACAATGCAATATCATGAGGATTGATAAAAGAACACATAATAAACCAAGGGGTATCGTCCTTGCAACAATTTGCATTTGCATCAAGTGCTTTAATAAGCTCGACCGTTTCTGTAGCGTACACTTCGTCCCGGCCACTTGTGCCGATTCTGGCGGAAGAGCCGGAATTGCGTGGATCTGCTCCGTGGGGTTCTGGTCCAATCCAATCGGAAAACCCGAAAGAGTTGAGTCTGTCCGCTTTTTCATATAGCTTTTCTTTCGCATGATCAGGAACACCAGTAGTAGGATTATAACTCGGGTATGCATTTTTTGTTCCGGGAATTAATAAATCCTCATCTGATGCGTGCCACTTCCCTTTCCAGAAAGTATCATAGCCCGCCGACCGAAAATAATTCCCAATCGTCGGCACAGTATTTGGATCAAGCCAAAATAAATCCGGATCGAATGAACCCTTGGCAGCCCCCGGGGTTTGCGTGACTCCGTGAAGCGAAGGATATTGCCCTGTATATAATGTCGTTCTACTTGGTGAACAAGCAGTACTGCCCGCATAATGATTTAGAAATTCCATGCCATTTTTCCGTAATAATTCATGTGCAACTAAATTGTTTTTTTGCCATTCCAGTAATTCCTTTGTTTCATAGACCGTCGGAAACCGTTCCTGATCAACCATTATGAACAGTATATTAGGCCGTTTCTTCCGTTTATGATGATCGAAACTTTCACTTTTAGTACATGAACTCAATTTGATTACCACCCTATTTAAGATTGTATACCTTTCTATAATATGCAGGACATAGTCGCATTGAATAAGCGCACACATTATAAAACAAAAAAGCGAGCCTTTCCTCAGTATTAACGAGGTAAGGCTCACTTGTTATCTGTATACTCTGCGTCAATGAATTAGGTAGTCCCAATATACATTGGATAAACCAGCGCAAACGGCTTTCACGTGGTCGCCGCAGCGATAAGACTGGCAGCGGTTTTTCGCCCGGCTTATCGCGGGAGGCATCCACAAAGCGCCGAAGCGTCTATTTAAGGGGATTCTTAGTCCTTTCTATAAAGATGGGCTATTTCATCGGACACCTATTGGATGTCTGCCAGCAGTGTATTTTTCATTAATTAATTCACAACAAAATATCTTGCATCCGGATGGGCAAATACCATTGCAGAAACCGATGCTTCCGGCTCCATCATGAACTCTTCTGTTAACTGGACGCCGATATCCTCAGGTCTTAGCAACTTAAAGAGCTTGGCTTGGTCTTCCAGATTTGGGCAAGCTGGATAGCCGAAGGAGAATCGCTGTCCCTGATATTTGGCGGCGAAAGCATCACGCATCGTAAAGTCTGTCGGGTCCGGGAAGCCCCATTGATCTCGGATTTCCTCGTGAATTCGCTCCGCAAAACCTTCCGCAAGTTCAAGAGCGGTGGCCTGGAATGCGTGGCTCTCTAAAAACTTCCCTTGTTCTTTTAGTTTGTTCGCTTCGGCTCGCACGCCGTGACCCGCTGTTACTTGCATGAACGCAACATAATCCATTTCCCCGCTTTCGACCGATTTCAAGTAATCGGCGAGGCATAGGAAAGGTTCTACCGATTGGCGCGGGAATGTAAAACGTTCAATTTCTGTTTTTGCATCTGCCGGATCATATATAATGACATCATCGCCATCCGATTGTGCAGGGAAAAACTGATACATCCCGCGCGGTTTTAGTAAATCTGAACGTAAGAATTCCGTTACGAGATCATGGAGCCCAGTCGCGCGTTCATCTCCCCTTTCCAATAGCTTATCACTATATCCTCTTAGACCTAAGTGATGGCCAATCAAAGTTCGCATATTTACATAAGGATGAAGATGGGCGACAGAATACTCCTTCATTACATGACGACGGAGATCTTTCGGTTTGTAAACTTGCACATCTTCCCGGACAGTCTTCACCGGCTTCTCCAAAACCGCAACTGCTTGTTTCGACTCACGAGCAGCCTCCGCCACCCTTCGTTTCTCTTGCTGGATAACAAGTTCACCCATTAATACCTCTTTATCTTCCTTATCCTGCAAACGGTTTGCAAGATCAAGTCCCTGCATCGCATCTTTTGCATATAGCACGGGGCCGTCGTATTCGGCGGAAATCTTCGTTTCTGTGAAACGACGAGACAGTGCCGCCCCGCCTACAAGAATAGGAGTATCAATACCTGCTTCTTTGAAATCTTGCGCTGTAATAACCATTTGATGTGCGGATTTAACAAGTAAACCAGACAAACCTATCATATCCGGCTTTTCTTTGCGAATGACTTCAATCAGCGTAGCAGGTGTCACTTTAATGCCGACATCAATTACTTTGTATCCATTGTTACTTAAAATGATTTCGACCAAGTTTTTCCCGATATCATGAACATCGCCTTTTACAGTTGCCAGTACGATTTTCCCTTTACCGGTATCGTCTTCCTTTTTCTCCATGAAATCTTCCAAAAAACCGACAGATGCTTTCATAACACCTGCACTTTGAAGTACTTCAGCAACAATGAGCTTATTCTCGTTGAACAGACGGCCTACCTCGGCCATCCCTTCCATCAGCGGCCCGTTAATGACGTCAAGCGGCGTATCATACATCTGAAGCGCTGCTTCCAAGTCGGGGATTAGCCCTTCTTTTGTTCCTTCGATAATGTAATAAGCAAGACGTTCAGGAACTGTTTTTGGAATATCATCTTCTGTCTTCTCTTTTTTCTTACCACGATAAAAATCTGTGAAATCGGCAAGCGTTTGATCCGTTGTTGTGAATAAAAGCTCGTTCGCCATTGCAATTTCCTGTTCAGGAATTGACGCAAACCGCTCCAGTTTCTCAGTATTGACAATTGCATAGTCAAGTCCTGCCTGCGTGCAATGGTATAAATAAACGGCATTCAATACTTCACGTCCGACCGGTGGAAGCCCGAATGACACGTTACTAACACCTAAAGTAGTCAAACTACGCGGCATTTTCTCTTTTATTAAACGAATCCCTTCAATCGTTTCTACAGCAGAACCGATATATTGTTGGTCCCCTGTTCCGACCGGGAATACAAGCGGATCGAAAATGATATCTTCCGGAGCAAGACCCCATTTATTTACAAGCAAATCGTATGAACGTTCTGCGATTTCAAGCTTCCGTTCACGTGTGACGCCCATTCCGACTTCATCGATCGTTCCTACCACTACTGCCGCTCCATACTTTTTCACAAGCGGCATCACCGCGTCAAATCGTTCTTCCCCGTCTTCGAGGTTGATGGAGTTGATGATTGTTTTACCTTGTGAATGCTTTAACGCCTCTTCAATGACATTTTCATCCGTCGAGTCAATCACGATCGGCACTTTCACTTTTTTCACGACTTCCTTCATGAAGAGTGACATATCCACCAACTCATCACGGTCCGGATTCGCAAGACAAATATCAATGACGTGCGCTCCTCCCTTTACTTGAGCACGTGCGATTTCGGATGCTTCCTCAAATTTACCTTCTATTATAAGTCGCTTGAACTTTCTCGAACCAATTACATTCGTGCGTTCACCGATTAATAAAGGACGCATCGAGTCATCATATTGAAGCGGCTCAATTCCGGACACGGCATGACCGCGACCTGCTTCCGCAGGCTTACGCGGAGCCATGCCTTCCACAGCTTCCCTAACCGCTTTAATATGTGCAGGAGTCGTTCCACAGCATCCGCCCACCAAATTCAACCAACCTTTTTCCGCAAAGCCCTTCAGCTTTTTTGAAAGTGATTCCGGTGATTCATGATAATGCCCTTCTTCATCCGGCAATCCTGCGTTCGGGTAACAACTGACGTAACCATCGGATATCTCTGAAAGTGATCGGATATGATCTCTCATAAATTCAGGTCCCGTTGCACAGTTCAAGCCGACGGAAAGCGGATCAATATGCTCAATGGATATATAGAAGGCATCAATGCTTTGACCAGCCAACGTCGTACCCATCGGTTCAATTGTGCCGGAAATCATAATAGGAAGTTCTATCCCTGTTTCCGCAAACGCTTGTTTAATACCGATCGTAGCTGCCTTCACATTCAGCATATCCTGGCTTGTTTCGAGTAAAATCAGGTCACTTCCGCCTTCTATCAATGCTTTCGCTTGTACAAAGAAGTCATGCTTCAATTCATCAAACGTAATTCCGCCCGTGACAGATAACGTTTTCGTCGTCGGTCCGATAGCCCCCGCTACAAAACGCGGCCATTCGGGAGTGGAAAATTCATCGACACACCTCTTCGCAAATTGTGCTGCACGAAAATTTATCTCATGCGCCTGGTCACCCAGATCATAATCATTCAACACAACCGGCGTTCCGCCGAACGTATTCGTACTAATGATATCGGCACCCGCTTCCAAATAAGCACGATGCACATTTTCAATAACCGTTGGATTCACGATATTTAAATATTCATTACACCCGTCATACTCTTCCCCGCCGAAATCATCTGCAGAAAGGTCGGCGTTTTGAATCATCGTTCCCATTGCACCGTCAATAATTAATATCCTTTTTTGAAGTTCTTCCTCAATAAGGTGTTTAGACATAGCTGTGATCTCTCACTTTCTGTGCATCTATTTCTTTAATGTATTGGATTAATTCCAGTGACGAATCATAACGAAGGAAAGGCGTGATTATGTATATTCCATTAAATAATTCAGCCGCTGTATCAATGAGTTCCTTCGCGATTTGAATACCTTCCGCCGTAGCACGATCTTTGTCGCCCCCGCAAGCGCGCATTCTAGCCAGCGCATCGTCTGAAAGCTTAATACCCGGCACTTCGTTGTGTAAAAACTCCGAACTTCTGATGCTGGTCAGCGGCATAATACCAATGAATATCGGAGTTGATAAGTGCTTTGTCTCCTCGTAAATCTCCTGAATTTTTTCCTTTGTAAACACAGGTTGCGAGATGAAATAGTCCGCTCCTGCCTCAATCTTCTTCTCCAACCGTTTTACTGCACGTTCCAGTACACGGACATTCGGATTAAACGCAGCGGCTACAGAGAAATTTGCCTTCTTCCGAAGGGGTTTCCCTGAGAACGAAATTCCTTCATTCAACTGTTTAATCAATTGAATCAATTCCATACTGGATACGTCATACACACTCGTAGCTCCCGGGAAATCGCCTATTTTCGTAGGATCACCGGTTATCGCCAACACTTCATGCAACCCAAGTGCATCCAATCCCATCAGGTGCGATTGCAGCCCTATCAAATTACGGTCCCGACAGGTGAGATGAACGAGTGGTTGAATAGTATGTTCCAGTTTCAGCATGGATCCCATCGCCAAATTGCTGATTCGCGGGGATGCCAATGAATTATCCGCCATTGTGAGAGAGTCTATTCCTGCATCATGAAGCACTTGTGCCCCTTGCAGGAATCCATCAATATCCAAATGACGAGGCGTATCCAGCTCCACGATAATTGTCCGTTCTGTTTTCGCTTTTTCATGAAGCGGTTTTGTTTTTGAGGGTTCCGCCTCTCGTATAACAATCGGTTTTCTTGGCGTCACTGTTTTTTTCGCGATCGGCGCAAGTTTTCCGATGTGTTTTTTTGCAGCCTCAATATGCTTCGGCGTCGTTCCACAGCATCCGCCGATTAAACGCACGCCTTCTTCCCGTAGATGCAATGCAGCCCTTCCGAAATAATCAGCTTCCGATGCGTAGACAATCCGTCCATCCTCAACATCCATTAAACTCGCGTTTGGAAAAGCGGAAAGGAATGCTTTTTCAGGAAGCGTCACTTGTTCAAAAGCTTGGATCGTATGATACGGCCCGAGGCGGCAATTGACTCCAACAATATCCGCACCAAGTTCTTCGAGCTGATGAAATGCATCGTTAAGTGCAAATCCATTTTGCAAAATGCCGGGGTCATGCATCGACACTTGAGCGATGATCGGTGTATCCGTCAATGTGCGTAAATGCCTAACCGTGGAAGATAATTCTTCAAAATCATAATACGTTTCCAGAAGTAACCCGTCCGGATTTCCTGTCAATAAATGATTGGCTTGCTGGTCGACCATTCTTATGATTTCTTCAATCGTCGCATCACTTTTACGGATACCGCGAATGCCGCCGATCGTACCTAGCACAAACTGACCACCTGGAGCAGCAGCTCGTTTTGCAATTTGAATCGCCGCCTCATTGATTTCCTTTACGTGATTTTCCAAACCGTATCGTTCCAGCTTAAACGTATTGGCTCCATATGTATTCGTCTGAATAATATCTGCCCCGGCCGTAATATAGTCCAAGTGAATCTTCTCCACAATTTCGGGTCTCTGCAGATTCAGCTCTTCATTACAGTACTCTATTCCATAGGAATAAAGCAGCGTTCCCATAGCTCCATCCGCAATCAAAATCTTTGATTGCAATTCTTCTAATAAGCCCATATTATTCATCCCCCTTTATCACAAAAAAGCCTTCCATGAATAGAAGACTTAACGATATGTAATTCGTTCCTCTTCATCTCTCAGGACATCTCTCGCCTGCTGGATTTAGCACCTGACCAAAAGGCTGGTTGCTGAAGCGTCATAGGGCCAGTCCCTCGACTTCTCTCGATAAGAATTCACTATTCAGTTTTCATCCGCTACGAATATCCTAACGCGGTAGTCCGCTTTCGTCAAGACCACCTTTCATAAAAAGGTGAATTTTCTTTATTTTATATAAGTTTTTCGATTCAAAACGCAATAAGAATCGATGAGTCAGAATTAGAATGAAATATAATTTACGAAGTTGAAATTAAGAATATCTCATAATACACGCTTTGGCTAAGATGAAAAGGTGACATTTCGTTCTGAATCAGACGATTTGTCGTCCTAATTCAATTCTGTTTCCGTCTGAACGTTTCACCAAATAACATTGACGAATTCAGATTTTTAACTTAAAGGGTTCGACTACACCTTCATTGGGTATTTTATTGGATGGAGACCTGTTACACAGAGGAGGATACATACATGTTTGGACTCAGGGATTTAGTGGCATTGATCACTTCCGCATTTATCATCTTGCCTGTTGTCATATTTCTGAGGGAGTCTGGTTATTTTATTGTCAGTGGCATTTTCGGTGTTAAAAACCCAAGGCTGACCATTGGATCGGGTCCCCGTATTTTCAAATTCGGAATCTTCGACGTGCGAAAGTATTATCATGTGTACAGTTGGTTTTCCTATGACTCGTTGAAACGAAAAAATAATTTTGCATACATATGTATTTATTTGGGACCAATTCTCGCCAATTTAACATTTGCTGTTACAATCAATGCTCTTCTAGCCAATGGGATGCTTCAGGATTACAAAACATTTTGGGAACGATTTATCTTCTACGCGTTCTATTATGTACTTTTTGACGCTGTTCCAATGATAACGATAAACGGCAAGCCAAATAATGGGATGATTATTTACGAAATGTTGCGCTACGGTAAACGAACCGATTATAATAATGATCCTTTCATTCCGGCAACAAGTGACGTAGAAGAGCAATACCAAGAGGATATGCAATTGATTAAGGAATTGGACGAAGTGGTAGAGGAAAAGGAACTGAAAAATAGAGAGGATATCCAGAACCTGAAGAAAGAATTAAAGAAGAAGGGTAAAGATGTGGATAAATGAATGTGAAATTGTAGGGATACTAATATATACAAGAGGAAGTGAACCATTTTTTTGGCTCACTTCCTCTTTCCTTCATGCAAATATGTGGTTAAAACATTTTAGTCGTCCAATTCTCACCGTTCCAAACGTCTGTCACAATGCCTTCATAAAAATCAGGTTCGTGAGAGATGAGCAGGACACTTCCTTTGTATTCCTTTAATGCGCGTTTCAATTCCTCTTTCGCATCACGATCAAGGTGATTTGTCGGTTCGTCGAGGACAAGCAGATTCGTCTCGCTATTGATTAATTTACAAAGTCGAACTTTCGCCCGTTCTCCGCCACTTAACACCTTCACCTTGCTCTCGATATGCTTTGTCGTCAATCCGCATCGAGCCAACGCCGCACGTACTTCATATTGTGTAAAGTGTGGGAAGGTTTCCCATACTTCTTCCAGGCAGGTATTGTTATTTTCCGCCTTTGCTTCCTGTTCGAAATACCCTATTTCCAAGTGCTCACCACGTTCAACGATTCCTGAAAGTGCAGGGATTTCCCCTAGAATGCTCTTCAATAGCGTCGTTTTCCCAATCCCATTCGCACCCGACAATGCAATCTTCTGACCGCGTTCCATCGTTAGATTAAGCTCCTTCGACAACGGTTCGTCATACCCGATCACAAGTTCCTTCGTTTCGAACAGAAATCTTCCGGGCGTCCGCGCTAGTTTGAAGCTGAATTGAGGCTTCGGCTTTTCCGCATCCAATTCAATGACATCCATCTTGTCCAATTTCTTCTGGCGGGACATGGCCATTTTACTTGTCGCCGCATTCGCTTTATTACGGGCCACAAAGTCCTTGAGGTGAGCAATTTCCTTCTGTTGTTTCTTGAAGGCGGCTTCCACCTGCTGTTTCTTCATTTCATGCACGCGTAAAAACTCATCATAATCCCCGGCATATCTAGTGATCTGTTGGTTCTCCATATGGTAGATCAGTTGAATAACACTATTTAGAAACGGAAGGTCATGTGAAATCAAAATGAATGCATTCGCATAGTTCTGCAAATAATTGCGCAGCCAGTCGATATGCTCGACGTCCAAATAGTTCGTAGGCTCATCGAGTAGAAGGATATCCGGTTTTTCCAGCAATAACTTGCCGAGCAGAACCTTTGTCCGCTGCCCCCCACTCAAATCATGAACGTCCCGATCCAGACCGAATTCATCCAATCCGAGTCCATTCGCCACTTCTTCCACTTTAGAATCGATTATGTAAAAATCATTGTGCGACAGCTCTTCCTGTATTTCACCCGTCTCTTCTAGAAGCGCTTCCAGTTCATCCGCATCCACCTCGCCCATCTTGGCAAAGAGTGCGTTCATTTCCGCCTCCTGATCGTAAAGATATTGAAAGGCAGTTCGTAGCACATCACGGATGCTCATCCCTTGTTTCAATGCAACGTGCTGGTCCAAATACCCGACACGCACCCGCTTCGCCCAACTAACCGTTCCTGCATCCGGCTCCAACTGCCGAGTGATGATGTTCATGAATGTGGACTTCCCTTCACCATTGGCACCAATCAACCCGATATGCTCCCCTTGCAATAAGCGGAAAGAGACGTCCTCGAAAATCGCACGATCCCCGAATCCGTGGCTTAAATTTGCTACAGTCAATAAACTCATATATTTTACACCTTTTCCTTCACTAAGAATGGTTCTACTTGTCCGGCACCGTCTTTAACTGAGTACTACCGAATCTTCTTCATTATATAGGGATTTCTCTGATGAGGATAGCGATTACTAAAGTGTATCTGTGTAGGACACAAAGACCAACAATTCACTAATATAAAAAAATACATTAAAAGACCAGACGTTCATTGCAGTAGACTATCAGAAGGTTTCTCCATTCAGAGACTAAAAATTTAACTTCGCGGATATTGATTTTGTAAAAACGTAACAGATTGGACGATTAATTCTCTTAATACGTCCGTATCAATATCATCTACTTTATTAATATACACGCATGCCTTTCCCGTTGTATGCTTCCCGAATCTTGCCAGCAATGCCTCTCGTTCCGTGTCACCAGGCGCAAAGTAGAGACTTATTTTCGCCTTACGCGGTGAGAAACCGACTAATGGTGCGTCTCCTTCATGTCCCGTTTTATAGACATAATGATATGAACCAAATCCAATAATGCTTGGTCCCCACATTTTCGCCTCATACCCTGTTACCTCACTAAAAAGAGTTAGTAACAAGTATGCGTCTGCACGTTTTTTAGAATTCTCTACATTTTCTATAAATTCGATTACACTGTCATTTGTTTCTTTTGTTTTTTGTTCATTCATCACGATTCCCCTTTTTGGATTGAAATAGTTATGTTAACTTATTCGTGTATATAGAGTTCTAGTTACTTTGATTGGAGCGGAAGGCGAAGAGGAGGCTGAAGCCAAGCCCGCGGATAGCGTCCGCCTGGAGCAGAAATCAACTTTGTTCAAAATTCAATGCTTGTTCACCTATTATGAAATTAACTCTAGTAGTAAATAATTATAGTATATCTTCCGAATAGAGTCGCGCTCAAGTACCTGAAATTGATCTCAAGTAGTCTCCAATGAAATCATCAGAGTATCCAACCATATTCAGGGAATCTCCAACGAAGCCGGGAAAGTATTCAACAAACGATAGAGGCACACGTATCTATAGGATATAGAAAAAAGACCGCTGCGATGTTGTAGTATCGCAGCGGTACTCATAATAGGCAGAACAGCACAGGAAATGAATATCGGGATCAAAAAATCCCCCATTCATGAAAGTAGAATGTTAACTGGACTTTAGGTGCTCATTAGCATACAAACAATCAATAAGTTCTTGCACAGCGTTTTCACCTGCATGAATCCACCTGTTTTTATCAATGATTTTCCCGTCTTTATCAATCGGTTCCTGGAATTGACTAAATCCTGTCGCATCCAGCAATGAATCTCCATCACTATCCAACCCGACATGTACGACATGTTTGATCACATAGGATGTTCCAAATTCAATGGAAGCATCATATTGGTCAAGTTCTCCGTCCGTAACGATAAAAGGGATTCGGATATAAATTGTTTCACCGCCTTCGCGGCATAAAATATGATCGAAACATCCTTTATGATAGTCCCAATTCCCGCCCAAATGATAGCCGAGCCCTCGGATACAGTCACTTACAACACCAAAAGAGGCCCTTTGTCCATCAAGCTCTGTTTGTAATTTCAACATTTCCATCACTCCTTCAACTGTGTTCCATACACAGCATTCACAATTGAAGGAGGAATAATACTACTGATAATCACAAACAGCCTTTTACATACTTTGTATTAACAATTATCGCTCTATCCAAAACCGTCGTCGACTATGGCGTGTACTCGATTATTTTCGTCCACCGAACGTCTAGCTAAATTGACACTTCAAACTTTATTTGCCTTACTAACTTTAAGCTTCTTCCCCTTAATTGTTGTTTCTTTCATTGCTTGGCAGACTAATGAACCTTTGCCATTAAGAATATCAACATAGGTCAAATTATCCTCAATGGTAATCATACCAATATCATCCGCTGTTACTCCAGGAATCTTCGCAATTGTTCCAACAAAATCTACAGCCCGGAGCTTCTTCTTTTTTCCGCCGCTGAAGTGTAGCTTCATGGAACCTTTATCTGCTTGAACATTTTTAGGGTTTATCATTTTCCGACGACCATTGATTTTTTCTTCAAAAGCGTTTAACCCAACAGCTACTTTCTGCTGCGTAGGTGCTTCCCTTACAGGTATATCAAAGCCGATGTATGTTTCAATTGCTATAAGAAGTTTGCTATCGTTAGGAGTTGCAAACGTAATCGCTTTTCCTTTATTACCAGCGCGACCAGTTCTGCCAGTTCGGTGAACATAGCTTTCCTTTTCCATCGGAACATCGTAGTTGATCACAAGTGTTATATTATCTACATCGATTCCCCTGGCGGCCACATCGGTCGCCACAAGATAACTGAAATTCCCCATTTTGAAGCCGTCTATAACCGCAAATCGGTCTTCTTGTACGATTCCACCGTGGATTTTTTCACAGGAGTAGTTGGATTTTTCCAATTCTGCAAACACAGTGTCGACTTGTTTTTTAGTTCTGCAAAAGATAATACAGCTATCAGGATTTTCAACAACAGTAATATTTTTTAGCAATGACATTTTCCCTGCTTCTTTCACTTCAATTACGCTATGTTCAATCGCACTCGTCGTACTACTAGAGGAAGCAATTTGGATACTTAGAGGGCTCTCCATATAGTTACCGCAAAGATTTTCAACACCTTTAGGCAATGTAGCGGAAAATACCATTGTTACTCTATTTGAAGGTAGTTTTTTTATGATAGCTTCTACTTGATTGACAAAACCCATCGTAAGCATTTCATCAGCTTCATCGATAACAAGGTATTTTATTTCATCTACACGTAATGTTTCCCTTTCAATATGGTCCATCACACGCCCAGGTGTACCAACGACTAGATGCGTTTTTTGTTCCAACTCTTCTTCTTGTTTTATAAAGGATTCTTTACCGTAAACCGCTATTGCTTTAATTCTTTTAAACCTCCCGATAGTTGTTAAATCTTCTCGAATTTGAACGGCAAGCTCACGGGTGGGTGTAAGAATTAATGCTTGTGGTTTTTCACCCTCGCGATCAATCCTTTCGCAAAGAGGGATACCAAAGGATGCCGTCTTGCCGCTGCCCGTTTGAGACTTCACTACAAGATCCTGATTTTTCAATGCTCGTGGTATGACTTCGCTTTGGACTTCTGTGGGCGTTTCATATTTCAACAAAGCGAGAGCTCTCTTTACTTCATCGCTTAATTGATAATCTTCAAAACTTCTTTCGTTCATGTCAGTAACCTCGTTTTTCATTATTTGAACTTACCTTTTCTGTACAATTAAACGCAGCTCAACCATTACTAAATCCATACATGAAAATAATGCTACCTTTTGTAAAGGGTAGCATTATTATGTACACATAGTAAACAGTGATAAGTCGTTACCCCCACTTACAAAAGCAAACCATTACGTACCACAATAGGTTTGATAAGAGCTTGTTGTTTTCGACGGAGGAGTGGAGTATTCATTCTGTTCAGCGGAGTGAGCGTAAGGATTTGAAAGAACATCCAAAAGCTCCTCCATCACATTGTAGTCTTCCTGTTCTACTGCGGCTTCTAGTGCAGATTCTACCCGATGGTTCCGGGGGATTATCGCTGGATTGCTGTCCCGCATCAATTGTTGAGAGCTGACCTTCGATTCCTGCTGCCTGCCTAGTCTTGCTTTCCACAGTTCGTGCCACTGGGCGAATTCCGGAGTCCCGAATAGGGCTATATCCTCCAATTTATCAAACGTCAATGCGCGGAAAGTGTTCGTATAATCCGCATGATATTTTTCCATGATAGTTAGAAGTCCATCAATTAGGGATTCATCCTCTACCTCGTCGTTACCTATTCCCAATTTCGCTTTCATTCCCGCTAGCCAATTGGAGTGATACTGCTCAGGATAATCTGTAATCGCATCCTGGGCCAGTTTGGCACCCTCCGCATAATCTTCATGCAACAGCGGTATTAAGGTTTCAGCGAATCGCGCGAGATTCCATCCGGCAATATTCGGCTGATTGCCATAAGCATAACGGCCTTGAATGTCTATGGAACTGAAGACCGTTGCCGGGTCATAGGTATCCATGAAGGCACAAGGACCATAATCGATGGTCTCCCCACTTATCGTCATATTATCGGTATTCATCACACCGTGGATAAAGCCAACCAGTTGCCATTTGGCGATCAAGGCGGCCTGACGCTTGATCACTTCCCGAAGGAGCGAAAGATATCGACCCTCATCAACCTCAATATCTGGAAAATGGCGCTCCAGTGCATAGTCAGCTAAAACTCGGAGTTCCTCATCCGTGCCCCATTTAGCAACGTATTGAAAGGTACCGAAGCGCAGGTGACTGGCAGCCACACGAGTCATAATGGCACCCGGAAGTTCAACCTCACGGAATATGGACTCACCGGTTGTCACCACTGCCAGACTTCGAGTGGTAGGAATACCTAGCGCATGCATAGCTTCACTGATAATATATTCGCGTAGCATCGGTCCAAGTGCCGCTCGCCCATCGCCTCCGCGGGAATATGGCGTACGTCCCGAACCCTTGAGTTGAATATCAAACCGTTCTCCTAAAGGAGTGATCTGTTCGCCAAACAGTAATGCCCGGCCATCTCCTAACATCGCAAAATGCCCAAATTGATGACCCGCATAAGCTTGAGCAATTGGTAGAGCGCCTTCCGGAATTTGATTCCCAGCAAGTACCTCCACGCCTTCTTCGCTTTGCAACGCCTGGACATTCAACCCTAGGGATATTGCCAACGAATCATTTAAAATGATCAACTTCGGTGACTGTACAAGGTTTGGTTTGAGGTTGGAAAAAAATGATTTCGGCAGACGGGCATAACTATTGTCTAAGTGCCATCCTGATTCTATTCGATTTGTCATCGTATCTCCTTTTTCTGTTCGTATTTTTGTATCCTTATTTTCGCTTTTTCATTAAACACAAATCATGGTATTCCTGTCCTTAAGACATTCTTTCTTAGTGTCTACTTCTGTTAATTTATTATACCCTTTCCATACATTGATACCCACTTTATGCAATTGCACTATATCTACCGAAATAAAGATTGGTGCCCTACTATTCAACTTCTATTCTCTAAAATAACATAGGACATTTATTGAAATTAACTTGAATACGTACATCTGAAAAAACACCTTAAATTAAACAAACCTTATGTATATTAATAGTTGGAATACTTTTGTATCGAACTGTTTGAAAACGACTTGATGGAGTTTTCATAATGGAGAAGTTAATGAAATTTAGGGAAACGTTTGATGAATTAGGAATTGAAGGAATTCTCATTATGCATGCGATGAATCGTAGATACTTGACGGATTTTACTGAAAGTGCGGGGACTGTGGTCGTGACAAAGACTGATGCGTTTTTATTAGTTGATTTCCGTTATGTCAGTCAAGCGAAGGCGCAAGTTTTGAATTTTACAGTTAAAGTATTTGATCGATCAATCATTTAAGAGGTAACTTCTGCTCTTGCGGGAAGTTTTAGGATCAAATAGCTTGGATGTGAACAGCTGTATCAATCCTAGTTTCACTATTGCCAGCTGCTTAAATCGGTACGAGCAGAATGAGTGCCTGTTTCCAAAGTAATAGTGGAAAAAGAGGATATGATTACGCTTGAAATTGGCGCTTATTATTGGGGTTATTACTCCTGTATGACGTGAACTATTGCAGTCGGATAACCGAATCCTAAGCCGAAGGAAATCTATGCCATCATTTATGGTGTCCATGAAAATGCGCTGTCGGGCATAATGGTGGGAATGACCGGAAAAGAAGCGGATTTATTAACCCATAATGTGATAAGTAAAAATCGGTATGGCGACTATTATGGACATGGCATTATTCTGTATATCCATGAAGTTATTTTCCTGAAATCAACTTGCGGACAGCCCTTAGAAGAAGGAATTGTGTTAACGGTAGGGCCGTGAATCTACATACCTGATCTTGGCGGGGGGGCGTATCGAGGATGATATTTTCTTGACAAAAGACGGAATTGATATTATTAAAAAAATAAGAATTATTTAATCATTCGTCCTTGGATGACGTATCCTAAATGGTGGTTATGAACTTCTGTATCCCCCAATATTCTTACCATCTTATTATATAAAATCAACAATTTAAATGAGTCTGATAATTGCACAATAGAAATATCTTTTTTTAGGCAGGTGAAAATCAGGGGCCGATTATTATGTCTACAAAGTCGATTCATTCACAAAAGAAATGAAGTGAGTAAGTCTTACGATCAATAAAATGCATGAAACGCACCATGTACCTTCTGAAGAAATGATTACTCCCTATCATTTATAGGTTTATTGGATTTCTCATAGAACAGAAATAATTATTTAATCAAAGGACAAGTAATTGAAACATACAAATAGAATGACAATGAGGAGGTAAAGTATAGTTTTAGTTATCTTTTGTATGATTGTTAAAAATGAAGTAGATACGATTACCTGTTTTTTAGAATCTGTCAAGGATATTTATCGTGGATACAGGTTCAACCAATCAAACGAAAGAGGTGCTAAAAAGGTACACCAACCGTATTTATGACTCTGAATGGGTCTATAATTTTGAAATGGCAAGAAATTATGCTTTTCAACAAGCAACAAAAGATTTCATTTTATGGTTGGGTACAGACGATGTATTTTCTCCGAATAATCAAGAATAATTTAAAAAATTAAAAGAGAATCTCGATTTATCAATAGACTCAGTGACTTTGGTCTATAACCTTTCTACCAATCAGTATGGAAATGTAGTAACACGGCTTAAACAGAACCGTTTAGTGAATCGAACAAATCAGTTTCAATGAATTGGAGTTGTTCATGAATATCAAGAATTGTCTGGGGCTATTTTCCATAGAGAAGTTGCCGTTCCCCCAAATAATGAACGTCATGATACGAATCGGAATTTGCTTATTTATGAATAGCACTTTGCTAATTATGAAAAGTTTCTATTAACTGAGAAAGGTTGGATTGAAGATAATATTTCGGCTTGTAGTAGAATAGCAGCTGGTTTTTTTTTTGAGTTAGGAGAATGTAAGAGAGAATTAGAGTCCAATTTACGATCTTTTCAATATGATCAGCCTCATCCCAAAATTTGTTGCAGGTTACGTTTCCATTTAACGTAAAATAAAGAATTACACACTTCGATTTTTGGTATATGTAGATACTCATTTTCCCGCTTATCATATTTATTGTACAATAGACCATGAATGGTTTTGGAAACTTTTAATCAAAAAAGCGGCTACTCGAATAGATTCAAACGATGATTTAACTCCACCTAAGTTAACTACTATCGATGATTGTAAATAACGAAAGTGACCGCTATTTAAGACAGGTACTAAACAGGTTTGAAAGCATATCCATTTTGCGGTTATCATCGACGATGGAAGTACGGACAACACCCTAGAACTTTGTATAGAGCTTCTAGGTGAAGCCCCTGTCCATCTCGTTCGAAACGAAGCATCGAAGTTTTCCAATAAAATTGAACTTCGAATTCAGTAATTGTCAGAGACGCTGAAAACGAATCCGAAATGGATACCAATTTTAGATGCTGCAGAAATATTTGAAAATAGACTTAACAAAAACATTTCACACTTACTTGCTTGTAAGGACTTCAATGTGAATTGTTTTCGTTTATTCAATTTTGGGTTGTGGTCCATTATAGTCAACTTATATGGTTTTTCGTCCATTTTTTATTCGATATCGGAATGACATTGAATATAAATAGATAGAAACACCTCAACATTGAGGACGATTCTCCACCAATAGTTTTAAACTAAAACACAAACTTTCTAATGTGCGTTTTAAACATTATGGATAGGCAAAATAAAGGTTCACGTAAACAAATTCAATCGCTTTCAACAATTAGACCCAGATTGGATTTAAGAGGATAAGGCTTAATTTCAAGCTGGATTTTATCCTTCTCAACATCATGTACGTTGGATAGAATAGTGTAAATAAAATATAGTAGAGATTCTTCAACATGGTGCACATTAATAATGAGAGTAAGTCAACCGAGTTACTAAGGTTGACTTACTCTAGTGTTAGTTTGTGTTTAAGTGTGACATGCTTGTTCCAAATACCTTCACAATTCTTGTATAATTTCGAAGTCTATAGCACACTGAAAGCTCTGTGGTTTATTTAAGATGTTAAGATAAACCTGCAATCCATGGTGAAATTAGTATTACATCACTCGTGTTGATAATCTGACCAACTGTGAATCCAGATAGGTTTTGAACTCTAAAGTTGATCGGTGCAGGTGCAATTCCGGATACGCCCGTACTTCTACCACCTAAGTTTGATCCGTTAATCTGGTTATATACTGCAAATTGGTAAACAAGATTACCTGATAGTACTACGGGAGTAGTTAATGGCAAACTAAACAAGCCAGCAGTCAATGAAGTTGCTACAGTAGTAACAGCAATAACTTGGGATTGCGTTGAAGATAACGGTATTAATACCCCCATTTGAAAGGTGCCACTCGATCCAACTTGTGTAACATAGGTCGAAAGCCTATTGATTGTTGCTGTTGATCCTGAAAAAGCGAGAGCCCCAACGGCTTGGTTGTTTCCTCCATTTACGTTATAGGGGATTTGTATATTTAAGTCACCGATTTTTAGGGTTTCGACAACTGCTGATCCCGTTCCAGCTGTACCAGTAGCCCCAGTTGTTCCGGTTGATCCAGTTGCACCTGTGGCACCAGTTGCACCAGTTGCACCAGTTGCTCCGGCTGATCCAGTTGCACCGGTTGTTCCGATTGCTCCAGTTGCACCGGTTGTTCCGATTGCTCCAGTTATTCCCGTAGCTCCAGTTGCACCGGTTGATCCAGTTATTCCCGTAGCTCCTGTTGCACCGGTTGATCCTGTTGCACCGGTTGCTCCGATATCGCCTGTTGCACCAGTTGCTCCGGCTGCTCCAGTTGCACCGGTTGATCCTGTTGCTCCTGTTGCACCAGTTGCTCCGGCTGCTCCAGTTGCACCGGTTGATCCAGTTGCTCCTGTTGCACCGGTTGCTCCGGTTGCTCCAGCTTCACCGGTTGCTCCGATATCGCCTGTTGCACCAGTTGTTCCGATTGCTCCAGTTTCACCGGTTGCTCCGGTTGCTCCGGCTTCACCGGTTGCTCCAGTTATTCCCGTAGCTCCAGTTGCACCGGTTGATCCTGTTGCACCGGTTGCTCCGATATCGCCTGTTGCACCAGTTGCTCCGGCTGCTCCAGTTGCACCGGTTGATCCAGTTGCTCCTGTTGCACCAGTTGCTCCGGCTGCTCCAGTTGCACCGGTTGATCCAGTTGCTCCTGTTGCACCGGTTGCTCCGGTTGCTCCAGCTTCACCGGTTGCTCCGATATCGCCTGTTGCACCAGTTGCTCCGGCTGCTCCAGTTGCACCGGTTGATCCAGTTGCTCCGGCTGCACCGGTTGCACCGGTTGATCCAGTTGCTCCTGTTGCACCGATTGCTCCAGTTGCCCCAGGTGCTCCAGTTTCACCTGTTGCACCGGTTACTCCGGTTGATCCAGTTTCGCCTGTTGCACCGGTTGCTCCGGTTGCTCCAGCTTCACCGGTTGCTCCGGCTGCTCCAGTTGCACCGGTTGCTCCGGTTGATCCAGTTGCTCCGGCTGCTCCAGTTGCACCGGTTACTCCGGTTGATCCAGTTTCGCCGGTTGCACCGGTTGCACCGGTTGCTCCGGTTGCTCCGGCTGCTCCGGCTGCTCCTGTTGCACCGGTTGCTCCAGCTTCACCGGTTGCTCCGATATCGCCTGTTGCACCAGTTGCTCCGGCTGCTCCAGTTGCACCGGTTGATCCAGTTGCTCCGGCTGCACCGGTTGCACCGGTTGATCCAGTTGCTCCTGTTGCACCGATTGCTCCAGTTGCCCCAGGTGCTCCAGTTTCACCTGTTGCACCGGTTACTCCGGTTGATCCAGTTTCGCCTGTTGCACCGGTTGCTCCGGTTGATCCAGTTGCTCCGGCTGCTCCAGTTGCACCGGTTGATCCAGTTGCTCCTGTTGCACCGGTTGCTCCGGTTGCTCCAGCTTCACCGGTTGCTCCGGCTGCTCCTGTTGCACCGGTTGCTCCAGCTTCACCGGTTGCTCCGATATCGCCTGTTGCACCAGTTGCTCCGGCTGCTCCAGTTGCTCCTGTTGCACCGATTGCTCCAGTTGCTCCAGTTGCCCCAGGTGCTCCAGTTTCACCGGTTGCACCGGTTACTCCGGTTGATCCAGTTTCGCCTGTTGCACCGGTTGCTCCAGCTTCACCGGTTGCTCCGGCTGCTCCAGTTGCACCGGTTGCTCCGGTTGATCCAGTTGCTCCGGCTGCTCCAGTTGCACCGGTTGATCCAGTTGCTCCTGTTGCACCGGTTGCTCCGGTTGCTCCAGCTTCACCGGTTGCTCCGGCTGCTCCAGTTGCACCGGTTGATCCAGTTACTCCGGTTGCACCGGTTGATCCAGTTGCTCCAGGTGCTCCAGTTTCACCGGTTGCACCGGTTACTCCGGTTGATCCAGTTACTCCGGTTGCTCCAGTTACTCCGGTTGCTCCAGTTACTCCGGTTGCTCCAGTTACTCCGGTTGCTCCAGTTACTCCGGTTGCTCCAGTACATCCACACATGCAGTTACAGCAGTTATTTCTTTTATTACACCTCTTACATTTATTAATGTTGTAATCATAATAATTCACTTTTTTTACCTCCTTCCGTATTATCCTATTCAAGTAATAGTTGAATGGACGGGCTGTTGTCTGACTAATATTCTACATAAAATTCAATTAACTGAGTCAATTCTACGTATCTAATCTTGGTGGGGTGCGTATTGAAGATGATAGTATTGTGAACAAAGTGGAATCGAGATTATTACAAAATCTCAAAAGGAGTTAATTATTCTGTAACTGGGTAGCCAAACAATTTAAAAACAAGTACCTGAAATGAAATGTTGCGTTAGAAACGAATCAAATATCTTGATTCGCACAAAAAAATAACACCGAAAGCCTGCCGAGGTTTAGTCGATGGATTGCCGGTGTTTTCTATTAAATATCATGAAGTGCCAATCACTCAAACTTTCACGATTGATTGAGTGACTAACATCCAACACTAAAGCTATTTAATTTTACTTTTAAATACATTTCCCTCAATGCTAACAGTTGAGTCAATGCTATCCCGCCGGTTCATACAATGATCAAACATCATTTCAAGATCATTGTCGTTTTGTGTTTCCTCCGTATACCTATAAAGGATATTCTTTAGCCAATTTGTTAGATTACAAAGATTATGGCGATAAGAGTAAAATCGTATTAAACCCATCGTTACTGTCACAGGTTGCCCTAATTCTTTTTCATTTGAGCCTAGGAAAACATCGAACTTCTCCCCTTCAAAATTGATTAATTCATATTCTAGCGGTGGTAAATTTAATTGAAAGAAGCAACTTCACTATCTAAACGGCTCGCATTTGTTTTAATTTCTGGTTCTACTCTATTTCACATAAGAAAAGAAGCCATTTCACTGGCTTCTTTTTTCATCTACAATAGGTTTTAGAATGGATACGCCATTGCCTCTTCAAAAAGGGATATTAATGACTGAAATGGCTCCACCCAAATTGGATTCTCCTCTTCAATAAATGAAAACTACCCTCTTCTTGTGTAAATAACAATCCACTTTCCTTCAAAGAAGCTCTAAGTATCGGTAGAGATGCTGGGCCAATGCCATGAAATTGTAAAATTTCTTTTTCACTAAACGTGGAAAGTTGTTGTAACATTGAGATGCCATGATGCTCTAACGCTCTTCTTGCGAGTGCCGAAAGTTTCGAAAGAAATCCATTGTCTAGATTACGTTCTGCTCGCATATCAGGCAGACCGGACAGTCACTGCTCTTATAATAGTCGTGTCCGTTGCTACATATCTTCAAAACTTTTCTCAGATTGTCATTATATATTGTCCCATTCCTTACGATCCATGCTACCCCATTAGTATATAATACTTCGGTTTGATTTTTTTAATACAAGGTATCTGGTTCCGAAGCTATTCAACATTCGACGAACACTTGGCATTCCATCCTTATTTCTTCATTTTTGAGATCGTCAGCCCATCACCGATTGGAATAAGAAACGATTCCAATTGGGGATGATTGGCCACCGTTTCATTGAATGCCTTCATTAATTCTGTATAGCGTTTAGGTTTAGCTCCCTTGTCCACTACACTACCGCCAGCAAGTACGTTATCCGTCACAATTACAGCACCCGAATCCCCAAGCCGAATACAATATTCCAAGTAATTTGATTGCTAGATGCTAACTTTACATATTTCTCCTCCAGTTCAAGGGACGTCAAATTCCCTTTTCTCCCAAATCCTCTAGCAAGGCAAATTCCGCTGTATCCTCCAAGCGCACCGATTTCAAGAAGATTTTTAGCCCCTGATATGGCAATCAGCATCGTGAGCAGCTTGCCAGAAGAAGGAGATAGCAGGCATGCCATTTTCTTCAATCGTTGCAATCACTTCCTCCAACAGAGCATCTTGCTTCGTAAACACTGTATCGATATAGCCGTTAAATTTTTTCATCCACTTCAATCCCTCTCTCATTAGCATCTACCCACGGCTTGCGATTGTCCATCTCATCTACATCGACTTCAAATAATTGAATAAATTCACTAATGACCCTATCCATCGCTTTTAATTCGCTGACTAGAATGGGTTGAATCGATTGGAACTAGAGTTGATTTACATTATCTAAATCATATACATGATTTTCAAATGCTATCTTTAGATTTTCAAAAATTGTTGGATCATACAAATTGATTCCTCCAATCAAAGTTCTCACGAGGGTCATGGGGCATCTGATCCTATTTTATTTGCCACAACATTTTTTATATTTCTTGCCGCTTCCACATGGGCAAGGCTCGTTTCGACCTGTCTTGCCGCCATCGATTACGCTAAATGGTGCGCTCGATAAAGGATGTAGATGGGGTTTTTCCATTTCAAATAGTTCGCCTGGTGTATGGCCTCTATTCTCCCAAATGCGAGTGGAGTTCGCAATCACGGAAACTGCCTGCACATATTCATTCACTTGCTTCATATCTTTAAAATTAAAACGTTCTAAAAAATCCCGCACAACTCCCTGCAAATCAACATGCACTTCTTGCAATTGACCGACCAATTCATCGATTTCATCCTTCACCATGAGTGTACTACCGCCGAAAAAGTCTTTCGCAAGCATGTTTGCAAGCTTTTCTTGATAATTTGTCTTTTCATAATACAAATCATCCGCATAGCGTAATAGCTCCTCTTTCTCCGGTACGTAGTATGGCTTTTCATATACTTCTTTTAAAAACGAGGAAAAATCCTTGCTATATTCAACCTCTTCATGCAATATTCCTAGACCATTGGTAAGCACACTCTTTTTCTCCAGCAGTTTGGAAAAATGAGAATCTGCCATAAATGCTCGCAGTTCACTTCTGGATAGTGATGGCTCATTCTGGGTGTTGTAAATCTCCAGAAACTTTGAATAGGTAATCATTCCATACAAATTAGCACATGCCTGCGCATATTGGATCAACAGATCAGTATTAGGCAATTTGTCTATATCCACAGATTCTTCTCCGCGGTATTTATCTGATAGCACATAATAATTATCATGATCGATGAATTGCCATTCCGTCTTTTTGTATTTTACAAATTTCAACCTATCATTCACCCAAACCTTGTCCAGTGACAAATAATGCTGCTCCCGCGCCCATGTACGTGTGGACATATAGTCGGGATGTGTCGGATCATGATATATACTTTTAAACGTTTCGTATCCAGACGGACCACCAACATCTTCCGGCGGCGCCGTCCCCTCTCCGTCAAGCAAAGTTGGATACCCAAAATAATAATCTTCCACGGTGTCTTCAAGCTCTACCCGAATCCGCCAGTCATCCCCAAAGTCATATTTATAGATGAATTGACCATGTTTTTTAAGGTACGCATCGATTTTAATGCGCGTTGGCTGCTTGACTTTTCTGCCAGCATACTTCTTTCCCTTGTATTCATCTAAAATAGGTTCGTTATTTGTAATAAAATAATCATCGATCTCCACACCGAACGAATGATACGGAGCTATACCACTTTGAAAGTTTGTTACGTTCTGAATCGTTTCATGCAGACGGTTAAAAGTCGCACCCGCCGGTAAAATAACACGCCGCCAAATAAGCGGCGTAATGTCCTCAAAGGATAATTTCAAGATATATGCTTTCATATGGCACCTTCGTCTTTTCTTTTATCGTACGTTACTTATTCAAGTTAAGGTTATCTATATATCAAATAGTTAAAGTCGTTTAAACCTTCAGGATTCCATTGTGCAGCGTACTACAAGTAAGACCTAATTGAGCTACAGTCTCCCTTTAGTACAAGTACAGCTAATTAATCTTAAATGATAATCCACTATCTTCCAGAGAAGCTCTTAATATAGGGAGAGAAGCTGGACCTATACCATGAAATTGTAAAATCTCTTTTTCGCTAAACGTTGCTAATTGTTTCACCGTCGTTATTCCATTATGTTCCAAAGCTCTTCTGGCAGGTGCCGAAAGTTTTGAAAGAAACCCACTGGTAGGCTTACGTTCTTGCTCGCATATCGGGCAGCTGGGACAATCACTACTCTTGTAGTATTCGTGCCCATTGCTACATATCCGTAAACTTTCTTTTGACGTTGTCATTGTAAAATGTCCCCTTTCTTTACGGATCGTGCTCCTCTTATTAGTATAGACGTGTCCCCACATTCTAAATGACCAATACCTCTGCTTGCAAGTAAACCTATCAATAAATGCAACACCGAACAGGTAGTATATATGCGATGAAAACTGGTACTCCATCCTTATTTCTTTACATTTAAAATCGTCAGCCCATCCCCGGTTGGAATTGGAAGCGATTCAAATTGTGGATGATCGATTACCGGTTCTTTAGATACACAGTGGGGAGCATTCGTCCCCACTGTTTCTAATGAAAAATGGTAATCGTTCGTTTCAAAGGGCGCCACAGTCGTTAAGTTGTGTTATTAATTTGGGCTTTCTCTCTTTTCCTACGGGAAATACACGACAATTTCTTATACATGAGGCAATTTCATAATTGCTTATTTTAATTGAAAGCACGAACAGTAATGAATTTTTGTAACCGATTATTATTTTGTATAGAAAGCGAGCGCTTGAACGAAAAGCAATTGCCTTGGGATATTCTTTATTTTCCCCACCAATTTTTCAGAAATTACTTGACTGAAGGGTAGAATGCGTCCGCCTCTCGTTACAATTAACTTTGTTCGAACTTTAGTACAAAATCCTCTATTATGAAATTGACTCACCTATACTACAAACTCATTTCAAATAAAATAATCCACCATTAATAATTTCAATTTTTATTCTCGCTTCGTATTGTTGTTCCATTGCTTCTTTCTCTGTCTCGTAACAATCTGGTTTGTCTTCTACACCTTCATAGAAATGTTCCAACACTTCCCTATCCTTTTTCCACCTCATTTTTGCTTCTTCAGCCCATGTGTGATCGTCTTGTTGGATAGTATTTTCAATTACCGCATCCAGCCTCTCCAGGGCACGAAGGGGCTTTATAATATACGGCAGGTTAAACGTATTGTCCGGCATATTCACATCCAAATCCATTTCATATAACGATTCCTGAAACGCCTCTTTAAGTTCCCCCGTCATTAAGTTAATGCCTAAGGAATATAGTGTTTCTTTCGTTTGATCGCTGTAATATGATACTTTATAATTAACGCCTAACCATGGTGTTAATATGGTTTTCGTTTCAAGTCCATCGTTTACCTTCTCATACATCTGAACAAATGAGCCCAGCTCTTTTGTTACTTGGAACAATTGACTGAGCCGGGGGGAACCTATGTGAACAACTTCCCCTTTAATATTTTCATCCAGTTTATTTTTATCAGTGATAAAAGTGAGTTGTGCTGGATCCGGCACTCCGTTCGTACTCTCTAGGTATTTCCAATAAAATGGACGGTTCATAATTTTCTTATCCATTTCAATCGTCAATTGAACGTTGATGAAGTGATCATTATCACTTACTATTTGGCAATTGTTTTCTTTAAAAAATTGTAGTAAATAACTGTGTATTTGTTGTGGGTACATGTGAATCCTCCTTTGTGACCCTTGCTATATATGTTGAACAAATGAATATCTATATAAATTAAGCGAAGGCATCCCCGAGCGCCGAAGCGGATTCAATGGATTTTTTTATTTCCACCTATATACTTTCATCTCAAATGGTCTTTTTGAAAGCGGATAAAATATCATCGAGCTCACCCACCACTTTTTCAAAAACACCGATTTTAACATAGAGCAAGTCCAATATATGATCTTCGATTGTATTCTGAATGGCTAAATTGTAAATATGAACGTCATGTTCCTGCCCTAACCGGTGGACACGTCCAATTCGTTGCTCCAACTTCATCGGGTTCCAAGGCAAATCATAATTAATGACATGATGACAAAACTGTAAATTTATCCCTTCACTACCAGATTCAGTCGCAATGAGCACCTGCGCTTTTTCTTTAAATAGCTGCTTCATCCACTCTCGTTTACTTTTACTGAATTGCCCGTTAAAAAGGACGCTTGTGATCCCTTTTGATTGTAAATACCATTGCAAATAGGTTTGACTCCCGCGGTATTCAGTAAAGAGTATGACCTTACCATTTGCCTGAGATATAATTTCATAAGCCTTTTCCGCTTTTGAATTAATTTCCAGTGCCATTATTTTTTGAATGATGCTTTCCAAATAAGAGATGTCTTCCGGTAGAGTGCATTTTTCAAGCATTTTAGTTAAGGTTAAGGCTGTAGCTTCCTTACTGCTGCACATTTCCCTTTGTAAAGTAAGCATAGAAAATGCATCCGAAAAAACAGGAGAAACATTTTTAAGTTCTGAAATTAAATCGTAAACCTCTTTTTCTTCTTTCGTAAAATCGAGGGGTATGATTTGAACACGACGATTTGTCCATTCAATTCCAGTATCCTGTCTTCTATTTCTCACCATCACTTGATTGACCAATTCCTTTAAATATTCATCTCCTTCCACATTGTGTTTGCTGGCGGCAAACGAGGATTGAAACGTTTCGTAATTACCTAGGTGTCCTGGTTTCAGTAAAGAAATAAGGTAAAACAGTTCAAATACATCGTTTTGAATCGGCGTGGCAGTTAGCAACAAACAAAACTTTTTCTTTAAATTTTGTGCGAACTCATAGTTTTTCGTTTTATGGTTCTTTAATTTGTGCGCCTCATCAATGATGATTAAGTCAAAGTCTTGATCATAGATATTTTCTTTATGCGGGCTTCTTTTTGCCATATCCATACTCATAACGACAATCGTCAGATGGTTCAAATCATAATTTTTTTTATACTGAACGGCCGGAATGTGAAATTTTTGATTCAGTTCTTCAATCCATTGACTGACCAGAGAAGCCGGAACCAAAATTAGCGCTTTTTTTACAAGACCTCTTATTAAATATTCCTTCAGGATCAAACCAGCTTCAATGGTTTTACCGAGCCCCACTTCGTCCGCAAGAATCGCTTTTCCATTCATCCTTTCAATGACCCTTTCCGCCACTTCCAATTGATGGGCAAGGGGCGTAAAATTGGGTAAAAATTTGGGGGATTGAAGGCCGTGGAAATCTGTTATCAAGTTCGTTTTCGTAATCTCATAACTCATTTTATACAATTTCCAGTTGTCCCAGGTTTCACGGTTCTCCAATCGTTCGATAAAGCCTTCTTTCCACGCAGTCGACCTTTCCAAAATCATGTCCATCACCTCATTCCACTTTTTCTTTGTACGTAGGTTGTCCAGAAATGAAGTTCCTATGTTAAAGGAATTGCAAGTAAAAGGGGTGCTACCATTTAATGGAGAAATTAAAAAGACATGGAACACTCAACCGTTACGGTTAAGTACTCCATGTCTCACATGTAGTTGTTTTACAATTTCAATTCAATTTTAGAAGCTGCTTTTAGTTCTTCAACATGTGCAACAAGCAGTTTTTGCTGTTGCTCTTGATTAATGATTCCTTCGATTTCCTGACTAACTTCTTCAAGCGGTGGCAGCTCTTGCCCAGCTTCTTTTGAAGTAGCTGCAGCTTTGTCATAGTATGCTTTAATTTCTTTATCTGATACTTTTCCGGCTGGAGCGACTTTTTCTAGGTACTTGTCAAATATGATGGATTCAGCGATTTGATTTTTCAATGTTTTTACATCCATGCTTTGGCTTTTGAGTGCTTTTTTCATTTCTTTTTCCCCGCCAAATTGCTTTTCAAATGACGAATACTCTTCGTCAATTTCAGTTTCAGATGCATTTATTTTCGCTTCTTTTGCTTTTTGAAGTATCAATGTCTGGTTCACAAGCGTATCAAGTACTTGCGTTTTTACTTGTTCAGCCGCTTCTTTGCTTGATGGGTCTTGTCCCATTTGTTGCATTTGCCCTTGGATTGATGTCAATGCAGTGTTATAGTCCTCACCTGTAAGTTCTTCATCATTTACCACAGCCACTACTTTGTTTTTGTCCACTTGCTGTTCAGCTAGTTTAGCTTGCATCTCTTCTGCAGATTCTTTTTCTTCCTTAGGTGCTTCTTGCTTTGATGCTTCCTGCTTTGTTTCCTCTTGAGGTGTTTTGTCTTTTGCTGCTTTATCTTCTTCACTACAGGCAGCTAAACTAACTGCTAGTGCACCTGCTATAAATGGAAGTAGGATCTTTTTAAAATTCATATCGTGTAAACTCCTTTCAAATCTGCCACTTATTAAATCTTTAAGCTTAAATAGCATCTTACACGAATAGTGGTCGAAAGATAAACCGATATCCCTCCATGACACGAAATTGTCACCTGGATGTAACTTAATTACCTGGCGGAATACTACGTATGGTGAATGTTGTTTATTTCAAAGTAATCATTTATACTTATTTTGTGCGAATTATTAATTATCCAGAAAAACTAGGTAAGAGGAGGAAATATGAAACTAGGTGCATTCTCAGTAAGTCTATGTGTAAAAGATATTCATAAATCACAATCATTTTACGAAAACCTAGGATTTCAAGTCTTTGGCGGGGATATTACCCAAAATTGGCTAATTATGAAGAATGATAGTTGCGTAATTGGGCTATTCCAAGGAATGTTCGAGAAGAATATTCTGACCTTTAATCCAGGCTGGAATCAAAATGCCGACAATCTCGATTCGTTTACAGACATTCGGGACCTTCAAAAAGATCTTAAAGCAAAAGGAATTGAAATACTGACTGAAGCAGATGAGTCAAGCGTAGGCCCTGCGAGTTTTACAATTGAAGATCCAGATGGGAATTCCATTCTTGTAGACCAACACGTATAATGAAGAGATAATCAGTGTAAGGTGCCGGATTTTCATTTTTTATACGATAAAGTGAATACAATACCGCAAAACAAAAACCATTGTGGATAGCCATAATGGTTTTTGTTTAAAAGGTATACTTGTTTAAGTAGAGATGGGTATTTGTGTGTGTACCAGTCAACTAGAAATGGAATAACCTCTTGGAGTTAACTGTATATTTCCCCACACAGGTACCTCACACGACTACCTTATCGCCTAATGCCTATTGTACGCCCCACTTGTTTCGGAGATTCTAACTGTTTATCTTCCTGCGCTATTTTTGCAATTGTTTCGGCGACAGGTGTAGGGAATGGTGCCGCTTTTCCTAAATCCGTATCTATCCCCATTAACATTTGTTCACTCGTCGCAACCTTATCACCACGGCTATTTTCCATTGTGAAAAACACATGCAATCGTTTGTCGTCGGTATCTAACAGCTGAACGGTTAGATGGAGTTGCTCGCCTTCGTTAGCTTCCAATAAATAGCACAAATGTGTTTCTAATGTGAAAATAGTGTATGCATACATTTCACGCGCGCCTTCGTGCAATCCGATATGATTCATAAACTCATCCACGGCGAGGCTAAAAACGAGTGCATATGCTGCATCGTTCATATGACCGTTATAGTCTACCCAGTCCGCTGCTACAACTTTCTGATAGGAAAATGATGTGCTCTCCATATGAAGTCCTCCTTCCTTCTTTCTCAATGAACTTTCTCCTTACTTGTTTCGGGCCAGTATTCTCCCACCAAATCGAGCAATTTCACTAGGAATTCATTGCGTTTCACTTCTAAGTCCGCTACGGAGTCATCACCGGCTTGCGTTTCACAGCCTTCAATCACTTTTTCTTTTAATTCATCTGTCAATTCGGGTGCTTCTAATTTCGTCCATGGCAGCTTAAGCGCAGGGCCGAACTGTTCAAGCATGTGTCGCATTCCTTGTTCGCCGCCTGCCAAATGAAATGTTAAAAACGGTCCCATTTGTGCCCAACGAAGACCAGCACCATAAATAATCGCAGCATCAATTTCTTCCGTCGTTGCGATGCCGTCATTTACCAAATGTAATGACTCGCGCCAAAGTGCTTCCATTAATCGGTCCGCCACATGACCTTCTATTTCTTTTTTAATAATAAGCGGTTTCATACGGACTGATTTGTAAAATTCTTCTGCCCTTTCAATAACGGCCGGTGATGTAGCTTTCCCACCAACTAGTTCGACAAGCGGTAGAATATAAACTGGATTGAAGGGATGTGCGACAATCATCCGCTCAGGATATCGCAACCCCTCCTGTAAAATGCTTGGCATGATCCCAGACGTACTAGACGCGATAATCGCATCAGGTTTTGCGTGCTGGTCAATACCCATCAACACACCTTTTTTTAGCCCTTCCCTTTCAGGAACATTCTCTTGAATTAAATCGGCATCCATTACAGCTTCTTCTATTGAAGTAACAAATGCTATACGATTAATTGATGCACCTGGAGCAAGTCCCATTTTCTTTAAAGCAGGCCATGCACGCTCCACTGCCATCCTTGTCCGCTTCTCCGCTCCTTCCGCAGGGTCAAACGCAACGACTGAATAGCCCCTTGCCAGAAATCGCGCAATCCATCCATTGCCAATAACACCCGTACCGATAACAGCTAGTTTGTTAATGTCATTCATAAAGTGGCCCCTGCTCGAGTATTTAGCAGACCGTAATAATCCCTTGCTTCTTGTGGTGTCATAACTTCTATACCGTTGCTATGAAGCATCCCGACTGCTTTATCAACGAGCTGTTCGTTGCGTGCAGGTACACCTCTTGTCAGATATAAATTGTCTTCTAAACCAACACGGATATTTCCACCTAATAGCGCAGTTTGCATTGCAATTGGCAATTGCATTCGACCAATACCAAACGCCGACCAACTTGCATTAGCGGGCAAACGATTTTTAAAATACAGAAGTGTTTCAATGTCTGCTTCAGCTCCCCAAGGAATACCTAGACAGAATTGGAACATTGGGTTTCCATCAATCAATCCTTCGTCAATCAACTGTTTTGCAAAACGAAGATGTCCAGTGTCAAAGCATTCCAACTCCGGTTTTACGCCACTTTGTTGAATGAGCTTTGCATGCTCTCTCAGCCAATCAGTAGGACTGACATAAATCATATCCCCAAAGTTGACACTCCCACAATCAAGCGTACACATTTCTGGGAGCAATGTACCAACCGGATTATGACGTTCCGTTGGCGTTTGAATAAATGTTCCATTACCTCCGGCAGCCGGTGTATCCAAATTTGGTATAAAGTCACCGCCGCCGCCCGCTGTAATATTTATGACGACATCCGTTTCCGAATCACGGATACGGTCTACAATTTCACGGTAATGTTCAATATCGTGACTAATGCCACCTGTTTTCGGATCGCGAGCATGGATATGAGCGACTGTTGCTCCAGCTTTTGCCGATTCAATGGCAGAATCCGCGATTTCTTTCGGTGTTACGGGTACATATTCATTTATTCCCGTTGTATCTCCCGCACCTGTAACTGCTGCTGTCAGCATAACTTTGTTCTTCATATTATCTCCCCCAATGCATTTTGTTTTACTGTACCGTCTGGACGGTTTGTAGTTAACACTATACACGGGGCAAGATTCACTTTCAACCTTTATTGAATAATGAAACAATTTTACTACTTCTTCACTATTCTTTCGTCCATCTTCGTAATGTTTCATAAATTAAATCTTTTGAACCTTGATCGATCGGATTTATCCCGAATAGATCGGCTAACCAAATACCATCCGTCGCTAGGCGAATAATGGTTGCCTGGATTGGGTCAAGACCATCGTTTTCAATTTCATGTTGCCACTCGGCATACACTTCATGGATCGGATTCAATAAGAGTGGATTTATCGCCTTTGCAGCTAGTAAACCAGCGTGCATATCCGTTTTCCGATACGGTTGTTTAAACGTTACATCTAAGTATGCACGTGACCATTTCCCTTTTTCCTCAAAATCCGCTTCGGCTTTAGCAGCAATTTTACTTTGATAAGTTACAGCTAGGTGCTCCACCATTTTCTCAACTAATTCTTCTTTGGATTGATAATGATATAGCAGACCGCCTTTACTTATACCTGCTTCCTTAGCTACAGCTTCTAATGTTAACGAAAAAATCCCCTTCTCCGCTACAATCCTAGATGCGGCGTCAAGTATATCGAATTTCCTATTTTTACTGTCCATAAAATATCTCCCTCAAAAATAATCGTATTTATCTAAATGTACCATCCAGCCGGATCATTTCAAGCGATAGTTCTTCGTATCGACATTAAAAGAGGTACCTGTGTCAGACAAAAGAGGAAACGATTCACACATTCAGGTTATTATACAAAAAATAAAGAAAAATCACACAAGCAATGATTTACTTGATATTATTATAGAATTGAGTTGTATTTACTGAATAGTTCCTCGCATAGGTACATAAAATTAATTATTCAATAGGAGTAGCCAAAGTGAGTTATCTCCAGGAAGCCGAATAAAAAAAGTAATCAGCTAAATACACCAAAGCCTCCCGTCCCAAAAAGGGGTCGGGAGGCTTTGGTGTTTTAATATTTGATAGTAACCATAACACTGTACTTTTTTTGTGGGCTTATGACCAGCGAGCAGTTAACATTTTTCTTCTCGTATAAAACTCTCCCCCGTCTGCCCCATTCGCATGTAAGTCACCGTAGAATTAGTTTTCAAATTTTAAAGAGGTACCTGTGTCAGACACAAAGACGAACAATATAGTTCGTGTCTTTCACAACTTCTCAGCTAAAAGGGATAATCAGTTAACTTCGAGTGAGGATGATGCCCGTGTTTCTAAAATAGTTGACTCCTGTCCCGCTTTTGAGTCTTCATATTTTTTATCTGGGAACAGTAAGCTGAAAACAATACCACAAGCGGCTGCGATAAAGAATGTAGTGAAACGTGAAGTCGCAATCGCATCAAGTGGCGTTGAGATCCAGATAACTGTACTAACGAATCCTGAGATAATTGTTGCGATGACACCAATACCCGAGTATCGTTTCCAGAAGAACGTTAAGATAACTGCGGGTGATAACGTGCATCCCACGCCAGCCCACGCCCAACTGACCACAAGAAATACAAGTGACTTGGAGGTCAAGGCGATGACTAAACCCACAATTCCCGCCGCAACAATCGTAAGTCTCGAAATGGCCACCAGCTTCTTCTCAGATAGATTCATGTTCATTGCATGTCGGATGATATCTTCACTAACCGAACTTGTAATGACAAGCAACTGTGAATCCGCGGTAGAAATGATAGCGGCAAGTATGCCAGCAAGTAAAATACCAGCAATCCAAGGAGGCATTAAGTCAAGAATCATATAAGGTAAAACCATTTCGACATCTCCGAATGCTTGACCTTGGTACAATGTGAGCGCCGTGATTCCAATCATAAATGCACCACCATATGCCAAGATCGTCCAAGTAATCGCAACAAAACTCCCTTGATTTGCTTCTTTCTTACTTCTAAGGGCCATAAACCTAGCACTCAATTGCGGTTGGCCTCCAAGGAAACCAAAAAACCAAGCAAAGTTATTAAAGAGCAATAGTCCTACTGAGAAACCAATGGCTCCCCCAGTCCATGAATCCATAGAGGGCCCAGCCGCTACTAAAGCCTGACTAATTGACAAATCAGCTGCTGAAATTTTAACGAGCGCAACAATCGGTAATACGACTAACGTTACAAGCATCATGATGGCTTGTATCATATCCGTCCAAACGACTGTTACGAAACCGCCGACATAAGCAAGGATTATGACGACAATCACACTTAAAACGGCCCCGACCTTTGTAGGGATATTAAAAACGGCCAATAAGGTTTTTCCGGCTCCGGCAATTTGTGCGCCAAAATAAAACATCATAAAGCTAAATATAAGAATAGTAGAGAGCCAAAGAATGATTTTACCGTGTTTCCCGAAACGGTACGCCAAATAACCAGGTAACGTCAACGCGCCCGTTTTCTCGGCCTCCTTCATAAATCGTTTCGCTAAGAATAGCCAAGCAAATACAATACCCGAAGCAATTCCGAAAGCTACCCAAATTCCTGATAACCCCGTAGCGAAGACAAAACCAGTGTAGCCGAGCAGTAGCCAAGCGGACTCCCCAGTGGCCCGCTCCGAAAATGCCAACGCCCAACCCGGCAATTGCTTACCACCCAAGAGAAAATCAGCATGACTTTTCGAACGCCGACTTACAAGATATCCAACCACAAGCATGATTACGAGATATAATATGAATTCAACCATAATAATCGTATGCAATTAACCCATCCCCCTTTGGTTTCGTTAGAACAATTCATACGTTCGATCAATCAATTACACCAGAGGCTTGATTTGAATCAAGTTATACAATTGCATCTTCCAAAACAAGATCCTTCTCTACAAAACGCTCAACACGAAGTGGCGTAAGATTCAATGTTTCATATTTCCCTTTGCAGATTAATTCTGCTAACCCAAGCCCCACCCCAGGCGCTTGTTGCATTCCATGTCCGCTGAATCCAAGTGCGACAAAGTAACCTTTCATAGATGGATGTTCGCCGATAATGGCATTTTGATCCGCTGTATTGTGGTCATACATTCCTGCCCAACCCGATTCCAATTTAAGACTTTCAAAATTGGGGACGCGGTGTGCCAAGATTGGCCACAAATGATCGAATGAGGAACGCTTCCAATTAAAATCGATACCCGGTTTAACATCTTCCGAAAATCCAGCTACTACCTTATCGCCCTCGTGACGGAAATAGACCCCTGTAGGATCAATTGTAAGCGGTAACATTTTCTCTAGTTTTTTTGTAGAATCAAAGACATACATTTGACGCTTCAGCGGCACAACCGGTAGTGGCAATCCCGCCGCTTCACTTAACTGGGCCCCCCATGCACCTGCACAGTTAATAACAATCGGTGCAGAATAGCGCGTCCCATCAACTAATTGAACACCCGTCATTCGCCCACCTTCCGTCGTTAATGAAGACACCTCTGCGGTAATATACTCAACCCCCAATCCCTGGGCATTTTTACGATAAGCTTGCATGACAGAGTACGGGTCAAGGTAACCATCCTCTTTGCAGAATAATCCTCCTCCAAGGTCACTCGTTTCCAATTCAGGAATAATGTTCAACAAATCACTTGTCGAAAGTATTTCAGAAGGTACACCAAGCGAATTTTGCAACATAAGTTGTTTTGCAAAAGCGGGTAACATCCGCTCGGTTGCTAAAAACAAGTAGCCTCGCTGTTTGAAATCAATTTCAGCTTTTTCTCCGTCAACTGCCATCTCATCCGCAAAGTTTTTATAGACTTCCAAACTGAACCGACTTAATTGAATATTAATAGACGTTGAATATAGTTGCCGAAAACCGCCCGCGCTTCGGGCTGTCGATGAGTATTCATAAGTTGGATCTTTTTCAACAACGACAATACTCCCCTCAAAGCCATTCTTACGTAATGAATAAGCAGTACTTGAACCCATTACTCCCCCACCAACAATGACGATATCCGCTTTTTTCATAATCCATTTCTCCCCCCAAAGAATAATAATCCGTCCGAGCTATTTCATGATCAATCGCGCCTCGGCGTGATTGCGTCCAGATTTTGAATTGAGCTTGCTCAATTTTATTCCCTTCAAAATCTGTGACATCCGCCGGAGGCTTTAACTTGATTCAGCCGGGGTTTGAACCCCCACTGAATTGAATGTATATCCAGGATTCATCCTGCCACTTATGGAAGTTGGGGACTTCTGCTGAATTAAGTTAAATCAACAGCTACTCCAACTTTATTTTTGCACGCTTTGTCGTAGAAATATTTTGCAACGACAATATCAACGATGGCAAGTCCGACCGATTTAAATATTGTTATTTCCTGCTCGTCTTCTCTTCCTGCTAGTTCTCCACTTACAATCCGTCCAAGTTCCCCGTGTATTTCACTTGCTGAAAACACACCTTCTTGGATTGGAATATGTAAGTCACCCGCTTCTTCCAGCGCCGCTTCCTTTGCTTCAACAACTACCTTGGCCGCATCGCAAATAGCCGAAGTCGGCAACTCCTGCATTGTAGGGCGGAAAGAACCAACTGCATTCACATGGACTCCCGGCTGCAGATTATCTGTAAAGACCGGTGACATAGACGTAGTTGCCGTCACAACAATATCCGAATTCCGAACAAGTTCATTTGGATCCTGTAAAATAATAACTTTCTTTTGGAACTTTTTCACAACAAACTTCGCAAATTCTTTTGCCTTTTCCTCACTCCGATTGCATAGATAGATCATATCGATATCCCTCACCGCCAGAATCGCTTCACAAAGTCCCGCCGCCTGCTCTCCTGTACCGATAATCCCTAAATTTTTGGCGTCTTGACGAGCTAAATATTTTGTCGCAACACCTGACAAAGCCCCTGTTCGAATAAGCGTTAAATAAGATCCTTCCAGTAATGCAAGCGGCTCTCCCGTCGTCACATCCGACAGCAAAACAACCCCTTGGATAGCCTTTTTCCCACGGTCTTTATTTGTCGGTACGACCGTTACATATTTTAGTCCCATCGCACCCAAACCTTCCGCAACCGACGGCATCACTACCCCGGAACTTCCATTGCCAAATGGTAGAATCGTTCGGATTGGCGTATCCGTCTTTGATGATGAAAACGCTTTCAAAGAAACCTCGACACATTGTAAAATTTCATTCATATCCACCATATCCATTTGATCTTTAGCACTCAAAACCAACATACGATTCAACTCCCAGTTAGTTATAATCTTCTTACTTCTAGTATACTGGCAAATAGTTAATTGAAAATATCCGTTATGCACAAAATTCTGTTATAATTATCAGTAGTATGAGTTCAGAAAATACAGTCATCTATAAAAACATAACAGGAGTAAGGGGTGAATGACTTGCAAGTCCTTGGGCACTTTGCACAATCCGTTGTTGAACAGTTTTCATCACTATTGGATATCCCGATTAGCATCACAGATAATACCGGTATGATTATTGGCAGTACAGATAACAAACGACTCGGCTCACATCATATCGTCACTGCAGAAGTAACTAAATCAGGTAAAATCATGTTTTTTTCGAAAGAACAAATTGCTGGCCTTGTAAACGTCCTACCGGGAATTGCCGCACCATTAAGTTTTCAACAACAAACGATTGGCGTACTCGGCCTTATAGGTGACCCTGCAACAGTTGAACGCTACGTACCATTCGTACAATCCCATATTGAGATGCTAATAATGGAAAATTTTCGTGCTAAAACAATCGTCTCTAAGATGGAAACGATGCAGCACTTCATTCAATGTCTTCTTAGTTATAAAGAAGGTGAAGATTTAAGAAAGATTCAAAACTACTGTGAAATACATGGATTTTCACTTGGTTTATCAAGACGATGTATTTTATTGGATATCCCTTCCACAGTTGATCAACTCCCTTCTATAAAAGAGGTACAACTATTCAACCAAACGGAACAAGATCTTTTTTTATACTTGACGAAACTGTTTGTTGATAATGAGCAAGATCTCGTTATTCCGTTAAAAGCCGGTCAATGGCTTGTCGTAAAACATCTTAACGCAGAAGACACAAGTGCAATAGAAAAGAAACTGGATTATGTATCCGATTCTTTGCAGGTATTTTTACAAAACAGAGATATGGACAGCAAATTCATGTTGTCCTACGGCGAATGTTTCTCAACAATCGAGGGAATCTTACATTCCTATGAACAATCGAGAAAAGCTATGGCTATTGCTAAACGAAATAACTTTCAACAATCAATCGTCTCCATTTCTGACTGGAATCTACTATCACTGGCTTTAGTAGAGGAAATGAAACTACCATCCAGACAAACACTTGATAAGTACATTGAAAAGTTAAGCAACCATGCGAATGGGGCTGCACTCATCGAAAGTTTTCTAGTCTATTGCGAGGAACAACTAAACATGAGCCAAGCCGCAAGAAAGCTTTACCTTCACCGCAACACGCTTATCTATCGAATTCAACAACTTCAGCAATTATTAACGATTGATCTCCATTCGTTTAAACAATGCACGCTTCTATATTTAGCTTTAAAACAGCATGAACATAATAAAAAGTTAACCTAAATAACCATTCTTGCATTTACTTAATGAGTACATGCAAGAATGGTTTTATTTTGGTGACAGTCATCGTTACAATCATATTAAATAGTATCAGTAATAGGTACCAGCGTATAAATAAAAAGAGGTACCTGTGCGAGACACAAAGACAATCAATTCAAACATTTAAGTGATTTTACAAAAAGTCAAGATAAATCGTATAGCTATTGGTTTACTTTATACTATTATGGAATTGAGTTGTATTTACTGAATAGTGCCGCGCACAGGTACCTAAAATTAAGTACTGAAAGTTCTAAATCCCCGCCAAAACCATAAAATGAATGGATTCGACGTTCAAAATACGAATAAAAGGGGATAAGTATATGTATTCCATTCATTTTTACGAAGGCAACACCTATGTACTAAACAAGGCGTCAAGAATCATTCCTTCCGTCAATGAGAATGTGAGAATTAAAGGACGCAACGGAATAGTGATCACTGTTCAGGAGATGGGGGAAAACAGATATTTCGTTTTTGTCGAGTTTGAAAAAATAGTGGATAAAAGCAAAATGGCTACAATCGATTTGAAAAAAAGGAAAAAATGATAAATACCATAATACCGGGGAGCGAACAATAAAACACTATCGTTAGCTTTTTGTTTTTATTTATGCAATTGTTAGTTCATTATCTGTATAGTTTCGTGCATAGGTACCTAGAAAGTGGAATGGAGAGATGGTAGGAAATTAATATATATGAATACCGTATCATGAAAGCGGACAATAAGGACGACCGCCGTCTCTAAGTCCTCCACCTTCTGTTTGATGTCGGAATAAACCATCACGTTTTTTCTTTCTTCAAGCGTCTTGTTCGGGCTCATGCCATCATTCTCTTTCATCGTCTACTTAAGCGAATCCGCATTCCCCGGGAAATATGGATTATGATGCGATTGTATTGAATAAGAATTTGCAATATAATGCAGATAACAGGAATTCATTTAGTAAAGCAGAATAAACTAAAAAGGACCTCCTAGTGCGGATAACATTAGGCGGTCTGTAATAGCAGGTTCCCTACAAGGGGGGTCAGCTCTAGTGATAATATAGTCCATCCATTATGAGCTCCCACTCAAGGATGGATTATTTTTATTGTGGAACAACAGTATTGAGGCCCGTAGGATGCGGGTCATGCAGTCGTTGCGACAGGACGTCGCGCTCTTAGACTGCCTTCCTTTAAATTAATGCTTCAAATGTGAACATAAGCATTAGCGCTTCAGATACTGACATACGACTTTTCTCTATGCAATTGAAAATTACTTTGTAAATAGCTTCTTGCCCAAACACCTAGACTACTTACACCTGTACGTAATCTGAACTGGAGTCACTATATCGGCTACTATTATCTTCTATATTTACTGCCGCAAGGAGTCCTTCTAATGTCGCTTCTTCAATTGTTCGCGGAGCAAGGCAATCTCCAATTTGGCTGACAGTTGGTGCAAGATTTTTTATCTCCTCGTACAATTCAGTGTTGGGAACACGGCCTACCGATAATACTATAATCTTATGATTCTCCATTTCTTCTCTTTTATGTGTAAATAAATTTCTGACAACGACATTACCATTTATAATACCACCAAAATCATGATGGGCCTTCATCGTAATATTTAGTTGATAAAGCTTCTTCATATATTCATTGCGAAGATATTGATGAATTTCTTCTCCTACGTGAAGCCTTGTTGTAACGAGTGTTACTTTACAGCCCTTTTCGGCTAAGTGAATAGCTGCTTCAATTCCTGGCCAGTCGCCGCCAAAGTCAAATACGATAGCATTTTGACCTGCCATGATATCTGTTTTATTGAAAATTTTATCAACCATTATGACACGTGGGTCATTTATTCCCTCAACTTGCGGAATATATGACCTTGAACCTACAGCACAAATAATAGCGTCAGGGGCTAATGCAATTACTTCTTCTCTTGTTACTTTCTGACCTAGTTTAACATTTACATTGCTAACGGCTAATTGCTTCGAATAGTTATCTAGCATTGATTCAGCCATTTCGTGACGCATAGGAGCTTTGCGCATCGTTTGAAGTAAGCCTCCAATCCTATCGCTTTGATCGATAAGCGTTACATCATACCCTTGAGTATCAGCTGCTACAGCAGCTTCCATGCCGCCTGGACCTGCTCCAATTACTAGGACGGACTTTTTATCGTTTTTCTTTTGTAAAAGAGGCAAAATCTGGGCTTCTTTTCCTGCCTGCGGGTTTTGTATACAACTTATCGGCAAGCCTTTATGGTAATGCCCGATGCACGCTTGCAAGCATCCGATACAGGCATCAATTAAATGAAATTCGCCTTTTAGCGCTTTATTCGGCATATCAGGATCAACAATTGTCGCCCGTGTCATACCGACCATGTCAGCTTTTCCAGTAGCAATGATTTGTTCCGCTTCCACGGGATCGACAATTCTTGAACCTACAAACACTGGAATAGCCCCGGCCATCCGAATTTTGAAGCCATGTGCAGAAAGGTACGCATGTTTCATTGGCGAAGGTGGTACGATATGAGTTGAGCCTGCATACGTACTTGAATCTCCAGCAGTAACATTAACAAAGTCGAGACGCGATTTATCTGCAAGGTATTCCACGATTTGTACAGCATCTTTCATCGTCGTTCCGTCCATTGTCATTTCATCTGCGCTCATTCGAATACCTACCGTAAAATCATCGCCTACCGCATTCCATACACGTTCAATTACTTCAACGATAAAACGCATTCGATTTTCAAAAGAACCACCGTACTCATCTGTTCTCAGATTCGTATGGCTTGCCCAAAATTGTGATGGAAGATATCCATGTGAACAACAAATTTCTACTCCATCAAGACCTCCCTCTTTTGCCAACTTCGCTGAAACGGCAAAACCTTCAATTACTTCTTCTATTTCTTCCAAACTCATCGGTCTTGGCATTGTACTAAAACGCAGGCTCGGGACAGAAGACGGCGCCAATGCCGCGTTGCGGTAATCGCTTGATACGACTTCTCTTCCACCATGGAATAACTGCGAAAAAACTTTCGTTCCATATTGATGCATTGTTTCAGATAGTTTCGAGTAAGCTTCGACAATTCTCCGATCAAATCCAGCAACAGTATTCGTCGTCAGCATTCCCGAAGGATGGACTGCCGCCGCTTCAAGAACGATTAATCCGATTCCGCCTTTAGCACGGGCCTCATGGTAAGCAATCATATCTTTAGTAGGGATACCATCAGTGACATGATTTGTTTGATGTGCTGTACTTAAGATTCGGTTTTTAAGCTCTGTATTCCCAATCATCACTTTTGTAAATAAATTTTTAAGTTGGGTCATAAAATCAACACTCCTAAATCTATCAGTAGTTTGAGTCAATGCATATTTTTCTTACATAGATTAACTGGCAGCTAACTTGTGGTTTACCTGCTTTGTAAAAGCGGCCAGTAGTAAAACATGAATGTAATAGCGATAACAAGTCCACCACTGATCATTAAATATCCTGGATACCTACGTGTAATTGACATTTCTTTTTCTTCATTTTCTTCAATTGGATGTTGAAGTAACATTGCCTGATAAGCCCGTTCTTCATCAGTGATTACCCCGAATCGAGAGCCAATTACTAAAGCGATACTACTTAGAATTACTCCGATAATAACTGGGTGTAAATAGACAGGCAAAGTAATACTGAGTTTTAATACTTCTCCAAAGATAACTCCAAAGAAACCTACTACGATACTCCAAAATGCCCCTTCTTTTGTTACTGTTTTTGAAAATACACTCGAGAATGCAACAGGCCCCCATGAGGCAGCGAATAATGTTGCTGCGAAATAACCTATCCACATGACGGACGGCGGTTGCCACAAACCAATTAATAGAATGACGAGGCTGATCGCAATCATGGAAATCCTGCTAACTTTCAATAAACCTTTATCTGTATAGTTCTTACTCCGCGATTGTTCCATAATATCTCTAGCAACACTGTTCCCGATCAATTGTAAAAATGTTGCGCAAGAAGATAACGCCGCCGCCATAATACCACTGACGATAATAACACCAAGCCATGTGGGAACTAAATTCATCGCAGCCCATATAAAGACTTTTTCCGTTGGTACAATATCAGTTTTAACGTTATTAATAGTCGTAATACTAATGTGCAAGAATAAATAAATCGTAAAAATTGAAATCATTGCCCATACACCAGATCGAATAGCTACGTGCTCATTTTTCGCCATTAAATAACGGCTGCTTTGCCAAGGGCTTATTGCAACTACAGAACCCCAAACTAATCCTAATATAATAGCCCAAACTATTGTTTCCGTCGGAGTTCCCATATATGCGTTAGGACCAGTTATCCCGTGCCAGCTGAACATATCCGGTTTTTCAATATTGTTTGCTGCGTTAATAATTGCATTTGGAAACCCACCCGTAGATTTCAAAATAAACGGGAATGAAACATAAGTAGCAATTGAGAAAATGAAGAACATAATTGTGTCATTTACCATTACCCCTTTTGCACCTGAAAGAATGGTAAACGAGGCATAAACAACCCACATAACAATGAGTGCCATCGCATACGGAATCTTAAAAATTTCGGAAAGTAGAAGTGAGGCTCCTTGGGTTACAGCAACCAAGTAAGCAGCAATCCCAAGGACTGTCGTAATTGCGGCAACCATTCTTACTTTTTTGGATTGAAAGCGGTTACCGAAATACTCTGGAACAGTTAATGATTTACTTCTTCGCAGATAGCGACCAAATAAAAATACGCCGAAAACATAACCGCTTGCATTAAAAATAACTAGAATAAGTAACGGAATAGCGTAACCTTCATACGAGAACCCTACTTCCCCCATAAAGGAAACAGTGCTTAAAAAAGAAGCGACCAGCGTACCGGTAATCATAAGGGTTGTCCCACTTCTTCCCGAAACGTAAAAATCTTCTGAGGTTTTTACACTTTTAGACAGGACCACACCAATTAATACGTAAATAATGAAAGACGCGATAATTCCTATAATGAAAACCATTACTTACACCACCTTTGTTAAGTTCTCATTGCTGACAGTCATTTCAACACTTTCAACACCCTTACGTTCTGCATCCATTCTTTTTATAAAAAAACGTGTAACAAACCCCATTACTATTAAAGCGCCACCATAAGAAAAACTAAAAATAAATTCCCCCATATAAATCCTCCTTTTAAAATTGATTATTTAATCATTAAAGATATGCATTTTATAATGCTGACTTTAAAGCAAACTCGAGTATTTATTTCCCATGTCGGTAATTTATACTTTCTTAGTTTCCACATAACTGTCGTTAAATTGATTTCTCGCATGGCGCGTCTTTTCCGAAAAAACATATGAATAAAAACCAACAATTGCTATATTCGAGTAAATAATAATTCTCCTATCACTCCTCCACTATTTAGTTGTCTTGTAAACGAATACACCCTTTTAAAAAACCGATAGTTTGGTATACTCTTACTCAACCATATATAATTAACCCACACTTAATTAAGTGTGGGTTAATTATATTCTAGACTGAAAATTTAAACAAGGGGGAATAATGAAAAATGGATGAGATAAATATTTCAATAGGGGAACAGATTCGGTCTATACGACAAGCGAAAGGCATTACCATAAACTATATTTCTAAGAAAACTGGATTTACTTCTAGCTTTATAAGCCAACTGGAACGCGGTCTCACAAAAGGGTCAATTTCCTCGATTCAAAAAATAGCAAACGAGTTGGATATAAAAATCTCTTCGCTTTTTTATAATATTGAAGAGGAAGATCATAAAGCCCCCTCAATATCAATTACTCGAAAGGACAATCGACGAACAATAAATTATCCTGATGAAAAAACAATTGATTATTTGTTAAGCGAAAGGAAAGGTAATTTAGAAGTTTTTTATACAGAGATTAAACAGGGAGGAGAAAGTGGCGAATATTATTCTCATGACAGCGAAAAGGAATGTATTATAGTTCTTAAAGGTCAAATGGAAATATCCGTTGATGAATCTAAATACGTTCTCAATGCTGGAGATACAATTAATTTTTGTAGTCAATCACCACACGCCTGGAAAAATGCAGGCGAAGACACCCTAGAGGTTATCTGGATAATTACACATCCAAACTATTAGCAGAAACTCACCATTTCTAATTAATCATTCACACTCCGGATCCTTTTTACTATTATTTCCAGAAAGATACACGATTATTTCTAACACAAAAATCTTGTATCAATTACTACATACTTGAGTCTATTTCATAATTGCTTATTTTAGTTGTAAGCACGAACATTAATGTTTTTTGTAATCGATTATTCGTTTGTTTGGATGAGGTCCGTTGATTGTAACCGAAGGCGGCGACTCCAGCGGGAACAGCAGGCAAAAATAGGAAGAGAAAGTTCACTCTTCCTTGGCTGAAAGCCCCGAAGGAACGCATTGACGAGGAGATTGAAGCCGTGCCCGCAGAAAGCGTTCGCCTGTAGTGTAAATCAATCTTGTTCGGATTTTAATACAAAACCTTCTAATATGAAATTGACTCACTTATAAAAAAGAAGCTGAAAATCAACATAAATTGACCTTCAGCTTTTTTAATTTAATTCGAGAATTATATCCGTTTATGACATCTCCAATTTCCCAATGTCTTAAAGAACTTTGAGATGGTTTATTTTCTTCTCACGAACAAAAATTTATACCACTGATTAACTAAAAACGGCATAAAGGACAAGATATAAATGTAGCCTAATTGTACTCCACTTAATGTTGCGACTTCAAACATACCCGTAAGCGATGGAATAAATAAAACTGAATGTAAACTTAAAACACCTATTGTAAATGCTAGCCAGGTATATTTATTCGAAAATACACCAATTGTGAAGATTGATTCTTTAGATCTGGAGTTGAAGCCATGCACTAATCTCGACAAACATAATGTTGCAAACGCCATTGTGCTTGCTGTCAGCGTATCACCCGTTGACAATCCCATTCGAAAAGCAATGATTGTAGAGATAGCAATTAGTAAACCTTCTAACACCACTTGAGTCGTAAATGCTTTATTTAATAATGGCGTATGAATATCTCTCGGCTTGTCCTTCATTGTATTTTTATTATGCGGCTCTAAACCTATTGCAATTGCCGGCAAACTATCGGTAAGTAAGTTAATAAATAATAGATGCACGGGTGCAAAGGGAACCGGTAAACCTAATACTGTTGCATATAAAACAACGAAAATAGCACCTGCATTCCCTGATAATAAGAATAGAATGGCGTTTTTGATGTTCGTATAGAGGCTTCTTCCATTTGAAATAGCTTTGACAATCGTTGAAAAATTATCATCCGTTAAGATCATAGAGGATGCATCTTTCGCTACCTCGGTACCGGTTATCCCCATTGCCACACCGATATCGGCTTGTTTTAAGGCGGGGCCATCATTGACTCCATCTCCGGTCATCGCTACGACATTTCCTTTTTCCTGCCAAGCTTTAACGATACGAATTTTATGCTCTGGTGTTACGCGGGCATAGACAGAGACATCTTTCACCTTTTCTTGTAGTTGTCGATCAGTTAATCCTTCAATTTCATATCCTTCGATTGCTTCTGATGGATCTTTTAAAATACCAATTTGCTTGGCAATAGCAGTTGCTGTTATTTTATGGTCACCTGTAATCATCACCGGTTTAATACCAGCTTGTATACAGCTTTCAACCGCTGCTTTTGTCTCTTTTCTCGGAGGATCCATCATCGCCATTAATCCGACAAAGATTAAATCTCTTTCATCTTCTGCAGCGATTGGTTGATTTCTCCTTATCTCTTTGTAAGCAATTGCGAGTACTCTTAATCCATTTTTAGAAAAATCACGATTCACTTCTTCAATTTTTTTACGATGAGCTTCCGTAATATCAAGGATACCTTCAGAAGTATCGATTTTTACAATCTTATATAGAAGAACATCTAATGCTCCCTTTGTAATCATGATAGTTTGGTGGTGGATTTGATTCACTGTACTCATTAGCTTTCTATTTGAGTCAAAAGGTATCTCCGCCACTCTTGGAAAGTGATCTCTTACGATTAATTCGTCAAAATTGTACTGCTTCCCTAATTTCACGAGTGCAATTTCAGTAGGGTCACCGATTTCTTTATGATCTCTTTCCACGGCGTCATTACATAATAGCGCCTTTAAGATAAAACTTTTCTCGATTGGATTTTCTGTATGTAGTTGATCATGCGGAATGACTTTTTGATCAACATATACTTGTTGTACACTCATTTTATTCTCTGTTAATGTTCCCGTCTTATCTGAACAAATAACAGATACACTTCCCAGACTTTCGACAGCATAGAGCTTACGTATAATGGCATTTTCCTTGGCCATTTTTTGTGTCCCAAAAGCCAGCACTATGGTAATAATCGAACTTAGTGCTTCCGGAATTGCTGCAACTGCAAGCGAAACAGCAAACATAAACGAATCTACTAACTCGCGGCCTCTAAAAAGATCAATAGTGAAAATGGCTAAACAAATCATCGTAATCCCTAATGCTAATTTTTCCCCAAAATGATCAAGACTCACTTGAAGAGGTGTTTTCTTCTCTTTCGCAGTATCCAGTAAATTCGCGATTTTCCCGATTTCCGTTTCCATTCCAATCGCTGTAACAATTACAGTACCGCGTCCATTGGTGACAAAGCTCCCAGTGAAAACCATATTTTTTTTATCAGCAATGGTTACACGATCTTCTTTGATGGGCGCGGTACTTTTCGCTACAGCCAATGATTCACCTGTCAGTGAACTTTCATTTATATGCAGATTATGGCTTTCTATTAATCTGCCATCTGCACTAATATAGTCACCGGCTTCCAAATAGAGAAGATCTCCAACCACTATTTCATCTGAAGAAATCTCTATTATCCGATTATCCCGTATCACTTTTGCAACTGGAGAGGTCAATGCCTTGAGATTATCCAAAGACTCTTCTGCCTTCACATGCTGTACAGTGCCCAGGACTGCGTTTAAAATTACGACTATCATAATAACAATCGTACTTTCCACTTCACCTAATAGAAATGAAATGAAAGCGGCAATCATTAAAATAATGACTAATAAATCTTTAAACTGTCCAAAGAAAACGGCAAATGTACTTGTCTTTTTTCCTTCCATCAATTCATTATACCCATATACTTCTTGTCTCTTTTGGACGTCATAATCACTTAATCCTTGATTTGTCACATCCAACATATCCATGACTTCAACTGATGATTGTTGATGATATTCTGTCATTCGATTCCCCTTCCAGTTTGAAATTAGTAGACAATCATGCTAATGAAAGAAACCCTCAGCAAACGTTATACTTGCTACAGAATCCCGTAAAACTCAAGTAAATTAATTCGTATTAACAATAAGACTGGAAGGAAGATAGTTTATAAACGGTGCATCCAAGTGCCAGTAGCTAGTAGGCAAATTTAGTTTCACCAACGAGTAGACCCCCTGTCGGCTTGTCCTTTCTTATACAAGAAATCAATTCACTTGAATTTATCCCCAAAATCGCACTCGATAATATGCTTTTCAATTTTGTTTTCTATCTACTCTACCTCCATAATACGTTGACTATCACGAGATTATTCCTTGTACTATGCCTGTATGATAATAATCGATTTAGAAATTAAATTGTTTGTTTTATCGGTGAATCAATTCCTAATGCGTGTTTTAATAAACTATAGAGAAACAGAATATGTAATGATTTCTAAAAAATGAAATACATACAGCACAATTAAACCGCGGTAATTTCTAGTTTTCTGAGTCGTATGCGTATAACAACTTTACTTTCTAATTGTTCCGATAATATTGTATAGCCGCATTTAAGAAATCACATTTGAGATACATAATATGCGCGTTATTGGAGATGATAAAGGTAAAGGGATGATCAGGTGCTTTCACAGCCATTTGCATGTCATCTTTGGAAAATCAGACTGGAGGTTCTATACAAATGACTCATCAAAACATGAACACGAATGCGAGTGCTAGCAAGAAAAAGAAAGATCCATCTACCTATACAGCCTATGGAGATCCTGTAAAAGCCTCTTCACCTACTATTAATAATGAGTTTAAGAAAGCTACTTCCCCAATTGCTGAAAGTACTCAAAATGGTACTAGTCAAAAAGATTAAATAGAATAGTAATAAGTTGTTGGCCACATCAATATGGTGTGGCTCTTACTTTGCCTGGTACCGTTCGCTTAATGTTGTTTACATACTCTCGATATCGGTAATGATTAATGTGCAGTGTTCGTTACTATTAAACGAAGGAGCATGGACAATGGCCAATCAAAACCAAGACATCATCATCTACTTCCAAAAACTGGACCGTGGCTTTTTCATGGATGAACTCAAGGAATTCGCCTACAAAGACGAGGCCATTCCGATCGGGCATGAACAAACGATTTCCCAGCCTTCTCTCGTACTCGAAATGACATTGTCCATCGACTTGCAGCCTACTTCAAAAGTGTTGGAAATCGGAACGGGATCAGGCTACCAGACCGCCCTGCTCGCCGCCTTCTCGAACACAGTTTATACAATTGAACGGATTTCCGCCTTGCATGAACAAGCTAAAGAAAGATTGGAGAAAGTTGGTTTCACCAACATCCATTTCAAGCTGGATGACGGTAGCAATGGATGGGAAGAGCACGCTCCCTATGACCGAATTATGGTGACCGCCGCCGCTGCCCAGGTGCCACGCGAGCTCATGGACCAACTCGCTATCGAAGGAAAAATGATCATTCCCGTTGGAACACCCTTCCTACAGGAACTTTTACTCTTGGAAAAAGACATAGACGGAGAAATCCATACGACCGTTTTGGATGATGTGATGTTTGTTCCTTTGAAAGGAAAGTATGAATAGGTGTCAGCATCTATCCCGTGTCCGTTATTATTTTCCGACGGGGTCAATTGGTTCCTTCCCCGTTAAAACTGCTACTACATTCTCCGCCGCTCGCATCGCCATTGCCGCTTCCGTCAAAGCTGTGGCGGATCCGATGTGTGGGACTGTAACGACATTCGACATTTGAAGTAATGGGTTATCTTGATTCACGGGCTCTGTTTCGAATACATCCAATCCGGCTCCAAGAATCTCTCCATTTTGTAATGCACGAATAAGCGCTTGTTCATCGACTGTCTGACCGCGAGACACATTTATGAAAATAGCCGATTTCTTCATCATTTTAAATTCCTCTTCACCTATAAGTTGTAATGTTTCAGTTGTAAGGGGTGTCATCAATACAATATAATCGGAATGCGTTAAAAGTGAAGTCAAGTCGCAATACTCCGTGCCATACTTCTCTTCAGCCTCCGGTTTTCTGTTACGGTTATAATAAAGGACATCCATATTAAATCCGAATTTCGCTCTTCGCGCAATCGCTTCCCCGATCCGCCCCATACCTATGATGCCCAACGTGGTACTATGTACATCTTTCCCATAGATCTCGTGATAATTTGTCGTCGGTTTCCAGCTTCCCTCTTTGACGAACCGATCCAATTCAGTAATGCGTCTAGCAGTGGATAAAATTAGGGCAAATGCTAAATCTGCAACCGTTTCATCCAAAACATGAGGTGTATTTGTTCCAATTATATTTCGTTTGTTCATCGCTTCTACATCAAAATTATTGTATCCTACAGATACGTTACTAATGACTTTTAAATGAGGCGCGTGATTCAGCAGCTCCTCATCAATCCTTCCAACCATACTGCCGCCCGCCGTATATAACCCTTCAACGGCAGCAATTTCCTTTAATAAGATATCTCTCGGAATCCGTCCATCGCCCTGCCATTGACGAATATCGCAATACTCTGCCATAAATTCCTTCACATCTTCAGGCATAGCATATGTGGAATAAACTTTTGGTTTCACTTTGCATTCCCCCTACTATTCAATAAAATCTAGCTTCATTGTGCCATATTTTACAAGCACTGGCACGTGAAATACCACCATATTAGGAACTGCACTTTATAAAAGAATCGGATTTCACGACGCGGGAATAAAATGCGCCATCCCGAGGGACAATCCTTCCTTGGTGAAAGGTACCTATATGATAACGTTCTCTACCGTTAGTTCAAGTTTCATCTTATATAAGGAAGCCCAACCGTCACCGAGTAGTGGTTCAAACGTTGGTAGCCCCTTCAATACTTATCTTTTGAAGTCCTTGATCGAATGCGTCCGTATTTAAAACAGAACGCCTTTCATATATGTATTAAAACTCTTTTGAACGTCCTCTCATTATTTCGTAAGCACCAAATAACGCCCACCTGACGAATAGATGGGCGTTATTTGGCGCTTACTTTTTTGTGTCCCCATCAACATAATCGCTTTCGACACCGTTGAGAGGCACTATGCTTTAAATGTTGTTGTCTAAAAGGTTTTAGATGGGTGATGCTAAATAAAGTTTTACTACTAACAAAATTGGCATAGCCGTGCTTTCTATATCCAAAGGGATATTTCCAACCGAGATGAACCTATTAAGTTAAACAATTAATGAAAGTATAATAGCGGTACAGAATGCTACAAGCGCTTTCATGATGGTAATAATGAAAATGTCCCCATATGCTTGACGATGGGAGCAACGACTATGACTAGAAAACCACGATAAGCTAAAAATATTAGTAATCCTTTTTATCAATTAAGCTTTCAAAAGATTGTTGCTCAACGAATTAAACATGTAGATATTTCCCTCAAAAACAGGGAGTTTTTTTGCTTTTTCTGATTCATTTACTAAGGTACAAACCAAATCATTATATGGAGTTGGTATATTTTTCTCTCTTCCTTTTTCGGAAACATGTCCATTAATATAATCAATTTCTGTTTTTTTGCCTTTCTCTAAATCCTGCAACATACTAGCCTTGAGGTTTGCATGAGGCCCCCACACTTCCTCATAAAATGCTATTTTCCCGGAAACGTCTGTTTGACTCTCCAGTTCTAAAAACTCAAAGTCTTTCCCTTGCATTTCTACTAGTCGAATATGATGTGATCGAGCTACCTTAATCGTTTCATCAGCGATGTTTGCCAAACTTCTCATTGCATCCGGATTAGATAATACCTCTCCGAATGTGCACCCTAGTGCTGCAGACATACCACTAAAAGTTGCATTCATTAACAGCTTAGACCATTTCATTCCATTAATATTGGTGATAATTTCGGTATAACCAACAGTTTCTAAAATGGCTTTTATCGTTTTTATTCTTTCGGTAATTTCTCCAGTGAGTTCCCCAATGTCAAATGCGTATTTCCTCATTACCTCTAGTTCTGTTGTTAGCTCTGATACGCCGGGCCCTATCCAAGTGGCGCCAAAGCCAACTACACCACCAACAGTTCTTTCCTTCCCAACTATGGCGGCAACACTTTCTTCGGGGATACCATTTTGCAACGTACATACTATACTGTCTTTATAAAGAAAAGGAAGTATGGATTCCAATGAATCCTTTGTGTAAACTTGTTTTGTAAGAAGAAAAATCACATCATATTTTCCAGTTAATTCATTCGGATGTTTAGCTTTTACAGGAATTGTCTCATTTAAAAAACCTGTTAACTTTGCACCATTTTGATTTAGCTCATCTACATTTTCCTGATTAATATCAATTAGATCGATATTATATCCGCCCTTAGTGATAAGTGCACCGATAATTGTACCAAGTGACCCTACTCCTAATACGCCTATTTTCATAAATAGTCACCCCTTGATTGATTTTTTCTCGATTTCAAAATTCCCGATGCTTCATTCGGAGAAGCAACTTTTCTTCCTAAAGTGTTAAACAATTCTACTATTCTTTTCACAAATAGATAGCAAAACCTCTACTAGTTACAAAGCTTTTATAAATTACCCAATTAACATGTTCAATGCAAGGACTCCAAGTAATCCATAAATAGCAACCAGAGTATACATAAAGCAAACAGATTTAATTGTTTGTACAATCGTCAAATTAAAGTATTCTTTTGTCATCCAGAAAGATACATCACTTGGTGGCGCCCAAGCTATCGAAGCGCTTGCAATTGCTATTACCATCAATTCTGGACTAACACCAGTTGCCTGAACAATTGGCAACATAATTCCAGCAGTGGTTAAAACTGTGACTGTGGCAGACCCTACGGCTAACCGGATAATAGCGGCAATAATCCACGCTAATACGAATGGTGAGATATTCCATCCATTTGTAAATTCAGAAATGTATTCTGCCATTCCACTATCAAGAATAACTTGTTTAAATGCACCACCACCGCCAAGAATGAATATTATTCCCCCCATAGAAATCAGTGCTTCTTCCGCGATTTTCATTAATTGAGGCATCGTTTTCCTTTTTTTATGCAATCCAAATACATATACTGCGATAAGAAGTGATATAAGCAGAGCTATATCAGCATTACCGATAAAGGTTAAAATTTTATAAGTAGAAGAGGTCTCAGAAATCGAAAATTGTGCAATTACCCCTATCAAAATAAGAATAACTGGGGACAAAGCTGTTAAAATGGAAGTTGCAAATGATGGAACTTCATCCATGTTGAATTCTTTCTTTGATACTAAATGGCTTGGAATTTCAATATCCCAATTTTTATATAACCTACCAAATAGCGGTCCGAAAATAATTGTAGCTGGAATCGCTAGAAGAAAGCCGTACCCCAGAACAACACCTAAATTTGCTCCTAAAGCAGCTGCAATAGCAGTTGGACCTGGATGTGGAGGTAAAAAGACGTGTGTTATTGATATAGCCGCTAAAAAAGGGATACCCACTCTCATTAGCTTAACCTTTGCTTCAATTGCTACTGTATATACGATAGGGATCAAAAGAATGTAGGTAACTTCATAGAATAATATTATCCCCAAAATAAATGACGCTAGGCAAATTGCCCAATCCACTCTTTTTTCGCCAAAAACTTTAATTAGAGTCGTTGCGATTCTATTAGCTCCACCACCTTCAGATATTAATTTCCCCAAAATGGCTCCCAAACCAATAATAATAGCTAAATGTCCAAGGGTACTCCCCAGACCAGATTCAATCGATTTGACAATTTCCAATGGTTCCATTCCCTGGAAAAGCCCTACGAATATTGCCGATATTATTAGAGACAGAAATGCATTAAGCTTAAAAACTATGATTAAAATAAATAATATTATTATCCCCAAAGCCAATGCTATAAGTGGCATACTTCCACTCCATTCTGATTTTTTTACAAAACATTTAAAATAATACTATACAATTAAGATTTCCAATTTCAAATCGATCTGTTCATCGTAACTCTTACGGTTGAACAAGCCGATAGCTGTTACTTCATCCGTACGAGTAATAAATTTACTAATAGTTCTTTATCCTTTACATCAATACACAACCAAGTCGGAAAGTTTGCCATACATCATAATTGATTATGTCGCAATATTCCTCAGGATGTTCAGGCAATCAGTGTTGATGAATCCAAAAAGCTTATTTAGTTGAAATAGGTTCCTTTTTTATATAATTTTGTGAAACCTTTAATTGATGAATCAAACGTTTAGTGAAGTCATTTCTTGTTTGAGCAAGCGTTTCCGGTTTATACTTGAAGAAGCCTTCACCGGTTTTAGCTCCTAACTTACCTTCTTTCACCTTTTCTCTTAGCAAAGGATTCGCTTCTGTACGATTATCCATAACTTTTAATAGGTTATCGCCTACCACACTCCAAATATCAAGACCGCCCATATCGGCTACTTCTAGCTGACCAGTGGTGGCATAACGAAATGCAGGTCCGAACATTAATGCTTTATCAACATCTTCCGGTTCAGCGATTCCTTGTTCAATAATCGAAAACACCTCTCTTGCGATACCCTGTTGAATACGATTAGCTACTAATCCGGGTACGTCTTTTAATACTTTTATATACTGCTTTTTTATAGATTTAAATAAACTTTCGACTTCTTGATAAACTTCTTCCGGCATATTACCAAAATAGGAGAGTTCAACAATTGGCATAATATGCGCTGGATTATAATAGTGAGTAACCATCATCCGTTTTTTTCTATTTTCACTAACCAAGGCCATCATGTCGTTTAACCCAAGACTGGAAGTATTGCTTGTGAAAATTGTTTGTTCCGGGCATATATCATCTAATAATTTGAACGTTTCTTGTTTTAGCTCCAGTATTTCAGGAATCGATTCCGTAATAAAATCACGATCAACAACTGCTTTTTTTATGTCAGAACAATAATGAATATTGTTCATTGTTTCTGCGATTACACTATGTTCTATATATCCTTCTTCGGCAAGGAATTCCAAATCAGTTTTAATTTCATTTTCAACATTTCTTAGTCTATCTTCATCAACATCATACAGATTCACATCATATCCATGGATTGCAAAATTTTCCGCTATGCTTTGACCCATTGTTCCTGCACCTAATACAGCTATTTTTTTTATCATTTTTCATTCCAACTTTCTTCCTTATATTTACGGGTGATAGCGCTTTCTAGTATAGAGAATAATTACATTCGTTTTGGCTTTCAACTTGCATTCAGTCAAAAAGAAGCCTATTTGAAGTAAAATAACAGATTTTCATTTATCTACCAGAACTAGCTGTACTCTTTGATTTCTTTTTCTCATTTATTCTATCCAGCCCCAAAATTCTCCTAGCCTCGTTAGGAGTAGCAATTTCTCTTCCGAGCGTGTTAGATAACTCTACTATTCTTTTCACAAATTGAGCATTAGTAGTAGCTAACTCTCCTTTTCGATAGTACACACTATCTTCCATTCCTACTCGAACATGACCGCCTAGAAGTATACTCATCGTATTAATGATTAGTTGATCTTTACTTGCCCCTATTGCTGACCAAGTTGAATCCTTTGGAATGCTATCCACTAAAAACATTAGATTTTTGGGAGTTGCAGGCATCCCGCCATGGACACCTAACACAAATTGAAAATGGAACGGTTCTTCCAATAAACCTTTTTTCGCAATTCTTAAAGCATTATCTATCATTCCGATATCAAAAATCTCAATTTCCGGTTTTATTTGACGTTCCTTTGTAACAGCCGCCAGTGTCTCCAGAAATACAGGTGTATTATGAAAAACATCTTGTCCAAAGTTCATGGACCCTGCATCAAATGTAGCCATTTCAGGATTTAATTCGCAAACTCTTAGTCTCGCTTCCTCATTATTCCCTAAACCCCCAGCAGTTGTTAAATTTAAAATAATATCGCATTTATCCTGAACTCGATCAATTACCTCTTTATACGTGTCTAAATCAAGGGTATTGTCTCCTTTATAATCCCTAACATGAATATGGGCAATGGCTGCCCCTTCTTTCCATGATTCGTAAACAGAATTCGCAATCTCTTTTGGCGATAAAGGCACATATGGCGTATGCTCTCTAGTAGTTTGTGCTCCTGTTGGTGCTACCGTAATGATTAATTTTTCCATTACTTTTCCCCTCACATTCTATATAGTTAGTTATTCATTTTATATATTGCAATTTGCGTGCCAATTGCAAAAACCGATATCAAAGGCTTTTGCTTCCTTGGCTAAAAATTAAACGATGAAAGTATTCATCGTTTTTCAATATAAATCAGGACTATATGTTAATTGACATTGTTTATTGGCGATTAAAAAAGGAATCACTATGATTCCTTTTCTAATCACCTATATGAATTCCTAATTTTTTCGCCTTTTTCACTACTGATGATTGGCTTATTTTTAAGACTGCCGCTGCTTTTCTTGTACTCCCATAATCTTTTAATGCCTTTTCTATTATCTTCCTTTCTACTTTTTCGACAATTTCTTTAAGACTAAGCTCACCCTTTGTTGTTTCTGTACTGTCCGACTCAATATTCAAAACCTTTTTGGATAATGTACCATTTATATTTTTGTATTTTTCTGAAACAATAACCAGACGCTCAATCACATTTCGCAACTCTCTAATGTTTCCTGGCCATGTGTAGTTTTTGAAAACCTCATACACTTCACTATCAAATAATACTTGTTTTCCATACTTCGTGTTATACACGTTCAAATAATGTTTTGTTAATAATTCAATATCTGAAACTCGAGCTCGAAGTGGTGGTATATGAATTGGAAATACATTTAACCTGTAATATAAATCTTCCCTAAAATTCCCCTTTTTCACCTGTTCATATAAATCACAATTAGTTGCAGCAAGAATCCTAACATCGAATTTAATCGATTTCGTTCCCCCTACACGTGTAACCTCTTTTTCTTGTATGATTCTAAGAAGCTTTGATTGTAATTCAAGAGGCATTTCACCAATTTCATCCAAAAGCAAGGTGCCCTTGTCAGCCAACTCAAACATTCCGATTTTCCCCTTACTGGATGCTCCAGTGAAGGAGCCGGCTTCGTAGCCAAATAACTCTGCCTCTAATAGGCTGGCAGGAATCGCTGCACAATTGACTTTTATAAAGGGTTTGCCATGTCTGTCGCTATTCATATAAATTTCATTTCCTATAACTTCTTTGCCTACCCCCGTTTCTCCCATTATAAGTACAGTTACATCCAAATCGGCTACTTGGTGAATCATTTGAATAATAGGTTGAATTTCATCACTATTACCTATTAAATTATTAGCTATCTGTAATTTCCTCAGATGTTCGATTTCATTTTGTGATGCAGCAAGCTTTTCTTGCATATCCAATAAATCTGACATATCACGATTAATAACGACGACCTTTTTTAAATTTCCCTCAGGATCTAAAATTGGTGATCCAGAAATTAATACTTTTACCCCTGTGCGGATTTCTGCCATTGCGTTAATTGGTTTTTTTGTTTTAATAATGTCAGGTGTGATTGCGTTTTTAAATAAACCTTCCTTCATGAGATCAGTTACATACTTATTTATGACTAAGTCTGCTGCCAATCCAGTTATCCTGCTATAAGATTTGTTGACATATAAAGTCTTTCCTTCTTCATCAGAGATATAAATCCCATCATATAATTCATCACAAATTTTTTTATAATCGACAGCTTCAATCAATTCGTCCAATTCTACATAAGCTCCTTTTAAACCTGATTCCATTTCCGTCCTGATCATAGAATCAAGTGGCCAATTCTCGAAAATTTCTAACAAGGAAATTCTTTATATTTATTCATATTACTCTACTCTTCTATATATCCAGTATAATCAATATTAATATTACCATAGTTTACTGTTGAGGAATTTAAATGTATTGGTGATATCCGAATCAACACTTAGTGAAAGGTATCTGTGTGTGACTCAACAATAAATTATTCATATACCTAAATAAACATGCGAAAATAAAGTGCGCCGTACCGAGGGACAGGACTTCTTAATCCTATCCTTGAACGAATCAATGCGGCATCATATATAAATGAGCACGTTTCGTCTATACTACATGTAGCAACAACAATTTAAAGGAGGTTTCACTATGGCGTACATATTACAAGTCGATTTCAATCATGAAGGACCCTTTGGCACAGAAATGGTCGATGCGTTTACAGATTTGGCAAATAGCATTAACGAAGAAAAAGGATTCATCTGGAAGATTTGGACGGAGAATGAACAAACGAAGGAAGCCGGCGGTATCTATTTATTCAACACCAAAGAAGATGCCGAAAATTATTTAGCAAAACATACAAAACGGTTGAATGGTTTTGGCATTACAACTGTCAACGTAAAGATCTTTAAAACGAATGATGCATTGACAACAATCAATCATGGCCCGATGGGATAAGTGAACAGTACCTGCGCTAGAAATTCAAATAAAATCTGTCACTCCACAATTCGTCTACTTACGAAATACACGTTCGTATTACTACGACAAATAAACACTTAACAAAAATCATTTAACTACAAAAAAACACTAGAATTCCGTTGTAGTTTTGTCGATGGAGTTCTAGTGTTTTTTATTTTTTAGAAAGATCTTATGAAAACCATTAAGAAATCACTTTAATTCAGCTAGCATTTCGGAGAGTGTCTTTATGCTTGCTAGTTCCTCATCGACAGATGTTTTCAGTAGTAGTTTTTGACTTTCTAATGCTTTAGTCAATGTCTCAATCTCTTCGGTCACATTAGCATCCGTTTGATCGCGTTTTTCTAAAAGAGTATTTATTGTGTCATATAGATCTTCATGACCTACAATTCTTCCTGCACCCCATAGCAGTCTGTCAGCAGGTTGCTTTAACACGTAGTCTGTGAAATAGCGGTTAACCTCTTTGTCAAAATCATAAGTGTACCAATTATTATCAATGGCAAATAAATATTCATCAAGAGGGGTATTTACATCGCCTTTTTTCAGAGATTCAATAGAAAGTGCTAAATTCCCAATGTTATGTTGTGCGTGTTCATGTGGGAAAATCGGCTCATCTTCCCATGTGAGTTTGACGAAATGATCTTGGGCAAACTTGAATGTTTCCAATAACCCAGCATTAAGCTGTCTGCTTTTATCATAAAGCTTTTTGGCAGTTTTAGCATCGCCTTTATTAAAAGCTTTAAGGTAGTTATCATTGATTTCGTTAACTTTGTTGTTTATCTTTTCTGCAGTAGCAATTGCAGTATCAATTTCTGTCATTATCTCATTTGAAGACACATCCGCATCGTCAAAAATTTCTTGGTCTATGCTCTCTTTTAACGCTTTTAACCTAACCGTGAAATCGAGTGGAGTAACGGCAGTTTGATCATAATAGATTGTTAGTAAACCATATAGATTTTGGTGAAACAATAATGCCTTTTCATTATAAGTGTCTTCATTATCGAACTGCGAGTGATAATGAGTTCTCATAAATTTGCTGTCTTGAAAATCATTTCTAAGTGCTGGAACGCCCGCGATGGAAAAGGAAAAGTCATCTGACCACGTTCTAAGTGGTGAAACTACTGATATTCCATCTTTATAAACACCCTCGATTCGTGGGACAGTTGTAGCAAAGTTTTTAAGATAGTTTTTAAGCTCGTATACTGCACGTATTTCATCGCTCGATGTGTGCTCATAAGCAGGAAGCTCAAAGTTGATATTTGCAACAGCTTTTCCTACCCACTCTGGATGAACTCTAAAAATTTGATTATAGGCACCAGTCGACCAATCATAGCGAGTGTTTGAAACTCCCCATTCTTCTGCAGCCAGTGCATTGAAGATAATTGTTTTCTCTGGTTTATAGCCGCTATCGATTAGACCTTTTGCAATACTCATCATAAGCCCGATTGCAGCATTATCATCTTGAAACCCTAAAAAATAGGAATCATAATGGGCTGATAAAATGATGTAAGACTCGGGATCTTTACCGATTATTTTTCCATAGTAGTTGTAGGTTTTTCCATCAAACTCAACAACTGATTTAGCATCAAAATCAACTTTTATTGAAGCGTTTCCGCTTGCAGTAATCGATTTTCTCAATACTTCTGCATCTGCTTGTGACATTGAAAATGCAGGGGCATAACCAGGACCAATAATATCTTGCGCGTTCAAAGCTGTTGGGTCAATCTCGGAATAGCCACCTTGTTGTACAGCGATGACTGCAGCAGCACCTTTTAAGTAAGCTTGGTAGGCAGGATAGTTTATCCACCATTCTTCACGTTGATTTATATCGATTAATACGAGTTTATCTTTTACATCAATTTCTGCAAGGTCATTTTTTGTAGCTTTTCCAGCATAAATAACTTCAAACTCTTTCACACCTTTTGTGTCAAAGTTCGTTTGATAAGCTCCTAAAACAGCGAGATGTTCTTTTCCATTTTCATCTGTAAAGGTGAGGTCCGCTTTTTCAAACTCCCATGTATCTACGGTAATCTCATCCCTGGTTACTTCGGATAGTCCTATTTTTTTCATTTCTTCAAAGATATTATTACCTGTTAGGATTTCCGCTTGTGAACCGGCAGTACGATAACCTAACTTTTCATTCGTTTTAAATTCTTCTAGACTTTTTGTGAAGTTATAAGCATAATCGACATCTACTTTTGATAGATACTCGCTTTTTGCAATTTCCAAAGGTTCGCTTTTAGGTTCGTTAAGCTTCTCTCTTTTCGTACAAGCAGACAATAACAACGCCATGACTAGCAGTAAAGTGATTGCATTCAATTTCTTTTTCATTTACAAATCTCCATTCAATATTTTTCCACATTGCTCAATTAAACATTATTCAATTTGAAATAGCAAGATATCTAAAGATGCATCGTTGCTTAAATAGAGGTACCTGTGTGTGATACAACAGTAAATAATTCACATACCTGAATAAATACGCAAAAATCCCAGACACCCATCCATTTATCTGATCATTGTTCTACTTTTATGAAATTGTAGTCAATTACCGGAAGAGTTTCACGCACAGGTTACAATTAAAACCAAAAAGTAGACCGCCCGATGCCTATACATCAAGCGGTCTACTGTTATCGGGTTTCTACTCGGAAAGCTCCTTCACTGTAGGTTTTCCAGCCTCCAGTAACACTTTACTCCTACCCAAGAAAACGCCGACGATTAAAATGAGGATCCCTGTTCCTACGAGTAACCACTCAATTTTCACAACATCCGAAATCGGCCCGAAAATGAGCATTCCAATCGGCATCATGGAAGTGGAAATCATCCCGAACACACCGAAGACCCGTCCCAGATAATTACTGTCCACTTTCTCCTGCACTAAAACCATCGTCGGCGTATTGAAAATCGGCATAGCAATGCCAAACACACCCATGAAAACTAAATAAATCCAGAAAATCGGGACAATCCCCAATGCAAACGTACAAACCCCCATCAACACACTCGCAAAGGTCATCGTATGCACTTTATTGGAAAAACCGCCCCAAGCAGCAATAATACCACCACCTGCCATCATTCCGATGGAGAAAGCGATTTCGATGGCAGTCAGACGCCACACATCATCACCAAAGCTACGCGCCACTTGCAAAGGCGTCAAAAATGCAGCAGGTGCCATCAACACAAAGAAAAATGCGAAAAAGAGAAAGAATTTTTTCAGAAACGCATGCTGTTTAATATATAACAAGCCTTCCTTAAAATCGCTGACATAACTCGTTGTCTGCTTTTCGGACGCTTTCTCATGCACAGCGATTTTCAAAAATACGAGTAACGTAAAAATCGCGATAGCCGCGGTGATCACATCGATGAAGAAAATCACTTCAAGGGAAGTCATCGACAATAATGCCGCACTGACCATCGGGGAAACGAACATGATGATTGCTTGAAGACTACCATTCGTGCCATTCACTTTCGTCAGCTGATCCTCCGGGACAATTTGCGGCAATATTGCTCCGACAGCCGGGGTCTGGATGCCCGCCCCGACAGCCCGGACTGCAGCCATGACAAACAATAACCAAATGGAGTCATACCCCATTAAAAACACGATAGCCAGGATCAGCGTCGAAATCGCAATAAGTCCATCCGATATGATAATCAGTATCTTCCGGTTATAACGGTCCGCCCAAACCCCGGCCACCGGTGATAATAAGAAAGTCGGGATAAACCCACAGATGATGAACAAAGTCATCATCATCCCAGACTGTGTAGTCAACGTAATATGCCACATAATCGCATATTGGACTAAAGAAGAGCCAAAAAGAGAAATGGTTTGGCTACCTAAAAAGATAATGATATTCCTCTTCCAGTTTTCAAATGCAGAATTCATCTACTTCACGACCTTTATCAAATTAATGGTTGCAAGTTCAAAACGGCAAGGTCCTATCCTACTGGAAATATTTGTTATTCATTCAAGTTTTTAAACAGCAAAAAAGAGGGCAGACTCGTCCTCCCTCTTTCTAAATGATAAATCAAGTTTTCCTCAATTAGACAGACCAATCCCATTCCCCCTGCACATCAGCAGAGTTTTTGAACGTATTCAGTTAACGGTTCAAAACTTGGATTCTAAGTCTCATTGATGCTGTCACAAGGAAAACCTCCGTTTCACTATAGTTAATTTTCATTTTAGCATACGTCTTTCTACTATTACAACTGCTAAAGGAAATGGATTGAGTCAAGTTTTTGTGGGGGGGATTTTAAGCGGGCATATTTCTTTGCTTGTTAAGTTACTAATGAATGCGTTTTCATTATCTTACTTGCTCTTATTGTGGCACTGATTTTACAAATTCAAAACCTTGCAGTCAATCGCCTTCATTTTTACTTCTACTAGATAACTTACTCTTGGTCCCATAGAAAAAACACCTCCACGTTGTCTAATTGGGTATCTATACCCGTTTTTCAAACGAAAGGTGTTTTTTATTTGTCTCATTGCTTTAGGTCAGTGCAAGTTTGAACGAAAGGGTTTTATTTACAACGCTCGGCGCTTAATGATAGCCTCATTTGAATCCGAATTGCTATTCGTATTAGGGTAGATTTATTTCCTTCTAGACACTCTCCCCAGCAAAAATGCCCCTGCCGACAGACCAATAACCTTATTCGTTTTCTTATTAAACATTTGTTTAACAACAAGATTTAAATTCTGCGGACGTTCCGCAAGACGCCTCATGAAATAGCCATACCAGTCACTACCAAAAGGAACGTATGTACAGAAGTTATAGCCTTCACTTGCCAATTGAAGCTGCATATCTGTTCTAAAGCCGTACAACATTTGGAATTCGAACTTGTCATTTGAGATGTTGTTCGCTTTCACAAACTTTTTCACATGGTTAATAACTACATGGTCATGTGTCGCAATTGAAGTGAATTTGCCGTTTAACAGATGCCATTCGATGAGCTTGATATAGTTTTCATCAATTTCTTTCTTATTTTGATAAGCGACTTCTTCTGACTCTTTGTAGGCACCTTTCACGATACGTAAGCGGTAGTTTTTATATTTTTGGATGTCTTCTACTGCTCTGAAGAAATAAGCTTGAATCACTGTCCCTATATTGGAATACTCCTCCGATAGCGTTTCTAATAAATCAAACGATGCTTGCAGTCGGTTGTGATCCTCCATGTCGAAGTTGATTAAAATATCATAAGCACTCGCTTTACTCACGATTTCCTTTAAATTATCCAAACAGAAATCATAGTCGATGTCCAGGCCAAGTTGAGACGGTTTTAATGAGATATGTGCATCCACTTTATGTATATGGATTGCTTCGATCACCTCAAGAATTTGTCCTTTTGCTTCGATTGCTTCCTCTTTTTCAAAAACGAATTCGCCTAAATTATCGACTGTACAAGAAATCCCTCGCGCATTCAATTCTTTTATACTCTCAATCGTTTCAGCGACATTCGTCCCTGCGACGACATGTTGTGCGCCTAATTTCAAACCGTACTTTTTAGCTGCAGTATTTAGTAGTTGGTTTTGGGATAACCCAATAAATAAATCTTTTAATAAAGCCATTCTTCATACCCCTCAATCTGTTTTTATCGGTATTCATATTCAACATTTTCTTTAGATTAATTTCGTCCTGAGTTAAGGTTTTTAAGCAAAAATCCGCCGTTGAACTTGTTCGGTTCATAGGAGATGATAAATGCTTTAGGCGCATAGGAGAGGACAAGTTTTCTTAATTTCTGTTCGTAATTACGTTTCGCTAACACTTTCATAACGAGTCGTTCACCGTCTTTCCCATCTGCAACCCAAGATGTAACACCATACCCTTGTTCCCGGATTTTCATGGGTATTTCAATCTCGAGTGAATCAACGACTACGTCAAAGACGATATAACCGAGTGCCAAGCGCTCTTCAATCTTACTTCCGAGGAAGACACCCATTCCCCAACCCACACAATACGCTGCAATATTGATGGGATTGTCTAAATTGTCCAGGACAATTGTCAAACCCATCAGATACACAAACACTTCGCCCATCGATAGAATCGATGCCGCCATTCGGTATCCTTTAATGACTAGAATGACGCGCAACGTAAATAAGGAGACATAAACGATATTAATGGCGATGATGATAAATAGTATAGCTGTCATGGGATCCCCCTCAGGTCTTTACCTCAATGATGTCTTGAAATGTCATCTATTCAATCGTTTTCGGATGCTGTGTAATCGCGAAACTTCCACTCTTCGTTAGAATAACTGTACCTGAATGCCTGAATCCACCAACTCCGGGTACATAGATGCCTGGCTCTATTGTATACACCATTCCTTCTTGGAGAAAGAGGTCATTGTCGAACCTCAAGTACGGCTCTTCATGTTCGGAAAGTCCGAGTCCATGTCCAATCCGGTGATTGACAAATTCACCATAACCCGCTTTTTTAAAAACTTCGTAGGCAGCAATATCAACTTCCTTCGCCATGATACCAGGACGAATCAGGTCCATACCCACTCGTTGTGCCTCAGTTGCAAGCTCTAATAAATTCTTTTGCTTTTCCGTTGGCTTCCCGACGAAGAACGTTCGTTCATTCTCGGCTCGATAACCGTTGAACCATACTTGTCGGCTGTGAACAACACCGTCACCTTCTTCAAACTTACGTGTACTCGAATATAGGTGAGGCATTTCGCTGCGTCGAATCCCGGAGCATGTCCAGTCTTCATATCCGATTAGTTCGTCAGGATACTCAATTGATGCAATCTCAAGTAAAATCTTATCCCCGTACGTATCAAATTCAAGTTCACTAATGCCTACCCGTGCATGTTTCAATGATTCTGCAATCGCTAAATCTGACAATCGACCCGCTATTTTTAGCAATTCTATTTCGTGCGCATCTTTAATCGTTCGCATTTCAGTAATCTTCTTGCCTACATCCACAACAGTGAAACCTAGTTGCGTAAGGTACATAAACACGCTCGAAGGAAGATTATTCAACTCAACACCGATGCGGCTACCAGCGGGAAATTGTTGAATAAGTTTCGTTAAGTGATCCATATAGGATAATTCCTTATCCTTTAGCCCTACTTGTTCATAGTAGACATACATTGCATCTACTTTCGCTTTCTCCGCCGCATGGACTTCTTCAAGTCCTGGTATAATTAACGCTGTCCTCTCGCTATCGATGAGTGTCACAATCGGACGAGAATACGAAATAGCACGGAAACCTGATAGGTAAAACTGATTATCTGGCTCCCAAATTAAACTCATACTAATCTGGTTGTCATCCATATACTTTCTAAACTGTTCCAGTCTCTTTTGAACAATCATACTTAATTCACCTCTCAAAATTAATACCAATTATCATACCTAATTAAATAACCATGATTATAAAAAAGAGTGTGACAGTCCAATTATATTGAACATAGGATTACATGTGAAAATTGAGAAAATATACCTTATAGTGGGAATCTATATTTCAACTACTACCTTTCCTTTGCCAACAGCTTATAGGCATTTAAACGTCAGCCCACTAAAAACCCCTTATGACAAACAGGCTTCCATTTATAGAAACACTGTCTGTACAAGGAGTAAAGTTAAATCAATCACGCCTTGGAGTGATTGCGTCAAGATTTTGAATTGAGCTTGCTCAATTAACTCCCTTCAAAATCTTTGACATCCGCCGGAGGCTTTAACAGGGAGGAATTGAACTTCATTCCTCCTTGTTAAACAAAATCCCTTGGCACTGCTATTTTCCATGTTTTATTGAATACTTCAGTCTCTCCTTCATAAGCAATCAGCTCATTCGTAACATAGAACTGCTCATCGTCTGCTGTCATGATACTGGTGCTTTCTAGACTCGTTTGCCATTCACCACGACCAACAGTTAGCGTCCAATCACATTGAACTTTGGCAGATTGTGGATCACCTTCTACAATGGAATAAACGTTGCGATTTGTGCTGCCATATTCGATTCCGTTACTAGGAAGCATTCTTGCTCCTTCATCAGAAAAGTCATCTAGCGTCCAAACGTCTGTAATTGTATTATGAAGAATTTCTCTAGTCCGGTTTGCTTCACGGAGAATCACACGTTCCATAACAGCCGCGGTTTCTGGGTGTTCGAACGGTTGTAATTCCTGATCGATTGCTTTAGGTTGTCTGATTGGTAACGTGAGAGACGTCTTTTCATTTGCAAAGACAGTCAATGTCACTGGCTCTGGAGATGGCCAAGCGTGTGGCCAGTATGTTGGCGATACTGCTAATTGCCAACAATGTCCTGCAGGTAAATTGTGTCCGATTGCATTCATTCGTAACGTTACCGTATATTTTTTACCCGGCTCTAGGTATTCAGGATGTTCATGGCTATTTCGGTGTGTCAAGTTCAACACGCCCCACGTCACGCGTGTCGAAGAACCGTCTGGTGCAACGTCATTCAGACGAACTGTGAGTAATGCATTCGGCTGGTCAGATGCTACTTCGACTGTAAACTCAGGAAAACCTAGAATTTCAATCGCCTCATTTACCGGGTCAGATGTGAAGACTACGGAAAGGCCATTTTCAAGTCGCTGATCTGCAGGAAGGTCTCCAGGTTGTCCGAATGGACAGAACACACCGGAATAGAGTCCATGATGCTGAACACTTGAAACAGTGATTGCTTGTTCCGCAACCGGTTTATCAGAAAGCTGCTGTTTGTTCAGATAATAGGCCTTTTGTTCTTGCGCCTTGGGTGGCCACTCAGTTTCAGCAACCCAATGACCTGGTCGAATCGCGTAATCCGTTTTAGGCGGTACGCTATCTTGTACCCATGCACGTAGCATCGGTTCTTCCATGATGCCTGTGTCAATGCCTTTTAACCAATGATCCCACCAACGTACGCATTCTTGTAAAAAGCCGATTTGTGGACCGGGAACCGCAACTTCAGGATATTCATGCGCCCATGGGCCGATCAACCCTTTGCGTGGACCTTTCAATCCTTCAAGTAAACGAGGGATTGCATTTGTATAGCCATCAGCCCATCCCCCTACAGCGTAGACAGGGATGTCGATATCATCAAAGTTTTCACCGACGGAACCATGCTTCCAGTACTCGTCTCGACGCTGGTGTCTCATCCATTCTTCTACGAATGGCGGTGTTTTCTCCAAACGTTCCAACCAACTTTTTCTCCATGCATCCCCTACAACTGCGGGATCTGCAGGTCGCGCATTGTAGGCAAGCATCGTGGAACCCCACCAAAGCATGTCCGACGCAAGAAGTGCACCGCCTTTATAGTGAACATCATCAGCGTAACGATCATCTGTCGAACAAAGTGTAATGATTGTTTTTAGTGCGGGATGACGACGTGCCGCCATTTGCAGGCCGTTAAAGCCGCCCCACGATTTCCCAATCATACCCACTCCGCCTGTGAACCATGGCTGCTTCTCAATCCATGATAGTACTTCCAGTCCATCGTCCTGCTCCTGCTTTAAATATTCGTCATATAAAATCCCATCTGAATCGCCACATCCACGCATGTCCACACGAATGCTCGCATAGCCGTGACCCGCAAAATACGGGTGACGAATCGAATCCCTTAGCGCTGTAAAATCATTTTTGCGATAAGGAAGGTATTCCAGAATAGCGGGAACCGGCTGTTGTTCTGCGTCTACAGGTAACCAGATGCGTGCCGATAGACGTGTCCCGTCCGACAACGGAATCCAGACATGTTCAATTTCCTTAACCTCTCTCGGAAATTTTGTTTTAATTGACCGGTTCGATTCACGTACATTGAAAACCATGTAATTACCTCCAAGTAATAATTTTAAAACCTAGCGTGCGAATGAAGTTTTTCTTTGTTGAACTAGATTTACTTATTCGGGAAATCCTGCTTTAACCATTTGAAGAACGAAACGATTAACAATAAATAAATGACAAATATTGGTACGGATACAATGACGGCAGAAGTTTGAATGACACGTAATCCTCCTATATTTAGTAAGGTTACTGACAGGACTGCAAGAATTGCACCCCATACCATACGATGCCACCTTGCAGGGTCTTGTCCATTCTTTATTTCCTTCGTCGCAATTGCTGCTAGGATATAGGTCGCAGAATCAAGTGAGGTGGAAAGGAAAATAACCGCCAACACCACAAAGAATGGTAACACAATGTAGCTGAGTGGTAATGACTTCAAAATTTCAACAACTGCTGCTGGACCACCGCTATCGTTTAGAATGTCTTTTACTGGAAGAATGTCATTCAATTGTAGATTCATTGTGTATCCACCGAAGACCATAAAGTAGGTCCACCCACCGATTGACCCCCATAACAGCATATGTGTAATTAGTTGGCGGATTGTGCGTCCTTTGGATATCCGTGCAACAAACAAGCCCATGAATGGAGCTGTGGCAGCAAACCAAGCCCAATAGAATACTGTCCAAGCTTGTGGGAATCCACTTTTGCCAATTGGATCTGTATAAAAACTCATTATCGCAAAGTTTTGGATCATCATTCCTAAACTGTTGGTAAAATACGTCAAGATGAACAATGTCGGTCCTGCAATGAAGATGAAAACCGCAAGAGCCAATGCAAGGAAGACATTTATGTCGCTCAATCGTTTAATTCCTTTATGCAGTCCCATATAAGCACTGGCAGAGTAGATGATTGTAATACTGATCACTATAATTGTATCGAGCATCAATGACTTATCTAGCCCAAAAATGCTAGCGACAACTGCCGAAACCATTGGAACACCCAGTCCCAGTGATGTACCAAGCCCTCCGACCAAACTCCAAATTACCAACACATCAATTAGTTTTGCAACCTTGCCATCTGCATATTTGCCGAGAACCCCACTAAGTGCAGTACTCATTTTTAACGAAGGACGTTTCTTTACAAAATACGAGTAAGCAATGACAACTGTCGGGAAAGCATAAAGTGCCCATGCTGATGTTCCCCAATGGAATAAGCCATACGTCAATGCCCACTCTGCCGCTTCATTACTCTCGGGTTCAATTCCGAAAGGTGGTCCCATGAAATAATAAATCGGTTCCAACATCGACCAATACATAATACTTGTCCCCATGCCTGCTGTGAACAACATTGTCCCCCAGCTGAATGTGGAGAATTCTGGCTTGCCTTCACCCAACTTGATTTTCCCAAAACGGCTAAATGCTAAATAAACTAGTAATATAAATAATCCAATTGTTAAAAACTGAAATGCCCAGTCCATTTGATAGGTGATGGAAGTCATTAACTTATCCAAATACGGTTCCGCTGTTCCTCTGTTTAACACTAATAACACAGTTGCTGCAACAATAACGACGATTGATGTCCAGAATACAAATGGATCAATTCTAACTTTCCCCATACTTCCAATCCCCTTTTTTCAACTTTATATTGTTAAAACCCATGATTTGTAGCTAATTTCTCTACGTGGCAACGCTTTCAATTAAGGCACGAATAGCAAGCGTAATGGAAATACTTTACTCCCCCCTTCTCTCAATTCATACCTATCCGTTTTAGACTATTTCAATCAGTGTGGGTTTCCACAATTTCCTTGATTGTTCATTGAACCTATACAGCATTTCCGGATAGTCAGATTTCCACATTATCTCATTGCTGCCACTGATTCCTGTGGTATAGATAAAACTGCTCGTTCACGCGGGATAAATACAAATATATTTTTCATGATCATTTTCAATCAGACTAGTATAAATAATCATGATTATATACTTATGCTGATTATATTAGCACATCGGAAAACATAGAACAATCTAATTATCAGCTTTTTTTTTAGTAGATAATGTATAATAGGCACACTAATGTCAATCTAAAGTTACTATGCAGAATGTAGGGGTGTTCATAAATGGGAAATAAGAAGATTCAAAGAAGTCGGATGTGGAAATACTTCGTTGATGCGACAGCGGAAATAATTGAAGAAGAAGGGATTGAAAATGTTACAATCCGAAAAGTGGCCGATCGGGCAGGCTATAATAGTGCGACCATTTACAATTACTTTACGGAGATTTCACATTTGATATTTTTCGCTTCCATGAAGTTTTTGAAAGCATATACAGATGACGTGCGGAACGCTATTGAAAAGGGGAAAAATCCGTTAGAAAAATACATACACTCATGGGAATGCTTTTGTAAGCACTCCTTCCTACAGCCGCAAATCTTTCATGCTGTATTTATCATGGATTTAGGTAATCATCCTGAAAAGCTCTTGGCAGAATACTATGAAATTTATCCAACTGATCTAATCAGTTTTCCAGAAGAGCTTAAACCCATTCTATTTGAACGTAACGTGTCAAAACGAGGTCGGTCCATTTTGGAAATCGCTGCAAATGAGGGCTTCATCGATGAAGTGGACATTGATAAGGTCAACGAGATGACGATTCTAATTTGGCAAGGTATGCTCACTAATCTATTAAATAACCGGACAATTCATGTAGCAGAAAAGCTTTCGGAAATCACGATGGATTATATAACGGAGATTATTCACTATTCGAGTAAGCAAGTGTCTTAATCGTTTAAAGCAATACTTGTGCGCTAAACAGCGGTGATTCCATTGGATACCGCTTTTGCGCTTTGGGGATGCCTTAAAAGAGGTACCTGTGTCAGACACAAAGACATATAACTCAAGCAACAAAGTAAATATAAAAAAATATAGAGAAATCGCATAGGTGTTGATTTACTTTGTATTATTATAGAATTGTATTGTATTTACTGAATAGTGCCACGCACAGGTGCCTAAAATCATTTGCAAACAATCGGTTTCAGCTTAGGTTCCGTATGGATGATGTTTCTTGTAGCGGCACGTATTTGGACCACTGTCAGTCCAGTGCAATCATCGATATGACTATTCGCCTTGCTCAAGCTGCCGAGTGTCGGAAAAGCCAGTTCGATTTTTGCTTGTCAGTGAAATGCGTGTGAGAATTTTGCATACACAGTCAGTTATTGCCACCTGTTATCGCGATGATTTGATCAACCATCGACGTTCTACTCACTTCTAGTGAAAAGATCATTGGCTTATAGCCCCCTCCCACTGCTTGAAGCGCAATATGATTCAACGTGTCGGTCTTTTCCCATTGACGGTCGTGCAGCTATGACAATTAATTCAGCTGGATGAAAAGCCGTCTAACAATCCCAAGAGGAAGTGCAAGTTGCCCCTTCTACAGAAGGCAATTTTCCACTAGCAATAACCTAAGAGAATAAAAGAATTAAAAAAGAACTAGTCGAGAACGATCTCGACGTTGTGTCTGTTATTGATTATTTACATGACAAAGCAAACAAGCAATTTGAAGCATCTTCAAAGGCGACAGCGCAATTTCGGTAGATTTGGAGAGAATAAAAAACGGATAGAAGAAGTTTCGTAGGAAGTATTTTTACGAAAAAAATAATTCAAGTAAATTACTAGAAATTTAGAAAACATTATCACCCACTTTTAATTGACAATAATTACCGTGAAATAAGTACTCTAAGTTCCACCGGATTCAAATTGAATAAATTGGCTATCTAAACTGTACAAGTCTCTTAATGTGCAGTGTGATTCGGAACGTGTTGGAGTTACAAATGATATTGCACGAACCGGTCTTTATTTAACTACGGAAGAAAATAACATTGTTACAGGTAAGATCTTATTCTAGACGGCGGAATGACAATTACGAAATAACATAAATTAGATAATATAACATTTAATATACTTGGAATAAAATCAAAAAAGTAACTATTTAGCTAATATATTTGACGCTTACATATCGATAGTGATAATATTCAGTATATTAAAGAGAGGGGTTGTACATAAGAATGAAAAAGATTTTAAGTGTTTTGATAGCAAGTCTAGTACTTTTAATTGCTGTACCTAGTGCTAATGTGTTTGCTGCATGTTCTTATGGACCTTGCGGAGGTGGTGGATCAACAGAAGAAAGAATCACACTTGGTTCATATACACTAACGAAAGCACAAACAAAAGAAATTGCAGATAATATGAAGGCTTTATCTGGAGCAGGTGCAGCAATAACAGCTACTGCGGCTACAAGTGCAGCTGAAAAGATACTAACTAAGTATGGGTATAAATATGGTCCCTACGTTACAGTTGCAGTACTAGCAGCATCTTTGTCAGGTATGGCTGTTGCAGATGTTGACATCATTTATGCTGCTAAAAATGGTAAAAGAGTTAAAATCTCTATCACAGATAGTAAGAACTACCATACTTCATATTCTATAAGGGTAATTTACGAAGTAGTAAATTAAACTAATTGATTGAAGGATTAAGAGTTTCCCAAACAACTACGGCTTGGGAAACTCTTTTTAGTTATTCATCTTTTGAAACTTTTTCTTTGTTTTTTAAGATATTATAAATATTTTTAATTATTGATACACTCATTATTAAAGGAAAAAGAATATTAATTCATAAAGGCGTTTTGTAAGGTATAGCACTATAAATAATTATAAGAGCTGTAATCCAAAGAATAATGTTAGTAATTAAATTGTGTTTTTCAGATTTAAACATAGAAATCTATCTCCTTATTGTTAACGCCTCTAAAAACTTCATCAAAGCCGTCGATCCACAATTCAAAAATTAATGGCATATGAAATTCTACGGTAGTACCAATCTTTTCGTTGATTTCCTATAGCTGATACTCGTCTAAAATCGGTTTTGTTTCTTTCTCATAATCAATATTCATTTCCTTTAACATGGAAATATGTTCGGGCAACATCATTGCAGTCCACTTTTTCCTGCCTCTGTCTTTATAATTTTCAATATCCATTAAGCGCCCTCCTTTGTCGTAGTGGTCCCATCAAAAGTATATTGACCAACTTAAAAGCACGGAATTGATGTTCTCGGTAGTTCACAATCATCCATGATTCCTTATAAACCCTCGATTAATCCCTTGGCGTTTGCTTTAGTTAAAGAAGAGATTTCTTTAATTCGATTCAATAGTCAATAGAATTAGCTATCTGAACTAAAATTTCAAGAGTAATCTTTTCGGACATTCTTTTATCTACACTAAACCTATATTGTAAATTATATTTTTCAAAAACCAATAAGATTGTACCTCTTATTCTCAACAAGTATGTAGTGTTTCCACCCTTTCCACCCTTGAGTATAAATTCTGACGGAAATGAAGGATATGAAATCCAAAATGAATGAACGGTTTATTGCAGTGGATGCACGTTTTGATTCAGTTGAGAAAAAGCTTAATGGCATCGGTGGTCAATTTGAAGAAGTAGCAAAGAACACAGTACACCTGCGTTTTAGGTAGTGTGAATATTACAAAATCCAGTTTGTGCGAACTTTTCCATTTGAGTTATAATGTATATATAAGGTAAAGGAGGTTCACTATGAACAACGAAGATCCATCGATTAAAGAGGATATTAAAAAGATAAAAGAGAAGGATCGTAGAGTATTGTTTTGGGGATTTTTGGTCTTATTGTCGTACTTGATTTACTGGGTCAATTTTAAAGAAGAATTCTTAATTGAAAAGAAATCCCCTTCTAGAGAAAATGAAGTAATAATTAATGAATACGGAAATGGAATTCTTATGGGTTCACAGACAGTTAAGATCTACTTTAAAGAAGACGGAGAAACTAAGAAAACTAAAAAAATTGACATTGATAATGATATGCAATCTAATCACGCATCAAGATACAATATTGCTTGGAAAAATGATAACACAGCTTTACTATCAATGGAATTCGAAAATTCTACAAGATACTTAGAATATAATTTTTCTAATAATACTATTGAAATTGATATAGTTGATGAATCGGGCTATTGACCCATTTCTCAAGTCGTAATAAGGGATAGCCGCTTCCCTTTCAGCTGCTCAAACAACTTCTCCACAGTCCCAATCCCTACATTCTCATACTTCGCGAGAATCACCAATTCCTTCGGCAACTGCCCAACTGTTTCTATCTGGTCTTCATTTAACTGTCTAAGAAGGCTCGTACTTCCCGTGAATTATCTGCAGTGAATGGAATTTCGGAAAGTTCTTCTGTCACGACGATGTAGTCCGCTTTATAAAAGAAGAACAGCTCACCTGGGCGTTCCAAAGCAAGTTTTCTTCTAACTTTTTCCTCTTCAATATAGACCTTTAACTCCTCAAAAAACTTTTCGTCGTGCTTCTCACCAAACCGTTTTACATGTTTGTGAAGCCCTTCGAGATTGTTCGGCAATTCACTCATGATGCGTGCCTGTTGTTCTGCTCCGAGCCTGACAAGGAATGTTTCGGATTTATCGAACCGCTGCGGTAACAAAAATGCATCACGTAAGAAATACGGAACTTCAAGTTGTTGTCCTTTGTATGTTAGCGTACGGATCGTTGTGTAGCCTGGTCGTTCGGGTTCTACTGGTGTCATTACGCCCGTAGTTGCAACCACTTCGCTATGTACTGATTCATCAGCCGGCTTCTGCACGGATGCAATGAGCAATTCTTCGAGTGACTTGAGGCGTACTTCTAGTTCGGTAATGTCATAGGCTTGTTCCGCCCGAAGTGATGGGTCTTGGTAATCGGGAACTGTGACATCGACGGGGCCATACACTTCGACGTACCATTTGACGATTGTATAGACCGCTTCCCACGATAAAAGTGCTTCGGAGTAGCGGAACATGCGGGAATCATGTGCTGCTTTATTGCCGATTTGGCGGATATGATGTAGGGCATCGCGAATTTCGGGTGTTAAATAGCCGTTTTCATTGAGCAGATCGAGCCGTTCCTTTAAATTTGTCCACGGCTCGTCGGGTAGCTTTTCTGCCTGTATGACTTTCTGCAATATATTTTCGATGAATATTCTTGCGTGTGTAAGCATTGTACGGGGGCTTGTGAATATACTATTTTCAAGTTCACGTGCAACGTATGCGTGTTCTTTGGATAGTGGTTCTAGAAAATTATAGAAGTAAAGTTGATTGTCCATGTGACCTTTCCTCCGACCGTGTGAATTTCTCATACTAGTCTTATTTTACCGCAATGATATTGACCATGCGCTTCCATAGTATAGTGACGTGAAGCTTGGTAATAAAGAGGTTTTCACTTCCCCATCGCCGAATTGTTTAGTAATAAAGGAAATGAATCGAAAAGGAGGTTATGTCTGTGGAGCTTCTCACTGTGTTCGTTATTGTGTCGTTAGCTGTTCTCGCAACTTCAATAATAGGATTGTTTTTTGTTCAACAATGGTATTTAATACCGCTAGGCGTCTTTGCTGTATTGACTATCTTGACATTCATATTTTTTAACAAGTCGTTCTTTATTTGGGTCATCGTATTGACAGGTTTTTCAGCAATTGTAAGTTTTGGTATGGGGTTAATCCGAAAAGGAAATGATAATCAGAAGTCTGTTGTATGAAGTTTGCGTGGTGATTTTTCTTCAAGACAAATAACTTCATTGGTTTAAGAATTCACGATTGTTCTTAAAATTAAATGCTGCTTTACGTAACTCCTGGAAATTCCACGACGATTACTTCTACCTAAACTGGATCAACCAGTCTACTTCATTTGTAACGCCAACTGTTTATTTATCTTCAGAAATCAACTACCCGTAAGAATTACACTTATCGATCCGATTGCTGCCGCAACTCCGATATCGCCGAACATCATTGTAGATAGCATCAATCCGACTCCGCCAACTATGAGTAAAAGAATGCCAATGATTTTCATGAGATTTTCCCTCCTTTTTATTAGTTATTCATGTTTGGACTTCCTCTCGTTTCTTACTAGTTCATTTGCAACAAGTGATCATTCCATTTCTTCCAACGCATCCGGATAGACAGCGGTACCGAAGACTTCTCCCGTGCTGGCATCTTTCGTGTGCACGGTGACGTTCAGTTTGTCTGCATTCATTCCGTCGAACGCTTGGTAGTACATGCCGGACATTGCAAGGCCCAGTGTGGCAAATCCGTCAAAACTGTTTTCGAAAGCAGCTTTGTCTACGACCACTGTGAATTCAGAGAATGTTCCATTATGCGTAATGTCTTGAATCGATGTAGTCTTCATCGTCTACTATTTCATCGACATAGTTCGTTACGTTCGTTTTCATTTCTTTCATCATTTTCATATGCTCTGCTTTTGACATTTTATATGTAACGGATCCATCTTCATTTTTCGTTACATTTTTAATTCCATCCTCTTTTGCTTCAGCGATCACATTATCGATATCTTCCTTTCCATGAATGTGGACGGAATATAAAGCTCTTTTGAAAGTTCATTCGGAAAGACAGCTGAAATTCATTCATATACTTCCCCTTCATTCGAAACGAAGTTAAAATTCATGATCCTATCAACGTTTTCCTGGGCGTACAAGGGAATTCATCCGTCGTTCTCTATGTGTAAGGCACAGCTTTCATTTTTCATAAATAGAGTATGCTTTGGTTAGACTCACCTTGTGTATAATTTATTGAATAAGAAATCGGATAAATATAAGAAGAAACTGATACAAGGAGGATTGGCGATGAATATTCTAATCGAGTTGATCTACCGAACACCAAAAGGCGCAGAAACCGTATTCCGCTCTGATGAGATGCCGGCTGCACAAGCTGTACTGTTTGCGGAAGACATGGAGCGGACTGGGCGCGCTAAAAACGTGGTATTCATTGACCGCTTCGACAGCACGTGGACGGTCAAGGAAATGAAGGGCTATCTGAAAGGTATCGAAACCGAACCGCATAACGTCACTGTTTATTTCGACGGCGGCTTTGATCGTGAGAGCAGGAGATCGGGTTTGGGTTGCGTCATTTATTATGAGCAAAGCGGTAAATCATACAGGTTGCGCCGGAATGCACCTTCCGCCGAACTCAAATCAAATAATGAGGCGGAATATGCGGCACTCCACTTGTGCCTCCAGGAGCTCGAGCTTTTGAATGTCCATCATCTACCGGTCCGATTCATCGGGGATTCCCAGGTGGTGATTAACCAGCTGACCGGAGAATGGCCGGCGCTCGAGAACAGTCTATCGGACTGGGTGGACCGTATTTATGGGAAACTGAAAGACCTAGGTATCCAGCCGGAGTACGAACTGGTGCAACGGAAATTAAATTCAGAAGCGGATCGGCTGGCGACACAGGCGTTGAATGGGGTTGCGATTACGGCTACGATTGAAGTAACAGAAAAAGATACTTGAACACTTTTGGGGCATTGGAAACATTAAGCTTAGTTGGACACTTCCAAATTTCAAAATAAATATTTTTTATAGTGGTTTATCTTAATCCTTCGCGGGTATACAAAGATTACAAGGCTAAACTACCGAAGGATGAACCTCGTAGACGAGTAACCTACAGGCAATTCCGACGCTGAACTGCACAGCCTTGGCGGAAAATTTGCTTTGCTGACGATAGGTACACTTTTGGAAAACCGAGTAATTAGGTTCGAATCTCAACGTGTTAATCAAGCAGTAAGCGTTACGTTTTTTGTTAAAGTGCAACTTGAAGACTGGCTTCAAACATCGTCAGGAAGAACAGTTTGTGTCATTGAAAAACTATCAAATTTTCCGAGTGCAACCCCTTTTTATCGGGGAATAGAAACAGCATGGTCCTTTTCGGATCATGCTGTTTCTTTGTGTATGCAACTATGGGTTATTCGCTTTTCTTCTGGTGAGGTAATGAAGCCTATTGTGTACCATCAAAATCCGGTATGACGTTTTTTGTTGGCTGGACGCTTCGCTATTTTTGTGGGACACTTCTGTACAATGGTTGGATACTTCTCTAGCCACGTTGGAAGCTTGCGCGAAAAGGTTGGACACTTTTCACTTTGTTGGACACTTTACTAACTTCGTTGGACATTCCCATACAATGGTTGGAAACTTTTCTACTTACGTTGGACACTCCCCCGCAATGGTTGGACACTTCCCTGAAAACGGATCACTTCCACTTCGTATGAAAAGCCCCTTTTTTATCAATACGCTCATAAGTATGCGCACCAAAATAATCGCGTTGCGCTTGAAGTAAGTTTGCACTTGATTGACCCGTTCGATAACTATCATAATACGTGAGGGAAGCACTTAACGATGGGAATGACATGCCGGACATGACACTCTCAGCTACAACTTTCCTCAAACCCGTTTGATAGTCTTTTGTTTTTTCCACAAAGTAAGGGGCAACCAATAAATTAGCGATTCCCGTCTGTGCATCTTCATACGCTTCGCTGATCGTGTTTAAAAATTCAGCGCGTATAATGCAGCCGCCGCGGAAAATTAGGGCAATGTCTTTTAAAGGCAAGTTCCAGTCGTTCAATTCTGAAGTCATTTTGTACTGCGTAAATCCTTGCGCATACGCACAAATTTTCCCCATATATAAGGCTTGTCTTACATTTTCAATCCACACTTCTTTATCCAGCTCTTCATTTCCTGTCGCCGGACCAGCTAACACACTTGCCGCAAATACCCGTTCCTCTTTTGCATGAGAGATATAACGGGCGAATAGCGATTCCGTAATAATGGAAACGGGAATCCCATTATCGATTGCTTGTATACTCGTCCATTTTCCTGTACCATTTTGACCTGTTTTATCAAGGATTACGTCGACAAGTGGCAATCCCGTTTTGTCGTCCATTTTCCTTAGTATATCGGCAGTGATTTCAATCAAGTAACTCTTCAGTTCTCCCTTATTCCACGTTTCAAAGATGTCTGCGATTTCATTCAAAGGAAGTTGTAGTCGTTCTCTTAAAAAAGTATACGCCTCGGCGATGAGTTGCATATCCGCATATTCAATACCGTTGTGCACCATTTTCACAAAATGGCCTGCACCTTTTGGACCGATATAAACGCAGCAAGGAACGCCTTCCACTTGGGCTGCAATTTTGGTTAGAATCGGAGCTACTTTTTCGTATACTTCTTCGACGCCACCAGGCATGAGGGATGGACCTTTTAAAGCCCCTTCTTCGCCGCCGGAAACACCGATTCCTAAATAGTCGATTCCAATCGCCTGTAATTCGTCAAATCGACGGGCCGTGTCTTCATAATTTGAATTGCCGCCGTCCATGATGATATCGCCTGATGATAGGTGGGGGATTAGTGAAGAAATGACTGTATCGACCACTTCACCTGCTGTGACCATCAGAAAAATTTTTCTTGGAGATTGCAAAGATTGCACAAAATCTTGTAGTTCATAATACGGATGAATCTGTCCGTTTTCACTTTTTTGCAGAAGTTGATCTGTTAAATCTCTTGTATAATTATAAACTGCTACTTCTTCACCCTTACTTGCCATGTTTAACGCGATACTGCTGCCCATCACGCCTAGACCAATAACTCCAATTGTATGTTTCATCTATTTTCGACTCCTTATTTATCAAGTTTCGGTAAGTTTCTTTGATATTTCGCGATACTTTCATATTCATTGCCTAAAACTCTGGATACATTAATGAATATCGGTAATAGCTTTATGTACTCATCAACAGCCGATTCAACAGGTGTATGCTTATACGTACTGCCTACCATGTCGGAAACAACGTCAAATGATTCGATTTTTCCTGTTGCATATAACCCTAAGATACATGCACCTAGACACGAGCTTTCATAACTTTCCGGGACAATCACTTCCAAATCGAATATATCAGCCATCATTTGGCGCCAAATAGCTGATCTAGCAAAACCGCCCGTTGCTTGAATCTTCGTTACTGGTTCGTCCATAACTTCCAGTAGAGCTAAAAACACAGTGTAGAGATTGTAAATCACGCCTTCAAGCGCCGCCCGGATCATATGCTCTTTTTTATGCGACATCGTCAATCCAAAAAACGAGCCCCGCACGTCAGGATTCCATAGGGGTGCACGTTCACCTGCCAAATATGGGTGGAATAACAATCCATCTGAGCCTGGTCTTACACGTTCTGCAATTTTCGTTAGCACTTCATATGGATCAATGCCTAGCCTTTTCGCCGTTTCCACTTCTGCTGACGCAAATTCATCCCTGATCCAGCGGAGTACCATTCCGCCATTGTTGACAGGTCCGCCAATGACCCAATGTTTTTCGGTTAGTGCGTAGCAGAATATCCGCCCTTTTTCGTCTGTTTGCGGTCGGTCAATGACTGTTCGTATTGCGCCGCTCGTGCCGATCGTCACAGCGACTTCTCCCTTACCGATCGCATTCACGCCGATATTGGATAGCACTCCATCGCTTGCCCCAATGACAAACGGTGTTTGCGGGTCGATGCCGATTTTTTCTGCAATTACCGTATGACAGTTGTTAAAAATCTCGGTTGTCGGCACTAGCTCGGACAACTGCTCGGGCGTGACACCGGCGATTGCCAATGCTTCTTCATCCCAATCCAGCTTCTTGAGATTCATCATGCCCATGGCTGAAGCGAGGGAATGGTCCACGACATAGCGATCGAAGAACTTTTTAAAGATGTATTCTTTTATGCCGATATACTTTTTAGCTTTTACCGCTATTTCAGGACGATCATGCACTATCCAAGCTATTTTACTTAACGGGGACATTGGGTGAATCGGTGTCCCCGTCCGTTTGTACACTTCATGGCCATTTAGCTCTTCTTTTATTTTACGTGTCCAAGCTTCACTTCGATTATCCGCCCAAGTAATACATTGTGTCAGCGGTTGATCATTTTCATCCATCGCAATGACGCTATGCATCGCGCTGCTGAATGAAATGAATAGTAATTTTTCCGTCGCTATCCGGGACTGTTTCATTATCGTTGAAATCGCCTTCAACACGGCTCGATAGATTTCTTCCGGATCCTGTTCAGCTGTCGAAATATCCGGCGTGTAAAGTGGATAACCGATATTCTCCTGCTGAATGATCTCACCTTTTTCAGTGAATAAAACCGCTTTCGTACTTGTCGTGCCTACGTCTATACCTAACATATAATTCGTCATCTTTTTTGCTCCCTTCCTTTGGTGAGCATTTGTTGCGACTTCCAAAGGTCTTCTACTTCATTTTGAACATTATCGAAGTTTTGATGTAATGCTTGAATCATGATTTCCCTGTCTTTTGTTTTGATGGCTTCAATATAAAGCTGATGATTTGTCAAGATACGTGAAAAATCATCGTGTTTTTCCTGTAAACGCATGCGCATCGATAAAAGTATCAAACTTTCCATGACAGGTTTCGTATTATTCCATATTAACTGGATGTAGGAATGGTTGATCGAACGAATTATCGTTTCATGAAATAATACATCTTGATAGGAGAATTCATCGGCATCCCTATATTTAATGGCGACTTCCATCATTTCGAGTATTTTGCTTAGGTCACTTACCAAATCACTCGTGTCCATCTGTACAATCCGTTCATATACAAACGTTTCTATGAGTAACCGTACATCATAAAATTCTTTTATGTCTTGATCCGTTAGACCGACGACAACTGCACCCATTCGTTCCAATCGGATAATATTTTCAGATGCTAAGATTTTCAATGCTTCGCGAATAGGAGATCGACTCACTTCAAATTCCACTGCCAATTTGTTTTCTGATAAGACCGTGCCCTTTTTCACCATGCCAGAAATAATCCGCATTCTAAGCTCGCATGCTAAACGCACACCAGTGGAAGCGTTTGCAATCCATTTTGAAGGGTATAAAAATTCCTTATCGTCACTCATCATTTCACTTCCTCGTCTGAACAACTACATACTTGTATACAAGTATGATAGTACACATACAACGAAATGTAAACGGTTTTACGACGTTTAGAGGGAAGAGTGGAGACGACCTTTCAGGAATAGGCCACAAAAAACTGCCCGCATAAGCTGGATGATTTCCAACTCATGGGGCAGCCTCTTCTTTGATTGTGTTAGCCGGATTATCTATTAAACAAATAGACTTAGAAGTAAAACGAAACCAAGACCACTCACTGAGATAATCGTTTCAAGCACTGTCCACGTTGCGAATGTCTCTTTCATCGTTAAGCCGAAAGACTCTTTAACGATCCAGAAACCAGTGTCGTTAACGTGTGAGGCAATGATACTACCGGCACCTGTTGCCAATACCATCAATTCTAAATTGACATCTGTACCTGCCATCATCGGAATGACGAGTCCAGCTGTTGTTAATGCTGCAACCGTTGCCGATCCTTGTGCAACCCTTATGACGGCAGCGATAAGCCAAGCCAAAATTAACGGTGATATTGAACTGCCTTCAAACAGGACAGCGACATAATCGCCAACTCCTCCATTGATCAACACTTGCTTAAGTGCACCACCGGCACCAAGAATCAGTAACATCATACCGATTGCCCGAACCGCGTTTTCTGCAGATTCCATAAGATCTTTCATCGGAATTTTGCGTGCGATACCCATTGTGTAGATTGCCAGTAATACAGATAACAACATAACAGTCGTTGGAGATCCAATCATTGTCACTAGGTCAAAAAATACGTTCTGCGATTCATTTCCATCTTCTATTAATTTAATGATTGTTGAAAATGCCATCAAGATAACCGGGAATAGCGCTGTGAATGCACTGATACCGAATCCTGGTGTATCTTCCAGTTTAAATTGCTTTGTTTCACCGATCGAAGCGATACTACCGCTTGTACTATCTTTATCGAAAGCTTTCGGTACAAACTTTTTCGCGAATTTTGTAAAGATCGGACCTGCAATAATGACGATCGGAATTGCGATCAGGAAACCATAAAGCAAGACCAATCCTACGTTTGCGCCGAATTCATTGGCAATAACCGTAGGGCCTGGATGCGGCGGTAAAAATGCATGAGTTGCAGATAAAGCAGCCGACATCGGAAGACCTAAATATAAAAATGGTACTTTTATTTGTTTTGAAATTTGATAAACGATCGGAATCAATAACACAAGACCTACTTCAAAGAATAACGCAATACCAAGTATGAATGAAGCAACAACAACAGCCCATTGGATATACTTCAATCCGAATTTACCGATCAACGTCATAGCAATACGTTGGGCACCGCCTGAATCGGCGATTAGTTTACCAAGGATCGCCCCTAGCCCGAAGACTAATGCGATACTGCCTAACGTTCCACCCATACCACTTTCAATTGATTTGACAATTTCATTAATCGGCATACCTAAAGCTAACGCTATTAAGAATGAAACAACCACTAATGAAATAAATGTATTTACATTAAATTTCATGATCATTATAAGTAAAACAACAATCCCTAAAGCCACAATTAGTAACGGCATAACTCTCTCTCCCCTATTTACAATTCTATTGTCTATTTTTTACTTATGTGTTATGGATTTAACCGGGTCATCTCACGTGGAAACGGAAAACTCGCTTGCTGATTTTATCAACAAGATCCTCTTGCTATTAACGTTGGCGGTAAACGATATACCTCTGCTTCACTTTGGTTTTCTTTGCTAATTTGCCGCATGAGTAATGTAACCGCAAGATTAGCCATTTCAATCATCGGTTGTGAAACCGTCGTGATCGAAGGCGTGTAAAAACTAGCAAATGGAACGTCATCTATGCCGATAACTGCCACATCATTAGGAATCTTCAACTCGTGTTCTTTTATGTATTTCAATATTTCCATAAGCACGATATCATTGCCTGCCAATATCGCGTTTGGTGGTGCCTCAAGATTGAATAGTTGTTCAAGGGCTGCAGGAATGGCATCCGCATCAGCCGTTTTCACATAATCTGATGTGACATTCAATTGATGATTCTCTAATGCCCTTTTATACCCTTGAATACGTTCAATCCGTGGACTAATATTTCTGATGATTGACGTCGTGACGATGGCGATTTGGCTGCAACCGCTTTCAACGAAATGGTTGACGGCTAATTCCGCCGCTTTTTCGTTATCGAGCAGAACAGTTTCAATCCCTAGATCAGGGATTGTTCTGTCCATAAAAACAAGTGGGAAACCGGATTTTTTCATCCTCTTGTACAAGTCTATATTTCCGCCTGTTGGAAATATGATAATTCCATCCACCTGTTTTGCCATAAGCATCTCGATATATTCTTTTTCCTTATCCGGTTCATCATCCGCGTTGCAAACAATTATATGAAATCCTTTTTCGTATAACTTGTTTTCAATCGCCCGGATAATATGAGTAGAGAACGAGTGAAGAATATTCGCCACAATGACCCCTACTGTAAAAGTGGACTTCTGCGTTAAGCTGCGGGCTACTGTATTTGGACGATAATCCAATTCTTCGATCGCCAACTCAACCCGTTTTCTTGTAAGCTCGCTCATATACTCATATCGTTTATTCAAAAATTGGGAAACTGTGCTTTTTGAAACACCGGCATGCTTTGCTACATCCGCGATTGTAATGTTCTTCAAATGATCCAACTCCATTTTCTAACTTTACATTATTATACACCGGAGTAAGCCATGAAACCTCCATCTACTTGAATAGTTGTTCCCGTCACAAAACCGGAACACGATTCATCAACAAGAAACAGCATTGCACCAAGCAAATCTTCAGGTTTACCGAATCGTTTCATCGGTGTAGCCGTAATGATTTTAGTGGAGCGCGCAGTATGGCTGCCGTCTTCATTGAGCAGCAGGTCCCGATTTTGAGTTGTCAGGAAAAAACCTGGTGCAATCGCGTTTACTCTCATTCCCGTTTCTGCGAAGTGGACAGCTAACCACATTGTGAAATTGTTGATGGATGCTTTTGCTGCACTATATGCCGGGACTTTCGTCAATGGAGAATATGAACTCATTGATGAAAGATTGAGTATTGAAGGTGTTCCCGTTTTTAATAATTCTTTACCGAATACTTGCGTTGCCAAAAATGTACCAGTGAAGTTAGTGGAAAACACATTGGAAAAACCGTTTTCATCCAGATCAAAAAATGTTTTGCCTTCTTCCTGTTCATCATAGCTCTCCGGATCCGTTACCGCATCGGGATGATTGCCGCCCGCTCCGTTAATGAGTATATCAATTCGGCCAAATTGGTCAACGATTTCTTTCTTTGCCTGTTCCAGGGAAGTTCTGTCTAACACATCCGCCGCGACTGCGAGCGCTGTACCACCAGCTTCTTGAATGCTGTCAACGATTTCCCGACCCTTTTCGGCATTGCGATTCAGAATCGCCACTTTAACACCTTGGCGCGCTAATTCACGCGCCATTTCTGAACATAATATACCACTTCCCCCTGTTATGACGGCTACCCGTCCTTTGAGGTTGTCATGAATTGGTATCATCATGCATCATTCTCTTTTTTCGCTTCATATGCATCCCATAGTCCGAGCAAATACATGATGCCTAACGCGCGGTCATATAACCCGTAACCCGGTCGGCAAACTTCTCCCCATATATGGCGGCCATGGTCAGGTCTGACGTATCCGTCGTAGTTTTGCTTATGCAACTCTTCAACGATACCTTTGACGTCAATCGAACCATCTTGCGTATAATGGGATGTCTCTACGAAATCACCGTTGTCGTAGATCTTCACATTACGAATATGTGAAAACGGGGCACGAGAAGCATATTTCTTCGCGATTTGAACCATATCGTTATCCGGATTCGCACCCATCGAACCAGTACACATTGTAAAAGCGTTTGACGGTGAATCAGAAATCGCAATCAATCTTTCGTAGCTTTCCGGACCTGTCATGATGCGCGGAAGACCAAAGATGGACCATGGTGGATCATCCGGGTGAATCGCCATTTTAATGCCGCAAGCCTCGGCGACAGGTAAGATTTCTTTCAAGAAGATTTCAAGGTTCGCCCATAGTTGCTCTTCATCCACTTGTTTGTACGCATCGAAAAGTTCAGTGATCTTATCCAATTTCTCCGGTTCCCAACCAGGCAGCGTCAGATCCGAAGCTTCACTAACTGTGCGGATCAATTCTTTCGGATCTAGCCCGTCCACTTTCGCTTTTTCATAAAACAAAGCCGTGGATCCGTCTTCCAACGGATGGAACATTTCCGTCCGCGTCCAGTCGAATATAGGCATGAAGTTGTAACAGATGACTTTGACGCCGAACTCCGAAAGATTGCGGATTGTCTCTTTATAATTTTCAATGTATTTATCGCGGTCTTCATTGCCGATTTTAATCGCTTCATGGACGTTTACACTTTCAACGACGTCCGCATGGAAGCCGAATGATTTTATGTAATCGATTTCTTCTTTAATGTCTTCTTTTTCCCAAACTTCCCCGGCAGGTATTTGGTGCAATGCCCAAACGATACCTTTTGTGCCCGGGATTTGTCTTATTTGATCGAGTGTGACCGTGTCATTGTCTCTTCCGTACCAACGAAATGTGATATTCATGATGCCACTCCTTTTATTGTGCGATTTTGTTTATATATTCTTTACTAAGTTCCACTACTGCTTCGTAACCGCCCGATTTGTATGCTTTATTCAAATCGCTGCCGATACCGACGGCAACTGCTCCTGCAGCAAGCCAATCGTTCATATTGTCCAGATTGATGCCACCTGTCGGCATAATCTTCACTTGCGGCAACGGTCCGTTCACCGATGTGATGAATGATGGCTCAAAGCCGTTTGCAGGGAATAGTTTCAATACATCACAACCTGATTCCAATGCTACCACCATTTCACGGATCGTCATACAACCCGGGAAATACGGAATGCCATAGCGGTTGCAAATGCGTGCAACGTCTTCATTGAAATGAGGACTTACTACGAACTTTGCACCAGCCAAGATGGCATGACGTGCAGTTTCGGGGTCTAACACTGTGCCTGCCCCTAAAAGAATGTCTTCATGTTGTAATTCTTCAAACACTTTTTGAACTTGCGGAGTCGTATACGTCAATTCGATTGCCCGAATTCCACCTTCAGCAGCCGCTTTTGACAACTGGATAGCTTCTTCCGCATCATTCCCACGAATGACCGCTACGACTTTAGATGCCGCTATTTGTGCATGCGTCTCAAACTTTGACATGATCGTCCAACCTCCCTTAATCGAATACAATAACAGCTTTTCGAACCTTATCCGGATTATTTTCCACAAATGTAAATGCTTCTTGCACATCAGCCAGTGCAAAAGTATGTGTGATTAATCCGTCGTGACGGAGTTTGCCTGTGTTTAACAGTTCAACGACCCTCGGCATCTGGTTCGTTTGCAGTCGTGATCCAACAATGGTTATTTCTTTTTTAGTAATTAATAATTGTGGAATCTGAGCCGGCCTTTCATCGAAACCAAGCACAACGACCGTTCCGGCAGGGGAAACAACTTCAATCCCCAGTTCGAATGTCATCGGCAGACAGACTGCATCGATGACGACGTTCGCACCTTCGCCTTGCGTCCACTCTTTCACGCGCTCTTTCACATTTTCCGACCCTACTTGAACCGTCACATCCGCTCCGTTTTCCCGTGCGAATGCCAAACGTTCTTCGCTTAAGTCGGTCATCATAACGGATGCACCTTGTAGTTTGGCGAATTTCAAGATACATATACCGATAGGTCCCGCTCCTTGGATCAGAACCGTATCTCCCGGTCCCACTTGACCTCTCCAAGTTGCTTGGGCACCGATCGTATAAGGCTCCGCCATGACAGCTTCGTTCCAATCAAGCGATGAATCGAACGCGTGGAGCTGCTTTTCAGGAAGAACGAAATACTCCCTCATCCCGCCGTCTTCATGCACACCGAACACAGATAAGTGTTCACACACATTTGGACGTCCTTTACGACATGCGTAACATTCGCCGCAGTAGCTAATCGGTTCTACAACAACATGATCCCCAACTTTAAATGTCGTTACGCCCGTTCCTGTTTCCACCACTTCGCCCGTCACTTCATGACCAACTACACGCGGCAATGTCGCGAGGGGATTCGTTCCGTGGTAAATATGCATATCCGATCCGCATATCCCGACGCGCTTCGTTTTCACCAGCACATCCGTTGAGGCAACGAGTTTCGGTTGTTCGACTTCATTGATGACGAGGTCAAGCGCTTTCCTTACTTGTACAGCCTTCATCTTATCCACCTCACCTTTCGATTCCCTTCTCCTGTCGGATGAAAGGCAATACCTCTTCCAAATATGGAAGTCCTTCATTGTCCCCGGAAACTGTCGTAACAAGAGCTCCGACGCCATTTGCCAATTCCAATCTTTCTTCTGGAGAGAACCCATTCAAATACGCATAAATATAACCGGCATCGTACCCGTCACCCGCACCGACTGTGTCTACAGGATTGACTTTAAATGCAGCTTTTTCAAACCAAGTACCATTCGCAAGAATTCTTGAACCGTTCGCTCCGTCTTTTATTACAAATTGGTCTATTTGAAAACGCTCTGCACAGGCGATCAACGCTTCATCCGAAGAATCTCCGAGAATCAATTCGATTTCATCGAGTCCAGTCAGCAGAATATCAACATACGGGAATATCTCCATAAATGTTGCTCTGGCCTCTTCAACGGTCCACATTTTCAACCGCAAATTCGGATCAAATGATACCGGTATTCCCTCTTCTTTCGCAATTTCAAGCACTTGCTTCACAATTTCAAAGTTTTTTGGATCAATGGATAGAAACACGCCGGTAAGATGGATTACATCCACCCCTTCAAACATGTCTTTCGAAATATCTTCCGGTTGCATCGTCAGCATAGGCGACTGATGGCGGTAATAAAACGTCTTCCCAGAACCATCTTCCCGGATTTCTTTAAAGTTCAACGAAGTGGGATAGCCTTCCATCAGCTCGACATCAGACACATCTACACCTTCACCGCGTGCAAAATTATAAATGACTCGTCCAAACTCGTCTTTCCCTAAACGGCTCACCCATTTCGACTTAAGACCAAGGCGTGCACATCCAATGGCAAAATTCAACTCCGCCCCGCCCACTTTGCGGGAGAAACTAGATACAAACCGCAAAGGGCCCGTATCAGCCGGATTCATCGTAATAAGTCCATCACCAAGTGTCAGAACACTAAAATTTGAAGACACATAATTCCTCCCCCTCTACCATTTCTGGTAGCTATCATCGACATTATCAAAATTATAAAACGGTTTACTAAATCGGTTTAGTGAATTATACAATGAAAAGGCTTACAAAAACAAGCCTTAGGTTATAAAATCTAAAAACTCTCTTTATTAAGTTATGCATGCACATCGAAAAGCTTGATACCTATGCATTATGTTTTTTTGTGGTTGCAAAATTTGAAATATGATAAGAAATGACAGTCAGCGGAATTTGCCTAAATGGAAATAACGATCTATTTGGAATAGGTACTGATACTTCATACAAATGAAAAATCCCCTAACCGTTAATTCAGCGAGGGGATGCATTCCTATTTCAATATCGAATAAATTTAACCCATATTACTACTATATAGCTTCTGCATCTTCTGGAACTTCATGAGCGTCAGATAGCCCAAATAATTTAAATACTCCATTCATGACGTAGACTAAAACAATCGCCAGCAGAATCCCGTTCAGTGGTGGGGATTGAATTACATTCGAAGGATATATATCGCTTGATAATCCTTTCGGAATTAAGTGAATACCAGTAGTGGATATCATCGGTGTGCTGTGTGTAGAAAGAAAATAACGTAAGCTTAAAATAATTGTCGACTATTTCAGCTTACATAGAAGTGGAGCAATAAACGAAAATGACTCCAACTTTACTATATTCTGATAGTTACTTTTATCCATCTTCATTTAATCAGGTTCCGCTATTTAGAACGAGCGATTTTTCATCTTCACCATCCACCACTGAAAGCTCGGTTATCTTTTTCCCTTCGTTATCCGGAATTGTTAACATTATGAAGATTAATGATGGGATAGCAAAAGCTATGTTTACCATGATCCCTGCAGATGCCGCCAATTCCATGTTACCGGTTGCTACGATTACACCATAAATAGCTGTTGAAATCGCAATACCAAATGAAAAACCAAGTGAGCTGGACATTTTATAAATACCTGAAGCAACACCAACTTTATCCTCTGGAGTATTTACCACAGCGGTATCCATTGATGGAGTTGCGTATAATCCAAGTCCAATACCTGAAAGCATGAAACCAAGAAAGACTGTGATTATATAAGCTGAGTCAGGTAAGAATGTTAACGCTGTTAAACTAATCCCAAGGGGAGTTATGATTGAAGCTGCAATCATTGGTTTTCTAGCCCCTACTTTCTGCATTATTTTCTCACCCACACGAATCATTATGAGCACAGCAACTAAGTTACCAATAGTTAATAAACCTGTTTGAAAGGCTGTAAACCCTCTTGCTAATTGCACATACGTATTCGCAACCACGACTGTTCCACCAATCGCGCTTTGTAAAAAGTTTGAGGTTACTGCTCCGGTATATGCTTTAGACTTGAATAAGGAAAACTCAATAAATTTACTCTTTTTCTTTATTTCAACTAGAAAGAATATAACGGTTCCAATTATAGTTATACTTATTAATGCAATCGTAAGCGGACTCGTCCAACCAAACTCATGTCCACGTGTAATTGTTAAATTTAATGCCAGCATAATGAAAATAAAGATGAGAAGGCCAGCAAAATCAAATTTCGAATTGCTTGGTTGTTCAGCTTTACTTTCTGCTATGTCTTTTAATAGGTACATCGCAATCAAAGAGATAACAATGGAAAGGATAAAAATCCATCTCCATCCCATATACGTAGCAATGGCACCACCTATTAAAGCACAAGCACTGGCTCCCCCCCATGAACCGAATGACCAATAACTAAGCGCACGTTGCCTTTCTTTCCCATCAAAACATGATTTAACTAAAGCAATGGTTGCAGGCATAATACATGCTGCAGAAATACCCTGAATGATACGCCCAACGATTAAAAGAGGAGCACTTTGTGCTAGAACAAGGCATAAAGAGCCAATAATACTTAAATGTAATCCTAAAAAAGTCAGTTTCTTACGCCCTGTTCTATCTGAAATTCCGCCAGCAGCAACAATAAACATACCTGAAAATAAGGAGGTTATACTAATAGCAATATTTAAAGTTCCTAATGATATTCCTAAATCTGCTTGAATTGCTGGAATAATATTTACCATTGACGAAGCAAACAACCAAAACGTAAGGACGGCCAATACGATTCCAATAATCATTTTATTTGAACCTTTCTTCCCTACCTCCATTGTGAACCTCCTATAATTTTGTCTAAGTCCTTCTTTCCATAGTTATCCGGGGCTGATACTCATACTTATTTCTTCAGAAATAAAGCGAATTCAATACTTTTTAATGAAGAAATATTTAAATTCCATGTTTACCTACAACTTTCTTTATTTAGGTATTTCTTTTAAGGTTAACGACCCGCCCGATTCATTGACGTTTCAGCATACTGAAACGAGTACACAATGCAATCTACTAATAGTTGAAACGGGTAACCCTTGGAATATTCAGATAGTGGCCGGGGCAATGGATGTGAAAAAGCTTGACATAGTTATAGGGATTCCGTATCTAACATATTCGTCCTTAAGATCTATAGATAAAAAATGAATAAGGAGCACTTCCCTATCTAATTTTTCAAGATTCAATTAGGTGTTCGGTGCTACCTTTATCAATTTACATTTACTACCGGACTGCGCAGTGAAAACTCATCTGTTAAGATCGTTACAATATTGTTAACAGCGTCATCTATAAGCAACTGGCCTTTCTGTGAAGAACTTGACCGTGCTGTATTGAGGCAACCTGAGGCGGGAACAATCGAGCGTGAAGGGGGAAACTGCTGTATTGTTGGCGGATTCTCAATCCCGTCATCCGGAATTAAGTCCATACGAACAAGTTCTGGTGTAAAATGCATCATCATCGAAGTTTCAGCGAGTGCCGCATGTTCCAGCGCCCATCCTCGAAATTCCACCTCATCGAATACTTGAGACAATACGTCAGGAGAAACATTATCCCACCAATTGGCGATTATTATTTTCGGGTACTCCGTTTCTTGTTTCCGTAATAGAAGGTCAGCTGCTTCCGCCAAAAATGCCTCATTTTCATAATGCGCATTAAATATAACTATTTTGCTCCAGCCATCCTCCAAAAATTCATCAAGTATATCGCGAGCCAAAGCAATCAACGTCGAACCATTTAAATCGATTGTTCCGGGAAACAGCGGCCCGCCTCCACTCGATGGCTGAGATTTATACCCGTAGGACAGTGTAGGGGCAATAACCGCTGGGATTTGCGCGGCGATCGCCGATGCTATTTTAGTTGCAATGATTGTATCGACACCAAGTGGTAAATGCGGACCGTGTTGTTCCGTTGACCCTACTGGCAATATCAGTATTTTTTCCTTTGTACTAGCCTCATATTCTACCCATGTCATTTGATCCATCATGTTATTTTTCATTTGCTGTTCCTCCCCTATCCTTAAGTTTCTATTTGATGATGACATCACTTGGATTGCTAAATTTAACTTGGCAGTATCATGTCGGTATTCTTCACAACTAACCCTAGAAACACCTCTACTGTACTATCCACCTCTTTCATATACATTGTTACAGAATCCACTAAACTCCTTTCCAGCAGTCTTGCAACCGCTTACAATAAATCCTTTCCCAATTTATCTTCTAATCCTTGGAAACCTGGCCATATACGTTAAATAATTTGTCTACCAAATACTAAAGAAAAATGCATCCTTCTAGATCCGGTATAAGGGATAAACTCTTAACCATTCACAGACTAGAAGGATGCAAATCTACTGACAGGTACATATCATATAGATCGGGCTATTCGAAGAACCCGAGGTATCTATATCCGATTACAACTTCAAAATATTCAGATTTATTGTTCGCTTATTTATTAAGATACAGCTCATTATCTCTTTTGACAATTGGAAGGTTGGGCTAATCTTTATTAGCAATAAAATACTTTTTTATGCATGATGCACAACAGCAGAAAAGTACTGTTTTACAACCTTGATACACTGTACATAAAAGGCGCAAATACAAAATTGCATCCGTAAGCCATCAACAATAAATGTGTCTAAATCGCATAATTCAACACAATACTGCGCCTGAATCTACTTACGCACATAAGTACTGGATGTAGGAGCAGTTGTTGACTCTCAGATAGAAGGTTTTTTTAATTTTTTTAAAAGAGGGTTTATCTTTATACGACCAGGGTATAGTTAGATTACAAGGCGGAACTACCAGAAGATGAACCTAGTAGACGAGTAACCTATAGGTGATTCCGACGATGAACTGCACAGCCTTGGCGGAAAATTTGCTTTGCTGGCGATAAGTACACGTTTGGAAACCAAGTAACAAATTTCCAATCTCGATGTGTTGACCAGGCAGTAAACGTTACGTTTTTTGTGGAAGTGCAACTTGTAGACTGACTTCAAACTAGCAGATCGCGTGCCAAACACCTTACGACTGCATGGCCTGAATGGCTAATTGAGTCAGCCCTATCAAACTGCACTGACGAGAGTTAAAGGATTCATCGTCAGAAAGAACAGTTTGGGTCATTTAAAAAACTATCAAATTTTCCGAGTGCACCCCATTTTTACCGGGAATGGAAAAAGCATGAACCTCTTAGTTTGAGGGTCATGCTTTTTCTTTGTGTATACAAATAGTGATCCTTCATTGTTCGGGTATTCTAGAGGCGTGTAATCGATACCGCGTTTCTTATAGAACGGTCCAATACATCTAGTTTTGTTGAACATCTCCGTGGAATGGTTGGAAACACCCTGCTTTGTTGGACATTTCATAAATTTCGTTGGACATCTCCGCTCAATCGTTGGAAATCCCCCGCTTCATTGAACACATATCCCTACTGAATAACCCTGTTTTCATAATGTACTAGTGTCCCCCAAAAATCATTTAATCATTTCAGTTTGCAATAGTAGTAATTTTCAGTACAATCAAACTAAGGGGGAGAGTGAATGATCACCGTACAAGAATCGTTACGATTGCCCGACCTACAACAGATAATAGTCAGGTCCGGACAAGGCGGGTTGGCTCGAAAAATTAGTTGGGTCCATGTTATTGATCATTTTGATGTGGCACATTTTCTTGAAGGCCAAGAGCTGTTATTGTCTTGCGGCCAAGTATGGCCAGAAAATAGAAAATCGGAAGAAAAATTTCTCAATTCACTACTTAGGCACCAAATCTCCGGAATTATCCTTGCGACAGGACGTTATTTAACACATTGTCCGCCTGCCCTATTGGAATTCGGAGAAAAATACTCCATACCCATTATGGAAGCATCTTTTCAAGTCCCTTTCGTAAGGGTAACCCGTGCAATTCATCAAGAAATAATGGAACGTCAGTTTAAAACTAGAGAATTGGTCAATCAAGTCCCTACAAGCCTCACGGAATTAATGCAAGTTGCAAAGGACGCTAAAGAAGTTTGCGAAATTCTTGCTTCCTTTCTAAAATGCCCTGTTGTAATTACCGATGAAACAAATGCAATTTTAATAGAGGCCGGTCCAAAAAACGAACAACGGAACAATTTCACACAACAAATTAAAAAATTTGCTGAACAGTTAAAAAAAGAACTTTCATATGATGATAGGGAATTTAGCGTTACAGAACGAAATATTGAGGCGATTCATTTACAGACCATCTCCCCCTATGTAATCGCTGCTCCTATATTTATTGAAGGAAAAGAATATGGGACGCTTTGGCTGATTCATACTGACAATATTTTAGATGAGTATCATACACTTGCCCTGAAACATTCAGCCCACGTACTCGTCGATCTTTACAGGCTTCAGCAAGAAGAAAACGTCAAACGGTGGCAATTACAATCTGAGGTACTTGGACTGCTCATCGAAAATCTGGAAACTGCTAGTATTGTCATTGATCGGAAAATGCATGAAATAGGTCTAAAACCAACAGGTAAATGGATGGCGGGACTAATCCTTTCAGGCAATGTTAAGTTAGCCGCACAAACTCTTTTGGAATTGGGATTGATTCGAGGAATCTGCAACAAATGGTTCAAAAAACAAGGTGATATTAATGGCTTCTGCGAAGTATACAACAATCAAGTAGTGTTGTTGTTTTCTTCAAGCTTGGAGAGTGCTGAATTGGACAAGCGTTTGACAATTTTAGGTCAACAGATAGCAAGTATCAATGATCAACTAACCCCCGTTATTGTAATAGGCGATGCGCAAACGGAGCTTATATCCTATGGATTAAGTTACAAGAGTGCAAAATCGCTAGCTGCGATCGTTCAATTTAAAACAAATTCCGGTCAAATTTTCTTTACCGGGCAGTTTCGTCGTGAAATACTTCTTTACGGAAATATGAGTCCCGCTGAAGCACAAGCTCTTCTAAACAAATTATTGCCCGAGGGATTGCGTTTTGAAAAAGATGAAATTCTTTATGAAACGTTGACATGTCTTGCAATGAACGGCTTCAACCGTGAAATTGTTGCAAAAACGCTACACATACACCGTAATACATTGCGGTATCGGATTAAAAAAATCGAAGAACTTTTACAAGATAGTTTGTCGTCACCCGATTGCCAATTCTGGATTCAAACTGCCCTTAATATCGAATCACTTTCCCGACAATATAGCCTTACCTGAGTTCACGAGAAATAAAACGTGCCTACTCGTATTCCGCAGGCACGTTTTACTATTGGATTCTATATCTTACAAATAACTAGGGTTAACTTCTACATTTTTGAAATAAACGGCTTCTCCATTACTTTCGCCATCGAAAATAACCGTCGTATTAGGGGAAAAGACCAACACATCCCCGACTTCTCCGACATATCTATTCCCTTCAACGTCACGTACAATCATCGTTCCACTTGTAACTACTTTAATTTCAATGAAATCGAAGTCTGCAGAATAGTCTTCTGAAGGTTGTAACGCAAAGTAACCCATTGTTAATGGCGCTTTTTCAGTAGTTAATGGAACATCTACAATTTGACCTTTCAGATTCGGAGTTCCGCGCAGCTCACTCAATTCATTGAGTTTATATGTTCCTGCTTTAATTAATTGAATACCAGGCTTTGCACACAATAATTTCGCTTCATTTTTCGTTACTGTTTTTCCCGTCATTTTAACTCCCCCTAAACTTTTTTGCCAAGTCGCAATTATTCAATAAAAAACCTATGAAATAGCTAGAATTTATTTTTTGATGATATTATGCTCTGGTCCAAATGGGAAACCGGTAATGTTTTCAACAGACCCGTCATCATGGATCACAAGGATATCATGCTCGCGGTATCCGCCTGCACCTGGTTGACCTTCTGGAACCATGATCATCGGCTCCATAGATACAACCATTCCCGGTTCAAGTACCGTCTCGATATCTTCACGTAACTCAAGACCTGCTTCACGCCCATAATAGTGGGAAAGCACACCAAAGGAATGTCCATAGCCAAACGTCCGATTCGGCAGTAGATTATGCTCACGGAAAATCTCATTCAACTCGATCGCAATATCCATGCACCTTACACCAGGCTTAATTAATTCAAGTCCTTTTTTATGCACTTCCACGTTAATCTCCCAAAGCTCAAGATGTTTATCCGACACTTCTTCTAAAAATAGTGTCCGTTCGAGCGCCGTATAATAACCGGCAATCATCGGAAATGCATTAAGGCTCAGGATATCACCGCGCTCCATCTTTCTTGAAGTAGCCCAGTTATGTGCGCCGTCCGTATTAATGCCCGATTGGAACCAAATCCACGAATCCCTTAGTTCTGCATGCGGGTAAAGGCGTGCGATTTCACGTGTCATAGCTTGTGTTCCATGTAGCGCCACTTCATATTCGGGAACTCCAACATCGATTGCCTCAACGACTGCCGCACCACCAATATCGGCAACCCGTGCACCATTTTTGATATGTTCAATCTCTTCGGCTGATTTGAACATACGCTGTGCCATCGTGGCGTTTGAAACGTCTACCAGTTCAACGTTAGGGAATGCATCTTGCAGTACTCGGCGAACCTCCAGAGTTACATGATCGTCTTCGATTCCAAGACGGCGAGTGTTGTTGCCGGAGTCGCTTAGCACTTTCTTAACTGCGTGAAGGTAATTGTCCTTTTGCCAGTCAGTGTAAACGACGTTGTCATCAAAGCTTCTACGCCACGGCATGCCACCGTCGATATTTGCAGTAACCGTGACATGCTTATCCTGTGTGACAACAAGTCCGTACTTACGGCCAAATGACGTATATAGGAAGTCACTATAGTAATTGATATTATGATAAGAAGTGAACAAAACCGCATCGATATCTTCTTTTGCCATATGTCTGCGTAGATTATCATTGCGTCGTTTCATTTCTGCCTTTGAAAATGTCGGAGTCACTTTTTCTCCATTTTTGATAATCTTCGTTCTTTCTAGATCGTTAACTGTTAACATTGTTTTTTCCCCTTCCTATTACGTTCTATAGTTGGACTAGCAAGTGATACTTTTAGCTTTCACTCTTCTCTTAGCGGCTCCTTAGCCGTCTCCTTCGTCATTAGAAGGAAGATAAATGCAATTACAGCGGCAGCCATCAAATAATAGGCTGGTGCGAATGTATTGCCCGTTTTAGCAATCAAAAATGTTGCGATTAGAGGTGCTGTCCCACCGAAGATTGCGTTGCCCGTATTGAACGATAAAGCAAAGCAGCTGAAACGTACCGAAGTCGGGAACATCTCCGTGAGAAATGTAGCAAGGACCCCATCGTTCCCCGCAAGGACAAATCCAAGCATGACTAAGGCCAGCACCGCATAGACGCCTCCCTGGGACAGTAGCCAAAAAGCTGGGTAAGTGAATACTACAAACATGAGTGAAGCCCCGATGAGAACGGGTTTTCTTCCGATTTTATCGGCAAGCATGCCAACGAACGGGAGAATTAGAATATAGGTTCCTAAAGACACAAGTGTGATCAATATTCCAGTTGTAATACTAAAGCCCAATTCCTTCGTGAGGTATGTAGGCATATAGCTTAGAATCGTGTAGAAGCCCACCGCATTAAGACAGATAATTCCAAAGGCAATCATAACCTGTTTTCTATTTTGATGAACTCCCTGGAATATATTAGTTTTAGGTGCCTTATTCGAACGAACCATTTCGTTAAAAATCGGTGTATCTTCCAGCTTAAGACGAATTAGCAATCCGATTATACCGAGTGGAGCCGAGAGGAGAAAGGGTATTCGCCATCCCCAGCTGTACAAAGCTTCCTTTGTCAGGTTAAACTCTAGGAGCGATACAACCACTACAGCTAACATGAGCCCGGCCGCTGTACTTGCCGGTACCATACTAACTAGAAGACCACGGCGCGAGTTCGGCGCATATTCAGAAATGAAGGAAGCTGCTCCCGCATATTCACCCGATGCTGAAAAGCCTTGAACAAGACGACAAACCAGTAATAATAGCGGTGCGATTACTCCAATCGCTGCATAGCTTGGTAAAAACCCGATAGCAAATGTTGACAGTGACATTATGCTGATCGTTAGAACCAGGACTTTTTTACGTCCGATTTTATCACCAAAATGCCCCCAAATAAGCCCTCCAATTGGCCGGACGATAAACGATACGGAAAATACACCGAATGCCCCTAACAATGCTGCTGTTTCGTTCCCTGGGGCAAAGAAAACCGCGGCAATTACCACCGCTAGGTACCCGTAGGAAGCATAATCAAACCACTCAATCATATTTCCAATGGCTGCTCCAATGACTGCCTTTTTAACTCCGGACGATATTTCTTCGGAGTTATCCGTCTTATCCAGTCCGACTTCCACGACAACCAAATGTCAACCTCCTTTCTAATTTTAGTTTCTATCAGTATAGTTAAAACACTGCGAATCTTCAGTTAACTATTGACAAAAAATTAAAAAAGTTAGCATAGCCGATCATTTGTACGTTAGTATCAGTCAATGTGCATGTTCTATCTGTTTCGCCCTAAATGTAAACGCTTACACACTCACTATAATCCAGCCGTTTCCAATTGAGGTTTCAAAGCAGGGCGATTGATTGAGAAGATGGAAATATCATGTGGCGTTTCACCAGATACAGCCAGTTGACTCAACACTTCCCCCACCACACTAGCAAACTTGAATCCATGTCCCGCAAAACCTGCCGCAATTGAAATGTGAGGATGCTCCGGATGCTTATCGATGATAAAGTGACCATCTGGAGTTCTGGAATAAATGCAGATTGCGCCTCTATTAAGTTTTCCCGCTGCTTGTGGCATGAATCTTTCCAAGAACTCCCGAATATGTCCTTCGTCATTCTCATCGGAGCCAAAGTCACGATTCATCGTATCTGGATCTATTTCATCGATATATTCATGTCTTCCGGCTTTCACACCACAACCATTGAACGTTGGGAATCCGTAATAAATGGCTTTTGATGTTTCAGTCGGAACTTCAACCATGAAAGTAGGGAATGAATTCGTACTATAGAGCGATTCATCAGCTTCAAACCAAGCTACGGGCTGACGAGTAGGTGTGATTGGCAGGTTTAGATTAAGACTTTTAGCTATTTTCCCATTCCAAGCACCGCCGCTAAGAATTAACTTATCTGCAGTAAATGTTCCTTTATCCGTGACCACCTTGACGGAGTCATTAAAAACTTCGATATCTACAACCGGGTTGTTCACTGAAAATTCGGCACCATGATGTTCCGCCAGCTCACGATAGGCTTTGATACAATTTTCGCTATACAAGAAGCCTGAGTTATGTTCGTGGAATGCAATGTAATCATCCGGAACAGTTAGCCCCGGCCAACGCTCATTTACTTCTTTCCCGGTAAGGAGGTCGATTTCCAAATTATATTCTTTTCCACTGGCAATCGCTTCATCAATAAACGCAGATTCGCCTTCCGGACCAAAACCGATTGAGCCTACTCGCGTGAATATTTTGTGATGTGTTATTTTTTCGAGTTCATCCCATAACTCTTGTGATCTGAGAGCAAGGGGGACATATTCTCTTCCTTCACCATATGCGTGACGAATAATCCGTGTATCACCATGGTGACTACCCTGTGCATGTGGCGGATCATGCGAATCAATCAACAAGGTTTTGACTCCTTGTTTTGCTAAAAAATAGCCCGCAGCCATACCCATTGAACCGGCTCCGACAACAATTACTTCATAATGATTTGCCATCATAATACTCCCCCATCATTAAGTAAGTTTTGACTTTACATTTCGCATACTCTAGTAAAATAAATGCCTCTTACTAGTAGTGGACTAACTTTATAGTAGCCATCCCAACATGTAAAAGACATTCGTTTTCACCTATAAAAGTATACAGAGCGCAGGCGCCTTGCAAGGGTTAGCCGAAGCCATAAGTCTGACTGCAAAGCAATCTGCTTATGGCGGGAGGCATCCCCTAGCGCCGAAGGGTTATTGAAGGTAATTGTTAATTCAACTTTATTTTATTAATGGATTTAGCCAACAGTTACTTTATTATTTTCAAAAGCCCGTACAGCAGCTTCCGCAACTTTTACATCGTTAGGAACTGAGCTTCCGCTTACTCCCACGGCGCCTATTACTTTACCATCTTCTACAAGAGGAATGCCTCCGCCGAATACAACGATTTTCCCATTATTTGTAGTTGTCAGGCCATAAAGCTCAGCATTTGGGACTGTAGCTTCAGCCAAATTCGCCGTTGGTGCCTTTAACGCAACAGACGTCCATGCTTTGTTTTGAGAGATTTCAATACTAGCAATCCAAGCGTCGTTCATACGGTGTTTTGCAATAAGGTTTCCACCTTCATCAACAACCGAAATCACCATATTAACACCTAGGTTTTTCGATTCTTTTTCAGCACCCTCAATAAGCTTTTTTGCAACTTCCAAAGTAAGTTTTGTCATTATTAATCTTCCTCCTCGTTTTTAATAGATAGTTTTTTGGTTAACAAATTTCACTTTTTCAACGTACCATGTGGATCGATAACATATTTTCTTGCCGCTCCATTATCAAAAGCATGGTAGGCCTCTGGTGCTTCATCAATTGAAATGACTGTAGCATTCACCGCTTTGGCAATTTGTGCTCTGCCGCTAAGAATTGATTTCATCAAATATCTATGGTATTGCATAACAGGCGTTTGTCCCGTTACAAAAGTATGCGCTTTTGCCCAACCTAGTCCGAAACGGATTTTCAGCGTACCAACCCTCGCATCTTCATCGATTCCACCTGGATCGCCCGTTACGTAAAGTCCTGGAATACCCAGTTTACCGGCAGCACGAGTAATATCCATGATTGAATTCAGAACAGCTGCTGGTGCTTCCCCTTTATCACGTCCATGCCCATGGGCCTCGAAGCCAACAGCATCAACTGCCGAATCCACTTCTGGGATACCTAGAATTTGCTCGATTTGTTCGCCCAAATCATCGTGTTTACTTAAATCAACCGTTTCACAACCGAAACTTCTCGCTTGCGCAAGCCGCTCAGGGATCAGATCTCCAACAATAACAGTCGAAGCTCCCAATAGTTGAGCTGAATGTGCAGCCGCCAATCCAACGGGACCTGCTCCAGCTACATATACTGTAGATCCGGGACGTACTCCGGCACTATATGCGCCATGATACCCAGTCGGGAAAATATCAGACAGCATTGATAAGTCAAGAACCTTTTCCATAGCCTGATCTTTGTCTGCAAATTTGAGAAGTTGGAAGTCTGCATAAGGAACCATTACATATTCCGACTGACCCCCAACCCAGCCGCCCATATCAACGTAACCGTAAGCGGATCCTGGACGATCCGGATTCACATTGAGGCAAACATGGGTATTTTGCTCTCTGCAAGAGACACAGCGTCCACAGGCAATATTAAATGGCACAGAAACTAAGTCGCCTTTTTTAATAAATTCAACGTCGCGGCCTACTTCAATAACTTCACCCAGGATTTCATGCCCAAGGACAAGACCCACTGGAGCTGTCGTCCGACCGCGGACCATGTGCTGATCACTTCCACAAATATTCGTGGTGACCACTTTCAAGATGACGCCGTGATCACATTTTCGACCAACGTTTCTCGGATTCACACCGGGACCGTCTCTTAATACTAATTCCGGGAAGCTGATATCCTGTACTTCAACTTTCCCTGCACCGGCATAAACAACGGCTTTATTTCCAACCGCGCCTATTCCTTTATTGCTAACATTTACGGATTCCTTGCTGCTAACCATACTTATTTCCTCCTTAAAAAAATATTTCTTTAAAGAACAAGTACTCCTATCAATCTAATCAAAATTAAGACATGCTGCGTAAAATTGAACATAATTTGATAGGATTCTGGCTACTGTCTTAACACTGATTGAACATTCTTGTAATCATTTAATTTAAGACTTTTCCATGAGTTCTCGATTCGTGTAAGAATAATCAATTCCGAACCGTCGGAATAGTAAATTATCTGATTGAATTTATCATACATCGGATCTCTGCATGTAACAATTGGAATTCAATGCTCAAGTTTCCAAGTGCGAAATGGATTTCATTGTGCATGGCGTACAAGTGGATGAAAAATAGGGGAATAGCAAAGGTAAGTATAGTGTTCCTGCAAACCTATCAATATACCAGGAACTTGAGGCGCGATTTTTTGTTGGACGCTCTGGCATGTTTGTTGGACACGTCGGCGGAATGGTTGGACACTCTATCTCGTTCGTTGGATGCTTCGTAGGAATGGTTGGACGCTCTGGCATTCGTTGGACACTTCACCACTCCTATTCCGCCCGAGAGGTGGTAAATGTAAAAAAGCACCGACCATCTTGCAGCCGGTGCTTCCCTTCAGAACTTCGATCCTGTATCGCCATATTCTTTAAGAAGTTCTCCAAAACTTTTATTCTTTTCACGTTCTGCCCGTTCGAGACGCAGTTGCTCTTGTCGTTCCTCTTCTTTTTCTTGTTCAGCAGCTGACAATGCTTTTTTCGCCGCTTTTAATTTCTCAAGAATATCATCATCAAGGGCGTCGGAAAATACTGATCCTTCGTTTTCTCTCTTTTTCGGCTGTGAAGGAGTATGTTTACGTTTTTTTGCCACTTGTTTCACCTGCTTTCATTTATGGACGTGTAACGATGGTGGCGACGCCTTGCCCTCCGCCGATGCACAATGTAGCGAGTCCGGATTTGGCGTCACGACGTTTCATTTCGTGGAGAAGTGTAACCAGGATTCGTGCTCCGCTTGCGCCGATTGGGTGTCCAAGTGCGATAGCACCGCCATTGACGTTCAATTTTTCTTCGTCAAATTCGAGTTCTTTCCCGACCGCGATCGATTGTGCAGCGAATGCTTCATTTGCTTCAATAAGATCGATGTCGGCCAGTTGCATATTCACTTTATCAAGAGCTTTCTTAACCGCTTGTACCGGGCCAAGTCCCATGACGGTTGGATCCACGCCGGCATTGGCATTGGCTGCAATCGTTGCAAGCGCTGTCAAACCAAGCTCATCCGCTTTATCTTTCGACATGATGACGAATGCGGCCGCCCCGTCGTTAATACCTGAAGCATTTCCTGCTGTTACACTGCCTTCTTTTTTGAAGGCCGGACGCAATTTACCAAGCTTGTCAGCAGTCGTCCCCGCTTTAATGTATTCATCTTGATCGAAAATGACAGGTTCACTTTTACGCTGCGGAATTTCAATCGCTACAATTTCTTCCTTGAACGTTCCGGCTTCGATTGCCGCTGCCGCTTTTTGTTGTGATTTTGCCGAGAAGACATCTTGTTCTTCGCGCGTAATTGAGTAACGGTCACAAAGATTTTCCGCTGTGACTCCCATATGATAATCATTGAATGCGCACCAAAGTCCATCCGAAATCATGCTATCGATGATTTTTTGATCACCCATTTTAAAACCTTCGCGACCGTTTTTCAGTATGTACGGTGCTTGGCTCATATTTTCCATCCCGCCTGCAACAATGATATCCGCATCTCCTGCCGCGATTGCCTGGCGTGCAAGATGCACAGCTTTCAAACCGGACCCGCATACTTTGTTTATCGTCAAAGATGGGACGGTTTCAGGAAGTCCAGCCTTCATCGCTGCTTGGCGTGCCGGATTTTGACCGAGACCCGATTGCAATACATTCCCCATGATGACTTCATCGACGCTTTCTGGTGCCACCCCTGCACGCTTCAACGCCTCTTTGATAACTGTTGCGCCAATCTCTGTTGCCGGAACATCTTTCAATGTACCGAGGAACGAACCGATTGCAGAACGCACCGCGCTAATGATTACAACTTCTTTAGACATTTCTTTTCCCCCTATTCCCTTAATTAAGTTGCCTGTATATGCATCCCTTCATTACAATATACTAGAGGAGGGATGTTATGTTCATTTTACCAAATAACGTGACAATTATCGAGGTTGGTCCGCGCGACGGTTTGCAGAACGAAAAAAAACATGTCGAAGAAAGCGATAAACTAGCTTTTATTGATGCTTTACAAGGGGCTGGCATTCAGGAGATGGAACTTACTTCGTTCGTATCCCCGAAATGGGTGCCGCAAATGGCGGATGCAAAAATGATTGTGGAGAAGTCTAAGAAGGTCGGCAGGCAATTCGTTCTTGCTCCAAATGAAAAAGGTGCCCAGCTTGCAATTGAAGCAGGTGCACACAGTATTGCCGTGTTCGTTGGGGTGAGCAATACATTCAACATGAAAAACATTAACCGTTCAACGGATGAAAGCATCGATGCGCTCGAACCCGTCTTTGCGAAATTGAAAATGGACGGCATTTTTATCCGGGCTTGTATTTCGACTGCATTTTACTGTCCGTATGAAGGGAAAATAGAGATACAGAACGTGGTTGCACTTTGTAAACGGTTTGTCGCCATGGGGGCCGACGAACTCAGTGTCGCAGATACGATAGGGATGGCAAATCCCCGTGAAAGCTATGAATTGTTCAAAACATTGAAGGAAGAACTGCCTGACGTTTTGTTGACAGCTCATTTCCACGACACGCGCAAAATGGCGATGGCTAATATATTTGCTTCGCTGCAGGCAGGTATCGATCGATTCGATACGTCCGCGGGTGGACTTGGAGGCTGTCCGTTCGCTCCAGGGGCAACCGGAAATGTAGCAACCGAAGATGTTGTCAATATGCTCGATTCGCTCGGTATCAAAACAGGCGTCGATGTGAAAAAGGTGTGTGAAGCAGTCCAAGTGATTGCGCCGCATGTGTCACGGCCAATTGACACAGCTATGTACAGTTTATTTGAAAACAGCCAACTGTAGAAGGAGTTGAGTGGTTTGAAACGGCGCGTCCTTTATATAACCGGTGTGATCTCCAGTATTTTTACGACGTTATTGACCATTTTCGGAGTCGTCGCAACGAATAGACTGATGTTTTTAAAGTTGAAGGATTCCGATTTTATTTTGGAACGTGAAATCATTGCGAAGCGGTTTGACTGGAAGTGGTATGAGACGGTTCGAAAAGATAATATGTGGATTGTGTCACCAAATGGTTATATGCTGAAGGCAGTCTTTCTGAAACCACTCGAAACGGCTAAAACAGTGATTATCTGCCACGGTGTGACGGAAAATAAAATCAATTCGATAAAATACGCCCGTCTATTTGAACGGCTGGGTTTCAATTCGGTCATATTCGACCATCGGCGCCATGGAGACTCGGGCGGCAGAACGACAAGTTTCGGTTATTATGAAAAGATCGATTTGCAGGCGATTGTCCATGCCGTTCGTGAGCGTATTGGGAAAAGAGCATTGCTAGGCATCCACGGCGAATCAATGGGAGCCGCAACAACGCTATTATATGCGGGAACCTATGAGGATGTAACGGATTTCCATATCGTCGATTGTCCATTTTCAGACTTTTCTGAGCAAATACTTCATATTTTACGTAAAAATACGCCAATACGATCGACGATGGCCTTGCGTGTCGCCAGCGTTTTCTTGAAAATGCGTGACGGCTATACGTTAAAACTCGTTTCGCCGCGAGAAGTCGTCGGGAATATTTCCAAACCGGTTCTTTTCATACACAGTATGGAAGATGATTTCATTCTTCCCCATATGACGGAGGAATTGTATGCAGCTAAAGAAGGAGACAAAATGCTGAAGCTATTCCAAAAAGGTGCACACGCCAAATCCTTCAATGAAAATCCTGTGCAATATGAAAAAACGGTTCAGGAGTTTCTGGGACGTTTCGGTTTCAGAGACTAAGAAAAACACCCATTCAACAATCTGAATGGGTGTTTTTCTTCACTTATTTTTTACTTTTTTTATCTTTTTTGTCACTCACTTTGTTCATTTGAGTCATCATTTGATTAATTTTTTTCTGGGAAGGTTTTTGTCCCATTTGCATCATCATCATACGTAACATGTCTTCGTTAATCGGCGGGTTATCTTTCAAATATTTCATCATATATTGACGTGCAATGAAAAATCCGAGGGCCACACCTGCTAATAGCGCGACGATGATCAAAACGATCCACCATACAGTAGTCATCCGCTATACCTCCTCTACTTCAGTTATTCGATTTTACTCTACCATCAAGGATTATACAACATAGCTAAGGTGAATAGCAATGGACCTCAATCAATTATTCTTATCATCCTATAACCGCATCGCATATTCTACATTATTTTGACATACAAATAGACCCTTACTATAAATTCAGGGCCTCATTGTATGTATGAATGAACATCGCTTCACAAATATACGGTTTCTTCATATGGTCGGAATTCAGTCGTTTTAACAGGTTTTAGCCATCCCCATTCCCCATGTCCGTCCATGACGGCGAAAAAACGATCATCCGCCCCTGACAAAGCGACAAACAGATCCAAGTCCAACATACGGGATCCGTCACAAAAAACATTCAGTGAATAGGATGATAATGAAATTAGAATGGAACCTTTGACGGGATGTGTTAGTTTATATTCCCCATCCCGGGTTTCAATCGATGTGAATCCTTTTCCAAGGTTTGCAATAATAGCATCATCTATCATCAGTTCATCGAGCCTGTCACATAAGTAATGAACTTCCGGCATACTATCATTATGTTGCTCGTCCTCTTTCAATAGGTCATACAACAGCCGTTCACGTCCAATGACGAATGGCTGGTACATTTCCTTCACCTTATAAATCCCATATGCTCTCACTATCGCCACCCCCTACTGATAGCCTACAGCGTTTACTTTAAAAAGTGTGTCACATTGCGGAAAGGAATGGCACTATTACTGTCGGAAATGACAGATAATTAATGTCGCCATATATATAGTTTTGAACAAGGAATTCTTTTCATACATGCTTCAGCTACCCCGGTCGGTGCAGGTGACCGTCACCACCACTATTAAGGTTCTCCATAATAAACGCTGCGGCGCTTGGGGATGCCTCCCGCCATAAGCCAGACAACTTCGTCGTCTGGCTTATGGCTTCGGCTACCCCTGTAAGGCGCCTTCGCTCGATATATTTTAGATGACAATCACCACCGCAATTATGAAGATTCAAAAGATAGGCGCCTATAATTATAAGGTGCCTGTCACCAAGACAATTAAGGTTCCCCATAATACAAGCTACAGCGCTTGGGGATGCCTTCCGCCATAAGCCAAGCCACTGATAATGTTGTTTTTTATAGTAAGAACTAGTTTATTTTAGTGGAGAGCGGCGACTTCAGCGGGAACAGAAGGCAAAGATAGGAAGAGTAAGTCCACTCATCCTTAGCCGATGACCCCGCAGAAACGGCTTTTGCGACCAAAAGCGTTAGCGTTGGGAGCACGAGTGAAGGATGCCTTAATTTTTGCCAAGAACGCAGAAATACGGCCAATCGAACCCTTCACTGTTCGATTGGCTCAAGCCATACCCGCGGAAAGCGAGCGCTGGAACGAAAAGCAATTGCTTTAGAATATTCTTTATTTCCACGCCAATTTTTCCAGAAATTACTTGGCTGGAGGTAAGAAAGCGCCCGCTCGGAACGGAAATCATCAAGATTGAAGGATATCGGACTTTTTCAGTGCCCTCACTTGTTTTTATCGATATTCATTTGTTCAACATATACAGCAATGATAAAAGCCGTTCCAACACCGAAATTTCTTCGGTAGATGGAACGGCTCAATTGATTTCTATCAGTTATTGAGTAACATTTTCACAGTTGCGAGTACATTTTCTTCAGTGAAACCGAATTCTTTAATGACTGTATCTCCAGGTGCACTTGCGCCGAATGTGTCGATAGCAATGATTGCACCTTCGTCACCGACATATTTATGCCAGCCGAATGAAACGCCCATCTCGATACCAAGACGTTTTTTAACATCTTTCGGTAATACGCTTTGTTTGTATGCATCGTCCTGTTTCTCGAACAGATCCCACGATGGCATGGAAACGACAGAGACATCGATTCCTTCAGTCAATAGTTTTGCTTGTGCAGCAACAGCAAGGCTCACTTCAGAACCGGTCGCAATCAATATTGCATCCGCCTGTTCTTTGTTCGCAGGTGAAACGATATATGCACCTTTTTTAACGCCTTCCATCGCAAGTTCTGCCGATTTCGGAAGGACAGTCAAGTTTTGTCGGGATAACACAAGTGCAGTCGGATTACTTTCTGCTGATACCGCGATGTTCCAGGCTGCTGCCGTTTCATTTGCATCTGCCGGACGGATGACCGATAGTCCAGGCATTGCACGAAGTGAGGCGAGATGCTCGACCGGTTCGTGTGTCGGTCCGTCTTCACCGACCGCAACGCTGTCATGGGTGAATACATATGTGACAGGTACACCCATGAGGGCTGACAATCTGATTGCTGGACGCACATAGTCGCTGAACACGAAGAACGTACCGCCGAATACTTGCACTCCGCCGTGGAGAGCCATACCGTTAAGCGCAGTTCCCATCGCGAATTCACGTACACCAAACCAAATATTCCGGCCGCCATAGTTTGAAGGAAGGAAATCCCCTGCTCCTTTGATCGTCGTCTTGTTGGAACCTGCAAGGTCTGCACTTCCGCCGAAGAACGAAGGTAGGGTCTTAGCAATAGCATTGATAGCATCGCCCGAAGCGGAGCGTGTTGCATGAGATGAACCAGCTTCATACAATGGTAAGGATTTCTCGAATCCTTCCGGTAGTTTACGGTCAATTGCATCTTTCAATTGTTTTGCTAGATCCTCATGGGACGCTTCATATCTTTCAAATAGTTCGTTCCATTCCTGTTCTTTTTGCGTGCCCAATTTCTCGGCCGCCTCCTGGAATGTTTCATAGACGCCTTCAGGAACATGGAAATCTTCATCCAATGTCCATTTATAATATTCTTTTGTCAATTTCATTTCATCTTCGCCAAGCGGCATACCGTGTGCATCCGACTTTCCGGATCTATTCGGTGAACCGTAACCGATGACCGTTTTTACTTCAATCATCGTCGGCCCTCCGACATTGCCTTTCGCTTCTTCAATTGCTGTCGAAATGAGACCGATGTTATTACCATCTTCAACACGGATATAATTCCAGCCATACGATTCAAAACGTTTACGGATATTTTCGGAGAACGACATGTCAAGTTCACCATCGAGTGAAATATCATTGCTATCGTACAGGACAATCAGTTTATTCAACTGCAGGTGACCGGCAAGTGAAATTGCTTCGGCTGCAACACCTTCCATTAGATCACCATCGCCGCATAGTGCATACGTGTAATGATCGACAACGTCAAAACTTGGCTGATTGTACGTCGCAGCAAGGTGTTTCTCCGCCATTGCCATTCCGACTGCCATTCCAATCCCTTGTCCTAGTGGGCCAGTCGTTGCTTCGACACCGACTGTATGGCCGTATTCAGGATGTCCCGGCGTTTTGGAATCCCACTGTCTGAAATTCTTGATTTCATCCATTGGAAGACCGTAACCGCCAAGATGCAGCAGGCTGTATAGAAGCATCGAACCGTGTCCTGCAGAGAGGACGAATCGATCACGGTTGAACCATTGCGGATTCGACGGATTGTGATGCATATGTTTCGTCCAAAGCGTATAAGCCATTGGAGCAGCGCCCATTGGCAATCCCGGATGTCCGGAATTCGCTTTTTCGATTGCGTCAATTGAGAGTGTACGGATTGTGTTAATGGCTAGTTGGTCAATCTGTTGAGTCATTGTGTACATCCTTTCCCGTGTTGTCTATTTATCTACATGTCCTAGTTTAGACAATCGGCGCTGTGAATGCAAAGGTCAATTCAGGTATTTGCCGTTACGCGCGTCTTTCACCTTGTCAGGCGTCACGTCATTGCCTTCAGGATCAAGCACTTTGACATGCTCAATCGTGTCACGCATTGATGACCGGAACGTCTCAAGATATTCCTTCCGCAATTGTGACTGTTCTTTCGCCTCTTCGATGGATAGGCCTGCTGTCTTCGATTTCTTTGAAAGCTCATTGATTCGTTTGATTTTATCTGCTGATAACATATTTTTTCCTCCATTTAGTTTTGTGTTATTAACGTATACAAAATAGGCGGAAAGTGCAATGATTCAGCCTTCCCGCCCAATTTCATATTCTTTGTATCTGCGATGGACCGTCGCTTTACTGATATCATGCCCGAGCCCTTTCAAAACGCCGGTGATTTCTTCGTAGGTAAGCCCCTTATCCCTTAATGAGACGATTTCACTGATTGGCACTTCAATGCGTTCACGGCCTTCTATATTGCCCCTGTTTTTCAAGTTGCGTTCAGGTCGATACCCTTCCCTCACCGCGCGTTTCATGCCGCGTCTGATTTTAGCATTATGCATCTTACGCTGGTATTCCTCGACGATGGCCAAAATTTCGAGCAACATGGTGTCCATTTCATTGAGTGCAATCGGACCATTGTCATTATGCGAATAAATCGCCGTATCCGTTTTCGCCAGCAAATGTAGAACCGCCATCCGTGCATTCCCGCGACCCAGCCTTGTTTCATCTTGAATCAAAATAGCATCGACTTCCGCGTCACGGATATAATCGAGAAGACTCAGCAGTCCCTCCCGGTCGATGTCATAGCCGCTATGCTTATCCTTAAATGTAGCCGCATGATCAAGACCAAGTTCAGCTGCCAAATCCACCAGCTCTTCTTCCTGTCTGGCCAGCGACATTTCCTGTGATTCTTTCTCCGTGCTCACCCTGCAATAGATGACACATTTTTCACGTCCTCCGCTCATTGACTGACACCAGCCAATTGCGTTTCATCATCTTTTATTGTTCGTGCCGCGGGCAGAAGCAAATCTTCACCTATTTTAATGGTTGCAGAGGATAAATCATTCAATTTCATCACTTCTTTGATCCATTGTTCAGCAGGCATCTCTTCAGAGTGATGATAGGCGAGCCCCCAAAGCGTATCCCCCTCGGTAATAATAATTTTCGTCACCGCTTGCTCTTTCCCGTACTTTCCCGCACCTATAGTTGCAAAACACATACATAAAATGATAATAAATAGAACGTAACTGTTATTTTTAATGAAAGTCATCATTTCTCCCCCTTACGAATACTTGTTCGTATAACTGATTCTATTATAGAAAAGAAGAATATGAATGTCAACACCTATTCGAACTTGTGTTTGCCATTTTTATGACAGGCTGATATAATGAATCCATTGAAATAACTTGAATGTCGGTGATTGGTTTCACCATTTTCGGATGTTACTAGATTTTGGGTTAAGGGGTGTGAATGAAATGAAGAAAATTTCGAAGAGACAGGAAGATATTTTATCCTTCATTAAAGCAGAAGTGAAGAAAAAAGGTTATCCACCGTCCGTGAGGGAAATCGGTGAAGCAGTCGGATTGGCTTCAAGCTCAACGGTGCACGGGCACCTGGCGCGTCTAGAAAGCAAAGGTTTCATCAGAAGAGACCCGACAAAACCACGTGCAATCGAGGTTCTTGATCCTGACGGTCAGGAAACAATGAAACCCGGCGTCCTCCACGTGCCATTAGTCGGTAAAGTCACGGCTGGTCTTCCAATAACCGCTATTGAGAATATCGAGGAGTACTTTCCATTGCCCGAATCGTTCGGAACGTCAGAAGACAAGCTATTCATGCTAGAAATTGTCGGCAACAGTATGATCGAGGCCGGGATCCTGAATGGTGACCATGTTGTCGTCAAACAGCAGCAATCGGCGAACAACGGTGAAATTGTCGTCGCAATGACCGAAGATGATGAAGCGACAGTGAAACGTTTCTTTAAAGAAAAAGATTATTTCCGCCTGCAGCCTGAAAATGCATCGATGGATCCGATCATTTTGGATAACGTATCTATTCTCGGTAAAGTCGTTGGCGTCTATCGCATGATTCATTAATTACGAGTATGTAAAAGGGTTGTTTCCTTCTAGTGAAGGAAACAACCCTTTTTTGTGTGAGATTGGTGTGGCGGTTTGGCATGACAAATCAACCACTCATGAATCACGCCTACCCGTTACATTTATTTCCCAATCAAATTTTTACGAACTAGTTTGCCCACGGAAGACAGAACGGCCACTTTAACATGCTCGTACGTCAAGCCGCCTTGCACGTATGCCGTATATGGGGGTCTGATCGGGCCGTCTGCAGTCAGTTCTATGCTGGAGCCTTGAATGAACGTTCCTGCCGCCATGATGACATCGTCCGTGTAGCCCGGCATATAGGATGGCTCCGGTGCATAGTGGGCATTGATAGGCGAGTTTTCTTGGATCGACTGACAGAAAGCGATCATTTGATCCGCATTTTTGAATGATACGGATTGAATCAGGTCCGTTCTTTTATCTGTGTAATGGGGCGATGTGTCGAGTCCGAAACTTTCCAGGAGCGCGGCGGTGAATAGCGCCCCTTTCACTGCTTGGCTGACTACATGCGGTGCCAGGAAAAATCCTTGGTACATTTCCCGTAGCGTATCAAGAGATGCCCCCGCTTCGGCGCCCAGGCCGGGTGAAGTCATGCGGTATGCACATCTTTCAACAAGATCGGCACGACCGGCTATATAACCGCCTGTTCGTGCGAGGCCGCCGCCTGGATTTTTGATCAGCGAACCCGCCATCAGGTCTACGCCAACTTCGGTCGGCTCCTGCTCTTCGACGAATTCACCGTAGCAGTTGTCGACAAATACGACGACATCGGGATTGACGGCTTTCACTTTTTGGACCATTTCTCCGATTTCATCCACCATGAAGGATGGACGGTCGGAATAGCCTTTCGAGCGTTGGATGGCTATTATTTTTGTTTTGGCGTGCATGTTTTTTACGACCTCTTCAAAATTGACTGAACCGTCTTCGTTCAGATCGATATGTTTATACGTGATGCCGTAATCTTGCAGTGACCCCGTGTCCTTCCCTCTTCCCGATACGATGGAATCCAATGTATCATACGGTTTCCCCGTTATGTATAGAAGTTCATCTCCAGGCCTTAGAATACCGAAAAGACTTATTGAAATTGCATGGGTTCCCGAGATGATCTGATTGCGTACGAGACAATCTTCAGCTCCAAAAACATCAGCATATACTTGTTCCAATACGTCACGGCCTGCATCGTCGTAGCCGTACCCCGTTGACCCGGTGAGATGGAAATCACTCACCATATTTTTACGGAACGCCTTCAGCACTTTCCGTTGATTGTAAAAAGCGGTTTTTTCTACACCTTTGAAATAAGGCGAAAGTTTTTCTTCAATTGCTTCCGCATCGTCAAATAAGAGATCGTTTTGTTCAGTATTCACGATTGGTAATCCTCTTTTCTTAAATTAGTCACTTCATTATCTTATCAGTATGTTCGTAGAGGTCAACGTTTACAAGGTTCTACATTGATAATATACGAATACCTGTTAAAATTTTAATGGGTATATTGAATGGAGGAACACAATTGGCTTGGGACGTTTTCAGCTTTATCGGCACCGCGGCATTCGCCATTTCAGGCGCCATTGTTGCAATGGAAGAGGAATATGATATTTTCGGCGTTTACATATTGGGTATGGTTACTGCCTTCGGTGGCGGAGCTGTCCGTAATGTATTGATAGGCGTTCCCGTCTCCGTTTTGTGGGATCAGCAATTTTTATTTGTAGTGGCAAGTATTTTAATAACAGTTATTTTCTTTTACTCAAGATATCTTCTTTCCCACTGGAACAGATGGGGGACCTATTTTGACGCGATTGGTTTGGCGGCGTTCGCCATCCAAGGAGCAATGCTTGCCATTCAACTGGAAATGTCGCTTTATGCAGTCGTGGTGGCAGCAGTTCTGACAGGAGCAGGCGGGGGTGTAATTCGTGACGTGTTGGCAGGCAGGAGGCCACTTGTTTTTAAGCGTGATATCTATGCTGTGTGGGCTGCAATCTCGGGTCTTGTTGTCGGCCTCGGTCTGTTTACAAGTGATCTGGCGCTGTATGCCTTACTTGTCATGACGGCGGGACTTCGTATTTTATCGCTCGTCTTTCACTGGAAACTGCCTAATAGGAAAATACATTGAAAAAGCGGAACTGGTTTATAACAACCAGTTCCGCTTTTTTTCATGATAGTTCTTCTTTTAAGATAACCGGTTTCGATGGGACATATGTGGAAATCGCGTGTTTGTAAATAAGCTGTTGCTTCCCGTCTGACTCAAGCAGTACGGTATAATTGTCATACGATTTAATAAGCCCTTTCAATTGAAATCCATTCAGTAAAAATACCGTTACAAATGTATTATTCTTTCGTAACGAGTTTAAAAAAGTTTCTTGCATGTTCACCTGTTTCATAAGCCAAATCCTCCAGTTGTCATAACTATATTTCTATTGCACTCCTTACTTTATTCGACCCGGATGATCGAAGTCCTTCAAAATTTCCAAAATTCCCTCAACAATTTCAACAGTACCTCTTTCCGCATCGAACCATGTAACATCCAGTTTGTTACGGAAATAGGTCATTTGCCGTTTTGCATAGTTGCGCGTGTTTTTCTTGATCAATTCAATTGCCTCATCAAGCAATACCTTTCCCTCGATGTATTGATGGAGTTCTTTATAGCCGATCGCCTGCACGGATTGCACTCCACGGATGCCTTCATGCCATAGCCTTTCGGACTCTTCCAGCAGCCCTTTTTCCATCATCATGTCGACTCGCCGATCGATTCGTTCATATAGGACATCACGATTCATTTCAAGACCGATGATGAGATGGTCGTAAAGCGGTGCATTCCCTGCATTCTCCTCATGGTCACCTTTCGTCCTGCCGGTCACTTCAATAATTTCCAGTGCGCGGACAAGCCTGCGGTGATTGTTCGGATGAATCTTTTCGGCGCTCGCCGGATCAAGTGCAACAAGTCTATCGTAGAGATACGCGGCTCCTTTGTCGGCCAATTCAAGCTCCAAACGGTTCCGTACTTCAAGATCCGCAGCTTCCTCAGTAAAACGGAAATCGAACAGCACCGATTGAACGTATAGTCCGGTACCTCCCGCAATGATAGGTATTTTCCCACGGTTCTGAATATCTTTTATCCATTTTCGAACTTCCGCTTGATATTCTGCGACAGAAAATAATTCGTCCGGCTCTTTTATATCGAATAAATGATGGGGAACGCCTTCCATTTCTTTTTCCGTTATTTTTGCAGTTCCAATATCGAGCTCTTTGTATACTTGCATCGCATCGCCGTTAATCACTTCTCCACCGATCGCTTTAGCAAGATTGACGCTTAAAGCCGTTTTACCCGACGCTGTCGGACCGACGATGGCGATCACTTCAGGATAATTAGTCATTTTTTCCAATCCAGTCATAGACGGCTTTAAAAACGTGGCGACGATTCTTTTCGTGGAGCATTTCGTGCCTGCCGCCCTCGAACAGCATGACCGTCACGTCTTTCATACCCGCGTTATTGTATTGCTTTGCTACTTTCCATACTCCCTTTCCATTGTCGCCCACCGGATCGTCATTCCCTGAAAACAGGAAAACGGGGAGTTCTTTCGGTATCTTATTAATTTCAATTGTATCATGTATTTTTCCCAGACCTTTGAATAGATCCGAAAAAAACTGCGTTGTAGGCGTAATTCCACAAGCGGGATCAACGATGTACTTTTCAACGGCTTCGGTATCGGTGGATAGCCAGTCCAGGGGAGTTTTCGGTTTATGTATCGATTTATTGAAACGGCCGAAAACGAGTTTATTCAGGAAATTATCCGGTTGGTCGAAGCCGTTTCTCTTGCCGTGCACATAAGCGGCCACCTGTCCTGCAAGACCGCTTGCACCAGGATTTCCACTCGTACCGGAAAAAATCGCCAAATCCACTTCATTGCCGTATAGCTGGACATATCTTCGCGCGACGAACGAGCCCATACTATGGCCGAACAGTATAAAACGAGGGGATGGATATTGCATCCTGAAAGTCGCAATGACTTCGCGGGCATCCTGTACCACATGGGCAAATCCATCTTCATCCGCGAAATGCCCTTTTATGCCGTTCATTTTGCCCGTCTTGCCGTGCCCCCGATGATCGTGGCCGGATACGATATAACCCTTTGCGACTAGATACTTCGCAAATTCTTCGTACCTGCCGATATGTTCAGCCATGCCATGAAGCAGATGGATATGCCCGATTGGATTGCAGTCGGGTACCAAAACGATTGCATGCACCAAGAATCCGTCAGTCATTTCGATTGTCGCTTCTCTCACTGCCGTACACCATCCTTCACTTTCGCTTCTGCGATATGACGTTCGAGTTCTTGCAAATTGGACATTTTTTCATCCTGGCTATAAGAAAGAAGTTTCGCCATAAAATTAGCGACGGGTATTTTATATTGTTCCACAAGCTGGATATTAAAAAAAAGATCGCCTTTCCTTCTGATGAAAAAGTCGGATGGGGAAAGCGCCATTTCATGATGGATCGAATAGAGGATTTCCGCGCTTATTGCGGCAGGAAGATTAACATCGCCCGTCCCAAGTGCATGTGCGTATGCGAAAATGATATCGACGTTGGTCCCGTAAAAGCGAGCAAGTCGTTCACCCTCTTCTTTCGACAATCCGTATAACTCAGCTTCATTCTTTTTGCTATCGATGAACGCTAGAAATCTTTCAATACCGCCGAAATTGCCGCCCGACAAAGGTAGATGTTCTGTTACACAAGGACCGATCGACTCCCGATGCATCCGTTTTAGGACTAGGTCGACAACTGTTTCCGCCATTTTACGATAGCCTGTCAGTTTTCCACCTGCAATCGTGATGAGTCCGCTTCCCGCTTCCCATATTTCATCTTTCCTAGAAATTTCGGATGGATCCTTTCCATCTTCATAAATCAACGGACGCACACCTGCCCACGTCGATTCAACGTCTTGACGGCCGACGACTGTCCCAGCGAACTTATCCCGAATTGTACCCAGAAGATAATTGATATCCTCTTCCGTTGCGTGAGGAGAAGACAAGTTCCCGTCAAAAAAAGTATCCGTCGTTCCGATATATGTCTTGTCCCCTCTTGGAATAGCAAAAATCATCCTCTCATCCGCCGCGTCAAAGTAAACTGCTTGACGTAAGGGGAAAACAGAACGATCGATAACAATATGAACACCTTTCGTCAGACGGAGTCTTTTCGAATTGGAAAGTTCATCTTTTTCCCGTACTTCATCGACCCAAGGACCAGTCGCGTTCACAATGGTCGCCGCATGGATTTGAAAAAACTCTCCTTCATGTGTGTCTTGCGCAATTACACCGATGACTTTTTCTTTCTCATAGATAAAGTCTACCGCCTTTACATAGTTCAGGCAAAGGGCTCCTTTTTCCACAGCTTTTTTCATTGTTTCAATCGTTAGCCGTGCATCGTCTGTACGGTATTCAACGTAATGACCTCCGCCGAGAAGTCCTTCCCGTTTCAATAATGGCTCCATTTTCAACGTTTCTTCTGCTGTCAGCATTTTACGCCGCTCTTCTTTTTTTACACCGGCCAACAAGTCATATGCAAATAATCCGGCAGATGTTGTGTATTTTCCGAACGTGCCCCCTTTGTGAAACGGCAGCAGCATTCTTTCCGGTTTAGTCACATGAAGGGCATTTTGATAGACGATGTCACGTTCCCGTCCCGTTTCTGCAACAACCTTCACATCGAGCTGCTTTAAATAACGCAAGCCTCCGTGTACAAGCTTTGTCGATCGGCTGGAGGTGCCCGCCGCGAAGTCCTGCATCTCAACCAGCGCCACCGATAAGCCACGTGTAACTGCGTCCAGCGCGATTCCCGCTCCAGTGATCCCCCCGCCGATGACTAGAACGTCGAATCGATAATCGCCCATGAATTGTTTCACTTTCGGTCTTGTGATCGCTGATAACATCCGCTCACCCCCTTCTATCAAAGTTTAAAGATCCGAGTGGCCTCCACTGCTTTTTTCCATCCCGTATACAGTCTGTCGCGCTCTTCTTCTTGCATGACTGGGGAATAGGTTTTCTCATTTGTCCACAACGACTCGACATCTTCAAGTGTGCCGAAAAATCCGGTTGCAATTCCTGCAAGATAGGCGGCACCGAGCGCTGTCGTTTCATGATATTTCGAAAGTTCCACATCGGCTTGCAGCAAGTCACTTTGGAATTGCATCAGAAATGAGTTTGCGACCGCGCCTCCGTCGACTCGCAAAATACCAATATCCATTCCGGCATCTTTTTCCATTGTAAGCAGGACATCCTTCGATTGATAAGCGAGTGATTCTATGGTTGCCCGTATAAAATGTTCTTTCTCCGTGCCGCGTGTCAATCCGAAAACAGCTCCCCGGGCATCGGAATCCCAATAGGGGGTTCCTAGACCGACAAAAGCGGGAACGACATATACACCATCTGAAGATGCGATACGGGTCGCGTACGATTCTGTGTCGGATGCTTTCTGGATCATTCTGAGTCCGTCTCTAAGCCATTGGATGGCCGACCCCGCAACGAACACACTGCCTTCAAGTGCATAAGTCACTTTTCCGTTAAGCCCCCAGGCAATCGTCGTTAACAGGCCGTTTTCAGACCGTACCATGTCCTCACCCGTGTTTAGAAGCATGAAACAGCCTGTACCATACGTATTTTTCGCCATTCCTTTATGGAAACAAGCCTGGCCGAAGAGTGCGCATTGTTGATCGCCCGCTGCGCCGGCAATCGGAATTTCAGCACCGAAGAATACAGACTTGGCCGTTGTCGTGTAAATTTCTGAAGAAGGGCGGACTTCCGGAAGCATCGATGCAGGCACTTGAAGAAGTTCGCATAATTCGGCATCCCATTGAAGTTCTCCAATGTTATACAGCATCGTCCTGGAGGCATTCGAATAATCCGTGACGTGAACGGCTCCATCCGATAATTTCCAGATGAGAAAGGAATCGATCGTCCCGAATAATAAATCCCCCTTCTCAGCCCGTTCCCGTGTCCCTGCCACATTATCGAGAATCCATTTGACTTTTGATGCTGAAAAGTAGGGATCCAGTTTCAGCCCCGTCTTGTACTGGATCATCTTCTCATGTCCTGCATCTTGCAATTCATCGACGATTTCCTGCGACTGCCTTGATTGCCAGACGATTGCGTTATACACAGGCTGCCCCGTCTTTTTATCCCACACGACTGTCGTTTCCCGTTGGTTGGTGATCCCGATGCTATCAATGTCTTCCGGTTGATTTCCACTTTCCGTCAATACTGATGCAATGACGGACAGGACTGAACCCCAAATCTCACTGGCATTATGTTCGACCCAGCCCGGCTTTGGAAATAGTTGTTTGAATTCCCGCTGTGAAGAATGGACGATTTCACCTTGCCGATCAAACAGGATTGCACGTGTACTTGTGGTCCCTTGATCGATCGCCAGAATATATTTCCCCATCCTGCATCCCCCTTTCTACATCACTCGCTTGAACATCTTTTCAATTTCATACGTTGTGAAATGGACAAGAACCGGTCTACCGTGCGGACATGTGAATGGATTGTCGGCCGCCGACAAATCGTTCAGTAACCTTTCCATATCCGCAAGTGTCAAATGGTGATTCGCTTTGATCGATTTTTTGCAACTCATCATGATAGCGGCGTCTTCACGCAGCTTGCCGATATCGATTTTACGCATACTCAACACTTGCTCAATAATGTCTTCGATGATAGCCGTCTCTTCTCCTGCCGGGAACCAGGACGGGTATTCCTTCACCGCGTACGAAGAAGGTCCGAATTCTTCCAGATAAATACCGACATCTTGCAGAAGATGCATGTTTTCCTCGATTTTCGTCTTGTCGTCCGCCGAGTAATGGAACATGAGCGGCATTAGCAACAGCTGGCGTTCACCATTATCCGTTTCACTCAATTTATCCCTGAAAAACTCATATTTTATACGTTCTTGGGCTGCGTGCTGATCGATCATAAAGAAGCCGTCTTCATTTTGTGCAACAATATATGTCCCATGAACTTGTCCAACAGGTACTAATGCCGGAAAGTTTTTGTCTTCTTGCTGCATTGAATCTTCCTGTGCAACCGGCGCTTCATTGACCGTCCACGACGGCGGCTGTTCTACAGTTTCAGCTACTGTTTCGACTTCGATGTCAGATGAACCATAGGGCTGGTATTCGGGCTTTTCTTGTGGTGGCATTGCCGGCTCCGCCACGGGAACAGATTTTTCTGTCCTGAATTGATTCCATATGTTCACTTGCTCAGATTGCACTTTCCTTGCCGGTTCTTTTTTAATGGCACCTGGAACGATTGTGTTTTTCCGGATGGCTTTTTGGATGGATTCTTTAATGAGTGCAAGCAGCTCGCCCTCTTTACTCATGCGGATATGTTGTTTGGAAGGATGCACGTTGACATCCGTCAAATAAGGATCTCCTTCAATATTGACGATGGCTATTGGGGATCTTCCAATCGGCAAATACGTATGGAATGCATCCAGAATCGCATGATTGATGGCGTGGCTCTTCACCCATCTGCCATTGACGATCAGTGTCATATAGTTTCTAGATGCGCGTGTCATTTCAGGTAATGTCACGTGGCCAGAAACTTTGTAATCCGGATTCTCGCCCGAGAAGCCCACCATTTTACGGGCGACCGCTATTCCATATATATCTGACAGGACACGGCGCTGGTCACCGCTTCCTGCCGTCTGCAATAATACTTGACTATAATGGGAAAGTTTAAAAGCGATAAAGGGGTGGCTAAGCGCAAGCCGGTTGACGAGATCAATCGTATGACCCAGCTCCGTTTGGATTGTTTTCATATATTTCAGGCGTGCAGGTGTATTGAAAAACAATTGGGAAACGGTTATGTCCGTGCCTTTGCGAAATGCCGCAAAATCATGTTTGATAAGCTGGCCCCCATCAATCTGGACTTCGGTTCCTTCAGTTTCCCCGTCCGATGTCCACATACTAATCTTGGACACGGATGCAATACTCGCAAGCGCTTCTCCGCGGAAACCGAGTGTTCGGATGCGGAACAGATCATGGTCATTTGTTATCTTGCTCGTTGCGTGCCGCTCGAACGCTTGAACAGCATCCCGCTTGGACATTCCTTTGCCGTTGTCCGTCACGCGGATTGTCATAAGTCCAGCTTCTTCGAGTGCAATTTCAATTACGGTGCTCTCTGCATCTATCGCATTTTCAACAAGCTCTTTCACGATGGATGCAGGACGTTCGACGACTTCGCCCGCAGCGATTTTGTTGGACAATTTATCGTCCATCACTTTGATGATGTCCATCGGTTTCACCCTTTCTTGGATTCGAGCTTTTCTTTCAATTCGTGGATATAATGCATTGACTGAAGCGGCGTCATGTTCAAGAGATCAGCTCCACTCAGGTCAGCCAACACTTCCTGTTCCTTTGTTGAAAGAACATTTTGTTCACTAGTTGGCAGATCGAAAAAATTCAATTGCTGAGGCTCGTCTTCACGGACCGTCTGTTTTTCCACATTTTCAAATGTCGTGAGCAATGCTTTCGCACGGTTAAGAAGCGATGCGGGTAGCCCTGCAAGATCCGCGACATAAATACCGTAACTTTTATCCGCAGGTCCTGTCATCACTTTATGGAGGAAGACAACCTTGCCATCTTGCTCCATTGCCGCGACATGGACATTTTCCAGTCGGGACAGCTCTTTATCCAGGTTGGTCAGTTCATGATAATGCGTAGAAAACAACGTATTCGCTCCGATTTCATCGTGAATATGTTCCATCATCGCCTGCGCTAACGCCATGCCGTCATACGTGGAAGTCCCGCGCCCGATTTCATCGAAAAGAAGAAGGCTCTGTGCAGTCGCGTTTGCGATGGCAAATTGGGATTCCATCATTTCCATCATAAATGTACTTTGGCCTGATGCCAGGTCATCCGCAGCCCCGATTCTTGTGAATATTTGATCGGTGACGGGAAGTAACGCCTGATCACAAGGGACATAGCAGCCAATCTGCGCCATGACAGCAATGATTGCTACTTGCCGCATGTATGTACTCTTTCCGGACATGTTTGGTCCAGTGATAAGCAACATATTTGCGTCATCAGTCAATTTACAGTTATTTGGAACGTAAAGGGAGTGGTCCATCATCTTTTCGACGACTGGATGACGACCGTTCTTAATTTCCAATGCATTACCATCATGGAATACAGGTTTTACATAGTTACGTTTTTCCGAAACCGCCGCGAATGAAAGAAGGACATCCAATTCACTTAGAACGCTTGCTAGAAGTTGGATATGCCTGATATGTGATTTCATGGAATCACGGACCTCGCTGAATAAGTGATATTCAAGCTCTTGCCCTTCCGATTCCGCATTTAGGATCAGGTCTTCTTTTTCTTTCAGTTCCGGGGTTATGTACCGTTCCGCATTAGCAAGCGTCTGCTTTCTTTCATAGCGTTCCAAATCGGCTAAATGGATATTGGATTTCGTAATCTCTATAAAATAGCCGAATATCCTGTTATACCCTATTTTTAATGATTTAATGCCCGTCCGCTCACGCTCTTCACCTTCAAGTTCCGCAAGCCACGCTTTGCCGTTTTTTGATGCATCCCGGTATTGGTCAAGTTTTTTGTCGTATCCGTCTTTTATGATTCCGCCCTCTTTAACTGATAGCGGAGGATTTTCTGCAATTGCCGCTTCAAGTATGTGCAACGCTTCTTCGCAACCGTCAATCCGTCCAGCGAATTGAGTAAGCAAAGACCTTTCCGATTCTTGTAGAGCTTTTTTGATAGCAGGAACACGACGCAATGAGTTCCGTAGTTGTGCAAGATCCCTCCCGCTTGCGCTGCCCATCGATATTCTACCGGCAAGCCGTTCCAAGTCGTATACTTCTTTCAAGCTTGTCTTCAGTTCATCCCGTAGGAAAAACTCTTCCATCAGTTCAGTCACTGCATTCAGTCGGTTTTCAATCGCTTTTTTTTCGGCTAACGGCTGATGGATCCACATTTTCAACTTACGGGCACCCATCGCTGTGACAGTTTCGTCAAGAAGCCAGTAAAGCGTGCCGTCCTTGCTACCATTTCGGATGGATTGGATGAGCTCCAGATTACGCATCGAGTTGGCATCAATGGATAGCTTCGCTTGTTTTTGAATAAATTCAAATGGACGTATATGGTCGAGCGCCGTTTTCTGAGTCCGCTTCACGTAGGAAACGAGCATGCCGCATGCTTCCGTAACTTCTGTCGGAATGGTTGCGAATAAATCCGCCGCCTCAGTACGTTCTTCTCCATACTCGATTGATAACACTATGCCACGTTTCGACATGCTTTCACTGAGTGCGATATGAAGTCTTTCGCCAACGACGACTTCCTTCATACCCAACGCCTCGATTTCAGCGATCAGCGTCCTTTCATCCCCTTCGACACACTCCACTTTCCCTTCACCTGTCGCCAGGTCAAGATATGCGAGCCCATATTTGTTGCCATCTATGATATCGGCTGAGCCGATGAAATGATTCGTGTTCGCATCAATTGTTTTCCCTTCAGTCATCGTACCGGGGGTAATGATTTTAACGACTTCCCTTTTCACAATCCCCTTCACTGCTTTCGGATCTTCCGTTTGTTCACAAATGGCCACCTTATGCCCTTTACGTACGAGCGTCTCGATATAGCCGGCAGCCGCATGATACGGAACTCCGCACATCGGAATCCGGTCGCGACTCCCTGCATCACGGCTTGTTAACGTGATTTCAAGAATTTGAGACGCTTCCGTCGCATCCGTAAAAAACAGTTCATAAAAATCGCCTAATCTGAAAAACAGAAATGCATCTTCATGCTCCGCCTTCACTTTCAAATATTGCTGAATCATTGGTGTATGTGTAGTCATTATTTAACCTCTTTACGTTTACTATTTTTTATTATTATACCAAAGTTGGGCCACATAGAGCCCAACTTCTGCGTGATTTTTGGGTTCTTCAAAAATCAAAGCAAAACGGTTTTACCGCGAAGGGTCCAGTTTCTGCGTGAATTACGCGGGCTTTGCGTAATTCTAAGCAAAGCCTCACCTCGATGAGCCCAAGTTCTGCGTGGTATTTGTGGTATACACTGGTTTTCACTTATTCCGCTTCCCGAAAAAACCAAAAAAAGCCGGTAATGTTATCCGGCTCTCAAAATGAAGAAGATTCTTTTCCCTTTTTATTGTCATGCACAGGACCTTGATTGCGACTATGGCTGTGACCAGGCTCATGCGACGATGATTCATCGCTGAACTTCCATTCTTCTTCAAAACTTTGCGGGTGGACCGAAATACATACTTTTGTTTCACCGACGACTTCAGCCACCAATTCACGCTCAATCGTGATACAGAATTTTTCGCCGCATTCAGAAATGACCGCCTCAGTACAATTTGGATGCTGGATGACATCTACAATTACTTCCTCATGACCTGATGTGGGCTCATCGCGATAATGCAGACGAATCCGGTCTTTGTAAGGGATGGATTCCGTAAAGACAGATGTTTTCGAATGATCTTGATGCGAATACCAAACGTTGACGTCGAACTTCCCAGTCACTTCGATGTATTTACCAACCTTTTTCGCTTGATGCGTATGGTTGATGACCCAACAGCCGAGTATACTCGTCGGACTATTCGGCGGCCTAAGATTAACAGTGTCCTCTGTCCGTTTCTTCCCCTTGGCAATAACCGTCTTCGTCACAATCTGTCGCATATTCTTCAGTTTAACTCCTCCTCCATTCGCTTCAATCCATTCTATGCAACAGAAGCCCAGAGAGTGAAAAAAATCGGCAGAAAATTTATTTCCGCCGATTGGTATAATGGATTATAGCTTGTCATATGTCGTGTTCTTTATATATGAACCGGTTTCCCCACGTTGTATATCGCCATCCGTCGCTTTGATGATTTCATCTGTCACCGTGTTAGCGATTGTGTTCGATACGAGTTGGAGCAAATCATTCACTTCAGACTGTGATTGTTTGAATTCCTGAACGATAGGAACTTCGTCAATATCATTTTGTATTTTTTCGATTTTCCCTTCAATGATACTCAACGCTTTTTCCTTACCGTACTGTTGGAAATTGACTGCCTGCTTTTGCAATGATTTCAGACTCGCGATATTTTCACGGATTTTCTGATTTTCATTAATCTGTTCTTCCGCACGCTTGAAAAATTCAACTTGTTCCGTATTTGCAATCATTACTGCGATTTCCCGTGCTTTTACGATTATTTCATCTTTAGTATATTTCTTTTCCATTATGACATCACCTTTTCCTTTTCTACGACCCCGATGAACTCACCGTCGAGTGACCATGTTTTTGCCTCTGTTATTTTCACTTTTACGATTTTCCCGATAGCTGATCGTGGCGCTTTGAAATTGACCAGTTTGTTTTTCTCAGTATATCCTGCGAGCACCTCTGGATTTCGCTTACTTTCCCCTTCGACAAGCACTTCAACGATTTTTCCTTTGTATGGCTTCATCGCCTCTGCGGATAAATCGTTGACTAGTTTGTTCAATCGCTGCAAACGCTCTTTTTTCACTTCCATCGGGATATTATCAATCATTTTTGCAGCAGGCGTACCCTCCCTGGGTGAATAAATATACGTATAAGCTATATCGAAACCGACTTCCCTGTACAATGACATCGTTTCTTCGAACTGCTCATCCGTCTCATTCGGAAATCCGACAATGATATCCGTCGTTAATGTAACGTTCGGAATCGCCTCTTTTATCTTACGGACAAGTTCGAGATAGTGTTCACGTGTATATTTCCTTGCCATGATTTTTAAAATATCACTTGAACCCGATTGAACTGGTAGATGAATATGATCGACAAGATTACCGCCTTTTGCAAGCACTTCGATAAGGTGGTCATCGAAATCCCGGGGATGACTCGTCGTAAATCGAATTCTTGGAATATCGATTTTACGCAAATCCTCCATCAGATCACCGAAACGATACCCGATGTCATCAAAATCTTTTCCATACGCATTAACGTTCTGACCGAGTAATGTTATTTCCTTGTAGCCTTGCGATGCCAGCTGTCGAACCTCCTGGATAATGTCCTGAGGCCGTCTGCTCCGTTCCTTGCCGCGTGTATAAGGAACGATGCAATATGTACAGAACTTATCGCAGCCGTACATGATGTTCACCCACGCCTTGATATTGCCATGTCGGACTTTCGGAAGATTTTCAATGATATCTCCCTCTTTGGACCATACATCGATGACCATCTCTTTCGATAAGTACGCCTCATGCAGTATGTTAGGAAGTCGATGGATATTATGCGTCCCAAAAATCATGTCGACTTGATCATACGTTTTCAATATTTTATTGACGACTGATTCCTCTTGCGACATACAGCCGCAAACTCCAATTAAAACATCAGGGTTTTTCTGTTTCAACGGTTTATAATGGCCCAGTTCCCCAAATACCTTATTTTCCGCGTTTTCTCGGATGGCACAAGTGTTGAGTAATATAACATTCGCTTCTGCGACGATATCTGTCGGTTCATAACCCAGGCCTATCAAAATGCCCGCAATCACTTCTGTATCATGTTCGTTCATTTGACAGCCGAAAGTCCTTATGAAAAACTTCCGGTTTGTTCCCATCCCGCGGAACCTTTCGTCAATCTCGAAATCGTCATGATATGCAATCTCTTCCTTGCCGCGCTTTTTGGCATCCTTCAACGAAGGCGGCGTATAGACAGTTTGGAAATAGCGGCTATAATCCTTTTCCGGTGGATTTACAAGATCCGGTTTCAAAAGTCCCGCGCCCTGGCGCTGTTCTTCGTTCATTTCACTTGTCCCCTTTCCTACGAAACCCTAGGAATTTAAACATATGATTTCATTATACTTAATTGTAGACCGACTGTACAAGGAGAGGCAGCATTGTCGCTTGATTGTCACAGTTGAGAATCTGCATTTATATCTGAACAACTAAAAAACCACAGGAATTTGATGCTTCCCGTGGCCTTGACTTTTTCAGTTTTAAACGTTGCGCTGCCTTTTTTCAACAAGCAACTTTAATGCCGTACGCCCTTCGCCGTTAATTTCAATATCAGTGAAAGCGGGTGCACAGATGAGATCTCCGCCACTAGGAGCAACGAATCCTCGCGCAATCGCAATTGCTTTTACGGCTTGATTTAATGCACCTGCACCTACTGCCTGCATTTCTGCATATCCTTGATCCCGGATAACTGCGACAAGTGCTCCTGCAACGGAATTCGGATTCGAGCGGGATGATACCTTCAATGGATTCAACATAATTCCTCCTTATTTTTCGATGTCTATGGAACGGATATCTCCATAAACCATCCTATGAATCGGAGGCGTTGTTTAGACGCGGATCATCCTTTGAATGGACGGTCCTCATTAATTGATACCCGTTCAACTTTAACGGCTTTCCCACTTTCATCGTCCAGTACGACGAATAGACCATTTAACTGGGCACGTCCTGATTTAGGAACTTCAAAACGGACAGGCAGATTTGTGCGGAAACGATAAATGACATCTTCTTTTTTCATACCTAATATTTCATCGTAAGGCCCCGTCATGCCTGCGTCTGTCAAATAAGCTGTCCCACCTGGTAAAATGCGATCATCGGCCGTTTGGACGTGCGTGTGCGTTCCGACGACCACAGATGCTTTTCCGTCGAGGTGCCAGCCCATCGCTATTTTTTCACTCGTAGCTTCGGCATGAAAATCCACGAAGACAAGCGGAGAGATTTCTTTCGCTTCCGCTACCAATTCATCCGCTTTTTCAAACGGGTCTCCGTGCGGCGGTAAAAATGTCCGTCCGTGTAAATTAATGATGGATAATGTGACTCCATTCCGTGAAATCGTCGTCATCCCTTTACCAGGTGCTTCATCTGAAAAGTTTGCGGGACGGATCAGATAATCCGTTTCATCGATGAAATCATAAATCTCTTTATGGTCCCACGTATGATTTCCCATCGTCACAACATCAACTCCTGCACGAAGCAAGTCATCAAAAATCGCTTTTGTTATTCCTCTGCCCGCAGCAGCATTTTCCCCGTTCGCAATAATGACATCAGGTTCATATTTCCTTTTCAGACGCGGTAAGTAGTCATAAATCATGTCCCGCCCCGGTGATCCAACAATATCTCCGATGAATAATACTTTCATTGTAAAATCTCTCCCAATAAAAAAGAAGCCCCCGGACCGAAATCACGGAAACCCCTTTTTTTCGTTATTTTGCGTATTCGACCGCCCGTGTTTCACGGATGACCGTTACTTTGATATGTCCCGGATAATCGAGCTCTTCTTCAATCCTTTTCCGGATATCCCTTGCCAGACGATGGGCTGTAATGTCGTCAATCTGATCTGGTCGGACAATAATGCGAACTTCGCGACCGGCCTGGATTGCAAATGATTTTTCTACACCTTCGTATGATTCGGAAATCTCTTCAAGCTTTTTCAGCCTGCGGATATAGTTTTCAAGCGTTTCACTGCGTGCTCCCGGTCTTGCAGCTGATAATGCATCCGCTGCTGCCACGAGGACCGCAATTACTGATGTCGCTTCAGTATCCCCATGATGGGACGCTATACTGTTGATGACGACAGGATGCTCTTTGTACTTCGTCGCAAGTTCTACGCCGATTTCGACGTGACTGCCTTCCACTTCATGGTCAATCGCTTTTCCGATATCATGCAGGAGACCCGCACGTCGCGCAAGTGTGACGTCTTCGCCAAGTTCAGCTGCCAACAATCCTGCAAGATAGGCGACTTCCGTCGAATGTTTCAAGACGTTTTGTCCATAACTTGTACGGAAGCGCAATCTGCCCAATATTTTGATAAGATCGGGATGCAGATTATGAATTCCGATATCGAATGTCGTTTGTTCCCCGGTTTCCCGAATTAGTTCATCCACTTCACGTCTTGATTTATCAACCATCTCTTCAATCCGTGCCGGGTGAATACGTCCGTCTGCCACAAGTTTTTCCAATGCCAGTCGCGCAGTTTCACGACGCACCGGATCAAAACCTGACAAGATGACCGCTTCGGGTGTATCATCGATGATCAAGTCGATCCCTGTCAACGTTTCGAGCGTTCGGATATTACGTCCTTCACGGCCGATAATACGGCCTTTCATTTCATCGTTCGGTAAGTTTACTACCGATACAGTTGTTTCGGCAACATGGTCTGCCGCGAAACGCTGTAATGCGAGAGAAAGGATTTCACGCGACTTTTTATCCGATTCCTCTTTCGCGCGTTGTTCAGATTCCTTCGTCATGACGGCGATATCTGTAGCAAGCTCTTTTTCCACTTCGCTAAGGATGAGCCTTTTCGCCTCTTCCCGTGTCAGTGATGATATCTTTTCAAGTTCAATCTGCTGAACCGTAACCAGTTCTTCCGCTTTGCGTTCCATCTTTTCAATATGCTGTTGTCTTCCTGTAAGCGCTTCTTCTTTGCGCTCCAGACCCGCGTCTCTTTTATTGAGAGCTTCATCCTTGCGGTCATGATTTTCTTCCCGTTGCAAAAGACGGCTTTCTTGTTTTTGCAGTTCCGCCCTTCGTTCACGGATCTCTGATTCCGCTTCAATTCTCAGTTTGTGAGTTTCATCCTTCGCTTCCAATAGTGCCTCTTTTTTGAGAGATTCCGCTTCACGCTTCGCTTCTTCAACGATTTGTTCTGCAGAGTTCTTGGCACCAGTCACTTTTGAATCGTTCACTTTCTTATTAAAGAAATAGGTAACAACGGCACCGACGATTAGACCGAGCAAAGCGAAGATGATCATTTGTACTAACATCCAGGTCACCTCCTCCTGCTATTCTTTTCATTTTCAGTCGGCTCATATATCAACGTACAACATACTGCCAAAATCATTTCAATGGTATGAAATTATACAATTCTAATTGTATCTATGTAAATTTGACATGTCAAGGATACACGAGTCTTTGCACTGCATTATTAGAAGAGATTCCGCCTGTTCACCGCTTTTAATCTATTAATTTGAAATAAAGAATTCCTTCAAGTCCACTTCGGCGCTTTGGTACGCCTTCGCTGGTATTCTGCAGGTATGTTGGGGTGCTGAGAATGTACATGTCCACTATTATTGAGTGGGATAAGGAGTTTCCGTAATACACGCTGCGGCGCTTGGGGATGCCTCTCGCCCTAAGCCGGACAACTTTGTCGTCAGTCTTATGGCTTCGGCTACCCCTTTGAGGCGCCTTCGCTGGTTTTTCTTAGGTAGATTGGAGCTACTGAGAAAAATTACTTTTACTTTTATAGAGTGAAATAAGGAGCTCCCGTAATACACGCTGCGGCGCTTGGGGATGCCTCTCGCCCTAAGCCGGACAACTTCGTCGTCAGTCTTATGGCTTCGGCGACCCCTTTGAGGCGCCTTCGCTGGTATTTCGCAGGTATGTTGGAGGTACTGAGAATATTTACGTTCACTATTATTTGGGAGGATAAGGGGTTTCCGTAATACACGCTTCGGCGCTCGGGGATGCCTCTCGCCCTAAGCCAAGCCACTGAAAAAGTTCTTTTTTATAGTAAGAACTAGTTGATTGTAGTGTAGAGCAGCGACTCCAGCGGGAACAGCGCGAGCTGAAGACCCCGCTGGAAAAGCCGTCACGAAGAACGGCTTTTGCGACCAAAAGCGTTAGCGTTGGGAGCACGGGGAAGAATGCCTTAATTTCTGCCAAGAACGCAGAAATACGGCAAATCGAACCCTTCGCTGTTCGATTGGCTGAAGCCGTGCCCGTGGAAAGCGTCCGCTCGGAACGGAAATCAACGGGATTGAAGGAGATCGGACTTTTTCAGTGCCCCCCCCTAAGCCGGACAACTTTGTCGTCAGTCTTATGGCTTCGGCTACCCCTGTGAGGCGCCTGCACTGATTATTTCTGAGTTGCATCCGCATAGCAGGCGAAGCATGTATTATGGACAATGCTAAGTCCAGACTATAATTGTGAACTTTATCAGTGTATTTAAAATACCTAGAAAAAACTAGCGAAGGCGCCTTTCATGTTATCGCGGGAGGCATCCACAAAGCGCCGGAACGTGTATTATGTGCATTAACAAATCGAGCACTTTCATTTTAGGTGCGTTCAGAATTCCTTTTTAGGTTATCCAGCTGTTCACATAAAAAAACCGATCATGCCCCACTTGCGGGACAGACCGGTTCTTGAAACCTTATTCTTTTTCAAGCAGAAGATCCAGCTCTTCTTCGTCGTCTACCTCATGAGCACCAATGACGTAGGTTGAACTTGCAAGTCCATATGATTCACGGATTTTGTTGGCGATTTCTGCACGGATATCCGGATTCTCTTTCAGGAATTGTTTCGAATTCTCCCGTCCTTGTCCAAGTCGTTCCCCTTCATATGAATACCATGATCCACTTTTTTGAACGACTTCGGCTTCGGCACCAAGATCGATGATTTCTCCTTCTCTGGAGATTCCTTCACCGTACATAATATCGACTTCCGCTGTTTTGAACGGCGGCGCAACCTTATTTTTAACAACGCGGATCCGTGTTTTATTCCCCACCATATCATTGCCTTGCTTGATGGCTTCCCCGCGTCGTACATCTAAGCGCACGGAAGAGTAGAATTTCAACGCACGTCCACCAGGTGTGACTTCCGGGCTTCCGAACATAACACCGACTTTTTCACGGATTTGGTTGATGAAGATGGCAATCGTGTTGGATTTATTAATGGCACCCGAAAGCTTACGTAATGCTTGTGACATTAGACGGGCTTGCAATCCAATGTGCGAATCACCCATCTCCCCTTCAATTTCCGCTTTTGGTACGAGTGCTGCGACGGAGTCGACTACGAAAATATCAACCGCACCGCTTCGTACAAGCGCTTCAGCGATTTCAAGCGCTTGCTCTCCCGTATCAGGCTGGGAAAGCAGTAATTCATCGATATTAACACCTAATTTACGCGCGTAAATCGGGTCAAGCGCATGTTCGGCATCAATGAAAGCCGCTGTTCCGCCCGCTGCCTGTACTTCTGCAATGGCATGAAGGGCAACCGTCGTTTTACCTGAACTTTCAGGTCCGTATATTTCAATGACACGACCGCGTGGATATCCGCCTATGCCGAGCGCGGCGTCAAGTGCCAGGGAGCCTGTCGAAGAGGTGGAATATTCCAGACTCGTTTTTTCCCCCAATTTCATAATGGACCCTTTGCCGAATTGCTTTTCAATTTGTTTCAACGCCATATCTAATGCTGCTTTACGATCGCTCAATGTATTTCCTCCCTAAAGATGATGTTCTGTTTTTCTTACTATCTCTACTATACTCCTTTATTGAGAAATACTCAATAAATAAGCGAACATTTATTCGTTTATTTTTCCGGAAAACAGATTTTAAATGAGAATAAGAAGGAAAATACGCTTTTAAGTGAGAAATCGGTTGAAACTTCAATTTCAGCTTTCTTTGGCGTTCAAGTATTTTATGAGATAATAGAGTGCAAATCTTGCCGATCGAAGACGGTTTGCATTTCTTGAACCTGACAACAATAATTTATGAGTTTCAGTTTCCGCATTCATAGAACTGATGCCGATCCATACAGTACCGACCGGTTTTCCATCATGTGGATCCGGTCCTGCCGCACCTGTGAGACCGATTCCTATATCAGACCCGAACATCCTTTTTACGTTGTCCGCTAGAGATGCTGCACATTCCGCACTAACTACTCCATATTCCTCAAGCAGTGCCCCTTCCACGCCTAGTTGTTCAATTTTCGCCTTCTCGTTATAAACGACAACGCCGCCTTCAAGTGACGCACTGATTCCCGGTTCGCCGGCCAGTTCCGCCATGAATAGGCCTGCCGTCAAACTTTCAGCAGCCGCTATCGTCCAGCCATTCTTAATAAGAAGTTCCGCAGCTTTGGATGATAATGTATCGTCGTCCGTTCCATAGATGTACTCACCGACAACCGCCCGAATTTCCTGTTCTACAGGAACAATCAGCTGTAATGCCGCATCTGTCGATTTTGCTTTGGCAGTGATGCGCAATGTCACTGCATCGGCTGTCGCAAGTGGAGCCACTGTCGGATTCGTCTGTTTTTCCAAAATGGGCTGGATGCGATGTTCAAGCTCCGCCTCGCCTATGCCATAAAACTTCAGGACCCGGGAAGTGATGACTTCCTGTTTCCCGGTAGCGCCTAACAAGTAGGGAATCGCCTCATCCGTGAACATCGGCTCCATTTCATGCGGTGGACCCGGCAGCAGAATATACCGTACGCCATCCTTTTCCACAGCCATCCCCGGTGCCATCCCTTTTCTGTTCGGAAGAACTTTCGCGCCTTTAAAGACCAGCGCTTGTTTCTTATTATTTTCTGTCATCACCCTGCCGCTGCGTTCAAAGTACTGCTGGATATAAAGGAGGGCTTCGTCATCGCTGACCAGCGTTGTACCGATATGCTTCACGATCGTTTCTTTCGTCATATCATCTTTCGTCGGTCCAAGTCCTCCGGTGAAAATAAGGATATCTGCACGTTTTCTTGCAATTTCAATTACTTCATCCAAACGGTCCGGATTGTCTCCGACGACTGTCTGATAATGAACATCAACGCCTATTTCCGCAAGTTTCAACGAGATGAATTTTGCATTTGTATTCGTAATTTGACCGAGAAGTAACTCGGAACCTATCGCAATGATTTCCGCTTTCACAATATCCCATCCCCTTACATCGAATCAAGCAGTACACGTCTGTTTTTGTAGAAGTAGTCGAAACCTGACCAAATTGTAAATACGAGTGCAATGTAAAGCATAATCATACCGAACGGCACACCGATTGATTCGAAAAATATATTATGCAACAACAAAGACGCAATCGCCAAAATTTGAGCAGTCGTCTTGATTTTTCCGAGTTGATTGGCCGCCACGACTTCACCGCCGCCTGCAAGGATCAGCCTTAATCCCGTCACGGCGAATTCACGGCTGATGATGACGATAACAATCCAAGAAGGTGCCAGTCCAAGTTCGACAAGAATGATAAGTGCTGCGGAAACGAGCAATTTATCAGCAAGCGGATCTAGAAATTTCCCCATATTCGTGACGAGGTTTCTTTTTCGCGCGATATAGCCGTCGAGCCAGTCCGTTATGGAGGCGATGATAAAAATCAAACCGCCAATTAGATGTTCTTTCATCATTTCAGTGCCGCCTATGGCAATCGTACCCATTTTAAAATCGATAAGCATGAAAACCATGAAAACTGGAATTAGCAGCACACGCGATACTGTAATTTTATTAGGTAAATTCATAAAGTCACACCTTTCCTTTCAAAGAAAATAGTCATCTGAAGTAGATGACTATTACTCTTTTTTGTATTCAATCATAATGTTTTGCGGGACAGTGTCCTGTGGCGGTACGCCATATTCTAGCAGCTCGCCGTTGACATAGATTTCAGTGGATTTGGGACGACCTACACGGATTCTGACCGAGTCCGTTGCCGATACATCGAATTCAACCGAATCCCCCGCCTTCATAATACGTGCTGGCGTCATCCATTCTTTCCCGGTATTATCTTTGACACCGATCCAAGAACCCCCATTCAACCGAATTTCAAGGTTGAACGATTCCGCACCCGTAAGGCTGTATGTCGATGTTTCCCCGCTTGCGCTTCCAAAAGTGAGCGATTGCACCGGCTTTTCCGGTTCCGGGTCCGCTTCTTCGTCCACCGGATCTTCATCTACTTTACTTGAATCGGTCTTATCGGAATCCGGTTTGCTGTTCTCCATCGTCACTGGCTCGTTCGTCACGGTATCGTCCACAACAGACGGCTTGGTGGATGGACCTTTTTGATAAAGGGTCCAAATGACGACAATGATAACGATAATGAATAAGGCAACGATGATTTTAGGCATCATTTCATTCAAACGATCGTTGCTTTTCAAACCACTTCTACGTGTCAATGTCGGAGTTGATAGTTGACCAGTTTCTTCTTCAGCCGACGCCGCCGGAGCCGTATCCTTATACATAGCAAGCATTTCATCGGGATCGAGCCCTACCGCCTCAGCATATTGTTTAATAAATGCACGTACATAAAAAGAGCCGGGCATCATGCTGTAATCTTCATTTTCGATACCGGAAAGGTACCGTTTCTGTATCTTTGTTAAAGACTGTAAATCATCTAAAGTAAATCCTTTATCTGTTCTCGCCTGCTTGAGACGATCACCTAATCCGGTCACCAAAAACACCTGCCTATCAGAAGTTGAATAAACCCGGACCATCCATTGCTGCACGGTCGGATATCATATGGTTTTTTTCCATCATTTCATATGTAATTTCTTGCTCTGGATCTGTTCTCAATTCAATAATGTAATCGAAATCCTCAATATTGTATTCGGAATGTTGCACGAACATATCAGGATGTTCCACCACTTTTATAGTTGGCATGCGCATCATTTCCCTGACGAGTTGCATATGGCGCTCATCCTCTGCACGTCGCGTGACGATACCATCAAGGATGAAAATATTGTCTTTCGAAAATTCATCGCCGGCCAAATTTTTCCGCAGCGTTTGCTTAATCATCGTCGATGAGAGGAAAATCCATTTTTTGTTTGCACAGACACTTGCGGCGACAACCGATTCTGTCTTTCCTACACGAGGCATTCCGCGAATCCCGATTAATTTATGACCTTCCTGCTTGAAAATCTCCGCCATGAAATCAACAAGGATTCCAAGGTCGCTCCTTAGGAATCGGAATGTTTTCCTCTCATCCGCATCACGTTGAATGTAACGTCCATGCCGGACAGCAAGAATATCACGTAACTTCGGCTCGCGGATTTTTATCACTTGGATCGTTTCCATCGTCTCGGCAATTTGTTCAAAGCGGGCGATCTGATCATCATTGTCAGTCCGCAGTAACATTCCGCGGTGCCCGCCATCGACTCCATTGATTGTTACGATGTTGACGCGTAGCATTCCAAGCAGTGACGCAATATCACCCAGAAGACCAGGACGGTTCACTTGAATTTCATATTCAAGATACCATTCTCCCATCCGACACACACCCTTTCATCCATTTTTTGAACATCCATAACTATATGACGCACAAGAAGCAATATAGTTCTATGATAGCGGATTCGACACATTATGAAAAGGAAAAAGGGTAAAAGAAAAAAAGGGGATTGTCGTACTCCCCCCTCGTCAAACTATATATACCAACCGCCGTTCACTTTCATTATCTCGCCTGTTATATAATCCGCCTTGCCGCTTAACAGAAAGTTTACCGCTTCGGCGACATGCTCGGGCGTTCCCGGGCGCATTAGCGGAATTTCATCAATGATCATCTGCCGTTCGTCCAATGGGATATCTGCATTCATCCGGGTTTCAATCCATCCGGGTGCAACTGCATTGACACGCATTCCTGAATAGGCCGCTTCTTTCGCGTAGGCTTTCACAAATGCATGCTGCGCTCCTTTCACCGCGGAATACATCACTTCCCCCGCCGCTCCCGTATTGCCCCAGACCGACCCGATCATGACGACGTACGATTGTTCAAAAGTGCGCAGTTGGGACGAAATAAGCCCGATGAACCTTGCAGGATTTTGGACATGCACCTTCCATAATCCATCCATGTCTTCTGCAGTCGTCTCCGTCAGGAGCTTCAGCATCGACTGGCCGTTCGCAGCGACGATGGCACCAACATCCCGGACTTGTTCGGCTAGTTTCTCAGCCCCATCCGATGCACGGAAATCAGCTTGCACTACGCGAAAGTCCGACTCGGGAAATGCTCTGCTCAGCTCTGTCAGCAAAAGCGCTGCCTGTTCTGTGTTTTCATGGCAATGAAGGAAAAGCGACCAACCTGCAGATGCTAAACTTCTGCTGATCGCTTCACCTATGCCACCCGATGCGCCGAGTACGACACAGTATTTCCGTTGCTTCATTTTGCTTTTACAGCTGGAACGATTGAATAGACAGTATGACCGCTTTCATCACAAAACGTGTTGAATGCATCTTTTAAGTTCTCAAGCGTCAACTTTTCGAATGTAGGAATGACATCGAACAAGTTCATGTTATTGAAAGTATATCGTGTAAATTGGTTGGCGATGAATTCCGGTGAATTCAAAGAACGCATGAATTGACCAATTTTCTTCTTCCTCATCCGATTAAGTTCCACATCGGTAATGGGCCAATTTTCCACCGCGTCGCGGATCGTTTTTCGAATTGCGGTTTCAAGTTCCACAGGCTGGTCTGTATCAGAACCGACCATAGCGAAACCAAATCCGTTCTCCATTGTGAAATCATAAGAGAATGACTCATCAATCAGTCCTTCATTGTATGATTCCGTAAAGAACTCTGAGGATCTGCCAAATAGGATATCGAGGACAAGTCCCGCCGATAATTCTTGAATCAGCATCTCTTCTCCCTCAATGTCCGTTTTATTGCATTTCATCCCGATATTCAATTTCGGTTTTGATACGTCCATCACAAGATTCCGATCGGTTTTCGCGGCGGTGTCCGCTTCAGTCGGAAAACTGCGGATGATTTCCGCTGGCTCATCAAATGTTTTGGCATCTTGATTCTTCTTGATGAACGCCATCATTTCCGCGGGGTCAACAGCACCCACTGCGAAAAGCACCATATTCGATGGATGATAGAAGGTTTCATAGCATTCATACAAATGATCTGCCGTGATGTCTTGAATCGATGCTACTGTACCGGCAATGTCGATCTTCACCGGATGCTCATGGAACATGTTCTCAATCGTACCGAAATATAGACGCCAATCGGGTTGGTCATCGTACATCGTGATTTCCTGTGCAATGATTCCCTTTTCCTTATCAACCGTTTTCTCCGTAAAATATGGTTCTTGGACGAAATCAAGTAGGATTTCTGTATTATCATATAGCTTATCGGTTGCAGAGAATAAATAAGCAGTCCGTGTGAAGGAAGTGAACGCATTGGCGGATGCTCCATTCACGCTAAACTTCTGAAATACATCTCCATCTTCTTTTTCAAACATTTTATGCTCAAGGAAATGCGCGATACCGTCCGGAACAGTCACTTCCTCATTTTTCCCACGTGGAATGAATGTACGGTCGATTGAACCATATTTAGTCGTGAACGTCACGAATGTTTTTGAAAATCCGCGTTTAGGTAAAATGTAGACATCTAGTCCGTTGTCGAGTGTTTCGTTATATAAGGTTTCCTGTAAATTATCGAATTGAATCTTCTTCATCTTAGTTAGCCCCCTTGCCCGATAACAGATAGACGATTTCTAAAGTGATTTCAGAGGCCATTTTTCTTATATCCTCTTTCGTTACAGCTTCCCAGCCGGAAATGATTGAATCCGCTGTGAAGTTTTCATCCAGTTCCTTGTATTGATCAAACACTTCAATCTGACCTCTAGCTGAGTCGAATGCACTTTTAATGCCATTTGCAAGTAACGCTTGCGTCTGCTCGATTTCAAGATCCGTAATTTCTCCCGCTTGAAGTTCTGAAAGTTGTTCCTTAATAAGATTTACAGCTTTTTCTTCAAGTTCAGCGTCAATTCCCGCCATTACATAGAGAAGTCCGTAATGGGAAGAATAGGAACTGGATGCGTAATACGCCATGCTTTCTTTCTCTCGGACATTCATGAACAGTTTACTGTGTGCAAAACCGCCGAAAACTCCGTTTGTGACTTGCATTTTCGCATAATCAGGATGACCGAATGTTACGGGTGTACTGAATCCAAGATGCAGTTTTCCTTGTTTCATATCCTGTTTCTCCAGCACATGTTTAATATCCGTCGTTTGTTTCGCTGTTTGTTGAACAACAGGTTGACGGTTCTGTACTGTACGCGGGTTGAATGTGAAAAGTGACTTGATCTTCTCTGTCATTTCGTTTTCGTCGATGTCTCCCACAACGTAGATATCGATTTCATCGTCATTGATCATACTTTCATAAGCAGCAAATAGATCTGCTGATGTAAGCGCTTCGACATCTTTTTCCGTTCCGTAGGATGATGCAGATGCTGCACTGTCTGGTCGTAGTAATTCCAGCATTCTTTTTTGGGCGTATCTCGTCTTATCATCGTAAACCGAACGGATTCGATCTTTCACAGACCTTTTTTCGCGAGTGACGACGGTATCATCGAATTTTCCGTCCTTGATGTTAGGGTCGAAAATCACTGTTTGAATCAAGCTGAGCACTTCATCAAGCACACCGCCTTCAGATATATATTCATCGTTTACACATTCAGCGGAAAGGGAAACAATATGCGTTTCTGCCCGTTTTCCGGCATCAGTGTACAATACCGTTCCATATAATTCGTCTAACGCATTCCGGAATTCGGTTTGTGTCTGATAGCGGCCGTTGGAATCTTCCAGAACGTTCGCCAGAACTGCGCGATGAGCTGCTTTCTTTTCATCAAGAGCCGTTTTCCATTTCACCGAGAAATTGACGGTTTTAAACTGTTCCGACTTTCGGATATATAATGTGACGCCCTCTTGTAACCCGACTTTTTTGAACATATGAACACCTCTGTTTTAGTTAATATGCGGAATCCTCACTTCACTATACATTCCATAAGTCAATAGATGCAAATTATCAGCCGAATGTATCTTTTCTCATATAAAAAGACTGCCCCAAAGTCCGATGTATCAGACGATCGAGGCAGCTTCATTTTATCGATTTCCTTTTATATAAGGCTGTCCGCTTGCTTTCGGCGCATTCGCTCTACCGATGAATCCTGCAAGAGCAAGAATTGTCAATGCGTATGGCAAAATGTACAGATAGACGGATGGGACATTTTCCATAAACGATATACTAGACGAACTGATAGCAAGTGCTTGTGCAAATCCGAAGAACAAGGCAGCCCCCATCGCACCAATCGGATGCCATTTACCAAAAATCATCGCGGCAAGTGCCATGAACCCTTGTCCATTAATCGTTGCATGACTGAAATCATTCGTCATCGTTTGAGAGTAGATTGCCCCGCCAATACCGGCAAGACCTCCCGAAATAATGACCGCAATATAGCGGATTTTCGTTACGTTGATTCCCATTGTATCTGCAGCCATCGGATGTTCCCCGACTGAACGGAGGCGAAGACCGAATGGCGTTTTATAAATGATGAACCACGCCAGAAAAGCGAGGCCTATTGCCAATATAGATGAACCATAAATTCCCTTGAAAAATAGAGGGCCGATAAACGGGATTTCATGTAGGATCGGGACGTTAAAACGCGGAATACTATGTTGAATGAAATCCGTCTGTCCCTTGCCGTAAATCAATTTTACGGAGAACAAAGCGATGGCGATTCCCAGCATGTTGATGGCAACCCCCGATACTACTTGATCGGCACGGAATGTAATCGAAGCGACCGCATGCATGATGGAGAATATCCCGGAAACGATCATTGCCACCAGCAATGCAAGCCACGGAGTCCAAGCACCAAATGTATCAGCGTAAAATAAATTGAATAGAATTCCGATAAAAGCACCCATGACCATGAGCCCTTCAAGACCGATGTTAACAACACCCGAACGTTCCGAGAATACGCCTCCGATTGCAGTGAAAATGAGAGGGGCAGCGTATGAAATGGTAATCGGAACGATGAAATAAAGTATTTCTAGAAAACTCATATCATTTTGCCTCCTTTTTCTTTTTCATCTTGCTAAGAAGAACGCGAATAATATAGCCTGATGCGACAAAGAATATGATTAGCGCAATGACGATTGATACGATTTCAATCGGCACGCCCGCCTCATTCGGCATATTTCCGGCACCATATTTCAGTGACCCGAAGAGCGATGCCCCGAAAATAACACCAAGCGGCGTATTTGCACCTAAAAGGGCGACGGCAATCCCGTCAAATCCAATACCTGTAAACGCACTTCGCGTCACCATATTTCCGAAAGTTCCAAGGGCTTCCATCGCTCCTCCGAGTCCTGCAAACGCACCCGAGACCACCATGGACAAAATAATGTTCTTTTTTACATTCATTCCTGCATATTGTGACGCGTGGTCGTTGAAACCAACTGATTTAAGCTCGAACCCAGTTTTCGTTTTCTCCAAAATGAACCACATGACTGCAACCATCGCAAGTGCGACGAAAATTCCATAGTGCAACGTAGAGAAATCCGTCAGATTGGATAAGAAATCCGATCGTAGGGATGCTGTCGGGTGAATCTTCCCTGTCTTGTATCCGCCGTCGGAAACAGCTTTGATCAGCGCATTCACCGTATGAAGTGCAATGTAGTTCATCATGATGGTGACAATAACTTCATGCACATGAAGTGTCGCTTTCAGGATACCGGGAACCAGCCCCCAAAGTGCCCCCGCCAAAGCAGCTGCAAGAAGCGCTAAAGGTAAATGGATGAGTTTCGGCAGTTCAAACGCCATTCCGACGTAAGCCGCTGCGAACCAGCCGACGATCAACTGTCCTTCTACCCCGATGTTGAAAAGACCGGTGCGGAATGCGAATGCAACAGCGAGACCCGCAAGTATATAAGGACTTATTTGCCGGATTGTTTCACCGATTGAATACATGTTTCCGAAGATACCGTTCCATAATGCAATATACCCGGCAACCGGATCATATCCGCTAAGCAACATGACGATTGCACCAACAAGCAGTCCTAGAATAATCGAGATGATCGGTACCAATATATTCACAAATCTATTCGACATGGTGATCATCACCCTCTTTCAGCCTAACTTCTTTCCCTTCGACGACAATCTTTTCCTTCGTTTGTCCTGCCATTAGAAGTCCAAGTTGCTGTTCAGTCGTTTCGGCAGGAATAACCGTATCGACAATAATACCATCGTAAATAACTGCAATGCGGTCGGAAACGTTCATCACTTCATCCAGTTCAAACGAAATAAGAAGAACCGCTTTGCCGTTATCACGTTGTTCTATTAATCGTTTATGAATGAATTCAATTGCACCGACATCAAGCCCCCGTGTCGGAAGGGCGGCAATCAGCAATTCTGGATTCCGATCCACTTCACGTCCGATGATGAGCTTCTGCTGATTCCCTCCCGAAAGTGCACGGGCAAACTCATGCTCACCTTGTGTCCGTACATCATACATCTCGATGATTTCTTTTGCCTTTTTAGATACGAGTTTATAATTCACAATGCTATTTTTGGATAAAGGTGCTTTATAATAAGTTTGTAATGCGACGTTGTATCCTACTGAGAAGTCAAGAACCAGACCATGTTTATGGCGATCTTGGGGAATATGACCAAGACCGGATTCTGTAATTTCACGCGGTTTTTTTCCGGTGACATCCTTTGAATCCAAGAACACTTTTCCACTTTTCACTTTCCGGAGACCTGTTATCGCTTCGATCAATTCTGATTGACCATTGCCGTCAATTCCTGCAATTCCAACTATTTCACCCTTACGGACAGAAAGATTTAACCCTTTCACTTTCGGAATTTTACGATAATCCTCCACAACAAGGTTTTCTACACGGAGAACTTCCTCAGCTGGATAAGACGGTCCTTTTTCCGTTTTGAATGTAACTTGACGACCAACCATTAAAGTTGCAAGTTCTTCCGGGTCGGTTTCCGAAGTAATCACTGTTCCGATCCCTTTCCCTTTACGGATAATCGTCACCCGATCGGATACATCCATTATTTCCTGAAGTTTGTGGGTGATGATGATAATCGATTTTCCTTCGCTAATCAATTTTTTCATGATAGAAATCAGTTCCGTGATTTCTTGCGGTGTTAAAGATGCAGTCGGTTCATCGAAAATCAGAATTTCCGCACCTCGATAAAGCGTTTTCAATATTTCTACCCGTTGCTGCATACCGACAGAAATATCCTCGATTTTTGCATAGGGATCCACGTCAAGTCCATATAACTTCGAAATCTCCGCCACTTTTTTTGCTGCATCTTTTACATTGATCATACCCATTTTTTTCGGTTCATTTCCGAGAATGATATTTTCTGTGACTGTCAGATTTTCAACCAGCATAAAATGTTGGTGAACCATCCCTATCCCCAAATTGTTCGCAACGTTGGGATCCGTAATAGCAACCGCTTTTCCCCGCACCCGAATTTCTCCGCCTTCAGGCTGATAGAGGCCGAATAGCACATTCATCAACGTAGATTTCCCCGCTCCGTTCTCACCTAATAAAGCATGGATTTCACCTTTTTCAAGCTGAAGAGTAATATCGTCGTTCGCAACAAAATTACCGAATTCCTTTCGGATGTTCAGCATTTCTATAACATATTCCACTGGGTTCACTCCCTCGCGTTTGCGTAAGTTAGAATCTATCACGCCTCGGCGCGACATCCGCCGGAGGCTTTGTCTTTAAACAGCAGGGGGTTGAATCCCCGCCGGATAATAGGCTTCGTTCGCATTCATCCCGCCACTTATAGAAGTGGGAGACGTTTGCTTAATGAAATTAAATTAACACAAGAAAAGAAACCATATACGGAATCTTTTCTTCTATTAATTTACATTTAAATCATGAAGACCGAATACATCGGTCTTCATGTTTACTTGTTTTTTATTTCTTTTTAGCTCTGAATTCTGGAACTTCGATTTCACCGTCTGCAATTTTCTTTGTAAACTCATCCACTTCGTCCAGCACTTCTTGCGGAATCGCTCCGTGTGAATCGGCAAGTGCAATACCATTGTCAGCAAGACCGAAAGTAGTTACTTCACCGCCAGGGAAGTCACCTTTAGCAGCAAGATCTGCTGTATTTTTAACTGCAATGTCAACGCGTTTCAGCATTGAAGTCAATGTTATGTTATCGTCGCCTACTTGACCTTCATCATATTGGTCGGAGTCTACACCGATTACCCATACATAAGCGTTTGGATCTGCTTTTTTACGTTCTTTCGCTTCTGCGAATACACCGTTACCAGTACCGCCTGCAGCGTGGAAAATAATATCTACACCTGAAGAATACATACGGTTTGCTGCAGCTTTACCAAGTTCAGCTTTTCCAAAATCGCCTGTATATTGAACATCAACTTTGAGTTCAGGTTTTACAGCCGCTACACCTGCAAGGAATCCAGCTTCAAAACGTTCGATAACCGGGATATCCATTCCGCCGACAAAACCGATTTTACCGGATTTCGACATACGAGCAGCTGCTACACCCGCAAGGAATGCTCCTTCTTGCTCTTTGAACATAAGACTTGCTACGTTAGGCATGTCGGAAACTTCATCAACAAGCGCAAATTTGTTGTCAGGGCGTTGTGAAGCAATTTCATCAATCGACTCTTTCAACAGGAATCCTACCCCTAAGATAAGGTCGAAATCACGTTGAACAAGTTTGTTTAAATTTGGCATGTATTCAGCGTCTTCTTTTGACTGTAAGTAATCAAAGCCGCCATCGCCTTTTTCAAGGTTATTTTCTTTACCGTAGTCTTGGATCCCCTTCCAAGCGGATTGGTTGAACGATTTGTCGTCAACACCGCCTGTATCAGTTACCATTGCAATTGAGAAAGTATCTTCTTTCGTACCACCCGTAGAACCTTCTTTGTCTTTCGCTTTATCCGTTCCACAAGCGCCAAGTATTGTACCGGCAGCTAGGACCATTGATAAAGCAAGACCAAATTTACGTTTGCTCATTGTTGGAACCTCCCTGTTTTTTCTATTAGTAGGACGTATTAACGTCTTATACCCTTTTTCGTACGACATGGAAACTGAATTTATCAGCCCGAAAATAGTTTTTCGAGTAAAGGACCATTTCGCCTTCCTCACTGTAATGATGCTGCAGAAGAACAAGGAGTGGAACATCGACTCCGCATCTTAGGATGGACGATGCTTCATCATCGTATCCAACAGGCTCGATATGCGCCACAGCTTGGCCGATACGGATTGTGCCAGACTTTTCGATCGCGTCGAAAATAGAATCATTCATCAGCTCTTCCGTGTCGGCCGAAAGGTTTTTTGATAGGACCTGATCGATACAATAGACTACCGGGGCGCCGTCTGCGGTCCGTACTCTTTTAATGGTAACCAAACGATCATCTTCATCGCAATCAAATTTGGCGATGCTTTCATCACATGGGTCCGTTTCCGAAACATCCATGAAAATCGTACCCGGCTCCATCCCCGCATCGCGGATCATAGAGGAAACGCTGGATAATTGCTCAATGCCCGATGAAAACAACGGTTTTGGATTAACGAACGTCCCAACACCATGCTTGCGGACGATGACCTTATCCTCCTCAAGCACACGGAGCGCTTCGCGGAGTGTTGCGCGGCTGACACCCAGTGTACGAGCGAGTTCAAATTCCGAAGGGAACCGCTCATTCTCTTTGAATATACCCGATTCGATGTCCGTTTTCAGACGTTCAATAACTTGTACATACAAATGTCTTTGATCCGCTTTCACCATCATACCATCTCCCCCTATACGAGGTCAGACCTCTGATGTTAAACGTCACTACTAATCATCCATACTATATCACTTTCGTCACATAAAATAAACAACACTTTAGAAAAATATTACGAATGTGTTCTTTCGAAGTGCATAATTGTACCTATTTCGACACCCCACTTATGAATGTACGTCTGATTCGTCCTTACTCATAAGCACTTGACGGGGCTTACTGCCTTCGGGCGGTCCAACAACCCCGCGCATCTCCATCTGGTCGACGATGCGTGCCGCCCTTGAGTAACCTACCCTGAAACGGCGCTGCAACAATGAAACGGAAGCGGTCTGCATATCTGTTACAAGCTGGACTGCTTCATCGTACAATTCATCTGTTTCTTCATGCAATGCAACTTCTTCTATTTCTGTTGGAATCATTTCTTCCTGATATTGGGCTTTCTGCTGTTCAATAACAAAGTCAACGATCGCCTCGACTTCAGAATCGGCAACAAATGCACCTTGAATCCTCATCGGTTTCGACACACCCGCCGGCAAGAATAGCATATCGCCTCTTCCAAGCAATTTTTCCGCCCCTCCGCTGTCCAAGATGGTCCTTGAATCGATTGATGATGACACGGCAAAGGCGATTCGAGACGGGATATTCGCTTTAATAATCCCCGTAATGACATCGACACTAGGTCGCTGCGTCGCAATGATCAAGTGGATCCCCGCAGCGCGCGCCATTTGTGCAAGGCGTGTTATAGAATCCTCCACATCGCTGGAAGCTACCATCATAAGATCCGCGAGTTCATCCACAATGACGACAATATAAGGCATACGGGGATGCTTTTCCTCGTTTTCTTCGTTCCATACTTCAATATGGTCATTATATCCCTCGATATTTCTAGTCCCGGTATGGGAAAACAGCTCATAGCGTCTTTCCATTTCTGAAACGACCTTCTTCAGCGCTTGAGATGCTTTCCGAGGATCCGTGACAACTGGGGCCAGTAAATGTGGAACACCATTATAGACATTCAGCTCAACCATTTTCGGGTCGATCATCATCATTTTCACTTCATGGGGTTTTGCGCGCATCAAAATACTGACGATAATCCCATTGATACATACACTTTTACCACTACCTGTCGATCCGGCGATTAGGACGTGCGGCATTTTGTTCAATTCAGCCAGCATCGCCTTCCCTGTTACATCACGTCCAAGTGAAATCATCAATTTGGAATCGGGACGGTTGTTTTCTTTCGCTTCGATGACTTCACGGAGACTGACGACAGCGACCGAGCTGTTCGGCACTTCAATTCCAATTGCGGACTTTCCTGGAATCGGCGCCTCAATACGGATTCCACTTGCCGCCAGTGCAAGTGCGATATCATCAGCGAGGCTGACAATCCGGCTCACCTTGACACCCGTATCCGGCAGCACTTCATATTTCGTAACTGCCGGCCCAAGATGCACTTCCGTAACCTTCGCTTTCACACCGAAACTGAGAAATGTCCTTTCAAGCTTTTGTGCATTCGCCTGAATTGAATTGAATTCATCCGATTGATCGATTATAGGTGTTTGCTTCAGCAAAGAAGCAGGGGGCAAGACGTATGATTCGTTTTCTTCTTCTCCTGTCACACCCGTATAGGCCGTTATTTCCCCGGTGAATTCTTCCGTAATTCCATCAGTAGCTTTCTTTTCCAGCTCCACTACAGCCGCTTGTTCATCACGAACAGGCTTATCGATCCGTTCACTGAAAGCTGAAATAATAGGTTGGGATACCACTTCTTCGATGTCTGGCTGGTCTGTCGGCACATCTTGTACCGGTTGTTCGGCTAATGAAGCAGGTATCTTTTTCGAACGGGTTGTTCTGGATTCGGTCTTCCCCTTTTTAACAGGCACCGATTTTTTAGATAATGCCTCTTTCATTGACCCCGCCAGCTTGGGCACATATTCGGCCGCATACGGGACAAACGCTTTTCCAGTTATGAGCACGAAACCAATCAGAAATAATAATATGCCTGCAACCGTTGCCCCTGCGGAATCAAAGAGCGAATAAAACATGGCAAATAGAATTGCCCCTGTCATTCCGCCCCCGAGGGCTCCGCTCCTTGAAGTTATCCCATCATTCGTAATGAGGACTTTCCACGTCTCTTTTAGAGCTGAATCAGACATCAGGACACGGCTTTCGTATAATTCCTTGAACAAATGGACGTGGCTGAACAGAACAAGGCTTGCCAGGAGGAACAAGCTGCCTAGGACAATTCGGTTTCTCCAGCCGCCTACCTTCTGCTTGATCATGAACATGAGTGCCTGAACAATGAGCAAGAGCGGAACAGCAACATGCCAGTTCCCAAAAATGAATCTAGCTAAAGATGACAGTCCTCTTCCTGCAATCCCGAATTCGAATATGATGATGATTGCGAGTCCGATCATCGCTAAACCCATCACTTCATACAATAAAGGATGCAACTCGGAAGACTTTTTTTTCTGGGCGTTCGATCTTTTTTTCTTCTTTCCCGTTTTTTTCGCCATATTCTTACGTTGCCTCCTTTTTACAAAAAAGGGTTTCCCGCCGGTCTGACGGCAAGGAAACCCTTCATAAAGTTATTATGTAAGTTGATCTAAAGAATTCCACTGAACCGCTGCGACGCTAGGGGATGCCGCCAGTCTTATGGCTTCGGTGTCTAGTTTCTAGCGCCAGATGCTCGGGTATAAGCCAATCTAACACTGTGGCAAAGAGCGCCACGTCGTCAGCTTGTCTTATACCAGTTGCATCTACCCGGGCGCTTTCAACTTTTCCTACTACCCCTGTTAAGGCACCTTCGCTCAATTTATTCACCGGATTCCATACTACAGACTATATAATAAATGCAGTTTTCGGTTCAGTATTCCATGATGATCGGAATGATCATCGGTCTTCTTTTCGTTTGCTGGTACAAATACGAGCTTAGCGTATCGCGTATCTCTTGTTTAATGTTTGTCCATTCGAACGTCTCTTTATTCACGTACTTTTCGACAATTTTTCTGACGAGCTTTACAGACTCATCGAACAGTTCCTCGGAATCGCGTACATAGACGAAGCCGCGCGAGACGATTTCCGGTCCCGATGCGATGCGTTTCTGTTTACGGTTGAGCGTTACGACAACTGTGAAAATACCGTCCTGTGAAAGTAGTTTACGGTCCCGGAGAACGATATTCCCGACGTCGCCCACACCGATTCCGTCAATCAGGATGTTTCCTGCTTGTACACGGCCACTCATTCGCATTTTGTCGTTTTTATATTCGACAATATCGCCTTTATCCGCGATAAATACTTGCGATTTTTGAAGCCCTGTTTCTTGCGCAAGCTTGGAGTGCGCAATGAGCATCCGGTATTCGCCCTGGATTGGGATGAAATATTTAGGTTGCATCAAGTTTAGCATCAGTTTTAAATCTTCCGAACTGCCATGCCCTGAAACGTGAACATTCTTACTTGAAGTAAGTACGGAAGCGCCCGCTTTCGCAAGGTCATTCATCGTCTGGAACATGGAAACTTCCATGCCTGGGGAAGGTGTGAATGTGATAAGGACTGTATCCGTCTCTTTGATGCGTATTTCCCTATGCTGTTTACGGACGATTTTCTCAAGTGCTTCAAGCGGCTCTCCTTGGTTACCTGTCACAATAATGACAATTCGGTCATCGTCATATTTCTCAATTTCTTTGACTGGAATGACAATATCATCCTCTATCGTTAAATAACCGAGTTTCATGCCGACTTCGAAGTAGCTTTCAAGACTTTTTCCAACGACCGCCACTTTTTTCCCTGTTTCAAACGCCGTATCGAACACTTGTTGGATACGGATGAAGTTCGACGCATAAAGCGCGACCAAGATTCTTCCTTCCGCCCCATGGAACGTTTTTGATAGGCTCTTTTCAATAACCGACTCGGAAGTCGTATAGCCTGGGCGCTCCGCTTCGGAAGAATCCGACATAAGAATGAAGACGCCCTCTTCACCAAGAGCGGCCATCTTCGCAATGTCAGGACGATACTTGCCTTTAGCAGATTGATCGAACTTGAATTCTCCCGTATGCACAATCGCACCTTCACTCGTATGGAATACGATTCCGAGTGAATCTGGGATACTATGTGTCGTATGGAAGAACGTTACATACGTACATTTGAAATTCATGCGGCTTTTATTCGTCACTTCAAAAAACTTGACGTTTGAAGGTGCCGGCATCGCTTTCAGATGCTCTTTTGCCAATGCGATGGTCAATTTAGATCCATAGACAGGAGCTTGCACTTTTTGCAACAGATACGAAATCGAACCGATTGCATCTTCGTGGCCATGCGTCAGGAAGATTCCTTTTACGCGCTCTTTGTTTTCTTCGATATAATTCATATCCGGAATGACAATGTCGATTCCAAGCATTTCTCCTTCAGGGAACATGAGCCCGGCGTCAACGATAAACAGTTCTTCATCGATTTCGACAACATACATCGCCTTCCCGATTTCCCCGACTCCACCAAGTGGGATGACTTTAATTAATTCATTTTTAGTTTTTGTCACTTTGTTTCCTCCTATTACTAATTCCCGTTCATAACGACTAATTTTCATTATACGGGAGAGGAGCTATCTGTACAAACAAAAAAAGCCGGTATTTGATACCGGCTTTTGATTAATTGAAAATATGAAGGTTTTTTTCATAGTTTTCCCAGATTTCATCGAAGCTCTCATCCTTGTCTTCTAGCCCGATCAGAGGCAGTCTGACTCCTCCAGTTTCGACTCCCAATTTTTTCAGTGCGTATTTTACCATCACCGGGTTTGGTGCGGTAAAAACGCCACGGAATATCGGAAGTAATGCTCTATGCATCGCACCGGCCTCTTTTGTCCGCCCCTCTTTGAACGCCGTGATCATCCGTTGCATTTCGTTGCCTGCAACGTGCGAAGCGACTGATACGATACCTTTACCGCCAATCGCAAGGGTCGGCAGCGCCAACGAGTCATCTCCGCTGTAAACAGAAAATCCGTCATCAGTGCCCGATATGATATCCGCCATTTGTTCTAGACTTCCACTTGCTTCTTTGACCGCGCGGATATTAGCAATCTTTGATAAAGCGATGAGCGTTTCCGGCAGCATATTGACGGCCGATCGTCCCGGAATATTGTACAGCATCACCGGCAGGCTGGTTTCTCCTGCGACATAAGAGAAATGGGCATACATCCCTTTTTGGTCGGGTTTGTTGTAATAAGGAGCGACGAGCATAATACCATCAGCTCCTACCCGCTCTGCCATCCGGGTCAGCTTTACAGTTTCCTTGGTGGAAAACGTACCTGTTCCCGCTATGACCGGTATGCGTTTGTTTACCACTTTTATCGTGAATGAAAATAGTGCTTCTTTCTCTTCCACGGAAAGTGTAGGAGATTCACCGGTTGTTCCACAAACAACTAATGAATCGCTGCCATTCGCAATAAGATGTTCAATCAGTTTTGCGGTTTTGTCGAAATCAATGTCGCCTGTTGATGAAAATGGTGTTACCATCGCCGTCGATACACGTCCAAGTTCCATAATTATCAGCCCTTTACTTTGGTTTATTAGGTTAGTAGAGTTTCTGCAATTTGCACCGAGTTCAGTGCCGCCCCCTTAAGTAGATTGTCCGAAACAATCCATAGGTGGAATCCTGCCGGATGTTCTGGGTCCTTTCGAATACGACCCACAAACACCTCGTCTTTTCCTTCGGCGAATAATGGCATCGGGTACAATTGCTTGGAAGGATCGTCTTGGACGACGACGCCGGGCGCGTTTGTCAACAAGTCATGAAGTTCCTTTACAGTTACTCCATCTTGACCGACTTCAATATAAACCGATTCAGAATGACCCGTCACGACAGGCAATCGTACACATGTCGCGGAAACAGACAGTTCCGGATCACCGAAAATCTTCTTCGTCTCATTCATCATTTTCAACTCTTCCAATGTATAACCGGATGAGTCGAATGAATCGATTTGCGGGATTGCATTGAATGCAATCGGATAATGACGTTCAGCTGATGCAGACGGTAAAATCTCAGCTTTGATTTCTGAACGCTTTGTAAACTGGTTACTTTGGTTTTCCAATTCATCAATCGCTTCTGAACCCGCGCCTGAAACGGCCTGGTAGGTCGAAACGATGATTCGGTTCAAGCCGAGCTTTTCGCGGATTGGTTGTAGCGCAGTCACCATTTGTATTGTTGAACAATTCGGGTTGGAAATGATACCCGCGTGACCGTTTAGCGCGTCTGCATTTACTTCAGGAACAACGAGGGGAATTTGTTCCGTCATTCGGAACGCGCTCGTATTATCAATAACGACCGCCCCTCTTTTCACTGCTTCATGTGCAAATTTTTCCGAAATGGAACCGCCCGCACTAAAAAATGCTATATCAATGCCGTCGAATGATTCAGGCACGGTTTCTTCAACGATATAGTTATGTCCGCCTGCCGTAATTTCCGTTCCCGCAGATCGTTTCGAAGCCAGTAGCTTGATTGATTGTACAGGAAAATCACGTTCAAGCAATTTTTCAAGAATTTTTGTACCGACTGCCCCCGTCGCGCCGACTATTGCTACATTCACTTTTTTCATCTCTATCTCCCTTTCAGCTTATACAGATGTATAAATAACCAGACCATGCATAAGTTATGCTTCTTTCCGTATTGCGGCAAAAGTGCCACAATTGACAGAAATACTTTAGCCCATTACATCGTTAGCAGTTCATTGGAGGAATTATATCATATATATGAATTTTCTGCTCTGTATTTTTCACAATTATTTATGAATAATCAATAACGGCTGGAGTTGTTTTTTTTCGAGGGCAGCAACAGCTGCGGGTACCATCAGTGTAAAATCGGAGATAAGTGAATTTGGTTTTTTAAATGGATCGTCCTGTCCGAACGGAATAAAAAAAACATTTTTCATATTTAATAACTTCATAAGGTTCATGGCATTCAGGCCGAGGGCGTCATTTGTCGAAATGCCGATAAGTACAGGACTGTCATTCCGCAGCGTAGCTTTTGCTGCCATGAGTACGGGAGAATCAGTCGCCGCATTGGCGAATCTGCTCATGGAATTACCGGTCATCGGCGCGATAACCATACAATCGACAGGTGTTTTTGGACCGAACGGCTCAGCTCCGACGATGGTGGAAATGACCTTCTCACCCGTTGCCCCTTCAATACGCGCAATCCATTCTTCCCCTGTTCCGAAACGCGTTGCCGCTGTCAAAACAGAGTGGGTGATAATGGGCACTACGGTCGCGCCTGCATCTTTCAGTGCATCGATGACCGGTATGATTTCCTCATAAGTACAGTGTGACGCCGTGATTCCAAGCCCTATTCTTTTTCCCTTTAGCATCGTATTCCCCTTTCATCCTCTATATATCCTCCCAAGCGAATCCGCTAAAGCGGCCGCCGCGTCCACGGGAAAAACTTTACCCGGCAAACCGAGGAGTACTGTATAGTATTCAGGGGAAAGCTGCCCCTTTAGGCATCCTGGGGCTGATGCAAGATCATAGATGTGCAGGTCCGGATTTTCCGAAATGGCGAGCCATTGTGCGGGAATCGTATTGATCAAGATTCCTTCTTTCATATCCCATTCATCCGTCAGTCGTTCGATCTTATAGCCGTGATACGATGCTTCGGCGAGCTGATCATCGGATCTGGCAAGGACAGTCACATGCCCGCCCAATGATGCCAGGGCATGAGCTGTCGCCTTACCCACTCTTCCAAAACCCGCCACACAAAAGCGGTTTCCGGAAATGATCCGTCCCGTGCGGTTATAGTATTCATGAATAAAACCTTCAGCAGTCAGCTTTGCATTCTGCCAGATGTACTGCTCTTCCTTCAGATAAGAATGGATTTTGAGTCCTGAATCTTTTAAGGGCTTTAGCCATTCTTCCGAAGCGATTCCTGTGTATAGTGCCGTTCCCTCTTTCAGCAGTTCCGGTGGCAATGCACCTTTCATTTGTAAAATAGGAAAAACGATATGCCCGGGTGTCAATTCGGTAATTAGATCGCCAAGTTGCTTCGAATATTGATCCGTCCCGATATGGTGACTGGTGAATCCATTCTTCGACATTATTTCGCTGCATGCTCCTAATCTACTGTCTGTTCCGATGAACAACCAATTAGCCTCTGTCATTGCTATCCAACACATCCATACTATGCGTTTTTCCAAACAGGATACGATGTTCTCCAATTAGGACAATTTCATGCCAAGGTATAAATTCATCCGCAGTTTCTTGGCGGTTCTTAAATGAAAACCGACCGAGTTTCTTTTTAATTTCGAATCCGATGATATCGCCTGTTTTCCCGTTGAAGATTAGGTCGGTATCCGCCAAAAAGCCATAACGGACCCCGTCCTCCACTTGAATAAGCTCCTTTTGAGCAAGTTCCGAAAGCAGCATCGTCATTCCCCTTTCTTTCATCTTCCTTCATCATATGAGATGAACATGGGAAAACTGACTGACACCTTCACTCAAATTTCGAATTCACTCAGGACTTCCTTCGGTGCAATGATGGAAATCGCCCTCTCTTGCTTGAAAATATCGCTCGCCATTCTATAAACATGAACCAATTCCACATCGTCAATAAGGGATACGACCTCATCGATTGTTTTATGCTCCTCCAAGATGAGTTCGTTTTTTCCATTGCGGTGCATCCTCGCTTCTGAACTTTCCAGCCCTAACAGGAATCCGCCTTTCAATTGCTCTTTCGCGTTATATAATTCATTTTCCGTGATTCCGTCACTCAAAATCGAATGGATGACTTCGTCAATTGTATCGGACAATTCCATTGCATTTTCAGGGGAGGTACCTCCGTATATCATGAACGCGCCTGCCGTTTTATATGCTGAGAAATAAGATTGGATCGAATAGGCAAGACCGCGTTCTTCACGGACTTCTTGGAACAGACGGGAAGACATCGAACCGCCAATTATGCTATCCAATACAACTAAATCATGGATGCGCTTATCATCCACCGCAAGGCCTGAAAAACCGAGACAAATATGCGCCTGTTCGATGTCTTTCGCTTTCAACGAAAGACCGCCATGGAATTCCGGCATCTTCACATTTGATGTGTGTTTAGCTTGTTCTTTCCTCTTGAACGAACCGAAATGTACATCAATGAGCTGGATCAAACGATCATCATAGTTTCCTGCCACGGATATGACAATCCGTTCCGGCGTGTACATACGTTCCATGAATTCATCTATCATTTCACGATTGAATGTGTCGATTGTCTTTTCGTTGCCAAGGACCGGTTTACCGATCGGTTGTTCGGGATACATGACCGTCCATAATCTTTCCTCCACATCGTCATCCGGTGCATCTTCAACCGCCGCGATTTCATCAAGAATGATTGACTTTTCTTTTGCTATTTCCGCTTCATCAAACTTGGAATTGAAAAACATATCAGTCATGATGGACAGCGCACGGGGTGCTTGATGGCCGAGTATCGTCGTGTAATAACATGTCATTTCTTTTGAAGTGAACGCGTTGACGTCGCCTCCGATACGGTCAAATTCCTCTGCTATCTTCCGTGCACTCCTTGTTTTCGTTCCTTTGAACAACATATGTTCAATGAAATGTGCGAGTCCCGCTTCTGATTCCTTTTCATCCCCTGATCCTGCACCGACCCATACCCCTAGTGCTACCGAGCGTACATGCGGCATTTTTTCATGGACAATCCTGACACCGTTCCCGCATACATGTGTTTCTATCATTATCCGTTTCCTCCTTTTTAACTCTATTATAACTGTTCCCATTATAATTAACGAACGCACAAAAAGCCTTCATCTTCACTTAAGGAAGAGAGGCTTTTTGTACTATTGCTGTAACTCGATTCAGTTTTTCTCTTTTTCAGCTGTTTCTTTCTCTTCAAGAATGACAACTTTTCTGGACAAGTTAACCCGTCCTTGGTTATCGATTTCAATTACTTTGACGAACATTTCATCGTTCATTTTCAAAACGTCCTCGACTGCTTTTGTACGTTCTTCCGCAATTTCAGAAATATGGAGAAGACCGTCTTTTCCTGGGAAGAGTTCAAGGAATGCACCGAATTTCTCAATCCGTTTCACTTTCGCCATGTAATATTCGCCGACTTTTGCTTCGCGGACGATATTCTCGATCATCGCTTTCGCTTTGTTATTCATTTCATTATCCGGAGAAGAGATGTATATCGTACCGTCTTGTTCAGTATCGATTTTTACGTTCGTCTCTTCGATGATCTTATTGATCACTTTTCCGCCTGGTCCGATTACGTCGCGAATCTTATCTGGATTGATTTTGATGACGATAATTTTCGGAGCATATTTTGAAAGTTCTTCACGTGGTCCCGAAATTGCCGTGATCATATGATTCAATATTTTCAAACGGCCCACTTTTGCCTGCGACAATGCTTCTTCCAGGATTTCACGGGACAGACCTTCGATTTTAATATCCATTTGCAGTGCAGTAATCCCTTTGTCGGTTCCTGCCACTTTGAAGTCCATGTCGCCAAGATGATCTTCCATACCTTGGATATCGGAAAGGACAGAATAGTTGTCCCCTTTTTTCACAAGACCCATTGCGATACCAGCAACAGGCGCTTTAAGCGGAACACCAGCATCCAACATTGCCATTGTTGAAGCACAGATTGATGCCTGGGAAGATGAACCGTTCGACTCGAGCACTTCCGCCACGAGACGGATTGTGTACGGGAAATCAGTGTCATTCGGAATAACCGCTGAAAGTGCGCGTTCGCCGAGTGCACCATGTCCGATTTCACGACGGCCCGGTCCACGGATCGGACCTGTTTCACCGACGCTGAAGTTAGGGAAATTATAGTGATGCATGAAACGCTTAGTTTCTTCAAGTCCGAGACCATCAATAATCTGCACTTCGCCAAGGGCACCGAGCGTACATACACTTAGCGCTTGAGTTTGTCCGCGTGTAAAGAGCCCTGAACCGTGCGTACGCGGCAGGATGCCTACTTCAGATGCAAGTGGACGGATTTCGTCAAGACCGCGGCCATCGGGACGGATTTTTTCGTCCGTGATAAGACGACGAACTTCGTCTTTAACGATGTGCTCCAATACGCCTTTAACTTGTTTCATCGTAGCATCGTCCGCTTCGTTTTCAGTATAGCGTTCGATGACTTCATTTTTTACGGCGTTGATGGCATCTTCACGTGCATGCTTCTCAACCGTTTGGATTGCATTGATGAGATCTGTTTCACTGCTGTTTTTGATGTCAGACATGATTGTTTCATCCAGGTTGAAGAGTGCGACATCCGTTTTTTCCTTACCGATTTCAGCAACGATTTTCTCTTGGAACTCGATAAGCTTAATGATTTCACCATGACCGAACATGATTGCTTCCAGAATGACGTCTTCCGCAACCTCCTGCGCGCCTGCTTCAACCATGTTGATAGCGTCTTTAGTGCCCGCGACAACTAGGTCCAACTCACTCTTTTCCAATTGTGACGGCGTTGGGTTGACGACGAATTCCCCGTCAATCAATCCGACTTGGACACCGGCAATCGGTCCTTCGAACGGAATATCGGAAACCGACAATGCAAGTGATGAACCAAGCATTGCAGCCATTTCAGATGAACAATCCTGATCGACTGACATAACGAGCGAAATGACTTGTACATCATTACGGAACCCTTCCGGGAATAGAGGACGGATTGGACGGTCGATCAAACGGCTCGTCAACACCGCTTTTTCAGAGGGACGCCCTTCTCGTTTAATGAAGCCGCCCGGAATTTTTCCGACAGCGTACATGCGCTCTTCATAGTTCACTGTAAGAGGGAAGAAATCCAGCCCCCGCGAATTTTTCGAAGATGTTGCAGTTGAAAGTACTGTTGTTTCTCCATAGCGTACGAGTACTGCTCCGTTCGCCTGTTTTGCAAGTTGGCCCGTTTCAATCGTCAACGGACGTCCTGCCCATTCAAATGTGTAAACTTTTTTTTCTGTCATTAGTGAACCCCTCTCCATATTCCAGCCTGGACTGTATACGTGTATGTATTAATAGTAGTGTATCAAAAAAGGCACTCTTATGCGAATAGAAAAGCGAAAGGTGTCTATCGGGGCTATATGCTGAAGTCAAGCCATGTTATTTCATTGAACAAAGAAAAAAGCGGGCAAGGCCCGCTTTCGATAGTCATCTTATTAACGGCGAAGGCCGAGTTTAGCAATAAGATCACGGTAACGCTGAACTTCATTGTCCCGTAAGTATCTCAAAAGTCTTTTACGAGTTCCGATCATTTTGTAAAGACCACGACGTGAGTGGTTGTCTTTTTTATGAAGACGGAAATGTTCTGTCAGGTTATTGATCTCTTCTGTAAGAACAGCGATTTGTACATCTGCTGATCCAGTATCAGTTTCATGAATTTTGTATTCATTGATCAATTCATTTTTACGTTCTTGTGTGATAGCCATCTTCTTCACCTCCAATAGTAAGATATCCCCAGTTCCCGAGCAACCGTTGGTGATTCGCATTGCCAAGGAGTGGTTCGTGCACAATGGCACGTATTTATAGTAACATGCCTATTTTCGAAATGCAACAATCATCGATGCGCCGATAGAATCTCATTGGCGCTTTTTTTGTCATTCACTATCTGTTCAACAAGTAAATCGACAGAATCGAACTTCTGCTCGTCACGGATATGACCGATCCAGTCTACGGATACTTCTTTTCCGTAGAGATCACCGTCAAAATCGAGTACATGCACCTCGACAACCGCCTGCGTATTATCCGCGTCATGGAATGTCGGCTTTACACCGACGTTGCATACGCCCTCGTACGTTTTTTCATCCACCGTGAAACGAACCGCATACACACCGTTCGCGGGCAACACGGTATTGTTCGCCGACAAGACGTTTGCAGTGGGAAATCCGAGCAACCTCCCTCTTTTTTCACCATCAACGACTATACCGACAGTTCGATAAGGCCTGCCAAGAAGAACTTCCGTCTCTTCGACATTGCCCTCGGAAAGAAGCTTGCGAATCCGGGTGGATGAAATCTTTGCTTCGTTGTCCGTCACTTTTTTGATGACGGTTGTCCCAAATTCCCCATCCGACAAATCAGCCATCTGTTCCATGGTGCCTGCGCCCTTTGAGCCGAACGTGAAATCGTAACCTGCCGTCACATGTTTAATATGCAATTCTTTCAAGAAAATATCAATGAATTGCTTTGGTGACAGGGAAGCAAGTGCCCAATCGAACGTCACGACAAACAGTGCATCAATCCCCATGGTACTGAGCAGCCTAATTTTCTCCGGAAAATCTGTAATGTAATCTACTTTATTTTCACCACCGCCGAAAAGATGGGATGGATGAGGATTAAATGTCATGACAGCCGAACGGATACCAAGTTCATTGGCCTTTTCTTTCGCCGCATTGATTACTGCCTGGTGCCCTTTATGCAATCCGTCAAAAAAACCGATCGCCAGGGAAAAGTCCTCAGCATTTTCAATCGTAACACTTCCTGGATAATGCAATTTGTAGATGTCCATCGGAATCCTCCCTTACCTGTTCAATGGAAACATCTTTTCAGGCTTCATAAGTCCAAGCTTGGTAGGATGCTTCTTATAAACTGCAAACGCTTTGTTATCTTTCTTGAATACGATGAACTCCTCATGTTGAAGCAATGGATGTGTAGGCAATACTTGACCGTTCACCACTTGTTCGCAGAGTTCCTCATCGATTTCAACCGAAATGAACTCGTTTAGGGCATCCTCAAGCGGGCGCAGAATCGTTGTGATTTTTCCCTCTTCTTGAATTTCCCTGACTTCATCCAGCGTTCGGCAATCCTCTTGGCCATATGTACCTGACGATGTCCGCACGAGAGCAGCCATATGTGCCGGAAATCCAAGCAGTTCACCTATTTGTACAGCCAGGGTCCGAATGTATGTCCCTTTCCCGCATGCCACCCTGATACGGAACGATACTGTTTCCCCTTCATACCATTGTATGGGATCAAGCAATTCGATTTCATGGATCAGAACTTTCCGCTCCGGCCTTTCGACTTCTATACCTTTTCGCGCATATTCATATAATTTGCGGCCATTCACTTTCACGGCGGAATACATCGGCGGTATTTGGACGATTTCACCTGTCAATTTTGCGAGTACCGCCTCAATTTCCATTCTTGAAATATGCTTTGGCGACAAGTCTGAAGCGACCACCTCACCATCCGCATCTTCCGTTTCGGTCGCGGTCCCAATCGAAACAACCGCAATATATTCTTTTCCGGAGTCCGTTACGTATTCAGCCACTTTCGTCGCTTGCCCGATACAGATCGGCAGTACGCCTTCCACGCTAGGGTCAAGTGTACCGGTATGCCCAACTTTTTTAGTGCCGAGGATTTTCCGCAATTTGAATACACAATCATGCGAAGTCATCCCTTTTTCTTTCCACAGCGGAAGTATTCCGTCCATACATGTCACCCTTTTCGAAGTTCCATTTATATGTAAATGGAGGAAGCCGGAAAGTCCTTGTGGACACCGACTCCCTCCATTTTTCATTACTCATTTTCGGTTTTCACCTGTTTAAGAAGTGATTCAATTCGATTTCCGTATGCCACGGAACTATCGAACTCAAACATGATTTCGGGTGTTATCCGAAGTCTGATCCGCTTGCCGATTTCAGTGCGAATAAAACCTTTCGCCTTATTCAGCCCTTTCAGCGTATCTTCTTTTTCCGAATCATTTCCGAGAACAGAAATGAAAACTGTCGCCTGTTGAAGATCACCTGTCACCTCGACGTCGGTTATTGTAACAAAGCCGATTCGCGGATCTTTCACTTTTTGACCTATGATTTCACCAAGTTCCTTCTTCATCTGTTCTGCAACACGATTAGCACGCATTGACATGGATGGTCACCCCGATCCCTTTTAATAATAGTCGAGCGTCAAGTCGGACAATTCCCATTCCGGGTTTGACTCAAGGAACCGGATCGCCCGCCTGACCTCACGCTCGGCCGCGTCTTTTGTTGAAGCAGCGGCAACGAGGGCGATGGTTGTCCGTTGCCAAAGATCCTGATGATCCATTTCCGCGATGGAGACATTATAAGAGTTCTTCACTCTGTCCGTCATCCGTTTTAAAACAGACCGCTTCTCTTTCAATGAAGCCGCCTCCGGAATGAAAAATGAACATTCCGCGTAGACAATCATACTCGTTTAATCTCTTCCATGATGTAGGCTTCAATAATGTCGCCTTCATGCATGTCATCGAAGTTTTTAATCGTGATTCCGCATTCATAACCTTTTGCAACTTCTTTTGCATCGTCTTTAAAGCGTTTTAATGTATCTAGCTCGCCTTCAAAGATGACAATGTTATCGCGAACGATACGGACGCTTGAATCACGTGTGATTTTACCGCTTATCACATAGCTTCCCGCAATCGTACCGATTTTAGACACTTTAAATGTTTCTCGCACTTCAACTTGTCCGATAACTTTTTCAGCGTATTCGGGATCAAGCATACCCTTCATCGCCATTTCGATTTCCTCGATGACTTTGTAGATGACGCGGTGTTGTCGGATATCAACGCCTTCTTCTTCAGCCGCACGTTTCGCGTTGACGTCTGGACGAACATTGAATCCAATAACGATGGCATTCGATGCAGCAGCAAGTGAAATATCGGATTCGTTAATCGCACCGGCACCCGTATGGATGATCTTCACATTGACGCCCTCGACTTCAATTTTCATAAGTGAGGAAGCCATCGCTTCAACCGTACCTTGTACGTCCGCTTTAACGATTAAATTCAATTCTTTCATTTCGCCCTGTTTCATTTGATCGAACAGGTTATCAAGCGTCACGCGTGTTTTCTCGACACGTTGGTCTTGGAGTGCTTCCCCGGCTCTTGATTCACCGATTTGACGAGCAGTTTTCTCATCTTCGAAGACAACAAAACGATCACCTGCTTGCGGCACATCACTTAGCCCGGTAATTTCAATCGGAGTGGATGGTCCGGCTTCTTTCACGCGGCGCCCGATGTCGCTCACCATTGCACGAACACGGCCATATGTGTTACCTACTACAATCGGATCACCTACATGGAGCGTTCCGTTTTGGACAAGAAGTGTTGCAACAGCACCGCGACCTTTGTCCAACTGTGCTTCAATGACACTTCCGCGTGCACGGATGTTCGGATCAGCTTTTAGCTCCCCTACTTCGGCAACAAGAAGTACCATTTCGATCAATTGGTCAATTCCTTCACCTTTCAACGCGGAAATCGGTACGAAAATTGCATCGCCGCCCCACGCTTCAGCTACAAGTCCATGATCTGTCAATTCTTGCATGACACGATCAGGATTTGCAGAAGGCTTATCCATCTTGTTCACCGCAACGATAATCGGAACCTCAGCTGCTTTCGCATGGTTGATCGCTTCGACTGTTTGCGGCATGACACCGTCATCTGCTGCAACAACAAGAATCGTAATGTCCGTCACTTTCGCACCGCGTGCTCGCATCGTTGTAAACGCCGCGTGACCAGGTGTATCCAGGAACGTTATTTTCTTGCCATTTTCTTCGATTTGGTAGGCACCGATATGCTGGGTGATTCCACCCGCCTCGCCTTGTGTAACTTTCGTATTTCGTATCGAATCCAGCAGTGTTGTTTTACCATGGTCTACGTGTCCCATGATTGTAACAACCGGCGGGCGTTCCATTAGATTAGTAGCTGTTTCCTCATGCTCTTCAAAATATGTCTCAAGGTCCGTTACATCAATGCGGATTTCTTCTTCCACTTCAACCTCGAATTCTGCGCAGATCAGTTCAATCGCATCTTTGTCGAGTTCTTGGTTGATTGTTGCCATAACGCCAAGCATGAAGAGTTTTTTGATGATAGCCGATGGTTCGCGCCCAAGTTTTTGCGCAAGTTCTGCTACTGAAAGTGATTCGTAATAAGTAATTTTTTCCGGTAATGGTTTTTCCACTTTTGGAAGCGGATTCGCCGGACGGTATCTTCTTCGTCCTTGGTTTATGCCGCGAGCTGGTGGACGTCCACCGCGTCCGCCTGAACGATTCGGCGCACCGCCGGTAGGACGGTTTTGACCACCTGGAGCTCCCTGCGCTGGACGGTTGCCACCTTGCGAGCCTTGTGCTGGACGATTGCCGCCTTGTGAGTTTTGTGCCGGGCGGTTGCCGCCTTGCGAGCTTTGTGCTGGGCGGTTGCCGCCTTGCGAGCTTTGTGCTGGGCGGTTGCCGCCTTGCGAGCTTTGTGCTGGACGGTTGCCGCCTTGCGAGCTTTGTGCTGGACGGTTGCCGCCTTGCGAGCCTTGTGCTGGACGGTTGCCGCCTTGCGAGCCTTGTGCTGGACGGTTGCCGCCTTGCGAGCCTTGTGCTGGGCGGTTGCCGCTTTGTGGACGTTGTGCAGGTTTAGAAGATGCTGTTTGTCCAGCAGGTTTTGGATCCGCTTTCGGTGCATTTTGTTTAGTCACATTTCCAGTGAATTTACTATCAAGCTTTGTAATCGCTTCTTTATCTATTGTTGACATATGATTTGCTACATTCACATTTAATTTTCCAAGTTCATCAATAACTTCTTTACTCGACCGATTCACTTTTTTCGCGTATTCGTGTACACGTATTTTCGTCATTAGTCCACCCCCGGTTATATTCGTTGAGTAGCCCGGACAATTTTCCGGCGAAACCGGCATCTGTTAGCGCAAGTACAACCCGCGACTCTTTTCCGATTGCATGTCCAAGATCTTCCCGACTCCCGAAAACATGCTTCTCAACGTCGTAAAACGTACTTTTATCTGTTAACTTTTTCATTGTGTTTTTAGAAGCATCCTCTGCAACAATTACAAGATGCGCTTTACCCGCACGTATTTCACGTACGACGAGGTCCTCACCCGTGACAATCATTCTTGCCCGCGCCGCCATTCCAAGCATTTGATAAATCCTTTTCGAATCTATCATTTAATAGCCTCCCGGCGAATTGCGTGAAGGAGATCATCGAATACCTGATCCGGTACAGCCGTTCCAAGCTGACTTTCAATCGCTCTGTTACGGCGCGCGGATTCAACTGCTTCTTCGGATTTCGACACATATGTCCCGCGGCCTGACTTCTTGCCAGTGAGGTCAACTGAAACTTCCCCATCTTTCGGTCGTACGATGCGGATCATTTCCTTTTTCGGGAACATATTGCCAGTCGCCGCACATTTACGCAAAGGAACCTTTTTCATGTTAGCCATGTGTGTTCATCCTTTCGTCTCAGTTTTCGTTATCCGTATACAGATCGATCGCTTCAGTTTCAACATCTTCCGTAACTTCGTCTTCAACGAAGTAGGGATCGATTTCATTTGCATCCTCATCCAACTGGCTATTTTCGTCCGACTCTGTGAAAGCCCGCGGGTAAACTCCTAGCTCACGCGCATCCGTTTCGCTCTTGATGTCGATTTTCCAGCCTGTCATCTTAGCAGCGAGTCTTGCATTCTGTCCGCGCTTGCCGATTGCCAGCGATAATTGGTAGTCAGGTACAACAACCATTGTCGATCGTTCTTCTTCATTCACTTGAACGTCAATCACTTTCGATGGGCTAAGCGCATTTGCTACAAATATAGCCGGATCCTCAGACCATTCAACGATATCGATTTTTTCGCCATTCAGTTCGTTTGAAATCGATTGAACCCTTGCACCTCTTGCACCTACACATGAACCAACCGGATCCACTTCTTCATTGTTCGTATGGACAGATATCTTTGAACGGTCACCCGCTTCGCGTGCAATCGATTTGATGTCGACGATACCTTCAAATATTTCTGGCACCTCGAGTTCGAACAGCCTGCGGAGAAGCCCTGGATGGGTTCTTGATACGAAGACTTGTGGCCCGCGTGAAGTACGTTCAACCTTTGTGATATAAACCTTGATGCGGTCATGCGGTTGATATGTTTCAGTCGGGATCTGTTCCCCAACCGGTAAAACGGCTTCCACTTTTCCAAGACCGACATATAAGTTACGTGCGTCCAGCCGCTCAACGATACCATTGACGATATCGTCCTCCCTGTCGACGTATTCCTCATAGATGATTCCACGTTCAGCTTCCCGTACACGCTGTGTTACAACCTGTTTCGCAGTCTGAGCTGCTACACGGCCGAAATCACGGGGTGTCACTTCTTCCTCGACAACATCCTCAAGTTCATAAGCGGGGTTGATTTTGTGTGCATCTTCAAGGCTAATTTGTAACCGATCATCTTCAACCTCTTCGACGACGTCTTTTCTGGCATAGACTTTCATCGTCCCTTTTGCAAGGTTCAAGTCAACACGCACGTTCTGCGCTTGATTGAAGTTTCGTTTGTATGCCGTTACAAGTGCCGCTTCGATTGCTTCTACTAACACGTCCCTGGAAATGCCTTTTTGCTTTTCAAGGGCTGTCAATGCATCGAGTAGATCACTACTCATGTTAATCACTCCCACTATTCAATTATACAAATTGTTTATGCAGAAAAATCGATGGCTAAACGGGCAAGCGCGATTTTATCCTTGTCGATCTCCACAGTCAATTTCCTGGTTTTAATACGTATTTCAACTTCTGCGGCATCCGGGCCGTACGCTAACAAATAACCTTCGAACTCTTTCATCCCGTTGATGGGCTCGTATGTCTTGATAAATACGAACTGTCCAATCGCATTTTGAAAATCCTCTTCTTTCTTCAGCGGACGCTCAGCACCTGGGGAAGATACTTCAAGGAAATAGTTTTGGGGGATCGGATCAATGCGATCGAGTTCCTCACTCAACTTTTCACTAACTTGAGAGCACTGCTCAATATCAATGTTCCCGTCAGGTGTATCGATATAGACTCGTAAAAACCAGTCTCTACCTTCTTTTACAAATTCCACGTCGACAAGTTCCAGTTTCAGTTCTTCTACGATCGGACTAACTAGTTTTTCAATTTCTTCCGCAATATTACTCATCTTATCCCTCCCGAATTCTCAATCAAATACGCCTCGGCGTATTTGCGTCCAGATTTTGCGATTAACATCACTACAAAATCCGTGGCATCCGCCGGAGGCTTTAACGTTACTCGGCGGAAGTCCGGATTTCCGCGAAATAATGTTAAAAAACAGTACAGAACAACAGAAAAGAGCGGGAAATCCCACTCTTTTTGCGCAAGACTATTACAAAAGTTGTTCCCATCATACCATATGAAAAATAATGGTGCAAACATTGTGCTAGAAGAGGGAAAGCTGATTCGCCTCAGGCATTCCTTCCAGACAGCCAAGTGTATCCATATATTCGACAATCGTCTTCGAAACACGACCGCGTTGCTGAAAGTCCTCTTTCGAAAGAAACTCCCCGTCTTTCCGTGCTTCTACAATTGATTTTGCTACGTTCGTCCCAAGGGAAGGAACCGCATTAAATGGCGGGATCAATGTGTTGCCTTCAATGAGGAATTCCGTCGCATCAGACTTGTACAAATCCGGCTTTAACAATGAAATACCGCGTTCCCACATTTCCAGCGCGAGTTCTAGCACTGTAAGCAAGTTCTTTTCCTTCGGTGTTGCATCAAGCCCTTTTGTATTGATTTCTTTAATTTGAGCCCGTATTGATGCCGATCCCTGCGTCATCGTCAAAAGGTCAAAATCGGTTGCCCGTATTGTAAAATATGTTGCATAGTAAAGGATAGGGTGATGCACTTTGAAATAGGCGATACGCAGCGCCATCAGTACATAGGCGGCCGCGTGCGCTTTCGGGAACATATATTTTATTTTTTTACACGATTCGATGTACCAGTTCGGCACACCTTGGACTTTCATTTCCGCCTCAAACTCCGGTGTAAGTCCACGGCCTTTCCGGACGAACTCCATGATTTGGAACGCCATTGAAGGTTCTAGGCCTTGATAGATCAAGTACACCATGATGTCATCACGGCAGCCGATAACATCGGATAGTTCGCAAGTCTTATTCTGGATCAATTCCTGGGCATTGCCGAGCCAGACGTCCGTACCGTGGGATAATCCCGAAATCTGAATTAGTTCCGAAAACGTCGACGGCTTCGTTTCCTCAAGCATCTGGCGTACGAATCTTGTCCCGAATTCCGGTACACCGAGCGTACCTGTTTTACAGCCGATCTGCTCCGGCGTGACCCCAAGCGAAGACGTACCGCTGAATAATTGCATGACGCCTTTATCGTCCGGCGGAATCGTCAACGGATCGATACCGGACAAATCCTGCAGCATTTTAATCATTGTCGGATCATCGTGACCGAGGATATCGAGCTTCAACAAGTTATTATCGATGGAATGGAAGTCGAAATGAGTCGTCATCCAGCTTGAATTCAAATCATTCGCCGGAAACTGTACCGGCGTGAAGTCGAATATATCCATATCATCAGGGACAACGATAATTCCGCCGGGATGTTGACCCGTATTCCGTTTAACGCCTGAACAGCCCTGCACGAGCCGATCAATTTCCGCGCCGCGGAAGTTCAAATTGTTATCGTTCATATAGCCGCGCACATAGCCGTATGCGGTCTTCTCGGCGACTGTACCGATTGTTCCCGCCCGGTAGACAAAATCTTCACCGAACAAATCTTTCGTATAGTTATGGGCATGCCCTTGATAATCACCGCTGAAATTGAGGTCGATGTCGGGAACTTTATCCCCATTGAAACCTAGGAATGTCTCGAATGGGATATCCTGACCGTCTTTTTTGAACATCGTGCCGCAAGATGGACACGCTTTGTCCGGAAGGTCGTATCCGGAACTGACGGATCCATCGTCAAAAAACTCGGATGTCTTACAGGATGGACACACGTAATGTGGTGGCATCGGATTCACTTCGGTTATTTCCATCATCGTCGCGACAAGCGATGAGCCTACAGAGCCCCGTGATCCAACGAGATATCCATCGTCAAGTGATCTCTTTACAAGTTTATGGGAGATGAGATAGATTACCGCGAACCCGTGGCCGATGATTGACTTCAATTCCTTTTCGATGCGCGCTTCGATGATTTCGGGCAATTGTTCGCCATAAATGGCATGTGCCATCGAATACGTCAATTCACGCACTTCTCCGTCGGCGCCTTCAATCGTCGGCGTGTAAAGATCATCTTTAATCGGTTTTACATCGCCGATGCGTTCCAAAATCGCATGAGGATTATCAATGACGATTTCTTCCGCCACCTGTCCACCCAGGAATGCGAACTCTTCCAGCATTTCATCTGTTGTCCGGAATTGCACGGCGGGAAGTGAATGTCTGTTCATCGGATTGGCGCCGCCCTGTGATCTGACGAGGACTTGGCGGAATGTCGCATCCGTCTCATCGATATAATGAACATTGCCTGTCGCACAAACCGGCAGACCGACTTTTTTTCCAAGCTTGATCAGTTTTCGCATAATGTCTTCCATATTCCATTCATCACGTATCAATTCAAGTTCGACGAGATGCGCGTACACCGGTTTAGGATGTACTTCAAGATAATCATAAAACTTCGCAATCTCCTCCACCTCATCCATCGGTTTCTGCATAAGCCCTTCGAATACTTCACCTTTATCACATCCGGAGCCTACTAGCAGACCTTTCCGATATTTGACAAGTAATGAACGCGGAATACGCGGTACGCGGAAAAAATAGTCCATATGGGAATAAGATACGAGTTTAAACAGGTTTTTCAACCCTTCATCATCCGTCACTAGCAACGTACAATGCGATGGTCTAGCTCGTTTGTATGAGTCCCCTTCACCAATATGTCGGTTAAAGTCATCCAAGTATTCGATGCCTTTTCCTTCCGCATCCTTCAATAAACGAAGGAACAGATGCGCAGTCGCTTCGGTATCATAGATTGCACGGTGAGCCTGAGTCAGTTCGATGCCGAACTTTTTCGCCAGCGTCCCAAGCCGGTGATTCCCCATTTCCGGATAGAGGAAACGGGCCAGCTCAAGTGTATCAATCACCGGATAAGCGGCAGCTTCCAAACCAGCTTTTTTGCATGCTTCGTAAAAGAACCCCATATCGAATTTTGCATTATGGGCAACAAGAATCGAATCTCCGATGAATTCGATGAAATCTTTTGTGACATCCGCGATTTCCGGAGCGTCTTTCACCATGTCATCGGTAATTCCGGTCAATTTTGTCGTAGTAGATGACAAAGGATGATGCGGATTCGAGAATCTTTCGAATGTCTCGACAATCTCACCGTCTTTCACTCGGACTGCAGCCAGCTCGATGATCGTGTCATATACTGCTGATAGCCCCGTGGTCTCGACGTCAAATACTACATATGAATCGTCTTCAAGTTTTCGATGCTGTTCTTCAAAAACGATAGGCACGCCGTCATCCACTAAATACGCTTCCAATCCGAAAATAACTTTCACACCATTTTTCTTTCCTGCGGAATATGCTTCCGGAAAAGATTGGACGTTCGCATGGTCCGTAATCGCGATTGCGGGATGCCCCCACTTAGCTGCCTGTTCAACGAGTGCGGATGCAGATACGACAGCATCCATCTGACTCATCGTCGTATGCGCATGCAGTTCAATCCGTTTCCGGTCCTGCGGTGCGTTGTCTTTACGTATAACCGGTGAAACTTCCATAATGTCTTGGGCCATCATAATAAGATCGCGGACGAACGTATCGTTCTGGATACCTCCGCGTGCGCGGACCCAAGCCCCTTTTTTCAATGTCTTCATCATTTCCGCATCTTCATTATCCCGCGAGAACATTTTCACAAGAATCGAATCCGTATAATCCGTCACTTTGATCGTCAGTAGAGATCGTCCACTGCGCAGTTCACGTATTTCCGTATCGAACACATACCCTTCGATCGTCACGCGGCGCTCCTCGTCTTGAATATGCTGAATTTCAAGCATTGGTTCATCAGGCTTAATGGGTGTCCCAAGACGGAACGGTCCGGATATATTGCCATTTTCTTTCTTAGTTGTTTCCCGTTGTTTCAAATCGGCAAGCGCTTTTTGACCAAGTGCTTCTTCTTCCGCTTCCTTTTGTGCAACAAATGCTTCGCGGGCGGCTTCCGCCTCGCTATCTTCTTCCGTCAACTTGAAATCGACTGCGGGCCTCGGAAAGCCGAATGATGTATAGACATCCGAAATGAGACCGGCATATTTATTTTTCAGCGTTTGCAGTTCCATATCACTTGTACATAGAAGTGTCATTTTACCGCCCACCATGACCGGTTTTTGACTTACGAGCCGTTCTCTAATCGGCGGCGACATGTCACTCATTTCCTCTATGATGAACGGCCAATAATCAGTGAGCTGTTGGTTATCGATATCAAGGGCATTGGAAGTTATATGGAGTTTGACCGTGGCAATTGCGGCGAATGTTTCATTTATACGTTGGGAAAATACTGTGTACACATCAACGGGCAATGGTTTAGTAAGTGTCAAATTAAATTGCCACACTCTCGATTTCCGATGGATGTTCACACGGTTGAGTTCCGCTTGTTCAAAGTGGATGGCAAATTGGTCATCTGTCATACCGATTTGTTGCAGCAAGATATATAGTTTATTTATAGCGTCCATAAGCCCCTCCTGTCTTTCACCAGTGAAAAAGAAGGGAAGTACCGATTTGCGGACTTCCCTTCCCGAAACTTATTCAGCTGTGAAATATGCTTGTAACTTTTCAGTCAGCTCTTCTTTTTGCCATTCAGCGGTTTCACCGGTCTGCCTGAATTTTATTTCCACGATTCCTTCTGAAGCTTTTTTTCCGACAGTAATCCGTACCGGTAGGCCAATTAAATCCGAATCAGCGAATTTGACTCCTGCCCGTTCAGAACGATCGTCATAAAGTACATCGTATCTATAGGATTTCAATACAGTATACAATTCGTCCGCCAATTCCTTCTGGCTCTCATCTTTGGGGTTCACAGCGATAAGATGGACATCATATGGCGCAATTTTTTTAGGCCACTTCAATCCTTGCTCATCATTATATTGTTCCGCTACAGCGGCAAGTATACGTGAAATACCAATGCCGTAACAGCCCATGATGTATGGTTTAGCTCGTCCATTTTCATCAAGGAATGTCCCTTCCATCGGTTCGCTGTATGTCGTACCTAGTTTAAATATATGGCCAAGTTCAATCCCTTTAGCGAACTTAATTGTACCGTTGCCATCCGGTGAAGCATCCCCTTCACGGATGAACCGAAGATCTTCATAGCGATCCACAGCAAAATCACGTTCAGGATTAACGTTCGTCAAATGGAAACCATCTTCATTCGCACCACAAACCCCGTTTACGACAGAAGCGACTGAATGATCCGCAATCACCTTAAGATCGATTGGCAGTTTAACAGGACCGATTGATCCGACTTCGCAGGATAGAAGCTTTGTGACGTCACCTTCATATGCAAATTCAACTTCAGATGCACCGAGGGCGTTCTTCAGCTTGATATCATTGATTTCATAATCGCCGCGACACAGGACCGCAATTAGTTCTTCATCCACTTTGAAAATGAGTGTTTTAATGAGGCGAGTCGCATCGACGTCCAAAAATGACGCGACTTCGGAAATCGTCCGTTGATCGGGTGTAGCGACTTTCTCCACTTCTTTCAATGCTTCATCCAACTTCTCATAGGCCATATTCACTTCGGCCATTTCAATATTGGCCGCGTATGACGAAGAATCGCTATAAGCAATCGTGTCTTCACCGATATCGGATAATGCCATGAATTCATGTGTATCCGTCCCGCCGATTGAACCTCCATCTGCCAAGACAGCCCGGAAGTTAAGACCCAGCCTTGTAAAGATGTTGGCATAGGCCTGCTTCATCTCCTGATATTTCACATCAAGGCTTTCTTCCGTCGAATGGAAGGAATAGGCATCTTTCATGATAAATTCGCGTCCCCTTAGAAGACCGAAACGCGGACGTTGCTCATCCCTGAACTTCGTTTGAATTTGGAACATTGTTAGCGGCAGTTTCTTATACGATTTCACTTCATCGCGGACAAGTGAAGTGATTACTTCTTCATGTGTCGCGCCTAGTGCAAATTCCCGCTTATGACGGTCCGTCACCCTGAATAGCTCAGGACCGTATGAATACCATCTTCCCGTTTCCTGCCAAAGTTCAGCCAGTTGCATAGCAGGCATAAACACTTCGACAGCTTCGATCGCTTCCATTTCATCACGGACAATCGCTTCGATTTTTTGGAGTACTTTCTTGCCCAGTGGCAGGAATGAATAAATTCCGCTTGTATTTTGGCGGATAAAACCTGCGCGCAACAGCAATTGATGCGATTTAATATCGGCATCAGAAGGCACTTCACGCATTGTAGGTATGAATGTTCGTGATTGTTTCATCTATGGTCCCACCTCAAGTAATGTTTTGGAAAAATTCTTCGCTATTCATTCTATTATAATTTGAAGTTCAGATTTACTTCAAATCCACTTCGGCGCTTCGGATGCACCTTATATGGTGCCTGCGCTCAGTTTGTACACCGCATTCAATGCTTCAACTTAAATAGCCATTCAAACTTTCATTAAAAGAAAAAGCGCTGGATATCGTTCCAGGTTACAACGAGCATTAGTACCATCAATAGCATAATCCCGACAAAATGGACCATTCCTTCTTTCTGCTTATCGATCGGCTTGCCACGAATGGCTTCGAACAAGAAGAACAACAACCTTCCGCCGTCAAGAGCCGGCAATGGCAATAGATTCATGATTCCAAGATTGATGCTTAAAATTGCGGCCCAGTTCATGAGTTGGTATACGCCGTATTGCGCAACTTCTTCCGTCGCTTTATAGATACCGACAGGGCCAGATAATGCATCGATTGTGAATTTACCTGTTACGAGCATACCTAATAATTCAAAAATCCTGATAAACCAGGTTATCGTTTCTTCTGCTCCGTATTGAACTGCTTTCAACGGATTTTTGATCACCGGGCTTGTATAACGCACTCCGATTTGGCCAATCTCCGTTTCCGCCTCTTTAACTTTAACTGCGTCCGGAACTACATCCAATGTCAGCAAATCGCCATTTCGATCCACCTCGAATTGGAGAGGAACGCCAGGACTTTTTTGAATGATTGCTGCAAACTCCTGCCATGTGACGATTGGTTTGCCGTCAACCGATTTGACAAAATCCCCCTCTTCCATTCCGGCAGCTTGTGCGGGACCATCACTGACCACATCCGAAATAATTGGTTCATACGTCGGAACCCCTTGTAACAAGCCGATTGCAAGGAAAATGAAGAAAGATAGAATAAAGTTGAACAATGGACCTGCAAAAATAGCCATCGCCCGGCTGCCGACCGATTTCGATTCAAATTGGCGGTCATACGGTGCGATGAGCGTTTTCTGCCCCTTCTCGAAAATGATCGCTTGTCTGGATACGTTGTAACGAACAAGCTGTCCCTCTTCATCATATCCTTCGATGAACAGTTCCTTTTCCAAATCGGATGATTCCGTTTCAAGGAACAGAACGTCAGGATTGGCAACATTGCGGTTCAAATAAATTTTTTCAACTTCATTCGCCCCATTAATCACAAGACCTACACGATAGCCCGGTAGTAATTCAACCGTATCAAAGTCTTCACCTGCCATCCTGACGTAACCGCCAAGCGGCAATAGTCGGATGGTATATAACGTTTCACCTTTTTGAAGTCCAATAATTTTAGGCCCGAATCCGATTGCGAATTCACGCACCATGATTCCAGCTCTTTTTGCAAACAAGAAATGTCCCAGTTCATGGAAAAAGACCAGAGAACCGAATATAATGATAAACGCAATAACGGTTTCCATAAAAAACCACCTTCACTGACCTATTTGGCCTTTTCTAAAAAGCTTATTCTATCATAGCATATACAATTTTCCGAGTAAGCGAATCCGTCTCCAAAACCGCTTCAAGTTCAAGTGCGGAATTTGTTCGATGTGTGTCCATTACACGTTCGATGATTTCTTCAATCTGTACAAAGGGAATGCGTCCTTTCATGAACAGCGCAACAGCCACTTCATTTGCCGCGTTCATAGCGGCAGGCATTGTCCCGCCTTCTTTCCCGGCGGCATATGCAAGTCCCAATGCCTTGAAACGGAGCAGATCCATTTTCTCAAAGTGCAGCTTGCCGATTTCCTCAAGACGAAGCGGTTTTGCGTTTTGCATCGGAATCCGATCCGGATATGTCAGGGCATATTGGATTGGAACCCGCATATCCGGCGAGCCTAGCTGCGCCATAACGCTTGTATCTTCAAACTCGACCATGGAATGGATAATGCTTTCTTTGTGAAGTAAGCAATCAATTTTTTCATAGGGCATTGCGAAAAGATGATGTGCTTCAATTACTTCGAGACCTTTGTTCATCATCGTCGCTGAGTCGATGGTCAGCTTATTGCCCATCGACCAATTCGGATGGGCTAGTGCCTGCGCCAACGTTACATTGGAAAGCTCATCCCTCGTAAGATCTCTGAAACTACCCCCTGATGCTGTCAGGATCAACCGGGTAACCCGTTTCGGATTTTCGCCGTTCAACGCTTGGAAAAGTGCTGAATGCTCACTGTCCACCGGCAGGATCGGAACGTTGAATTTACGGGCTTCACTCATAACAACATCGCCTGCCGCGACAAGCGTTTCTTTGTTGGCAATGGCGATGGTGATACCTGCGCGTATCGCTTCTAACGTCGGTTTGAGTCCAACACTGCCGATGACTGCGTTGACGAGTATATCAGCACCTGTATGACCCGCTACCTCAACAAGCCCTTCTTCACCATGGACAAAGCGTATGGCTGGGAATTCCGTTTGCAACTTCTGAGCATCTTCTAGTTTCATCACCGACACGGTATCAGGTAGAAAAGCGGAAGCGATTTCCCGTACTTTATCAATATTCAAACCAGCTGAAAAAGATACGAGTTTAAACTTTTCCGGGTTCGAGCCGATGATATCGATTGTTTGTATGCCAATAGAACCCGTAGCACCGAGTAAACTGATTTTCTTCATCATAAAGACACCCTTTCCGTTAACCTACAAAGTGTAAAAAGTGAAGCAATGGCAGGACGAAAAGGAGGCTATCAAATCTGTCCAGGATTCCACCGTGTCCAGGTAGAAGCTGTCCGGAATCTTTCACGTCATAATGCCTTTTCAATGCCGACTCGACAAGGTCGCCCAGTTGTCCGACAATCGATGCAACAACCGTCACAGCGATGAGTATCAAATACGTTGAAGCAATCGGGTAAAAGTATTGAAAAATAAATGCAAAGACAACAGCGGATAGTATTCCGCCTATAAATCCTTCAACGGTTTTATTCGGTGAGATTTCCGGCCACAACTTCCGCTTTCCAATTTTCCTGCCTATGAAATAAGCGCCCGAGTCCGTTGTCCAAATCACCATCAAAGCGTAGACGACATATTCAATTCCATACATTCTTGTTTCGATGAAATAATAGAATCCGATTCCGACATATAATGCACCCATTACTGAAAATGCTACATGGTCGAATGTATATCGATTTTTAACGACTACTGTATAAATCAATAAAATAAGTACGATAGCAAACGCCATTTCAATCTTTGTGTAACCAAGTATTTCAAAAACAGCGTCACTCCAAGCAATCGGCATTAGTAATACGACTAGAGCCGCCCACGTCAACAAACCTACAACCGAAAACAATTGGATGTCTCTCATGCGTAATAATTCATATAGACCAATTGTAGCTATAGCATAAATTGCGATTGTGAAGGGCAATCCACCTATTACGACAAATGGAACGAATAAGATTAGCGCGACGATTGCCGTAAGTATCCTTTGTTTCAAACGGTCCCCTTCCCTTCTACGCTTCCAAAACGCCTGTTTCGCAATTGGAATTCTTCAATTGCATTCAGCATGCAAAGTTCATCAAAATCCGGCCAAAGCACATCCATGAAAGTAAATTCGGCGTATGCCAACTGCCAAAGCATGAAATTGGACAGCCTTACTTCTCCGCTTGTGCGGATCAATAAATCGGGCTCCGGCAAGTGAGCAGTCATAAGGTGGGACCCGATAAGGTTTTCATCGATATCTTCCGGACCAATCTTTCCTTCAGCAATAAGTGCAGCAATTTCTTTTACAGATTCGACAAGTTCGAGTCTGCTGCCGTAATTCATCGCAAAATTCAAAGTCAAACCATCATTATGCGCAGTTTCATCCATCGCTTTACGAATTGCATTTTTCGTATGTGCCGGTAACATATCAAAGTTCCCGATCATTTCAACTTTCACATTCTGTTCGATTAGTTCAGGTAGATATGTACTAAGAAACTCTCCTGGAAGTTTCATCAAGAAATCTATTTCGGGTTTTGGCCGTTTCCAGTTTTCTGTGGAGAAAGCATAAAGCGTAAGCACTTTTATGCCAAGATTATTTGCGATGCGTGTTATTAGACGGACTTTTTTCATTCCCTCATGATGACCTGCGATTCTTGGCAAGTTGCGCTGTTTCGCCCATCTGCCGTTGCCATCCATAATAATCGCTACGTGCGCAGGCATCGGCCTATTTTGAACCTCCGCAATCCGATCCAAAATCGAACCGTCCGCTGCCACAGTTTTTTTTCGAAAAAGTTTATCCAGCATGTTGTTTCCTCCACTCAGCTACTTTCAGAGCAAGTACATACTCTATCGTATCAAATTAGACGGTGAATTTCATTTCTTTTCGATGTTCAAAAGAAAAAGACGTCCTGAAATTAGGACGTCCCGAAATATAGAAAGTTCTTCTATCAGATTTCCATGATTTCATTTTCTTTGTCTTTCGCAATTTCATCGATTCTCACGATTTGCGAATCAGTCAGCTTCTGTATCTCTTCACCGTTGCGATGTAGATCATCTTCGGTGATTCCGCCGCTTTTTTCAAGTTTCTTGAAATCTTCATTCGCATCACGGCGGATGTTACGGATCGCTACTTTTGCGTCTTCCGCTTCTTTTTTCACCAGTTTCACAAGCTCTTTACGGCGATCCTCTGTTAATGCAGGAACAGCAAGACGAATGACACTGCCGTCATTGGAAGGTGTAATTCCAATATCCGATTTCATGATTGCTTTTTCGATATCTCCAAGAATTGTTTTGTCATAGGGTTGGATGACTAGGAGACGAGCTTCTGGCACTGAAATTCCAGCCATCTGCGTTAAAGGCGTAGGTGCTCCGTAATACTCAACAGTCAGTCTATCAAGCATGGAAGCATTTGCACGTCCGGCACGAATCGATGCCAATTCTCTCGTATACGCTCCAATTGCTTTTTCCATACGGTCTTTTGCTTGGTTCATAACTTCGTTCGCCATTATAAGTTCCTCCTGACGACCGTCCCGATTGGCTCACCTTGGACGGCTCTCTTAATATTTCCATTTTCCATAATAGAGAATACTACGAGCGGAATATCATTGTCCATACATAGGGTTGAAGCCGTGGAATCCATCACTTCAAGTCCTTGGTTTATGACATCCAAAAATGATAGTTCTACGTATTTGATCGCTTTATCATCTTTCGCTGGATCCGCGGAATAGACACCATCTACGTTATTTTTCGCCATAAGGATGACATCCGCTTCTATTTCAGCTGCACGTAGCGCCGCTGTCGTATCTGTGGAAAAGTAAGGATTTCCGGTACCAGCTGCAAAAATGACGACCCGTTTCTTTTCGAGATGTCTGATTGCTTTGCGGCGTATGTATGGTTCCGCAACTTGCCTCATTTCAATTGACGAGGAAACGCGGGTCTCAACACCGACTTTTTCTAGGGAGTCCTGTAGAGCGAGGGAATTCATAACTGTAGCAAGCATGCCCATGTAATCAGCTGTCGCGCGGTCCATTCCCATTTCACTGCCGACCTTGCCGCGCCAAATATTGCCACCTCCGACGACGACCGCTACCTCGACACCGAGATCGACAACTTCTTTCACTTGTTTTGCAACCGTTTTGATAACCTCAGGCGAGAGACCGAAACCTTTTTCACCGGCAAGGGCTTCTCCGCTTAACTTCAAGACGATTCGTTTATATTTTGGGTTGCTCATTTGTACCCTCCATCTACTCTGTTTTCTTAAGAAATGCGCAAGGCGCCGTCCAGCCCCGACAGGCATAGGTGATAAGGAAGGCAGTCTAACGATCGCGACTTCGTGTCGCAACGACTGCATACCTGCCTCCGCAGGCACGAGGAGGCGTACTTCAGCCACCAAGGAGGGATGTATTTCAATCCCCCTAAAAGCAAAACGGCTTATGACCCGAGGGGTTGGCGCCTAGAGCTAGACACTATTCCATGTTGAAAGACTAATACTTCTTAGCTCTTTAAAAATAGGGAACACACGCGTGTGTTCCCCATTTGTCAGTTTATAATGGCTCAGTTACCTTTAACTTGGTTCATAACTTCGTCTGCGAAATTATCTTCAGGTTTTTCGATTCCTTCACCAACAGCATAACGAATGAATTCTTTCAAAGTTCCGCCTGTTGATTTCACGAAGTCACCAACTTTTTGGTCGGAGTTTTTAACGAATGGTTGATCCAGTACACAGATCTCTTCGAAATATTTACCGATACGACCTTCAACCATTTTCGCAACGATGTTTTCAGGTTTACCTTCGTTAAGTGCTTGTTCTGTAAGGATTTTGCGCTCGTGCTCAACTTCCTCCTCAGAAACTTCGTCACGTGAAACGTATTTCGGATTCAATGCGGCAATATGCATTGCAACATCTTTTGCAGCGTCTGCATCTGTTGAACCTTCAAGGACAACTAGCACACTGATGCGTCCACCCATATGTAAGTATGGACCGAAAGCATCGTTATCTGTTTTTGTACGGATCTCATAACGGCGAAGTGTGATTTTCTCACCGATTTTAGCGACAGCGTTTGAAATGTGATCTGCTACTGTCAAACCGTTAGGCAATTTAGTTTCAACCGCTTCTTCGACTGTTGCAGGTTTTGTAGCAAGAAGATGTTCAGCAAGCTCGGATACAAGCGTTTGGAAACCTTCATTTTTAGCTACGAAATCTGTTTCAGCGTTAACTTCTAGGATGATTGCTTCGTTACCGTCAACATGGATCGACGTTGTGCCGTCTGCAGCGATACGGTCCGCTTTCTTCGCTGAGCTAGAAAGACCCTTTTCGCGAAGATAATCAATTGCCGCTTCCATATCACCATTTACTTCCGTTAACGCTTTTTTACAATCCATCATACCTGTACCTGTTTTTTCCCGTAATTCTTTTACCATTTGTGCTGTGATTTTCATTTTTCCATTCCTCCTATTTATGCCGTCAATTCCGAAAAAAGACGATAAGGGTATAAGCCGCTTATCGTCTTTTCATTTACTGGATTTACTCTGCAGCTACAGCTGTTTCCTCTTGAGTCGCTTCTTCGTCTTCGCCTTGTCTAGATTCGATCAAAGCGTCAGCCATTTTGCTTGTCAAAAGACGTACCGCACGAATCGCATCATCATTCGCAGGAATGATGTAGTCGATTTCATCCGGATCACAGTTCGTGTCAACAATTCCGACTAGTGGAATGTTCAATTTGATTGCTTCCGCAACAGCGATGCGCTCTTTGCGTGGGTCAACAACAAACATTACATCCGGAATTGCTTTCATATCACGGATTCCGCCAAGGAATTTAACAAGGCGTTCGTGTTGTTTTTTAAGTTGGCCAACTTCTTTTTTAGGAAGCACGTCAAATGTACCGTCTTCTTCCATACGTTCGATTTGTTTCATGCGTGCAACACGTTTTTGGATTGTACCAAAGTTTGTAAGTGTTCCACCAAGCCAGCGTTGGTTGATATAGTACATTCCAGCGCGTTCAGCTTCTTCTTTAATTGCGTCTTGTGCTTGTTTTTTAGTACCGACGAATAGGACTTTCCCGCCATCAGCACCAACTTGACGCATAAATGCATATGCTTCTTCAAGTTTTTTCACCGTTTTTTGAAGATCGATGATGTAGATACCGTTACGCTCAACGAAGATAAATTTCTTCATTTTCGGGTTCCAGCGACGTGTTTGGTGACCGAAGTGCACCCCTGCTTCAAGCAGTTGTTTCATTGAGATTACTGACATTTGTTATTCCTCCTGTTTGGTTTGATTCCCTCCGTGTACCTCATCCGACAGAACGACCTCTCGGCACCATTCCTGACGTCCGTGCACGTGTGTAGTAATACCACTTGATAATATAACATATTGTTTATTTTTTTGCAACACACTTCATCTGAATTTTAAAATCAGCTCAACTTCCGTACGCCCTTTTCCTAATTTCTTGGCAATCTCTTCAATGGAATGTCCAGCATCGTGTAAAACGAAAGCTCTTGATCTATCATCCTCCACTTCCCTCACATCCGGGTCACTCTGCTTCAGTCCTAGCACGTTCGAAGCTGCATATGACTTGAGTGCAAGGTTGACAGGCGTTGTAGGCTTATTGACAAGTGCCGCTGTACGGCTTTCTTTAGATACGGCGGTTTCATCCATTGCAAATATAGGACTGTTCCGTTGATCAGATTCCGTATTCTTATCCCATTCAGTAAGCCGTTCCATTAACCGCTCATTCTCATCTTTCAACTCGGATAAGTATGCGCCTATCGAGTCATCCATTTCACTCATGAGCTTGCGCTGTTTTTTTTCCAGATCATCAAACTTTGTCACTTTTGTATAAAGCAATGTCAGAAAGTAAAAACCGATCACTTGCATGATGAATAAAAGCAATAAGAAAATCATTGTCATAGCTGCTATCCTGTAAAGTCGACGAAAGAACCTTTATAAGGGTGCATCGTCTTCTTTTCCTCTTCGTTATTTTTTCGATCTGCGTCTTCCGCTGAATCCCGCAGGTGCTGATTTCCGCCTGAAGCCATCTTGGCGGCTTCTTCGGATGGCAAGACTGATTCTCTTGTCTTCACCATTTGCCGTTCCATCAGGGAGTTGGAATGGTCTTGGTTCAATTGTGTCTGCTGATGCTTATGTTCCGCAATTTTACCGGCTTCAAACGTCTTCGGTATTGCAATTTGCAGTTCAATCCCTTTCAAACTCATAAAATCCCTCCATCAACTATTTCGGTTGATAAGAGTTTGCGGAGTTTGAACAGCGCTTTTGAGTGAATTTGGGAGATTCGGGAAGTGGACAAACTTAAAATTTCACCAATTTCAGTAAGCGTCATTTCTTCTGTATAAAAGAGGCTGAGGACAAGCTGTTCGTTTTTATTCAGTTCCCGTATTTTAGTCGCCAAATCGCCGATTAATTCATTCATCATCGTTTTCTGTTCCGGTGTTTTGGAATCTTGATCCTTAATGACGAAAGATTTTTGCCCTTCCTCGTCATCGTCATTTACCTTTTCATCAATGGAAAGGACATTTGAGAAATAATGTTCATGCACAGTCTGATAAACCTGTTCCACCGATATATCCATATGGTCGGCAATTTCTTCAGGTGTCGCATGACGCTGCAGTTTCTGCTCGAGTCTCGTAATCTCTTCTTCTTGTCTTTTCGATTTCTCCCTTGAAGAACGCGGTAGCCAATCTTCTTTCCGCAAACCGTCGATAATAGTGCCGCGTATTCGAAATGAAGCATATGTCTCAAATTTCAAGTCCCTGCCCGGGTCAAATTTTGTCAATGCGTCAAATAAACCGTGGAGACCAAGGCTCATGATATCATCGCGAGAAACGTTTCGCGGCAGACCTGAACTGATCCGTTGTACATGATAGGTTACCAGCGGTGTGTATTTCCGGACGAGAATGTCACCCGCATCGGGATCACGATTTTCAATCCACAGGTCCCAATATATATTATCTTCCATCATATCCTGTTTCGACATCGAATCCCTCACTTTCCATGATGATTCAGTCATAGTTTCCTATTATTATAGCAAATAAGCACGAAAAAAGGCGACCGAAGCGATCAGCCGCCTAACATAAGTATTTAGATTGGAATAAAGAATCCCTTCATACACGCTTCGGTGATAGGGGATGCCCCTTGAAAGGCGCCTCTGATGTATTCATATGTTCAACTGTTCAACTGCTATCCCATACGGCGAAGTATATCCGCTTTCGTATTCAAATCTCTTTCGTACCCTGGCTCACTGTCCTGACATGGAGGATTGAATGTGCGGGGTCGAATTCAATCGTCCGTCCGCTTGAGCCACCTGTGTCTTCGGCGGTTAAAGGTATCGACAATCGTTTCAATTCTTTTTTTACCGCCTCGATGTTGCGCGGGCCGATTCTGATAGTATCGTTCGAACCGAATTGGAACATTTGTGAACCGCCGGCAATTTTCGCTTTCAACCCCATCGGTCTGACACCTTCCGCTTTAAGCAACTCCATCAAAGCGTATATACCCGTATCTGCAAATTTGGCTACATTCACCTGATCTGATTTACCAAGATTGGAATCCGGAAGCATTATATGTACCAACCCGGCGATTTTTTTCGTTTGATCATATAGAACGACACCGACACAAGAACCCAGTCCGGATGTGCGGATCGTCATCGGTTCCTTAACCACATTCATATCTGCGATCCCTACTCTGACGACGTCTTTCAACACCATCATCTTACAACACACCCAGAGAACGAAAAATTGCAGCATAGGATGATGGATCAGGCAACAGGAAAAAGTGGCCATTAACACTTGCAGTACCGTCTGGACCTTCTTCACGGATCTGCGTGTCGATGACGATTACTTCGTCACTGTGCTGGGATACCTCAATCAGCCCGAAGCTGACGATTGCGCCCACCATGTCGACACTTAACGAAGGTACGGTTGGATAGATTTTCAATCCTGTGAAATCGGAAAGCGCGGACAAATAAGAACCCGACAAGATATTGCCAAGCTCCTGCATCGCGGATATCCCCATATCCGGGATATCGTGCGAAGCGAAATCAAACGTTTCGTCCCCAATCAGCTTTCTAATGAAGTGATTCGCAGAATCCAATGGAAGAACAAAAAACATGCTGCCGGACAAATCTCCCTCAATCCGGAGGAAGATTCCTGCTACAACCGTTTCGGCACCTCCTGCAAGATCGAACATCCCATCAAACGAGACCAGTTCGACTTTGGGAACATGCATGTCGATTTTACGATTCAGCAATTGTGACAATGAGGTTGCCGCATGTGCCGCCCCAATATTGCCGACTTCTTTCAATACGTCTAGATGCATGTCGGTAATCAAGTTGTCAGTATTCATCAGCCGTCACCCGCTTCACAGGCTCCAGAACTGTATCGAGATTGAGCATGACAAGAAGATGTTTCCCCACCTTGGCGACACCTGAAACGAAGTCCGATTCGATGGAGCCGACGACTTCAGGTTGCGGTTCGATTGAGTCCAGAGGAATGTCGAGTACATCGTTCGCGGCGTCTACAATCAGTCCGACTTCATAGTCTTCCAACGTTACGATGATTATTCTTGTATGATCATCCATTTCTGTGGAAACCAATCCGAATCGTTCCCGCAGGTCGACAATCGGCGTAACGATTCCTCTCAGATTAATGACCCCTTTCACATACGCCGGTGTCTTCGGGACACGTGTTATCGACAGCACCCTCTCGATTGACTGGACGATATCGACATTGATGGCATATTCCATATCCATCAGTTGGAAAACGATGACTTTCATTTCTTTCTGATCGAGCTTGTCAGTCATATTATTTCACTCCCGCCTATTTGATCAATGCGTTACAGTCGATAATAAGTGCAACTTGTCCATTTCCAAGAATTGTTGCACCGGAAATTGCGAAGACACTTTGCAAGTAATTACCAAGGGATTTCAACACAATCTCCTGTTGTCCAATGAATGAATCGACAACCAGCCCTGCTAATTTATCACCTTTACGGACGATTACGACAGACTGATGACCGTCACTCACATCAGCTGTCCCCGGCATTTCAAAAATTTCCGACAAGTTGACGAGCGGAATGATATTGCCGCGGAAATCAATGACTTTCTGGTTGTGAGCACTCATAATTTCAGATGTCTTGATGATTGCCGTCTCAATGATGGACGTTAAAGGAATTGCGAACACTTCACTTTCCAACTCAACAAGCATGACGGAAATAATGGACAGCGTTAACGGAAGCTGCACTTGGAATAAGGAACCTTGACCTTCTTTCGATTCGATCGTGATATATCCCCCGAGAGATTCAATCGTGTTTTTCACAACATCCAAACCTACACCGCGGCCTGATACATCCGAAATCTTCTCCGCTGTTGAAAAGCCGGATGCAAGAATGAGTTCCGCCACTTGACGGTCTGTCATCGTTTCAGCCATTTCCTCCGAGACGATGCCGCTTTTGATAGCTTTTGCAAGAACACGTTGACGATTCACACCGGCGCCATCGTCTTCAAGTTCTATGAACACATGATTGCCGGAATGGTAAGCACGCAGGGTCACCGTACCTTCTTCGGGCTTGCCTTTTGCAATCCGCTCAGCCGGACTTTCGATGCCATGATCCAATGCATTTCGGATTAAATGGACGAGCGGATCTCCGATTTCATCAATGACCGTCCGATCAAGTTCAGTTTCGGCACCAATGATTTCAAGGGCGATTTTCTTATCAAGATCACGCGCAAGCTGCCTCACCATTTTCGGAAAACGATTGAAGACTGTTTCAATCGGAATCATGCGCATGTTCAAGATGATCGTTTGCAGATCACCGGATATCCGTGTAATCCGTTCAACAGTTTCAGTCAGCTCCGGATTTTGAATATCGGTAGCAATCGATTGTAGCCTGCCGCGATCAATGACCAGCTCTTCAAACAGGTTCATGAGGATATCGAGTCTGTCGATATTCACCCGAATTGTTTTGTTACCGGAATGTGCGCCCGTATTCTTCTTATCTTTTTGTTCAGTCGGATCTTTTTTCGCTTCTGCTTCATCCAAGATAGTCGTAACCGTTCCAGTATTTTGAGCCGCCTCGACCTCATTCTCCTTGGATTGATTATGGATCGTAATCGGCATGACAGTCACTGTCTCAATTTCGGATACTTTCATCACTTTAGTTTTCAATATAGACGCATCTTCTTTTGTGATCAGTGCTACAGTAAACATATCATCAAACTCTTCGTTTTCGAGCTGTTCGACTTTTGGTTCGGATTTGACGATTTCACCGGACTTTTCCAGTATTTCAAATACCATGAATACCCTAGCCGCCTTCAACAAGCAGTCATCACGCAATTGCACAGTGATTTCAAAAGCATTGAATCCTTGCTCCGCCGATTGGGTGATGACGGTCATTTCATATCCATCATATAGGAGGGGCTCCACCGTGCCATTCTCCTCAGCCAGTACAGACGTTACCGCCGTTTCGGCTACCGCACTGATAATGGCATTTTTTCCGGTTTCAATTGCGTTGAGTGATTCTACGAGTTCACGTACATCTTTTTTACCCGTTCCACCAGATGCAATGTCTATAACCATCTCTTCAAGATAATCGACAGCTTGAAAAACAACATCCAAAATTTCAGTTGTGACACGGATTCTCGAGTTGCGAATTGCATCCAATACATTTTCCATCATATGAGTCAGGTCGGCGATGTCCTCATACCCCATTGTCGCGGACATCCCTTTCAACGTATGGGCAGATCGGAATATTTCATTTACAATGCCAAGATCTTGCGGATTTTTTTCAAGCTCCAACAGATGCTCGTTGCATGACTGAAGATGCTCCTTGCTTTCTTCAATGAACATTTCTAAATATTGATCGGTATCCATTGTAATACCCCCTTTAAGACTTGATAACTTCCAAAATCGATTCTGCTATGTCCTGCAAGTCCGCCACCTTATCAGCAAGGTCAGCTTCTTTTATCGCTTTCGGCATTCCGTATACCACCGATGTCTCAGCCGATTCAGCTATCGTGATTGTTCTTCCATTTTGTCGAAGCAGTTTCATGCCGTTTTTTCCATCGTAGCCCATCCCCGTCATTATGACGGTCAAGTAATTCAAGTCGCAATTCCCCGCGGCTGACTCAAGCAGTACGTCGACTGAAGGACGATGTCCCATTCGCGGCGGTTCGACTGCATCCAGATGTACATAGTACATCATACCTTTTTTCATCACTTTCAGATGCTTGCCTCCAGGTGCAATATAAGCAGTCCCATTGGTAAGCAGTTCGCCGTCTTCCGCTTCTTTTACTCGTATGTCACAAAGACCGTCCAGCCTATCCGCAAGGGATTTCGTAAATCCCGGCGGCATATGCTGCACGACAAGAATTGGAACGCCGATAGATGCCGGTAAGCCTGTCAGCACTTCTTGCAAGGCCCGAGGACCCCCTGTCGATGTACCTATTATAACGAAAGTCTTACTCGTTTTGGAAAACTTTTTCTGTGTTATGTTCTTCATCTGAGAACGTTCTTCGGAAGTTGACAATGATTCAGATTGGATGCCGGCCGCATTATCAATCGATTTCAAAACAATCGGCTTCGTCAAAAGCCGTCCGGTAACATTCCTTGCCAGTGTAGACATACGGACTTCAGCGGCGGCAAGGACTTTTCCAAGGATTTCTTCCTTCACCTCATGAAGGTTCAAGGAAATTGCGCCGCCTGGTTTTGCGACAAAATCCACCGCACCATATGCCATAGCGAGTATCGTATTTTCCGCGCCGATTTTCGTTGTACTGGATAACATGACGACTGGCACCGGGTGGTTTGACATAATCTCTCTCAGCGCATCCAGACCATTCATAATCGGCATTTCAATGTCCATCGTGACAACATCGGGTTTCAACGACCCCACTTTTTCAACGGCCTCTTTCCCATTGCGGGCAGTCCCGATTACTTCAATTCCCGGATGCCCCGTGAGAAAATCGGATATGAGCTTACGCATAAACGCCGAATCATCCACCACAAGCGCTTTCTTACGATTGCCTGTATTCAAATCATCCACGCCCTTTCGTAAATAGGCTTCTCAGTTTCCCAAGGAACCCTTCCCCCGTTTTAAATCCATCGGAAGAACTCGGACTGACAAAAGTTTCTGCAATCGCCATCATTCTTTTTGTAATGGGAGCGTTTGGAAACAGCAACAAAAAAGGCTCTTGTGCAAGTACCGCCTTGTGGACCACCGGATCTTCAGGCAAGAAGCCAAGAAGCTTCGTCTCCTTACCCAGAAATTTCCGCATAGCATACTGAAGCCGGGTTATGGCATCGTTGCCGTCATCATACTTTGAAACACGGTTGCTGACAATACTGAATGATTTATCAGCGTCTTGCAGGCAGATGAATTTCATCATGGAATATGCATCTGTGATGGACGTCGGTTCAGTCGTCGAGATGACGATGATTTCATCGACTGCGACAATCAATTCGATTGAACTTTGCGTCGCTCCCGCTCCCATATCAAATAAGATGAAATCATAAGCTTGCTGCAAATGCTCAAACGCCCGAATCAATCTTTCGAACATTTCCGCAGACCACTCCATCACCGAGTCAAGCCCCGAGCCTCCCGATATGAATGTCAACCCTCGAGGTGCCGTGTTAACGATTTCATCTATTTCCTTAGTGCCATGCAAATAATCTTTCAAACTATATTGGGGTGTCGCACCGAGAAGAATATGAATATTGCCCATGCCAATATCCATATCAATAATAAGGACTTTCTTTCCTTTTGAAAGAAGGGCATAGGCGAAATTCGTCGAGAAATTTGATTTCCCAACACCGCCTTTTCCACTTATAATCGCAATCGATTTTGATAGTTCACCTTGGGACTTCAGCATTTTGAGTCTGAGTGTTTCCGCTTGGTCACGCATCAGGAGCACCCTTTAATAACAAAGTTATTAGTTTCATACGATCCGCTTCAGTAATATCTTCCGGCACTTCCTGCCCATCCGTGTAATAGGCGGTTCCAATACCATAGTCCTTCATCAGATTAAATAGAGGTCCAATCGATCCGGTTTCATCCATTTTCGTAAAAATGAATTTTTCTATCGGGAACTTATTGAACTGATCCACAATCGTTCTCATATCAGCTTCTTTTGAAGTCATGGACAGGACGAGATAGGATTCCATTTCCAGTGAAAAATCGATGAGTTGCGTCAAGTCTTCCACAAACTTTGCCTCTTTGTAGTTCCGACCTGCAGTGTCAATGAAAATTAGATCCAAATCCTTCAGTTTTTCAATCGCTTTTTCGAAATCCCTCTTGTTATAAGCCACTTCCACAGGTGCCTGCAATAAGTTTGCATATGTCCGGAGCTGCTCAATTGCCGCTATCCGATATGTATCTGTAGTAATAAAACCGATTTTCTTCTTTTTTTCCAGAAGTGCCCGGGCAGCAATCTTTGCAATCGTGGTCGTTTTACCGACGCCAGTCGGTCCAAGCACGTTAACATATTTTTTGTTGAAAGAGATACCACCGAACGGCAAATTCGCCATTTCCTGCTCAAGAAACTGCCTAGTCATCAACTGCTGTTCCTCGGCAGTAAATTCTTTTCTCTCGCCTTTCATTCGTTTAAAAAGACTTTCACCTATTTGTGTAATGGACTTTTCGGACAGACCTTGATTATGAAGATGGGTAAGCAAAGGCTTCATTTCATCAGGGAATTGTGAATGAATAGATGCTTGCTGCATATCTTTCAACAGCTTCTTCATTTCAGTCATTTCCTTTTTCATCTCCACAGAAATACTGTCATCTCTTGTTGGCTGTGATGAAAGAAGTGGAGGAACCGCTTCCTCCACCTTCGCGAATGGTTCGTCAAATCCTGCTACCACTTCTACGGACTTCTTCTTAAAGAATCCGAGATACCCTTTCGATTTGACGACATTCGAACTAAGGATTATCGCATCATCGCCAAAATCCAGGCGCACTTTTTTCATGGCTTCCACCATCGTTTCAGCCGTATATTTTTTCATTTTCATCAGATATCCACCACCCCGACACTTTGGACTTCAATCGAAGATTCAAGCTCATTGTAAGACAACACTGGAATCTGCGGAAAGTAGCGTTCTGTAATTTGTCTCAAATACATCCGGATCGCTGGCGTACAAAGAACGACAGGTGATTGATCCATCAATGCGACGCGCTCCACTTCCCCCGCAATCGACTCAAGTATATCCTGTGAATGCTGCGGATCGATTGATAAATAGTTGCCTTGTTCCGTCTGCTGTACATTATCAGCGATCATTTTCTCGACCTTACCCGATACGGTCAGCACTTTCAGCGATTGACCGGCTGCCGCGTACTGATTTGTAATTTGCCTTGCAAGGGCCTGTCGGACATATTCGGTCAAGACATCAACATCTGATGTATATTTCGAATAATCCGCAAGCGTTTCAAAAATGATGGGTAAATTCCGGACTGAAACATGCTCATTAAGCAATTTCGCAAGCACTTTTTGAATTTCACCAATCGACAATGGAGTTGGCGTCAGTTCATCCACAAGAATCGGGAATGTTTCACGGACGTGATCGACAAGTTGTTTCGTTTCCTGGCGGCCGATCAAATCTGCTGCATTTGCACGAATCACTTCTGTCAGATGCGTCGAGACGACACTTGGCGGATCGACGACCGTGTACCCGAGGATTTCGGCATCTTCTTTCGCGTCTTCTGTAATCCATTTGGCGGGCAGACCGAATGACGGCTCTATAGTATCGATGCCTTCAATGGAATCATCCCCGCCCGGACTCATTGCCAAGTAGTGGTCCAGTAACAATTCCCCTCTTGCCATTTCACTTCCCTTAATCTTGATTCTATATTCATTCGGCTGCAGCTGGATATTGTCCCTGATACGGACAACCGGGATGACAAGGCCCAGTTCAATTGCCAGCTGCCTGCGAATCATAACAACCCGGTCTAGCAAATCGCCGCCTTGCGTTGCATCGACAAGCGGAATCAACCCATAACCGAACTCAAATTCTATCGGATCGATATTGAGAAGATTGACGACATTTTCGGGACTTTTCAAACCTTCCGTCTCTATATCCTCTTCCATCCCAAGCAACTCTTCCGGATCTTCAACGACTTTTTTGGACATTGCAAATGCGGCAAAAGCGAGCGCTAGCGCAATTGGAATTGTAAGAATGTCGTTAATCGGTGTAACCAATCCAAGCAATAGCACCGTAACAGCTGCAACATATAGCAGTTTCGGCTGCCCAAGGAGCTGGATTGTAATATCGGAACCAAGATTGCCTTTAGACGCCGCACGTGTCACGACAATACCTGTCGCAGTCGAAATAAGCAAAGCCGGAATTTGCGATACAATCCCGTCACCGACAGTCAATTGGGAAAAGAGCACGGCCGCTTCCGCGAAAGGCAGCCCCATTTGAGCAACGCCGATAATCATACCGACGAGTAAGTTGATAATAACGATGATAATACCGGCAATTGCATCACCTTTGACGAATTTCGTCGCTCCATCCATGGCTCCGTAAAAGTCGGCTTCATTACTAACCTTTTCCCGTCTCGTACGAGCTTCCGTTTCAGAAATCATACCCGCGTTCAAGTCGGCATCGATACTCATCTGCTTCCCCGGCATCGCGTCCAGAGTGAAACGGGCTGCTACCTCGGATACCCGTTCCGCCCCTTTTGTAATGACGATGAATTGAATAAGAATCAGGATGACGAAAACAACTAGACCGACGATGATATTACCGCCCGTAACGAATGTACCGAACGTTTCAACGACTCCACCCGCATCTCCATTCGCTAAAATCGCCCTTGTTGTTGAAACATTGAGTCCAAGCCGAAATAGCGTAAGCAATAGGAGTAAGGTGGGGAAGATTGAAAACTGTAACGCTTCCTGCATGTTCATGGCCGTTAATAGAACTAAAAGTCCAAGTGTAATGTTTATAATAATCAAGAAACTCAAAAGCCATGGCGGAAGCGGGATGACAAGCATCGCAACGATCATGATGACCGCTGCGAGCACTCCTATATCCTTGAACTGCATGTCATCCCTACTTTCTTGTATTTAATCAAATACGCCTATGCGTATTTGCGTCCAGATTTTGAATTGAGCTTGTGCCTACTGGACGCAGGTATGCAGCAGGGAAGGATTGGACTACCTCCTTCCCCGTTGGCCAAATCAGATTTTGCGCTGAATTCTGTACACATATGCCAATATTTCGGCTATCGCTTTGAAGAACTCTTCGGGAATCCTGCCACCTATTTCAACATCTTCATAGAGTGACCTGGCAAGCGGCCGATTCTCCACCATGACGATGTCGTTTTCACCAGCGATCAATTTTATCTTTTGGGCGATGAAATCGACGCCTTTCGCCACGACAATCGGAGCGTCCATATCCCCATCCTTATACTTCAATGCAATCGCATAATGGGTGGGATTCGTGATGACGACGTCCGCATCAGGCACTTCCTGCATCATGCGTCTCATTGCCATTTCCCGCTGACGTTGCTTAATACGGGATTTAATGATGGGATCCCCTTCAGAGTTTTTATGTTCATCCTTGATATCCTGTTTGGACATGCGGAGATTTTTTTCATAGTCAAATTTCTGGTACATAAAATCGAGAATGGAAATGAACAATAAGACGAACGCAGCCGTGATTCCCATCAAAGCGGTGAGTTGTCCCACGGTTGTCAACGTATCCCACGGACTTTTAAATGCCAGTCCGAGTACTTTGTCGATATTCGCCATGATGATCATGGTTGTGACCGTTCCGATAAATGAAATTTTCAATAAGGATTTCATTAATTCAATAATGGCGCGAATGGAAAAAATGCGTTTAAGTCCTTTGATCGGATCAATTTTTTTCAAGTCGAATTTTAAAGGTTCCCCAGTAAGGAGTAAGCCAAATTGGAACAGATTTCCTGCTATTCCTGCGACGACCGCGATCAGCATGATAGGCAAAAGAATGAACGCCATTTGAATCATGACATCATTGTAAATCAGCATTGTCTGATTCTCATCCAAAATAGGCAGTGTGACGTATTCTGTGAACGCCTCATTGAAAAACACGAAAAAGCGGTCCCTCATGAGTCCCGCGGCGAAGAACAGGAACAGGAACACGGAAAGTAGGAGAATTGCACTCGTAACGTCCTGGCTTTTTAGGACTTGACCTTTCTTCCGGGAATCTTGGCGCTTTTTAGGGGTGGCTTTTTCAGTCTTTTCCCCCGCGAAAAATTGCAGATCAAGCCGTATCATCATGTCAGCCACCTCCTAAAATTATCATCAGGTCCCTCATTCCGATTATCATCACTTCAAACAATTTCTTCATCATTTGGATCATGACACCCATCATAATGAATAACACTATGAAACTGACACCGATTTTAATCGGGAATCCGACAACGAAAATATTCAATTGCGGCACTGCTCTTGCGGTAATTCCAAGTGCCAAATCGACGAGGAACAACGTCGCTACTACAGGTATCGACATTTGAAATGCGATTGCAAATGACGTTGCAAATGTCTTTATCACAAATTCCGCCAGACGTTCCTCACCGAATGCGGGCCAAAGTTGATCCACCGGGATGAATTGATAGCTATAATAAATACCGTCCAGCAACATATGGTGTCCGTTCAATGCGAGCAATAGTAGAATGGCAAGCGAGTTGAAGAATTGGCCAAGAAGCGGTGATTGTGCTCCCGTTTGCGGGTCAATGACGTTCGCAATGGCAAACCCCATCTGAAAATCAATGAATCCGCCCGCAATCTGGATAGCGGACATAACGATGAACGCAAGTATTCCAATGAATAACCCTGTCATTGCCTCTTTTACAACGAGCAATAGGTATGCCCCGTCAATCTCAAGGTCAGGCATGTCCAGCGTATAAACCATCATCCAGGCAAGCAGAGCACCGAATACGACGCGATGAGTTGCTGGTATCGTCCTGTAAGAGAACAATGGAAGTGTTACAAAAAAAGAAGTGACCCGAGTCAGGACAAGTAGATATGCGGCGAGTGAAGGTATTAACTCTTCCATTTCATCACCCGACATACCTGCCCAAGTTCTCAAAAATATCAGAAGCGAACGATGTCACTTTCGCTAGCATCCATGGACCGAAGAATACAATTCCCACCAATACAGCAACGATTTTAGGCACAAATGCCAGTGTCTGCTCCTGAATTTGTGTTGTTGCCTGAAAGATACTGACTGCAAGTCCAGTTACTAATGCAAGGATAAGGAGTGGGCCGGAAGTCAATAGAATGACCCAGATTGCACGCTCAGCTATCGCTACGATTGTTTCCTGCGTCATTCAAAACCCTCCTAAAAACTTTGCAGCAATGATTTGATAATGAGATACCATCCATCAACGAGGACGAAGAGCAATATTTTAAACGGCAGTGAAATCATGACCGGCGGTAACATCATCATCCCCATGGACATCAGAATACTCGCTACAATCATATCGATGACCAGGAAGGGAATGAATATCATGAAACCCATTTGGAATGCCGTCTTTATTTCACTCAGTGCGAATGCCGGAACGAGCATCGTTAGCGAGATATCTTCAAGTGATTCGGGTCTCTCCGCTTTATTGTATCTGAGGAATAACTCTAAATCTTTCTGGCGGGTATGTTTGCTCATGAATTCTTTAAACGGCATACTCGCCTTATCATAAGCTTCATCGAGTGTAATCTCTTCTGCGAATAATGGTGTAAGTGCCTGTTCATTCACTTGCTGAAATGTCGGCGCCATAATGAAAAATGTGAGAAATAATGCGAGTCCGACAAGAACCTGGTTTGGAGGCATCTGCTGCGTCGCAAGCGCCGTTCTGACGAAGGAAAGAACGATAATGATCCTTGCAAACGAAGTCATTAGAATCAGAATGGCGGGCGCAAGAGAAAGAACCGTCAGAAGTAACATCATTTTGATGGATGTCGATACATTGGACGGATCACTATCCGAAAAAAACTGGGTAATTTCATTCATCTCGGTTGCGCTCCTTTTCTGTCAAGCGGCCGATATGCCGTTTCCTCTCCTCTTTCATCTCCTCAAGCCTTGATTTGAACATATTGCTGAAATCAGTTGTCTCTTCCGTTTTTTCGTACGGGTTGTTTTTTGATTTACTAGTCACTTTGGCTACGATTCGATTGAGCATTCCAGCCGGAGACTCCACGCTATCGCCCTCATAAAATTCAACGAGTTTATCGATTTCCTCCGAGTCAGTTATCTCTTTCAACATACGGATATCATCACCGACACCAATCAGATAATACGATTCACCGACAACAACCAATTGGATGGATTTATGCTGCCCAAGGGAGATGCCTCCCATATTTTTCATGTAGCGACTCTTATCATAAAGTCTGTTTTTTCGATTGACGAATTTTAAAAGTCCGAATAATAATCCAATGACAAAAATCAATGCAAATAATGTTTTTATGTAATCCCCCGCTGAGGAACCGACAGCAGGCTCTTCGGTTGCAGGGTCGGCAGCTGGAACATCAGCATCTTTTTCCGGTTCCATTTCCTTATCTCTGTTGAACAACTCAGACACAGGCTTATTCGGATCAAGCTCTGTGTCTGCAGAAACGGATGTATATGGAAATTGACATGCGATGAGAATGAATAAAAGAAAAGCCGATAAGTACTTGTGTAAAAACAATGAATTCATCCCTCGATTATCCTAATGCTTTTTCAATAGCTTCAACGACACGGTCTGCTTGGAACGGTTTGACGATGAAATCTTTCGCTCCTGCTTGAATTGCATCGATTACCATTCCTTGTTGCCCCATTGCGGAACACATGATAACTAAAGCCGATGGGTCTTTTTCTTTAATCGTTTTTAATGCAGTAATACCATCCATTTCCGGCATCGTGATATCCATCGTCACGAGATCCGGTTTTAGTTCCATATATTTCTCAACAGCTTGTGCACCATCCGCCGCTTCACCAACAACTTCAAAATTATTTTTCGTCAAAATATCTTTAATCATCATACGCATAAAAGCTGCGTCATCCACTATTAATATACGTTTACCCATTTCCATTACCCCCCGTTAGTTATCTTAAATTGTTCAAACGTTCTGTTCGGCTTAATATATCCGTGATCCTAACACCGAAGTTTTCGTCGATAACGACAACTTCTCCTTTTGCAATATGGCGGTTGTTCACCAATATATCAACCGGTTCACCTGCAAGTTTGTCCAGTTCAATAATAGAACCGCTCGACATCTCCAAAATTTCCTTGACCGAACGATTTGTTCTTCCAAGCTCGACCGTTACTTGCAATGGAATATCAAGAAGCATATTCAAATTATTCGCTTCGGATTGGTTCAAAGTCGGACTTTCAAAACTTGCGAACTGTGCCTGCTGAACTTGCACTTGTGGCTGTTGAGGACGCATTGGCATCTGGTGTTGCACAGGCGGTTCATTGGCGTACTGCTGCATCCCTTGAGAAGAGACCTCATGTCCATAAGATTGTTGCTGTTCCGGTTGCTGTTCTCTAGGAGAAGGCTGCTGTACTTTTGGCGGTGCCATCTCCGCAACCGCAGCAGTCTCCTCTTCCACGTCCCCTCCGATAAGGGAGGCTACTAATTTCTTCCCAAATCCAAGAGGCAGCAATTGCATGATATTCGAATCAATCAAATCACCGACCTTTAGAGTAAATGACACTTTTATCAATAAATCGTCTTCGGGAATAAGTTCACGCCCCTTATTTCCCAAAATATCCACCAGGTCGATTGAAGGAGGCGAAATATCAACTTTTTTATTGAATAATGTCGACATTGAAGTCGCCGCTGAACCCATCATTTGATTCATCGCTTCTTGAACTGCACTCAAATGGATTTCACCTAGGTCCATATTCGGTTCCGAACCATCGCCTCCCAACATGAGATCCGCAATGATAGCCGCGTCACTTTGTTTGATAACGAGTAGATTCATCCCGCTAAGCCCTACTGTGTAGTCCACTTTAACGGCAACATACGGATGGATGAATTCTTCTTCTAACGTTTCCTTATCAACAACCGAGATGGTTGGTGTCGTTATATCAACTTTTTGACCAAGCAGCGATGACAATGCCGTCGCTGAACTGCCGAATGATATATTGCCGATTTCACCGAGCGCATCCTGTTCCATTGCGTCCAAATAATCTTCCGTCGCTAAAATCTTTTTTGTCGATTCCTCTACTTCACTACTCGGCAACGGTTCCCCGCGTAATAATGCTTCTATTTCTTCCTGCGAAAGGATATTATCACTCATCATCTTCATCCCCTCCAATCTCTGTATCTATTATCTGTACAGCCATCCGGTTTTTCAAATGGCCGGGCTGTGCGGTGAATTTCGGCATATCGCCGATTTTGATGATAAGCGGATCCTCAATTTTACTATCAAGCTTGATGACATCCCCCTTTTGAAGGTAAAGAAAATCCTCAATCGTCATCTTTCCATTGCCAAGTTCAGCGATGACCGACAACGGGGCTTTTTTTAACCTTTTTTCAAGAATTGCACTTTGCTCTGGCGACGGTTCTTTTTTATTTGTCTGCATCCAATAACGGACCGACAAATTGGGTACGATCGGTTCGAGAACAACGTGCGGAATACAAATGTTGATCATCCCGCTTGATTCACCGATCACGATATTAAAGGAAATGACTACAACCGTTTCATTCGGCGATATCATCTGAAGGAACTGAGGATTCACTTCCATCTCTGTCAGGAATGGATCAATATCAATGATTCCGGACCACGCTTCCCGTAGATTATCGAAGGAACGCTCAAATAAGTTAGTCATGATTTTTAACTCGATCTCCGTCAAATTATCGACTTTCCCCGGGCTTGCTCCCACTCCTCCCATTAGGCGGTCAAGCATCGTATAAGCAATGTTCGGATTTACTTCCATCAGGATGTTACCTTCCAAAGGCGGTACTTCAAAGATATTAATTAACGTCATATTTGGAATGGAACGGATAAATTCCTCAAATGGGATCTGATCGACCGATGCCACATTGATTTGGACGTACGTTCGTAACTGTGCTGAAAAATATGTCGTCAGCAATCTAGCAAAATTTTCATGTATCCTTGTTAAACTGCGAATTTGATCTTTGGAAAATCGTAGAGCACGTTTAAAGTCATACACTTTGACTTTCCGGGTCTCGTCTTCCTTTTTCATGTCTTCTGCAGACATTTCCCCTGTTGAAATCGCAGATAATAATGCGTCGATCTCATTTTGGGATAAAATATCCCCTGACATATGGTCACCTCCCGGCATCTGAGTTTGAAGTTCAAAATTTGACGATATAGTTAAGTCGAAATAAAGAATTCCCACTAATACACAGGATTCAGTTCTTCAACTTAAATGCTTATTGAATAATATAAGATACGATATAGACTTTTTCGACGTCACCGTTTTGCATAAGTGGATTTAAGTGTGATTTCAATGCATCCTCGAAGGCTTGTTTACCGGCTTTCCCTTCTAGATCTTTCGCTGTCATCTCGGAAAGTTCCTGGATGACGATGTTTTTCACTTGGAAATCCCTTTTGGCAAGCTCTTCCGCCGCCTTTTTATTGTCCGTCTGGATTTTCAAGGTGATTCGGATGAATTGCCGGTTGCCTAAATTCGTTGTAATCTCTTCGACATCAACCGAGGATTCGATGATGTCATCAATTGTCGGTTCTTTTACGTCATCGCCGTTTTTCAGCTGCATGGCGAGTACGAGTGCAACACCGCCTAGCAATGTAATACAGACGATTATGATTAGGGATACTGTCAACAGTTTATTCTTCATGTTCTTCACCTCGGATATGCGGATTTGATAACAACTGGACCGCCTTATAAAATTCGACGATCCGGCTGTTCACTTCATCGGCCGTATCGAGGACAACATATTTCGAGCCTGTCGTCAATGTAATCGTAGTATCGGGAAACGACTCAATTCTTTCTATGTATAATGCATTCAACGTGAACGCACTGCCATTCAAGCGTGTAACTTGTATCATATATGTAAGGGGCCGGGCTGCAAGAGCCGGCCCAGCCCTCCTTTTCTTGTGAAAGCTATGCTATATAAGTTAGATTATAGACGTCCACTGGACGCGATTCGACGCTAGGGGAGCCTTCTCTCAGTATGTTCGATTTAGATAAAGTAAGTTTCTTATCGTTTCAAGTTGACAAGTTCTTGAAGGATTTCATCAGATGTTGTAATGATCCGCGTGTTTGCTTGGAATCCACGTTGCGCAACAATCATTTCAGTGAATTCTTCGGCAAGATCGACGTTGGACATTTCTAAGAACCCGGATTCAATTTTCCCTCGACCTTCATCAAGGGGTCCACCCGTGGAGGCCGGACCAGAGTTGGCTGAGATTTGAAATAAATTCCCGCCTACTTTTTCGAGTCCCCCAGGGTTCGAAAACTTCGTTATAGATATTTGAGCATCTCCCTGGACTTCATCTTCGTCTGGAAGTACATATTTCACACTTCCATCTTGACCGATTGACATCGATGTGGCGGTAAGTGGTATGTTAATTTTATTGTCATCAATATCTAGAACATATCTTCCCTCTCCATCTACTAAATCGCCTGCTTGATCCATATAAAAATTACCGGCCCTAGTATAGAATGCATTATCGCCGCCATCTTCCCCCACCTTAAAGAATCCATCACCTGCAATTGCCAGATCTAGTGTATTCCCTGTAAATTGTGTTGAACCACCAGTATGGATCGTATCGATTGCCGCGATTTGAGAACCAAGTCCCACTTGTTTTGCGTTAACCCCACCGCGCGCACCGCTTTCCATAGGTCCGGACGATCCCGCTACCGTCTGTGAAATCAAGTCTTTAAAGATTGTACGGCCTTTTTTAAATCCGTACGTATTGACGTTAGAGATGTTGTTACCAATTACATCTAGTTTTGTTTGGAAGTTTCGTAGTCCTGAAATACCTGAATACATTGAACGTAACATTTATGTTTTTCCCCTCTCGATTGTAAAAAAGTGTATCTGCTTCCGTCGGTCAGCAGATGGATGGCATCCTAATAAGGTCCTGCCATTCGGTATTAGCTAAGCACGATTGTGCCGTCGATGTTCGTAAATAGTTGATCTTTCGCTTCCATGCGATCCATCGCTGTAATAACTGTCGAATTTTTTGCACTGACAATAAGTGCTGCCTGATCCATCAGTACGAGCGATTCTTTGATTCCCTTCACCTTCGCCTCATTCACCTTTTCAGTGACATGTGCCCATTCAGCATCCGATATATGGATATTCCGTTCCGTCAAACGTTCTGATGCGTGTTTGCTGATTTTAAGTTCAGCAGGCTGTACCGCTTTATTCAGATGTTCAAGAAAGGATTGTTTCGGACTTGGTTGGATTTTCGGCGATTGTCCTTGGCGTATGAGCGGTTGCGAGGGAATGCGATGGATGTTTACGTTGTCCATACATTCACTCCGTTCTTGCTTATTGGCTTATTGATGTGAAATTGTTACCATCAATACGGCTTCCGTCATTTAAAATGTACTGCAATTTTCCTTCTTTATTAGAAACGGAGACGACTGTACCTGTCTTTTCTACCTCGCCATCTGAATACCCGACTGTTTTCCCGATTAGCATACTAGCTTCCACGAGGCTGTTTGTATTGCCAGCTCCGGCAAGAACTTCCGAAATATTGCCCGGCGTCAGTTCTTTCCCATCCTGCATCGTAAATATAGCGGAACCATTCACGAACTTCACCGAATTAATCATTCCTGTTCCTTCGTTAATGACTGGTTTGCCGTCTTCTCCGGTTTTGTCCGTTATTTCATGCCATTTGATATTTTTCCCTACGAAGCTATTGTACTGAATCAGTTGTGATTGGTTTTGTGCTTCGGCAAATTTATCAAAGGACTTTGATAAATTCATCGTCTGTTCCAATGCAGAAAACTGAGCCATCTGAGCGATAAACTCATTATCTTTCATCGGGTTTGTCGGGTCCTGATTTTGCAATTGGGTGATAAGTAATTTCATGAAGTCATCTTTCCCCATGACCCCGTTACCGGTTTGGCGCTCATCCCGTTTTTTATTGACCAAATACATCGAACTTGAAATTGGTTGTTGTCCATCAATCATTACTTACACCTCTAACTCGATCATATATTCTTGGAATGTCATTCCTTCTTCATCATTTTCATCATGATGGTTTTCCGTTTCTTGTGCCTCTTTTTTGAAGTGCTGATTAAACGCCTGCTCACGATCATTTCTTGAGGTGTCTTGCAGTGTTTGGGCAATGTCGATTCGTTCCACTTGTAGGTTTTGTTGCAGGAATGCGCTTCTGAGCTGGTGCAGCTGACTATCTAGCATCTCTTTGCCAAGTGCAGTCGAAGCAAGGATTCTTGCTGTCATGATACCGTTGTTTTGAATCAATTCAATTCTGACTTGACCGAGATGTTCCGGATAGAGTTTGATGAGCAAACGGTTCGTTCCACCTGTCTGACCGAAATTCGCACGCTTGAAAATAGTTTGCATCTCTTTGATCAATGTCTCATTTCGTGCGCTATTACGATTTTCCAATTCAGCATTTGTGATTTCACCTTTACCTACTGCCACGTTTCCAGCTACACTGCTATACGTTTGTTGTGTTAACTCTGAACCTTTATCCGCCTGAATGACAGTTTGTCCGACATGTTTCGACTCCATCAACTGTAAAATCCCATGGTTTGCTGAACTCTGGGAATTACGTACATTTCCAAAATGTTCCCCCTCAGTTACCAAGTAACCTTGCAAGGAAAAAACCTGCTGTTCCTGCTTCATAAATAAATCTGTTTTCGGTGCTGCAAGTTCAGCTGTTTTCAACAGTGTCAACAAATCTACCGCCTGTTGTTTCGGGATAACGCCTTTTCCTTCGAGTGCCTCCGTCAATTGTGTGAAAAAATTTGGAGCCACTTTATCAATGGCATTCAATACCGTCCAAAAATCGGTCGTATTAGCCACTTCCGAGAGTTCATCTTTCGTTAGTCCTGCTTTTTGTAACAGCGGAAGCAAACTTTCAACCAGTTCTTCGAGATTAAGATCTAACATACTGGCCAGCTCTTCCAGATTACCTAGATTGTCGATTAAGTTCAGTTTATTTGTCGAATCCTCGTTTTCCTCATCCGTTTTACCCTTTGCTACAACTTCAAGCTCTTCTATAGATGTCGCGTTAAAAATGGCCAATATCGATTCATCTGAAATCCCGTTGTCACTCGGTTCTTGGACCGGAACGACGGATAAAGGGGTATTTCCAGCGGCACTGCTAAAAATCGAACCGAATGTACTTTGTTCCGGCTTCTTTGTCTGCACACTAGTTGTCGGAACCTTCAAATTAGCCCCACTTGTTGCTTGCATCAATGCGATGTTCACTTATCCACCTCCCTTCAATAGTATCGGCAGAAACCGACAACTATTTAGTCATCATCACAGTGTATTTTGCAGCGTCTTCTGGTGACATTTTTTCAAGAACGGAAGCAAGGGTAGCCGGTTTCAAACTAGTTAAAATCCGAATGGCTTCCGCGTCACTCATTTTTGATATGACAGGGGCTGCAGATTTTGCCGACATCTGCTCAAAGGTCGACACGATATCTTTGAAATTTCGTTTTGAATCCTCTTTTTCTTGTTCAAGTACCGTGATTTCTTCAAGAAGCTTTTCCTGTTCCTTCAACAATTTCTTATTTTCATCGGAAGATTTATCGAGATCTTGTTGTACTTTGAAAAGTTGGGCTTCCTTCTCCTGAATTTCCGCTTGCATCGTCACGACGCGCTCTTCTAGGATAATCTCTCCTGCTTCCGTTTCCTGTTCCTTCTTTTCAGTAAGGAATGGAAGATTTTCTGACGATCCTTTTGCTTTGTCAAAAACGTTTATGTCAAGGACAGTTGCGATAATCAGGAATACCGCCATTGCAAATAGAAGCGGAATAATGACCCAAAGCAGTAAAACCTGTAATATCCCTGGGCTCTTCTCTATTTCTCCTGTAGAGAATTCTTTTGTTCGTTTAGTCTTTTTCACCCTATTATCACCCGTTTTCTCTTCCGCGGAACTTCAGCGTCGATAATTCATCAAGCTCTATCGCTTCCAACTGTTCCATTTCTGCGCGATGATTTTCATGATCTTTTTCTCTCATCTTTTCAAACTTTCGCACCTCAAGCGTTTTTTCCAACAGTTTATTCTCATACCAATTCATTTTTGAACGGGCTTGCATCACTTGCTGCTGCACTTCTGCAGTCCTTTTTTCTAAACTGGTAATGAATCTAGCATAGTGATGAATTTCATTGACTGAAAATCCGGCCGTCATTTTAACTTGTTGCTCCATAAGAATATCTTCTTTCTTTTTCAGCAAATCATATAGTTTGGTTGCGACTGTTTCGAAAGCCTCAACAGCCCCTTTGAACTCAACTTCCGTCTCAGTTTTCTCCTGTTCCCGGAACGTCAACACTTTTTCAAAACGATAATGGTAAGGTTTCAACCTCTATTACCTCCCGTACCAAGCGAAACGAGCTCTGCTATGCTGTCTTCTATTGAAACGTTATCTTTATAACCTTGTTTTAAATATTTTGTGATTAGTGGCTCGAATTCGATTGCCTGGTCGATTTCTTTTGAAGTGCCGCGTTTATAGGCGCCGATATTAATAAGATCTTCAGATTTATCGTACGTGTAATAAAGATCACGCAGTTTTTCGGCTGCTTTGACGTGTTCTGTATCCGCAATATGGTTCATAAGCCGACTAACGCTTTTCAGCACATTGATAGCAGGGTATTGCCCCCTGTTTGCGAGCGTTCGATCGAGTACGATGTGGCCATCAAGGATTCCCCGAACTGTATCAGCAATCGGCTCATTCATATCATCGCCGTCCACAAGAACTGTATAGAACGCTGTTATGGAACCGCGCTCATTGGTTCCTGTCCGTTCCAGCAGTTTCGGCAATATCGCAAAGACGGATGGTGTATAACCCCTTGTGGCAGGAGGTTCCCCGACGGCAAGGCCTATTTCGCGCTGGGCCATCGCAACCCGTGTGACAGAATCCATCATGAGCATGACGTTCATTCCTTTATCCCGGAAATACTCGGCGATGGCTGTTGCCGTAAACGCACCTTTTATGCGCATGAGTGCGGGCTGGTCCGAAGTTGTCGCCACCACAATCGACCGGCTCATCCCCTCGGGGCCAAGGTCGCGTTCAATGAATTCCCGCACTTCCCGCCCACGTTCCCCGATCAGTGCGATGACATTCAATTCGGCGGTCGTATTGCGGGCGATCATTCCAAGCAATGTACTTTTCCCGACACCAGATCCGGCGAAAATCCCGACACGTTGCCCTTTTCCAACCGTCAACATACCATCAATCGCTTTGACACCGACGGAAAGCTTTTCATTGATCGGCGGACGTGTGAGGGCATTGGGTGGATCCTGTTCAGTCCTGACTGTCACCAATCCTTGCGGGAGAGCGCTGTTGTCAATCGGATTACCCATTGAGTCAAGCACTTTTCCGATTAAATTCATACCCACTTTAATTTCGAGCGGTTTTCCGAGTCCTTCAACGAGACAACCGCTGGATATGTCACGAATATTCGTATACGGCATAAGAATGACGATTTCTTCTTTGAATCCGACGACTTCCGCTTTAATAATGGCTTCGTCTTTTCCGGAATTATTCAAATGGATATGACAGACATCTCCGATTGAACTTTCAGGACCTCGTGACTCAATCATAAGACCTACCACGCGAACTACACGCCCAAGTTTTTTGAAAGTCTTCACCTTCGGAATATAGTCAATCAGTTCTTCCGCTCTTTTCACCGTCACTCACCACTTTCCATGATTTCGATGAGTTTTCCCCTTATTTCGTTCAATTGTTCGTCGATACTGACGACAATCCGCCCATGATTTGTTTCAATATAGCACTCAGTGGATTCGAAATCTTCATTTGCAAAAATAAGGAACGGTACATTGGACGGAAAAATCGATGCAAGCTCCGAACGATTTTTGGAAACAATTTCGAAATAATCGTGGGAGACATACAATTTAATCTCCTTCATTTCGCGTGTTTCTTTCAACGCTCTTTTGACGGCCGACAAATAGATTTCCTTATCTTCTTGCAGCGTTTGCCCGATAATCCGTTCTGCAGTCAGCATCGCGAGTTCAAGAATGACCCGTTCCTGGTCCATAAGGTATTGGGTTGCATTTTCTCTCGATAAATTTGTAGCTTCATTTGCCAGGCGGATGGAAGCCGTCATATCTGAAATCGCTTTGTTTCGCCCTTCTTCATAACCAACCTGGAATCCTTCTTCATATGCTTGCTGTTGAAGTTCCGTCTTTTCAAGTTCCCAGGCTGCCTGCATCGATTTGATATCATCGGTCGCAGTTTGTCTTAACTGTTCAATCACCGATTTTTCCCGTTCATTCGTTTCATGGGCATCTTTCAGCAGACGGTCGCGTTCCGTTAACAATGATAAACGTTCTTCGGCGACGGTTTCTTGCGAAATGGATAAGCTGCGTATCGAGATTTCCTTGGTTTTGCCATCCTCGAGCATTGTATTGAATGAACGGAATACATTAGACAATGATGTCATCTCCTCCACCGCGGGCAATAATGATTTCACCTGAGTCTTCAAGCCTTCGAATTATACCGACAATACGGGATTGGGCTTCCTCCACATCTTTCAGTCGGACAGGTCCCATGATTTCCATCTCTTCCCGGAACGATTCGGCCATCCGTTGAGACATATTCCTGAACAAAATATCCTTCACTTCTTCGCTAGAGACCTTTAATGAGAGAATTAAATCTTCATTTTCACAGTCGCGAATAATACGCTGAATCGACCGGTTGTCCAATGTGACAATGTCCTCGAAGACGAACATCCTTTTGCGTATCTCTTCGGCCAACTCCGGGTCCTGGATTTCAAGCGCATCAAGAATCGTTTTCTCCGTCGTTCTGTCAACTCCGTTAAGCACTTCAACAACTGCATCGATACCGCCTGTCTCCGTGTAATCCTGCGTGACGGTCGAAGAGAGCTTACGTTCAAGAACTGCTTCTATTTCGCTGATGACCTCAGGGGAAGTCGAATCCATCGTTGCGATTCTCTTGGCGATATCCGCCTGCATTTCCTGCGGTAATGAGGAGAGTATCATTCCAGCCTGTTCCGCATCCAAGTATGACAAGATAAGTGAAATTGTTTGCGGGTGCTCATTTTGGATGAAATTTAAAATCTGCGTCGGATCTGCCCGTCTGGCAAAATCGAAAGGACGTACTTGCAGTGATGATGTCAGACGATTAATAATCGCTTGCGCATGTTCCTTTCCAAGAGCCTTTTCCAGCACCGTCTTCGCGTAGCCGATTCCTCCCTGTGAGATGTAATCTTGAGCTAGTGCGATATGATGAAACTCTTCAATAATTTCTTCTTTCACCGAAGACTCAACTTTTTTGACGCCCGATATTTCAAGTGTCAATCTCTCAATCTCATCTTCATTTAAATGTTTATAGATTGACGCCGAAACCTCTGGACCGAGGGAAATGAGCAGGAGAGCCGCTTTTTGTTTACCCGTCATCCCTTTTTCTTTTTTCACCATAATTCATCCCTCCGTCATTCCTCGGCTATCCATGTCCGTAAAAGTTTTGCAAACTCTTCCGGTTTTTCCTTCGCCATTTTTTCCAGTTGTTTTCTGCGAACAGTCCCCTCTGTTTCGAGTTCTGTATTGATATCATCTACGTCAAATGAAGCTAGTTGTTCTTCTATAATGAATTCTTCTTCCAGCTCTTCCGCTTTTCTTCGTTTCTTGAAAAACGCAAAGACCAGAATAACGATGATTAGTAGCAATGCCCCTCCAACCAGGTACACCCACAGAGGAATTGTGGACTTCGGTTCTGAGAAATCCATCATTTTGCCGTTGAAAGGCTGAACTGAAAAGACGATTTTGTCATTCAACACATCATCAGTCAATTCTCCGGCTGCTTCTTTATCGAGGGTTGTCCGAATAATTGTTTCAAGTATGCGTTGGACATCTTCTTCCAGACCCGGCGGCATAGATGTTGCATCATCTGCTACAGGCGGCTCAACCATGACCTGGATTCCAATGTCACGTATTTTATAAGGGCTTTCCACAATTTCTTTACGAATCCGGTTTACTTCATTATTTACCGTTTCCTCGATCTTTTCATAATCACCATTTGAAAATGCGCCTTCCACGTAACCCGTTCCGTTATCTGTGGGATCTTCCGCTTGCGGTGTACCTCCCGCACCCGGTCCATTGCCTGTAAACGACTCGGTTAGACGCTGGACGCTGAGGGCGATCCCTTCCATACTTTCTTCATCGACAGGCGACACAAGGTTCTCTTCTCTCTTTTCTTTTTGGAAATCGATATCCGTCGTTATGGAAACGATGATTTTATCCTGTCCCATCATTGTGCCGAGCATCATCTGCACTTGGCGCTGCAAATCGCGTTCTATCGTCTTTTTGACCGACATCTGGTCTGCAATGCTTGTTCCATATGGATTATCACTGGTCTTCAAGTCGAAGTACTCAAAATACTGGTTCGTGATGACGATATCATCCGTTGATAAATTCGGGAGGCTCTTTGACACAAGATTATAAAGGGCGGTAATTTGCTGTTCGCTGAACTTATGACCTGCGTCTGTCTTCAGAACAATCGATGCACTTGCCTGTTGGGTACTTTCATTCAGAAAAACGCTTTCTGTCGGCAACGTGATCATCACTTTCGCATCTTTAACACCATCGATTCCTTTCATCAGGTTCGCAAGTTCGGTTTGCATCGACGCAAGTTTAATCATATTGAATTCGTTATCCGTCGTTCCAAAACCGGCATTTTCTGCAAAGAAAGAGTAATCGATCAGCCCTGAATCAGGAAATCCTTCTGCGGCAAGCGACACAAGCAAGTCGTCTACACGCTCACTTGGCACAAGTATTGAAGTTCCCCCAGGAGCAATTTTACTTTGAACCCCTTGGCTATCCAGCTGCTCTTTTATCCGTCCTATTTCCGCTCTGGAAACTTCGGAATACAGTGGAACAAACTCCGTTTTGGATAGGAAGAACGTCAAGATAGCGGCAAGGCTAATAATTGCCACTGTGGTGCCTGTATATGTTATTTTTTGTTTTTTTGTACGACTTGACCAGAACGCCTGCATATCCGTCCTGATTTTTGCCAATCTTTCATTCATTGTAATCCCCCGGTCAGCTTACGTAATTCAACAATGCGGCTTAACTCTATTGATACTTGCAATCAAATAGGCATCCGGATGATTTCTTGATACGCTTCGATTACTTTATTCCGAACTTCCATTGTTGCATTTAACGCAATCGATGCTTTCTGCGATGCAATCATGACATCATGAAGTTCGATATCTCCGCCCATCACAAGCTTTTGCGTCGCTGTGTCTGATTCCATCTGCTTATTGTTCACTTGCTGGATTGCATCTTTTAAAAATGTTCCGAAACTTTGTTGTGCTTCATACGGCGTTGATTTCTTCTGCGGTTCCATTTGCAATGGTCCCGCGGATTGCACAGGATTGAAAACAGATTGTATAGCCATTGGGTCATCTTCCTTCCGGGGTTATCATTTGCCGATTTCAAGTGCTTTCATCAGCATTGATTTATTTGCATTCAAAACAGTAACGTTTGCTTCATAAGAACGTGTAGCGGACATCAGATCAATCATTTCCCTCAACGGGTCAACATTTGGCATGGAAACATATCCTTCGTCATTCGCATCAGGATGGGATGGATCGAAGACAAGCTTGAACGGCGTTTCGGTATCTTCTTTAATACTTGAAACCGTGACTCCGTACCCGGCTGAACCTTTTTGTGGTTTTCCAATCGCAGCATTTAACAACGATGAGAATTGCCCTTCGCGCGGTTGAAAAGAAACGGATTTACGGCGATATGGCTGCCATTCGCCATCTACCATCTTTCCTCGTGTCGTATCTACGTTAGCCATATTGGATGAAATGACATCCATCCGCAGACGTTGGGCAGTCAATGCAGAGGCGGACGTATTCAAACTATGGAATATCGTCATCGTCAACGACCTCCTTTAATAACATTCTGTAACGAATTGAACTTACCGCTAATGCGGTCGACTACCGCATTATAGTAAATTTGGTTAGCCGCCAGATCTGCTTGCTCTTTATCCATATCCACACCATTTCCGTCTTGCCGGTAGCGTAGATTCGAATAATTGAATACACCCGGGTTCGTCGTGTGCGATCTAAAAGCAATATGTCGTGCGTCCGTTCTATAAGCTTCCAATGAATTCTCTTTTGCGTCGGCCAAGACTTCTTTAAAACTGACACTTTTCGCTTTATAATTGGGGGTGTCGATATTTGCTATATTTTGGGCAATCACTTTACCTTTTGTAGCAGAAAAATCCAATCCTCGCTCCAACTGCGAAATCGTCGTTCCAAATATATTCAACGTTTTCACCTCTTGTTTTTTATGTTCCCTATTAATAAAGAATTAAATCATTATTCATTCAAATTAAGTAATCTATCACTCTTCTAGATACTCCTATTGTAGCGGATTTTGTAGATTTTTGTCTATCATATGTGAATATTATCTTTTAGTCCTAAACACCCCTTTTTTTATAGAAAAATGGCACATAAACATCACTAGTCCCTTAGTCATATCGAAAGACATTTATGCCGCGCATTCTCATTCTTCACTCTCCGCCTCTATTTTCACACACAAAAAAGCACTTCTCTCCACGATGGAAAGAAGTGCTTGGATAGAATCCCTGTACTTATGATTTTTGCTTCTCAAGTTCTTCGAGGAATTTATTGTTGAGGACTTTGATATACGTCCCTTTCATCCCAAGTGAACGGGACTCGATAACGCCGGCACTTTCAAGTTTACGCAGTGCATTTACGATAACTGATCGTGTAATCCCTACGCGATCGGCGATTTTCGATGCTACAAGCAACCCTTCATTTCCATCAAGTTCATTGAAGATGTGCTCAATCGCTTCGTGTTCACTGTACGAAAGTGAATTGATAGCCATTTGAACAACTGCCTTGCTGCGCGCTTCGATTTCAATCTTCTCGGATTTCTCACGCAAGATTTCCATTCCTACGACTGTTGCGCCATATTCGGCAAGAATCAAATCATCGTCATGGAACTCATCTTTCAGTCTAGCCAAGATAAGGGTACCAAGACGTTCACCGCCGCCGACGATTGGAACGATCGTCGTCAAACCTTCTTTGAATAATTCACGGTTTTCATTCGGGAACACAGTGTGTGGATTATATACGTCCAAGTTGGGAGACGTTTCTCTTACATCAAATAAGCGGTTTGTATATTCTTCAGGGAATTGACGATCAACGAACATTTGCTTCATTCGTTCGTTGTCGATTTTATGATGGATTTCCAAACCGAGCAATTTACCTTTTCTGCTAACGATGAATGCATTACATTCGATGACGGAGCTGAGTTTTTCAGCCATTTCTTTGAAGTTCACTGTTTTACCTGCTGATTCTTGAAGCATTGCGTTAATTTGACGTGTTTTTGATAACAAATTCATTTGTTGTTTTTCCTCCTCAAAATAATAGCTAAGTGTTTAAAGAATATTCTAAAGGTTTTTACTATTTAAATAAACTAAAACGTTTTACTTAAAGTATAAAATGTGACAAATCTTTATTCTTTGCGATATTTTTCAATTTCTCGTCGACATACGCAGGTGTGATTTTAATTGTCGCGGGACCTATTTCAGACGCTTCATAGGATAGTTCCTCAAGCAATTTCTCTAAAATCGTATGAAGTCGTCTAGCCCCGATATTTTCAGTTTCGTCGTTCACTTCAAAGGCGATTTCAGCAAGTCTGCCGATAGCTTCGTCTGTAAAGTCCAAAACGACGTCCTCCGTATATAACAACTTTTCGTATTGACGGATAAGCGAAAAGTCGGGTTCTTTTAAGATACGCATAAAATCATCTTTTGTAAGCTTATCTAGCTCGACACGGATCGGGAATCGCCCTTGCAGTTCCGGAATGATATCAGATGGTTTCGACATATGGAAAGCTCCTGCGGCGATGAACAAGATGAAGTCGGTCTTCACTGTACCGTACTTTGTCGTCACAGTCGACCCCTCAACGATTGGTAAAATATCCCGTTGCACGCCCTCACGTGAAACATCCGCCGAAGAACCGCCTCCGCCTCTACTGGCGATTTTGTCCATTTCATCGATGAAGACGATACCGGATTGCTCGGTTAATTCGATTGCACGTCTTGCAATTTCCTCAGGATCGATTAGTTTGTCGGCCTCTTCCGCTTCGAGTGCAGTGCGTGCATCCTTCACTTTCAACTTTCGCTTTACCGTTTTTTTCGGCATCAAGGAAGAAAGTGCATCCTGCATATTCGCTCCCATTTGTTCCATACCCGAACCTTGTAACGCGTCAAACATTGAAGGTTGTTGTGCTGATACTTCAACACTGACCATTTGCTCTTCCAGTTCGCCTGCTTTTAGTCTGGCCGCGATATCGGAACGTTTTCGCTTCACTTCGGCAACTTCTGTATAATCAGGCTCTTCCTGTTCTGTCTTTTGACCGAACAGCATTTCAAACGGATTTTGCATATTTCCCATTTTCTTTTTTTCAGGGACAAGAAGTTCAATCAGTCGTTCCTCGGCAAGTATAGCAGCATTTTCTTTCACAGCTTCGCGTTGCTCTTCCCGAACGATCCGGACGCCCGCTTCCGTTAAATCCCTGATCATCGACTCGACATCGCGACCGACATAGCCGACTTCGGTAAATTTCGTAGCTTCCACTTTAATGAATGGGGCATTTGCAAGTTTCGCGATTCTTCGTGCGATTTCTGTCTTACCGACTCCAGTCGGGCCAATCATTAAAATGTTTTTCGGTATGATTTCATTTTTCTCATTATCCGGAAGTAGACTTCTTCTGTACCTGTTTCGGATTGCTACAGCCACTGCCCGCTTGGCTTTGTCTTGACCGATGATATACCTGTCTAGATGTGCAGTCAATTCCTTGGGTGTCAGTTCTTGTCTTTTCATCATTCGAGTACCTCCACAATAATATGGTCATTCGTGTAGACACATATTTCCGCAGCCGTTTCCAGTGCCGCTTGTGCTATTTCAGCAGCAGTGAGCGAATGCCCGCTAAACTTCTTCAAAGCCCGGCCGGCTGCAAGTGCATAATGACCGCCGGAACCGATTGCCAAAATCCCGTCATCAGGTTCAATCACTTCTCCCGTTCCTGATACGAGCAGCAACGTTTCACTGTCCATGACGAGTAACATCGCTTCAAGTTTCCGAAGTATCCGGTCGCCACGCCATTCTTTGGCAAGTTCCACAGAGGCCCGTTGAAGATTCCCGTTATACTCCATCAGTTTTGCCTCGAATAATTCAAACAATGTGAATGCGTCGGCTACTGATCCAGCAAATCCTGCCAGCACTTTACCGCCAAATATGCGACGGACTTTTTTCGCCGTATGTTTCATAACGACTGCATTTCCCACAGTCACTTGCCCATCACCCGACATGGCACAAGAACCTTCATGACGAATTGCAAAGATTGTTGTTGCATGGAATTCCATCGGATCATCCTCCTATGCTCGCGGATGCGTATTCATATATGTTTTCCGTAAATGCTCTTTTGTTATGTGTGTATACACTTGCGTTGAAGATAAGTGGCTGTGTCCCAGAAGTTCCTGGACAGTCCTCATGTCGGCGCCCCCTGCCAGAAGGTGGGTTGCAAAAGAGTGGCGAATCATATGTGGATAGATTTTTGAGTGGAGTGATGCGCGCTCCATCATCATGCTTAAGATATGTCGGACACCCCCGTCAGTCAGTGGGTCGCCCCGTAAATTGACGAACAGCATGTCGTGTTCTTTCTGTTTCATCAAATCCAGCCTGCTCTTCTCCCGATAGGCATCGAGTGCGGATTGTGCAAAACTTCCGAAAGGCACATAGCGTTCTTTGCGGCCTTTTCCCATGACCAGAATTATACCAAGGTGATCATCAATGTCTTGCATTTTGAGTGAAGTCAGCTCACTGACGCGTATGCCGGTCGCATATAGTAATTCCAGCAGTGCATAGTCACGCAATGTCTTCTTATCCTGCCCATCACAAGATGAAAATAAAAGCTCCATTTCTTCTTCATAAAAAAAAGCAGGCAGTCGTTCTTCCTTTTTTGGATGATGCAAGGATCGGAATGCGCTATCATTTATCCCATACCGGGCATTCGCGAACTTGAAAAAGGAACGGATTGAGGAAACTTTCCTGGATATCGATGCCCTCGATAATCCCTTGTCATAAAGTTCAGTTGCATAGAGTCTTGCTTCTGGATATGTAACTTCATTCAAATCCTTTATTCCCTCGACTTCAAGAAAGGATAGAAAAGCATCAACGTCTTTTTCGTATTCCAAAACCGTGTAAAATGAATAATTCTTTTCCAAGCGTACATATGAGATGTATTCGTCACGGACGATCGAAGATTGTACTGTCATACACTTCATCCCTCCGAATAAAGAGTCTCCAAGTTACTGAAGTATTTTGAGTCATTTGAATAATAACACATTATTTATGAAACGCCATAGCGAAGCGATTTACTTAATAACCGCAAAATAAAGACAAGTCCAGAAATTCAAAAGTCATCCACGATTCACTATACAATAAATGATAAGCGTCCGGCAACTATCTTTCCCCAAGAAGTCTGACCTCTTATGATTTGTTCGAATTTCAGACACAATTTGTACATATTCGCAAAAGAAAAAGCCCGGATCACTTCCCCGGACTTCTTCTTTTTGGAAACAAACTAGTTGATTCGCATCCAAAAGTCTGTAAACACGTTAGATATTCCCAATTATAGTAGAAATATAGAATCCCTTCAAATACACTCTTGCGCTTATTATTTACTCCACATTCAAAACTTCAACCAATACAGTTAAGTCAATGCTACTGATTGAAATTCACTGATTGCTTCCAAAGCACGCTCGGCATGTTTTTCGGCACGTTCCAGTTTGGATTTGACTCGTTTTTCAAGATTCGGGAAAAGACCGAAGTTAATGTTCATCGGCTGGAAGTTTTCGGGATTTGCTTCAGTGACATAACGCGCCATGCTTCCCAGTGCAGTTTCGTTCGGGAATAGGACCGGTTCTTTACCGAGCGCCAAATTCGCTGCGTTTATGCCGGCGATAAGGCCAGAGCCTGCCGATTCAACATAACCTTCCACGCCTGTCATCTGACCTGCAAAAAAGACGTTGCGGTTTGCCTTCAACTGATAGGTTGCATCCAGTACACGGGGTGAGTTTATGAATGTGTTGCGATGCATAACGCCATACCGTACAATTTCGACATTTTCCAGACCCGGGATAAGGTTGATGACTTCCTTTTGCGCGCCCCATTTCATATGAGTTTGAAAACCGACGATATTATACAAAGTGCCCGCTGCATCATCTTGACGCAACTGAATAACAGCTTTTGCAAGCTTTCCTGTTTCAGGATGTTCAAGCCCGACTGGTTTAAGTGCACCGAATAACAATGTCTTTTCACCGCGTTGAGCAAGTACTTCCACAGGCATGCAACCTTCGAAGTAAATCTCTTTTTCGAATTCCTTTAGCGGTACGATTTCAGCTGCGATAAGTGCATTGTAGAAGCGTTCGAATTCTTCCTCATCCATCGGACAGTTCAAATATGCCGCTTCTCCTTTATCATAACGGGATTTCAAATAGACCTTGTTCATGTCGATCGAGTCTTTCTCGATGATGGGTGCTGCCGCGTCATAGAAGTATAAATATTCCTCTCCCGTCAGTTTACGGATCTGTTCGGCGAGTGCCGGTGATGTTAGTGGCCCTGTTGCAATGATTGTGATCCCTTCCGGCAGTTCTGTCACTTCTTCGTTAATGATTTCGATTAGCGGGTGATTTCGAATAGTCTCTGTCACATTGCCGGCAAATTCATGGCGGTCGACCGCCAACGCTCCTCCGGCTGGCACAGCGCAAGCGTCTGCCGCGCGTATAATCAGGGAATCGAGTCTTCTCATCTCTTCCTTGATGATGCCTACCGCATTCGTTAAGTTGTTCGCGCGCAACGAGTTACTGCAAACAAGCTCAGCAAACTTGTCCGTATGGTGTGCAGGCGTCTGTTTTACCGGTCTCATTTCAAATAGGCGGACATTCACTCCACGGCTGGCGATTTGCCATGCAGCCTCGCTCCCTGCAAGCCCTGCGCCTATTACATTTACGATGGGTGTCATCCCGTCACCTTCCTTCTTCAGTTCTTGTTGTCTAGGCTCCAGCGCCTAGAGGCTCGGGACATTAGTCGGTCCGACTGTGCAGCATAGAACGCTGCTTCGCCGGCCCGTCTTATGCCTGTCACCTCCGAACAGGCGCTTACACTTTTCTTGTTACTGTGTATCTTCTTTATAATCACATTCTGTACATTGAACTTGTACACCTTTTTTCGATTTCTTTTCAACTAGGGAACTGTCGCATTTCGGACATGGTCTCGCAACTGGTTTATCCCAAGAAACGTATTCACATTCCGGATATCGGTCACACCCGAAAAATATACGCTTCGTCTTGCTTTTCCGTTCAACGACCTGTCCTTCTTTACAGCTAGGGCAAGCGACGCCGATCGGTTTGATGATTGCCTTTGTATTTCGGCAATCCGGAAAATTGGAACAAGCCATGAACTTTCCATACCGGCCCAATTTATAAACCATGGGCGAACTGCATTTTTCACAGTCTTCGCCTGCGGGCTCATCTTTGATTTCTATTTTTTCCATCTCAGCGTCTGCAACTTGCACATGCTTCTCGAAGTCTTGATAAAAGTCATCGATGACTTCAACCCATTTGGTCAGGCCATGCTCGACATTATCCAGCCCTTTTTCCATTTGGGCCGTAAACTCCAAGTCGATGATATTAGGGAAATATTGATCCACTGCCTGATGGACGATACCGCCAAGCTCCGTCGGAATAAATCTTTTAGCATCGAGTGTTACATAGCCCCGCTTTTGAATCGTGTCGAGGGTGGGTGCATAAGTGGATGGACGGCCTATCCCCTGCTCCTCGAGCGTTTTCACCAATCTCGCTTCCGAATACCGTGGTGGCGGCTGTGTAAAGTGCTGTTTCGGATCAATTTCACTGAATTTCACCCGTTCGCCTTCTTCAAGCGGCGGGAGAATCCGATCCTTCTCTTCTTCCTTATCGTCATGACCTTCAACATACACTTTCATGAACCCTTGGAACTTCACTTGTGATCCGCTTGCTCTGAAGCGGACATCGCCGTTAACTAGATCAACTGACACCGTGTCTAATATCGCCGGTGCCATTTGACTGGCAACGAATCGTTCCCATATAAGCTTATACAGACGAAGTTGATCCCGTGATAATACCGTTTTCATAGCAGCTGGTGGCCGCATGACGGATGTCGGACGTACCGCTTCGTGTGCATCCTGGGTTTTAGCTGTGCTTTTAGTTGCTGATTTTGTTGCTGTGACAAATTCTTTCCCGTACATCGTTTCGATGAATGATTTCGCTTCCTCTTTTGCACTATCGGCAATCCTGGTCGAGTCAGTTCTCATATAGGTGATGAGTCCGACGCTTCCTTCTTTTCCAAGGTTGATTCCTTCATAGAGCTGCTGGGCAAGCATCATCGTTTTTTTCGCACGGAAGTTCAGCTTGCGGGCAGCTTCCTGCTGTAAGGATGAAGTAGTGAACGGGAGTGCCGGATTTCGTTTGCGTTCTTTTTTCACTACTTTCGCAATGTCGAATTCGTCTCCGTCCAGCTGCCCCAGAATTGCATCAACTTGCTGTTTATCTGTCAGCTTCACTTTTTTCTTCGAATCTCCGTAAAACGTCGCTTCGAACGTGGTATCATCTTTTTCGACTTGACCGGAAATACTCCAATATTCTTCAGGAACGAATGAATTGATTTCATTCTCCCTATCGATGATCATGCGTAGCGCTACAGATTGAACCCGACCGGCTGAAAGACCTTTTTTCACTTTTTTCCAAAGGATAGGACTGATGTTATAGCCTACAAGGCGGTCCAATATCCGGCGTGCCTGTTGAGCATCGACACGATCCATATCAATCGGTCTTGGGTGTTTGAACGATTCTTTTATCGCTTCTTTTGTAATTTCATTGAAAACTACACGGCAATCCGATTCGACATCCACGCCAAGCTGGTTTGCCAAATGCCATGCAATCGCTTCCCCTTCTCTGTCGGGGTCAGCCGCGAGAAAGATTTTTTTTGCTTTTTTCGCTTCTTTTTTCAAATCCTGCAAAATCGGACCTTTACCGCGGATGGTGATGTACTTCGGTTCATAGTTATTTTCGGTATCCACGCCCATTTGACTGCGCGGAAGATCGCGCAAGTGGCCGAGAGATGCACGCACTTTATATTTTTTCCCGAGATAGCGCTCAATCGTTTTTGCCTTCGCGGGTGATTCTACAATTACTAGGTAGTCTGCCATTACGTGTCTGCCTCCTTAGAGAGGTTCCATATTTATTCATCAAAAGAGGTAGTTCAAAATGTCCGGACTTGCACGGCAGGCACTGACTTTTATATGTAGTCGGCTTGATACCCGGCCCTTTTCATCCTTTTTTTTTGAACGTAAACTCAAAAGAATATCTGTTGCAAAATGTATACCAGATTTCATTTTAATGCAACCTTTTCAATAGAAATGAATTTTATTCAACCGTTTAAAACATGTGATCCGACAATTTGAAACCCATTCCATAGGGGTTTTGCACCTTCATCCAGCAACTTATTCGGTCCGGTTGATAAACTTGATGTGATAGGTCCAGGAACTGCGTACACGTCTTTCCCATGCTCAAGTGCATGTTCGACCGTACTCATCGTCCCGCTTTTATCTGCCGATTCCGTGACCACGACTACGTCGGACAATCCGCTTATAATACGGTTTCGCATCGGAAAGGTCCAACGTTCAGGTTTGACATACGGCGGATACTCCGTAACTAGGAGATGGTTTGTCGCTATTTCATCTGCAAGAATCTGATTCTCTTTCGGATAGAGGTGAAAAAGTCCGTGCCCGAGTACGGCAATTGTTTTACCGCCGAATTCAAGTGCAGCTTCATGTGCCATCGTGTCGGCACCTTTCGCCAACCCGGATACAATAATAGCCTTATTTTCAACGAGAGGCGGCACGATAAATGACATCGCTTTTTTTGAATATGCAGTTGCTTTCCGGGATCCGATGATTGCGACATTAAACTGCTCGGCGATCAACGTCGCATCGCCTTTTACATACAGGACGGACGGCGGATCGAAAAGTATTCGTAACTGGTCAGGGTAAAGGGGATTCGTGAACGGAATCGGGATGATTGCATGCCGTTCATATAATTTTTCGTAGGGGATATCGGCGTTGCGGTACAGCTTTTCCTGTAATTGATGCGCTTTTGACAGTGTGATTTTCAATATATTAGCTAATTCAAACGCTTTATATGAATATAACTTTTCGAGATTGGGGTCTATCCCATAAAGTCCGTTCAACCTGTTAAAGGGCACAGGAAATACATAGTGAAGCGCTAGCAATCTTCTTTCCGCGTCTGTCAGTTCCATTAAATACCTCCCTTTTATAATAAAAAAAGATGCAGCGCATGAAAATACACGCTGCATCTCCCATATTAATGTGTTTTACACTTTTCGTACAGACCTTTTTCTTTAATAACTTTAATTAACGTTTCCCCGATGACAGAAGGAGTGTCTGCAACTTCAACACCAGCAGCATTTAGCGCTTTGATTTTCTCTGCAGCTGTTCCTTTACCGCCGGAAATGATGGCACCAGCATGGCCCATACGTTTTCCTTCTGGAGCTGTTTGCCCGCCGATGAAGCCGACAACAGGCTTCGTCATGTTCGCTTGGATCCATGCAGCAGCTTCTTCTTCAGCAGTTCCGCCGATTTCACCGATCATAACGACAGCGTATGTCTCAGGATCTTCGTTGAATTCTTTAAGAACATCGATGAAGTTTGTACCGTTTACCGGGTCTCCACCAATACCGACAGCAGTCGTTTGACCGATGCCTGCTTGGCTTAATTGGTGAGTGGCTTCATACGTCAGTGTACCTGAACGTGAAACGACGCCGACATGTCCTTTTGTATGGATGTAGCCAGGCATGATGCCGATTTTACATTCGTCCGCCGTGATGACACCCGGGCAGTTCGGACCGACAAGACGTGTTTTCTTGCCTTCCATGTAACGCTTCACTTTTACCATATCAAGTACCGGAATATGTTCAGTAATACAGATCGTCATATCAAGGTCTGCATCTACTGCTTCCATGATCGCGTCTGCTGCGAATGGAGCCGGAACATAAATAACCGAAACGTTTGCGCCTGTCGCTTTTACAGCTTCTTCAACCGTGTTGAAAACAGGAACACCCGCCGCTTCCGTTCCGCCTTTACCAGGTGTAACTCCGCCAACAATTTTCGTTCCGTACTCAAGCATTTGTTCTGTATGGAAAAGTGCTGTAGCACCTGTGATTCCTTGTACGATAACTTTTGTATCTTTGTTAATAAAAATACTCATCGTTTGTCCCTGCCTTTCTTAACCTACGAGTTCTACAATCTTTTTCGCACCGTCTGCCATTGTATCAGCAGCGATGATGTTCAATCCTGATTCATTCAATAGTGCTTTACCTTTATCGACATTTGTACCTTCCAAACGAACGACAAGTGGCACTTGTAGACCTACTTCTTTTGATGCAATTATAACGCCTTCAGCAATTACGTCACACTTCATAATCCCGCCGAAAATGTTGACGAAAATCCCTTTGACGTTTTTATCAGAAAGGATGATTTTGAATGCTTCAGTAACTTTTTCAGCTGTCGCGCTGCCACCAACGTCAAGGAAGTTGGCAGGTGATCCACCGTAGTAGTTGATAGTATCCATTGTAGCCATCGCAAGACCTGCGCCGTTAACCATACAGCCGATACTTCCATCGAGGGAAATATAGCTTAGGTCATACTTCGAAGCTTCGATTTCTTTTGGATCCTCTTCGTCAAAATCACGAAGTTCTTGGATGTCTTTATGACGGTATAGTGCACTGTCGTCAAAGTTGAACTTCGCGTCAAGCGCAAGTACATCGTCCCCAGCCGTTACCACTAGCGGGTTGATTTCAACAATAGATGCGTCTTTTTCTACGAATACTTGATAAAGTCCAAGCATGAATTTCGCTGCTTTGTTGACAAGATGTGTAGGGATGTTCATGTAGAATGCCATACGGCGTGCCTGGAATCCAGTCAAACCAACAACCGGGTCGATGACTTCTTTGAATATCTTTTCAGGCGTTGCTTCTGCAACTTCCTCGATATCCATTCCGCCTTCTTCAGAACCCATAAGTGTTACACGGTCTGTTGCACTGTCGAGAACAAGTCCAAGATAGTATTCTTTCTTGATATCAGAACCTTCTTCGATAAGAAGACGTTTGATTTCTTTGCCCTCAGGACCTGTTTGATGAGTCACAAGTGTTTTGCCGATCAATTCCTCCGCATAAGCGCGAACTTCATCAAGATTTTTTGCAATCTTGACACCGCCTGCTTTACCACGGCCACCCGCGTGGATTTGTGCTTTAACAACGATGATGTCCGTACCTAGTTCCTTTGCAGCTTTTACCGCTTCCTCAGGAGAGAAAGCAACAAGACCGTTAGAAACAGCTACACCATATTCTCTAAGCAACTGTTTACCTTGATATTCATGGATATTCATCTTACATCCTCCAATCGAACTTCTAACTCTTTTAATTTACTGCCTCATCCATTGTAGTAAAGATGTCAAACATTGTCCACAATTGATTGCTGAATGTAGACATTTGTCGAATTTAGGGGGAAGTCGTTACATTCTTTTCCCTCCATGTTCGCGGTCGATCTGGTAAATATATGCAAAAACTTCCGAAACCGCTTTGTATAATTCTTCCGGAATCGATTCATTGATGTTCAATTGACCTAAAATTTCAACCAGACTGGGATCCTCCTGTATCGGGATATTATTCGCTTTCGCCTTTTCCAATATATTTTCGGCGATTTTCCCTTTTCCTTTCGCGACTACTTTCGGTGCCCCCTCCGAAAACGGTTCATACGAAAGGGCAACAGCTTCTTTTCGAACGTGCAGTTCATTCTTCATACGCGGAAGTCAACTCCTGCCCTGTCGGTTTTCGGGAAGTTTTTCCGTTTAGCCGCATTTCCATCTTCTTCCTTGAAATTTTTGAAGAAGACGCCCGACAGTTTGTAGCCGGTCGACTCAAGTCCTTCTTTCAATCTTTGCTGGAGCGGGTCTCCAATTATCTTAAGCGTTTCATCAGCATTAAAGACAGTAACCGAGACAATCCGGTTCTGTACTTGCATATCAATGACTGTATTCTTAATCGATTCAAGATCAAGATAAAAGAGAATCCTAGCGAATCCGGAGTCCATTTTCCCGTCCTCTTTCATCCGACTGTTCCAATGCAATGTCGCATCGATACGCTTTCCGAAAAACTCAAGTGGAACTTGCATGACTAATTGATGTTGGGCGCCATTCTCCCCCGACTGCAACAGCGGGCCGTTCATCCTCATGACGACAGTTTCTGCCGCCTCACGTAGGGCTGGGGATATAGAAGGATTATGCATGAGCGTAAGCAACTGTGGCTTTAATGTTTCCGCAAGTCGTCCGAAATCAGTTTCTTTACCAAGCAGCCCCGCTTCATAATTAAGCCCAAACGAGCGAATGACCGTCTGAAAAGCATCTTTTACAGCTGTCCCGTCAATCATTTTAGACACAACGGCTTCAGCTGTTCGCACCGCTTGTTGGATAGTTGAATTGTCGGAACGCTCCGCCGTCCGCATGAGCATCTCCAGCTTGTCCGTTCCATGCTGACCAAGTACAGTGAGCAATCGTTCTATTGGTCCTTCAGCTGAAGTAGTGAGTTGAAATGGTGCTGTAACGGCATTGGAAGCAGCAATCCGTGTGTATGCCTGGGTGAATTCCTGTATGAACTTCGTGGTTGAATCAGTAGCCGGTTGCATGACTGGAACACGATTGACGATTTCTGTAAGCGCAATTTTTTGCTGTGTATTCATCCCCGTATCGGATGAAATCAGTGCTTTTACATTTTCCAATGGTACTTTCATCTGCCCTTGAGGAGCATCTCCAACCTGTTTAAGTGCCCACAATAGCTGCTGTCCAACAGGTACGTTTTGCTGTGGCGTTGGGGCAGAAGCTGCCGGGCGAATCGTGCTGTCCGTTGTCAGAAGCGAAGCCAGCATTTGCTGGAGGTTTGCTAGAGAGCTCCGTTCCGGTAAAACAGCTGCACTTTTCAATAGTTGCAATGTCGCGAATCGGGTTTCCGGCGGTTCACTGCCGTCGAGTAATGTTAGAAGGGATTGCCCCAGAAGAGCCCCTCCTGTCGCCTGTATGAACGGTTTATCCACCTTCTCAAGAGCAGATAGGATTGTATCCTTGACATGCGGCATGACCTTGTCATCCATAGCCAAGGCACTTTTAAGAGATGTCAGAACGGTATGCAACCCTTCTTTCGTTTCGACGCCTACTAGTGACTGGAAATTACTTTTTGTGAGCGGCAATTTCAGCTCAATCATTTTTTGGATCGACGCAAGCGCTTCAATCCGCGCGGCGGGCGAAACACCCTTCATTATCGTTTCCGCTTCCAGCAGGCCTTCCCGCGTGATCGGAATCCTGTTTTTCATGACGAACGTAAGAAGTGATTGCATTTCCTGCGTTTTCGGCAATTGCATCGCATCCATAAGACCACTTAGCTGGCGGACCTGTCCTTCATTAGACTGAAGCGGTCCCGAAATAATCTTCAACTGTAATTCGGGCTTTACTGAACTTACCTGAAAATAATAGGAGTCGCCGGCCTTCATCGGAACTTCCAGTTTCGCGAACAGCCGTTGTCCGCCTATTTGCACTTCAGCCATTTGTCCCGGAAAAAGTTGTTTAATCTGTCCGTGGAACAACTGGCCTTCATTCAGTACAAGCGGCCTGTTCTGGGCAATGCCTGCTGCAGCCTGGCTGCTCACTGCTCCTGTAGTCGGAAAGCTCACTTATCCCCCCTCCTATCTTTCATCATGGATTTGACAGGTTCGAAACTTGTGCGGTGGTGCTCGCTCGGTCCATGTGTCTGAAGCGCTAGGACATGCTCGGCCGTTCCGTATCCTGCATTCCTCTTGAAATTATACATAGGAAAGTCGTTATGTAATTCGTCCATGATCGCGTCACGTGTCGTCTTTGCGATGATTGAAGCCGCCGCAATCGCCAAGCTCTTTGCATCCCCCTTTATAACAGATTCTGTTGGACATTCAGTCTTTAGTTCCATTGCATCTGCAATGACGAAATCAGGCTTGACTGCAAGCCCCCTTATCGCCTTCTCCATCGAATCCCTTGTCGCAGCATAAATATTCATATCGTCGATGGCATGAGCCGATTGGATATGTGTTGAATAAGCGATTGCGACGTTGCGGATTTTTTCCGCAAGTCGCTCCCTTTCAGCTTTCGGCACAGCCTTTGAATCATCCAGACCGGTGAGCTCCGGAGTTTCTCGCGGTAAAATAACCGCTGAGGTGACCACAGGACCCGCCAATGGCCCTCTGCCCGCTTCGTCGACCCCAGCAATCATAGCTCCTTCAAACGGCGCAAACGACACGTCAAAGGCTTCCTTCGCAAAGTGGTTCTGTTCCACAGCTTTTCTTTTGTCGTACTGTCGTTTCCAACGGTTAAGCGCATTTTTCACACCTATTCTCGGGTCCAATGCGAGTTCTTCCATCCACTGTTCCGGTTCTTCAACGGTCTTTAACCGTCCCGTAATTTCTTTAATCGTTTTCAATGTAATCACCTTCCAGTAACAGACGATTTATCGACTCATTTCTTGTTTATTATATCGGTTGCTGTTGTCACTTTTTGACCCGCATAAAAGAAAAGGCCGATTGCCGCGGAAAAATTCCGTGCCGGCATCGGCCTACTCTTGTTGCGGTTGTTGGGCTGTGAAGTCGAAAGTCAGTTTTCCAAGGTATTCGTTTCGAATATCCCGGACAATCAGCTCAGCCACTTTGTCATGATCGACTTCTCCACCTGTCGTATACACTTTACGGCGTGCACCGATCTGTTCGAAAATAGGGAGAATTTCATCGCCGATAGTTGCCAACCCATATCTATCCGAAAGTCGGTCAGGATAATTCGCTTCCAAGAAACGAAGACCGTATACTGCCAAGTCTTCCATGTTGACGATAGTATCTTTGATAGCGCCCGTCAGCGCAAGCTTAAAGCCGACATCCTTGTCCTCGAATTTAGGCCATAAAATACCCGGCGTATCAAGGAGTTCAAGCTCTTTTTCGTATTTAATCCATTGCTGGGCTTTGGTAACGCCCGGTGTGTTGCCTGTTTTGGCAATATTCTTCTTCGCCAGACGATTGATAAGCGTCGATTTTCCGACGTTCGGAATGCCAACAATCATTGCCCGCATCGCACCTGGACGGATGCCTCTTTTACGCATTCTTTCTAATTTCGGTTCTAAAATCTCTTTTGCAGCTTTTATTACGATCTGAAGCCCTTTTCCTTCAAATGAATTGATGGCAACCGCACGCATTCCACGTGTTTCAAAATAGCGGATCCAGCGGGCCGTTTCCGTTTCATCCGCAAGGTCCATCTTATTCAGAATAAGAAGTCTCGGTTTTTGATGGATGACTTCGTCAATCATCGGATTTCTGGAAGATAGCGGAAGCCTGGCATCGATTAACTCAAAAACGATGTCTACAAGCTTCAACTTTTCGGTTACTTCCCGTCGCGCTTTTGCCATATGTCCGGGAAACCATTGAATTGTCATGTTGTAAGCTCCTCTTGTTACTTGATAATCCCGAAATCTTTGATCGGCCAGAAGACGATTTTAGTACTGCCGATGATTTCATCGATTGCAACGGCCCCAATATGTCTGGAGTCCTTGCTTTTTCTTCTGTTGTCCCCCATGACAAATATATGATCCGCCGGGACTGTTGTACTTCCAATTTTCTCCTCGAGGGTGAAGTCTTCAGTCAGTGGACTGTCCACAACTTCCGCCTTGTATTGATCGAGATAGGGTTCTTCGTACGGTTTTCCATTAATGTATAAAACGTCATCCCGATACTCCACTTCGTCGCCCGGAAGTCCGATCACCCTTTTTATGTAATCTTTTTCTTCGGGCGCATGGAATACAACAATATCAAACCGGTTCGGTTCCCCAATCGTGTATCCGATTTTATTCACAATCATTCTGTCACCATTCTCAAGTGTCGGCATCATTGATACTCCATCGACAACAATCGGTGTAAATAGGAAAATTCGGATGATCGCCGCAAGTCCGAATGCGATTAAAAGTGCCTTCGCCCATTCCCACGTTTCATTTCTTTTCTTCTTCTCTTCATTCATCGGCTGAGCCTCCTGCATACGTCTTTCTTTATTGTACAGTCTATTCAATTTTGAGGCAAAAAGAAAGGAGGCCATTTGCGGGCCTCCTGCATTTTTTGCTTATCGAAGTTCTTTGATACGAGCAGCTTTTCCGCGCAGGCTGCGAAGATAGTACAACTTCGCACGGCGTACTTTACCACGGCGTGTTACTTCAAGTAGAGTGATTTTCGGTGTGTGTACAGGGAATGTACGTTCAACACCAACACCGTTGGAAATTTTGCGGACTGTGAAAGTTTCACTGATTCCGCCTCCACGACGTTTGATAACAATTCCTTCAAATAGCTGGATACGCTCACGCGTTCCCTCTACGATTTTAACGTGCAAACGAACAGTATCTCCTGCACGGAATGATGGATGATCTGCACGAAGCTGATCTTTTGTGATTTCTGAAATGATATGTTGCATAATTTAACCTCTCCCTATCCACAGATGCTCTTGCACTTCCTGCCTTTGCAGCGGAACACCAGTAAGTATGTACTTAACATAGAAGTACATACAAGATAGTATCACAAAGGACAAGTCGACGCAAGAAAATCAGGCTATTTTTTTTGTTGTTTTAATTGGTTAAGAAATTTTCGCTGATGATCTGTGAGCGGCGCGTCTTCTAGCAAGTCTTTTCTCCGTTCGAATGTCCGGAGGAGTGATTGCTCTTCGCGCCATTTATCGATTTCCGCATGGTTGCCCGACAAAAGCACAGGCGGTACTTCCATTCCGTTAAAATCGGAAGGACGCGTATATTGCGGATGTTCGAGCAATCCCGTCGAAAACGAATCGAGCACTGGGGAATCCGAATTGCCCAGGACATTCGGCAAGAGCCTGACGACACTATCGATTACAGCCATCGCAGCAATCTCTCCGCCCGTCAGAACGAAATCGCCGATGGATAACTCGTCCGTGACAAGATGTTGGCGTATGCGCTCGTCGTATCCCTCATAGTGACCGCATATGAAGACAACATGCTCTTCAGCGGAAAGTTCCTCCGCTTTTTTTTGCGTAAACCGTTCTCCTTGAGGACACATAAGAATGACTCGCGGTTTTTTTTCCATCCCTCCGGATATTGCTTCGACAGCGGCGAAAAGAGGCTCCGGTTTAAGCACCATGCCTGCTCCTCCACCGTACGGATAATCGTCGACTTTATGATGCTTGTTTGTAGAATAGTCACGGAAATCGGTTACACCAAACGATACTGCACCGTTCGCTTGCGCTTTTTTCATGATCGAAGAATGAAGAACACCTTCGAACATTTCCGGAAACAGTGATAAGACATCGATTTTCATCATGAAAGAAGCCCTTCCATTGGATCGATGATAATTTTTTTACTATCTACATCGATTTCCTTGACTATGTCTTCGATATACGGAATATAGTGCGGCTTGCCTTTTTCAGGCGTTACCGTCCAAACGTCATTCGCACCGGTTTCAAGGATTTCCGTCACTTTCCCGATATCGGCTCCTTCAGTAGTGACTACTGTACAACCGATGATTTCGTGATAATAGAACTCATTTTCATCCAGATCGCCAAGTTCGTTTTCCGCTATTTTAAAAATACCGTTGCGATACTTTTCGACGTCGTTAAGATTCGGATGATTTTCAAACGTCAATAAATCAAAGTTCTTATGCTGCCTGTGACTTGCCACCGTCAAGTAAATAGGTGTTTTACTATCCGGCATGAACAGGGCAAGCTTATTGCCGACCGTATAGCGTTCTTCCGGGAAATGGGTACGTGATATGACACGGACTTCTCCACGGATTCCGTGTGTATTGACAATTGTACCAACGTTGAACCATTGCATAATTCACACCATCCTTTATATGAAAAAATAATAACTTATAGATAATTTGAAGTAAAGTTTTCTACAAATACGCTTGGATAAGCCTTCCGTCATTATAGAATCGAAGAAGGTTTGACCATAATACACGCTTCGGCGCTTGGGGATGCCTTCCGCCATAAGCCGGACAACTTCGTCGTCAGTCTTATGGCTCCGTCTACCCCTTTAAGGCGCCTTCGCTGGTTTTTCTTGATATATTGATGGTACCTATTTCATCGATACTGGGGATTCAAATAACTGGCGGGCTATCCCCCGATATTACGGAGGATTTACTTACAGGGTTTAAATATGAAGGATTATCAGTTGGCCCCTAAGCCGGGCAGCTCTGCCTCCAATCTTAGGGCTTCAGCTACCCGGTGTCCAGTTGCTGACACAATTCACGTCCTTCGAATTGTGATAGCAATTGGCACTGAATGGTGCCTTCGCTCAGTTTATATAGATATTCATTTGTTCGACTTATATAGACAAAAAAGGAAGGAACATTAGGCTCCCTCCTTTTCTGCATCAATCTATAATATCGATATAAACCTTTTTGCCGTGGTGACTGCCTGCTGCTGAATAAACAATAGTTCGTATCGCTTTCGCCACACGCCCTTGCTTTCCGATAACTTTTCCCATATCTTCGGGATTTACAGATAGTTTATAGATGACACGATTATCATGCTCATCCATTGCTACCCGGACATCTCCGGGATAATCGACTAACGGTTTGACAATTGTTTCAATCAGCTGCTTCATGGGCACCCCTCCTGATTATTTACCGAGTTTAGCGTTATGGTGTTTTTCCATGATGCCTTTGTCGGAAAACAGGTTACGGACTGTATCAGAAGGTTTAGCACCGTTCTGAAGCCATTTAAGAGCTAGCTCTTCATCGATCTTCACTTCAGCTGGTTTTGTAAGCGGGTTGTAAGTACCAACCGTTTCGATTTGACGGCCGTCACGTGGTGAACGTGAGTCCGCGACAACAATACGATAGAAAGGAGTTTTCTTTGCTCCCATACGTTTAAGACGAATTTTTACTGACATTTTTACTTGCACCTCCGAATAGTTTCACACAAGATAGTATATTATCAAGCTTTTTGTTGTTTGTAAAGTGTTTTTTCTTAACACCTTGAAATTCTTTCGAAAATCCCGGTTTTCATTTGAAAAACGAATCTAGTCCGGGCATCTTCATTTTCTTTTTGCCTTTTTGTTGCATGCCTGACATTTGTTTAAACATTTTTTTCATATCTTCGAATTGCTTCAAGAGACGATTCACCTCTTGTATTGACGTACCTGAGCCTTTTGCAATCCGCTTGCGACGATTTGCATTGATGATGTCGGGTGTATTGCGCTCCGCTGTCGTCATCGATTGAATGACAGCTTCCACACGTCCCATCTGCCCCTCATCGACTTTGGCATTCTCGAGTCCTTTGATTTTATTGGCGCCCGGCATCATTTTCAATAGTTCGTCGAGCGGCCCCATCTTCTTGACCTGCTGAAGTTGATCTAGGAAGTCATCGAGTGTGAATGATTGCGTCCGGAATTTTTGTTCAAGTTCCTTCGTTTTCTCTTCATCGACGTTTTCTTGAGCTTTTTCGATGAGAGACATCACATCGCCCATGCCAAGAATACGGGAAGCCATACGCTCCGGGTGGAACGGTTCAAGTGCATCCATCTTCTCGCCCATCCCGACGAACTTAATCGGCTTTTCTGTAACGGCGCGGATGGAAAGTGCAGCCCCGCCTCGGGTATCCCCGTCCAGTTTCGTCAAGACGACGCCCGTGATGCCCACAGTATCGTCGAAGTTTTTAGCGACATTCACCGCATCCTGCCCTGTCATCGCATCGACGACAAGGAACACTTCGTCCGGAGTGCTGAGATCCCGGATATCTTTCAGTTCCTGCATCAGTTCTTCGTCGACATGCAGCCTGCCCGCAGTATCGATGATAACGACATCGTGATGTTCTTTCTCCGCCTCTTCCATTGCCTTGCGAACAATTTCGACAGGTGAGATATCAGTTCCAAGCGCGAATACAGGCATCGTCAACTGCTTCCCAAGCGTCTCCAATTGCTGAATCGCAGCCGGTCTGTAAACGTCCGCCGCAACAAGAAGCGGCTTTTTATTGTGCCGTTTCCGAAGAACGCTCGCCAATTTACCGGTGGTCGTCGTTTTCCCCGCACCTTGCAGACCGACCATCATGATGACGGTCGGCGACTTCCTTGCAAACTGGATGGGGTTCTGTTCGCCGCCCATCAGGTTCGTCAGTTCATCTTTAACGATTTTGACGACTTGCTGGCCGGGTGTTAGACTTTTCATAACGTCTTGGCCTACGGCGCGTTCACTTACCGTTTTGACAAACTCTTTCACAACTTTCAAGTTGACGTCGGCCTCGATAAGCGCGAAACGTACTTCACGCATCATCTCCTTGACGTCAGCTTCGTCGATTTTACCTTTGCCCCTGATTTTCTGTAGCGTCCCTTGCAGGCGCTGGGCTAATCCTTCAAATGCCATGCACAGAGCCTCCTACTCATTATCTTTTATTGCGAGTAATAATTCCCTGATTGTTTCCGAGTTTTTAACATCATCGGTTACGAGCCGCTCAAGGGAATCCACAATTTCTGCTCGTTTCTGGAATTTCGTAAATAAATTCAACTTCATCTCATAGTCTTCGAGCATTGCTTCAGTCCGGCGAACATTATCATAGACAGCCTGACGTGAAACGCCGTATTCCCCCGCAATCTCACCGAGTGAAAGATCTTCCAAATAATAAAGCTGCATATAAAGTCTCTGTTTATCGGTCAAAAGCGACTGATAAAAATCGAAGAGGAAGTTGATGCGTGTCGTTTTTGCAAGCGTCATAGGCTCCGCCTCCCCGCTTGTCTTCCTCAGCCATCATAATATGACGACAGAGTACTGTCAAGCTATTTTACTTGTCTGTAGCGTCATTTTCACTTTCCTGTTCCAATCCATCCGCAAAAAGCCCATAGACATATTTCTCGGGGTCAAATGGCTGCAGATCATCCACACCTTCGCCGAGGCCGACGAATTTAACAGGGATGTTCAACTTTTTCCGGATGGCAAGCACGATTCCGCCTTTTGCTGTGCCATCTAGCTTCGTTAAGACGATTCCTGTAACGTTCGTAGCTTCTTTGAATGTCTGTGCTTGCACAAGTGCATTTTGACCTGTCGTTGCATCGAGCGCCAGCAACACTTCATGCGGTGCTCCTTCGACTTCTTTGCTGATGACCCGGTGCACTTTCTGAAGCTCATTCATTAAGTTCACTTTGTTTTGAAGCCTTCCCGCTGTATCACAGATGAGGACATCCACTTTGCGATTTTTTGCGGCCCGGATTGCGTCATACATGACAGCGGCAGGATCGGATCCCTCCGATTGGCGGATTACTTCAACCCCTGCACGTTCACCCCAGACAACAAGCTGGTCAATCGCCCCGGCACGGAACGTATCACCAGCTGCAAGCATGACCGTCTTGCCTTCAGCCATAAGACGGGACGCCAACTTCCCGATTGTCGTTGTCTTACCGACGCCATTGACTCCAACCATCAGCACGACGGTCAAACCGTCTTCTTGGACATTCAGGCTGCTGTCGATTTCTTCTCCCGCTTGGTAGATTTCTACTAATTTTTCGGAAATGACCGATTGGATGCCCGCTGTATCTTTAATGTTTTTCCGTTGCACTTCGACCTTGAGCAAATCGATAAGTTCCATAACAGTTTCATATCCGACATCCGCCTGTAACAATAACTCCTCCAATTCCTCGAAGAATTCTTCGTCGATCTCCCTGAAACGCGCCACAAGGTCATTCACTTTAGTTGTGAATTGATTACGGGTTTTTGATAACCCTTCTTTGAACTTCTCTGTTACAGCTTCGTTCGTGCCTGTAATCTTTTCTTTCAGTTTTTTGAAAAATGACATCTATTAGTCACTCCTTTACATAATAGCTTCTTCTGGCACTTCTGAAAGTTTGACGGAAATAACTTTTGACACACCTGATTCCTGCATCGTTATTCCGTATAGCACATCGGCGCCTTCCATCGTTCCTTTCCGATGCGTAATCACGATGAATTGCGTCTTCTCCGAAAACTTCTTCAAGTATTTACTGTAGCGTATGACATTCGCTTCGTCGAGTGCGGCTTCGACTTCATCGAGAATACAAAACGGCACCGGCCGCACTTCGATAATTGAAAACAACAACGCAATTGCTGTCAACGCACGTTCGCCGCCCGATAGCAGGCTTAAATTCTGTAATTTCTTCCCGGGCGGACGCGCTACAATTTCAACCCCTGTTTCTAGGAGATTATCAGGTTCAGTAAGGATAAGATCCGCATCCCCTCCCCCGAACATTTCTTTAAACACATGCTGGAAACGGTTCTGGACAGCGTTGAACGTCATTGAAAAACGCGCGGTCATCTCGGTATCCATCTCAGACATCGCTTCGTGGAGTGTATTCTTCGCTTCAAGCAGATCATTGCGCTGTTCGCTCAGGAAGATATGACGCTCGGATACCTCTTCGAACTCCGCAATTGCCCCAGGGTTGATGGGTCCTAATGCGGCCAATTGGCGTTTCAACGATTCGACTTTTTCCCTTGTGCGAACTTCATCAAAATCTTCCGCCACCATCCGATCGGGATATAATCCATATTCCTCCAACAACCGTTGGGTGACAGCTTCGTATTTTACTTCCAAACGTGATAGCGAGACGGATACTGCATTCAACGCAGAAATGACTTGTCCGGCACTACCTCTCAACTCGCGTAGCAACGTGCTTTTCTCTTCAAGAAGAGCTGCCAGATCCGTACGGGTTTTCCTGCTTGCTGTAATCGCTTTTTCAATCGAACTTTTTTCAGCAGTCGCTTTTCCGATTTCCTCTGCAATTTGTTCAGCAGTCAATTCCCCGCCATTTTCACTTCCCGTGAAATACTGCACTTCTTCCTGTAATGCAGTCCATTTCTGCTCGGTTTGTGTGAAGGCACGTTCCATTTCCACGATGGAAGTTTGCTGGTGTGCCTTCTGTTCACGTAAAACTGCGATACGCTCCCGTAATTCATTGAATCGGGTTGTCAATGCGGCTTCTTCGTTCCGTCGATCCGCAGCAAGGCGTTCAAGCGTCTCTACTTCCAATTGGATTGTTTCCAGTTCACTCTTCACGCGTGCATGATTTTCTTGTAATGCAGCTTTCTTCTCCAGCAACTCCGAACCAGCATTTTCGGCACCGCGTCTTCCCATCTCGGTCAAAGCAATTTCTGCTTCAACAGCCTTGATGGACATATCGATTTCGCGAATGCCGGATTCCGCTGTCGCAATATCGAGTTGTAAGCTATCGGTCAATTTACGTGACAGATTTGCTTCATGCATTTTCTCCGCGACGGTCATTTTCGTATCGCCGATTTTCTTTCCTGCGGAATTGATTGATTCGGCCATTCGGGTTACTTGCTTTTGCAACGTTTCAAGTTCCGCTTTTCTTGTAAAGACCGAGGCCTGCCCTTTGACACCGCCCCCTGTAAGGGAACCACCGGCATTCACAATATCGCCATCCAGCGTCACGACACGGAAACGATAGCCAAGCGCTTTTGCAATTGCCGAAGCTCCAGCGAGTGTTTTTGCAACGATTGTATTGCCAAGTAAGTTTTCCGTGATAATCGAATACTCAACATCACTCTGTACTAGACGATCAGCGGTCCCTATGTATTCGGGATGCTGTTCAACTGAACGAAGCGAAGCTGGTTGGAGCTTCCTTGATTTCATTACATCCCTGGGCAGGAAAGTCGCCCGTCCGGCATTCTTCACTTTCAAATAAGCAATTGCCTTGCGAGCTTCTGATTCAGTCGAGGTCACAATATGTTGCATCGCGCCGCCAAGCGCTGTTTCCACCGCTTTAATATAGTCTTTTTCGACGGATATGAGTTCCGCTACTGCACCGTCAATCCCTTTTAACTTACCGGATTTTTTTGCAACAAGAATCTCTTTTACACCTGAATAAAAACCAGAAAAGTCCGCTTCCATACTTTCAAGCGCACGCACCCGTCCGTGCATCTCATGTTGCTTATTGAGCGCTTTTTGCATAACTTCCTGCTGTAAATTAAGTGCTTCTTCAGCATGATGCAATTCCATCGCCAATTTTCTGGAGGCTGAATCCGCTGCCGTTGATTTCTGTTTTAAAGTGGATAACGTTTTCGTTTTTTCTTTTTTTTCTTCCGTCAGTTTTGCAAGGCGTGCTTTCTGGACTGATCTCTGCTGTAAGATTTTTTCGGATGAATTTTTTTCACCTGCGAGACGCTCCTCCGCATGCTTCAAATCGTTGCGAATTGTCGCCTCTTCGTTTAGCCGGTCGATATAGGTCGATTTCAATTCATCAATTTCTTTTTCCGTCTCTTTAACTGAACGTTTCAGAATTTGAGAAATGCCATCCATCTCGAAGCTTGTTTTTTCATGTTCCGTTACCAACTGTTTCAGTTTTTTTCGGGCTTTACCGAGTTTTTCTGAAAGGCCCGCCTTCTCTTTTTCGGTAGTGATAAGATCAAATCGGGCTCTCTCAAACTGTTGGTCTGCATTACGACGTTTCTCAAGTGATAAAAGTCGTCTTCCTTCCCACTTTTCCGTCTCTGCACTCGCCACTACGAGTTTTCTTTGCAGTGTTTCCAGTTGTTCATCCATGATTGTAAGTTCTTTCTTCGCTGCCGCCGAAGCTTCTTCAGCAATTTTCGATTCAGCTTCGAGTTGTTCCTTCTTTTCTGAATATCTTTCGGCTTCATCTGATTTTCCGAGAATTTCTACGCGTAGATTACTTGCATCATAGGTCAGCAACGAAACATCTGCTTCACGCGTTTCTTCCGAAAGCACTTTATGTTTTTGTGCCGCTTCTGCGCTTTCTCTTAACGGTTCGATTCTTGAATCCAGCTCTTTCAATATATCTAGTACACGATCCAGATTGTCTTCCGTTTCAAAAAGTTTTTGTTCCGCCTTCTTTTTTCTAGTTCTGTATTTAAGAACCCCAGCAGCCTCATCAAAAATACTTCGTCTGTCTTCAGGACGGCTATTCAGAATTTCATCTACCCGACCTTGTGAAATAATTGAAAAAGCTTCCTTGCCAAGTCCGGAATCCATAAACACGTCATTGATATCTTTCAACCGGCATTGTTGACCATTTAACAGATAAGCGCTTTCCCCTGAACGAAAAACACGCCTGCTGACACTAATTTCAGTGTAATCAAGTGGAAAAAGACCTTTACTATTATCAAGAATAAGGGTCACTTCTGCAAAGTTAAGCGATTTTCGTGAATCACTTCCCACAAAAATGACATCTTCCATTTTCGCGCCCCTGAGCGATTTTGCAGACTGCTCACCTAAAACCCAGCGGATGGCATCTGTGATATTACTTTTTCCGCTTCCATTCGGGCCGACCACTGCCGTTACGCCCGGGACAAAATCGATTGCGATTCGTTCAGCAAACGATTTAAATCCCTTAATTTCCAACCTTTTTAAAAACACGATTAAATCTCTCCTTCAGCCTGCCGACTGCTTAAATCTTGAATTGCATGGCGGGCTGCTTCCTGCTCTGCCTCTTTTTTCGATTTCCCAAGACCTGTTCCAAGCTGCTCATCGCCCAGTTTAACGACAGTCACGAAGTTTTTCGCATGAGCAGGACCTTTTTCTTCAATGATTTCGTACTGCAGTTGACCGCTGTTCGTCTGCTGGATTATTTCCTGCAGACGGCTTTTATAATCCATCACATGCGAAAAAGCACCGATACTGATTTTCGGGAAAACGACTTGTTCCAAGAATGGTATTACAGCTTCCATCCCTTGGTCTATGTAAAGGGCACCTATAAAGGCCTCAAACACGTCAGCAAGAAGTGCAGGGCGCATCCGTCCACCTGTCTGTTCCTCACCTTTCCCAAGAAGGATGAAACGGCCGAAGCCAAGTTCATTGGAAAATTTCACGAGTGAAGGTTCGCAGACAATCGCCGCTCTAAGTTTCGTTAGTTCTCCTTCGCTCATGTCAGGCTCAGTAGAATAAAGGAACCGAGATACACCAAGCTCAAGCACTGCGTCGCCCAAGAATTCAAGTCTTTCATTATCCGTAAAGTTTTTTCTCCGATGCTCATTCACATAAGATGAATGTGTGAATGCATTGTACAGCAGTGAAATATTTTTGAAAGTGATGTTCAACTCTTTTTGTAATTCATCAAACTTGATTCGAACTGCCGCCGGTAAAGACGCGTTTGCATGTTTTCCTTTATAATTGTTTGTATTAGTCATTATCGATTCTGCCTTTCAGTACATAGTGCATATAATTTTACCCTTTTCAACGCCACAGTGCAAAAGTGTTTGCGATAAAACCGAAAAGAGACGCTTTCAATCCTTTCCAAAGCAGAAAGGATGAAAGAGTCTCAACCGGAATATCCATTAGTTCACTTTTTTCTCGATATGCGAAACTGCGTCTCCGACAGTTGCAATCTTTTCAGCGTCATCATCGGAAATTTCCATTTCGAATTCATCTTCTAATTCCATTACAAGTTCAACGACGTCCAATGAATCTGCGCCGAGATCATCACGGAAAGAAGCTTCCATTTTAACTTCACTTTCATCGACGCCAAGGCGATCGACAATCACTTTTGTTACACGGTCAAGTACTGTTGACAAATTTGTCACCTCCTCTCAAGAAATGTGGAAGGCGTCGTCTAGATGCGGCAGACATAAGACGGATTGTCCTTGCGGCGTTCTTTGCCGCATGGTCGAGCCGGCTTATGACCGAGCATCTGACGCCTGGAAATGGACATTAAAGAAATGTGGAAGCGCCTGCTTAGAGGCGACAGGCATAAGACAGGCCAGCAGAGCAACGTACTGTGCTCGGGAAGGATGCAATTCAATCCTTCCTAGCTGGATCGGCTTATGACCCGAGCCTCTAGGCGCTGGATGTTCGATCAACCTCTATTACATTACCATACCGCCATCGACATGAATCGTCTGACCCGTAATATAAGCAGCGTCCTCCGATAAAAGAAATAGAACGGTACGCGCTACATCTTCAGGACTTCCGAGCTTGCCAAGTGGTATTCCCGATAACATTTGCCCCTTAACTTGTTCACTCAGCGCATCCGTCATATCGGTCGTAATAAACCCTGGCGCAACCGCGTTAACATTTATATTGCGTGATGCCAGCTCTTTTGCGGCAGTCTTTGTAAAACCGATGACACCGGCTTTTGCAGCGACATAGTTTGCTTGTCCAGGATTTCCTGACACTCCGACAATCGATGCAACGTTGACGATTCTTCCTTCACGTTGTCTCATCATTTGCCTCGTGACACCTTTCGTGCATAAAAATACGCCTTTTAAGTTGATATTAACGACATCGTCCCACTCGTCTTCTTTCATGCGCATGAGCAAATTATCTCTCGTAATACCCGCATTATTGACAAGGATATCAATCCTGCCAAAAGCTTCTAACGTTTTGTCGACCATATTTTTAACACTTTCAGCATTGGATACGTCAGCCTGGATAGCGAATGCTTCTCCGCCAGATTCCGTAATTAGCGAAACGACTTCATCCGCCTTATCTTTACTGCCACTATAATTTACCGCAACACGCGCCCCTTCTTTACCAAGAAGCAGTGCAATTTCACGGCCAATTCCACGCGACGCCCCTGTTACGATTGCTGATTTCCCTTCAAATCTGCCCATTACGACCACCCTTTCGAAGCTTCGATCACAGTTTGTAATGTTTCTTCATCATAGACCGGTAGTACCGTGACGCTCCGGTCTATCTTTTTAACAAGACCGCTCAACACTTTTCCTGGACCGCACTCAATAAAGTGCGTTACGCCGAGCTCCAGTAGCATACGGACAGAATCTTCCCATAAGACAGGAGAATACAGTTGTTCAACGAGCAACTCTTTTATGTCGTCACGATCGTTTACGACTGAAGCATTCACATTCGCAATAACCGGAATGGACGCATCTTCCATCTCCACTCCATCAAGTGTTGCACGAAGTTTGTCTGCAGCAGGTTTCATTAGTGAAGAATGAAACGGTCCACTGACATCAAGCGGAATCGCTCTTTTCGCTCCAGCTTCTTTCAATTGGATACATGCCTTCTCGACGCCAGCTTTTGTTCCTGAAATGACAATTTGGCCGGGACAGTTCAAATTGGCCGGTTGGACGGCAAAACCATCTGCTGTAATGGCATCCGTCACTTCCTTCAGCTTTTGACCATCAAGTCCAAGTATTGCCGCCATCGCCCCTTCACCAGCAGGCACCGCTTCGTTCATATACAATCCGCGCTTATGAACCACTGAAACACCATCTTCAAATGACATAACACCTGAAGCGACGAGCGCAGTATATTCACCGAGACTATGTCCTGCAGTATAAGTAGGCGTAATGCCTTCTTCGACCAAACGCGATGCAATCAATGAGCCGACAGTGAGAAGAGCAGGCTGTGCATTGTATGTTAGCGTCAGTTCATCTTGCGGTCCTTCCAGAATCAGTTTGCTAAGTTGTAAATCAAGTACACGGTCCGCCTGTTCCAAGAACTTCATACTTTCAACTTGCGTTTCTACGAACTCTTTTCCCATCCCGACTGATTGTGAGCCTTGCCCCGGGAAAATGAATGCCACTTTCGTCATTGAGTTTCCACCTTTCCTACCGTTTCACGGATTGTGCCGCAAACGTCGTACTGCACCATCGTCCTTGCTTGACGAACAGCATTCAATATAGCATTCGCGTTTGATGAACCATGTGCTTTAATAACGGGTGAATTCAAGCCGAATAAACCCGCTCCGCCATACTCCGAATAGTCCATTTTGTTTTTCAATCCACGCAAATCATCTTTCACAAGTGCCGCAGATAATTTTGATTTTAATGAAGCGCCATATACTTCTTTTAACATCGAGAAGAAAGCGGATGCTGTCCCTTCAATCGTTTTAAGAACCATATTACCCGTGAAGCCGTCTGTTATGACGACGTCCGCCACACCCATTAACAAATCACGCGATTCGACGTTCCCGATAAAATTGATGGGCGCTTTTGAGAGTAACTCAAAAGCAGCTTTCGTCAATTCGTTCCCTTTTCCTTCTTCCGTTCCGATGTTCAATAAACCGACGCGAGGGTTTTCGAGACCCCTCACCTTTTCTGCGTAGATGCTTCCCATAACCGCATATTGTTCAAGGTGAGAGGGTTTCGCATCCGCATTTGCTCCTAGGTCCAGCATGACGAACCCTTTACCATCAATTGTAGGAAGAGTCGGCGCCAGTGCAGGTCGTTCAATCCCATTGATTCGTCCTACTATGAACAAGCCCGCCGCCATAAGTGCACCTGTGTTACCTGCAGATACACAGGCAGAAGCCTCTCCATCTTTAACCGCTTGAGCCATCCTCACCATCGACGCATCTTTTTTTCTGCGGATAGCACGAACCGGTTCATCATCAGGTTCTATTTTCTCCGTGCAATGAATGACTTTCAGACGGGCATGTTCTCTTAAAAATGGTGCCATCGTCTGTTCATCACCATAAATATGTATGTTAATATCATCGAATTCGTTGAGACTTTCAAGTGCACCCGCAATAATTTGACCAGGCGCATGATCTCCACCCATTCCATCTACTGCAATGATCATTTCATTTCCCCCTGCTTCCTATCAGTCGTTCGGTACATGTGAAATTCGCCCGTGAATACCGTTTCGTCATTGACAGTTGACACGACCACGACCAATGTCCGCTTCTCTCCAAGACTCTCTTTCTTCACTTCCGCACGTGCAACCACTCTGTCCCCCGCCTTCACCGGTTTCAGAAAGTCGATGGCCGACTTCGCGGTCAAAGCAAGGTCATCATTCATAACAGCGACAGCAAGCGAGTTTGCTTGGGCAAAAAGATGATGCCCGCGCGCTATCCCATTTCGCTGGAAGACATGGTCTTCAGTCACATCGAATATCGACAATGCCCTTTCATCGAGTTCCATATCGATGATGTCTCCAAAGACTTCATCGGAATGAAGGGATTTCACTTCTTCCTTCATCGTCCGGGTCGCAACCGTTTTCAACCGTTCCCGCAGTTCGGGAATTCCATGCTCAAGCCTGTCCAACCTTATCGTTTGGACACTTACAGTAAAATGTTCCGACAGCTCTTCGTCTGTCAGAAACGGATTTTGTTTTAGCAACTTTCCAAGCAGTCGTTGCCTTTCCTTTTTAGGCATTCTCAATCGTTTCACCTTCCGGATTAGCACTTGGTACTAATAACAGTATATAAACATAGAAAAAAGAATGCAAGCATAGAAATGCGGAGACGACCGTTTAGATGCGACAGGTATAAGATGATTCGGCGAAGCGGCGCTCTTTGCCGCACAGCTGAAGCACCTTATGACCCGAGCATCTGGGAGTCGGAGCTGGACAGCATAGAAATGCGGAAGGCGTCGTTTAGCCCCGAAAAGCGCTGGAAGACCATAGGAAAAAGGCGCCCTTTGCCTTTTATCCTATGGTCTGAAGCGACTCGAGGGGCTGACGCCTGGAGCTAGACAGCATAGGAATGCGGAGTCGCCTTCATATGGATAAGGAAGGCGATATCCAGTTTTATTAACAGGACTTAAGAAATAGGTTTTTCAGTGATTTTCAGAAATTCGGAAGGCGTCGTTTTAAGAAACGTGGTCTTCCGAATTTCCTCAATCGATTCGATCACCACTGAGAGCGCCCGACTGTTCAAGATGTGACCGAAGTATGCCGTATTCGGGATCTTCCCAGAAATGACGTGATTCCAACAATCTCTCCGCGTCTTTCCTCGCTGTTTCAAGCGCCCTGTAATCATGAACGGGATCGGCCACTTTAAATTCAGGTAACCCGCTTTGCTTTTTCCCGAAAAAGTCACCGGCCCCCCTTAGCTCAAGGTCCTTTTCCGCTAGCACAAAACCGTCATTCGTTTCCGTCATCGTTTGCATCCGTTCTTTACCCTCTTCCGTTTTCGGATCTGCTAGGAGGACGCAATATGATTGCTCAGCGCCACGACCTACCCGCCCTCTAAGTTGATGGAGCTGGGCAAGTCCGAAACGCGTGGCGTCATATATGAGCATAAACGTCGCGTTTGGCACGTTGACCCCCACTTCCACGACAGTCGTCGAGACGAGAACGTCGATTTTTCCGTCACTAAAATCACGCATAATGGCATCTTTATCATCTGAATGAAGACGGCCATGCATAAGGCCGACTGTATATTTACCGCTGAAATGAGTAGATAGCTGACTGTGGACATCTACTGCGTTCTGAACATCCAATTTATCGGATTCCTCGATTAACGGACAAATGACATACGCTTGACGTCCTGCACCCAATTCTTTTTCCATCTTCCGCAAAACCGGGAGGAGGGAATCTTCTTTCAGCCAATGCGTTTCAATTTCTTTCCTGCCCGCCGGTAACTCATCAAGGATAGATACATCCATTTCCCCGAATGCAGTGATGGCTAGTGTACGCGGAATCGGGGTTGCGGTCATGAACAATACATCCGGATTCAACCCTTTATCCCGTAGAACACGGCGCTGTTCGACGCCGAACCGGTGCTGTTCATCAGTAATGACCAAGCCTGGATTTTTGAAGATGACATCTGGCTGAATCAGTGCATGTGTCCCGATAAGTAGATCAACTTCACCCGATTCCAGTTTCTCTAGCAAGTTTTTCCTTGCCTTCGTTTTCGTCGAACCAGCGAGGAATGCAACGGTAACACCGTGAGGTTCGAGCCACTCAGCGAGCGTTATGGCATGCTGTTCGGCCAGGATTTCCGTAGGTGCCATTAGGGCTCCTTGATAACCCGCAGTGATGGCGGCATATAAAGCGATTGCCGCTACGACCGTCTTCCCGGATCCCACATCCCCTTGAAGGAGACGGTTCATCCGAGTCGGGCTTTTCAGCTCCGCACATAATTCATTGACAACCCGCTTTTGAGCCCCCGTCAATTCGAATGGCAATGCTGAAATGAAATTTTTCACCTTGGCAAGGTCATAATCGATGACAACGCCCTTTTCCGCTTCTTTCCGCGCTTTTTTCATACCAAGCATCTTCAGTTGAAACAAAAGCAGTTCTTCATAGACAAAGCGTCTTCTAGCCTGTTTTACATCATTCGGGCTTGTTGGAAAATGAATCATCTCAAGGGCATTTCCGATTCCCGGCAAGCGATACAGTTCAAGAACGTCTGCAGGAAGGGATTCCACATGCTGACCAACAGCTGTATCCAATGCATTGCGCATGAAACGGCGAAACGTCTTCTGATGCATCACACCTTTTAAGCTGTACACCGGTTCAAAATCGGCTTGTTCCGTTTTTGGACCATCTTTGAAGTTGCTCACATTGATCACTTGCCGTCCGCGGTCCCATTTTCCTGTCACGGTGACAATCGTCCCAAGTGACAGGCGATCTTTTAAATAATGCTGATTAAAAAAAACCGCCTTCACGAGATGCCTCCCGGCAAGAAGACGGATTTGTAGACGAGATCTGTTTTTCCCTAAAAAAAGAACGGAAGGCTCGCTTTCGACCCTTCCTTCAATCGTGACTCGTTCATTATGAGGAGTTTCGGTCAAATCTTTCAACCTGAAATCTTCATGCCGATACGGGAACGTCATGAATAGATCTTGAAGAGTTGAGATTCCAAGCACTTCAAACTGTTCACCGGCTGCTTTTCCGACCCCTTTTATTGTCGTGACAGAATTAAGATTTAACTGTGTCACTATCCACTTTATCCTTGCCGAAAATTTTTGCTTCGAGCGCTTTTCCAGTCGGCGTAGCTGCCAATCCGCCTTTTGCTGTTTCCCGTAATGCTGAAGGCATCGACTGTCCTATTTTATGCATCGCTTCAATCACTTCATCCGTCGGGATACGGCTAACCACACCTGCTAGCGCCATGTCTGCTCCTACAAGCGCTTTTGCGGCCCCCATTGCATTCCGTTTCACACATGGCACTTCGACAAGCCCCGCAACCGGATCGCAAACGAGACCAAGCATGTTTTTCATGACGATGGAAAATGCTTCCGCGCTTTGCTGCGGTGTCCCGCCCGCCATTTCGACGATTGCAGCTGCCGCCATCGAACCGGCCGAACCCGTTTCTGCTTGGCAACCGCCCGCCGCACCTGATATCGACGCATTATTCGCAACAACAAAACCGAAAGCCCCCGACGTAAACAGGTAATTAATCATTTGTTCGCGTGTGGGATTCAATTTATTCTTGACGGCGAACAAAGTTCCAGGCACGATGCCCGCAGCACCAGCTGTCGGCGTCGCACAAATCGTCCCCATCGCCGCGTTCACTTCGTTCGTAGCGACCGCCTTACTAACGGCATCCATGATAATATCCCCCGAAAGGGATTTTCCCGTTGCCATGTACTTTTGAATGAGTACCGCATCACCGCCGGTTAGACCTGAAGTTGATTGGACACCTTCAAGACCTCTTTCCACCGCTTTTTCCATCACTGTCAAATTGTTATCCATCTGCGCGATAACTTCTTCTCTCGAGCGTTTGGTGATGAGTACTTCCTGTTCGATCATAATTTCTGAAATGGGTTTATTTTGTGACTCTGCAAGTGCAACAAGCTCTTTAACATTACTGAATAAAACATCCATCTATGTTTCCCCTCCCGTTTACCGCTCTTTAGTTTGCCAATGTTGAAACTTGCGTTACATCAGGCAATGCTTCCAACTCATTAATCAGTGCGTCGTCGATCATTTGGTCGACCTCAATCACCATAAGTGCCATTTCCCCTTTTTCCTTCCGGTCAACTTCCATGTGCGCGATATTGATATTCAGTTTTGCAATCGCATTGGAAACGTTTGCAATAACTCCGGAACGATCATTATGAACGATAAGAAGCGCAGGATAATGACCTGACAACCTGAGCGGGAAACCGTTAAGTTCAACAACTTCCATCGTGCCGCCACCTATCGAAATTCCAGTCAGCTCCATAACACCTTGGCTATCCCCAATAACAAGACGGGCCGTGTTGGGATGTATCGCTTCTTCCTCTTCGGGAATAAATTCAAACGTCAATCCAACACGTTCTGCATCTGCAAACGCCGATTTGATGCGTTCATCGAATGTATCATAATCCAATAATCCGCCAATGATAGCTACATCCGTACCGTGACCTTTATATGTTTCTGCAAAAGAACCATATAAATGGACCCGAGCCCATTCCGGTTGTCGGCCGAAAAGTGTCCGAGCGACACGGCCGATTCTTGCAGCGCCGGCAGTATGTGAAGATGATGGACCAATCATGACAGGTCCAATAATATCGAAAACTGATCTGTATTTCATAGACACTACCCCCCATTAGTAAGAATATACTATTATTCATTTTACACGATAATTGTTATAAAGACAAAAGATGTTGTTTCCATTCCAAGCAAAAGAAAAGCAGTGCGGCTTTTCATAAGCGCACTGCTCTTTCCTAATTTATTCTACTGAAATGATATATGGATACAACGGCTGTTTGCCGTTATACAGCTCCACTTCCGTATGGTCGAAATTATCTTCTACATAACTTACGATTGCAGAAGCATCTTTCTCATCGATGTCCTCACCATAGATGATTGTAACGATTTCATCCTCTGCATCGATGATTGAGTCCAACAGTGTTTTCATGACTTTTTCAAGCGAAGGTGCAGATGTAATGATTTTGCCGCCTGAAATGCCCATGAAATCTGCTTTTGTGATTTCGACGCCGTCGATCGACGTATCTCTTACTGCATGTGTGACTTGTCCCGTTTTTACAAACGATGCCGCTTCCGTCATTGCAGAAGCATTTACACTAACTTCCGCTTCCGGATTGAAAGCAAGAATGGCCGCAAGCCCTTCAGGCACTGTTTTTGTAGGAACGACAGCTGCTTCGATGCCGATGATTTCAGCAGCTTGTTCAGCCGCCATAATGATATTTTTATTGTTCGGTAAAATCAGAACCCGTTCAGCGCCCACTTCCTCAATGGCCTTGACGATATCTTCTGTTGAAGGATTCATCGTCTGACCGCCCTCAATGACCGCTGAAGCACCTACGCTTTTCAACAATTCGGAAATTCCGCTTCCCATAGCGACCGTGACAATCGCGTAAGGATGTCTGACGGCTTCTCTTTTCGGCATGTTTGACACCGAATGATTGTCACCGACGATTTCCAGATGTTGCTCACGCATATTTTCGATTTTAATTTTAATAAGAGAACCGAACTTTTGACCGTAACCTAGTGCGTCTCCCGGTTCTTCCGTATGAATATGTACTTTTGCTACTTCGTCATCGGAAATGACAAGAAGGGAATCGCCGAATCGGCTCAATCCTTGTCGGAATTCAGCTTCATCATATGGATTCGTCAGCAGTTTATCGTCCTCGAATTTCACCATAAACTCTGTGCAATACCCATATTCGATGTCTTCGGTATTCATGAATCCTTGAACACTGCGATGATGTTCAGCGCTAACTAAGTCTTCCATAGACTCAACGATTGTTCTTGCCGGAAGTTCTTCGCCTTTCAAGCATGCCAAGAAACCTTCGTATACATAGACAAGACCTTGACCGCCGCTATCGACGACGCCCACTTCCTTCAATACCGCCAACAAATCGGGTGTCCGCTCAAGTGAAGCTTTTGACTCTTTCACTACAGCTTCCATTACCTCAATGAAATCATCCGTCGTAGCGGCCTTTTCCACTCCGGCATTGGATGCATCTTTCGCGACTGTCAATATTGTTCCTTCTACTGGTTTCATAACCGCTTTATAAGCCGTTTCAACACCATACTTCAATGCCGCAGCGAATTTCACACCATCGACGGAGGCTTCACTTTCAATCGCTTTTCCGAAGCCACGGAATAGCTGTGAAAGGATGACACCCGAATTACCACGTGCCCCCATCAGCAATCCTTTCGATAACGCTTGTGCGGTTTGACCGATGTGATCTACAGCGTTTTCTTCCGTTTCCTTCGCCCCTGATGTCATTGATAAATTCATGTTTGTGCCGGTGTCGCCATCAGGTACCGGGAAAACGTTTAGTGAATCGACGTAGTCGGCATTTTGATAAAGATGGTGAGCACCCATTTTTATCATTTCCGCAAATTGTAAACCATCTATGGTTTTCATAGAAATTATTTCCTCCTCTTACAGGTTCGTCACTCGGACTCCCTGGACAAAAATATTAACAGATTTCACAGTCATGCCGACTGTCTTTTTCAATGTATACTTCACTTTTGATTGTACTTGGTAGGCGACTTCTGAAATTTTCGTGCCGTATCCGACAATGACATACATATCGATATGTGTATCTTCGCCAACATTACGGACGATGACCCCCCGTGCGAAATTTTCTTTCCCGAGAATTTCGGTTAGGCCATCCCGGATCTGATGCCTTGAAGCCATACCGACAACTCCATAACATTCGATAGCCGCTTCCCCAACCACTTGGGTGATAACGTCATTCGTAATATCGATTTTGCCATATTCATTCTTCACTTCGATTGACATGGTTTTATCCCCCCTGGAACCTTTTTCTCTTATCCAATTGTACTATACCTGTTATAATAATAAAAGAAAGCATAATTAGGACGATCAATTACGCCACAGGTTAGATCCCGCTGAATGAAGTTAAACGTGTAAAGGTATTTACCTTGAAAGATGTCACAAAAAAGGTTGCAACACGTTTCTTCATATGATACATTATTATGGTATGCGAATAAAGAAGTAAAGCACTTAATCATCATTCGCAAGGAGGTACTACTATGTCTAAAGAATGTGTTATTACAGGTCGCAAAGCCCGTACAGGCAATGCACGCTCCCACGCATTGAACGCAACTCGCCGTTCATGGGGTGCGAACCTTCAAAAAGTCCGTATTCTCGTTAACGGTAAACCTAAACGTGTATGGGTCTCTGCAAGAGCCCTTAAATCAGGTAAAGTTCAACGTGTTTAATGGATTGTAACTAAAACTTCAGCGCCTAAGCGCTGAAGCTTTAGGAAAATAAAACGCCGGGCTGAATTTCTTCAGCCCGGCGTTTTTTCTTTTTTCCTTTTTTTATTCTTGTTGTTGCTAGCAGTGGCTTTCGGCTTATCGTCCTTCTGGAAAACAACCATGCACTTCCGTACAACCCCACTTATAAACTTCGGCATCGTAAATGTATAAACTCGCAATTCCCCACTCCTTTCAGGAATCTGAACTCCTTACCATTAAGCATATGCCCTTATGGAACGAGATAGTACAGACTTCTGCAACCAGTTCATTGCTAGTGAATAACGTCATGCCTGTTTCTAGTACGGCGTCTACTGTTTCGTACTTGAATCCGCTAAGTGTAAGTCCTGTAACCCCGCCGCCAAATGGAAAAAATGAGATGTAGGGGAAACGGCTTTCCGGCTTCACTTGATGAGTTCCAGGTAAAAGAATCAGAAGTTCGTTTGTGGCATTGCAGATTGAAAATGCTATTTTTCTATTTTCTTTCTGAAGCCGATACAGGAGATGAAGGGCAGATTCCATATGATCCAGCCTTCCTCCTGTAACTCCGGTTAGAATGATGTTCTCGGGATGATAGGAAAGAGCACGTTCGACCGCAAGCTCCGTGTCGGTCTCGTCCTTTTCTGAACGGAATCTCCCGATTAGATGAACCGAATCGGCTATCCTATCATATTCACTCTGCGAAACGGAATCAAAATCTCCGACCGCTTCATGCGGAATAATCCCCATTTGCAATAAATGCAATGCTCCCCGATCCGCCCCGATGAACACCGTATCTTCCTTATTGAACTCCGTCAAGTCAGCCATTTCCGATGCAGGTCCACCTGCACAGACGACGGCATATTTCATTTCCCCAGCGCACTTTCACCAGCGGTTTTAATACGGCGTAATGCCTCCGCGCGATCAGGTGCATTGTAGATGGCCGATCCTGCGACAAGGATGGTAGCGCCCGCTTCGACACAAGGAATGATCGTTTCCTCATTGATGCCGCCGTCGATTTCAATTTCAATCGCCAATCCTTTTTCACGGATAATATCAGCCAGCTGCTTCACCTTCGGAACGACGGAATGAATAAACTTCTGTCCGCCGAATCCGGGGTTGACCGTCATGAATAACACTAAATCAATTTCATCAAGGACATGAAGAATCGTTTCGACTGGTGTATGTGGATTCAACACGACACCTGATTTCACACCGTACGACCGGATCAGCTGGAGCGTTCGGTGCAAATGCGGACACGCTTCCACATGGACGGTGATGTAATCCGCTCCTGCCTTTGCAAACTGTTCAATGTACATATTAGGATTTTCAATCATTAAATGGACATCCAGCGGCAATTTAGTTACGGGCCTAAGCGCCTCGACAACAATTGCCCCCATTGTAATATTGGGAACGAAATGGCCATCCATGACATCGATATGGATTAATTCCGCCCCTGCTGCTTCGACTTCTTTCACTTCTTCGGCAAGCTTTGAAAAGTCTGCCGCCAAAATGGATGGTGCAATTTTAATCATGTTTTTCATACCTCGGCTTTCGGTCAAGTATTTCTTGCATGAACTGCAAGTAATGATCGTAGCGATGACGCGGGATTTCACCGGTCTCCACCATGTCTTTTACTGCGCACTTAGGTTCTTTCATGTGCAGACATCCACGGAACCTGCAGTTTGGAGCAACTTCATCCATGTCAATGAAGTAACGGGACAGTTCCTCTTTTTCAATATGATCGAATTCAAGTGAACTGAAACCCGGAGTATCTGCGACAAGACCACCTGACATTTCAAGCAGTTCAACATGTCTCGTCGTATGTTTCCCACGTCCAAGCGCTTCCGAAATGATACCCGTCTTCAAGTCGAGTTCAGGAAGTGCTGTATTCAAAAGCGTCGATTTTCCGACACCTGACTGACCCGCAAGAACGGTTGTTTTTCCTTCGAGATACGGTTTCAATAACGCCGTAAGTTTCGGATCATCAATGAAAGTCTCTATGACGTCATAACCCATTTTGGTGTAATACGCTGCAGATTCAGTTACTTTTCTTAATTCATCAGCATCAGCAAGATCTTTTTTCGTCAGGCAAATTATCGGCTTTACGCCGAACGATTCAACAACAACAAGGAACCTGTCCAGCAAATAAAGACTGAATGCTGGTTCAACAACGGAAAAGACAAGCAGCGCCTGGTGGACATTTGAAATCGGCGGCCGGACAAGCTCATTGAACCGTTCGTGTACTTCAGTAACTGTGGCATCATTATCCTCAACTTGCACGTAGGTCACGAAATCCCCTACAAGCGGATGGACACCCCGGTTTCTGAAAACACCTCGACCTCTGCACTGAATGATCTCCCCATCGTTTTCCACATAATAATACCCGCTGATCGCTTTTCTGATTTGTCCTTCCGGCATTCTTTCACCCCTTCTATTTGGCGTCACTATAATTGATCGTCTGTTCATCAATTTGCTCATCATCCCGCATTATTCTATATGTGCCGCTTTTACCTTCTTCAATTTTCATTTCAATCTGTTTCACCGTATTTTTAGTTATCGTAAATTCGGCATACGGTTTGGACATTGTATGTGTTTTGTCTTCAACGTAAATTTTAATTGTTTGCGGGACGGGCTCCAATTGCTTTTCATCGCTGTCGCCGTCTTCCTCTTCCCCATCTCCGACATCGCCATCGCCATCATCGGGGGCGAGTTCATTCACTTTAGGATCATATTCAATAGTTACCGTCTTAATAAGTAGCTTATACGGTTTTTCCGCCGGTCCTTTTGAGACGGTAACTTTAACTTTTCCGCCTTTCACGATTTTTGTTCCCGCCGACGGATCCTGTGAAATGACTCGGCCTGCAGCTACTGTGGAAGAATACTCTTTCTTTCCTACCTCAATACGGAAACCGGACGTTTTCGCATATTCATTCAGCTGATTGTCATCGAAGCCGATTAAATTACTGAGTTCTCTTTCCTCTATCCCTTTACTTACCGTAAATACTAAATCCGTTTCACTAGGAACTACATCCTCTCCCACTTTCGGTTCTTGTTCCAGGATTGTCCCTTTAGGCTCTTCGGAAAACTTCTCTACGGAATCTATTGATTTGAAACCGTAATTTGCTAGACGTGTCGTAATTGTAGAATAATCATGGCCGACATAATCGGCAAGCTTCGTTTTTTCTTTTCCTGTACTAATGAATAATGTGATGGCAGAGCCGACATCCCTTTTCTTCCCAGCCTCCGGTACGGTCCGGATTACTTCCCCCGCCTTAACTTCTTCAGACGGCTCTTCCGTTCTTTCATCCACTTCGAAACCTTCTTCAAGCAGTCGATCTGCCGCCTCCGTTTCTTCCAATCCAGATACATCGGGGATAATTGCTGTTTTAGGCCCCAACAAGCCTGGCAAAAAGAAAACCAGGAGAGCCAAGATGACCGCGACTATGATGCCACCAATGATAAATGGCCACTTCTTGCGTTTTTTCGGAGGCGGGGTTGTTTGTTCGAGCTTCACTGGCTCTATTTTCTTTGTCTCTTCAAGACTATCGAATTTCGCCGATTCATTAACAATCGGTATGGCACGGGTTCGATCATCGTCAAACACAATTTCGAATTTCTTTTCATCAGCACGCTCCGGCAACAAAACCGTCAGCAGATCATCATACATTTCATCAGCTGAATCATAGCGATATGCAGCTTCCTTCATAGTTGCTTTCAATATAACGTTTTCCACGCTTTGCGGAATTGAAGGGAATAGTTTCTTTACGGAAGGTGTTTCTTCCTGTAAATGCTTCAATGCGATAGCGACCGCTGTATCTGCTGAAAATGGTAATTCACCTGACAAAAGCTCATAAAATACGATGCCCAATGAGTAAATATCAGATTTCTTCGTTGCCATTCTGCCGCGTGCTTGTTCAGGCGACAAGTAATGGACAGTACCGATAACCGAGTTTGTTTTCGTATGAGCTGTTGCACTTAGTGCCATCGCAATACCGAAATCAGTGATTTTCGCATTCCCGTCCGAGTCCATTAAGATGTTTTGGGGTTTTACATCACGGTGTACAATGCCGTTATGATGGGCATTCGCAATGGCAGACACAATTTGTTGCATAATCGGTATTGCCTGTTCTGGCGTCAATGGACCTTTTTCTTGGATAAATTTCTTCAACGTCTGACCTTCAATATATTCCATCACTAGATAGTGAAGTTCATCTTCCTCACCCACATCGAATATATCGACAATATGCGGATGTGTGAGACTTGTCGCAGAAAGCGCTTCCCGTTTAAACCTTCTCTTCAGCGCTTCTTCATTCGCAAAATCATAATTAAGGATTTTGATGGCAACGTCACGGTCCAAGATGACGTCATGTGCAAGATAGACTTTTGACATGCCGCCCTCGCCGATATTTTTGACTATTTCATAACGTCCGCCAATTCTGTTGCCGATCATGGAGTAGACACCTCCACTTCGGTAGATTCAATCAAAATGACGGAAATATTGTCTTCCCCGCCCATCTTGTTCGCAAATTCTACTAGTTGCTCCGCCTTTTTACGCAACGTTGAATCTGCAATGACAATTTCATGCATCAACTGTTGTTCGACTTTATTGCTGAGTCCATCTGTACAAATGAGTACATACATCCCTTCCTTCACTTCAAACGAATACAGCTCCGGTGTAATCGTCTTTTCCGATCCAATTGCTTTCATAATCCAGTTTCTACGCGGATGGACTGCGGCTTCTTCTTCAGTGATTTCACCGCTGTCGAGAAGCACATTGACGTAAGAATGATCTCGCGTCACTTGGCGTATCTCTTTGTCATCGATTGCGTAGACACGGCTGTCGCCGGTATGTGACAAAAGACAGGAACGACCACGGATTAGAGCAGCCTCAAGCGTTGTTCCCATTCCTTTATACTCTTCATTTTCGTTTGCATATTCGAAGAGCATCGTATTCACATGGTTGACGGCTTCCTGCAACCATTGTGCCCAATTCTCTTCCGCTTCGAATCTTGAACTATCAAGCTTCATGAATTGTTCACCGATAACTTTGATTGCCGTAGAACTGGCAAAATCCCCCCCACGGTGACCGCCCATCCCATCCGCTACGACAGCAAGGATAATCCCCTCAGGATGTGTGTAGACAGCTGCACTGTCTTCGTTGACGGTCCTCTTTCTTCCAATATCAGTCAAGACTTCAAATTGCAACATCCATCCCCCCTTTTCTGAATCGAACCGCTCTATTACTGACCTTTTTTTCGGAATGCCGCGACAAAAAATCCATCGCTGCCAAAATGTTGCGGGAGCACTTGAAGAGTGTTGTCTTCAATCGCCAATTTCTCGTTGTCAGCCAATTGATGCAACGGGATTTTTTCCATATCATCGTGCCGTGCAAGGAAACGTTCAGCCATCCCTTGGTTTTCAGCGTATTCAACAGTACATGTACTATAGACAATTATTCCATCAGGTTTGATCAATTCGCGGGCCGTGTCAAGAAGATCCGATTGGATATCCGTTAGCGCATCGAAATCCGCTTGTGATTTGTTGTACTTAATTTCAGGTTTCCTACGAATGACACCGAGACCGCTACAAGGAGCATCGACGAGAATACGATCAAATGAAGATGCTTCATATAGTTCCCTCAGTTTCCGGCTGTCTCCGCTTAACGCTTTGATTGACGAGAGGCCAAGTCTATTTGCATTGGCTTCAATAAGCTTCAGTTTATGTTCGTGTAGATCATGAGCGAATACTTCCCCTTCATCGTTCATTTTTTCAGCGATGTGGGTTGTTTTCCCTCCGGGGGCTGCACACATATCCAGAACTTTCATACCTGGGGACAAATCAAGTGCAAGTATGGGAAGCATCGAACTTTCATCCTGGATTGTAATCAGGCCTTTTTTATATGCTTCTGTATTGGCGAGATTACCGCTTTCTGAAATGATGCATTCCGGCACAACTTCGCCTTTTCTCACTTCTACACCTTCCGATTCCAATGAGGCGATGACTTCATCAAGAGTCGCTTTTGCTGTATTAACACGAACTGTCATCGCAGCGGGATGATTGTTTTCATGTGCCATTACAGCCGCTTCCTGTTCCCCGAATTGTTCATTCCACCGTTTAATGAGCCATTCTGGATGACTCGTTTCAATGGATGTTTTCAGAGTGCCATCTTTCATTTCATCAAGTGATCGTACACCTTTGCGCAATACGGAACGGAGAATGCCGTTGACAGTGGGTGCAATCCGCTTGTGGCCGCGTCTTTTCGCAATTTCGACCGCTTCGTGGACCACGGCATGCGGAGGTATTTTCGTCAAGTAGACGATTTGATATAACGACAATCTAAGAAGTTCGCGTACCCAGCCGTCCAATTTCCCACGGACGAACGGTTCGAGGTAATAATCGAGTGTCATGCGGTGTTGAAGCGTACCGTAGGTCAATTCAGTCAACAATCCCCGATCTTTCGTTTCGATACCATATTTTTCGATTGTTCTATGCAACAAGAGATTGCTGTATGCTTGATGATCATTTATTTCCATCAGTATCGAAAGAGCCGCGTCTCGGACGTTGCCGTTCCATATTTTCTTTTTCGGTCTAGTATTCATTCGAAACGGTCCCCTTTACTCCATTTAGATCCGGTTCCGCGAATGAATTCATCCGCAGTCATCCGTTTTTTTCCGGCTGGTTGAAGATCCGTTAACGCGACAGCAGTATCATCGCCAGCTTTCACAAGAATCCGGTCGCTTTCAATTCCGATAATTGTCCCCGGCAGTGCATTTTCGTTCGAATAGCTTTTTTCGCTCCACCAGATTTTCACGTTTTCACCTTGGAATACGGTATATGCAACCGGCCATGGATGAAGCCCGCGAATTTTATCAAAGATGGTTTTACCGCCCTCAGACCAGTCAATCCGTTCTTGTTCACGGGAAATATTACGTGCAAATGTTACGAGTGATTCATCCTGGACAGTCCGCTCATTTGTCCCGTTCAATATAGAAGGCAGTGTTTCTTTAAGCAGTGCTGTGCCCGCAACCGATAATGCTTTAAACATACTACCTGTGTGATCAGTATCTGAGATGGGAACAGTCACTTGGGAAATGATATCGCCTGCATCGAGTTTTTCAACCATATACATGATTGTTACGCCCGTTTCTGTTTCACCGTCCATAATTGCTTGGTGAATCGGTGCACCGCCGCGATACTTAGGCAATAAGGAAGCGTGTACATTGATGCACCCTAATCGCGGTGCTTCCAACAGCTCTTTTGGCAATATCTGGCCAAACGCGGCGGTAACGATTAAATCGGGTTCGAGCGCGATGATGTCATCAAGTTCGGTGGAACCTTTCAGTTTTTCAGGTTGAATAATCGGCAATCCGAGGCGAAGCGCTTCCACCTTAACTGGAGGTGGCGTTAAGACCCGTTTCCGTCCTACAGGTCTGTCCGGCTGCGTAACAACTGCCGCGATTGTATGTCCTTCATCGTAAAGCATCGTCAGGACCGACACCGAGAATTCCGGTGTGCCCATGAAAACTATCTTCGTCATCGCTGTCCACCTCCACCGCTTTCGTCCACAACTTCTTCTTCAACCAATTCTTCAAACTCCGACGGATCAACGACACGGATGATCTTCGAATCAAACAAAACACCGTTCAAATGATCGATTTCGTGGAGAATAGCACGTGCCTCATAATCTTCCGCTTCCAGTTCATATAAAGCACCATTCCGTTCCTGTGCTTCAACACGGACAAAAAACGGTCTTTCCACTTCGCCGAATAAATCCGGGAAACTGAGACAGCCTTCCACCTCAATTTCCGAACCGCCGATTGCCGTCACAACTGGATTCACCATTTCAATGACATCTTGTCCTTCGCCCATATCGACGATAGCGACACGTACAGCTTCTCCGATTTGCGGTGCAGCAAGGCCGATGCCATCAGCAGCCACCATTGTGTCGTACATATCGTCAAGCAGCTTTGCAAGCTTCTTATCAAATTTCACTACTTCTTTACATGACTGTTGAAGAACCGGTGCCGGATGCTTCACAATTTCTCGTATTGCCAAATCTTTTCCTCTTTTCTGTCTTGTTATCTAAGATGTTATACAACTTTGTACTGTGGATCAGCTCAGATACGGCGATTTCACGTCTGGACTTCAGGCGCCCAGACGCTTGCGCTGTTGTTATTAATATATGGACGCCGGTTCTACATCAACGGTCATTGTAAGTCCTGATTTTATCCAGTCCGTCCGGTAATACTTAATAAGCTGTTGCAACGTTTCCGTCAACTTCGGCTCTTTTTTGTATTTTATCAAACATTGGTAACGATATCTATTGTTCACACGGCTGATAGCGGCTGCGGTCGGTCCGATGACGACTGTATCCGCGGATAAGTTCGCTTTCATATAGCCGGTGGCCTTCTCGGCGAAATCGGCCACTTTCAACAAATCCTCGTGAGTGAACTGAACGAGTGTGACGAAATAAAATGGCGGATAGCCGTATTGTTTTCTTGCTGCCATTTCCATATTGTAGAAAGGCTCATAATGCTGCGCCTTTGCCAAATCGATTGCGTAATGTTCAGGAGAATAGGTCTGAATGAACACCTCTCCAGGCAATTCGTGGCGGCCCGCTCGTCCGCTAACCTGCGTCATCAGTTGAAAGGTTTTTTCAGCTGCACGGAAATCGGCAAGATGCAGCGTCGTATCCGCCGCGAGCACGCCGACGAGTGTGATATTCGGGAAATCTAGCCCTTTTGCAATCATTTGCGTCCCAAGCAAAATATCCGCTTCCCCTTCACTGAACTGCCTGAGCAACCGTTCATGTGAACCTTTTTGTCTCGTCGTATCGACATCCATTCGAAGGACGCGTGCTTCCGGAAACAGTTTTGCAATTTCTTCTTGCGCTTTCTGAGTTCCCGTTCCGAAGAACCGTATATGTTCACTTTTGCATTCGGGACAATCAAGCGGTACCCGTTCTTCATGACCGCAATAATGGCATTTCAACCGTTCGTGTGCCCGATGATAGGTGAGTGATATATCACAATTCGGACATTCAACGACTGTCCCGCAATCCCGGCATAGGACAAAGGATGAAAAGCCACGCTTATTCAGGAATAGGACAATCTGCTCTCTTTTTTCTAACCGAATCCGGATCGCTTCCGCAAGCGGCAACGAAAACATCGATCGGTTGCCCGTCTTCAATTCTTCCCTCATATCAACAACCGTTACCGTTGGAAGTGCTTGTTCTCTTGGACGTTTTGTCAATGTCAACAATGTATAAACGCCTTTCGATGCCCGGGCATACGATTCCAGTGAAGGAGTTGCACTGCCAAGGATGACAGGACATCCATAAAATTCAGAACGCTTAATGGCAACGTCTCTGGCATGGTAACGCGGCGTATCATCCTGCTTATACGTCGATTCATGCTCTTCATCTAAAATAAGTATTCCAAGATTTTCAAACGGGGCGAATATCGCCGATCTGGCACCGACGACAACTTTTACTTCCCCCCGTTTTATTTTCCGCCATTCATCGTATTTCTCGCCAGCGGACAAGCCACTGTGCATAACAGCGACGAGCGGGCCGAAACGATCCTTAAATCGTGACGTCATTTGCGGCGTCAACGAGATTTCCGGAACGAGAACAATAGCATCTTCACCTTTATCCAAAACGCGTTTGATGGCCCGTAAATACACCTCTGTTTTACCACTGCCCGTTACGCCATGAAGAAGGAATGTCTGTGCTTTTTGTTCATCAGACGATGCTGCAATGCGATCAAGTGCAAATTGCTGTTCGTCAGTTAAATGTTCGGGTATTGCCGTATCTTTCAGTTGAGGTGCATCCGGTTCGCGATAAACTTCAGCAAGTTCCTCGAAAGCCGCGCCTCTTTCTATAACCGCTTTCAGTACCGTTGGCTGAATTCCAGATTGTTCCATCAACTGTTTCGCACTGATTGTCTGTCCTGCATGTTCAATCATCCAGCGGATTAATTCTGCTTGTTTTTTTGCATTTGAATGAATGGATTCAAGCAGTTCCCTAAGTTTTTCTTCATCAGCCATACGGATCATACGTACTTTTTTCATCGCTGTCTTCTGGCCTATAGCTGTATCAACTGTGACGATTCCCTGCACCGCATAGCGTTTTAAAGTCCTCACCAACCCGGATGTATCCACTTCTTTCATCGGAATTCGTTTCCTGCCCGCAAGAAAAGCGTTGAAATCCTCATCTTCAATCCGTTCCGGGTCCTCGACAACGATGAATTTTTCATATTTGGCGCGCATAGCAGCAGGCAGCATCACTTGCAGTGCATCGATTTCATATGACAATGTCTCAACAGCAAGCCAGCGGGACAAGTCGAGCAGTTCCTCGGATATGACCGGGTCCAAATCAATCAGCTCATCTATCGGTTTTATTTTCCCAAGCGCAAGTTCGCTCTCTGCTTTCAGGCTGGTCACATAGCCGAGCACCTTCCTCGGTCCGAACGGTACTTTCACACGTGTTCCGGGTTCAATTACGGATTCCCACGTTTCCGGAACAAGGTAATCGAACGGCCTGTCGATTGGATAAGCCGCTACATCTACAATGACTTCAGCGATCATTTAGTTGATCACTTTCTTCTTGTATAATTGTTTCCAGCAGCAGTATGGCAAGTTCTTTTTTCGGCATTGCTCGGAATGGTTTATTCGTTCCATATTTAGACAGTAGCGTTACAACATTCGTATCCTTTCCAAACCCTGCATCCGGATCGGTCACGTCATTGATGATAATATAATCCAGATTTTTTCTTTCCAGTTTATCCATGCCATAGCCGACTGCATTTTCAGTCTCCGCAGCAAAGCCGACAAGGATCTGGTCCGTTTTCAGTGAACCGATTGTTTTCAAAATATCAGTTGTCCGTTCAAGTTCAATAACCGAATCTCCCGCTTGTTTTTTCATTTTCTGCGGGTGAACCTCTCTAGGACGATAATCTGCAACTGCGGCAGCCTTGATGACAATCGAGGCATCATCGAATTGTCCACGGACCGCTTCGAACATCTCCGCTGCACTTTCTATATCAATAACAGTCACTCCAGCTGGCCTGTCCAATCCGACTGGTCCAGAAATAAGTACGGTATCTGCACCGAGTGCCGCGGCAGCTTCGGCCATCGCATATCCCATTTTGCCACTTGAAAAATTAGACACATACCGTACCGGATCAATCCGTTCACGGGTCGGACCTGCTGTAATCACTACTTTCTTACCGGAAAGCGGAAGTTGATGCGGCGACGTAAACCGTTTTGTTATCAGTTCCACAATCTTTTCTGGCTCTTCCAGACGCCCTTTCCCTACATAACCACATGCCAAAAAGCCTTCAGACGGCTCAATGAATTTGTAGCCATCTTCATGCAATGTAACAATATTGCGGATAACCGCTTTATTTTCATACATATGAACGTTCATTGCAGGGGCTATCCACACTTCCGCTTTGGTGGCCAGAAGGGTTGTCGTTACCATATCGTCCGCAATTCCCTGTGCGAGTTTACCTATTACGTTTGCAGTAGCCGGTGCAACGACAACGAGATCAGCCCAATCAGCCAAGTCAATATGCGCAATGACACGGGAATCTTTTTCATCGAACGTATCGAAAAACACATCGTTGCGTGACATCGCTTGAAATGTCAGCGGCGTGACGAATTCTCTTGCCGATTCGGTCATCATGACTTTGACGTCAGCTCCCGCCTGCGACAATTTACTTACCAGTGCAACAGCTTTATAGACCGCGATACCGCCAGTTACACAAAGGAGGATTTTTTTATTCAGCAACACTATCTCTTCCCTTCTAAAAATGACAAACTCCCAAAGAAAAACTCGTTTCTAAGGGAGTATCACGTTTACCTATTCTAATGAAAGTTTAATGCAGACTCCAATAAAGAGGGACTCCTCCTATTAAACTTCGTCTTCGTAGACGACCGAATCGTCCGTTTCCTGCTTCGAAAGCATGCCTGCAGCCACTTCTTCAAGTGCTTTGCCTACATTCTTGTTGGATACATAAGAGGGCAGGAGTCTATTTCCTTCCTCCTGCATTTGACGCGCCCGTTTTGAAGCGAGTGTCACAAGCGTGTATTTTGAATCAATTTTCTCTTTTAATGAATCGAGTGATGGCGTTAACATTGTTTATTCCCCTTTCAGCATACCTAAATATAACTTTTCCACACGTTCTCTGCGGCAATGTTCTGCAGTGACGATTGCATTGATGCGATCGCATGCGTTTGTCACTTCATCGTTTTCCACGACATAGTCGTACAAGTTCATCATTTCGAGTTCTTCACGCGCTTTCAAAATGCGTGTTGCAATGACATCGGCTTCTTCAGTGCCTCTGCCGACGAGTCGGTCTTCTAGTTCCGACAAACTCGGCGGCGCCAGGAAAATGAAGAGTCCGTCCGGGACTTTAGCACGAACCTGGGCGGCTCCGACAACCTCAATTTCAAGGAATACATCTCTCCCTGCATCAAGTGTTTCATTGACATAATCAAGCGGAGTACCGTAATAATTGCCGACATACTCTGCGTATTCCAGCAGCTTGCCTTCTTCAATCAATCGTTCAAACTCATCTTTTGATTTGAAGAAATAATCTGTGCCATCCACTTCGCCTTCGCGGGGACTTCTCGTCGTCATCGAAATGGAGTATTCATAGTTCGTATCAGGTTGTGTAAAAAGCTCTTTTCGAACCGTCCCTTTGCCTACACCGGAAGGTCCGGACAAGACGATCAGAAGCCCTCGTTGTTTATACATTTGATCCCTCTTCTTATCTAATCTGATTTACAATGGAGATTCGGCACAATAATGCCTTCTCCAATCGTTATTGATTGAAACAATCTGTTCATATTATACCATATAAGCTTCCCAGAGTGCTAAAATGGGGAAAAACGATTTGAAAGAGGAATCCAAATGGCATTTGATGGTTTATTCACAACGGCGATGGTGCAGGAGCTACAAGTCTTGAAAAATGGACGCATCTCCAAAATTCATCAGCCGAACGCACAGGAAGTCGTGTTTCTAATCCGCGCAGACGGAAAAAACCAAAAACTTCTAATTTCAACGCATTCATCCTATTCACGCATCCAATTGACGGAAGAATCGATTACAAACCCTTCCGAACCACCCCTATTTTGCATGGTATTGCGAAAACATTTAGAAGGCGGCTCCATTACATCGGTTGGCCAATTCGGCACCGACAGAATCATAACAATTAACATTAAGGCAAAAAACGAGATCGGCGACGATATTAATAGACGGCTTTACGTTGAGATCATGGGCAGGCACAGCAACTTGCTACTCGTAGATCCGGATCGTAATCTCATCATTGAAAGTATGAAGCATTTGCCGCCATCGGTAAATAGTTATCGGACGATATTGCCTGGACAGCCTTTTATTCCGGCTCCCCCGCAGGACAAAAAAGATCCTTTCGCGGTGACAGAGGCACAATTTGACGAGCTGTTACCGGAGTTGAACAGTGCTCGTGATGTCGTGGAGCAATTTTCGGGTTTTTCACCGATTAATGCGGAAGAATTACTGTATCGCTTGAAAGGTGCTTCGGCTAAGGATAAATTTACGGTGTTTACATCACTTCTTGCTTCATTCAAAGGAATAGACAGCACGCCAAATATTTCAGAAATCGGAACAAAAACCGTATTTTCCGCAACAGCGCTAACGCATGCGGATAAGACGATTGCAGAATACAAAACGCTAGGTGATTTGCTGGATAAAGTGTATTTTGCCCGAGCTGAACGGGAGCGTGTGAAGTCACAAGCGGCGGACCTTGAACGTTGGCTTGACAATGAAATCGCCAAACTGAATCTGAAAACGAAAAAGCTTGTAAAAGAAAGAGAAGCTGCCGGGAAGCTTGATACATTTCAGCTGTACGGCGAACTGCTAACCGCAAACAGTTACGCCATTGAAAAAGGTGCAACGGAAGCGACTGTCGCTAATTATTATGATGAAGGAACGATGGTCACCATTCCGCTTGACCCGAGGAAATCGCCAATCGATAATGCACAGCGCTTTTATTCGAGGTACTCGAAAGCGAAAACTGCGCTTATCATGATTGCGGAACAGCTTGAAAAAACAGCAGAAGATATCGCTTACTTCGAAATGATCAAACAGCAGGTATTGCAAGCTTCCCCTATAGACATCGAAGAAATACGTGAAGAACTTGCGGAACTTGGTTTTCTGAAGGCTCGTAAGTCAAAAAAGAAACTGAAGCCGAAAAAACCGGTGCCTGAAACATATGTATCTTCCAAAGGCGTGAAAATTTCCGTAGGCAAGAACAATAAGCAAAACGACTATTTAACTTTCAAAATCGCATCCCGGGAACAAACTTGGCTGCATACGAAGGATATACCAGGCTCTCATGTCGTCATCCATGATGCTGCTCCCGACGAAGAAACAATCCATGAAGCGGCAATTCTTTCCGCCTACTTCAGTAAAGCCCGTGGATCTTCTGCTGTACCGGTTGACTACACTGAAGTGCGGCATGTTAAAAAGCCAAACGGTTCAAAACCGGGGTTTGTCATCTACTTTGAGCAGAAAACGATTTTAGTTGACCCGAATGAAGATGTAGTGATGAAATTACGTAAGTAACGAAATGCTAATCCACGATGATGATATCCGTCGTGGATTAGCATTTTCTATTTTAGATAATAATATAGAATGGGATTAAGAATCTCCCATCATACACGCTTTGGCGCTTGTGGATGCCTCTCGCGATAAGCCGGGCAGAAGACCACTGCCCGGCTTATCGCTTCGGCTACCACATGAAGGCGCCTTCGCTCGATTCATCTGTTCAACTGAAAGTATAAGATATTATACATACTGCATAGTCCATACCTTTCAAGAAATTGAATATATAAATCCCATCGAATCCACTTTACTATTGATTATAAATAGCGCTACCCACGAGCTTACGACATTTTACTTTGGTGTTTTTTTACTTATTAATTCTGTGATAGTCAGACAGTTGGATCACTCGAACATTGCTTGTATTCAGCTCATGATAAATCCCTCTGCTATCCCGGAACGAAATATATTGATCCCGTTCGCTTCTAATCAGTTCTTCCGCTTTTTCTTGGGACTCCATGAAGATGAATCTTCTGATATAATGCTCTTCATCAAAGAAGTAAGTTATTTTGAATTCCTGCATGCTAGAATCTCCTGACATGAGTAAGTGTTTTAGACTTCCAACGATCCAAGTACTCTGAAAAATTCAGCTTTTCCATTTCCCTTTGTAACTATTCTTCATTTGTCACAAAGCGATTTTCAAAAAGTGTATTCATAACTGCGATACATCCTAATCGGGTGATGAATAGCTGATGGAAGTGTGAATTCGACTTTCGCTTAAAAGAATCATAATTTGTTAAACGTTTTCTCACTTCATTTAATCGTCAGCCTCTTTTTGCAATCATTTCAATTTCTACATCTGCACCCAACGGTAGTGCTAAAACCGCTACACATGTCCTGGCGGGGAATGGCTCGGCAAACTGTGTTTTATAGACCTCATTCATTGCGGTAAAGTCATTCATATTTGTTAAATATACATTTACTTTTACTACATCATCAGAAGTGAGGTTGGTTGCTTCTAATACCTCAAATAAGTTTATAAAACACTGCTTCGTTTGTGCCTGAATATCCCCCGTCATATGTTCCGCCGAAACTGAATTCATCGCTGTTTGACCAGAGAAATATACCAATTCACCTGCATCCACCGCGTGTGAGTAGGGTCCTGATGCTGTTGCTCCTTTTGCATTATAAACTATTCTCGTCATGCTGATTCTCCTTTATTGTCGAAGTAATGCTAAATTATATATTAATAGTTTAATTGTTCAAGTATTTCGAATTCTTGTAAATGAAAAATACTAGTCCACATGGATGTGACCATCGTGGACTAGTATTTTTATCACTTCAATAAACCCGCTTTCAATTTCCCATGCCAATCCAGTAACTCACTGATTGATTCTTCGCTAATTGCACCGTTTTCCTGTGCCGCTTCAGCAAGCGCTCCGAAATCGGTCAAACTTTTGTATGTCAACTCTGCGGACGCAAATGTATCGTCTGCACTTTGAAGTTCATATGTAAAAATGGAAACGACTCCAGTCACTTCGATGCCTTCAGAACGGAGTGCTTCCGCAGCATTTAAACTGCTGCCGCCTGTTGAAATCAAGTCTTCGATAATAACTGCTTTATCCGCACTAGCAATTTTGCCTTCGATTTGACGGCTGCGTCCGTGTCCTTTTGCTTTTGAACGGATATAGACCATCGGCAGTCCAAGAATATCCGCAACCCATGCTGCGTGTGGAATTCCAGCCGTCGCCGTCCCTGCAATGACCGTCGTTTCCGGATAATTTTCACGGATCAATCCCGCTAGACCTTCTGCAATTTTTTTTCGTCCGATTGGATCTGACATCGTCAAGCGATTGTCACAGTAAATCGGGGACTCGATGCCCGATGCCCATGTAAACGGTTCACTCGGACTAAGTTCAACTGCGCCAACATTCAACAGGATTTCCGCGATTTCTTTTTTCACCATTCTTATTCCGTCCCCTTCCAAAGTGCATGTATATGTTCATAAGCCGCCCGTGGATCGGTTGCACCCGTTATTGCCCGTCCGACAACGATATGCGTAGAACCTGCCAGACGCGCTTCTTCAGGTGTCGCAATCCGTTTCTGATCATGCGACCCGCCGTCGGCTAGACGGATGCCCGGTGTCACTTTGTAAAAGGATTCTCCACAAACATTCATAATCGTAGCCGCTTCATGAACAGAACAAACAACACCATCTAGCCCTGCCACTTTCGTCAGCTTCGCATAATGAAGGACAGATTCTGCCAATGAGACGCCAATCAACTGCTCTTCACGTACCTGTCGATTGTCTGTCGAAGTTAATTGCGTTACACCGATTAATGATGGTCGTGCCATTCCAGATGGTGTTCCTTTATCCAGCCCTTCCAGCGCCGCCTCCATCATCGTTTTTCCGCCGGCTGCATGGACATTCACGAGGTCTACACCGAATCCTGCAAGCACTTCCATCGCAGACTTCACCGTATTTGGAATATCATGCAGTTTCAAATCAAGGAATACATCATATCCTTTTTCTTTCAAACGTGCGACAACTGCAGGACCTTCCTTATAATAAAGCTGCATGCCTACTTTTACATTTATGTCTCCGTCAAAGGCATGTAAGAAGTCGAAGGTTTTTTCAGCCGAATCAAAATCGAGCGCTATAATTGGTGAGGTTTTCATAGACGGTGACTCCTCCCTATCAGTTCGTAAATATGATTGATACCAAGCTCGTCCAGCTTTGCCGGCAATTGTTCAATAATTTGCGGGCAAACGAACGGATTGACGAAATTCGCTGTTCCTACCGCTACAGCACTTGCACCCGCTGACATAAAGTCGATAATATCAGCAGTTTCTGTAACCCCGCCCATTCCGATTATCGGGATATTGACAGCTTTGCTTACTTCATAAACCATTCTGATAGCGACCGGTTTCACTGCAGGCCCGGACAAACCTCCTGTACCATTTGCGATGACCGGGCGGCCCGTTTTTTGATCAAGACGCATACCCACAAGTGTATTGATCATCGTGATGCCATCCGCCCCTCCCGCTTCGACAGCCCGCGCAATTTCAACAATGTCTGTGACGTTGGGTGAGAGTTTGACATAAACCGGTACTTCGGAAACTTCCTTCACGGCTTTTGTCAGCTCTTTCGCAATTTCCGGATCTGTTCCGAAAGTGATGCCTCCCGCTTTGACGTTCGGACAAGAAATATTCAATTCAAGTGCTTTCACATTCGGTGCTTTAGATACGGCTTTCGCCACTTCCACGTAGTCAGCCGTTTCAGTACCCGCAACGTTTGCGATGATCGGTACATCGAACTGTTCAAGCCAAGGCAACTCGCCTTCCATAACGCCTTTTAAACCCGGATTTTGGAGGCCGATCGCATTTAGCATGCCGGATGCCGTTTCTGCCACACGCGGCGTCGGATTGCCGAGCCTCGTTTCAAGTGTCGTCGCCTTGATCATAATCGCACCGAGCAGCGACAAATCATACAGTTGTCCGTACTCTTTGCCAAATCCGAAACAGCCGGATGCCGGCATAACTGGATTTTTCAACTGTAAACCTGGCAATTCAATTGATAGTCTGTTCATATCGCCACCACCCCTGCCGGGAAGACCGGGCCATCAGAACATACTTTGATGTACGCCTTTTCCGATCCTTCCGTCGTTTGACAAACACATGCAAAACAGGCGCCAATGCCGCAGCCCATTCGTTGTTCAAATGACAGGAACCCTTTTTTTCCTTCGTACATTGTTTGCACGGCTTCAAGCATAGGCATTGGACCGCAACTGTAATAAGTCGAGAATTCATTGCCTAGTTCCGCCATTACGTTCGTCACGAAACCTGCCGTTCCATGCGACCCATCGACCGTTACGATATGTGTCTCACCCAGCTTAGTGAATTCCTCTTCGTAAAACACAACGTCCTTTGATTGGAACCCTAAGATATGCGTGCACTTTACGCCTTTAGCCGTCAATTGCTTCGACAGTTCATAGAGCGGAGGAACTCCGATGCCGCCCCCAATCAAGATTGCTGTCTCACCATCCGCCGTTTCTTCAATCGGAAAACCATTGCCCAGCGGACCGAGTACATCAATTTCATCACCGGAACGTTTTTGCGAAAGGATTGTAGTTCCTCTACCTTCCGCACGATAGATGATTGTCATTTCGCCGGCCTCTTGATCGATGGAGGCGATGGATATCGGCCTTCTTAACAACGGTTCGAATGAATCGGAAACCCGAATATGGACAAACTGGCCCGGGGAAGAAATTTCCCCGACCAATTTACCGTTCAACTTCATTTCAAAAATGTTATGTGCAATCTGCTGTTGCGAAGTAACCGTCATTCGATCTTGAATGATCATACGAGTTCCTCCATTTTCCCCATTTCCTCTGTTTGGAACGTCATTGACTCGATGACACGCAGCATTGCATCCGCCGTATCAAGTGAAGTGAAGCAAGGAACGCCATTTTCAACTGACTCACGGCGGATTCTAAAGCCGTCACGTTCAGGTTGTTTCCCTTTTGTCAGTGTATTGATGACGATTTGTGCTCCTCCTTTTTGAATAACATCCAGAAGCGTCGGCCCTTCGGAACCGATCTTTCCGATTGTTTTCACGCGGATTCCGGCGTTCTCCAGCGCCAACGCTGTACCACCCGTAGCCAAAATACGGTAACCGATATCCGTAAAGCGTTTGGCGATGCCGGCCATCTCTTCTTTGTCTTTGTCAGAAACGGTCATAATGACAGAGCCGTATTCTTTTATTTCCATGCCTGCAGCAACGAGACCTTTATACAGCGCTTTTTCGAGTGTTGTATCTTTCCCCATCACTTCTCCGGTTGACTTCATTTCAGGTCCAAGCGTTATGTCGACGCGACGCAACTTCGCGAATGAGAATACCGGTACTTTAACATAGACACCGGCTGGTGCCGGAGCGAGTCCATTTTTGTATCCTTGTTCAATGATCGACTGACCAAGAATTGCTTTCGTCGCAATGTTTGCCATTGGAATATTTGTTATTTTACTAAGGAACGGAACCGTGCGACTTGAGCGCGGATTCACTTCGATGACGTACACTTGCCCTTCCGAAATGACGAACTGGATATTGAGCAGGCCTATAATCCCAAGCCCTTTCGCAAGGCGGGTCGTATAATCAGCGATTGTTTCCATTTGGGAAGCCGATAAGTTTTGCGGCGGGAAGACTGCAATTGAATCACCCGAGTGGACACCGGCTCGTTCAATATGTTCCATTATGCCGGGGATTAAAACGTTTTCCCCGTCACATATTCCATCGACTTCAATTTCAGTTCCTGTCAAATAACGATCGACCAGTACTGGATGATCCGGACTCGCTTCCACGGCATGTTCCATGTAGTACAGCAACTCTTCTTCACGGTAAACAATTTCCATCGCTCGTCCGCCAAGAACGTAGGAAGGTCTTACGAGTACGGGATAGCCGATTTCCTTGGCTATGGCGATTGCTTCCGGTACCGAAACAGCTGTTTTACCCAATGGTTGCGGAATACCGATTTCACGCAATGCGCTTTCGAACTTATTGCGGTTTTCCGCACGGTCGATATCTTCCAGGGATGTTCCTAAAATTTTCACGCCGCGCGCTTCGAGGCCATCCGCTAAGTTGATGGCTGTTTGTCCGCCAAACTGGACGATGACCCCTTCAGGCTGTTCCAGATCAACGATGTGCATGACATCCTCAATCGTCAGCGGCTCGAAGTATAATTTGTCCGAAATCGAGAAATCCGTTGATACGGTTTCAGGATTATTATTAATGATGATGGCCTCGTAACCCGCTTCTTGGATCGCCCACACAGAGTGCACCGTCGCGTAGTCGAACTCGACGCCTTGACCGATACGAATCGGACCGGAACCAAGAACGATGACACTTTTCTTATCTGATTTAATCGATTCGTTTTCTTCTTCGTATGTTCCGTAGAAATATGGTGTGTCTGATTCAAATTCGCCAGCACATGTGTCGACTTTTTTGTAGACCGGGATAAGGCCTTGCTCTTTTCGCCAATCGTAAACTGTACGCTCATCCGTGTTCCACAATTCTGCAACCGTCACATCCGAGAAGCCCATCCGTTTTCCAGTGCGCAATGTAGCATAGTCGAATGGGTTTTCTTTTAGGACCAGTTCAAATTGCACGATTTTCTGGAACTTGCGTAGGAAAAAGACGTCAATTTGACTCCATTCATGAATCGTTTCAACTGTCACTCCTCTACGGAAAGCTTCTCCGATGAAGAACAACCGCTCATCCCCTGCACGACGGATACGTTTTTCAATCCATTCATCTGTCATTTCCGAACCATTTTTCAATGATAGTCCGAATTGTCCAGTTTCAAGTGAGCGTACCGCTTTTAAGATTGATTCCTCAAATGTACGGCCGATCGCCATCACTTCACCTGTCGCTTTCATTTGCGTACCCAAGTTTCGTTTGGCAGATTCGAATTTATCGAACGGCCAGCGCGGGATTTTTGTCACAATGTAGTCAAGTGATGGTTCGAAGCAAGCGTACGTTGTGCCCGTAACTGGATTCATCATTTCATCGAGTGTCATGCCTACTGCAATTTTCGCAGCTAGTTTCGCAATCGGATAGCCCGTCGCTTTTGATGCAAGTGCAGATGACCGACTGACGCGCGGGTTCACTTCGATAATGTAATAATCAAAGCTATGTGGATCAAGTGCAAGCTGAACGTTACACCCGCCTTCGATTTTCAGTGCGCGGATAATTTTCAACGATACATTCCGCAACATCTGATATTCACGGTCTGTCATCGTCTGGCTTGGAGCTGCGACGATTGAATCTCCTGTATGGATTCCGACTGCATCGACGTTTTCCATGTTACAGACGACGATTGCATTGTCTGCGGAATCACGCATGACTTCATATTCGATTTCCTTATATCCGGCAATCGATTTTTCAAGTAGGCATTGCGTTGCAGGACTATATTTTAGACCGCTTGTTACGATTTCTTCCAAATCTTCATCGTTGTAGCACATTCCTCCGCCTGTACCGCCAAGTGTGAATGCAGGACGAACGATGACGGGATAGCCGATTCTTTCAACGAATGCATATGCTTCTTCGAGGTTGTGGATGATATCACTATCCGGAACAGGTTCACCAAGTTCGTTCATCAGCGTCCGGAATAAGTCACGGTCTTCAGCCTGATGGATCGCATCAAGCTTCGTACCAAGGATTTCGATGCCGAGTTCTTCCAAAATCCCCGATTCATCCAATTCAATCGCCATGTTCAAACCGGTCTGTCCCCCCATGGTTGCAAGAAGTGCGTCAGGACGTTCTTTACGGATGATACGGCTGACAAAGTCGAGTGTGATCGGTTCGATATATACTTTGTCCGCGATTTCCGTATCCGTCATTATCGTCGCAGGATTGGAGTTGATTAGAATAACACGGTAGCCCTCTTCTTTTAATGAAAGACATGCTTGTGTACCCGCATAGTCGAACTCTGCTGCTTGACCTATGACAATCGGGCCTGACCCGATAACTAAAATGGTTTCAATATCTGTACGTTTAGGCATTGAAATTCTCCTTTCGGCTGCTCGTTTTCATTACATTCATGAATCTGTCAAACAGGTGCTTCGAATCTTCAGGTCCCGGGGCTGATTCCGGGTGGAACTGAACGGAAAATGCGTCGTATGCTGTACTTTTCAAACCTTCAATTGAATTATCGTTGAGTGCTTTATGGGTCACTTCAAGGTTCGTGCCTTCAAGTGATGCCTCATCCACTGCGTAGCCATGGCTTTGAGATGTCAATTCAGTCCGGCCTGAGGTCAAGTCTTTTACTGGATGATTGCCGCCCATATGACTGTTTTTCAATTTAACCGTGCGTGCGCCGCAGGCAAGAGCAAACAGCTGATGGCCAAGACCGATTCCGAAGATTGGGGCTTTCCCTAGCAATTCCTTAATCGTTTCTACCGTACCTTTGACATCTTCAGGATTACCCGGTCCGTTCGATAACACAATGCCATCCGGGAATAATGATAGGATTTCTTTTGTCGAAGTGTTATACGGGACTACCACAACGTCGCAATCCCTGGCATTCAACTCCCGTAAAATGCTATGTTTCATGCCGTAGTCGATTAGGATAACGCGCTCACCGCGACCCGGGCTAGGATAAGATTTTTTTGTCGAAACACGGGCAACAAGGTCTGTCGGCAATTTGGAAGATGCGACATCTGCAACTATTTCCGACACATTCACTTCTTCACCTGCAGCTGTCAGAATACCTTTTAGTGATCCTTTATCACGCAGCAGCCTAGTTAACTTCCGTGTATCGATACCTTCGATTCCAGGGATGCCTTTCATCGTCAGCAGTTCGCACAGCGTCATGCCGCTGCGGAAGTTGGAAGGTTCGTCCGATAATTCACGGACAACAATACCGTTCACAGCCGGTTCGATCGATTCATAATCATCACGGTTAATACCGTAGTTTCCTACGAGCGGGTACGTCATGACGACGATTTGTCCAGCACCCGACGGATTCGAAATAGTTTCCTGATAGCCTGTCATTCCTGTCGTGAAAACTGTTTCCCCGATTGAAGCTTCATCGGAACCAAATGCGATTCCTTCAAAAATCGTACCGTCTTCTAAAATCAGCATTCTTTTTTTCATCATTGTCCATCCTCCCAGACTATTTTTCCGCCGTAAATCGTTTTTACCGGCCACCCTGTGCATGACCAACCGTCAAATGGTGTGTTCTTCCCTTTTGAAACAAATGTAGTTCTATCTATTTTTGCTTCTTTATTCAAATCGATCAACACTAGATCCGCCGTCGCGCCGACTTCGATTTTTCCGTATGGCAACCCGAATACGTCAGCCGGTTTTTTCGTCATCCAATCGATAAGCTGCTGCAATGTCCATGACCCCTTTTTAACGAAGCTCGTATAAAGAAGCGGAAATGCCGTTTCTAAACCGGTAATGCCGAATGGAGCTTTTGCAAAGCCAGCTTCTTTTTCCTCCGCTGTATGCGGTGCATGGTCCGTTGCGATGAAATCAAGCGTGCCATCCAGCAACCCTTCACGCAGAGCTTGAAGATCTTCTGTTCCCCGAAGCGGCGGATTCATTTTCCAATCCGCGTCATCGCCGGGAATGTCTTCTTCCGACAGAAGAAGATGATGCGGGCTCACTTCTCCGGTTACATGTATACCCGCTTTTTTCGCGTCCCGAATCACCCGGACAGATTCCTTCGTACTAACGTGACACACATGGTAATGGGCGCCCGCAGCTTCCGCCAGTAAAATATCCCGTGCGATATGGACAGATTCCGCTATTGAAGGGATGCCAGGAAGACCGAGTTCCTTATTACGCTTCCCTTCATGCATCGCACCGCTGTAGATAAGTGTATTGTCTTCACAGTGCGCAACGATCGGCATGCCTATTGCAGCCGCATCCTGCATCGCTTCAAACATCATTCCAGCCTGTTGTATACCAACACCGTCGTCCGTGAACGCGAATGCCCCATGTTCTTTCAACTCAGCGAGATTCGTCCGTTCCTTGCCGGCTTCCCGAATCGTGATGGATGCGTATGGTAGTACGCGAATCAGGGACTTCTGTTTGATCAAGTCATTGACAAGTGTCAAATTTTCTTTTGTGTCGGGTACGGGTCTTGTATTCGGCATTGCACTGATTGTCGTGTAACCGCCTTTTGCAGCTGCTAGTGTCCCACTTTCAATCGTCTCCTTATGTTCGCCACCCGGTTCACGAAGGTGTACGTGGACATCGATGAAGCCCGGTGCCAGTAATAGACCTTCACCGTCGATTATTTCCGCATTTTCCACTGTCAGCTGACTACCGATTTCCGTGATTTTATCACCCGATAATTTCACATCCGTTATCACAAGATCCCCTTCACTATTCAGCATCTGTACATTTTGAATAACTTTCTCCATGTCAATTCCTCCCTTTCAATACCGATTCCAATACAGCCATCCGTATGTATACACCGTTTTCCATTTGTTTGAAAATCCGTGATTTGGAGCTTTCGATTAACAAATCCGTAATTTCAATCCCCCGATTGAATGGACCTGGATGCATAATGATTGCCTTGTCCTTCAATTTCCGTGCACGCGCTTCTGTCAACCCGTACCGTTCATGATAACTTTCTCCCGAAAAGACCGTTTCTACCCCGTGCCTTTCATGTTGCACCCTCAACAGCATGACTACATCACAGTTTTCTATCACATCATCCCATGAATCTACACTGTCAAATTCGCCTGCCCATTCGGCCGGACATAAGAATGTCACTTTTGCTCCCAATGTCGTCAGGGCATCTGCATTGGAGCGTGCCACACGGCTATGTGTGATATCTCCTGCAATTAGTATATTCAGTCCTTCAAATGAACCGAATTCTTCTCTGATTGTGAACAGATCCAGAAGTGACTGTGTTGGATGCTGTCCTGATCCATCGCCTCCATTGATGATGGAAACTGACGTTCGTCCAATCAGGTGTTCATAATAGCCGTCTTCGGGATGGCGGATGACGAGTGCATCGACACCGATCGCCTCAAGCGTTTTCACCGTATCATAAAGTGTCTCACCTTTCAGTGTGCTGGAAAAGCTGGATTCGAAAGGTAATACATCAAGTCCGATTTTCCTTTCCGCCATTTCAAAGCTCATTTTCGTACGTGTACTTGGTTCAAAAAACAAGTTGCTTACAATATATTTCCCGGGCAATTCCCGGGCACCGAATTTTTTGAACGTATCAGCGCGGTCAAGGATTGTCATGATTTCTTCTTCAGATAGATGTTTCATCGATACTAGATGCTTCATTCGGCTTGTCTCCCTTCATTAATAAAAGCCCATCCGGCAGGCGGAAAGGCTCGTTGGATATGACATTCCGCACTCTCCACTTATTGTGTAGAATGGGTGTCAAACGAACCTTTCCCTGACTCTCGGAACAGTGTTAAAAGGTCTTCTATTCAGTTTCATCAACTAGAGTTTCATTTGTTCTTCCTGGAAGTATCAAGTTCAGGACGACCCCGACAATGGCAGCCAAAGCCATTCCTTCAATTTGGAATGTTTCACTGAATTTGATGGATGCCCCGCCGATACCGAGAACAAGAATGACTGAAGCGATAACAAGATTACGCTGTTTACCAAAATCAATTTTATGATCCACCAGCATCCGTAACCCGGATGAAGCGATTATTCCGAACAATAGAATCGATACCCCTCCAAGTACTGCCGTAGGAATCGTAGCGATCAATGCCATCGCTTTTCCTAAGAATGAGAAGGCAATGGCGAAGACTGCAGCTCCCAGGATGACATAGACACTATATACACGAGTGAGCGCAAGGACACCGATATTTTCACCGTACGTCGTTTTAGGCGGTCCTCCGACTAGTCCACTTATTAAAGTCCCCAGTCCGTCACCGAGTAAAGATCGGTTCAAACCAGGATTTTTTATGTAGTTTCTCCCAACAATTCTTCCAAGAACAAGCTGATGTCCAATATGTTCTGAAATCGTGACGATGGCGATCGGCACCATTAGGCCAAGTAGCGTAGGTGTAATGACGAAATCGTAATCCACACCGGGAATCAGCATTGCCGGAAATTCAAACCATTTTGCTTCCAAAACTTTAGTGAAATCCAATATCCCGATGAACGCCGAGTAAATGTAGCCGACGATGATTCCGATAAGTATCGGCATCAAGCTGACGATTCCTTTGAAAAACATGATGCAGATAATTGCGGCTGCCAGGGTGACGAGCGCTGCTGAAAAATGAAGAAGGTTATACACTTTTTCATCTCCGACTTGAATCGTACTTGCCATACTGACCGCTGTCGGTGACAATGCAAGTCCTATGACGATGATAACCGGCGCCACCACAATCGGCGGCAAGATTTTCATGATCAAAGTGTAGCCCGTTTTCCAGATGAGCAATGAAATGAGTCCGTAGACGAGTGCTACAAACATACTGCCGATCATTGCGCTGCCAATTCCGCCCGTTTCAGTCGCTACTTGTATCGGTATGATGAAGGCGAATGAGGATCCTAAGTATGCCGGTACCTGGAACCTTGTTACAAGGATGAAGACGATTGTTGCAATCCCGCTTGTCAGAAGGGCGATAGCCGGACTTAATCCGACGAGTTGAGGAACTAATATTGTTGCGCCGAACATAGCGAACATATGTTGCAAGCTTAGGATTAACCACCTGGCTGTTGCCGGTTTTTCATGTACATCTAAAACTTTTTCATTCATAATCGACTTCCTCCGTACCGGTTACTTTATTTACTATCTAATCTCACAATCTATTTTCGTGGCTCTCACCATTTTTATTTTGAATGGATCGATACGCCGTCTTTGCCATCCGTCTCCTGCACACTAACGACGACCCGTTCATCGTTTGACGTGGGGATGTTTTTTCCGACGAAATCAGGTCGGATCGGCAACTCCCGATGCCCCCGGTCTACAAGCACCGCCAATTGAATTGATGCGGGTCTTCCAAGGTCCATGACCGCATCCATCGCCGCCCGGACTGTTCTGCCTGTATATAAGACATCGTCTACGAGGATCACTTTTTTGTCCGTCACGTCATGTTTGATGTCTACTTGCTGGACAAGCGGCTCGTTATTATCGTGTTTCAGCATAAGGTCATCACGATACAATGTAATATCAAGTTCGCCTTTTTTTATCGGCTTCCCTTCAATCAGCTCGATTTTTTCAGCAAGCCTTTTCGCCAGATATGCACCCCTGGTTTTGATGCCGACGAGAATGCACTCGTCAATCCCTTTGTTGCGTTCGATAATTTCATGAGCAATTCGTGTAACTGCCCTGCCGATTGCTTGTTCATCAAGAATATTTGCTTTTTCCGTCATTTTTTATCCTCCATTTCCATTTTTCCATAAAAAAATCCCCCCGGCCTTTATTGGCGGGAGGGTATACGTGCAGAAAAAATGTACATAGATACTGCGCGCAGCAGTTCCATCGTACTTCCGAGCAACCTTCCCAGCCTCTCTGGACTGATTTTAAAGGTATCGCTATTCAATTGCTTCGTTCAGTATACAATTCATGCTTCTGTTTTGTCAACATCTTTTCTGACTTTATCAACCAAGGCTTGAAAGTCTTCGGGCAGAGGGCTGTTGAATTCCATATACTCACCTGTTTCAGGGTGAATGAAACCGACCGTTCCGGCATGCAATACTTGTCCGCCAAAATCGAGCGTTTTTTTCGGACCGTATTTCGGATCCCCGACAAGCGGAAATCCGATATATTTCATATGAACGCGAATTTGGTGAGTCCTGCCAGTTTCCAATTTACATTCGACAAGTGTGTAATTGCCAAACCGCTCAAGTACTTTAAAATGTGTCACCGCGTGCCTGCCTTTATCAACAATTGCCATATTTTGACGTTCCCGCTGATCACGGCCGATCGGTGCGTCAATTGTCCCATTATCATGCGGGATATGACCATGGACAAGCGCTGTATAAACTCGCGTTACCGACCTGTTGACGAGTTGGTCGACTAATGAAACATGTGCTTTATCATTTTTCGCGACCATCAAAAGCCCGGATGTATCTTTATCGATACGGTGGACAATGCCCGGACGTAGTACGCCGTTGATGCCAGAAAGATCCGTGCAATGGTGCATAAGACCGTTGACGACCGTCCCCCCCGGATGCCCCGGTGCAGGATGGACGACCATGCCACGTGCTTTATTGACAACAAGCACATCTTTATCTTCATAGACTATATCTAGATCAAGGTCTTCTGCAACGACGTCCAGTTCTTCCAGTTCCGGCTCATCCACCGTCACCGTATCCCCTAGCCTGACTTTATAATTTGGTTTCACTTCGGTACCGCCTACAAGAACTAGTCCATCTTTCACCCATGTTTGGATTTGTGTGCGTGACCATTCCGGGTTGACAGCGGACAACGCTTTGTCGATACGGCTTCCTTCGTGTTCTTCTGTAATTTCAATTTCAATTTTATCCATAATTACACCTTTTTCTTGTTCTTTTTTTCATCCAAAATAATATGAATGATGATCATTATCACGCCGACTGTCAATGCTGCATCCGCCACATTAAAGATTGGGAAATCATAATTGATGATCGGAATCCTGACATCAACGAAATCGACGACTTCCTTGCGCCACACACGATCGATGAAGTTACCGATTGCCCCGCCCAGCAGGAACATTAAACTGAATCCAAAGAGCGGTTGCCCTTTCGCCTCTTTATGGAAGTAATAGATGATACCTCCAATAACGACAATCGTGACAATATAAAACAACCACATCTGCCCTTCTAACATGCCCCATGCCGCTCCCCTGTTGCGGTGGGAAAGAAGCCCCAAATTAGGATCTGCAATACTGATTCTTTCTCCGAGTTCCATATTTTTGACGACGAGCCATTTCGTTACTTGGTCCAACATAATGACGACGGCCGCCAATCCATAATAAATGAACAATCCAAATACCCCCGTCCGACAGATTATGTACTATTTTAACACATAGACTGTTATATGACCGCATTTCAACGTTAAAAAAAGCCGCAGGGGCTAGCCTTATAAAAAGACTGCCGCAGCGGCTTTCAGTTTTAACAGTTTATGAATAATGCTTTTTCACAACTTCTGCACAGCGGGTACATAGTGCAGGATGTGTTTCATCCGTTCCGATTGTTTCTGAAATCGTCCAGCAACGTTCACATTTTTCGCCATCGGCCTTTTCAACAAGAACACTGACCGTATCCAGTTTCAAAGTTCCTTCCGGCATATCTGCAATAGATGCTTCTGCAAATTGCGATACGATGAAGAATTGTGCAAAATCGATATCGTCCGCTGTGAAAACATCTATCATGCTCTCAGGGACTGCAACCGTTACTTTCGCTTCAAGCGATTTCCCGATTACTTTATCGTTTCTAGCTTCTTCAAGCGCCTTCAAAACGTCATCACGAACAAGCATCAATGTTGAGAAACGGTCACGCAGTGCTTGTGCATCTGCTCCCAGATCTTGTGCATCCGGCATATCCGTCAGCTGAATGCTTTCTTCGTTTTTATGCTCGATAAATGCCCACATTTCATCTGTCGTATGCGGCACGATCGGTGTCAACAATTTCAACAGTGTAATCAATGTTTCATACATCACTGTCTGCATTGCACGGCGGTGCGGATGATCCGCTCCTTCAATATAGACAACATCCTTCGCAATATCGAGGTAGAACGAGCTCAATTCGCCCGTACAGAAGTTGTTCACCGCATGATAGACATTTGCAAATTCGTAGTTATCATAAGCTTCACGTACTTCTTTGATCAAATCCTGTAATTTTACATAAACGAATTTGTCTACTGTCCGCAGATTTTCAAATGCCACCGCGTCGACAGTCGGATTGAAGTCCGATGTATTTCCATGTAGAAAACGAAGTGTGTTACGGATTTTTCTATACACTTCAGAGACTTGCTTGAAGTTGGAATCAGAAACACGTACATCCGCCGTGTAATCAACGGAAGATACCCAGAGGCGAAGAATATCTGCCCCGAGCTGATTCATCACTTTGGATGGAACGATGACGTTACCGATCGATTTACTCATTTTACGTCCTTCACCATCAAGCGTAAAGCCGTGGCTTAATAGACCTTTATAAGGTGCATGGCCATTAATGGCAACACTTGTCGTAATCGAAGAGTTGAACCAGCCGCGGTATTGGTCGGAGCCTTCCAGATAGAGGTCGGCAGGATAGACAAGGTCATCCCGTTCAACTAGCACGCCTTGATGCGTTGAACCTGAATCGAACCAAACGTCCATGATGTCCGTCTCTTTCGTGAAATGCCCATTCGGACTTCCTTCATGGGTGAAACCTTCCGGAAGCAAATTTTTTGCTTCCCGTTCAAACCAGATGTTGGAACCGTGTTCACGGAACAGTTCTGAGACGTTGGAAATGGTTTCGTCTGTAATAATCGGTTCGCCATTTTCTGCGTAAAATACCGGAATTGGAACTCCCCATACACGCTGACGGGAAATACACCAGTCTCCGCGATCGCGAACCATATTATATAGTCTAGTTTCACCCCATGATGGTGTGAATTTCGTGTTTTTAATTGCTTCTAGCAATTCCGTGCGGAACGACTCGATTGAAGCGAACCACTGTGCAGTCGCGCGATAAATAACCGGCTTTTTCGTACGCCAATCGTGCGGATAAGAGTGAGTGATGAATGATAACTTCTTAAGAGCCCCCACTTTATCCAGTGCTTCTGTCACTGCTTTATTCGCATCTTCGTAAAATAGCCCTTCAAAGCCCGGCGCTTCATGCGTCATAACTCCTCGGTCATCTATAGGAGAAAGCGCGTCGATGCCGTATGATTTGGACACATAGAAGTCATCTTCCCCGTGGCCTGGTGCTGTATGAACGCATCCAGTACCCGCTTCGGCAGTAACGTGATCGCCGAGCATGACGAGCGAATCGCGGTCATATATAGGATGCTTCGCAACTACACGATCGAGTTCGGAGCCCTTCAGTTCGCGTTCGACAGAATAGTCTTCCCAGCCAATTTCCTCTGCAACAAAAGTAAGAAGATCTTTGGCGATAAGGAATTTCTCTTCCCCAACCTTAACTACGACATACAGGAATTCCGGATGAACTGAAATACCGAGGTTTGCGGGGATTGTCCATGGAGTTGTCGTCCAAATTAAGAACTTCACATCCTCGTCAACAACGCCAAGCCCATCTTTCACCGGGAAACCAACATAAATGGATGGTGACTTTTTATCTTGGTATTCGATTTCCGCTTCAGCTAGTGCAGATTCACTGGAAGGAGACCAATAAACCGGTTTCAATCCTTTATAAATATATCCTTTTTTAGCCATTTCACCGAATACTTGAATTTGACGCGCCTCAAATGACGGTTTCAGTGTAATATATGGATTTTCCCAATCGCCCCTTACACCAATCCGTTTGAATTGGCTACGCTGGCTGTCAATTTGGCCAAGCGCATATTCCTCGCACATTTTGCGGAATTCCGCGACTGTGAGTTCTTTCCTTTTTACACCTTTGTTAACAAGTGCCTGTTCAATCGGCAGTCCATGTGTATCCCAGCCAGGGACGTATGGGGCATGGAAACCAGTCATTGATTTATGACGGACGATAATATCTTTCAATACTTTGTTCAGTGCATGACCCATATGAAGATCGCCGTTTGCATATGGAGGACCGTCGTGTAAGACGAAAAATGGACGGCCTGCAGTCCGTTCCTGCACTTTTTTATAAATGTCCATCTGTTCCCACTTTTCTTGCATTTGCGGTTCTTTATTCGGCAAGTTGCCCCGCATGGGGAATTCTGTTTTTGGCATAAGCAATGTATCTTTATACTCCATTTTATATTCCTCCTTTAAAATAAGAAAAGCATGGGCTTCCTGTAGACCTCCGAACGTATGGATGCGGAAGTCCGGAAATAAAAAAATCCCCGCCCCTAAAAGGGACGAAGAATTAATCTCGCGTTACCACCCTACTTGCAACAAACGGATTTGTTGCCACTCAGACACCATAACGGGGTGTTTCCGGGATTACGTACTTCATTCCGCAATCCGGCTCGGGAGTGATTTTCATTTCCAATCCGTTGACCGGGCTTCCACCGCCCCCGGCTCGCTATCCACAAATTTGGAAAGTACTTTCTCTTTCAACGCCTATTGTAAATATATAAATATTAGTATATGTTCGATTCAAGACAAAAGTCAAGTTTCCTTACGAATCCTGCTCGGCCGCCACTTCTAATCGTTCCGCATTGATTTCATATTGAAGCAGAACGTCCCAGTCATCCGACTGGATAAGATCAAGCTGTGCTTCGATGAGCATTTTGAAACGGGCACGGAAAACTTTTGATTGTTTTTTTAAATCCTCAACTTCCACGGAAATCCTACGTGCTCGCGAAAGCGCTTCATTAACGATCCGATCCGCGTTCTTTTCCGCTTCTTTTATAATCAGTTTCGATTCTTTCATGGAATTTCTACGAACGTCTTCCGCGGCTTCTTGAGCGACAAGAATAGATTTTTGAAGTGTTTGCTCGATTGCGTTAAAATGGGAAACTTGTTCTGTTGATTGTTTCAAACTGGATTTCAAAGTTTTATTTTCTTCAAGAACATTTTCATAGTCTTTCATGATTTGCTCCAAGAATTCATTCACTTCATCTTCGTCATATCCACGGAACTTACTGGCAAATTCTTTATTATGTATATCAAGTGGTGATAACGCCATTTGATGCATCTCCCCTTTAACTTATTCCCTCTCTATTATACATGTTGAGACTTCAGATAACAGTTTTTTCTCCAACGGTTACCTGTTTAAGTGAAACTTCATTTTTTCGGGAAGTTCCAACCTATTGATTGTCATGGAACCAATCAGACTCACTGTCCGCAAGTATGGAATTAATCATTCCAACTTCCCGACAACTAGCCTAATTTTGTCTTTTCGTGTTCTTCCTTCGATCGCAATTACTTTAAAACGGCCTGAACCCCTGACGGATAACATATCCGATTCTTGAAGTTCGAATGCAGGCTGATCTCTAACAGCCCAATTCACTTTCACTTTTCCGCCATGTATAAGTGTAGCCGCTTTCGGGCGCGCGATATTGACCAGCGCAGCCGTGACTACATCAAGTCTTAATGAACTGACAATATGCATGTCCTCCGTCCACGTATCCGTCGAGCCTATCCATTTTTCTGGATGAACATTTTCCTCAACCGTCACTTTGGCTTTTCCGATTGATGTGAAATTAGCTACCATATAGTCCTTTAACTCATCTGCGACAGCAAATTGAACTTCATCATCCCCTACCCGGATATCACCGAATTTCGAGCGATTGATTCCCAAGGACATCATCGAACCAAGGATGTCCTTGTGGTCCAAGTTGAGAAACTTTGATGCATATTTGACATCGAATACGGTTATCCGAAAATCAAGCAGTTCCGGCTCGTAATAATCCGGAAAGATTAGAACTCTTCGCCGTTCCGCACCAGGAAGGGCTCCGTGCGAGGCAACCTTCAGACTGGAACCGCCGGCCAACGATTCAACAATGCGCTGTTGCCTCGGATCCAAAAAGCCTGTCAATTTAGGTGAATAAGTATCTTCCACTTCACGTATCCAGCCAATCGCCATTTCTATGAAAGGTTGTTCATCTTTTCGAAAATGCTGCAGTATTGTTTCCATCTTTTCTACTCCTTATAGAAAAATCCTCACATAAGTGAGGACCGCATTATCATTGAACGAACATTAGTATTTTCACAAATATTGCATAAACGCCTTTAGATATCAAGCTTAAAGCAAATAATCCAACGATTGGTGAAATATCAATCATTCCAAGCGGCGGAATGAACTTTCGGAAGAAACCTAAATAAGGCTCTGCAATTTTCTCAAGCATTTTACCGAATTTCGTTTCGCGTGAAGCAGGTACCCACGACATTAGAATATATATAATTAGTAGTATCGAGTAAATCTGAATTATCCAAGCAATACCTTTATATAGTAACATTATAATTTCTGCCATTCTGTTTCGTACACCTCATTCAATTTCTATCTCTCAAAATAATCGGAGATTGCACCTGCAACTTCCACATTTTCTGGTACGCAAAGGAAAATATCCGTCCCTATCCGCTGAATGTCACCGCCAATTGCATATACAGTACCGCTTAGGAAATCGACAATCCGTATTCCCTGGTCCCGTTCGATTCGTTGCAAATTGACGACAACAGCCCTTTTGTTTTTCAAGTGTTCGGAAATGTCTTGTGCTTCCGCATAAACACGCGGTTCGATAAGAATGACTTTAGATGACTTCTGTAAACTTTGCAAGCTGACTACTGTTGCTGATTGTTGAGGTTCGCCAGTCGCTGGTTTTCGTGAAGGTGCTCTACGCGGCTGTTCCTGAACAGGCCGCTGTTCTTCCCGACGAGGCGGTTCTTTTTCCTCGACTTCCTCATCATCTAGATAAAACCACTTCTCAAATTTGTTTTTTATGCTCATCCGTCTCCCTCGCTTTCTGCTCCGACAAGTGCAGTCCCGATTCTTACGTGGGTAGCACCTTCTTCAATAGCGATTATGAAATCATTCGACATTCCCATGGATAACTGATTACATGGTGCGTATGGCAATTTTTTTGCTGCAATTGTATCCCGCAGATCCCTTAATGAACGGAAAACGGTGCGGATTACATCCTTATCATCCGTGAATGGAGCCATCGTCATCAGTCCAATGACCCGGACTTTATCGTAAGCCACCACTTCTTCAATGAAGCCCTCTAGTTCAGATGGCGTTACGCCCGATTTACTTGCTTCACCGGAAACATTGACTTGAACGAAACAGTCGACCGTTTGCTTTGCCCGTTTCTGGATTTCTTTCACTAAACTCATTCGATCTACAGAATGTAAAAAGTCAATCTGATTAATGATGTCTTTCACTTTTCTACTTTGTACATTGCCGATGAAATGCCATATTGCACCGCTTTGGATTATTTCCTGCTTACCAAGAAGCACTTCGGGGCGGTTTTCACCAAGCTGTTCAATACCAGCTTCCAGCACTGCGGATGTTCTTGCCGCAGAAATCTCCTTGGTGACGGCAACGACCGTTATTTCAGATCTATTTCGACCTATTTGTTCACAAGTCATTTGTATATCTTGTTCAATTTTTTGTATTCGTTGTTGAAGATCAGCCATTATCATCACTACTTTTCATCAATCTTTCATTTCATTGTACCAATCCGGGCGGTACATATCAATGATAATTCATTTTTCAGCGACCTTTTTACCGACTAGTACAATATCTTTGCCGATTGTAGTAATATCTTTCAGCTTGACACGCTTCGGATCTTTATCTTTCCCCTCAAAAAAACCGCTTCGCTCTCCGCCGCCCACATGCAAGGATTCGACTTTTCCGTTTTCGATATCAATTGTAGCGTCTTGGACAAACCCAAGAAACGAACCTTTCGTTGCATCGATAACTTCTTTTTTTTGCATCTCTGAAAACTTCATAAAATCCCTCCTTATGGTGAATATATGCTTACAGGCAAAAAAATAACGCAATGCGGTAGTCGCATTGCGTTACATTTATTATTTCTATTCCATTCCATCTTTAATGGTTTGAACTGCACTTTTCTCTAATCTTGAAATTTGCGCTTGTGAAATACCTAGTTCCTTGGCGATTTCGGTTTGTGTCTGTCCTAAGTAAAACCTTTTGGACAGGATTGATTGCTGTCTTTCATCCATGGTGGATACCGTTTCTTTTACCGAAACATAAGTTAGCCACCGCTCTTCCGAAACGGTTTTGTCCTGTATTTGATCCATCATGAATACTGGATCACCGCCATCACCGTTCATAGGCTCATGGAGCGACATCGGATCTTGAATCGCGTCAAGCGCAAAAAGGATATCGTCGGCCGGAATACCTGTCGCTTCCGATAAATCCGAAATTCGCGGTTCCCTTTGATTGTCATTAATGAACTGTTCCTTGGCTCGTATTGCTTTGTATGCAATATCCCGGAGTGATCTTGATACCCTGATTGAGTGATGATCACGCAGATGTCTTTTAATTTCCCCGATGATCATCGGGACTGCGTATGTTGAAAATCTGACATTATGTTTCAAGTCGAAGTTGTCGATTGATTTCAGCAAACCGATACAGCCGACTTGAAATAAATCGTCTGCCTGTTCCCCTCTGTATGCGAATCTTTGGACCAAACTTAGGACGAGGCGTAAATTTCCGATGACAAGTTCTTCCCTTGCCGAGTTATCTCCACTTTGCAACCTGACAAACGTAGCTTTCATCACGTCGTTCGTGAGTAACGGCAGTTCGGACGTATCGATTCCACAAATTTCTACTCTTGTACGTACCATTCGCTTTTCCTCCGCATTCTGTAGATGACTGTACAAGATAGTCTGTCCGCAGTCGTCCAGAATATGCGGGAATCCACTTCGCCAATTTCACCCATTATGCAATCGGCTGATTCAAGCTTTCACGCAGTTCCGAAATGATTTTCTTTTCTAGCCTTGAAATATAGGACTGGGAAATCCCAAGTAATTCCGCCACTTCCTTTTGTGTCATTTCCACTTGTCCCGTCAATCCGAAACGGCATTCCATAATATAGCGCTCCCGTTCGTCGAGACCCATAATGGCTTCAATCATGTGCTGGCGTTCAATTTTCTTTTCGACATCGTCAGTGATAATATGCTCATCTGTACCAAGGATATCCGATAAAAGTAATTCATTTCCGTCCGCGTCTGAATTTAACGGTTCATCGAAAGAAATTTCTGATCTGGTCTTATTTGTTTTTCGGAGATGCATCAGGATTTCATTTTCAATACATCGGGATGCATAGGTCGCTAATTTGATGTTTTTGTCCGTTTTGAATGTTTCAATCGCTTTTATGAGACCAATGGCACCGATGCTGATAAGGTCCTCGATATGTGTATTCGTATTATCGAAACGACGTGCGATGTATACGACGAGACGCAGATTTTTTTCGATAAGTCTGTCGCGCGCATTCATATCACCTTCCATGAATGCTTTGATTGTTTCCGCCTCTTCTTCACGGGTCAATGGCTTAGGAAGCGACTCATGCCCTCCAATATAGTATGTGCCATTTTTCCGTTTAAAAAAGCTGGCGATCACCGACATCCATTTTTTCAATTCATGTAGCATAAGCAGTTCCCCTTTCCCCATTTAATGATTCCATTGCGGATACGTGCAAAATGGCTTCTGCACCATCAGGATAACGGCGGTCATTTTTTGTCACTACAATATAACCCGGCTGCAGTGCATTTCCGTCTCCGATAACCCATCGATCGAATCTGAATCCGACTGCCCAGGAATTCCCCTGGACAGTTACCAATCGAATCAGCCGAATCTGTTTTTGATAGGCTTCAGGAAATCCCGACATTGAAGGTGCACCATGTGGATCCCAAGCAAGCAATTTCTTCAGCAATTCTTCCGGCATGTGTCTTTCCAACGCTTTTAATGATACAAAGTGGACGGGAGCACCTGACAACGGCTCCGTGCAACCGTTCCCTGAATCGACGAACACATCAATTTCAATTTCAGCATTCCAAATATCTATAACGGACGACGCTCTGAGCGCTGATACATGGCGACCGGTTCTAACGTCAAGCCATTTCTTTTTCATGAAATAAAGTGAGACATACGCCACAACCGCATAGGTGAGCACGTTTATCGAAGAACTAAAAATAGTGATCCGGTATTGGAAAGCGGTTAAAAATCCACCGGCAAAAACCGCTCCTATCAAAACCATCGACGCGGATTTTTTCCACGGTTGAAAAGATTTTCCGAAAGCAACTACCGTCATGCAAAAAAATGAAAGAATTACAATAATCATTGATGAAGGAAAAATGACAACTGGCAATGCACCCGCAAAAGAAGCGAACACGAGCCGTCTGCGGGCGGCTTGGACGTTTCCTACCTTGTTGGCGAATGAAAGAATTGCGTAATTGAACAACATATTCATTCCGACAATGATTTCTCCGTACATAAACCGCCCTCCTTGGAAACAACTTTATCACCTATCCCATGAAATGTTTGTCGGAACGGGGGCGATGTAAAAAAAAGAAATCGACAGGATTCGATTCCAAATTAATGGTCGATCGGGGTGAAGATAAGGTCGGTCTACCACGTAATATATCCTGTCTGTCGTGTTATACGGTCAATCTAGTCTGCCCATCTATATGGTCGCTTTGCAAGAATACCCAGATGGTTAAATATAAAAAAGCTTTCCGAAAAGTGCGGGTGCACCTTTCGGAAAGCTTTTGATATGTCTTTATTATCTACGTCTATTGCGTAAAAATGTCGGGATATCGAGCGCATCGTCTTGTTGACTGCTTTGAGGCTGACGCGTCGGTTCCTGTTGTTGGAACTGCGGCGCTTCCTCCCTTTCCCTGCGCTCGCGCGTAGGGGGTTGTTGCACCGGCGGCTGCTGTTCACGCGTTTGTGAACGACTTGCTCCGAAGCCGGCGCTTCTCGCAGGCCGTGAAGCGGTTAGCTGCTCTTCGGTGAATCCTGTCGCAATTACTGTCACGATAATTTCATCTTTCAAATTATCATTAATGACAGAACCGAAAATCATGTTGACATCCTCATCCGACGCGGAGGCAACGATATCCGCCGCTTCCTGTACTTCGAACAGACTCAGATTCGAACCGCCTGTGATATTCATAAGCACACCTTTGGCGCCGTCTATCGATGTTTCGAGCAATGGGCTGGAAATGGCTTTCTTCGCCGCTTCGGCCGCCCGGTTTTCCCCGGTCGACATTCCGATCCCCATAAGAGCGGAGCCTTTATTGGACATGATTGTCTTGACATCAGCAAAATCCAGGTTGATAAGTCCAGGAACTGCAATCAGGTCCGAGATACCTTGTACCCCTTGACGAAGAACGTTATCCGCCTCGCGGAACGCTTCTAGCATCGGCGTATTTTTATCAACGATTTCAAGTAATTTATCATTTGGAATGACAATAAGCGTATCGACAGATTCTTTCATTGATGTAATACCGCCGATTGCCTGTGTCTGACGCTTGCGTCCTTCGAATGTAAACGGTCTTGTCACAACACCGACCGTCAGCGCACCGAGATCCTTCGCGATTTGTGCGATGACCGGGGCAGCACCTGTTCCGGTTCCCCCACCCATACCTGCAGTGACAAAAACCATATCCGCCCCGCGCAATGCCTCTTCAATCTGCTCTTTACTTTCTTCAGCCGCTTTTTTGCCGACTTCCGGATTTGCACCTGCCCCAAGTCCGCGTGTCAGTTTACCTCCAATTTGCAATTTCACTTCCGCACTCGAGAGATTTAAAGCTTGTGCATCTGTATTAACTGCAATGAATTCCACACCTTGTACTCCATGTTCAATCATTCGATTTACGGCATTATTCCCACCGCCGCCAACACCGATTACTTTAATGACCGCCAACGCGTCAACATTCGTATCAAATTCCAGCATCATTTCTCCTCCTAATCCATTTCCTACGGTTGTTTTTTGATTCATTCGAAGAAATTATCAAATACTCGCTTCGCCTTATCCAAAATACCTGGTTTTTTTTCTTTATTGCGTTCTGCCGGCACTTTCTTGTTGACTGATGCCGGTGATTGATGCTCGGAAGCCGAAACTGTCGGTGAGTCCGGCACATGACCGAAATATGAATCTTGCATATGTGCGTAGCGTATAAGGCCGACCGCAGTCGTATACATCGGCTCCCTGACCCCGATATACTCAGGCGTGTGGATTCGGACCCTTGTTTTCAGCACATGTCTTGCAAGTTGAAGAAGACCATCCATTTTCGTTATTCCGCCGGTCAATACGACGCCGCCCGGTAAATCCCGAACGCCCATCCTGTATAACTCTTCCAGCACAAGATCGAAAAGTTCTTCAAGTCGCACACCGATGATTTCCGATATGTATCGTTGACTATACTGATCTTTTGAATCAGCGCCGATGACAGGCACTTCAAATAACTCATCATCAGAGGCGTCATCGGAAAAAGCATGTCCATACTGATGTTTAATCTTTCTGGCCTGTTCAGTGGGGGTTTTTAAAATGATCGACAGATCTTTTGTAATATGGTCCCCACCTACAGGAATGACAGCCGTCGCCATGAACCTGTTTTCACCAAAAATGGAGACTGTCGTGGAACCGCCGCCGATGTATGCAGTACCATGGTTCTTTTCATCAGCTGTCAGCGCGAATGTACCCGCCGCCAACGGTTGTAGATAAATTTCTCGGATCACGAGACCCGCCCGCTCCACACAACGCAATATATTATGAACCAATGTTTTCGATGTAGTGATGAGCGTGCCGTCCATTTCCAGCCGGACACCGATCATTCCCCTCGGATCCGTTATTTCATCGTAATCATCGACGATGAACTGTTTCGGTATAATATTGACGATTTCACGCTCAGGGGGAACTGACATGACTTGTGCCGATTTCATGACACGATCCAAATCGTCGTCGGTGATTTCACGGTTTTCCGAGTTAACGGCCACTACTCCTTTGACATCCTGTAATATAACGCCGTTAGCAGGAATGCCCAGAATGACTTCGCGGATCTGCATCCCGATCATTCTTTCAGCCTGTTCTATTGCTTTTCGGATTGATTGGACGGTTGCATCTATATCGATGATCGTTCCTTTGCGTATTCCCGCGGATTGGACATTACCTACTCCGATAACGTGCAGGGAACCGCCATCCACCTCACCAATTAAGACTTTAACCGATGAAGAACCTATATCAAGTGATACATATAATTCTGATTGGCTCAATTACTGGCACCTCCCATATCAACTCTTAACTCCCATTCTATTGTATCAGGAGCGTATTGTCTAAATATTTTCGACATCTCTTGCTCAAACCCCTTCATTAAGGTTCATTTGTATTTGAAACCTTGCCTTTTTCTGTCCATTTCACAAGCATGATCCTTCTGATAACAGCAATGTTCTGGAATAACCTGACACCGAATGCAAATATTGCAGCCAAGTACAAGTCCACACCCAGATGCACACCCAGAAACGCCAGTGCGGCCGCTAGTGCGATATTAAAGAAGAATCCGGAGATGAATACCTTATCGTCGTACACTTGCTGCAAGTAAGCCCTGATGCCTCCGAAAAGAGTGTCGAGAGCGGCTAGTACGGCAATCGATAAGTAATTATCATAGATTTGCGGAATTTGGATGTCTGATAACAGACCTAGCGAAACCCCAAGCGCAAGCCCGAGTAAAGGTAACCACATAAGTTATTCCCCTTTCGGCAATTCCTTTAAAAATTGATTTTCAATCCTGTCGGAGTAGCCGCGGATTTCCACCGCCTGTTTGGGTTTTCCAACTTCAAGGATTAAATCATCCAGATAAAAATCATCATGAATCGTGGAAGCTGCTAAATAACTGTACAACTTTTCACTGTCCGCAAATGTCGGGGAAACGATTTTCATTGTGAAAGGAGGCGTTGAAACGTTCAGTCCATTCACGGTCGTCATTCCATTTATATCCCTGATTGAACTTAAAATCGTATACCGTTTACCATCAATTTCAAAAATGAGTCCTTTAAAACGATTCAACTCATTAACAAAACGTGTGAGCAGTTCCGGCGAAATCCCGGTGATAGGGATACCTAACGCTGCACTTTCCGCTGAGGGCTCGACCTTGATGACAATGCCGGGTCCTTCAATATCCGTAACGCCGGCTTGACGGTGTAGCTTGTCCACCGTTTGGGCAAGGGCCCTGCCTGTGTTTTCATCATTCAACGATCTGTATGTAAGTATCGTCTTGTCGAGCTCACGAATTTCAGACAGCATCTCGGAGTGAATCTGCTTTTCAGTAGCCAAGTCTTGGCGGATCGCCCAGACGTCACGTGTATCCCGTTTTTCAGGATTTTTCATCGAATTGAATTGGACGGCGGTCATAAACCCGACAAGGAGCAGAATCAATGTAAATTTCCAATGTATCGTTTTTTTCATCCGCCTACCCTCCCATGCCGATATTCAACTTTCATCCCGCAAAGCCGATAAGCGGATATCTTTTGATTGTTCTGTCGTAACCACGATATTATCACGGATCAAGCTATCGACCACTCCGCCTTTTAAATGCAGGGCGGAAGACAGGACATTCATATCACCAACCGCTTCTATCACGAATGGTGCCGGAAAAGTTTTCCCATCGACTGTAATGACTGGACCCGTGCATTGTATATGGGAGTTTGACGTTATTCTTTGTCCGTTTATCGCTAACCCCTGTGCTCCGGAGATTCTCAATTCGTTGACAATCCGAAGAATATGGCTTTCATGGACAATATAATCGTTCGGGTTCTGCTCAACCGGATCATAATCGGCATCCTTCAACGTAACCTTGACGCCTTGTCCAACAGCCGGGATTACGCCAAGCAGCAAGCGGAGATCTTTTGCTTCTTCAACGAGACCGGCATGATTTTTCTTCCCTGTGGAGAAAGAACGTTCATACTCACGTATCTCTTCCTGCTTGGCGGCGATTTCATCCGTCAGTTCCTTATTTCGTTCTTGCTGGCTTATTAACATTTCCCGATAGTCCTCTTCCTGAATGAAATGGGAGGGTTTAACAGTATTGGCCTCCTGATTTATTCCGAGGGTCCTGTAAGAAAATGCGAGAATGAAGCCGAGTACGAGAAAGACGACGGAAAAAAGAATGCTTCTGCCCCTCCTTTTATAGTCATTCCTCACTTTCTTCGTCAACCGGATCCTCCTCCTCCATTAACCCGTAAACTTTGCTGAAAGGAGTGAAAAAAGTACCGACTTCCATGTCTATAACACCTTTCTCATAGCCATCTAATTGTGCGGTAATGTCGGGATAATAAGACATTTTTTCCGCGAATGTGGAAATGAATGCCCGAACTTCAAACCCGTCATCCATATAAACCGTAATACTATCCGAACTTTCCTCGTCACCTTCGAAAATGATTTCCGAGATTGAGTGGAAAACATCATCATCCATTTTCACTAATTGTTTAGTCATCCGCTTCCGCAGTTTTGACGTTTTGAAATTGTTTAAAACTGGCGAATCGGCTTCCGGCAGTGATAGGGTGTCCTGAAACGTCTCCCCGCTTTCCAACAGCAGACTGTACTGTCCCCGATCTTCAAAGTAAGCTACGGTCTTCCATTCCGTAATGTCAATTTCGACGTCCCTGAACCATTTCCGTGACACCGAAACTTTCTGTACACCTTCAATTTTACCAAGTGTCTGCTCGACATCTCCCGCATTGAAGCTCCAAATGGACTTGTCCGCCGATAAACCGCTCCGATCCTTATAGAAATCGGGCTCATGAAGAACCGCGCCATTCACGATAATCTCCTCTACTTTACTGAGCGGTGATTGAAAATAAAGGATGAACAGGAGCGCCGTGATGAACACCGTCAACATGAACAGGAATTTTTTATTCGTTTTCCTGCGGCGCTTCTCCCGCATCGATGGAATCCGTTCTTCAATATCGATGACTTTGTCCATTTCGGCCCCTCCTTTATCATCCCGACTTTTTTCCGACTGTAAAATGCATAATTGTTCCGGCCGCTATCCATGTCGTCATCAGCGACGAGCCCCCGTAGCTAATAAATGGTAATGTGACACCTGTTACAGGCAACAATCCGGAAACAACACCTACGTTCAAGAACGTTTGAAAAACAATCATTGATCCCATTCCCGCTACCATCAGAAATGCATAAAAGCCCTTCGTCCTGATCGCAATCCCGAAAGTCGACGCCAATAAGACTGCGAAAAGTACTATAACGATTGTTGCGCCGATGAAACCCGATTCTTCCGCGATGATCGAGAAGATGAAATCATTTTGGGGCTCCGGTAAATAAAGATACTTCTGACGGCTATTCCCATAACCATGACCGACCAATCCTCCAGGCGCAATGGCGAACAGCGACTGAATCGCCTGAAAGCCGGTACCGAGCGGATCATTCCATGGATCGATATAAGATTTAATACGATCCAACCTGTATGGTGCCGCAGCAATCAACGCAACGAAACCACCAACCCCGGCCAATCCTAGAAACGCGAAGAAACGCAACGGGTATCCGGCTATGAACAAAATGACGAAAGCGGAGACGATCATGATGACAGCAGAACCAAGATCCGGCTGCAGCATGATGAGTGCCGCGGGAAGAAGAATCAATCCGAAATGACTCAGCCGGAAAACACCTTTACCGCGGTTTTGATCTATGCTACATGCAAGTTTCCCGATCAATGCAACTTTGATGAACTCGGCAGGCTGGATACTGAACGGTCCGAAAGCAATCCAGCTTTGGGAACCGTTCCGGACTGCCCCGATACCAGGTATGAGAACTGCGACGAGCATCAGAATCGTAATGATATAGAATGCCGTCCATGTTTTCGGATGTGATGTCAACGGGCTTTTCATGATGATAAGGGCAATACCAATGGACACTGCCATATAAATGCCCTGTTTGACGATGAAGGAGGAGGTATCCGCATAATGGACCGCACCCCAGTATGAACCGGCGGAATGGACAAAAGCCAATCCGATGAGTGACAGCGCCACGGCAGAAATGATAAATGATATTTTCAACTTTGTTTCCAGTGAACGCATCCTTCCGCAAATTTGCTGAATCGATTAAGGATTATTTATCAAATGGACTGAACTTCTGCCGTTCGCTTCAAAACTTATAATTCCATGACCGCTTCTATGAACCGATCTCCCCTGATTTCGAAATCAGGGTATTGATCCCAGCTTGCACAGGACGGCGACAAGAGGATGATATCCCCCTCCGCAGTGAGCGGATAGACTTTTTGTACGGCATCTTTCACATCAGCGGCAGTAAGGACCGTCGAAACGCCACATGACTTTGCAAATTCTGAAAACCTATTTGCGGTCTCTCCAACAGCAACTACTTTATGCACATTGCCCATATAAGGTCTTAGTTCTTCGAATGAATGCCCTCGGTCTAATCCGCCGGCAATCAGGATAGTCGGTCCATCGAATGCAGCGAGTGCACTTTTTGTAGCCAGTGTATTCGTTGCTTTCGAATCATTGTAAAACCTACGTCCATTCAATTCCTTGACGAATTGCATCCGATGCCGGACACCCGTGAAGGAACTTAGAACATTTTCAATTGCCGTTTTATCACAACCCAAAAGGATGGCAGCTGCTGTCGCCGCTAAAATATTTTCAAGATTGTGCTGTCCCGGTAACTTGATGACGGTTCGTTTTACATAAGGTTCCCCGTTCCAGTAAATTTGCTTATTATCAGCTGATATACCATTTTCCTTCATCCCGGTCAGTGAGAATGGAATCTTGACGGCAGAAGAACGTAGCGCATGCTTACGGAGTTCAGGCTGATCGTCATTGTAGATGAGGTAATCGTCTTGTGTTTGATTTTTGGTGATTTCATATTTCGCTTCAGCGTACGCTTCCGAAGTCCCGTGATAATCGAGATGTGAGTCATACAAATTTGTCCAGATGGCAATGTCAGGTCGGAAAGTTTCCGTCCCCATAAGTTGGAATGACGATGCTTCCAGGACAATGACATTTTCTTTTGTCGCTGTTTCGGCAACCGTACAGGAGACGGTTCCGATGTTCCCTGCGATTAGTGGCTGTTTTCCACCGATATTAAGCATATGGTACAGCAATGTGGTAGTTGTCGTTTTACCATTGGACCCCGTTATCCCGACGATCGGCGCTTCACTAATCCTGGATGTCAGCTCTATTTCTGTCCAAACGGGGATTCCCTTACCGAGCGCTTCCGCTACAACGGGGTTACTGTACGGGATACCAGGATTTTTCACAATGAAATCAAATCCATCTTCCAGAATACCGGCGGGGTGACCGCCGCAAATAACACGGATGCCTTCCGAACGGAGCACCGCGGCAGCTTCATTGCCATGATCCGGTGATGCGTCATTGACAGTCACTGACGCTCCCGCCGCATGTAGCAACTTCGACGCCGCAAAGCCACTTTTCGCAAGACCGAGAACCAATACTTTCATACCGTTAAATTGTTTTGCATTCTTCACTTACATCACCTCCAGCAAGACAGGGAGAATTGCTGCGAAAAATGCGATTCCCCAAAAAACAATAACGATTTTCCATTCGGACCAGCCAGATAATTCGAAATGATGGTGAATGGGACTCATCTTAAATACCCGTTTTCCTGTCGTTTTAAAACTGATCACCTGAATGATAACTGAAAGCGTTTCAATGACATAGACTATCCCGATGATGACAAGAAGGAATTCTTGTTTTATCAGCACGGAAATCATCGCAAGTGCTCCACCCAAAGCCAATGATCCCGTATCTCCCATGAAAACCTTGGCGGGCTTGACATTGAAGACGAGGAAGCCAAGCATTGCTCCTGTCACCACAAAAGCAAAGACTGCAATATCATGTTGTCCGTAAACAAGTGCATGGACGCCAAATGCTGCAAATGCGATGGATGATGTTCCTGCCACCAGTCCATCCAACCCATCCGATAAATTCACAGCGTTGGAAAATCCGACCAGCCAAAAAATAAGAAAGGCTACGTAGAATACACCAAGCTCGACTTTAAAATCAGTGAATGGAATTTGAACCGCAGTATCGAACGGTCCCAGTTTCAGAAGGAAAAATGCTGCAACTGCAACAATGATTTGCCCAATCAGCTTTTGAATGGACGTTAGCCCCAAGTTCCTTTTTAGTACAACGATAATAAAATCATCTAAAAATCCGATGACACCAAAACCGATTAGAACGAGCAACAGGACAATCGTCTGTGTTGTCAGCACACCGAATATGTATGAAAGGGCGAGCGTTGAAATGATGATGGAACCGATAAAAATAAGCCCGCCCATTGTAGGTGTACCCGCCTTTTTCTGATGGGTTTTCGGGCCTTCTTCCCGGATGCTCTGCCCAAACTTCAATCTCCTGAGAGCGGGGATAATTCCAAACCCCAATATTGTTGAAATGATGAACGCGACCCCAATGGCCGTCAATGTCGTGCCGAGTGTCATGATTTATTCTCCTTCTAACTTCTGATAAGGCCTCACTTGATGCCTTGTATCAGACTTTGCATTTAAATGTTTTAGTCAGTATAAACGTGGATTACATCATCAATCGTAATCAATGTATCAGCGGCCGGCAACTGATATTTCACCTTTTCACCGGAACCGTGCCATTCAATTCGATACGTATATAATTGAGTGGTGATTTTCCCTTTTGTCATTCCCGTAAGGTCGGGAACTCTATGAGTCAGTGGATCTCCCCACCGGTATTCCTTTTCAATTTGCCCTTCCCTGTTCGTGACACCTGCCAGCGGTGCAATTTCTTCCATTATCCGTCCTACGATAGGCGCGGCTATAACCCCGCCGAACTGAACTGAGTTTTTCGGGCTGTCAATCGCAAGATAAACTAGTAGCTCGGGGTCATCCGCCGGTGCGAATCCGATGAATGAAACGATATAATCACCATCTTTATAAGCACCATCGACAACTTTTTGCGCAGTCCCGGTCTTTCCGCCAACACGTAGCCCATCTGTAAACGCGTTACGCCCGGAACCATTCGCCACCACTGATTCAAGTGCTTCCCGCACTTGCTTCGATGTTTCTTCACTGATGACCTGCCGCTGCATATCAGGTTCGAACGATTGAAGCGTCTTTCCTTTATCGTCCAATATTTCTTTCACGATATACGGACGATATAGATATCCGCCGTTTATCGCAGCGGCAACAGCTTGAACTTGTTGAATCGGGGTTACTGATATTCCTTGACCGAATGCAGTTGTCGCTTGCTCCACAGGACCAAAAGCTTTTTCGGAAAAAAGAATTCCTTTTGACTCGCCCGCAATACCTGAGCCGGTCGATACGCCGAAACCGAAGTCCTTGATGTATTTATTTAACTTTTCTGGTCCTAATCGTTGTCCGATTTCAACAAATCCCGGATTGCACGAATTCTCAACGACTTCGAGGAAGGTCTGATCCTTGTGACCTTCTCTTTTCCAACAGCGCAGTCTAGCTTTCGCAATCATTACATAGCCCGGATCATAAAAATGCTCTTTATGAAGATCAATGACTTTTTCTTCAAGTCCCGCAGCGAGCGTTAGAATTTTGAATGTCGAGCCCGGTTCAAATGTCATCCAGACGGGCAAGTTCCGATTATAAATACTCGGATCCACATTTTGATATTCAGACGGGTGAAATGTCGGGGCGGAAGCAAGTGACAGCAATTCGCCCGTTTTCGGGTTCATGACGATTGCAAGTGCTTGGGCTGCGTCGTATTTTTCCATAGCTTGCGATAATTCCCGCTCCACTATTTCCTGCATGCGTAAATCGATCGTCAGCTCAACATTGGCACCCTTTTTCCCGGTCTTAAAACCGTCGTCTACGTGGGGAAGCGGGATCCCTTTTGCATCTGTATACAATCGAATATTATCGCCCGTACCCTGCAGAATTTCGTCATATGCGTATTCAATACCCGCTAGTCCCTGACTATCATATCCCGTAAAGCCTATCAATCTAGATAACAGCTCTCCATTCGGATAATCCCTGACAAAATCAACCCCCGTATACAATCCATCTATTTGGAGTCGTGCGATTTCATCCGCCTGCTCTTTCGTAATATTTTTTCCCTCGGGCGCCAATTTAACCATAACTTCCCTTTGCGCCATTTTCTCTTCCAGTTTAGTAGCGTCGACTTCTAGAATTTTTGCCAGCGCAGTCGCCGCACTTTTCACTTCACGATTTTGGGATGGCATGAAATACAGTGTCGGCGCTAGTCTATTGCCGACAATCAAATCACCATACCGATCGACTATATTTCCGCGCATCCCGCCAAATGGGATTTCTCTATCCCAGTTTGCTTCCGCGCGTCCTTTCAGCAAGTCATGTTTGATGATTTGCACATGAAATAGCTTTGCAACAACCATTGCAAGACAGATAAGAAAAATAACAAATACCGCCCGTAGCCTTTTTTTTGATTGTAACTTAATAATCGTCCGCAGCGGTTACACACCTCTCGTTTTTCTATCAACGTATGATGTGACGAGGATTCGTATTCGTTAACCGCCTACAATGCTTTCCTCTTCATCGCTTTCTTCAACGGGTTTATAGATTTCAGAAGGCGGTTCCAAATGAATGACTACTGGCTCATCTTTTCTGATTAAGGACCCTTTTGACAAGCTTTGTTCAGTAACGTAGCCATCGCCGTTAATACGTATATCAAGACCGGATAACATTTTATACGAAAGCATCATTTTTTTCGACCACCCGGTGAAGTCAGGAAGCGTAGTCACGCCTTTTGTCTGCAATAAAACGATTGAACCCTCCACTAGCTTCGTTCCGGCTTGCGGATATTGGTTGGTGATGTCCCCACCCTCACCGAGGATTTCAGGAATGAAACCATCCTCCTTCAATTTTGCGATTGCTTCAGCCGAATCCTTTCCAGTATAGTCGCGGAGGACCGTCGGCTCAATGATGTCATCTCCAGTGGGAATGATGTTCATATAGCGCAAACTGTTATCCATGATAGAATTGAATAATTTTGAAACAGCATCCGAACCGATTTCACCTGCTTTCAGTTTCGGCTGTTGCACAAGGACATACGTCAACAGCTGAGGTTCTTCTGCGGGTGCCATGCCAAGGAAAGAATAGAGATAATTCCCATTCCCTTTTAAATACCTTCCAGAAGAGTCGGGTATTTCTGCTGTCCCCGTCTTACCGCCAACCGTATAGCCATTGAGGGCGAACTTTCTACCTGTCCCCTTTTCCGAAGTGACGGTCGAAGCTAGCAATTCTCTAACTTGCTTTGCTGTTTCGGCAGAAATCGGGTTCCCATGTTCCTCCGGTTTTTGATCCCGAATAATTTCACCGGTATTAGGATTGGTAATTTTATCAATCACATAAGGTCTCATCATGACGCCGTCGTTGGCAATTGCTGTAGCGGCTTGTACCATCTGCATCAGCGTTACAGTTGAACCTTGACCGAATGCAGTCGTTAGCCGTTCAATCGGATATGTGTCGAGAATTTTTCCCGCTGCTTCATGGGGTAAGTCAATCCCGGTCTTTTCTCCGAATCCGAACCTCCGAAAATACTCCATATATTTTTTATCACCCATTCGTTCCAGTAAATAGGCCATTGATACGTTAGAGGAGCGTTGAAAACCTTCCAGAAATGAAATATAGCCCCACCCTGTAATATTATGATCACGTATTGTATCACCAAAAATTGTATACTGCCCAGATTTATAATAATCAGTTGGAATCCACTTCTTCTCTTCAATCGCTGCGGCTACTGTAAACATTTTAGTTGTTGAACCCGGTTCAATTGTCGTTTCCACTGCCTGATTCAACCAGTTCTCCGTAAGCCCTTCACGAGTGGATGGATGAAACGCGGGACGTTGACTCATTGCCAGTATCTCCCCGGTTTTCGGATTCGCTACAACAGCCAATATCTTTTTCGGTGAATATTCCTTTTCCACTCGATTCATCGCATCTTCCACAAAGTTTTGAATGGTCTTATCGAGGGTCAGTTGGATTTCATAACCGTCTTGTGCAGCGACAACCGCTTTATCGGCTTTCGGTAACATGAATCCGAAGCCGTCCGATTTAAAATTCACTTTGCCATCTGTTCCATTCAATTCTTTATTATACGTTTTTTCGAGCCCCATTTTACCGACTGTGGAAACATTTCCTTTGCCATCTTCTTCCTTCATCGCAAAACCGATTAAATACGAGGCAAAAACTCCGTTTGGATAATAGCGTTTTTTGTCTTCGATGAAAAGAACGCCCGGAAGCTTTTTCTTTTTAATCGCTAAGACGGTCTCATTGCTGATATCCCGGCCGGCATTTCCAAACTCCACTTGATATTTCCCACCTTCTGCCGCTTCAGTCAAGCGGGAGAGGATCGCATCTCTTTCAAGCGGAATGTATTCGGCGAGCACATCGGCTGTTTTTTCATAATCGGTGATATGCAATTGTTTTTTTGACCCTTTACTTGCACCTGCACTCAATACGGCAATAAGTCTGTAACTCAGCGTATCGGATGCAATCAACTCGCCTTTACGGTCGACAATCGTTCCGCGATCCGCTTTCAATACCGATTCCCTCGAGTATTTCGCCTCGGCTAGAGTTGCCATCACTTTTCCTTCCGCTTGCCCCGTAACTTGGATGAATAGTATTCTTCCGAACAAAAGGAAAAAGAGCCCTCCGTATACCAAAAACATCAGAAAGGCTCCCCATTGGAATCGAAACTTTTTTTTCATCGTCCAGGCACGACCTTTACGTTGTTCTCGTTCGGATTCAAGCCAAGTTCCTTCGCTTTCTCCCATATACGTTCATATGTGGATTTTTCTTTTACTTGGATGGACAATTCCATATTTTGTTTTGACGTTTCCGTAATCTCATTTCCTATCAATTGCACTTCCCTGTTAGTGTCATTAATTTGTGCTTGTGTATGTAAAATCATTGTTGAGAAAAGGACAAGGATTGTTGAAAACAGCACGAATAAGAATTTCTCCCCGACAGAAAATACTTTTCGAGAAGGCCGTATTCGAGGCTGTTTCCTCGGAGCTTCAGGTGTTTCGAGTTCGCGTACATATGTCGACTGGAAATTTCTCTGTTCTAGTGCCATTCACACATTTCCCCTTTCACCTTTTTTCGGCGATTCTTAGTTTTGCGGATCTTGCCCGCTTATTCTCTTCTATCTCTATTTCGCTCGGTATTATCGGTTTTCTTGTTACTAATTTCAAAATTGGTTCCATACCTTCCGGGATTACAGGTAAATTCGGCGGAAGTTCAGGTAATGAAGATGCTTCCTTAAAAATCGTTTTACAAAGTCGATCTTCCAGTGAATGGAACGTGATAACACTAATACGCCCTCCCGGATTTAGTAATGTAATCGCATCCATTAAAGAGTCCTCGGCAGCACCAAGTTCATCGTTCACCGCAATCCGTATTGCCTGGAATACCCTTTTTGCAGGATGTCCCCCCGTCCGTCTCGTTGCGGCCGGAATACTCGACTTGATCAGTTCTGCAAGTTCTGCAGTCGTCTCGATAGGAGACAGCTGACGTGCTTCTTCAATTTTACGTGCAACTCTTTTTGAAAACTTTTCTTCGCCGTAGCGGAAAAAGATTCGGACCAAGTCTTCATACGACCAGTCGTTAACGACGTCATGTGCAGTTAACGGAGCGTCCATATCCATTCGCATATCAAGCGGAGCTTCATGATTATAGCTAAATCCCCGTTCGGGTGTATCGAGCTGCGGTGATGATACTCCTAAATCGTAAAGAATGCCGTCGACAGACGAAACGCCGATCTTTTCCAGTTCCGCTTTCAAATTCCTGAAATTAGAATGGACAAATGTCACTTGAGAAAGATAATCCTTCAATCGTTCTTTTGCAACCTCAATCGCTGTTATATCCTGATCGAAGCAGATAAGTCTACCTTCCGGAGATAATTTCTTGGCTATCTCCGTGCTGTGGCCCGCTCCGCCAAGTGTGCAATCGACATATATGCCATCACGTTTTATAGCTAAACCTTCGACGGCTTCATGAAGCAAAACTGTTGTATGGTTAAAAATTGAAACCGCCCACTTTCATCAATAAGTAATTTCCTTTAAAAATCGAAGTCGATAATATTTTCCGCAATATCGTTGAACGATTGTTCTGATTCATCATAGTAGACATCCCACGTTGCTTTAGACCATATTTCAATTCGGCCCGAAACACCGATTACGACACAATCTTTTTCAACTTTTGCGTATTGGAGCAAGGATGACGGAATATTGATGCGCCCTTGCTTGTCCAATTCAACTTCCGTGGCACCGGAAAAGAAAAACCTTGCAAATGCACGTGCATCTTTTTTCGTCACTGGCAAAGCCTTAAGCTTTTCTTCAAGACGTTTCCATTCATCCATTGGGTAACCGAAGAGACAATTGTCCAGGCCGCGGGTCAATACGAAACCATCCCCCAAATGTTCCCGAAACTTCGAAGGAACAATCAGGCGACCTTTTGTATCGACAGTATGCTGATATTCGCCCATGAACATACTCTTCACCCCACTATATGAAATTAATGTACCACATCCCCCCACATTCCTCCACCAGTTTCCCAAATAAATTGCAATTTCCATATAAAATGTGTCAATAGTACTTGTTTCAATGAGATTTTTCTGACTACATAAGAAAACACCCTTGTCCGCACAACTGTGCAAGCAAGAGTGTAATTATAGGTCAACCATTTATAGATAGATGATTTTATGTGTCCCATCCATTTCAAAAGGCAAGCGCAGAAGATCCTGTATAAGAGTTGGACCATACTTATTCAAATAGGTATAGGGTGGATAAAGCCGTTCTTGCAATACGTCATCAGGGAACAATTCCCCTTCCAATATACCGAAAGCACGAAGTGCAGTAGCATGTTTCAACAATACCGCCTCTTCCGCCTTTCCTTTCAAAAAGTCCAACTGTTTTGTATGGAACCGAAGATTTTTTTGCAGCAACTCTTGCATCGTCGGTCCTTGCCTATCGGCGAATTCAGCAATTTTTTCGTACTGTTTGCCAAGCAACTCTTCTGTTTCATGTAAAACTGAATCGAAACGTTCATCATTCAACCCACTGATGAATTGTTCCCGGGCAGTAATTACCCCTCCCGACATGACATCTTCAACCGTAAAGGAATTTTCATCGAGCAAATGCTTCACTTGCGGAGTTACTAGCGTCATGGACATCCGCGGAACGATAATCGGCATTTTCATATGCAAATGATGAAACGCCTCTTTCAAGATGGACCAATAAGCAATCTCGCCGGGACCACCCACGAAGGCAAGGACAGGGAAAACCATATCCTGCATAAGCGGTCTTGTTGCGACGTTATTGCTCAGAAGCCATGGTTTTTCAGTGGCAATCCGCAACAAATCAGCTTTTGAAAACCGGATGCCCGAACTGTCATTCACGAAATAACCATCTTTTCTAGATAGAAGAATTCGCCCTGTGTCATGGACATAAAAGAGGTTTGCAGCCTCAATTTCGGTTCCGAGGGGTGAACCGTATCCTTTTTGTTCAAACAGTTCTTCTTTGTTTGAAATCATTTCAGCTATTTGTTCAGACTCTTCAATTAGTCGGACGAAATAAGATGATTCAAGTTCCCGCAACGGTTTGAATGCCGAATCGATGAATAAAAGGCCTTCTTCTTTAAAAAGACCGTTCATCAGTCTGACAAAAAAATGCGTGAATGTATCTTCAAGCTCCACAGCCTTCAGAACATCATCCTTCAAATTTTTCGTATAGGCGGTTTCACCAAACTTCCCGAAAATATCTTTGACGAATGATGTCATCATTTTTTTGTCGTACTCCGCATCCGACGCCATCAGTTTCAGTACGAACTTTTCGCGGTATTGATGTTTCACCGCGCGACCTTCCATTTCCGTATAGACATGATTGATTTCATTCAAGTCATGATCTTCGCCTGCTACCCAAAATACGGGAACGACAGGCACACCAAGGGCTTCCCTCTGCTTTTTCGCAAGTAGGATGACCGTTATCGCTTTGTGGACGGAGTAGAGGGGGCCTGTCAGAATTCCTGCTTGCTGACCGCCGATTGATACGACAGCATTTTCTGACAGTTCGACGATATGCTTGTCGGCAATCGTAGATATTCCAAAAGGTTCCATGAATGATCGGATGATTTCTGCAAGTCGCCGCCTTTCGAACGGACGGTCTGCAAGCTCCCTCAGCCTCTCGGGATAGGAGCTCTCTTCATTTTCATAATCAAAAAACGTATGTAAGAATTCCTTATCGTTATTATACGATTGCATCACTTTATTTTTTTCTTGTAATGCCATTACTTCCAATTCCATTATTCATGCCCCTTTGTAACTATCGGTATGAAGAGAGTATATCATTTCAAGCTGCAGGATTGAAAAATATACGCTTATACAAAAACACTGCCATTCATTTTAGATACTCAATGATTTTCAATACGGTTCCGAAGCTTATAAGAAGTAGATAGACGGCCACTGAGAAAAGGAAGTAAAACCGCCATATTTTCCGTAATAGCCGTACAATCCGGAAATCTTTTACAGCGCCTCGTTCGATGAAGGCGAGAATGATGGCAATGACAATTGCAATCCCCGCAATATAAAATGCCGTCCCGATTCCAAATATCGTATAAGATATGACATAAATCCCTATAAACAGGAACGGTGTTGTCACGTCTGCCGCTAGCCCCATGACGGACTTCGGGGCTCTTCCAATCCTTTTCATGATGATAAGGAAGAGGATTGTGACTATGAAAGGGAACAGGATGAATGTCCCTACAACTGCAGAAAACACTCCATTCATTACTTTTCCCCTTTCCTCTCAATGGCATACAGCATCTGTTCACATGTTGTAAGAAGCGGCAGCGATTTGGCACTTTCATGCGCTTTTCGGATAACCGCTGTGATGATCGTCTCGATTTCCATCGGCTGCCCTGCTAAACGGTCAGTCAGCATCGAAGACCTATTTCTGGCTGTTTTTCTACAGACATCCACTATCGCCTCAAACGGAAGAACTGATTTCATCTCCGGGAAGGCATCCATCAATTCTGCATAAAGCGTATGAAAGAGCGTCATGCAATAATCGTTCGTCAGTAATTCCCCGTTTTTCACTTCAAGAATGGCCGTCAACGGATTGATCATACAATTGATGAGCACTTTACGCATCAAGATCAGTTCACCATCAACCTGATAACTCACGGGGAATATGTCCGAATGCGCCCGGCCGATTAAACCGAATGTACCGGACGCACCATGGGCGGCGGCAATCGTCAACATTCCAATGCCGTTATGGGAAACAGTGCGGTCATCCATACGCCCCGCTCCCTGCTCCACAGTTGCGAAGGCCACGTGCGGCAATTCAGTGTTCTTAATAAGTTCAACATGGCCGATTCCATTCTGAACGAATAGAACGGGATTATGCACATGCGCTTTCTGCATTTCTGAAAGGAGGTCACGCAGACCTGCATATTTGACTGCAACAATCCACAGCGCAGCAGTCGATAAACTTCGAATATCTGTTGTAGCTTTTACCTCGAAGACATCTATTGTACCGTCCAGGTTGACGCGCTGAATCCCTTCTTTCCGAATAAGTTGCGCCTGTCCTTCCCTTCTGACGTAGAATGTCACATCCATTCCCGCTTCAGACAAACACGATCCGATCAGCAGCCCGATCGAACCGGCTCCTGCTATGATTACATCCATATGTTCCCCCTCCTTCCAATTGAAAAAGCCCGCCTGAACGCCGGCGGACCTTTTTGTTCTTTAGTCGATTATACAGGATACACCGGATGTTTTCTCGGTGGCTGCGGAATATCTTTTGTGCTGTAGAAACGGAACCTGTCTGCAAGTACTTCCCGCAGACTGGATGGTGATACGATTTCATCAATGATGAGTTCGGACGCCATCTTATAAATATCGATTTCTTCCTTGTATTCCTTGTGTTTTTCCAGCACGAATGCTAGACGTTCTTTCGGATCTTCAATCGCTTCGATTTTATTCGAATAGACTGCATTCACTGCCGCTTCAGGTCCCATAACCGCAATTTGGGCAGTCGGCAACGCAATGCAGACGTCCGGTTCAAACGCAGGACCTGCCATCGCATATAGACCCGCCCCATACGCTTTACGGACAACAACCGAAATTTTCGGCACTGTCGCCGAGCTCATTGCCATAATCAGCTTCGCGCCATGACGGATGATTCCTGCACGTTCAACTTTCGTCCCGATCATAAATCCTGGCACATCCGCAAGAAACAGAAGCGGTATCGAGAATGCATCACAAAGGTTGATGAACTTTGTTGCTTTGTCCGCAGAATCAATGAACAAAACCCCACCCTTCACTTTCGGCTGATTGGCAATGATACCAACCGGCTGTCCTTCGATTCTGGCCAAACCTGTAATGATTTCTCCCGCAAACAACTTTTTAACATCAAAGAAACTTCCTTCATCAATCAATGCATCAATCGCTTCATACATATCGAAAGGCGCATTTTGGTTTTCAGGAATGATTGCTTCAAGCGTCCTGCCCGCCTTCACCTCGACTGTTTCTTTCAAAGCCGGCTTCTCCGTGTAGTTCGCAGGGAAAAATGATAAATAACGACGCGCTTCCGCAATCGCCTGTTCTTCATTTTCCGCTAAGACGTCACCGCAGCCGCTGACTGAACAATGCATCCGCGCGCCGCCCATTTCTTCCAATGTCACTTTTTCACCAATGACCTTTTCAGCCATTCGCGGAGAGCCTAAGTACATCGACGCATTGCCGTCCACCATGATGACGATATCGCAAAATGCCGGTATGTATGCGCCACCCGCAGCAGAAGGACCGAACAGAATACAAATTTGCGGAATGAAACCCGATAACCTCACCTGGTTGTGGAATATCTTTCCTGCACCGCGACGGTTCGGGAACATATCAAGCTGATCTGTAATACGGGCACCAGCCGAGTCAACCAGATACAGCATCGGTACACGGTTTTTCTCGGCGATTTCCTGGATTCGGATGATTTTTTCAACCGTTCGGGCGCCCCATGAACCCGCCTTCACCGTTGAATCATTTGCCATTACGCAGACCGTCTGGCCGTTCACTTTCCCCATAGCCGTAACGACGCCGTCCGCCGGCAAGTCCCCCGCCTCGCAATTCGCAAACCTGCCGTCTTCCGTATATTTTCCTTCATCAAACAGAAGTTCCAGTCGGTCACGGACAAATATCTTATTCTGTTCCTTTAATTTCTCATGATATTTCGGTTGACCACCGGCAAAAATCTCTTGTAATTTTTCTTCAAGTTTTTCGTTGTAAGTTGTCTGTTCCGTCGTTTTAGTCATTTGATAACCCCTTTCATCCAATATCTCTACACGTTTCCCTTACGCTTCGATCGTTACCAGGACATCTTCTTCGTTGACAAAATCGCCGACTTGAACGTTGATGGCTGATATCTTACCGGCTGCTTCCGCTTCAACCGGGATTTCCATCTTCATCGATTCAAGTACGATGACCACTTGCCCCGCTGTTACTTCTTGTCCTTCTGTTACGTTCACTGTAAATACTGTACCCGCCATAGTTGATTTCACTTGAGTCATGTTGTTATTTCCTCCTTTTGTTGTTCGGCCCATGTTGATAAAACCGACGTTGAATAGTCACCTGTCCGGAATTCCTCAGATTTCAGGAATTTATTAAATAACGGGATGTTCGTTTTTAATCCGTCAATCTCCACTTTCGAAAGAAATGTTTCTGATTTCCGGATTGCTTCTCCCCGAGTAGCTGCGTGGATAATCACCTTTGAAATAAGCGGATCATAGAAGGGAGTCACTTTCCCACCTTCGACATATCCCGAATCGACACGGATTCCGGTAGTATCTCCCCAGTCAAGTGTCTTGATCGTTCCTGGCGACGGCATGAATTTGACAGGATCTTCCGCGTAAATGCGGAACTCGATCGCATGACCTTCCGACTTTATGTCAGCTTGATTTACCACCGGAAGTTTATTTCCTTTCACAACTTCAATTTGCCATTCGACAAGATCGAATCCCGTCACCTCCTCGGTCACCGGATGCTCGACTTGTAATCTAGTATTCATTTCAAGAAAGTAAAGGTTATTGTTTTCATCGACAATAAATTCGACTGTCCCAGCGTTTTTATAGGAAACGGCTTTCGCCGCGTCGACTGCCGCTTTGTAAAGACGTTGTCGCGCTTCTTCAGGCAGGTGCGGCGAAGGCGATTCTTCAATCACTTTCTGATTGCGCCGTTGCACTGAACAATTACGTTCAAACATATGAACAACATTTCCGAAATCATCTCCGAAGACTTGTACTTCAATATGACGTGCATCCGCTATGAATTTTTCAAGGAAAACGACATCATCCCCGAAGTACGCTTTTGCACGGGTCTTAACTGATTGGAAATGCTGACTGAGCGCTTGCTCATCTTCACAGCGAACCATACCGATTCCACCGCCGCCAGCACTCGCCTTCAGCATAATCGGATAGCCGATTTCAACTGCGGCAAGCACGGCATCATCCAAGGTAGCGATTCCTTCATCGGTTCCAGGTACGACCGGCACCCCTGCCGCTTTCATCGTCAATCGAGAACCGATTTTGTCCCCCATCTTGTCAATTGTGTCCGCGTCAGGTCCGATGAATCGAATTCCTGCCGCTTGTACTTTACGCACAAATTCCGCGTTTTCCGATAGCAGTCCATATCCCGGATGAATGGCGGTTGCCCCGGCGCGGATCGCGATTTCGACTATGTCGTCCGCTTTTAAATATGATTGTTGAACCTGTGCAGGTCCCAGCAAGAATGCCTCGTCCGCTTCTTTCACAAACGGCATGTCAACATCCGCTTCCGAATAGACAGCGATGGTGCCGATACCAAGTCTTTTACAGGTCTTTATGATTCTAAGTGCGATTTCCCCACGATTCGCAATCAGTATTTTATCCATGATAATCCCCCAGACTATTAAAATGTGAACTTCCATTCCTTCTTTAGTTTATACGATGTTTCAAAGCGATTTCAACCTTTGTCTGAAAAAAACATTTTTTCACGTCATTTCAACTAGTCTAATTTTGATTTTTCAATACCCCAAAGCGATTTATCCTTCACACACAAAAATCGCCATCCATGCATAATCCATGGACGGCGATCAGATTATGATTCACTTTTTTGTCAGAAAGTTATTCACCGCATCATGATGCGCTTCTTCTCCCCATAAAATGGAGCATTGGCGTGATTCTTCAATCATTCGGTCACGTATGAAATCAGCTGTCCACTTTCGGATGGCAATCGCCTTGTAAGCCCGATGGACAGATGGATGATGAACTGACATTTTGGATAGGAACTGTTTCAGTCCTTCTTCAGCAGTGCCCTCATAAACCTCGGTCGCCCACTCCGCTTCCAACATTTGCTGTGCCGTATGTAATCCAGCCTCGGAAAGCAAACGGAACACACGGTCATGCTTGCCATCTTTTTCAAATAGCAGCGTGGCGCCGCCCCAGCCCGTTGTGATGGCCAGCGTCCCTTGAATGAAACCTATTTTCGCTTTCGATGAAACAATTCGATAATCACAGGCTGTAGCGATTTCGCATCCTCCGCCCACCGCGGCACCATTGACAAGCGCAATCACAGGCATCGGCAGTGTAGCCACTCGGTGTAAAAGACCGGCCATTTTGCTTAACATCGGATACGCTTCATCCGTAGTGCGCAACGAATGGAATTCAGTTAAGTCCCCTCCCGAACAGAATGCCCGGTCACCCGCTCCCGTTATAACTGTATATGCAACATCGGGATTTCCTTCAATTTGATTCAGAAATTGTTCCAGCCCTTCCATGACCGCATAATTGATGGCATTACGCATTTCCGGTCGGTCGATTGTAAACGTGGCGATTCCATTTTCAATAGCTATGCTGTAAGACATGTCCATTTCCCCAATCGTTAATTGTTTTACCCTGATATTACCATTGTTTAGCTTCTGGTGCCAACCACTCGGATCATAAGGCATTTGGGAGGAATTGAACTTTTTCCTCCTGGAGGCTGTGGTATGCTTGCTCGCAAACTACCGGGCGACCCCTGGAACTTTTCTATATAGAAAAAAGGCTACCGTGAGCCATGGTCTCACGGTAGCCTTCATAGGCAAATCTTACTTATTCACCTATAACTTCTTTTCCTTTGTATTGACCGCATGATTTACAAATGCGGTGAGCCAATTTGATTTCGCCACAGTTAGTACAAGTAGTCATTCCCGGTACTTGCAATTTATAATGCGTACGGCGCTTGTTTTTAACTGTTTTGGATGTTCTTCTTTTTGGTACAGCCATCTGGGGCACCTCCTTACGATCGCCTATTCGTCCTTGGATTCAAAGAATTTTGCCAAATCGGCAAGTCTGGGATCCACTTTCGTTTCCAGTTCCTCGCGGAGCCTGGCATTGTACTCCTCGTCGGTCGCGTATGACCAGCCTTTCCCTTCAGCCTGCTGCATTTCGTCAGCATTTTCGCTAATAATTTGAAGCGGCACTTCAAGGAGGACGAGCTCCTCGAATACAGGGGTTGGATCGATCACCTCACCTACAACAGGATGAATTTCATCGTCTGTTGCAAGAACTTCTTCATCCCAGCTGAACTGTTCATCAGCTTCGATTGAAAACGGTAATTCGACGTCTTCCCATGTTCGTGAACAAGGCAATGTCATCGTACCTTCGAGCCGGAATCGGCATACCAATTTCTTGGATCCGATTGTACAACTTCCGGTCACTCGGACAGGCGTAATATCCCGGATTTCCGGGTTCCGTTTTTTCACGGATTCAAGGTCGACAGCTTCGTCAAGCGGCATCGCACCTTGTCTGTATCTCTGCAATTGATGGATCGACCATTTCATGTCTATCACCTCAAGACAACAATGTTGATTATATAATGGGCGAAAAGGGATGTCAAGATATTTTCTTGTCACTTCATCAGCCGCATAGGTATAATTAATATTCATTATAGCAAAGGAGTGATGGATTTGAAAGCTTCAGGAATCATTGTCGAATATAACCCGTTTCACAACGGTCATCTTCACCATGCACAACAAGCTAAAAAAATGACTGAAGCAGATATTGTCATTGCCGTCATGAGTGGAAACTTCCTTCAACGGGGAGAACCCGCGTTTGTCGATAAATGGACTCGTGCATCCATGGCATTGCACAACGGCATAGACATAGTTGTGGAGCTTCCTTATGCTTTTGCGACCGCTAATGCTCCTACTTTCGCCCGCGGCGCCATACAGCTATTGGACGCCGTTCAGTGCAGCGCATTCTGTTTCGGCAGTGAAGATGGTGCCATTGAACCGTTCGAAAATAGTCTTCTTCTCCTTCAACAAGCCGGGGAAGAATATGAAGGTATGATTAAAGAAGCCGTCGGCCGAGGTCTCAGTTATCCAAAGGCGTTGAATGAAGCTTATCTTGCGGCTTCCGATGCCTCTGCAATCGAAGGACCGCTTGCCGATCTCTCAAAACCGAATAACATTTTAGGATTTCATTACTTGGAAGCGGCTGACGCAATCGGCTCCCGGATGAAAGCAGTTACTATTCCACGTATCGTCGCCCAGTATCATGATGATGCGGTTAAAGGGAACCGGATTGCCAGTGCAACCGGGATCAGAAAATCCTTTTTCGGGTCGGATACAATTAGCTCGGTTACGGATTTCATACCCGACACGACCCGCATTAGCCTCCTGGATTGGCAAGCGGAAAGTCAGTTATTCGGCAATTGGTCTTCTTTCTATCCCCAACTCCGATTCACGATTTTACGGGAAGGTCCTGAACGCCTTGCTATGATTGCGGACGTAACTGAAGGGATCGAGAACTTGTTATACCGTGCGGCAGCCAATAACAAGTCATTTGACGGCTTCATGACCGAAGTGAAATCCAAACGGTATACCTGGACCCGCATCCAGCGCATGCTGACTCATATATTCACCGGATTCACATACGAAATACGCAACAAGATGCCAACACCATCCTATTTACGCCTGCTCGGTATGACGTCTGCCGGAAGACTTTATCTTAATGAACATAAAAAAAGGCTGAAGCTTCCTTTAATTAGCAAAGCAGCAGCCTTTTCACATCCTTCATTGGATTTCGATATCCACGCAGCTGATATGTACGCGCTAGGAATCGATAATGAGGATTCCCGTTCAAGAATCGGCCTTGATTATGAGACTCATCCGATCATCATCTCGTGAAATTCATTTATTTTTCCTTCAATGCCGCCAGATAGTCAAGCGCATCATCCACCGATTTCACCGGTACGATTTTCATTTTCGTACCGATTTTTTCTGCCATTTCCACGGCCTCTTCATAATTTGTTACTATCCCAGGGTTCGCCGCCCGTACTTCGTCAGGCAAATCATCCGCTGGTGCAAAGAAAATTTCCACGTCTTGGCGGGATGCGGCTATCACTTTAAAATCCGCTCCCCCGATCCTTCCAACTGTTCCATCTTCCAACATTTCGCCCGTACCTGCGATTTTATATCCTTTTGTAAGGTCTTCGTCGAGCAGCTTATTCATAATCTCAAGTGTAAACATCAGTCCCGCAGACGGACCGCCGATATTCGATGTTTTGAAATCGACTTCCGGCTCAGTCACAAGCGTTCTATCCTCTTCAAACCGGACACCAAGCCCGGCCCGACCGTCACTGTCAGGCAACTCCTTCAATTCCACCGTGAAATCGAGCGTCTTGCCGTCCCTCTCCAAAGTGAGGTCCACTTCGTCACCCAATTTCTTATCGCCGATAAGCGTAAAGAATTGTCCCGATTCCTTCAATTTCACACCGTCGACTGCACGGATCCTATCTCCGAGTTCCAATATACCTTCGGATGCGCCTCCTTCGAGGACCATCATGACAAAGACTCCATCAAATTGGATGTCAACGGGAAGACCGACCTTTTCAAAAGCCACCGTAATTGCATTGAACTGGGAACTCGTCATCAGTTTTTTCTGACGGATATTATATTCTTTATCGTTCTCGCCTTCCCTTCTAACTTTCTCAGGAGGAAGAAGCTTTTTCTTATCCGAAAACTTCGATAGTACATAGGAAACCGGAGTCGCTTTTGCAACGGAAATCGTCATCAGGCTGAACGTGCCAATGTCATTTTCATCTCCGCCTTCAACTTCCACTAACGGATCCAAGTTATATGTACCACCCGGCGAAGAAATATAAGAGTCCAATGGATAAACGAGCAGAATAGCTGTTATAACCAGTATCACTCCTATCAAACTGAGTCGTTTCTTTTTCAAATCACGAACACCTCCGTTAATAGCCTGTACTTTCTTCACATATATATAAGTGTAGCACCAAAAAATGACTTACAAAAGAAATCCCGACAAAATGATAGCAATTTTGTCGGAAAGTGAAAGGAGCGGAGTGCGTGGTCAATGAAACACATGCACGCCTTTATAATATGATGATCCTTGCAATCATTTGGGGCCTTATCATTTTGTTCATCGTGCAGCCCGATATTGCTCATGACGGAGCTGAAGCGGGAGCCCAGTTATTTATCCATGCGCTTCTTCCATATTTGCTTCCCTATATCATTTTGACACAGTGGCTTTTGAAAATGCCGGACCGCCCGCAAAAAACACCGAAGTGGAGACGGTTCATGAAAGCATACGTACTTGGATCGTTCGGCGGATTCCCGGTCGGCGCAGTAACAGTAACCGAAATGTTGAAAAATGGTGAACTATCTCAGAGGCAAAGCGGATTGCTTGTTGCTGCATGTCATGCACCGGGTCCAATGTTCATCATCGGTTTCGTCGGGACGGAACTATTTGGAGACGTCAGTGCCGGATGGAAGCTGCTTATAGCCATCCACATCGCGAATATCATCTTTTTTCTTATCGCCCTTTTATTTCTGCATCAAGGAGATAACAAAGATAACTCTCTCTCTCAACTTCCAAAAAAAGAAAAAGGAATGCCGCTTCTTGACGCCATCAAAGAAAGTTCAACGATAATCATCCTTGTTGCAACGACAGTCATTTTCTTTTCATCACTTGGCACTATTCTTTCGACCGCCTTCACTTCCGTATTCACAGTGGAGATGGGGATTACAAAAACATTCGCCTTGGCCATTTTTGAAATGACGTCCGGAGTCCAGTCTGCAACTGATCATTTTTATGGTATGCCGATTTTCCCATACCTTATCGCCGCCATCATCTCCCTGAATGGACTAAGTATCCATATGCAAGTCTTTGTTATCGCAAAAACCCAAAATATCCCCATGACTCCATACTTAATGGGACGAATCTGGAGTGTCATTTTTGTTCCAATTATTTTCTATTTTTTATATTAACAAAAATGGTTATGACGAAATTTCGATTTCATCATAACCATAATAGTTTTAGTATGCTTCATATTTCTTTTTCAATGCCTCTTCAACTTGAAGCGGAACAAGTCCGGAAATGGAACCGCCATACTTTGCCACCTCTTTGACGATACTCGAACTGAGAAACGAGTACTGATTATTCGTCATGATGAAAAAGGTTTCAATGCTTTCGTCAAGATATCGGTTCATAGAGGTAATTTGCATTTCGTATTCAAAATCGGAAACAGCCCGCAATCCGCGAACAATTGCAGATGCCTTTATTTTTTTTGCATAATCGACAAGCAAACCGGAAGACGACTCCACTTTAACGTTCGGCAACGCGGCAGTTACTTCTGCAATCAATGCCATCCGTTCTTCAACGGTGAACAATGAATTCTTCGACGAATTATTCATAACCGCGACCCTTACTTCACCAAAAACCCTTGCCGCTCTCTTTATGATATCAAGGTGTCCGTTAGTTAGCGGATCAAAACTTCCCGGTACAACTGCAATTTTCGACATTATTGAAACCTCACTTCCCATAAATAGATACAGCACTATTTCCATACACTGCATTTTTTCTCTTGTGATATGCCCCAAACATTTCAGGTAATACTAACTTCTTTTCATGTTCACATACGATGATAGCGCTATCGGAAAGAAGGCAACTATCCGCAAAATCCTGCGCAAGATCGTAAAATTTCTTTTCTGCATAGGGAGGGTCGATAAAAAGCAGGTCCGCTTTCTTTCCTTTTGTTTGCAAGATTTTGACGGCGTTTCTCGCATCCGCACGCTGGATATGTAGTTCCTCCGAAAAGCGGCACTTTTCCGCATTCGTCTTAATGATAGCGCAGGCCTTCATATTTTTCTCGAATATATATGCCTCGTCCACTCCCCTCGACAAAGCCTCTAGGGAAAGAGAACCGCTGCCGCCGAACAATTCGACAGCGATTCCCCCGTCAAAATAAGGTCCGATCATATTGAATACGGATTCTTTCACTTTATCGGATGTCGGGCGCGTATCTGTGCCCTGTAAGGACTTCAAGGGAATTCCTTTTCTTGTCCCAGCAACGATTCTCAATTGTCTTTTTCCTCCTCCAGCAGTGTAGAAATTCTCCTGATTTCAATCGTATCCGCCGTTTTCTCGATACTGAGAAGAAATAAACGCTTAAACCAACTCTCCTCGAAATAAAAATCATTTTCCAGTATTTCGAATGGCATCGTCACGACATCGTATCTATGTTCATTGTAAACGTAAAAAAAATCGTTCAGCGGAAACCTGAATTTCCTGATTTTATTATTAATATATATCGATCGTTCATTTGAGGAAACTTTATAACCCGCCAATTTCAATACTTTTTTGGCAGGATAAAGTGTTTTTCCTTCTCTTAAAATAACTTGAATATCCGAGAAGTCTTTCCCTTCGAAAGATACTTTTCGCGGGTCTTCAATCAAGAATGGATGACCAACCGCATCACCTTGGTTATTTCGGGTGAAAAAGGTTGTCTTAAATCCTATCACTTCGCCAGCTAGTTCGTCCAAAACAGTTGCATTGATTTCCCGACTCGACAAGTCGCTTAATAGAGCTCGTAACTCGCCAAGTTCTTCCTTACTGATTGTTTCGGTAAGCATGTGATACATTTCACGCGATTTTTTCGAGCCCACCGGTTTTCCGCCAAGAATTGAGGCGATCACCTCGGCAGTCAGCTGTTCCTTGGGCTGAATACTATACCGTTCATACATAGCCATCGTCAGAAGCCGGTCAGACACCTCCACAACATCCGTATTATCCGAAACGATGAATCTGTCGGAATGGACAGGCGGATTTGAATTATCGATTACAACTGCCGAATGATTTGCATCTACCGCCTTAAGCGCTTTATCAACTTCTACCAGCCGCTTGGTGTCGCCGCCTTTTCCAAAAACAGTTAATCTATCCCCCGCATAAAAAAGAGGCAGGTTGTTTTTTTGCCAATACAGATCATTGACCTCACCTGAACCACGAAATAATGCATAATTTATATTCGTCATTTCTTTTTCACCGACCTGTTCTAGGCCATTCACCCATAATCCGCCGATACCAGTTTCATCCGTCATATGGAAGTAAGTGTACACTACAGAAGAGTCATAAAGTGAAGCAAAAGGGGCGTTAAATAGAGCGGTCTTTTTAACGGTCCCCGTTTTGGGTATGTCATACGAAATGGACTGGCGATCATTGTCCCCTTCGAGAAACGCCGTGGAATTTTCGTCCAATCGGTTACAGGTAGATGCGTCTGCTAGGTAACATGAACGGTTGATGCTCTTTTCCGGCCAGACAATTTCACGGCGCACATTGGATAACCCTCTAAAATGATGCCTAATATGAAGCGCGTCCGGACGGTTGATCACTTCAATGTCTTGAGAATAGGATTCAACATCCTTTCCTATGACATCTCCGCCCTCCGCCTGACTATATTGCGTATAAATTAAAAGACCATTGACAATCAGCAGAATGAGCAGTATCTTCCCGATAAAATTCAAAATATGACACCCCGCGGCATGATTTGATGAATGCGCCACCGCATTCGGAATGGTATGATGATTGTAGATTTACATATTCAGAAAGGTAGTGGTTATGTATGATATTAAATCAACGATTTATAGAACTCGGACAAGGTTATGGTGACGTTTACGAATTATGTGAACTAATTAGAACGAATAGCGCCCGCTTGGACAAGACATTTATCTTATCCTCAGAAACCCCGGCTGGTCATGCCCTATCGCTGGCAGCATCTTTCAACCCTGTGAATGACGGTCAGTTTATGCCCGTTTACATTTGCAGAGAAGGAATTATACAGCAAGGCGACGACAAATCGAAAAGAAGGTTACTATTTGAAGATGCGGCAGAAAAAGCCGGCAGCACACCTGTCTATGTCGAGTTGAAAAACTCTTCAGAATTTGCGGAACGGGAGTTGTTCTTTCAATACACAACCGGGATCTTGCGCATGAATAAACTACTCCCCCCGTTAAGATAATTTTTATAATCCTGTTTTATAGTCATATTCTTTCGCTCTATCAGGTTTAGCGTTTTCAAATTCCGTTTTCACTAACGGACGATACGAGGGCAAAACTTTTTTCACGGATGGAAGACGTTCAATTTTCCCCATGATCGTTTCGACATCATCCATATTGCAATATAGGACGACATACTTCATCGTTCGTGATATATAATGGACGTGGCCATACTTACGAAATGATTTCGCTTGTTTCAAATGGTGAAGATAGACAATGATTCCTTGACGATCGATCATAGATTTCCCCTCTTTTCCTAACCCATACAATACCATAGGTGCGAAAAGGGCTGCAACAATAGAAAGGCAAAAATCGCCCGCTAGACACTGAACATTGCTGACAACGTCAAACTTTTGCCCTATAATAAAAAAAACAATTGAAATCAGGATAATCATAAAAAATATTTAATTTTACAGGGAGGTTCCTGAATGGGTAGAAAAACAAACGTGGCCCTCACAGTAGGTGCCGCCGGTGTTGCTGCATGGGCTGCTTCGAAGGCTGTTGCAAAACCACTATCGCGCGAAGGCAAGAAAGCACTTGCTTTCGATAAACCTGTCGTTCTTGCTCATCGAGGTGGTATGGCCGAAGCACCGGAACACACATTGGCGGCATTTTCCAAGGCAGCTGACCTCGGAGTACATGGATTCGCGGTCGATATCCGGTTAACCAAGGATGAAGAAATCATTGTCTTCCACGATGAATTTGCAGATCGGACAACAGATTTCTCCGGAAGGATCGCCGACTATACGCTCAGTGAATTGAAAATGGCTGATGCAGGCTATCATTTTGAAGATGAGACCGGACAATACCCCTATCGTGGAAAAGAGGAAAAAGTTCTTACTCTCCGTGAACTAATCCAGTTGTTTCCACATATGTTAATCGTCTTAAATCTGAAGGATTCTCCGGATACCTATGAGGGAAGCTTGATGCCATCCAAACTTTGGCGGCTTCTGGAAGAACTCGGGGCTGAAGATTGCGTTGTTGTGACTAGTCCATATGACGAACAGACAGACAGATTCAACTTATATGCCCAAAACAGGGTAGCAACAGGTGCGGGCGATAATGAAGTGAAAAGAGCTTATGCCGCGTTCACGAGTATGTTCGGACATCTATATAGTCCGCGGGCCGACCTTTTCAGGATTCCGGAAAAAATTGGGTTGTTTCCACTAGGCACTGAAGGGTTCATTACTTTATTGTCGGAAACGAACGTTCCGGTTTATTTTGAAGACGTCAATGAGAAAACCTCTTTCATCAAACTTTTGCATGCGGGAGCGGCAGGCTTCATCACTGACCGTCCGACTCCTGCAATGGAGATTGTTTCGGAGAACATTGATAATTAGGAATAGAAAAAGGTTGCATGTACGCCGGGAATCCGACGTGCATGCAACCTTTTTCTTTTCGAAGACAAGTGATTCCCTATGATGTTTCCAAGCGTTGTTCGACTTACGCCGAGCAGGAACAACCTCCCCCGGTTCCACAGCTTCCTCCACAAGAAGAGTCAGAAAAGAATGCGCTGCCGGCCGGAACTTTCACTTCGTCTGAAACGGACTTTGCAATGATGGAGCCGATTTCGTCCAATATATATTGAACATCGTTCTCGGTCAATCGAAGCTCCGCAACCCGTTCGTTCATATCCAGCGCACGTTTTTGTACACGGATACTTTTCATTACTATATTATAATCCGGATGATATCTTCCGAATCGTTGGACTTCTTCATATCTTTCTTTCATGGACGTGAACTCTTGAATTTCCTTCACAAGTTCGGTGTCCGAATAGACATCATTGTAGGCTTTGCGGTAATCAGCCACCGCCTCCGAAGAAAGCAGCATTTCAGTCAGTTCTTCAGCATGTTCAATGATGGTGATCCATTCGTCTGTCATCATGTGAATGATCCCCTCCAATCCAAACATATCATACCAGAAAAAAGGGGTTAGATGCACTTATTCACTATTAATTCCCCTGATATCCAGAAAGGTTTTTTCAGAAAGGGCTTTCCCCGCTTCTTCAATATCCGAAAAAGGAATCAGACCATCCGCAGTGTGCTGCGTTTTCTCATGTCCTTTTCCCGCTATCAGGACGACGTCTCCCGGAGCCGCGCAGAAAACAGCTTTTCTAATTGCATATTTCCGGTCAAGCACCGCTTCGATAGCCGAACAATCCCCTCCAAAACCTTCCATGATGTCCCTTACAATCGCATCAGGATCTTCATTTCTCGGATTATCCGAAGTGACGATGACACTGGATGAATAAAGGACCGCGAGCTCTCCCATCTCGGCCCTTTTCCCTTTGTCTCGCTGACCGCCACATCCAAATACCGTAATCAGTTTCCCATAACACGAATTTGCCAATGTCCTCAAAACCGCTTCCAACGCATCAGGTGTATGTGCATAATCGACATATACCTGTATACCATCCCGCTCTAATCGTTGCAAGCGGCCTTCGGGAAGTTGCAGTACTCCACAGCGTGGCACAACCTCGTCAACCGTGTACCCGAGGATTAAAAGTGCACTGATTGCCGCTAATGCATTCAATCGATTATAATGCCCCGGAATCATGGGGTTCATCTGCAAGTACGGCACCTGTATATCCGCAGCTGGATCAGTCCCAAAATAAACAACCGGCACAGGTGCGCTTTTAGCCATTTCTACACATTCTCCGTCATCTTTGTTGACGATGGCCGTTTTCACCATCCCGAATAAACGCTTTTTCGCATTGACATAACAAGTCTTGCCGCCATGCTCTTCATAATGATCAGTCCCAATATTCAACAAGATGCCGATGTCGATTGCACAATGATCCAAGCGGTTCGTAGACAGTCCAAGCGAAGAAGCTTCAAGGACTATATGAGTGACTTTTTCATTTTCACATCTTTGTAATAACGAATGAAGATATTCCGCAGGCAAAGTTGTCATTTGCGGACCATCATAGTCAATTTTTACTCCGTCAATAAAAATACCTGTTGTACCGATGACAGCCGCCTTTTTTCCAAGTTCCTTCAATAACTGGCCGATGAAGTGAGTGACCGTAGTCTTTCCATTCGTTCCGGTCACTGCTATCACTTTCAACCGTTCTGCCGGATTGCCCGCCAACCGCGCACTCGCATGTGACAGAAAAACTCTACAATCCGGAACGATGATGACAACAACACCCGCTGGAATTCCGATTACATCTGTTCGATCAATAACGATAGCTGCAGCGCCTTGTTCAATCGCTTTTTTGATATATAACGCTCCGTCGTAGTGACCGCCCCGCCTCGCTACAAAAATGTAGCCGCTTTTCACCCGTGAAGAATTTTCAGTTATTCCCGTGACGACAGTTCTGAGTTCCCCACCACTGACTGTACAGGGCCAGTTTTTTATTAGTTCCGTTAAATACAGCACCACTCTCTCCTTCCCGAACATTTTTCTGCGAAAACGAATATATTGAGAGCGAACATACTTTATCGTATGAAAAGAACTCAATGAACGTCACGAAGAAAGTTGGGAGCCTTTATGATCATCCAGAAATTCGGTGGTGTTGCAGTGAAAGACCAGGCAATGAGATTGAATTGCATCAACCATATAAAAAATGGTTTAAAAGAGTTTGGGGACGTCGTCGTTGTCGTCTCCGCAATTGGGCGTTATGGTGACCCTTACTCGACGGACAGCCTCCTTCAGCTGACAGACGCTTTTTCCTCTTCGACTGCAGCAAGCGATCTTGCGGCGTCTTGCGGCGAACTCATAGCAGCAGCAGTGTTATCCGCCGAGTTAGAACGGGCAGGCATCGTAAACACTGTCCTCCATGGCGCTCAAGCCGGCATAATGACTGCAGGTGATTTTGGCGATGGAACAATTACACGCATCGATACTTCGTCAATAATAAAAAGCCTTGAAAGGACCCACTGTGTAATCATTCCGGGCTTTCAAGGTGTAGCGGAAAATGGTCAGGTCATGACACTCGGGAGAGGGGGCAGCGATCTGTCTGCTATCGCTCTCGCAGGTGCACTCCACGCCTCCCATGCCGAGTTTTTCAAAGATGTCCCCGGTGTAATGACCCACGATCCGCGCGAGGTCGAGAATCCACGCAAACATGACGTGCTGAAGTTGAAAGAATTTATTCCTTTGTTGGATTGCGATAGACCGATCATTCAGAAACGTGCAGCGCTCCATGCCCTAAAAACGGCGACACCCCTTTACATCAGAGGTATCGCCGGGACAGAGACGGGAACATGGGTAACACCTTAGACAGCAATGTCATTCATTGCTGTCTCTTTTCTTCTTCAGCTAAGCGCACTAGAACTTGTGTATAATACTTGCCATATGCCCCCGTGCCAAGATGTGTGACATCCTTTTCAAGCAATACTTCACGGTGGTCGGACGAATTAAGCCAGCCATGAACTGCTTCTATTGCATCTACGTAGTTAAAAGCGATATTTTCCCTTGCTTTGCGATGCTCGATTTCTTCTTCTTTCAACCTATCCGCAAGATTACCGGTCACAGGAGATTCATGGGAAAAATAATTTTCAAGCGCCATATCTTTACTATGTTTTCGTGCCACTTCTGAAAGGCCGTAATCGTTCAATACTTCATTTACTCCATGATTTTTTCGGTAAAGGTTTGTTAATTCACTAATTTGACGTTCCATAGCCCGATCTACTTCCATCTGTTTTGTTGAAGAGGGCCGTTCCGCGCTGACGATTTCACCCATGTACGACATATCGTATGGCTGATGAAGGACGAGCGTGAATGGATCAATGAAACGTATTGCCTCCAACTCCCCATCCACCTCATCAATGTAAAGCTGCGCAAAGACATTTTCATATTCAATCAGCAGTCGATTTTTCACATCTTCGCTGTTTAGTGTAAACGTATAAATGCTTTCCCCGATATGTACACCCACCTCCGATTCAACAATAGTAAACCGGTAGATGTCTTTTACGTCCTGCCCGATTTCAAAAGGCTCTACATTGGAAGATAATTCCGTCGTATAGACCTGATTCACTTTTCCATCCATCACTCCCGCCATTAGCTGTGGGTCACCATTGTAAATCCACCAATCATAGCCATAATCAGAAGGCTCGATGCGGTCGGGTTTCCCGATTTCATCAATTAATTCATCCAAGCTTTTCCCTACAAACAAAGAGATCCCCGACTCCGGTCTTGCCGCTTGGTTCATCGGCATTTCCTCCCCGTTTCCGGGTACAGGAATCGCTGTCCCATGTTTCACAGGAGATTCCAGTGGTTTATTTTCCTTAACTCGATCATCTATTATATAAAATAGCACAAGGACGATAACGAGCAGAAAGATTATTCTCCATATTACTTTCATGTATCTACCCGCCTCCTCAAGTAATTAATGTAGTCAATTAGTACATGCTAATCATTATTGATTGGGGTCCTTCCCCCATTATACTTCGTCAATCTGATAAAAATGTTGAGGTTTACATTATTTTTTAAATCCCGCGCCTCTTGACACAATGTTGTCATTGCAACTGTTGGTGTTTTGTTCTATTATAAATAGGTATAGGGAATTGGCTGGACGATTTATAAGGAGGATATAAACTATGTATATTGAAGATACAGGTATTGAAAACATTGTTGCCGACTTATCGATACTCGACGAAATCATGTTAAAACACGACCTTGTCCGTGCAGGTCAGTGGGACTATGAACGAGCTACATTTGATAAGAAATATACACTCAAAGAAGGTACATATTATTTGCGCGTATTCAGTTACACAACCGATGGTGATGTCGATACACGCAATGCGACCATGATTCTTAAAAAGCCTGTCGTGGGCAAACATTATTATCCACACGGCGTCGAGTACGGCGAAGGGGAACATTTCCCTGAAAGTCTTGTCAAAGACTGTGTCGCAACGCTGAAAGCAGTAAGCGCAGCACTTGAACCTTATAACCTGAAGAAATAATTTTATTTTGAAGACTGGAGGACTAACTGTTCTCCGGTCTTTTTTATTGTCAGCCTGAAAATCGACCAACTTCCTTCTCCTTTACTATTCAATCATCTAAATTTTGGTTATAATTGAAATAGCGAATACCCTGGAGGAATGATCTTGTCAAAATGGCTTACGAAACGTAATCTCATCATAACACTAAGTGTAATCTTCATCATCTTGATTCTTATTTTCATATTGCCGGTATCATTACCAATCATTTCAGCCCTTCTAACCGCTTTGATAATTGACCCCTTAGTTAGACTCACTGAAAATAAATTCAAATGGAATCGCAAGCTATCCGTCATCTCAGTGTTCATGTTTATCCTAGCATTTATTACATTCCTTCTCTATTTTACAGTCACTCGATTGATTGGTAAAATTATTGACTTCACTAAGGCAGCTCCCGACTATTTCAATTCGCTATCTGGTGTATGGATTGATGCGCAAAGTAAATTGTTTCAATATACCTCCGGAATGCCAGATGATGTTGTAAAAGCGATTCAAAAAGAATTCAAGAATGGGTTCGAAACGATAAGGGAATCGATTCTTAATTTACTCAGTTACGAAAAAATCATGGTACTTATGACAGATATCCCAAATTTCCTTGTCAGTTTTATCGTCTTCATCATTGCTTTGTTCCTCTTTATGCTTGAACTTCCTGAATTGAAAAGACTGTTATTCAGGCACTTAACAACGGCAACGGCGGAAAAAGTTCGGTTTATGATTACGCGTCTGAATTCCGTCATTTTCGGATTCTTGAAAGCACAACTGCTTGTCAGTCTTATCATTCTAGCAGTCACTTTCGTCGGTCTTCTGCTGATAATTCCGAAATACGCCGTCGTCATGTCGCTTGTTATTTGGATAATCGATGTCATCCCGATTCTTGGTTCAATCATCATTCTTGCACCTTGGTCACTGTATTTATTCATAAGCGGCGATGTTGCAACCGGGACACAATTGGCTATTTTAGCAGCTGTCCTGCTCGTCATAAGACGAACTGTCGAACCAAAGGTGATGGGGTCACAAATCGGGTTATCACCGCTCCCGACACTGATAGCAATGTTCATTGGATTGAAGCTTTTCGGCTTCCTCGGATTTTTTATCGGCCCATTAGCCGTCATATTGTTTACAACAGCCCGTGAAGCCGGATTTATCAAAATGAATTTCAGGATTTGAAAAGGCGCAAATAAAAAACACGCAGTCACTGTATATGATTGCGTGTTTTTTACATGTGAAAATCTATTTATATTGAACATATGAATAATGCCGACGTGGCTTGGGCTACCCGGTGTCCAGTTACTGACACCGAAGTGCGCCTGCTCTAGTTCTTCCCAGGGATATCGGAGGCTACTGAAAAAATCCACTATTATAGAGTGGAATAAGGATTACCTATAATACACGCTATGGCGCTGTTACTTCGTAGGTATGTTGGAGGCACTGGGAATGTTCATGTTCACTATTCTACGGAGCGGGATAAGGAGCTTCCGTTAATACACGCTTCGGCGCTCGGGGATGCCTCCCGCCCTAAGCCAAGCCATTGAAAAAGTTCTTGTTTATAGTAAGAACTAGTTGATTGTAGTGGAAGCGCTCGACTCCGGCGGGAACAGAAGGCAAAGATAGGAAGAGAAAGTACACTCTTCCTTAGCTGAAGACTCCGCAGAACGGCTTTTGCGACCAAAAGCGTTAGCGTTGGGAACACGAGGGAAGGATGCCTTAATTTCTGCCAAGAACGCAGAAATTAAGGCAAATCGAACCCATCGCTGTTCGATTGGCTGAAGCCGTGCCCGCGGAAAGCGTCCGCTCGAAACGGAAATCAACGGGATTGAAGGAATCCGGACTTTTTCAGTGCCCTCGCTTATCGGAGGAGGCATCCACAAAGCGCCGAAACGGATTTGAAGGGATTCTTTATTTCAATTTATATAGAAATACATTAAAAATGGCTTATCCTCACCTTTACAAATTGTAAAGATGAAATAAGCCATTTCACGAAAAAGACCCCTACGTAGTTAACTACCCATGCATCGTCAATCTTTGACGTTCGAGAAGTGCTTTCGCAGTAATTTCGTCCGCATTTTCCTGCTCTTCTTTATACCATTTAATGAAAATGCTACCCAGAACACCGACATAAACAAGTTCCTGAATTATTTTCATGATAATGCCGCCAAGTTGTTGATCAACTAAAGTAGGCATATTCGTAAATAGTTCCGGCCCTGAAATACCTAATCCCGATAATCCAGAGAGCGTGCTTGCAGGTACACAAAGCGCCATCGCCTTTAACCATGCTTCACCGGATTGATATGTTTCATAAACAGGTACATCTACGAAGATGATGAGAGAACATGCCGGAGTGATTAATATTGCACTTAATATGACATAACCAATTTTTTTCAAGCCATGAAGCTTCGGTTGACCTTCCAATGTGTTAATGATCGGCCACCAAAGAAATATAGCTGCAAAAAATAGCGTAATCGTAAAAATGGAGTGAAGGATAAGACTCATTTTCACATTATCAAGGACAAGGGGTAAATGATAAAATGAAAACATCCCGCTGAAAAGCAGTAGGCTAAGAACCGGTTTAGTGAAGAATCGGAATAGCTTGTCAATAATCTTGACATCAAAAACCTTTTTCCACATCCAATTAGGTATCCCCATCATGATTAACGGGGCAACAATCAGCAATAGAACTGCCATTTGTACCATATGCATTGAAAATAAGATATGACCGAGTAAATCTACAGGCGATCCTTTCACGACGTAGAGCAGAATCATACCAGTCATGAAAAAGAATATCTGTTTTTTAGTGATCGGATGCGTGTCTTTAAATCGATGGCGCATTTTCGTCGACACTATTAAATATAAAGCCATACCGAGTATGATGAATAGTAAGAACCATGGACTCCATAAAGCCCGGAATCCAAATATGCTTAAAGGCATTTGACATCGCTCCTTCAATTAAGTCTTTCCTCATTATAAAACGAATGGAGCCGTAACTCAATGTACGAACTATGACAGTTTATAAAAAAATAAAAGCCTGTGGAGAATAAAATCTTCCACAGGCTTTTACGACTATTTTTTACCACCAAACGATTGTTACAAATGTCAATACGACAGCGAATGAAAGAACTACTCCCGTATACATGAACATTTGGGGAACACCATGTCCCTCTTCACTCATATGCATGAAGTAATACAATTGCAGGCCTACTTGCACTGCAGCAAATAACAGTAGAGACGGGATAATCAGGAATTTTGAAAATCCGGCAACATCAGCTTGGTAAGCCATAACCATTGAAAATGACATAATCGTCATGAAAATCATTAACGAAAACATCATAACCTGACCGCGCATTGATTTTCGTGCACGTCTTTGGTCTAAGTTAAATTGAGCTGGCGACTTTTTGTAAACTTGGATGTCCGACATATTAACCTATCACTCCCATCAAGTAGACTACAGTGAAGATGAATACCCAAACAACGTCAATGAAGTGCCAGTATAACGAGAACGTATAGAACTTCGTCGCGTTATACAAGTTCAATCCGCGCTTGGAGTTACGATAGATAAGCAGTGTGATCCAAACAAGTCCGACTGCTACGTGGAAACCGTGCGTTCCGACAAGTGTGTAAAATGCTGAACTGAATGCGCTGTTGTCATATGTGAAACCTAATTTAACGTAATGAACAAACTCATACATCTCAAGCGCAAGGAATCCAAGGCCTAGGAACGCTGTAATAACGAGCCAAAGTTGCATTTTCTTGAAATCATAATTTCTCAAATGATACATCGCGTAAACACTCGTCAATGATGATGTTAAAAGAAGCAACGTCATAACGAATACGAGTGGCAATTCAAAGAGACCTTGCGTCGTGAATTCAAATCCACTTGGCCCCTTGTTCTTTAAAGCAAGATATGTCGCGAAAAGCGTCGCGAACAAGATTGTCTCTCCGCCAAGGAACAGCCAGAAACCTACAAACTTATTTTTTGCTTCCAGTGTTGCTCTTTCCGGATGATCCGGCCACGTCTCAGGGGTGAATTTTTTATTCAAATCCATTATTTTTGTCCCCCTTTACGTTTCATATCTCTCAAGATTTCATCTTTCTTGACATAGTAGCCCAAATCATCTTTCAATGAACGCATTGCCATTGCAATGAACGTCCACAGAAGACCGAATATTAGGACAGGTAATCCCCATGACTCTTCAGCACGGTACATTGCACCAAATCCTGCAATGAACAAACCTAGGGACATCATGAATGGAATGAACGAACCGTTCGGCATATGGATATCTTGAACAGGTTCAGCCGGAGTGAGCCCAGACGCATTGCCTTCCATTTTTTCGATATATACAGTATCCAGACCACGTACTAGTGGTGTTTGTGCAAAGTTATAGTATAGTGGCGGTGATTCTATCGCCCATTCAAGCGTACGACCATCGCCCCAAGGATCATTTGCTACACGTACATTTTTAACGGAAGTTACGATAATGTTATACACAAGTACCGTGATTCCGATTGCCATGAATAAAGCTCCGACTGTACTAATTAAGTTTGATGAGTTCCAGCCTTGTCCATCCATGTATGTAAATACACGACGAGGCATTCCCCAGAACCCTAACCAGTGCTGAATTAAGAATGTTAAATGGAAACCGATGAAAAAGAACCAAAATGTCACTTTACCAAGCATTTCATTTAATAATGTACCGAACATTTTCGGCCAATATAAATGTAAGCCCGCAAGTATACCAAATACTGTTCCACCAACGATTACATAGTGGAAGTGAGCAACAACAAAGTATGTGTCATGCAATTGGTAATCAAGCGGTGCAGTACCAAGCATAACTCCTGTAACTCCACCCATGACGAACGTCGGGATGAAACCTAACGCCCAAAGCATCGGTGTTGTAATTTTTATGCTACCTCCCCACATGGTGAGTAGCCAGTTGAATATCTTGACTCCTGTAGGTATGGCGATAGCCATTGTCGCTACAGAGAAGATAGCGTTTGCCGTCGGTCCAAGACCAACTGTAAACATATGGTGAGCCCAAACCATGAATCCAAGGAACCCGATTAGGACGGTAGCGAATACCATCGCGGAATACCCAAAGAGACGTTTGCGTGAGAAGATTGAAAAGATTTCCGAGAAAATACCGAAAGCCGGCAAAATCAAGATATATACTTCAGGGTGACCAAATATCCAGAAAATATGCTCCCAGATAATCGTATTTCCGCCCATTGTATGATCAAAGAAGTTACCTCCGAACATCCGTTCAAATGTCAGAAGGAAAAGTCCAACTGTCAATGGTGGGAATGCGAACAGGATCATTGCTGAAGCAACGAACGTAGTCCATGTAAAGAGCGGCATACGCATATATGTCATTCCCGGTGCACGCATGTTGATAATTGTTACGAGGAAGTTAATCCCCCCCATTAACGTACCACCACCGGCAATTTGAAGACCTATTGCATAAAAGTCGACGCCGTGTCCTTCGGATACAAGGGCAAGCGAAGCATAAGATGTCCAGCCTGCATCAGGAACTTGACCGAAGAACCAAGAAAGATTTAAGAAAATACCACCGAACATGAACATCCAAAACCCTAATGAGTTAAGGAATGGGAATGCAACATCACGTGCTCCAATTTGAAGCGGCATGATGGCGTTCATAAACCCGATTAATATCGGCATGGCCGCAAGGAAAATCATCGTCGTTCCGTGCATCGTGATCATTTGGTTGAAAATCCCCGCACTGACGAGATCGTTGTTTGGCGTTAAAAGCTGCAACCGGATGATCATTGCTTCTATACCGCCGACTATGAAGAAGAATCCTCCACCCAGGAGATAAAGGATACCGATCTTCTTATGGTCGACTGTTGTCAGCCAATCCCATAGCGTTGCGCCAAAACCTCTTTTTTGAGCAACTGAACTCAATTTGTTTACCTCCTCTTCAATTTCACATTAAAAATTATTTTTCTACAGAAAGACTCATGAGGTACTCTGCAATTGCATTTAGTTCCTCGTCGGAAAGCTGTTCACCGAATGACGGCATCAAGTTTCCTGGCTTGTGTTCTTGTGTGTCGGAGAGCCATTCGACTAGCGATTCTTGATCGTGATCCATGAATCCTGCTATACGATTGCGATCACCGAATGATGCTAGGTTTGGTCCGACTGCTCCGCTTTCACCAACCGCTGAAGTTGCGTGACATCCAATACAGCTTTGTTGGAACAATTCTTCACCTTGACCAGCTGCAGCAACATCAGTCGTTTCTTCGCCAGTTGCCTTCATCGCTGTAACCCATTTGTCAAACTCGGCACGCGGTAATGTTTTCACTTTGAAATCCATGAGTGCGTGTGATGGTCCGCAAAGTTCAGCACATTTACCGTAAAACACACCATCTTTAAGATCCTTCGACTCTTTATCGAACGTTAAATAAAATTTATTGACGTTCTCAACGTTCGTATCGAGCTTACCTCCAATTGCCGGAATCCAGAAAGAGTGCTTTACGTCTGCCGCAATCAGGTTGAAGTATACTTTTTCGTCAGTCGGCACAACAAGCTCCTGTGCTGTGACGATTCCCAGATTCGGGTATTCGAATTCCCACCAGTATAGCTTCGCCGTAACATCGACGACAAGGTTTTCAGCATTTCCTTCTTCATCTACTACATCCATCGCTGTAACATTACTAAATTTATATGTGTAATAAACAGTAGGTACAGCTAGAAGTAACACTAGAAGAACCGGAATGACCGTCCACACAAGTTCCAATGTATGACTCCCTTCAACTTGTTCAGGGATATGATCTTCACCTAGTTTTGATCGTCTGAAACGAACAATTGCAATTAAGTAAATGACCATAACTGCGACAATAACGAATAACATGATTCCTGATGATAACATCAACAATTTGAATTGATCTTTTCCGACTTGACCAGCCGGAAGAAGCGTGGATAGCTCTTCTTGGCCGCATCCCGCAAGAAATACGGTTAGAGCTGCTAATAGTGAAAAAAGACGCCACTTTTTGAGTCCTTTCATCATCGCTTAATGATACCTCTCTTTCCAAAAAAATGTTTTTCTTATTTTGAGGACTGCTGACCCCTCTATGTGAATTCCTGTCTACAGAAAGAATTCCGATACGTTAGATGAATATCGAGAAAATGATCATTGCGACGAAAAGGATTGTCATGTAGTTCAATGAGTAAATGAACATGCCCGTCGCCCATTTCAGATCATCTTTAACTTTAAATCCTTTAAGTGCCAAATAAAGCCATCCGATATTCAACGCAGTTGCAAGGACTAAGAAGCCTACCCCAAGCTCGGTAAGAAGAAACGGCAACGGAAATAAAAAGAGAACCCATGCCAACATCGACTTCTTCGTTCTGGCAAAACCTTTTACAACAGGCAACATTGGAATGTTTGCCGCGCGGTATTCCTCTGTCCGGCGCATTGCAAGCGCATAAAAATGAGGCGGTTGCCAAACAAACATGATCAGGAATAAAGCCCAGGCGCCTGCACCAAGTGCCGGTTCTACCGCAGCCCATCCAATTAAAGGCGGTATGGCCCCTGAAATGCTTCCAACGACCGTGTTGCTGACATGTCTGCGTTTTGACCACATCGAATAGAGTACAACATAACTGAAGATGCCTGCAAGTCCCCAAAGACCCGCTGCTACAGAAGCGGAGAACAAGAGTACTTCACCTACGACGATGAAAGTCAGCGCAAGTGCCAATACAGCCGGCGCTTTGAATCGTCCGGTAACTGTTGGTCTCGACTTTGTCCTCGTCATGACAGGATCGATATCACGATCGATTAAATTGTTAAGCGCTGCAGATCCAGCAATAATCAATCCTGATCCGACAAGAGCATAGACAAGCAGATCTATGTTATGTAGAAAGTTTTTACCAGTGATTTGAAATGCCAGAAATAGTCCGGTAAAAGTTGTTATCATGTTCGAATTAACGATGCCGATTTTAATGAGCGCAAGGAAATCCTTATAAAGTGATGCCGGCACTGCGTTCGATTCGACAGGTGTAGAAATTGTATGACCGTTTGACAAGTTACCCCTCCTTTCAAAGTTGTAGGCGTTGACCACTCTACTTTACTATATCGAAATTCGAGTAGTAATTCTATACATATACAAAATTTCCCCCGAATTCCTTGAAATATCGACACATTTGCTTCTAACACTCTCTATAGTAAATCATTTCAATAGGTCTTTTGTGAAGGTAAAGCGTCTTTTTTATGAACAATTTGTGAAAAGGGTTGCCACTTAGCCTTTTTTATCCGTTCTCCGTTGTCTTTTCAACTATTTTTCGTTATCATCAAAAAAGCAGGGACCTTATATTCAGGGGTCATCATATAAAAAGTAGGTGTCATTTTTTGCGATATAATAGATATTTGAAATGGTTCGCCGTTGCTTCGACAATAGGTATGCTCTTAATCTTACTCGGCGGTGCCCTCGTAACAAAGACGGATAGCGGCATGGGTTGCGGGAGGCATTGGCCTGGGTGTAATGGACAACTTATACCAGATGAAATCACCGCGGAAGTGCTAATAGAGTTTTCACATCGGCTTGTCACCGGATCCGTGGGGATTTTAATTGTTGTATTGGCTGTTTGGTCTTGGAAGGCATTGGGACATATAAGAGAAACGAAATTCTTAGCAATTTCGGCTGTATTCTTTCTAATCCTGCAAGCACTGATCGGTGCCGCTCAAGTATTATGGGGTCAAGGCGATTTCATACTCGCACTTCATTTCGGAATCTCACTTCTCTCTTTTGCATCCGTCTTTCTTCTGACACTTCTGGTTTTTGAGGTGGATCATAAGTTTGATGCCGATAAGATACAAATCGGCGGACGGCTGAAAAGGCATACCATCGGGGTATCCATTTACTCATACTTCGTAGTATACACCGGCGCTCTTGTTCGCCATACGGAAGCCGGACTCGCCTGCCTGGACTGGCCATTGTGCCGGAATGGTTCATTCGAGCTTCCGCGCAGCATGTTCGAATGGGTTCAAATGGGTCACCGTGCCGCCGCGGCAGTCATTTTCATCTGGTTATTGATCATCATGATCCACGCCATTCGGCATTATAAGAATCAGCGTGTCATCTATTGGGGCTGGATTACCGCATTTACACTCGTAGCGCTTCAAGCGACTACTGGCCTGCTGGTTGTCATGACAAGGCTGAACCTTTATGTCGCTTTGCTCCATTCGCTGTTCATTACGTTGCTGTTCGGTTTGTTAACGTATATGATTTTGCTTGTTTCGAGGAGTAAACTGTCAAAATAAAAACTGAGGGGCGGTCCGTAAAAGCCGCTCCTATCTAGAAGAATACCCAATACACTAGCTGAAAAAACAAGAGCATCCGGATTTAACCCGGATGCTCTTGTTTTTCTTTTAATGTTCCAATTCGACGAGCAAATCTCCTGTAGCAATTGACTCACCGGCAGTTACATATATTTCTTTTACTGTGCCGTCGAAAGGTGCTTGAATCGTAGTCTCCATTTTCATAGCTTCCGTGATGAGCAAATGTTCGCCCCTTTTCACTTTCGCCCCTTTGGAGATAGCAACTTTCAGAACAGTTCCCGGCATCGTGGCAGCAATATGCGATTCATTTGCCGAATCCGCCTTTTGTTTGCGTGCCGATACGGACTCAACGGCCATATCTTCAATAATCACTTCCCGCGGTTGCCCGTTCAGCTCGAAATAAATGACTCTTGTGGCATCCGATTGAGGCTCGCTGATCGAAACAAGCTTAACGATCAATGTTTTCCCCTTTTCAATTTCTACTTCGATTTCCTCTCCTAGACGCATCCCATATAAAAATTCAGGTGTGTCAATAACAGACAAATCACCAAACTGTTTATTCATCTGGGAATATTCTTCGAAAACTTTTGGATAGAGTGCATAAGAAAGTATTTCATGACTGGTAACCGGACGCCCTAACTTATCATTCAATTCGTTACGCAGCTTTTCGAAATCGACATCCTCCAGCAACTCCCCGGGACGTACAGTGATTGGCTCGCGCTCTTTCAGAATGATTTTTTGAAGTTCCTCAGGGAATCCGCCGTAAGGCTGTCCAATATATCCTTCGAAAAACTCAATAACCGATTCCGGGAAATCAATCGACTTACCGCGGACAAGGACCGACTTCTCGTCGAGTTCATTTTGCACCATGAATAATGCCATATCTCCGACTACCTTGGATGAAGGGGTCACTTTAACGACATCGCCGAATAATAGGTTAACACGGGAATACATGTCCTTGACCTCTTCCCAGCGCTCGCCTAACCCTACCGCCTTCGCCTGTTGCTGCAAATTCGAATATTGACCCCCAGGCATTTCATGGACGTAAATTTCGGAATGGGGACTCATCATTCCGCTTTCAAAGTGCTGATAATACTTCCGTACGTCTTCCCAGTAGTACGATAAGTCTTCCAGGGACTTTACATCTGCCCGTACATTGCGTTTGCCGCCTTGCAGCGCGTAGTGCAACGAGCTGGCCGATGGTTGTGAGGTCAGACCCGCCATCGCCCCTAAAGCCGTGTCTACGATGTCCACGCCGGCCTCAACCGCTTTTGCATACATATAAATACCGTTACCGCTCGTATCATGCGAATGGAGATGGATCGGTATATTAACCGTAGCTTTCAATTCGGAAACAAGACGATATGCAGCTTCCGGTTTTAAAAGACCCGCCATATCTTTGATTGCAAGAATATGGGCCCCTGCTGATTCAAGCTCTTTAGCCATCTCTTTATAATAACCTACCGTGTATTTCGCACGTGAATCGTCAAGGATGTCTCCTGTATAACAGATAGCTGCTTCGGCGACTTTGCCTGCATCCCGTGTTGCATCAATGGCGACTTCCATTCCCTTGATCCAGTTCAAGCTATCGAATATACGGAATACGTCAATCCCGGCTTCCGCCGATTTTTTAACAAACTCACGGATAACATTATCGGGATAATTTGTATAACCGACAGCATTCGCACCGCGGAACAGCATTTGGAGTAGTACATTCGGAATTTCCTGACGCAATTTCAACAGCCTGTCCCAAGGATCTTCTTTCAGGAATCTGTAAGCAACATCGAATGTCGCCCCGCCCCACATTTCATATGAAAACAGGTCAGGCATGAGTCTGGCGGATTCCGCCGCGATTGATGTCATGTCGGAAGTCCGCATCCGTGTAGCCAGCAAAGATTGGTGCGCGTCACGGAATGTCGTATCTGTCAAAAGTACATCATCTTGTTCTTTGATCCACTTGACTAGTCCTTCCGCGCCACGTTCGTCCAAAATCTGTTTTGTGCCGGACGGTGGCGGAGTAAGCAGGTCGATTACCGGTTTTCTTACAGGATGGAGCAATGGTTTCGATTGCTTGCCGATTCCCGGGAAGCCATTTACTGTGACATTACCGATGTAATTCAACATTTTTGTCCCGCGGTCTTTGCGGTTCGGGAACAAGAAAAGTTCCGGGGTTGAATCAATGAAACTGGTATTATAATTACCTGTCAGGAAATTTTTATGCTTTACTACATTTTCAAGGAATGGGATATTCGTCTTGATCCCCCGAATTCTGAACTCTTGCAGATTCCGATCCATCTTCGAAGCAGCTTCGCGGAATGTCATACCCCATGTGGAGACTTTAACAAGCAAAGAATCGTAATATGGTGTTATGACGGCTCCCTGGAACCCATTGCCCGCATCTAGACGGACACCAAACCCTCCGCCTGAACGGTATACCATCAACTTCCCTGTATCAGGCATAAAATCATTCAAAGGATCTTCCGTTGTAACACGGGATTGAATAGCATAACCAAATAGCGGAATCTTGTCCTGTACAGGAACACTTGCTTCGCCCTCGTGCAGGTTTTTCCCATCTGCAATATGAATCTGTGCGTGGACAATATCGATGCCTGTAACCATTTCCGTGATTGTATGCTCAACTTGGATGCGCGGATTCACTTCGATGAAATAAAATCTGCCATCCGATACGAGAAATTCAACAGTCCCCGCGTTTTTATAATTCACATTTTTCATCAGTTGGACTGCCGCATTACAAATTTGTTCACGTAAACCATCTTCGAGTGAAATCGAAGGTGCAATCTCAACAACTTTTTGGTGTCGACGCTGAATCGAACAGTCCCGTTCAAATAAATGAACGACATTACCATATGTATCTCCAAGAATTTGGACTTCGATATGTTTTGGCTTGTCGATGTATTTCTCAACATAAACCTCTTCAGATCCGAATGCGGATTTCGCTTCTGATCGCGCCCGGTCGAAAGCCTCGTTAACTTCTTCAGCGGAGTTTACAATTCGCATCCCGCGTCCCCCGCCACCTAGAGATGCTTTGATGATGATCGGATAACCATTCGTTTCTCCGAATGCTGCAACTTCTTCTACCGCGGAAACTGGACCGTCACTGCCCGGAATAACTGGAATATCCGCATTAACTGCCTGCTCACGCGCCTTTACTTTATCTCCGAACATATCGAGTTGCTTGGCGCTTGGCCCAATGAAGATGATGCCTTCTTCTTCAAGTCGCCTTGCAAACTCCGTGTTTTCAGCAAGAAATCCATAACCGGGATGGATGGCATTCGCGCCTGAGTCTTTTGCTATCGCGATGATTCCTTCAATGTCAAGATAGGCATCGATCGGTTTTTTCCCTTCCCCTACCAGATAAGATTCATCCGCCTTATAACGATGGAACGACCCGCTATCTTCCGTTGAATAAATACCTACCGTCGGAATATTCAATTCGGTACATGCGCGAAAAACTCGGATTGCAATTTCACCACGGTTGGCTACAAGAATCTTCTTAATCTTTTCCATCACAAGGCACTTCCTTTTCTATTTGTTTTTATCGTATTTTACGAACATTGAAACATTACTCAATATTCCTAATGATAAAGATAACAGAATAATTGATGTACCGCCATAGCTAATAAAAGGCAATGTAACCCCTGTAAGCGGTATCAAACCCGTCAGACCGCCCAAATTGACGAAAGTTTGAATTCCTATCATACTTCCAATCCCTGCTGCAAGCATACGAGCATGAGGGTCTTTCGCTTGAAGCGCAATTGATAGAGCGCGTAAAACAATGAACCCGAGACCACCGATAACAATGATTGATCCAACAACGCCTAATTCTTCAGAAATGACCGCCATGATGACATCAGTTTGCGGTTCAGGCAGGTAACCCATTTTCTGAATGGAATTACCAAGCCCTCTTCCTTGCACGCCGCCTGACCCGATGGCGATATAGCCGTTCGCTATTTGATAGCCCGACCCCTGGATATAATCAAAGGGATTGAGGAATGACAATATGCGGCCTTTTCTTCCCTCGGTCATGATGTTTTCCCATTGGAAATACAGGACAAGACCTGCGAATACAAGTCCAATTGAAATGATGCCGCTTATTTTCAGGAAGGTCTTTTTTTTGATACCACTTGCCGCTAGCACGGAAAGGGCGGTGACAATAATGATGAAAGAGCCTCCGATGTCCGTTTCAAGCATAATGGAGCCCACAGCCAATACTAAAATGCCAACGGGTGGCCCAATCGATTGGTTGATATTATCGATCGTACCTGACTCGTACTTTTTCGCAAAAACCCCAGAAAAGTAGACAATGATTGCTAGTTTCGCAACTTCGGAAGGTTGCAGATTTCCAAAAGGCGTTTTTATCCAGCTGGTGGCACCAACATGATCCCCTGTCCCGACGAAATGAACAAGAAACAACAGGAATAGCATGCTAATTACAGCAAAAATCATTACTTTTTTCCGTTTATAATTCTTATAGGGAAAAAAGGCAGCCAGAAAAAAAGCGGGAATAGCAAGCTTTAAGTTCAACAACTGCTTTTGTAAAAAATAATCGGCAGGGTAATCGTATCTGTTCACGGCTGCCACCATGCTTGAACTATAAATCATGATCAGCCCAAACAGGCAAAGCAATAGATAGACAAAAAACAAAGGAAAATCAAAATAACGGGATAGTTTTTTTACATATGTTTTCATAGGGTTACCTCTTCTTCTTTAAACAAAAAACTCAAACTTTGATGTCAGTTTGAGTTTTTTGCTTATTTTCTCGTATATATTTCATGCAATGCCGACATTTCTTTCTCAAGCAGGGAAAGAATTTCGTTCCCCTTGGTGCGATCAATCAGATCCAATTTCACAGCGAAGTCAATTTCCCGGGAGAGTCCATACATTTGTGTATCCAGTACTTCTTCATAAAGCGGGCACTGAGGCATCGTCAAATGATCCATCTGTACTTTTATCAGTTGTGCAATCTTATCGGCATCGGCTTGAAGTTGCTTCAGGGCCTTTTCCTGATATGTTTCCTGCAATTCTATATCCATGAGGACGCCCCCATCAAACTTTTATTTCTTAAAGGTTATTATGAATAAATTGTATCTTTCGAATCGGGAAAAAGCAAGTGTTTTCCCTTTGACTGCCGGCATTTGAATGGAAAAGCTTTTCCTTGGGAGTCCAAAGCGTTATACTGATTACAAAAGATTATTTATTTAGTAGGAGGATATTCATTTGGAATCGATAATTCCGATAAAAGGTAATGTGCGTCATACGATTACTCTTGACCCGACCGTCTGGATTTTTGATGATCGCAGGGTTGATTTAAAAACGTATTTTACAGACAGCTACATCGAAAAAGATGAGCTGGAAGAATATAAACGAGATATGGGGAAACATTGGTCCCGCGAAATAATGGAAGGTGCCACTTTCCCACCGACTTTGGAAACGGAGAAAAAATTCGAGAAAAGAAAAGTGCTGACTGGAACTTATGCCATTCAATTACAACACTTCATGAAAATTGCAGAACCTGCCGATAATGCGCAGACGTTTTCATTCGAAACAATTGATGGCGAAAACTACTCGTTTCCACTTGCGAAAGTCGATGATATCCTCTTTAAATTCAGCGATGAAGGAAAGCCGCTACTAGAAGGCGGTCCCGTTCACGTCCTGTTCAAAGACGGCTCGAACATCGACAATCCGATTCGCAACATCAATGCAATCCGGGTTGACTGAAGGAGGATTTCCAATGCGCGTAAAATGTGTCATCTGCGACAATACCGGGCAACTCCCAGACGATGCGCCATTAGCAAAAAGGCTGAGAAACCGCCCCATTCATACATACATGTGTGAACAATGCCATGATCGGATAGCAGAAAAAACGATTGCCCGTATCGCGACCGGAAACTTTATTTTCCATCGTAGTTCGCATTCAATCGAAAAGGATTTTTAATTAAAAAGGAAGACTCCATCACGCGATGGGGTCTTCCTTTTTGTCTTTATATTCATTCATCCTACGGACCCTGTAAATAATCAAAATTAGAGCCGCCACGATAAGCCCTTCCACAATCGGAAGGAAAAATCCAAGAAACGTCAAAATTAGACAGCCGATAAACAGGAAGATATAAATGATTAAACTTTGCAAAGGTTTAAGCTTTCTAGCAAATCCCAGTTTATACACAATTGCCGACATGAGGAAGACGAGGGCAAAAAGCGCGTAACCGGCAACCGTATAGGAAGGCATCACTTCATAGATAAAGCGTGCAATACCCGACATCCGTCCGAATACGATTTCTGCGTCCTCAACATTAGCACTCATTCAACACATTCCCTTCTAATAACCTATTCTAATATCCGAAAGCACGGAAGGCAGCTATAAAACAAGACCGTTGCCGCCAAAGAGTTTAGGAGAAACCTCATGCCTCGCTGTTGTCGAAACCTGCAGGAAGAAGACATCAATTGATGTCTTCTTCCACTTAAAACAAGTCCCAGTTTGGTTGCGAAACGATTATTTCTTTTTCTGAACTCGTTCGCGCTCGTTTTTATCAAGTATTTTTTTTCGAAGTCTGATTGATTCCGGCGTCACTTCGCAATACTCATCGTCATCCAAGTATTGCAGCGCTTCTTCAAGAGACATAATACGTGGTTTTTTAGTTGAAACCGTCTGATCCTTAGATGCGGAACGGACGTTAGTCGCTTGTTTAGCTTTCGTCAAGTTGATTGTCAAATCGCTTTCGCGCGTATTTTCACCAACAACCATTCCAGCATAGATATCAGTCCCGGCAGCAACGAACATAATACCGCGATCTTCTAGTTGCATGATGCTATAAGGCGTAGCTGTTCCGTTCTCCATCGAAACAAGAACTCCGTTTCTCCGGCCGCCGACTTTACCTTTTGCCATCGGCTGGTAAGAATCGAACGTGTGGTTCATAATTCCGTAACCTCTTGTCAATGTAAGGAATTCCGTTGAATAACCGATTAATCCGCGTGCGGGTACATTGAAGATTAGACGGACTTGTCCGTTACCGTTATTGATCATATCGAGCATTTCACCTTTTCGCTCACCGATCGACTCGATAATAGCACCTGTATGTTCTTCAGGAATATCGATTTGTAAACGTTCAATAGGCTCACAACGGACGCCATCGATTTCTCTTACGATTACTGTTGGTTTAGAAACTTGTAATTCAAATCCTTCACGGCGCATATTTTCGATTAGAATCGAAAGGTGAAGCTCACCGCGTCCTGAAACAGTCCATGCATCAGGTGAATCAGTTGGATCTACACGAAGAGATACATCTGTCTGTAATTGCTGTTGAAGGCGTTCGTCGATTTTTCTAGACGTAACCCATTTACCTTCTTTACCTGCAAACGGGCTATTGTTTACAAGGAATGTCATTTGAAGCGTTGGTTCGTCAATAAACAATTCCGGAAGAGCTTCCAGATGATCTGCCGGACAAATCGTTTCACCTACGTCAATGTTTTCCATTCCGGATACCGCAACAAGATCGCCCGAGAAAGCTTCCTGAATGTCAACACGTTTCAATCCGAGGAAACCGGACATTTTCGTGACACGATAGTTTTTCACAGTGCCATCACGTTTCATAACTGCAACCGATTGTCCGACTTTCATCGTTCCTCGGAAAATCCGTCCAATACCGATACGACCGACATAATCGCTGTAGTCAAGAAGCGATACTTGGAACTGCAAAGGCTCGTCACGATTATCAACCGGTGAAGGGATATGTTCTAAAATCGCGTCATAAAGTACACGCAATGTATCTTCTTGAGTTGAAATATCTGGTGATAAGCTTGCAGTACCGTTGAATCCTGAAGCATAAATAACAGGGAATTCAAGTTGTTCATCATTCGCATCAAGTTCGATGAACAATTCAAGAACTTCATCTACTACTTCTTCCGGACGTGCAAATTCACGGTCAATCTTATTGACGACTACGATTGGTTTCAAGTTTTGCTCAAGCGCTTTTTTCAGTACGAAACGCGTTTGTGGCATACATCCTTCGTATGAGTCGACAACAAGAATTACACCATCCACCATTTTCAGGATACGTTCGACTTCTCCGCCGAAATCCGCGTGACCTGGTGTATCCAGGATATTGATTTTTGTTTCTTTATATTCAATTGCCGTATTCTTTGCGAGAATTGTAATTCCGCGTTCACGTTCAATTTCATTAGAGTCCATTGCACGGTCATCTACTTGTTCGTTGGAACGGAAGATTCCCGATTGCTTTAAAAGTTGATCGACAAGCGTCGTTTTTCCGTGGTCGACGTGGGCGATAATAGCTATGTTACGTAAATCATTGCGCAGTTTAGTCATGATTTCACTCCATTATTCTTTTTTCATCTGATTAACTGTGTTATTATAGCACATGAAAAGATAATTCGAAAACATTTAATAATAGATGGGGGTATTTTTTTTGAAAAACATCAAATGGATTTTTGTTTTATACTCCATTGGCGCTATTGCTTCAATGTGCGCTATCGGCGTCGCAGTCGGCATGAGCAGCATTCCTGTTGCCATCATCGCTATTCTGGCGTTGATTCTGATCATGGGCAACGGATTCAAAACGAAAAAGAGATATAGAGAGCAAGGCCTGCTCTAATATAGGATTTCTAAAAAGGGACGTTTCAGGGAAAAACCGATCATCCGGTTCTTGGAACGTCACTTTTTTTATTGTTTCATCCGGATATAGTTCGTCAAAATGTCTCGATGCAGCCCCGGACGCGCGACTATAAAAGTATCCTGCCCTAACAGCCGAGGGAACTCCCCATTCATGTTTGTCGCAATCGCACCCACCTCTTGAGCTATGACAATGCCGCCCGCAATATCCCAAGGCGACAGCCTCATTGATATATAAGCGTCCAATCTGCCCGAGGAAACATACGCCAGTTCCATGGCGGCTGAACCATAAGATCTCGTCCCCCGGCATTTTTTTATCATTTCGATTACTTTTTCATTATCCACGTAACGATTCGGGGCGACCCAGCTGGCATTGATGCCGATAACCGCTTCTGTCAGCGGCGTGACTTCCAGTTGCGGCAGCCGTTCATCATTGAAGTAAGCCCCCTCATCTTTCGCGGCATGATAAAAATCATCACGCATAACGTCATAAATATAGCCAAGCATGCCGACACCTTCCGCATAGATACCGAGCGAAATAGCGAAATTTCGTTTCTGGTGTATGAAATTCATCGTACCGTCAATCGGATCAAGCATCCAAACAACGCCTTCCAATGTCTGGACATCGTCACCGAATCCCTCTTCCCCTAAAATCTTATGGTCGGGAAAATCCCTTTTGATTCTGCTGATGAAAAATTGTTCAATTCCCTTATCTATATTCGTAACCAGATCATTCGCATCCGACTTTGAGTCGATATCGATTTGATTAAAGAAAGAGACGCGTATTTTATGTCCAGCTTCTTTTATCAATGATTTTGCGTAACGATCAATCATTCCCCACTTCATGAAGCCACCCCTTCCGTAACAACCATCTATATCATACTATATCGAAAAAGGCATCCCATTACACAATCCCTGTTTGCAAAGGATGTGCACGGATGCCTTTTCTGGTCAGCCAATCGCAATTATGCGAAACCATTCAAAATCTCCAACTCACGATGAATCTCCGTAAGCCTATGTTTACTCTTCATTTTCTGCTTTGCATCATTTTCCTGTACTGCATCGAAAAGTGTTGCAAGTTCATAATCAAGCTCTAGATTTAACAGCCTCACATATTCTTTTTCAACATCAGCCTTTCGAATTACATGGACAACCTGTTTCATAATTGACACCCCTTTTTCGTTATATAGTCCAAATTTTCCGTTAGTTATTATTAAAATATGCCGCGTCTGAAATGTGGTCTAGTTATAAGCCTTCTTGTTAAAGATTGTTCCCCGATTTCTGTTATGATAAACGTGTAAATGTAATTGGGGGTAATGAAAATGTTTAGTCATTTTTGGGAAAAAGATGATTTTGATGTATTTTCAATAGATGGTCTGGAAAAACGGATGGAAGCACTTCAAAATTTGATACAACCTAAATTTTATACACTTGGCACACATTTTGCGGATCGCCTATCAGCTCACGGAACTGATGAGTTTTTTCCGCATGTCGCAAAACACGCGAGGCGAACCGTCAATCCGCCAACTGACAGCTGGGTCGCGTTCGCACCGGCAAAACGTGGATATAAAGCGTTACCACATTTCCAGGTTGGCTTATGGGGAACACATTTATTCATCATTTTAGCGGTTATTTATGAAAATCCCGATAAAAAAGGAATTGCCGAGCGGCTGAGCAGGAATTTGACGGTTTTATCCTCACTTCCTGAATCTTATATCGTATCAGGAGATCATATGAAGCCTGATGCGGTATCAATCATGGAAGCTGGAGATGAAGGACTGGAACAGCTTTTAGACCGGCTGCAAACTGTAAAAAAAGCGGAGTTCCTTGTGGGACGTCATTTGCCGCGCGAAGATGCTGTCAAACTTTCGAATGAAGAATTCATGGCATTTGCGGAAGAGACTTTTGACCATCTTTTACCCGTGTATGATGTTGTCATAAATAGGAATTAAATCGGAATTTTTTTAGTCTACTTTACAAGTTATTTTTTCTAGAATTTCTTTTATCGATTTGAAACACTACTTTTTCCATTTTTTCTATATAAATCAAGATAAAGAATACATTCAAACCGCTTTGACGCTAGGGGATGCCTCCGCCACGTGTATACATGTATTTAAAAAGGCGACACTTCGTTCAATTTTGAACTAAATGCCGCCTTTCTTATTCATTATTTTGCTTCAATAGCGAGCCGGAAAATACAAGTGCCAATGTAGCCTTTTATGTTTTTTTACAGGTACATTATGTAAAAAGGTGGTTAATCAACAGACGTGTCTTTCCTCAGCACTATCGTGGAAAAGCTCGCCTGTTATCGGTATACTCTGTATCAGTGAATTAGCTGTCATCAATATACCTATAAAGAACCAGCGCAGGCGCCTTTCATGTGGTAGCCGGAGCGATAAGACTGACAGTGGTTTTCTGTCTAGCTTATCGCGGGAGGCATCCACAAAGCGCCGAAGCGTTATTCTGGGCACTCCTTAGTCAACTCTATAATGGTCGGCTTTCTCAATGGACTCCTTAACGTGCAGTTATTCCTTTTATCACTTCTTCACCGCTTGCAGCTTTTGCCGCCTGAACTACCTGGTAACAGACGTAACCGCTCGCATCCTCGAATTCTTTGCAGAGCGTCTTCTCCTCCGCCATGGAAGGTACTACCTTTTTGAAGCCGCGGTATGCCTCCATCAATTTTTCCCTTGCTATTCCTGATTCATACGCCTTCTCTACAGCTTCATAGAATGCTGCAACTTCAATGATTTCTGCCGTCGACCAATCTTGCCTGATCGGGTAATTGTAATCCATCTTAATTAACTCCTTCATCCATTAAAGTTCCATTTATTTCGGATTATTTCCGCTTCCATCACCATACGTTCGAACAATACTGAAACAGTCGGCACATCTTCTATAAGACCCGCAACTTGCCCCGCCCATCCAAAACCAGTATCGACATCTCCATCATGGATGAAACGGCGATTCGCTTCACCGCTGATGAAATTTTTCAATGCTTCATAATCGGCATTTTCAGCTTCCATTCCTAGTATTGTCTCTGTCCAACGTCCTGTCAATGCCCGTGCAGGAGCTCCCAGCGATCGTTTGATGACGGTAGTATCCGTTTCACTGCTGGCAAGAAGCGCCTCCTTGTAAGCTTGTGACGCGTGGACACACTCTTGCGTCGCGATGAACCTTGTCCCCATCTCTATTCCTTCGGCACCCAAAGCATGCGCGGCCATCCAGCCTCTGCCATCCCCGATTCCGCCGGATGCAATAACCGGGATCGATACAGCGTCGACAACTTGAGGTACAAGCACCATCGTTCCGATATCATCCCGCCCAAGATGCCCTCCACCTTCTTGCCCTACAACCATAACAGCATCAGCCCCAAGTGATTCTGCCTTCTGCGCCTGCCTTTTTGCGGCGACCAGCACAAGCTTTTTGACGCTTGTGTTTTCAAGTTGTGCAAAAAATGGCGCGGGATTCCCACCCGTCACCGACATGACTTGGACTCCCTCTTCAAGTGTAGCCTCCACCATATGCGCATACGGGCGTCCATGTTGCCCGATTGCAAAGTTAACGCCGAATGGCTTATCTGTCATAGCCTTCACTTTTCTAATTTCAGTCCGCAATGCGTCGGGAGATTCCAGACTCATCGCCGTAATCTGTCCGAGCCCTCCCGCTTCAGATACCGCTGCTGCAAGTTCAGCATACGCTAAATATGCCAAGCCTCCTTGAATAATCGGTAATTTGATACCAAGCAGTTCAGTTACTTTCGTTTTCCATTCCATATGAATATCCCTCCTGTATTTCCACTACTACTCTTCTTCATTCACATCTTAAAAACCTTCAAAAAAGGTGAAAGAAGTCCTGTTCGACTCCCTTCACCATCCATCACTTATTCTCCGGCAACTTTGATTGTCGACGGGTCGACTAACTCATACCCTTTTCCCCGTAAACCAACTACGATTTTCTCCAGAGCCTCTGCGGTCCATTCACGGTCATGCATGAGCAGGTTTGCTCCATCACGCAAAAATTCAGTGTTCACCATAATGTCCGCCAACGCATCCGCATCCATATACTTCTTTTCCCAATCATAGCCGAATGACCAATTCATCAGTAGCATTCCATCTTGTTCCGCAAGTGTTTTACTGAAGTCCGTATTCACTCCGAATGGAGCACGGAAAAATACAGGGCGCTCACCGATGACCTCTTCCACTGTATCATTGACGGTGAGGATCTCTTCTCTTTGTTGTTCCACCGAAATCGCTTTTAGATTGGCGTGCGTTTTCGTATGGTTGCCGATCATAAAGCCCATATCATGAATCTCTTTCAACACTGTCTTTTTTTCATCAGTAGTAAGGAAATGTCCATTGACGAAAAATATTGCAGGCGCCTCAAGCTCCTTCAGTGTCCTGGCCATTTCGAGCGCTTGCTTATCAGGTGCATCATCGATCGTCAGCAAAACAACTTTAGGGTTTGCATCGCCAATTGGTTCAATAGCATATGTTTCCGGATTCAGTTCATACAAAGGTTCTGTAGCTTCTTCAGCAATCCTTTCATTCCCATCCTTCTCGGTTTCAGCATGCCTGTCGACTTTTTCATTACTGTTTTCATCGACAGTCTTAACGTCGGAAGCACTTCCTTTTACTTTGTCAGGACTGACAGTCGCATCTTTCTCCGTACATGCAGCTAACAATAGTAGCAGTGTCCCCAGTATGTATATCAATTGTTTTTTCATAGTGCACCTTCCTTTCCATCAATTAACTATAGAAATAGAATTATAGTATACTTACTATTTCGCTTAGGCGCCTACGCTGTATTTATATGTTCAATATAACTAGAAACCTGTCAGTATGTTGAAATGCAATATGCGGCTTATGTATTCAATTACCTGGAACCCGGTCAGTTAAACACAAAAAACCGTCTATGAGGCTATCTTACTGCCACATAGACGGTTACATTTATCATTAATTAAAAACTTATTTCGTAATCATATGAATCGGTGTACCCAAAGCGACTTCGGCCGCTTCCATTGAGATTTCACTCAATGTAGGGTGAGCGTGAATAGTCATTGCTACGTCTTCAAGCGTCATTCCCGCTTCAATTGCGAGACCAAGTTCAGCGATCATATCTGATGCACTTTCACCTACAATTTGCGCACCAAGCAGAAGACCGTCCTCTTTACGCGAAACAAGTTTAACGAAACCATCTGTCGCATCAAGTGCAAGTGCACGTCCGTTAGCTGCAAACGGGAATTTCCCCACTACTGTTTCATAACCTTCCTCTTTTGCCTGCTGTTCGTTCAAACCAACAGACGCCAGTTCAGGATCGGTGAAGCAGACAGCTGGAATGGCCAAGTAATCAACTTCGGACTTTTCGCCTGAAATTACTTCAGCTGCAACTTTTGCTTCATAGGAAGCTTTATGTGCAAGTTGAAGTCCCGGAACGATATCGCCGATTGCATAAATGTTTGGAATGCTTGTACGGCATTGTTTGTCAACATCAATAAGACCGCGTTCAAGGAACTTGACGCCCATCTCTTCCAAACCGATTTCATCTGTATTGGGACGACGGCCAACAGTGACAAGTACATAATCAGCTTCGACTTTTTTCTCTTCTCCGCCTACTTCGTATGTGACTGTAACGCCTGTATCCGTCTCTTCCACGCCTTTTGCAGACGCTTTAACGATTACTTCGACGCCTTTTTTCTTCAAGCCTTTTTTAACGATTTGCGTCATTTGTTTTTCAAAGCCAGCCAGAATATCTTTGGCACCTTCAATAATCGTCACTTCTGATCCAAGATTTGCATAAGCAGATCCTAGTTCAGTTCCGATGTAACCGCCGCCGATGACAACGAGTTTACCTGGTACTTCAGTCAGATTCAAAGCGCCCGAGGAATTGATAACACGTTTAGAAAACTTGAACGACGGGATTTCAATCGGACGTGATCCAGTTGCAACGATTGCGTTTTTGAATTTATATGTTTGGGCGGATGTTTCGTCCATCACACGTACCGTGTTGCTATCGACGAAGTATGCTTCACCTTTAACATAATCAATTTTGTTGCCCTTCAAAAGTCCCGCGACTCCGCCAGTCAACTTGTTGACTACGCCGTCCTTGAAAGCTTGAGCTTTTGTAAAGTCAAGTTTCACTTCTGTTGCTGTAATCCCCATTGAATCGGAATTTTTGGCATTTGCGTAACGATGTCCAACAGCAATGAGCGCTTTGGAAGGAATACATCCCACATTCAAGCACACACCACCAATATCTCCTTTTTCGATGACTGTTACTTTTTGACCCAGTTGTGCCGCACGGATTGCTGCGACATAACCTCCTGGTCCGGATCCTACGACGAGCGTATCTACTTCGATTGGAAAGTCTCCTACTACCATTTGTTTACGCCTCCATTAATAAAAGTTCCGGATTTCCGAGCAACCTCTTAAGGTGATTCAATGCATGTTGTGCCGTTGCTCCATCGATCATCCGGTGATCGAATACCAATGACAATGCTAACATAGGTGCCGCTACAATTTCACCATTTTTAACAACCGGTTTTTCTGCGATGCGGCCAATTCCAAGAATTGCAACTTCAGGATGATTGATGATTGGTGTGAACCATTGGCCCCCTGCAGAACCGATATTCGTGATTGAACATGATGCACCTTTCATTTCAGCCGGTGAAAGTTTACCGTCGCGCGCTTTTACTGCAAGACTGTTGATTTCATCAGATATTGCAAAAATCGATTTACGGTCCGCATGCTTGATGACAGGGACAAGAAGTCCCCGATCAGTGTCCGCAGCGATACCGATGTTGTAATAGTGCTTCTGAATAATTTCCTGCGTCGCATCATCGAGCGAACTGTTAAATTCAGGGAATTCACGCAATGTTGAAACGAGCGCTTTCACGACATACGGCAAATACGTAAGTTTGATATCTTTTTCCGCAGCGATATCTTTGAACTTTTTGCGATGAGCCACAAGTGCTGTAACATCAACTTCATCAAGCAATGTAACATGTGGAGCAGTATGTTTCGAATTGACCATTGCTTTTGCAATCGCTTTTCGGATACCTGACATTTTTTCACGTGTTTCAGGGAAGTCCCCTTCCAGGTGAACTGGAGCCGCAGCAGAAGTTTCTTGTTTGACACTGTTTTCAACTTGTCCGTCTTGAGCTACCGCCACTGGAGCTGCTTTCGCAGTTTCTTGTGTTTGGTCGCCGTTCTGGAATGACACGATGTCTTCTTTCAAAACGCGGCCGTTTTTGCCCGATCCCGCAACTTGCTGAATTTCGACGCCTTGCTCACGCGCGAATTTACGTACGGATGGCATTGCGATAACCCGGCGATTCGGATCGACGTCTGTTTTTGCTTGTGCATTCACTGACGGAGCAGCTGGTGCTGGTGCTGGTGCTGGTGCTGGTGCTGCTTCTTCCTTAGGCGCCTCTTCTTTTTCAATCGGTTGACCCGCTTCGGCCGTCGCTTGAACTTGTGCTTCGGTTTCTGCATTGTCGTCTTCTTCGGACTTCACATTTTCATAACCAGGTGCGTCAAAGCGGATTAATACATCCCCTACAATTGCAACCGTACCTTCGGAAACGATTAATTCTTCGACAGTACCTGTAACCGGTGATGGAATTTCCACAACCGCTTTATCGTTCTGGATTTCAAGAAGTGTGTCATCTTCATTGATTTTATCGCCTTTTGCGACAAACCATTTTACGACCTCACCTTCGTGTATACCTTCACCGATATCTGGTAAACGGAATTCATATGCCACGCGATTCACCCTTTCTTAATTTAGGATAGTTCCTTTGGACATTCAGCGTTCATAACGTCTTTATTAGAACGTCAATACTTTTTTAGCTGCTTCAATAATATCTTTCGCATTTGGAAGCCATGCATTTTCACCTTGTGCAAATGGATAGACAGTATCCGGAGCCGCTACGCGGAGAACCGGTGCCTCAAGGCTAAGTATTGCACGCTCTGTAATTTCAGCAACGATATTCGCAGCGATACCGGCTTGTTTTTGTGCCTCTTGCACGACCATCGCACGGTTTGTCTTTTCAACGGATGCAATGATAGTTTCGATATCAATCGGCTGAATCGTGCGCAAATCGATAACTTCCACTGAAAACCCTTCTTTTTCGAGCTCTTCAGCAGCTTTCAAACTTTCATGGACCATTGCGCCGTATGTAACGATGGAAAGATCTTTCCCTTCACGTTTTACATCCGCTTTCCCGAGGGGAATCGTATATTCCTCTTCAGGAACTTCCTGTCTGAAAGAACGGTAAAGTTTCATATGTTCAAGGAAGATAACCGGGTTTTCGTCACGGATTGAAGAAATCAGTAGCCCCTTCGCATCATACGGTGTTGAAGGAATAACAACTTTCAATCCAGGCTGTGAAGCAACGAGCCCCTCAAGGCTGTCAGCATGCATTTCAGGCGTTGCAACGCCTCCGCCGAATGGCGAACGGATTGTAACAGGCGCATTGAAACGCCCTGCGCTACGGAAACTCATTCGTGCAAGCTGACCGCTGACAGAATCGATCACTTCATAAAGGAATCCGAAGAACTGGATTTCCATGACTGGACGGAAACCTGTAAAAGAAAGTCCGATCGCAAGTCCGCCGATACCTGATTCCGCGAGTGGCGTATCGAATACTCTCTCTTCGCCGAATTCTTTTTGTAACCCTTCCGTTGCGCGGAATACACCGCCGTTATTTCCAACGTCTTCACCGAAGACGAGGACGTTTTCATCATTTTTCAGCTCAGTGCGCAGAGCATCAGTTATTGCTTGAATCATCGTCATTTGTGCCATCGGTTACTTCGACTCCTTTTCTGTGTAAATATCTAGCTGTTCTTGTAAATTGTAAGGCAGTTCGCCTTTATACATAATATTGATGAAATCGCTCACTTTTTGTTTAGGAGCTGCATCGGCAACTTTGATGGCTTCCTTGATTTCTTCTTTCGCGCGTTCGATTACTTCATTTTCTTTTTCTTCATTCCAAATACCTTTCGCTTCGAGGTATGTACGGAAACGGATAAGAGGATCGCGTTTTTCCCACTCGCTGTCCGTCTCTGATGTACGGTAACGTGTCGGGTCATCTCCTGCCATCGTGTGCGGTCCATAACGATAGCACAGCGCTTCGATAAGTGTTGGTCCATCACCATTGACTGCACGCTCACGTGCGTCGCGTGTAACCGCATACACGGCAAGCGGATCCATACCGTCTACGAGGATGCTCGGGATTCCTGCAGCAATTCCTTTTTGTGCAAGCGTTTTTGCCGCTGTTTGAGCTTCACGTGGTGTCGAGATTGCGTATTGGTTGTTCTGAATGATGAAAATTGCTGGTGAACGGTACGCCCCTGCAAAGTTAATCCCTTCATAGAAGTCCCCTTGTGACGTTCCGCCGTCACCTGTATATGTCATAGCAACCGCTTTCGTTCCGCGTTTTTGGAAACCTAGTGCTATTCCTGCCGCTTGAATGTATTGTGCACCGATAATGATTTGCGGTGGGAATACATTAACGCCTTCTGGAATCGCACCACCTTGGAAATGTCCGCGTGACCAGAGAAACGCCGCCGACAATGGAAGTCCGTGAAACAACATTTGTGGAACGTCACGGTATCCTGGGAGTATGAAGTCCTCTTTCTCAAGTGCGAACTGGGACGCAAGTTGTGATGCTTCCTGTCCCGCTGTAGGTGCGTAGAATCCTAGACGACCTTGACGATTCAATGAAATTGAACGTTGGTCCAAAATACGTGTATATACCATGCGTGTCATCAGTTCGACAAGTTCGTCATCTGATAATTGCGGATCTGCGTCCTTATTGACGATTTCGCCTTCTTCGTTCAAGATCTGGAACATTTCAAACTTTTCTTCAATCGCGTGAAGTGTTTCCACCGGATCGAACTGCTTGTCTTTGTTTGCAGCCATTTCGGCAACTCTCCTTTATAACTGTATTATGTTTCATTGTTTTATTGATTGGTACAATTTACTTCATTCATAGTATAACTAATCAGAACAAAATGGTCAAACATAGTAATCACACGTCTTAATGCGAGTTTTAAGCATTGGAATTATTAGTTAATAAAAAAAACTGTATTAATACAATGACAGCACTGTATTATAATAGATTGCTATTTCACTTCTTGAAAAAAGCGGAAGAAATGAATCCCCCGCCTTTTGTGACCTATTCAAAATTACTCCTCTTTCCGCAAACCGGCAAATACATCGTCTTTCTGCACATTCACTTTTTCGGTTGCATCATTAAATGAAGCAATTACGGTTTTAACTGTATCATTTTGAGCATTTACTTCACTGACTTTACCCCTCAGCTCCGTCAAGTTAGTTTCCTCGGCATCTAGCATTGCATACAGTTCATTTTGCAAAGCAGTAAGATCTTTATATGCGGAAATGAAGTCTGAATGAAGTTTATAGCGGTTAATAACAGCCGCTTTCAGTCCTTCGATATTTTTTTTGTCCGATTCATCCGCTTGCTCAACGATATCGTCAAAGTCATCCGCTGAACCTTTTGCTTGATTCATTGATTTTTGCTCCGCTTCAATATGAGCAAGCCTTTGATCGAGCAAATCTTTAAGTTGAGTTACACTAGCAGTTAGCTCATCCTGTTGTTCTTTTGTCAGTTCCATCGTATCATTAAATAGTTTCTGTTCCTTTATTTCAAGTTCCGTCAAGTCTTTTTGCGCATCCCGATACCCTTTTTCCTCACTTGTCATTTTTGACATTGTATCTGACAGCATTTTCTCGACCGAAGACCCGAAACTGCATCCCGAAAGGACGAACATGACCGCTAATATAAGTACTATTACCGTTTTTTTCAAAATTAAACGCCTCCAATTTTTATAAACTATAGCGTTTCCCTTTTTTTATTTCAAGTTCGCAATCAAATTCTTTCACCCATTTTCATATTCCATTATACTATTGAATAGAGTATAACCGAAAGGAAGTTTGTACGATGATATTAATGGACCATATTGTCCGTGAAGGGCACCCCGCTCTGCGCAAACGGGCGGAGGAAGTGAAATTTCCGTTATCCTCCGACGATCGTGAACTCAGCAAAGATTTGCTGGAATATGTAATAGGTAGTCAAATTCCTGAAATAAGTGACGAGTTTGGTCTGCGCCCCGGTATTGGACTCGCCGCCCCTCAATTGAATAAATCCAAAAGAATATTTGCACTCCACATTACTGGGACCAATCAGGAAACGATTAGTTTCGTTGCCATTAACCCTAAAATCGTCAGTCACTCTGTCGAAAAAACCTATCTCGCTTCGGGTGAAGGTTGCCTATCAGTAGATCGTGATGTCGAAGGATATGTCCCCCGCTATGCGCGGATTACGATTAAAGCATTTGATATGGAGGGACAAGAATACAAAAAAAGGTTAAAAGGACTTGCTGCAATCGCTTTTCAACATGAACTCGACCATTTGAACGGTGTCATGTTTTTTGACCATATTGATAAAAAAATGCCATTCAAAGAAATTCCGGGTGCGACTCCTTTTGAACGTGACTGATGAACTTTATGGAGCTTTAAAACTTAATGAAGGGCTCTATCGGCTTCGCCGAAAATCCCTCCTTGACAGATTGTTCTGAATTTGGTATAATGATTTCGAGGAGTGATACAGCCATGTATAAACGCCTAAAACGCAAATTGTTGAAACGGCTAAATGGCATTCTCGGAAAGAAAACTATCGCCTGATTATGTCAGCTCACCATGAAAATGGTGAGCTTTTCTTTATTTTAAAGAAGTGTCATGCTACTATAAAGAGAATCAGTTCAAACGAACGTAAAAAGGAGAGCTAACGATGATTTATAAAGTCTATTACCAAGAGAACATGCTACAAGTCCCAGTCCGTGAAAACACAAAGAGCATGTACATCGAAGCGGACTCGGTAAGGTCTGTCCGCAAGAAGTTGAAGGATCGCGCATTTAATATCGAATTTATTCAACTTCTTGAAGGTGTTCATCTTGAATACGAGCAGGCTGCACCCTATTTCGAGCTCGAAGAGGTTTAAAGATGAAAACTATTAAAAACAATGAAACTGCCGTTTTCGCTTTAGGCGGACTAGGTGAAATCGGTAAAAACACATACGCCGTGCAATTCCAAGATGAAATCATCCTGATCGACGCGGGTATTAAATTTCCTGACGACGAATTATTAGGTATCGATTATGTTATACCGGACTACACATATCTTGAAAGAAACGTGGACAAGATAAAAGGCCTGTTTATCACGCACGGTCACGAAGATCATATCGGTGGTATTCCCTACCTGCTTCGTAAAATCAACGTTCCAGTATATGGCGGTAAACTCGCACTTGGACTATTGCGCAACAAACTTGAAGAACACGGCTTACTGCGAACTACAAAGATGATTCCCTTTGGTGAGGATGACGTATTCAAGTTTCGGAAAACTTCGGTCTCATTTTTCCGTACTACACACAGTATTCCAGATGCATTCGGTGTCGTTGTTAAAACGCCATCTGGTAATATCGTCCACACGGGAGATTTCAAATTCGATTTTACACCGGTCGGTGAACCGGCAAACTTGACTAAAATGGCGAAGATTGGAAGCGAGGGCGTCCTCTGTCTATTATCGGATAGTACGAATGCTGAAATCCCTAACTTCACAGTGTCTGAACGTAAGGTCGGCGACAGCTTGAATGAAATCTTCAGAAAAGTTGACGGCCGGATTATATTTGCGACGTTCGCATCAAATATCCACAGATTGCAGCAAGTGATTGAGTCAGCTCAAGTATTGGGCCGTAAAATTGCGGTGTTTGGTCGCAGTATGGACAATGCCATTACAATCGGACGTGAACTTGGTTACATCGATGCACCGAAAGAATTATTTGTCGATACTCAATCATTGAATAAGCTGCCTGCAAACAAAGTATTGATCCTATGTACAGGCAGTCAAGGTGAACCGATGGCTGCACTTTCGCGCATTGCAAACGGCACGCATCGACAAGTTCAAATACATCCAGGAGATACGGTAATTTTCTCGTCCTCACCGATTCCAGGTAACAAACTTAGCATCAATAAAACGATTAATGCACTATTTCGTGCGGGTGCCGATGTGCTACATGGTTCTCTAGATAACATCCATACTTCAGGACACGGTTCGCAGGAAGAGCAGAAATTGATGATAAGGCTGATCAAACCTAAATTCTTCATGCCGATCCATGGTGAGTACAGAATGTTGAAAATTCATACAGATCTTGCCGTCTCTTGTGATGTTCCTCGTGAAAACACGTTCATCATGGGCAACGGCGATGTACTTGCCCTTACACAGGATGAAGCACACCTTGCCGGTCGCGTTCCCGCCGGAGATGTCTATATTGACGGCAGCGGAATTGGTGATATCGGCAGTGTCGTTCTGCGCGATCGCAGAATCCTTTCAGAAGATGGTCTTGTCATCGTTGTGGCAACGGTGGACCTTAAGCGAAATCGTGTCGTTTCAGGACCGGATATCATCTCCCGCGGATTTGTTTATATGCGTGAGTCGGGTGCAATGATCCACGAAGCGCAGCAGATGTTATCCAAACAGATGCAGCGGAAGTTGGCTAACTCGCCTGCCGATCCGGATGCATTGAAAAGTGATGTCATTGATGTACTGGGACCTTATTTATATGATAAAACTAAACGTAAGCCTATGGTGCTTCCAGTTATCATGGAAGTTTAACAATAATTGTAAAAAACATCCCGACGCGCTGAAAAGCGAGGCGGGATGTTTTTTTTAGTGTAAGGCTTTCTTTTCAAATTTGTGAATCTCCTCATCCGATCCGATAACAATCAGGATGTCCTCAAGTCGGATCTTTTCAATCGCTTGCGGAGATACAAGAATATGCTTACCTCGTTTGATGGCGACAATATTGACGCCATATTTAGCCCTTATATCTAGATCGATCAATGTTGAGCCTACAAGTTTATCGTTTGCCTTTATTTCCGCTATGGAAAACTCATCCGATAATTCAAGATAATCGAGTATGTTGTTAGATACCATATTGTTTGCAATTCTGATACCCATGTCACGTTCGGGATGGACAACCTGATCAGCCCCGATTTTACGCAACACTTTTTCATGAGAATCATTTTGCGCCTTGACCGTAATTTTTTTAACACCGATTTCTTTCAGCATAAGCGTCGTCAAAATACTAGCTTGAATGTTTTCACCGATTGCAACGACCACATGCTCAAAATTACGGATGCCCAGTGATCGAAGGACCGACTCATCAGTGGTGTCGGCTGATGCCGCCTGCGTTGCAATTTGAGCATACTCCTCCACTCTTTCGGGGGATATATCAATCGCCATCACATCTGCATCGAGCTCAATCAGTTCCCTGACGATACTGCCTCCGAAACGGCCCAGACCAATCACTGCAAATTCCTTTTTCATAAAGCATCCTCCCCTATCCGCTTACTGGATGCGATTAGTGTATCATACTCAATCGGCTCCCTCAAATGCTCGCCTATGTAAAAACCCGATATCGCAAATGCGCAATCGGGCTTATCTTTAGTCGTTATACTTTATTCGTCATTCTTTTTCATTTCATCCAGCACGCGGTTTACTCGTTTTTCGAGCATTTTCATGCCTCCGCCGCCTGCCTGGAAGTGACGCAACTGGCCGTCTTTATCGAAAACATAATAGGCCGGAACATATTGGTTATCGAATTTATCGGTTAGTTTCGCTTCACTATCAACAAAAATAGGTTGCGTAATATCATGCTCTGCTGCCACTGATTTGATTTCATCCAAATCTAAATCGTCTTCTGAACGGGGCATATGCACTGCTATAACATTTAAATCTTCTTTATATTTGTCTCTGAATTGATTCACTTCGGGCATTGCTTCCTTACAAAGGTGGCAGCTGACAGACCAGAAATGAATCAGTGTCGGCTTCTCACCAACCAATTCAGCTTTAGTTCTTTCACCGTTCAACCATGCTGTTGAACCTTCAAGTTCAGGCATTTGTTCACGCAACTTCATACATTTATCCTCCTTTGTTTTTCAAAAAAATCCCCACTGCTACTATATGCGCGGGGATTCCGATTGGTAAAATTATAGAGTCTTCTGACCAGGTCTCCAGTTAGCCGGGCAAAGTCCGCCTGTTTGAAGAGCTTGAAGTACACGCAATGTTTCATCAACATCGCGGCCGATATTGTTGTGGAATACTGTTTGATATTGCAATTCGCCTTCAGGATTGATGATGAATAGACCGCGCAGCGCAATGCCTTCTTCTTCAATCAATACACCGTAGTCGCGTGATACTTGGTGGTTCGTATCTGCAGCAAGTGGATATTTCAATTGCTCAAGTCCATTATCTTTACGATCTGTGTTGATCCATGCAAGGTGTGTATGGATCGTATCCGTTGAAAGACCGATAATTTCTGCATCAAGGTCTTCGAATTCATCATAACGGTCGGACATAGCTGTAATTTCCGTCGGACATACAAATGTAAAGTCCATCGGGTAGAAGAACAAGATTGTCCATTTATCATTTTTCATGTTTTCTTCCAGGCTTACTTTACCGAAAGATTTATCTGCCAATACTGCATCAAGTGTGAATTCTGGCGCCTGTTTGCCTACCATACGGTTAATCATTAAATAACCCCTCCAAAAATTCTTTTGTGACAGAACATCCGTCCTGCACAGTCCTTCTCAACAATAGCAAAAAAATAGCTTGAATTCAAACGGAGCGCCTCGTCGCTATGGCGCTCCGGTCAATATGTGGCAAACTCATGACGGATATTCATTCATTATGTTTATTCCAATTACCATTAAGGGAAGAGGAGTGTAAGCGTCAATTACAATTGGATGGTTTCGCAGGTCTTGCCAGGCAATACTCGCAATTCGGATCACTGCAAGAGCCTTCGCGCCACTCATCGCATGTCGGGCAAAAGATGGAATCATGTTCATCATTATAATCCAATGGATCAAGGCAGACTTTACAGTGATTGGGCAGTTCGAGCAGTTCGCAGATTTTTCCGTTTTTCATCAGGAATACGCCTTCGATTTCCTTTTTATCCGCCGTAAGGCCGTCAATCGAGTTCCAGCTGAGTCCGAGGTCTTCCATCGTCCATTTACGGTCATCAGGATCCAAATAAAAAACTTTCTTTTTTCCCAATCAGAGCCCCCCTTTATTCGCTATATTGTACCATGAATAGCCAAAATTTCAATTGATGAAGGATGAATTGATTATGAATAAATCGGTTTCTGTCACACAACTGGATATCCTTCGTTCACATATGTCATTCACTCTTCCTTTGGGCTACGACAATCGAAGAACAGATGAACTTATGCAAACATTAAAAAAGAATGGATATACCTATTTCCAGTTAGGTGAATCTTCCAGAGATAAACGTGTCTATGGTGAGGGAATCACTGTCGAGGGAAAAGAACTCGAACAGTATTTTCTGCCGCACCTCGGGCATAAACTCTTTCCCGCTGCGATTACTGAAAATGGATTCCATAGATTCACTACTACTATCGTGGAACGATTCGAATACAACGTTGGAAATACAAGCCTGCCCTTCATCATCCAAAGTGTGGATATCGTCTTAGCCCCATTCGGCATCGCCTTCCTGACAATCAGAGTTCAATTGGACAATGTAGAAGCGGAACTTTCAGATGTTCTCGGGTTCTTGCATCATTTCAGGACAGTCGAACCGAAATTGACGGAAGAAAAGGGTATGGTGATCAGTAGCCCCAACAACGGAAATCACTTAACCGTTCATAATTTACTCTTTGAACGACTTTTCCCGTTTTTGAAAAAGTTCATGTTGCAAAATGAGAAGCTGAACGGTTATTTCGGTTCTTTACCATACTATGAAGACGAGAGGATGTATGCGTCGGCATTCCTTTTCAGCCGAGAAGGTTCGCTGATTACCGAGGACCAATTGTATCGGATGGGAGCCCTTGACGGAAGGTTACCGAACGGAGAGAAATTTATATCCGCCAATAACCCTGACTATATACGCCGCTCTCTGGATCAGTCACTGCATGATAGATGGGCACCCAATATGTATACTGTCATAACGGAGCATGCATTCATAACCGTAACGAATTCCCCGCCGGAAGATATGTCCCGGCAGCTTTCACAATTCATGGGGACCCATTATTATAATTTCTTATTGCATTATTTCTATAAAATTATGCTTTTGCGGGTCTCATTCGAGTACAGTGAAATCGTTTGGAAAAAAGATGATGAATATGTAAAGTCACTTATTAAGTTCATCACCCTTTTTTCATCTTGGTACTATTTCCAAGAAATCAGCACTCGCTCGGAAGGTAAAGAAATTTCAAGGATGTTTCAACGGGTTTTCAATATCGATGATCTTTTCAATGATGTGAGCAAAACGTTACAGGAATTATATAAAAGTCAGGAAAACAACGCTTCCGATAGGATGAACATGCTTCTGTTCTTCCTAACCATTTTTACCGTCATTTCTGGAATTTATGGCATGAATCTCGTCATTCAAGACTGGGAGTCCCCTTCCGGTTGGAAAGCGATTTCTTCATACACGGTTTTTGAATGGATATCCTTGGTCACGGCACTTAGCGGTATCGGGTTATCCGTGTATTTGGTCTTCACAACTTTCGGCAAAGTGTTGAAAAACAAACTTCGTGAAAAAAAGTCCAATTCACGTTTGTGAAAGAAACCGGGTCCTCTACTCCACAAACGAGAGGAACCCGGTTTTAATTTTTTAAAATACATCTTGATTTCTGCGCGGTATTTCGTATAATTAAAAGGGTTTTAAGTAAACTTCAAGTATACTACTAATAAACTCCGTCATGAATGGGGAGGTGTGTCCATGGAAATAGGAAGTAAGATTAAAAGCCTTCGCTTAAAAAAAGGGCTGACGCAAGAAGAACTTGGGGAGCGGACGGATTTAACGAAGGGGCATATTTCTCAATTGGAACGGAATCTGAACTCTCCTTCAATTGAAACTTTGTTCGCTTTATTGGAAGTGCTGGGAACAACGCCAAAGGAATTCTTCGATGAACCTAAAAAGAATGTAAAAGTAGTTTACTCGACCAGCGACCAAACCATCTATTCGGATGATGAATTGAAATATAGTATACGCTGGTTGGTCCCGCGGTCGAATGAAAATGAGATGGAACCTGTCCACATAACATTCCATGAAAGAGGGGAATTTAAAAGATTTGAACCTTCTTCTGCTGAAACGTTCATCTACATTCTGAATGGCAAAGTGACGATTAAGATCGGTAACACGCAACACACCGCTTCGAAAGGGGATGCGGTTTATTATGATGCATCCGAGCAACACTGTTTAACGAATGCACATAACGGAACGAGCGAAATTCTCCTCGTTGCTACAAATTCTTATCTTTAAGTAAAGTTCACTATTAGAAAAGGAGTGTCTACATGACGACTCAACCGATTATTCGCTTTGAAAATGTGACAAAAAAATATAATAATGAGACGACTGTTCTGAACGGCGTTTCCTTTGAAATGGAACGCGGTAAATTTTACACATTGCTTGGTCCTTCAGGCTGCGGGAAAACGACTATCCTCCGTCTAATCGCCGGATTTATCGAACCGACGGACGGCACGATTTTCTTCAATGGAAAAAAAATCAACAACGTGCCTGCCAATGAACGCCAAGTGAACACGGTTTTTCAAGACTATGCATTGTTCCCTCATTTAAATGTATTTGAAAACGTTGCATTCGGCTTGCGAATTAAGAAAGTAAAACAAGAAGAAGTCAATCGCCGGGTCATCGAAGCACTGAAATTCGTCAATCTTGAAGGATATGAAAAACGGGAAATCGCGGAAATGTCGGGTGGTCAACGTCAACGCGTCGCCATTGCACGCGCCATCATCAATGACCCTGAAATCATTTTGCTGGATGAACCGCTATCCGCACTCGATTTGAAATTGCGTTCCGAAATGCAATATGAACTTCGGGAATTGCAACAACGCCTAGGTAAAACATTCGTATTCGTCACGCATGACCAAGAAGAGGCGCTTGCGATGTCCGATGAAATTTTTGTAATGAACACTGGAGCAATCCAGCAATCTGGTACTCCGCTTGATATCTACGACGAACCCATCAACCGTTTTGTCGCTGATTTCATCGGCGAATCGAATATCGTACCGGGCATAATGGTTGAAGACTTCGTTGTCCAATTTACCGGGAAAACTTTCGAATGTGTCGACAAAGGTCTGAATCCAAACGAGAAAGTCGATGTCGTCATCCGTCCGGAGGATTTGGAGCTCACTACTATCGATAAAGGGAAACTGAACGTGAAAGTCGATACACAATTGTTCCGCGGTGTGCACTATGAACTGTCCACGTACGACGCTGATGGCAACGAATGGCTTGTGCACTCAACTAAAAAAGCGGAAGTCGGTGTAACTGTCGGGCTCGATTTTGATCCGGAAGACATTCATGTCATGCGACTGAACGAAACAGAAGAAGAATTCGATGCTAGACTTGAGGCGTATGGGGTAGCGGTCGATGAACAATAAACCTCTACGCCCGCTATATACGATTCCTTACACCGCTTGGATTTTGCTGTTCGTCATCGCACCGATTGCACTTATCATTTACTTTTCATTCTTCGACCTGAGCGGCAATTTCACATTCGACAACTATAATAACTTTTTTTCTTCCGTCTATTTGAAACTGACCATCAGTTCATTCTGGTATGCATTCCTGATAACGTTTTTCACTTTGCTGTTTTCTTACCCGACCGCCTATTTTCTGACGAAGACGAAGCATAAGCAACTTTGGCTTTTGCTCATCATCATCCCGTCATGGATAAATCTACTTCTGAAAACGTACGCGTTCATCGGCCTTTTCAGTCTTTACGGTCCAATCAATGCATTGCTGGAAACGACAGGGATCGGCAAGCAGCAAATCCTTTTCACCGATTTCAGTTTTGTTTTCGTTTCCGTTTATATTTTCATCCCATTCATGATTTTGCCGATTTTCAATTCGCTCGACAAACTGAATCCCGCCCTCATCGATGCATCACGTGATCTTGGCGCAAATTCATGGACAACATTCAGGCGCGTTATTTGGCCATTGACGTTAAATGGCGTTAAATCGGGAATCCAGGTTGTCTTCATCCCTGCCCTGTCACTGTTCATGATCACCAGACTTATTGCAGGAAATAAGGTGATCACGCTCGGGACAGCGATAGAACAGCAGTTTCTCGTCACGCAAAACTGGGGAATGGGTTCAACTATCGCTGTATTCCTTATTTTATTCATGTTTATCATCATGCTGATTACGAGCAGCAAAGACAGGGGGACGACAATCAATGGAAAAATTAAGTAAACTCCCTAAAATCTATTTGGTTGCCGTATTCATCATTTTATATGCCCCTATTTTCTACTTGATCTTTTACTCGTTCAATTCAGGCGGCGGAATGTCGAATTTCGAATCGTTCACGCTTGAACATTATGCAGCAGTCTTTGAAGATACAAGGCTGATTGTTATCGTAATTAATACTGTTATCGTTGCCTTGCTGTCTGCGCTCGTTTCGACTGCAATCGGAGTGCTTGGAGCATTGGCAATCGTTTTCATGCGCAATAAAGCGATGCGCAATGCTGTGTTGTCTCTCAATAATATCTTGATCGTCAGTCCGGATGTCATCATCGGTGCTTCATTCCTCATTTTATTCACAATGATTGGCGTGAAACTCGGTTTTGCTTCCGTACTCATTTCGCATATCGCATTCAGCATTCCGATTGTTGTCATCATGGTATTGCCGAAGCTCCAGGAAATGAGTCCGACGCTTATCGATGCGGCCCTGGATCTTGGTGCTTCTAAACGGGATGTCTTGACGCGCGTCATCATTCCTTTCATAAAACCGGGAATATTAGCAGGATTCTTTCTTGCTTTAACGTATTCCCTTGACGATTTTGCCGTAACGTTTTTCGTCACAGGAAATGGCTTCTCTACATTGTCCGTAGAAATCTATTCAATGGCACGTGCAGGTATCACGTTAACAATCAACGCATTGTCAGGTCTTATCTTCTTGGTGACAGTCGTACTTGTTATCGGTTATTACGCGATTAGCCGCAAAACAAAAGCACCGCTTTCGGGGGTGAGAAAATGAAAGAAATAGTAAGGGGTGCGGCAGTGATTCTACTTGTTTCCGCAATTCTTTTATTCATTAATGCAGAGTTGAATGACGGCGGAGGAAGTGCAGGCAAGGATTCAATCACTGTTTACAACTGGGGCGAATACATCGATCCCGACTTGCTGAAACAGTTTGAAAAGGAAACCGGCATCCGAGTAATTTATGAAACATTTGATTCGAATGAAGGGATGATGGGAAAAATCGAACAAGGCGGAACATCGTATGATATTTCAATGCCTTCTGAATATATGATTGAAATGATGCAGGAAGCCGATCTATTACTTCCGCTCGACTATAATAAAATTCCAAACGTCAAAAATATCGATCCCTATTTCCTCGACTTGCCATTCGATCCAGGCAATAAGTACTCACTTCCCTACTTCTGGGGGACACTTGGGATTGCATTTAATCCAACATTACTGGATGGGCAGACCTTTGAAAGCTGGGATAACCTATGGGACCCTTCCCTTAAACAGCAAGTCATTCTTGTAGACAGCGCACGTGAAACGATTGGAATGGGACTGAATTCATTAGGATATTCATTGAACTCAACCAATCTTGACGAACTACGTGAAGCGACGGATAAGTTGAAAACACTTAGTCCTAATGTGAAAGCTGTCATCGGGGATGAAGTGACTCAACTGATGATTAATGGAGAGGCTGCCATCTCACTTACCTGGTCAGGCCAGGCTGCAGATATGATGTATGAGAACGAGGATATCGATTATATTGTCCCTGAGGAAGGTTCCAATCTTTGGTTCGATAATATGGTCATTCCTCGTACCTCGACAAATATCGAGGGCGCGCATGCGTTCATTAATTTCATGCTCGACGCTGAAGTGGCTGCACAAAACGCTGATTACGTCGGCTACTCGACACCGAACTTAACAGCCCTGGATTTGATGGATCCTGAAGTGACTGAAGATGAACGTTTCTACCCTGATGAAGAAACACGCGGTCACCTTGAGGTATATAGAAATCTAGGCCTTGAAATGCTTGGCCAGTACAATGAGTTGTTCCTTGAGTTCAAAATGGATATGAAATAACAATTAAATTGGAGATAAACAATTCCTTCAAATACTACGGCGCTCGGGTAGTCGGAGCGGAAGAGCAAATACCATTGAACCCGCTAATGCGCTAGGGGATGCCTCTCGCCATAAGCCAGACAACTTCGTCGTCAGTCTTATGGCTTCGGCTACCCCTGTTAGGCGCCTTCGCTTGATATTTTCAATTGAATTCATACGAGTAGCACGGCTAACTATGAAGTATTTACCGGGATTGTTAATTTCGAGTGACATTTACCTTTACAATTATCAATACTAATACCGTGAGGTGCCTGTCAACAAGATAATTAATTAGCCATCATCAATATATCTGAAAATAACCAGCGAAGGCGCCTTTCATGTGGTAGCCGAAGCGATAAGACTGGCGGTGGTCTTCCGCCCGGCTCATCGCGAAAGGCATCCACAAAGCGCTGAAGCGTATATTATGAACATTCCTTAGTCCAATTCTATAATAGTGGACAATTTTAATGATCCAACATACCTGAGAAAACCCAGCGAAGGCGCCTTTCATGTGGTAGCCGAAGCGATAAGACTGGCGGTGGTCTTCCGCCCGGCTTATCGCGAAAGGCATCCACAAAGCGCCGAAGCGTATATTATGAACATTCCTTAGTCCAGTTCTATAATAGTGGACAATTTTAATGATCCAACATACCTGAGAAAACCCAGCGAAGGCGCCTTTCATGTGGTAGCCGAAGCGATAAGACTGGCGGTGGTCTTCCGCCCGGCTCATCGCGGGAGGCATCCACAAAGCGCCGAAGCGTATATTATGGACATTCCTTAGTCCAATCTATAATAGTGAACTTTTTGAGTGACCTCCCCTTCTCGCTCAACTTTTACACGAATTCATACACCCATCTTTTATTGACGTTTAAGACAATCTTTGTACATCCCGAGGTCGTCTTTTTTCTGCTTGAAAGTCGCATCACAATGTACTCCAATGCAGTTTATGGTAATATATTTTAGTAACACGAAATAGTTTGGAAAGTGGTGGTAGTTATAGCGGTCAAATCTAATAATTTTGCGTTATACGTCTTAATGTTCAATATGTTTATCGCCATGTCGGGCATCGGTCTAATCATTCCGATTATGCCGGAATATCTTGGTACGTTTGGCGTTGCGGGTCAAGCTCTCGGTTTTCTGATTGCTATGTTCTCATTTTCACAATTTATCTTTTCTCCGATTGCCGGCGATTTATCTGATAAACACGGCAGGAAAAAGCTGATTATAATAGGGTTGATCATTTTCGGCCTTTCGCAACTTGCATTCGGACTATCCACCGAATTATGGATGCTCTATGCCGCTCGGTTCTTCTCAGGGCTTGGCTCTGCATTCCTAGTACCCCCGATGATGGCATTTGTTGCCGACATCACGACATACGAACAACGTGGCAAAGGGATGGGCCTGCTCGGTGCTTCAATGTCGCTCGGATTCATGATTGGACCTGCAATCGGCGGTTTTCTTTCAAAAGTAAGCTTAACGTTCCCATTTTACATCGCAACAGCAGCCGCTTTGACTGCAGCACTTATTTCCATTTTCGCTCTACCGAATCCGGCACCGCGGACAACAGTCGAACCCGGTAGTGAGAAAAAGAGGGAAAGTCTTATCAAGCAGATGAAACGTTCAGCGAAGACTCCTTATTTTGTTATGCTCATTGTCATGTTTGTCTTTTCATTCGGTTTGGCAAATTTCCAATCCACAATCTCTCTTTACGTAGACCATAAATATGGTTATACACCTTCTCAAATCGCAGTCATCATTACAGTTGGAGGCTTCGTCGGCGTTATCGCACAGACATTCGTCATCAATAAACTGTTCAAACGGTTCGGTGAAATGCGCGTTATTCATGTAAACCTTATCATCGCAGCTTTTGCAATGATCGGGATTGTGTTCGTCAATTCATTCTATATGATTCTTTTCGTAGCAACGATTTTCTTCACTGCAACATCCCTCCTCCGCCCCGCCGTCAATACACTTGTATCGAAGCTCGCAGGGGAGGAACAAGGTTTTGCAGCAGGTATGATGACCGCCTATATGAGTCTTGGAAACATGGTTGGCCCGGCTCTTGCAGGCATTCTGTTCGACATTAATATCATTTACCCGTATATTATCGGTACTATCATCCTGCTCGTCTGTTTTGCAGTCGCTTTTTATTGGGCGAAACGAAGCAGAAATTTACTTTCAAGTTTATAAACATAAAAAAGCCCAATCGCACAGGAAATCTTCCAGTGCGATTGGGCTTTTCACTTTATTAATTAAAGTATTGAATACGTGGAGTTTGTTGTATAGTCGTGTTTGATTCTGTCTACTGTTTAAACACCAAAGGCATTCAAGAAAAGCTAAAAAAGATGAAGGCACATCTTCTTATGACTGTAGCAAGCCAAGCTAGCCACAGCGCAGCATGGTCTTCATCTATTTTTTAATAATGATTTCCGTTCCATTCGCTCACTTCCTTATCATTTGGAACGTTTCATATTAACACGCAGTTTTTTTACGGAAATGAATATAGAAATGGCAGTAAGCGACAAATAGAAAATAAGATAGCCAATCCAAATCGGAAACTTCACTTGCGTCATTTCCGAAATGCTATCCCCCACTCCCTGTGAAAGGAGTGAAGCGAGCATGATGGCCGGATTTATCGACGCAAGGATCTGCCCTGACACAGAAGGTGACGGTATGCCCGTTCCCATTTGATTGAACGCTGTCATTTGGATAACGATCAAAAATAGAAACCCGGTGACAATCGATAGGAACAGCATCGTTCCATACGTTGCAATCATCGAAACGATAGTCCGTCGAATAAGTGTTGAAAACATGACACCTATACTTCCGATTGCAAGCAACGTAACAAATAAGAAAAAGAACACTTTGGCAAAGTCCAATGGAGATATACCGCCGAATAAAAACACTAAACTATAGACCGGTAATCCCGCCACAATGAGCAACAACAGGAATGCGATTGAAGACGATAATTTTCCTGATATGATTTGAAACGAACTTTGTGATGTCGTCAATAAAATCGGCAGCGTTTGTTTTTCCCTCTCCGAACTGATTGCTCCAGCCGTTAAACCCGGTGTAATGAATAATACGAGTCCAAGTTGGATAAATGATAACAGTCCGAACAGGATGAAGCTTTCACTCGGTCTGAAATAAGACGTCCCTGACATATTCATTGTCGTAAAAATGAAACCGAAAACAAAAATACACATCGCTAGCAAGTAAAATAGGATACCTATGAAACTTTTCGGCGAGCGGAACCTTAATTTCAATTCTTTAAAAAGGACCGGATTATTGAAATTCATTTTCATTTCAGTCGGCTCCTTTCGTAATTTCCATGAACACATCCTCAAGATTGGTTACATGTTCCATAAATGAAAGGATTGGAACATTATTCATGACGGCCCGCTTCAATAACATGACCTGATCTTCTTCAGTCCCTTTATATGAAAATATGATGCCATCGCCATCGGCTAGCTCCTCAATATTCGACACGAGCGGATCCTCTTCGAAAAATCCGATCGTGCTGTCCAGCGTTCCAGTCAAACGGACCGTAATGATCCTTTCTCCGCGCAGTTTATCTTGAATTTCGGCAACGGAACCATGTGCAATAAGACGTCCATTGTCAATCACTCCGATTTCATCACACATTTCCGCAAGTTCAGGTAAAATATGTGATGAAATTAAAATCGTCTTGCCCATTTTCTTCAACGTTTTTAGGATATCTCTCATCTCCACACGAGCACGCGGATCAAGCCCGGATGCAGGTTCGTCGAGGATAAGCACTTTCGGATCATGGATAAGACTCCGGGCTAAACAAAGTCGTTGCTTCATCCCCCGCGATAAAAGGTCTACGTACGCATGACGTTTATGCGATAGGTTCACCAGTTCCAGCAATTGCGGTATGAGCTTTCGCCGTTCCGCATCAGGAATGCCGTAGCTTGCACCGTAAAAATCCAAGTATTCATCTGCTTTCAGCTGGTCATAGACTCCGAAAAAGTCAGGCATATATCCGATCATTTTACGTATTTCCGTAGGATTTTCACGGATGTTCCTGCCATTGATAAAAACATCGCCCGCTGTTGGTTGCAATAAAGTCGCCAAAATGAGAAAGGTCGTCGATTTTCCTGCACCGTTCGCTCCGACAAATCCAAAAACGGTACCTTCACTCAGCGTCAAGTTCAAATTGTCGAGCGCTATGAATTGTCCATATTTTTTCGTCAGCCCTTTTATTTCTATCATTGTGCCACCTCACCAATCATCTTGAGTACAGGAGCACGTCCCTGGTTTCCATTTTTTGCATCATGGAATACAATTCGGACGATAACTTCCCCTTCAGGCGTTATATAATCGTTCAGGTTTTCCGTTTTCATTAATTTTCCTGATTCCGATTGTTCATATTCCTTGGTCCGGACATTTAATATACTTACGCCATAAAGCTGTTTTTGTATTTTCGATACTTCAATCGACGTCCATTTCATTTTCTTCTCAACTAATTCAGCCGGCAACCGCCATATTTGATTGTATACAGCCTGACCGAAATAATAGTCGTCACCCGCGGATCCCATCGGCTCAGGTTCAGTTTGGCCGTCCTCCGAAATCATGACCATTTCCATCATTTCGGGTTCAATTGACAGCATACCGGTGAACGCCACTTCCGACTTTATCGGCTGAACAACCATCGTCAATGCCGACACGGAGGGCTTTGCCTTAGGAAGTTCAATCGGTACAATCTGGGTATCCGTATAACCGATTATGACGGGATTCGAGGGATTGTTCATATAATCGCTCGAAAAGGAAAGAAGACTGTCTTTCCGCATCTTCATCAGATCATCCATATTGACAGGTGTTGGATTCATATACGGATTGAACATTGATTTTCTAGGAAGCAATGTAGATGTTTTCAACGTTTCATCCACTTGGACGGATTCCCCTGGTCCGAGATCGCCGATTGGAATCAGTTTTGTTCCTGACCATATCGCTACCTCCGTCAATGCAAACGGAAATTCATTCGTCACTGTACCCGTCAACTTCTTATCTGTGACATTCAATTGTATTTCGTAGTTCCCTTTCTTTTCGAGCCTTGTTTCCCCGTACACCGTCCCAACATTCCAATAACCTATATTGCGAAGATGCAGTTTTGACCCTGTGGCATCCTTTTCAACAATTGCATGTTTATGAATAGTCCCTGGAGTGGAGACGAAAGGATCATTGGCCGGCAACGAAGCACTAAGCGTTGTTTCGGCAGGTGCAGTTAATGTAAAGTCCCCGGATTTATTGGATAGGATTGACTCCACATAATATCCTGACAAACTACCATCCTGTTCCACATTTACTATTGCGGAATGTTGAATTTGTGCTCCTCCGATCCGATCTTTCGCTCCATATGCAAAAATAGCAATAGACGTCACTATTGCAATCGAAGGAATAATCCACCACGCATATTCCCGTTTATCTTTCCGTTTTAGGATAATGTAAAGAACGGGGATAATAAGAATAATGTAAAAGATGATAATCCCAAAAACTAACGGTGCGGATACTTTAAATGATGGAAACAATTCGTTGGTCCTTCCTACAGAATGGGCCAGCGCTGTTCTTGGATTGTCATGCTGATTCTGACTGAATTGATTTTGCTGTCCTGCCGTATCAAATAATTTACTCCAGAGTGCCGGCATTCCAACCGCTGTAGAAATCGGATCATCGCCGACCGAGAAAGCCGTCTGTACTACTTGCCCCCGGCCTACCTGAGAATAGGCAATAAGAACATTTTCTTCATCTTCAAGCAGTGGCAATGCACTCGGATTCAATTCGGACAAATACGAATGTATGACGCCTTCAAATCCTTTTATTCCTACCCAATTGTTCAATACCTCGGGATTCGACTCAATACTACCTTTCAACGTCAGAGGCAAGTAGCCGGAAAAAATGCCTGCCTCAGCATTCACGTTGGCATAACCCCCGATTACTAAGATGCCACCTGAACGAACCCATCCCAACAACGCCTCTTGTTTCTTTGCGGATAAATCGGCAAGCGGATACTCATCGACAATGATAAAATCTGCCGCGCCCCATCCCGCAGCTTCCACCGGGATATTGGGTTCACTCATTTTTGACGTACTAATGATTTGGTTATTCGATGCATCCAAAATCCGACTATTTTTCAAAGCACCAAGACGATCCGGATTTTCTGTAAACGTAACGATGAATTTTGATTCATGATAAAACAGAGCCGCCGTTACTTTCTGCGCTCCCTTATGTACAATTTCCTTTCCTTTTTCCCATCCACCCTCGTATAGGAAAATTGTTTTTGCATTCGACATTCCCTCATTCATATTAGTCACATTCGGGATAACAAGTGAAATCGTTTTAGTCTCTCCGGCACCGATATCGAGAGGGATTGCTTCCCCACTTCCAGTCATATAATCGTTCGGAACATCGATTACGAGGTCCCCGTTGAATGCGGTTCCGTTGTTTTCAACCACAATTACAAGCGGTGCACCTTTTCCTTCCTTCACTTTTCCGTCGATGCCCACTGAAACAGTTACTGTTAAATCTGGAGCCGCTAGAGCATTGACAGTCGGAATGGAGATAATCAATCCAATAAATAAAAACAAAAACAGCGCTAACTTTTTCCACATACCATTTTCCTCCTTTCATTGCTGGATAGAATTTTACAAGAAGACTTTCACTCTTTTATTAGTACGAACAAGGCACTTCAAAGTTCCTGAATTTTTCAATAATCGTAATCCTTTTGCAACTTTTCTGCATGCCCTTGGACAATTTGTGTAAACGCATCCACCTGTTTCAACGCAAACGATGATTCGTATCCGATCAGCCATGTATCCCTCGTCAATTCGAATTCCTCTTCATTGTTCAATAGCGGTATTTTGTTGACATCCTCGTCGCCCACCAATGTAATCGACGGTAAAATTGCATAGCCGATTCCGTTTAACGCCAACTGTTTACATGTCTCAATCTGGTCGACCGTAATTTGACGCCCTGGATTTTGATCAAAATGGCGTTGCCACCAACGCTGGATTTCCATATGGTAATTCGAGTCGCTTTTAAACTGGATGAAAGGCCGTTCTGTATCTTTCAACTCATCGATAGTTGTAATTTCACGGTCCACCAAATAGAGCCAATCTCGGAACAAATACGTTTTTCTACTCTTCCAATCGACTTGGCCACGTACGATACCGACATGTGCTTCCCCTTCATATAGTGCTTTGACGATTTCCGAACTCCATCCTGTTATCAGTGAAATTTTTGCATCTGGATACATTTCCACATACTCTTTCAATACTTGAGGTAACCACGTCTGACCAACGATGGATGCACACGCTATCTTCAACGTCCCATGTATTTTGTCGGCCATCGATGCGATCATTTCAAAAGTTTCTTCTCTTTTCAAAATTGCTTCGCGAGCATATGCAATAACAAGTTCGCCTGCAGATGTTGGTTCGAGCCCTTTCTGGGAACGGATGAACAATAACGTTCCCCATTCTTTTTCAATTGACTGCAATCGTTGAGAAAGCGCAGGTTGCGATAAAAAAAGCCGTTCTGCAGCTTTCCGCATATTTCCTTCTTCCGCAAGTGCTTTAATGATTTCAAGTTCCGTCGTTGTCATGTTGGAACCCCTTTCCGCGTGGGATTTTTAATATAAGAAGCAAACTGATCACAGCAAAAATGGCCACTGTTATATACACCCATTGTAATGAACCATCAAGCGCACGTTGCAGTAAAAGTATTTCCTCTTCAGGTATTGTCCGTCTCATGTCATCGGTCAGAAGAAAATTGATATCATTTAAATCGTAATCCATTTTATCTTTTCTAAAGTGTGTCATTAACATGCCATTCAAAACCGCTCCGAAAAGCGCTGCACCGATAGTATTCCCAAAATTCCTCATGAACATATTGGCGGCAGTCGCAGATCCCCTTTTCTCCCTTGGAACTGCCCCTTGGATTGTGACGATGAACGATGTGCTGGTCAATCCCATACCGATACCGACAAAAAAACTAGCCATTGCCGCCCACCACGGCCCCGATGCAGGATTCATCATGACAAACAAAGTCGTTCCCAGGATGAGCGATAATCCCCCTGCGAAAGATACAAGAAACGTGCCATAACGAATCAATAGATGGCCGGCAACAGAAGATGCTATCGGCCATCCAATCGACATGGCGGTCAATGTGAACCCGGCGATTATCGCAGGCTGCTCCATCACCCCTGTTACATATGTCGGTAAATAAGAAGATATACCGATCAAAATCACGCCGGTCGTTAATGAAACCAGATTTGCATACAAAATGACAGGGTTTTTCCACATCGCAAACGGCATGACGGGATCTATTGCCTTTCGTTCGACCCTGACAAGCAATGCGAAGGCGCCTAGCCCTACAATGATTAACGAAACACTATAGAAAGACAGACGGCCGAATGCCTGACCGCCTTCAACAAGCCAATAAAGTATCGTAGATAATGATAATGTCAGTAGTATCGCACCCTTGTAATCAATCGAAACTTTTTTCGTGCGCACGGGCTCATGGAGATACAAGTAAATACCGACCATTGCAAGTATACCAAGGGGGACATTCACCCAAAAAACAAATTTCCAATTCATATATTGGACAATCAACCCGCCAATAACAGGACCGGATACCGCCGAAATCCCCCAGACGCTGGATAAATAGCCTTGAATTTTCGCCCGTTCTTCCGTTGTATAAATATCGCCGACTATTGTCGTGGCAATCGGCATTACTGCGCCCGCGCCAAGTCCTTGGATCAGCCTGAAAACGATTAACTGCTCCATCGAAACAGCAAAACCGCATAAAATAGATCCAATTAAAAATATAGTCAGCCCAATGAACAAGATCGGCTTACGTCCAAATAAATCCGCCAGTTTACCATAAATGAGCACAGTCACCGTACTCATCAGTAAATAAGCAGAAAAAATCCAGCTATACCGTGAAAAGCCGCCAAGATCTGAAGCTATCGCAGGCATTGCGGTTGTCACAATCGTCGCTTCCACGGCACCGACGAACATCGCCAGCATGACAGATATCAGCACGAGCGGGCGATTCGTTGTTTTACTGTTTCTCATGTTTCCCTCTCCCCTTTCAAACAGAAAAAGGCCCCATAAGGAGCCCGTAATGTAACCATAATCGTTAGTGAACGGAGTAAATATACTTTTTAAATTGTTTCAAAATTACTCTTCTCGTCAGTATGCCTGCAAATGTACCATCTTCTTCAGTTACACAAAGAAACGTATGGTCAATTAATAAATCGAGCCCTTTTTGAAATCGGTCAGTCGTTTTGATGGAGGGCAGATCCGTCTGCATTATTTCATCTACCTTTAAATCAGCTAAGCGTTCATATTCAATATGTTCAAGACCCAGAATCGAATCTGTAATCATACCCATACTAAGTAGCCCTTTCAGATGATATTTCGCATCAAGGACCGGTATGGCTGAATATCCTGTTTTTGTCAGAACAAGGAGAGCGTGCTCTGCATTATTTCCAACCTGAACGTGCGCAACTTTTTCGGACGAAATGATAAAGTCGGCTATCGGTGTGAAAAGAAAATCTCTATTGTTTACAGAAATCATGTAAATCTGCTCCTTCTGTAGCTATGCTGTTCATCTGAAAACTACATATCTATCATATCATAAGAAGGACTTTCAATCCTTAAAACAAAAAAGAAAACCTCTCCTTAAAAAGAAGAGGTAGCGTAATAAAAAATGACAATTCCCATGAAAAATACAGAGGCAAGGGCAATCCAAATAATCGGATTAAGCGTAAAAGGATGATCTTCTTCTACGACCGCCGGATTTCGACTATCCTGCACCTCAACAGCCGCATTTGCTTTGTTCCACTTCCGGACGGAGACAAAAGAAATCAAACCGATGATTAACACAACAATGATCAATGGGACTGTCCAGATGTCCATCACACATCACTCCTTTTGGGAGTAGGATGCGCCTAATGGGCAAAATTAATCTTTAAAACGGAAATTTGTTCAGCCATTGTCCGCCATCGAGTGTAACAATTTCACCGTTCATATAGGACGCTTTATCTGACATGATGAACGCCGCCAATTCCGCTATTTCTTCAGGCTGACCGAGACGGCCTAAAGGAATCGACGCGAGTGTACGTTTTGCCGCTTTTTCCGACTCCCACAGTTTATCAGCGCCGCCCGTGCGTTCAATCGGACCCGGAGCAATGCCATTCACACGGATCCCATATTGCGTTCCCCATTCGACCGCCAATGTCCGTGTCAATGACATGACGCCCGCTTTAGCTGCCGCGGAATGGACGACGCCGGCTCCAGCATTCCATGCATACGTTGCAAGCATATTTAAAATGGATCCTTTTTGTCCTTTTTCAATCCAATATTTTCCGACTGCACTCGAACAATAAAACGTGCCATTCAAAACGATATCAATAACAGATTTCCAGCCGTTTGGTGACAAATCTTCCGCTTTGACAATGAAGTTTCCGGCCGCATTATTAACCAATCCATCAATCCGTCCAAATTTCTCATCAGTAAAAGCAATTAAAGCTTCGACGGATTCTACATTCCGGACATCCATCTGAAACAAGTGCGCGCGATCCCCGATTTCTTCCTGAGCCGATTTTAATCTATCCGAATCCCTACCTGTAATAATAACTTGTGCACCTTCTGCGACGAATTTCTTCGCCATATATTTCCCCATTCCATTAGATCCACCCGTTACAATAATGACTTTTCCATCAAACATACCGATTCCCCCTTTTAATGAATGAATATTCACTCATAATTATAGCATGTTATCAGGTGTATGACGAGAGTAATAGAGTGATAGTCGCCCTCCCTTACAAAGTTAATGTGGACAACAGAATTATCTCGTTGTCCACATTTACTTCTGAAACTATTATGCAAAATACTTTTCCACGATTTCCTCTACCGGCACTGCCCTACTATATAAAAAGCCTTGTGCTTTCTGACATTTCGCTTCAAGTAGGATCTGCGCCTGTAAATCCTTTTCAACGCCTTCCGCAATAACATCCATTCCTAGATTATGGGCTAAATTAATGATTGTTTTTGCTATTGCCTCATTCTTAACGTCCGTTTCAATATCTTTGATGAACGATCGGTCTATCTTAATGATATCGATTGGATATTGCTTCAAATAACTGAGTGAAGAGTACCCGGTACCGAAATCATCCACAGAAATGACCACACCAATTTTCTTCAATTCATTAAGTGTTCTTACTGTTTCATCCATTTTTGTCAATGCACTTTCAGTAATTTCAACTTCAAGTGATGAGGGCACGATGGCATGGCGTGCTATTTTCTCTTTCAATTTATCTGCAAAGTTTTCCATCCTGAATTGTTTAGGTGAAATATTGACGGCAATTCTGACTTCTTTGAAACGCTTGTCCTGCCATTCTTTCAGTTGGCTGCATACTTGGTCTACTACCCAATCACCAATTCCATGGATGAGACCGGACTCTTCGGCGATGGGGATGAATTGGACGGGAGAAACAAATCCGAATTTGCGATTATTCCATCTAAGCAACGCTTCAAAACTGCTGATATTCCCCGTTTTCAAATCGACTTGGGGTTGATAATGAATCGTCAATTCATCTAATTCTATCGCCCTGCGTAAATGCGACTCCATCAGCGCCTCATCCGGGAAGAATGAATTCATTTCTTCCTGATAGAAGCGATAATGAGAGCGCCCGCGATCTTTCACAAATACAAGCGCCTGTTCCGTTTTCCGCAATAATTCTTCAAGTGTAGTTCCATCTTCCGGATGAACCGCGATTCCGATTGAAGCGGATATGAAATATTCTTGGTGATTATAGTAAAACGGTTTGCCGAAATCGTTTAATAACGTTTGGGCAAATTTCTCGGTCATCGATACAGAATGATTTCTCAACGATACGATGAATTCGTCCCCCCCGTTACGATACAATCTGGCGGATGCCGGACAGATCATTTTCAATCGTTCTGCGACAATTTTCAAAACTTCATCCGCGACAGTATGACCAAGCGATTCATTGATCATTTTAAAACGATCCAATCCCAAATGGATGAAAGAAAGCCTTTCATCATTTTTTACAGCATTTGTGGAGTCTTCAGTGAAATGTTCTTTCATCGCCCGCCGATTCCACAGACCCGTCAAATGATCATGAAAAGATAGGAACAGAAGTTTCTCATTATTTTCTTGATGAATGGAAGTATCCCGTAATATCAAATGGATTTCCTTTACCTCTTCATCTATCAAAACAGGAATCGCCTTTAAATAGACAGGCAATAAATAACCGCTTTTGTGGAAAAAAGATGAACCTTCCATTTCAATTGATTCTCCCGCCAATGCTCGGGATAAAAAAAGATGAAATTCCGCTAGCTTTTCCTCTCCCATCAAATTCGGGATTGACCTGCCGGAAAGTTCTTTGAATCGATAACCGAATGCTAAATGGAGAGCCCGATTCGCATGGATGATTCTCAGGTTTTGATCAATGGTTATGATTGGATCCAGATTGTGGTCTATGACAGATTGATATTTATGACGTATTTCATTGTGAGATGCTCTTTCCACGGCAATATCCTGCCGCTCACACAATACAATACAGATGTATTCACATCCACAATCTTCCGTGCGGAATTGGAATTCCACTTCATATAAAACATTCACACCATTTTGCAACCGTTCAAATTCAGTTACCCTATCGGAATAGTTATGTAGTTTTCGCATCTTTCGATTGATCGGTACCCAACATTCGCCAAAAAAGTCACTAGCCGATGAGGGGATATCGGCTGAAAAATAGCGTAATGCCAACGCATTGGCATAAACGACTGAATGTTCCTCGAGCCGACTTTTCTTGATAAGAATGGACATCTTAAAAGAATGATCTAAAATAAAGGATTCCATTACTCTGCTTAATTGGTCTTCTATTTTAACGTTTCCCATGAGTGCCTCCGTTTGTAGTGTACGCTACCAAAGTGCCGCAAAGTATTTCATGTATATGCGGACACAATTCACGTAGAATTTTTCGGATTTCGGTATGAATAGAATGTACCGATTCTTTGAATTGATGTATCGCTATATGCTAATAATTAATTCGAAACACTTCCATAATATGCAAGATACATTACCATGATTTCTCAAATCCATACATCAGAAGGTGTACAATTCTTTACATTCTTGGTATCATCGACATATATGCAATCACTCAATTCACCAAAGAAGGAGGCCTATTTTGAAAAATAAAAATTCCATCCGTCAATTGGCTATTGCAATCTATACAATAAATCGGCACGCAAAAACGGCTCCCGATAATAGACAGCTTTACACATTAAAGAAAATGGCGATTGATAAACTTATCAATTCAGGCAGTGCAGAAAAAATCGGATTACATTTTGTGGATAATCCAAAATTCAGCAAACAGCATTCCACGGTCCTCGTTCGTTGTGACGATTTCCTCTTCCATACAATCCCGGAAAAAGAAGACTTCAATGCTCTACCACACCTCGGACAACAAGATCCAACGTCTCGTAACCCGCAAGAACGTATGAGTCTGAAAACAGCACGTGAAATTCTCTCCAATTATGTCGAACCTATCCACAGGAAACCAGATAAGACCAAAAAGATGGTACCGAAAAAGTCCATTCATACCATACAGAACACCCAAAATTTCCGTTCTTCTTATTTGGACGGAAAATGAAACGGACTGAATCCTGCTGAATTCCAACAGGATTCAGTCCGTTTTTCATCTTTCGTTATAACAATTCCTTTTTTTACTTAAATTGTGCTGCAATCACTTTTTCAAAATCTACAAGTAGGATCATCCCGTTATCACGCTTAATTATTCCTGAAACAGGCACTTGATCACCTGCATACATATCGGAAGCGGGTTCTATTTCAGTAAAATTGACACGCTGGATTTGAGTGACACCAGTCACATTGAAAACAACTGTTTTTCCACCGATTTCCGCAACGATATACTTTGATTCGTTCACGTCATTCAGTTCTTTATTTCCCGTTACTTTCTTCAAATCAATGACCGGCAATACTTCCCCCCGCAATTGAATGATGCCTTCGATGTACGGATGGGCATGCGGCAAGATTGTGACTGGCAGGGGCTGAATAATTTCGCGGACATGGTGAATACTCATTCCATAATTACTTTTTCCGACTTGGAATTCAACAAATTCAAAAACTTCATATGTTACAATATCCGACTTCATTGTATTCATTTGTTGGCCCCCTGATTATTACTATTTACGCATTGACTACTGTGTGTAAACTGAGCACAGGCACATTACCTGTAATGGCCAGAGCAGATTGGATGGAAATCTATTCTTCTACTTATAAAATCGCTACTAAAAGTAGACTTCGCCCATATAGTTATTTTCGGCATATTCCAGCAATTATTGAGGATTATTTATAACTTTCATAAAGAACTTGTGTCCCCTGTTCGGCGAACCCTTCCTCTACTAACTTCACATACATGTCACGCGCTAGCTGTAATCCCGGAAGCGGTAACTGCATCCCTTCCGCTTCTGCCAATGCGATGTTCATATCCTTCAAAAAGTGTTTGACATAAAAGCCGGGCTCAAAATTCCCATCCAACATCCGGGGGGCTAAATTTGACAACGACCAAGAACCGGCTGCTCCTGTCGATATGGACTTCAACACAGTATCGGGGTCAAGTCCCGATTTTTCTGCATATGCTAGCGCCTCGCAAACGCCGATCATATTTGTCGCAATTGCGATTTGGTTACACATTTTGGCATGTTGTCCCGCACCCGCCGTCCCTTGGTAGACGATTTGTTCTCCAAAGGTCGATAATATAACGAAAATCGCATCGAAGGTTTCTTTATCACCACCGCACATTATCGATAATGTGCCATTCTTCGCCCCGACGTCGCCTCCGGAAACAGGAGCATCAATCGCCGCCATCCGCCTTTTCGCCCCTTCCTCCGCAATCCGTTTTGCAAGTGCAGGGCTAGACGTTGTCATGTCAATTAAGATTTGACCTTCCTTACCGCTCCGCAAGATGCCATTCTCACTGAAATAGACTTCTACTACATCTGCAGGATAACCGACCATCGTAAAAACTATGTCAGCATCTTTAATTGCTGCACCGATAGTTTCCGCCCAACCTGCGCCTGCCTCAATTAGCTGTTCAGCTTTTTCCTTCGTTCTCGTATATACCGTCACTTCATAATTATTGTTTAAAAGATGGGCTACGACACTGGCACCCATTACACCCGTCCCAATAAATGCGATTTTTTTCATTTCCATCCTATTTCCCCCTATTCAATAAATGTATTACTATCAATCCTACCAAAACATATTCAATTTTCCATCAATCGTTTCTATTTTCAGACAAAAAAAGAAGGACGGGACCCTGTAACAGGGTTCCGTCCTTAAAAGGGGGAAATGAGAATGTTGCTGTGTTCTATTTTAATTTGCCCGCTTTTCTCACTTTCTAAACATTGTTTAGAAAATATTTATAAATTTAAATAAAGAATCCCTTGTAAGGCATCTGCGCTTAATTCATTATAGTATAAAATAAAAATCAACAAGTTCATGAACTGTTCGGAACTAAGGATTCGTATACTCATTATACAACAATAACAGCGAGCCTTTCCTCGGTACTATCGGATTAAGGCTCGCCTGTTATTAATAAACCCCGTATCGATGAAATAAGTATCAACAATATACCTAGGATAAGCCGGCGTAGGCGCATTTCATGTGGTAGCCGAAGCGTGTATTATATGGAATTCCTAATTTGTTCTATAAAGGTGTATTTACCAGAAACATCACAACTATTGAGTGTTTTCCTTTTGTTCTTCGTATTGGTTGATGAGACAGTCCAACTTTCTGCTGAATCCTAATGTTTCATCGTCTTTCAATCCATTTTTTATCGCTGCGCTCATCATCTCTTCACGCATCAATTCTATTTTTTCTTCTAAAGTATAATCCAAAATAATCCCTCCACGGATTAAACCATCACTAACCATATATTATACAGGAATATTCTAATCGTATGGAAACCGATTGTCGACGGATTTCGACATCAGGCAAGGATTAAGACAATAGAAAACACTTTACGTTATACTCTTTTTAAGGCACACTATATAAGATTATCAAAAAAGGGTAGAATCTCGTTAAGCCGAGCGTTTACTACTGGAGGACCTAATTCGGGGCAATCCATAAGGGAGATGATTTACAATGACAATTGCAGAGGTCGGGGACATTATTGAATTCAAAGATGGATTAAGAGGAATTGTTGAAAAAGTGAATGAGAATTCGGTCATCGTTAACCTGTCCATTATGGAGAACTTCGAAGACCTTGAGATTGAAGAGAAAACGGTTGTCAGCCACAAAAAGTATACAATCGTCCAGAACAGCAAATGAAACATCAATGGCTTTCAAACGTCTATATTAAACAAGGAGGGGTTTACATTGAAAAGTAAATGGAATTTATTACTCGCAGCACTTGCCGCTTCGTTGGTGCTAACGGCTTGCGGAACAAGCCCGGAGGCAGAAAAGAACAGTACAAACGGATCCGCGAATGTTGTAGAAGAAACTGACAAAGGCACCGTAGACGAAAATGAAGTGACGGATACGGAAGGAACAGATGACGCTGACAAATCTGCATCTGCCGACGGTAAAGAAAACATTATGAAAGATGCGAAACTTACAGAAAGCGACGAACAGGATTATGCTATTTCTGTACTTCCCGATTATACGCTAACGAGTGAGGAACCCGGTAAAGACAGTCTGATGGCGACTGGAAACGAATCCGTGTTTATGCGTATTGAGACATCTCCGAAAGAGGACGGCACATATGACTATCTGTTAGAGAATATGACTGCGGGACTCGAAGCATCCGGTAATGGGGATACGCCAAGCGAATTGACAGATGAAGCATCGATTCCGACAGGTGAAGGGATTGAAAACGCAAAAGTCTTTTCTGTAAAGGCGGAAACTGCAACTGTTACAGGAATCATCTTAGAGCGTGACGATATGGTTGTTAAACTAACAATCTATGATTCCCCGGAAGAAGAACATTTCGAAAGATTTCTTCGAATGGGCGAAACAATTGTGAGCAAGTAATACAACAGTAAAAAGAGCCGGATGGAATCCATTTGGCTCTTTTTGCATTCCTTATGAAAACGCAACCTTTATCAACAAGATGCTGCTTATTACGAGAGACTTTTGACAGACAGACCCAATTTTCGCAGCAATTCGATTGCCTGATCTTGTTCTTCACTGGAAAGAGAAGACATGATGGATTTAATGTGATCTGCATGTTCCGGAAATATGGACGTCATTAATTCAACCCCTGCTGGTGTAATCGACATATACGTCACCCGTTTATCCGTTTCGCAAAAAACACGTTCCAACAATCCTCTTTTCTCCAATTTATCAACGACATACGTCATAGAACCGCTTCTAAGTAGGATTTTCTGGCCAATCTTTTGAATCGGCTGTCTTCCGGTATGGTGAAGCAATTCCAGAACAGCGAATTCAGTCGGATTAAGACCATACTTTTCATTAGTTTTATGTGCTTCTTCCAATATCACTTTACTTGCCCTGGAAAGAACGATGAATAGCTTCAATGCCCGTTCTGTATCTTTTGTCATTATTCAGTGCCACCTTCTATATCCCGCTTAATAGTTGCCCCCATTATACCGGCAAGCTCCTACACCTGTCAAAAGGACGGAAAATCATATAGAATTATCCTTTACGCTAACAACATGCTTTTTTCGTTTAAAATTACCTCGGGACCGTGTCCAATTGCTGATGGAAATGTTACTATAAAGGTCGTGCCTATGCCAACCTTACTTTCAACCGAAATCGTTCCGCCATGTTCTTCAATTATTTTCAAAACTAATGGCAGTCCAAGTCCCGTTCCATCAGGCTTGGAAGTAAAGAAGGGAACGAACACTTGATTCATCTGTTCCAAATCCATTCCTTTTCCGGTGTCGGTAACTCTCAGTGTTATTTTTCCGTAGTGATCCTGTTCCATTGCAATGGTTAGGATTCCACCAGGTGACATTGCTTCGAGCGCATTTTTATATAAATTTAGAAGTACTTGCTTCAATTTGTCGGAATCACCGAAAATCAATGAATCTTTAAGTGTATTTTCCTGTTGCTTAATCATGATTCCATCCATCAATGCTTTGGGCTGGATGACCTGCAACATATCCGTAACGAGCACTTCCAATGAAAACGTCGTCTTCTTGTTCAATGCAGGTTTGGAGAGAATCAGCATTTCCGTCAATATAGATTCCATCCTTAAAATTTCCTCATCAATGACAGAAAGGTACTTCATCGTATCTTTTGTAGCAGTAATCTTAAGCAATTGGACAAACCCTTTTAAAGTCGTCATCGGATTCCTGATTTCATGCGCAATGCTTGCCGCCAACTCGCCAATTGTTGATAATGAATCTGAATGAGCTAATAGTTTCTCCATTGCCATCGTTTCTGTTTGATCTTTCATCCGTATCAAATAGGTCTGTGTCTCACTGTCAAATAGAGTAAACACCTGATAATTTCGTTTTTCATCAGCCGATATTTCGTACAACAATGTCATTTCCGCATAATTATATTGGGCCAAGTCTCGAATATATTCAACAAGTATTTTCGGGTTTACGTTGAACAATTCCAAAATCACTTGAACTGACTTCCCCATTAAATAATCTCTTGGTACATTTAAAAAAGTGGTATGCTTTTCATTGACATCGAAGATCCGCCCGTGTTTATTCACGACAATCATAAAATCATCGGAGTTATGAAATGCTTTTATATATGTTTTCCCTGTCGAATCCATATAGTTTTGGGGAATATCGAACAGTGCAATCGTTTGTTGAATATCCTCAAAATACATAAGGTGCATTTTCACACCATATATCCTGCCATCGACTAATTGGACATTGACGGTTAGCGTCTTATTCTCGTGCTTATTAATTTGGTTTGTAATATTTTCCCACAACTCGTTGGATGGATTAATGAATAGATCTTTGATGTTGCACTTTCCATTCATGGCAAAGTACTTTTCGAATGATTTATTTACATATACAAACGTTTCTTTATTATCAAAGACTATTCCCGGCCTGATTGAATTATCCAGTATGAATGTGATGTGGTCCATTACATTTTCCTTTTGATATTTCAAACGTGTCCCCCCTAGATCCCGTTTCAAAACAGTATGAAATAAATAATTGATACATGCAGCAAGATCAAGTTTTTACAATTACCAACCTAATCAGATTATTCCACATTTAAGATACAATGGGAACAGACCTTTTTACCTATATTAACACATAGCTTGACGTATGCAATATGATTGAAAAAAAAGGAGCAGAATTATGAACATTGTTATAACAACCCTAAACGCGAAATACATCCATACAAATCTAGCCATCCGCTGTTTGAAATCATATGCTATGCCTGAGTATAATCCAGTTATTTCGGAGTATACGATCAAGGATCCAACCTTGAATATCGTATCAGATTTATATCAAAAAATGCCGAGCGTCGTCGGTTTCAGTCTTTATATATGGAACATTGAAGAATCCATAAAGGTTATGAGAATGCTTAAGAAAGTTAAACCTGATGTTAAAATTATCGCCGGCGGTCCGGAAGTAACGTACGATTATGATTATTGGTTGGAACGGGTACCTGAAATCGATGTCGTCGTCATAGGTGAAGGGGAACGAACATTTAAAAAACTGCTTGATGTCTTTGCGGGTAAGGAAGAAATGACTGCCATCCAAGGAATTGCATATAGGGAAAATGGTAACCTCAAAATTACGGCGCCAGGACCCAAATTGGATTTACGGGAACTTCCCTCGCCTTTCCAGTTCCCTGAAGATATATCTGAACTCAGCAAAAGAGTGACGTATATCGAAACTAGCCGAGGCTGCCCTTTTTCATGTCAGTTTTGCCTGTCATCGATCGAAGTAGGTGTACGATATTTCAACCGCGATGCCATTAAGGATGATATCCGCTATCTAATGGCGAATGGCGCAAAAACAATAAAGTTTGTCGATCGGACATTCAATATTAGTAGAAGTTACGCCATGGAAATGTTCCAATTCCTGATTGATGAGCATCTACCCGGTACCGTTTTCCAGTTTGAAATAACGGGAGATATCATGCGCCCTGAAGTCATCGATTTTCTTAATGAAAATGCACCCGCTGGACTGTTCAGGTTTGAAATAGGCGTCCAATCCACAAACGACTTGACAAACGAATTAGTGCAGCGCCGTCAAAATTTCGAAAAGCTCTCGCGTACTGTTACGATGGTCAAAGAAGGCGGGAAAATCGATCAGCATCTTGACTTGATTGCAGGTTTACCTGAAGAAGATTATAATTCTTTCCGCAAGACTTTCAATGATGTGTTCGCAATGCGGCCTGAAGAGTTGCAGCTTGGATTCTTGAAATTGTTACGAGGAACAGGATTGCGGATCCAGGCCGAGCAATATGGCTACGAGTATATCGACGAAGCACCTTATGAAATATTTTCGAACAACGTTTTGACGTTTGATGATATTTTACGAATTAAGCAGACGGAGGATGTCCTTGAAAAGTATTGGAACGACAACCGCCTGCCGCGAACGGTCGAATATCTTGTATCCGAGGTCTTCGAGACACCATTTGACTTCTTTCAGGAATTCGGTTCCTATTGGGAAAATCGAGGGTGGTCCAGAATCGGACACCAACTGGAAGATCTATTCATACGTTTGAATGACTTCCTAGCGGAAGATGGCCGTGCAGACATGGATATCGCACGAAGTCTTCTGAAGATTGATTACCTGGCACACCATAAGTTCCAACCACGGAAAGTCTGGTGGAAAGAGGATATGCCTATCGAGGAACGTTCATCACTCGAACAGATACTGCTTGCTTCTCCCGCTATATTAGGCGATGAATTCAGTTCATTAGGTTTAAATACGAGGAATATTCGCAAGCAGACGTTCATTACGCCAGTTGCCATCCAACCCGAGGATGTGGAAATCGGGATTATCCAAAAGGCTGCCGGGTATCTCGTCACAATCTTTAGACACGATGAAACACCCCGTTTCATGTTCCTTGAACAATCACTTTCCAATTGAAAAAAGGCTGTTCCATATAAATGGGACAGCCTTTTTATTATCCGATAATAACTCGTTCTTTCGGGAAATGATAGTGTAATTTTTTTGTTTTTCCTCCTAATGTGAACAGGAACGAAATAAGTCCGACTCTCCCAATAAACATGAGCAACATAATGATGATTTTCCCGGTTAGTGAAAGTTCCGATGTGATTCCGAGTGACATGCCACATGTCCCGAAAGCGGATGTTATTTCAAATAGAAGCGCAATAACCGGAACACCCGGTTCCGTAATGAGCAAAATGAGGAGTGCCGTCATGACCATCATCAGCGCCAGAATGATGACAGCATAAGAGCGGAATACATCAACCAGTTTTATTTGCCGGTTAAAGATATTAATGACTTGATTGCCTCGTGCAAAGTTAATAAGGAACAGGATAGCAATCGCGAATGTTGTCGTCCGGATGCCACCGCCTACCGAACTTGGCGAAGCACCGATGAACATCAGTGAGCTGATGAAAATATCCGTCGCTTCACTAAATTTCGTCACGTCATACGTTGTCAGGCCCGCGGACCTCGATGACACCGAATGGAATAACGCGGTGAATAACTTCTCATGCCAAGCCATCCCTTTGAATGAATGGACAGATTCCAAAATGAATATCATAACCGCACCAAAAACGAGCAAGAATCCGAACGTCGCCGTCGTTATCTTCGTGAATAATGAAAAACGGAAATGAGGCACTTTTTTTGAAAAGTAACTTTTCACTTCGATAAGAACCGGAAAGCCTATTGCACCAAGTATGATAAGGATCATCGTCAATGACTGAACGAAGTAATCATTGAAATATACTGCTAGCGACGATCCTTTAAGACCAAACCCGGCATTTGTTGTTGCGGATACAGACATGAACATCCCGTTTAAAAATGCCTCGCCGAATGTGTCATAAAACCGCATAATATAAACCGTAAATATAAGTCCACCTATAATTTCAATTAACACAATGATTTTAACGATTTGTCGTATTAGATGGACGACACCCGCGAGACTATATTGGTTATGGTCGACCATGATTAGTTGTCTTTCCCGTAAACCGATCCGCTTTTTAACAAGCAGCCAAAAAAACGTACCGATCGACATGATTCCGATACCGCCGATTTGCAAAACGAGCATCAACATACTAATACCAAAAACCGAATACGTACTGCCGATGTCGACGGCTGTCAAACCGGTTACACTTACAGCACTGACAGCTGTAAACAAACTATCGATAAAACTTACCTGGACACCGGGCAAGTAAACTCCCGGCAGATTTAACAGTAAAAACGAAAATGCGATGGCCAGAAAATAATAGAACACAATAACCTGAGCGGGTGTGAACCTGCGTAAATTCTCGCGATTGAATTTCATCCGTTTCACCGTTCCTTTCACCAATGACTTGGCGTTGTACTTATTTTAGAGAAGTTGCTTGAAAAATGAAAGGATGAACTGATAAAAAAACAAAAACGGCCCTCCAGTGCTAGGGCCGTTTTGTGATTTACACTCTTTTTTTCCTGTTCTTGACGCCAACCAAATAGCCGTTAAGGGCAATTCCGACAAGGACAATCCAGAATATTGCTTGCCATAAGGTCGAATGTGGAAATTCAGGATCAAGAATCTGTAATTGTGGATGTGCCAAGGTAAGCACAAGCAATTTGACCCCTACCCAGCCGACGATAAGAAATGCTGCCGTTTCCAAGGATGGGAACTTTTCCAACAAGCCAACAAATTGACGTGCTGCAAATCGCATGATGATTAATCCGATGATACCACCTAACAACATGACGGTGAATTGTCCTCCGTTAATGCCACCGATGTGGAAGTCGCCAATTTCAGGAAGCGTCACCGCTAGCGCGACTGCTGCAAGCATTGAATCAAGCGCAAATGCGATATCCGCAAGTTCAACTTTAAAAACGGTCATCCAGAAACCGGATTGTTTGCGCTTTTTACTATCCGGATGTGAATCTTCGCCTTTTCGCTGATCAATAATGCTCTTAATGGAGATGAACAGTAGATAGGCAGCCCCAAGTGCTTGAATTTGCCATATATTCACGAGGAATGTAATCATGAACAATGCTGCAAAACGGAACACAAACGCTCCAAACAATCCGTAGAACAGTGCCTTCCGCTGCTGTTCCTTCGGTAAGTGCTTGACCATTACGGCCATGACAACTGCGTTGTCTGCTGCAAGCAGTCCTTCCAGTACGATGAGTACGACAAGTACCCATGCATATTCCAATAGTATTGCTTCCACATTTATTCCTCCCAATTTTTCACGAATAAAAAAGACCATCACCTAATAAAAGGCAAAGGTCTCGCTAAGTCGGAATTTTTTTACAAAATCCAGCTATCATAACCGATGGCAAAAGCCATGTATTGACGACTATGAAATAGGTTTCCCTATAGCTACTCCCCTTTGACGTAAAGTCAAAAGTTATTAAGTTTGGATGCTTTCAGTTACATTATACCATTCTGAGCATAAATGTAAATGTTTAATCAACCAATTTGTATATGATAATCATTGTTTTTCTTATTCTTTTCATAATACGCTGTCATCGATGGAATTGACTCAAGGAAATCAGCACAATCTATCCCACTGCCTTTAAGAAGCCTTTCCGCAACCGCTGTATCGAATGTTGCATTCCACATCATATAGTCCAGCGTTTCCGCTTCTACGCCCAGTCTGCGCTGTATACGGATGGAGGCGAGCCCTTTTTCAGCCAGAAGACGTGGCACTCTTCCTTTTGGCTTTTTCCCCGTCAATTCAAAGACCATTGCACGGTAAACTTCTTCGATCCGGTGCGGGCAAGGGTCCGTTAGGTGGATTGTTTGGCCGGCCGCATCATCATGATGAGATAAATACACCGCTGCATCAATAATATAGTCAATCGGCACGACGTTAATGAGGGCTTCCGTTTTCCCCACGTATGGAATAATGGGCATCCATCGTAACCTGTCAATCATATTCATAAAAAAATATGGACCGTCAAATTTACTAGTTGCTCCTGTTTTGGAATGGCCCCGGACGATTCCCGGACGGATGATCGTTACAGGTGCCTCATTCTTTAGCCTCTCTACCAGCAGTTCCGCTTCAAACTTCGTTTCTTCATAATGATTTTTAAACGAATGCGGCCGAATCAGCTCCGTTTCGAGTAATTTGCCTTCCCTTTTCCCAGCAACGTAAGCCGTGCTGAAGTACATATAGCGTTCTATAGAAGGATGGTTCTGTACAAATTCATTCACCTGTCTCGTTCCTACGACATTGACGTTCCAAGCGATTTCAGCCTTTACCGCAAGATCATATATGGCAGCAAGATGCCACACCGTGAGCGTTTCCTGATGTAATTCCTCAATCACCGAAGGTTTTAATCCAAGCCCCTCCTCAGTAATATCACCGACAAGTATTTCAATTGAGATTGCCGTATTCATTTCATCCTTGATGATATCCGCTTTTTGAAGGGCACGTTCAGCTTGACTGGGATGGACCACCGTGTAGATCTTTTCCACCTCACCCTCGCGAATTAATTCTGTTATCAATTGCGAAGCAATAAATCCCGGAAAGCCGGTAAAAAAATGAGTTCTCATGAAATCACCCCTTATTTTACTAGTATAGCACCCAGTATTATCGAATAGAAGAATATTCAGATTACTTTACATCCCGGAATAAGAGCCACTTCGACGAGGGATTTAGTGAAAAGCTTACGTAATTAAACTTGTATGTAAATCTGTATATAAAAAAGGCGGTATTTCGTCCCATTTCGAACGAAATACCGCCTTTCCCATTCAATATTTTTGCTCTAAATCTCCCATAAGAATCCCGAAGCGATAAGACTGGCGGTTCTTTTCGTCATTTCTTAGCGATCGCACGCTTTCTCGTTTGTCGATCAAATAGACTGTAGATAATAGGTACAATATACAATGTAAGCAATGTCGAACTTAGTAATCCGCCGATCACAGCAATTCCCATCGGCTGGTTCATTTCAGTCCCTTCACCGATACCGAGTGCCAGTGGCAACAACCCTAGTATTGTCGTCAGCGCTGTCATCAGTATCGGACGCACCCGGTCCCTAACGGAGGCGATAATCGCATCATAAGAATCCATACCCGCTTCTTTTCGCTGATTGATGTAATCAACGAGGACAATCCCATTGTTGACGACTATCCCCACAAGCACTAGAATCCCGATTACCGCCGTAACGCTGATCGGTGTCTTTGTCAGGAATAGTCCCAACGCAACTCCAATGACCATCAACGGCACGGAGAACATGATAACAAATGGATATTTGAATGACTCAAACTGCGCCGCCATGACAATATAAACAAGCACGACAGCCAGCAATACCGCCATGATCATGTCATTGATAGCACTTTCGAATAATTCCCTGTCACCGCCGAATGTAAGTTCAATTTCTTCCGGTAAGTTGAGCCCGTCCATGACGTCATTCACTTTCGTTGTCATCTTCCCAAGCGACTGCGTCGATTCATATTTCAAATTGAAAGTAACCGAGTGTGCCTGATCGACACGCTGGATGGAAACCGGCCCTTCGGCAATATCAATTTTCGCAACTTCCCTTAGGGATATAAAATTGCCTGCAGGAGTGCGCAGTTTCAAATTTTTCAGCCTATCCATACTGTTGCGGAATTTCTTATCGTATTTTACATAGACTCCGAACACGTCATCATGTTTCCCGATAATTTGTGTGGCCAGTGAACCTCTGGTGACGTTATTGACCGTCTGCGCAATCTGATAGGGCGCCAATCCATTTGCGGCCGCTTTCTCACGGTCCACTTCGATTTGTATTTCTTGGACGGTGTCTTGGAGATTATTCGTCACTTCCGTTACCGAATCAAGCCCCGCAAGCTTACTGTTCAATTTGGTAACCGCTTCATTGAGACGTTCTTCATCAGTATCTTTCAACGAAAATGACAACGTATTCGGACTAGAGCCCGCCGCGGTCTGCATCACGAAGCCGACCTCAGCGTCATCGCCGATTGCCTTCACTATTTTTGGCTGAACATCATCGACGAATTCGAAGACGGAACGATCCCGATCTGCAAGAGGTGTAAGTTTTACATACATTTCCGCAACGTTGGCCCTGGAAGAACCTTGCGCCATATTCTCCTGCGTCCCACCAACTAGGCTTACGTATACTTCCACATCTTTTTCATCTTTCAGCCGTGATTCAATTCTTTTTACCACTTCATCTGTTGCAGTTGCAGAAGATCCATTCGGTAATTTCACCGAAATGCTGAAAAATCCTTCGTCGGTGGCAGGCAGGAATTCCGTACCGACTTTGAATAAGGCAAAACTGCTGAGTACCAGTGCCGCCACAGTAAAAGCAAGAACGATAAAACGGTGTTTCAGCGACCATTTCACCGATCTTTCAAAGTTGTTCAGTTTTTTCGAACGGCGTCTCCGTGCTTCGACGTTTTTAGTAGGTTTCCTTAGCATGCGGCTAGCCATCATCGGCACAACTGTTAAAGCAACGACAAGCGATGCGAATAAACTGAAGGAGATTGTCAAGGCAAATTCAGTAAATATCTGCCCGATCAATCCACTGATGAAAATGACTGGTACAAAGACAGCTAGCGTCGTTAATGTCGACGCTGTAATAGCGCCGCCAATTTCATTCGTCCCCTCAGATGCCGCCTGCTTTGGCGCTTTGCCCATAGACAGGTGCCGTTCAATATTCTCGATAACAACAATCGCATTATCGACCAGCATTCCTATACCAAGTGCAAGCGCACCCAGCGTCATTATATTCAGTGAGAAATCCGCAAAATACATGAGTACGAATGTGACAATTACTGAGTATGGGATAGCAATCCCGATAATGATCGGGCTTTTTATTCCTCGAAGGAACAAGAACAGGACGAGCATTGCAAAAATACCGCCCAAAATAAGCGACTGTCCAATATTCCCAATGGCGAGTTTTACATAATCGCCCTGGTCGAATAGAATATCCGATTCTACACCTTTAAACTCGTCTTTTTTAAGTAAGTTTTCAAGCGACTTTTTAAATGCAGTTGAAACATCCGCCGTATTTGCGCCGGACTCTTGCAACACGGACAAAAGGACGGCCTGCTGATCATTTGCACGCGTTTCCATGCCTGTATCGGCTTCAAGAAGAGCTACGTCCGCCACATCGCCGATTTGCACCTTTTGTCCTGTCAGCGGATTTACACCAACCGCAATCCCTCGGATATCGGATATCGTTGTCAACGTACTGACAATACGGGTTGTAAGTTGTTTACCGCCATTGGTTTGAATCGGTTCACCCGGCATCGATACATTGTTCGCTTGTAGACCTTGAACGATGTTTGCCTGTTCAAGGCCATTCGCAACAAGTTTGTTCTGATCCAATATGACCTGTACTTCTTCCACCAGCTGGCCTGAAATGGAGACACTGGCCACCCCTTTTGTACGTCTTAGTTCCGTTTCCAACTGTTCAGCAATTTTCCGCACATCGGTGTCTTTCGCCGTTGCGCGCAACGACGTTTGGATAACCGGGAACTGAGAAGGGTCGAATTTCATGAATCTAGGCTTACTCGCGCCGTCCGGGACCGGCACTGAATCGACCCGCTGCATGACATCAAGCTGGACTTCGTCAATTTTCGTCGACCAGTCGAACATGAGCAGGATGAAGTTGGTTCCTTCCCGCGACGTGGATTGCATCGATTTCAATCCCGGGGAAGTTGATAGACTCGCTTCGAGCGGTTTAGTTATCTTCTCGTTCACCTCAACAGGGGAAGCCCCTGGATAACTAGTCGCAACAACTGCAATGGGAGGATTCAACTCAGGAATCAGTGTTACCGGTATACGAAAAAAGGACACTGCTCCAAGAATGATGACAAGAAACATCGTAACAATTGTAAATATGGGTCTTCTTATAGAAAAGTCACTGATTTTCATTTACACTTTCCTTTCTTTCCAATAAATTCATTACATTAATCATATTGAATAATGAGGGCTACTTCAAATGGGAGCTACTTTTCTCCTGTATAATGACAAGAAAACCCGGAAAAACGGAAGACCGTCTTGCCGGGTTTCGGAATTATAAAAGACTATACAAACGAATATCAGGATACTTGTCTTGGAACCATCGCATCGCGAAGTCATTTTCAAATAGGAATACAAGTTTATCGTGGCGATCTTTTACGAGCATCGCTCGCTGTCCCGCCATCGATTCTTTGACGTCGCTTTCATTTTCAATCCAGCGTGCAACTTTTGAACCAGCGTGTTCCATACGCACCTCTACGTTGTATTCATTCTTCATCCGATGCTCGAACACTTCGAATTGAAGCTGGCCAACCGCACCAAGAAGCACATCCTCAGTGTGGAGAGTCCGGTAATATTGAATGGCCCCTTCTTGAACCAACTGCAAAATACCTTTATGGAAATGCTTCGACTTCATTACGTTTTTCGCGGTTACCCGAACGAAAAGTTCCGGTGTAAACTGAGGCAGCGCATCGAATTGGAAATTCGATTTACCACCGATTACCGTATCCCCGATCTGATAGTTCCCAGTGTCATGCAGACCGATGATATCACCAGCAACTGCCTCATCCACTATTTCTCGGTCATCCGCCAGAAACTGGGTTGTCTGTGTCAATTTGAACGTTCTAGAAATACGCGGTACCGTAACCGTCATCCCGCGTTCAAAACTTCCCGATACGATCCGTACGAAAGCAATACGATCGCGGTGCATCGGATTCATATTCGCCTGGATTTTGAAAATGAACCCGGAAAACTCTTCAGAAAACGGATCAATTTCCGTTTTATCTTTAGTTATTCGAGGTTGCGGAGGCGGAGAAAACTGTAAAAACGTTTCCAAAAATGTCTGGACGCCGAAATTTGTCAATGCACTGCCGAAAAATACAGGCGTCAATTCGCCGATTGCAATCTTCGCTTCATCGAAATCGTTGCCTGCTTCATTTAATAGAAGAACGTCATCAAGTGCCTGCTTATAATACGATGTTTCCATCATCGGGTGTGTTTCCGCAAGTCCGCCGTCTTCGTTTAACGCAAGGAAACGTTTGTCATCTTCGACACGAACCTGTTCAATGCGGTTATTAAACCGATCATAAATACCAAGGAACTCCTTACCCATCCCGATTGGCCAGTTCATTGCGTAGGACTGGATGCCCAGCACTTCTTCCAATTCCTCCATCAGTTCAAGTGGTTCTTTCCCTTGACGGTCCATTTTATTGATAAATGTGAAAATCGGAATCCCGCGCATGCGGCAAACTTTGAATAATTTGATCGTCTGTGGCTCGATACCTTTTGCGGAGTCTACCATCATCACCGCCGCGTCAACCGCCATCAGTGTACGGTATGTGTCTTCACTGAAGTCTTCGTGTCCGGGTGTATCAAGGATATTGACACGCTTGCCATCATAATCGAATTGCATGACAGATGATGTAACCGAAATTCCGCGCTGCTTCTCGATTTCCATCCAGTCCGAAGTAGCGAATTTCCCTGTCTTCTTCCCTTTTACTGTTCCGGCATCACGGATTGCGCCGCCGAAATAAAGTAGTTTTTCTGTAATTGTCGTTTTACCGGCATCCGGGTGTGAAATGATTGCAAACGTACGGCGCGATGCAATTTCTTCCTGTATAGGTTTGTCCATTATATATTGTCTCCTTCTGTTCTGCTTTTCTTAGCATAGACACAATAGAGGATGATTTCAACATTTTTTTCTCGGAACATGCGAAGCGAAGACGATACTGTACGACGGAATCCGAAAACTATACGATAGCCGGCGCTTACTGTACGACGGAATCCGAAAACTATACGACAGACGCAGTACTGTACGACGGATTCAAGAAACTCTACGACAGACGCATGACGATAAGCCTCTCCATCTTATTTTTATCAAGTAACTAAAAGGGCTATCCCGGAATCAGGACAGCCCTTCTCTATTTATTTTTCAACTACGCCAGAACCGAATTTCTTTTCGGCTTCTTCCAGTGCAATGTCTGCATCCGAGTGCGGATATTTTACAGATCCGATAATTTGGTAATCTTCATGGCCTTTACCGGCAAATATGATGATGTCATCGCGGTTTGCGACCGATATTGCATGACGGACCGCATCTTGGCGGTCGCCGATGCATGCATATTGATCATGCTTCATGCCAGCTTCCAATTCCGCCAGTATCGACTCATACGGCTCGTCCCGAGGGTCATCCGTCGTTAAGACGACGTAATCGGCGACGGATGCTTTCTCGGCCATAATCGGACGTTTTATCCGATCACGGTTTCCGCCGGTACCGATGACGAAAATCAGACGAGTCCCTTCCTTTTTATAGGGAAGGACTGCATCAATCGCTTTTTCGATTGCATCCGGTGAATGGGCATAATCAACATAGATTGTAATCGGCAATTCAGTCGGCACTTGTTCCATTCTGCCTTTGACGGATGAAATTTTACCGAGATGGTTGATGATATCCTCTATTGCCATCCCTTTCGCATATAAAGCAGCGATGACAGCGAGCGCATTATAGACGCTGAATTCGCCGATTAAATTCATGGCGACACGGAAATCCCCACCGGGAGCGGTAAGCGTGAACGTCGTCCCGTTCGCCCGTAGCTCAATAGCAGATCCACGAAAGACCGCTTCATTTCGGATACCGTATGTCAGAACTGGATAAGAAGTCATTTCCAGCAGCTTGTTGCTCCATTCATCGTCTGCATTGACAACGGCAAATTTACGCTTTTCCAAGTCTTGTCCAAGCTGTGAAAACAACAGTCCTTTCGCCTGGCCATAATTGTCCATCGTCCCATGGTAATCGAGATGATCATGCGTTAAGTTTGTGAAGATGGCGATATCGAATTCCGTTCCGGCAAGGCGACCTTCAACGAGACCATGTGATGAAACTTCCATCGTCATCGTTGCGCACCCTTCTTCCGCCGCACGGGCGATCATCCCTTGTGTCGTCAATACATCCGCCGTCGTATTCTCGGTTTCGTAAAGAGTTCCATCCAAATCAAAACCGATCGTTCCCGTTACAGCGGACCTTTCCCCTGCCTCCTGGAGTACCGCTTGCAGGATACCGCTGACGCTTGTCTTTCCGTTCGTACCCGTCACACCGACCATCGTCATCCGCTTGGACGGATAATTATAAAACCGCGGTGCCAATAAACTGATTGCCCTCGACGTATTTTCAACCATCACGACCGCGACCTTACCCAGGTCAACATCAACCGGCTTTGAAGCGACGATTACCCTCGCCCCGTTATCCACAGCTTTCTCTACGAATTTATGGCCATCCACCGTGAATCCTTCGATGCAGACGAATACCCCTCCTGCGTTCACCGCGCGCGAATCAACCGCGATATCCGTCACAGTCGGCGGAAGTGTTCCTGTCACCTGTTTAACAGGCAAAATTGAAAATAACTTTTCTGTATCCATCATTATCCCCCTCTTATTCCATCATGGCAGAAACAACGTATGCGCGAAGCAACTGGGCAGACGCTTTCAGTGAATCTGTATGTGTCCGTTCCAATGCATGTGACGATTCAATCCCGGGACCGAATAATGCATGCTTCACGTCAAATCCTGCACGGATTGCGGCAGACGCGTCCGACCCATAAAACGGATAAATATCAAGTTTAAACGGAATGTTTCCTTCTTTACAAAGGCCCGTCAACTGTTGTGTCAGCGCATAATGATAGGGACCGCTCGAATCTTTCGCACAAATCGAAACCGTATATTCGTCCGAAGTTTGTCCGTCCCCTATCGCTCCCATATCGACCGCGATGTATTCAACTGTCTCCTCTGGAATATTGGAATTACCGCCATAACCGATTTCTTCATTGTTCGAAATATAGAAATGTGTCGTATGCGGGAGTTCAACTTTTCCATCCTTTAATGAACGGATCAGTCCAAGCAATAACGCTGTACTCGCTTTATCATCTAGATGACGCGACTTGATGAAACCGTTGTCCGTCACTTCAAAACGCGGATCGAATGACACGAAATCGCCCACTTCGATACCCAGTGCCCGTGTTCCTTTCGCATCAGTCACTTTTTCGTCAATGCGCACCTCAATGTTAGCTGCACTGCGCTCTGCTGTCCCGGCATTTTTATAAACATGGACCGATGTTTGGTGCATCAAAATTGTTCCGCGTACCTCTTTCCCAGATGCCGTATGGATTAGGCAGTATTCCCCTTCAACCGCATTCCATCTGAAACCGCCGATCATATCCAACTTCAGACGACCATCGCTTTTAATTTCTTTCACCATTGCTCCGAGCGTATCGGTATGTGCAGTGAGTAATCGGTGGCGCGCTGTATCTGTGCCTTCAATTGTTGCGATGATTGCACCTTTGTTGGTCTTTTTGTATGGGACAGCGATGTCGTCAAGTTCCTCCGCAATCAGTTTCATCACTTTTTCGGTATAACCGGATGGACTAGGCGTCTCCACAAGCTTTTTCAGCAAACCAATTGTCTGTTTCTCATCAAATGCAGTAGTCAATTTCAGTTCTCCTTTCTTCCGCGCAAATCTTGCTGTCTATTCGCAGTCGGAATCATATAACATCAGTATAAAGTAGATGTACCGGAGTGCCTAACAGATGATTCGTCGACGGTGCATTCCCGTAATACGTTCATTATACTTTTTTTCATATCCTTCGTCACCGTTCTTCCCATGATTAAAAGAAAACCGCCATCCTTTATTATCGGATGAGCGGTTTTACTATTTTCAATTTATTGCCGTAGGGCGGAAATGCAATCGACATCGGGATGGACGTACTTTTTTTCATCATGGACTTAGCATGGGTGAATGTTTCAAAACTCGCTTTTCCGTGATACGAACTCATCCCAGAAGAACCTACTCCGCCAAACGGTAAATTCACGTTGCCGACGTGGGCGATTGTATCATTTATGCATCCCCCGCCGAACGGCAGGTTTTCAATGAAGTAATCTGCAGCCTGGCCGTTTTCAGTGAACATATATGCCGCTAGCGGTTTTGGCAATTGACGGATTCTATGAAGCGCCTCCCCAAGATTGTCATAAGTCAAAATCGGTAAAACCGGCCCGAAAATCTCATCTTCCATTGAAGCACTATTCCACGAAACGTTATCAAGTAGTGTCGGTTCAATGAAAAGTTCTGAACGGTCGGAATCACCACCGCTAATTACATGCTCCCGGTCTTTGTTGATAATTTCAACAAGGCGATCGAACTGTTTTCCACTGACTATCCTGCCATAATCCGGACTTTTGGAACTATCCCTTCCGTAGAATTTACGGATTGTGATTAGCATTTCTTTGATAAGCCGCTCTTTAACAGCATGATGTACAAGTACGTAATCGGGTGCGACGCATGTCTGTCCTGTATTGACAAACTTGCCCCAGACAATCCGTTCAGCCGCTTTTTGTAAATCCGCCGTCTGGTCGACAAGGGCAGGACTTTTACCACCGAGTTCAAGCGTAAGCGGAGTCAAACGTTCAGCGGCCGCCTTCATAACGACTTTCCCGACTGCCACACTTCCCGTAAAGAATATATAGTCGAACGATGCGTGGATAAGGGCGGATGTTTCATCGCGCTCCCCTTCAACAACTCGGATATAATCCGGTGTATATGTTTCCGTCAATATCTTTTTAATGAGTTGTGCTGTATAGGCAGATGTCTCGGATGGTTTGACAATTGCGCAATTACCCCCAGCAATCGCTCCAATCAACGGTTCCATGACAAGCTGGAACGGATAATTAAATGGACCGATGATCAACACGGACCCATATGGCTCTCGGACAATGAAGCTTTTTGCCGGTTGCAGATGAATAGGCGTTTTCACCGATTCATCCGCCATCCAACCTTCAAGATGTTTTATCATATAGGAAATACTTGAAAGCACGAAACCGATTTCCGTCACATAGGATTCAAAGGAGCTTTTACGGAGATCTTGATGCAGTGCTTCCGTAATCGCCTCTTCATTCGCAACAATCGCATTTTTTAATTTCAAAAGCATTTCTTTACGGAATGCAGCGCTTCTCGTCTCCCCCGAAAAGTAAAATGAACGCTGTAAAGCAATCATCGATTCTACGTCTTGTGGTGTAAAGTTCATGATATCCCCTCCACTTCCTTATTGCTTTCATCTTAAAGAGAATAATGGAAGGATGCAAAAATTATGTTAACAAAATATCGATCATCTTTTGTATTGCAAGTCCCTCGTCGAATGAAACAAGCAACGCTTCTTCATCTTTGATTGCCGCAATACATTCTTCTGCAAGGGTTTTTACAGATTTGAAAGAAGTCAATATCTCAAAAGGACTGTCTTTTTGTGCCATGCTAAGTTCCGACCAATTGCGCAGTTTTAGAACGCCTTCATCTCCATATACTGTATAGGACAGTTCTTCTTGCTGACCAATCTCGGAAATACCATTCAAGAAGACCGGAATGTCATCAACTGTTTTTCCGATTGCAAGGACACTCGTTTCCGCAAGCGTTTCATCTTCAGGATAAACGGTTTGGTGGGAAGTGATCGATAGTTGACCAAACATCCTGTACATAAGCTGAAGGTAATGCGGGAATACTTCTCGTGTAAAGCCGCCTTGTTCTCGAAAAGCGATCCACGGGTTTTGTTGCCATAGACGTGGCCAATGCGGAAAATAAGTTTGTAGCTCAATTCGCTTGATTTGCCCGATTTGTCCCATCTTTACAAGTTCCATCATATGTCTGACGGAAGGACTATATAATAAAGGAAAATGCATAGCCGTTAGAACATCGCTGTCCATAGCGACTGAAGCCATGACTGAGCCGTCCTTCGCGTCATGCGCAAGGGGTTTTTCACAAAGGACATTCAATCCTTTTGTAATCGCTTTCACACTTAGTGCGGCATGCGATACAGGCGGGGTTCCAATGTAAATCCAGTCTGGTTTCAACTCAAGTACTTCTTCATAAGAGGATGCCGCATATAGGCCGTAATTGATTGATGATCCGTTCGCCGACGATTCCAGTACCGATAATGGCAAATGTAGTTTTCCCCATTGAAACAGCTCCTTTTTATTGAATTGTTTTATAAATAAAATTGATAGGCCTTATGATTCCTTTTTAGCCATTGATGTTTCGTATTGTAACATTAGCGGGAATAAGATGTTCAAATAACAAAGAATCAAAAGGAGGAAATGGACATGACAACAACTGATATTTGGTGGGAAACAATCTTTGAAGGTAATCTTTCATTAGGGATTAATAAAGACCGTCTATCTGAACTTGAAGAAGAAAATTTCCTTTATTTCGATGAGGAGCAACAGATGCTGGAGCAAACACACTGATATTGCTTTTAGCCAACCTGATAACGATACCAATTTCCAGCGGACCTTAAAACAGCTTTTCCACGAAGCACTATGGAAAAGCTGTTTTTGTTTTTGGGGTCAGCGATTTTTAGTGAACCTTGTTTGGTTTGTCCGAAGTGTCAGTTGGTGTTTTGGTAAAGTTGTTTACGCTCCGGCAAACGGCGTTCATTCGATGCTGTGCCACAGATAGAGTGCCGCATAACTTAGGTAAGGCGACCAATCCGGAAAACGGACAAGCATTTCATCTTTCGTCGGTTTTCGGTCCATTCCCCACAACTTTTTCAGTGCGTTTTGCAAACCGATATCCGCTATCGGGAATAAATTCGGACGTCCCAGGCCGAACATCAGAAAGTTTTGCGCAGTCCATGGACCAACTCCGCGATACGCAACAAGTTCCGTCACCACTTCTACATCTTCCAACGATTGGAATCGCTCAAGATCCAGCGCGCCCTCTGCAATCGCTTGCGAGAGAGAGATGACATATTCAGCCTTTCGTGTGCTGAACTGCAATTCACGAAGTGTTGGGACGTTTAGTGATGCTATGTGCTCCGGTGCAGGATAACGCCAAACACCTTCCGTTTCATCCCCGAACGTTTCCACAAAACGTTTTGTCAACGTATGCGCGAATGACAGATTGAGTTGCTGATGAATGACACTTTTCATCAGCGTGCCATATAATGAAAACTCTTTTATAAGAGGAGTCCCTACATATTTCAAAAACAACGGTTCAAGATCCGTTCCAGTAAAATGAGTTCCGATTTCGTCAAGCGGTTTATCGAAGTGGAAAATGGACTTAATTTCTTTAATTTGAAATTCATCAGTAGCATCTTCTATAATGAAAGACGGTTGCCTAGTCGTACCGATACTTTGAAGTGTGACAATATTCCCTTCCAACATCGGAAAACGTACCGTGCGCTTGGCCAGATCCACCGAATTCACTGGATCCCCCGCCAACCGCTCAATTGCACTATCGAAGTCATAAACGAACGGCAACGAAAGCTGAATATCGATTAGAAGCACCCCTATCTACATAGTTCTGCTGTCTATTATACTCTTTCCGAAAAACTTTCACAAAAAGTGTTGACTTCTATTTCAGACCCGCTATAATAGAACTTGTGCAGTAAGCAGATGCACCAATTACATTCCCGGTTCCGTAGCTCAGCTGGGAGAGCACTACCTCGACAAGGTAGGGGTCGCTGGTTCGAGCCCAGTCGGGACCATTGGGTGCCAAACCCGCAGGAAACCTTTAGGAACAGAGGTTTCTCCATAAAAAGACTTTCAGGCCTTGTGCTTGGAGGTCTTTTTTTCATTGGATTTTTTACCTACCTACTGTCCGCCATTTGTCCGCCGCTGTTGTTGCTGACCATTCGTATGATTTCGAATAGCATTGTGAAATATATCAGCAACGTCACTATGTGAATTAGGCAACAGATGGGCATAAAGCCCTAACACGATTTCAGGATTCGCATGTCCAAGTCGAGCTGATATTTTAACGATATCGACTCCTTCTGATAAAAGGATGGAAGCATATGTGTCCCGCATATCATGAAATCGGATTGCTACCACATTAGCCTCTTTTATAATGCGCTTCATGACTCGGATCACATTTCGCGGATCCTGCATAGTTCTCCTATTCGTACTAATTCAGGAATCGGGATTTGACGTTTCAAACTCTTAGTTTTCAGTGCGTAAGTGTATAGCCACTCTTAGGTATATGCGCTAAGAATCTATGCATTCAAAAATTAATTGAAAATTTGAACGCACTTAACATCGACAGTAGAAACAGTACCGGAAGTCACAAAATTATTCATTTCATTTTTTCTCCTTCTCCGGACTATGAAGTACTTCATAAAAAAAGCTGCCCAGTATAGGCAGCCGGTTCTAGTTTAGCTAAGCATCCGCTAGTTGAAGATTTTTTTATTTGGTAACCATAATGATTAATCTGATTCGCTCATCTCCTAGGAATGTGAACCTTCCATTTGAACTTTACATCTTGCCAAGGAATCCTTCCTTGTAGATATCAAACAAATATTCAATTGTTATAGGATCGCTGTAGGTAGAAGCTTTTGTATCGATTTCAATGATATTCTTGCTTTTCACAGCAGGGATTTCGCTCCAAGTTTTAGTCTCCGTATACGAGTTATCACCAGCCGTCCTGCTAAGAACAACAAAATCTCCCGCATATTCAGGAATAACTTCTTGCGAAAGTATATAGAATCCCGGTCCCAACGCATCCTGTTTGACTTTCTCCGGCATGTTCAACCCCATGGCTTGATAGAGGATTTCCGTACCTCTCGCCCAATTGTTGCCGAAAACATAGAAGCTTTTTGAATCAGTTTCGAATACGCTTACAGTAATGTTTTCGCCATATTTCGCTTTTATTTCCTTGCCGGTAGCTTCCGCGCGTTGCTTGAAATCATCGATCCACGCTTGCGTTTCTGTTACTTTGTTCAGCAGCTTTCCTATCTCGAGTTGCTGCGCCAAATAGTCAAGCTTGCCCCAAGTAAATGCTACGGTAGGTGCAATTTGGCCTAACTTGTCAAGATTTTTCATCTCTGTACCTGCTATGATCAAATCTGGTTCCAGCTCGATGATTTTTTCCAATTCATCTTCTGACACGACTTCTATTCCTTCCAATTTATCGGTGAATAAAGGATTCGCATTCGTCCACTGGTCAACCCCGACCAGTGTTCCGTCAAGTGCGAGCACATTCGGTGCATTTGTCAAGGCAACGATTCGCTTTGGATTTGAGGGAACCTCAACTGGACCGTTCTCGGATGGATAAGTGATTGTTTCCGATTCGTCATTTGTTGCAATTGAACGATCAGTATCTTGCACAGGCGCGCCGGAATTGTTGCCGCATGCGCTGACCACCATCAGCAGGACCAGGATTAGTGAAAACAATAACTTTTTCTTCATGCTCAGTTCTCCTCGACTTGTATTTTAAAAGATTGATGTCAATCTCTACTTTCTTGTTAATAAAAATATAAAATAAGGTGCTCCGATCAATGCCACCATGACACCTGCTGGAAGTCCATTTGGTTCGACGATGTTTCGCCCAATCGTATCCGCTATTAGTAATAGCCACCCACCGAGAAGCAAGCAAAGTGGGAGGAATAACTGATGCCGGGGTCCGATGAGTGTTCGTGCGATATGTGGTGCCATCAACCCAATGAATGAGATTCCACCAGTTACCGAAACGGATGATGCGGCAAGTGCGACAGCTGCCAACGTCAGAACGATGCGTTCTTTTTGGACCGACAGACCGACTCCAATAGCGACTGGTTCACCTAACCCAAGAATGTTCAATCGGTTCGCTTTCAATAAAGCAAACGGCACAAGCACAATCAGCCACGGCAATATCGCCAGGACAAATGGCCAGTCCGTGCCCCATATATCCCCAGCCAACCAACGAGCGATGAAATCAACTTTGACACGGTCTGCAGACGAAATCATCACAATCATGGCACCTGACAACGCCATGGACATGCCGACGCCCACCAATACAAGACGGACCGGTTGCATGCCCCCATTTCTGCTGTAGGAAAACACATAGATAATTGCAGCCGTCAGTAAAGCACCGAGGAAGGCGACAAATGGCAAGGCGTAAATGAATGTCCCCGCCTCTGTAGGAAAGTACAAAAAGAAAATTGCAACTGCCACGCCAGCACCTGAGTTAATCCCGATAATCCCTGGATCCGCCAATTCATTTCGTGTAATCCCTTGGAGCAAGGCACCTGACAAAGCAAGGGCCATGCCTGCCAGTAGCGTAATGACGATGCGAGGCAGACGGACGGAAAACAGCACGAACTCTTCCTTGAATTCCCCTTCCCCAAGTAGCGTCGGAAGAATACGGTCGTATGAAACGGATGAATAGCCAAGCCCTAGACCGATTACGGCAGTTGCCATTATTAATAGAACAAACACGATCAGCAGTATCCGTTGTTTACGAATAGTCGATTTTTCAATCATGAGAAGCTTTGCCCTCCTTTTCTCACAATGTACAGGAAGAAAGGCAAGCCCATTATGGCTACCACAGCGGCAACTGGCGTTTCATATGGGGCATTGATGGAACGGGCAACTGTATCAGCCAGCAACATGAATGTCGCCCCCAGAATAGCCGACATCGGGAGTACAAATCGATAATCGGTTCCGACAATCGCCCTCACGATATGGGGCACCATCAAACCGAAAAAGGCCAGGTTGCCGACAAGTGCTACTGATGCACCTGTCAAGATTATGACGAGTACAAACAAAATAGATTTGATCAATCGAACTCGTTGTCCGAGACCCACTGCCATTTCTTCACTTAGCGATAGAATGGTCAGTTGGCGTGCACACATCATAGAGATTATGACACCGATAAACACAATCGGTGCAATCAGCAATACTTGATTCCATGTCGTGCCGATCATGCCTCCCGCAGTCCACATGGAAACCTGCTGGGAGATTTTGAAATAGATGCCCACGCCTTCAGCGATGGCATACAGAAAAGCTGAGATGGTTGCTCCTGCCAGCACAATCCGAAGCGTCGTGAATCCTTCCGGATGAAATGAACTGAAACCAAACACGAGGATTGCACCTGCCGCAGCCCCAACAAAACAGGTCATCATCACGCCAAAATAATTTACCGATGGCCAAAATGCCACGGTAATCGCCAAGGCTGCATTTGCTCCGGCAGTCAATCCAAGCAAACCAGGATCGGCTAGTGGGTTTCTCGTCATGCCCTGAATAATGGCACCTGAAACGGCAAGAGCCGCACCTACTAGGGCAGCGGCTACTTCTCGTGGAAAACGTATTTCCCGTAACATTATGGCTTGGTCACTCGGTGCAGTTGAGAGTATGGCAGTCAAGACATCTCTAACACTCGTATCAGCTGCCCCGAATACTAAAGCCATGCCGAAGCTAACGATTAACAGAATCAAGCTCATCCCAATTTTGATTGAATAAGGAATTTGTTGAAGCCAGTAATTTAACATGATTTAGTTCCCCAAGAAGGATTCCTTGAAGAATTCCAACTGATAGTCAAGTGTCAATGGATCATTGAAATAAAACTCCATCGCATCCACTGTGTATAACTGGTTGTTTTTGACTGCAGGGATATTTTTGAACGTTTCAGTTTCTTCGAATGAATTGTCGGCATCTTTATGCTTGCTGAAAATGAGGTAATCCCCCGTAAATTCAGGTAATACTTCAGCCGATAATGCGTAGTAACCATCGGAAAGAGCCATTTCTTTCACTTTTTCCGGCATTTTCAGACCCATTTCCTGGTATAGAATTTCTGTGCCACGGCCCCAATTGTCGCCGAATACATATAATTGCTTATCAAAACTTTCGATTACCGTGACGGTCGCATCTTCGCCGATTTCCGCTTTGACGTCATCACCTAATTGTTGTGTGCGGGTTTTAAAGTCGTCTACCCAAGCCTGCGCTTCTTTTTCTTTATTCAGCAATTTACCGATTTCAACATGTTGAGTTAAATAATCAACTGCCCCGTATGTAAATGTAACGGTAGGGGCAATCTCTTTCAGTTTCTCAACATTTTTAATATTCGATAGACCCACAATTAAGTCCGGATCCAATTCAATGATTTTTTCTAGGTTTTCGTCAGTTACTTCTTCTACGCCTGCCAGCTTATCTGCGAAACGAGGATTCATTTTTGACCAAGAGTCAACTCCAACCAAAGAGACATCAAGCGCCATTACGTTACCAGCAAATGAAGATAGTACAAGTACTCGTTGTGGATCTGCTGGTACTTCTACTGGTCCGCTTTCGGATTCATATGTAATTGTTGTTGGTTCGGATTCCTTTTCTTCCTTATCCGCTGATGTACTTTCTTCTTTCGAACCTCCGCATGCTGCTAAAACAAACATCACAAGTATAGCTATGACTACTAAAGAATTCTTTTTCATTTACTTTCATTCTCCTCTGACTAAATTATAGGTAATGCAGATAGGTTTTCCTGTTCGTGGATCGACGCCCAGCTCTGCATCAATTTGAAACAGCTCGCGTAAGACAGGCTTCGTAATGATTTCTTCACAAGGTCCGGATTTTACGATTTGTCCGAACTTCATGCCAATGATGTAATCTGCGAAACGCGCTGCGTGGTTTAAATCGTGTAGTACCATGACAATCGTTCGTTTCTCTGTTGCGTTCAGCTGTTGCAGTAGTTCCAGGATTTCGAGTTGATGTGCCATGTCGAGATAGGTAGTCGGTTCGTCCAAGAATATCATGTCGGTTTCCTGTGCAAGTGCCATCGCAATCCATACACGTTGGCGTTGTCCACCCGAGAGTGAGTCCACAGGATGCGACTTGAAAAATCTAGTCCCTGTCACGTCAAGTGCCCAATCGATAATCTCCAAATCTTTTTTTCCCAAACGACCGAACCGGTTCTGATGTGGAAATCGACCGTAAGAAACGAGCTCCCCCACCGTCAGTGCCCCTGCACTCTCGGGCGTCTGTGGCAATACTGCCATTTTTTGTGCCAACTGTTTTGTCGGCTCTTTTACTATATTTTCACCATCGAGAACAATAGAGCCCTTTTGATGAGGAATAATACGAGTTAAAGCTTTCAACAAGGTTGATTTGCCACAACCATTAGATCCAATGATGACGGTAATTTTTTCATCTGGAATGGAAACAGACAAGTTTTCAACAATCGTTCGCTCACCGTACTGGATTTGCAAGTCTTTCGCGTGAAGCCTAACCATTTGCTGCCTCCCCTCTACTTTCATTCAAAACACTTGATAATGATTATCAATGTCATTTATAATCCAACTATAGTGCTGAAATCTAAACCTGTCAATAACCTTAGGATAAAAAACATAAAATGAATGTTGAGGAAGGATTGAAATGAAATGAAACAGATAGAAGAGTATGATGTAACGATTATTGGCGGAGGTCCTGCGGGGTTATACGCCGGTTTTTATAGCGGTTTACGTGGGTTAAAAACAAAAATCATTGAATTCCAACCTCATCTGGGTGGGAAGATTCATGTCTATCCTGAAAAGATGATATGGGATGTAGGCGGACACCCCCCTCTTCCTGGAGCGTTGCTAATTGATAAACTAGTCGAACAGGGACTGACCTTCCAGCCTACAGTCGTATTGAATACAAAAGTGAATGCTATTCATCAGCGAGAGGATAGATTATTCGAATTACTTTCCGATACGAATGAATACCATTTGTCCAAAACGATTATCGTCGCCATTGGCAGCGGTATCCTGACCCCTCAAAAACTGCAAATTGAAGGGGCTGACCGATTTGAGGTAAGTAATTTGAACTACACAATTAAATCCCTTATGCACTTTAAAGACAAAACCGTTGTGATTTCTGGCGGTGGAAATTCAGCTATTGACTGGGCTAACGAACTTGCCCCCATTGCGAAACAAGTAATTGTCGTTTACCGAAAAGGCGATTTCACTGGTCATGAAGCACAAGTTGCAAAACTATTTGAAAGCAATGCCATTTGTATGTTCCATAACTCCATTACAAAACTAATTGCTTCTAGAGACAATTCAAGGATTGAAACGGTTGAAGTAACACATGCCACAACCGGTGAAAAACAGTACATAGTGGTGGATGAAATTATCATTAACCATGGCTACGAACGTGATATTGCCTTACTTGAGAACAGTCCAGTACGAATTGAATTAGCGGACGGTTCTTTTATAGATGGCAGCGTAAACAGTGAAACATCTGTTCCAGGCATATTTGCTGCAGGCGATATCTTAAAGCATGAAGCAAAACTCAATCTGATTGCAGGTACATTTCAAGATGCTGCGAATGCCGTGAATAAAGCAAAACAGTACATTGAACCAGATGCCGATAGCGTAGCGATGGTTTCTTCTCATAATGACGTCTTCAAAATGCGTAACAAAAAACTAGTGAAAGCACTATTAAAAGAAAATGTTCACTCGTAAACTTTGACTATAAAAAAATGTAAACCACGAACTGACCTAGTAATTTAAAAAACTAGAAAAGACACCTTGGCTACTATCGCTACTCTGGCAATCTTTTCTTCTGATATCGCACAATACGGCAAGATACAAAGTATTGCGTAATCTACTTGAACCTCGTTTAGTAATACGATTGTTTGTGGTAGAAAACTATCCTGATGAGTGAACACTGGAATTTACTCCTGTAAAGGCAACCAGTTTTTTCGGATGACTAAACCGATCGATTCCACCAATCTCAGATATTATCGTTGCAGCGATTTTTTCTCCGATTCCTGGAATCGATTGGACAATCTTGTTATCATCCAATTTATTTGCAAAGGCCACTATACGAATTTCCAACTCTGAAAGGTGTACTTAGTACTGGAAAAGCATTTCTTTATACATTTGAAGATTGATTAAGTGACTGTGATACATCACTTTTTGAAATGGGTTTCGAAACGCGGAATCTATTAATTTTTTTGCCTTATCCAACGCCCATAGACTCAATCGTCTTGGACAAAATTCCATAACACACTCCGCTATTACATCTTCTGAAGTAGGATATTTCTATAACATCAATAAAGAAACCTCCGAATAAGTGTTACTTCTGCTTACACAGTTCGGGACTTGCCCCTTATAGACTATATCCATGCTGAGCGCAAAATAAAAAACACCATTCATTTTTGAACGGTGTTTTTTACATGAATACTGTTTTAATAAAGGGGATTATTGACTATTATCTTCTCGCTGCTCTGAAGGTTCTTCAGATGGATCCGGCTCATCTTCGTCAACACCGTTACAGCCGAATAAAAAGCCTGCTGATAAAATAACTGACATAAGCGCAAAAGCATGTTTTTGCTTCATCCTAATCCCTCCATTCTTCGTCTACTAGCGTTAATGTTTCCCATATCATAAAAAGTATTCATTAGACGCTGAAAACAAATTTCTTTTGCCCGTCGTGAAGAATGTAACATCGCCTTTCCATTAATGCTTTTCTCTAGTTATTCTGTAATATACGAAACCAAATCCATACTTTCATACGAACAACGTTGATAAACAGCCGTTAAGCTGAATCAATGTCCTTGGTTTTCCCAATAGACATCTAAGTTTACTACGGCACAATCTTTTTAAACGAATAATTTTCATCATCCTGCACACTCTAATCTTTATAACATAATTTAGAAAGGATTGAATTTATTTGTATTACTACAAAGAAGAATTAATTAATATAATTACCCCTGATAAACCAGATCCAGAAGCCGCAAGAGTGTTGCAAGAAATTCTAGGTGGCCATTATGGCGAAATGAGAACTATGATGCAGTACTTTTTTCAAAGTTCCAATTTCAGGGGAAAAGATACTCAATATCGAGATTTACTTCGCGGTGTTTTCCTAGAAGAAATCGCACATGTTGAACTCGTGCAAAATACAATTAACCAGTTATTAAATGATTCTGGAGAGTCTGCTGTTCCAGGAAATGCAGGTGTCGATCATGCTCCTCTTGATGATGCAATTAGGCACGCAAACCCGCATCATTATATTATTGGCGCGCAAGCTTCTTTGCCTGTAGACGCTTCTGGTAACCCTTGGAACGGCTCTTGGGTATATTCACATGGAAACCTCGTAGCTGATTTACTTGACAATTTGATACTGGAATCAACTGGTGTACTTCAAAAGACACGTATTTACGAAATGAGTTCAAATAAAACGTTTAGAGAAACGCTTGCTTTTCTCATCGTACGAGATAATGCGCACCAGAATGCTTTTGCCAAAGCGTTGGAGACTTTAGGTGTAAATTGGGGTAAACTTTTCCCGATACCAAATTACGACATAAACAAGTACCCAGAATGTAGAAAATATGTAGAATTAGGTTATCATAACGCCCAATTTAATTTCAGATTAGACCCGACTAGAATCGCGGAGATTTACCAAGGACAGTCTCCTAGTAGAAATGATGGTGAACTTAAAGTAACTCCTCCACCTGCTGGTTTTCCAGTTCCTCTAATGCCTGACATGCCGAATGAACATAGTCCAGGCACACAAGACTTGAGTAATTAAATTAATTCAGTCCCTATACAAGGGACTGAATTTTTTCTTTTCTTATAAACCTCAAAACGTGTTGGATTTGCATCATGCCATATAATGACCTGCTTCCACAATCCATCGCTCGGCTTGTCCACCTTCTTGAGTTCAACTTCTTTCACCCTGTACACTGCGTTTCCTGATAAATCATGCGGAACATAATGATATAGAATGTCAGAAAACCTTGTATATAAAGGTCTTTTTTTATATTATAAAGGAATTGGGGGTGCACCTTTTTGATTAAAAAAATCGACATTAAAGATCCTACGGTCGCAAAAGAGATAGTAAAGGTTCAAATCCCCTCATACCTTGTTGAGGCGAAGCTTATTAACTTTTTTGATATACCCCCATTAAACGATACCATCGAATCTTTACAGCAATGTGGAGAATCTTTTTATGGGTATTTTATAAATGATGGGTTATGCGGAGCGATATCTGTGAAGGTTGAAAACGAAGTGATTGATATACATCGGTTAATGGTTCATCCCGAACATTTTAGAAAAGGGATTGCCAAGAAGTTGGTGAGATTCATTGAAACCCTCGATGAAAACTGCACTGCAATGACTGTCTCGACGGGTTCTGAAAATACACCTGCTGTAAACTTTTATTTAAATAACGGCTTCATCATAACTGATATACAAACTGTAGCGGATGATTTATCGCTCACTTCATTTTATAAAATAGTAGGTAGACCGGGTATTTACTAAACAATCAGCCGCCAATTTAATCGGGCCATTACTTGTCTTTTTCATTCAAAATAAGAATTCAGCTAATTAAATATGGACTTATTGCATTCAATATTCCACTTGCATTCCGATGGTATTTTAGCACTGCTAATCATATATCTGACTATCTAAAATCCATACTACCCCTAATTACTTTAATCCATTTTTCTTTAAAGTCTCCTCTTGCATCTTCGCTTTTTTGCTTAACCGGTAGCTATTTTTATATACACCGTATAATGCGATGGCGAACGGAATTGAAGCCATTAGAAAGGTTTCAAGCGCCGTTATCGAGTTCTGGTCAAACCATTCGAATTTGACATTGAGCGTTCCCAAATATAAGAGTAAAGCTGACAACCATCCCCCGAATAATGCTACGAACTGTTTTAGTTTATCTGCATCCATTTTGATACCTCCTTTATCATATGATTCTCAGGCCTAGTAACACTTATGTTAGATATAGCCTGTATTACTATGTTATTCACTATGTCTTCGCACGTTTCCGCTCCTCGCCAGATTTTCCCCTTTAATTTAGTAGACAAAAAACCTTCACCACAAGTAGTGAAGGTTTTTTCTCATTCTTTTATGAAGTTACAGCGACTTTCTTGTCGTCCTTATTTTTCTCACGTGTAACCCACTGGATTACAACCATTGAACCGAACATAAACAGTCCGATAATGTCGGTGATGGTTTCTGGATAAATAAGAAGCAGTCCAGTGCCCAAAGCGAGTATCCGCTCAATCCAATTACATTTCCTATACCAGTAGCCAATCATCCCTGCGCCGATTGCAATCATACCAATAATCGCGGTTGCGACGACCCATACAATTTCCGGGATAGAAGCCCCCATCATAAGCATCGCTGGATTGAATACGAACATGTATGGAATGATAAATGCCGCAACTGCAAGTTTCGCCGAGACGACTCCTGTTTTAATGGGATCCCCGCCTGAGATACCAGCTGCCGCGAATGCTGCAAGGGCAACAGGCGGTGTAATATCTGCGATAATACCAAAATAGAAGACGAATAGATGGGCTGAAATAGCAACGACTAATGGAACTGCCGCGTTTGGAGTATCAAGCATAAGAAGCGTGATAATCGCAGGAGCAGCGATTGTTGAAGTGATAACATAGTTCGCTGTTGTCGGCGACCCCATACCCAAAACGATTGCAGCTAACATTGTAAAGAACAATGTTAGGAAAATGTTCCCTCCAGCAGCTGAAATCAATCCAGTGGCAAGGCTAAGACCTAGCCCTGTCTTGACAACAACACCAACGATGATCCCGGCACATGCTGTCGCCGCTGCAACACCAAGTGCTGTACGTGCCCCGTCAACGAGCGCTTCAATCATGTCTTTAAATCCGAGACGCGTTGATTTGTCGAACGAGCTAACAATAATTGTTAGAACGATTCCTAACAGCGCTGCTTTCATTGTCGGAATACCGATTAATAAGAAGACGATAATACCGATAATCGGCAATAACAGATAGATTTTTTTCAATGTTTTTTTACGATCAGGAATTTGGTCTTCAGTCATTCCTTTCAGACCAACGCGCTTCGCTTCAAAGTGCGTCATGATCCATACACCCGTAAAGTATAAAAGAGCTGGAATCGCTGCGGCTTTAGCAATTTGCCAGTACGTTACTCCTCCTATGAATTCAACCATAAGGAATGCGGCTGCCCCCATAATCGGTGGCATAATTTGCCCACCAGTCGACGCAGCAGCTTCAACACCACCGGCAAATTCTTTTTTATAGCCGAGTTTTTTCATCATCGGGATTGTATATGAACCTGACCCGACGACATTGGCAACTGAACTTCCCGAAATCGTTCCTTGCAGAGCACTCGAGAAAATAGCAACCTTAGCCGGCCCCCCGACCAAACGCCCCGCCAGTACAACTGCAAGATCGTTGAAGTATGCACCGACACCTGTCTTGACGAGGAACGCTCCGAATAATAGGAAAACGAAGATGAATGTTGCAGATACACTAATTGGTGTGCCTAAAATTCCATCTGTCGTGAAAAACATCAGCTGCACGATACTTTTCAAATCTTGCCCCCGGTGCGCTAAGAAACCCGGGAAATAGGGTCCGAAAAATGCATAGACCAAAAATGTCGTCGAGATAATTGTAATCGGCAGTCCGACCGCCCGTCTTGCCGCTTCCATCGTTAAAATGATAGCTAAAACTCCGACAATCATGTCAAGTGTCGAAACACGTCCCACCCGTAAAACAAGATCATCAATAAAGAGCGGCCAGTATAATCCGACCCCTATAGCGAGAAGCGATAAAATCACATCATAGAAAGGTACTTTATTTCGTTTAACGCCGGGTTTTTTCCTCGCGGGAAATAATATAAAGATAAGCGACAACGCGAATCCTAAGTGAATGGATCGTTGGATATAGGCGGTGAAAGGTGTTCCAATCGCCGTATATAATTGAAAGATTGAAAATGCCAGTAATACGAAGAACACGATTTTTTTGAAAATACCACTGACATTCCTAGTATTTGATTCCGGATCATACTTTTGTAAAATCTCCAGTTGTTCTTCATCCGATAGCATCTTAAAATCTTCTGTTTGCGGATTTAATTCTGGTTTGTCAATCCGCTTGGACTCTTTATCCATCTATAGTAACTCCTTTCAGCATCTGATAAAGGGATAGCTTCGCAACACGGAATGTGTAGGATTTCCCTCTTACCAACTGTTTTTTTAAATTTAGTTCTTCATCCCGATAAACAAACGCTAATTCTGCATCTACATCGCCAATCAGCATGACGAATGAATCGATAACTTTATCATCATATGTAAGCGTATACACGCCATCTTGCAATGAGAAGGTTTCTCCTTCTTCAGCGTACCCTGGTAAACCGATAGCCATATTTTCATATTGCATCGATAATAGCCGTATTTCTTGATCAGCTGTTACTTCATATGATTCAATGACTTCCGTCAAATGAATGGAATGAACGTACCTGATTTGAAATTTGTTTTCGCTATTTAAAGGCATGTAAAATGTTTTCGGATTTTCTACTCGATGTTCTGTGAAAGTAAAAGACGTGTTTACCGGAATGAAAAAGGCAAATACAACTAAAAAAATAAAAAAAAGAATTAGCGGAACCATTTTTTTCCGATTCATCCGCCTCTTCCTTTCTTAGTATTTAAAGAAATTGGGACGGCTGAAGCTTCACGCTTCACCGCCCCGCCTACATCATAGATTACTTTTTGATTACTTCGTCAAAATACTTCTGTGCGCCTGGGTGAACTGGAATTCCGATTCCATCAAGACCTTTTTCAGCTTTGATCAGTTTACCTTTTGCATGTTGAAGTTTTGACGCATTGTCATAGATTGCTTTTGTAATTTCATAACCTAAATCCTCAGGAACTTCATTTTGGATAACAAGCATCGCGCCAACAGATACCGCTGGTGTTTCAGTTGCTATTCCATATGTGCCTGCAGGAATGATTTCTTTCGCGTAGTACGGATACTTTGCGATCAATTCATCTGCTTTTGCATCCTCAACAGGAACAACAAATACTGATGCGACTGCGTTCAATCCTTCAACCGCTCCTGTAGGTGTACCGGCTGTGATGAATGCGGCGTCGATTTGACCGGCCTGTAGGCTTTCTTGTGATTCGCCGAAATCAAGACTTTGCGGCTTGATATCATCCATTGTCAGTCCATGGATTTCTAGGAGTTGTTCCGCATTGGCATACGTACCAGAACCTGGTGCACCAACGGAAACTTTCTTGCCTTTCAAATCTTCGTATGTTTTAATACCGTTCTTTTCTAGTGTGATCAATTGAACAGTTTCAGGATAAAGTGCGCCGATTGCCGAGACATTATCGATGACTTCTCCATCAAACATAAGCTCACCTTTTGAAGCATAATAAGCGATATCTGTCTGAACGAAAGCGATATCAGCTTCTCCGTCTTGAAGGGCTGTCATGTTTGCAGCCGATGCTTGTGAAACCTCGGCTGTTGTTTTTACGCCAGTCGCATCCGTGATATAGTCGGCAAACGATCCCCCCAGAGGATAATAAGTCCCTTGCGTCCCGCCTGTTAAAATACTTAGAAACTTGTAATCATCTTTACTTTTACCAGTGTCTGTCTCTTTCTCTGCACCGGTCTCTTTTTCCGTTTCATTTGATTCGCCTGAATTACATGCTGAAAGTACTAGTAATGCAATCATCATTATGAATACAAATAAACGTAATGGTTTTTTCTTCATCTAATTTCCTCCCCTATTGTGATATTTCTCCAAAACCTCAAATATATCTTACCACGATAATTCGACTTTGTGTCAACAATATAAAAATTAATCAGATTCTTGGAAGCGTTTACTGTATTTATTACTCCCTTTATTCTGAAATTAGACGTCAAAAAAACAGTCAAAAGACTAATTCCTTTGACTGCTCTTAATTACCTATTATATTTTTGCGCCCTTCACTTTCGTTTCTGGCATTGTTTCATCCGGGGTAATATCTTCGAATGTTTCACCCATTTCTTGGAGATCACGCGTTCTATGCGCAATTCTTGAAGATGCACATGCTGCAATACTGGCGACGAGATCATCAAGGAACGTATGAATCGCTTTTCCTTTTACTGTATCCAATTCTTTAATGATTCCGGTTTTATTTTTATCGAGATGGCCGAATGTCGTTACTGCGATGGAACCATATGTAAATACAGCACCGAGTGCAATTGTTTCATCCACACCGAACAACCCTTCGTCAGATTCCACAATTTCTTGTAATGGAGTGGAAAGTTTTCCTTGCTCTGCAAGCTCATCAAGCTCTATTCCTACAAGGATCGCATGCTGCAGTTCCCGTTTACGGAGGACACCTTCAATGGATTCGATACAGTGCTCCAATGTAAGACCTTTATTATAGGGAGATTGCATTTCATAAACGATCTCCGCAATAGCTTCAAGCGTTACCCCGCGTCGCAGCAGAGCCGCTTTTGTCGCTTCTGTCACCACTTGTGAAGGAATAACCTTTGTATCATCATGCATTTCCATCCAACCCCTTTTATATTTAATATATAAGTGTTATGCAACCATTATACCTAACCTGGCCGATATGATACAATTTCAATATACACGCAATTTGAGGAGGCTCCATTTATGAAGAACGGAACGATAGAGGATATAACAATCTATAGTAAGGAACTCGGTGAGGATATGCAGTTGCTTGTCCACTTGCCGCATAACTATTCCCCTCTTTATAAATACTCGGTCCTCATCGCGTCCGATGGAAAGGATTATTTCCAGTTCGGACGGATTGGTCGGGTCATTGACGAATTCATTGAAGAAGAAGAGATTGAAAACGTCATTACCGTCGGGGTCCCTTATAAGAGTGTCAAGGAACGCAGGCGTCTGTATCATCCGGAAGGCGACCGACGCGAAGCGTATACTCGTTTTCTCGCCCATGAACTTGTTCCATATATTGATGCCAATTACCCCACTTATCAGATCGGTTCAGGCAGGGCGCTTATCGGGGATTCGTTGGCAGCTACAATTTCCCTTTTAACCGCATTGAAATATCCTAATATATTCGGTAAAGTGATTCTTCATTCCCCTTATGTTGATGATTTTGTACTTGAAAAGGTGGAGGCAGCAAAAGATCCTTCCTGTTTCTCCATATATCATGTAATCGGAGAAGGCGAAACCGAAGTGAATACACAAGTTGACGGCGTTCAAGATTTCCTTACGCCTAATCGGGCGCTGCATGAATTAATAGATAAAAAAGGGTTTCTCTCCTTTTATGAAGAATTCAATGGCAATCACACATGGAAATACTGGCAACCTGATGTCCGACGTGCCGTCCAAATGGCATTCGGCCATTAATTCAGACAAAACGGACATAATGGCCGGTATTCTGCTATAATCAATAATATAAAGCTTTTACAAATTATTCTTACTAGGAGGTCTTCATTATGAAATACGGCATTGTTGCATTCCCATCAAAAAAACTTCAAGACTTAGCGAATGGTTATCGGAAAAGATATGACCCTCATTATGCACTGATTACGCCACATTTAACGGTAAAAAGTGTATTCGAAGCGAACGATCAAGAAATCGAAGAAGTTGCAAAAGCTATCAGACAAGTAACGAAAAAACACGGTCCATTTGAATTGAATGTATCGAAAGTGGGGACATTCGCACCCATCACGAATACGATTTATTTCAAGGCTGTTCTAAACGATGAATTGGCTGCTTTGCACAAAGACCTGAATTCTAATTTCATGGGTAAAGAACCTGAATTTACATTCGTTCCCCATGTGACGATTGCACAAAAATTGACTTCCGGTGAACACGACGATATCATCGGTCAACTAAAAATGATCGGTGTCAATCATACTGAAATGATAGACCGCCTGCACCTTACGTATCAGCTTGAAGACGGTTCATGGACGGTATATGAAACCTTCCGTCTTGACGAGGATAACTGAATTTTGTTCGAAGTAAGAATCGCGACTACTGACCTTGAACTAGAAGATGCATTTTCCGTCAGAAGAAAAGTGTTCGTGGAAGAACAGGGTGTACCGCTCAATCTTGAGTTGGATCATTTAGATAAAACTGCAACGCATTTTGTCGTTTATTCTTCTGAAACTCCGATCGGTGCAGGTCGAATCAGGGAAACCAATGATGGAATCGGAAAAGTCGAACGGGTCTGCGTGTTGGGGGAATACAGGGGTAAGCACCTGGGAAATCTCGTTATGCATGCACTTGAAGAGCATGCATCAGCATCAGGCATGAAAAAAATCATTTTGAATGCACAATCTTATGCGGTTCCGTTCTATGAAAAATTAGGATATGTCATTACATCGCCGGAATTTATGGATGCAGACATTCCGCATCGTGCGATGGAAAAAAAAATGAACGACTAAAAAAGGTTCGCATTGCTTTTTACTAGCAATGCGAACCTTTTCATATTAATCGGTTAGATATATACATTTACCGATAATCCTTTTCCGACCACTTGAGAAATTAAGGGTGATAGGTTAACAGGATTCGGATAGACAAAACCTTGGTATGCTGGCGGTGCTTTAACAATGGACTCTCCCTCATCTTCCTCCATTTCCCGTTCCTGCTGGTTAGATTCATCCAGCTCTTCCGAAAAATCCGGATCTAATTTCACTTTACTGACCCGATCGATATGGGCGAAATCATTGAACTCCATATTCAATCGATTTGCGTACATTTGCGATTGGATTGGTTGAATCGGTAATATATAGCCCATTGTAAACACCCCGTTTCATTGGTTTTTAGTAGTATATCCGTTTCCTTGTAAAGTTAAACCTATTATTCTACTTTTCTGCAAAATTATTTTATTGCCTGCCAAGCATATCTTGAATATCTTTAATATTGACAGCTTTTCCGTTCTTGATGATAGAATTGACAAGCTCATCCTCTGTTTGTTGCGGCACATCTTTTTTCGCAAGTTTTCCGACTTTCCGTATGATTTTCCTTACTTGACGCTCGTCATTGAAATCTGCATATTGGATTGCATTTGCCAATGCAAACACTTCTTCCATCGGAACTCCCGTTTTTGATTCGATTTTCCGGAAAAATGAATCATTCATCTAATATCCCCCCCTTCTTATACACAAAAACTGCGGCCCACAATAATGAGCAAGATGAAGAGAACAACAATTAGAACAAATGTAGAGCCGCCGTAGTTTCCGCCGCATTTTTCGGGCTCATAGCCGCCGCATCCACCGTATCCGCCTCCATAAGGATTGCATCCAAACATGAAAATACCCCCTTCCCTTCTTCCTATCCTATGCAGACAGAAGAAAAAGGTAGAGGGCTAATCACTATTTAACCTTTCCTTTCGATTTAAAAATGAGAGATGCAATAAATCCGAACAGGATAGCCGAACTGATTCCAGAACTGGTCACCTCGAACATTCCCGTAACTACACCTATCAAACCATGCTTTTCGGCTTCTGCCATTGCACCGTGTGTTAAGGCATTGCCGAACGAAGTAATCGGAATAGTTGCACCGGCGCCGGCAAAGTCGATGAACGGCTCATACAGACCTAAACCATCCAATACTGAACCCGCGACGACCAAAATACATAATGTATGCGCAGGGGTCAATTTTGCAACGTCGAACAACAACTGTCCAACTACACAAATGAGACCGCCTACAATAAAAGCTGTAATGAAAATCGAAACCATATGCAACACTCATTTCATCGTTAATTCGATTGCATGCGCGATGCATGGAATCGTATCCCCTTGTTGAAACGATAGCGGTGATAAAAGCGCGCCCGTGGCAATTAGAAGGACTCTCTTATAATCTCCTGCCATCATTTTATCGATTACTTCCGTGAAAAAAATTGCTGCAGAACAACCCGCTCCACTTGCTCCGGATAAAAAAGCTGTATCTGCGCCGTAAAATTCCTCTCCTGCATCTCGGAACTTTTCTGAGACGTCAAACCCTTGATTGCCAGCAAGCGTTTTGTACAATTCAAACCCTGTCTTTCCAAGATCGCCTGTCATAATTACGTCATAATCGCTGACATCTTTGCCATGACCTGTCAGATGTCGTGTGAGCGTATCGGCTGCCGCAGGAGCCATTGCCGCCCCCATATTAAGCGGATCAGTCATCCCAAGGTCCGTTGCACATCCGATTGTCGCACACTCAATAGAAGGAAACCCTTTTTTATAAGGCGTAACAGTGGCTACTCCCGCTGCTGTCACAGTCCATTGCGAAGTCGCAGGTTTTTGAGATCCGTACTCGACTGGATAGCGGAATTGTCGTTCGACTGCATTATGCTGACTCGACGCTCCCGCAATGGCACATGTGGACATACCGGATTCTGTCAACAATGCCGCCATCACTAGCGAGGACACCGATGTTGCACAAGCCGAGAACATGCCGAGATATGGAATTCCGACGGTCGTTGCGGCAAAGTTAGACGGTGTCATTTGGTTGACCAGATCTCCTATCAACAGGAAGTCTGCATCCCCAGGCACAGAGTCCACTTTGCTTAAGGCAATCATGCATGCATCTTCCATCATTTTGGCATGCGCATGTTCATTCGTTTTCGTTCCACAGCGTTCATCGTCGTAAACCTTGTCGAACTTATCAGCGAATGGACTTTTCTTTTCCAACGGTCCCGCGGTTACCCCTGTTGCTGCAATGGAAGGTGTCGTTTTGAATGTCAAAAGACCGCGCGCTACCATGATACAACTCCAAATTTGACAAGGATAGTTTTAATAAGGGCAACTACGAATGCGGAAAAAACACCGAACAGAATGACCGAACCTGCGAGTTTGAACATATTACCGCCAACCCCAAGAACATAACCTTCGGACTTATGCTCGATTGCAGCGGAAATGACAGCATTACCGAAGCCTGTTATCGGCACTGCACTCCCCGCCCCTCCGAACTGGGCAATTTTCTTATATTGACCAAAACCCGTTAATAGCATCGCAAAAAATATCATCGTAGCGACCGTTGGATTGCTTGCTGTCCGTTCCGTGAAATCGAAAAAGGTCATGTAAAACATGGAAACAAATTGACCGATCAAGCAGATTGTCCCTCCTGTCAAGAATGCGAAAATGACATTTCGCATCAACGGCGTTTTGGGCGAAACTTCTTTTTCTAACTTTGCATATTTTTTTTCGTCCATCAGGTCTCTTCCTTTATAAGTGATTTCAATTTATCGATTTTTTTACCCATATTTTTTTTATTATCCAGCTGAATGAGCTTGTCCGTTTCCATCCGGATTTTACTGTCTGCCGAGACGGTAATGTCCTTATCTGGATAATACTCTTCTAATCTTTTCTTAAGTTCTTTTTCAATCTTCTCTTTTTTAAAGCGTGAAAATGTTGTAAGCGTGATGCCAGCAATTACGTCATTTTCGTGAAAAACGGTTACCGCGGATGTTAGGCGTTTATCGTTATTGAATACCTCTTCCGCTTTTGTCGAATCTTCACTCGAACTATTGTCAATCCGGAAGTCATTGCCCGAACAACCTGATAGCAACACAACTGCAAATATCATGAGTCCACGTTTCCAGATATGCGTCCCCTCCATTTCTTTACAGTATGCCTTTTCACTCTTAACTTTATTCATAATCCCTTAACGCGCCCTTACACTTTGAACTTTGGTGCATAAAGTATAAAGAGTTGAGAAAAGGAGGTGGAATTAATGGGATGTGGAAGAAATGAAGAGAGTAATGATGTTCGTCGTCATCAAGACAACTGTATTTGCGAAGTCGTCCGTGCTATCAAACGAGTACAGGATATTAGGGAAGACCGGGACTGTGACGATTGCAGAACTGATTGTTTCTTAACTCCGCTAGGCAGCCTTGTCAGCCCTTCACGTCAGCGTGCAAATACACGTGTATTCATGCTATTGACTGATGATGGTGACCCATTTAAAGCAATGTTTAAACGTGAAAGAAGAAGAGGTAGAGGATCATTAGGGACAACGGAATTGGAAAGAGATTGCGGTGGCTGCTTCTCGGTTTTCTTCAGAGTACAAAACGTATTTGACAACTGTTGTGCAACATTGGAAGTTCTCGAACCACGAAAAGAAAATGGAGAAAGAGTAAACCTTTTTAAACATGGTAAACTCGACTTTGATGAACTGTGTCACGTGGAAAGGTTTGAAGCGACAGGTTCATGTATTACTGTGGACTTGAAATGTTTCTGCGGTATCCAATGTGTTAAAGACGTATTTATCGATTGCGACGAGGATTAAGTAATAGATCTGCAATGCCCAGTCTGCCCGATCGGTTTACCGATTAGGCAGACTTTTTCTCCTGTCTTTTTCGATGAAAATTCAATCAAAAAAGGCAGAACGAATAACTCCGTTCTGCCTTCCTATTTCAGTTAATATCAAAAGGATTGCCACGCCATAAAATTTCTTCGATACTTCCCATTTCTACAGAAACGAATTCTTTGTCCCCTTCTTCGATTTCTATCGTAATTGTTTCCCCTTCAACATTTTCAATTATTCCAATCAGCGTTTCATCGCCCAAAACAAATTCAAGCGGCTGATAAACTTGCCGTGGAAATGGTGTTGCAAGATACATAATCCTTCTAGTAATGGAAGGATCCGTAACCTTTAATGCCGGTACTTCTACCTGTTTCTCCTGCGCTTTCTGTTCTTCGGGAAAAATCTGTTCTACCTGTACTTTCTGTTCTTCCTGTTTCAGTTCACTGGAAACTTCCGATTCTTCCCCGTTCAAAATAAAAACTGACGTGCTTTCCTCAACCAAAAAGGCGACTTTAATAAAGACGGGCGGTCCATGAACGAATAATAATGGCTCATTTGGATAAATGATTAGCACATCCTTTTTTATCTCAGTATATGCGCCCATTTTTCAAGATGTTCATACGGAAAACGGTTCTCACCAATGATCTAAAGATCACTGATGAAAACCGTTGCCAGACCGAGATAAATTATTACACTAATTACGTCATTCAATGTTGTGATGAAAGGACCGGATGCAACAGCTGGGTCAATTTTCATTTTGTGCATAACTAACGGGATGAATGATCCTGAAATTGTCGCGACAAAAATGGAGACAAAAATGGCGGCACCGACTAAAAGCCCGATCACGAATGCACCCTTCCACACATAAATGAGTCCCACAACAAATAATGCGCAAATAAATCCAGTCATCAGCCCTGTCCCCGCCTCTCGAAACAGTAACTTGAATTTACTTTCATCCTCTACATCACCTGTTGCAATACCGCGCACCGCGACCGCAAGTGCTTGTGTTCCACTATTCCCTGCTGTACCTGCAATCAGCGGGATGAATGCAGCAAGAAGTGCCACTTTGGAAATTGTTTCTGTAAACAGATCAATCAAATTCGCGGTCAACATTCCTAATACCAACAAAATAAGCAGCCATGGAAGCCGTTTTTTCATTGCTGAGAACGAGTTTTTGTCGAAAGTATCCATATTGGAAACCCCAGCAAGTTTGGAATAGTCATCCGATGCTTCTTCGTCGAGTACATCGATAATATCATCGACCGTAATAATCCCGAGAATATGCTGTTGGAAGTCGACGACCGGGACAGCTAGGAAGTTATAGTCCTTGATCATCCGTGCGACGTCTTCCTGATCTTCCGAGACAAGGACATTTACAACCCGTTCACTCATAATGGAACTGATCAACGTATCTTCATGTGCGATAATCAAATCACGAAGTGAAATAACACCCGTCAGACGATAATTGTCATCAACGACAAAGACATAGTAAATCGTTTCTGCTTTTGGCGCTTCGTTGCGCAAAATCGTCATGGCAGAACGGACCGTCGAGTTTTGCGGAATCGTAACATATTCCGTCGTCATGATTGAACCGGCTGTATATTCCTCATAATGGAGTAAGGCTTTAATTTCGGCGGCAGCTTGTTTATCCATCAATGTCAAATAACTGACTGCTTGTGATTTGTCGAGTTCATTCAGGACATCTACCGCGTTATCAACGAACATGTACGAAATCATGTCTGCTGCATACGTCGTGTCCATCTCCTGAAGAAACTGTTTATATTCATCGCCGCCGATTTCACTTGTCTCGAAAACTTCTGCAAGTTCTTTCGGTGATAAGTATTGATAAATGATTTCCCGTAGCTCCGAATCGATTTTTTCATAAAAAATGGCTCGATCATACGGATGAAGGAGTAGGTATTCATTACGGAAAGATTTTATATCATGTTGAATCAGTGTATCTTTTAATTTCTCTTCATCGAAACTGATTTCTTCTTTATATTCTTCTTCAATGTTCACAGCTACACCTTCCTTTCTTATCGTGCATTACCAAGTTAAACAAGGGTATTATAAACTATTACAATATGTGAATAAGGGTGATGAAAATATGAAATTTGATATTATCGGTGATATCCACGGTTGTTATGATGAATTCTTGCAGTTGATCCAAGAGCTGGGATACTCAATGAGCACAGGTATTCCAATCCATCCCGAAGGAAGAAACCTCGCATTTGTCGGCGATGCAATGGACAGGGGTCCGGATTCACTTCGTATGTTGAAGCTGTTGTTCAAAATCCAAAAAAATAAAAACCTCTTTTATTCCCCGGGAAATCATTGCAATAAATTTTATCGGTATGCAAAAGGGAATCAGGTCCAACTAACACATGGTCTTGAAACGACGGTAGCTGAACTTGACGCATTACCAAAGGAAGAACGGAAAGATTTTCTGAGTATGTATAGTCGATTTTACGAAGCTTTACCACTGTACCAATCCCATGACGATGGCAATCTTATCATAGCCCACGCAGGTATCCGCGAAGATATGATCGGCGCTGCCCGTTCGGAAAAAATGCGGGTTTTCGTCCTCTACGGAGATATCACCGGTAAAAAGTTGCCTGATGGAAGGCCACTCAGACGCGATTGGGCCAAGCATTACAAAGGAAATGCCTATATTGTTTATGGCCATACGCCTGTCACGGACGCTCGCTTTGTGAATAATACCGCGAATATTGATACGGGATGCGTATTTGGGGGTAAACTTACAGCATTGCGCTATCCCGAAATGAAGACTGTGTCGGTTCCTTCGCGGCAACCCTTTGTTCCCGAAAAATTCACTTCGTTTGATTGATTTCAATGTTCATGAGACGTTTCATATCCGGTGGACTTTCGCAACTGAATTCAACCTTTTCACCTGTTAGCGGATGCGTAAATTTGATTGCCGCACAGTGCAAAGCCTGGCGCCCAATTAAGCCGTGATTTCCACCGTACAAATCATCGCCGTGCAACGGAAAGCCCGCCCATTGCATGTGAACACGTATTTGATGCGTTCTTCCCGTATGGAGAATAAGCGCTATTTCGGTCAAATCATGTCCGTTGATTTCGGAGCGACCCAATACTTCTACATCTGTTCGGGCAGCTTGTCCATCTTCACGCACAACCCGTTCAATAATACTGCCGTCTTTTCTGCCGATGGGTTTATTGATAGTGAACTTGTCTTGATTGATATGTCCTTCTACGATTGCAACATACTGTCGATGAAAACCGGAATTTGTCATCTGCTCACTAAGCAGATGGTGAATATGCCGGTTTTTTGCAACACAAATCAGCCCTGACGTATCCCGGTCAAGACGCGTGACAACATGGACCGTTGACGGAAGACGTTCATGGGCAAATTTTCCGGCAAGCGCATTCGCAACAGTGCCGGTAGGATGGTCGCGTGACGGAATTGTACTTTGTCCAGCTGGTTTATTAATAATGATTAGTGCATCGTCTTCAAAGACGATATTTAGAACCCCATTCTCGGGATGTAACCCCGGGCTTGGCCGTTCGGGCGGAAAGCAGACGAGCACTTCGTCCCCCGCCTGCAATGGATGCCGCACATTCCGTTCAAATCCGTTTACTCTAATATCCCCGCCATCATATTTCGTTGCGGTCAATGTCCGTTTGGAAATGCCTTTTGCGTGCAGGAATTCTCGCAGTAGTATTCCGCTTTCAGCCACATGGAAGCTTAGGCAAAAACGTGCGTCCTCCTTTTTAGCATCAAACATCGCTATCAATGAATGAATCGTGAACTCGTCTCCAGAATGGAAACGGTCGAAATCTGCCGAAACGGACCTTTTCTTTTGAAACAGAGTATTCAATCGACTTCACGTCTTTATGAAGTAGCTGCAAATGATCGACTGTTACCATGAAGTCTGGACCTTTGACAGGTGTCAACACGCATTTATGATGTGCTGGAAGCACAAGCGGTGCACCGACAGTCCGAAAAACGCGATTGTTGATGGATGCCATTTCCGTTAATTGCATGGATGGTAAAGATGGATGGATAATTGCCCCGCCAAGCGCCTTGTTGTAGGCGGTCGAACCTGAAGGTGTGGACATGCATAATCCATCGCCGCGGAAGCGTTCAAATTGATTACCATTCAGTTCAACATCCATAACGAGAGTCACATCGGGCGATTTCACCGTCGATTCATTCAATGCAAGAAACAAAGCACTTTCCTTATCATTTGCGTAGTTGATTTTAACATCGAGTAGCGGGTATTCGAACACTTCGAATTCTTTCCGGGCGATGGAAATGACGAGCTTTTCAATTTCAGCCGGTTTCCAATCGGCGTAGAAGCCAAGATGTCCCGTATGGATTCCGACAAACGCGGTTTCTTTAAGCCGGTATTGATACTTATGGAAAGCGTGGAGTAATGTACCGTCTCCCCCGACCGAGAGGACGATATTAGGTTCTTCTTCATCGAAAACCAGTCCGAAGTCTGTCAAATAGTTTTTAGCTTGATCACAGAGCCGATTGGATAACTCATCATTACGTGACTGAATTGCAAATTTCATCATTTCTCTCCCCCTTTCCCATTTTCCCCACCGTAACGTCTCGTTGCCGTTTCTTTAAAGGCGCTGAAATATTGCTGTGCATCCTGGATTTCATTGCGAATCTGGGACATTTCTTCGTCCAGCTGAAAAGCGGCTTCCGCTGCGCGTTCGAGTCGATGCCTGATTTCATCCGGCATTTCACCCTCATATTTGTAACTCAAGGAATGTTCAATCGAAGCCCAGAAATTCATTGCTAACGTACGGATTTGAATCTCCGCAAAAATTGTCTTTTCACCATGAATCGTCTGAACGGGATACTTAATGATCAAATGGTAGGAACGGTATCCACTTGGTTTGTTATGTGCGATATAATCGCGTTCCTCAATCACTTCAAGGTCATTCCGCTGCCGCAATGTTTCTACGACGGTACTGATATCATCTACAAATTGGCACATCACGCGCAGACCTGCAATATCAGGCAATTCGGCAGCAAGTTCCGACGATGGCTCGAACGGGATCGCTTTTTCCAGTGTTTTGTCATAGATACTTGCAAGCGGTTTTACCCTGCCCGTCACGAACTCGACGGGAGTATGTACAGCTTCCAATTCATACTGGTTTCGTAAACCTTTCAATTTCACCTTCAGTTCATCCACCGCTTGCTTATATGGTTCAAGAAATTGACTCCACTGTTTCATCCGAATCCCTCCCATCTAGTTATTCCTTAGGTTGAAGTATCGAGCTGAATGCCTGCTCGACTGCAGAGGTGAATAATTCCCCGTAATTATCATTACCCTCAATATTGTAGATAAGCATTGTTAATTCATCTTTAAATCCGGGAAGCGCCATTACCCCATCTTTCCACGATAGAACTGGATCTGCATCCATCTTCAATACTTCGACCATTAGCGGCCAAACATCCTGTGTGAAATAAACGTGGCTATATCCTCCTTCTTCTTCTAAAAGATAAACAAATGAAACATTTTCCGAATCCGTAATCATCTTTCCTGAAGGAGTTCCCTGTGGTTTTTCCGCATTTTCCGCCAATAAAAAGAGGACTTGTTCTTCGTTCCGAAGTCCACTGTCAATTCGATTTACAATGTTCACGATTTCTTCTTCCCTTCATGCGTCATTACGTTCATTCTATCATATGGAGCCCAGCCTTGCAGTTTAAGAAATGCGTTTTTCCACATAAATTGGTATACTAAATTGTAAGGAAAATATTTTATAAGCCAACAATGATCTATCTGAAGGGAGAAATCGTGATGGATACGCGCATACTCCGTACTTTAATGGGAATCAATTCACTTCAGTCTTTAGGTGCTGTACAAACATACGCGGGACAAAATGACACATCAGCTTCAATGTTTACTACTATTATGGGGGAAATGCTAAGCAACACATCCATAACGGACTCCTTATCTTCCACTACGTCGACAATACTCGGAAATGCCGATACCATGGAATACTTGCGTTATAGTGGGAAAAATGCGGTATTTGAACCTTCCATTATCAAGAACATCCAGGCCTCGGCGGCACAATACTCTTCCGTTTCGACAGCCACTTCATCCATGAGTACTGGCGGCTATGGTGATATCATCAGCCAAGCCGCTGAAAAATATAACATACCCGACAAACTGATCTCTGCCGTCATTAAACAAGAATCGAATTTTAACAATAATAGTGTCAGTCACGCAGGGGCGCAAGGGCTAATGCAGCTAATGCCCGGCACAGCAAAGTTCCTCGGTGTTAAAAATAGTTTTGACCCTATCCAGAATGTCATGGGCGGCGCTAAATACTTAAGACAAATGCTTAATCAATTTGGTGATAATGTTGAACTCGCCCTTGCTGCCTATAATGCGGGTCCCGGAAATGTAAAAAAATACGACGGAATCCCTCCATTCAAAGAAACTCAGCAATACGTAAAAAAAGTGCTCAGCTATTTCAATGAATAATTTCATTGTTTTACATCTTTATTTCACTTTAAAAGCTAGATATTTGTGTAAGGGATGCAGGGTTGATAGAATATCAATACAGTCAGAGCAAAGGAGATTGACAGAATGATGCGAAAACCTTTGATCCCTTTTGAGGAGATCGGTGCTACAAAGTTGTCGGAACTTATCGACCTGTTTTACGCTAAAGTGGCCGTACACCCGGACCTATACCCGATTTTCCCGGATGACCTGACAGAAACAGTACGCAAACAAAAACAATTTCAAACACAATATTTAGGCGGACCGAATTTATATACTGAAGAACATGGTCACCCGATGATGAAAGCTCGTCATATGCCATTTCCAATCTCGCCAGTACAAGCAGAAGCATGGCTGGCATGCATGGCAGAAGCGATGGATGAAGTCGGATTGGAAGGAAATATACGTGATATTTATTATAAGCGCCTCGTCTTGACTGCCAATCACATGGTGAACAGGACCGGAGGGGAAAGAACGTGAATCGACGTACATTATTAGAGAATCCGGTCAGTCCTTCATCTTGCACAAGACCTGTCGAACTGTATGTTTACATCGACCCATTATGCGGAGATTGCTGGTCTCTACAACCTTTACTTCGGAAGTTACAAGTGGAATATGATCGTTATTTCACTCTCCGAATCGCATTGCGTACATCATTGCCCAAATTGAATTTCCAATGCTCGCAAAAAAATATTGATGAGCTGGCCTGTGAAAAAACACATCCCGCTTATCCGAGCATCGCTGTTAAAACTGCAGAATTCCAAGGCAAACGCGCTGGCTTCCGATTTTTATCAAAAATGTTGGAGTATTCATTTTTGAAGTCAAGGAACGTATCTTCATTTTCGGTTCTCGTTGAAATCGCAGGAAAACTGAATCTTGATGTTGATGAATTCATACATGACTTTTCTTCAAAAAACGTGCTGCGTTCCCTCCAAGTGGATTTGTATATGGCGCAAGAAATGGAAGTCGACAAAGCCCCTACGTTCGTTTTCTTCAATGAAAACATTGAAGACGAAGGGCTAAAAGTAAGCGGCTTGTACGACTACGAAGTCTACGAACAGATTTTAGGGGAATTGGTCGGCGGGCCGATCCATCCGGATATCCCCCCCCCCCTCGAAGATTTGTTCCAGCGTTTCGATACACTATCCACAAAAGAGATTGCAAATATTTACAATATTACCGAAAAATCTGCAGAGCGCGAACTTAAGAAACGGCTTCTACAACAACATGTCGAACGAATTTCTTTTCAAGATGTAACATTATGGCGTAAAAAACAAGCATGAATAAATAATAGCCGCTTCATTTCCCGGGGTTTCGGGAGATGAAGCGGCTTTTTTTAGGGGAGGGTATCCATGACTAACTGGCGGCGCCCTATAACATCGGCTTGAATGCCATGGATTCATGTACGAGCCATTACTATTTGCTGCAAACCATTAAGCCTACTACTTCCCCTCTCCCAACCAACAGAAAAGAGCATCCACTTCTGGGGGGAAGTGGATGCTCTATTTCAAAGGGAATGGGAGAAATGTTCACGTTCAAACAAAAGGGGTGTATGTTTGGTATGTGATTTATTTCACATCCTTACCTTATCATAAAATAATAGTAGCATCAACAATTCACAATGAATTTCACATGACTGTCACATTAAATATTTCAACAAGACGGCTTACTTTATATCCCTTAAAATATATGTTAATAAAAATAGCCCTACCCGCCGATTAAAAACGGCGAATAGAGCTATGGTTAACTACTATTCAGTTTTTCAAAAGCAGTGATTCGAGTTCATTCAATTTCTCCTCGAAGACCCGGCATGCTTCTTCAATAGGCGCAGCGCTTGTCATATCGACGCCAGCTTTTTTCAGAACTTCAATCGGATAGTCGGAGGAACCGGCTTTTAAGAAGTTATTTACATAGCGTTCAACGGCCGGCTTGCCTTCCGTCAAGATTTGATTACTGAGCGCAACTGCTGCGCTGTAGCCTGTCGCATATTGATACACGTAATAATTGTAGTAGAAGTGAGGGATTCTTGCCCATTCCAGGCCGATCTCTTTATCGACGACAAGGTCTTCCCCAAAGTATTTCTTATTAAGAGCATAATATTCTTCTGTCAGTTTTTCAGCTGTCAAGGCGACACCTTGCTGGTCCAGCTGGTGAATAAGGTGTTCAAATTCAGCGAACATCGTCTGGCGGAAAACGGTTCCGCGGAAACCATCGAGCCAATAATTTAGCAAGTAGATGCGTTTCTGTTCATCATCGATCGTCTTCAATAAGTGATCATTCAAAATGGCTTCGTTCACTGTCGATGCAACTTCCGCTACGAAAATCGAATAACCGCTGTAGACAAATGGCTGACTTTTACGAGAATAATAACTATGGACACTATGACCGAATTCGTGCGCCAGTGTGAATAAGTTACTGACATTATCCTGCCAGTTCATTAAAATATACGGATTTGTCCCATAGGCACCTGAAGAATAAGCACCTGAACGTTTCCCTTTATTTTCACGGACGTCCACCCAACGGTTTTCAAGCCCTTCTTGTACGATTGAGACATACTCTTCGCCGAGTGGATGGAAACTATCCAGCATCGTCTGTGAAGCTTCGTCGTACGGTACTTTCATATCCACATCTTTAACAAGTGGCGCATACATATCCCACATGTGAAGTTCTTCAAGTCCGAACACTTTTTTACGGAGTGCCACATAGCGCTGCAGTAAGTGGACGTTTTTATTGATAGTTGAAACTAGATTTTCATAAACCTGTTCCGGAATGTGATTATTCGACATTGCTGCCTCGCGTGCGGATGAATAGTTACGGATTCGTGCATTCACATTGTCACTTTTCACATTTCCCGACAAAGTTGATGCGAATGTGTTTTGGAACTCATCGTATTTTGAGTACATCGCTTTGAATGCGTCTTCTCGAACGCGCGGATCATCACTTTCCAAAAAGTTGACATAGCGGCCATGGGAGAGCTCCACTTCTTCCCCATTTTCGTCTTTCACCATCGGGAACGTCAAATCCGCATTATTCAACATACTGAATGTTTCTGATGAATTGCCGGTCACTTCTGATAATTGAGCAAGAAGCGCTTCTTGTTCAGCAGGTAAAACATGTGGCCTTTGTGTATTGATTTCTTCGAATTCCTGCTTGTATAGACGCAGTTTTTCGTGTTCTTCAACAAGATTGTCCAATTCGTTTTCATCGATGGACAGTAGCTCGGGTAAAAAGAATGACAATGCGGTCGATACTTTCACGTATAGTGTTTTGATGCGGCTATCCATCGCTTGGTAGAAACTGTTCGTCGTATCCTGATCGGTCTTCAGATGAGCGTATGTGTAAAGCTTGCGCAGCCTTTCAGATAGCGTATCACGGTACTTCAATGCGTTATAAAGTGCATCACCGCCATTGGAAAGTGTCCCTTGATAAGATTCGGCTGTGCGGGAAAGTTCTTCAACTTCCGCATACTCATTTTCCCATGCTTCATCTGTGGCAAAAATATCTTCGAGACGCCATGTCTCCTCCACTTTAACTTCATCACGAGTCAATACTTTGTTCTTATTTTCAGTCGCCATCAGTAATCCCCCTTCTCCCTTTACTTCGGGAAACGAATCAATCCTATTTTCTCAATTTTCGTAACGCTTTGCAAGGAATCTTTCTGAAAGTAAGTGATGAATTTTCTCTTCATCCATTCCTGTGCCTTTTTGAGATGAAGAGACGCCTGTTGAACGGAGGTATTCGTGATAAGCAATACACGCTTTTTCTTTTCCCTTTGAAGGCTCTGCTAAACGGGATACATATTCCCTTATCAGGTTTCGGGGTAATTCCCTCAAGTTCATTCCATTTTTTCTCATATAATAAAAGAATGCCAACTGCCATTCACAATCATGTTCACGAAATGCCTCGCTATAAGGTACTGGCAGTCCGAACCATTGCGGGAGATGCGCGGGAAGTATGCGCATTTCATAGCACATCCTTAAAAATGGATTGTTCACACCCCTCCTATTCAATAAAATACGAGATTGAAGAAATTGAGTGCGAGCCGTTAAATAAATGGCTGTATATTGGGTGATTTCATCCTTCGACGGAACTTTGGGACGTGCGAAAGGGAAGATTTGTCTCGCCAATGGCAAAGTTCGATGGATACCGATATACCGTTTACCTGCAACATGTATTAAGCTAGTAAAATAATGAAAGTTCTTTGTTTTGGGGTTGTATGTCAATAGCATATTGCCTTCAGGGGGCGCAAACGTTTGGAAACTTTCATGAAATCTTGATAACTGATACATGCCGACACCTGAGGGCCTCCCGCTGAATTTTTCCGGGCTGAGTAAAATCCAGATAGGAGTCATTCCTGCGCTATGATAACCAGCTGATCTCGATTCGATATCAGCGACGGGGATTGTGCTGCATTGGAATTCAATGGGGATGGATTCGGATTGGGTTGTCACAAGTATATCGGGGCGTTGTGACGACATTTTCAAGTATGGTTCAAGGTCAACTTGTTTTGCATGCCGCTGTAAAAATTCATAAAGTTGCTGTTTTCCTTGAAGATGTTGTTGCGATTCACCTTCCGAAAATAACGTTGAACAAGATGCATCCTTCTTATGTGCAAAATGCGGGACAACAATATCCCCCACTTTCAATTGGACCGGCGTTTCACATTGGGGACAAAAAAACATTCGTGACTTTCGCCATTGCCTCAACTGGTCTTTTCTTAATTCGGGTGTGAGAACAACTAGTTTGCCTTCCTTTGTTTTTGCTGTGAGTATGAATATCCGCTCCCTTCATACTCAATATTACAAATATTCAGTTGCAATTGCAAGAAAAAAACAGCTGCCGATGTTAGCAGCTGTTCCAATATCCCTATTGCTACCCAAAGTAATGTCGAATCTTTGCAAAAACATCAGAGTCCATGATGAGGTTACCATATTCTTCGATACGATGAATTGTCATATTTGAGGTATCACCGAATTCGGATAGTACGCTATACAGGTCCGTTTTTCGTGAATCGTCGATTGTTTCAGTGTCGTATTCCAGATGTAAATAATATTTATTTTCAAACGAATATAAAGATGTCTTCACAGGGTAATCCGACATTCTTACAGCCAACGGAATGAGATCATCGAAGTCGGTGAAGACAAACATATTGTCAAGCCACTCAAATGTGGCATCATCCATATCCTGCATTGAATCATCATTGTCAAACATTTTCCCGTGTTGGAACAACTTTTTCGGATCATCCATACTGAACGGTGATTCCAGAGGTTCGCCGTCTTCGTTTAATTGTGCACGTGTGACAGTTACTTCTATACCGCCGCTCATAGCGTGTACTTGTATCCACAATGGCCCCTCAACTTCAAACTCGGCTTCGTCGTTAACTTCGTCCATCATTTCCCAGAAAAGTTCTTCGCTTTTGTCACGATTATACCAAACTTCTTCGCGAGTGAAGCCACGCTCTTCTATATCAATATATGAAAGAAAAAATTTTACCGTATTTTCATTAATGCGCTCTATTTCCATCCCTTTTTTCTCTCCCTTCCTTGGTACTGGGTTAATCCAGTCCCCTTCAATGTGTAAAAATCTGCAATGCTTATACTTACTATATGACCGTCCTCTACGATTTGAAAGGGTTCCGCCTTAGGACGAATAATTTTGATAGTAATAGCATTGTAGAGAACATCCTCCGGGAAAGCAAGAGAAATACAAAAAGCTGATAGGTATACGGCATTTTACAATGTCAACCCCTATCAGCTACACACTATTGGTTTGATTAATTTACCATGCGCCGCGCTTCTTGCAGCTGATATGCTCTAACTTTCCTTGGTAAGAATCGGCGGATTTCATCTTCATTATATCCTACCTGAAGTCTTTTCTCATCAAGGATGATCGGTCTTCTCAAAAGTCCTGGATGCTCTTGGATCAATTCATACAGACGTTGTAATGGAAGGCTCTCCACATCAACATTCAACTTTTGGAATATTTTTGAGCGTGTCGAAATGATTTCGTCCGTTCCATCTTCAGTCATGCGGAGGATTTCTTTTATTTCATCAATATTTAACGGTTCTGAAAAAATGTTACGTTCAGTATACGGAATCTCGTGTTCCTCTAACCATGCTTTTGCTTTTCTGCATGATGTACAGCTAGGTGAAGTAAATAATGTTACCATCATATGCTGACACTTCCTTTCAGTCGGCTCGAATGTTTGGATATATGTTTTTACAAGTAAATTAGAATAACTTTAATCTGACTTCTTCTAATCCCTATTATACACGTATTCATTACTGATGAATACACTTTTCGGGAAATATTTATTGTCTTATGCATTGTTGTCACAATTCCATAACATTAACGGCTTTTATACGACATTATCAAGTATGTGCTTGTTCTCTATACTGTTATACCCGCAAGAGAAAATAAATAAACATCTTCTATTCAAATAATACTTTTTCTCAATTAAGAGATAGCTAATTGAAAATAGGGATGGACTGCGTATTTTTTATCCCTATAATATAATACGCTTTAAACTAGGCAAAGGTTTCATTTTCCATAAAAAAAATCCAGAAACATAAAGTTCGTTTCTGGATTTGTTGTCTATCATGGTTTGTAATTGACGCCTGCAGAATATTTATTTGCGGCATTCCATAGAAGATACTCATCAATGCCATTGTCTTTCAATCCTTTAATCTGCGCTTCGACTTCCGCTTTCCCATATTTCAAGTAATTACCTGATCCTAACCACGGTGCACTGAAATCTTGAATCCAAGGTCTTGATACAGGTGGGGTTTCTAGCTCGGCCAATTTTGTGTTTTCGAGTTTTGCATATTCAGCGATGAGCTTATACGGTTCAAGATCCGGTTTTTCAATGCCGAAATACGATGTCCAGTGGCTTGGATAGATCATTGATGAAATTACATCGACATTTTCGGATATCTTGCTAAAGTTCTGACCGATTCCCGGTGCTTCAGGAAGTGTCGCAGCGTAACCGAAAATGTCCACCGATACCTGTACCCCATAAGGCTTCAATTGCTCCCGCGCATACTTAACGAAATCTGTAACCGCTTCTACGCGTCGCTGTACAGGGTCAAACTCTGATTCCGCGTATGACTCATACGTATATTTCAAAGTGTCATGCCGATTTTCAAACCCTTCCGGAAAACGGACGTAATCGAACTGAATTTCTTGAAATCCCATTTTGGCGGCTTCAATGGCAATATTGACGTTATGATCCCATACTTCTTTCATGAATGGATTGACAAACGACTCTCCCCGTCCGTTTTTCCATACGCTATTGCCATCCATGAATGACAGCTCGGGGCGTTTTTCCGCAAGGACGCTATCCTTGAACACGACAACTCGGCCAATCGGATAAATTTTCTTTTCTTCAAGCGTTTTCAACATCTTTTGGGGATCACTTATATAGGGTTTACCGATGCCTAACGGTTTTAGCGGCGAATCATCAGCAGGTTCATATGTAAGATTTCCGAAGTCGTCTTTAATATCGATGACCATCGCATTCAAATCCGTTTTATCCAACAGGTCCGTCAGATAGGAAAAGCGTTCACCGCCTGCGGAATGTCCTGTTACGTATACACCCCTAACTGCATCTGGGTACTCGAATTCCAATCCAGATTCAAAGCGGAACAACTTTGTCATTGTCAGGATTTCTTCTTCTATTCTATCAAATCCATATGTACGTTCAGCAAAGTCTTCAAGCTTTTCAGCATCTTCAGCATTTACCGCTGTCGGAAGCGCAAATGCGGCTATAAGCATCATGGCCGGCAACCATTTCATTATTTTCATAACAATTGCACCGTCCTCTCTTTTCAATCATTCTAGCAAATCAGACATGCTAATAATAGCGAAACAAAAAAAAGGGCCGATTTTCTTGTCGAAAATCGGCCTTTTTCATATAGTTGAAGATTACTTTGGAAATGAGTCGAACTCGCGCTGCGAACATAGGACGAAATGTCCCGGTGTCACTTCGCGCATCGTCACTTCTTCATCTTCGCGATAATTATGTGATGTCGGATTGTAGCTCTTCCGTACCCGATTCCGCTCATAATCCGGATCTGGCAATGGAATTGCGGATAGGAGTGATTGAGTATATGGATGCAAAGGTGCAGTGTATAACGTTTCGGCCGGCCCTATTTCGACAAGTTTGCCGAAATGCATGACGCCGATCCGATCGGAAATATATTTCACCATCGATAAGTCATGAGCGATGAATAAATACGTCAAGCCTCTCTCTTCTTGAAGCTCCTTCAACAAGTTGACGACCTGTGCCTGGATGGAAACGTCCAATGCCGAAATCGGCTCATCCGCGATGATGAATTCCGGTTCGACGGCAAGTGCGCGTGCTATTCCAAGTCGCTGACGCTGACCGCCCGAAAATTCATGTGGATAACGATTCGCGTGCTCACGGTTCAATCCTACCGTTTCAAGGAGCTCATGGACACGTGCAGTACGTTCTTTTGTATTTTTTACAAGTCCATGGATATCGAGACCTTCAGCGATGATATCAAGCACTTTCATCCGGGGATTCAATGATGCATAAGGATCTTGGAAAATCATTTGCATTTTCCGGTTGAAAGCTTTCAGTTCTGTTTTGGTTTTTTTTGCGTGGACGTCAATGCCATCATAGATGACTTCCCCGCCCGTCGCGTCGTAAAGACGGATGATTGTTCGGCCCGTAGTTGATTTACCGCAACCTGATTCTCCTACGATACCAAGCGTTTCACCTTTATAAATATCGAATGTAATATCGTCAACAGCACGCACTTCGTTCTTTTTACCGACATTGAAATATTGTTTCAAGTTTTTGATTTCAAGTAATTTTTCAGCCATTAACGGTCACCTCCTGCAATGCCAACATGGTAACGGCTTCCAGGGAATCTCTTCATACGTTCAATGACAGCCGCCGGGGGATCCACTTGAGGTGCATCCGGATGAAGCAACCACGTCGCAGCATAATGTGTATCGCTCACTTTAAATAGAGGCGGAACTTGTTCCATGTCGATTTTCATCGCATATTCGCTACGCAAGGCAAAAGCGTCTCCTTTCGGCGGAGCCAACAGATCCGGAGGAGTCCCCGGAATTGCGTATAACTTTTCTTCGCCTGCATCCAGTGATGGCATCGAGCTTAGCAGACCCCATGTATATGGATGTTGCGGGTTATAAAAGATTTCATCAACTGTTCCCACTTCGACGATTCGGCCGCCATACATGACGGCAACACGGTCCGCCACGTTTGCGACGACTCCAAGGTCATGCGTAATGAAAATGATGGATGTGTCTATCTTCTTTTGCAGATCTTTCATTAATTCCAAGATTTGCGCTTGAATCGTAACATCCAGCGCAGTCGTCGGCTCATCGGCAATTAAAAGCTTAGGGTTACAAGCAAGAGCAACAGCAATAACGATACGCTGGCGCTGGCCTCCTGAAAATTGGTGTGGATATTGTTTCATGCGCATTTCAGGCTGCGGCATCCCTACTAAAGCAAGCAACTCAATGGATTTATTCCACGCATCGGACTTACTAAGTTTTTGGTGCTTCAACAATGGTTCCATAATCTGCTTGCCAATCGTCATTGTCGGATTGAGCGAAGTCATCGGATCTTGGAAAATCATAGAAATATCTTTTCCTCGCACTTTTTGCATTTCGCTTTCAGAAATTTTCAGAAGGTCTTTTCCTCCGAATAAAATTTCGCCTTTTTTATATTCGGTGCTGGATTTTGGAAGGAGCCGCATGATCGATTTCGTCGTTACCGATTTACCTGAACCTGACTCACCGACGATAGCAAGCGTCTCGCCTTTAAACACTTCAAAATTAACGCCTTGAATCGCTTTCACTTCTCCTGCAAATGTATGGAAGGAAAGCTCAAGATTCTTCACTTCAACAATTTTCTCCATTTCGCTTCCCTCCTTTAATCTTTCATTTTCGGATCAAGTGCATCGCGCAATCCGTCCCCGACCAAGTTGAACGCAATCATCAACAAGCTTAATACGAATGCCGGGAAAAATAACATAAACGGCTGATACTGAATAAATTTATAACCATCATTAATAAGTGTGCCAAGTGACGCTTCCGGTGCTTGAAGACCAAGCCCGATGAAGCTAAGGAACGCCTCAAAGAAAATCGCAGTCGGAATAGTGAACATCATGTTAATGATTATAATCGCCATGATGTTCGGCAGTATGTGCTTGCTGATAATCCGTTTGTCGCTTGCACCAAGCGTTTTAGCCGCCATTACAAATTCCTGTGTTTTATATTTAAGGACTTGTCCGCGTACAATACGTGACATGCCAATCCATCCGGTTATCGATATGGCAATAATAATCGCCCATATTCCCGGATCCATGACCATTAACATCAGAATTACGATGACCAATGTCGGAATACCGATTAACACCTCGACGATCCGTTGCATAATATCATCGGTTCGCCCTCCATAATAACCGGAAATCCCACCATAAATGACACCGATTACGACGTCAATGACAGCTGCTACGAACGCGATAATTAGGGAAATCTGGGTCCCTTTCCAAAGACGGGAAAACAAATCACGTCCAAGGCTATCCGTACCGAACCAGTAATACGTATCGATTTTTTTCAATTCATAAAGATTGACTGTTTTCGAACCGAGTTTACCTACCCCATCGAAGATTCCCAACTTTTCAAGTCCTGGAATTTTTGGCGGTAAGTTCGCATGTGTAACCTTTACATCCTGGGGATCATGTTCATTCATATAAGGTCCGGCAAAAGCCATGAACACGATAAATAATAAGATGAATATACTCACGATGGCCGCTTTGTTTTTACGGATACGGAGCCAAGAGTCCTGCCAGAAATTCAAACTCGGTTTCGATATTTTTTCGGCATGTGAACTATCGATTGTAATCCGTTCAAATGAATCTTTCGGCAATTTTTCCAGATTATTCGTCATTACTTGGAACCTCCAGACAAACGGATACGCGGATCAATGACCCCATAAAGAATATCCACAATTAATATAATCACAATGAGGAACACGGAGAAGAACATCGTCGTTCCCATAATAATGGCAAAGTCATTCGTAGCTATCGATTTAACGAACTGTTCCCCGATACCAGGGACAGCGAAAATCTGCTCAACAACGAGTGATCCGGTCAATAGCCCAGCAGCAACCGGTCCAAGTACAGTGACGAGGGGGATGAGCGCATTCCGGAAAGCGTGTTTGAAAGCAATTTCAAACCAGTTCGCACCTTTCGCTTTTGCCAATAAAATATAATCCGAACTTAGCACTTCTATCATTTCCGTCCGGATAAACCTTGCCGCTATGGCAATCGGTCCCATTGCCAATGCGATTGACGGCAGTATACTGGACTTCCATCCTTCCCAAAGTCCGACAGGTAGCCATTCTAGTTTTACTGCAAAGACGTATTGCAACAAGACCGCAAATACAAAAGATGGAATCGAGATGCCAAGAATCGCAATGATCGTACTTCCGTAATCCCAAACTGTGTTTTGTTTCAACGCCGCAATCATTCCAAGAACGATACCGATGATGGTCCCGAACACAATTGCCTGGGTTCCCAAAATCGCCGAGTATTTCAACTTTTTCACAATCAGAGTGGTAACATCTGCACTTTTATATTGGAACGATACACCAAAGTCTCCTTTTGCAAGGTTCCCCATGTAACGAATGTATTGTACGGGAATCGGATCGTTCAATCCATACTTCTCATAAACGACTTCCCTTTGCTCGACGGATAATTTTGCTGCGGAAGCTAGCGGGGATCCTGGTAGCATTTTCATAAGAACAAATGTAAACGATGCAATTAAGAACAATGATAGAAACATATAAATCACACGTTTCGTGACATACTTAGCCATTTTCGCACCTCCAGTATTTCATAGATTACTAAGCACAAAAAACTAATAATTACAACAAATAATACAACGAATTTTTAGATAGTTTAACTTCAGTGAAAAAGAGAGTACATGGTCAATTACGCCCATATACTCTCTTTCTATAAGATTTTAAGCTTTCATTTTACAACTCTTACTTTTCAACAGCTTCCATATACGTCCATTTGTAGCTATAATCTCCGCCAAATGGATGTGTAGCTAGACCTTTTACTGCTGGATTCATAAGAACCATTCTTCCGCGTTGATACGTCGGCACTAGACCTGCATCATCTTCAAGAAGAATTTTTTCAGCTTTTGCGAAAGCTTCCCAACGAGCTACAGGATCATTAGCTAGCGTTGTTTTTGTAGATTCGATCAGTTTGTCATACTCTGGGTTAGAGTAATTCATCTTGTTTTGTGGGCTACCAGTTACAAACAATTCCATGAACGAGATTGGATCCTGGAAGTCAGGGCCCCATCCAGCTGATTGAATGTCATAGTCGCTAGTATCATCAAGTTCAAGGCGTACCGCGAAAGGAACTTCTTTCAGTTTGATTGTCAAACCTGGAAGGTTTCTTTCAAGCTCGGATTTGAACCATTCTTGCTGTTTTTTAGCGTTTTCAGTGTCGCCACCAAGAATTTCAATTTCCACTTTGTCAGTTCCAAGTGCTTCTAGACCTTTTTTCCAGAATTCCTGTGCTTCTTCAACGTTGTATACAGCATATTCATCGCTGTATTCACGGTAGTCTTTTCCGTCTTCGTCAAATGTGAATTCTGTTGGAACCAAGAAGTTTGCAGCAATGGATCCATTCGCAAGTACTGCATCTGCAAGTTCTTCTTTGTTGAATGCTCTTGCAATCGCTTTACGGATATCGATATTTGCAAGTGGTGTAGCTTTACCGTCACGCTCTTGGTTCATTTTGAAGTAGAATACAGATGTTTCCATTTCATTGATGATGTCTGGATCATCAGCATATTGCATTGCGTATTCTGCAGAAAGTAGTACACGGTCTTTCTTGCCTTGTTCATAAAGGTTTACAGCTGTTGAAGTTTCTTTAACAACGTCAACATTAATTTCTGTAAGTTTTACAGTATCTGCATCCCAATACTTGTCGTTTTTAAGGTATTTCCAGTTGCCAGTGCCGTCCCAATCGGACAATACGAATGGACCGTTGTAAATCATAGTTTCTGAATTAGATGCATATTTATCGCCTTGTTCAGTTACAAATTCTTCATTAAGCGGGTAGAATGTTCCAAAAGACATAAGCGATAGGAAGTAAGCTACCGGGCGTTCAAGTTCAACGATTAGTGTTTTATCATCTTCAGCTGTAATTCCAAGATCAGTAATTTCTGCTTTACCTTCTCCGATTTCAGTGGCGTTTTTAACCATGCCCGCCATTAAGTACGGTCCGTAAGGTGAAGCTGTAGCAGGATCAATTGCACGTTGCCAAGCGTATACGAAGTCATGAGCAGTTACAGGTGTTCCATTTGACCACTGTGCATCGCGGATTTTAAATGTATATGTCAATCCGTCTTCACTGATTTCTGCTTCGCCGTCTGCCATAGCAGGGACTGGAAGGCTATCTTGGTCAAGGCGGTATAGCCCTTCCATGATATTGTTCAGTACGTTGAAACCTACTGCATCTTCCGCTACAGATGAGTCGACGGATGGAATTTCCGCAACTTCAACCAGGTTCAAAACTTGTGGTACATCTTTCGCGGGTTCTTCAGTAGTTCCTTTGTCCTCACCCTTGTCCTTTTCCGGTTCAGTAGTTGCCGCGTCGTCTGTTTTGTCGCCGCAAGCTGCTAGGAACACACTTAGTACAAGCATGATGCTAATAAGCCACATAAATTTGTGGTTTTTCAAATCGATTACCTCCTCAAAATTGTCTGAAAACTAGGTACATTATTATTATACAATGAATCTAGCAGTTGTACATACCTTTTAAAAAGATTCTAGTGTACTAGAACAGGTCGAGGCGAAGGAATGCGATAATGACAACGCTTACACGACTTTTAAAATTCAAATTATTTTATACTTTTTTTTGAAAAATTGATTTTTCATTGCCAATCCCTTACTATTACTTTGGAACGGGGTGGAAAAATGAAGAAAATTATTAGGAATTTTCTGATCTCTCACGTAGTAATCATCCTTCTAATGCTCATCTATTTCAAAGAAATGACATTGCTCTCCTATATAAACGCCTCATTCATAATTGGAGGTGTCTTAACATTCCTGGGGCTTGTTTCTTTTATCTTCTCAACCGGCTTTTTCGATGTATTTACCGTCAGCATGAGAAAAGTAGTTACATCCAAACACCGGATGGATGATATGATGGCCATGCGAAAGCCTTCTGAAATATTTTCAGGCAATGTCAGCCCAATGCTCGGCAGCGGTGCGCTCATCCTTATTGCAATGGGCATCGGACTGCTACTTTTTTATATTTGAGAGCAAGCCTGTTGCATTTCTTCGATGTAAGATTTATAATAGTGGGAAACATTAAGAGCGAAATGGCGATGACGGAAAAAAGTATTTCAGTATCAGTCTTTCAGAGAGCCTGTGGATGGTGCAAACAGGTAGGCTGAGCCGAAAGAATGGGATCCCGAGCTTGATAAGTCAACCTTTGGAATTGGTTCAAGATATCTACGAACTTTTTGAATTACCTCCAAAGAAGCTTGTCACGTCCCCCGCGTTACGGGAATCAGAGTGGCCTTCGGGCAATTCGGGTGGTACCACGGTTGAAAAAAACATCAATCGTCCCTTTTTTACGGGGACGATTGATGTTTTTTTATATTGAGGAGGAGATTTTAGATGAAAACTATTTTTTCAGGCGTTCAACCTACTGGAACAGTGACATTAGGCAACTATATCGGCGCGTTCCGCCAATTCACAGAGCTGCAAAACGATTACGAATGCGTATTTTGCATTGTTGATCAGCATGCAATTACAGTTCAGCAAGACCCGGCGGAATTGGCAAAAACGATCCGTTCTCTTGCAGCAATTTATATAGCTAGTGGAATTGATCCGGAAAAAGCTGTTTTGTTCATCCAATCGGAAGTTCCCGCTCACGCGCAGGCAGGCTGGATGATGCAATGTATTTCGTATATCGGCGAGCTTGAAAGGATGACACAATTCAAAGATAAAGCGGAAGGCCAAGAGGGCGTTTCATCTGCCCTGCTGACATATCCGCCGCTTATGGCTGCTGATATTTTGCTGTACAACACGGATATCGTTCCTGTTGGCGATGATCAGAAACAGCACCTTGAATTGACGCGTGATCTGGCAAACCGTTTCAATAGAAGATTCGGCGATATCTTGACGATCCCCGAAGTACGGATTCCAAAGAACGGCGCACGCATCAAATCGCTTCAAGATCCGTTGAAGAAAATGAGTAAATCCGATCCGAATAAAAAAGGGACGATCACACTTCTTGATACACCGAAAGAGATTGAGAAGAAAATTAAAAGCGCAGTGACAGACTCTGACGGCATCGTAAAATTTGATGTGGAAAATAAACCTGGCGTATCGAACTTGCTGACAATTGAATCCGCATTGAGCGACGTGTCGATTGATGATCTCGTAGCGAAGTATGAAGGACTTGGATACGGTGCATTTAAAGCCGGCGTCGCCGAAGCAGTTATCAACCATTTAACGCCAATCCAAGAGAAGTATTATGAACTTCTGGATTCGCCTGTCCTAGACGAAATTCTAGACAAAGGTGCAGAGAAAGCGAATGCAATTGCATCTGTCACTCTCGCGAAGATGGAAGCCGCGATGGGACTCGGACGTAGACGGTAAGAATGATAATGACAGCGGAAAAGACGAACAGTGTAAAATCCGCCGTATGAAGTATGAAATAAAATATTTGACCCCAATCATAACCCAGTGATACGTAATTAAAATAAGAGATCATATTTGAAACCGTAATGACAATAAGTCCGTAACTGATTAGAAATAGAATGACACGTGTCATGTACATCGTCCTTTTGATTTTCTTTGATTATATGAATGCATGGCCCCCTTTTAGACGAAGGGGGCTATTTTATTTGTGGGGAATTGTGGAACTGGATGCGCGAATGGGATTTGGCATAACTTACTATGTAATTGAGAGGTCATTTCACGGAACTGTCATGGCAAGCCGTTTAAACATGAAAAAAAGACGCCCAGTCATCCGGGGCGCCCTTCAATTTACTAGTTAGATCTTTTTAAATACGAGTGATGCATTATGTCCACCAAAACCGAGTGAGTTGCTCATTGCGTACGTAATGTCCGCTTTGCGTGCACCTTCTGTTACGTAGTCGAGGTCACATTCCGGGTCTTGATTGACGACATTCATTGTCGGTGGCAGGATCCCTTCTTGCAATGCCTTCACTGTGAAGATTGCTTCCAATCCGCCTGCTGCGCCGAGGAGATGGCCAGTCATCGATTTTGTTGAGCTCATTGCCAGTTTGTAGGCATGCTCGCCGAAAACTGCTTTTGCTGCTAGTGTTTCGAATTGATCGTTGTAAGGTGTGCTTGTACCATGGGCGTTGATGTAGTCGATTTTATCAGGACTCACACCGCTTTGATCAATCGCTTGTTGCATTGCGCGTGCGCCGCCTTCGCCGCCAGGTGCTGGAGCTGTAATATGGTGTGCATCGCCTGTCGCGCCGTAACCAACGAGTTCAGCGTAAATTTTCGCACCGCGGGCAACCGCATGCTCGTACTCTTCTAGGATTAAGATGCCTGCGCCTTCTCCGATTACAAAGCCGTCACGGTCTTTATCGAACGGACGTGATGCTGTTGCTGGATCGGGATTTAATGACAAAGCTGTGTTCGCACAAAAACCGGCAACTGACATCGTTGTAATCGGTGCTTCTGCACCACCCGTGATCATGACGTCCGCATCGCCGCGGCGGATGACTTCAAATGCATCACCGATTGAGTTTGTACCTGATGCACAAGCTGTTACTGAACAAGAGTTGATGCCTTTTGCACCGTGATAAATCGATACTTGGCCTGCTGCCATATCAGGAATCATCATAGGAACAAAAAATGGACTGACGCGACGATAGCCTTTTTCTTGGAATGTCAGGAACTGCTGTTCATGCGTTTCCATGCCGCCAATACCTGAACCGATCCATACACCCGTGCGAAGTGCCAATTCTCCCTCAAGTTCAAGGTTTGCATCTTTCATCGCCATAATAGAAGAAGCGAGCGCATAATGCGTGAAGCGATCCATTTTGCGCGCATCTTTCCGCGAAACGTATTCTTCTATGTCAAACTCTTTTACTTCAGCTGCCACTTTTACAGGAAACTGATCCCTGTCAAGCCTTGTCAGTGGCCCTATTCCGGATCTACCTTCCAGGACCGCTTTCCAGGACTCCTCCGCCGAATTCCCTACTGGGGAAACAGCCCCGATACCTGTTACTACTACACGTCTTTTTTCCATATGTGAAAACTTCCCTTCTATATAGGATGATTCTATTCCATTCAATACTATTTACACGTCATTATCATTAATGCATGGCTACTATGCTAAATTGAAATATAGTAGCCCATCAGATTCGCTTTGGTGCTGTGGGAGACGACGTTGTATTCAAATGTTCACCTTCACTTGTTATCTTCCCCACTTGATGCACAAAGCACCCCAAGTTAGGCCGCCGCCAAATCCTACGAGTACGATGACGTCATCGTCCTTCACTCTGCCTTCAGTCAAATCATCGACAAGTGATATCGGGATGGATGCGGCAGATGTATTGCCGTATTTATGGATAGTCTTCGACATTTTTTCGATTGGTAAACCAAGGCGCTGCCGGGAAGCTTCCATGATTCGTATATTCGCTTGATGCGGTATGAGGAAATCGACATCTTCCTTCTTAAGACCCGCTTTTACGATAACGCTTTCAGCAGATTCGCCCATTTGACGAACTGCAAATTTGAATACTTCGCGGCCGTTCATGACAAGTTTTTCATCTTGATAAAGGTGTTTGCCGCCGCTGCCGTCCGCGCCAAGTTCGAATGACAGGATTCCCCGCCCTTCGCTCACTTTTCCGATAACAGCAGCACCTGCTCCATCGCCGAAAAGAATGGCGGTATTGCGATCTTCCCAGTTGGTGATTTTCGATAGCTTTTCAACACCGACAACAAGTACATAATCATATGTGCCCGATTCGACGAATTGCTTTGCTGTTACGACGCCATACATGAATCCGGCACATGCCGCCGAAACGTCCATTGCTGCAGCATTTTTTGCGCCTAGCTGTTCTTGTAGCATTGATGACACTGATGGAAATGGCCGATCCGGTGTTACAGTGGCTACAACAATTAATCCGATTTCTTCCGGTTTTATACCGGATTTGCTAATAGCATCCACGGCGGCATTGTATGCCATATGGGACGTGTCCGTTGAATCGTCCGCTATGCGTCTTTCTTCTATGCCTGTCATTGTGCGGATCCATTCATCAGACGTATCCAAACGCTTTTCTAGATCCGCGTTCGTCAAAACAGTTGACGGTGTATATTTGCCCATACCTAGAATACCAGCTGTCATTCCGCATCCCCCATTTTTTATCATCTATTATTAGTACCTGGTATCAATCATAAAAGAAACGGGCATGTTTTTCAACCCGCTGACACTTTTTCGCCAAATTAAATTCATATTACATGGAAATTAGTTTCTCCATTTAAGCCACTGTGATATGATAATGATTGAAATAGTAATGTAGAGGTGAATTCGATGAGATTCGTAATGACATTTATTTGGTCTTTCTTTTTGATATCCATGTTGAACTATGTATCTGGGGCTATTGCGAGCGTACCGTTTGACTTCATGCCAGGCGCGATTGTTTCAGTCGTTGTCGCTTTAATCGTTATCTTCATGGGTGAATCTTTCCCAGAGGGCGAAGTTACAGATCATTAATCAGCAAAAAACCATTTCCATTCCGGAGATGGTTTTTTTATTATTCATTTCAAACAGAAAGCCGCTGGGAATTCAAAATCCCGGCGGCCTTCTTTATGATTTACGCTTTCTGGATAACCACTTTTCCGTCTTCCATCGTTAGGACCAGCTTGTCAGTCGGTTTCAAATCACCTTTAATGACTTCTTTGGCGACGATTGTCTCAACATGCCGCTGGATGAAACGCTTCAATGGACGCGCTCCAAAATCCGCGTCTGTTCCTTCACTGACAATCCAATCAAGCACGTCTTCACTGTATTCCATCACAATTTCTTGCCCGCGTAACCGTTTGGCAAGGTCGTCGATTATTTTCCGTGCAATCAAACGGAATGATTCGCCTGTCAGCGAATGGAAGATGATGATGTCGTCCATCCGGTTCAGTAACTCCGGTTTGAAATGGTTCTTTAATTCGGCCATGACAAGATCTTCCGCGGCATGGTTTTCGGTATCATCCAATCCATGCAGCAAGTAAGCGGAACCGATATTAGATGTCATAATGACAACAGTATTTGTAAAGTTGACAAGCCTGCCCTGGCTGTCTGTGATTCGGCCGTCATCCAGCACTTGCAGTAGAATGTTCGCAACGTCCGGATGCGCTTTTTCGATTTCATCCAATAGAACGACTGAATACGGATTGCGACGAACCGCTTCCGTCAACTGGCCCCCTTCTTCATAACCGACGTATCCCGGGGGTGCGCCGACAAGTCTGGATACACTATGTTTCTCCATGTATTCCGACATGTCGATGCGGATGAAGTGCTCTTCCGAATCAAATAATGTGGCGGCAAGTGTTTTCGCAAGTTCCGTCTTTCCGACCCCTGTCGGTCCTAAAAACAGGAATGAACCGATTGGTTTGTCTGGATCTTTTATTCCAGCCCGGGCACGCCAGACGGCTTCCGTCACAAGTTGGACAGCATCGTCTTGCCCGATGACACGCTCTTCAAGTGTTTCACGGAGACGAAGCAGTTTCTCCCTTTCGCCTTCAACAAGTTTCGTCACCGGAATACCCGTCCAGCGCGCAACGATCGTCGCAATTTCTTCTTCCGTCACTTCTTCACGGAGCAGCCGGTTTTCTTGACCGTCCAGAAGAGGTGCCTCAAGTTCATGCAACTCCCGTTCAAGCGTCGGTATTTTACCGTGGCGAAGTTCCGCTGCTTTATTCAGATCGTAGCGGTTTTCAGCTTCTTCAAGTTCACGCCGGTAGCGGTCGAGCTGTTCGCGCTTATCCTGGATTCCCCGCAATGTCTCTTTTTCCGCGTCCCATTGTCCGCGCATGCCTTCAGATGATTCTTTCAACTCTTCCAGTTCATCGCGTAATACTTCAAGACGATTTTGACTGACTGCGTCTTTTTCTTTGCGCAATGCCTGTTCTTCAATTTCCAGCTGCATAATCCGACGTGTCACTGCATCCAGCTCGGATGGCATCGAATCGATTTCCGTCCGAATCATCGCACTTGCCTCATCTATTAAGTCGATCGCTTTGTCCGGCAAGAAACGTTCCGTCAAATAGCGGTCTGATAACGCCGCCGCCGCGACAATCGCACGGTCATGAATCCGCACGCCATGATGAAGTTCATACCTTTCCTTCAATCCGCGTAATATCGACACCGTATCTTCAACGGACGGTTCACGCACAAGAACTTGCTGGAAACGGCGTTCAAGCGCGGGGTCCTTTTCGATGTACATACGATACTCATCGAGCGTCGTGGCACCGATACAGTACAGTTCACCACGTGCAAGCATCGGTTTCAGCATATTGCCTGCATCCATCGCGCCTTCCGTTTTTCCCGCGCCGACGATCGTATGGATTTCATCGATGAAAAGAATGATTTCCCCCGTACTGTCTTTCACTTGTTGAAGCACGCCTTTCAAGCGTTCCTCAAATTCCCCGCGGTATTTCGCACCGGCGATAAGTGCGCTCATATCCAGTTCGAAGATTTGACGATCTTTCAATCCTTCCGGTACGTCGCCTTTTACTATCCGTTGAGCAAGCCCTTCAACGATTGCTGTTTTCCCGACGCCGGGTTCGCCGATAAGGACAGGATTATTTTTCGTCTTCCTCGATAATATCCGGATAACGTTCCTTATTTCTTCGTCACGTCCGATAACAGGGTCCATTTTGCCTTTCTTCACTTCTTCTACAAGGTTTCGCCCAAATTGTTCCAGAGGTGTACGTTGGTCTTCTTGTTGTCCATCCATTCGCATCTGTATTTCCACCTTTCCATATTTCCCAGTTTGACTTTGACTATCTTTGATTAATTAAATTATAAATCGAATACGGTTTATTGTAAAGCGTTGCACATCGCCGTTGATCATAAAAAAGAAAAACCTCCGATAAGGAGTTTTCCTTTTTCGGAGGTTCATTATTTGCTGAACAGATTACGTGAGGCTACAACAATGCCGTCTTCATCCACATAAACATAGTGATCAGGGGTCCATTCAATATCTCCGAAATCCAATTTACTATCCTGTTCCCCTTTTCCTTCTTTTTTACTCTTCATCGGATTACTTCCCAGTGCCAATACACCGATATTTTGTTCCATCAGTTCGGTAGTGTCGCGGACACAACCATGAATGATTACACCTGCAAGTTTGCGTTTTTCCGCGATCAGACCTAGATTGCCCCCCATTAATGCACATCTTTTCGAACCTTTGCCATCGACTACAAGGACGCTGCCTTCAGGAATCGTTTGCAACGCTTCTTTTACTAATACGTTATCTTCTAAAACTTGTACGGTGGCAATCGGACCGGAGAAGCTTTTATTTTTGCCATATGATTTAAATTCCATCGAACAGACTTGTATTTCATTTGCGAAGTCATCGCATACGTCAGCTGTTTTAATTGACAATCAAACCGCCCCTTTACCATAATATCGTTTCCTGCTCTATACACCATTCGACATTATTTCTTAATTCCTTTTATTTTTCAAAAAAATGCCACATGACCTCGTTAAAGGTCATGTGGCATTTCTTCTTGTCTAGCTTCGGCGGCAAGACGCTTTTCTAATTATCTAACGCCCAGCGCTATTTTTGCATAACGGGACATTTTGTCTCTTGACCATGGCGGATTCCAAATGATATTGACATCCACGTCTTTCACTTCAGGAAGTTCCATCAATTCTTGTTTGATGTTCGCAACGATTTGCGGCCCCATCGGACAACCCATTGATGTAAGTGTCATTGTAATCTTTGCAGTGCCTTCTTCGACCAGTTCTGCATCATATACGAGACCTAAGTTGACGATATCGATTCCGAGTTCCGGGTCGATAACATTTTCAAGTGCGCCCATCATGCTATCTTTCATGTCCTGACTCATCTTCATCCCTCTTTCCGTACGGTTGATGTGTTAATCATACCAGAGTTCCCTTCTTCATTTCAAATGACAGGCGAGCCAGTCGGCCGATTGTAGCATTCCCGCTCTGGAAACAGCATGTCCCGCATTGTCATCCGAAATGAATGCAATTCGGTCAGGTACTTCGGAATAATCCTTCTTAACGGCTTTATAAAAATTATGTGTCGGTTCATACGGCACAACAGTATCCTGCTGACCATGCCAAAAATAGATTGGCCTGTTGTTCAGCCGGGATGGATGTTTTGTCAGATCGAATGTGGATAACGTAGTGAGCAACTTTTTCTTTTCTTCTTCAGTGATCGGCAATTTAAAGCCACGACGTTCATACTCGGACATTTGCGCCTTCGCAAGCTGGACGAATCCCGGTGCGCCCATCATGACGGCGGCCGCGTCAATCCAATCATATACTGCAAGACTTCCAAGCGTTGTAATGCCGCCCATCGATGTGCCGCCCAACCCAATTTTCCCTGTCGTTTGAAGTCCCCTTTTCACAAGCTCTTCGCGCAAGACGCTTACTTCTTCGATTGACGTCAGAATGATTTCCCAAAATCGGAGGCTCATCTGCACTTCGTCAAGGTTTTCATCACGAGCTCCGTGAAGATGTGCGTCAGGCAAAAGTACGCGGACCCCTTTTTTCGCCAAATTATAAGCATAATGCAGATTATGCTCTTTGGCACTCCTGAAACCATGCAGGAAAATGACGACCGGCACTTGTTTGTCTTCAAACTGTTCATCCATTATATGCAGTAAAGGGATGTTTCCCCAAATCTCTTCCATTACTTTCATAAAAACACACCTTTTTCTTTTCATTTCAGCCTACCAAAGTTTTTCTAAAAAAACAAAAAGGACGTTTCAACAAACGGAATTTTTTGACTTAGTTCACGCATTAACGATAAACTATTTACTAGAAGGAGGCGTTTTTTTGAAGCCACATTTAATCGTCCTTGATCTTGACGGGACGTTACTAACTGATGATAAAGTCATATCCGATAAGACCATGCTGACATTAAAAAATGCAGAGGAAAAAGGTCATCACATCATGATCGCAACGGGAAGACCATATCGCGCAAGTGAAGTGTATTACCGACAACTCGGGCTTAAAACACCGATCGTCAATTTCAACGGGGCATTTGTCCATCATCCTAACGATCAATCTTGGAAAACAATCCACGAAACGATAGCGCTCCCAGTGGTGAAGGATGTCATTGACGCAATGCAACAATTCACTTTCCATAATATCGTTGCTGAAGTGATGGATGATGTATATATGCAGTACCACGATGAAAAACTGCTTGATATATTTGGTTTCGGTGATCCACAAATTACTCGAGGTGATATCCGGAAAGTTTTACATGTCGATCCGACGAGTTTACTCATTCATGCCCCTGATGAAAAAGTCGATGCTATCCGGCGCCACCTGGGTGATGTACACGCTGAAGTCATCGATCATCGACAATGGGGCGCTCCATGGAAGGTTATTGAAATCGTACGGCACGGCTTGAATAAGGCTGTCGGAATTTCACATGTCTCCAAATGGATGAACATTCCGCAAGAGCGGATCATCGCATTCGGCGACGAGGACAATGACCTTGAGATGATTGACTATGCTGGAGTCGGAGTTGCCATGGCAAATGGAATCGACAGATTGAAATCGATTGCGGATGAAGTGACGGATTCGAATAATGATGATGGCATTGCAAGGGTACTCCGTGAGAGGTTACACTTGGATTAACTACGATTACCCAATGGAGGAATTCAAATGAGAATTTTTGCGGACAGTGCTTGCGATCTGCCAAAGTCGTTTTTCGATGAAAACGATGTAACACTTTTCCCGTTGCGTGTGCTGATTGACGACAAAGAGTACGATGATATTATGACAATCGATTCACTGGAAGTTTATAATGCAATCCGGAATGGTAAACAACCTAAGACATCACAAGTATCGCCAGAGCTGTTTCTAAGTAAATGGAAAGAACTTGCGGCATCCGGAGAAGATGGGATTTACATCGCCTTTTCATCGGAATTGTCCGGAACCTTTAACACCGCCGTTATGACGAAGGATCAAGTGAAAGATACAAATCCGAATATGAATCTTATTGTTATCGATTCAAGATGCGCTTCGCTCGGTTACGGGCTACTCGTAAAAGAAGCTGTGCGGCTTCGTGATGCAGGTGAGACTGATGTCAGGACGATTGAACGTAAAATCCGTTTTATGGCAGGACATATGGAGCACTTATTCACAGTCGAAGATCTCGACTATATGGCACGCGGCGGACGGGTGTCAAAAACGAGCGCATTCATCGGCGGACTGCTGAACATTAAGCCTCTCCTGCATGTCGCAGGCGGAAAACTCGTTCCGATTGAAAAACACCGCGGACGTAAAAAGGTGTTGCGCCGCATGACGGAACTCATGGCAGAACGCGGTGAAAATTTGTCTGAACAAACGATTGCGATCAGCCATAGTGATGATGAGGGTATTGCGTTGGAATTGAAGGCGGCTATTGAAGAATTAGTTGGGCCGAAAAACATTGAAATCCACATCATCGGATCAGTCATCGGCGCACATGTCGGTCCCGGCACAGTTGGCGTCTATTTCTTGAACAGACTGAGCAAATGATGCTACTAGGAGGATGCGTTGATGAAAATTGTAATTGTCGGAGCAATTGCCGGCGGTTCTACGGTTGCTGCACAAATTAGACGTGCAGTGCCAGATGCGGAAATCACATTATTTGGACGCGATCCTCTACTTGGTTACGGTACATGCGGCATGCCGTATGTTATTGGGGGATTGATTGAGGACAAATCGAAGCTCGTCGGTTCATCTCCTGAAAAGTTCAGTGAACAACGGGATATCAATGTCCAATTGAAACATGATGTGCTATCGATAAATCGGGACAACAAAACCGTTGAAGTGCGCAATATGGAAACAGGTCAAACCTTCACGGAATCATACGACAAACTTATACTGTCGCCCGGCGGAACTTCCCGCATCCCCGATTTGAAAGGTCTCGGCGATCTGCCATTATTCACTTTGAAAAGCTTCAAAGAAATGGAAGAGATCATCGACTTTATCGATCGTGAAAAACCGCAGTCTTGTGCTGTTATCGGCGGCGGATTCATAGGAATTGAACTTGCGGAAAACTTTGCCCTGAGAGGGATCAAAACCACAGTTATTGAGCGCAACGAGCGTATCATGAATATAATGGATCCTGAAATTTCCGAGGTGCTAGGCAAGGAAATGACGGATAATAATGTAGAGTTCTATTTTGAGGACGCCATCGAACGCATCGAGGACAAGCGATTGATCATGAAAAATGGAGGAAATCTGGAAGTTGACTTCATCGCTGCGAGTCTCGGTATCGATTTAAATACACAACTCGCCGTTGAAGCCGGATTACATATCGGTCCGACAAAAGGGATTGTCGTCAACAGCTTTATGCAGACCAATGATCCTGACATTTACACAATCGGCGATGCGGCAGAATGCAAAGATTGGTTCACCGGCAAACCGAAAAACGTGAAACTAGCTTGGCATGTACACCGGCAATCGTTCATCGTCGCGCGCCATCTTGCAGGGAATCCAGTTGAAATGAACGGACTACTTGGATCTACGATTACGAAACTGTTTTCATTGACGGCAGCGATGACGGGACATTCCGCCAAAAGCTTGTCGGATGAAGGAATCGAGTTTGACACATCTGTCTATGAAGGCCGAACGAATGCAGGCTATTACCCCGATCATGGACAGATTTTGCTGCGTATCCATTACGACCGAGAATCAAGGCTGGTCCTCGGCGCACAAGCGGTCGGAGACAAAGGTATCGACAAACGCATTGACGTCATCGCAACCGCAATTATGGGCAAAATGACAATTGACGACCTAGCCGCCCTTGAACTTTGTTACTCCCCTGCCTATTCATCACCGAAAGACCCTGTTAATATGGTTGGTTATAAAGCAGAGTAACAAAACACCAGGATCGGCAAAATTCGCCGATCCTGGTGTTTTTTAATTTATTTTGCTTCTGCATCTTTCCTGCGTTGTCTTCCTTTGCGCCAAACTGCAAATAGGAATCCGAGGAACAGTGTATATATTAAAATCGAAGCGATGAGATAAGGAGTATTGAATCCTTTATCTTCATCAGCAATGTAAATCTCTGCAACTTCCCGTTCCAATACAACACGGAAAACCCCGTCTTCACCTTCACGGACCAAGTCACCATCGAGCACGCCGCGCAGCTTTTTATTGTCCCCGATTACTTCTTTCGGAATTTCCAAGTTGGCTGTCTTTGTCGTATTATTGATGGCTATAATCCATGTCTCTTCGCTGTTTGAACGCTTATAGACTGTAAATCCACCCTCATTGTGCAACATTTCAAAGTCACCGTTACGGAAAGCTTCGGATTGGTTACGCAATTTGTTGAGATCCCCGATGTGTTCAATTAACTCTTCATCAATTTTGAAATTCAGCAGTGGATGACTTTCTGGCGCCGTTTGTCCGTTTACCGCTATTTCACTACCGTAGGGCATTATCGGAACGCCCGGCAGTGAGAATAAGGCAGCTACGGCAAGTTTCCACCTTGTCGGCGGGAACATTCGCGCTTCTACAATGTCGTATGTGAAACGCGGTCCTGTCAATTCATCAAATTGAATCATTTCCTGTTTAGTCGCATCTGTAAATAGTGATAGCGGTGATGTATCCGCGTCGTATTGCACAAAAGCCTGTTTCAAGCCGTTCATTTTTTCCATATTCGGAGCTGTATCGAAGTCCGCATCACTTTCTTCATTCGTCAGAACATACGCTTTCGGATTCACCTTTTTTACAGCCTGAATGATTTCATTCAAAAATGCTGCGTCGATTTTATCGATTTTCGTCAAGCGGATTCCGTCCAACTTATATGTTTCAACGAAATCAACGACTGCCTCTTTCAATGCTTGCTGTGCACCCGCATCAGAAGTATCCCAGTCGATTGTCCCGTTAGCGGCGGGAACCGATTTGACAGTCCCCTCTTTTGCCCATATATGATTCTCGCTGACATTTGCCAGTGGAAAATCGGCGATCACGGATAGTTCCTGCTTATGGATCGCTTTAATCATGTCGGAAAATTCCTTGTCCGTCCCGAAATGCGGTTCAAGTTTTGTATAATCAAGCACTTTACTTCCATCATACGATTCCGTTTCGAATACGGGACCGAGCGAAATAAGCGTAAAGCCCATTTTCACTATGTGTTCAAGTCGCGTTGCCACTCCAGTAAAGTCACCGCCGTTGAACGCATTCATATCTTTTGTGTTTACGTCAAAATCATTCCTGCCATCGCCGTTGTTAAACCGGTCGACGAGCAGATCATATATACTTTCATCTTCTATTGTTCTTTCCGTTTCTGCAAGAACCCCCGCTGGAGATAGGGTGGATACAAGCAGCAGAAAAGTTACAATCAGTCCAAACCATTTATTCGCCTTCACAAATTAGCCTCCTATATACGAGCTGTCATCCGTCATTTTACCAAACGAAGCGACTTGCCGCCATTGTTTACGACAAAAACCTTATTCTGCACAATGAAATAGGTCGATATTGTGAAATAGGGAAAGTCGCTGCCGATAGCATTGTGTAGACTGACATATGACGGATACGTGGAACTATACGACAGGTTGCTCGAACTGGACGACAGACGGCAAACTGGGCCACGGATTGCGCAAACTGTACGACGGATACCTGGAACTTATACGACAGGTTGCACGAACTATACGACAGCTGGCAAACTGGACCACGGATTACGCAAACTGTACGACGGATACCTGGAACTATACGACGGGTTGCTCGAACTGGACGACAGCCGGGAAACTGGGCCACAGATTACGTAAACTGTACGACGGATACCTGGAACTATACGACGGGTTGCACGAACTATACGACGGACGGGAAACTGGGCCACGGTTTGCGAAAACTGTACGACGGATACGTGGAACTATACGACAGGTTGCACGAACTGTACGACAGCTGGGAAACTGGACCACGGATTACGCAAACTGTACGACGGATACATGGAACTATACGACGGGTTGCTCGAACTGGACGACAGCCGGGAAACTGGGCCACAGATTACGTAAACTGTACGACGGATACGTGGAACTATACGACAGGTTGCTCGAACTGGACGACAGACGGCAAACTGGGCCACGGATTGCGCAAACTGTACGACGGATACCTGGAACTTATACGACAGGTTGCACGAACTATACGACAGCTGGCAAACTGGACCACGGATTACGCAAACTGTACGACGGATACATGGAACTATACGACGGGTTGCTCGAACTGTACGACAGCTGGGAAACTGGGCCACGGTTTGCGAAAACTGTACGACGGATACGTGAAACTGTACGACGGGTTGCACGAACTATACGACAGACGGGAAACTGGGCCACAGATTACGAAAACTGTACGACGGATATGTGGAACTGTACGACGGGTTGCTCGAACTGGACGACAGACGGCAAACTGGACCACGGATTACGCAAACTATACGACGGATACGTGGAACTGTACGACAGGTTGCTCGAACTGGACGACAGACGGCAAACTGGGTCACAGATTGCGCAAACTGTACGACGGATACCTGGAACTATACGACGGGTTGCTCGAACTGTACGACAGCTGAGAAACTGGGCCACAGATTACACAAACTGTACGACGGATGCATGGAACTATACGACAGATTGCTCGAACTATACGACCAACCTCAAAATTGAAACAAAAACACCCGCCGGCACGATGGCCAACGGGTGTCTCATTCATCATCTTCGGCGGATGTCCGCTTTTTTCGGGAAAACAGGAAGATGGAAACGGCAAACAATGCCATTAATAGTAAGAGGACAACTAGGAAAATCGATCCGCTGCCAAATTCCATCTTCACACCTCCCTGCTATCAAAGATCAAGCGAACCAGTCAATACCGACCGGCAGTTTGAATCCAAGGAATAACGTTGCCAATAGGAAAACGAAAAACAGGATCCAGACAGTCTTGACGCTCTTGTTCTTCGTTGAACGGACAAGCACCATTTCCATCATACCGATCGTCAGAAAACCCAATAGGAATTTGACGCCGTATAATGCCGCATCATTAGATGAATATTTGAAGAAGAGCAAAGCGCCTGAAATCAGAATCAGCACGTAGAATAGGCGTGCAATCATATGAAGAATCTTCCTGCCTTTTGATTCTTTGTCCATTCCCGCGGCAATAAGGAATAAAATGATTCCGACAACCCACGTAAAAATGTGTAGATGTGTAGTGTTTGATAAAACGTCCAAATTAGTCACCTCGTCTATTATTATTACATAATAATCCTATCACAAGAGGCTGACCCGGCAAAGAATTTCTACTTACACAAACTTGTTTACGAGGGTTCCAATGCCTTCAACGGATATTTTCACCACATCGCCTTTTCTCAAAAATGTCGGCGGCGTCATCCCTTTGCCGACACCGGCTGGAGTACCTGTTAAGATGACATCCCCTGGTTCAAGCGTCACATAGCGTGATAGTTCTGCTACTAGCTCATCAATTTTGAAAATCATCGATGACGTATTGCCATTTTGTCTAACTTCTTCGTTCACTTTTGTGACAATTGACAAATTATGCGGATTCGGTATTTCATCTTTCGTCACGATGTACGGCCCAATTGGACATGACTCGTCGAGACTTTTCCCAAGGAAGAACTGGCCATGCGCCGTCTGGACGTCACGCGCTGTTACGTCATTAGCGATTGAGTAACCGAAAATATAATCATAAGCAAGCTGTTTCGGGATATTGCGCCCTTCTTTGCAGATGACGACAGCAAGTTCACCCTCGTAATCCAGGCTATCCGTGACATCTTCATGGACGGAAATGTCTTGCTCGTCCGCTGCGATTGATGTCGGTGATTTCGTGAAGATCATCATTTTTTCAGGAGGTGCATCTGCGCCCATTTCAGCAGCGTGGTCTGCATAGTTCTTGCCTACACATAAGACGTTTTTAGGCGTTCTCGGAATTGGCGAAAGCCACTCTATGTCTGTGAATGAATATTTAAAACGGTCCGGGTTTTCATCAGCCCCTGCCTGTTCGACAAGTTTCCGCACCTTTTCAACGAAATCCAGTCCAGATGCAATCCCTTCAATAATTGTTTGTGGAAAGCCGGTATCTTCAAATGCTTCCGCGATGGATAGCATATCCCACACCGCATCTTCCTTCTTCACTTTTGGACCGAATAACGTCCGATCCTCATAACGGAACGACAATAATTTCATCGAATAGCCCATCCCTTCATTAGTGGAATCCCTTTTTACCTGCGGGGTAAAAGCCGCACTTACATTCATGTAACGACAAAATCTTCGCCTTTTCCTCTATTACGACAAGCGATGACCCTTTTCCTCTTTATCCTGCAAATCTTTTTTGTACGTTCCTTTCCGCCACAGCCATTCAAGCGGTCCCATGCGGAATTTCGACAGCCATAATTCGGCGAAAATAACTTGGATGGCAAATACGCCGACAGCAATCCATGTCCCTGTTGCCACATCCACTTTTCCGTACATGCCGAATCCGTACGCGTAAAAAATTAGCGTCGCAACGATTGACTGTGTAATATACGTCGTCAGCGACATCCGACCGGCTTTTGAAATAGGACGGAATAACGTGCGTAACAGCGGCAATTGGAATAATAACAGCAGAAGACCGATATAACCAATCGCTAAAACAGGTCCGCCAAATTGCGTTTGCAATAGAAGTCCATCCGGTGAAGGCCCCCCTGTATACGGCGCTGCTTTCATCCATACGCCGGCAGCTAATGCGACAATCGTTACGATTGCGATACGTCCTTTCCATTCAGAGGCACGTTCAATCACTTTCCATTTAGACAGTCCCGCACCGAACATAATCAGTGGCAGTATGATGAAAAGCCCAGTCAATGATCCCGTCAATCCATATAATAACCATTCAAAAAAGCGGAAGCTGAAGATTTCGCCGTATGTACCGTGTGCGTACGCTTCGAGCGACCGTTCTATCTGATGAATATCCGCATACCCTTCCATCATCGCATCTGGGCGCAATTTATTCAGATAATACGTGAAGGCATACATGAGCCCGGAAGGTATGATGTACATGATGGTAGCAAGCGGCAGCATCCACTTTTTCGGAATCCTGACGAATGCGATCATGGCAAAGCCCATCACTGCGTAAGTGAATAGGATATCCCCCATCCAGATGAACAGCGCATGCAGCAAGCCGAACACTAGCAAAATCCCCATGCGGCGTGCCATCATCGGCGCAAATACCGTTTTATCCGCAATGGATTTTTCATATTGCATATTCAACCCATAGCCGAACAGCATGGCAAAAACCGGATAGAAACTTGCCTCCACAAAAATATCGATCCATTTGAATGCTTCCATATCACCTGGCGCATTGAACCAGGTATACGGATCTATATACAAATATGGAGTATGGAAATGCAGCATATTCGCGATGAAAATTCCGAGCAATGCAAATCCCCGAAGCATATCGAGCGCCTCGATTCGATTACCAAGTGTCGTTGGTGTTAACTTCAATTCAATTCCCCCTGAATGTTCACGGTCCTTTCTCCGTCAAATAAATAAAGGACCATCTCTTTAATATCGATTTTCAAAATTTCTTCAATCGCCTTTTTGTAAAGGTTTAACTGAATTCCGTATCGTTTGTGCATTTCTGTATCAACGGCCTCATCTGAATCGAAGCGCCCGCGGATCCGGTCCGTTTTATAATCTAGCAATACCCAGCCATCCTTCTCCTCGAACAAACAATCCGCAATTCCTTGCAAGATTTGATAATCGCCGTCATTGTCGTCAAAAGCATACGTAAACGGCAACTCACGCTCCACTTGCTCTGCTTTCATCAGCCGCTTTGCAATGGACGTCCTGAAGAACTTCGCAACCGCATCGGCATCGACAGCGTTCGCTTCTTCGGTCGTAAGCAACTGGCGTCCGGTCAATTCCGTTATGAGTTTCTCGACTTCAGCACCGTTGCTTTCTATGTGAATGTCGATATGCTGCATAATCGTATGCATCGCCGTTCCGACTTCCGCCGCAGACAATGTCCGTGATTGCATGAAAGCCGGTCTGTTATGAAGATAAGCAGTACTTACGTCATCATTTTTCGATACGAACAAGTCATCATCCGCCTGCTGTTCTAAAATTGCCAGCCGTTTCAACTCGCTGACCGTCTGCTTGGAGCGTTTCGTCACGGATGAAAGATATGGATAAGTAGCGTCAAACCGGCGTTTCACTTCCAGAAGCATTGTTTCATCCACTTCTTCGATCGGTACAATAGCAAGCGCTGGCTCGGCTTCCTCTTCTATACCCTCAATCGCAGTATAAAATGCAGAAACGGGCAACGCATCAATTTGCCACACAGAAGGATCGATTACGGTCTGCCCCCCTGGCATGCAGCCGAACTTGCCAAACGCCGGATGTCTGGCTATAGCCGGACCAATCCAGTCCAAATAACCGTTTGCACGTGATCTCGTATACTCCGGCAACATCCGTTCAGGATCGACCAACTGGGCATCCTGCCATTGGATAATCGATTTTTCAATATCCTTTACGGAAGCAATGATTTCCAGATGTTCTTTCGCCCGCGTCATTGCCACGTATAATACGCGCATCTCTTCCGCACGCATTTCAAGTTCCTTCTTTTCCTTCATCGCGAGGAATGGCAAAGATGTATACGTGATCCGGTTATCCGGGTCGATCGCTTTAACGGCCAATCCGAAATGCTGGTCGAACAAATACGGTTCATTGAAATCCATCTTATTGAATTTCCGGCCCGCCCCTGCGATGAAGACAAAAGGAAACTCCAGCCCTTTCGACGAATGGATGGTCATGATACGGACGACATTCTCCTTTTCAGTGAGCGAGCGCGCGGCACCAAGGTCGTCTCCGCGCTTACGCATACGATCCACAAAACGCAGGAATCGGAACAGCCCGCGGAACGACGTCTTTTCATAGTCGATCGCCCGGTCATGCAGCGCCCGAAGATTCGCTTGGCGCTGTTTGCCGTTCGCCATCGCACCGACCATTTCATAGTAATGCGTATCGGAATACACTTGCCAAATCAGTTCGGACAGCGAGCCGCGCCGCGCCAAGTTTCGCCAGTCTTCAAACTGATTGAAAAACCGTTGCAGTTTTTCCTGCGTTGCCGCCGCGACACCTGCCCCGCCTGTTGCAACGAAACGCTTCAACGCCTCAAAGAACGGCTCACTTTTCGCGGCAAGCCTGATTTGCGCCAATTCATTTTCAGTCATGCCGATGAACGGCGCGCGAAGGACGGATGCCAGCGGAATATCCTGATAGGGATTGTCGATGACACGCAGCGTATTCAACATGATCATCACTTCGAGTGCATCGAAATAACCGCGTTTCAGTTCAGCGTAAATCGGAATACCCGCCAGCTTGAATTCTTCCGCGATTTCACCCGACCAAGTCATCGACCGCATCAGTATGACGATATCCCGGTATTCAAGCGGACGCCTTTTATCACTGAACGCATCGGTCACTTCAGCACCTGATGCAATCAGTTCTTGGATTTTTTTCACCATGAAACGCGCTTCCGCCTGTGAACTTTTCAAGCTCTGTCCAGCAAGTTCTGTTGCGTCGTCAACCTCTTGTCCGTCTTCCTCGTCTTCATAAAGAAGCGTCAATCCGGCCGTCACGGCTTTTTCGGGATACTTCGCGCCGTACTTCAACGCCGCCGCATCATCGTAATCGATTTCCCCGACACGGGCCCCCATCACTTGAGAAAAGATGAAGTTTGTCGCATCGAGTACTTCCGTCCGACTTCTAAAATTGGCATTCAAATCGATTTTCAGGCCTTGATTGCCGTCCGTTTCCGTAAATCGATTGTATTTGCCAAGAAACAGCATCGGTTCAGCAAGCCGGAACCGGTAGATCGATTGCTTCACATCACCGACCATGAACAGGTTTCCATCTTCTTCCCCGCCGCGCTTGACAAGCTGAATGATCGTCTCCTGTAGCATGTTGACGTCTTGGTACTCATCGACAAGCACTTCCGAAAATCGGTTGCGGTAATCCGTAGCAATATCAGACGCTACAAGTTGTCCATCCACTTCTTTGGATAAAATGCGGAGTGCATAATGCTCCAAATCTGAGAAATCGACAATACCGCGGTCGATTTTAACCGCTTCAAACCGCCTGCCATAGTCGATGACTAAATCGATGAGCGTATGCATCGCTGGCGCCATCAATCGGATTTCATCAAGAAGTCGGGCTGGAGTTCTCGTGAAATAGGATTCTTTCAACGTGTTAACAATTTTCTTCACGGCATCCCGAAGTGCTTTCGCCCGTTTTGCGAGTTCTTCATCACACGAATCTTTGCGAATCGTGCCGGCTTTCACCCATTTGAGAGTTCCGAAAAATTCGTAGGTCTGTTCCCATGTGCCTTCCGTTATACGGTGGAGCGCTTCATTAATCCACATTAAATCCGCTTCGGCTGTTGCTGCAAGCGGTTCCGGTCCGTCGGGCATGAGTGCAATCCTTTTCATGTCCCCCGTCAACGCCGCCGCTTCTTCAAGCGTATGGCGGATCGCCGTTTTCAGGGGCTTGATGAATTCCAGGTCATCGATGGACACGTGGTCACCGATATCATATTGCATCGGAATCAGACGAAGCCATTGTTCCGGCACCGGATGGACACGTGAATAGTCATACAACCGGTCGATCAGCGTTTCGATGGATTGGTCGTTGCGATCCGATGTGAAACTGTCCGCCAGGCGGTACATCGCCTCCGGATTTTCTGCACTGTACGCATCTTCAAGGACAGCCCCGATCGTATCGTCACTTAAAAGCGCCGCTTCCGTACTATCCGCAATCCGGAATCCAGGGTCGATATCAAGCAAATAAGCATATTGCCGGACGACGTTCATGCAAAATGAGTGCAGGGTGGAAATCTGTGCTTTGTTCAATAAATTCAGTTGTCTGCGCAAATGGACGGATTCCGGTTTGGCGACAATCGCTTCTTCCAGCGCTTCCGCCATCCGGTGCCGCATTTCTGCAGCGGATGCATTGGTGAATGTAACGACGAGCAGTTCATCGACATCGATCGGATTATTTTCATCCAGCACTTTTTCAATCATCCGTGTGATCAATACTTTCGTTTTTCCCGATCCGGCGGCAGCGGATACGAGAATATCTTTCCCCGTCGCCCAAATCGCTTTCCACTGGGCATCCGTAAAGGTCAGTCCTTCAGGTTTCACTGGTATGTGCATCGTCCGCCACTTCCTTCCGCATTTTTTCAAGGGATATTTCCGGATCCATTTCAGCATATGGCCGATGCTCGGAGGACGGATCTGTCGGATCGAACTGGCAAACCGATCGATAGGAACAGAATTCGCATGGCATCTTATCTTTCAATTTATATGGATAAACGCGTGTATCTCCCGCAAGCATTGCGTCTCCGGCCTTCTGGTGGCGCGTTCTGACAAATGACCGCATCATCTGTAAATCATCGGACGACAGCACTTTCGACGTTTTCGCAAACGTGCCATCCGTTTTGATGGATGCCGGAACAATTGCCGATGACCTGCCTATATCCGCATCCATGCCGATGACAACGTCCGGATTATCCAGGAGATAACCTCTCATTTTATAGGATTTCACAATTTCCGCTTCAAGGTGCGCAGGCGTTAATTCCGAACCGGAACGGATCATCGGATTGTGGATATGCATATACAGCACGCCCGCAGGATCCGCGTGTATGCCCAGCCATTCGTCCGCATTTTCAAGCGCGACGTCAAGGTATGTCATCATTTGCAAGGACAAGCCATAATACACTTCTGTTAAATCGAGGCTTTTTGCGGATGATTTATAATCGACGACACGGACATAGTTTTTGCCGCTTATTTCCGTCGCATCGACACGGTCGATTCTGCCTCGCAACTTCATCAAATCGCCACGGCGCAGCGGAATTTCAAGTGCGGGCAGTTCCTCGCCAGGGCCGAATCCCGCTTCAATGGCGACCGGTTTGAACACTGTCGATTTTGCCTGCGTGCTAAGTGAATAAATCGTCCGTTGGATAATGTGCATCAGCTTCCGTTTAATATAAACATAACGGTTCGTCGACAATAAAATCCGGTTGAAAAAATATGGCGATATGTCTTCAACCGCACCTCTAGCAAGGTTCCAGCACTCTTCGCGTGTCAGTTCCGCCCATGACTTCCCGAGACGCATCGTTTCGTCCGAAATCCATTTAAGGGCCGCGTGGAATAAATCTCCGATAGCCGGCGCTTCCAGCGTGAATTCCGTCCGTTCCCGCAAGCCAAGTCCAAACGAAGCATAGTGTTGGAACGGACAGCTGTAATAGGATTCAATACGTGACACACTCGAAACGAACGACTCCCCGTACAGCCCACCCGTCAACTCCGGTCGCAGGCGCTCCGTCCCGATCTTCGCATTCATCGGACGTAATATATGTTTTATTACAGAAGACCAATAGGGGTCCTCTTCGTAATACGCCATGACCGCACGCCATTCTCGTTCCAATACGCCCGATTGCTCCGCCTCTTTAAACTTCATCGAAACGTAAGGAAGCGCGGAACGTGGATGGCTGATGTAGTCGAATTGATCGGCTTCCAGCGGCAGTTCCGCGGGATCCGTCACGGCTATTTTCATTTCAGTTCCAGGAAGCAACTGCCCAATCCTCGTTATATAAAGCGACGGAATCAGGGGTTTCCCTTCTTCATCAGCAACAGGATACGACACATATAATTTCTCACGCGGCGCCGTGAACGCACGATACGCCATATACGTTTCGTCCATCAATTTCATTTTCGACGTCGGAGCCAATTCAAAGCCGATTTCCGAGAACCACTCACGATCCGCGTCCGACAAAAGACCTTCGTTATCTACTCGTTTCGGCATGATGCCATCGTTCACGCCCAGTACAAATACCGCGTCGATGTCCATCAAGCTTGCAACTTCGACAGTCGTTACAGTCACTTGGTCGAGCGATGGCGGAATGCGCGCAAATTCTAAGGAATCGAATCCTTCATCCAAAATTCGTGCCGCTTCTACAGGATTCATTATTTTATCGCCGAACATAAGCACGAACTGATCAAGGACGTTGATCCAGCCGTTCCATGCCTGTTCGTGTTCCGTAGCGCCAAGTAGCCGCCCCGCACGTTCTTCCTCTGCGCGCAGGTCGATGATTTTATCATAAACATTCAGCTTTTCCATGAATAAAAACAGTGCTTCCGCCACATCACGACCGCTTTTCGAACGTTTCAGACGCTGTTCGAACGCAGCAAGCGGAGCCCGGATTTCGTCGCGAATGAGATGCAATTCCTGTTCAATTGCACGTTCTTCATCGGTCTGCACGTCCGTATACAATTCGAGTCCACGGTACTTCTTCACGCGCCAGCGGCTGTCATCGAACCAGCGCTGTCCATAGATCCCATGTGCCAGCACATAGTTTTCCAATCTATCCGCCCGGTCACGCCATAATAATTTCGTTTCCCGGTGCGGGAAGAATAGATCTGTTTTAATAGCGCGGAACACCGATTCATACGACCAGCCTGTCGTCACCGCTTCTAAAACCGAGCGTGAAAACTCGATGAGCGGATGATGCAGCATCGGTTTCTTCTGGCTGATGAACACCGGAATATCGTAATGCGGGAATATCGATGCAATCAGTTCATCGTATTTTTCAGGCTGCCTATACAAAATGGCGATGTCTTTATAACGCTTTCCTGAAATCATCAAGTCCCGGATCGTACGTGCCACCGAGTGTATTTCGGCACGGCGGTCCGCCGCTTCGATCAGAACGATATTACCTTCCGATTGTTGTTGTTTGGCGGGATAATGATCGAATTCCGCTTCAAAATGACACAGATCGGCATTCAGAAAACGGTGTGCTTCCCCCATGTATAGGTCTTCTTCCACTTCCACCGCTTCCACCCGTGCCAATTCCCGCAATCTGAGCGATGTCCGCACCGGGTTGAAAAACAATTCGTGATCCGCGAAACCTGTGAGAGCACCTTCCATGGGTAGCACTACAGTGAGCCGGTTGGCGTGTTTCATCAGTTCCGTCACGATTTCGTATTCCCTAGTTGTGAAATTTTCGAAACCGTCAATATAAATATCAGCCCCTTTTAAGAGGTCTGAATGATGTATTTGCGAAGCAAGAAGTGCAAGATGCCCTTCACTATCGACATAGGACGTTCCAAGCTTTTCTTCGATTTTTGTCAATAATAACGACAAGTCTTCCGCTTTATCGAGCAATGTACGGGGGGCTCCTGTTGAAGCAAGAGTCCCATGGAGGTCGTTCATCGTCTGGTGATCAAGGGAATAACGGCTGAACTCCTTCAGCAAGTTGCCGATTTGTTCCGTGAATCCTCGTTTACTCGCCGCTTGCCTGAACAACTTGAACTGGTCACGATTTTCTTCCAGGACACTTCGTACAAGCATCCGGTAACCGAAGCCGTCCACTTCCTTGCGCGTGATGCCGCCCGTTTCCTGTAGCACCCGCCATGCCAGCCTTTTGAACGTCAACACTTGGGCACGGATGATTCCTTTTAATCCGAAGTTAACGGACAAACTATGTTCCATCGAGAACGACATCTGATCCGGTACAATGACGATAACTGGTGCTCCGACAGGGTTCTCTTCCAGTTCATCAGCGATTTCCTGCTCAATGAATGTCGTTTTTCCAGAGCCTGACCTACCGGTAATAAAACGCAATGACATTTGGTTTCCTCCTTTTATGGATGTTTATTGTACATTTCTATCTATATAGTCCGCACTTAACAAACGGAAAGTAAGTAAGTAAGTAAGTAAGTAAGTAAGTACACAAGTTGAAAGAAAGACTTCCTTCTATGACGCTTTGGCAACCTTTGTTAGGCGCATTCGCTGGTTTTTTTTCAGGTATACGGGAGGTACTGTAAGAGTCCACTAGTTGGTATTTAGACTAAGAATTGCCCAACATATACGCTTTGGCGCTTGGGGATGCCTCTCGCGATAAGTCGGGCAGAAAACCACTGCCAGTCTTATCGCTTCGGCTACCCCAGTTAGCCGCCTTCGCTGGTTCTTGTGAGTTATATTGGCTGCTGGAAAAGTCCACCGATGTGGACTAGGATAAGACCTTCCCATAATACACGCGTTGGCGCTTTGTGGAAGGCACCTTAGCTGGTTCTTCCTAGGTATAATGATGGCATCTAATTCATCGATACAGGGTAAACATCTAACAGGTGGGCTTTAACAAAGGTGCGGTAAATAGGATAGGTGAAACTTCATTCGAAAAGTCACCTTTTATATTTCAGGTTTACTAACTAAATTTATACATAATTTTTTCAATAGTCCCGACTTCACTGCTCGTTGTTTTCTTATTTATTCGATTAGCTAACTACGTATTTTGCATTTTTAAATATGATATTTAACTAAAGCTCAGGCGCCTCACTGGGGTAGCCGGAGCCGTAAGACTGACGACGAAGTTGTCTGGCTAATGGCGGGAGGCATCCCCAAGCGCCGAAGCGTGTATAATGGGCGAACCATATTTCTTTCTTAATAGCGGACCTTTTCAGTGGCCCCGTTTAAGGCAGAAAGCATCTTCGAGCACCGAAGCGGATCCAACGGAATTCTTCACTTCTATTTATATAACCAAAAGTCCTTTAATCCTTTCTTTCTATTGTACAGAAATAAGAGGACTTAGTATAACGTTGTCTATGGTATCGATTTATCAAAAATAGCCCAACCTGTTGATTGGTTGGGCTGTTATGTTTTCGATTGACAACTTTGTTACAACTGAAGTGCACGCGTGGAAGTATTAATGCAAATTCTTCCTCGTGTGCAATCTCCAGACGTTGTGCCAACTTTTGAAGAACTCTGTCCCCGGTCAAATGTCCGTATGTACCATTAACAATTTTAATATGATCAATATCCAGCAGCACTAGTGAAAGCGGCTGTGCTGTTTTTGTAATTTCGGCAATGTTAGCAGAAAAATGTTTTTGAAGACTAATGTCATTCACATGCATCACGCTTCGACTCTAGCGCAAAGCATTGATGAGCACGGGAATCTTTTGGACACATTTCGACTGGAGAGTTAGGTACATTTCTAACAATTACGCTTCCGCTGCCTCAGTAAGGCGCCTAGGCTAGGTTTATACAAGTATGCATATTTTGCTCGTATTTAGTAATCAATGCATGCAAATGGGACAGTCTATTTCCATTTCAGTTACTATGTGCAAATTCCGATTCTTTACCAAGTTCCATGATTGGACGAAAACCAATCTATTGTCGTCTAGCTCAAATTGACGAACAGACTTTATCGTACCGGAATGCGTAGCGCCTTTAGATATTTGCAGGAAAATCTGTGATTCATTCCAATAAAAAACCCTATCATTTCCTCCTTTACTTGATGCCGAAAGGTAGGGATGACAGGATTTTTTCAAATAAATAGAGTGTGTTCACTTCTCTTCACGCGATGCTGCGGTTGCTCGGAAATCGGCTTCGACTTTTGCATTCAACCTGCGCTCGAGCTGTTTGCCGATGATCCATAACAGAAAAATGACGACTACGACAATCGCTGTCCGGATCGGATCCGTGAATAATGCTTTTATATCGGAGCCGATATAGCTGATCATGAAAATCATCACAAATTTCCCTGCCATCAATGTTACTAAATAATTCTTTTTTTTCATGTCGGACAATCCCGCGACGAGATTGACAAGTGCGGATGGTGTAAATGGGAAACAGATGAACAGGAATAATGGTCCGAAACCGTTTCTCTCCACCCACTTGATCAGTTTTTGGATACGTGCACTTTTCGTCAGGAAGTTAAGTAATCGGTTGCGTCCATATTTTCGGACGATAAGAAATACAGCGTAAGAACCTACCACGGTACCTGCCCATGACAGAAGAAATCCGTACCAAAGACCGTACGCGCCTGCATTCGCGAGGACAAATGCGACGAGAGGAAGAAATGGCAGGAATGATTCTATAAATGGCAGCAACAGCCCTAAGAAAGGTCCCAGTGATTTATAATGTTGTGCTAATTCGACGATATTATTTGGATTCAACCATTCTTTCATCTGAAACACCCCTGCTTAAAAAACTTTTTTCGTCTGCGCTCTATCTTGCAATGAGCTTAAAATGGCTCTAATTTAGAGTTTTCCTTTATTTATGAACATTTAAACCCATAAATATAGTATAATCACATCAATATACTTTGGGAAGATGTGAATAGCATATGAAGCATAATCAGTTCTCGGCCGGTCTGAAAGCAGGTACAAGCATTGCCATCGGATATTTCCCCGTAGCACTCACATTCGGGCTGCTCGCAAAAACTGCGGGGCTGTCCATTATTGAAGCGACAGCAATGAGTATATTCGTTTACGCCGGCGCTGCACAATACATATCGCTTAGCCTGATTACGTCAGGTGTCGATCCGCTGTTGATCGTCATGAATACATTCATCGTCAATATCCGCCACTTTCTAATGACGGCTTCGCTCAATGAAAAGATGCAACCTGCGCGTAAATGGGTCAAAGCGATCTATGCGTTCGGCATTACAGACGAATCGTTTTCAATGCTTGCGACAGGTAAGAAAGGTAAGATTTCGACAGCTTTCGCATTTGGCGTTACGCTGATCGCTTACGGCAGCTGGGTCGTCTTCACCGCCATCGGCCACATAATCGGCGCCAACTTGCCACTCTTTCTGCAGGCAGCGATGTCGATTGCACTTTATGCGATGTTCATCGGGTTGCTTGTTCCATCGATGAAAGGAAACCGCAAAGTCGTCATGCTTGCGGCTGTTGCGGCTGCCATCCATTGTATCCTATATTTCACAGGGGCGTTGTCGACAGGATGGTCGATTCTTGTCGCGACATTGGCGTCCTCGATTGTTGTCGAAATGGTTTATGCGCGGCGCGGTAAATCTGCGGCAGCGATGTACGCACGAGAGGAGGAAGCATAATGGGTCCTAGTTATTGGTGGATGCTGTTAGGTATGGCGCTCGTGACGTATATCCCCCGCATGATCCCATTGACTGTTTTGGATGGCAAAGAGTTGCCGCCGGTTGTTCAAGGTGTGCTGCGTAATATTCCGTACGCTGTTCTCGGCGCTCTAATTTTTCCCGCGATTCTTTTCGTGCAGGAAGGAAATATATTGTTCGGGGTGCTCGGGGCAGGCGCCGCATTTTTAATCGCTTTTTTAGGCGGCGGCGTCATGTCGGTTGTGCTAGGCACGATTGCCGTGTTGGCGGTTTATAGTTTGTTTGTGTGAAGAGACCGCGTTGGTGTGGTCTTTTTTTTATTGAGGTGAGTGTTGGTTGGCGTGCGATATGGTCGGTTGTGCGCGTGGTTATAGTCGGTTGAGCGCGGGATACGGACGGTTGAGCGCCGGATACGGTCGGTCTACCGCGGGTTACGGTCGGTCTACCACGGGTTACGGTCGGTCTACCACGGGATATGATCGGTCTACCGTGGGATATGATCGGTCTACCGCGGGGATATGGTCGGTCTACCGCGGGATATGGTCGCTCTACCGCGGGATATGGTCGGTTGTGCGCGTGGTTATAGTCGGTTGAGCGCCGGATACGGTCGGTTGAGCGCCGGATACGATCGGTCTACCGCGGGATACGGTCGCTCTACCGCGGGATACGGTCGCTCTACCGCGGGATATGATCGGTCTACCGTGGGATATGATCGGTCTACCACGGGATACGGTCGGTCTACCGCGGGATACGGTTGGTCTACCGCGGGATATGGTCGGTCTACCGCGGGATACGGTCGGTCTACCACGGGTTACGGTCGGTCTACCACGGGTTACGGTCGGTCTACCACGGGTTACGGTCGGTCTACCACGGGTTACGGTCGGTCTACAGCGGGTTATGGTCGGTCTACCGCGGGATATGGTCGCTCTACCGCGGGATACGGTCGGTCTACAGCGCGATACGGTCGGTCTACCGCGGGATACGGTCGGTCTACAGCGGGATACGGTCGGTCTACAGCGGGTTACGGTCGGTCTACAGCGGGATACGGTCGGTCTACCGCGGGATATGGTCGCTCGCGCAGAAACCACAATTTTATTCCACAATAAAACCGCTACATCCAAACAGGTAGCGGTTTTATCAAACAATTATTCTTCTTCCTGATGCTGTCTAGCTATTTTCACCATGCGTGTCGCGTACCAAAAGCCGATTGTAAGCGACAGCGCATCCGCCCCGTACAGCAGCCAGTTATGTGTGTAACCTGCGTAAACCGAAGCGGCGATCAGTGCAACTGTCAAAATTAGACCGACGACGTGATGAAATGTGACGCGAGTGAACAAAATAACAAGAAGCCCCGGCATTATCGTGGCAAGGAACAATTTCGTCTCGAATGAATCCATTTCACACATCCCTTCCGGCGTAATCACGCACTCGATGTTCACCGAACGACGAGAAGTCCAAGTCGGTGATGATCGTGCCGATAAATAACCTGTTGCATGAGCCGTACTTCTCCGGCGCGGTCAATCACTTGCAAGCGGCAATGCGCAGCGTTGAGCTGAATTGCGTCGTATAGCTCTTTCTCGTTGTTTACTTGAATACCGTTAACACTTCGGATAACTTCTCCTGGAAGCAGACCCATCTTTTCACCTGGCGAATCCGGCACAACACCTGCAATGACAACTCCAGTGGGGCGCGGAGCAACGGCAAAACCGCCTTTTCGTTCACGTCCCGATGCGATGATCGAGATGACAGCGCGACACACGACACCGATCAGAAGAGACGCCCAACCTAAAATCGGCATCCATAAGGCTGCAAAACCGACGATTATGACGGAAACACCAGTCCAAATGACCGCACGACCGACTTTCGGAAACAAAACATCCGGATACAGTGAGCGTGCCACTTGCGTAAATCCGATAATGACAGGCACCGGAACAAAACTGAATGCATGTCCACCCAAAGTGAGCTGCGGCCAATAGGGAATGAAAGCCGATATCATATCTCCCGGCACGAGAAATACAACAGGCAACAGCCAAAGCCGCTTCGTCTTGAATGCGGCTGCCCGAAGTCCACGATTTGTATGCATCAAGAACGGCGATGCATAGCGGACGGAATGACGGATAATTAGTAGCCCTTCCGCGACCAAGAACAAGCCGGCTATGATTGGAATCGTTACCGCAAGTTCACCTAGCAGATCCACCTGCCCTGGCGTCCATCCTCGGAATGTGAAACCTCTAGCATATTCCCCCATGAAATAAAGGGCAAAAAACGCTGCCGCCGCAAAATAAATGGGTGATGTTAGTTTATAATAGAATGAAAGCAGTCCGATAAGCGCCGCAGCGGAAAATAAAACAAGCCAACCTGGATCGACCGTTAAACCTACAACGGAAATCAATATCGATAAAACTAGCGCATACGGCCATGACTCCGCTAAAAGCCGTTTCAATTCGGTTAGCCCCGGTAATAAGCGGACCCTGAAATTCCGTCGCTCTTTTTTCACCCGGAAATACCCGACAGCCACCGATGTAATAAGCACGGCAATAAATAATGGATTCAAGAAAAACAGTCCAACCGCTTCTAATACATCAAACATCATTTTCTCGGACACGAACCGTCACCATCCAATCTGACACAACTTCATTTCTATCATTGTACCAAAAAAATGGTATCCTATGTGAATCGTAATTGATTAATTACTAAAATGCGAGAAATGACTCATGTTTGAGGTGGATGATAAGGGTGTCACGGCTCGGCATTCTACACAGCCTCTTTTAATCAAAAAACTCCCGACAGCTTATGTCAGGAGTTTTCCAATCACTTATCAGTCATTTTATGATGAATATAGCCAATCGCCATTTGAAGTTGATCGTCATTCAAGGGGTCGGCACGGAACTCTTCGACTTTCTTTTTCAGCGTCGTGTAAAATAATCGATCCATGGTATTCCCTTCTTTTGCTTCGGCGTCCTTTAGAAAGGCACTGACTGCGTGGGAAGTTGATTCATCAAAGAAGCCGTCTGTACGGGCAACACTATAACCAAGGCCTGTCAATAACTTTTGTGTATACGCGACATCGTCGTGGTAATCACCTTCACTATAAACTTCTGGAACGAGGCGGATATGTTCGCTGAACAATTCGCTCTGCACTACTTCAAGGTTGGCCTTCACACCTTTACCGTGAATCCACTCTTTTTTCGGCGTTAGCCATTTGTGGGTGGATAACTTCATCTCCCCGCCATTTGATAAATCCATCGTTTCTTGGACAGTTCCTTTTCCGAAGCTTGTGTCTCCGACGATATAGCCTCTTTTCAAATCTTTCAGTGCAGCGCTCAGCACCTCACTTGCCGAAGCACTGCCTTTATCCTGAAGCAAGACGATTGGCATCTTTTTCAGCTCTTCATCGTACGCAAGTTTTGAATCTTTTTCCGTAGCTAGCGGCTGATGTTTTCCGGCTGCATCCTCCATATAGGCAAACACCGTATCTATCTTCGCTAAACTGCCTATGAGACTGCCGACGGTATGCAGATAGCCGCCCGGATTGCCCCGTACATCGATAATCAGTGATTCCGCCCCATCTTTAATGAGCTTATTTGTGGCGTCCAGCCATTCTTGCGGCGTTTCTTGACCGAACATTGTAATCGATATGTAACCGATCTTTTTTCCACGCTCTTCAATCACTTTAGCGGACACAGTCTGGACCGAAATACTGTCCCTCACAATGGATAATTCAATATGTTTATCCATATCAGGTCTGTAAATCGTCATGGACACTGCCGTCCCTTTCTTGCCGCGGATGCGCTGGACAACGTCCTCCAATGAATTGCCGTCAAGCCGTTCGCCATCGATACGAACAATTTCGTCATATGGTTGCAATCCCGCCTTTTCGGAAGGTGAACCTTTCACTGGAGCCACGATGATATACTTCCCGCCCGACCGCGTAATTTCAGCGCCGATCCCGATTCGCTCGCCGGCAAGAGACTCTTTATGAGCGGCTGCCTCGTCCTGCGACAGATACGTCGAATATGGGTCGCCGATTGTATCTGCCATTCCGCGCAATGCCCCTTCAATCAGCATGTCCTTATCGACCGGGTAAACGCCTTTCCCTTTGATGATGTCAAATGCTTCATCAATGACCGGGTACGTACTGATTTCCCCTTCTTTTTTTACCATGTTCCCTTTTCCTTCTCCTGAACATCCGTCCAACAGAAGAAAAACGACCGTCGCCAAGGCGGCCAGTATGATGAATAACAAAAACCGGCTTCTTCGCATAATGCAATGTCCCCTCCTCCGTCCAGTATATGAACGGAAATAGGACATTACGACAGCTAGAAACCGGCAATCTTCAATCTAAATTTTTCACAAGTTCTTTCAACGTCTTTTCATCCATCGGCCCGACAATTTTTTGGTTGACTTTTCCATCCGTACCAATCATATAGGTTGTCGGAATGGGGATGATTTGATAGTCTTCCATCACGGTGCCTTGTTCATCCAATGGAACAGGGAAGGTCAAACCGTAAGCTGTGATGAATTCTTCAATGCCCTTAAGTCCCCGCTTTTCCGTCGTCGTCATATTGACTGCAATTATTTCAACATTCTCGGAGTCCTTGTTTTTCTTATAATATTTCTGCATATGCGGCATTTCCGCTTTACACGGCCCGCACCACGATGCCCAGAAATTCAAAACCACTTTTTTTCCTTTCAAGTCCGAAAGCTTCACGACTTCACCCGAAACCGTGGACAGCTCAAAGTCTGGCGGGATTTCCCCCTTTTTCAAACCGGACTCGTCACCCGATGAATTGAATTCTTGATTTAACAGGTAATTGTCAATCGGTTTCGTGGTATCCGTATTCGATTTCACCATAATCACAATCATCGTTCCGATTAGCAGTACAGCTATGATAAATCCAAATGTTTTCTTATTCAACCCTGTTCCTCCAATCTATCTTCCTTCTGTCGCTTCCCCAAAACAGCCATAAAAAAGAACCCGATTACTAAAGTTGAAAGTAGCGGCGTCTTGATTAGCCCTTCCGGTTGAACGGCAGCGACAAATAGGTGAACCGCCATGAATAGCAACGCAAGTTGAAACGGCCACTGATCTGTGTTCTTGCTGTTCATCCAGAAAAAAACTGAAAACAGCACGAAAACAACAATTGTCACCACTTGCGCAATGATATCGCCTTCATTCAATACCGCCATCATCACCTGGTAGACAACTTGAATAATGACCGCGCCCGTAAAGACAGCCTGAAGTCCAATCGTATCTAGCCGCCCTTTCTTCATATCCCATAAAACCTTGGCCACCAGAAACAACAACCCCAAACAAAACCCAACTGCCCCACCGTGGAAGTAAAAAATTGCAAGAGGTGAACGGAGTATGGAACCGAAATCAGTGACGATTATACTCAATTTCCAAATAATCGCCAAATAAAAGAATGTATCCCCCATGTAAGCTGCTAGCAGTTTTCCATAACGAAACCTGATTGCACTATATGCGATGATAAATGCCGTAATGATGGCAATCCAGGAAGATGGGATACTTAAGCTGCCTATGGTAAAAAATGTTGTGACCGGCATCCAAACATGTCCCCTTCAATAATTTCTATTTCAATCGTATATAAAAACATGCCCAAAAGCCATCTATCCACTTTATTTACACAAAAAAAATCCGCCCCTGACTTGGGACGGACACAATTTGTTAGAAAGAAACATAGCGCAGTGGATTCACGGCACTCGGTCCAGATGCAGACCAGTTTCCGATATGCATTTCGAAATGAAGGTGAGGGCCTGTCGATGCACCCGTCGATCCTATTTTTCCGATGAACTGACCTTTTCCAACTGACTGGCCGGCACTGACGCCAATACTCGATAGATGTGCATATACCGTTGTGAAAATCTGTCCATTGACGGAATGTGTAATCATAATGACATTTCCGTAAGTACCCATTGGACCGGCATGGGAAACGATACCATCCCCTGCAGCTACGACCGGCGTTCCGGTGCTATTCGCAATATCAGCCCCGCGGTGCTGCCTTTTTGTGCCATAGATTGGATGCGTTCTCCATCCGAATGACGATGTGTATGTTCCGGAAGCTGGTTTTGTCCATGTTCCGTTCGATACTGGTGGAATATAGGATGATGAACTTCCGCTTCCGCTTCCGCCGTTTCCTTTGTTAGCCGCCGCAGCAGCAGCCGCTTTACGCTTCGCTTCCGCTTTGCGGGCGATTTCAGCTTGACGCGCGATTTCAGCAAGACGATTTTGCTCTGCACTAATTTTTCCTGCGAGCTCGTCACTCACTTCGTGTGTGTCATGTAAATCAGCTTCAAGCTGGCTTTTTTCGTTTGCTAATTTCTTTTGTTCGGCTTCCAACTGATCAATCAATTTATTCTTATTTTTTTTCTGTGAAAGAAGGGAATCCTTCAAGTTTTGAAGTTTCACTTTACTAGCTACCTGTTCAGCAAGCTTCGTTTCGACAAGGGCTTTCTCTTTTTCAAGCTGTTCAATATCCTGCGCTTGCTGTTCCATAATGCTCCGATCCGCATCCATCAATGATGTAACAGCGGAAAAACGGTCGATGAAATCAGCGAAACTGTTTGCACCGAGAAGAACGTCAAGATAGTTGACCTGTCCGCCCTTCACTTGCATCGCGCGAACGCGGTCCCGCAATACGACATCACGCTCTTCGATTTTCTTTTCAAGGTCAGCGATTGAAATGCGCAATGCATCGATTTCACCTGTCGTTTTATTTATCTCAGCGACGACACGGTTAATTTTTTCATTTGACTCGTTTATTTTAGCGTTCAATTCCAAAATTTGATCTGTTATATTTTCGATCGTCGTTTTCTTCGCTTTTATTTCGGAACTTTTTTTATTAATTCCCGTATTCAATTCATTTTTCTTTTGGTCTAGTAATTTCTGTTCTTTTTTCATATCATCCAACGGGCTCGCCAAAACACCCGTCCCATTAATGATTGTGGACAGGAAGACGACCGCGATTGTTCCTGAAAGCAACTTTTTGAATCTATTCAACTTTCCAGTTCCCCTTTCAAAATCTCTCTCTGTCGTTCATACTTTAAGAAATTTACGCACGGACATAAAGCTGCCCCACACGCCGATGAAGATTCCCATGAACAGAATCAACCCATTCAATTGGTAAATAAATGGCGTCGTGTTCAGTAGTTGGAACAGTTCTCCTTGCAGTTTCGGTTCCCAATGTTCATATAGTTTGTAGTAAGATATGGTGATGATCAGCATCGGAGCAATCGCCCCCAAAATACCGAGCCACATACCTTCCAATAAAAATGGAATGCGTACAAAATTATTCGTCGCTCCAACCAATTTCATGATTTCAATTTCTTTTCTTCTTGCAACGATGGTGATACGGATTGTATTTGAAATGAGGAACATAGCTGTGAATAGCAGTGCCAGTATTAAGACAAGGCCGACATTCCGGCTTGTGTTCAGCACGTTAAAGAGCTTTTCCACCTTTTCTTCACCGTAAATGACCTCATACGTATAGTCGTATGTATCGATTTTCTTTGCGATGGCTGCAGTTTTCTGCGGATCCTTCGCTTTTACGTATAAAGCATCACCGAGCGGATTGCTCTGTTTATATAAACTAAGTTCATCGCCGAATGATTGAATCATCTTGTCCAATTCCTTATCACGCGAAGAATAGACCACTTCGAGGATGCCTGGCGTCGCACGTACTTTTTCTACCAATTCTTCAATTACAGCTTTATCTGCCGCAGGATCTGCGACCACTTTGATTTCAACGTCATTTTCGATACTATCCGCCAGTTGATTCAAGTTCATCATGATGACGATGAATACTCCGACTAACAATAGAGTGACAGTGACGGCACTGACTGAAGCAAACGTCATCCAGCTGTTGCGGCGAATGCTTTTGAAACTTTCGCGCATATGCCGACCAATCGTTCTAGCCTTCATAGTACTCACCTCCGTATTCATCACGGGTTATGAGTCCGCCTTCAATTGCAATGACGCGGTGTTTTATTGTATTAACGATTTCCCTATTATGGGTGGCCATGACAATCGTCGTGCCACGAGCGTTGATCTGTTCGAAGATCCTCATGATCTCCCATGATGTTTCAGGGTCAAGATTTCCTGTCGGTTCATCTGCAATGACAACTTTCGGTACATTGACGATTGACCTCGCAATGGATACACGCTGTTCTTCCCCGCCTGATAATTCATTCGGGAACATCCGCGCCTTTTGCGTAAGTCCGACAAGTGCAAGTACATCATTCACTTTTTTCCGTATTTCGTCTGGCGATTCTTCGATTACCTCGAGTGCAAACGCCACATTCTCGTAAACATTTAATTTAGGTAACAATTTGAAGTCTTGAAAAACGACACCGATCTGCCTGCGCAGATAAGGTATGCGCTTATTGCGAAGTGTGGCAAGATTTATCCCATTAATAATAATATCCCCGCTTGTTGGCGCTTCTTCTCGATACATCATTTTAATGAATGTCGACTTACCGGCACCACTAGGACCGACTACATAAACGAACTCTCCCCGGTCGATTTCGATGTTGATGCCATTTGCCGCAACAACGCCGTTCGGGTATTTCTTGTAGACATTTTTCATTACAATCATTCTAAAACCACCTGAAAATTAGTATCTCTCTTTTTTTCCGACAGCCCCATTATAACATGATTCGACTACACTAGTATTACAGTTGTGTTTCATTTAAAATGGCTTATCGCATTGGTTTACTTACATGTTATTACTATCGACTTAGATGATTATTACAACCAAAAGTCATACTTACTTGTTCTATTCGACTTTAAATGACAAATTCCTCTATTTTATTAACTTGATTGAAGGATATGAACTATAGGTTTAGTTGTAGATAAAAAAGGGGGTATGTCGAATTGTCGAAGCTTTGCGTCAGGGCTTGATTGCGGAGTCATTACAATTCGATGTGAAGTCTTGGATTGCCGTATAATTCCCTACGCCAATTCTCGAAACTCAAATAAAAAACGAAAAAAACCGCCCCGGAAACTTTCCCGGCAGCGGTTGCATTTCAATACTTATTTTTTGTCAGCAAGCCATTTTGAGACTGCATCAATTTCTGCTTCATCTTTGATAAGTCCGCCTGGCATACCGCCGCGACCATTAACGATGACATCACGGATTTCAGATTCTGACATGTGGTCACCGACTTTATTAAGTGCTGGTGCCGCGCCTTTCCCTTCGAGGTTACCGCCGTGACAAGTGATACAGCTTGTACTAACCACTTTTTCTGCGTCAACAGCCGCTGTATCGTTGCCTGTTGTTCCACCATTAGTTCCTGTGTCATTTTCGTTCGTTTTATTGCCGCCACATGCCCCAAGGACAAGAACAGCGCCGAACATGACTGCTAAAAATTTGTTTTTCATTTTCTTACCTCCATCTGTTAATTGTTGTACTGCCTACCACAGTATACCAAACCAATGCGCTTTTGAATCACCTGACGGGTTGCCGACATTTATCAAATCGATGACATTTACCGTCGAGTCGACTTTCCACATGCCAACAACAAGCGAAAAAAACCGCTACACCTGTCTATACCTTTTACTATACACATAATCGATGTCTTCAAAACCTTTTAGAACAATAAAAAAAAGTGCACCGGAGTGCACTTCATTTTATCTAATTACGAAATACGTGATCGCAAATAAGCGTTGATGAATAAATCGAGTTCGCCGTCCATGACCGCACTGACATTTCCTGTTTCCGCATTCGTCCGGTGATCTTTCACCATGGAATAAGGATGGAAAACGTATGAGCGGATCTGGCTTCCCCAACCGATTTCTTTCTGATCGCCGCGGATTTCCAGAAGCCGTGCTTCTTCTTCCTCGACTCTGATTTGGTAAATTTTCGCTTTCAATAAATTGATTGCGCGATCACGGTTTTTGATTTGTGAACGTTCTGTCTGGCATGTAACGATTGCGCCAGTCGGGATATGTGTCATCCGAACTGCAGAATCCGTCGTGTTAACGTGTTGTCCGCCCGCGCCGCTTGAACGGTACGTGTCGATTTTGACGTCTTCCATTTTCAGGTCGATATCGATATCGCCTTCAAATTCCGGCATTACTTCAATCGATGAGAATGACGTATGGCGGCGGCCAGACGAGTCGAACGGTGAAATCCGGACAAGACGGTGTACGCCTTTTTCCGCTTTCAAGTAACCATATGCATTATGGCCTTTAATCGATAACGTCACCGATTTCACGCCGGCTTCATCACCAGCCTGGTAGTCGAGCGTTTCAACTTTGAAACCGTGGTGTTCCGCCCAACGTGTGTACATGCGAAGCAGCATGGATGCCCAGTCTTGGGATTCCGTACCGCCTGCGCCTGAATGAAGTTCTAGGACCGCATTGTTTTTATCGAATTCATCGCTCAGAAGCATCTGCAATTCAAACGCATCCAGCTTCTTTTTGTATTCTTTCAAGTCGCTTCCAAGTTCTTCCTGCATTTCGGCATCGTTTTCTTCACGCAATAGCTCCAGCGTCATTTCCAGGTTTTCCTGTTCATCCGTCAACTCCGTATACTCGCCGACGACGTCTTTCAACGCGTTCGATTCGGAGATCACTTTCTGTGCACTGTCCTGGTCATCCCAGAAACCCGGCTCCAGCATTGTTTCATCTAATTCTTGAATTCGTGCCTCTTTGTTTTCTAAGTCAAAGAGACCCCCTAAAGTCCGCTAATTTCTTAGCTGATTTGTCAAGCTCATTACGTACATCGGATAATTCCATCATAATAGTTTCCTCCTGAATTTGGGTTGCCCGGTCGCTTACGCTTTACCGTGGCAGTTTTTATACTTCTTCCCGCTGCCGCATGGGCATGGATCGTTACGTCCGATGTTAACTGCACGTCGCACTGGTTTCTTCCTCACTTGCTCGCCATCCTCTTTCGGATTGACGGCTTGTGCTTTCACAACTTCTTCACGTTCTAGGTTATCGCGGATTTCCGCCTTCATCACATATTTCGCTGAATCGGCTTCGATCGACGCTACCATTTCCTCGAACATTGCAAAGCCTTCCGACTGGTACTCACGGAGTGGATCGGATTGCCCGTAGGCACGTAAATGGATACCGTGGCGCAATTGGTCCATCGCGTCAATGTGATCTGTCCATTTCGAATCAATGGCACGGAGCAGGACGACTTTTTCGAATTCGCGCATGCGTTCTTCGGACATTTCCGCTTCTTTTTCATCGTAGCGTTCAATAACCGCATTCTGGATGAGCGAAGTTAATTCATCAAGCGATTTGCCTTGCATATCCGCAATCGATACGCGTCCTTCCGGCAGCAGATTGGCGCCTAAGAAATCTTCCAGCCCTTTCAGATTCCAATCGGATTCTTTTTCTTCCGTTGTATGGATCGCCACTGCATTGCTGACGACATTCGATAGCATTTTTTCAAGCACGTCACGGATGTTTTCGGACTCTAGCACTTCATTACGTTCTTTGTAGATGATTTCACGCTGTAAGCGCAATACATCATCATACTGTAGCAAACGTTTCCGCGCGTCGAAGTTATTCCCCTCTACCCGTTTCTGGGCAGATTCAACCGAACGCGACACCATTTTCGACTGAATTGGCGTCTCATCGTCCATTCCAAGTTTTGTCATCATCGACTTCATCTGATCTGAACCGAACCGTCGCATCAATTCATCTTCGAGCGATAAATAGAACTGTGTCACACCGGCATCTCCTTGACGTCCGGCACGTCCGCGGAGCTGATTATCGATCCGGCGCGATTCATGCCGCTCCGTACCGAGAACCGCCAGACCGCCAAGTTCCTGCACGCCTTCTTCCAATTTGATGTCTGTTCCGCGTCCTGCCATGTTCGTTGCGATTGTCACAGCGCCTTTATGGCCTGCTTCCAAAATGATTTCCGCCTCGCGACTATGGTTTTTCGCATTTAAGACATTATGCTTCACACCGTATTTCGTCAAGTAGTTCGAAATGATTTCTGACGTTTCAATCGCTACCGTACCGACTAGGACAGGTTGCCCTTTATCATTACGGTCTTTAATATCCTGAGCGACAGCTTTGTACTTGCCTTCCATCGATGCGTAGATCAGATCCGCACGGTCATCACGGACAAGCGGACGGTTCGTCGGAATTGCAATGACGTTCATATTGTAAATATTGCGGAATTCCTCTTCTTCCGTTTTCGCCGTACCTGTCATGCCGGAAAGCTTATCATACATCCGGAAGTAGTTCTGGAACGTAATTGTCGCAAGCGTCATCGTTTCATTCTGAACTTCCAAGCCTTCTTTCGCTTCGATCGCCTGGTGGAGACCGTCACTGTAGCGACGCCCTTTCATAAGACGCCCCGTGAATGAATCGACGATGATGACTTCGCCTTCCTGGACAACATAATCGACATCGATATGCATGCTCGCATGTGCTTTCAATGATTGGTTGATCGCATGGTTGAGCGTCGTATGTTCCAAATCGAACAAGTTATCGATACTGAACGCAGCTTCCGATTTCTCGATTCCGCTTTCCGTCAAGACGACACCCTTCGTCGATTCATCATATGAATAATCTTCCTCTTTTTTGAGGGATTTCGTAAACATATTCGCCAAGCGATACAGTTCAGCCGCTTTCGCAGCCTGCCCGGAGATGATGAGCGGCGTTCGCGCTTCATCAATTAAAATCGAGTCAACCTCATCGATGACTGCGTAGAATAAAGGCCGCTGTACCCGATGTTCACTGTAAAGCACCATGTTATCACGTAAATAGTCAAAACCGAGTTCGTTGTTCGTCGTGTACGTAATATCCGCACTATACGCTTCCCGTTTCTCTTCTTTTGACAAACTGTTTAAATTTAAACCGACCGATAGACCGAGGAACTCGTATAGTTGTCCCATTTCCATCGCGTCACGGCTCGCCAAGTATTCGTTCACTGTGACGACGTGCGCGCCTTTTCCGGCAAGCGCGTTCAAATAAACCGCAAGCGTCGACGTCAGCGTCTTCCCTTCACCGGTTTTCATCTCGGCGATATTGCCTTCATGTAAAGCCGCCGCCCCGATAATCTGCACACGGAACGGATACATACCAAGGACACGTCGCGATGCTTCGCGCACGACCGCAAACGCCTCCGCTTGAAGTTCGTCAAGCGTCTCACCAGCTATGAATCGTTCTTTGAATTCATCTGTTTTGGCGATCAGGTTTTCATCCGAAAGCTGTTCCATCTCTGTTGCGCGCGCTTCAACCTGGTCCGCAATCTTTTCGAGCCGCTTCAGGTCACGTTTATTCATATCAAACATTTTATTCAATACGCCTAGCATTCAGGTCACATCCTCATTAGGTTCACCCTTCATTTTAACACTGTGAATTGCACGGCGCAAATGGTCTAACCGAAACGTAATAGAGAAATATTTTACGGCATACGTGGAAAGCGATATGTACGGTTTCGATTGGACCAATGCACACCAATTCTCTTTTTGTAATAAAAATAAAACCCCTAAGCAGCAATGCCACTTAGAGGTCCCACTCTTCCATCCATTCAGCTTGTTTCGATCACACCGTATTTACCGTCTCTGCGCTTGTAGACGATATTTGTACCGTCGGAATCGGAATCTGTGAAGATGAAGAAACTGTGGCCTAGCATATTCATTTGTAGAATTGCTTCTTCTTGATCCATCGGTTTCAGGTCGAAATTTTTCGTCCTGACGATTGTGAATTCCTGATCTTCTTCAAGAGTGGCATCGCTGTTTTTCTCTTCGCTTTTGTTGACGGATGCGAAGAATGCCGCAACGCCTTCACTTTCACGGAACTTACGGTTCACTTTTGTTTTATATTTACGGATTTGACGCTCAAGCTTGTCAACAATCAAATCGATTGCCGCATATAGATCGTTGTGACGTTCTTCTGCACGGAGTGTCAAGTTTTTCATGGGAATCGTCACTTCCACTTTTGTCTGTTTATCATTGTACACTTTCATATTCACGTTGGCTGTAGCGTTCGTGCCTTCGTTGAAGTATCGTTCAAGTTTTTGCAATTTCTTCTCGACGTGTTCACGAATCGCTGGAGTTACCTCTAGATTTTCACCGCGGATATTAAAGTCAAACATATGAACTCCTCCTTTATTTAACCGATATAGTACACTTCTACATGTTCCCTATAAAGTCCTTCTAAAAACATTTAGAAAATTAAAAAAGGTGTCAAATCGTGACGAAAACGTGGAGAAAAATCTGTTCATCCTTCTTAAATGCGTGTCATGAATCGATTTCGGACTTCCGGCGAAGTTTCAGCTCTTCAACGATCAATTGCTCAATCGCGGCATCTTCATCAAAATCATAGCCATACATATACCCATCACTATATGGCTTCTTCCACACAATTACGCCTTGCAAGTCAATCATTTCTTCGTGCAACGTGAATGTGAGGTGCAGCCGGACGGATTCACCTTCAATCGGTATATTGAAATTCGTGAAAATCTTTGCACCGCCGGGACTGATATCCAAAAGCTTGCAGCCGCCCGGACTCGATTCTTTGGCTGTACCATTTGTAACGACAATGCGGAATTCGGCTTCAAACGGTTTCCCGAATGTGTACCTGAAATATTCAGTCCGTTTATAGAGCATCTTGTCCACTCCGTTCCATCGCACCGCGATCTGTTTCTTCCATTATAGCAGAAACAGGTAGAGTTTAATGAAACTCAGCCAAGCTTTTAGTTCGCTGCATCGTCCTGTCCAGCGTCGTGACGATGTGCTCGTTGTCCGCAACCGTTTCATGGATTGTCGCATTCACTTCTTCCAAAGATGCACTTGATGCCGTCAATAAATCCGCAAATGATCCCGTTGTACGACCGATTTCCGCGGCCTTCCTCGTAATCAATGCCATTTTTTCGTCAAACATCCCGAACTTCCGATGGAGGTCACTCAAAGTGCTGTGCATCTCACCGATTTTCAATTCCGCGTCCGCTGAGTGTCACGAATAGAATGAAGTTCTTATTCGCAATTTCTTGTTGTCAGATCGTTGCTACATTGTTCATTCATATTCCCCTCTCTTGAGAGTTCTATCCAGCTTAATTCCACTCCGCCTTGTAGTAAAAATCGCCCCGAACGTATGGGACGACATAGTTTTACTTTTTAATCTGAGCTGCTTCTTCATGTGTTTCATTAATATAGGCGGCGATTTGCTGTTGTTCTTCTGTCAGTTCTGTCAGCGTCGCATTCAACTCTTCGACAGCAGCTGTGCTCTGCTCGACAATCGCAGCGAATTCCATCGTCCGTTCCCGAATTGACTCGCTATTTTTCGTAATTGCGGAGAAGTCGTGAATGAAAGTCGATAACTCTTTTTGTAGCTTCGCCATCGTTTCAAACAGATCCGCAAAAGACTCACTTGACTTGTCCGCCACCGCGGTCTGCACCGTTACTTGTTTCAATCCATCCCCGAGCTTGCTTACCGCAAGTTCATTGTAATTGTTCACTTCCATTAAGTTTGTATCGATTTTATTCAATGTCTCTTTCGTTAGACCCGCCAATTTCCGAATTTCATCTGCCACGACAGCGAATCCTTTGCCGTGTTCCCCTGCACGCGCCGCTTCAATCGATGCATTCAACGCGAGCAAATTCGTCTGTTCCGTTATCGCTTTAATGGAACTGGCAAACGCATTCGTCTCCTCGATTTTAGTTGAAAGTACGCCAAACGTTTCATGTAAATCAGTAAAAAACGCAGAGAATGAATCAATGCTCTCCTTCAATGTGGAAATATTCACTGTTCCCTCTTCCGCTTTGCGACCCGCTTCGTTCGCCTGAATCACGACAAGACTTAGTTCCTGCGCAATGACTTGGACGGATTCGAATGTCTGTTCCGCATTCTCTGCAATGTCTGAAATATGATCCGCCTGGTGCTGACTGCCAACACTTACTTCGTTGACTGCTGAGAGCATTTCGCGCTGGGAGTTTGCGGAGGTCTCCGTGTTTGAACGAAGATACGCTAGGTTCGATGTAATTTTCGCCACCGCCCCGTCAAGCCGGACAGCAAGTTCCTCTTCTTCACGCGCTTTCAACTCGGTCAGTTCAATAAGCTGTTCCACATGCGTGAACATGCGCCCGTTTTGACGGACTAGAAGGAACAAAATGATTCCCGACAGGAAAAGAAGGATAACAAGATTTTTCCCGCTGCCCGCTACAAGTTCGGGATTTGTAAATAATAGATTGTTCGTTACAATGGCGATCAAACTCAGCACAAAGCCGAATGCCATAATCCGCATCTTCCCGTGAATTGAACTTAAGACTAGTAAAAGGATAATGATACCAATCGTACCAAGATTCGCTTCCGAGAAAAAGATGACGCCCATCGCAATTGCAAAATTTAAAACAATCAAGAGGTATGGAAGGATTCGTGATAGTACTTCAACTTTACGACTAATAAAATAGAAAAGAATGGCGAATGCGAATGGAATCGAAACGGATAAAAGGATAGCTATCGACGACTGCTGAATAAGTTGTGCAGTCAAGCCGAGTCCCGCCGCAAGCACAAATCCAAGCGCCATTATTTGATTCTTCCGAAGCCAATCTTCTCGCTTCAATTGGTTAATATTCATCATAAGCCACTCCTTTGGTATCCAACTTTCAAAATAACTCTATAAATCGCTCTATGTAAAATGTATCATTAATGAATGACCATTCACACGGGTATAATTAACTAATTTTTCATTCAACAAAAAATCCCGGCCAGAGATTTGTCTCCAACCGGGCGATCATTACTGCTTTGTATCGTAAAACGTACCATCACGCGCTACATTACTGTAAGGATTGACGTAGTTTTTCATCGTGTCTTTTTTCGCTTGCGCTTCGGTAATATCCATGCGGATCAACTTTGTGAATAAAGCGAGTTGCTTCTGTACATCCGCTTCCATTGCAACAAGTTCCTTGCCGAAAGCTTTTTCTTCAACCGTGAATGGACCCGCAATATGCGGTTGCAGCTTATCGCGGTCATCGAGATATCCTTCGATTCCAGCAATTGTCCCATCACGTGAATCATCTGCCGTTTCACGCGCCAATGCCAGCAACTTTTCAGTCACGTCGCGCCAAGCAATCAGTGCAGGCCGAATCATATTTCATCAACATTCGCATATTGTTTCTGGCGGTTAATCTGGATGACCTGCTTCCATGTATCACGGAACTCCGTAATGATAGCGGATGCTTCATCGAACATTGCACTGTCGTTTTTAATATTGCCGTCTATCAGTCTGCTGTTAGCGAATTCGTAGAGTACAAGCATATTTTGGGAAACTGGATATGTCTTATCAAGTGTCAGCATTAGCTCCGAAATGATGGCCTGCGCTTTTTGGACAGATTTGTTCTTCTCCTCGATATTCCCTGTTTCCATTGCCCTCTTCGCCTGCAGAATGAATTTCAGGCAACCGTTGTAGAGCATAAGCGTCAGTTCACCCGGCGTGGACGTATTTACGGAGTTGTTCTGATAGGTTGCGTAAGGATTGTTGATAGCCATTTATATTCGATCTCCTTCTATATGTAACTGGTGATGTTATCAGTTGCTGAATGCGTTCATAAGGCTGACCGACTGTGAGTTTGCACGATTGATAGCCGTTTCCATCGCCGTGAACTGTTTCCAATAACGGCTTTCCATCGTTTTCAGTCGCGCTTCAAAACGTTCAATCTGGTTGTTCATGTCTTTCAATGAGCGTCCGAGTGAAAACGTATCGTTTACAGCCCCCGCTTTTCCCGCTCTCTGGGCAATGGATTTTTGGGTGTTGTCGATAATGGTCCGTAGGCGACGTGCAAAACCTTCATTTTCTACTTTATCGCCTATTTTAGTTCCCTCTTTCGCGAACATTTCATGCACTTTGTTCGGATCCTCACTGATTGCCTTTTTCAATTCTTCTTCATTAATGACAAGTTTGCCATTCGCCAAATAGTCGTTTGAAGTTGAAATACCAAGGCTTTTCAATGTCTTCTCATCTACTGTCCCCATAAGAGCTGTCCGCATTTGCGTCAGCATACTGGAAATGGTGGAGTCATTACGCAGCGTACCGCTTTTCGCTTTTTCTTCCCACATTTCAATGTCTTTTTCTTTCATATCTTTTTTCTGTTCAGCTGAAAGCGGCTGAAAATCACGGAATTTCGGTTCACGAATTTGCTTGTTCAAGTCTTCGATAAGTTTGTTGTACTCGTCGACGTATTTTACGACGGAGTCGAAGATTTTATTGGTGTCGGGGGCAGAACTGAATGATACGGTTTTACCGTTTGCAATAACATTTTTCTCTGCATCAAGTGGTGCCGTGACCTGCTTTAATGAAAATTCAAAACCATTGATTTGGAATGTATTGGATGAACGCTGAGTTCGTAGACCGTTGAATGTGATATCCGAGTTTTGACCACCAATTTTAGTACCGTCGTTCAACCCTAAAGAACTACCGAGTTCGCCATCAACTTTAATATTCCCTTCTCCACTATTTTTAGCAGTCATTGCAATTTTACCGGTGTGTGAATCATAAAACGCAGTTACCCCAGTTTCTTTATTTATTCTATCTAAAACGTTTTTCAATGTATCGGTTTCTTTGAATTCTAACTCTTTTGCATCTGTTGTCATTTTGCCACTTGCATCAATCGCATTAATCGTTATCTTTGTACCGGTAATTCCCAGGTCTTTTAATGTAGAGTTTTCAGATGTCCCCTTAATTAACCGATTTAATCCAGTACCTGGCTCAGTACTTTGTAAAGTCGCACTCTTTGCCAATTGATGAATCTGAATCGTCCCCGAAAAATCACTAGTAGAACCCATATTCCTAATCGCTACATCATTCGGTGATGAAACATTAACCGTCTTCGCTGAAAAAGTATTCGACAGAATCATCGTGTCAAACGTATTTTTACTGAAATCAAACAGTTGCCGATTTATCGCTCGGTAATCATCCAACTGCCATTCCAAGTATTGTTTTTTCTGTGTGATTTTATCGAGCGGGATACGATGTGCATTCATCAGATCTTTGACCATCGACTCCGTATCCATACCTGATGCTAGTCCACTAATTCGCATTATACTTCACGCCTTCCTTATACTTTCCGATCAACCAGCAAGCCTACGAATTCACGCATGGCCGCATGGGTATCCAATAATTTTTTGGATGGGATTTCACGGATGACCTCGTCCGTATTTGAATCGATGATTGTTACATAATATTCATTGAGTTTTTCATGAAATTTGAAACGCAATTGTGTATTTGAGCTTTCTAAAAAGGTGTTCATGCTATCCGTCACTTGCTTCGCTTTGTCGGCGGGCAACTGTTTTTCATTGTCAGGTTGTTGTAGTGTTTTTTCTTGGATTACTGGTGCTTGTGCCGCTTCGATATTCAATTCCGGAGTTTTTTTATCAATTGGAGTACTAATTTGTTGTGTAGATCCACCATCCATACGACTTACCATTCCCCAGCCCCCCTGCAATAAATAACATTCATTACCGGTTATATCGGTTATCCGATATGGAAGTTAAGTGGATTGGCAATAAAAAGTAGCAGGCTATCTTTTCTCGTACAACGAGATTAGTGTTGAAAGTTTCGGAATTATTATTTTCAGCTAAACAAATAGCGAATTTGACCGATGACTATCTAGTATAAGTTGAACTAAAGAATTCCTTTATAACCGCTTCGGCGCTTTTCGGATGGCTCCGGCTACCCCACTAAGACGCCTTCGCTAAGTTAATGCACGTATTCAGATATTCAACATATACGGCAATGAGTAATTTAAAATAGAGGAGAATGTGCCACATGTTCAGATCCATCAAAACTAAAATCATCGTTACGGTTATGGTGTTATTCCTTATTGGGATATCAGTCATGACCGCAATCAGCAGTACGCAAGTGAAGAGTAGAACGGAAGAAAGTGTCGTAGAATCGAGCGGCGCACTTGTTAATGAAATGGGTTATGCGATTGAGAACTTCCTCGGTCAATATGAGAAAGGTCTAATACAAATGTCCACTTCACCGACCGTGATTGGATTTACCAATTCAGTTGAAGATGATGCAGCAGTCACCCTGCCGGCCTCACTCGAAACGGAATTAGGAAACTTCATCGATACTTACGAAGATTCATCTTCCATCTATTATTCACTTTCGAATAAACATACGACCATTATACCATCAGCAGAGTTAGGGGCAGATTTCGATCCGACGTCACGAGACTGGTATATAAATGCCGCTTCAAATCCGGACGCCGTTCAATGGACGGAGCCCTATATCGATCAAGCAACGGGAGAATTTGTTATTACTGCTTCTAAAGCTGTGATAACGAATGGGAAACTTATCGGTGTAGTCGGGCTTGATATCCAACTTACCGCATTAACAGAAAAAATTTCTTCAAGCGAAATCGGATACAGTGGATACCCGGTTTTATTCGATACAGCAGGTACTGCGATTGCCCATCCCACATTGCACGGGGAAAACCTCATGGACTTGCCTTTCATCGCGGATATGTACAATGAAGGCAAAGAACAAGACGCGATTCACTATGAATATGAAGGCATCAAGAAAGTGAATATCTATTCCACAATACCGAAATTCGGTTGGAAGATCGGCGCAATCTATGATGAAAAAAATATTAATGCACTGGCGAACGACTTGCGCAACTCGATGCTAGTGGTCGCACTCGCTACGCTTCTCGTCATTTTCATAGCACTCTATTTCATAATCAGCCGTACCATCAAACCAATTAGTAAATTGAATTCACTAATGGATTCCGTTTCAAAAGGTGATTTGACGGTTCATTCCGATATTAAAACGAACGATGAAATTAGTGAACTTGGCGATAATTTCAATACGATGATCAGCAATATGAACGAAATCATCACAGTCGTCAACGGCTCCGCGTCGAACGTCCGGGCAAGTTCCGAAAGTTTAAGCGCGGTTGCGGAAGAAACGAATGCATCGAGCGAAGAAGTCGCACATGCGGTCACTGAAATCGCACACGGCGCTTCCAGGTCAGCTGAAGATGCAGAAATCGTAACGGAAAGAGCCGATCTTTTAGGTCAGCAAATTAACGAAATCACGACGAAAGCTGGCGTTATGTCCGACATCGCTACAAAAGCGGGAGAAATGAACTCCAACGGACAAGGACAGATGCAAGAACTGAAACTCTCCTTCCATGACTGGGAAACGAATTTAGAGTCCATGTCTGCAGTGATCGGAACGCTTGAGGATAAAGTGAAAGCAATCGGCGGTGTCATGGAAACGATCACCCAGATTTCATCTCAAACGAACTTGCTTGCGCTGAATGCCAGCATCGAAGCAGCACGTGCAGGCGAACACGGCAAAGGATTCGCGGTCGTTGCGGATGAAGTGAGGAAACTCGCTGAACAATCGGCTCGTTCAACAGAAGAAGTGAAAGTGACCGTCCAGGAACTGCAAAAAGAATCCAGACTTGTCTCAGAACAAATGAATGAAACGCGGGAAAACTTCCATCGTCAAGGAACAGTCGTCACCGACACCGAAATCACTTTTGGAGAAATCTCGACGTTGATGTCCGACATGCAGGATTCCATCGACGCGGTATACGAAGAAATCCAGAAAGTCGCGACTCATAAAGACGACGTCGCTGAAACGATCCAAACGATGGCGGCGACTTCGCAAGAAACAGCCGCTGCATGCGAAGAAGTAAGTGCTTCAACAGACGAGCAGCTTCGTGCGATTCAATCCGTTACGGAAGCAGCGGAGACGTTGACAGAGTTGAGTGAGGAATTGAGTTTGGCAGTTAATCGATTTAAAGTATAAGTATTGAAAAAACCGCTTAGGATAAATTGTCCTGAGCGGTTTTTTGATTGGTTTTCATTATATAAAATAGATTCATTCCGGACTTTCCTCAATTAAGTCTCCCATCGCCCTCTTGCCCACAGTCTGTAAAAACAGCGTAATAATAGGTGTAGCTACTCTACATTACTAAACATTTCACACTCTTAAACTATAATAGTATCATGTCACACAATTGATATCCTCTGCACACATCCCTGCAACTGTAATGAAATCTTCGGGTGTTATGCTATTGCAGGTTAGTGAAAAGGAGGAAATTCATCATATGAAAAAACAAATCGTAACTCTAGCAGCTGCAGTGGTATTATCGGTAGGAATGGCAAGTCAGGCAGCCGCATCTAGCGTTCATACCGTACAATCTGGAGACACATTATGGTCTATTTCAAGTGCCAATAATGTTAGCGTAGAAGATTTACAAGCGTGGAACGACTTGGATTCTACTCTTATCTATCCTTCCCAAACTCTTAAAATAGATAATAAAGTTTCAGGATATGTTGTTGTAAAAGGCGATACACTTTCCAAAATCGCTCAGAAACATAACATTTCAGTGAATGAATTAAAAAAACGGAATAACATTTCAGGTGATTTAATCCATCCTGGAGACCATTTAGTCGTGCAAGGATCAACAGCGGCTTCAACGCCGGCACCTACTAAAACAGTAGCAAAAGCATCTGTTCCTACTGCGTCTGCAGTAAATGAAATGTCAGTGAAAGCAACAGCGTATACGGCATTTTGCGAAGGATGTTCGGGCGTGACGGCGACGGGGATTGACTTGCGTTCAAATCCTGATCAAAAAGTCATCGCGGTTGACCCATCAGTAATTCCACTTGGTTCACGCGTATGGGTTGAAGGGTACGGTGAGGCTATTGCAGGAGACGTCGGCAGTGCTATTATCGGAAAGAGCATTGATGTCTTCATTCCAAATGAACAAGCAGCCCTTAATTGGGGGAACAAAACGGTTAAGATCAAGATATTAAATTAATAGGGTTGATAAAAGGTGAGCCTCGTGCTCACCTTTTTTTATAAAATGTGTCAATTTCATAATAGATGATTTTGAATTAGTATCCGAGCAAGGTTGATTTCCACTCCAGGCGGGCGCTTTCCGCGGGCACGGCTTCAATCTCCTCGTCACTGCGTTCCTGCGGGGCTTTCAGCTCGCGCTGTTCCCGCTGGAGTCGCCGCCTTCCGTTCCAATCAACGGAATTCTTCCATACAAACGAGTAATTGATTACAGAAATTCATTAATGTTCGTGCTTTCAATTAAAATAAGCAATTATAAAATTGACTCATCTAGAAACATAACATTCAAGAAATCAAAAAATCGTTCTGGGCAATTAAATGTCCAGAATGATTTTTTATTTACATTGCTCTCTGTATTGGATTTCCATTTCACAGTGAACAACTATCAGATAGATGTATTGTATGTAGGTCAGCTGTCTTTTTCTTATTAAGAAAGAAGTAACTGCCCCCCCATCGGCAGAAGTGTGGACAATTACTTCTTCTTTTTCATACAACAATTTTCACCGTCGTACGATGTACAAAATCGATTATGATTTTGTAGTTACAGTCTACCATTATAGGACTGAATGTTCAAACACTTGGTTCTTTTTCATTACTTGGTGAACTAGTAATAGAAGTGCGACGCTTCATTTTAAATAAGTCTTCCATTCAAGTTGTCTTCTTTCTTGGTCAATGAGATAACAAAACTTGCTTCAATTCTTTTTTATTAGTTCGTGCTTATTGGACCTGCTATGAGTCAACATGTTTGTAACACTCATTTATATAAGTAGCATGTCCTATTAAATGAAACCTTTCTTTTATTATCTATCCCCCACAATAGTGAATAAGCGCTAGAGTGGCTCCCTCTTTACTAAGTCTTCTGAATCTATTCTTCAAATTATTCAAAATTAATTGGACTGAATAGTCAAATAATGGTACAATTTATAATAGAAACAACCCAAATAAAAGATGTATCTTCTCTTACAGTGTGTAAGAATTAATTCTCCCAAATCTCTCCTCTCTCCCATGATAATTTCATATATACATAACGGTTCACATACAAACAATTGAATATATTTTTTAATTGTTTTTTTACATTTCTAGAATGACAACATACTTTTAGTTTAGTCATAAGAAAGGTATGACATACATGTGGACACTTTCAAATGAAAGGAGGTGAAAAACAGTGACAACATTCGAAATACTAAGCTTACTCATTTCACTTTCCGGTGGATGGATTGCTTTTATGTCGGTGTCGTTGTCAGCCATCATTTTCTTATCGCGAAAGAAGTAATAGCCCCCCTAACGGCAGAAGTGTGGACAATTACTTCTTCAATTTCTATTCTAGACCAACTGGTTTTTCAGCTCGGCAATTAACACCGTCGGCAATAATTAGGACTGTTTTTCTACTCAATCAGTCCTAATTATTACAAGTCATTTTTTTCATTATATGCAACATGTACTGCTAATAGAAACAAATCCTTCCCCTAGTAGTCGCTAGACGCAAAAAACCTTTTAATTCGTTTTCTGAGTCCATTATGCAAATATCCAATACTATTAATAGGAGGTTTAAAAATGGAGAACTATGCTCATGTAATTCCATACGAAGTGATTCTACAAGTAGCAGATGCCAATGAAATTCCTGCGGGTGTAAAATTAATTCAAGCACCTAGTGTTTGGAACAAAACAAAAGGAAAAGGTATTACGGTAGCGGTCTTGGATACAGGATGCGATAGTAAACACTCCGATTTACAAGAACAGATTGTAGGTGGTCGGAACTTTACGGACGATGATGGTTACAATCCTGATATATTCCAAGATTACAATGGACATGGAACCCACGTAGCCGGGACGATTGCCGCCCGGCAGAACGATAACGGTGTAATCGGAGTTGCCCCTGAAGCGAGTTTACTCATTGTAAAAGTATTGAATAAAAATGGCTCAGGGCAATATGACTGGATTATTAAAGGAATCAATTATGCTATCGAACAAAAAGCCGATATCATCTCCATGTCACTGGGAGGCCCGAATGATTTGCCGGAACTTTATCAAGCGATCAAAAAAGCGATTGCTAATAATATCCTTGTCGTTTGTGCGGCTGGAAATGAGGGGGACGGCGACGATTCAACCGACGAATTCGCCTATCCAGGTTGTTACAACGAAGTCATTAGTGTAGGTGCGATTAACTTGGAGCGACGCTCGTCCGATTTCACCAACTCTCACAATGAGATTGATTTGGTTGCCCCTGGAGAAAAAATTATTTCTACGTATCTAAACGGAAAGTATGCAACGTTGAGTGGAACTTCGATGGCTGCACCTCATGTTTCGGGCGCACTTGCTCTTATAAAAGATTTGACCAACAACAGTTTCGGTCGTCAACTTTCAGAGTCGGAGCTGTTTGCCCAATTAATTAAAAGAACCGTACCGCTTGGATTTTCACCGAAACTGGAAGGTAACGGACTCATTTATTTAACAGTCCTCGAACATTTGACGAATGTATTTGAGCAGGAAAATAGAATGTTGGTTTTGAATGCACAATGATGTGAATAAAATATCTAACCGAATTCAATCTATCAGAAAATAAAAAGAGCCGCACAGGAAAAGTTGATTCCTTGTGCGGCTCTTTTTATTTGAATTTCTGAATACCTCTATTAACTGAACGTAGGCGCCTTAAAAGGATAACCGAAGCCATAAGCCTATTACACAGCTGATAGGCTTACGGGAAGCCCCTGAAAAGTCTACAATTGTAGATTGGACTAAGAATTCTCCCTAATACACGCTACGGCGCTTTGTGGATGCCTCCCGCGATAAGCCGGGCGGAAAATCACCGCCAGTCTTATCGCTTCGGCTACCACATGAAAGGCGCCTTCGCTGGTTTTATCCAAGAATGTCGGGATTGTTGTAGACACAGAGTGAATTCGTAATTATAGACTGGACTTAGCATTGTCCATAATACATGCTTCTCCTTATATCCGGATTCTTCTCACGATATACGCGTTCACTGAAAAACGGACGTAATTGATCTATCTAAGCAAATCCGAAATTAAAAAGGCGATATTTCTGTTCGATTCTGAACGAAATATCGCCTTCTATCTTTAAACCTGTATCGATGAATCAGGAACATCCATATATCTTATACAAACCAGCGTAGGCGCCTTACAGGGGTAGCCGAAGTCATAAGACTGACGACGAAGTTGTCTGGCTTATGGCGGGAGGCATCCCCAAGCGCCGAAGCGATTATTACAGGGAATGCCTATTTCACTCTAAAATAATGGACACCGGGTAGCCGGAGATATATGACTGATTGGAGAGGTGTACGATTTCATGGAGTAACTTCGAACAATGGTTTGACGTTTGGATCTGCAGCTATATGTTCCGGGAAAATAAACCCCATTGGGTCACGTGAAAGTTCTATTTCCAGTTGCTTGAAGCATTCATCAACGAATTCAGAACACATATACTCAAAATCATCACTATGTCTCCCGATCCCTAAACTTATGCGTGCAACAATCTTGGCTATCTCGTCTTTGTCATAATTTCGATTCAGCAAATCAATCGCTTTCCCACACATACTCTTTATTTTTTCCTTATCAAAACCAGGACTGTCAACCACTTCATGTCGAGCTATATACATTTCTCCATTATACTTTTCCATACTATTTTCATAATTATAAAGGTAATGAGATAGTGGAACCACCCTGATCCCGTCGTCTTCCACACTCTCCAATACAAGTACATGTTCATTCCAATAGACCAACATAGCCACATGACTAAATTCAGAGTTTGACAGTCTTTTTATCATCTCACTCACTAGATAACGGCCGCTACAGAATAGAAGATCTCCTGTCTTGATCTTACTTTTTGCTTGCTCATAAGACATTTTACTTATTCCATTAAATTTAGTAGTTCCCATAATACTGTTTATCGCCCCTTCCATAACAGGGATTGCGTAGAATCAGTGACGGGATTGCATACAACTAAAGGAACAATGGCTACATTTCAGAGTGTAATATCCCTGGGTGAATCAATGACGTGTCCTGTTGTCGATTCTAATTGATTGAGAGGATCATGATTACGTAACTCTTCAAAATCAAGACCTGTAATCGCTTCAATTTTTGAAATGGGCACTTGATACGTTTTATATTCACCGTAAACAAATTCCAAATCATCAATCAGATTTTTTTGTGTCTGCAAATAAGCGGTTGCAGATAAGTTTCCATCTTTCTTTACAATGACAGCTATTTTCCAAAACTCTGCCGGTATCTGAACGCCCCGGTAGATAACGTCATCCATCCGAAAAACAGGTCCAGTGAACACGGTCACTTTAAGATTCGCGATTTCGGCATTGTCTAAAATATAATTCTCCAGATCCAGCCAGCTTTTTTGATTCAACTTGTCATGCTGGGGCGCACAATTTGTAAAATGGAACGTATCCTTATTCGCCTTTTCCGCCGAATCCCCCCAAACAGGATCAAGCCGGCGGACCAGATGTCCACGGTCAAGCGAATTATTTTTATATAATTCAGGATCGCACTGGTACTCTGTTTCGATTCGGGAATCGAGGTACCATTTGTCATTACGGCCAATCTTCATCAATTGATTGCCATCAATATTCACCACCGTATAATAGGCTAAACGACGTGACTTGCTCATGACAATTGAAAAATGCGTATAATGGAGCACATTACTACCGTCCTTTAACAAGGCAATATCCTGTTCAAGATCGGACTGGAATTTCGGATGAGCAACTTCATAGTCTTTACCAAGAAATCGAGTGTCATAACCGGTCGCCCCTTCATACCACGAACCGCTTAACTCCTCCACGACCATCTCTTCATCAGTATGATCGAGAACTCCCCACTCTTTCACAATGTCAGTCAGCAACAACTTTTGATCATCACTGAAGTTGGCACCTTGCTTCACGACAAACTGGATAATACTGCTGATGCGAATCCCTTCATTGGCAATAAATTCAGTCCGGTTCTTCGGATCTGGAACGCCTGCATGATGGAGGGAAATTACAATCCATTCGTCATTATAGACAGGTGAACCCGAAGATCCGGGCATCGTATCCGTTGAGTAGTGAATATAATCGTCAAATACATCCATAATTTGATTTTCTCTGATCGCTACGGCTTTCGGTGCCCCTGAAGGATGTTGAATAATCGATACACATTCACCAACCAACCCTTTGCCCGTTTGTGGGATTAGAGGCAAGAACCCAAAATCACTTACATTTGTGCCATCAGCAGACACTTCCTCTATCGCAACTAGCGTGAAATCAAGCTTCTGATCCGTTATAAATAAACGCTCGGGTGTTAAACGGAAGGTCTTAATCGGACGCTCCTTTAAGTCAAGACCAACTTCATAATTGAATTGAGCGACACTGAACTGGGCCGTATCGAATTTCTCCAAAACATGATTATTAGTAAGCAATAAAGAAGGTGAAACTAGAAAACCTGTAGCATGTCCGAGAACTCTGCCGATTCGATCACGGATTTCGATTCTGCAAACTGGATTGGCTGCTTGTAGACCTGCTTCAAGATAAGAAATGGGAAATAAATCATCTCGACCAATAATACGCTCGATTGCAAGTCCATCACGTGGATCAATAATCGCTTTACGGAGTGCGACCCGCTCTGGCGTATCCACTTCCATAGGGCTTTTCGTTTGCAGTTCACCAGCAATTCGTTCACGCTCACTGGAACGAGTGATGTAACGCTGTAAAGCATGTTGTTGTTGCAAATCAACAAGATCCATCGTATGACTTTGATACTTATCAAATTGTTTACTAGACATGATTCCCCTCCTTACTATAGTTGTAAGTATTGAATTTTTCTTGACTAGATTAATTGGAATAAAGATTTCCTATCAATACGCTTCGGCGCTTCGGGGATGCCTTCCGCCATAAGCCTGACCGCTTCGCTATCAGTCTTACAGCTCCGGCTACCCCTTGAAAGGCGCCTGCGCTCGATTTATATAGCATATTTCAATATTAAACTTTTATATTGCTTAATTTACTTCAGAAGCGTTTTCTGTCGTAAAGATCGTTCGCATAAATTCATACTGTTCCAATAATTCTAACACCATTGCTGTTTTCTTGTAAGTTACTAAGTAAGGATAATTGAAAGGGTTTTTTTAACAAAAAATATTTCTATTATGACTTTAGCCATTCAAAACCAGTTTTCATTGCTTGATTTCTGGTCCTTATGAAAGACAGAGACAAAGTTAAAGCCTGTACATGAACCAATTAGCTTGAGGTCTTCTAAAAATAAAAATCGACCCGGACACTTCTGTGCCAAGGTCGATTTTTATTTTTACAGTGAACAATTATAATTCCCTGCTATTCCCTGTAGAAATTATACATATCGCTAATTGGTCATACATATACATTGTTAAGGGGCTATCTCTATAATTTTTTCACTTTAAATACAGCAACTTGGCTTCAGCTCTTTTGCGAAAATCTCATTCCAAGTTTTTGGGCATTCCCAAATGATCGGAGGTGAAAACCAATGACAACATACGAAATACTAAGCCTACTCATTTCACTATCTGGAGGGTGGATTGCTTTTATGTCGGTGTCGTTGTCAGTTATCATTTTTTTAGCAAGAAAGAAGTAACGGCCCCTTCCTTCGGCGGAAGTGTGGACGGCAATTACCTCTTCCTTCTTGGTCAAAACCTTTTTTAACCCAACTAGTTAACCTGTTGTACGTCAAACACAATCAGCCATATCTTTGTCTGGCGGCTGATTATTGTAGGACTGAGTGCTCAAACGCCCAGTCCTTTTTTATTGTATGTCGAGTTTATTATAATATGATTAATAGGCGGCGGAAGTGCAACCCCGTTCCTTACATATATTTACCTATCTGGATTCCCCCATCCTTAGTCACTGATTTAAGTTCAAAATTGTGTAATTAGGACTTTCCCAGACTCACTATGTAACTAGCATTCACTTATTGTATGTAGCAAGGACTACTAATAGAAATAAATCTATTAAAATCTTTCTTATGACAATGACTAAGTGCGTTGTGATAGTAAGTGTAGAATTTTGCAAATGTAATCTATTTGCTACCTACTTTTCTTCGCATCGAATCACGTGCTACAAAGTTGATTCAATTGGTATACTGTTATATAGTTTAACTGTAAACTATATTCAAGGAGATGTTTTGAATGAATAAATTACAAGATAAAGTAGTCATTATTACGGGCGGCGCTGGCGGTATCGGCAGTGGTATTGCGAAAGCGATGGTAAAAGAAGGTGCAATCGTGGCGATTGTAGATTTAAATGAAGTAACCGGAAAAACAATGGAAAAAGAACTGCAGGTTGTTTCTCCGAAGTCCATGTTCCTTCAAGCCAACTTGATGGATCGCGAAAATCTTGGACAAATCATTAATACGGTTGTTGAAAAATACGGTAAACTGGACGTATTGGTAAACAATGCACACGCTTCAAAACAAGCGACACTGGAAGAAACAACTCAAGCAGATTTAGATTTATCATTCGGCACCGGATTTTACCCGACATTCTATTTAATGCAAGCCGCACTTCCCCACTTAAAAGAATCAAAAGGAAATGTGATAAACTTCGCTTCCGGTGCAGGGCTTGCCGGTCATGAAACACAAGGCGCTTATGCGGCTGCGAAAGAAGCGATCCGCGGTATTTCACGAGTAGCTGCAAATGAATGGGGCCGTTTCGGTATTAACGTAAACTTAATAAGCCCGATCGCCAACTCACCGGGTGTGCAGGCGTGGGCAAAAGCGCAACCTGAATACTACGAAACAGTTAAAAGCAAAATTCCGATGGGACGTTTTGGTGACGTCGAAGAGGATATTGGACGAGTGGCGGTCTTCCTAGCTTCCGAAGACTCACGCTATATTACAGGACAAACAATCATGGTTGACGGCGGCTCCATTATGCTTCGTTAATAGTCCATGTTTTCTAGGAGGATTTATTTGAAACAAAAAAATATTTTTAAACTGATTCATGCTGTTGAGCAGATGAATAATGAAAACATTATGCAATTCACGAAAGCATTTCAATATCCCCTCGGTATTTCACCGATTTTAGTATTAAGTGAATTACATACCAAGGGACCACAAAAGCAGGCAGAGTTAGCAGAAACGATCGGTTATACGAAAGGTGCCATGACGAGTATTTCGGAGAAGCTTGTGAAGCTGGGGCTTGCAGAAAGATTGTATGACGAAAATGATCGTCGAACCATTCAGTTAAAAATAACCGATGCAGGTGAAAAAGCACTACAGGAAGCACAAGCAATCGGTCAAGACGTTTTCATGCAGCTTTTTGAAGTGTTAAATGAAGATGAAATAAATCACTATTTGCAGATTCAAGAGAAGTTAGTGCAAGGGATTCAGGATAGGAAAAACAAACGATGAAAGTGGAATAGAGCAGGTAAAATGAGGACCCCTAAATTCAGGGATCCTCATTTTTTGTTCATTTAAATACCACTTTTGGATGGTGGTCCATGTAATGCATATCGAATGCAGATGAGAAGTCTTCTATAAAAGTATCCATTGCAAAATACTTGCTAGAACATGACATACAATTGATTATTTCACTACTATATTTTTGAATGATTACATGAGTCCAGGCAACCAAATTTTTATTTGCTTGCCTGTAGCTGATAAAATCAAAAATCCTTTTCCACAAAAATGTCTCCTAAACCCCACTTTTCTTCTATATAAAGAATAAAGGGGATATGATCAATGACAACTTACCTATCCGAATACGCACACTTCAAAAACAAACACGATTTAGACGCAGCAACAAGACAACATATACTCGCGTATTGGAACGAGATGAACCAAACAGAGCGGGCTGTTCTTGAAATGATTCGTCGCTACTCCGTTAAATACGGTGCTGCACATTTGAAACACGAAACCTTCGTAAAGGCCATCAAGAAATCTAATGCAACTGTACGACGCGCAATACGCAAATTAGTAAAGCTCGAAATTATCGAACGCATTCACTATATTCGTCCCGTCAAGAGCGGTCTAGGCGCTAACATTTATGTCATTCAACCTACTAATGACCAGTCGAAATTGAACAGGCCGAAGAATGATGAAAAGCCTTCTGCCAGTAGGGCGGAACCCGCTAAACCGCAAACTGAAACTTGTCTTTCTAAAGCGATAAATAATAAAAATCTTAAAAGAACGTCTCCTCCGAAAATTGTGCCTACTACACTTTTCGGTAAGATGAAATCTCTTCTTTCTTCAGCGATTGGTGAAAGTAAATTAGCACGAATCTTTTACGGCGTTTACAGGAAAGAGTCCCTGCAAATGCTGAAATTCAGCATCCATGAAGACAAAGGAGGTTTGTTCAAGCAATTGGCTAAGCAAGCACTACGTATTCCGATTCAAACAACCAAACTGAAAAAGTCCGGAATCTGCCCGGCTATTATTCAGGCGGCTTGCGCGAACTCATCAACAAGGCTTTATTCAGCGAGGCTTTCATGGATTATGACGTGCCATTTGAGGGTTTTTTCTATCAACACGAGGAAAGTGCCGGATGGGCATAAGCAGGGTTACAAAACATATGAACAGTGGTAAAACAAAGAGTTCCCATTTTGGTCTACCGATACGAATAAAAGTGCGATTCGTAGTTTGGAAGATAGCTGCAATATCAGGCGGTGCAACATGCACCATCCATGACGGTAGATTCACCCCAAGAGGAAGTGCAGATTGCCCCGTCTACAGAGGGCAAAATGCCCTTAGCAATAACCTAAGAGTTTAAAAGAATTAAAAAAGACATTGTCGAGAACGATCTCGACGTTGTGTATGTCCTAGAGTATTTAAATGACAAAACAAACAAGTAATTTAAAGCGTCCGCCAAGCCGACAGCACGGTTGGTGAAGGGGTGTTTCAGTGAAGGGCACGTTAGCTGATTGCAAAATGGTCATTGACACGAAAGCGAAAGAATGGCTGGATAGTTTCTTGCACAGGCAAGCAACAAATTAACGAGGAAATGAGATTGCAACAGACCCATCAACACACGACTAACAAACACTTAACAACTAACAAGAATGTTAGAACTTAAAGAAAAGTAATAGTCGTAAAAACATTCATGACGAATGATCTATTTTTTCAATTCTCCTTTTCGAACGAGTGGAGTGGATGATTGAATTGGTCACTGATTTGAGTAACTAGTCACATCAACATACTTTTGAATGCCCAGTCATCCCCTTACCAGCATCCATTAGGCGAAATTGGAATTATGATAATACCAAGCATCAAAAGTTTATGTATTTGAAAAACGCGATCAGATATTCTAGATCGCGTTTGGAAATATAGCATAAAGACCGGGCTCGTTGTTTATCGGCTTACTCGTATGTGGACAACCCATTTTTGAATTAAAGTCGGACAAAGTATTGTGGTTTCTGTCCTAAAATAATTTGCATTGTGAGTTACCACTATCAATTAAATATTCAAGTAACGTGCGTAAAGCGTAAGCAGCATCTTATCATAACCTGTTTCTTTCGAAAGGAGTTTTATGACTTGCCCAAACACCAGAAATCCAACACCCACGCTTGGCAATTGGCTTGTATATGTATCCATTTCAGGAAACCGAATATGTTCTACCAACTATTTCAGCAACTGTAAAATCGAATGTGTAATTTGATTTGCTTGTGCCGACATAGCTTGCGATGCCTGTAAGATTACCTGATTTTTGGTTAACTCAGTAATTTCTTTCGACATATCCAAATCTCTTACTTGTGATTCTGATGCGGTTAGATTCATTTTGTAATTCGATACATTATTTCCAATGTGCTCTAAAGCATTCTGATAAGCACCATACTTCGTTCTGTCCGAAGACACTAGTTGAATGGCTTTATCGATTAATGTGATAGCATGATTGGCGTTACCGTGTGATAAGACGTTTAAATCAACAATCCCTAAAGAAGCAGTTCGTGCGTCGGTTAAGTCAATTGAAAATGTATTCCCCTCATTCGCACCCACTTGTAATTTTAGGGTTGGTTCAGCTTTGATTGTTTCGGTGGTTATTGTCGGTTCCTCACTATACATTAAGTAATTAGATTTGATACTGAATGTTGAAGGACCTACTCCTCCATCATGCCGAATTTCGATGTACCATTTCCCACTAATCGGATTTGCAAATGTCATTTCTTCATCCGTTGAACCCCAGCCTGTGTATGTAGCTTTTGTTGATGACTGATTTGAAGTATCCTCTTGAAAGGACCCTGTATTTAAAATACTTTCGCCAAATCCAAACCATTCGCCATTTGGACTTTTTATATTCATATCAGGCCATACACTTCCCGATAATGTGCCGAAAAAGGATTTTACGGTTAAAGTACTTGGATTTGGAGGATTGGGAACTTCAATATATCCCCCAGCGACTCTTTGCTTTTCGTTAACTGTTACAATTTTTTCAGTGGTGCCGATATGTTCAATTTCTTCGATTGAACCTTCGTCAGGAACATTTAATAGTTTTATCTTATTAAATTCCGTGTCATTTGCAATTTAATCAATGCCATTTAAAATTTGGTTTATCTCCTGTTGAATAACTTGTCTATCCGTAGTGGTCAATGAATCATTTGCGGCTTGTACAGATAGCTCTCTCAATCGTACTAAATAAGGATTTGCAATTTCGCCCAACGCCGCCTCCGCGGTTTGTATAAGCGAAATACCATGCTGAATATTTTGTTCTGCTTGATCTAATCCTCGGATTTGTCCTCTCATCTTTTCGGATATTGCTAAACCGGCAGAATCGTCGGCTGCTTTATTAATCCGTAAACCGGAAGATAACTTTGACAATCCGCCATTGACCTGTCTATTGATGTTCTCCATTTTATTCAAAACGTTCAATCCGCTTATATTACGATTAATTCTCAAGGATAATCCTCCTACGAACGGGCTTTTTATAAAGTATATAACATCTAACAAAAATTAATGATTGGTGTATGTAAAAATAATGACGAACAATCCACACATCTGAATAAATATTAAAAAGAACTTCAGACATTCATATAGATGTCCGATTTCCTTTTCAATGTTATACAATCACTATGTATTTTCTGAATAGTCTAGCGGAAAGATACACGAAACTTAGTCTCAACAGTAACAAAATTTCTGAAGTAATAACTTTCCTCAATTTATTAAGTTAAGCTTTCACCCGGTAATCCGGATTAGATTGTGTCCATCCTCCATCCGTATGTACTGATGTATCCCCATCACCATCAACCCAAATCTGATCTCCGTTCGGTAAAATCCTCCAATGTGGCTCAACATGATGGCTATTTGGATTGTCTATCAACGTTACATCGCTTTCCGTCGTTGGTAAACCTGCATTTGCTGTTATATTTGCGGAGTGGTCAGAACTAACAGCTGGCGATTCACCATCAGCCCCATCTATTAAATCAATAACTCCAAATGACAATACACCTACGACTCCAAATTTCACTAATCCTTTGGCACCGTCCTTCAGACGGTCCGTGTCCCCATCCACAACTCCTCCTACAACATTTGCACCATTTTCTACCACGTTACAAATTGTGTGACCAGCTGCTTTTGCAGTATCCCCAACAGCCTTGCCCATATCACTCAATCCGGCATTTAACTGGTCCTCGTCTTGAGTAATTATTCCTGCCGCAACATCCCATGTGCCGCTAGCCGCTTCTCCAAGCTTATCACCAGCAAATGAAGATGCTTTTTTAATGCCATCCCCAATTTCCTCGATAAATTCACTTCCCGTTATTTCACCTATTACATTTACCGTACCGCCTACAACTCCTCCTGCCACATCCCCTACAAATGAACCTAATTCCTTCAAAAACCCCATCTTTTCACCCCATCTAAATTAATAAGTAAATGTACCTAACTTTGTTATCGGCTAAAGATAAGGGATTTTGAGTGGAAACTGAAAGATTTCTTTTAATTGGAATACTGACATTGGATTAGTGCTCATTTTGGATAAATAAAGAAATGTTAATAGTAACATAGCATCCGTTTCCACCACCGTTTAAGTCTAGATAATTGTGCCGGTGTCTGTGTGGAAGAAACAAAGACAAAAAATCAGACACCCGTTAAGATGTCTGATTATCATTTTATATAAATATAATTGTAGTATATTTTTTAATAGAGGTCTTGTACAATTACCTGTTACTTATGTCTAGGTAGGTAGATAAATTAACAATTAATGGTACACCCTGTTGTAAACCTTTGAGTCAAATTCTCCCCATAGGTTTTTGTTCTTGATTTGATGTTTTCTAAATCATAACAACATACAAAAATTGTCTCCCTGCGTTATATGATGCCCGTCGCAAGTCTATGAATCCAGTCAGTCACTAACATTTTCACGTTTGGACGAGTGACTGTCCCTCCAACAAGCTATTTAAGCAATTCTAACACTCCTTGGGGATTTGCATTTGCTTTTGATAATACAAGCTGACTGGATTGGAGCAAGATATCTGTTTTAACTTTCTGCATTAATTCTTTCGCAATGTCAGTGTCACGGATTTGGGATTCACTTTTTACTAGGTTTTCAGCTGTTTGACGTGCAATATTCATCGAATGACCTAGTCGATTTGTAAATGCTCCAATTCGTGACCGTTCACTGCTTATCTTGCCAAGTGCGGAGTCCAATCTTTGGAGGGCTTTTATGGCTCTCTCAGGGTTATCGATCATAATCGTGTTGATACGAAGTAACTTTGCTGACATACGGACTTTCTCCATCTTAATGGAATCGCCTGCATTTGCTCCTACTTGGAAGTTCCATGCCGGATCATTACCCCTTGTATCCATTTTGAAAAACAGTGTTCCTCGAGCATTTCCACGGATACCATCAATCGAAATTTGTCCCGATTCCTTACTACTCAATTTAAGATGACCTTCAAAATAGGATGCAACAACATGTGCTTTTGCATTATCTAATCTAGTATTCAGTAAGTCTAGTAGTGTCTCAGCATCATAATTACCCGGAGGCAGGACAATCTTCTTTTCCACATTATCAACATCAAAGATAAATGTGTCATTCTTTCCTTCTTCAATAACTGCCCCACTAGTTAAATCTGTTACGCCAATTGTGTAGGTAGGTGCGGGCTCACCCTGCGCTTGGTAGAAAAAAGTGTATGCCGCATTCCCACGGATTCCGTCAATCATATAACTCCCCGCATCATTCCGACCATCATCTTGACGATTCACTTTAAATACAAGTTTATCCGAATCACTTATATTTGTACCGCTGTCGATACCACCAATTTGCGCCTTAATAAGATCAGGGTAATGCCCCATCCCCTTTAACTCCACTGAAAGTGAATGGTTCAATTCATTTATTAGTTCTGTGCCGTTATACTTTCCAGCAGATAATTTCAACTCCAACGTTTGCTTTGCACCATTAACATGGAAGTCTATCAGTAATCTATCATTGACATGTGGATGGATAATGAATTCTTTGTCACCTAACAGACCTTCTCGTCCAGCGATGTACGTGGTTGACTCAATTGTCGTTCCTTTACTAACAGCGTAGGGCTCTACCGTTGTTTCTCGTCTTCTAAATAATTCATCAAATAAATTACCGGCCAAGTTGCCGACTATATATTCGCTACCAGGTTCACGTGCACTAAGTGAAATTGATCCATTTTTCATTTCCACTTCGATAGTATCAGAGGTTAGACCCTTTTCTACCAATGCATTATTGATATTGATTTCCAATTGTGCAACTAATAATTCCGGTTTTGCATAAATCCCTGTTAGAAGCTGGACTGAGATATCATGACTATCCCCTTCATGAGAGTAACTAAGCGTTAAGAGGCTATTTGTTTCATCAATGACGTAATCATCAGGTATTTTGTATATGCCTTGAACTGTTGAATGTGTCACAGAACCAGTTGCTGTAACCGTTGTAGGAAGCGTTTCATATCTCTTCCCCATGACTATATCATGCGAACTACCACCGAAAGAATCGATAACCTGATCTTTCCCACTATTTTCTGTTTCCAATTCAAGTACATCGCCAGTCCCTACTTTTGCAATCAATCCCAAATTCGAGAAAATTGATTCATGAGCCACAAGAAAATCAGATGCTTTTGTATAGTTTCCTTGGAGCAGCAGTATTTCCTTCTTTTCCCCATTTAGATTAAATGTCATCTTATTATTTTCACCCGTGATGATAATTCCTGTTAATGATGATTTTCCTGTTGCCGTTGCGGGTGTATATTTGTACGTTGGCGGTTCTGCAATTCCTTCAGGTGGCCTTATCTCAATTTCCGTTCCTCGTTTAACGGTAGGCTCAGTAATCGTAATACCTTTCATCAAGGTTGGAAACATAGAGGATGCAGAATCTAATGTAAAACTACCTGTTCCGGTAGTGGTATGACTTACAACAATTGCTGACATTCCAGCTACAGTGGATGAAGACAATGTAAATTCTAGAGATAAACCTTCTTCTGTTGCTTGTTTATTCAAAGCAATTATAAGTTCATCCTTTGAATACTTTTTTTCATCAAGAATTAATTCAAAATCTATGTCATCTACTTTTCCAGTTAGTACGTTATTTCCTATATCCAGCATTATTGAATCACTTAATCCATAATTCCCCCGCAAACTGGCGTTAATTTCCGCCCCTTTGGTAGTACTAATAGTTTGATATGTCGTTGAATGACGTACAAAGAGGTCCTCAAAAGCGGATGATTGTTTATCTACGATGGCTTCACTTTGTGAACCAAAATAATCACTTCTGATTTCTAGTTTAGTTGAATTAATCCTAGCGGTTGCATTAATACCGTTCTTTTCAAATTCCGCATTGATCGTTTGAACGATTTCTTCTGCGGAAAGTTTTCTTTCAGAATCACTTGGCTTTAAAAACTGTACATCCACTTTTTTACCTTCTATATATATAAGTAACTGGTCATTGACGCCATGTTGCATAGCAATTCCACTTGTAACATCTGCATATCCATTTACAACGGCTTGATGTTTATAAATCGATCCTTTTTTACGGTTATCATATAAAACTGATGTTACGTCATCGACTTCTATCATATTGCCGCCAAGTCCAGTTATCACGTATTTATTTGAAACTAAAGAGATTCGTTCATTACCAAAAGCCATTGCTTTAACATCAGTTTCACCCTTAGATTGAAGTTGATTGTTTATCTCGTTAATTGTCTCTTCTCTTGAATAATCACCGGGTGGAAACTTTATTGTATATTCTCGGTCGCTCCCAACAAAAAATGTAAGCTTGTCACTTTTGTCGGTTATACTCTTCACTGTACCTCCTTCTTTAAATTCTGTAACACCTATAATCATACCTGGAGGGTTTCCGGGAGTGTACTCATAAAATAAGAAAGAACCCCCCCCTTTTATGTAATCAATCGATTTATTATTTTCCGCTTGTATCGATATTGTCCTATTTTCGGTCACATGAACAATAAGGTTAGGGTCTATTTTCATCAATTCATTATCCAGGAAATCTGCTAACACTTCAATTGGATCGTATTCCCCCTCGGCTATTGTCAATCTACGAGAAACGCCATCTATTACAATCTCTAAATCATTATTGTAACCGTCAATTACGTGAACTGCCCCGTTAAAGAAATGGTTGCCTTCGATTTGGCTGAACTGCGCTTCATGCATATCAACGACAGGCATACCACTCCACTGAGCCCGATTTGGAGAACGATTGATGGCTAACTGTAATTGTCGAAACTCCTGTTGAATTGTAGCACGATCGGAATCATTCAATGTGTCATTTAGCGATTGAATTGTCAATTCACGCATACGTTGTATAAGATCTGTAACTCCTCCAAGTACACTTTCCGCGGTCCCTATAAGTGACACTGCATCCTGTGTATTTCGGTCTGCTTGAACAAGCCCACGAATTTGTGCACGCATTCCTTCACTTATGGATAAGCCTGCTGCATCATCCGCCGCTTTATTTATTGACATACCCGAGCTAAGTTTTTTCATACTGTCCGCGTTACTTTTTAACGTCCTATTTATATCGTTCAACGCTCGAAGTGAGAGAATGTTATGATTAATCTTCAATTGAAACCTCTTCTTTCAATATGTTTTATATTCCGATGAAATGATACTATCCATGACTACTACAGTTTCAAAGATTTTTTCTGATTCATTTTTTGATTGTTCCAATAACTATCTCGAAGAAAAAATATTTACCAAATGAATTCATGAATTCAATCAATTTATTATCGATAATTTATCTTAATGAAAATCCTATTTTTCTGCTCTATGATAATCAAAGGAAAAATTTCCATTCCAGACTTATATCGGTCGTAATTTCTGATTATTAAATGGCAAGAGAGGTAAAGACAGGACATTTCATTTCTTTTTTACCGGGCCATCACTTCTTCTGACACTCATATAGCCTTTTCCTTTCTTTGTGCGATTAATTTAGAAAAGCTTTATTTTATTTTTCTTCATTTTGAAGAAGATGCTACCGATATCGTCATTACCAATTAGGTATTCGTTTAAGACATCTGTACACATTCTTGCACAATGTAACGTTTCACTTCATGTGGAATTCTCTTTTCACTAAGCTGATGTAAATCACTATATTTGTCCAGTACCTTCTTTTTATTTCCTCCTAATCAATTAAAACAGGGCTTCCCTCCGAAGAGAAAAGCCCTGTTTTGACAAACATCATGTACATGTATGCTCAAGAATATAATATATAATTAAAGGTTATTGCTCCCTTATCCATTTTCGCTTAGAGAATTAAACTCTCTAATTATAGTGTCTATTTGTTGAGAATCAGTAGCCTGCATAACTTCATCAATTACTTCTCCCATGCGTTCTCTAACATTAGTTGGAGAAGTGTTTTTATAAATAACCATAGCATATACAGTAGCGGCTTTTACCTTACTAATCTCTGATGCTATATCAAATAATCCAGATTCCGCTAATTGAGCTGGGTCACCTGCACGCTCCACGTCACTACCAAATGCTCCTCGTATAAATAATTCATATCTCAGTCCGTTCATGTCTTTGTTCACTCCTCAATAATAATCTAACTAATAAAAGAGGCTCTAGAAAAACTAGAGCCTCTTCCAAATAATCTAATATTAACGAAGAAGTTGTAAAACTCCTTGTGGTTGTTGGTTCGCTTGAGCCAACATTGCTTGTGCTGCTTGTGAAAGGATTGAGTTCTTTGTTTGTTCCATCATTTCTTTCGCCATCGTGCGAAACATTTACTTTCATAAATGACTAGACTATATCTTCACCCTCTAATTTCTTAGTAGGGGTCGGGCGCTTCGGATTCGCAATGCTGATGGACATTGTTTCACCTATGGATTTCATCATCATAGCCGAAGCCTTAGATGGTATATCCTAGTCGTTGGACGTTCTCCACTCTTTCGAGACAGGAGCTTCGCTGCTGATTGCCCAATCTTTTCTTTTTTCGGACCATCACGCTTGTTGTTTCCAACTACGTTGTGGCAAGAAAAGCTCTAAGGGATTTCCAGCAATTCACCCGATAATACTCTCTAGCCGTTACCAGCTAGGACGACTGTGCTTGTCACTGCTTACGCAGCTAAAGCATAATCAACGTCACGGATACGAGATTCCGCAGCAGTTAGGTTTTCAGAAGATGTGTTCAAGTTGTTAATTGTGTGTTCTAAACGGTTTTGACTTGCCCCTAGAGATGAACGTTGTTTGGAAACACCTTTAATAGCATCATCAAGGACTTGAATTAGGTCGTTAGCTTTACCAGCATCACTGACAATTGAAGCTGCAGCACCTGTAACTTTATTTGATATATTATTTAACCCACCACTACCTAAAGTAGTAGAATCCATTTGTGCAAAGGTTACTGTTAAAGTTTCATCTGCAGAAGTACCATTACTACCGATTAAGAAATTTGCTCCACCATCGGCAGCTTTAGTTGTGATAACTTTAGCATTAAGTCCACCTTCAACGTTTGTTGCTGTATCAGAACCTGATAACGTAATTTTAACTCCAAGTTCTGAAAAATCAAAAGTCTTTTCACCAGCAGCTGCCGCAGAGTTAATAGTTTGAGAAACTCCATCGTTACGAGTTATTTTTAACTTTCCAGCTGTAGAGCCATCGAATGTATAAGTTGCACCTGACCCTTTTGCACCAGATAAATCGATATCAGAAATTACTGTAGCACCCACAGCAGTACCAACTTTAGTAGTACTTGCAGCATCTACTTTAGTTGATAAATCCCCAGATAATAATTTTTTTCCATTGAATGCTGTAGTATTAGCGATACGGTCAATTTCACTTGTAAGTTGTAATAGCTCATCACCAATTGCTTCACGGTCATCAGTATTATTAGTATCATTTGATGCTTGAACAGAAAGTTCACGCATACGTTGAAGAATATCATGTGTTTCGTTTAAAGCACCCTCAGCGGTCGCAATCATAGAAATTCCATCTTGAGCATTTTTACTAGCTTGATCCAACCCACGAATTTGTCCACGCATTTTTTCAGAAATTGCAAGACCAGCAGCATCGTCCCCAGCTTTGTTAATACGAAGACCTGAAGCCAATTTCTCCATTGATTTAGACTGTGCAGTAGTTGCACTGTTCAACTGACGGTGTGTGTTAAGTGCTGCGATGTTGTGATTAATTCTCATTATAATTTCCTCCTTGAATGTATGTTGCTCACGTCCTTGTGAGCACATTTTTTATACCGAAGAGACCGGGTCGGCCGAACCCCGTTTTCCTCGCTACACTAGTACTATCGGATTCTCTTTTGGAATGTTTAATAGAAAAGGGTTATTTTTTTTCGTTTTTAAGGAAGTCCATGAAACCATCTATTTTAATGGCTTCAGTGTTTGATTCTGATACTTCTTTTAGTAGTTCACCGCGTAAGATGGGGACGTTTTTGGGAGCGTTGATGGCGATTCGGACTTGGTCTCCTTTTATTTCACTGATGGTAATTTCGATTTCATCACCGAGCCAAATGGATTCGCCTTTTTTTCGAGATAATACGAGCATTCCGTCACCCCTTGTCTTTCTGCATGTTGGTTTCTATGGAATATCTGATTGGATATTCCATGTTTTCCAGAATGCATTGTTTTGCTTTTTTGGATTTTGTGTTGATGATGACGGGTGCTTTTAAGTTTACGGTTGAGGCATTGAAGGGTTCTTTTACTGTAACGATTGTTAAGACGATTATGTCTTCTTCGGATTCTATATTTAGGGACTCTACGGTTGATTCATCCAAATCGATAGTATAGTCGTCTGTAAATAAGTAAGGATTCGCCGTTACAAAGCCTACTTCTTTGGAATTGATTGACTGGAGAATTTGATAGACTTCATTTCCTTCTATGGATAATAAAACGAAATTCTTTTCATCCTCAAATCCTGGCAGCCCATTTTCAAAAGTGAGGACCTCAGATTCTGATACTTCTACTACCCCTAAAATCGTTGATTGTATTTTCATATACTCATTCTCCTTCTGTTAAGCTTTAAAATCTATTTGAATCGATGGTTTTTGAAGTAACTCCGCGGTTACTTTTCCTGGTGTATATGTATGGATCGGCTTGTTCGCTGTACTCTTGTTAATGACCTTTTGAGGCTCTACTCGTATGTCCACACTGCCAGGTTCAAATGAAACCTTCACACTGCCATAGGACGGGATGAACTTGACGTTTAAACTGCTATAGGGCTGCCGGAGTGCTCTTTCGGCAAATGTCTGAATTGGACTTCCGCCATTTTCAATTCTCATGAGTTCATTGCCATCTTGTGCGCGGCGAGCGATTCCATTGGAGACTTCTGATTGGGCATACTGGGCAACTTCTTCTGTACGTTGGGCGGAACTTTTTAAGTCCATATCGGCACGGGCTTGCGTTGTATCAATCGATAGCCTAGACTTTCTTGTTTGCATAGTCATTTCTGCTTGTGGTTGTTGGATATCTAGTGTTGCACGTGGTTGCTCTATTTCTTGTGTTGGTTTTTGGGTGGTCAGCCCTAGAAGTGCTTTTGTTGTCGTTACTTGTAGTTGTGGGATGTTCATTTTTCTCATCCTTTGAAAAAACGATCTTCCCTATGGAAAGATCGTTTTTCTATTTTATCGTAAAAAGTCTACTAGTGATGGCTGGATAATACGTGAGCCGACTGAAAGTGCTGCACGGTGGATTGACTCTTGTGTGAGCATTTCGGTGATGGCTTTTTCGTAGTCGATATCTTCGTTTTCACTCATTTGTTTTTTTGCAGAGGCTTCTTGAGAATCCAAACGGTTACCCATCATTTCGACTCGGTTTTGGCGTGCGCCGATGTCTGCGCGTGTTGTAAGTACTTTGTCCATGTTGGCGTCGACTTTTGCGATTGCAGCGCTGAAGTCTGTGTCTGCATTAAATACGTCGAACATGTCATCAATTTCTTTAAATAGATTTAACACGTTTGCATTTACATTCATTGTGACGCCGTCAAAAACTTCGATATCAACGCTTTTCTCAAAGGCTGATGGGTTATCCGGATCTATATTCGGATATGTTTTATTTTCTTTATCATAAAGAGGAGTGGCAGTTTTCGTGCCACTGAAAATATACTTATCTCCCACTTTTGTATTCGCCATGTCTTGAATATGCTCGCGTAGCTGATCAAGTTCACTCTGAATCTTTTCTTTATCTTCAGGTGATAATGTACCGTTTGCCGCATTTGTAACAAGTTCCTTCGCACGGTGCATCGCCTGTCCGACTTTATCAAGCGCATCGTCCGAGCTATCCAGGTAGTTGTTGACTTCACCCAGGTTACGTTGGTACTGGGCAACTTTATCCACTTGTGTGCGGTAAGCCATGCCTTTCATGGCTACGACGGGATCGTCTGATGGGCGGTTTACTTTTTTTCCTGTATTGAGCTGTTCTTGGAGTTTGCCCATTTTATTGTAGCTCGTGGAAAGGTTCCGGAGCATGTTATTCGAAAGCATTGATTGTGTTACGCGCATATAACTAATTGCTCCTTTCTTACATTCCTGCTCGGCCCATGCCGTTGATGATTTTGTCGAGGGTTTCATCGACGACGGTGATCATGCGGGCGGATGCGTTATAGGCTTGTTGGAATCTGATCATGTCCGTCATTTCTTCATCGAGTGAGACGGAACTGATGGATGCACGGCGGTGTTCGACTGCGCCTTTTAACGTTTGCGTATTGAATGCCATTCGTTCGGCTTGTTGACCGTCGACACCTAGTTGACCGATTATTCCTTGGAAGAATGATTCAACGGTTGCCCCGTTGATACCTTCTAATCCTTTTGATTGGACATCAGCAAGTAATTTGGCGTTTTTACCGTTGCCTTCTTCGCCTTCTCCTGTAGAAGCTCGGAGTAGACTAGGATTGTCGATGATTTCTTGTTTCACTTTTATGCCGGCCGCTCCTGAGCCTTCAAAGAAAGCAGTATCTGGATTGGCAATTACTTCACTCGTTAATGGGAAACCAAGACCGTGAACTTTATTAAACTCTTCAGCAAAAGCATTCGCCATTTGATCGAGTTTTGCTAGCATGTCCGGATAGATTCCTTTACCGTCTGCTGTCCCATAAGATTCCATTAAGGATTTCATTTTACCTGTCGATAAGAAATCTTTGTGGTCGAGTTCCAGTGCTTGTCCATCGGCAGTTTGTACTGCAAAACCGATAATAGGTAAATTTGTTACATTACCGTCATCCTCGGTTTTAATGAGATTGTCGGGGTTTGTCTTCAAGGTTGCAGCTTTGCTACCTTCGACCAGCACCACTGATTGACCACCGATTTTCATCGTAACCGTGACCGAACCTTCAGCCATCGCCAAAGCCCGTCCGCCTGATGGCTTGTTTTCCGTTTCAATCGGGAAATATGTGGATAATTCATCAAGCAGCGTATCTCGCGCATCGTACAGATCATTCGGCATATAGCCGTTCGGTTCTACTTGTTTGATTTGTGCATTCAACTCCGAAATCTGTTTCAAGATAGAGTTGACATCGCCCGTTGCGACGCTGATTTCTTTTCCAAGGTTCGTCTGGATTTCCGTCAATGATTTATGCATGTAGTTGAATGAGTCTGCAACTGCTTGACCGCGCTGTACGACGACTGAGCGTGCGCCGCCGTTTTCAGGGTTGACGGCGAGATCCTGCAAGGATTGCCAGAATTCACTGAGTGATTTCTGCAGTCCGTATGCGGAAGGCTCGTTCAGGACGTCTTCCATTTGAGCGATCGCTTTTGTTTGAGATTCCCAGTAGCCCAGTTTGTTGGATTCCTGTCTGTATTGCTGGTCGACAAAGCCGTCACGGATACGTTGGATAGAGCCCGCTTGGACGCCTGTTCCGAGGAATCCAGGCATTGTGCCGGCGCTTAGACCGACGCCGGGGAATCCGCCTGTCGCTTCCATGTTGACACGTTGGCGCGAGTACCCGAGCGTGTTGGCATTACTGATGTTGTGTCCTGTTGTATAGAGCGCGGATTGCTGTGTGAACAGGCCGCGTTTATTTGTTTCCAGTCCCATGAATGTAGAGCCCATCGTGTTCCTCCTTACGCTTGCGAGTCGAATGTAGTTTGTTTGGTCGAAGCTTGTCTTCCGTTGATTTCCGGTTTTGAATAGTTGACCGCTTCCATACGCGGCCGAACCATGTCCAGCGACAGATTCACGAACTGAAGTGATTGATACGTCAGCTTCTGGTTCAGGTCGTTTTGCCATTTCAAGTCATGAATCGCATGCAGGAGACGGTCCCTCGCCTCCTCAAGGCTTTCCTTGTCCGCTTCCGGTGCCGCCTCCAGTAAATCGGCGATGGTCGGATTTTGCGGTACTGATCGTCCTTGATCAGTTAAATACGTTGCTACGGCACGCTGTCTTTGGGTGTCCATCTGAACGATGGCAGCTAAATGGGCCTGCTCGTCTTTCAGCAGCTGGTCGAGTTCGTCCATGTCACCGCTCTTGATGAGGGCAGTCTTGTCGTTTGCTAGCCGCAGCAGACTTCTATGAAGTTTTTCCAGACTGTCAAGTAACGCCAAGATGGTTGTAATGGGCATGTGTTTTTCCTGCTTTCAGTTAGTGATATTTTTACGGTTTGAAATGCTTTACCAAGTCAGCAGCAAGTTTTTCGGGTTCCACTTCGTATGTCCCCGCTTGTACTTGTGCTTTCAATTGTTGAACACGTTCATTGCGCTGAGCGGAGAAAGAAGAAACTTCCGATAGCTTTTTCGCTTCGGATGAAATTTCGAGTTTGTCCGTTTTCATTTTCGGCTTTTGCTCTGCCTGTTCTGCTTTCAGCTGGTTCGCTTTGTAAGGATTGACTGCTGGTAGAGTGAACTTTTGAATTTTCATTTGTTCTTGCTCCTTTCGTTTGCTGTTTTATATGTTATGTGAGTCCTCTCTCATTATTTCGGCATAAACTTGTGAACGTTTAGGGTCTTTTGAACGAAAAAACCGGTCAGTACAAAACTGCCGGATTATTTCCTATTCCGATTTACGCCCCGCGTGGTAGGTCGCTTTCTCATTTGCTTCGACTGCATCCCGGAATTCCTGCGCCGCCTCGAATGTTCTAATGTCATTTTTCAGGTCTGCTGTACATCCGTCACACAGTTTTCCTGTGTTCGTCAGCTTGCCGCAATTGTCGCACGGATAACCGAGATTCGGAAATAATGCAGGTTGGAGTCGACCTTTTCGCACCCATTGGTGAAGCAAGGTTTCGGTGACGCCAGTCGCTTCGACAATCCGTTCTATCGTCGCCGCCCGGTTCTCACGCCTTCTTAAGAAACGGTACACTTCCTCGTACATTTTCTCATCGCTCATGGCGCATTTCGCGCAAACATCCCGCATACCTGTGTAGTTGAAAAACGCGCCACATTTCGGGCAATCTCGTAGTTCTGCCATTTTGTTGCATCTCCTATCGTTTCATCGTTCGGCACGAATCAATGTAACCGCTTCGACACGCGTTGCACCCGCCTCTTTTAAAACAGTCGCCGCATGACGTAGCGTTGTGCCAGTCGTGTAAATATCATCTAGTAGTATATACGTGCTAGGTTGTACGCTGGTTCCCGGTTTCAGTCTGAATAAAGGTTTCACCGCAAGACGTTGTTCCTTCGATTTCTCGCCCATCGCTTCCATGCCCGTTTTTTCGAGCAAGTGGGTAAACGGAAGGCGTGCACTTTTCAACAGTTCGTCGACAGGAGCAAATGTCCGTTCAATCCTTTTTTCAGGATGCATCGGGATTGGAACAATGGTTGGGTCTCCTTTTAAAAGGGTTCGCAGTTCATTCGCGAAGACACTTGCCAGCGCGACGTCCTGAAGGAATTTGAATTGGTGCAGGTATTCCCGCATCGCTTCGTTGTAAGTGTATAGCGATGTGACTTGGTCCAACAATTTGTCCTCTTCCTTTATGTCGGCACGTTGGAACTTTTTTGAACAATCTTGGCAAATAGCTGTTTGTTTTTCGAGTGCGAGTAGTGCTTTCCAGGAAGGTACGGATGCGATTTTTTGTTCACAGAGCAAGCAATCGTTCAATTGGGGACGCCCCCTTTATTCAACTGGATTATTTCTTTTTTCGCATCATCCATTGCGTACGTGATGCCGTGGTGAAATAAGACGAAATCACCTGACGGATGTTGCTCAGAACGTCCGACGCGGCCGCCGATCTGGATGAGTGCGCCTTTGTTGAAAATGAGCTGTTCCGCCCCGACGACGGCAACTTGGACATTTGGAATCGTGATGCCGCGTTCTAATATTGTTGTCGTCAGAAGGCCCGGGACTTCTTTGTTGCGCAATGCTTGGACATGTTCTTTCCTGTCGGGATGCGAAGCATGGACCGCGTGAATGCGTGTGTCCAGCTGTTTGAATAATAGTTCCGCCTGTTCCATAAGTCCGATGTGATGGAAGAAGATCAGGAACGGTTCTTTTCGGCGCAGTCGTTCCTCTGTCCAGTTGTTGAGTTTTTTAGGCAGTTTACCTTTTTGGATATGTTTCGTGTAATTCCAAAGGCTGTCGTACCTTGGAATCGGTAATGGATGTCCATGGTATCTGCGGTTGATGGTTGATATTTGCCCTGTTTTTTTGATTTCATTGAGAAGTTTGTCCGATGGTGTTGCAGTGACGAAATGGACGGGTGCTTCCGGTTTTGCGGCTTTCCGGACGGCTCTTCTTAATGTTTCCTCAGCTGTATATGGAAATGCATCCGCTTCATCGACGAAGATGGCATCGAAGGCGTGACGGAATCGGTATAACTGGTGCGTTGTTGCGAGAATGAGTTGTGCGGAATCTGTTGTTGTTTCTGCGCCGCCGTATAATGCTTCGATTGCTGTTTCTGGAAAAGCTGCGCGAAGGCGTGGTTCGAGTTCAAGGATAACGTCGACCCGCGGCGCTGCGATGCATACCCGTTTGCCTGCTAGGAGCAGTTTATGGATCGGCTCGAAGAGGATTTCCGTTTTCCCTGAACCGCAGACGGCGTGGATGAGGTGCGGGATGCGTTTGGTATTGCTTTCTGTCAGTTCGTTGGATGCTTGCTGTTGACGGGGTGTCAAGATGCCTTGCCAAGCGAGCGTGTGATTTGTTGGATAAATCGGCTGTTCTGCGTTCCAGACGATGAGTTCGGTGCATGTTGAAACACGCCCCATTTTGAGGCAGTGTCTGCAATACGTGCAAGGACCTTCGCATTTTGCGCAGTCGAATGTTGTGAAGCGGGATTGTATGGTATTTTCACATCTATTGCAGATGTGGCGGGTTTGATTGGCATAGGTTTTGGTGGTTTTGATGCCGGGTATCGTTTTGATATGTTGCGATTGGATGTGTGCATCGATCGTTTCAATTGGAAAAGGGGTGTGCAGACGGAGCCAAATACGGCCGGCCAGGAAGTCCCTGACTGACGGATCGAACGTATTTGCCATTCGCAACACCCCGTTTCTGATTTTATTTACTTCTTCGTTTAACCCAACCAAGCCCCATCGATGCTTCTCCTAGATGCGTACCGATTACGGGACCAAAATGACTGATGGTGAACTTTACGTCCGGTAACAGTTCGGAAAGTTCCGCTAGCCATTTTTCGGCGTCTTCCGGTCGGTTACCGTGGATGATAGCCGCCTCAAGCGGCATTTTAGCCGCGTCTTCTGCCAGCATGTCCGCAATCCGTTTCATCGCTTTTTTGCGGGTACGGATTTTTTCGAACGGGACGATAACTTTATCTTGGAAATGAAGAATCGGTTTCACTTGAAGCAATCCGCCGATCAGCGCTTGTGCAGCAGATAGCCTGCCGCCCCGTTGCAGATGTGTAAGGTCGTCCACCATGAAATAAGCGCGCATTGTCTGTTTCATTTCATCGAGTTCGGCCATGATTGCTTCAGGCGCCGCTCCTTCTTTCGCAAGTTCCGCCGCGCGTAGCACGTAAAACCCTTGCAGGTAACAGGAGATTTCCGAGTCGAATGTATAGACGTCGATACCGTCCACCATTTCGCCTGCCTGCTTCGCTCCCGCGTATGTGCCGCTTATACCGCTTGACAGATGGATGGAAATGACCGCGTCATAGGTACCTTTCAGCGACTCAAACAACTCGACGAATTTGCCGATCGGCGGCTGAGAAGTCTTTGGCAGCGGGCCTTCGCCACGCACTTTATCGTAAAAATCGGCTGATTGGATGTCGATTTCTTCATCATAGACTTCCCCGTTGAGTGTAACCGACAGCGGAATCATCCGAATATCAAACTCTTTCATTATACGTGCAGGCAAATAAGCCGTACTATCCGTTACAATTGCCGTTTTCAAATTTAGATCAGCTCCTACCCCTATTCTACCTAAATCTTGGAGAAATGGGAATGCGAAAGTGTGGGGTTGTCGAGTTGGGATTAGAATCGGAAAGTTACTATCATAACTTGAAATAATGATTTCCTTCAAATACGTTCCGGCGCTTCGGGGATGCCTTCCGCCATAAGCCAGGTAGCTGCGCCACCAGTCTTATGGCTACGGCTCCCCCTTGTAAGGCGCCTTCACTTTGTACATATCCTTTTTTATTTATTCAACTAATCGGACATATTCACTACAAATCGGAATAGCAACCCTACATAATTAATGGTATATTCTAATTGTGTGAATGTTACAGTCAAAGGGGATTTTACTATGGAGACAGTTCGTTATGAACAAAAGGGGAATCTCGCCTATGTGACACTTAATCGTCCGGGCGCGATGAATGCATTTAATTACGATATGTTGGTTGAACTTGGACAGATTACGGAGTCGATCCGTATCAATCCGGATATCCGTGTTGTCATTTTTACGGGTTCGGGCGACCGTGCTTTCAGCGTGGGGGCTGATTTGAAAGAGCGGAAGACGCTGACGGATTTGCAGGTGAAGCGCAATATTTACAAAATCGGAGAAGTCTTCACAGCGATTGAAAACTTGCCGCAACCGACGATTGCTATGATGAACGGCTTTGCATTCGGTGGCGGGATGGAACTTGCACTGGCGTGCGATTTCCGGATTGCGGCAGACACTGCGCTTATGGGGTTGACGGAAACGGGACTGGCAATCATTCCGGGAGCTGGTGGAACACAGCGTCTTCCACGGTTGATCGGCGAGGCAAAAGCGCTTGAACTTATATTGACTGCACGCAGACTATCGGCTGTTGAAGCGCTTGGATATGGGGTTCTAACAAGAATCGCAGCTTCTGAGAATCTTGTCCAAGAGACGGCTGATTTCGCAGAGACAATCCTCGCGAATGGTCCGATTGCCTTGCAGCAAGCGAAATTTGCCATTAAACATGGCATGAACGTAGACTTGCAGACCGGGCTTGCAATTGAGCGGAAAGCATATGAAATTACGATTCCGACTGAAGATCGGATTGAAGCGTTGAATGCGTTTGCGGAGAAACGCAAGCCTGCTTTTAAAGGGAAATAAGTAAAAGGAGAAGGCCTGAATGAGGGCCCTCTCCTTTTTTCATTTCATAAAACAAGCGATTATCATGCCCATGGCAGTTAACGAAACGATATGGTAACCTGCGCTAATGAAAAACAGTGTATACTTCCTGCCTTCGAAAAAGGTAGGCGATAATTCCCGCGCGCTTGCGATACCAGCCCCGGCTAAAAAGCCGATTAATGCTCCCCCGCCAATTGTCACCGAATCCAGCATCGAAATAACTAATGATAAAATGATTGCTGTGATGATGCCGGCGAGCGTGGTGAGTCCGTATCCGATATTCGCGTTACTTGTGTGAAGTTCTTCAGGAGTTTTCCCCAAGCTTTTCATCCAGATGTTTGCGAAGAGGAGCGGTGAGTACCAGAGAGCCCCGATAATCATATTTGCGACAACGGCAAGTATGATTGCTAAAATACTGATTTGCGATAAGTCCATTTGCCATTCTCCTTCAATTGGTAATGTAGTAGATGGATTGTACCATGATGAAGTGCTTTTTTATATAAGTAAAAGAGAAGGTATAGTACCCGATCTTGTCCGGGAAACGGCTGATTTTGCGAGAAAGTTAAGCCGAAATACCCCAATATCGAAGAGATATCGGGAGTATGAACATCAGTAATGAAAGAGTTGTTGTTTAAACTGGTTATGATTTTTTCGTATGTTCTTGAATAATCGAGTTTATTATGTGCGAAGAGCCCCATTCCCCTGAAGATAAATAGGTGATGGGATATTTTTTCGGGAAAAGCGTGGTGCCAATCTGACTTGGTGGCATTCCATCTTCGTACAGCTTGATTGTTTTTCCTTGTAGTTGTACTAAGTAATCCAACTTTCGTTGTAAAGAGGCACGCCCATCCATCAAATAGCCGGCATGGGCGCAAAACACTTCCCCAAAATCATAGGCAACTACTTTCGTTAAGGAGTCAATAATAGTTGGAATGCATTCTTCACGTAAAACGACCTTTGTCTTTTCCTGGCAATATAGATCTCCTGTAAAAAGTTGACCCGTTTGACGATTTAAAAAAGCTACATGATCGATGGCATGGCCAGGTGTTTCAATCACATCCCATGTTGCATTTCGGGATGAAAACGTTTTTCCGATCACCTTCGCATGAAAAGGGCTTCGTTTCCCCCAAAAAAATTTTCGATACAGTGGATAATCCGGTTTCATTGCACAATAATCAAGCATCCTGTCATTCATATAAATAGGCAGCTGCAGCTCTTTCTCTAAAAACGCCGCACAGCCTGTATGATCTTCATGAAAATGCGTAATTACCACTTGATCGATATCTTGTTGTTTCATAAACGGCTTAAATTCCTTTTCCAATGACTTTGCACCCGTATCAATTAAAACGCCATCTACGACGAAGCAATGGACATTTAATTTCACCCCTTGAAATGCTACAGTACCGTTCCCTATCCCAACATCATTTATCGTCTGCTGTTTAAAGCCCTTCTTTACAAACATAAAATGCCCCCTCATAACTATCCCATTGTTAGATTTTAACACAAAATGAATGAATATTCATTTTTCTAGAGGGGGTTATGAGGTTTCACCAATAAAAATAAAAATGCGCTATGTGAAAAAGCCCGCCATTATTGACTGGACAAAGGGATTTCCTATGTTATACGCCACGCTGCTTTGTGGGTGCCTTCCGCGACCACAGGAAAGGCGCTATACTTATGGGGTTAAAAGTAAGTTCTTAGTTGCCCTGATTTCAATACCTGTTTTTTGCTTTATGTTTCAACATATTAACTACTTATAATGTTTTTTTCATTATGATATATAACTAGAGCGTAGGCGCCTTACTGGGGTAGCCGAAGCCATAAGACTGACGACAAAGTTGTCTGGCTTATGGCGGGAGGCATCCCCAAGCGCCGGAGCGTGTATGAAGTGAAAACCATATTTCTGCCTTAATAGTGGACTTTTTCAGTGACTTCTTTTATACAGCAATCGTTCCTATTTTCATTTCCCCGTCGCCAACCCTTTCATCAAAAACCCGACAGTCGCGTCAACTTCCGCTTCGTCATCCCATTCTGAATTCGGTAAAATAGCATACTGGGTCACGAAGTAGCCGATGAGTGTCGAACCCGTCAAGCGGATGACCGTATCAGGGGGCAGTTTGATGATTTGCCCTTCTTCCTGGTAATAAACCACAATCTGCCTAAGACGCATAAAGACTTTGCTGCCGACATGCTCGATGAATTGCTCTTTCAGTTCCGGGTGAAACGGGATTTCCTGAATGAAGATTTTAATGATTTTCATATTACTTTTCAAAAACTTTCTGCGATTATCAATCATCGCCCTTACAAAGTCTTCAAATGTTTGATGGTCGTGGTTCAGTACTTTATTTATATCCTTTATGATGACTGGTGCCATTAGCTTAATCATCATCGGTGTGACGATGGACATCAGTAATTCTTTTTTCGTTTTGTAATGTCTAAAAATCGTTCCTTCGGCTACCCCGGCTTTTTGGGCGATTTCCTTTGTGGAAGTAGCGGAGAAACCTTTTTCAGCGAATGATTCAATCGCGGCGGCCAAAATCTTCTTTTGTCGTTCTGTTAAACCGCCTTCATGATTAAACATCTCTTCTATCATTTGATCCTCTCTTGACATGTTAAACTCCCTTTTCGTCAATCATTTCTTTTAGATTTTCCGGTATTTTCGCAGGGCCAGGATATTGATTGCGATGAACAGTAATGAAAATCCTACTAATGCTAAAATATCCATGTAAATAGCGCTCCATCCATATCCTCTGACCATAATATCCCGTAATGCATCCGCCGCGTAATATAAAGGAGTGAACGGCCCAATCCAGCTAAGCCATTCCGAAATGGTTTCCAAATTGAATAATCCGGAAAAGAAGATTTGCGGAATGACAATAATCGGGATGAACTGCATCATCTGCAACTCATTGTTGGCGAATGAGGATAGCAAAATGCCAAGTGTAAGTGCAGTTAAGGCAAGCAGCAAAGTGATCAACAACACATAGCCGAATGCCCCATCCATCATCATTCCGAGCACATAAATCGCATAAGCGGCGATGATTGTCGATTGGATCATCGTGAAGATGCCGAAGCCAAGCACATAGCCCATGACGATTTCCCATTTTCGCAGTGGACTTGCGAGCAGACGTTCAAGCGTACCCGTCGTCCGCTCCCGTAAAAACGACACTCCCGCGATCAAAAAAACGAAGAAGAAAACGAAAAAGCCGAGCAGAACAGGTCCGAAATAATCGAACATCCCCATTTCGCTGGAGCCATGCAAGTAATCGATTTTCAATGTAGGTGCATTGCTGTTTTCCTGCCCCGACAGCATCGGTTGCTGCAGCCATTTCATCGTTGCCCCGGCTACACTCGGATCGCTTCCTTCAAGAACGATGGCAGGCGCGTTGTTTTCAAAGTAGACGTATCCATCTATTATCTGTTCTCCTAAATCCGCTTGAGCGCTTTTTTCATCGCTGTATTTTGTGATAGCCGCCCCATCTACATCCATTTGATCCACAATTGTATCGGGAACGTCGACGAAACCAATTTTTGGCGTATACTCTTCCCCGTTAAACACGAGGTGTAACATCGTCAACACGAGGATCGGCGCTACGATGAGCAGCCCCATCGTTCGTTTGTCTCGTACAATTTGCCTTAAGATTCGTATTGTCAATGCGAAGACTCTCACTTTTTTGCACCCCCGTAGACGAGGAACGCTTCTTCGATCGTTGATGAATTCGTCGCTTCTTTCAATTCATCGGGCGTTCCGACCGCAATTAGCTGTCCGTCGCGAATGAGTCCGAGCCGATCACATTTATCGGCCTCATCCATTACGTGTGTTGTCACGATGATCGTCGTTCCGTTTTGTTTTAATTCGTAAAAGGCTTCCCAAATGCTTTTTCGTAGAACGGGATCGATGCCCACAGTCGGCTCATCGAGGATCAAAATTTTCGGTTCGTGTAACAGTGCTATTGCCAATGAAAGTCGGCGTTTCATTCCGCCGGAGTAATTGGAGACCAATTTGTTCAGTGCGTCCGTAAGTTGAACGAGTTCCATCACTTCAGCGATTCTACGAGTCTGTTGCTCACCTTTCAGGCCATACAGTGAAGAGAAAAATTGCAGGTTCTCTTTTGCGGACAAATCTTCATATAGCGCATCTGATTGCGCCATGTAGCCGATGCTGTTAATCAATTGTAAAGAAGGCATTTTCTTTTGAAATACATAACTTTCCCCCGACGTCGGTGTATCCAATCCGGTCAATTGTTTCACTAACGTCGTTTTACCAGCACCAGACGGGCCAAGGAGACCAAAAATCTCACCTTCGAAAATATCCAAGTTGATGTTTTGCAGCACGTGGTGTTTTTTATAGCTTTTAGATACGTGACGAATCGATACACAAATATTTGATTGTTCCACGTCTTTCACCCTCCTATAAAAATGAGTGAGTACTCACTATTATTATATGTAAAGAATTGGTGTTTGTGAAGTGAGTACCCACACATTTTATTATTGACCGACCATATGTCATGGAGGACCGATCATATAACCCGGACGACCGACCATATCTTACACCAGACCGATCATATATCACCGGCGACCGACCATATACTACGCCAGACCGATCATATATCGCCGGCGACCGACCATATCCCACGCCAGACCGATCATATAACTCGTCAGACCGACCGTATGCTTTTCATGTCACTACATTGAATTAGAATGAAAACAGCCAACCCGATTTTCCGGGATGGCTGTTTTCATTCCATGGAATCTTGTCTAGCTTCAATCATCTGGCCGCCCATTCCTCACGAAGAATACCCATGCGAATCGAATCATAGTATCTCCCGTTCCAATAGCGGACTTTCCGCAAACGCGCTTCCATCGTCATGCCAAGTTTCTCCCCGACTTTGATCATCCGCTCGTTACCGGACCACGTCGTATACCCGACACGGACCAGCGGCATTTCATTGAATAAATGATCGATCCACATAGCAAGCGCCTTTGTTCCGTAGCCGCCGCTCCAATACTTCGGTTCGTAAATGACGATTCCCATCTCGAGCCAAAGGGACGGCTTATGTTCCCAATAATAACTAACCATGCCGATCAATTCGCCATCCACTTCGATGCCCCAATAATCTTCCTGGGCAACGATGTTGTCGCGTCTTTCCAGAAACGCTTCATAACTCATCGGCTGATGCTCATAATAAGGTGCATCCCACTTTTTCCATTCGGGGTTTTCATCCTTGAAACTGAGCTCCCACATGCGGTGAAGATCTTGTTCTCTGATTGGGCGTATCGTTACGCCTTCAATTGTATAACTCAATCAGTTACCTCCGATTCTATTTGAGACACTTCGCGAACCAGCCCGTGATTTCATCGAGTCGAGCAATGCGAAGATTCGGTGTGCCGGTCCGCGATAGGTTATGATTTTCATCCGGGAAGCGAACGAATTCCGTTTCTTTCCCCATGCTTTTTAATGTAATGTACAGCTGCTCCGCCTGTTCGATCGGGCAACGGAAGTCTTTTTCGGAGTGTAAAATTAACAGCGGCGTCTCAATGTTTTTCGCATATTTCAGCGGTGAATGGTCCCATAATTTTTCCACGTCAGTCATATCCGCACCGATTTGCCAATCGCTGAAATAGTAACCGATATCGGATACGCCGAAGAAACTGATCCAATTCGAAATCGAGCGCTGCGTGACTGCAGCCTTGAAACGATCTGAATGCCCGACGATCCAGTTCGTCATGAAACCGCCGTAGCTTCCGCCCGTAACGCCGAGGCGATCCGTGTCAATCCAGTCATTTTCCTTGATGGCATAATCCAGTCCGGCCATGATATCTTCATAATCCCCGCCGCCGTAATCACCTCGTACCGCATCGACGAATTCCTGACTATAACCATGGCTTCCGCGCGGATTGACGTACAATACACCGTATCCTTGAGCTGCCAACAACTGTAGTTCATGGAAAAACGTATTCGCATACATCGCGTGCGGACCGCCGTGAATTTCAACAATCAGCGGATATTTTTCGCCTTCTACATAACCCGCCGGTTTTAGTAACCAGCCATGCACATCCCAATTTTTCGCGCCGTTATAAACGATTGCTTCCGGTTCAACAAGTTCAACTTCTTCCAAATACGTAGCGTTGAAAGAAGTGAGTGCTTCCCGTTCGCCTGTTGCGATTGTCTGCTTATACAATTCTCCCGGGCTAACGGCATTGCTCACTGCAACGAGCGCAAATTCGCCGTTGGCCGAAATGTCATAGCCATATACATGTTCATTTTCCGGCGAAGCCGGGTACAGCTCCCCTTCAAGGGATGCGACGTATAGACGGATATCGCCCATTGTCGACAGTTGGAAATACAAGTGATCATTCCTTGTCCAAACCGCTGACGGCGCCTCCGCCCCTTGTTGATGATCCGCGACCGCCAAATCCCCGACGGGTGCATCGATGCTTTCCGTCAAATTCATGCGCGTCCCGTCTTGCGTGTCATAGACGTACAAATTGCTATGCGTCGCGTTTTGGAATGTCCTGTCCGAACCAACATAGGCGATGTAACGGTCATCATATGAAAACTGAGCCCCGTTGAAATAGCCTTCTTCATCGACAAGGACGGTTTCTTCTTTCGTTTCGATCTCCACAATGACTAGCGGCTGACGGAATTCGAAATCGAGATTCTCTTTCCGATTGACGCCGATGACAAGTTTCTTGCCGTCATGCGATATAGCTTGCAGACTATGCTCGTGATTTCCTTCCGTGAACTGCGTAACCTCCCCCGTTTCGATATCGACGACGCCGATTTGTTTATATGAATCTTGTGGCAACAGGCCCGCCCCGTCCATCTGGTATTTCATTTTCGTAACGCGGTATGGTTCCGGCTTTTTCTTATCGTCCTTTTCTTCTTTATCTGTGAACGTCTTGCCTTCTTTCACGACTGCATTCACCCAAATTTTCTTGCCGCACGGCGACCAAAGGAAACTCGAAACACCTTGTTCAAACGATGTCACACGTTGCGCTTCCCCGCCCCTCGCCTGCAGGATGAACACTTGGTTCTTCTCTTCACGGTCCGATAAAAAAGCAATCTGCTGCCCATCGGCGGACCATGCCGGTGATGAAATGCTCCCTTTGCCATGCGTCCACTGCGTCACTTCATTAGACTCTAAATCCACATGGAATAAATTCGAAACATACTTATTTTCCTCTTCAAATATATGCGTTTTCACGAACACCGCTTCCTTGCCATTCGGCGCCAACTGCGGATCCGTCACAGACTGTAATTTGAACAAATCATCGACTTGTAATTTACGTTTTTCCATTATAATTCCCCCTAAGTACATCTCTATCTACTAATTTCGACATTCGCAAGAGTATCCCTTTTTTCGTGTTGGGGTGAAAAGTGATTGTATAGGAGGATTTAATTAAGGACTGTGAGGGCAAGGGTCTAATTCTGCAATCAAATTTATGACAAAAGCGTGGGATTCAATGTTGAAACTGGACCAATTATCCCCCGCAAAAAAAACGATGACTTTTCATATGAAAAGTCACCGTCATTTTAATTTATCTATCTCACTCCACCGGTTCCACTGCTTTCTTGACTGTTTCCACTTCATATAATCCGCCTTCTGAACTGACGATATAGTCAGGCTTCGGCTTACCGAGCTTCGCTTTATGGCCCGCAATATGCGCCGGACTCTTTTCCCACTGTTTCCAATACTTCTCCGATTCCCAGCGCACCATAATAATGACCTCTTCATCGCCACGGCGTACTTTTTTCACCATCACAGTTGAATCGATGAATCCTTCCTGCTCTTCAATGATGCCTTTTCCTCCAAAACGTTTCACGACTTGTTCAGCATTTCCTTCAGTGACTACCATTTTTCTCATTTGAACGAACAATCTACACAACCTCCATCAAAATGCATACTTTCCTCCATTATAAATGATAATGATTTTCATTACCATTTAAGAGCTTCATAATATGCTCCGCCTACTCCAAGGCATCCAATTGGCTTCTAATGTAGTTTCCCCGAGCTTCAATATAGTTCAATATGAAATCCGGTTCACCATCAAATATGTGAAGATTGTCTTTTTCATAGGGATCCTTTTGAATATATGGCCTGATTACATCATACATCGCTAGTATTTTAGGTTTCATATAGTCCTTGTTAAATTTGCTGTTTAATATCTCTTCTAACAGGTTTTTGTATTGCGTCCGAAAATTTTTCACATCCAGGATCCTTGCCGTAAGCGTATTAAATCCTTGGATTCTCAAATAATCTTCCCGCATTACTTCCCCATTTACATCCCTTCCCCATGTCGCATCGTAATCCCACGGAATGACTTCGAAAAGACCCGTTTCCCCGTTCCTGTAAAGGGCATAGTTATGAACAAATCCATCAAAGTTCTGCGTGAAAACGACTCCGGCGAGCCAACGGAGATACTTATCCACGTTTATATACTTTACAATTTCGTCCCCAAATTCCTCTCTAGGAATGGTATTTATCTTAATAATCATCTCTTGCAACTGTTCGTCATCTTGCTCTGTCCCGCACTTTTGTTCATACCCTAATTTCAGTGATTTCTTTACTTCTTTATCAAGATCACTCATTAACGAAAAGTTGGCATCCCCATCGACTGCATAAAATATCGACCCTTTCGGCAGCTGCCGATTCGCCAGGAACTGTTCATCCACTGATTCTAATTCCAAATAAACACCCTCGTTTTTCCCGTTAATTTTCATGAAGACAAAACGGGATTCAGGTGACAGGCAACCAATTTCATTAAAAAAATCAAACGATAATTTATTTCTTAGCAATGAAGGATCTTTGAATTCCGCATTCAAATGAACCTCTTTTGCATTTCTATACATGCTCGGTTTATAAAAAGAGAGGTGGTACGATTTCTTCCGCAAATCCCGGATATGCGAGCCGCGATATGCAATATCTATCGCATATTTCTTTTTATTTATCGTCAGCTTTGCGGCAACCGGATCATCCATCCAAATATCTTTCCGTAATTCACTCACAACGCTAGGATGAATAAAAAATTGATATTCAGGTATTTTCATGCCAGTATCCACGCCAATTCTATCCCTTCACTTTTATCCTATTCGTATGTATACGAATGAGCGATGTGACTTGGATAGTATAAATATTTTCAAAATGTACGCATTTGTCTCTGATACTTTTGGTACAACCACGTACGTTAAGAAGAGGGAAGGATGTTGTGGTAACTCTGTATCAATTCTGTCGACAGGAATGTGAGTAATCCTCCTTTCTCCACTTTGCAGGAAAGGAGGATTGAATATGTCACTATTTTTTGAGGATGAAATTCAAAAAGCGAAGCGTAAAGCTGATAACATGGGATTAGACAACTTTATGTTCCAGGAGCCTTCCAGTTACAGACATCGAACGAATAACAATCGGCGGACTTCATGTAATCGTCGCCGCACAAGCAACAAACGACGTTCTTGCCGTAGCCAACGCCATACTAGCAATAAACGACGTTCTTGCCGTAGCCAACGCCGTACAAACAACAATCGGCGCTCTAGCTGCAATCAACAACGACCAACAAACAATCGTCGCTCTAGCTGCAATCAGCAACGACCAACAAACAATCGGCGTCCTTGTTGCGGCCGACTAAACTCTGACCGGAATCACTGTAATTCATGCAACAAGCGGAACAATGACAGGAAACGTGGATGTTGGGACAGATTCTAACTTGTGACCTGTTTTCTAAGTTACTCTCGTAAACAAATTTGTGCGAATGAAAACCCTCTTTCCGACGTGGAAGAGGGTTTCTTTATTAGAGAATGACATTCCACTTACCCTCCCTTGAATATTTCCGAAACATGAGTGTATGGCCCTTACAAACTTCGTACAGCTACGTACTGTAGGGGGAGACTAAGGATTTGAAGTAACTCTGAATCTATCTTGTAAAAAGGCAGAAGAGTAAACCTTCTTTTTCCATCTACTAAAGAAATGAAAGGAGGTTTAACTATGTCAAACTACTTTGATAATGAAGAAATTCAAAGAGCGATTAATAAGATTGTTTCCTTGGGATTAGACAACTTTATGTACCAGGAGCCTTCCAGTAACGCACATCACACGAGTAGCGATTGCCGAACTTCGAGTGATCAACACCGTACAAGCAGCCACCACCGCTCTAGCTGTAAACAACAAGATACAAGCCACAAACGATGTCATTGCTGTAAAAAACAGCATACAAGCCACAAACGAAGCTATTGCTGTAAAAAACGACAAACATTTGAAAAACGTCGTCCTTGCTGGAAAAAACAACAGACATGCGACAAAAAGCGCTCTGACTGGAATAAACAGCAAACATGCGACAAAAAACGCTCTTGTTGGAAAAAACAACAGACATGCGACAAAAAACGCTCTTGCTGGAAAAAACAACAGACATGCGATAAAAAACGCTCTTGCTGGAATAATAAGCAGACAGGCGACAATAAACGCTCTTGTTGGAAAAAACAGCAGACATGCGACAAGCAACATACAAGATTTGGCCCACAATTACCGAGCAACAAGAAACGTCAATGCTGCCATCAGCAGCAACAGCAACAAAAGAAAAAGCGACGTTCTTGCTGTGGTTACTAACGACCGAGCAGCACTTACACAAGTCGGAACAATTTTCAACTTGTAACTTGCTTTCGTGGTAATCCTTGCAACGAAAAACCCTTTCCACTTAACGGAAAGGGTTTTTTTAGTCGTTTATATCGACGTACTTTACTAGTATAAAATCTCTTTATTTTCATACTGAAAACGATTGTCCCTATCATTTGTAGGACAACTCTTTTTCCATTTGAATTCATGAGAGGTCTGTCCATTTAAATTTTTACGTGGTTTTTCAATGACCGTCTCAATATTTTACCAGTCGTATTTTTTGGCAATTCATCCAAGAACTCGATTTGTTTCGGTACTTTGTATTTTGCCAAACGGGCCGCACAGTATGCGATTAGCGATGCTTCGTCAGTGTGGACACCGTCTTTCAGAACGACAAATGCATGGACCGATTCTCCGAAATCCGGATCAGGCAAGCCAATGACTGCCGCTTCGACGATATCGCGGTGAGCGAATAACACTTCTTCGACTTCACGCGGATAGACGTTGTAGCCGCCTACGATGACGAGGTCCTTTTTACGGTCGACGATGTAGAAATAGCCGTTTTCATCACGCTTGGCCATATCGCCTGTATACAACCAGCCGTCACGGATAGCCGATTCGGTTTCTTCGGGCATTTTGTAATAGCCTTTCATGACGTTCGGTCCGCGCACGATGAGTTCGCCGACTTCCCCGTCCGGAACTTCATTGCCCAACTCATCGACGACTCTGTTTTCGACGTTGAGGATATTCGTTCCGATAGAACCTGGTATACGCTCTCGGTCAAGCGGGTTGAAGCATGTTACAGGGGACGCTTCCGATAAACCGTATCCTTCTGAAATTCGCACATCGAACTTCTCCTCGAAATTATGCAGCAATGCAACTGGCAGCGACGAACCGCCGGAAATCGTCGTCCGGACAGACTTGAAATCAGCTGGATCGGCATCCGAATACTGATACAAGAAATTGTACATGGTCGGCACAGCGGCGAAAATTGTCGCCTGTTGTTCTTTCACGATTTTGAATACTTCCGCCGGACTGAAACGCGGTACTAACAAAATCGTTGCCCCCTTCACAAGCGGTGCATTGACGACAACTGTCAGAGCGAAGACGTGGAAAACCGGAAGCGTCGCCACGACGCGGTCATCTTCCGAAAAACCAAGATAATCCGCAACATCACGCGCATTAGAATACAAGTTACCGTGTGTCAACATCGCGCCCTTCGGCTGTCCTGTCGTACCTGAAGTATACAAGATGATAGCGGTTTCATTGTCATCCATGAAAACGGGTTCGACATTCGGCTTCCCTGCTGCAAGGAGCTGGGTGAATGAATGGACCTTCGACTTCAGCGCCTCTGGCAATGCCGCGATTTTTGCCGGCGTTTCGGGAACCGTTTCACAAATCACATAATGTCCGACAGTCGGAAATGCGCCCGCTGCCTGCTCAACAAGTGGCAGAAGAAGATCCAGTGCGATGACTGCCTTCGCGTCACTGTTATGTATAATGTACGAAATTTCGTCTGGCGTATAGATGGGATTGACCGGAATCGCTGTAGCACCGAGTCGCATTGTGGCGTAAAGCGAAATTAGAAAATGCGGTGTATTGCCTAGCAGAAATGCGACATGGTCCCCTTTGCCGATGCCCAGATCTTGAAGCGACGATGCAAACATCGCCACCGACTGATCGAACTCCGCATACGACGTATCTTTCCCCATGAAATGGTAAGCCGCTTTCTCAGGCTGTATCATCGCAGTTTCGCGTACTTTCGTCACTAAATTCATACCTTCATCCCCCTTTGATTAAATGAACAGCGATTCATTTATCACCAAAATCATTATATAAGAAAAGTTCAGACAATACAAGACGTGAAAAGCGGAAGCGGCCGTTTAGATGCGACAGGCATAAGATAGCTTGGCGACGCGGCGCACTTTTCCGCACAGCCAAGCTAACTTATGACCCGAGCATCTGGCCGCTGCAGCTAGACACCAGAAAAGCGGAAGCGCCTGCTTAGGGGCGACAGCTAGACAACAAAAGCGCAAGGCACCGGAATCACCCCGATGCCCGAATATGCGCCAAGTAACGCCAGCGGATCAAATAAAAATAAAAAATCTGCATGAGCGTGAACCCGGCTAGGACAATGACCAATTCTCTTACAATCGAAATTTCAGCGAGCGCATCCCAAAACACTTGAAGTGACAGAAATGCAAACGAACTATGCACGAACGCGACTCCCCATGGGAAGAAAAATTGCGGAATCAGTTGCCGGTTGACGATTTTCTTGAATTCGCGGTCTGTGATACCCATTCGCCTCAGAACATCGAACTGTTTACGATCACGGTCGAGCGATGTATACAGCCTGAAATAGATGAAACTTCCGGCTGCCAGGAAGAATACCGCCGCCAGTAATAAACCGATGAACAATAATAACGAAAACGTCGTTCGGATGACCGAATAGCGCAAACCGGGATTTTCAAATGAATACGGTAACTGATTTGTATCGCCCGACAAGAACGATTCTGTCACATTATTATCTATCGATAAGCCGATTTCCTTCGTCATTTGCCAATCCGGAACGTTGAATGCATAGTAGGAAAACGGTTCGAGTTTATCCGTAACGCCACTTTCGAACACCTTATCATAATCGGTATCATTCAATATGATAGCATTCGCCGCGATTGAATAGGATGAAAATAATTGATGCGGATAGGCTCCGTCAATACTGACTTCCACATCACTTTCTTCTAGAAGCGTCGTCACGATTCGGTCCTTCAGCTGGTCGTATGATGAGACGGATGGCGGAAGGAAAACAGCTTCGCCTTCCCTCAAGTTAACCGCAGGATAGCCGAACGAATGGGCAAGCAGATTGATATTGGATAATTTCAGGATTGCCACGGTGTTTTCCGTGAATGTCGAGGTTTGCTCTAAAACGTTGAACCGGATAAGCGAATAATCGAGCCGTTCCGAATTCAACTCCTTGACGATCTGCGCAATGTGCTGCCGTTCGAGTTCATTTTCCGGCTTACTTTTATAAACAAGACCGAGGGGGCTCATTTCCCGGTACTGGGAAGCAAATGAAGTGAGCGATGCGAGTATGCCGACCGACATGAACGCTATGGTGGATACCATTGTCACAATGAAAAACATGCGCGCATTTTCACGCAGCCTGACAACGCCTTCTGAAATCGACAGCAACCAGAAATGATGCCAATACAACCTTTTCCGATTGCGGATTTGATGCAGCAATAGTGGCAAGGAATCTGTAAAAAAATAAAACGTCCCGACCGTTGCAAGGGGCGGCAAGAAAAATATCAGCCCGATGACGACCGAATTCGTTGTCGAAGCCGCCATGGCATACGACATACCAAGGAAAAGGAGTCCGAGATAGCCGCGGGTCTTTGAATAGCCGTATGCGCCTTTACTTCCGGAAGAGGGGACCTCTTGTATTAGATCCGCCACTTCCCCAGTTCGGATGAACACCGGCGCAACATAGGAAATAATGATGAACAGGCTCAGAAAAGCCCCGATCGTCAAAGCAAAAGGTTCCCATGAAAAATAAAGCGGCAAGGCGGGCAAGAGAACGATTTCCCGGATGATCATAAAAAAGAATTTCGAAAACATATAACCAAGAATCGTTCCTGCCACAATCGAGGCAACGCCAATGATCATCGTTTCAATGAAAATCAGGCGGTTCAGTTGCCCTTTCGCCATCCCTAAATGAAGCAAAATACCGAATTCCTTTGATCGGGCCTGCAGAAATGCCCGCATAGAATAAAACAGGAAAAACACCGTGAAAATGTATAAAATGATTTCCGCTGCGCCCATCCCCATAATGGCAATTTCCCGCACAAACCGGTCCTCGATAGACGGATGGAACAACAGCATCGAATATAGGAAGAACACCATGACGGAAAATACGCTCGCCATGAAAAATGCCGCGTAAACCCGTCTATTTCTTACAACGTTACGGTAAGCGAACTGACGAAAGGTCATTAACATTCCCTCCGAGAAGAGACAAGACGTTCAAAATACGTTGAAAAAATGTCTGACGTCTTTCATCTTTATAGATTTCATTGAAAAATTCGCCGTCTTTAATGAAGAGCACACGGTCACAATAACTCGCGGCAATTGGATCATGTGTCACCATGACGACCGTTTTTCGTTCTGTTCTATTAATATGACTAAGCAACTCGAGTACATCTTTCGCAGACTTGGAATCCAGATTTCCTGTCGGCTCGTCTGCCAGGATGATTTTGGGTTTGTGGATAAGTGCCCGGCCAATTGCCGTCCGCTGTGCCTGACCTCCCGACAGCTCGTCGGGTCTGCGGTTCAGGATATCCGACAAATCTAGCCGTGCCGCCAGTTCCGCGATACGTCTTTCCATTTCAGGAACCGGTATTCCATCGAGCGTCAGCGGCAAAACAAGATTCTCTTCTACCGTTAGCATATGGAGCAGGTTGATATCTTGAAAGACGAAGCCTAAATTACGCCGCCTGAATAACGCTAGATCATTTTGTTTTAGCGCTTCCGGTTCAATTCCATTTATCATCAGTCGTCCGTATGTCGGCAATGCGATCGTTGAAATCAAGTTCAATAGCGTTGTTTTCCCGCTTCCGGAAGGGCCCATCACTGCGACGAATTCCCCTTCTTCCACTTCAAAATCGAGACGGTTCAACGCCCTGTGCATCACTTTTCCTTCATAGATCTTCGTCACTTCTGCCAGTTCCACGATTGAGTTCCCCTTCATCCTTCTCACCCGCCTCTCCATTTTCAAACAGTACAGTCACCGTCGTCCCGATTCCTTTCTCCGATTCAATTGATAACGGATGACCAAGTCGATTACATACTTCTGACGCAATATAAAGTCCCATTCCTGTCGATTCACCCGTTAACCGGCCGTTTTCACCGGTGAAGAACGCTTTTGTCACGCGGTTCAAGTCTGAGGACGGGATCCCGATTCCTTCATCGCGGATTGCAAGTTTCAGTCCCTGCCCTGTACATTCCGCGGTTAAATAAACTTTCTTTCCTTCATCGAATGTATATTTCACAGCATTGGTAATGAACTGCCCAATGACAGTTTTCATCCACTTCACATCTGTGGCAACGTGAAAGCTCTCATCGATTGAAATCACCGGGAATACACGATTTGTGATGAACAGCCGTTTATGCTCCGTCACGATTTCCTGTACTAATTTTTTCAGGCCGACCCGTTCAATCTGCATATCTTGTTCAAACGTTTCAAGCCGTGCATTGACTAGTACAGAATCGAGCCCCCGCCGTATTTTATCGACTTCCTCAGTTAGGCTATTCCTATCCAAATCATCTCTCTCCTGCAGCAGAAGCCCCATGACAGAAATCGGCGTTTTCATCTGGTGCACCCACTGGTTCATGAAATGGAGCTGGCGGTGCTGAGCTGCATACAGCCGTTGCACTTCATTTTGGTACAGTTTGTACAATTCACGTGTAAATTCAGTTGTTTGCCGATGTTCCGGACCTTGCGCATGGCGGATTAAAGCGTCTTCCATCTTTTCCGGCTTACGCGTAATCGCATCATAAAACGAACGCCGCAAAATGAATTTCCCCAACAGATAACCGCCGGTCAACAGCATACTCATGCAAATCGTGTAGACAGCGGTATTGAAATTACGGAAACCATCCAGCCAGTAGATGAACATCATGAATAGAATGAGAACCCCCTGAAATATAAGGAATGACACATGGTCTTTCAGGAACAATATCAGCTTCTTCATGACTCTTCCGGATCGGGTAAGAACCGGTAACCGGCACCGCGCACCGTTTCAATGGTAGATGTAACACCATAATCGGCCAGCTTTTTCCGCACCCGGGTCATATTAACGTTCAACGTGTTTTCATCGACAAAGGACTGGTCGTCCCATAGTTCTTCAAGTAAATTTTCCCTGGACACAACTTTCGGTGACGCATCCATCAGCAGTTCAAGGATGACGCACTCCTTTTTCTGAAGCGGCACGATATTTTCCCGGACATGCAGTTCCATCCGTTCAATGTATAATGTCAACGCCCCGATTTTCACGGTGCGTTCGGATTGATTCGGAGCATATTCGCCAAACGTTCTGCGCAGATGGCTTCTTATTTTGGCAAGGACGATTTCATAATGGAAAGGTTTCGTGATGAAATCATCGCCGCCATTTTCCAGCGCAAATACCTGATCCATGTCACCTGATCGCGCGGAAATGAATAGGATAGGACACATAGTATGTTGACGAAGTTGACGGCACCAATAATAACCGTCATAAGAAGGCAGATTAATGTCTAGCAGAATGAGATGCGGATTGAATGCGAGGCTTTCTTCTGTCACCCGGTCAAAATCTTCGACGATTGCAACGTCGTATTGGTATTTCCTCAGTGTATCCGCTAATAGTTGTGCGATTTTCTTGTCATCTTCAACGATGAATATACGGTGGTTTTCCATCGGGCATTCCCCTTTCACACTTCCTTTCATTATAGCGTAAAAATGGGTCACGCGGTTGGAAGATTTTTGGGAGATATGGTCGGTTGGCTGGGGGATATGGTCGGTCGCGCAAACGCTATGGTCGGTCAGGCAAGCTATATGATCGGTCACCTAAGCTTTATGGTCGCTCACACAACTTATACAGTCGGTCCACCAGCTTATATGGTCGTTCAATCTCGTTATTCTTACGCCTAGAATTTATTCCAAAGAAAAAAAGCCCGACGTCTCGCCAGGCTTCTGTTTACATCAATAAATCAATTGCAGGAACTCTTCTTTCGTTATGCCACCCAGGTATGTCGGAATGTCAAGCGGTGCAAGTGCTTCACTGATCGCCTGTCTTTCATACTGGACGCCTTTCAAGCTTTCTTCGATGACCGCCACTTCTCCGACCCCGAAAAAGTCGCCGAAAATGTTGACGTCTTCCATGATGCCTTTCTTCACGTGAATTCGGACATCGATGCCGCCTACCGGGAATCTGTGTGAGTGCTGCATGTTGAATTTCGGTGATTTGCCGTAATTCCAATCCCAGTTCGCATACCGTTCCGCGGATAGTTTACGGATGTTGTCCCAATCTTCATCCGTCAGCTCAAAATACTGGATTTTTTCTTCCCCGCCGAAAATCGATTTCAGTATTTCCATCCGGAACTGTTCAATCGTCATTGGTTCCTCGAGGAATTCGGAAATATTCGCGACACGGCTGCGGATCGATTTGATGCCTTTGGATTCAATTTTATCTTTTCGCACTTTCAACGCTGAAACGACCCGCTCGATTTCAGTGTCAAACATGAGCGTTCCGTGGCTGAACATACGGCCATTCGTTGAAAACTGTGCATTGCCCGAAACTTTACGTCCCTCGACAAGAATGTCGTTCCGGCCGAGCAGTTCCGCTTGAACACCCATTTCCGCGAGCGCCTGAACAACAGGTTCCGTCACCTTTTTGAAGTTGCGGAACGATTCGCCGTCGTCTTTCGTAAGGAAGCTGTAATTCAAGTTGCCCAAATCATGGTACACTGCGCCCCCGCCGGATAGCCGGCGCACGATATGTATACCATTTGCCTCCACATATTCCGTATCAATTTCTTCAATCGTATTCTGGTTTTTACCGACAATGATGGATGGCTCGTTAATATAGAACAGTAAAAACGAATCTTTGTCGATATCCATATTCTTAAGGACGTACTCCTCTATCGCCAAGTTGATGTGCGGATCTGTAATCCCTTTATTGTCAATGAAATACATAGTTATCGCTCCCTATAAATAGCTTCTTGCCTATTTTATCATTTTTGCGGGGAGATGACCTCACTTTGAACTTTTCAGAATAAAGTGTAAAATACCTTGACAATCTATCCCCTGTTATAATACACTACTAATAACAGAACTCGTTATAGTACAAACGGAAAGGAGAGAATTAAAATATGATTGAAAATGTCATAGAGTTTTTCAAGAATCTTCCCGCTAAAATTTGTACAGATTGTGGAAATGAAATCGAAGAACAGCATGAATGCTACGGCAACAAATGTGATAACTGCAATATGTTGTGATTTTTTTTACTAACCCTGTACTATTACAATAGTAAAATTAACTTTAGTACTACCACAGTTGAAAAAGGAGGAGAATATGCAATGCTTGAAAACGTCATCGAATTCTTCAAAAACTTACCTGCTAAAATCTGTACATCATGCGGAAATGAAATCGAAGAACAGCATGAGTGCTACGGCAACAAATGTGATAACTGCAATATGCTGTGATTTTTTTCCAACTCTGTATTACTACAACAAATAAGTAAACTTTAGTACTAAAACAGTCGAAAAAAAAGGAGAATGAGCCATGCTAGTAAACATCATCGAGTTTTTCAAAAACTTACCTGCTAAAGTTTGTACATCATGCGGAAATGAAATCGAAGAGCAGCATGAATGCTACGGTAACAAATGTGACTCTTGCAATATCCTATAACTAAAAAACAGCCGAGGAATCTATATTCCCCGACTGTTTTTTAGTGTGACACTACTATTCTTTACGGTACTTTATTCGCCCAAAATATCCGGACGATCCGTGTGGATGCCATTCGCCCCGATTGCCTTCATTTTCAATGCGGTTTCAGCATCTATGATCGTGTATGCGTAGACGGCGAGTCCTTTATCATGCATTTCCTTTATGAAAGGCACCCGCAAGGCTTCAAAACTGACGCCGATTCCCGATGCGTACGTCGACAAATCATCCAGTTCTTTCTTCGATAGTTTCGCCACTTCATCTTCATCAAATGAAATGAGTTTTAACAGCGGGATATCCTGATTTAATTCATGAACACGTTTTAATCCTTTTTCACTGAATGACTGGATAGCCACTTTCGGATGTTTATTCTCATCGAAGCCGATCATATCGTGCTCCTTCAATGCATCCACCAATTTTTCTTCGATTCCGGGATAGTCTTTCGGGTCTTTCAATTCGATGATGAAATTCATATTATCTCCGAATTGACCGAACACTTCGCCCAGCGTAGGTACTGCATAATCTTCAGATGGGCCATTTACGGTTTTTTTCTCCTTGTCATCATGCCGAAAGTTCGCGGATAGCTCCTTCAACTCTGCAAGTGTGAATTCACTGATTTTCCCGTTAGCTTCTGTCGTACCAGATACGTCTGCATCATGCATAACCGCAAGTTGGCCGTCTTTCGTCAGATGTATATCTAGCTCGATGTAGTTGGCATCAAGTTCTTCTGCCAAACCATATGATGCCAGCGTGTTTTCCGGTACATATGCCGATGCACCGCGATGTGCGATAACAAGGAAATCTTCACTTGGCATCAATCCACCTTCCGACTCCTCTTTTCCACAGGCAGTCAACACTAGCACAACACCTAAAATTATTCCCCATGTAAATCTTCTCATCTCTATTCCTCTTTTCAATAAACCTCTATATGTCGTCTATACCCTTTTTCCAACAAAAAAATCCACCCGAGGGCGGATTTTTCGTTGTATATAAAGGACGAATTAAAGATTTCACACTACATGCTTCGACGCTCGCGAATACCTCCCGCGATAAGCGAGGGCACTGAAAAAGTCCGATTTCCTTCAATCCCGTTGATTTCCGTTCCGAGCGGACGCTTTCCGCGGGCACGGCTTCAGCCTCCTCGTCACTGCGTTCCTGCGGGGTCTTCAGCTCGCGCTGTTCCCGCCGGAGTCGCCGCTCTGCACTACAATCAACTAATTGTTACTATAAAAAAACTTTTTCAGTGGCTTGCGATAAGCCAGGCGGAAAACCACCGCCAGTCTTGTCGCTTCGGCTACCCGGTGTCCAGTTCTGACACAATTTACGTCCTTCGAATTGCGACAGCAACTGGACACTGAAAGGCGCCTGCTCTGTTTTACCAAACACGTCGGGGTTGCTATGATACAGAAACGGTGCAATTATAGACTGGATTACATATTGAACATAATACACGCTTCTTCTTATATGTGGAGGCTTCCTGTCATAAGCGAGGCCACAGAATAACTTATGTATTTTATCTCCGTAAGTAAATCCGAATATAAAAAGGCGGTGCTTCCGTTCAATGCTGAACGGAAACACCGCCTTTACTCTTTAAAACATGTATTGATGAATTAGGTCATTATATATACTTGGGGAAAACCAGCGAAGGCGTCTCAAAGGGGTAGCCGAAGCCATAAGACTGACGACGAAGTTGTCTGGCTTATGGCGGGAGGCATCCCCTAGCGCCGAAGCGTGTATTATGAGGTATCCATAATACACGCTTTGTCACTATTATCAGTCAAATAGATCTTCAAGAACCTCTTTCACTGCGGCTCTTCCTTGATCGATGCAATCGGGTAACCCGACGCCATTATAAGATGCGCCGGCTAATTTCACTTGCGGGAACTTCGATTTCAGTTCCGCACGCGCGTCAGCAATCCGCTGTTTATGACCGACTCGGTATTGGGGCCGGTCTTTTTTCCAGCGGGTGATGACCGTGAAATCCGGTTTACCTGTTATATTCATGACTTTGCCGAGATCGGAAAGGACGATTTTCTCAATTTCGGCATCGGGCAAGTCCACTATCGCTTCATCGCCCACCCGGCCTACGAATGCCCGGATAAGTACTTTACCTTCCGGCGTTGTCGTTGGCCATTTACGATGCGTCCAAGTGCACGCCGTAATTGCATAATCACTGCTTCTTGAAACAAGGAAACCCGTGCCTTCTTTGTCTTGCACGACATGCTCTTCTGGGAAAGCCAATGCAATCGTCGCAACGGAAGTTGTCGGTATTGCCCTTAAATCCTGCAACAAGCCATGCGGAGCGAACAAGCGACCTGCCATCTCATGTCCAGTTGTCAGAATGACCGCATCCGCTTCGATTTTTCGTCCGTCATTCATTTCAAGAACGGTCTTTCCCCCGACGGTTCCAGGTGCATCGATCGCATTGATTTGGACACCTTTCATGACAGATCCCGGTTCAAGCTGTTCCTCGATTGCTTCTACAACTGTTTCAAGCCCATTGCGGAATGTGTGGAAGACGCCCTCTTTCTTCGCGCCGTGACCATCCTTCTGCGGTACTTGTTTCGGTGTTGTTTTCTTCATGCCGAGAATGAGGCTCCGATGTTTCTTTTCCACTGAATAGAACTGCGGAAATGTCGATTCCAGACTCATATGGTCGATATCGCCTGCGTAAACACCTGATAGCAACGGTTCAATCAAGTTCTCGACGACTTCCCCGCCAAAACGTCTCCGGAAAAAACCGCCGAGTGACTGGTCCCCTTTCACGCTGGAGCGCGGGAGGACGAAATCGCCTGCCGCACGCATTTTTCCAGCCCATGAAAACAGTCCTGTTTTTATGAACGGACCGATTTCTGTAGGAATCCCCATGACCGAACCACCCGGAATCGGATGAAGCTCGCCGCCTACAAATATATAAGCCTGCCCAGTCGCATTTTTTACAAGTTCCCCTTCGATTCCGAGGTCTTCCGCAAGGACACCCATACTTTTTTTCCGGATGAGAAATGAATCCGGACCACGCTCGATAACAAAACCATTACGTCGCACAGTCTGTATTTTGCCGCCGAGCCGGTTTGACGCTTCGACCAGGATGACATCCAGAGGGAGTCCTTTTTCACGCGCTTCTTTCTGCATATAAAATGCCGCGGAGAGACCGGTAATCCCTCCCCCGACAATGACGACTTTCTTGTTTTGTCCGTTCATGTCCCTCATCACTTTCTTTCCATCGTATTAGGCCTTCAGCTTGTCGAATACCGCATCCACCATTGCATCTATGAAGAGCGGATCGATATTCGGCATTTCCGGACGGTAATAAGAAGCACCGATTTCATCACAAACAACTTTACATTCATAATCGTTGTCGAACAGCACCTCAAGATGGTCGGAGACGAATCCTACCGGTGTATAGACAAATGCCGTATAGCCTTTTTCGTTATGCAAGTCGCGCGTCAAATCTTGAACGTCCGGACCAAGCCATGGCTCAGGCGTTTGCCCTGCACTTTGCCAGCCTAGTTCGTAGTTTTTCACGCCCGCGGCAGCCGCTATCAAATCTGCGGTCTCTTTTAGCTGTTCCGGATACGGATCGCCGCTTGCGATGATTTTTTCAGGCAAGGAATGCGCTGATACTATCAGACATGCCGCCGCCCGCTCTTCTTCGCTCATACTTTCGAACGTCCTACGCACTTTATCGGTCCAGAATTCAATGAATTTCGGCTGTGTGTACCAGCTTTCCACTGAAGTGATGGCGATGCCGTGCTTGTCCGCCTCTTCTTTCGCCCGGCCGTTATACGACTTGACGGAAAACGTTGAGAAATGCGGTGCAAGTACGATTGAAACCGCTTCTGTAATGCCGTCTTCATGCATTTTTTCCACTGCATCTTCAATGAAAGGCGTAATATGTTTCAATCCGATATAGACGTTGAACTCGATGTCGTCCTGCACTTCATTCAAACGGTTGCAAAGCGCATTTGCCTGATCTTCCGTAATTCGCGCAAGCGGGGAAATCCCCCCGATCGCCTCGTAACGGTTGCGGAGGTCTTCCAATTGTTCCGGTGCTGGCGGACGGCCGTGCCGGATATGCGTGTAATACGGTTCAATATCTTCTTCTTTGTACGGTGTCCCGTACGCCATCACTAAAAGTCCCATCTTTTTCTTCGCCATTCCATTCACCTCTTCGTTTGGATCAGCACGTTATTTACGCAGCTGTGCACTATATTCATGGATAAATTCAGTCAGTTTTTTCAAAGTTGCCGGTTTCACATCAGGGAAGACACCGTGTCCAAGATTGAAAATGTGGTTGCCGTGCTCAACGCCTTGCTCGATGATCACTTTCGCACGCTCTTCTATAATGTTCCAATCTGCCAACAGTAGCGAAGGATCAAGATTACCTTGCAGCGGCTTCGTTAGACCGCGTTCTCCCGCTTCCTTGATGGATAAGCGCCAGTCGAGTCCGACAACGTCTACAGGCAGGTCATGCCATTCGTTCGCCAAGTGGCTTGCACCGACACCGAACGTGATCAATGGTACGTTCAATTTGCGCAGTTCCGTGAAAATATGCGTCATAACCGGTTTGATGAAGATTCGGTAATCAGAAACGTTCAATGCCCCTACCCACGAATCAAAGATCTGAATCGCTCTTGCACCCGCGTTAACTTGTGCAGTAATATACGTAATCGTCATATCTGCAAGCTTGTCCATCAGCGCAAACCATGCCTCCGGTTCAGACACCATGAATGATTTCGTCAAGTTGTAGCTTTTCGAAGGGCCGCCTTCAATCATATAACTCGCAAGTGTGAATGGCGCTCCCGCAAATCCGATGAGCGGAACATTCAATTGTTCCTTCGTCAGTATTTTTATCGTTTCAAGAACGAAAGGAATATCATCTTCCGGTGATAATTCGCCGAGATTATAGACATCTTGTACAGTACGAATCGGGTTTGAGATTACCGGGCCGACGCCTGCTTTGATTTTTACGTCGATTCCGATTCCTGGAAGTGGTGTCACAATATCTTTGTATAGAATTGCTGCATCGACATTGTACTGGTCGACTGGAAGTTTCGTGACATATGCACATAATTCGGGCTGGTGTGTAATTTCCTCAAGGGAATACTTTTCCTTAATCTTCAAATATTCCGGTTGTGAACGACCTGCCTGCCTCATATACCAAGCCGGTGTATGATCAATCTTCTCGCCTCTAGCAGCGCGCAAAAGTGTATCGTTGAATTTTGTCATCTACTTTATGCCTACTTTCATTTTTAAGTTATTTACGTGTTACATATCCGTACTAAATATAGACGTTTCCCCTTGCAAAGTATAGCGTTTAGCCCCGTTTGTCATGAATTTGTGCTTACTTTCCTCTTTAATTTGCCACCATTTTGCCATTGTTTGTTTTAAGTTCGTAAATAGGGGAAAATAGATGAATAAGAACGGATTGGGAGGTTTTTGAACATGAATATTTATATGACATCCGGCACACCGGAATTCATGGAAAGTCTAAAAGAGAAGTACGCTCGAGAACAGATGATTGCCATGCACGGCCAGGGCAATTCCTTGCTGTTGCATGAAACGGAAGGTAAAACGGTATTCCAAACACCGCGTCGCTATGAGGTGATCGGCTCTTCAGGAACAATCCAGGACGGCGGCTTTTTCGTTTTCAACAATATCCCCGTCACCGACGAAGGCCGGCCTATATTCGAGCATCGCTTTAAAGATCGTGCGGAAGCAGTACAATCGGAACTCGGATTTATGGCTTTCCGTTTGCTTCGTCCCCTCGATTCGGACACGTATGTCGTGATGACGGAGTGGTCCGACAGTACTTATTACACCAGATGGAAAAATTCATCCGCTTTCAAAGAGGCCCATATAGCGGATCCTTCAACAGCGGGTGTCGACAATACAACTCATATCTTTTCCAGTGCCCCTTATGTCACGACTTATGTAACAAGGGAAAAGAATACAGACGCGTGACCCACTCCGGGTTGCGCTTTTTTTGCCGTTCATTGTGCTAAAATGAATGTTTGCTATAATAGAAACAGCAACATTCAAACTAGTTAATTTTTGGGAGGTAGTCCATTGAAAGAGCAACTGTTAGAAAAGCTCGCTTGCGCCTATGAAGATATGGTCGTTATTCGGCGGCATCTTCACATGAATCCTGAGTTATCCTTTAAGGAGGAAAAAACTGCGCAATTCATTTACGATTTTTATGCCGAACTTGGCGTTGAGGTGCGTAAAGGAGTAGGCGGTAATGGTGTAGTTGCACGAGTCAAAGGCGGAAGACCCGGAAAAACAGTTGCATTGCGTGCCGATTTCGATGCACTGCCGATTCAGGATGAAAAAGATGTCCCCTACAAATCGACTGTTCCAGGCGTCATGCATGCTTGTGGTCACGATGGACATACCGCTACACTGCTTCAGCTTGCAAAAGCGATCCATGAATTGCATGAAGATCTCTCTGGCGAATATGTCTTTATCCATCAACATGCGGAAGAGTTTGCTCCAGGCGGCGCTATTTCAATGATTGAAGACGGTTGTCTCGATGGGGTCGACGTCATTTTCGGCACTCATCTATGGTCTTTGACGCCTTTTGGAACTATTGAATATTTAGCCGGTCCTGTCATGGCGGCAGCCGATCGTTTTGACATTACAATTCAAGGCGCTGGCGGTCACGGTGCAGCTCCGCACCAGACGAAAGATGCTGTCGTCATCGGAGCCCAGCTTGTCATGAATTTACAGCAACTCGTTTCCCGCCGTGTTAATCCTATCGATTCCGCAGTATTGTCCGTAGGTTCATTCGTTGCGCAAAACGCGTTTAACGTCATTGCGGATTCAGCAAACTTGGGCGGTACAGTCCGAACGTTCAATCCGGACATTCGTGATCTGATGGAACGCGAGATGAAACGTGTAGTGGACGGAACTGCGCTCGCTAATGACTGTACAATCGAATTTGAATATGCACGCGGCTATCCCGCTGTTGTTAACCACGCTGCCGAAACAGAATTTCTGAAGACTGTAGCGGAAGGTATTATCGGTGCAGATTCTGTCGTTGAAACTACACCGCAAATGGGTGGCGAGGATTTTGCCTACTACTTGGAAAAAGTGCCTGGCACATTCTTCTTCACAGGTGCGAAACCGGACAATCCATATCCGCATCATCACCCTAAATTCGACATCGATGAAAACGCTATGCTTGTGGCAGCGAAGATTCTCGGTGGAGCCGCTATCGATTTCCAAGAATCATAATAATATGAGAACCTTCCCCATACTTCGTGGTGAAGGTTTTTTTATGCGCCAGATTTCCACATAAACCGCTGTCTTTTCACATGCCGAAAAGACTAAAAACAAAATAGTTAAAATTAACTAAATTTATGTTGCATTATTAATATACTGATATATAATAAGATTTACACACGTGTAAAAAATAAAAATTATAAGGGGTGCATATCATTGAAAAAGAAGAAGAAAACAGAAAATTACATTGTCTCTTTTGACACGTTTATGTTACAACCTGTAATCAAAGACAATCAGGTATCGACTCAAGTCATTGAACGGAACGGTGTTGTACACGTTCCAAGAAAACCTCTCCACATCGTTAAAAAATCTTGTGAATATTATGCGGGTTCTTTTCAAAACTCGACGAATAATGCCAAACTCGTCATCGGAAAACGCCATAAATTGCCTATCATCGTAGCGCATGATTTCGGAGTTCCATATATCTTTTTACCTACGATGTCACCGTCTGCAGATCAAAACACTTGGATTTCACATAATGCAATTGAGAATATTGAGGAACACGATTTGGGCTCTGTCATTTTGCTGGAAAACGGCCAATCCTTCGTACTCAATGTTTCGGCTACAACAATGCACCGTCAACATTCGTTTGCGACCATTCTTGAAAAAATTTTTTTGAAGAAACAAAGACAATTGAACAGGCTCTCCCCTTTCCGCGGAAACGATGATCCCGACGAAGGGTAATTCAGCTCCCAGCCATTGCGAAGTAATCGCCTAACAGTTCTTCCGTCCGATTGCGCAGACGGACGTTCAAATAACGCCTATGGTCTTCATAACCTCCATGTATGAATACATACTCGGTAAAGGTGTTATCCGTTTTGTTGCGGATGACTTTCATATTGCGCCGGCGCAAGTAGATTGTCGTCTCCTTCAGCTCGGCACGTGCGAATTTCGTTGCCTCGTCAATGAGTTTGACATAAGGTCCTTTCAACTTGAAAGGACCTTTTTCAAATGAATCCCGATCTTTCTCCAAAACAATAAGTAGCATAGGCAAGTAAATCATATTCTCAAAATACGGCAATGCCTCCGCGGGGATTAAAGGCATTCCAATCACTCCTTTTCTACATTTCGGAACACAAGTTCGTATAACTATTGTATGCCCGTATGTCCGGTAAATCAACCTACAAATTTTTGGAAGTTAGAAGTTGAATTTGGAGAAACTTTACGACGAATACATGGAACTCTACGACAGGCGAAGCAGACTGTACGACAGGTAACCAGAACCATACGACAGACGCCAAACTGTACGACGAATACATGGAACTCTACGACAGGCGCAACAGACTGTACGACAGATAACCAGAACCATACGACAGGCGCCAAACTGTACGACGGATACATGGAACTCTACGACAGATGCAGCAAACTGTACGACAGGTAACCAGAACCATACGACAGGCGCCAAACTGTACGACGGGTGACCAGAACTATACGACAGACGCAGCAAACTGTACGACAGGTACACGAAACTCTACGACAGATAGCGAAAACCCTTCCTCCAATCTACTCTCAAAAAGCAAAAAAAGACTTTCAGTCGTTACAACTGAAAGTCCCCCACTTATTTTTTCTCTTCCTCACCGATATAATGGACCGATGCCACTTTCCATTTGCCGTCAACTTTTGTAAATACAGTCACTTGTCTACCGACAGGAGCCGTTTCAAGGCCAGTAGCCACTTGTTTGAAAGATGTCTTCAAATTTGAAAACACTTGGGCTTCCGTATCAGCATACTCTACGATTGTTACGTTCGAGGCTTCACGGCTTAACTCATACTCATTAAAAAGTTCTTCCGTAACAGCACGCTCTTTTTCAAGGTCATAATCTTTCACTGACAATGTATCCAAATAACCATCGATATTTTTTTCATTCAACGTTTCCATATATACGTTGAATGCATTCAGGATCTGTTCTTTCTCTTTTGCCGGGACACCGGACGCTTCTTCCACCGTTTCTCCCGTCAAGCTGAATCCCACTTTTTTCTCATCCACCCCATGATCGATCGCCCCATATTCAGTCGCTACTTCACCATCATTGACAGAACCACTATCGGCAGGTTTTCCTTCATCTTTACCGCATGCGCCAAGCAGCAATATGATTGACAAACCCATGAGAACTACTATCTTTTTCATCTTTTATCCTCCTGAACAGGTAAAAGGGCTCCTCCAGCTGGAAGGCCCTTCCCTCTTATTGAAAAAAGTCCGATTTACTTCACTTCAACCCAACCATTTTTAATTGCCGTCACGACCGCTTGTGTCCGGTCATTTACAGCCATTTTTTGTAAAATACTTGACACGTGGTTCTTGACCGTCTTTTCGGAAATGAAGAGCGTTTCTCCGATTGTCCGGTTACTTTGTCCATCCGTCAACAGTTGCAATACTTCACACTCGCGTTTCGTAAGTAGATGGAACGGCCGGCGAATATCATTTTGCTGGAATGAACCCTTATGTTCGCGTTCGCTTAATCTACGGAATTCCGTCACTAGATTATGCGTCACTTTCGGGTGCAGATATGAACCGCCCAGCGCCACGACTTTAATCGCTTGGATGATTGCATCCGCATCCATCTCTTTCAACATATAACCAAGCGCACCTGTTTTCAATGCATGGGATACATACGATTCGTCATCGTGAATCGACAACATGATCACTTTGGCATCGGGATATGCTTTGATAAGATTTTCAGTCGCATCGACGCCGTTCATGCGAGGCATGTTAATATCCATCAGAACGACATCCGGCATATATTGCTCATAAAGTTCATTCACCTCGTTGCCATCGCCGCCCTCGGCAACCACTTCGAAAGAATCTTCGAAATCAAGGATTCTTTTTACCCCTTCGCGGAATAGCTGGTGATCATCTACAATTAATATCTTCGTCATAGTCATTTCCTCCCCTTGCGTCTATTCGTCGATTATTTCGGTCTGTAGCGGAATCCGGAAGTAAACCATCGTTCCATCGCCAGGCGATGAGGTGATTGTCATATCCCCTTTTAATAAATCAATCCGCTCCCGCATCCCGATTAAACCAAACGACTTATCTTTCACTTCATTTTGGTCGAATCCTTGTCCATTGTCTCTGATAATAATGTTCATTATATCGCGTTGCCATTCCGTTTTCACCCAAACGTCCTTCGACTTGGCATGTTTCAAGGCATTTGATACGGATTCTTGCACAAGTCGAAAGACGGATACCTCGAAATCCGTCTTAAAACGCTGTTCTTGTCCACTGTTTTGAAAGTGAATAACGACACCTTTTTCGTATTCCTCGATTGTCGACAAATACTTTCTTAAAGTCGGAATCAAGCCGAGATCGTCAAGTGCCATCGGGCGAAGATTATAAATGATACGGCGCACTTCATAAAGTGCATTCCTCACCATTTCTTTAAGATTTGAAAGTTCATGTAATGCGGGTTCAGGACCTTGTTCGACATATACCTTTTCAATCAAACCGGAACGCATCAAAACATTCGCCAGCATTTGCGCCGGTCCATCATGAATGTCACGGGAAAGTCTTTTACGCTCTTCTTCTTGCGCCTGGATGATCCTGATGCCGAATTCCTGCTTATGCCTGGCAGTTTCAAGCGCTTCCCCGACATTTTTCAAATCCGACGTCAAGTAGTTAATGACTGTCGCGACTTGATTGACAAGATGATCGGCTCTTTCAATCGTCTCAAGCAAAGCTACAAGACGCCGATCCAAGTCATCCCGGCGAGCGCGCAACTGCTTCTCTTCCATCCGGTTGATGGATAGGCGAACGAGCAGATTATTAGCGACTTCATAGGCTTCTCTTACCTGTTCTTCTGAAAACTTCATGAAGTTCTTCGAAACCTCGGCGAGACGCTTGCGCGAATGTCGCGTCATCTCGTCCAAATAATCGTTTTCGGTTATTACCCGGGAAATATCAGTTTTGACAATCGCAAGTTCATTTTGCATATCTTCAAAGCTTTGGCGGCTTTGTTCGCTTATAATAAAGATGTCATTCCTTGAGTGATCCATTGCCCGGACCATACTATTGAAGATCGTTTCAAGTGTTTGGATATCGATTGTTTTTTCCTTCACTTAAGTTCCCTCCCGCCTATTGCCAGGAAAATGACTGCTATAGTAACTAGGTGTGTTGCAGGAGTGATGATTTCCTTATACACTTCACTTATTATAGCATCATAGGACCCACTGGATATTAAGATTGTATTACAAATGATGGAGGTGCCGCAAATGCGAGCAGATTACACGACAGTAAAAAATTATGGTGAGAGTGAATTGATTATCCAAAAATCACGATTCCTCACCTATGTAAAACGTGTGGAAACTGAAGAAGAAGCTCACGACTTCATTCAAGAAATCAAGAAAAGACACCATAATGCCAACCATAATTGTTCAGCGTATATGATCGGCGAACACGATAGCATTCAAAAGGCGAATGACGACGGCGAACCGACTGGCACGGCGGGCGTGCCCATGCTTGAAGTATTGAAAAAGCAAGGTTTGAAGGATACGGTCGTCGTCGTGACACGCTATTTTGGAGGCATTAAACTGGGTGGCGGCGGGTTAATACGCGCTTATGGACGCGCCACGACGGAAGGGATTGCAGCAACTGGCACCGTCGACAGGAAACTACATTCCCTGATGAAGGTAACGATTGACTATACTTGGCTTGGTAAAGTTGAAAATGCGGTAAGACAGTCGACATATCCCTTAAAAGAGATCTCCTATGATGATGGTGTAAATCTATTCATGCATGTTCCAGTTGCTGAGGTGAACGCATTCACTTCATGGATGACCGAATTGACTAATGGGCAGGCAGCAATCGTGTCGACTGCTAGCGAATTTCTTGAATTCGACAGCTGAAAGTGTATACCTTTGGCAAAATAGATAGTATAATAGGAAGAATAGAATTAGTTTAGATCTATGAAACCTTGTATCCTGTCGTACCGTCCATCATTATGACAAGCCCTTTGTCACTTATATGAACAGCTATGGAAAAGTACATTTTTTCATGGCAGATTCCGGAGGAACTTTGCATGAAAAGAAAAGACTATAAAAAGCAGAAGAAATCGTCCCGTAAACGCATGTTTATCAAAGTGTCGTTCCTTCTTACCCTCTCTGTATTCATTGTTGCCGCAGCATATGCCGCTTCCTTGCAGAAAAAGGCGGAAAACGCGGCGGTTCGCGCATATGAAGCAGTTCCCGACCGGCCGATATCTGACATACGTGAAGCGAAAGTCGAGCCGGCAACTGACAATGTTTCCATTTTATTCATGGGAGTCGATGACAGCGAAGCGCGCGGTCAAGGCGACAGCAACAGTCGAACGGACGCACTTCTATTCGCTACGTTGAATCCGAAGGACAAGTCTGTGAAACTTGTCAGCATTCCGCGTGATTCATATGTATATATCCCGGAAGTCGGCTATAACGACAAAATCACACATGCCCATGCATTCGGCGGAACCCGTGCAGTGATTGAATCGGTGGAAGAATTGTTCGAAATCCCCGTCGACTACTACGTGAAGATGAATTTCAATGCATTCATCGATGTCGTTGATGCAATCGGCGGAATCGAGGCTGAAGTGCCATATGATAGAATAGAAAAAGACGAAAACGATAAAAATACAATCCATCTAAAAAAGGGTCTGCAGCATCTTGATGGTAAACATGCCTTGGCACTTGCCCGGACGCGTAAGCTCGATACCGATGTTGAACGCGGTAAACGCCAACAAATGATTTTACAATCCATCTTGAAAGAAACCGTTTCAGTCAAATCCATAACGAAGTACGGAGACGTCATTGATGCCCTTGGCGACAACATGAAAACGGACATGACATTCGACGAAATGAAGTCATTCCTTGAATATGCAAAAGGCGGGATGCCACAAGTCGACACGCTCAGTTTATCAGGCTATGACGACATGTCGACAGGTGTTTATTACTGGAAACTTGATGAGACAGATTTAACCGAAGTGAAACGGATCTTACAGGCACATCTTGGCACGATTCCCGATTCATCCAGCCTTACTGACGGCAGTTCGAACATGACCGGTACATCGGAAGAGGCTTTGGGAGATGCGCTTTCTAACTGACACAACGAATGCCGGGCTATTATGCGCCCGGCATTTTTTATTTCCAACCGTAAATAAAAAACAAAAATCCGGTCATGCTACCTTAATGTAAAAGGAGCATGACCGGATTTCTATTGTCTAATCGTTGATAACCATTTGCACTTTCCCTGATTACTTCCCAATCATTCGTACGAGATTCAATAATGGACGATAGTTTGTACCGGCAAGTCCAATGATTTCGACGAGCAATTCAATCGAGATAAGCATGACGACAATGAGCATGATTGCTCCCCATACTGTCGCTTGCGAAAACAACACGGCTGCAACACCGAACAGGATGGCTAGTGCATAAATGATCAATACTGTCTGTCTGTGTGAAAAACCGGTACGCAGCAAGCAGTGGTGTAAATGCGATTTATCGGGCGCAGTAATCGACTGTTTCATACGGATACGTCGAACAATTGCAAAGAACGTGTCAGAGATTGGAATCCCCAGTATAATAACCGGGATAATCAGGGATACGACAGCAACGTTCTTGAATCCCAATAAAGCCAGAACCGAAATCATGAATCCGAGGAATAGTGAACCTGTGTCCCCCATGAAGATTTTCGCTGGATGGAAGTTGAATAACAGGAAGCCCAATGAGCTTGCTGCAAGTATCGCAGCTGTCGCGACAACGAATCCATTGCCCATGATCATCGCCATGACGGCGATTGAAATAAGTGCAATTGTCGAGACGCCCGCTGCCAGACCATCCAAACCATCTATCAAGTTTATGGCATTGGTGATGCCGATAATCCAAATAATTGTAATTGGAATACTTAAGTAGCCAAAATCGAATTGACCGATGAACGGCAAATTAATGAATTCAATGTGTAAACCGCCCCATGTGACAACGATTATAGCCGCAGCCAATTGACCGGCAAGTTTTGCTTTAGCAGTAATTTCAAGCATATCGTCAAGAAAACCGATGATTATAATGATCAGTGCACCGACAAGTATTCCGGCGGCATGTTCATCTTTTGGTAATAATATGGCATAGCCTATCAAAAAAGCACCAAATATCGCGAGTCCACCGATACGCGGCATTATGGATCCATGTACTTTCCGGTAATTCGGTCGGTCAACCGCACCGATCCGGAATGCCAATTTAATGACAAGTGGAGTAAGTATGATGGAAGCTACAAGTGCAGCTGCAATTGCAAGGAATAACATGTCCTTCCTCCCTAAGTAAATCAATAGTTTATCAATTCAACAGTATTATAACATAGTTAGACAGGTAAAGCACTTTACTATTATAAATCGGATGAAAGAATTCCTTTCAAATCCACTTCGGCGATAGGTTTGGTTTATACACGTGTTCATAACATCTGGTAGATAGAGAAAACCCTTTGTCGCTCGTTCCGCTTATCTTTCCCTCTTCAACCTTCGCCTATCCCATTCCTTCCTTATATATGTAGATTTCAGCTTAAGGTAGTCATTTTCCATTCTATTTGTTAAAATAGGGACGGGTCCTTTTAGGGATCGGAAAAAAGGAGCGTTCATTCCATGTTATCTATATTCAAACGTTCAAACCAGACGAACGATCGGCAACTTCGCAAATATTGGAAGATTGTCCAACAAATAAATAAAATAGAATCTACATATGAACCGATGTCAGATGAAGAACTGGCAAGCATGACAAATACATTTAAAGAGCGGATTCAATCAGGAGAAAAAATCCAATCGATCATTCCGGATGCCTTCGCTGTCGTCCGCGAAGCATCTAAACGAGTTCTTGGCATGCGTCATTTTGACGTCCAACTTATCGGCGGACTTGTCCTGACAGAAGGCAATATTGCCGAAATGCCGACAGGCGAAGGGAAAACACTTGTCGCTTCCCTTCCATCCTATGTCCGGGCACTTGAAGGCAAAGGCGTCCATGTCATCACTGTAAACGACTACCTTGCAAAGCGTGACTATGAACAGATTGGTCAGATTCACCGCTTCCTCGGCCTCACAGTCGGACTGAACGTACCTATGATGCAAGGGCCGGCGAAACAAGCCGCTTACAATGCGGACATTACGTACGGTGTCGGCACAGAATTCGGCTTCGATTATTTGCGTGATAATATGGCGCAGCAAGTGGCGCAAAAAGTTCAACGTCCGTACCATTTCGCAATCATTGATGAAGTTGACAGCATCCTAGTCGATGAAGCGAAAACTCCGCTGATTGTCGCAGGTAAAATGCAGGCGGACGCGGATCTTCATTATATCGCCGCACGTCTTGCGAAACGTTTCCAAAAGGGCGTCGACTTCGATTTCGATGATGAAACAAAGGCAACTTCCCTGACTGACGCAGGAATCGAAAAAGTGGAAAAAGCATTCGGTGTCGACAATTTATACGAATTGGAGCACCAGACCCTTTACCATTACATGATTCAAGCACTGCGCGCACGTGTCATATTCAATCGTGACGTCGACTATATCGTACGGGATGAAAAGATTGAACTCGTCGATATGTTCACGGGACGCATCATGGACGGACGCACGCTTTCGGACGGTCTGCACCAAGCGATCGAGGCGAAGGAAGGACTTCCTGTCACCGAAGAAAACAAGGCACAAGCGCAAATTACCATTCAAAACTATTTCCGTATGTATAAAGAGCTGTGCGGTATGACGGGTACGGCGAAAACGCAGGAGAAGGAATTCCGCGAAGTGTACGGAATGGAAGTCATTCAGATTCCGACTAACCGTCCGCGCGCGCGTATCGATTCACCTGACCAAGTCTATAAAACTATTGAACAGAAATACAAGGCGATGGCGAAAGAAGTCGCCGAGCGCAACAAAAAGGGTCAACCCGTCCTTGTAGGTACGACCTCCATTTTACAATCTGAAAAAGTCGTCGAGTATTTGGATGAATATAAACTTGACTACAACTTGCTCAACGCGAAAAGTGTCGAACAGGAAGTGGACCTCATTTCACGGGCGGGACAGCTCGGTCAAATTACGGTTGCGACAAATATGGCAGGGCGCGGAACTGATATCGTCCTTGGCGAAGGCGTCGAAGATATCGGCGGACTTTTTGTACTCGGTACTGAAAAGCACGAAAGCCGCCGTGTCGATAACCAGCTGCGCGGCCGTTCCGGACGCCAGGGAGACCACGGTGAAAGTTGCTTCTTCCTATCCTTGGAGGACGATATGTTCAAACGGTTCGCTAAAGATGAACTTGAGAAATTCCTGAAGAAAGTGACGACGGACGCTGACGGCCTTGTGCAGAACGCCGATGTCCACGAACTGACGGAACGCACGCAGCGCATCGTGGAAGGTGCCCACTACTCGATGCGGGAATACAACCTGAAACTCGATGACGTCATCAATGACCAACGTGAAGTCATCTACACGCTGCGTGATAAAGTGATCGAACGCGAAGACATTCTGGACCAATTGAAAACGATGCTGTCCGAAACGGTGGAATTCGTTGTATTCGATAGCTGCCCTGATGATGAGCCTTCGGACAACTGGGATTATGAGCGCATTGAACGCACGATGAACAGCCTGCTGTTGGAAGCTGTATCGGTTCCCCGAACGCTTGAAAAGACGTCGGAGATTCTCAAACTCTATGAAGCTCCCCTTGCAGATCTGCTTAGTTTCATTGATTCATTCGCGGATAATGAACGGGTCAATCAGATGATTCCGCAAGTGATGCTGTCGTACATCGATACGATGTGGGTCAAACACCTTGAAGTGATGACGCGTCTGAAAGAGGGGATCGGACTTCGTTCATACGGACAAGAAGATCCGATGCGTATCTATCAGCGTGAAGGCCTGGAGTTGTTCGGGCGACACTACCAGAAGTTACGTCGCAACATTGCATCTGAAGTCATCGCCTTTATGAAACTCATCACAGAACAACAGGAGGTACAACAATGAAGCTTTTCTCTTTTTTCAAGAAAACCGAAAAAACTGGTTCCGACAGTACAATCGGATCCGAAGAAATCATTGACGGCGTGAACGCATCAGCAAACACGGATGAAGTCGAAACAACACTGTCCCTTCACCCCGAATGGACAGTTCCCCAGGAGCAGGAGTACGTCTTCCGTTTCCTGTCGAATGAACTTGAACCGCTTAAACCGAATCAGATTTCCCTATCAGGAATCGATATAGATGTCGAACCTGCTAATGGCAGCTGGCTCGTTAAAGCATTCTTCCGTTCTTCACTTGATCAGCAGATTTCTGTCGGATCCGTCGAACTGATGCTGCTTGATGAAGAAGGCAAAACACTTGCTTCAGATGAATTTGATTTGAAAGAGCTTGGCGATATTCCGGCGCGCAGCGCAAGACCTTGGGTGTTCGTCTTTACAAAAGAAAATATTTTTACAGAACAGCCGCCTGCGGAAAACTGGAAACTGGCATTCAATGTCCAATCAATGGTGCCGCATAAACTCGAATTGGAACAAGCATGGGAAGACGGTTTAACAGAGGAACAAAAAGATGGGCTTGCAAAAGTCGTTGAAGGACTTCCGAAATTGAAACCGCGCGAAGTGAATATTAGCGGCTTCCAAGTGAAACAACAGGATGACGGCGGTATTGCGGCATCCGTATTCATTCGGAATGGTCACTCAAAGCAGATTAACATCGAGAAGCTGCCACTTGAACTGATTGACGCATCCGGTGATTTAGTGGCCAGCGGTTCATTCGCGCTTGACCCACTATCGGTAAAAGCGAATACGTCAAAACCTTGGACATTCATCTATCCAAAAGAATTGATCCAAAAAGGCGAGCCGGATTTATCACGCTGGACAGTCCGTGTGCCCCAGCAAAACGCATAATTTGACTAAACATAGGTAAACCAAAGGGAGAACATCCGAATCAGAACTCAACCGATTCGGATATTCTCCCTTTTCTTATGAAAAAACAGCATCAAGGCCCACTTCGGGACTCTTGATGCTGTCGTTTAGTCGTTTTATTTAGCTGAGGCAATCGAATTGACGCCTGAGATGCGCTTTGCACCTACGTAACGCTTACCCCAATAATACGGATCGTTCAATTTATCAATACGGACACCTTTAGATGTCGATGCATGTGAAAACTTACCATTACCTATGTAAATGCCTACATGAGAAACCCCTTTACCTGATGTATTGAAAAATACAAGGTCTCCAGCAGCCAAATTCGATTTTTTTACGGTAGCCCCTGAAGCATGCATGCTAGCCGCCGTACGGGACAAGTAGATGTCGTTCTGCTTGAAAACGTATGATACGTAACCCGAGCAGTCAAACCCTCTTGTTGTCGTACCGCCGTAGCTGTACTTGATGCCTATTAGACTTGTTGCAGTTTTTGAGATTGCAGCCGGCTTGGATGAAGCTTCGGCTTGTCCAGCGAAAGGTGCGACGAGTAACAGAAATGACATAGCAATAATCGTAAATGCCTTTTTCATCTTAAATGTAAGTTTCATGTGTTCCCCCAATGGCTTAATTTATATCTGAAAAACGATCTAGGATAACTTTACCATGTTTTAAACATCTGTATATTACAGTTGTGTAACAACCTCATTACATAGAACTCAATAAATTGAAATTTTTAAATATAATTAACTTTTTAAGGGGTTTATAGTTTCTCAGATAGGGAATTTTGTATAATAACAACAATTTAACGGAGGCGGACATTATGAAACAGAAAGCTGACTTGTCGGATAATCTGCAAAAGACGTTTCAGGAAGAGAATGGCTCTGCAAACAAATCACCCGGAAATTGGTTGGACAACGAACAGCTTGAAAAGAAAAATACCGGCAGAAGTTTTATACGCGACCCCTATCTCGGCCACGCAGCCGGCGATTACGAACCCTTAGAAAAAGATAGCCGATTCCATCGTTCCGATGATTTGGAACCGATTGCCAATGAGGAGAGGAAGAAGAGTAGTTTTGCGCGGCATAAGGACTCCCCCACGCAACCGTTCGACGGCCAGATTGGAAAACAAGAGCGCGTCTTGCTCGAAGGAGAAAAACGTTCCGAACAGATTGAAGAGATACGGGCTACCTATGGCGCTATGAATCATAATCGACCGTAATCCCCTACCTGCTACACAACACAAAAAAGGTGAGCACCTCCTAGTTATAGGGGCTCACCTTTTTTGCGTTGTTATTCTTTCAGCAGGAAACTGATTATATTTCCAAATCGGTAATGACAATTACATCCTTATGGTTCAATAGATGTGTAATCGGCCATTCGGATGTGACATTGCCCTCAAGTAGCTTCGTGATTGCCACTCGTTTCTTTTCTCCAAAAGCGAGCAAAATCAGTTTTTTTGCATCCGTTATTGATTTAATGCCCATTGTCAATGCTGTCTCAGGTATTTTTTCATCATTTTCAAAGTACTGGCTGTTGACACCCAATGTCGATTCAGTCAATTGTGCGACATGCGTGACAGAGTCAGGAGACGTTCCTGGTTCATTGAAGGCGATATGGCCATTCTCGCCTACTCCAAGGAGTTGGAGGTCAAGCGGATACTCTTCTAGAAGTTCCTCATAAGCGGCACATTCCTCTTCCAGATCTTCTGCCATTCCATCGGGTATATTCGTTTTTCTAAATTCCTTTTTATCGAAAAGATGCTCATTCATGAAAGAAGCGTAGCTATTCGGGCTTGAGGCTGGAATTCCGATATACTCATCCAAGTTAAAAGTTACGATATTCGAGAAATCGAGTTCTGATTCCGTCCATTTATTATATACAGGAATCATCGTGCTTCCTGTCGCCAACCCCAGAACGTTCAGACGTCCGTTTTCAAGTTCCTCTTTAATGATTTGATAGACGTGCTCCGCTCCTTGTTGCGGGTTTTCGACTTTTTTCACTTTCAAATTCTCCATTTGGATCAACCGACTTTCTTTATGATTTTGCACTTGCTTAATTGTAATTTCTCTCTGCACTCTGGTCAACTTTAACGAAATTCATAATTTCAAACAGCCAACTATTTTCTTTTCCCCCATAAAGCATTATATAAACCCAATCCTGCCGTATTACTAAATGAATTCGGCAATTATTATTGACATATTTTCGAATGAAACGTGAACAGTTTGTGAAAATGGCTCTATATCCAAAGGCATAGGGAATTCCCTAATTCCGATATCCCTGCACTTGACTATGATAAAGGTAAGACGAATTCACATCACCGAAAAAGGAGGTGTAACAATGGGGAAAGAAAATCCAAAGCAACATCAGCCCAGTTTACATGAATCTACACATAGTTTGAAGGGAACTTTCATCGCTGTCATGCTGTTGGGGATCTTCATTCTAGTTGCCTGGTTCGGTTTTTATGCATTATTTCTATCTAGATAATAATTATATCAGGAGGGTTACACATGCATCTGCATAAATATGAAAAGATTTGGCTCATTTTCGGAATGGCTTCACTCGTCCTTTTCCTACTTATTATCGGCTTCGCCGCATTCTGGAAAGGGACTCATCCGCAAAGCCATATAGAAACAATTGATCCGCAAAATGTGGAAGCACATGACGCCTTCAAACCCGAAAATCTTGGAATTCGTGAAGTGGCTGACGGCAAATATATCGTCAATATCGTCGCTTCGGCATTCAACTATGATTTCGGCAAGGACAAAGAAGGTAATGCTATTAAAACGATCCGCGTACCAAAAGGTTCCACAGTCCTTTATCAAATTACTACGAAAGACGTTGTCCATGGCTTCCAAGTAGCAGGCACGAATGTCAATATGATGGTTGAGCCCGGCCATATCAGCCGGTATGAGACCGTCATGAAAAATACAGGCGAATTCACGGTTGTCTGTAACGAATACTGCGGCATCGGTCACCATCAGATGTTCGGTACAGTGGAGGTGTATGAATAATGGCTACAAATCAATTACCGCTTGCTAAAAAAGACGCCAGATTATACATGGCATTCATGTATGTGACATATACCGCACTTCTTGTCGGCGGGCTAATGGGATTATTACAGACGCTGGCACGATCCGGCAAGTATACGTTACCGTTCAATATCAACTATTATACAATCCTGACTGTCCATGGCGTTATTCTCGGCCTCGTCCTTACTACGTTCTTCATCATCGGCTTCCAGTTCTCTCTCATGGAAAAAACAGTCGGTATTTCGGATAAACAACGAAAAGTCGCATGGCTTTCATTCTGGGTCATGGTCACCGGGACTATCATGGCTGCAATTACGATACTTATAGGCGAAGCATCCGTCTTGTATACGTTTTATGCACCACTTCGGGCACATCCTGCATTCTACTTCGGTCTTGCTTTCGTCATTATCGGCAGCTGGATTGCCGCGTTCGTCAACTTCCGTCAGCTTTATGTATGGAAGAAAGCGCATAAAGGTCAGAAATCACCTTTGCTCGCATTCATGGTTACAATTAATATGCTTATGTGGTTCATCGCTACGATTGGCGTGGCAACATCCGTTATCATCCAGTTCATTCCCTGGTCACTTGGTTATGCCGAAACGATTAACGTGTTGCTGAGCCGCACATTGTTCTGGTATTTCGGACATCCACTCGTCTATTTCTGGCTGCTCCCTGCTTATATGGCATGGTATGCCATCATTCCTAAAATTATCGGAGGCAAGTTATTCAGTGATCCACTTGCTAGATTAGCATTCATCCTGTTATTGTTGTTTTCGATTCCAGTCGGATTCCATCATCAGTTGACGGAACCAGGTATCGACCCGACATGGAAATTCATCCAAGTTGTGCTGACGTTTATGGTTATCATCCCTTCATTGATGACGGCATTCTCGATTTTCGCCACATTTGAAATTACGGGACGTAAAAAAGGGTATAAGAGCTTGTTCGGCTGGTTCAAAAAGTTGCCTTGGAAAGATGTCCGTTTCCTTGCACCGTTCATTGGAATGGCAGCATTTATTCCCGGCGGTGCAGGCGGTATCGTTAACGCATCCCACCAGATGAATGCACTTGTCCACAATACGATCTGGATTACGGGGCACTTCCATTTAACGGCAGCAACGACGGTCATCTTAACATTTTTCGGCATTACGTATTGGCTTGTGCCGCATTTGACCGGCAGAAGGCTGACACCGAGATTGAATAAACTTGGAATTATTCAGACCTTCGTCTGGACAGTCGGTATGACAATCATGTCAGGTGCCATGCATATCCAAGGATTGCTCGGCGGTCCACGCCGTTCGAACTTCTCCGAATATGCCGGCGGCGAACAAGTCGCTACGTGGATCAATTACCAGATTGCCCAGACAGTCGGCGGAACGATTCTCTTCATCGGCATACTTTTGATGGTCTACATTTTCATCCAGCTGACATTTTTCGCACCGCGCGGCGTTGAAGAATTCCCGATTGCGGAAGAGGAGAAGAATGCAGAACCGACACCTAAGATTCTTGAAAACTGGTATTTGTGGATTGGCATCACTATCGCATTGATCCTATTCGCTTATACGATTCCAGTCTTCGATATTTTGAAACATTCTCCGCCAGGTTCGCCGCCATTCGATTGGCCGATTGGAAGAGGATGATGTAGTAGCCGATACAGCTCGGATTTCCGGATTTTGTCCGTGGAATCGGGGCTGTTTTCATTTCATTGAAAAAAATGTGTGCAATACGAGGCTGTCGAATTGGAGAGTTATGCTTGATTTGTTAGACATTCCTGCGGGTTTGTTGGACACTTTCAGACTTTTGTTGGACACTCCGGTAGGTTCGTTGGACATTCCGACGAACTTGTTGAAAACTCCCCCATTTGTTGGACACTACGGCGGGTTTGTTGGACCCTTCCAGACTTTTGTTGGAAATCCCCCCATTTTTTTGGACACTTCCACGCGTTTGTTGGACACTACGGCGGGTTCGTTGGTCACTTCCAGACTTTCGTTGGACATCGCGACGAATTCGTTGGACACCTTCCATAAACCTGTCATGACTGACCGCAATTCGCTCCTCTCCATACAAAAAAGCCTCCCACCCGGTTCAATTTCAACCAGGCGGGAAGCTTCCGATATTTACAAGTTATTCGCAACCCGTTCCACTGCGGCTGCTACATTTTGGTGGACGTTCGGATCAAGCGGATGCGGTACAAGATCGCCCGGCTTCGTGCTGTCGACAATCGCAAGTGCGGCGGCGATCAGCATGGGGTATGTAATTTCCTTGGCATACGCATTGAGCGCACCGCGGAAAATACCCGGGAACCCGAGGATATTGTTAACAAGACGGCCATCCGCCGCAAAAGCTGCGCCCGCCGCTAGTGCATCTTCAGGCGCAATTTCAGCATTCGGATTGGACAACGCCAAAATGATTTGCCCTTTGCGGACCAGTTCCGGTTTGATGAGTCCTGCAACACCTGTCGTAGCCACGATGATATCGCACGTTGCCATCAATTCTTCAAGCGAATCAACCACTGTACCGCCATGCTCGACGAGTCTCTCACGCGCAACTTCATTGCGGTCGATACCCCGCATTTCCTTCACGCCATATTCCATAAGCATGCGGCTGATCGCAAGCCCTGCCGCACCGAGCCCGATTTGTCCCACAGTCGCATCAGACAATTCAACGCCTGTCTGTTTACATGCGGACAGTACGGATGCAAGCGTGACAACGGCCGTGCCATGCTGATCGTCGTGCATGACCGGAATCGACAGCTCCGCTTTCAGACGCTCTTCGATTTCGAAACAGTGAGGCGATCCAATATCTTCAAGCAGAATTCCGCCGAATCCTTTATGAATATGTTTAACTGTTTCCACGACTTGATCGGGATCGCTCGTATCCAGCAAAATCGGAATACCGCTAATTCCCGCGAACTGGTCGAACAAGACCGCTTTCCCTTCCATCACGGGCATACCGGCAACTGGTCCGATATTTCCGAGGCCAAGAATCGCTGTACCGTCAGTCACAATTGCAACTGTATTTGAAATCCCCGTGAAATATTTCGCCTGTTCAGGGTCTTTCTTGATAAGTTCACAAACATTCGCGACACCCGGTGTATAAACGCGGCGTAAATCGCCGAGTGAACGGATTTCCATACGGCCTTTCATATGGATTTTCCCGCCTTCGTGCGCTTGCAATACATCGTCGGTTACAGCATGGACACTAATTCCTTCGCCGATTTTGTTAACCGCTTCGACAATCTGCATTAAATGCTCTTCACTCTCGCATTGAATACCGATATCACGAATCGTTGATAATGTTCCCACTTTTATTGTTTGAATATCACCAATATCCCCATTAAGCTGTCCGATAGCTAACGCGACTTTCGCGAAATTCCCCGGAACGGACGGCGTTTCGATAATTAAATTACGCATAAATTGAACTTGTTCCATTATAAAAACCTCCTGATCATACTACACATTCATCATTTTACACGTATAGGACCAGGTCGTAAACGTTTTATACCCATTGATGAAAAAAACCACAATCCGGCACCTTTTGTGACAGATTATGGCGTTTATTCCCCATTTTCATACTTAAAATTCCATCATTCTTCCAACCAGCTACTTGCCTTACATTTTCAGAGGCAGGTGAATTGTACTTACACCCTGCGGCAAATCCAGCATATTAGTAATTTCATCAATTGGTATGGCTTTGCTAAAATAGAAACCTTGTATTTCATCGCATCCCATTTCCTGCAATCTTCTCCATTGACCTTCCGTTTCAACGCCTTCCGCGACTGTGCGAAGTCCAAGCATTTCTGCAAGCCCGATGATTGTTTGAACAATCACAGCACTTTTCTCGTCAATTTCCATGTCGTTGATAAATTGGCGATCAATCTTGATTTCTTGGATTGCGAAATGTTGCAAATACAGGAAAGCGGAATAACCGGTTCCAAAGTCATCGATTGAAATAGCGAATCCCATGTCAATGAGCTGTTTAATGCGTATTTTTACAGCATCATGATCTTCAAGCGCTACGTTCTCAGTGATTTCCAAAATAAGTTTTTGCGGCTCGACTACCGTTTCCTCTGCACACTTCAGTAAATAGGGAGGTAGTTTTGGATGAAGGAAGTGGCGGGGCGATAAATTGATGGAAACCGTTAGATGCCCTTGTCCCTGCTCATTCCATCTGGCGAGTTGGGTGAACGCTTCTTTAATGACCCATTCACCGATTGGCGTTATCAATCCTGTCGATTCGGCAAGATCGATGAAATCGCCCGGGAATATGAGACCGCGTTCTGGATGCTGCCATCTGATTAGTGCTTCAAAACCGGTCACTTCCCCTGACTTACAATCGACTTTAGGCTGATAAAACAACCGGAATTCATTGAAGTCCAACCCTTTTCTTAAATTCATTTCAGATAACATCGTTTCTTTCATTAAAGTATGCATGTCAGGTCTATAGACGCCCCGCGCTTTCCGGGAAGTTTTCTTCCGACTCGCCTCAAGTGCCACTTGTGCCGCTTGCAGTCCATCGTCCACATTGCTGACATGATCCGGAAAATACGAAACACCATAACTGAACGTCATATACACTTCCTGTCCCCCGATATTCATCGGTTCCCGCAGCACCCGTGCGACGAAATCGAAGTTCATTTCCCTCGTCGCCCGATTACCTGTATATGGATAGAAAATAACGAAATGGTCAAATCCGATTCGCCCCGTCAACGCCGGTTCCGGAAACAGGAAACGTAGCCGATCCGCGGTTTTTTTTAGTACTTCCCTTCCACCTTCATGACCAAGGGCTGCTTGTACATCTGTGAATTGATCAAGAATCAGATAGATGAAAATCCCGCGTTCTTTTCCGGAAAGTGATTGTAATTTCAATTCTGCTTTTTCCGTGAATGAATGCTGATTGTTTAGTCCCGTGAGTGTATCTGTAAAAGCAAGTGCATGCACATGCTCCTCTACTTCCAGTCGATAAAGCCGGTCAAACAGATAGGCCAGCATATCGGCAAGCGAAGCAGCAATAACTTTATCGAATGTTGTCCACGCGCGTACTTCCTCCGATTCACAGCACAGTACACCGCCGATGCCTTTACTCAATATAATGGTAGCATCAAGAATTGACTTGATGCTTTCCTCTTTGAAATATGTATCTACTAACTCATGCATCGCTGGATTTGTCGCAACATCATCCACCGCTAGTGTCCGTCCCTGCTGAATCGCTTCAAAATAGGAATGCATGTCCTTCTGCACTAGAATTTTTCCCGTTTTAAAAGCAGGAAGCCTATCATCGTAAATCATTTGAGCAGTCAATACTGTTCTGCTTTCATTGAACAGCCAAATACTCACCTGCTCGCATCGCATCACAGTTGCGATTCGTTTACATGCTTCTTCAAGAAAAACGTTGGTGGAAACGCTCGAAAGCTCGGACAGTTTCGCCTGTGTAAAAAGTAGTTGCTGTTGCCGTTGGAGATCCTCCAGTACCTGGTTCACGGTTTCAATGGTTTGTTTAATTGGACGCTCCAAATCCATTTACCTCCCCCCGTATTTATGGCTTATGCCCTTCTTGTAGTTATCGGCATGATAGCAATGTTTATGAAGGTTTATGGCGAATAAAAATAAAGTTCACGACTGGTATCCTGCCGATAAAAATTTGTCAGTAGACAAAAAAGGACAAAATCTTTAACTTTTCGCTATATAATGTCGAATTTGTTAGACGATTGCCCTTTTTTTCGGTTATAATAGAAGATGTTGAACATTCTAGTAAGGAGTTGCAATTTACTTGTCTATACAAAAAAATTTCGTGATAGGACTTATGCTTTTTGCATTGTTCCTTGGGGCGGGTAATATCATCTTCCCACCGCTTCTCGGACAAATGGCAGGAGATGAGCTTTTCATCGCGATGATTGGATTCCTGATTACGGGAGTCGGCTTGCCTCTAATCGCAGTCCTCGCAATCGCTAATGCGGGCGGCGGTTTGGAAACGATTGCAAGTCGTGTCAATCCTTATTTCGGCGTTGCTTTCACAATGATCGTCTATATGGCAATTGGTCCATTTTTCGGTATTCCGCGAACAGCTACCGTTTCCTATGAAATCGGCGTTGTCCCGTTCCTGCCGGAAAGCATTTCCAGTGCCAACTGGCCACTTGCGCTGTTTACGGTTGTTTTCTTTGCCATAACGGTGGCACTTGCACTTAATCCGGCAAAACTCGTCGACCGCATCGGGAAAGTGTTGACACCTGTATTATTTCTTGTCATCGGAGCACTTGCCGTGAAGAGTATCGTTTCACCGATGGGGGAAACGAAGTTGCCACAGGGTGATTACGCAACGAATTCGTTTTTCCGCAGCTTCGTTGAAGGCTATTTGACGATGGACGTCATCGCAGCACTTGTCTTCGGTATCGTCGTAATCAATGCACTTAAAGCGGAAGGTGTAACAGAAAGCCGTGCAGTAATGAAAGCGATGATTTTCGCTGGACTCATTGCCGCTACCGGACTTGCGCTCGTCTATATTTCATTGGGCTACATCGGAGCGACAAGTGTAGATGCTATCGGCCTGCAAGATAACGGTGGCGCAGTACTAGCACTCGCATCAACCGTATTGTACGGATCATCCGGAACAATGATTCTCGCAGCGACAATCATATTCGCCTGTCTGACAACATCGATTGGTCTCGTTTCAGCATGTGCTCAGTATTTTGAACATGTATTTCCACGTAATTCATACAAGACATATGTCTTCATATTCGCGGGTTTCAGTACACTTATTGCAAACGTTGGATTGACACAGCTGATTTCAATTTCAATCCCGGTCCTGCTTATGATATACCCACTCGCAATTGTACTTATGCTAATGTCATTCATTGATAAGTCTTTCGGCAGAAAGCCGGTCGTCTATATGTTGGCGTTGCTTGCAACCGCTATCGTGAGTATCTTTGATGGATTGAAAGGCGCGGGAATCGACATTAAACCTGTCAACGACATTCTTGCTTACCTTCCGCTCTATGAACAACAACTCGGCTGGCTAGTTCCAGCGATTTTCGGAGCACTTGTCGGCGTCGTCTTGAGTCCGTTGTTTAAAACACGCATTTAGTTGATCTAATTTCCGGATATATGCAAAGATTATTGAAACAAAAAATGTTTTAACTGAACTGGTTCCCACTACTAGGGGAGCCAGTTTTATTTTTCTAGCATCTTATAAAAAAAGCTCCGTCCTATTAATTATATTTTAAAACAGCCGATAGCTATATAGCGGGAAGAAAATTTCCGCTTAGGAGGATATTATCTTAACTGTATGAATGCCTTTTCAACATTTGTAACACATCCGTTATTACTTTGTAATATAAATGTAATCTTTCAGTCTATTGTTTGAGTTCTAGTATTCCGATAGAATACATATATAGAACTGTTTGTCGTGGAGAGGGGAAAGTGGATGAAGAAGAAAGTTTTTTCGGTACTGACGACGTTTGCCTTGGCAACGTTTATCTCAATAGGCAGCGCAGACGCAGCTACTGATTCATACACCGTCAAGTCGGGTGATACACTATGGAAAATTGCCACAAAGCATAAATTGACCGTTGACGAATTGAAAAGCTTAAACAGCCTTGCTTCCGATTCCATCAAAATGAATCAAAAATTGACCGTTTCGACAAAAAACGCGATTAGCAAAAAATCAGTTTCGGTGAAATCAGTTCCATCCAAAACAACCAATGCTTCAGTGAAGCCAAGTACTAAAACCGTAGCAGTAAAAAAAGAGACCTCGTCAACCAATTCATATAAGCAAGCGGTTGCAACAACAGCAAAACCTACGTCTTTGTCACTTCCAGCAGAAAAGGTTTTGCTGAATGCTGTTGAAACGTCACTTCCGCTTTTAGGCACGCCTTATGTATGGGCCGGCGTGACAAAAGAAGGATTTGATTGTAGCGGATTCATTCACTATGTATTTAACAATGCAGGAGTCGCCCTTCCAAGATTAGATACAATCGGCATGTATGCCAATTCTTTCAATGTGGACAAGCCAGTGCCAGGGGATTTAGTATTTTTTGAAAATACATACCGCAGCGGTATCTCGCATGCCGGAATCTATCTAGGCGAAGGAAACTTCATCCACGCAGGTTCAAAGAAAGTTGAAATTGCTTCAATTGATTCTGTTTACTGGAAAGATAAATTCACAGGCTTCAAACGTTTTAATCAGCTAAATTAATATTCACAGCCTTCCCAAATTTCGGGGAAGGCTGTTTTTGTTGCGCTGGTATTGGCCGGTTTATAGGTTCTGTCGGACAGTTCGCGGGTTCTGTCGTAGAGTTTACCCATCCTGTCGGAGAGTTCCGCTTTTCTGTCGAACAGTTCGAACGCTGTCGTAGAGTTTCCGCCTGCCGTCGGACAGTTTACCCAGTCTGTCGGAGAGTTCCGCTTTTCTGTCGGACAATTCGAACGCTGTCGTAGAGTTTCCGCTTGCCGTCGGACAGTTTACCCATTCTGTCGTAGAGTTCCGCTTTTCTGTCGGACAGTTCGAACGCTGTCGTAGAGTTTCCGCCTGCTGTCGGACAGTTTACCCATCCTGTCGGAGAGTTCCGCTTTTCTGTCGGACTGTTCGACCGCTGTCGTAGAGTTTCCGTCTGCCGTCGGACAGTTTACCCATCCTGTCGGAGAGTTCCGCTTTTCTGTCGAACAGTTCGAACGCTGTCGTAGAGTTTCCGTCTGCCGTCGGACAGTTTACCCATTCTGTCGGAGAGTTCCGCTTTTCTGTCGGAGAGTTCCGCTTTTCTGTCGGACTGTTCGACCGCTGTCGTAGAGTTTCCGCTTGCTGTCGGACAGTTTATTCATTCTCTTGTAGAGTTCCGCTTTTCTGTCGGACTGTTCGACCGCCGTCGTTGAGTTTCCGTCTGCCGTCGGACAGTTTACCCAGTCTGTCGGAGAGTTCCCCAGTTCTATCGGACAGACTGGAACAATCGGACTTATTTTCCAAAACCCGAATGACCAGATTTTCAAAAATAATGTCTTGGATGAAGTCATATTTAGACCACTCTATGTCGAGCAATCACCTGAAGTTGCACGGATGAATGCAGAGAAGATGCTTCAACGCGTCAGGCTGTCGAGTAAAGCAGATGAAAACCCATACGACTTAAATCTCACTGAAAGGGAGCTTTCCGTAACGGACAATTACGATCCGACGGCTCGACACGCGTTGCATTTACCGAAGAAAAAAATTCTCCGCACTGCCCGTCTTGAGCAGCCCCAGATTACCCGAATTGCCCGTAAGATAGGTAATGAAGGGATTCTGTTAAAAGCGGACGAATTGATTGCTGAATAAGAAAAAGACCGCCTCGCCGAATAACATGCGATGCGGTCTATCTCCTTATAGTTGAAATTTCGAAATGGTCACGTTCAATTCATCCGTCAGTTCACGGAGTGCTGTCACTTTGCTGACTACTTTTCCGATCGACTCAAGCTGTTCCTCTGCGGAAGCTGAAATCTCTTCACTGCCCGCCGCCGTCTGTTCGACGACTGCACTAATGTTTTCGCTATTCTCAAGCACGGTGTCATTAAACTGCTTTGAATTATCGACACCTTTTACAAGGTCTAGCAACGCTTTTGTTATGCTCTCCATTTTGTCTTCTATGTTGGTGAACGTATTTAGGGTGCGGTTCACATTACCTTCCTGTGCTACTGCAATTTCTACACCTTTCCCGACGGAGTCTGAAATTGAACCAAGTCCGCCTTTGATCAAATTGACCATATCGAAAATCTGTGAAGTTGCTGTTGTTGATTCATCCGCCAGTTTCCTGACTTCCGAGGCGACGACTGAGAAACCTTTCCCCGCTTCTCCCGCGCGCGCTGCTTCAATTGCTGCATTCAACGCAAGCAAGTTCGTCTGTGAGGCGATGTTGGACACAGTCTTCGCCATGTCTTCAATCCTTAATGCATATTGCGTAAATTGTACAGTTGCCTTCTCGATCGAATTCGATGCTTCGTTATTGCTATCGATAAGTTCACGCTGTTCATCGATTGCCAGGCGTCCTTCTATGATTGCTTCATTGGCCATAGCCGCATAATCAGCGGAGCTTTTAGCGCGGTTGACATTTAACCCGAATTCTTCGTTCATCTGCTCGATGAGCTCGACCGAACTTTGCAAGTCCTCGGAAATATTCTGTGTTCCTCTTGCTAGTTCTTCTGTTGACATTGTCACTTGATTGCTCGCTTCGGCAAGATAACCATTTTCTATCTCAAGCTCTTTTGTATAATCATCCACTTTTCGGCTTGCACCGTCAATCGATTGTAACAGTGTCCTCAAATGATCCGTCATCGACGCGAATGACCGATTCAATTGTCCAAGTTCATCTTGTTTATCATACTGAATCGGCTCGACGATAAGGTTGCCCGCGGCAATTTCTTCCGCATTCATCGCAAGCTTCTTAAGCGGATTTGTAATGCCGTTTGCAAGTCTAAGGATGATCGCCATCGCTCCGACGATGATGACTATGCTGCCGATTATGGCAAATGTGATAATACCTTTGATTTTAGCGATGAGCGAATCCTGTAAATAGTCGTAATGTGCAGCAGTATAGAGATCCACCATGTAAATATCATTGACAATCCCCATATTACGCAGTGATTGGCGGTTGATTTCCGCAGAGTTATTTTCTTCAACAGCTGTGAGCGCTTCTTCTTTTAATAAAAAGAATCTATCCTGTGCCTTCAAAAGGATATCTCGCGGCTCTTTTTCTTTGACAAGACTTTCCGCAATGGAGAATTTTTCAGCAGTCAACTCCAGTTGATTGCGTACATCATCTTTATTGGCGTCCGTCATATTATAAGCGAGTGTATTCAAACTTTGCATTGATGCCTTTGTTTCTGCATCCACGTCTTTCACAGCTAAAAGCACATCGAGATAATCACTACTCGTGTTTTGAATCGCCAACATCCTGAAAATGATAATTGCAATCATTACAATCGATAGGCCAAGTGCGAAAAGTGAATGGAGAACGATTTTCTTTTTTATAGTCATTTCAGCTTTCCACCTCCTGTCATTTCATTTCCGAAACGGTTTTTTCGATTAGCGAATCCAGATTTTTTTGTTCCGGTTCAGTGAGTTCCAACACCCTGAATGGCGCAAGGCCTACTCCTTTTTCCGCAAGACCAAGCTCAATATGGCCCGCCTGGATTTTACCCGACCCTTTATAGGTATGGATAATATCGTATAATGCACTATCAATATTTTTCATCATCGAAGTAATAACTGCCTGTTCCGCATAAAAATATTGGTCGCTATCTACGCCGATTGCATAGACTCCTCTTTTCTCAGCTTCTTTCAGCATGCCGACACCCGTAAATCCGGCGGCTGCGTAAAGGACATCCACCTTCTCATCAATCATTCCCGAAGCGATTTGCGCCCCTAATCCATCGTTATCAAAGTCACCCGCATATTTCGTTAAAACAACGATATCAGGATTAACAGATTTTGCTCCCTGAATAAACCCTTTTTCAAATCTTTGAATAACAGGGGCCTCTACGCCGCCAATAAAACCAATAACCTTGGACTTTGAAACGGTTGCTGCTACAATTCCAGCCAGCATGCTTCCTTCGTCTTCCTTAAATGTCACCGACGTAATGTTAGCCGCTTCTGAAACGGAATCAACAAGAACGAACTGTTGGTCCGGGAAATCCAATGCTACCTTTTCCAGTTCTTCCTGGCCGGTGAATCCCAATGCGAACACTAAATCATTGCCATTTGCAACAAGTTCCCTGAATCCTTTTTCATATGTATCCGTTTCCGTAAGTTCCAAGTATTCAATGACAACGCCATCTTCATCCCGGGCCTTCGTCAAACCTGCAAATGCCAAATCGGAAAAGGACTGATCCCCAAGACCATTTTCAGATAGCATGACGCCCACTTTCACTTTCCCTTCCAGTGGATTCTTCTCCTCCAATCCGCAGCCTGCAAGCGCTAGAACGATTATCGAAATAACAACCAACCATTTTACTTTCATTTCCATCACTCGCTCTCTTCTATGTATTCCCCTTCAACTATATCGGGTGAATCCCGAGGTTTTGAATATAAACGTCCGATGTCTAACAACTAAGAGTATTCAGTTCCCCCTTCAATAGAGTGAAGTTATAAAAGGCTTGTTCCAGGTTTGGATATTTCCAAATCTTATCTCTTAGGCTGTACGACTTTCGTTTCTTCGTGAATAGTTCTCCTACATGTAAGCCTAGCTTCAATTATTTAAGATACATGGTTGAATACCCGTCCATCAATCCTTTCCTCGAATAGCATGTTAGAGAAAGGTGGTGAAAAAATGAATTTTTACGACAACACAAATCATAGATGTAGTAAATGCACGAGATACTGTCGCTCTTGCCAAAAAACAATCATAGAATGCTGCAAGGGATGCAAGGGACCGACGGGTGCTACTGGTGCTACTGGCGCTACGGGAGCTACTGGCGTGACTGGTGCTACCGGTGCTACTGGCGTGACTGGTGCTACCGGTGCTACTGGCGTGACTGGTGCTACCGGTGCTACTGGCGTGACTGGTGCTACCGGTGCTACTGGCGTGACTG
>NZ_JACCCL010000001.1:695988-697039 GCF_013408665.1 Sporosarcina sp. JAI121 | reverse complement strand
ACTGGTGCCACCGGTGCTACTGGCGTTACTGGTGCTACTGGCGCTACTGGACCTACTGGTGCTACGGGCGCTACGGGCGACATCGGACCTACTGGACCTACTGGCGCTACTGGCGCTACCGGCGCTACGGGCGACATTGGACCTACTGGACCTACTGGCGTTACTGGTGCTACTGGCGTTACTGGTGCTACTGGCGTTACTGGTGCTACTGGCGTGACTGGCGCTACCGGCGACATTGGACCTGCTGGCGCTACGGGAGCTACTGGCGTGACTGGTGCTACCGGTGCTACTGGCGTGACTGGTGCCACCGGTGCTACTGGCGTTACTGGTGCTACTGGTGCTACTGGCGCTACTGGACCTACTGGTGCTACGGGCGCTATGGGCGACATCGGACCTACTGGACCTACTGGCGCTACCGGCGCTACTGGCGACATTGGACCTACTGGCGTTACTGGTGCTACTGGCGTGACTGGCGCTACCGGCGCCATTGGACCTGCTGGTGCTACGGGAGCTACTGGCGCTACTGGCGCTACCGGTGCTACTGGCGACATTGGACCTACTGGTGCTACTGGTGCTACGGGCGACATTGGACCTACTGGTGCTACTGGTGCTACGGGCGACATTGGACCTACTGGACCTACTGGCGTTACTGGTGCTACGGGCGCTACGGGCGACATTGGACCTACTGGTGCTACTGGCGTTACTGGTGCTACGGGCGCTACGGGCGCTACGGGCGACATTGGACCTATTGGACCTACTGGTGCTACTGGCGCTACGGGCGCTACGGGCGACATTGGACCTACTGGACCTACGGGCGTGACTGGTGCTACTGGTGCTACTGGTGCTACTGGTGCTACTGGCGACATCGGACCTACTGGTGCTACGGGAGCTACTGGCGTGACTGGTGCTACGGGCGCAACCGGCGACATTGGACCTGCTGGACCTGCTGGCGCGACTGGTGCTACGGGCGCAACCGGCGACATCGGACCTGCTGGACCTACTGGTGTTACTGGTGCTACGGGCGGCATCGGACCTACTGGACCTACTGGTG
>NZ_JACCCL010000001.1:651148-695892 GCF_013408665.1 Sporosarcina sp. JAI121 | reverse complement strand
GGACCTACTGGTGTTACTGGTGCTACGGGCGGCATCGGACCTACTGGACCTACTGGTGCTACGGGCGTGACTGGTGCTACTGGAACTGCTGGACCTGCTGGACCTACTGGCGTGACTGGTGCTACGGGCGCTACGGGCGGCATCGGACCTACTGGTGCTACGGGCGTTACTGGCGCTACTGGAGCTACTGGAGCTTCTGGTGCTACTGGAGCTACTGGAGCTACTGGAGCCACTGGAGCTACTGGAGGTACTGGTGCTACTGGAACTACTGGTGCTACTGGAACTACTGGTGCTACTGGAGCTACTGGCGCCGCGGGCGTTACTGGCGCTACAGGTGCTACGGGTGCAGCTGGTGGTTTATCCCAATATGGGTATATTTACAACCTAGGTGCTCAGACGGTAGCCATAGAGGCTGATGTTATTTTTGGTTCAAATGGAATCCTTACAGCTGGAATTACGCATGCCCCTGGAACCTCACAAATTTTCTTTACTACTCCAGGAGACTATGAGGTTACTTTCTCCGTGTCGGGTGTACAACCCAACCAATTCGCACTATTTTTAAATGGTGCACCGATTGTGGGTACAGTCTACGGTTCAGGTGCCGGCACTCAGCAAAACGACGGTCAGGCTATAATCGCCATTGCAGCCGGAAATGTCCTTACCCTTCGAAACCATTCTTCTGCCGCGGCAGTTACCCTTCAAACTTTGGCTGGAGGAACACAAACAAACGTAAACGCTTCTCTTGTCATTACAAAATTAAATTAGTTTTGAAAAGAAACGGGACTCTCGCAAATTAAAAGTACATTCGCTAAGGAGTTTTCAAGCTTTCGATAAGCTGTCAGGCTGGAATGAAATGGGCAACCTTTTATTTTTCGGGTTCATTCCACACAGCAACCACTTTTGCACTGTCCTCCTAGTCAGTTTTTCATACTGAGTAGAAAGGATTCAGAAAAGTTATCCATCTCCATTTGTTCCGGCTCTTCCACCGAACCGCCAACCAGGAGAAATAACAACGAAATCCAAACAATTTCTTCCCAATGGATCTGGAACTTCTTGAGCCAAAAATAAGAGAGGCCTTTTTACACTGCTACAATTGCAGTGTACGGAGGCCTCTTTCATCTATTCATTCGACTTGGATACTTTTTTTCAACGTTGCGTCCAAAACAAGTGCTCCAATATCAAGCGCTTCCTAGTTGAATGTAATGACAACAGGTGCGTATCCTGCTTTCCTAACTGTTGCCAAAATAGCTCCCCGTGAAAATAGTTGTCACTCCTATTGCCACTTTTGCAGCCGCCGTATAGTCACTTCATACCAATTTGATTTCCACAACGTGCACCTGTCCAATTCCTTGAATAACCTGGGGAAATATGTTCCTTCGGCTCACCCAACATAACATTGGATTACGCCTAGGCACCGATTGCAACGTTGCAGTTCCCGGAATGATATTGAGAATGATTCCGCCCATCTGTACCTTCGTCAGTTTTGTTGAATATATTTCTTAGGGTGAGAAATGGATCAAGTGCATTGTTACCTTGCTTGGATCATGCACCATGCGCACCATCACCGTGATTTCCCCTTCAATTTTATCCAATCTCCGATAACCGGGAGTATTCAGTTTAACCGGTTTGAAAAACAGTAAAGAAATAGCTCCTGTCTTCGTTGTTTCAATGGCATACGGGAAAACCCCTTTAACAGTCTCGGATTCTTGTCCCCACAAGATTTGTCAGATATACTAGGATGAGGAAGTTTTAATGAAGAATACCTGAACGGAGTGTGTTGAATGTTCAAGAGTAATCGATATCTTGACTACAATAGTGCCGCATTCCGCAAAGATCTGATTGCAGGAATCACTGTTGGTATTGTAGCCATTCCTCTGGGGATGGCTTTTGCCATTGCATCAGGTGTTAAACCGGAGTACGGACTTTATACGACGATCATTGCTGGTTTGCTCGTCGCCCTATTAGGCGGATCGCGTTTTCAAATTGCGGGTCCCACGGGGGCCTTCATCCCAATACTGCTCGCAATCGTTCTCCAGTATGGCTATGAAGATTTGTTGATTGCCGGATTCCTGGCAGGTATTTTCCTAGTCATCATGAGTTTTCTCGGGGTCAGCAATCTTATTCATTTTGTTCCGAGGTCCGTAACGATCGGCTTCACTTCAGGGATTGCCGTCATTATCTTTACAGGACAGTTAGGTAATTTCTTTGGAATCACCGGATTAGAAAAAAGAGAATTCTTCCATGAAAATATGATTGATCTTGTCAATCAGTTTCATACAGTGAACATTTTCAGTATACTTACCGCCTTAATCGGGCTTGTCGTAATATTCTTCTTGCCTAAAATAGCACCTCGTATTCCACTACTGCTCATTGCATTGCTGATCCCGACCGCCGTTTCAATTTTCCTGTTCCCTGGTAAAGTTGAAACGATCGGGACAGCATTCGGTGGCATCCCAAGCACGTTGCCAAGCTTCCATTTTCCACAAATTACACTGTCGAAAGTAGTGAACCTATGGCAGCCAGCCCTCATTATCGCGGCACTCGGTGCAATTGAGTCATTGTTATCCGCTGTCGTCGCAGATGGGATGGCGAAGGGCGAAAAACATGATTCGAAACGTGAGCTTTTCGGACAAGGTATTGCCAATATAATCACACCATTATTTGGAGGTATCCCCGCTACGGGGGCAATTGCCCGAACGGCTACGAATATCCGTTCAGGGGCGGTCAGTCCTCTATCAGGAGTGATACAAAGTGTTTTCGTTCTTGCCTTCCTGCTCCTGTTCGCGCCGTATGCATCCTATATTCCTTTGGCGGCGATGGCACCGATTCTTATGTATGTCGCCTGGAATATGAGTGCGCGCAAAACATTCACACATATTTTACTCGTCCGGTCAGGAGATTCGATCGTTTTATTGACCACATTCCTTCTGACTATTTTCATCGATCTGACGATTGCGGTCCAAGTAGGAATTTTGCTTGCGACATTGTCATTCTTACGTAAGATGAGTGGAAAACTGACTATAAAAGAAGCTGAACTTTCCGATGTTGAAATCATGACGTTCAGTAAAGATGAAAGCTCACAGACAGCAAAATATATTGTGGATGGACCTATTTTCTTCGGTACCGCAAAAGTGTTCGAAGAGAACTATCCAACCATTTTCAGCCCAGCTGTAAAAAAAGTAATTCTCGACATGGAACACCTATCTGTCATCGATGCAACAGGAGAAGCGGCGCTCTACGCACTTCTCGACGATGCAGATAAAGCAGGTGTACAAATCATTATCAAACGTTTACCCAAAGAAAAATTATCCCTTTTCAAAAAAAGCGGATTGTATGAGAGGATTGGGGAGGATAACTTTTTTATGTAATTCATCAATCGTAAAACTGATTGATACTACGACATATACTGTTGCTCGAAGCGCAGATATGATCGGTTCCGCGACAGATACGGTCACTCGAAGCACAAATATGGTCGGTTCCGCGGCAGATACGGTCGCTCGAAGCACGGATATGGTTGGTTCCGCGACAGATATGGTCGCTCGAAGCACGGATATGGTCGGTTCCGCGGCAGATACGGTCGCTCGAAGCACGGATATGGTTGGTTCCGCGACAGATACGGTCGCTCGAAGCACAGATATGGTCGGTGCTACGGAATAAAAAAAGTTGTCCTAGAAATCTCTAGGACAACTTTTTTATAGAAAGTTTTATAATTTCCATTTCACTCTCGCATATACAGCAAGCATCACGAAGTTCATGGCGGCACTGATGACCGTACCGTATGCAATTGCCGAAGCACCATATGAGTCGATCATCAAATAGATAACTCCGAGGTTAATGACAAAGACATTTATCAAACTGAAGATGACAGGCACCAACGAGTTGGCTTTTGCATAATAAAATCGGGTTATATAGGTGTTTGCAGCTAGGAAAAACATCGATAGTGTAAACACGCGGAAAAGCGGTACCGTCAGAAGGATTGACGCCTCCGTGAATTCCCCATGTCCGAAAACAAGACGGACAAGCGGTTCTGCAAAAAAGTAAGCGATCGCGGTTGCAGGCACGAGCAGCGCGAATAGGTAAAGCATCCCTTTTTTGTAAAGTGCACGGATAGTTTCCATATCCCCTTCCCCTTGTTTTTTACTAAGAAGAGGATAAATGACCGTCGTCACCGCTGTCATCATGATTGCCTGTGGAAAGCCCGTCAATTTAGAGGCAAAGTTAACCGCTGAAATCGTACCTGTCCCAAACCCATCCGCTACAATCCTGTGAATCACAGCATAAAATTGCAGCGATGCACCGCCGAACAGAATCGGCAATGCGATGACCCATAATCGTTTCGTATCTACAGACATAGCAAATGAAGGCTTCAATGAATAAAGTCTTGATTTCCTAAGTCCTGCATATAAAAATCCGCCCATCAATAACGCGCCTACCAGTGCACCGATACCATATGACTCCGGCCCGAAATAACTTGTCAGCAAAACGGCAATCCCGACAAAGGAGGCATTATATAGAAGGACAGCTAAACTCGACAAGTTAAATTTACCGTTTACATTCAATACACCGCTCATCCATGTCGATAAAACAAGTATGATGGAAGAAGGCATCATCCATAGGTAGAGATTTCGCGTCAGTGCGTATTCTTCTACGCTCAGTCCTTTGAAGAATAAATGCAGAAGCGGATCCGTAAAGATTATCAATATGACCGTAATCGCAACTGCTGCTACAAGAACTGTCGTAAAGGATTTACGAACGAATAATGCTTTATCCGTTTTCGTCGAATGGTATACGGATATGAAAGCCGTTGTCAATGCCCCGCCAACAACAAGGTAAATGAAATTCGGTATTGTATAAGCCGTGACAATTGCATCCGCAGCTGTCGAAGTTCCATATTGATTGGCAATCGCCATTTCCCTGACAAACCCGAACAGCCTGGCAACAATATTAATGACTGCGACAGCACCGATGATTTTCATCATTTTATTCATTATAATCAACCGGACCTTTCCCCGCTGAACGATAGATCGACAGCAAGTTCTCTAAAATCGTATCAAATGAGTGCTCGGCGATTTTTGCCTGCACTACCGTTTCATTGATTTCATCGGAATTTCCGTCCAGCACTTTCCATAAACCTTCAGCGAGTGATGCCGGATTCTTCGGTTCAACCAGAATTCCCGCACCATCTTTCAAGAGATAAGAAAGACCACCGACATCTGTGCCGACGACCTTTGTCCCCGCCGACATCGCTTCCAAGGCTACCAGTCCGAACCCTTCATGATAGGAAGGAAGCGCGAGCGCATCGGCCGCCGACATCCAAAGTGACAATTCGGCTTGACCGAGCGGTTCTATGAAATGGATATCCTCCACATCTTTCTCCCGGATGAACGACCGCAGCTCCTCTACGAAATGTGCATCTTTCTGCGAACCTATTACATATAACGAACTGTCGGAAACGGACATTTTCAATGCATCAAATGCTTCGACAAGTTCAAGAAGCCCTTTTTCCCGAATAACATTACCGACGAAGAGCAACATTTTCTCTTCTATAGGAAGATCGAGCTTTTCCTTCGCTTCCACTTTTGTGACATAGTTGAAAATGGACGTATCGACCCCCATACTCATGACGTGCACGTTCGATTCCGGAACACCAAAACGGTTTGTCACATCTTGCCGAAGTTTATCACCAACAACAATGACTGATTCAGCCTGTCGCAGAATTTTCCTTGTTATAGCGGCAATACGCTCATTTTTCGCCGCCATCTTGTCGATATCCCCGCCGTGAACGGTCACGACGTAAGGGATTCCGAACAATTTTTTCCCCACCATAGAAATGACGCCAGTTGGAAATGCATAATGCGCATGCGTTAACGAAAGCTTTTTCCGATTTTTCATCATGTATAGAAACGATCGAAGAAACCAGGAACCGTATTTCTTCAATGTTTGCATCTGCCCTTTTTCGGTATCCTGAATCGCTACTACATCGACATCAATCTCTGCCGACTGAAGAAGACTAACCTGATTTTTCACAAACAAGCCAAACGTAGGGTGTTGCGGTGATGGATACATATTGCTGAAAACAACTATTTTTTTCGCTTTATTTTTCATTTCAATCTCATCCCATCTTTTAATAACCTTAAAAGCTGCGTCATAATTTGCATTGAATGATTATACCATATCGCCCGACGATCGACCTCTTGATAATCAATCCTATTCATTCACAATAAAAAACGCCATTCGGATGGGGGTAAATCCCAGATGGATGGCGTTTGTCTATAATTACAGATTAATAGAACGGGTTGTAATGCTATTGTAATGTAACTGTAACCGAATCGATAGTTTAGCTGTGCTAAGATGTTCACAGACAAAGCACATCGAAAGTATATGTGCGAAAGGGGATCTTGAGAAAAGAATGAAACGACTTTTATTTATGGTTTTGGCGAGCTTACTAATTTCAACGTCCATCCCGCCCATGGCTTCGGCAGATTCTTCAACTGATCTTGTAAACACGGCACGATCCTATATAGGTACACCTTATTCATACGGAGGGACAACCTCTTCCGGTTTCGACTGCTCGGGATATACGCAACACGTATTTAAACAATCCGGGATTTCCATCCCAAGAACGACTGGCCAACAGATTGCTATCGGAACGGCCGTTTCAAAGAGTAACCTTAAAACAGGAGATATTGTATTTTTCAACACAAGCGGCAAAGGAGTTTCACATAACGGGATTTACATAGGTTCAGGAAAATTCATTCATTCTTCTTCAAGTCAAGGCGTCATGATATCTTCAATTAATGACCCTGCTTACTGGGGTAGCCGTTACATCGGTGCACGCCGTGTGAAAGATTTCACTCCTGAAACTCTCGTTGCAAAAGCTGATCCGGCACCGATAGCGATTAAATATGCAACTCGTGCTGAAATTGCAAAAACCCTTGTCGCAGAACTTGGTTTAGAAAAAACAAGTACTCGATCCGATTTTTCTGATGTACCAGCTGATCATCCTAACTTCAATGCAATCGTAGCAGTAGCGGATGCAGGTATCTTTTCAGGATATGACGGGAAATTCAATCCAAATGGTGAAATGACACGCGCTCAACTAGCAAAAGTGCTCGTGGAAGCATTCGGTCTTGAAGGGGCAACTCAAACTTCATTCACGGACGTACCAAAAGAGCATTGGGCGAATGACTACATCAACACGCTTTACCACCATGGTATTACAACGGGTTACGGTGATGGAACTTACGGCTTACATGACAAAGTGACTGCACACCAATTCAAAACTTTCATTGACCGACTTAATTAATAGATTCACCACCGGATGTTCCGATTACAGGAACATCCGGTTTTTTATTAAAAAATTCAATTATAGTTAGGGTGAAATAAAGAATGCTAGCAAATCGACTACGGCACTCTTGGATGCCTAGCTACTGTGCTACTAGTCTTATAGCTTCGGCTCCCCCTTGGAAGGCGCCTTCCCTAACTTTATGTAGATATTCATTAGTTTAAGATATATAGTTATTTATTAGTATAGCAATTTATGGGTATGACTGTTAAAATGAATCTATCAAATTAGTAAATTTAAGGAGGCAACAATGAAGACTATTAAGTGGGCAGCAACGGTAATGATGATTTTCACACTCATCTCCATGATGCCAGGACAATCTTTCGCTAAGACACAATTCACGGATGTAACACCAGATAAGGAGTACTTTGAAGAGGTCAATTACATAGCCGGTTTGGATATTATCAATGGATATAATGTAAAAGGAGTTTCAATGTTCAAACCCGGCAACAATCTGACGCGCGCACAAGCCGCTAAAATGCTGGTCATCGCTTCTAATAAACAGAACATCCCTACCCCATCATTAAAATTCAAAGACGTAAAAGCGGGAACGGAACAATACAAATATATAAGCCGTGCTGTTTCGCTAGGCTATTTTCAAGCCGGTTCCAACGGTTACTTCAAACCTAACGAGAATTTGAAACGTGACGAGATGGGGAATGCCCTAGCCGTTGCTTTCAAGCTTAATCAAAAGATTACAGCTGATAAACCGATGCAGCTGACAGATATGAAAGGCCATAAATACGCTGAACGTATCAATGGACTTTATTATGCAGGTGTGACAAAAGGAGATGCGGGAAAGTTCCTGCCGAATAGCTACCTTACACGTTCACAATTCACATTATTCCTGGCACGTGCAATGAATGATAAATATGCTTTACCCGTTAAACTACCGGAACAAACATCTAGAACTTATTTTGCTAGAGTTGCAACTAATGGTGAACCGCTGAACGTACGCTCACTTCCCTCAGTGGAAGGCAACATTATACAAAAGCTGAATAATAACGATATCGTTGAAGTGATAGGTCAGTCAGGTGACTGGCTATTGGTCATTCTTGGCGATAAAGAAGGTTATATCAATGGACGATACACTGTTGAAGTCGGAACCGGGAATCCTTCAGATAATGTTACTCCCGAAAAACCGACAGTTCCGGAAGTACAACCGGAAAAGCCAAGCGTCACCAGTAATCTTATCGGGAAAGTGACAGCTAAAAGCCTGAATGTACGAAAAGCTGCAGGCACAAGCTCTCCTATCGTCTCTTCCGTGAAACTTGGACAAAAAGTCGAAGTGCTTTCACTGGATGGCAGTTGGGCAAAAATCCGTGTGAATTCAACTACGGGCTTTGTCAGCAAAACCTATTTGAAACTGATCAATCAAAAAGGCAATCCACTTGCCGATCGCATCATCGTCCTGGATCCGGGCCACGGTGCCCATGATCCGGGCACGTCAAAAAGCGGCGTGACGGAGAAAGCCATCGTCTTGAAAGTCGGTAAACTTGTGGAAGCAAAACTGAAAAAGGCAGGCGCAAAAGTAATCATGACGCGCTCAAATGACACTTTCCTTTCACTTGAAAAGCGTACTGAATTCGCAAAGAAGAATTATGCAGAAGCATTTGTATCGATTCATGTAAATTCAGCCGCGGCAACATCAGCCAAAGGTACTGAAACGTTCTTCGATTCATCTTTGAACGTCAACTCGGCAGAGAGTAAATCCTTGGCAACTTATATCCAAAACAACCTTGTCAAAAAGGCCAACATGGTCAATCGCGGAGTTAAAGACAATCGTTTTTATGTCATCCGGAATAACAATGTTGCAGCTGTACTCGTCGAACTCGCTTTCCTATCAAACGCGGACGATTTCAAAAAACTGACGAGCGATGCTTACTTGGAAATTTATGCAGAAGCAATCTATCAAGGGCTAGTACAATATTATTCAGCCCAGTAATAGAATATGCCGGAGGGAATGAAACCATTCCCTCCGATTTTTTTGTTGTTTTCATTGATTAAATTTACTAAAAATTCAATTGTCCAATATTGGCCTTGGTGATACACTTGAATTACTGACTGTTTTGTCACTAATCATAACTTCCATTAAATGGCGAAATGGTAAAAACAATGAAAAGGAAGGTGTATAGATGACAACTAACTATTTTAAGGGAACTGCAACAGCTTTGATTCTATTAAGTGCAGTTGCAGTCACTCCTGTATTGGCGGCTGAAACACCGGCTACAGCATCGGGAGACTTCACGATGACCGTATTCCATACGAACGATACACACGCGAACCTGAACACGACTTCGGAACGTGCGGCGCTCGTCAAAAAGCTCCGCGAAGAAAAGCCATATAACGTCCTTCTGGATGCGGGCGACGTGTTTTCCGGAACGCTTTTCTTCAATGAGTTTGAAGGACAAGCCGACCTCGCCGTCATGAATTATCTTGAATACGACGCTATGACATTCGGCAACCATGAATTCGACCTTGGCGGATCTGCCGAAGGGCATAAGGCATTAGCTGAGTTCATAAAAGGTGCTAAATTCCCGTTCATAAGTGCGAACACTGATTTCTCGGCAGATCCACTTTTCGATGGTCTACAATCCAAAACGGTCGATGCAGAAGCCGAAGACGGTAAAATCTATAATGGAATCATTAAAGAAGTGAATGGTGAAAAAATCGGCATCTTCGGTTTGACAACGGAGGAAACGAAAGACATTTCAAGCGCTGATAAAGTTGTATTCACCAACTACATCGTCGAGGCAAAAGCAGCGGTCACCGCATTTGAAGAAGCCGGCGTCAACAAAATCATTGCCCTTACCCACATCGGTTTCAATGATTCGGACACTGTCGATAATGACTTGCTACTAGCGAAAAATGTTCCAGGCATCGATGTTATTGTCGGCGGACATACGCATGTTAAGCTCGACGAACCGCATGTCGTCAACAAAGATACTGAACCTGTCGTCATCGTTCAAGCAAATGAGTATAATAAGTTCCTTGGTCAGCTCGACGTCACGTTCGATGACAAAGGTGTCATCAAAGACTATAGCGGTGTCCTCCATGCTGTCGGCGGAGAAAATGCCGCCAAAGATGCAGGTGCAGCAGAACTTATTAAACCTTTCGCTGATAAAGTGAAGGAGACGATGGATAAACAGACTGGCGCCACTGCAGGCGTTTTCCTAAGCGGTCTACGTGACCTCGGTGGCGTCCGTGCGGGCGAAACGAACCTTGGTAACATAATTACGGACGGTATGCTTGCAAAAGCGAAAGAAATCGATCCTTCGACTGTCATCGCGATTCAAAACGGGGGCGGCATCCGCACCTCTATTCCGAAAGGACCAATCACTTATGGTCAAGCAATCGGTGTACTTCCTTTTGGCAATTCGCTCGCTCTGATTAACTTGAGCGGGGCAGAACTGAAATCCGTTTTTGAACACTCCGTAAAAGATTATCCGAAGGAGTCAGGCGGTTTCCTTCACGTGGCTGGAATGAAGCTCGTGTTCGATGGTAAAGCCGAAGCTGGAAAACGCGTCGTTTCCATTACGGTTGATGGCATTGAAATTGAAGATGACAAATTCTATAAAGTTGCAACGAACGTCTTCACTGCGCAAGGCGGGGATGGTTATGATGTCCTGAAAAAAGCATACGAAGATGGCCGGGTAAGTGAACCTGGTTTCGTAGACTGGGAATCCTTCGCAGATTATATGAAATCCATCGGTACAATCAACTCTGGAATTGAAGGCCGTATTCTGGCGAAAGTCCCTTATAGCGACGTTGCGTACGATAGGTGGTCGTATCCGTACGTATCAGATCTTTATTACCGCGGTATGTTGAAAGGTACGGATGTGGCATTTAATCCAAAAAAAGAAATGACTCGCGTTCAAGCCGCTTCTTTGATTGTTCGTGCACTTGATTTGAAAACAGAAGGCACTGCTGCACCATTCAGCGACATTGGGAATTATGCCGCTGAAACAAAAGCAGAAATTGCAGCCGCTTACGAAAACGGGCTTATTAAAGGCATTAACGGCAAGTTCATGCCTCGCGAAAAAGTGACGCGTGCACAGTTCGCATTGATGCTTGAACGTGCGTATGAAAATTACACAGGCAAAAAATACACGGCCGCTGCAAAAGCTCCCTATACAGACTTCGGCAACTATGGCGCTGAAGCAGTGAACGCAATCTCCATGCTCCATGAGCTTGGTATCACTCAAGGTTCTGATGGCAAATTTACGCCTGGCCAATCAACTTCGCGTGAACATGCTGCCAAAATGGTCTCGAACTTCATCTACAATAGTAAGCAAGTAAAAAAAGCTGAGTAACATCAATATGTAAAAAGCATGATCCCGCTCACCCATTACGGTTCGCGGGATCATGCTTTTTTCTATCACTCCGCCAAGATGAGGTACCTGCTATCATCACTTTTTATCAGTATGATTTTCTTTGCCGTTTTCAGCGGTGTCTTCAAATTGCTCAACTTGTTTTTCCTCGCTCTTTTTCGGCTCAAAATCCGGATACGGCTTGTCATTCGGCATGCCCGTAAAGCCCTTGTCTTGATCTTGCCCATTTGTCAATTCATGCTGATTTTTTTCCTTCATCATAAACAGCTCCTTGTTCATTTATATATATATATGAGTACCCTTTCGGGGGATTTTCAACCTTTTATCTACTATGAAAAAGCGAACAACAAGTCCGAAGACCGGTTGTTCGCTTTCTCGATTTCGAACTATACCCTAAAATGCCCCATTTCCATTTGTAGCTCTTCCGCAAGTTTTGAAAGCGCTTGGGCACTGGCTGAAATTTCTTCATTGACCGCCAACTGTTCCTCAGTTGCCGCACTTGTGTCGCCTGCAGATGCAGCGGCCACATCGCTCAACTGCTCGATTTCACTGGCACCATGGCCCACTTCTTCCGCCATCGCTTGAATTTCTTCAATGGCAGCGGATACCGTTTCGACTTTTGTCGCAACATCCCCGACTGCGTTCTGTATATCTTCAAAGACACGACGAGACTGTTCTGTTGCGGCAAGACCGATATCAACGCGCTCACTTCCTGCCGTGATGGATGTGACAGCCCGTCTCGAAGCGCTCTGAATCATAGTTACCATCGTGCCGATTTCTGTAGCAGATGCCTTTGACTGTTCTGCCAGTTTGCGTACTTCTTCCGCCACAACTGCGAACCCTTTCCCGTATTCACCTGCACGCGCTGCTTCAATGGCAGCATTGAGTGCAAGCAAGTTCGTCTGCTCGGCAATTGTCGTAATGAGCGTCGTAATTTTCTGTATTTCATTCGAATGCTGTGCCATTTCCTCCATAATTTCAGAGGACTCACGGATTGTTGTATGGATTGTCGACATTTGAACCGAAACTTCTGTTGCAACGTTCGCACCTGTAGTTACGAGTCCTGACACAGTTTCTGCAGCTTGTAGCATCTCTTCATTATTGGACGCAATTTCGGCTACGCCTACTGATAATTCCCCCATCGAAGAACTGGACTGCGTAATGATTCTTTGCTGCTGGTGACTGCCCATCAATTGATTTTCAGCAGTTTTGGCAACCATTTCCGAAGTTGCAAGACTTTCTTCGGAACTAGCTGATAGTCCTTCCGATTGAATCGCTAATTGCGCAGCGGAAACGTTGATTTTACGTACCATATTGGCAACGTCCGTCCCCATTTTATTGAAAGCGGCAGCCATGTCCCCGATTTCATCTCTGTTTTTAACATCCAGCAAATCAATTGTGAGATTGCCTGATGCGATTTCATTCAACCCGTCCGTCACAACACGAACTGGACGTGAGATGAGGCGGCTGATAATAATGGAAATGACAATGCCCGTTATCGATGCAAAAATGATCATCCCGACGACAAACACTCGCAATCCCGCTACGAATGTTTCTAATTCATTGCGAGTCTCATCGAGTGCCTTAAATTGATCCGCCTTAATGATAGCGGCATTTTCCAATACGTGAGAACCGATATTTGCTGACGCTCTCCCTAGTTCGATCGCTCTCCGATCTTTTCCTGCCTGAACGCTCTTCACAATATCATTTTGTAAATTTATATATTTCGTTCGTGACACGTCCATCTCTTCCAATAACTTCTGATGTTTCTCTTTGCGCAGAACGCTTGTCAATTCATCGTACAATTCGTTATAACGGTCAATCTTTTCCTCACGCGCCTCTAGATGTGATTCATCCTTGAACAACATAAACCCCCGTACCTCATCTTGTATTTCATTGTGCTTCAAGATGAACTCGTCTACTAGGTCCACTTTCTTGACTCGATCATCCAGTAAAAAGTTGTAATCAGTGTCAAGACGGATAGACGTCCATAAACCTACAATGCCAACGACGACAAGTAATACCAAAATTGCCGCAAAACCGGACCATAATTTTTTCGCTACAGTGAACCTCATCATTTCCCCTCACTATCTTTTAGCCTATTCAGATTATATAACTTTTGACGGATAAAAGCATCACTTTTATGTATATTCTGGGTATTCAATACCTTCAATGAGCTTTAGCGGGAGTGTTGGGTTGTTTTCTTTCGTGAAAATATTGTCTACTTCTGGAGATTCGTTGTTTTCTACCCCGTAAAACCAAAAAATGCGCCGGAGAATTTCCTTCTCCGGGCGCATTTTCACCTTACATCATTTCTGTTTCAATGAATATTTCGCGAAGCCTTCTTTCGTTGGAGCAAGGTATTCAATACCACTTCCCTCTTTGATGAAGTCTTTTGCTTTTCCGGATGTTTCGAATGTAATCTTACTGTTTTCATTCAATGGCGTGAACGACCAGTTGCTATCTGCAGATGGGTCGATTGTACCGACATCAATCATGTAATCCATGATTGCCTGACGGTTTTCATATGCATAATCGATTGATTCAGTGGCATTGCGCACACCCGGGAAGTTCCCGCTTGCACGGTAGTTGTTCGTCACGACGATGAATTTCTGTTTTGAATCAATCGGTTTACCGTCATATTGTAAATTGGTAACCCGGTTAGCCGATTCATTGATTGTCTTTCCATCGTAATCATATTTAGCAGGTTGTGTAACGTCAAATTCATATGTGACTCCATCAATAACGTCAAAGTTATACGTTCGGAATTCTTCGTTGATCAAATTCTGCTCTTCTTTAGAAGAAGGGTCGATCTGGTTGAATTGGCCCGCTGACATTTCAAGCCATTCCTTGACATCCGCGCCAGTCATGACGAGCGCAAATACTGTATTGTCGAATACATAAAGGTCAGCCACATTTTTGATGGCTACTTCACCAGCAGGTATTTCAGTGTAGTAGTTTGCACCATTCCGGCCGCCAGCTTTGAATGGTGCTCCAGATGATAAGATAGGCAATTTCTCATATTCCGTGCCTAGTATCTTATCTTCGACAAACCATTTTTGTGCATTTGTCACAATTTGAATGGAAGGATCATCTTTCACAAGGGCAAAGTAGCTGTTGATGTGCGCTGTTGTTTTGCCGACCGGGCTGCGTACGTACTCAATCGTTCCCTCATGCGCTTCTTTTACTGCATCGATCACTTTTTGATTGACTATGTCCGACTTCTTATCAATTTCCCGTACTGCGCCTTTGCCTTTTGCAACAGTCCATTGATCGCCCGCTTTTTCGAGATCAAGATCAATTACACCCAAATGGCTGCCAAATTTCCCCGGCATTATGACTGGCGTTCCGTTCACTGTTCCTTGTTCCATATCAATATTTTCAAGATCTTCAAAATCCCCGGGGAATACTGCGTGGTTATGACCTGTCAAAATCGCATCCACACCGTCAAGTTGTGAAATTTGATAGGTTACATCGTCTTCACCGACTGTATGGGTTTCATCGCCCATACCTGAATGGGCTAAGACAACGATAATATCCGCACCTTGGCCTTTCATTTCAGGAATGAATTTCTCAACTGTATTCACCGCATCTTCTACAGTCACTTTACCGTCAAGAAGGGCCCGGTCCCAGCGTACGATTCCCGGCGCGACAACACCGATAACGCCTACTTTCAAAGTATGTGGTTCACCTATTCCATCGAGAACTTCTTTATCAAAAATAGCATAAGGCGTGTAGCGGTTATTCTTTGTTTTCGCGTCATAGACATTGGCATTCAATATCGGAAATGATGCTTCTTCCAACACTGTATCCAAATACTCAAGTCCATAGTTGAACTCATGATTGCCCAAAGTACCAGCATCATATTCCAACGATTCAAGGGCAGCAAGTGCCGGGTGGAGTTCACCTTTTTCAAGTTTGTCTACGGTGACTTTATAACCGCCCAAAGGTGTCCCTTGGATCAAATCTCCGTTATCGAAAAGGAGATTATTCGGGCTTTCTGCACGTGCTTGCTCGATAAGGACCCCCGTTTTTGCAAGTCCGACCTCATTCGACATTTTGTCTTGGTAATAATCATAGTTGACAAAGTTCGTATGTAGATCGGACGTGCCTAGAATACGGAGTGAAACTGATTTTTTTGGCGGTTCCTTGCTATATGCGCCCACTAAACGATCAATGATTTTCGTGACTTGTAGTTTCGTCACGAGCTTCTGAGGTTTTGCAGTTCCATCTTCAAATCCTTGTAATAAACCAAGTCCGACACTTCTCGCAAGTTCGGCGGATTCATTTGTTTTAAATTCATTTTTATCCTTGAATTTATCGAGCAGTTCAATGGAGAAGACTTCTTTCGACTTTATTGCCCGGGATGCAATTAGGAAGGCGTGTTCACGTGTCAGTTTCTGATGGGGCTTGAAAGTTGTTGAAGTCGTTCCTTTTATAAGCCCTATTTTTTGCGCAGCTTCTACGTAAGGCGCCAGATGTTCATCGACATCCGTAAATTCAAGCGTCTTGCCGGCATTCAGCTCCACTTCAAGTGCTTTAACGACCGCTGTGATGTATTCACCGCGTGTCACATCTTGCGCTTTTCCAGCTGCACTTGCTTGTGTCGCAGATGAAAAACCGCTGAATGTCAGTGCCACAATGACAATCAAAATCCCGGTCTTTTTCAAAAAAGACATTGCTTCAGCTCCCTTAGTTTTATTTCATTACGGGCTCATGCACGGAATAAACAATTCTAGTTCCCTAGCTATCTCTCTTGTTCCCTAGCATATCATGATTGTTCGAATGTTCTGTATCCAAAACACTTTCTTTTTGGATAAAGGGAATAAAGGGCTATTCCGACGTGCAAAATAGCTATATTTCCATTTATATTTAACGGGACTACTCTTTAGATTTCTCAGCTACCGGCATTCAATTTACTTTGTTATATGAAGCCGTGCCCGAAACGGGAATACATGCAACAACTATAGTAAACATATCTTTCATTGTTGACCGGTTAGTTATTAATTTTTGCGTTTGCAATTCAAATAAGGAGTGATAGTGATGAAACGAATAACGGTGGCGCTTCTATTACTTTTATTGTCATCCGGTTCTGTGAAGCCCGCTGTTGAACGTGCGTCTATACCTGACGATGAATTTCTCGTCATCGCCCACCGTGGTGCTTCCGCCTATGCCCCTCCTCATACGTTAACCGCCTATGAGTTGGCTATACAGATGGGGTCAGATTACATCGAACTAGATTTACATATGACAAAAGACGGAAAACTTGTTGCGTTGCACGATTCTTATTTAACATTTCAGGATACCGAACAGGCCATTGCCGATGTGACGTTTAACGATCTTCAACTTTATTTACCCGGCGAGGAATTTAATGAAAGGAATCCCCGATATGCTTCCCCTATTTATAAACAATTACGCATTGTTGAATTGGAGGACATCTTTCATCATTTCGGTGGCTCGGTCAACTATTATATCGAGTTGAAATCACCTAAAAAGTATCCAGGTATTGAAGAGGAACTGTTGCGACAGCTTCGGGCGAATAATCTCCTCTCTAGTGAGAATGTAATACCTCCAGTGATCATTCAATCATTCAGCGAAGATAGTTTGAAGAGTATATTCGACATGGAACCGTCCATTCCGCTAATCAAGTTATATTCATTCAGCAAGGACGCTCATCTTTCGAAAAAGAAATTGGGGAAACTTAAAAAGTACGCATCAGGTGTAGGTGTGAACGTGGATTCTGTGACTAAGGAATTTATCGAATCGATGCATAAAGAAGGTTTGGTTGTCCATCCTTTTACCGTCAATGACGAAAAAACGATTCGCAAACTTATAAAACTTGGAGCGAATGGCGTGTTTACTGATAAACCGGATATCGCCGTTCGTGCGAAAAGTGAAGAAAGCAGTTTGGATGCCGACTAGGAACCGAACTGCTTTTCCGATCACGCCTTCACTGGTTCTCGTAAAACCGTTTTCAGTACTTTTCCGCTTGCGTTTCGTGGAAGCGTGTCGAGAAATTCGAGTACAGCCGGAATTTTGAAAGAAGCAAGCTGCCTTTTGCAACTATCAAGTACCGCTTGTTCAGTAAGCGTGTGTCCTTCCTTCAATACGATGAATGCCTTAACTACCTCACCGTACACTTCATGCGGAATACCGACGACAGCCGCTTCGAGCACTTCCGGGATGGCATACAACACCTCTTCGACTTCCAGCGGATAAATATTCTCCCCTCCGCGTATGATCATATCTTTCTTTCGATCTACGATATAAAGTAGCCCGTCTTCATCGAAACGGCCGAGATCCCCGCTATACATCCAGCCATCCCGTATCGTCCTCGCCGTTTCCTCGTCATTTTTCAAATACCCTTTCATCACTTGCGGGCCTTTCACGGCAATTTCACCAACCTGCCCCATCGGCAACGGTTTACCGAACTCATCCATCACTTCTACTTCCGTCCGCGGTAATGCCTCTCCGACAGAACCGATTTTTGACAGTGCATGCCGGTCTTTCAATGTCGTAGCCCCTGGTGAGTTTTCAGTCTGTCCATACAAGTTTTGGACCTTGACGTCCGGGAATAGCGCTTTCACTTTTTTCACAAGCTCATAAGGCATCGGTGCCGCTCCGTAGCAGAGCAGCCTCAAATTGGATAGATTCGCTTTATTAAGCGATGGCGTATTCAGGAGAATGCTGTACATGGCAGGCACGCCGAAAAAAATTGTCGCGCGTTGCTGCTCCATTGTGCGGATTGTTGCTTCTGGAGAAAATGCTTCTTCAATGATGACCATGCCGCCTTGGTAAATGACCGGAATGCTGAATACATGACTCGCCGCACAGTGGAAAAGCGGCGCCACAATATGCATACGGTCATTGTGATCCATCTCCATCGATTCACTCCAAATTTCAGCAATCGCGGCAACGTTTTTATTCGTCAACATGACCCCTTTCGGACGCCCGGTTGTACCTGACGTGTAAAAGATAACGGCTGTATCATCGTCGAGTGCTTCTCGTTTTTCTGCGGGCCGCCGTTCGCCGTCGATGATTTTTATAAATTCATTATTGATTACCAGTTTGTGTTGGAGCGCAGGCAACTTTCCATCTAGGGAATCAAACACGTCGGCAAGCCGCTCATCGTAAATAAGCCCTTTCGCTTCCGAATGTGCTAAAATATAGTTCACTTCCGGAGCGGTCAACTTCGTATTGATCGGCAGCGCAGTGAACCCTCCTATATGGCAGGCATAGTAACAGATTAGAAATGAGTCCGAATTCAGTAGGCAAAGTGCTAGATTATCATCCTTCCCATATCCTAACTCTTGAAAATGACGGGCCAGATTCTCGGCTTTCCGATAGAAATCCCCGTATGAAATCTCTTTTCCATTAAATGATGTAATGATTCTATCTGGATATGATTCGGAAATAATCTTCAATTTCTCTGCAACGAACATCGACAAACCCCCTTCAATGCTTTTTTGCCTATTGATAGATAATTATAAATAGTTAATTACTTTAATGCAAGATAATTGGTTGACACTATGAAATCTATTTAACTGGTGGAGTGTGATTGGTTGAAGGGGCTCAATGCTAGTAAGCAAATTTTTTTCAAATCACTCTACTCTTCTTCCATGGCGTTGAGATTGTGTCTGTATGGTACGTTATTTGATCGGTCATGGGGATTATATGATCGGTCTGCATGCTTATATAGTCGGTTATCTAGTGGATATGATTGGTCGGTACACTCTTATGGTCGGTCATCGAGAAGATATGGTCGGTCGGCACTCTTTTATGATCGGTCGCTCTCTTTCCATCAAAAAAGGGCCATCCTTGTATAGGATAGCCCCCTATTATTAATTGACCACTAGCACTTCTTCCTTAAACCGTTCAACCGCTTTCGCAGTATCAACTGAATGACCGATTTCATTCAACGTTTCACCGATCAATGCAACCGCGTTTTCCAACATTTCTTCTGTTGTGTTCCCCATATGTCCGATTCGGAATGCTTTGCCTGCTAAATGAGCAAGTGAACCCGCAACGATGACACCTTTTTTACCGAGTGCTGCACGGAATTCAGTATCGTTCACACCTTCAGGATAGAGGATACAGCTCAAAGTAGAAGCCGCAACGTTTTCATCGGCAATTGCCTTCATGCCATATTCTGCTAGGGCTGCGCGCACTGCTTTGCCGAATGCCGTGTGGCGAATAATTCTTTTCGGCAATCCTTCCACATGGACGAGTCTCATTCCTTCATCGTAGGCATAGATCAGATTTACGGGCGGCGTTGCGAAATATTTAGATGGATCGTTCATGACAGGAATCCAATTGTAGATATCGCAATAATAGGCCGGAACGCGTTTAATCTTCTCCCTGGCGGCCAATGCCGTCTGATTGAAAGCAACAATCGCAAGCCCAGGCGGTACACCGATCGCTTTTTGGGAGCCAGTCAAAATAACGTCAATTTTATAGTCCGATTGGCCATATCCCTTGCTCATGTCTTCTTCCATCGCGGCTGTTGCACAGACACCATCCAAAATGACAAGTGCTCCATGTTTTTTCACGATTGGCACGAGTGCGTCGAGATCAGCCGCAACGCCTGTGGATGTATCGGCATGCGTGATCGTTACCGCTTTATACTGCCCTTTTGCAAGTTTCGCTTCCACTTCTTCGGGAGTGACTTGCTTGCCCCACTCCGATTGAAGGACATCCACTTCAATGCCGAAAGCTTGTCCCAATTTAATGAACCGATCTCCGAAATAACCTTGGCTAAGGACTAATATCTTTTCCCCGGCAGCGACCGTGTTGACGAGCGCCATTTCCATTGCAATCGTACCAGATCCGGCAACTACGAAAACTTCCCCGTCTGTTTTAAACAGTTTTCGCGTCTGCTCAATCGAATTTTTATAAATCGCGACAAATCTTGGATCGGTATGGCCTCTCGTTTCACTTGCCATCGCATCATAAATGGAATCGACGACAGGCGTCGGTCCAGGTATTAGCAGCATCTCTTCATTTCGCATTCTATTTCCTCCTAGCATTTTTTCAGAATAATTAACCTTCACTAGTACTACTTCTAGACTTGTTATGGAACTCCTCTAATTATTATGACAAAGGTGAATAATCCCATTGAAGCCGCTAAGGCGCCTACACTGGTATTATACGGATATTCATCTGTTCACATTTATAGTCATGAAAACAAATAAAAACGGCTATATTCCAAATAAGGGAATAGAGCCGCTTCTATGTCATTCTTCGTTCGAACCGATACACCGCTCGCATTCGAACAATGGGGATTCGACCTGTTCAACAATTTCACATCCGCATTCACGGCAGATCTTTCTTGGCAGTTCTTTCGTTTTGTTGTTTGTCATCATAGTAATCTCCTCCATTTTCATTTTAGTTTTTCATAACCTGACAGTGTCAGAAACTCAACGAAGTCATCTTGCAATGTCAATGATGAAAACAATTCAGCTGCGGCTTCATATTTATCAACGCGAAATGCATTTTCACCGACAGTCTGTTTAATTACTTCCAGTTCTTCTTGCAGCACTTCCTTAACTAATTGTTCCGTAATGTCACGTCCATCGTTAAGTTTCCCCTGCGGATGACGAATCCATTGCCACACTTGCGATCTTGAAATTTCTGCTGTCGCCGCGTCTTCCATCAAGTTATTGATAGGGGCCGCTCCGTTCCCTCTAAGCCAAGAGGCGATGTATTGGGCGCCTACACTGCAATTCATCCGCAGTCCGTCTTCAGTAATCGTTCCTTCAGGGACTTCGAGCAAATCTTTGGCGGTAACATTGACGTCTTCCCTTTTCCTATCAATCTGATTCGGCGTCGGCATATGTTCGTTGAACTGCTCGAGCGCCACCGCGACGAGTCCCGGATGCGCCACCCATGTTCCGTCATGTCCGTCTGTCGCTTCGCGGCGTTTGTCCTCACTTACTTTGCCGAACGCCGCTTCGTTCGCTTCAGGATCATTTTTAATCGGGATTTGTGCCGCCATTCCACCGATTGCCGGAGCATTACGCTTATGGCAAGTTTGAATACAGAGCGATGTGTAAGCCCGCATGAACGGCGACGTCATCGTCACTTGCCCGCGATCAGGCAAAATGACGTCTGGTTGATTGCGGAACCGTTTAATATAGCTGAAAATATAATCCCAACGTCCACAGTTCAAACCCGCTGAGTGATCCCGAAGCTCATAAAGGATTTCGTCCATTTCAAATGCTGCTACAATCGTTTCGATTAACACCGTTGCCCGTATTGTTCCAGTTGGAATACCAAGCTGCTGTTGTGCAAAAACGAACACTTCATTCCACAATCTTGCTTCCAGATGGCTTTCCAGCTTTGGTAAATAGAAGTAAGGTCCAGAGCCGCGTGCGATTAATTCTTTCGCGTTATGGAAGAAATAAAGTCCAAAGTCGAAGAAACTGCCCGCAATCGGCTCGCCGTCAATAGCGATGTTCTTTTCCAGCAGATGCAAACCACGTGGTCGTACCATTAATACCGCGGTATCATCGTTCAGTTTGTAAGTCTTGCCAGTAGACTGCTGTTCAAACGCAATCGTTCGTCGGACAGCATCTTTCATATTGAGCTGACCTTCCAGCATGTTTGCCCATGTTGGCGATGTCGCATCTTCAAAACAGGCCATGAATGTTTTTGCGCCTGAATTCAATGCATTGATGACCATTTTACGGCCGACAGGACCTGTAATTTCGACCCGTCTGTCCTGAAGGTCTTGGGGAAGGGGCGCAATCGTCCATTCCCCTTCCCTGATTTTTTTCGTTTCAGCCAAGAAATCGAGTTGCAAGCCACTATCAATATCGTTTTGCCGCTGCTGCCGTTTAGCCAGCAGTTCTTTCCGTTTACCATCGAAATTATCATGAAGTGATTGCAGAAATGCGAGTGCTTCCGGCGTTAAAATCTCTTCACTTTCGGCGGTCAGTTTCCCTAAGACTTCTATCATTTGAGATTTCTCTTGTTTTAGTAACAGATTGGTCACCCTCTTCGATTTTCGTTTGATGTAAATTATACAAATTGCGCAGTTTCTGTTGAGCCTTTCATAGCTGTTGTAGATGACGTGCCGCCTGAGATGATTTGTGATACATCATCGAAGTAACCCGTTCCGACTTCACGTTGATGCCTTGTCGCTGTGTACCCTTTGCCTTCATCCGCAAATTCAGCCTGTTGCAGCTTCGAGTATGCCGCCATACCATTGTCTTTGTAGTCATGTGCCAGGTTGAACATGCTGTGGTTCAATGAATGGAAGCCGGCAAGAGTTACGAACTGGAATTTGTAGCCCATTTTACCAAGTTCCACTTGGTATTTCGCGATTGTTTCTTTGTCCAGATTCGCTTCCCAGTTGAATGATGGTGAACAGTTATAAGCAAGCATTTTCCCAGGGAATTTCGCATGGATTGCATCAGCAAACTGTTGCGCTTCTTCTAGGGACGGATGGGATGTTTCACACCATACAAGATCTGCGTAAGGTGCATACGCCAAACCGCGTGCAATCGCTTGGTCGATACCAGGTTTTGTACGGTAGAAACCTTCTGGTGTACGTTCTCCAGTCAAGAAAGCGTGGTCTGCCGGATCGATGTCGCTTGTGACCATATCTGCAGCGTCCGCATCTGTGCGTGAAATAAGAACAGTCGGTACGCCGAGAACGTCAGCCGCAAGCCTTGCAGCAACTAGATTACGGATCGCATTTTGTGTCGGCAGCAATACTTTTCCGCCCAAGTGTCCGCATTTCTTTTCAGATGCAAGCTGGTCTTCAAGGTGAACGCCTGCAGCACCAGCTTCAATCATGCCTTTCATCAGTTCGTAGACGTTCAGAGGTCCTCCGAAACCTGCTTCGGCATCCGCTACAATCGGGGCAAACCAGTCAAATCCATCTTCGCGCCCTTCTGAATGATCGATTTGGTCAGCCCGTTGAAGTGCTTGGTTGATACGCTTGACAACAGATGGAACACTGTTTGCCGGATAAAGACTTTGATCGGGATACATTTGGCCTGAAAGGTTTGCATCCGCCGCCACTTGCCAGCCGCTAAGATAGATTGCTTGAAGTCCGGCTTTAACTTGTTGCACCGCTTGATTACCCGTTAATGCGCCAAGTGCATTGACGAAATCTTCTTCATGCAATGAATTCCATAAACGAGTTGCCCCTTTTGTCGCCAATGTTTGTTCAATCAAAACGGATCCGCGAAGTTTAACAACATCTTCGGCTGAATAAGGGCGTTCAATCCCTCTCCATCTTTTATCCTCTGCCCAGCTTTTCTCCAATTGTTCAATCTGCTTTTGTCTTGTCATATCAACGTCACACCTTCCAGTTTTTTAACAGACAGCTAGTTTTGAAATTAATTCTTTCGTACTGTTTCATAACAGCTGAAGTTGTTATACAGTAATATATAACAGAATAGATTATGTTGTCTGTACATTCCGACAAAAGGTTGTTATTTTAGGATGAACGCAAGTTATAGGGGATGAAATAGTTTATTAGCAATAGATTCAGAGAAAGCAAAGGGGGAAACACATGTGAATAAGGATAAAGAGGATATCGCGAAAGAAGTATTACAGCAATACGCCGTCATTTTGGAAGATTGGATACCGAAAGATGCCGCCATTGCGATTGCAATCAGGGATCGCTACGTTTATTTCAAGGAAGGGATGCATGACATCCGTTTAACAGAAGGGCAACCCGTCAGGCCGGAGAGCGTTGCGGATATGGTAATGAAGCAGCGGCTTAAAGTGGATACAGTCGTGGATAAATCACTATTCGGAATCCCGTACTATAGCGTCGGCTATCCGATTGACCTTCAAGGTGAACCCGGCGCACTAATCATTATCTTGCCACCCAACTATCATGTTTTGAGACACGAACCATTTCGCTTCCTTACAGGAAAGCAGGAGGAAGACTGGAGCCCGATTCCAGTCGATGAGATTGATTATATCGAGAGCTTACAGAAGAAAACTTGGTTTTATGTTGATAATGAACAGTATTGTACCAGCCATACGTTGAAAGACTTACAATTGCGACTTCCGAAGACATTTCTGCGTATCCACCGATCCTATATCGTTAATATTTTATCCATCAAGCGTATTTCAAGGGATATCACTTCGAATTTGTTGGTGACGTTGAGGGATGGAACAGAGTTGTCCGTCAGCCAGACGTATTTGAGTGAGGTTAAGAAGGTACTTGGGTTTTAGTGGATTGATAGGTTGGTAGGCGCGGGGATACGGTCGGTTGGCGATGTTATATGGTCGGTCGGCACACTTATATGATTGGTAAGCAATGCGATATGGGCGGTCGCCACACCTTTATGATCGGTCGGCAATCTGTTATGGTCGGTTGGCGCACTTATATGATCGGTCGGCAATACGATATGGGCGGTTGCCACGCTTATATGATCGGTCGGCAATCTGTTATGGTCGGTCGACATTCTTATATGGTCGGTCGCCATACTTATATGAGCAATACAAAAACAGCCGTAAAAGTGAAATTCACTTTTACGGCTGTTTTACTGTTATTCACTTTTTATTAACTGCTTTTACAAACTGCTCTGTCCCATTCATCGACTCATCGTACAACTCTTGGGATAGTTTTTTCGTATTTTCAATTGTTGCGGACCAATTTTCTTTCATTTCATTGAATGCATCCAGGAATAATGTTTCTTGTTTGTTGATGTCCCCAATCGGGAATGCATACTTTTCCAGGTGGGCGAGCTTCATGAAGTCGTTCACCTTATGATGATAGGATATCGCCATGATAGGCGTTTCAGTACATGTTGCCAAAATCAATGAATGTAGTCTCGTTCCGATAATGATGTCCTGCTGGGCTGTAACATCGAGGATGTCATCAGGCAGAAGATTGGAATCGATAATGGTTATGTTGTCTTTGTGTATCATTTTCTTTTCGATATCTTTTGTGACATCTGCATCCTGCGGAAACTTCGTTGCGAAAAAAGTCAGTTCAACATTATGGTGTGCAGCAATATTGTCCAGGTTTTTTGCCATGCCTTCTATATAGTCGTTATAGATTGCGGGATTTCCCTCTGGCCAATAACCTGCATTGTAATATGGAACAGCGGTGATTCCGATTTTGGTCGGGATTTCCGATTTTTCCGTGCTTGATTGACGCAATGAAAATGCCGGATCGCCGATTGTCAGGACTTGTTCTTTCACGCCAACTGATTTTAACAGCTCGACGGATTCCGGATCGCGTACCGAAATACTTTCTGCATGTTTAGCCATATAGCGGATGAACCATTTTCCTAAATCGCTGCTAAGCGGACCCGCTCCGCATCCGTATACGACGTAAGGTGTTTTCGAGTTTTTAGCCATCATTGCGTATGATCCGAATAACGGTGCTTCCCTTTTATATAAATCCATTAGGATACCGCCGCCGCCGATAATAAGAAAATCAAACGTCTTGACGATTCTTTTATTATTTTTGTACGTTGCAAAAAATGTTTTTACCGCATTGCCGCTTTTATAATACAGCGGAAAACTTGTGACTCCATACCGTTCTGCCGTCTGTTTGGGATTGTTACTGAAAACCGTTATCTCATTGCTGTTTATCTTGAATGTGGACGTCACTTGTTTGATGATGCTGAGTAAAATCGCTTCGTCACCGTTATTATCGTTGCCGTAATTTCCTACAATACCGATTTTCATTTTAAAACTTCCTTTAATAATTGATTCTTTCATTATAACATAGCCAAGCCCTCTCATGAAAATGGAACCCATGAGCCAGCGGGATTTTGATCATGCATCCGTTGGAGGGGTTCCATCTTTATCACTTATTGATGCTGCGGTACAGGAATGCGCTGAATTGCGCGCGGTTCACAGGTTTATTCGGCTCGAAGTTGCCTTTTTCGTTCCCTGTCGTGATTTTGTTATTCGCTAAAATATGAACATGCGTATATGCCCAGTGGCTTGCAGGGACATCCTTGAATTTCTTAGTCGCCTCGCCTTTCAGATTATACGCTTTGACGAGAATCGCCGCCATTTGTGCACGCGTCAATTTGCCGGCCGGGTCGAATGTTCCGTCCCCTTTACCGCCTACCAGGCTCGCGTTCGCAATGGCATTGATTTCATTATAATAACGGTGCGAGTTAGGTACGTCTTTAAACTGCTGTGTACTTGATTTAGATGTATCCAAGTTGAACACCCGGCTCAAAATGACCGCGGCATGTTCGCGTGATAACGTTTTGCCCGGATTAAATTTACCGTCCAGATCCCCCTGAATATAGCCAAGATCTTTCAAGAAACTGATTTCCGTGTAGTATGCGTAAGTAGATGGGATATCTGAAAACGCAGGTGTATCGTCAGACAAAACAATGGGAATAGTTGTCGTTTTTGAGCCCAGGGTAACATTTACAGAACCTTTTCCTGCTTTATTGGCAGCTTTGAAGCTTCCTGACTGGGTAATTGTCCCGATATCGCCGGTAACGCTCCACTTCAACTGTTCCGGTGAATAAATGATCGGCTTGCCTTGTGCATCTGTAGCGTTCGCTTTATAGGTTACGTTCGCGCCCGGTTTCACTTTTGTTGTCGAAGGTACAATCGTCAACTTAGCCGGTGCGTCGACAACTGTAATCGGGAATGATTGTGTCGCATTTCCATATTGTACGGAAACACGGTCTTCTCCAGCTTTCATCGCTGTGTAGGTCAAACCTGTTCCAGTGACACCGCCTTTTTCCGAAGTCACTTGAATCAGACTGTTATCCACTTTTAACGGATTATAATAAGCGTCCAGAACGTAATTCACTTTTAATGAACCTTTCGAACCGACTAGCATCGTGCCGATTTGATTGCGCGAGACGCTGATTTGTGCCGGATCGCTGACTGGTCCTGTACTGATAGCTTCAATGATTGCGGACACTCTTCGTTCCGCTGAATTTGTCGTCCGGTTCGCCAGTACAACTGTATTGCTGCCTGGGTTCCGTACACCCATTGCTGTCGAACCGCCGCCGTCGAAATTAAGTGCCCGGTCATATCCTTGGGCAGCCAAATAATTCGCAAATTGCGTGAGTGACATACCGTTACTGTAGCCGCTGCGGTTGTCCACCGTTACAAGATGTACTTGTTTTTTATCTTTACTGATAGCAATCGCTGTACGTGCAGTCCGTGTACTAGCCCGCCAATTGGATGTGTTCATTGTAATGTTCGGCTTGCCGTCTTTCAACAGCATCGGTCCGCTTGCCAGCATGAACTCGGAGTCCATCCATTTATCATCAATCGACAACGCTAGGGAGACATCTTCCCCGACCTGCATATTTTTGAACTTCTCCAGCCCTTTTGCGCCATGGACAGAGAGGACGAATCCAGTTTTAGGGATTTCCACTAACTCCTTCGATCCATAACCGCGGACCTTCACAACTTTCCCTGACAGCTTCTGACCGTATTGTGTGTTCGCAATCGGCTGTCCTGTATCAATGACGATTTCAATTCCATATTGATTGGAATTTGTGTACTTATCAATATTTTGCGGTGTGAAAATGATTGTTTCATCATTTTGACGCTGGCGATTTATCCCCGTCATTAAATGATTCGTCCCTTTGTAGTCAATGCGGACGTTGAAATTAAAATGATCGATTTCGGCGCGCCCGTCTTTCGTCACGCCGAAAGCAATCGGCTGGCTGACATAATTATTTGACGACTCGGAGATGACGCCTCCATTTACAACATTGTTCCCTTGTGAAATCAAGTACATCGGCAGGCCGTTGTTCATGTCGAAAAACGACGCGTTGATTGCCCCGACGACACGGTTGCCGTCTTTGGAATCCCGATTCGCAAGCGCTGTTGTCGCTTGTGTCTTTGCAAGCGGCGATGGCAGACCGACGCTTAATTTTGTATATGGATCTCCTAAATTAACAGATAAGTGATTTATGTAATTCGTGCCCGTATGCGTATATTGCGAATAGTTCACACCAGATGATACTGGATAACTTTTCACTGTATTCTGGTTGGCTGAAGCATTGCCCGGCACTGTCCAAAGAAGTGTGGCTGCGACCGCCGTCATGGCGACTTGTTTACTGAAACGTTTGAATGAAGCTACTGTACTAGTGATAATTTGACACTCTCCCTTCCTATGAATATACAGCTTACCAAAGCATTCGACAGATTGCTATAATCCATAAGAAGGAAATTATTAAAAGCGCAAGGCGCCGATTAGCCCCGACAAGCGCTGGAAGGTTTGAAGCTAAAGGCGGTCTTTGCCTTTTCAGCAAGACTGAAGCGACTTGAGGGGATGGCGCCTGGAGCTAGACATCATGAAAAGCGCAAGGCGCCGTTTAGCCCCAACAAGCGCTGGAAGGCTTGAAGATAAAAGCGATCTTTGCCTTTTCAGCAAGACTGAAGCGACTTGAGGGGCTGGCGCCTGGAGCTAGACATCATGAAAAGCGGAAGGTATTCTCGATACAAAAAAACTGTCCGAGGAAGACGACTCTCCCCCGAACAGCTCCATTATAAGTCTTTGATTTTAAACTTCACATACTGGTTTGTATAGGACGCGAACACTCCGAAGATGATGAAGTAAAACATCGTATACAACTTCAGTTCCCAAATATTGTAGTAGAATCCGGAGAACCCGGTCGCGAACCAGAAGGCAATCATGAACTTGCCGAATACCGTTTTACGTTCTTTCCAGAATAGCGCAAGCATGCCAAGTAGAAACGCTGCGAACAGTACAACTCCTACAACGCCGGTTTCAGCGATAACTTGAATGTATTGGTTATCCGAGTAAAAGTACTTTCCGCCATAGATATCGGAACGGATTCCGTAATACTTATAAATTGGTGACCCGTATGAAAGTGTCGCAGACCCTCCGAATGAACCGAATCCTGCACCTGCCACGGGATAATCCTTGAATACTTCAAACCCTTTATTTATATAGAAGAAACGTCCACTTTCCGTCATAAGCGCCAGATTCTTTTGATCGAACGTCTCTCCGAATCGTTCACCGATGCTTCCGGGTCCGGTAGGCGGTGCTTGAAGACCGAGCGTTTCGAAATACTGGACGCCCCAATTAACCGGGAAATAGATCAATATGAATGACGCCACTCCCGCAATCGCCAGTCGTTTCAAAAGATGCCAGTTTTTCGACAGTGTAATGAAAATCACGCCTAGGACAATTGCCGAAATCCAAGTCCCTCTTGAATAGGTGAGGATGAATACACCAAGGAACAAGACAAGATTGATATTCAGTAACCATTTATATTTCTCGTTTTTGTAGATTGATTGGAGAAACAGGACAGAAAGGATTCCGAACAGCAGCAACAACGCAAGTGAATTCGGATTTCCAGGCAATCCATAGATCCTGACGAAGTTCGTGGCGGACAGGGTTTTATATTTCCATACATCGGGCAATAGCAACTGCCTCATGGACAGTTTTTCGATAATACCATGAACCGAAACAATCAGGTTTGTCCAAACGGTCACCCATGCAAGGCGCTGGAACCAACCTTCCGGTAACTGTATCCGTGAAACAGTATAGTAAAGCATATACATAATAATAAATGTACGAAGTTGGAAAATGACCGCGGAAAGTAAAACACCTTGAACCAGTCCGCTGATAGCACCGAATAGCAGGAAAGCAAAAAACGCCCATTCAAACCATTTGAATGTAAACAACGATTTCCAATTACTCCTGCCCGCTATGATTACTTTCGCAAAGGCAATAAATGTGATGAGATCCCCTATCAGTTTAAGTCCAGGATTCACTTCCACAAGAAGTGGACGAATACTGACATAGACCACGAGGAAAAGCAGGCTTTGCTGCGGCCTGAAAAAAGCGAATAACGCAAAGAACAATGATGTTAGAATAAGTGCAATCGAGGACGGAAGCAGCAACGATATCCCGGTGATTGCCAATGCCGCAATAAAATACACTGTATCTTTATTTTTTAAATTCTCTTTTAAAGCTGTCATGAAATTATTTTCCCTTTCTACGAATAGATCGCCTCATAGTATAAATGACAAATTCCTCTGTCATTATAGCATCTTATAAGACGTTGTGGCTTATCCTTTAGTTTCATATTTGTTACAAATTCTTCTATGGTAATTAAACCTTATTATTCTTCTAGAATTCTGATAGTATATTAAGTAAGAATATAGAAGGAGGTTTCCAGTTGAAAAAGATTCTCACTTTCACCATACTCACACTGCTCATGTTCTCACCTCTCTTCCAGACGGTAGCGGAGGCGAGTGACATTAAAGGTCACCAGATGGAAAATGAACTGCAATACTGGATTAATAAAGGCGTGATTCAGGCAGACAGCAAAGGAAAATATAATCCTGGCAAAGCTGTTACACGAGGAGAATTCGCTTCGTACATTTCACGTGCACTCGAATTACCCGCTTCAACAAAGTACAAATTCAAAGACTTGAAAGCCAACTCAAGCCGCACAGTTGATATCCAGAACGCTGCCGGCGCCGGAATACTCTCAGGTTATCCGGATGGTACATTCAAAGCTGACGCCAAAATCACACGTCAACATATGGCGGGAATGATGTTTAAAGCCATGCGCCATATGGATCTTCCTGTCCAGACATCCACTTTGAAATTCAAAGATTCAAAGAAGATTTCAGCTAACTTTGTAGATGCAGTCTCCGCCGCTGTTAATTTAAACATTATTAGTGGTGATCACCGGAAAGACGGTGTTTATTTCAATCCAGGTGATAACGCAACGATTGCACATGCTTCTGCATTCCTATACAGAATGATCGCTGCGGCAGAAGTCTTGAAACCGACGCAACCTAGTAAGCCTAGCGAACCTGGAACGCCAAGTATCCCGAATGTCGATCCAGAAGTTTATAAAGTTAGTACGATTTCAGGCGGACAAGTCGTCCCGACAACGGCATTATATAAAACATATGAGGATGCATTGGCAGTTTACAATGCATCTTCGTCTGTCAAAGCCATTGTCAAAAATAACAAAATCATCAAAATTAAATCTGGTCGAGCATTTGGCGCAGAAAACCCGAAACAGTATACATCCCTTTACAGCAACGCCAATTTTAGTAATGAAGTGACATATGTTCAAAAAGGCTATGAAATGAAATACATCGGAAGCAGCCCGGAACGCGTTATCCTTGAAGTGGGCGGGTTAACTTACTACGCGAAACCTAACGAAGTCGATCTTGTCCCTACTGAACTTGTCAAGGGCGCTGATAGCTACAAAGTCACGGACGGTGTATTGTATCACTATCCATACAATAACTTAACAAAAAAATACGGGGAATATTCAATCGGACCTGCTGCCCCGTCAATGAAGAACGGAAAAAGCTATACGAGTTCCGATGGTGTCCATTTTGAAGAAGAGTTCACGAAAATTAAAATTACCCACTACCCGTATTTCCAGTTTCAATCCGTCCGCCAACCTACGTCATACAGCGGGGCGGAACTTGATTACTTTATCACTGAGGTTTTAAAAGACCGCAAAAATACAGGTATTGCCCGTTACAAAGATGCTCCTACCAAATCGAAGTTGATCGGTCTTGGTTCCTATTTAAAAACGATTGAGAAAAAACATCAAGTCAACGCATTATTCGTACTTGCGACAGCCATCCATGAAAGTGATTACGGAATCAGTACAAATGCACAAACAAAAAATAATATTTTCGGCATTAAAGTATTTGATTCCAGTCCCGATAAAGGTGAAACATACGCACGCCCTGAAAATAGTGTCGACGCGTTCATTACGCGCTATGCCAACCTGAATTACGCAAACCCGCTAGGCGCCTATTCCTACGGAGCAGTTCCAGGAAATAAAGCGGTCGGTTTCAATGTGAAATATGCTTCCGATCCATACTGGGGCAGTAAAATTGCAGGACATATGTGGCGGATCGATACATTCCTAGGCAAAAAAGATTATAACCTAGCTGATCTTGGCAGCATCGTCTACACCGGTCCAGTAGGTGTCAACGTTCGGACTAGCCCAGATCCACTAAGCGCTAAATTGTTCACTTACAAACCGAAAGACCCCGGCACCAATGCGGCATTCGGCTACCCAGTAGTCATTGTCGACGAAACAACCGGTAGCGACGGCTATAAATGGTATAAAGTACTTGCAGATAGCAATCCTCCCGCGGATTACGGTTGGATTCGTTCGGATCTTGTAGAGCGTATATCGAAGTAATACATGGTTGGTCCTGTTCACTCACGTTTAAGTGGACAGGACTTTTTTTGTTGATGGAATTGTATTTTCCATTGCGACTGTCCTGCCTATCCTCTTTTATACCATCAAAAAATCCCCTGCACTGAATGATACTAGTGCAAGGGACCCCGTTTTTCCATATTCATCGCTCTACATCAAAGAGCATCTGTGTGTTCCTTACCTGCAGGAAGTAAATCCGACATGCCTATACGTTCAAGGCCCTTTTTAATTTTCGTCGTATAACCTAGCTTGTTCTTGTCCAAATAACCTGCTTTGGAACGGATCATTTCTTCGAAAACAGGCAACTTCGACTGATCGACAACCGACCATTTTTCATAGGAATTAATCAAATCTTCCAATGTTAAATGGACATAATCGCGACCGGAAAACTTACGTTCCAGAGAAATCTTATACCAGATATCGCCATCAGGGCGGATCCACTTGTTCTTTTCTTTTTCGAGTGCCGACTGGATACTCGTTGCGGCAGCCAAATAGGCAGGACTCTTAAACTCTTGATAAGCCAACAAAAGGACATTCATCCCGCCTAGCAAGTGATTCATAGACGAATGTGTCGTCACTTTTTGCGCTGATGGGAAGTAGTCGGAAATATAATAGGACTTGTTATCCACATTGATAGTATTCCCCTTCGCCTTTTGCGACACAAGTAAGTCGGCATAGTTTTTCAGCGCTACATTATAATCTTTATGATTAAATGCTTTTCCGCCGTTATACATGAACAATGCAATCTGTTCATTGAACCGCGTATCGACGAACGGAGCCGTAATGCCATATAAATCTTTCAAATAGGTACTCGTCACTTCTGTCTTCCAATACGTCAAAGGTCCTCTGAAAATGTCCAAGTTGGCAAATGAATTGTAAAGAAGGTTTTCGAAGTAGCGGGCTTCTGTTTCGGTGTAAAGTGCCATAACCCGGTCCTCTTTTACCAATAGAAGATTGCGGCCGTATCCCCTGCCTGACTTCGGCATCGGTTCGATTGTTACCGCCATTTTATTGTAAGGACCTTTTGCCGTGTACCATTTATTGCGTTTCTTGTAATTCACTGCGGATTCAAGCATCCAAGAATCCATTTGCTTTCTGTCTTCGAACAATCGCTCTTCAGAAGACATAAGCCATTGATCGACCACATCAAATCCTCTTGATTTCAGTGTGTAAACGGAAAGTTGGGTTTCCCCGAGCATTGCACCGCTAAACGCTTCACTCTCCTGTTTCAATTCCCTCGTATGGCTTTCTGCACCTGTAGCATATTTCTGATTCAGCTCAACGGACTGATATGATTTACCAATCATCCGTTGGGATACTGTACCGTCCGTATTAATTTTCTCAAAAATGCCAGTAGGATATGTCGTTAAATCAAAACCGAATGTATCATCAACATTTTTCTTGATTGGGAATCGGCTATATTCATAGAGCACGCCTTTCGACAAACCCTTTTCGGTTTGTATGATGTCAACTGAAACCGGGATGTTCCGAGAGTTTCTAAGCTCCGTGAATAAAAAATAATCTCCATTGGGTAGTTCCCTTTTTGTCAATTCCACTGTCACACCTGGATATCCGCTCATGCGGTAAGTGTAAACGATGTCTGTTGCATGTGCATGTTGCAGCGTTTTTTCTCCCGCAAACAGCATGGCATTATTTGAACGCAAATAGGTTTTGGCCGAGGTAGTAAGTGGCACTTCGACAAATTGCTGTTCATGCCGGATCGTTTCGTAATTTCCATACATTTCGGGTTTTATGAATTCAATTGCAGGCAATTTCTTGATAAGCCCGTTTTGCAGCATTGCCCTGTGGAGAAATACGACGTATGTTCCACGGTTAACGGCTGTTTTCGGGTCAAATGTACCGTCTTCCTTGCCCGTAGTAATTCCATGCTGAGCAAGGACTTTCACACCAAATTTATGGGATTCACTAATTTTAGCATCATCTTTAAATGTGATGTCTTCACCCGTGTCCTGTAGTTTGAAAGCACGGACGATAACGGTCGCCATCTGCTCACGTGTCAGGGAATCAGCGACGCCGAATGTCCCGTCTTGTTTTCCGAGGAATATACCGGCTTCATATGTTGCCATTGCACCCTTCAAATGGGAAGACTTCGCGCTGACATCTTTAAAGATCGGCTTATAGGGGGAAAATGGCAACTCGAGTGCATTCGTCATCAAATTAGCAGCCTGCGCCCTGGACACTTCTAAACTAGGCCGGAATTGCTTGTCCGGATAGCCGTTAATAATGTTCAAATCGACAAGTTGTGTTACCTCATCTTTTGCCCAGAAATCATTATGTACGTCCGTAAAATTTGGACTGACCGGATTTGCGTTGGCATTCAACACACCAAATCCGAACATCGAAATTACAATAGCGATTAATCCGACTTTAACAAGGCCTTTCATTTTTCTATTTTGAAACATCTTCATAAAATCCTCCTTGCTGATAACTTAATGAATACAGTCATTCTTCTATGATAACACAGTATAGTATGAAAAAACCTCCCATTTAATTAGGAGGTTGTTCGGTTATTCCATTGTCTTTTGTGCAAACGTTTCCCCGTTTTTACGGGCTTGGACATCGATTTGATAATCTGTATATTTCTCTTTCAATTTTTTAGCGAATTTTGTAGCTAGTTCCTTCGCCTTTTCTTCTTTCACTTCTTCAGCAACTTCGAAATCAGTTAGAACGAATCCGCCGCTGTCTTCTGTAACGATGATGCTGACGGAAGAAACGCCTTCTTCCTTACCGAATTCTTCTTTTAAGTCATCGTCCGATTTCGTCGTTTCGGATTTGTCGACGGCACCTTGTTCTTCAAGTTTTTTCTCTGCTTTCTTTTCAGCTTCCTCAACTTTTTTCTCTTCTTTAGTTGCCGGTTCGTCTTTGTTATCTGAACCTCCGCAAGCTCCTAATAAAAGGATAGATCCTACTAGTGCTGCGAAAAATAATGATTTTCTCATTAGGTTCCCCTCCTTTATCTCAAGTGTGTATCTTCCTAACAAAAACAAGTGTGAGCGGTAAGGCTCATACTACTTGGTGTTTCCGGTGTTCGGCATTGCGTGCCAGTCGATCGAGTAAAAAATCCTGCGCTGTTTTAGTTTCCGACTGCTCTTTTTGTTTGAATAATTGTTCCACAAGCGTCGTTGTACTGAACTGCTGGATTATCTGCTCCGCCTGCCTTGTAACAGCTTCGTTTGCGACAGACTCAGCCGATTTTGTCATTACTTGTGCCTGATTTGACGATGTTATGGCCGGCGAAATCTGCCCGTTCGATGGACTTGCCATACTTTCTTCCTTTACAGTTCTCTCATTGATGGATTGTGAAGCCTTTGTTGTGAATGAAGTCGATGCCACACTTCGTTCATATGCCCCTTTATTGATTTTCGCGGCTATTGCTGCGATGTCAGGTCTGAATTCCTGTACGGCTTCCATGGCGAATGTCAGTTCTTTCGGATTGTCGATAAAGTATGGATTATCGAACCAGTTCTGTTCCTTGAATTGCCCTTGCGAAGCAGCAAGATGATTGTTGTATGGCGAATTGTACCAGTCGTTGGAAGGTTTTCCGATACCATGCTTTGCAGCAAGGGCAGGATCTGTGATGAATGTAAGGACATGCGGCACTTCGCCCGGCGCTTTTTTGAAATCGGCAATCAGATCTTCTAAATTTGCATTTCGTTTCGCGATTTCCGTTTCATCGCCGGACTGGATAGCTTCTTTCAACGAACGGTTTTGCACATCGATCATATTCCCGTAATACATCTTATTTTGTTTAACTTCACCATTGACGTTATCGTACCAAGCTGGATGCTGTTTAGCCTGGAAATCATTATACTTTGACCAATCACTCGTACGGATCGCCTCAAGGATCAAATTGTTACGTCCGTGATTCACCGCCGCCAGCGGATTCACTGCAGCCGCCTCTTTTCCGAATACTTTGCGCCATGCATTGTCCGATGTATTGTTTGCATCACGGACCTGCATGGAAAAATTTTGCTGATTATTCAATGAAGAAACAAACACGCGTACACCTCGTTTATATAATTTCCACTCAATTCCCTTCAATATAGTACTACTTTACCCTATTTTTCGACATAATATCAAATTATTTAATAGTTTTTGAGATTCATTGCTGACATTACAACCATATTAGCAAAGTGATCCATTGAATAACCGAACTAAACTATTCATACAGTATTTTATGGGGTGACAGTCACCAGGAATATTCTGAATTGTGTCCAATTTGACTTGGTGACTGTCACCGGCACCGGCCGACATCGTCCGTCCGGAACCAATCCGACCAACAACGACTACCATTGCAACACCACGATACTACAACCAAAAAGGGGGAATGGAATTGATTACTTTTTTTGTATCCATCGCAATCCTGATTGCGGCGTATTTCACGTATGGGAAGTATGTTGAGAAAGTGTTCGGCATGCAAGAAAAGCGTAGTACACCAGCGTATACACTGGCTGATGGTCAAGATTATGTGCCTATGGGAAAACAAAAGAATTCGCTGATCCAACTACTGAATATCGCGGGTGTCGGCCCCATCTTCGGACCGATCATGGGAGCCCTTTACGGTCCTGTCGCTTTTCTTTGGATTGTGTTCGGAGCAATTTTCGCCGGTGCAGTTCATGACTACTTGACCGGAATGATTTCGTTGCGGAATCGCGGAGCCCACTTGCCTGAACTTGCCGGGCAATTTCTTGGAAAGGTATTCAAACATGTCGTCAACGCTTTTGCTTTACTTTTACTTCTTCTTGTCGGTACCGTATTTGTAACCGCACCAGCCGCCTTGCTAGGAGATTTGACGAAGGGCTGGATGACCGTCGGTGTTTGGGTTGCCATTATTTTCGCTTATTACTTGCTAGCTACATTACTGCCGATTGATAAAATCATCGGAAGAATCTACCCCATCCTAGGTTTGATACTCTTAATCAGCGCGCTCGGAATTGGAGGGGCCATCGTCATCCAAGGCTATCCTATTCCTGAGTTGACGTTTGCAAATCTGCATCCCGATAAACTGCCTATTTTCCCGCTCCTGTTCATCACAATTGCGTGTGGTGCTCTTTCCGGTTTTCACGCTACTCAGTCGCCAATCATTTCGCGTACAACGAAAAACGAATCGCAGGGCCGGTATATTTTTTACGGCATGATGATTGCTGAAGCGATTATCGCTATGATTTGGGCTGCAGCGGCTATGTCCATTTTCCATGGCACTGATTTGAGTGCATTGCTTGCGACTGCCGGCCCAGCTGGTATTGTTAAAGAAGTTTCCATGACGACTCTTGGTGCTGTCTTTGGAACGATTGCTGTGCTAGGAGTAATCGTTCTACCTATCACTTCCGGCGACACGGCATTCCGCAGTGCGCGTATGATCATTGCAGATTATATCGGAGTCGCGCAAAAAAAATTCAGCAGTCGTGTATGGATTGCGCTGCCATTGTTCGCAATATCCATCGTTCTGACGCAAATGGATTTCAACATTCTGTGGCGCTACTTCGCTTGGGCTAATCAGACAACAGCAATGATAGCGCTATGGGTCGGAGCGATGTATCTCGCTCTCCAAAAGAAAAATTACTGGATTGCTGCGTTACCAGCGACCTTTATTACGATGACGACTTTCACTTATATCTTGAATGCTCAAATCGGTTTCGGTTTATCGATGAACCTATCGTACGCCGTCGCCGCCATCATCACCCTTATAATTGTCCTCGCCTTCTTCATAAGTCTCAGAAGAAAACTTGCCGCAACCGAAGCGGGAGAACTTACAATCCTTTTCGAAGATGGGCTTGGTAAATCCCTGAACTGACTAAAGCGACAAAAAAACAGGATCCTCCAGCTGTCGTTTGACGGCGAAGGATCCTGTTTTTTATGCTTTTTTATTCAACCATTTATTTTTAATCGCCAGTAAATAAATGGCGAATGAAAATGCGAAAGTGATACCGACAAAGACGAATCCTTGTGAATTCAACACGAGCATCGGAGCAAACGTGACAAGCAAAATTTCAACAGGCGCAATTGGGATGTACGCCAAACTGTAATCATCCAATGTCTTACTCTCCGAATTCGGGTCGACGATTCTTAGAAGTGCCATGCCCATAGCAACCGTACCAGTTGTCCAGCCCCATGTGAAAATTCCTTTTTCAAACCAGAAATCCGCAAAGAACTTCTTGGAAAGAATCGCAAAAAACACAAATGCATAAAACAGACCGAACACGAACAACAAGAGTAACGGAATAGCATAATCGAGTACGACAGATATACTGATCGAACCGATTCCGAATGCAACTAGAATATCCGTTGCACTTCCGCTGATACGTGAAACGACATCTTTACTTACATACTGATCCGTGTTCGTCACATTCACGATCTTTTTCACGAACAGCCCGACTAAAAAGGCCAATGAAAATGCCGGTATGACGACACTTGGTAATAACATGGCACCTAATTGGCTTAGATAATAACCGCCCATCGCGATAATCGTAATGATAGACAAGTGGAAAACATATGGGTCTATTGAAATGGAAGAAACCGTATCCGTTTCAGATTTCTCTCTTGATTCAGGGGGAATCAAACCCGTTCTAAGTTCATTCGGCAAATTATCGAATGAAGCCAAGAAGGAAGTATGTCCTTTCGAGGAACCCCATTTTATAAATAGAATCCCGATCAAGATTGCACTCATAATCCCTACAGTAGCTGAAGTCATTGCTAAAGAAGTTGCTTCTTCCCATCCGTTCTGCGCAAACGTTGCACCGATAGCAGCTGCGGTTCCATGACCTCCTACAAATCCGGCCGCAAGCAGCAACCCGAAACCGTCATGCACATCCCAAATCGGATTGATCAGTACAAGAGCGAACAATAATCCTCCGCCCCACATTAATACCATAGCCAGCTGGGAGTACGACCACATGCTACCGACCCTTGTCTTGATAGCATTCCAGTCAATCGGCGGTGACAGCAACGGCAGTGTTCCGAAAATGACTGCAATTAAAATCGCCGGATAGGTGCCCATTTGATCTGAAAACGGTAAAAGCCCGAAACCGTTCGGCCCAAAAATTAAAGCAAGAAGCCCGGCTATAATACTAGCAGGCAAAAACATTCTCTGAATGAATCCAACCTTTGCCCGAATAATCGTCCCCGCAAGCAAAAGCAGTGATATCAAACCGATATCCGTAAATAAAACCCATGGTGAAAAGTTCATATTGTTATTCTCCTCATCTATACATTATTTTTCGCTAAATTGGTGCCCCTTTCTCTGTATCTATGTAATCGGTTACATGATCATATAAAAAGCACGATTTTTTATTGACTTTCACTACGATAACATTTTTAAAAGTCCGCGTAAACTTTACGGATAACTCCGAATTACTTAGTGAATTCACAATATATAACTTATGAATTACTTTTTAAAAAACAAATTTAATACATCCCTTTATATATGTCTCTACATTTTTCCAACTGATGCATATACATAAAATGAATGCTCGGAGGGATAAAAATGATAACGATAAGTTTGTGTATGATTGTTAAAAATGAAGAGGAAGTAATAGGGAGATGTTTAGACTCTGTTAGCGGATTAGTGGACGAAATCAATATTGTAGACACTGGATCGAGTGACCGGACGAAAGAAATCGTAGGAAAGTACACCGATCGAATTTTTGATTTTGAGTGGATAGATGATTTTTCAGCGGCTAGGAATTTTTCATACCAACAGGCAACAATGGATTATGTTCTTTGGCTTGATGCAGATGATGTTTTTACAGAGGTAGATCAGGAAAAGCTCAAAACGCTGAAACAATCGTTACAACCAGCAATTGATGCTGTTTCAATGAATTATCATTTAAGCTTTGACCATGAGGGAAATGTAACATCCCTTTTAAGAAGATATCGTTTGGTCAAAAAAAGTAATGGATTTAAATGGATAGGAGCAGTCCACGAATTTCTATCCGTGTCAGGAAATTTATACGACAGCGATGTAGCAGTCACCCACTCCCCTTTAAGCCACGATGCAGAACGCAATATCACGATATATAAAAAGTTGTTGGAATCGGGGCAAACACTTTCACCACGAGATACTTTCTATTATGCCAATGAACTGGTGGATCATTGTGAGTATGAAGAAGCAATCCTTTATTACGAGGAATTTCTTGATTCGGAATTAGGTTGGATCGAAGACAATATTAGAGCATGTTTTACACTCGCAGACTGCTATCACAATTTAAATGATAAAAATAAAGAGCTTAGTTCCACCTTACGAAGCCTTGCCTATGATGTTCCCCGGCCAGAAGCCTGTTGCCGACTCGGGTATTACTTTATGGAACAATTTAAAAACGACGAGGCGATCCATTGGTATAGTCAGGCGCTTCATTATAAAAACCATCAACAGGTAAGTTTTCAAAACACCACCTTTTCCACATGGCTACCTCATCTTCAATTATGCGTTCTATATGATCGCTTGAAACAATACGACAAAGCCTATCACCATAATGAATTAGCAAGGGAATACAAACCGAACGATGACAACATATTGAAAAACAAAAAGTATTTAGATGAAGTTAGGAAGAATAATCTGGGTGAGTAGTGGGACCCAAAACGGCTAACGAATGTAATAACGTATCATCTAGGAATTATTTTCATCAGATTCGTCTACCCAACTAAACAACCGCCCAGACAATTTGTCGGGCGGTTTTTCAGCCTGTAGATAAACTCCAGAAATTATGGTGTTTGTCTACAGGCATTTTTCTTTTACAATGAAATAAAGCCTAAAAAGTTGATTTCCACTGCGAGCGGACGCTTTCCGCGGGCACGGCTTCAGCCGCTTCCCTCGCTACGCTCAGTCCAGGGTCTTCAGCTCGCGCTGTTCCCGCAGGAGTCGCCGCTCTCCGCTCCAATCAACAATGTCTCCTAAATATCAAATGAGATGATGGATATGATGACGAAGAATCAAATCAATGAACGGGAGCAGATGGAAATGCTGACGATTGAGAAGCTAGTTCCTCATGACCATCTGGTCCGTAAATTAGACGCGGCAATTGATTTCTCTTTCATTTACCCATTGGTTGAGGACCTATATTCCGTATTTAGGAGACCCAGCATCGATCTCGTTGTATTAATTTAGATGACAATTATTCAATATACGTTCGGCATTCGATTGATGCATCAGACTATCAAAGTAATTGAAACCAATATGGCATATCGCTGGTTTCTGGGCTTCGGTTTCCACACAATGGTTCTCCACATCTCTATGTTCGGAAAAAACTATGTTCTTCGTTTGCAGTCACAGACCTATTCGAACAAATCTTTTATAGAGTGTTAAAGCAAGCGCAAAGAGACGGTCGAACACGTCTTTGTCGATGCCAAAGAGATGCATGGTATGCGATGGACAACCCTTAGAGGGATGAAAAAATTGTCTATGCAGGCGCATGCTAACTTTCTAAGCCCAAAATCTTAAGAAGCCGCAAACAAAACATGAGGCTCTGTTAAATAATATTGTTGATAAATCCATTAATAAAGAAAAAGGACCTATTTACGGTCCTTTTGCGGTATTCAGCTAGTAAAGTGTGGGTTTTATTGGGCTAATAATCCAATATAGCTTCCTTCTCACGGTAATTTAATATTGTTTCTTCACATCGTTATATATTTTTATTGCCTGTTCATAAATATCATTATTGGGCTCGATTTGATAATTTTCAGCACTGTCACTTAGATGAAAAGTCCCCTTATCATCTATCACTAAAGTACCTGAAATTTGGTCATTGTAAATAAATGTTATCGTTATCGCCTTTTCATAATTAATTTGTTCGTTTGTTTGTCCACTATACTCTATATGATTGTAAGCCTTCACAAGTGACTGAACAGTTTCTTTATCTACTTTGTCATATCCCTCGTACAAACTCTGCCCAAAACCAATATTAAAGTAATCTGCTTTAATTTGTTTTACAGAGTTATCATCACATCCGCTTACAATTAAAAATACAATTAGCATAATAGACATAAATAATAATTTCCTCACAATCTCACTCCCCAAAATCTACATTGATGAAAATTTTGTTCAACCAAACTTTCCGTCTGATGAACAACAACAGACCTAATATCGATACGTTTTCAATGAGTTATAAGTTTCATTAATGGGTAGTAAACAAGTTTCTACTATCATCTTGCTTATGGAACCCTCATCGCTTTTATGTTTCACAATATCGAGAAATTGAAACCAACTCAAAAAATGGTCGAGGTATTTTGTCGCCACGCCATTAAATCGTTGTATCCAGCCTTTTAAACGACTGTGATAGTTATTCACGTTTTGGATGTGATATATGCCTCTTACTCGCTCAATTCCGTCTGATTTGAAGCGGTAATGCTCCATACCTTTGCTTTTCGCATAGGTAGAAAAAGCCCTCCAAGCATCGGTGCAGAGCGTGTTGTCTGGTGATAACTTTGAACCTATGGCTGTGTCTAATTGAGTCTTAACAAGCCGCCATCGTCCAAGAACACCTGAATAAGTGGCTTTTTGTCGGGCTTTTGCAATGAGGACACAAACCTGTTCGCGACTTATGCCTCGAAACCGGGAGGACACACCACGCTTTCTTGGTTTGCGTTCTTTAATATTTCGCTTGCCTTTTTCGGAGTAAAGAAAATATGTTTCATCCATTTCTACAATACCTGAAAATGCATTAAAGTCTGTTTGTTTTAGGGCAGCCAACACTTTGTGTCTCCAATAGAACAAGGTAACATAAATGTACGCCTCTGATAAGGTCTGCCGATTTACGGAGGGAATAGCCTTCCAACATATATATAATGGATTCTATCCATTTATTGGGCTTATGAGTCCGATAAAGTGGTGTGTTCGTAACATCCGTAAATGTTTTCTTGCAATCTTTACAACGGTATCGTTGGCGTTCAACATCTTTTGTACCGACCTTAACCGTATACTTGCCGAACCGCACCACTTGATTAGAACTACAATGAATACAGGTATAACCATCTTTATTTTTACGCTCATTTATTTCTTGAAAAACTGGCTCGCTCGCTGAAGATGAAAGAGAAGTAATAAAGAATTCTTTTAGACGATGCTGTTCTACGGGTTTTAACTTTCTGATTTCTGCTATTAATTCACTTAACTTCATTTCGAGCCCTCCAAATGAATATTCTTATAAGAGAATTTTCATTCGCTTTAGTCAAATATCAATAGAGTTATTTAACATAGCCAAACACTAAAAAGAAAAGAGGACTGGAAATCGAATTGATCTCCCGTCCTTTTGTCTACAGTCCAAACAACCGCCCAGACAATTTGTCGGGCGGTTGTTTTTTTATTTGAAAGCATCATTTGCAAATTTGGTAAGTGTATTCAACTAAAAGATCTTTTTAAAGCCAGAATGAATAATTATCAGAGAAATTCCTCGCTCTTTATTTCACTTTTCATTCACACTTATTTTATGCCCGTAGTTGATTGCCCGTCCCCTCATCTATTGCTTGAATAGAATGTTACAGAAAGGGGGTGAAAAAATGAATTATTATGATTACAATAATCGTAAATGTGACGAATGTATAAAGCCTAATAAATGTAATAACGACTCTTGTTGTTGTAAAAAAGGACGCAGAGGACCCACTGGCGCAACCGGTGCTACTGGTGCAACCGGACCAATTGGACCGACTGGACCGACCGGCGCGACTGGGACAACCGGGGCTACTGGGGCTACTGGGGCTACTGGAGCTACTGGACTAATCGGACCGACTGGACCGACCGGGGCTACTGGAGTTGCTGGTGCGACTGGCGCAACTGGAGCGAACGGAGCTACTGGACCGACTGGCGCTACTGGTGCAACCGGGGCTACTGGAGCTACTGGACTAATCGGACCGACTGGACCGACCGGGGCTACTGGAGTTGCTGGTGCGACTGGCGCAACTGGAGCGAAC
>NZ_JACCCL010000001.1:492970-651052 GCF_013408665.1 Sporosarcina sp. JAI121 | reverse complement strand
GAACGGAGTTACTGGACCGACCGGCGCTACTGGTGCAACCGGGGCTACTGGAGCTACTGGACTAATCGGACCGACTGGACCTACCGGGGCTACTGGAGTTGCTGGTGCGACTGGCGCAACTGGAGCGAACGGAGTTACTGGACCGACCGGCGATACTGGTGCAACCGGGGCTACTGGAGTTACTGGACTAATCGGACCGACTGGACCTACCGGGGCTACTGGGGTTGCTGGTGCGACTGGCGCAACTGGAGCGAACGGAGTTACTGGACCGACCGGCGCGACTGGCGCAACTGGGGCCGACGGAGCTACTGGACCGACTGGCGCAACCGGCGCTACGGGGGCTACTGGACTAATTGGACCGACTGGACCTACCGGGGCTACGGGGGCTACTGGCGCAACTGGAGCTGACGGAGCTACTGGGCCGACTGGCGCAACCGGGGCTACGGGACTAATTGGACCGACTGGACCTACCGGTGCTACTGGGGTTGCTGGTGCTACTGGCGCAACTGGAGCGAACGGAGTTACTGGACCGACCGGCGCGACTGGACCGACCGGCGCGACTGGCTCAACTGGGGCCGACGGAGCTACGGGACCGACTGGACCGACTGGCGCAACCGGCGCTACGGGGGCTACTGGACTAATTGGACCGACTGGACCTACCGGTGCTACGGGGGCTACTGGCGCAACTGGAGCTGACGGAGCTACTGGGCCGACTGGCGCAACCGGGGCTACGGGACTAATTGGACCGACTGGACCTACCGGTGCTACGGGCGCAACTGGAGCTGACGGAGCTACTGGACCGACTGGCGCAACCGGCACTACGGGGGCTACGGGACTAATTGGACCGACTGGACCTACCGGTGCTACTGGAGCTACCGGCGCAACTGGGGCTACTGGCGCAACCGGGGCCACTGGCGCAACTGGAGCTACTGGGGCAACCGGGGCTACTGGGGCTACTGGCGCAACCGGCGCTACTGGTGCAACCGGCGCTACTGGTGCAACTGGGGCTGGAGCTTTTATTCCTTTTGCATCTGGTACTCCTGCTGTCTTGACTACCATTGCAGGTGGATTAGTTGGCACCACAAGTTTAGTTGGATTCGGAGGGTCTGCAACGGGTGTCTCCGTTCTAGGCGGGAATATCAATACAACACTTCTGCCATTTGAATATGCCTTTACAGTACCTCAAGCCGGTACTATTACAGCAATGTCAGCCACATTTAAGACTACAGTGGCATTGACACTTCTTTTATCCACTGTAACAATCACTGCACAAGTTTATCGGGCAGCAGCGGGCAGCAATGTCTTTACCCCTACAACTGCCGTTTTAACTCTGACTCCATCATTAACTGGGCTAATCTCTATTGGTAACCTAAGTTTTGCTTCATCTAGTACAATTTCAGTTCCAGTAGCACAAGGTGACCGTTTACTAATGGTGTTCTCTGCAAGCGCAACAGGCATTTCTCTTGTAAACACTGTCACAGGTGGCGCTAGTGCGGGACTAACGATCAGTATATAAAAATCCACACAAAAAACACAGTTCATATGAAGCAGTATAGGAACTGTCAAAAAGCAAAAAATTAACCCCTTTCATAACAATGAAAGGGGTTTTTTCAATTCAACTATTATATCAACACGAGTAATTGGATATAAGTTGGCATAAAGATTTCCTTCATAGATGCTTTTGGGGCGACTTCCGCCATAATTCACCTTAAATACGTCAACTTTATATTCCAATAATCTTCATTGTTCAATAAACATAGTAATTCTATTAGAAATTAAGAACGGAATCATTACATTCTGCAATGCAATTCCCAAGCTTGCTGACATCGAAATTACCACCCGATACAATTACGCCGACGCGGTTAGATGATACAGGTAATTTCTTGTTTAAAACAGCGGCAATCGCAGCAGCTGCGGCCCCTTCGACGAGCAATTTCTCACGTTCCAACATGAAAAGAATTGCTGAAGATATTTCCTTTTCGGTCACTGTAATCATATCATCCACGTAATTATGAATGATATCCATCGTAACTTTTCCCGGTTCCCTGACACATATTCCTTCTGCTATCGTCGGTAAAAAGTGGGACGGATTATTTTTTCTGCCATGATAGGCTGAGACGATCGCAGGTGCATTTACGGCCTGAACACCGATTACTTTAACTGTTGGACGAATTGTTTTGACCGCCAGCGCAGTCCCCGCCAGCAGGCCTCCACCGCCTGCCGGCACAATGATTATGTCCAGGTCAGGTTGCTGTTGCAACATTTCCATCGCAACAGTCGCCTGCCCTTCGATAACTGTAAGATCATCGAACGGATGGATGAATGTTGCACCCGTTGCAAGTTGTTCGGTGCGGGCGGCTTTATATGCCTCATCAAAACTTTTCCCGACAAGTTTAACAGTCGCTCCGTATTTTCGGGTTGCGTCCACTTTTGTTGCGGGAGTCGTTTCGGGCATGAAAATTGTAACCCTCGCCCCTGCTTTCCGTCCTGCTAACGCAACGCCCTGTGCATGGTTGCCCGCGGAAGCAGCTATCAACCCTTTTGCACATTCTTCTGCTGACAGTTGCGAGATTTTATTGAATGCACCTCGCACTTTAAACGATCCTGTCTTCTGCAAGTTTTCAAGTTTCAAATACACTTCTGACTGTGTCCATTCATTCAACGTCTCCGATTGTTTACAAGGCGTTCGATGAACATTTTCCGTTAAACGTTCAAATGCTTCGAATAGACGCGCTGTTTCATACAAATTCCCAATTACACCATCTCCCCTTTTCGTCGCATTTTATGCGAGCTTTTGTCGCCTTTCGTAATTGGCGATTTGTTCTTCATATTGGAAAGTCAAGGAGATTTCATCCCACCCATTTAACAACATCTCTTTATAGTACGGGTCGATGTCGAACGAATAAGTCTTGCCATCCTGTCCCGTAACTGTTTGTTCAACTAGGTTGACTTCTACTGAATATGACTGTTTTTGTCCGGTTGCCAATAGTTCCTCAACTTCAGCCGGTTTCAACTTAATAGGAAGCAACCCATTTTTCATGCAGTTATTATAGAAGATATCTGCAAAGCTTGGCGCGATGACGACATTAAATCCATAGTCCAAAATCGACCATGGTGCGTGTTCCCTGGAGGACCCGCAACCGAAGTTTTCTTGAGCGACGAGGATTTTTGATCCTTTGAACCGCTCATCATTCAAGATGAAATCTGCCACTTCAGTTCCGTCCGCGTTATGCCGCCAATGATAAAACAAATACTTTCCGAATCCTGTACGCTCAATTCGCTTCAAGAACTCTTTTGAAATAATCTGGTCGGTATCGACATTTTTACGATCTAGCGGTGTTATGACGCTAACGACTTCATTAATCGGTTCCATCTAATCATCCTCTCCTCCATTATGAATGGACAGCTTGCAATTCGCGGACGTCTACGAAACGACCTGCAATTGCAGAAGCGGCTGCCATTGCCGGGCTCACAAGATGTGTCCGTGCCCCTGCCCCTTGACGTCCCTCGAAATTCCGGTTCGATGTTGAAGCGCATCGTTCACCCGCCGGGACGACATCGTCATTCATCGCGAGGCACATACTGCAGCCCGATTCCCGCCATTCAAAACCGGATTCAAGGAATACAGCATCTAACCCTTCCTCTTCAGCCTGCTTTTTAACAGTTCGTGAACCAGGTACAACAATTGCCGTGACAGAAGGATGGACTTTCTTTCCTGCAATCACTTTTGCGGCTGCACGCAGATCGCTCAATCTTGCATTAGTACATGAACCAATGAAAACGTGCTGGATTTCGATGGATGTAAGTGGGACACCTTCTTCAATACCCATATATGCTAGTGCCTTTTTCAATGCAGCTTTGTCTGATTCCGAATCAAAGTCTTTCGCATAAGGTACGTTTGCAGAAATTCCAGATCCCATTGAAGGGTTTGTTCCCCATGTCACAAACGGTTCGATTTCATCCGCATTCATGTCAAGGATCGTATCATATGTTGCGCCATCATCTGAAGCGAGGGATAGCCATTGTACAGCCGCCTCTTCGAATGCATTACCCTCCGGAACGTATCTCCGACCTTTCAAGTAAGCGACAGTCGTTTCATCAGGACTGATCAAACCGGCTTTCGCCCCTGCCTCGATAGACATATTGCATACGGTCATCCGTTCTTCCATTGTCAAGTTCCGGATTGCTTCACCCGTAAATTCAATGATATGACCGGTACCCATATCGATTCCGAATTTTGCGATGATCGCCAAAATGACGTCTTTCGCAGTTACTCCGAATCCAAGTTTTCCGTTAATGCGGATTTCCATTGTTTTCGGTTTTGATTGCCACAACGTTTGTGTGGATAGGACGTGTTCGACTTCACTCGTACCGATGCCGAATGCAATTGCCCCGAACGCGCCGTGTGTGGATGTATGGCTATCGCCGCAAACAATTGTCTTACCGGGTTGTGTCAGTCCAAGTTCCGGTCCGATGATATGTACAATTCCTTGGTCCGGGTGATCCATATTCGCAAGCGGAATACCGAATTCATCGCAATTCGTCTGCAATGTATTAATTTGTTTACGCGCGATAGGATCTTTAATCGCATCGCGGTTTCGTGTCGGCACGTTATGATCCATCGTTGCAAAGCAGAGATCGGGTCTTCGCACAGTGCGATTCGCAAGTCTAAGCCCCTCAAATGCCTGCGGAGAAGTCACTTCGTGCAATAAATGAAGATCGATATAGAGCAGATCTGGCTTCCCCTGTTCTTCATAGACGATATGCTGATCCCAGATTTTTTCGATGATGTTCTTTGCCATATGCTAGCCCTTCCTCTCTCATCAATTACGCCTCCGCGTAATTGTGCCGGAGGCTTTACCGTCATTCAGCGGAAGACTTCTGTTGAATGAAGTTAAACGTATGAAAACATAATGCTATTCGATACGAATTGTGTATCCAGTTCGTCGATAACTTTTTCTGTCCATTCTTTTGTCGACAAAACGCGTTGCCCGGAAGCCGCTAGATCCGCCGTGAAGAAGCCGTCTTCGAAAACAGTGTTAACCGCTTCTTCAATTGCCGATGCCTCCGTTTCCATTTTGAACGAATACTTCAACATCATAGCGGCCGATAAGATAGCCGCTGCGGGATTGGCCATGCCAAGTCCGGCAATTTCAGGCGCGGAACCGTGGACCGGTTCGTATAGACCGAAACCGTCCGAGCGGATACTCGCTGATGGAAGAACACCGAGTGAACCCGTAATGACGGATGCTTCATCACTTAAAATGTCCCCGAACATATTTTCCGTTACGACGACGTCAAACGCTGCCGGGTTCGTAATAAGCTTCATAGCAGTGGAATCGACTAGCATATGCTCCACTTCAACATCGGGATAAGCTTTCTTTTTCTCTTCCACAACTTCACGCCATAGCTTACTCGACTCCAACACATTCGCCTTATCGACCGACGCCACTTTCCCTCTGCGCAACCTTGCAATTTCAAAGGATTTGACGACGATACGCTCAATCTCTTCTCGTGTATAAACAAGTGAATCCACTGCAGCATCAGCCGTACGACGACTCGGTTCTCCGAAGTACAAACCGCCTGTCAATTCCCGTACGATCATCATATCCACGTCTTTTGCCACTTCTTCTTTTAGAGGAGAAGCATGGAGCAAAGATGGCACAGCTTTCACAGGCCGCAGATTTGCGAATAGATCAAAATGTTTCCGAATCGCTAGCAGGCCTTTTTCCGGACGCAGTGCAGATGGATTCTGATCCCATTTCGGACCGCCTACCGCGCCGAGAAGTACTGCATCACTCGCTTCACAAAGTTTGACCGTTTCGTCCGGAAGTGGATTTTGATGTTTGTCAATCGCATCGCCGCCGATCGTTCCATATTCTACGTGGAATGTATGATTGAAGCGTCTTGCAATCACTTCAAGAACCTTCACTGCCGCTTCCGTCACTTCTGGACCAATTCCGTCACCTGGTAATACTGCCACTTTCTTCTCCATAGAACTTCTCCTCCTTATTGTTTTAAAAATTTACTATTCCGTCAATTCACCTTGCGACTTCTTTAGTTTTGGTTTGTTCTTTGATCAACTGCCTGTTAATCGCATTTAAATAGGCTTTAGCTGAGGCTCCCAAGACATCCTGCGCGACATCGCGTCCAATGGAAACTTCACCATTGATGCTTAAATTGACGATAGCTTCGCCAAGTGCGTCGCGTCCTTTGCCGATTGATGTGACGCGGTAATCGAGAATATGAACTTCACCTTCGACAAGCAATTCCAGCGTATTGAAAATGGCTTCAACCGATCCTGAACCCGTTGCTGATTTAGACACCGTTTCTCCATTCGGATTAATAGCTGTAACTGTCGCAGTTGGAACATTCGCAGTCTCATATTGAACTTGAACATCTGTAAACTTATAAACGGGTACATCATTATTTTGGATTTGCTGATCTGTGAATAATACAAAAAGATCATCTTTTGTAATTTCTTTTTTACGGTCCGCAAGCTTCTTGAATTCAACAAATGCTTCGTTCAACTTGTCGTCACTGAGATCGAAGCCCATTGAAACGGCACGGTCTTTGAATGCATGCCTCCCAGAGTGTTTACCGAGCGCAAGCGGTTCAGTTTTGTCACCGATCAGTTCAGGCGTAATGATTTCATACGTCTCGCGATTTTTAAGGTAGCCGTCTTGATGAATTCCAGATTCATGTGCGAATGCATTTTTGCCGACAATCGCTTTATTCGGCTGGATGACAACGCCTGTCAATTGGCTGACGAGCTGGCTCGTGCGTTTGATTTCATGTAAGTTAATGCCCGTTTCTAGGCCGTAAAAGTCTTTGCGGATATGTAGTGCTACCGCGATTTCTTCAAGCGCCGCATTTCCTGCACGCTCTCCGATTCCATTGATTGTACCTTCAACTTGATCGGCACCATTTTCAATCGCTGCGATTGAGTTGGCGACAGCAAATCCTAAGTCATCATGACAATGTGCAGAAAGCTTCACATTATCGATACCTGTTACGTTTTCTTTCAAAAACTTGAACAAAGCCCCGTATTCTGCAGGTGTTGCATAACCAACCGTATCCGGAATATTAATGACATTTGCACCCGCTGCAATCACTTGATTGATGATGCGAACCAGAAATTCCCGGTCGGAACGGAATGCGTCTTCCGCAGACCATTGGACAAGAGGGAAAAACTTGCGTGCATATTTCACTGCCTCTACTGCAATATCGACGACCTGGTCCGGTGTTTTCTGGAGTTTATATTCCATATGGATAGGTGAAGTTGCTAAAAATACATGGAGATGGGGTTGTTCCGCACCGCGGAGTGCTTCCCAAGATGTTTCGATATCGCTTTTCATTGCGCGGGCAAGACCGGTCACCGTTGAATTTTTCACTACGTTTGCAATGCGCTGCACCGCTTCGAAATCACCCGGGGATGAAGCAGGAAACCCTGCTTCGATGATTGTAGCCCCGAATTTTTCAAGTTGACGTGCAATTTCTAACTTTTCTGCGGTGTTTAGATTAATACCGGCAGACTGTTCACCGTCCCGAAGAGTTGTGTCGAATATGTCAATTTGTCGCACTACCCACCACTTCCTCCTCTTTTGATTTTGCACCTTCATTGACGAATGGCATCATTGCACGAAGTTTTTTACCGACTACTTCAAGTTCGTGCTCAGCTTCCGATTTCTCGTATGCATTAAAGTTCGGACGACCGTTTTCGTTTTCTGCAATCCACTCTCTAGCAAATTTACCTGATTGAATGTCAGTCAAGACATCTTTCATGCGTGCTTTTGTATCTGCATCAACAATACGCGGTCCTGAAACGAAGTCACCCCACTCGGCTGTATCCGAGATTGAGTAGCGCATGCCTGCCATTCCGCCTTCATACATCAAGTCGACGATGAGTTTTGTTTCGTGCAATGTTTCGAAATAAGCAAGTTCGGGCTGGTATCCTGCTTCTACAAGTGTTTCAAAACCAGCTTTGACAAGTGAAGTCAATCCACCGCATAGTACCGCTTGTTCTCCGAATAGGTCCGTTTCAGTTTCTTCTTTGAACGTCGTTTCGAGTACACCGCCGCGAGCAGATCCGATTGCTTTTGCATAAGCAAGTGCGACGTCTTTCGCTTGACCTGAAACGTCTTGATAGACTGCGAATAATGCTGGAACTCCTGCGCCTGCTTCGAATGTTCTGCGAACGAGATGTCCAGGTCCTTTTGGAGCAACCAAGAATACGTCAACATCAGCAGGTGGAACGATTTGATCGAAGTGAACGTTGAATCCGTGTGCGAAAACAAGTGATTTTCCTGCTTTAAGAGCCGGTTGGATGTCTTCGTCATACACTTGTTTCTGTCTTTCATCCGGTAATAGAATCATGATAACGTCCGCTTGTTCCGCAGCTTCACGGACAGAAGTTACGCTCAGTCCATCTTGTTTCGCCTGATCAAATGATTTTCCTGCGCGAACGCCGACAACAACGTCGAATCCTGAGTCTTTCAAGTTTTGGGCGTGTGCATGACCTTGTGATCCGTATCCGATGATGGCAACTTTCTTGTCCTGTAGAAGTCCTTCGTTGATATCTTGGTTATAATACATTTTAGCCATAATTGTTTTCCTCCTAATAGTGGGTTTTTTTATATTATTTTAAAATGGATAACTGTGGTGATTGGACTTTCTGGGTTTCACGGACAAATGCCGTAGCGCCTGTTCTCGTCAATTCTTTGATGCCATACGGTCGGAGCAGATCGATGAACGCTTCGATTTTTTCCGGATTCCCCGTCACTTGGTACGTAACGACGTTCTTCCCAGTGTCGATGACTGTTGCCCGGAATGGTTCGATGATGCTGTTCATTTCACTTCTGACGTGCGGCGGGGAAATGACTTTTACGAGCGCGAGCTCCCGCATGACGATCGCTTTGTCTGTAATGTCATTGACTTTAAGGACGTCAATCTGTTTTTGGAGCTGTTTGACAAGCTGTTCGATTTTCTGCTCATCTTCAACATGAACGATGAACGTCATTTTCGATCTGCCCGGCTGTTCGGAATGACCTACCGTGATGCTTTCAATATTGAACTGCCTTTTCATGAGCAAACCGGTCACTCGGTTCAATACGCCACTTTGATTGATGACTGTTACTGTAATTACTCGTTTCATACTTTGCTCACCCCGATCATTTCATGTAGTCCTTTGCCTGGTGCAACCATTGGATATACGTTTTCCAGTTGTTTTACGCGGCAGTCGATGAGAACGGGTTCATCAGACAATAATGCTTCCTGGAAAACACTTTCTGCTTCTTCCAATGTTTCGATGCGGTAACCTTTGATGTCGTATGCTTCTGCCAGTTTCACGAAGTCCGGCTGAACCGGAATCAATGATTGTGAGTAGCGCTTTTCATAAAATGTCTCTTGCCACTGGCGTACCATTCCAAGACAGCCATTGTTCAGAATGATGACTTTGACCGGAATGCGCAATTCCTGTAACAAAGACAATTCCTGAGCAGTCATTTGAAAACCGGCATCCCCTACAATTGCGATGACACGGGCGTCAGGTTTGGCAATTTGTGCGCCGATTGCCGCCGGGAAGCCGAAGCCCATCGTGCCGAGTCCGCCTGACGTCACCCAATGATCCGGATTGTTCAGTGAATAGTACTGAGCAGTCCACATCTGGTGCTGTCCGACGTCCGTCGTGACGATTGCATCCCCTTTTGTAATACGATGGATGATTTCAAGGGCCTGTTGCGGAAGGACAGTTCCTTCTTCGTCTTTTTCATACCATAACGGGAACCGCTTAGCCGATTCTTTTAAGTATGCCTGCCATGTTGCTGTTTCCGGTGAATCGAATTGTTGATTCAACAGTGCTTGGAGTGCTTCTTTAGCGTCTGCTACGATTGGGATTTCTGTCGGTACGTTCTTGCCGATTTCAGCTGGATCGATATCAATGTGGATAACTTTCGCATTCGGTGCGAATGTTGCCAGATTGCCTGTCAGTCTGTCATCGAAACGTGCACCGATATTGATGAGTACATCACATTCGCTTATTGCCATGTTGGAAGTAACCGTTCCGTGCATGCCTGCCATGCCAAGGAATAGTTCGTGGTTACCGTGAATACTTCCTAATCCAAGAAGCGTGTTCGTTACAGGTAGCTGATGTTTTTCAACAAGTTCTTTCAATTCATCCATCGCCTGGGCATGAAGAATTCCTGCACCCGCCAGGATCAGCGGTTTTTTCGCTTTGGAGATAGCTTCCGCCGCTTTTTGGATTTGTAAATAGTTCGGAGTCGTTGTCGGCTGATAACCCGGTAAATCCACTTCTGCGTCCATGTCGCCCGTTGGAATGAAAAGGCCCGTTGCAATGTTTTTAGGAACATCGACGAGTACTGGCCCCGGGCGTCCTGTTGAAGCGATATGAAATGCCTCTTTGATTATTCTCGGGAAATCGGCTACATCGTTCACCTGGTAGTTATGCTTGGTGATCGGCTGTGTGATTCCGATAACATCCGCTTCCTGGAATGCATCCGTACCGATTACCGAACTTGCCACCTGACCTGTGAAGATGACGAGTGGCAGCGAATCCATCATGGCATCCGTGATTCCTGTCACTAAATTTGTCGCTCCCGGCCCTGATGTTGCAATGACGACGCCCGGTTTTCCTGAAACGCGTGCATAACCTTCAGCTGCATGAATCGCGCCTTGTTCGTGACGTGCAAGCACATGGGAAATGGGGTTTTTATACAATGCGTCATAAATCGGTAGGACAGCTCCTCCAGGATAGCCGAAGACAACTTCAACACCTTGATTTTTCAAAGCTTGAATGAGTACAGCAGACCCATCTTTCGGTTGTTCGGTCTGTAGCGGCTCATGCACGGGCTCTGGCGCCATTTCCTTTACTGCTTGCTTCGTTTGAACTTCAGCATTCATCTATAAACTCCTCCTTACTTTTACTTTAGAATAATCAATCTTTTATTTCGAAATAAAAAAGTCTTTTCATCCCACGCAAAGAAACTCTTCTTTACATAGGGATGAAAAAACTTTTCATGGTACCACCCTTGTTCGCAGCAATCTAGCTGCCTCATGAATAGACTAGGTCTATTCTTTTTATAACGAGCGCTGATTTCTCTGCGCCCGGGATTGCCTACTTTATTTTCAGCAATCCACTCCGGGGTGATGTCGCAACTAGTTGTATTGCCGGCTTCCAGCGGTACCGGCTCTCTGTGAATACAGGTTCTAATTACTTTTGCCCCATCATTGATTTTAATCTATTAAATTTTCATGACACCGCCTGTACTTGCAGAAGTGACAAGCGCTGAATATCTGGCTAGATAGCCTTTTTTAATTTTAGGTTCGAATGGTTTTAAGTGTGCTCTTCTTTTTTCAAGTTCTTCATCTGAAACTTCAAGTTCAATCGTACGGTTTGTTAAGTCGATTGCGATGATATCACCATTTTCGACCAATGCGATCGGTCCGCCTTCAGCCGCTTCCGGTGAAATGTGGCCAATCGAGATACCGCGTGACGCCCCTGAAAACCGTCCGTCTGTAATGAGTGCGACTTTCGTTGCCAGACCGCGTCCTGCTATTGCTGCAGTCGGTGCAAGCATTTCAGGCATTCCCGGGCCGCCTTTCGGACCCTCGTAACGGATGACGACAACGTCGCCTGCTTTTACCGTTCCGTTATCGATGCCTTCTTGTGTATCCTCCTGGGATTCAAACACAATGGCTTTTCCTCGGAACGCTTTAATGGATGGATCGACCGCCCCTACTTTGATGACGCCGCCGTCCGGTGCGATATTGCCGAATAGTACGGACAACCCGCCTACAGGACTGTATGCATTATCATGGCGCCGAATAACTTCTTCATTGAGAATATGTGAATCTTTCACATTTTCATAGAGCGATTTTCCGGTAATCGTCATCCGGTCTGGATGGACGGCCCCTTCAATTTCACAAAGCTCTTTGATTATCGCACTGACCCCGCCTGCAAGATGGACATCGTGCATCGTATAGTCAGAAGATGGACTAATTTTAGATAAATATGGAATTCGTTTCGCAACTTCGTTGATATCCCGGACATCGTATTCGATTTCTGCTTCATGAGCTATCGCAAGAGTATGGAGGACTGTGTTTGTAGAACCGCCCATTGCCATATCAAGTGCGAATGCATCATCGATTGTTTCTTTCGTTATGATGTCACGTGGCTTCACATCTTCTTTCACCATTCGGACGAGATGCTCCGCTGCTTCTTTAATGAGTCGATGGCGTTCATCCGAAGTGGCTAAGATTGTTCCGTTACCCGGAACTGTAACTCCCAGCATTTCCATTAACGAGTTCATCGAGTTCGCCGTGAACATTCCTGAACAGGATCCGCACGTCGGGCATGCACTCTGTTCGATGTCGAGCAGCTCTTCGGCTGTCATTGTCCCCTGTTTGTAGGAACCGACACCTTCGAACACGGAAACGAGTGATAAGGGCTTGCCATCTGACGACACGCCGCCTTCCATCGGTCCGCCTGAGACGAAGACTGACGGGACGTTCGTTCGAACTGCTGCCATTAACATACCAGGCGTGATTTTGTCACAGTTCGGAATGTAGAATACGCCGTCGAACCAGTGGGCGTTGATTACTGTTTCTGCCGAGTCGGCGATGAGTTCACGGCTTGGCAATGAATACCTCATACCGATATGCCCCATTGCAATTCCATCGTCAACACCGATTGTATTGAATTCGAACGGGATACCACCCGCTTCGCGAATCGCCTCTTTGACGACTTCCGCGAATTTATTCAAATGCATATGGCCTGGAATAATATCAATATAGGAGTTACAGACACCGATGAAAGGTTTGTGCATATCTTTCATTCTAACGCCCGTAGCGTACAGTAGACTTCTATGCGGCGCACGGTCTACACCTTTTTTAATCATGTCACTTCTCATTGGTCTTTCCATGGTGTACTCACTCCTCATCAAATCACGTACATGTTTACGTCTGTCTATCTTGTTGGTAGGTTATGTAGTTTGTGAAATGAATCACTAACCGAATTGGATTGATGTCATCATATAATGGATATTCACTGGAGTCAACAGTGTTTTTAAAATTATTAACCAATTTAAAATAATGAGTTTTAATGTATCCGCTTACAAGCCTTTCAAAGTGCGATATATCGCATATGACAAAATTTGTTCAACATTTAATTATTTTTAATTTATTCTAACTTGTTCGCTTTTTTGCGTTTTCGGGGCGTTTCACGGGAGGGAGTTTCGTGAGGTGACAGTCACCCAGTCAATTCTGACACTATTCAGATAATTAACCTTTTTAGTTTCCACGGAATGTTGTTTACCTTTTGTAGAGCGTTGTCTTGTTTGCATCGAACTTAGCTACCTTCCGACGACATTAGAAAGTACCTGTCACCCAGTCAATTCTGACACAATTTAAAAATCCCCCACCGCCGGGAATCGGCAATGAGGGAGTATTACTTTCCGCGTTTCATTAAGGTGTTAGTGTATCTACTCTTTTTGCTTGAATGACTAATCTGTATTTGTTGGAGTTCGCGGGATAACATGTGATCAGCGAAAGTAGCGCAATATCTTTTTCCCTGTCAAGGACATCCACTTCGTGCGGCTTGACCACTTTCACCTCAAAAACTTCGAATTCCATGGTTCCTTCACGTGTTTCGTAAGTGAATCTAGTACCAGCTTCAACCTCATGGAGGCGATTGAAAAATGCACCGAACACATGGGCTTGGTGTCCGGCGATTGCATAGCTGCCGCCCATTTCACCCGGCCTGTCCATATTGGCTACAGCTCCCAATGCCCGACTAAGGTTAACCGAATCGGCGCCGTACAGTACAGGTAATTCCAATTCGATGAGCGGGATGGTCAATACACCTTCAATTCCATGGAATCCTTGTGTTTTATCATTGAAAGGTTCTTGTTCATCAGCTGAAATCGGCATATTGAAGCCGGCTTCAGCCTTTATCGATTCGAAAGCGTCCAAAAATTGGTTTTGCTGTTGTCTGCTATTCATATTTCCTGCAATTAACCAGACTAGCAGAAAGATGCTTGCCAAAATCATGAGGTTTCCAAGCCATTTTAGTACTCTTTTCATCTATACATCCGCTCCTTGCTCTATAATTCACTTGGATTAATGAGCAAATCGACGGATACCCAGACCGACTGTCAAAAGCAGTAATGCGACTATAGTAAGCACAACACTGTCGAAGATGCCTCCTGTTTTCGGCAACATTGAACCGATGTCATTACCTATTACAGGGGTTCCGTTCATCCCAATCGCATTCTTGGCACCATCATCGTTCATTGCGTTAGAACCGCTTGCAGCCCATACAACACCTTCATCTTTCACCTTTGATGTTGAATCTTCGCCTTGCGTCATTTCAACCGTATCATCGCCTGTGACGCTTGCATTACTGTCTGAATTTGGACCGGTAGCACTTTCATTTGGTGAAACTCCATCAAACTCATTATCTGACATTTGATTGTCTGCACCCTCGGTTGGCGACAGCTCATTTGCATCGGTACTTGGTTTCAAGTCGTCTGTGTTTTCGGTTGGCGTTGCATTTCCGTTTTCGCCTGGCGTTAAGTCGGTTGACTCATCCCCGGGTGTCGCGGTTTCAGCATCTTCATCGGGTAAAACGGGCTGTGTAACAGTTGCAACGGGTTGAAATTTTTCAGTTGTCAGAATGCTGACATCGACGTTTCCATTTGTTCCATTTCCAACGACCAATGCAACGCCGCTATATTTACTGTACGTTCCTTTTCCATATATATATCTATCTAACGCAAGGACGTCAATTGAAGTATCGTCCAGTAAACCTTCCTCCAAATCGGCTTGAATCAAACCCGATGAGAAAGATTGGCTTTCTCCATCATTTGTGTAGTGGCCGTCCAAAACGCCGGCATGCGCCTCGCCAAGTATAGGCAGATTTCCTGCATTCAACTCGATTAAGCCACCATCATATGAAGAGATTTCTTTATTGGATTGATACTCCGCAAGAAGAACATCCACCTCCACTTCGTTTGTGATTGGTGTTGATAGTTCGACTGATGCAAGTGAGCTTTCCCTTTCAGCGGAGTTGTCGCCTTGCATGCTGCTTTGCTCTAAGACAGAGACTTCCAATTCATCCACGAGGCCGCCCACAGAATCGTCCCCCACGTTGACAGATGCTAATGAAGTTGATTGTTGACTGCTTTCCTCACTCATTGATTTATCCACGGCAAGGACGTCAACTGAAGTGTCATCCAGTAAACCATCATCCAAATCGGCTTGAATCAAACCCGATGACAATGATGCACTTTCACTGTCATTTGCGTAGTGACCGTCCAATACGCCGGCATGCACCTCGCCGAGTACAGGCAGTTCATCCGCATTCAACTCGACTAAGCCACCGTCATATGATGAGCTTTCATCACTGGATTGGTGCTCCGACAAAAGAACATCCACCTCCACTTCATTTGTGATTGGTGTTGACAGTTCGACTGATGCGAGTGAGCTTTCACGTTCGGAGGAGTTGTCATCTTGCATGCTGCTTTGATCTAGGACTGAAACATTCAGATCATCGATTAGACCGTTTGGATTACTCAACTCGACTGTTGCAAGGGTGGAATTTCGCTGACTATCCTCTCCTTCTTCACTGGCATTCGCAGAAACAGGACTTTTTGTTGGAATCTGTGCTATCAAGTCTCCTAAAACCGGGACATTATCTGCTTGAATATCCACGATAGTTGATTTATCTACCTTTTTGTTCAGTAGGTTACTATCCAAGTTTACATAGTTCTCTTCTCCAGTTTCATCCGCATTCACAAATGAAGGGGAGAAGCTCAGTGCTAAGCACATTCCTAACTTGACCCCAACATATTTTGTCCAATTGTTTTTCATTAATATCCCTCTCCTTTTTTATAATGTTTGATTCACATTAAAAAAAGGAGTTTGTTTTGGCGGTTGCCCCGGAGGAGCATGAATCCATTGAATCATCGCTTTTTCATCGGGCGGCATCCATTGCCTGCCATTAGAGGTAATGAGGGAAAACACATCAACAACTACTCCAAAACTTAAATCATTGTGGCCGCTTATTAGTAATGGAAGAGATGCAGTTGAAGATGTAAACGTTGTTATAGCAGAAACTGAAAGATGGTTCAAGTTCTTTTCGGAATTAAACGGTGGAGTAGTCTTTCGGTTCTCTTCCCCTATCGACATGCCTGTTGTGAAGTTAGAAGAGTCACCACTAGTACCACTTTTTTGTTGTGGTGCTATGATTTTGTTACTATCTGAATCGGGAAGTTCTTGTAAAATAGATTCTGCCACAGAAACTCGAGTGTCATCAGGAATTATTACTGGCTTGTCCAGGATACCTTCCATTTTTTCTGTTACAGATTCCATTTTATTAACTGAATCGGCAATTTCCACTGCTGGAACTGCCACGATTGCGGATTCTTCTTCTAAGTATGAGTTTTCGTTGCCTGTGTTGATTTGTACAGTATTAGTTTCTACCGTCTCGACAACTGGTTCTTGTGATTTACTTTCCCCGGCTAGGACAGAATCCAGCCGAACTGCAGAAATCGTCTCTTTAACAAGTGGAGTGACGACAGGTACGGGCGGCAATTTATCCACAATTGGATCCACCGTCTTATCGATCGTGTTCACCACTTCAGTCGTCGTTTGCTTCCCTATTGCTTTTACTTCATCGACAACGGAAACAACCGGCAATTCATTGACGACCGAGTCTATCGTACTCGTCACTTCAGTTGTGGTATGTTCCACAGTTTTTATAATTGTTTCAGTCGCATTCTCAAGTATTGCATGGCCGGCATCATTTTTCACTGACCCGACAATGCTAGTTACGACCTGGTCTGTACTAGTAACCGTGTTCGTTACAGTTTCCTCAACTGCCGTTTCAATAGACTGTGTTGTACTTTTCACACCCTCGCCAACGTTTTGCAACGTGTCAAACAACAACCCATTGGCGTTTTTCTTCGGCAATTCCTCTCCTTCACCGTGAACAAAAGCTGGTGAGACGAGCAATAGAGAAAAGCAAAGCATACAAACTATGAATATTCTTTTCAATCGGTTCACCACCTTCCTCGAAATAGCTAAGAAAGTATTACTAGATTCCTTTATTTACATGTACCCCTCTAAAAGGTTGTCAAACTATTTAAATAGATTAAATGTCAACATTTTCAAATTATTTACGTAATAAACGAAACCTTTTCAGAATACAATCGTATTTGTAGTATACTTACAATCTAGTAAGTAAATTTTACCAATACGTTTATGGGGGTTTTACAGTAATGAAGAAAATGGCTACATGGGCATTGGCGTTCGTTTTTGCACTATCGTTCGCGCTGCCACACGGATTAGTTTCCGCCCAATCATCCGCAATGAAATTCATAGTGGATGGCGTCGAAGTTAAAGGGTACGAGCAACCGTTCATGTCACAGGATCAGGTTTTGATTCCAGTGGAAGATTTGTTTACTGAAGCGGGCTATAAAGTTTCGAAAGACAAATCAGGTAAAGTGAATGTGACAAATACGCATTTAACAGTCGATTTCAATGCGGCGGCACATTCAATTGCAGTGAACGGCAAAAAAGCGGACACTGAATTCCCGCTTACTTTGAAAAATGCAGGAAACTATGTTTCTGGTGAGTTTTTATCTCAACTAGAAGGTTTTAAAGTGGAAGTTTCAGAGGATCAAAAAACGGTAAACATTACGACAAACCGTGTACAAGATGTCGATGCATTTTTCGAGAAAATGCTGGCAGCGGAACTGACAAGCTATTCTTCAAAAATGACACTGGATCAAAAAATGGAATCATCACTTGAAGCAGAAGCAATCGATATGCTTATGGATATCGAAATGAACGTGATCCAGGATCCGATTGCTATGTACATGCTTTCAAAGATGACAATGAATCTTGAAGGTGAAGAGATGGAGGATGTTTCCGAAACATACTTCACGAAAGATGGTTATTTCCAAAAAATCGGCGACAAATGGGTTAAGTTCGACGACGCTTTAACAGATGGATTGTTGCAGGCATCCGTCGCACAAGCAGACCCACTGGCGCAGTTGGAATTGACGAAGAAATTCACGAAAGGCGTACACATCTTTGAATATGACGATGTCTACGTAATGACGCAAACGCTGACAAACGAAGAATTTGGTGAAATGATGGAAGAAGCGATGTCCCTACTGACAGGTCTTCTACCCGCTGAATTAACTGGCGGCAGCACGGTAGACGATTCAATTGTATCTGAAAATGAGGATGCGGCTATAGAGGCGGAGGAAGTAGCTGTAGACGTTGCAGAAGACGCGACTGAAGAAGATGCAGTTGAAGAAGACGCGACTGATGAAGCGACTGAAGAAGATGCAGTTGAAGAAGACGCGACTGATGAAGCGACTGAAGAAGAAGGAATTGAAAACATTTTTGATGACCTTGCAATCAACATCGAAGAATACTACGTTGTCACGACAATCGACAAAAAAACGTTGTTCCCACTAGATACAAAAGGAACTACACATATGACAATGGGCGTGGATGAAGATACAATCTCCATCAAACAAACAATCGCCGGCACATTCAGCAACTTCAATAAAGTAAATGAAATTACTATTCCTGCAGACGTTATTAAAAACGCAATCAGCATGGAAGAGTATATGAAAGAACTAGAGTTGGAGTTTGGAGAGGCTGAGAGTGCGGAGAAGTAAAAAGATAGAATAGAAAAAGCGGAACTAGCTCTGGTGTGAGCTTGTTCCGCTTTTTGTTTGTTATGCAATTAAACAATCCATGTATAATTTAAAATATTTGTTTGATTTCCTAAAAAACTTGTACAAATTTTATTGTTCAACAATAACCGGTGACGAAAGTCTAACTAAGTTATTAACTTCGTCTACAACATTAATCGTGCCAGTAGCTGCCTGTAGAGATAACCCTTTAGCAAGATCGTCAGCAGATACAGCTTTGTTTAATGTTAATACAAGTGTTGTAGATCCATTTACCTCTTTAGCAGTTGTTACTGTCGTAGCAACAGTCTTTCCACCTACTAATAATTCAAAATCACCAGTTGCAGTCGCAGCATTTGTTACATTTTCCGAGAATGTAAGCGTGATTTTGTTAGTTGCAGTTAATTTTGCATTTTTAACTGTTGGTGCTACGTTTTCATTAAGTGAAACTGTTCCTTCAAATTTGTCCATTGCTACGGAGGAGTCTTTTGCTTTTACATTTTCAATAACGACGCTACGTTCGCCTGTAAATGTATTGGAATCAGCTTTCAATTTAAGGGTTACTTTTTTAAGATCACCTGATTTAACAGTAGCTGATTCTACTATAGCACCATCAATTTTATAGTTTGCAGCATTAGTTGCTGTTGCTGCATCTACAGTCTTATCGAAAGTTACTTCAACTATGTTATTATCAGCAGATTGTTTTATGCCGTCAGTTTTTGCAAGACTGATTTTAGCATCAGAAGCCGTTGTACCATCTTCGCCACGAGTGAATGACACCGATTTGACTGCATTTGCATTTTCTCCGGCTTCACTATTCACATTTGTAAACGTGAGGTCAAGCTTATATGCTGCACCTTTTACGCCTTTAGAATTAGCTGTTTCTGAAAGCAAAGCAGCAAGGGAAACGCGAACAACTTTTTTGTTGTTAGCTTCTTTGTATACAACAGCAGTTTCTGCACCAGTGAAATCATGTGTCACATGATTATTCACATATGAGCCACTAGCACTCACTTTAGAAGCATCAGTAACTAAAACATTTTTGTCAAATGTGATTTCCAAGTATTCTTTAGCATCCGCAGCATCTGTTACTACAGTGCTTGAAACTACTGTAGGAGCGTTTACATCTTTAACAAATGTTACAACTTTACTGAGATCAGCTCCTGCTTCTCCGCTTAAATCTTTAAATGCAGAAACTTTTACAGTATTAGCTCCATCGAGTACATTTTCCGTAGTAACAATATAGTTAGTAGCATCAGTAGTGTCTTTTACTACACTATCAGCGGATACTTGTGTACCGTTGATAGAAATTACCGGTTTTCCAAGAAGTGCCTCAGAAAATTTAACTGCAAACGTCTTAGTGCCTGTCTGAGTAATGGATGATACTGTCGGAGCCACTCCATCGGCAGCACCTTTCGTGAATGATGCGGTTGCAGGGTTTGGAGTCATCAAGTTACCGATTTGGTCTTTAGCTCCGATAAATGTAGCAATTACTTCTTTATTTGCTGCAACGTCGCTACCGATAGTGAAAATCACTTCAGAATCTCCTGCAGAGAATGTATTAGAAATACCGTTTCCGTCAGCAACTATTTTTGTACCATCAGCTAGTTTGTAAGAAACAGTTCCGAGAGTGCTTAATGGCTCTGAGAAAGTTACTTTTACTGCTGACGCAGAAATTCTTTCCGTTCCAGTAATAGTAGGAGCCGTTTTGTCAGCTTCAATTGTAATTGTTTTTTCATACTTGTCGAAAGCTGCACCAGTTACTGATTTCAATCCATCAATGACAACGTCATAGCGTTTTGAAAGAGCGTTTTCCGATGTAACTTTTAGAGTTTTTCCATCTGCGCTAAGTTCACCTTTAAGTGATCCAGCGTTTACTTTATCTAAAGAAGTTAGCGAAACCACACTTGATTTAAGTGTACCATCTGTATTGAAAACAGAAGCTTTATCTACAGCTGCGCTGAATTTAACTTCAACTTGTGTACCGTTCAATGCATTCACTTCAGTAACAAAGCGATCGTCTGCCGCGAAATCGAATGTTACAGCGATTGTTTTCTCAGCTTTTGCTTCACCTTTAGTAAGTGTCACATCATATTCGCCAGCAGTTTTGCCTGCAGCTACTTTTGCTACTACGTCTTTTTCAGTTACTAGTGAAGTAACATATGCTTCTACTGCTGCTAGTTTGTTAGCGTCAGTTGCATAGTTTCCGCGTGCAACAGTTACTGCGCCAGCTTTAACTTGTTCAGCCGCTGCGTCTACTGCAACTTGGTTTTCATCTACAGGTGCTTCTTTAACTTCAGAGAAGTCTGTTTTGATTGATTTGTGAAGGAACGTAGCGAAATGTCCACGAGTTGTTGTGTTTTTAGGGTTGAAAGCTGGTGCAGCTGGGTTCGTGATATCGAAGTAATCTAGAACGTCGATAGCCGGACGTGCTTCCGATTTCGCTTTCGCTAGATCGATAACGTCTTTCTTGAAATCTTGTTCTTTTACATATGATACTAGGTCGAAATCATTTACTTTGTCGAATGCACGAACAAGAACGACTGCCATGTTTTCACGAGTGATGTTGTCGCCAGCCAAAAGATTTCCGTTACTGCCGTTGAATACGCCATTGTCTTTAACGACTGCAGCATATTGCAATAGCTCATCATTTGATGTTGGTTTCAAATCAGCGAAACGCATCTCAGTTTTATAGTTTTCCGGAACTTTATATCCTTCAGATACAAGCCATTTACCCATCAATTTAACAACGTCTGAGCGAGTCAACGTTTTGTTCGGCAAGAATGAACCGTCCGGGTAGCCAGTGATAACACCTGCATCAGATAGTGCGTCGATTGCTGGTTCGTGTGTGTTTCCTTTTGTATCATTGAAATCTTTTGCGCTTGCTACCGGCGCTACCGCAGATGCTACGAGTGCAGCGGATGCAGCTCCTACTATAAACTTCGTATACTTCGATGATTGATTACTAGACATAAAATAATTTCCTCCTCTTAAATAGATAGAAATGAATGCATAATGTAAAATTCTTCATTTCATTCTCTCTTGAATGTTGCGGTACTGCTTATGTACCTTTTGTTGCCTCTCTATCTTAGCATGTTAGATATATTCTATCATAGTCCAAATTATGGGTATAATTGTTTGCTAGAATGATAGAGACAAACCGGAATTAGCAGTACTAATTAACGTAAATATAAGATGAATTCAACTGCTACCGACATCACCGCGGACGTGGAGCGCATGATTCACCTTACAGTAGACTCTACCCGTTCACTATACTCTTTAAACGAACTATTATCATTTATTATCTATAACTTTTTTCGAAACTAACTATTTAGATAGAAGGTAGTCAGTTGAAAGGACTACGTTAATAATTTCACTATAGTAAAAAGACATCATTCTACCTAGCAGATTGATGTCTGATGTTATGTCTCTATTAAAAACAGTCCAAGAAAAATTGTTCAAGTTGTTCAAACTTTCATGTTTGTTGTGTTTGTGTTGAAGTTGTCTGGGTGACTGTCACCCAGACAATTCCAACCATCCCCGCGCCACGATAGATTCAATCGGGGATTTTGTTGAGGTGATTAGCTGACATAAGGGGAATTCCGTTTTTACATGATTTCTAAGTCCATTGACGAGCATTTCGGAGTTGATCAGTGCCCCGCCGTTCAAATAGATATCACTTTCCACGTTTTCCAGTTCACATTTGCGCAACACTGCCCCAACCAATAACGCCAGCTCGTCCGCTGCTTCTTCCATGATGCCTATCGCTACACCGTCGCCTTTTTCTGCGCAAGTACTGAGGACACGCGAAAGACTTGCAACATTATCCACTGAATACGTCGAAGCGAAAAGCCAGCCCGCCAAGGCTTGAACGGAATCCAGCTCTAACTCTTGCAATACTTCCCGCTTCAACGTCGTCTCCGGACCTCTTCCATCTTCCATGCGGAATATAGCACGCAGCACTTCGCGGCCAAGCCAGTAGCCGCTTCCTTCGTCCCCTGCCCTGTGGCCCCAGCCGCCCGATCGTACAATTTTCCCTTTTGCATCATGGGCATACGCAATCGAGCCTGTCCCTGAAATGAGGAGGGCACCAGGTTTTCCACCTGTCGCCCCAAGCATTGTTGCTTCCGCATCATTTTCGATAATCAGCTTGCTTGCCTGCAGTCCATGTAAACGACTCACTTCTTCTACAATCCCCCGAACAACCAGTTCGTCTTGTTTCGAATCGATACCGGCGAGTGCGAAAACTGCGATTTCCACTTTCATTTTAGGAAGAACCTTTCGTACCTCCGCTAATAATGAACCAAGGACTTCCTTTACTTTATCTGCACCTACAGTCTGGAAATTGGAGCCTTCTCCTTTACCGTCAAAAAGTACAACCCCATTACGTTTTTGCACAGTCATAGCTGTTTTTGTCGCTCCGCCATCTATTGCGAGAATCACTTCATCCATCATGCACCACTCCAGTTAGTTTTAAATGTTTCCAACTGAACTTCAGCATCTAAAATGGCACGTTCTTTTTCATTTAGCCATTGCATCGCATCTTTCGCAAACTCTTTGGATTTCTCGAGTGAAGTCTTCATCGTTACAGCTGAAGGTCCCCCATATATTGTCCGTATATCAATGAAATGTTTGGGACGTAAAGTGGCGTAAAAATCCTCTTCGGAAATTGTCAGCCCTTTATTTAAGACGAGCATCGCTTGGTCATTCGCAAGCTGCCACGTTAAACCCAACAGCGAATCTTCGGCCGCCCCCAACAAAGCATTCACGCAATTGCTGACGATATGATGGGATTGTCTGAACGAAATCCCCTCTGAACGGACGAGCGTATCAGCGAGTTCAGTCACGTTGGCAAAACTGTTCTCCGCCCGTTCGAGCAACTTTTTCTTATTCACTTTCATCGTCAAAACAACGCTGCCGAACAATTGATAAATCCCGATGAGCCGATCGATTGATTTCCACAGAAATGGTTGCATATCATCTTCAGTATCAACGATATCCCCGAATGGTGTGTTGTGTACCATCGTCAACACCGTATTCGTATCGCCGACGACCGCCGACAACAAGGATCGCATATGTTCAATCGAAACGGGATTGCGTTTTTGCGGCATGATCGAACTGATCTGCACGTACGGATTCGCCAATGTGAAAACGTTGAACTCCTGTGTCGCCCATGTCAGAAAGTCTTGAACAGTGCGTCCCAAATTCAACGCTGCAAGCTGAATTGCAGTTGCCGATTCCGTAATATAATCCGCGCCTGCCACCGCATCCCACGAGTTTTCGATAATATCGTCAAACGCCAGCAGATCTTTCATCCGCTCGCGGCTGATGTCAAAACCCGTCGTTGTAAGCGCTGCAGCTCCCATACTGCTACGATTCACTGTTGCAAACGCCGATTGGACACGTTTGAAGTCCCTGCCTAATTGATCAACGACAGCTTTCAAATAGTGGGCCAGCGTCGTCGGCTGCGCTTGTTGCGTATGCGTGTAGCCGATCATGACCGTATCGACATGTTCTTCGCAAAAAGCAATCAGCGCGTCTTTCAACGCCAGCATCTCACTCATCAACTCAAGCAGTTTTTTCCGCAATGTCATTCTATAAATAGCGATTCCCATATCGTTACGGCTTCGCGCAATATGCAAATTCCCCGCAATCTCCCCCGCTTCTTCAATCAAATCGTGTTCAATGCGAAAAAAGAGATCTTCAAACAGCGGATTGTAATGGTCCGTACTGTAGTAATCCACATCCAACGCATGTATCGCCTTCCCGATCGTGATCGCATCTTCCGGACTTACGATGCTCTGCTCTTCAAGCATCTTCAAATGAGCAGCATGGATTTGGATCATCGAATGCAAAAAGTATTTTTTCGCTTCATCGTAAGCTGGTTGCAGAACCATTTTCCGATACGTTTTCGACGGGAACTCTTCCCCCTCTGCCTCATTGATACGGTCCTTGAAGTTTCTGATCATAATACAATCCATCCTTCCGATTGGGGATAAATCTATTGTGCGAGAATTGCGTGGGTGCCAGTCACCCAGTCAATTCCCACACAATATAACTAAACCGCAGAACCTGCGGATCCTTTCGACAACTTTTCCGAAATCGTCAATACGATGAGAATTAAAATGATTTGCAGTACACCATACGCACAGGCCGTACCGAATTTGAATGCGTACATCTTCTGAAAAATCGCGACTGATAAAGGCATCGTCGATGTACTATAAATGAGAATCGATGCAACAAACTCCCCGATACTTTGAACGAACGCGAGCAATGTTCCCGCTAAAATCCCCGTCAATGTCAACGGCAGGACGATTTTGCGGAACGTCATCCACCAGCCTGCGCCAAGACTCCTCGAAGCTTCTTCAATCGATTGATCCATCTGCATTAACGACGCTGATGTCGAACGGAAGACGAGCGGCAGGTGGCGGATGAAATAGGCGAGAGGCAATATCCAGAATGTCCCAATCAGTACTTGATTGAAAGCGAAGATATTTTCCTCACTGAATGCTGCAATCAAATTCACCGCAACGACTGTCCCAGGCAGCGCCCATGGAACCATTATTAAAATATCAAGCACTGTTTTCCCTTTGAAATTAAGCCGCACCATCGCATACGCCGCTGCAACACCGAATATGATATTCCCGACAGTTGCCACGAAGCCCATTTGCAGCGAGTTCCAAATCGGTCGCCACGTCCGTTCATCCGTGAATAATGCTTTGTAATGGTCAAACGTATATTCAGGCGGCAATACTTGAATCGTCCATGTGCCGTCCACTGAGAATGAAATAAGAATTAGCGTCAAAATCGGTAATAGTAAAATGATGACACCGACAAATGAGAGAATGACAGAAAGCACTTTCATCACCTTCGACTTCACTTCCGAACGATGAACACTGATCCCTTTACTCAAGTTTTGGTAATTCCGCTTGTTTTGGTACCATCTCATGATGATCAAAAACGAAATCGATACGAACGATAAAATCGTTGATTGCGTTGCCGCCATATCTAGATTACCGTTCGTCCGCGATAAGTAAATTTGCATCGTCATTGTCCGCTCCACACCGAAAATGAGCGGTGCAGTGTACGACGCCATGGAAATCATGAACACAAGAAGCGCTGCAGCAACGAGCGACGGCGTCAGCATCGGCAAGATGACCTTCCGCCAAATCCGAAGTCTGCTTGCGCCAAGGTTTGTCGCCGCTTCCTCCAATGAAGGATCAAGCCCTTTGATTGCCGCCGAAGCGGTCAAATAGAAGTACGTATACATCGTGAACGTATGGACGACGATGACGCCCCATACTCCTTCCAACGCAAATGGTACTTGCTCTAAGTTGAATATATGCTGGAGACCGCGGGGAATAATCCCGCTTTCCCCATATAAAAATGTAAACGATAACACGCCGACAAGCGGCGGCAACGCCATTGGAACCAGTACGAGAACGGACAGCATACGCCGCCCTGGAAAATCATACCGTTCAAGTAAAAATGCCATTAACACGCCGACAATCGCACACGTAATGACACTGATGACCGAAATGTACACACTCGTCCAGAGCGCTTCAAGATTGGCCGTACTTTCAAAACTGAAAAAACGTTCATAATTGTTCAGTCCCGTTTCACTGCCAAAACTTTGGATGAACGTCTGGTAAAACGGATAGATGACGTAGCCGAACAAAATAAGGAACAATGGTGAAATAAGGACATAAATGAATGAAGGGGACCGTGTAATGCGTGCCCACAAGCTATCTTGCGACGACTGGATTGTTTGCTTCTTCATAAGCTGAACCCCCTATTCGCCAAGAAAGTAAAGGCTTCGGGCCGGAATATTCAACTGGATCGAATCCCCGATTTCCAACAGTTTTCCGCCTGTATTTATGATCATCACTTTAAGCGTAATCCCTGGTATGTCCACCATGTAATTAACACTTAGTCCAGTGAATTCAACAAATGTAATTTCCCCGGTCAGTGTATTCTCCCCTTCGCCTTGATGAATGGATTCCGGACGAATCGACACATGGACTTTTTCCCCTTTATTCATAGGGGCCAGCGGAGAACTGTTTTCTAAAAGTCCCGTTATCAGGACTCCGTGTTCATTTTTTACGATGACTTTTTCCCCATCGATTGACATGATTGTCATTTCTATAGTATTCGATTCACCGATGAACGATGAAACAAATTTGTTCACCGGGCGATTGTATATCTCCTGCGGCGTGCCGATTTGCTGTACATAACCATCTTCCATCACCATGATCCGGTCGGACATCGCCATCGCTTCAGTCTGATCATGCGTGACATAAACTGTCGTCACGCCAAGCTCCGCCTGCAGACGTTTAATTTCAATCCGCGTCTCCTCGCGCAGCTTCGCATCCAAGTTGGATAACGGTTCATCCAAGAGTAAAATATCCGGTTTGATGACGAGTGCCCGGGCCAAGGCGACCCGTTGCTGCTGACCGCCGGAGAGCTCATTGATTTTCCGCTCGCCATACTGTCCAAGTCGCACGAGTCTCCTCGCTTCATCCACTTTCCTAGTGATTTCTTCTTTCGAAAACTTTCTCACTTCCAAGCCGAATGCAATATTTTCATTCACCGTCATATGCGGAAAAAGGGCATAGTTTTGGAATACCATACCGATGTCACGCTTATTTGGTTGCAATCTCGTCACGTCCCGATCATCGAAGAAGATTTTTCCATCCGTCGGGTAATAAAATCCCGCAATCATACGTAGCGTTGTCGTCTTCCCACATCCGCTCGGTCCAAGGAATGTGAAAAACTCGCCCGGTTGTATGTCGATATTCAAATCTTTCACGCCGTGGACTTTGCCGAATGTCTTCGTTATATCGTTTAATCGAACACCCTTCATTCCCTCACCTCTTCCAATCAATTCTAGATTCTATTCAAATTTAGTTTCTGTTCAAATTTAGTCTCCAATGAAATTTAGTCTCTATGTAAAGGAAAGACCCCGAGATTGATTACCCGAGGTCTTGATGAAAAGCGCAAGGCGCCTGCCTAGATGCGACAGACATAAGCCAAAGATGCGGAGCAGCAGTCTATGCCGCAGAGCAGCTTCGACTTATGACCCGAGCATCTGGCGCCCGGAGCTAGACACTGTTCCATGATGAAGAACATATACTTACTGAATCGTTCAACTACACTTATTTACCTTTTCCTTTAATATTCGAATCCCAATGCTCCATCCATTCCGCTTCTTTTTCAGCCATCACTGCCCAATCGATATCAAGAGCCTTTAAGTCAAGGTCTTGATACCAATCCGGCATATCTTCTTTGGCAATATCTGAACGTGTCGGAATCTGATACAATTCTTCCGCTAGCTCTGCACGAACATCCGGATCAAATAGGAACTCATAGAATAGTTTCGCATTCGCTTCGTTTTTCGCATTGTTGACGATACCGACCGCATCTACGAGAATCGGCGCGCCGCTTTCCGGATAAATATAGTCAAACGGCTGGTTGTTCAACTTGCTTTGCAGCAGAATATCCTGCAAGTTCCATAACGATACCGTTCCTTCTTGACGCACCAGCTTCAAATAGAGATTCGTCGGATCTTGTGCATAATCTTTCGTGTTTGCATCCAACTTGCTGAGCCATTCATAGCCTTTTTCAGGAGTATCAGCACCTTGGCGATAAATCATCGATGAGTAAATTGTACGCATCGTCCCGGACGCTAGAACTCCGCGGATAACGATTTTATCTTTCCATTCCGGCTTCAACAAATCATCCCAATCTTGCGGACCCGTCTCCGGCGTCAACACGTCGCTGTTGATCATAATCACTTCCGGCAACAGCATTTCCCCATACCATCGACCTTCCGGATCTTTGTATTCCGCTGCAATCGCATCGTCAAATGATGGCTTGAATGGCAATAGCAGATCTTCATCCGCAGCCACCATCATCGCGGATTGTGTACCACCCCACCAAAAGTCCGCCTGAGGATTCGCTTTCTCTCCGCGGACACGCTCAAGAATTTGCTGTGCCCCCATCGTCAAATTTTCAACTTGGATATCAGGGTACTTTTCATTGAACATTCCAACGACCTTCTCAACAACGCTTTCATCGCGTCCCGTGTAAATGACAAGCTTTCCTGAAGCTTCTTCGTCTTTAGTCACGTTTTCGTCCGAAGTCTTGCCTTCATCCGTAGCAGTTCCGCCTTCCTCTTTGTCAGCGCTACAAGCCGCCGCAAACAGGAGAAGAAAAACAAGCAACATACTGAACAACCCTTTTTTCTTCAATAAAATACCCCCTTTTCATTATGTGAACGATTGCATGGTACCGAAGAGCTAACATTACCTACAACTCTGTTACTATATGACTCTGCAAAGATAATCATTTATATTAGTTTAAATTGGAAAAGAATTATAGTCAAATTAATCTATCAATTCGGGATACTAGACAGGAGCACACCGTATTTATGAGGGAATTGACTGGGTGACAGTCACCAAGTAAATTCTGAAACTATTCTGACTTCTGCAAATTAGTTGTTTGAATACAAACGACCGGGTACTTCTCATCTATTGAGTACAAGCTTTCTACCTTCGATCTGCTCGATTTTATTCACTACTTCTTTGCCGATTTCCAACGCCCCGGTTGCAGCTGGGGAAGGTGCGTTGCAAACGTGCACACTAGTACGTCCGTTTACAATAAAGAAATCATCGACTAGGTTGCCGTCGCTTTTAAGTGCCTGCGCGCGTACACCGGCTTCTGCCGGAATAAGATCATCCACAGATATGTCCGGGATAAGCAACCGGGCGTTTTCAACGAATTTCTTTTTGCTGAACGATCGAACCATTTCCTCTAAACCTTCTTTGGAGTGTTTTAATCCTAATTTCCAGAAGCCTGGGTATGCAATCATTTCACCAAAATCTTTCATATTAAATGAGGTTTTTTTATAAGCTTCTCTTTTAAAGCCAGGCACCGCATTCGGTCCGACATCGACCTCACCATCAATCATTCTTGTGAAGTGGACACCCAAAAATGGGAAATCAGGATTCGGCACGGGATAGATCAGGTTATTGACTAGTACTCTTTTCTCTATTTTAAGTTTGAAGTATTCGCCACGAAATGGCAGGATTTTCATGTCGACTAGATAGCCCGCCATTTTGGCGATTCGATCACTGTACAGACCTGCACAATTGATGAGGAATTTTGCCTTGTACGTTTTATTTTTCGTTTCAACCGTAACACCGTCGTACTTTTCATCGATTGATTTTACCTCGGCACCGGTCACAATTACACCGCCATTGTTTCGAATGATCTCCGCCATTTTTTCAGATACTTGCTTATAATTCACAATTCCCGCCGTCGGAACATGGATAGCTTCTAATCCGTTGACGTGTGGTTCTTTTTCAAGCAGCTCTTCTTTATTCAACTTTTTGACATCCAGACCATTTTGAAGAGCCCTTTCATACAACTTTTCTAGCCGAGGCAATTCATGATCATTCGTTGCAACAATAACTTTTCCGCAGATGTCATGATCGATTCCATTTTCCTGACAAAACTTGCGCATTCCCTCACTTCCGGCTTTTGCAAACCTAGCTTTATAGCTGCCCGGTTTATAATAAATCCCCGAATGGATAACCCCACTGTTATGCCCGGTTTGATGCTCTGCAAGTTTCTTTTCTTTTTCAAGGATTGTTACGGTAGCAAGCGGATTTCGTTCAAGAATGGTCATACCGACTGCAAGCCCAACAATTCCCCCGCCAATAATAATATAATCTCTCATTCTGCATCCCCCATAGCCGCCTCATTGAATTTCGCATGCTTCCGCAATCATTTCTACAAGATGAACGACCTTTATTTCATCCTGCAACCCCTCGCGCTGAACGCCAACTAGCATCTGAAGATGACAGCCAGGATTCGTCGTTACAATCACTTCGGGTATAACCTTCTGTACGTTTTTCATTTTGTTATCTAAAACAAGCATCGACTCTTCATGATGAACAATGTTATAAATACCTGCCGAACCACAACACATATCTTTTTGTTCCATCGGGACATACGTAATTCCTGGCACACGCATCAACATTTCCAATGGCTCATCCACTATTTTCTGGACATTCGTTAAATGACACGATGGCTGATAAGTCACGACTTTTCTAATACTTTTCGTGAAAGGTAACGTTAGCTTTGCTAGGAGAACACTAATATCTTTGTTCTTTTCCCCGAATTCTTTGGCTCGCTTGAACCAAGGATCTTTTTCATCAAACAGAAGATGGTATTCGACAAGTGCGGCGCCGCAGCCGCCAATCGCATTCACAATAAAATCAAATTCATGTTTCTCAAACGCTTCTATATTCTTCTGCGCAAGTGCGATTGCCTTCGTTTTCTCACCGCTATGATGTTGAAGTGCACCGCAACATCCCTGTTCCTTAATAGTGATGACTTCACATCCCGCTGCTTCCAAAAGTTTAATCGCAAGGTCATTACTATTTGCAAAAAATGTATCCATCACACACCCCGGGAAATAGCCAATTCGAAAACGCGGCCTACTCTTCGTTGACGACCATTCACTAATTCGTTTTCTAGGAAGCTTAACTTCGGGTGTTATCGATTCCATTCGAGCGATAGATGGCTGTATGTGATTCAAAATAGTAGACTTCCGCAATACTTTATCCATTTTGGTTTTCTGCAGAATATAAAGTCCTTTTCCCATCAATTTCAGTACGAACTTATTTGGTAACGTATGATGAAAGACGATACTTCTCAGCATCTTTTCCTTGCGACTTCTATCCTTTTCCCGATACTCCGCAAGAGCGTTCACTGCGGAAGTGAGGATTTTTCCATATTCAACATTCGTCGGGCAAACTGTTTCACACGCCCGACATCCCAGACAAAGATCTATGGGATTTGCCATATCATGAAGTGTGATTTTCCCTTCCGCGGCAAGTTTCACAAGATTGATTCTCCCCCGCGGTGAATGCGTTTCCTTCCCGAAAGAAACATATGTAGGACATGCCGGTAAACAATATCCACACTGAACGCAACTAAATGTCTCATCATACGCCAGTTTTTCTCGCAGCTTTTTTTCATTGCTCATGGCGCAACTCGAATCTTTGCCCGGGCTCTGGAAAAATCTTTCCCGGATTTAACATATTTTGTGGATCCCATGCATATTTAATAAGTTTCATCATGTGTAAACCGTCAGGGCCTAGCTCCATTTCCATGAAAGGTGATTTCATTAGGCCGATTCCATGTTCACCGGATAGTGTTCCCCCAAGCATTACAGCTGCTTCAAAAATTTCTTCCACTGCCAGTTCAACTCTTCGCATCTCTTCTTCATCACGTTGATCCGCGATAATATTCGGATGCAGATTTCCATCTCCCGCATGCCCAAATACGACAAGATGTACATTATATTTTTCGCGGATTTCTTTCAGGCGTTGAAACATTTCCGGTATTTTACTGCGAGGAACCGTTGCATCTTCTGATATTTTTGTCGGTTTTATTTTCACAATCGCCGGGGAAACTAGTTTTCTTGCCTGCCATAATTGCTGTTCTTCCAGTTCATTTTTTGCCACTCGTACATTCCTTGCATTAGCGCCCAAACACGCATCCGCTACACGCTTCATTTCCTCTTCTATAGCAAGTGGATGTCCGTCTAATTCAATTAGCAAAATTGCCTCTACATCTGTAGGTAATCCTAGAGATGCATACTCTTCAACGGCTATTAAGGAATGCTTATCCATAATTTCCATCTTGGACGGTATAATACCGGCACGAAGTACTTTAGAAATTGCACGTCCCGAATCAACTAATTCATCAAATAAGACCATTGCAGTCTTCGTCGCAGGTGGTTTCGGAATGAGTCGCAACGTCGCTTCGGTAATTATACAAAGTGTTCCTTCAGAGCCGACAATCAGTTTTTAAGGTCATATCCCGTAACATTTTTCACGGTTCTACCACCCGTTTTAATGATTTTCCCTTCTGCAGTTACTATTTCTAAACCGAGAACATAGTCTTTCGTCACACCATATTTCAATCCACGCGGTCCTCCGGCATTTTCCGCAAGATTTCCTCCTATCGTCGAGACATGAGCACTACTTGGATCTGGCGGATACATAAGTCCGAATTCATTCGCTTTCTCATTAATCTTCGAAGTAATAACGCCTGGCGATACAACAGCTATCAAATCATCCGGATCGATTTCAAGCTTTGTATTCCATAAGGTAAAGTCAAGCACAATACCACCCCTGACCGGAAGTGGTCCACCACTTAAACTTGTACCTGTTCCCCGCGCGACAACGGGTACAGCGTATTGTCCCGCAACCTTGACGATTTCAACAACCTCCTCGGTCGCCATGGGCTGACAAACAACATCCGGTTTATAGACACCAAATGAGGCATCGAAAGAATAGCTATAGATATCCTGGACTTCCGTTAGTACCCTCGCTGGATTTCCTACTGCCTCAATCAGTTTTTGAATAACGATTTCCTGGTTCCAGTCCAATACATCACCCCCTTCTACATCTGCACAGCGAAACCGTACTCTTCGAAACTTTATACCAGACCGATTATTTTCCACCACGTAGACGCTATAAAGATTGTTGCGATAATGGTTAGTAACGTCGCATACAAACCAGGTTTTAAAAAGTCTCTTTGTGCGATCATTCCAGAACTATGTGCCAATAAATTCGGCATTGTTTCAACGACTAACAGAAAACCGTATAGGCTTGTCAGTCCAGCTGTAAATCCAATTGCTAATGGGTCTACATTGGCATTTGAGGCCACGCTCAAAATAATCGGAACGAGCGTGACAACTGCAGTTGCAACGTTTGATATCAATTTGTGGAAAAGTTGCGCCATGAATATAGTTATTATCACAGCAAGCAATGGATTTTGTATGGACGATAAAAACCAATCTACACTCAAATATTCGCTGATCGTATCTGCAGCACCTGAATCGATTAGCGTGTAACCCATTGATAGTGTGACGCTTATTAGCAATATAGTATTGTAATTAATTTTCACAACAGCATCCCAGTTGGCGCAGCCGATCCCCGGTAAAGTCATCAACACTGTCCCGATTAAAGCAGGTATACACGGATGCATGCCGTGGAACGGTTCAGTTATCCATAGTCCTACAATAAAAAGAAGGATAACTAAACAGCGAAGCTCCCGATTATTGACAGGGCCTAATTCTTCTAGCTTTGATTCCATTTCCGCTTTTATCATGGGAAATGATTGTTGCTCTTTCGGCAACGGAAACATTTTCAATAATAAAAGCCATACTGCGGGAATCAATAGTAGCCATAACGGAAATGTATACAAAAACCATTGAAAGTACGTTATTTTTATTCCAGCTATACGATTGAGAAGCTCTACGGTTAAAATATTCCCAATCGCTGCTGTCATGATTGCTGTTCCACTAATATTCCCTCCAAAAGCAACGCCCAACATAATCATTTTTCTCAAATTACTTTCAGGCTTTGCATCAACGGTTTTTATGACCATCGATGCGATCGGTAACATTAATGCGGAACGTACGGCCGTTGATGGTATAAATAGGGCCTGAATTTGCTGAATAATGATCAAACTACCTAATAGCCCTTTGGAATGGGTACCCCATCTACTTAGTATTTTATAAGTGACCCTTTTTATCAAAGATGTCTCATTTACCGCTTCAGCAAGCATCATCCCTCCAACAATTAGGTAGGTAGCAGGAGAAGCAAATCCACTAAAGATTATAGACGACTCGGCAACATTAAATAAAAGCATTACTAGTAAAACGATTAATGCAGTAAGTCCCATCGGAATGGGCTCCAACGTCCATAAAAGAACCCCGGCACTAACAATGGCGGTCATTAGCTTCGCAGAATCGGAAAACGTATCCGGCAGACCGAACAGCATCAACACAAAGACCAAGACAGCTAAAGTTACGCTCCCTATCGATTTGAAGTGATCATTCGTAAATAGAATAATTTTATGACTTTTTTGTTTTTCCGAGAATGATTTCATTATCTTCTACCTTTCCTGTTATTCAGCCGCCCTTTCATAATAGGAAAGCAGCGAAGAATAGTAACTTCCCCGCTGCTGAATTTATTTACACAATTATGCTGTTGAAACGGTATTTCGTTTCCTTTGAACAACCTGGGCAGCTGTTAACCCAAGGAATAAGCATAGCCCTATCGTATCCGTCAAAACACCTGGTATGACCAATGTTACCGCACTGACTGCAGCGATAATGCGGAAAACCATGTTAATATTCGTGAAATAATACCCTTCAAATGCCACACCCAGAGCGAGGATTCCAATTGCCGTCGTTATGGAAATCCATGCTATTTCCCCTGCGGAAGCATCCTGCATGAGCAACGCAGGAGCATAGACGAAAACATATGGAACAAGAATCCCCGCCCCCGCAAGCTTAAGGGAAATAAAACCTGTCCGATTTGGATCGCCACCTGCAATTCCTGCTCCAGCGAATGCAGCAAGCGCTACCGGCGGTGTCAAGTTAGCAAAAATGCCGAAGTAAAAGACGAACATATGTGAAATAAAAGGGTCTATTCCAAACTGCATGAGAGCAGGAGCCGCCATTGATGATGTAATAATATATGTCGGAATCGATGGAAGTCCCATCCCCAAAATAATCGAAGCAATCATCGTAAAGAATAGCGTTAAAATAAGTGTGTCATTTCCAAGGACCAGTATTGCTGAGGTCATCTTTAAACCAAAACCAGTTAGCGATGCAACGCCAACGATAATCCCGACCATTGCACACGCCATCGCCACTCCCAATGCGCTACGTGTACCTTCCTCAAGCGCTTGAAGTATACTTTTAACATTCATTCTTGTAGTGGCCCTGAACATTGCAATCACAACTGTAGAAATAATTGCCCAAGCAGCGGCATAAATTGGAGTGAATCCGCCAAAAAGCATATAGATCAAAATAGCAAGCGGAATTAATAAATGTCCTCTCTCTTTCATGACTGCTTTAATATTCGGAAGTTCTTTCCTGGACATACCCCGTAATCCAAGCTTTTTTGCACGTAAATGAACAACAATAATGACTCCGAGGTAATATAATATCCCTGGTATAAGTGCTGCAAGTGCAATCTGGGCATATGGCATACCAAGTGTTTCCGCCATTATGAAAGCTGTTGCACCCATTACTGGAGGGAGTATTTGACCGCCGACAGATGCCGCCGCTTCAACAGCACCAGCAAAGTTTTTGGAGTAACCTGTCTTTTTCATAAGTGGAATGGTGAATGCACCTGTCGTTACAACGTTTGCAATCGCTGATCCATTGATTGACCCGAGAAAACCACTAGATAATACAGCCACTTTTGCAGGTCCCCCTGAAGTATGGCCGGCTATTGCGAGCGCTGTATCATTAAATAACTGGCCCATTCCTGTACGATTCAGGAATGCCCCGAATAAGACGAATAAGAAAATATATGTAGCCGATACACCGATAGCTGTTCCATATATACCTTCTGTCGTTAAATACATATACGTCAGAATGTCTTCAATTGAATATCCGCGATGGGCAATGATTGTCGGAAGTCGCGGACCGAAAAAGGCATACAATAAGAAGAGGGCGCACATGACGGTCAGTCCGTTACCGACGACACGGCGCCCCCCTTCTATTACTAACATGACGACTAGAAAGCTAAATATTTTGTCTGTCTGACTTGGAATACCCGCCCTTTGGACAATACCTAGATAATCAATAAAAATATAGGCAATCGTTGCGATGGACAACGCGGCCAAAATGAAATCTATGATTGTTGCACGCTGCCGAGGGGCTTTTTTTCGTGAGGGATACAACAGAAATACAAGCGCCAAAATCACGCCTGTGTGAAGTGCCCGGTGTTGCAATGTAACAAGTGGTCCGGTAAAAGAAGTAACAAGGTGAAAAAGTGCCAGCCCGACCGATAGAAGTGTAACAACGCGGATCATCCATGGAACAGTCAAATTTCTATAGCGTGACTCCGTATCAAACTTCTCCATTATCTTCTGATTATCGATTTGCTCCTCTGAATGTTCAGTAGTCATCTAATTTCCCTCCTCCTAATTGAAAGATGTTAGTAATATTTTCAGTTATGGATAAATTTAATAGAAATCCATTTATAGATTGGAAGTGTCTCATAATGAAACTGTACAATTTGATAATCAGGAACAAAAATGCTTAATGGATACTTTTTTCCTGACAGCTCAATCGTATAGTGAGAAATAGGGCTGTAAAGGAGTGAGTAATAGGGTATGACCCGCTTTATTCCTGTTACATGGATAAAACCATCAGAACGCATCTCCGCAGTTCCCTCGGTATCCGGAGTCCCCGCCCCATATGACTTGTACGTAGTAGATTCAAGCGAAAATAATCCATTATCTAAAACTTGATAAGTCTCTTCCCATGGGGTTAATTCGACGGAATGGCGCCATCCTATGATGATTCTTTTTGTCTTATCCGAAATGAAATAAAACGGCTTTCCATCTACGTCTGTTAATAGAAAGCCTGATTGAACCGGAATGAATAGGATTCCGGTTGCAATCAACACTAGAAGTATACTAACAACAAGCTTTTTCATAGTTATCCGCATCACCTTTTAACACAATAAACGTCTATTCCTTAATCCCTTGTTCATCGAAGTATTTCTTGGCTCCCGGGTGCAGCGGTGCGGGTAGATTTTCTAAAGCTTTTTTAATATCAATGTCTTTAGCGGCGTTATGGCTATTTTGTAATTGTGAAATATTATCATACAACGCCCTAGTCATTGCGTATGCTACTTCATCGGATACATCTTTATGTGTAATAAGTACATTATTTACACCAACCGTATGAACATCTGCATCCATTCCGATATACACATCTTTAGATACGACGGTAGGGAAGAATGTTGGATAATCTTTTTGCATTTCTAAAATCTTTTCTTTATCAATTTCTACAATAACAATTTCCTTACTTGTAGCTAGTTCCAATACGCCGGCATTTGGAAGTCCCGAAGAAATGACGACTGCATCAATATTATTATTCTTCATTCCTTCTACACCTTCAGAAAAAGATAGGTAGTCCGCTTTAATATCGTCATACGTCATATCATAAGCAGCGAGCACGCGCTGAGCGCTAATTTCTGTTCCAGATGCAGGTGCACCGACAGCCACTCTTTTCCCCTTAAGATCCTCGATTGTTTTAATGCCGGAACCTTTCGTTGCTACAATTTGAAGATAATTCGTATAAAGCGATGCAATGGAACGTAGATTTTCCTGCGCGCCTTGTTTTTCAAAGCTATCTATTCCCTCATAAGCATCTGATGCCGCATCCCCCATAGAAAAACCGATTTCTGCTTTGCCTTGATTGAGCGTTGTAGCATTAGCCGCCGATGCAGCCGTAGATTGACTGTTTGCTTTAGCGCCCATATCTTGATAGATTTTCGCCATTGTTCCTCCTAACGGAAAGTAAACACCGGAAGAACCACCCGTAAGAACCGTGATGAATTCGCCATCCAATGCCTTGGCATAATCATCACCACCGAGACTATCATCATTACCGACACTTTCACTTTCAACGGCATTTTCAGCATTACAAGCGGAAAGTAAAAAAACAAATGCCATTGCCAAGCTTAAGAAAGATATTGATCTTTTCATTATTAGATTCCCCCTAGTTTTCTAGCATGTTAGTTAATAATTGGCTCCTCACATGATGTTATGAAATTGATATTCAACCTCCTTTACTCATATACATGTAATTGTCTAATTAAATCCAGTAGCAATTATTCCTTTTTTCGATAAACAAGGATAATTATTCCTTCCATTTAGAACTCATCTTAGCATACAAGTTCTGATTAATTTTAGTCAAGGTAGATTATTATGATTATTAAATTTATATCTTTTTTTCGTTACACTGTTGAGGAAACTTTTAGTGATCCGGACAAATTTAAAAGCCAGTTCAAATAGACTACAGTATAGCTGTAAGTCGAATTAAACTGGCTTTTATCTGCGGTGAGGGATCCAACAAGGATATCAACAGATTAGGCAGTATTGTTTTTCATAAAGTGTTTTTTAGTAGATCATGCGTGATGAACGTTTGAGCGTTTCAACATGATTCATTATCTCCAATTCTATTGCATTGGCATTATTTTGTAAACATTAATAACTAAAAAATCAAAATACTTTAACAAAAGAAGAATTGACTGGGTGACAGTCACCGAGTCAATTCTGACACAATTCTAATGGTGGAAAATTTTAAGCCACTTTCAAACTATCATCATTCAGCCAAACGGATAAGCATAAACGGTAGTCCCCATCCGCCCTGTAGTGTCTACTGCCTGCGATAAAGAATTCAATATCGCTTCTTCTGTAACTTCAGCCGCACCAAGGAATAGGTCATTCATGACTGGGTGATCCTCCCTCAATTGCCGCCTTGTTTCGACAGTATTCGTAGTAAAATGCGGAACCTTGTGCGCTGTCGAAAAAGCGATTACTATGTCACCACTGCCATTGCTGAAATGGCTGCCCGTTCTTCCCAGTCCGATTCCGCATCTTTTCGCTACCCGGCGCAGCTGCCTGCTGTCGAGCGGCGCATCTGTAGCCAAGACGATCATGATGGATCCGTCAGCCGGTTTGGGATACGTAGGCACTTCCCGGTTGTCATCCAGTTTATATTTTTCATGTTGAAAATCCTCTTTTCTACCAAAGTTACTAAGGACTAAGCAGCCGACCGTATAGGTCTTCCCACCTTCTCCGTCATTGACGATTCGTGATGAAGAACCAATTCCACCTTTATAGCCAAAACATATCATGCCTTTTCCTGCTCCAACCGCCCCTTCCAGGGATGCATCAGTGGAAGCGCCTTTAATAGAAGCAACAGCGTGACTTGGCTGAACCGATAGCTCGCGGATCGAGTTCAGCCTGCTGTCATTGCATTCCCCGACAACCAGATTAATTGTCCCGGTCGTATCTCCAACCTCAGGGTTTTCTTCTATCATATACTGTAATGTCCCTTGCGAAACTGCGGGAACGCCAAACGTATTGGTCAGCATAATCGGAGACTCAATCAGACCTAATTCGTCTACCTGGACAAGTCCTGTTGTTTTCCCGAAACCGTTCAATACATAGCTCGCGCCCACTACTTTATTCCTAAATAGATTATCGCCATGGGGTATAATAGCCGTCACGCCTGTAGCAGCGTATTCTTCTCCCTGCAATGGATTATCCAGCGTTATATGACCTACTTTCACACCCTTCACATCCGTTATACAATTTTTCATTCCGACTGGAAGACGACCGATTGTAATCCCCCTATCTCTGACTTTTTTAGGTTCTTGTTCATTCAATTTAATTCACTCCAGGTTTAGTGTATTTTATAGACCTACTTGTTTGTACACTTTTATATAGCCGAATGATATGTTTTTCCAAGTGAGGGACTTTACATTTGTACTACTGGAATATAGGTGACAGTCACCAATACAATTTGAACACTATTCAAACAGGAAATCTCCCAATCGAATGATTCAATTAGGAATAGATTAGGTATTTAACACCTTATAAGGAAGCTTGCCAACCTCCATCTACATATACAGTATGACCATTAACATAATTAGAAGCACTAGAGGCTAAATATATTGCTGTTCCTATTAATTCTTCCGGGTTCCCCCATCTCTGTAATGGAACTTCAGCCTTTACCCACTCATCAAAAGTAGAATCATTTGCAAGCGGTTTCGTCAAATCTGTTAGAAAGTAGCCTGGTCCAATAGCGTTCGTTTGAATATTATATTTCCCCCATTCAGTTGCCATTGCTTTCATCAGCATTTTCAATCCGCCTTTAGCGGCACAATAATTCGCAATACCTGGTCTTGCAGCCTCCGCATTCAATGATGTTATGTGAATTAACTTTCCTTTTAATCTAGGTTTCATATACTTGAACACACATTGTGAAACATAAAAAGAAGAACTTAAATTAACATTGATGACTGTTTCCCAATCTTCCTCCGTTAGCTCTTCAAGAAGTGCTCGACGCTGTATTCCTGCGTTATTTATGAGTACATCAATAGGCCCGACTGTCTCCTCAATGTGTTGAATCTCTTTATTCACAGAATCTTGGTCGCTAACATCAAAAGCATAGCTAAACGCATTTTCACCTAATTGGGCAGCTATCCAATTTGTTTTTTCAGGGTCTCTCCCATTGATAATCACTTTTGCTCCGACATCCAAGAATCCTTTTGCTAGAGCGTAGCCTATTCCTTTAGTCGAACCAGTAATTAAAATAATCTTATCTTTTACATCGAAGAGATTCTTCATTGCACATCCCCCTGCTTTATTTCGCTTCAATCACTTTTACTCCTGTTTTACCTGCGAGAATAACTATATCTGTCATTCCAATGAATAAACCAGTCTCAACAACTCCTACCATTTGCTTTAATTCGTAATGAAGTTTTTCAGGATTCGGAATTGATCCGAATTCACAATCAACGATATAATTTCCGTTATCGGAAACGAAACTAACGCCTTCCCGACTCCTTAAAACAGGTTTACATCCGAGTTGTGCAATTTTCATTGCAGTTACTTCCCAGCCAAATTGAAGGATTTCTACTGGCAAGGGAGCCTTACCCAATTGTGAAACTAATTTAGTGTCATCTGCAATAATAATCAATTTTGCTGAATGGGTATTGACGATTTTTTCCCGAACCAATGATCCACCGCCGCCTTTTGAAAGGTTGAACCTCGAATCAATTTCATTAGCACCATCTATCGCCAAATCGAGTAGTTGAACTTCTGAAAAATCAGTTAGGGGAATTCCGAATTCTCGGGCCCATCCTTCAGTGCGGATGGAAGAAGGGATTCCCTTAACATTCATTCCTTGCTCAATCATTTCTCCAAGTTTTTTTAACATCCAATACACTGTGGAGCCGGAACCAAGCCCAATTATCATGCCGTCTTTGATAAATTCTGCGGCTTTTTCTCCGGCAATTTTTTTTTGTAATTCCATTATTCGTTCACCCATCTGATTCACCCCTTTTTTCCGTTAACTGTTCTCTTTATAAAATCACTAATGACCAATACTATTAATAAAAAAACGGCTGGCTTACGGAAAAGGTACCGTAAGCAACCGCATATTTCCAGATATCGATACGAGAAGTAAAGAAGTTTATGTTTTTATTAACTATCTTCATTTATTTATCATTGCCTATCAGCTTTTTATCAATTCAACGATCTGGTCACTTAATGTACCTCTACCTCTATCTTTTCTTGTACTTTTACTGGGTTATTCAAGACGCCAATTCCAGGAATTTCAATTTCAATCCGGTCATTATCAGTAAGGGTAAAGTCATTAGGAGGGACGATACACGTTCCCGTCAGTAAGACAGTACCAGCAAAAACTTCATTGTCGAGGACCAAGTATGATACTAGTTCATCCAATTTCCGTTTTAATTGATTGACTTTCGCTTCACCCTCAAATACTTTTTCATCATTTCTAAAAATACGGCAAATTATTGTTAAATCATACGGGTTTTCAACCGCATCTTTCAACAAGATGGCTGGTCCTATAGCACATGAGTTCTTCCACATTTTAGCTTGTGGTAGGTAAAGGGGATTTTCTCCTTCTATATCACGGCAGCTCATATCATTCCCTGCAATATAACCTAGTATAGTTCCGTCTGAATCGAGAACTAGTCCAAGTTCTGGTTCTGGAATTTGCCAGTTCGAATCAGATCGTAGGTACACCGGGTCGTCTGGACCAACCGTTCTAGCTGCTGTAGATTTAAAGAATATTTCCGGACGTTCAGCATCGTACACTTTATCGTAAAATGTTTGGCTATCCAACTTTCCTTGCGTTGCCTCGTAGTTACGAGCATCCTTACTTTTCTCATAAGTAACGCCCGCTGCCCATACCTCGGGTGCATCGATTGGTGTTGTTAGTGTCACTTGTTCCAACTCCAATACATCCTTGGACTTAACTACAATATCTGAAACCACTTGAAGTGCTGTTTGCCCTTGCTCATTAGCTTGTTGAACCAACGACATAAAATCTTCAAATGGTAAATCATACACCTTATTTCCATTGCCTACTGCTGCCAATTGTTTTTGTTTTTGATTATTTATATAGCGAATAATTCTCATCAATAATTCCTCCTATTTCAAAATAGTAATTTTCCCGGCTGTATCAAAGAGATGTTTCTATCCAAATCAATACTCTTACTTCTTTATCATTTATCTATTGAGAGGTAAGTATCTGTTTATTTTCCTTTTGGAATAACACATCTTTTCGGTAATCTAATTGGGCCTCTTTAGCCACAATATTGGGGACTACCCCATTCGCCGCATCGGTATGTCCAACAATCCGGTTGCTAGCCGCCACAGATCGTTGACGCTTAGCCATTGTTTTAAGTCGTTCCTGGGCTAGATGATTTCTGCTATCCCGGATAGTATCAAATGAAAACGATGATGCTCCATTATTGAAATGATCAGCATCAATAAAGTTAACTTGGTTTCCTATTAAGTCCAAATACAATAAGTCTCCAGTTTGCAAATACAGAATCCCGCCGTCTTCAATTGCTTCTGGGGTCATATGACCAATCGCCGCACCATATGTAACACCCGAGTAACGGCCATCACTAATGAGTACTGCTAGTCGTTTAAGTTTACGATTGGCGTTTATATGTTGCATCGGTGTAAAGATTTCAGGCATTCCAAATGCTATTGGCCCTTGTCCTGCAATCGTAATTGCGATTTTCATAATATAGTTATCAACCATTGCATCGAATAAATCTTCGTACTCAAGGTCTTTATTATCCTCATACTGGTCTGGCGCATTCGCACTCAACATTAACAATAAATTTTCATGACTGAAACTCTTCTTTGTTTTCAACTGTGATAGTAATTCAAAATCCAATAGACCATTATTTGCATCATCTTCATTTGTAAAATATAAAACAAATGCAACTTTCTTATCAAATTGATTTAATTGTTGAGTTGGCATTCCGCTAATTTTCACTACCGCACTTTCAAAAAAATTACCTGTGAGAACATCTACTCCGCTAAACGATCTACGAGGTGAAGATAGAATAACTGGGTTCTCGGTTACATTGTCAGCTGATAACCCCTTCCGGTCCTGTAGTCGCTCTTTCCATGTTTGACCCGTTACCGTTGGGGCATCGACATCCATAGGTACACCGTTCTCCAATAGTTCGTAGAACAATGATTCCATTCCTTTGCTATCACCATCACAACATTGCATTGCAAGTGAGAAGATATCACGACCTTCTGTTAAGCTATAATTAAATAAGTCCGGGACTGGGTGGGAATGATGAATTTCATTCAAATCTTGCAGCCTAAATTTATAACCGCCATAGAGCATTCCTGCAACGATATGCATTATTAAATTGGTAGAACCGCCCGAAGAGCTGTGTATACGGATTGCATTCCGTATATTTGTAGCCATAATATTTGCAACACCGAATACTGGATCATTGATCATTTTTGCCAAACTGTCTACACCCTCATTTACTTGGGCTTGGTTAGGTGCGCTCGTTAATAATTCAAGTGTTGGATGTACGAGCCCCATACCTGCAACTAAATGACGGGAACTATTTCCAGTTCCGTTAAATGCACATACACCACCACTACCATCGCAAGTTGCTATAGCCAAGCGTTTTTCATAGTCTTTGTGAGCCTCTTTAGACACAATTCCTCTTTCAACAGCACGTTGTAGCACTCCTTGAAATGCTGTATTTGATGAGCATTGTAAAATATAATCCATTGCATCTCTTAAATCATCCGCAATATCAGTAGCACCTGATTCTATTGCTTTTTCAGCCAATTGATTAAACTCAATCATTAAATCTTCTGGTATAGTTCCTCCTTGCAACACATGAGCAGGTGCAAAAGTCGCGAAGAAAGGAGCTTCACCTCGATATTGTCGAAGACGGTCCAAATGCGCCAACGCACTTACAACACCTAAAGGTTGCTTATCACATCCTTGCAAAACAAATGCGCCGTGATAACTATGGGCCTCCAATTGATTCACTACCATTTGAGCCACTGCGTTTCGGCTTTGCAAGGAATAACTCATCCCTTGGTTACTTTGTGCAGTTCCGTCACACATTACAGGTGTGGAAAAATAAAAGGGTACTCCACCATTTTGCCAAATCCGTATAGCAGCATGTGAAGAAGTTTTATAATCCATAATATGAGCAGGATGATCAGCCGATCCGCCAATTATTGCGATTCGCGGTGCATTTTCTTCTAAACGATTATAGATTTCTTCCAACGACCAGTCTGGCGTTCCCCCTATATACTCCGCACCTAAAATCAGCTTTGCCCTATCAAGTATTCCCGCGACTGTAATTGGTTCATTAGCTTTCCCCTGAACATTATCTCTATATGGATTGATAGAGTTTGTGATTTTCGGAAATTGAACTGACATAGTATAAAACTCCTTTTTTTGTGGGAATAATCTGTTATAAAAATTTATAAAACTTCTAAACCAGCTTTCCTATTTGTTACTAATCAACCTTTAATAAAAACAGTTTTGATAGCTGTATAAAATTCTTTTGCCGCTTCTCCTTGTTCACGTGAACCAGTACTCGAAGCTTTCATCCCTCCGAATGGGGCTTGAAGTTCCACTCCTGCACTTTCCGCATTAATCCGGACTAGACCTACTTCAATTTCGTCAATGAATTCAAGGATGGAACCGATGTTAGTTGTGAAGATTGATGCACTCAATCCATATTTTGTAGCATTTGCGATTTCAATTGCTTTTTCCAAGTCTGTTGCGCGAAGCAATGCAATAACTGGGCCGAATATTTCTTCTTGAGCAATTCTCATATTAGATTGCACATCTCCGAAAATCGCTGGCGTAATGTAAAAACCTTTGTCAAACTCTTCGCCGGTCAATACCTCTCCACCTACTAAAAGGGTAGCTCCCTCTTCTTTCCCGATTTCAATATATTGTTTCACAGTATTAAACTGACTTTCACTAGCCGATGGTCCCATCCAGATTCCTTCTTTAAGGGCATCGCCTACAGTGATTTTTCCAGTTTCTGCAACCAATTTATTTACGAAACTATCATATACTTGCTCTTCTACAATGACCCGACTTGAAGCTGTACATTTCTGACCGGATGACCGGAAAGCCCCGCTAATTACAGCTTCAACTGCCGCATCGATATCAGCATCTTTCGTAACGATCACCGGGTTTTTTCCACCCATTTCTAATTGGAACTTAATCCCACGGGCTGCCGCCGACTTGGCAACACCTTCTCCTACACTTTCAGAACCAGTAAATGTAATTGCATCTAAAAGAGGATGATCAATCAAATCCTGGCCAATCACGGATCCTGAACCTGTGATGAAGTTCAGTACTCCAGCCGGCAGTCCTGCTTTAACAAAACACTCCACTACTTTAGCAGCTGTAACGGCAGCTTCGGTTGCCGGTTTAAACACGACGGTATTGCCGTAAACAAGTGCAGGTGCAATTTTCCAAATTGGAATAGCTACAGGGAAGTTCCAGGGAGTAATGATACCGACAACTCCAAGTGGTGTACGTTTTGTAAACATAAGCGCGTCTTTATCCGAAGATGGAATTACATCCCCGTCCTTTCTCATCCCTTCGCCGGCATAGTAACGAAGAATTGCGACACCACGCGCAGTTTCCCCTTTTGCTTCCGGAAGTGTTTTACCCATTTCTTTCGTCATTGTTTCAGCGATATCTTCTAAATTTTCTTCTAGAATGTTTGCAACTTTAAACAAAAATTGCCCTCTTGCGGCTTGACCAATTTTTCTCCATGATTTTTTAGCTTGATGTGCTGCATTGACTGTTTTCTCTAGGTCTTCTTTGTTTGAGTTTTGAACGTAGCCTACTACATTTTCTTTATTTAACGGACTGATACTTTTAATCGTCCCCTGAGAAGAGGAAACCACCCATTCGTTGTTGATTAGATTTTTAAATACTTTTTCTTTTGATAGTACTAGCATAATTATTAGCCCCTTTATTTTTTATTATTTAAAGTTATGACATCGCCTATTCCGTCTCCGATTAAATGATAGACACTGACCATAACTTCTGAAAAATATTGCACAGTATTTTCCTTGGTATTACTTTTATTAGTAGAGTAGCTCATTTTTTCTTTTATCCCTTTTCTTCTATTAATCCGTCTCACAAAGGTAATCCACTACCTCTTTCAAAGCCTTTTCACAATCTTTCCCAACAGCACTAACTACTAAATTGTCCCCATTCCTAAGCTGTAATGTTATTAAGCCAAGAAAGCTTTTTAAGTTTATTTCATGAATTGATCCATCTACATTCTTTTTAAGATAGATTTCTGATTGAAACTTCTGTGTAGCTTTACTAACTTCAACAATCGTTACATTCTCTGAAATATTAACAACAATTGTTTTACTAACACTTCTTTCCATTCATTTATCCCCCTTACTAGAGACTCCCAACTATTTCAATTCGACTCGAATTACTTTCCTCATACTCTGTCCTCTAACTTCACTGTCTTTTTCACTTCTTTGTTAACCAAGTATCTTGGATAATAACCAGATAAGACATCTGCAACATTTTGTGCAGTTTTTCGTTTTAATTCAACTTCTGCCTCGACAGAATTGAACGCTGCGTGTGGTGTTAAAATGACATTATCCATTTTTAATAAAGGGTTATTTTGATCAATAGGTTCTATCTCTAGTACATCTAGTCCAGCCCCTGCTATTTTGCCTTCTTCTAATGCATTAATAAGTGCCTTTTCATCAATAATTCGACCACGGGAGGTATTAATAATAAATGCTTCTCTTTTCATTTTGCTGAATTGCTCATTACTAATCATGCCTTCAGTATGTTTATTCAACGGAACATGAATAGAAACATAGTCCGAGAGTTTGCATAGGTCGTCTAAAGTAACAAGTTTTACATTCATTTCATGTGCTACTGCTTCAGACACAAATGGATCATAAGCAATTACAGTTAAACCAAATGCTTGTGCCTTTTTTGCAACAGTTTGCGGGATATTCCCAAATCCAACAAGACCAAGGGTGCGCCCTCTTAGTCGAAAGATCGGTACGCCGACATTGAAATTCCAAGTTCCACTCTTCACAGCATTATTAAGTTTCGTTATTTTTCGTGCGCTCGAAAGAAGCAAAGCGATTGTGTGATCCGACACTTCATCCAGGCAATAGTCGGTTACATTTCCTACCATAATCCCCATTTCAGTCGCTGCATCAATATCAATCGTATTAAATCCCACACCATAGCGGGCGATGACTTTACACTTCTCTAATTTTTCAATTACTTTACGGGAAATTGGGGCGTACTGACTAATAAGCGCATCCGCGTCTTTACATTCGGCAATTACATCCTCTTCCGTACGACATTGTTTATACGTTAGCTCTATGCCAATCTTACTCAGGACTTCTTGCTCAGGTGCAAATGTTGTGTATTCATAATCGGTAACAATGACTTTATAACAGCTCAATTTAATCACTCCTTTTTACATCACCCGATAGAATTTTCAGCACTGTAATGCTGAAAAAACTTTTCATTACTGTAGCGAACCTTGCACTTGGGTAAAAAGTTTAAGTCCAATAGATGATTACTTAGACAAATACATCCATTCCATTACTACCACTCGGCAATTGTTCCATCTTTATGACGCCACACTGGGTTTCTCCAATTGTGACCAATCTTAGCTTGTTCCCTAACAAACTCTTCGTTTATCGAAATACCAAGACCAGGTCCTTTCAACATATCTACATAGCCGTCTTTATAGTCAAAGACCTTTGGGTCATTTAAATAATCAAGCAAATCACTACCTTGGTTATAATGAATACCTAAACTTTGTTCTTGTATAAATACATTATGCGAGGTGGCGTCTACTTGAAGACATGATGCCAGCGCGATTGGTCCGAGTGGGCAATGGGGCGCAACCGCAACGTCGTAAGCTTCAGCCATCGCGAAAATCTTCTTACATTCGGTAATTCCGCCAGCATGCGATAAATCAGGTTGAATAATATCCACATAGCCATCCGCAAGCAATTTTTTAAAGTCCCATTTAGAAAACATACGTTCACCGGTCGCGATTGGAATATTCGTTGCATGTGCGATTTCACGGAGGGCTTCATTATTCTCAGGCAGTACCGGTTCCTCAATAAACATTGGTCTAAACTGCTCTAGCTCCTTGACGAGTACTTTTGCCATCGGTTTATGAACCCGTCCATGAAAGTCAATCCCAATACCAATGTAGTCCCCAACAGCCTCACGAACAGCCGCAATTCTTTCGACAGCTTCATCGATTTTTTGATAGGAGTCAATATATTGCAACTCCTCAGTCCCGTTCATTTTCACAGCAGTAAATCCAGCTTCAACTGCCTGTTTAGCTGCTTTTCCTACATCGTTTGGTCGGTCTCCACCAATCCAGGAATATACTCTGACAGAGTCTCGACAAGCACCACCCATTAATTCGGAAATCGGTGCATTATGGTATTTACCTTTTATATCCCATAAGGCCTGGTCAATTCCCGCAATTGCACTCATTAAGATTGGACCTCCGCGGTAAAAACCGCTCCTATACATCACTTGCCAATGATCCTCTATTCGTAGGGGGTCTTTCCCAATTATGTACTCACTTAATTCTTCTACGGCCGCTTGGACCGTAGTTGCACGACCTTCTACGATTGGCTCTCCCCATCCGACAATTCCTTCATCTGTTTCGATTTTCAGAAATAACCATCTTGGTGGAACAATGAATGTTTCTATTTTAGTAATCCTCACTTGTAAGCCTCCCATTACCAATTTTCTTGTTACCCATTAAACTCTAGCATTCTGAATTTTACAGATGAATTCTTTGGCAATTCGGGTTAATACGTCATAACGTTTATCTTCAATCGCTTTCGCATCAAGTAAAGATCCTCCTGCACCTACAGCAATTGCACCATTTTTTATGAATTGCTCAACATTATCCAAAGTAATCCCGCCAGTAGGCATCATTGGAATGTGTCCCAACGGTCCTTGCAAATTTTTAAGATAATTAACACCTAGCGAGTCTCCCGGAAATACTTTAACCAAATCTGCTCCTGCCGAGTATGCTTGAAGAATTTCGGTTGGTGTCATCACGCCCGGAATCGATATTTTTCCGTAACGGTTCGTAAGCTGAATCGTTCTCACATCAAAAGTCGGTGAGAAAATAAAATCCGAGCCTGCATCAATTGCTCCTTTAGCAGATTCAGCGTCTAACACTGTACCCGCGCCAACTAGGATTTTGTCATTGAACTTTTCTTTCAGACTTTTTATCATTTCTAACGCGCCCGGCGTATCCATCGTAATTTCCAGAGCTTCCACACCGCCATCTACAAGCGCTTCAGCAATTGAATGTATCTGCAATTGCTTTGGCCTACGGATAACAGCTATCAGTCCCGATTCCTTAAGTCGTATTAGATTTTCCCACTTTTTCATGCTTGAAATCTCCCGTCACTATTATCTTTTAACATCTCTTGCAGTACCTATTGGTTCCATAAATCGATCGATAGTCTGCAAAGTTGGCAGACCTTCCACATCACCATTTACACTGACAACCATTGCACCGATTGCATTTGCTCGCCTAACGACTAATGAGAGCGGTTCTTTTCGTAAAATTCCACTAATAATACCCGCGGCAAAACCGTCCCCTGCCCCTACTGGATCAACTACATGTTTAACGGGAAATCCTTCAATATAAGACCCTTCATCTTTAGTACGTAAATATGCTCCATCACGACCAAGTTTAATAATAATTGTCTTATCACCATCACCCATTAATATGTCGGCGATGTCTTCCACCTCTGTCATTCCAGTCATGAATTGACCTTCATCAAGTCCTGGTAAAATGACATCCGCATGAATAGCAATTTCATTAAAAACACTTTTTGCTTGTTCTGCTGTCCACAGCTTCAGGCGTAAATTCGGATCAAAAACAATTGTCATCTTGTTTCTTTTTGCAATTTGAATGGCTTTCATCACAGTTTGATAACACGATTTACTAAGTGCCGGCGTTATCCCTGTAATGTGGAGTACTTTTGCCTGCGCAATATAATTTTCATCCAATTCAGCTGCTTCCATTAAACTTGCCGCGGAATTTTTACGATAGTAATAAACATTTAAATCTTCTGCCGATAGCTGTTCCTTAAAGATTAATCCAGTTTGCGCCTTATCCGTAAAAACACAGGAAGATACATCGACACCTTCTCCACGGATGAACTTGTATATGTACAGACCAAATGGATCATCTCCTAGTTTGCTGAACCATCCCACAGAATGGCCCAACCTCGTTAATCCGATTGCTACATTCGATTCTGCCCCCCCGATACTTTTAGGGAATTGGCGAACATATTCCAGGGGCAACATTTGCTCCGGTTGGAATAGAACCATTGTTTCTCCCAACGTAAAGACGTCTATTTTACTCATACGATCCGTCCTTTATTAGTTGTATTTCTTATTTCGATAGCCCTACTAAGAACATAGATAGTTGTGGAATGAACGTAATAAGCATTAGCGTAAATAGCATAGCGAAAATGAATGGCAGAACCGCACGTGATAACGATTCAAGTGATAACCCGGATATTCCTGATGCCACAAACAAGTTCACACCAAGTGGTGGTGTAATAAATCCAATCGCTAAGTTGACAACCATCAAGATTCCGAAGTGGATAGGGTCATAACCAATTTGAATCGCAATTGGCAATAAAATGGGTGTTAATATAATAATTGCTGCAAGTGTATCCATAAACATGCCGACAACCAACAATAGAGCCATGATGAGCATGATTATGATTATTGGTTCATCCGAAATTTTCATAAGTGCTTGCGCCACTTTTGTAGGTACTTGTTCGATTGTCAGGAAACGTCCGAATGCAGTTGCCGTTCCGACAATGATTAGGACTGTCGCCGTCGTCAATGCCGAATCGACCATCACTTTCGGCAAATCCTTAATAGAAAGCTCGCGATATAATACCATTGAAGCGAATAGACCATAAACAACCGCTATAACTGCTGCTTCAGTTGGTGTGAAGAAACCTCCGTAAATTCCGCCTAAAATGATGACCGGTATCAATAACGCCCATTTGGCATCCCAGAATGCCGCTCCTATTTTCTTTATTGAAGTTGGTTCGTCCATACCTCTGTATCCTTTTTTCTTGGAGTAGTAGTACGCCCAAACCATCATCGAAATTCCGACCAATATTCCAGGAATGATACCAGCAATGAACAAATCTCCGATTGAAGCATTTCCGACCACTCCGTAAATAACCATTGGAATACTTGGAGGAATGATGACTCCAATTGATCCCGCTGAAGCAACGATTGCCGTTGCAAACTTCAAGTCATACCCGTTACGAACCATCGCCGGAATCATAATTCCTCCAATTGCTGCAACTGTAGCAGGACCTGAACCTGAAATAGCTGCAAAAAACATACATGTAATAATTGTCGCGATTGCAAACCCACCTGTTTTATTTCCTACTATCGCATTCGCGACGTTAAACAATCTTTCAGATATTCCGCCTTTCCCCATGATTTCCCCCGCTAAAATGAAGAAAGGTACAGCCATTAATGGAAATGAATCGACAGATGTAACTAATTCTTTCGCCAAGAACTCAACTGGTAAAGTCCCCGTAAAAAATATTGTTATTAGCGTTGCCAGGCCGATTGAGATACCAATAGGCACACTTAAAAATAACAGCACGGCAAAACTAGCGAACAGGATAGCAGTTGTCATCATTTAACCTCCAAAATGTTTCAGTGACTATGTCCTGAAACATTTATACTATTGTTGGTTCTTCAAATTTTTCTTTTCCCTGTAAAACTCGTATAAGTTTAATAAGGTTTTGAATTAATCTAATAAGAGTTAACCCCATTCCTATCGGAGCTGCCATATAGACTAGTCCCATTGGAATTTGCAAGGCAGGGGATTTTTGACCAAAACTTAATAGTTTATTCGCAATTTCAAAGCCATATATTATTACGAATATTGCGAACACCATAAATAAAATACTAGAAATAATATTTAAAATCACCTTGCCTTTTTGATTAAGAAACGCCAAAACAACATCTACTTTAATATGTCTTTGTTTTTTCACGCCATAGCTGATACCAATATAAATTAACCAAATGAAACAGAAACGTGCCAATTCTTCTGACCACGATAATGAACTATTAAGTTGCCTCATTACCACTTGTACAAAAATCACTGCTACCATGACTGCGGATAAGATTGTTAATAATAACTCTTCAATATGTCGATCAAACCATCGAATTATATTCATTTTGATCTCCTCTTTGCAAGAAATTTCAGTAACTTGTTATTTGGAAAGAAAATGTTGACTCTCCATGCATCTGTGCTGTTAAGAAAGTCAACTTCTATCAAATAAAATGCTTTAGAATTAATTACTTTGAAGCTTCACCAATTGCATCATATACTTCTTTCACAATTTCTTTACCAATCTTCTCCGTAAACTTATCAATTGTAGGTTGTACAAGTTGTTTCATTTCTTCACGTGCTTCAGGTGTAACTTCAGTGTAAGTAATTCCTTCAGTTTGAAGATCTGCTAGGTTTTTCTCGTTCGCGTCACGATTCAATTGACGTTCATACTCGCCTGCTTCGATAGCGGCTTCTCTAACAATTTTTTGTTGTTCCTCTGTTAAATCGTCGTAGAATGATTTACTCATTAAAAATACAAATGGACTGTAAACATGATTCGTATTTGAAACATGTGATTGAACTTCATAATACTTTTGCAGATAAATAGTTGCGAGCGGGTTTTCTTGCCCATCCACTGTTTTTTGTTGCATTGCTGTAAATAGTTCTGTAAAGGCCATTGGTGTCGGATTTGCGCCTAATGCACGGAAGGCTTCCAAATGAAGCTCATTCTCCATTGTCCGTAGTTTCAATCCTTTAAAGTCTGCTGCAGTTGCGATTGCATGCTTACTGTTAGTTACATCACGAAATCCATTTTCCCAATAAGCTAAGCCAACTAAGTTTTGTGATTCTAACTTATCCAATATCTTCTTACCGACTTCGCCATCTAATACTTCGTCAGCCACTTCCACAGTTGGAAATAGAAATGGAAAGTCAAAAATACCAAACTCAGGAACAAAGTTAGCTAGTGGTGCAGTTGACGGAATTGTAACTTCTTGTGAACCTAATTGCAGCGCTTCAGTCATTGTCCGGTCATCACCAAGTTGTCCACTATGATAAGTTTCAACGATGATTTGTCCGTCTGTTTTTTCTTCCACAATTTCCTTGAATTTTACTAGACCTTTGTATTGGGGATGTAAATCATTTAAACCTAGTCCTGCTCGAATCGTTTTTACTTCACCTTTACTACTTCCATCACTTTTCACAGCAGCATCCCCCTCATCATCTCCGCAAGCAGCAAGGGCTAAAACCATAACAGCCAATAGAAAAACAGTTAAAAACTTTTTCATTTTGTATTCCTCCTATTTTTGTTTTTTGTTACTTATCATTTCTTAACTACCTCATGCCCACCAAATTCATTACGTAAAGCGGCGACTACTTTTCCGGTAAACGTATCCTCTTCCACCGAACGGTATCTCATTAACAATGACATAGTGATAACAGGTGCAGCCACTTGCAAATCTAATGCATGCTCTACCGTCCATTTCCCTGAACCTGATGAATTCATAACTCCTCTAATCTCTTCTAACTCCGGGTCTTTAGAGAAGGCGTTTTCAGTTAACTCCATTAACCATGATCGAATAACCGAACCATGATTCCAAACTTTCGCAACACCTTCAAAATCATAGTCGAAATCACTTTTCTTGAGAATATCAAACCCTTCAGCGATTGATTGCATCATTCCATATTCAATTCCATTATGAATAGTCTTTAAAAAGTGACCACTTCCCAATTTTCCCGCATAGAGATAACCATTTTTCACTGCAGTATCCCGAATAATCGGTTCAATTTTCTCAAAGATTTCTTTTTCTCCGCCAATCATGGTGCAAATTCCACTTCTTGCACCATCTACCCCCCCACTCGTTCCACAGTCGAGGAAGTGAATTCCTTTTTCTAATAGCTTTTTTCCCCTGCGTATTGAATCTTTGTAATTTGAATTTCCACCTTCTATGATGATATCTCCTTTTTCCAATAACGGTTCTAGAGTAGATAGAACGTTTTCGGTCACGTCTCCGGAGGGTATCATTAACCAAATTACTCGAGGGGATTCTAACTTTTGAACAACATCTTCCAAGCTAGTTGCTTTAATCGCGCCTTCTTCTGTAATTTTTTCAACTGCTTCCAAATTAACATCATGAGCAATTACCTTATGGCCATGGTCAATTAAATTCAATGCTAAGTTATATCCCATCTTTCCAAGACCAATCATTGCTAGTTTCATTCATTTGTAACCCCTTCCATAATTTTGAATGAAATAATTTTTCATCTAAAATCAGTATATACCGAATATTTTTTTATTCAAGACATTTTTTCTCAATTTACACCCTATATGGAAAATTCTAAAATGTTTATTGAAATATCTATTCCTATCCTGAGTCTAGAAGGTAAAATAGAGAGACATGTCTCAAATTGACAAGGAGTGGCATCACAAAAATAGGTTGCATACTAAAATTTCCGGTATGATTAACAGTTAATTTATTGAAGATATCTACAGCCAGGGAGGAAAAATCATGATTAATTCGAAGACACCCCATTGTTTCACTCTAATCCGTGCAATCTATACACAGCTCAGTGAAAAGGAAAAGACTTTAGCAGACTTTTTTATAAATCATCCTGAAAAAATTATTCACTCTACCATTAATCAAGTCGCGGAGGAAGTAGGCGTTGCAGACGCAACTGTTTTCCGCTTTACCAAGCGGTTAGGTTATAAAGGATACCAATCAATGAGGATTGCCCTTGCCTCTGAAATCATTACCACCTTTAAAGATATACATGAAACAATTGATGAAGAAGATGATGAAAAAACAATCGCCGAAAAAGTTTTCAAATCAAATATTAGAACTTTGGAAGATACACTCCAAGTTCTTGATCAACAGCAACTTCAACGAGCTGTAAAAGCATTGGTAGCGGCCAGAAAAATTGAATTTTACGGGAACGGTGGATCAGGAGCTATCGCAACGGATGCACATCATAAATTTCTCAGAAGCGGATTGCTTACTAACTGTTATACGGATGGTCATCTACAGGCCATGAGTGCTGCACAACTGACCAAAAATGATGTCGTTGTATGTATTTCACATTCGGGAACAAGTAGAGATGTCTTAGATGCGCTGGAAATTGCGAAATTAAATGGTGTAACTACCATCGGGATTACTCAATTCGGAAAAACGCCTTTAAGTGAGAAAGCTGATATATCCCTGCTTACTATCTCTGTGGAAACTGAATTCAGATCTGAAGCCTTGGCTTCCCGACTTGCACAACTAAGTATTATTGATGCGTTATATGTAAATGTGAGTATACAACTGAAAGAACGAATGAAGACATCGCTACAAAACCTCAGAAATGCGATTGCCGTGAAACGAATTTGATCAATAACAATTATTTGAGGAATAAGACGACAGGGAAAGAACACTGATATGGATTATAAATTTCAGAGAGAATCCGTTGTGTTTCTTCTTGCAATAAGAAAGGAACATTTGATTTTATCTAGAATGAGAGGCGTCATTTCCAGTATCCGTTAAGAATGACAAGTTTTAGAGCGAATTACTAATCAACCTAAAAAAAACAACCGCGCCTATTTGAAGTCAAATAGGCGTGGTTGTTTTTCACCAAAAAATGTACATTTCACTTTATCATCAACCCCGCAACGGGTGTCGCTTGGCTTGCTTTATTTAGCATAGGTGAACTCTACAGCACTGAATCCTTAAAAACATGTCTCTACGTTGGAATAATACTTATCTGAAAAATAAAACCATCTTTTCCTCTAAGTGAATATTTTTCCTGTTAGTTTCTAGAGTTATTGTCGTTTCTCCTCTGCAGATTCCCTGTTTATTAGGTAACTATATATTTTTACATCAACATCCCTTGATTAACTGATTGGAAGACGTTTTCAATCTGTGTAAATACGAGTCAAAAAAAGAGGTCATGCCATAAGTCAAAACCCACTTATGAGAATCCTCCTCATTTATCTTTAATTAATAGTCAACTCTTACTACCTTCCGTTACCTTCAAAGCCTTCTCCCTCTTATCCGGGAACAGTAAACTAAACAAAATCCCGAAAGCCGCGGCGATGAAGAAGGTCGTGAAACGGGAAGTGGCAATTTCCTCGAGTGGTGTAGAAATCCAGATGACTGTGCTGAGAAACCCGGAAATGATTGTCGCGATGACGCCGATACCCGAGTATCTTTTCCAGAAAAACGTCAAGATGATGGCGGGGGATAAAGTGCAGCCCACTCCGGCCCATGCCCAGCTGACGACCAGGAAGACCAATGACTTGGATGTCAAGGCGATGATCAAGCCTACGAGCCCGGCACAAACGATGGTAATTCTCGATATGGCGACAAGCTTCTTTTCAGATAGCTTCATTTTCATTGCGTTCCGAATAATATCTTCACTGACCGAACTTGTTATGACCATTAGCTGTGAATCTGCGGTAGAAATGATGGCGGCGAGAATACCTGCAAGTAAAATACCCGCAATCCAAGGAGGCATCAAGTCGAGTATCATGAACGGCAAGATCATTTCGACGTCGGCAAACGTTTGCCCTTGGTACAATGTGAGAGCGGTAATCCCGATCATGAACGCGCCGCCGTATGCCAAAAGTGTCCACGAGATGGCAACGATACTGCCCGTTCTAGCTTCTTTTTTACTTCGGAGGGCCATAAAACGAACACTCAGTTGTGGCTGCCCGCCCAGGAAACCGAAAAACCAGGCGAAGTTATTGAACAATAACAATCCCAACGAAAATCCGATTGCCCCGCCTGTCCAGGAATCCATCGATGGTCCCGCGGCAGTCAATGCCTGGCTGATGGATAAATCGGCAGCAGAAATATGAAAGAGGGCTACGATTGGTAACACGACCAACGTGATGAGCATCATGATACTTTGAATCATATCCGTCCAAACGACTGTCACGAATCCGCCGATGTAAGATAGTATAATAACGACTATGATACTTACAACAGCTCCAACTGTCGGAGGTATATTAAAAACGGCGAATAATGTTTTGCCCGCCCCGGCAATTTGGGCCCCGAAGTAAAACATCATGAAACTGAAGATAAGAATAGTAGAAAGCCATAGGATAACTGTACCGTGTTTGCCGAAACGTTTCGCCAAATAGCTTGGCAGTGTCAACGCACCGGTTTCCTCCGCTTCTTTCATGAATCGTTTCGCTAAAAATAACCAGGCGAAGATAATACCGGAAGCGATTCCCGCTGCAACCCAGACACCCGATAACCCTGTCGCAAAGACGAAGCCCGTATAGCCCAGTAAAAGCCAAGCGGATTCTCCCGTGGCACGTTCAGAAAATGCCAACGCCCAGCCCGGCAATTGCTTTCCGCCGAGCAGAAAATCGGCGTGGCTTTTGGTCCGCCGGCTAACAAGGTATCCGATGACAAGCATTAGCACTAAATACAAAACGAATTCTATCATTATAATAGTATGCAATTTACCCATCCCCCTCTAATTTAGTAGTCAACCTATAGTAGGCAGTTATACGATGGCATCTTCCAACACCAAATCATTTTCCGCAAAACGTTCGACGCGTAATGGCGTCAAGTCAATCGTTTCGTATCCCCCTTTACAAATCAATTCGGCCAAACCTTGTCCAACTCCCGGAGCCTGCTGCATCCCATGTCCGCTAAAACCGAGCGCCATAAAGTAGCCCTTCATTTGCGGATGCTCGCCAATAATCGCATTTTGATCTTGCGTATTAAAATCGTATAATCCAGCCCAGCCCGATTCCAACTTCAACTTTTCAAAGTTCGGAACACGATGGGCTAAAATAGGCCACAGCTTTTCAAAAGATGAGCGCTTCCATGTGAAGTCGATGCCTGGTTTACAATCATCAGAAAATCCCGTAACAACCTTTTCTCCTTCATGACGGAAATAGACACCCGTTGGATCGATTGTTAAAGGAAGCTTTTTTTCAAGGTGTTCCGATGGATCAAACACATACATTTGCCTCTTCAGCGGAACGACCGGCACCGGCATGCCGATTGCTTCACTTAATGCCGCTCCCCACGCACCGGCACAATTGACGACGATCCGTGATGAATAAATCGTTCCATCCGCTAAACGGACGCCTGTTATCCTGTCCCTTTCTGTCAATAAAGACATTATTTCCCCGGAAATATATTCAACCCCCAGCGCCTGGGCATTTTTCCGATACGCTTGCATGACAGAGTACGGATCGAGATAACCATCTTCATGACAATAAAGGCCGCCCGCCAAATCACTAATTTCCAGTTCAGGAATAATCGACAATAATTCCTGCGGGGACAGCAACTCGGAAGGTACACCGTAATGATGTTGTTTCGTCAGTTGTTTTTCAAAATAAGGGATCATACTCTCTGTCGCTAAAAACAAGTATCCTCTCTGCTTGAAGTCAATTTCCGCCCGTTCCCCGTTCAATGCCATGGTTTCAGCAAAATCTTTATAAACTTGCAAACTATAGCGGCTTAGTTGAATATTGATAGCCGTCGAATACAATTGCCTGAATCCTCCCGCACTGCGCGCCGTGGAAGAGTATTCATACGTGGAATCTTTTTCAAAAACGAGGATACTTCCTTCGAAGCCGTTCTTTCGTAAGGAATAAGCGGTACTCGATCCCATTACTCCTCCACCTACAATGATGATATCTGCTGTATTCATATGACAGTTCCCCTTTCAGCTGAAAATAATAGTATGACTTGTCCGACAGATTTGTTTATCCAAGATATGCGAATTTGTCGTCATTATTCCGATAAAAAGAAATAAAAAGGGTTCACTGACTACTTTAATCAGTGAACCCTTCAAGACGTTTTTCATAAATCAACAATAATACCTTTCTTACTTTTAATAGCTTGTTCATATAAATACTGGGCAACGACGATATCGGCAATGGCTAGTCCAACCGATTTAAAGATTGTAATCTCTTGATCATCTTCTCTTCCCGATCGTTCACCACTGACAATTTGTCCAAGTTCTGCATGGAGTTGCTCCGGGAAAAATGCGCCCTCGACAATCGGTATGTGCAAGTCTCCGGCCTCTTCAAGAGCCGCTTCTTTTGATTCGACAACGACTTTAGTCGCCGCGCAAATGGCGTTCGTAGGCAATTCCTGCATCGTCGGCCGGAAAGAACCGACGGCATTTACATGGATGCCTGGCTTTAGCTCTTCGGAAAACACCGGTTCCATGGATGTTGTAGCCGTAACGAGGATATCGGAATTTCGGACTACTTCATTTGAATCCTGACAGACGACAACTTCTTTTTGAAATCTAGTTGCTACAATCTCTGCAAATTCATATGCTTTCTGTACACTTCGATTGAATAGATAGATCACCTCAATATTTCGCACAGCGAGAATCGCTTCACAAAGTCCTATCGCCTGTTCCCCGGTCCCGATGATTCCTAAACTTTTCGCATCGGGTCGCGCTAAATACTTTGTCGCCACGCCCGATAAAGCACCTGTCCTAATAAGCGTCAAATAGGATCCTTCCAGTAACGCCAACGGTTCCCCAGTCTTTATATCCGACAGTAAAACAACGCCATGAATCGCTTTTTTGCCGATATCTTTATTCCCCGGGACGACCGTTACATATTTCAGACCCATCGTATTCAAGCCTTCAGCAACCGAAGGCATCACTAATCCGGAATTGCCAGTTCCAAAAGGAAGAACCGTCCGGATGGGCGTGTCCGTCTTGGAAGCTGAGAATTCCTTCAAAGCAACCTCCACACAGTGTAAAACCTCATTCATATTCACTAGATTCTTTTGGTCATTTGCACTTATTATCAACATCCGCTTCACCTCTATGTCCCTTATTGGCATCTGCTAGAAACATATTGCACGACTCATAGTTTTATTCTTACCGTTTTATTGAAGGCGGCTTTCGACAAAATAACACATCATTCTGCAATGTGGATAAAGTTATCAACACTTAGTAGACTGACTCTTCTATCTTTATTAACATTTCGCACAAGTTAACCACAGGATATCCACCACTTTTGTTGATAAGTTTTGACTATTCTATATTTCCGGTTGAATTGGGTTGATAGTTGGAATTGTAGGGGTGACAGTCACCAAGACAATTTACGACAATTTAAGAATGCGCGTATTTACATCCATTTTCAAATACACCTTGCTACTTCCATCCTTTCTATCTATCATATATAGAGAGAAACTAGAGACTAAAGGGGCATACAAAAGATTGAAGAAAATCACTCTGTTTTTACTACTATTCTTTGTAGCATTTCCAGCATTCACTGATGCATCAACCGTAAAATCGATTAAAATCACCGAAACGACGCCTGTTTTTGATGAATATAAGAAAGTGGCAGTCTTCATGAAAGGGACTTCGCACACGATATTCAACGAATCAGACCGTTTCTATCACACCGTCATCGGAAACGACGAAGTAAAGTTCTCGAAGAAAAAAGCCGTGGTGATAAAAGCTATCCCCACCAACTGGAAAGGTTCACACCCAGTTCGCGCAACCACAACCACATCAAAACCAGTGCAAATTCTGGAGCGTCCTGCTGTAAAGGCAAAAAGCATCGGACAGATCCAACCGAACATGACAATTAATGTACAACGGATAAAGGGAAATTATTATCCCGTTCTAATAGGCGGTAAAACGGGGTACATACATAAAAACGAGCTGGCGATCGGCCCAGGCATTCCTGTTTTGATGTATCACGATATTGTTTCGAGCAAAACGGATCAAAACCCATCCACTTTGGAAGTCGAAAAGTTCAAAGAGCAGATGGACTATTTGAAGAAAAACGGTTGGACGACAATCACTACGCAACAACTGGAATCCTGGATTACTAAAAAGGGTACATTACCAAAAAAATCCATCCTAATTACATTCGACGATGGCTACAAATCAACAATTGACTTGGCGTATCCCATTTTGAAAACAAATGGATTCAAGGCTACTTCGTTCCTTATTACAAGCCGTATCGACCGGCCAAGTACAGTTTCAGAACAAGACATCATTCGATCACAGGATGTCTATTCCTATCAAAATCACACGCATCTATTCCATATGTTCAATTCGTTCACGAATTTGAGCCTTTTGCAATACGAATCGGAACTGGCAATCTTCAAAGATTTCCAAGAAGCGAATGACTCCATCAAGCAAATTCTAGGCGACGATTACCGGGTCACTGCTCATGCCTACCCATACGGAAAACGCAGTCTGGCAGCAATCCGCGCGTTAAAGTCCGCCGGTATAACGAGTGCATACACAATCGACGAAGGTAACGTCTTCCAAGGAGATTCCTTATTCGAATTGAAACGCCAGCGCATCCACTCCACAATGACCATAAAAGATTTCGCCCAAAAACTGCAGGGCAGATAAGCAGGAATTACCGGGGGTGCCGGGTATGCGGGTTAGGCTGGGTATGCTAGGTGACAGTCACCACTACAAATCTGACACTATTCTGACAATAACTCAAGAATACCTCATCCAACTTTCAGGTGAGGTTTTCTTGGGTTATTTCGTATAGACGGGCAGCTTACTTATACGCCAACCAGACTTTTTTACATATTCGTATGTCACTTTGAATTTATCAACTGTACCTGTATAGCCTACGGGAACGCTTAGTTCAAATACGTACTTATTTTTTTTCGATTTTATCTCCTCTGCTGTCGCCGCTTCCCATTGAAGAAGGGATCCTCCATCTGCTTCGATTTGCGCCAACTTCTTATTTTTTTTAATAAAATTATGATCTTTCATATACCGTTTAGCAACTTTTTTTGTTACAGACTTTTCAAGTTCAGCCCGCAATTCCTTCTTCGTGTCTAAGTGACTGGCCATATACCGATATGTCTCTCCCTTATAATTGAACCGCGTATATTCACCCTCTTCATAGACACCGCCCGACTGCACAAGACTTTCCGTCGCTGCCCATCCTGCCGCAATCTCTACCGCTTTTCCCGGCGGAAATTCAATGGTAATCTTTGTTACCGGATCCGATTGTTTACATGCGGTACAAGACAATAGTAATAGCGATATGCCAAGTATCCAAAGCTTTTTAAATTTCATGAAGCTCCCCTCCATGTTTTCATTATTATAGAAATGGGTGTAGATTTTTTCAGATGAAGTTTCAACACCCGGAAAATAGCGACCGTTGATAAACCCCCACGATTATATATATGCGGGAAAGCGGGAAGTTAATTTCCAAATGATTCGCATGTAGCTGGTAATCGGTGCAAATATGTAAAAAAAAAACGCAGCGCGCTTTATATATGCGCGTTGCGTTTTTCTCTTCATTATGATGAAATGTCAATCGTATGGAATGACTAATTACATGAAGACTTCTCCATTGTCATAATTTAATTGCCATTCAATTCCAAACTTATCTGTTACCTGGCCGTAGCATTTGCTCCAGAATGTCTCTTGGAGATCCATGCCTACTTTTCCGCCCTCCTTCAGTTTGCCAAATATAGATTTAATCTCATCCTGGTCTTCACTGACTACCGCAAGGCTAATATTATTTCCTGCGATAAAGGCCATACCGGGAAAAACGTCAGAAAACATAACATTGCTTCCTTGAATATTCAGCCGGGTATGCATGACCAAGTTTTTCGCTTCTTCTGGAAGAGGATATTCCGGATTAGGCGGCGTTTCCCCGAACGTCATAATTTTTGGTTCCTCAGTTCCAAATACCTCTGCGTAAAACTCCACCGCTTCACGACAATTCCCATTAAAATTCAGATAAACATCAACAGACATTATCATCACTCCTTCACTTCTACTCAAATTTATTTGGCGAAACAATTGTCTCACTATTATAACAGTTGTATGGTGTGGATGCCGTGTTGATGATCTAGACCAGGGGGTGACAGTCACCACTACAAATCAGAAACTATTCTGACAACTAATAACTTGGAGTTTCTAACATATCTAGCGAAGTTATCAAAATTTTATTTTGGAGTGTTTTGGGGCTATATTTCTATTTTGGACCCCTATTCACCTTTAAACTTAAATTTCACGCCATGCATGTTATTTATGACAATTGTCTTTCTCTACCAGATGAGATATGGTAGTCAAAAACAATGGGGATGGAGATGACTGGATGGCTAGAATAAATCGAAAATGGGATCCAAATTGCTTTGATCATGTCGTCATGCGTGGCAATAATCGTCAGAATATCTTTTCGAACAAGATGGACATTGCTGTACTTTTTCGAACCCTTCAGTATACGAATACCAAACACCCTTTTTCACTAATCGCCTATTGCATCATGAATAACCATTTTCACTTGCTAATTCGTTCCCCCGAAGTTCCGCTTGGCAAAGTGATGGGGCTGATTAATAAACAATACAGCAATTACTATAAAAAGAAGTATAACTACACCGGATTTCTGTACGAGAGCCGCTACTTTGCAAGGATGGTACCAGAACCCGGCGCCCTTCTTTCCGTCAGTGCATATATACACCAAAATCCGGTTGCAACTAAAAAACCAATCGTAGAACGAATGGAAAACTATCCCCACAGTTCGTTCCGCTTGTACCATAGAAAAACGGACACCCCTTATCCATTCCTCGACCTCACTATTTTGCCGTCCCTACTTCCGGATCCATATCATAAAACCCCTGAAGGCTACACCCAATTTTGCAGAGACTATCAACAGAACGAGGAACTGAAAAAATATATAAAAGCGTCCTCCCTGAAACAATAAATGATTCAGGGACCCCCTTTTTATTGTATGTATTTTTCAAACATTCACGTTTGTTGTGAATGTATTAGAATTGACTTGGTGACTGTCACCCACCTGAGCCCAGCAGCCATCACACAACAAACTAATCCGAAAACCCAATAAGTGATTGACTATTCCTACAACACTCTTTATAGTTATTCACATTATGTAATAATGATGCAAGATGGGGGATTGGGAAAAATGAAGGATTTTGTTAGTAAGTTATTAAATGGAATGAGTATTGGCATTGTGGTCGCATTAATACCAAACGCTTTGTTGGGGGAAATTCTTAAGCTATTAATTCCTCATTTCCCCGCATTACAGCACTTATTCGATATCACCATATTTGTGATGAGCTTATTGCCCGTCATGATTGGCGTAATGGTAGGGATTACGTTTAAGTTGACACCTATTCAAACAGCAAGTGTCGGGATTGCTGCAATGGTCGGCAGCGGCGTCATACAAAAGACCGCTGACGGATTGATTACACTAAACGGAATTGGAATTGTAATTAATATAGGAATTACAGCTGCATTAGCCGTATTGTTTGTAAGAATGCTAGGCGATAAATTAAAAGCATATTCCATTCTGCTTATGCCCACGTTAAGTATCTTAGTACCTGGTATGATCGGTTATCTTTTACTGCCATTTATGAAACATAGCACCGGTATAATAGGTGTCGCTATTTCAAACGTGACGACATTACAGCCAATTCTAATGGGTGCGATTATTGCCCTGATATTCTGCACCATCATACTGCTGCCAATTTCGACAGTCGGGGTTGCAACCGTTATTATGCTTTCAGGCGTGGGTGCAGGTGCCGCCAATCTAGGCATTGTTGCGGCAGGTATAGGTTTAGCGATTGCCAGCTACAAAGCTAACTCACTTGGGACCGCATTAGCGCATGTTTTAGGCTCACCTAAAATTCAAATGAAAAACTTTTTGATGAAACCCAAAATCGCATTTCCGATGATGATTACGGCAGCCGTTCTTGGCGCTTTGGCTGGATTGTTAAACATCCAAGGAACCCCATATAGCGCTGGATTCGGTTTATCAGGATTGGTCGGGCCTTTGAATTATATGAACCTGGCTGAAGGAGGATGGTCGGCGAAAAATATTTCAATCATGCTTAGCACATTTTTCATTATACCGATTGTCTTTAATCTAGGTCTCATCTACATATTTTCCAGAAAACTAAAATTGATTAAAGCTGCAGATTTTAAATTGGATTTTGATTAATTAATACATGGTCACAAAAAAGCAACATCCGCGAACCTTCAATTGGTTTGGTGATGTTGCTTTTTCAATAAAAAATCAACTGATAACTTTTTGAATTAAATCTGTTCGATTTCAATTGAAATATCCCTGAATTCGACTGATTCCAGAAATCCATTTGATTTCATTTTACTCAAAAACTCCATCAGTTCCATTTTCATTTGATATAATTGCAAATCTTGAATATCAACATCAAATTGGTCGTTTGTCGTTTCCATAGGTAGAATCTCACTCCCTTCGAAAGAATGATAAGCAGGCAAGCAATCGTTTCACCATACCGGAAATCTCTTTTGAATCGTGACTCCGTACTTTTTTGTCCCTACGCCGGATAGTAGCTGTTCTTATTTCCCGTCGCTTAACAGCTTCATCAAAATAAATGTCTTCAATTCGCATGCTTACTATCCCCCTTTTCTCTCTTACTTAACCATATCACTCAAGAGATAGGAATAATATTCAATTAGGTTGGGACATTTTTTTCAAAATCATGCATTTTTTAAGCGTTTCGCTAATTAATTTCCCATATTAAAATGGTATGATTAATGCTACGTATGTACTATGCTGTAAAAGAGAGGGATTCGCTAATGAAAGTTGGACATTTAATAAGGGCAGAACGGATTAGACAACAAATGAAACAATTAGTATTAGCAAAAGGGATCTGCACGCCTTCTTACTTATCCAAAATCGAACGGAATTTAATTTTCCCGAGTGAAGACATCGTCACATTATTATTTAATCGTTTAGGCATAGATCCATCGAAGTTACAGAAAAATGATCAGCAAACGGAAATTGATTTCGAGAAAATGCTGGAAACTAGTTACAAAGAAGTAATTACAAATCGTGATGCCAATTTCACAAAACAAAAATTGGAGTATTTGGAGACACACAATCCATTATTTGAAAATCAAACACTCTATTACACATACCTTCTGATTATGTTAAGATTCCGAATTATGGTAGGCAGGAATTTAGATGAACGGAAAAAGGAAATTGACGATCTTGAAGAATTAAGCAAAGACTTTACTCCACGGCAAACTTATTTATATAAATTAAATACCGCAATCTACTATTATTCTACAGAAAATCGCAATAAATCGATTGAGTATTTTGAAGATGTGCTATTATTAGTTGATGATATTTCGTTAGAAGCTTGGGAAAAAGCGGAATTGAACTATATGATAGGGGTGGTTTATACAGCGGATAGTCGGATTTTCACCACCATAGACTATATAAGAAGTGCCCTCGACTATTTTAGGGAAAACTTTTTGATGAAGAGAGTCTTGGATTGCTACGTACTAATCGGAATTACGCGAAAAAAAAGCGAACAATTTCAAGAAGCATTGGAATCCTATTTAAAAGCAATGCAGATATGTGATGAATTTAATATGGATCTTGAAAAAGGAATTATATATCACAATATTGGATCGCTATATGGAACTATGGGCAATAGCGAAGATGCTATTAAATACTATAAAAAAAGTATCGAATACAAAAGCGAAGAAGATATTCCTTTAATCTCCGTACTATGTTTAGTGGTTGAATATTCAAAGGTAAATAATAAAAAGCTTGTAATTGATTGGTGTAATGAAGGTCTATCAATGTTCTCGCAGTTGAAAGATAAGAATCTAACATCATATTTCCATCATTTCAACATTTTCAAATCGCTCCATAGTGATCAAGGTTTATCCGTCGAAATTACTGAAGATGCAATTGACTACTTTAAATCAATAGAGGATTTTCAATACATTCATAAGTATTCGATTGCATTAGCAGAATGGTATTACAAAAATAGGAAATATAAACTATCGGCTATTTATTACCAAGAAGCAAATAAATATGGGTATTTATATAGAAAAATTAATAGATGGGAGGATTTATAATGAAGAAAATTTTATCTATTCTTATACTGGTTGTTGTTTTGAGTGTTTTCACAGGTAATCAAGCTCTCGCCACTAAAGATCAGTTGCCTAAACTGTTTAATACATCTAATTCCACAAGCGTTCTCCTAAAATAAAAACAACGAGGGGAACAACTCTTAACCGAGTTGTTCCCTTCGTTGTTTTTATCAGCGCTAGAACGCATCCAGCTGACTTATTATGCCGCCTGTCATGGAGTCACCTAAAAACATGAGAAAAATGGAAAAAGCGATTCCAAATATAACTACGTAAACGATGACACAATACAACGGATCGAGCGTCAATGCTTCTTGTTTTACTAATTTTGTCAGGATGAACAATGGAACAACGAGGAAAGCTAATAGGAGTGCGAATGAAAGCAGGAAATTGCCGAAGACATACGCTTTTATTACTAGTAACAGTAAAGCGATCAATGCGAGGAATGTGGATGGGATAAGGTGGGTTCCGTAAATTCCAACGAGACTTGTTAATGAATGGTCGGGGCCGAGGAACTTTACCGTCAAGAACAACGAACCGATGACAATCGCCGTGATGATAAAGATAGATAATATTGAACTTCCTATCACTGAGAAAAAGGACGGTTCATACGAATACGCGAGGAACGAAAATGCCATACGTTTCAATAAAGTGAAAAACGAAAGACCAATAAAAATCGCCATGATCACGATTGTAACAATGCCGTTCATCGCATTTTTTTCTTCCCGTTCAATTACGTTAGAAGGAGACTTCAAATAGGTCACGAAATAGTCCCAGTACAACCTAGCTGCAACTTTAATCTTTTCGATGGTTTCGTTTGGTTGTATATTAGGCTTTGTTGCTCCTCCGCTCCCTTGTTCCATCACAACTACGTCATTCACTAAAGGAGTACCACACTTCGCACAAAAATTCCCAGAGCTCTGCCTATGCCCGCAGTTTATGCAATGCAATCCGCTCCTCCTCCATTATTCTGAAGTTTTATTCATTACATCAACCTATTCATCTGTGCTCCCACTATATGCTTAAAAACTGCATATAACGCAAAATACCCTACAAGTCATCTTCTGAGAGACTCGAAGGGTATTCCTAAAAGATAAATAGAATACTTTGTATAAACAATTCAAACATTCACGTTTGTTTTGTTTGTTTTTAAATTGACTTGGTGACTGTCACCCACCGGTCTTCTTGGGCTCCCTCTAAACTCTCTCAAATCTAATTCCCCTTTAAAAACTTTTCGACAAATTTCGCAATTCTGACGATTGTGGATAAGGTTACTAACGTTATACCCGCCATTCACTGTACTTTTACGTGCATTGCAAACATATTAACCACAACTTATCCACGGGAGACTGTGGATAGAAGAACGGTTGTTCTAAATCAGATTCTTTGGTAGATTAAGAGTACAACCTTGTCACATGCTAATCTATGCATGCACATTCCAGATTAGTACACATACCTTAAAAAATATTGGAGGTGTAATCCCGGATGATTAAACTGCCTGATGACTTGCTTATTGAATCCTACTTCAAAGCAATAGACATCAAGTTGAATCCTCACTTCATACAATTGTTGGAAGCGGAAATTCGTCGGCGCTCTTTACAATATAAAATTTAGCTATCTTTTTGAATTTCACGCATGGATCCTAAAAAAGCACCAGGTTCTTATCCGACTCAAAGTTTACTGAGATCGCTAATAACCCGGTGCTTTTTATTAGTTAACCGCTATTTCCAGATAGACGCCTTGTTTCATCAATTTATTTTGCGCGTCTTTATAAAGTGGATGAATCACAAGTATATAGTTAGCCCCCGCTGACAATTGCTTTTTGGGCACAACCGAAATGGTGTTATCATTCACCACTTCAACCGCCGCTTCTATTTCTTTTCCACCCAGTTGGATAAGCTGGATCGCCTTTTTATCAGTATGCTTCCAATTCATCTTCGTGTTCATTTCCACTGTAAACTTCTTCGTCACCGGTACATTTACAAGACCAGGAAGTTGTTTGTATCCCGGTACCTTTGCAATCAACTGATCCCGATGCGAAATCTCGAGCTCCGTCCCTATTTTCGTCACGATATCCGGCTTCACGCCGACTTTATCTACAGCCTGACCCTTTGGCGAATAAAACCTTGCTGTCGTCATCTTCAACACACTGCCATCATCGAATCCGTACATCGACTGCATCGTGCCTTTACCGTAGCTCGTTTGACCATATAGTGTAGCCGCCTTCTGCTCCTTCACAGCCGCAGAGACCATTTCCGAAGCGCTAGCGCTGTATTCATTGATTAAGACATGCGTCGTTCCTGTGAACTTGCGCGGTTGAACAGTAGATGGATAAATCATCGGTTTGGTGTTCTTTTCCCGCAATTGAAACGCATTGACGGTAGTGGGAAAGAAGCCGGCAATGTCCTGTGCAGCTGTTATATAACCGCCGCCATTGTTGCGCAAATCGACAATCCAACCATCTGCTTCAGTTAACGATTGAATGGCTTTGTTCATTTCTTTCGAGGATTCCGTCGCAAAACTGTTCAGACGAATATAAGCGATATTGCCGCCTAGCATTTCGGATTCAACATTCGGCAACGTAATCTCTTCCCTTATTAGCTTTTTCGTAAGGGAATCCTTTTGTCCGATTCGTTCAATTGTCAGCGTGACCGCCGTTTTTTCTTTCCCACTAATTAATGAAATGGCGACCTGAATCGACTTGCCAACGAGGCTACTCCCATTTACATGGGTGATCACATCGCCCGCCTCCATACCAGCACGCGCGGCAGGTCCGCCTGGAATGACCGAAATGATTTTGATGCCTTTCAAATCTTCTTCAAGGACAACACCAATCCCCACAATCCGCTGTTCGATTCCATTGATGAACCCCTCATACTCCTTTGCGCTCATATAGACGGAATGGGGATCCAGATGCTTTGTGATTTCTTTGATGGAGCCTTTCGATAGCACCGATTCAGGCACGTCGTCAACATAATATTCGTGTACCAATTGCCGGATTTCATCAAGCGGTTCAGCCGATGCGGACGTTGCAAACGGAAGTAGGACAACCAACATCGAGAATAATAGTAGCAGCGATTTAACGTTTCTTTTCAAGGTCCATGCTCCCTCTCTTCTATACTTTCATTCTATAAGTATACTACTTATTCCATATGATTAACTACTTGCAAAAGTGAATAAAGTTTTAGCTGTTCCATTTTTTGTGATAATAAAAGATGGTCACAAGGACAATGAATTCCGATGCAGGTATAGCGAGCCAGACGCCAGTTACACCAAATAACGGTGGCAAGATGACAAGTAGAATTAGCAAAATAATAATTTCCCTTGCGGCGGTAATCCACGTCGCCATCCGAATCTGGCCGATGGATTGATAATAGGTCATCATAACGAAGTTCGTCCCCATGAATAGATATGCGATGAAAAATAGCTTGATACCCGAAACGGCAAGTGCCATCACTTCTTGCGGGAAATCGCCAAACAAGCTTACAATCGGTGTGGCTGCGAATTGACCGATCAATAAGAAGAAAATACCAGCCCCGAACGCGGTCCCAATCGCCAATCGCACCGTTTTCTTGATTTTTTCATCATTTTCAGCCCCGCGGTAATAACTGATCAGCGGTTGAATTGCAGCGCCCATCCCTAAAAACAACAACAGCATAACGCTATGAACATAGTTCAAAATTGTAAATGCGGACACGCCCACAGTTCCAGCGAGACGTTCAAATGTAAGATTATGCGAAATTGTAAACACTGAAAATCCTACTTCGGAGAGAAAACTCGGGAACCCTATCATAAGTATAAGAAAGAATAGCTTCCGATTGAATTTAAAGCGGACGAAACGCAAGTTACTTTTCTTCTTGAAAAAATGTGTGCTCAATATGACAAGCCCTACAAATGCACCAATGATCGTCGCGGCCGCAGCTCCTTCAACGCCATAATCAAGAACAAATAAGAACACATAATTCAATACAATATTGACAAATGCCGTCGCAACAAGTGCAATCATTGATAAATTTGGTCCACCATCATTGCGCACTAAAATACTGAATGCATTTTCAACAGTGAAAATGAAACCGAACAGCAACATGACATTCATATAACCCGCTGTGTACTGAAACGTATCTGCATTCGCACCCAATAAATATGCAAGTTCCGTCCGGAATAAAAAGGCAATAAGCCCGATAATCAACGTCAAAGCAAATATAGAGACAATCGCATGTGAAAAAATGACACGCGCCTCGCTCGGACGTTTAGCACCCATCATTGCCGAGTAACGGGTCGCCGCACCGATTCCAATCCACAGTGACATCGCGACGAAAATCGTATAGACGGGCGCTGCAATACCCACCCCGGCAAGAGCGACCGGACCTAGACGGTGGCCGACCATAATGCCGTCAACCACGATGTTGACAGCCATTAGCAACATCCCTACCATGGATGGGACCAAGTACCTTACAAAAGATTTTCCAACCGATTCTGTATCCAGACGGTTTACTACTTGTTCCTTTTTCATAACAAATTCAATTCCTTATCTTTTAGCGCTTACCGGAACATAAAAACGATTTTAGTTTTTTAAGTTTTATGAGGTGTGAAAAATGACTGGCCTTTGAAAGACCAGCACGTCTATCATTACTTCGCGTTCATAAAACCCGTCAATAACACATCTACAATCGACTCATGCGCTTCTGTAAGAGAAATGCTATGCTCTAAAAAGAACTGGCGATCGAGCGTTGCATTCGAAGCTCCGATAATCAATTTCATCAGTAAATCAATATTCCGTTCCTTAACAACACCCGTGCGGATGCCTTCTTCTAGAAGCCCTTTTAAATCATCCCACTGATTCAGTTCACGATTCACTCGTTCCCACTGAGCAGGATAGGACCGTTTCAATTGCTCTAAAATCCGAAGATCGTAAAACTCATTATATTTTGGTATGACAACAATTGCTTTCCGAATTTTTTCCGTCAATGTCAAATCGGGATTATCGATAATCATCCGTGTCTGTTCATCGAACTCATTGAGTGTCAAATCGATAATCGAATCCAGGATATCCACCTTGGAAGAAAAATGCTCATATAACGTACGCTTGCTAATACCAAGCCGTCTTGACAAGTCATCCATCGTAAACTTAATCCCATTATTTCGTGTTTCCTCAATAAATGCATGCATGATTCGCGTCTTCAACTCATAACCTCCAGTAAAACTATAAACACTACTTTAGTTTTATCGGTTCCAGTGTACAATGTTTATGAGGTGAATGTCTAGTGGATTCTACTTTGTTCTACTGGATTCGGCTGGGTGACAGTCACCAAGTCAAGTCGGAAACTATTCAGATAATTAAACAAAAAATCCACGACGGGAACAGTATTAATTCCCTGCGCGGATTTACTTACACCTAATTCAAAACCTGATTTCCCATTCCTTCTGCTACGAATGGTAACTGATTATTACATAGGGAAAGATATTTCGCCTGCTTTCATTTATAAATCATGTTATTCGTCGCGAATTAATTTAAATGTTCCAGTTCCTTTCGAAATAATATCCCCACTCTCGCTGGTGATAATACCTTCTAAAAAAGCAGTCTTATAACTACTGGAAATGATTGATGCTTCCGCATAAATAGCCCCTGTTTTTACTGGTGCAGTGAAATGAACAGTTGAACTGATTGGAACACACCTTGTATTACAAACAGAGCGCAGATGCATTTTCTGAACGAAATCCAACATTGAAGCAGTTACGCCGCCGTGAAGGGTTCCTTTTGTATTTAAAAGATAGTCTTGTACATTTAATTTAATTCTCGTATTTTCTTTTTCAATTGAAAGAATTTCTATTCCAAGATGCTGAAGATAAGGACTTTCTACAAATTCTTTCTTTATTTCACCGACCGTCATCAACATCCCTTCACTCCTTCACACTATAATTTGAACGAATTCTTCTACTTTGAAATAAATTCCGGAGAACGTTTCTCTAAAAAAGCGCTTGTTCCTTCATTTTTATCATCGGTTGAAAATAGTACAGCTTGTGCAAGCTTTTCAATCAGTAGACCCGTCTTCATATCTGCATCAAATCCTGCATGAATGGCCATTTTCGCAAGTTTTACGGCTAATGGACCTTTCGCTAGTATTTGGGCAGCAGTTTTTTCGACTGTTTTCTTTAGCTGGTCCTGTGGTACAAATTCTGAAACTAGTCCGATCTTTTCCGCTTCTTCAGCAGTGATAATTCTACCGGTTAAGATTAGGTCAATTGCTTTTCCTTTACCGATCAACCGCGCCATTCGCTGAGTTCCACCCGCACTCGGAATAATACCAAGATTCAACTCAGGAAGACCAAACTTCGCATTTTCAGAAGCGATTCGAATGTCGCACGCCATGGCCAGCTCACATCCGCCGCCAAGCGCAAAACCGTTAATCATCGCAATCGTCGGTTTGTCATATGCTTCAATATAATCATATACTTCCTGCATTCCGTTGGGTGTGAATACATCTAAGGGACCACGGTTTTTTAATTGGCTGATGTCCGCCCCTGCCGCGAATGATTTATCTCCTTGGCCTGTAAAAATAATACAATTCGTTTCTTTGTCATTTTTTAATCTTTCTAGCGCCTCTTTCATTTCTCCAAGGGTTTCTTTACTTAACGGATTACGCTGCTCAGGCAAATTTATTATAATGTAGGCTAGCTGATTTGATTTTTCCACTAAGATATTTTGATAGCTGTTCATCTCTTCACCCCACTCTAATTTTTAAACTAGCAATGCAATTAAATAGTCATGCGTGATTGCATCACTTACCTCCGACCATTGCCTTACGCCTCTCAATTTCCTCTTCCACAAGTACACGTTTCAGTATCTTCCCTACCGTGGATTTCGGAAGCTGATCTTTGAATTCGACTACACGAGGAATTTTGTATTTAGCCAGTTGTCCAGTGCACCATTCTATGATTTCCTGCTCAGTTACTTGGGCACCCTTTTTCTTCACAATCGTAGCTTTAACCGATTCCCCACTATATGAATCCGGAACACCATAGACACAAACTTCCGCAATTCCTTTATGCTGATAAATCACTTCTTCCACTTCAACTGGATAAATATTAAAACCGCTAGCAATTATCATCTCTTTCTTTCTACCGACAATAAAGAAATAGCCATCTTCATCCATCGTGGCAATGTCTCCTGTGTACAGCCAGCCATCGCGTAGCGCTAAGGTAGTTTCTTCTGGTTTTCTCCAGTATCCCTTCATTATCTGAGGACCTTTCACAACTAATTCACCCGCTTGACCTGGAGGCATCTCAATTGTCCCGGTTTCCATATCAACAATTTTGGCATCAGTATTAGGATACGGCAAACCAATACTGCCTACTTTTCTTTTCCCGATAACAGGATTCCGATGCGTCGTAGGTGACGTTTCTGACATGCCAAATCCTTCAAAAATAGGTACATCGAATTTCACTTTAAATTGATTTATAATTTCTACCGGGAGTGGTGCAGAACCGCAACTGCAGTATTTAAAGCAGCTTAAATCGTCCGCTGTTAAGTCAGGGTGATTTAATAAAGAAATATACATAGTAGGCACTCCGGGAAAAATGGTCGGCCGATGTTTCCGAATCAAATCGACAACCTTGTCGATTTCAAACTTTTCTATCGTAATGTACGTTGAAGCAGTATAAATAGCACTATTCATACGTGCCATCCCAAACACATGAAATAACGGCGACAATCCGAGCAGACGTTCACCAGCTTCTTGAAGTTGTAAAGGATCTGCCGTATAAACTTTATCCTGATGGACGTTGGACGTAATGTTGAAATGCGTTAGCATAACCCCTTTGGACCTTCCTGTAGTTCCTCCTGTGTATTGAAGGAGCGCTAGGTCTTTTTCAGGATTAATGTCCAAGTCAGGAAGTCTGTTCGTTCCTTTCGCTATCCACTCGTAAAGACCGTCTTCTTGCTGCTTATCCCTGTCGGCTACAATAATGATGAGCTGATTACTAATTCCGATTTTCTCCAACTTCTTCTGTTGTTCACTATGACCAATAAACCAGGTTGCTTCGGAATCCCGTAAAAGATAATCCAATTCGGATGACTGGTACATTGGATTTACTTGAACTACTACACCGCCTAAGCGATGGATTGCATAAAAGGAAATGATATATTCTACGCAGTTTGGAAGCATTAAGGCGATTCGATCACCTTTTCTAAACCCTTTCTCGTATAAAGAAGCCGCAAAACGGTCAGATGCACTCTTCAATTCGCAATAAGTGAGTTCTTGATCGCCGTCTATCACTGCTTTCTGATTAGGATGACGTTCAGCAGAACAATCCAATAGGTCATATAATGAAAGTGACGGAATCTCGATTTCATAAGGAATATTTTTCGGGTAAAACGTTTTCCAAGGTTTATCCATTTTTCCATCCCCAAATCATTCATATTTAGCGGATAAGACGACGTTACTTAGGCATTTATCACGTTGGAGATTCGCCCCAATTTGTCTGCAGTTTGTTTCGCTTCGGACACCATATCCGTTATCAGCTCTTTTACGGTTGGAATACCTTGAATCCGCCCTACTGACTGTCCACAGGAAAATATTCCTGCATCAATGTTTCCTTCCTCATATACTTGCACAACCCTACGTCCAGAAATCAATGGCAAAAGTTCCTCAAGTTCCGCACCCCTGCTTTCCGCTTCCAACACTTGCAGGGCTACTTCATTACGGGCAACACGCGAAGTAGTACCAATTGTTTTCTGAATTAATGATGTATCCCTTTCAGATGCCTGAACCATCCACTGTTTAACATTGTCATGCACCTGAGCTTCTTGAGTGGCCAAAAACCGTGTGCCCATCACGACACCTTCCGCCCCAAGTGCCAGCATTGCGGTCATTCCCCGGCCATCAGCAATTCCCCCGCCTGCCAACACGGGAATCTGTACCGCATCAACCGTCTGCGGAACTAGAACAACATTCCCCACCTCTTCCATACCTGGATGGCCACCTGCCTCAAAGCCAATAACAGTGACAGCATCACATCCGACCCGCTCTGCAGTCTTGGCATATTTAACCCCTGCAACTTTGTGAATGACGATGACACCATTATCCTTTAACACTTTCATATATGCTTCCGGGCTTCGGCCTGAAGTCTCTACAATACGGATTCCTTCTTCAATCAATACGTCAATATACGCTTCATTCGGCATTTTCCTGACGCTTGGAAATAGATTGATGTTAACTGCAATTGGTTTTGCTGTTATCTTTTTTGCCCGTCGTATTTCTTGACGTAAATCTTCTGGCTTCTCGAAAGTGGCAGACGTAATAATTCCAAGTCCCCCTGCCTCCGAGACTGCTGCTGCTAATGGGGCACGACCAACCCTGAACATTCCCCCGCAAATAATTGGATACTCGATTTTCAACAAGTCGGTTATTCGTGTTCTCATTCCCATCCTCCTTCTAGTCCTTATACATTAAAATTGAAGTAATATTCACTCTCTTGACGACCGATGTATTCATACAGGTGCTGAACCGGGTTCCAGTTCATCTTTTTCCGCTAACTCATTGCCATGTTCGTCCTCGTTTTTCTTAGACAGAACCGGTCTAACGAAAATAGCAAACAGTATTCCAAAAACTAAAACGAGACCTGCCATGAATAAAATGGATAAATTATAGCCCGCGATTTTATTGACTCCTGCTAAAGCAATAAGGTAACCTGTGACGAGTGGTGCTATAATACCGGCTAAGTTGCCTGATGATGTCAAAATGCTCGTCATCAGCCCACCCCTTTCAGGCAATTCATTTATCATGATGGTTGGGCCAATCGGCAATATCGCGTATGTGAGTCCTTTTGCCAGGCACATCGCAAACACGACCCAAATCGGATTCTGAAAAACCGCAATGGATGCCATAAATAACGCACCAGTGATCATTGCTCCAGCAACCAGATATACCCTGGATAAACGCCAGTTTTGATTTTTCTTATATAAATAATCAGACAGCATCGATACGCCTATATAAATTATCATGGAAGTAACTCCTATTATCGCAACGCCATACCCCATTTGAACTGCAGACATTTGTACGACTTCCACCAAATAAATTGGCAACCAAATCGCAATCCATACGACAAGAAAGTAAGTAGAGAAATAGGCAAGCGTTGTAAATAAAGCTGTTGGTGAGGCAAGCACCAATAGAAAGTCTTTCAATTTAATTTTCTCTAGTTTAGCTTTCTTTTCCTTCTGCTTCTCTTTATACACTGCAACTGGATTTTCTTTTGTGAAGAGCTGGAAAAGAATGAACCATACGATACTTGCAACACCAAGACAGGCAAATGCAACTTTCCAGCCTAAAGTGGCAATTAACGCAACGAGGAGTGGGGCAACGACCATTGCTCCGACTGTACCGCCGGACACGACTACAGAATTTGCGAATCCTCTTTGCTTTGGCGGAAACCATTTATTCGCATGGCTGTATGCAATCGGGCTGAATGGTGCTTCGAATACACCAAGTAATACCCTGTAAAGAATGAGTAGCGGCAACGCAGTAATTGCTAGTACGCCAAACTGCAATATAGCCCATGTCAGCATGAGGAAGCCAAGTATTTTCTTTGCTCCATGCCTGTCCGCTAACGCAGCACCAAAAATTCCGGTGACAGGATAAAGCCAGTAGTAACTACTTCCAACTAAACCCCATGCAGCGTAAGATAAATTAAAATCTTTCATAATTGCTACAGCTGCAAGTCCCACAATTGACTTGTCCGCAAAGTTAATAACCATCCCCAAAAATAGTAGAACAAGAACAAACCAACGCATAGAAATCCCCCTTTTCTTTCCCTTATTTTCTCACTAGTTTTTTTGGTAGTTATTCATCTCTTCGTTTCACGCTCATTTTTGAAGCAGTAAAGCAATTCCCTGTCCACCGCCAATACAAGCAGTCACAATCGACCGTTTCGCACCACTTCTCTTCATTTCATATACTGCTTTTGCCACCAGCATACCTCCCGTGGCCGCAATCGGATGACCGTGTGCAATTGCACCACCATTTACATTTAGTTTTTCATGTGGAATCTTTAATTCACGGTTGCAGGCGAGCACCTGAACGGCGAACGCTTCGTTTAATTCAACAAAGTCAATGTCTTCCATGGTTAAATTATTCCGCTCTAACAACTTACGAACTGCCGGAACTGGGCCGATCCCCATGATATTGGGATCTACTCCTGAAACTTGAGAGTCGACGACACACGCCATAACTTCCAGTCCACGCTTTTCCGCTTCGTCTGCGGACATAACCACAACTGCCGAAGCACCGTCATTCACTCCGGAAGAGTTTCCAGCCGTAACTGAGCCTTCTACCATAAAGACAGGACGAAGCTTTTTCAGTTGTTCTTTTGTCGTACCCGGACGCGGATGTTCATCACGGTCGAATAGGACTCTTTCCTTCCCCACTTCCACTTTAATCGGGATGATTTGTTCGTCGTAAAATCCTGCTTCCATCGCCTTCGACATTCGTCTTTGGCTTTCCGCGGCATATAGATCCTGTTCTTCACGTGAAATCCCATACTTTTCAGCTAAGTTTTCCGCTGTAATCCCCATTGGCGGATCGCCGATTTTGGTCGGAGAAAGTTGTCTTTTCACAAATGTGGGAGGCTGTCGGTCATACGGTCGAGATGAGGGGGCTAATAAATGAGGAGAACGCGACATACTTTCCACGCCCCCTGCCAAAAAAATCGTTCCTCTTCCTGCCCGAACCAAATCCGCTGCAAGCGCAACGCTGTTAATCGACGATCCACACTGGCGATCAATTGTCAGTCCCGGTACAGTGACGGGAAATTCCGCTTCAAGCAAAGTCATGCGTGCAGCATTTCCCCCTCCACTTAAACAGTTGCCAAAAATGACATCATCGATTTCTTCTTTTTTAACCCGTGCTCTTTTTACCGCTTCTTTCATCACCTGAGCCCCGTATTCATAATACGGTACAGCAGCAAGTGCCCCGCCTTGTTTGGCGATTGCTGTTCGTACAGCCGATACAATAACCGGTTCTGCCATCATCGCACCTTCCTTCATTCAGCTTTTTTCGTCACCTTAAACGTCGCCATGCCCGTTGCAACAAGCAGCCCATTTTCGTCAACTACATCGCCTCTGCCACTTCCTATGTTTCCGTTCATCTGGACGTGATACCCTTTACAGACGAGTCTACTAATCTGTTCTTGCTTAAAAATTTGAACATGCAAATCAATTGTTGCCGTAAAACCGCCCTCTTGTTCAGACACTGCCGTTCCGAGCGCTACGTCCAGAAGTGTATAATAAAGACCGCTCGATATATGCCCGACTTCGTCCTTGTGAATCTCTTGAACATTCACCGAAACCACAACTGCCCCGTCCTCATTTTCTTGCCGTTTCATTCCCAGGTGGTCAAAGAAAGTAGATTGCTGTATCTTCATTGTTTTATCGTTCATTTTACTGTACCTGTAGATTTTCGATCAGAATGGCCATTCCTTGCCCACCGCCTACACATAGGGACGCAATCCCGTAGCGACCGCCCCTTTTTTGCAGTTCATGCATTAATGTAACGACGAGCCGCGAACCTGTAGAACCAACAGGATGTCCAAGCGCAATCGCCCCACCATTTACATTTAACTTTTCCGAATCAATGTTGAGTTCGCGCTGCACAGCGAGTGCTTGGGATGCAAACGCTTCGTTTATTTCAAATAATTCAATCTCTTCTACCGATAAGTTTGTCTTTTCAAGTAGTTTTTGAATCGCAGGTACCGGACCAATTCCCATCACTTCGGGTGGTACTCCGACCGCGACCCAGTCAACGACTGCAACACGCGGTGTCAACGACAGTTCATTTGCTGTTGATTCTCTCATAAGAAGAACAGCAGAAGCACCATCATTTCGACCGCATGCATTGCCAGCGGTTACGGACCCTTCTTTCTTAAACACCGGCTTCAGTTGGCCAAGTTTTTCAATCGTTGTTTCCGGTCGTGGATGTTCATCTTTATCAAAGACAATCGTTTTTTTCCTCGACTTTATTTCATACGGAACAATTTCATCATCGAATTTTCCATCACCAATTGCTGCCGCTGCTCTTTTTTGACTTTCAATCGCAAATGCATCTTGGTCTTCTCTAGAAATCCGGTATTTTTCCGCTACGTTTTCAGCGGTGATTCCCATGCCCATATCTTCACCGTAAACTTCTTTCGGTTGCTGACCTGCTTCTAAATTTGAATCGACTAAATACGTTTTATCCCCGCCAAAACGTGCACCTCGCAAGTAAATAGGTGAACTGCTCATACTTTCGGTTCCGCCAGCGACCACGATGGCAGCCAGATTTGACTGAATTTGTTGAACACCGGAAGCGATGGCCTGCATTCCGGAAGCACAAAGGCGATTCACGGTAAATGCCGGTTTTTCACAGGGGATACCTGCCCGAATCGCTGCAACACGAGCGACATTCGATGATTCAGTCGTTTGCCGAACTTCTCCCAAAATAACTTCATCTACTTTTTCAGGTGGAAGAGATGCTTTTTCCAGTAGTTTTTCGATGACATGTGATCCTAAAAATCCGGAATTGATTTCTTTTAATGCGCCGCCGTACCGTCCAATCGGCGTTCGTACACCCTCGACAATGACCACCCGTTCTCCCATAACATTGCCCCCTTATGCATACTCTTTAGTTAACTGACCTGAAATGATATTCTTTTGGATTTCTGATGTACCTTCATAAATTCGAGTAATTCTTGCATCCCGATAAAATCGTTCGATCGGATAATCGGAAATGTACCCGATACCGCCATGAATTTGCAGGGCTTTATCGGCGACGCGATTATACACTTCCGACCCATAAAGTTTTAACATCGCGGCTTCTTTGATGACTGTTTGTCCTTCATCAACCATCCAGGCGACGCGATATGTAAATGATCGTAGCGCTTCGATTTCAACTGCCATCTCCGCCAGCATATGAGCGACGGCCTGGTGTTCAATGATTGGGACCTGGAATTGAATGCGCTCTTTAGCATACATAACGGATAAGTCGAGTAATTTCTGACAAGAACCCAAATTTCTTGCCGCAAGCCCTGCACGCCCATTCGTTAAGATCTTTAAGGCATTTACATAGCCCTGCCCTTCTCCACTTAACACATTTTCAATTGGCACTTCGCAGTTATCCATAATAATTTCTGCCGAATGCGAGCCGCGTAACCCCATTTTCTTCTCTACTGCCCCAACATGGAAGCCTGGAAAATCTTTTTCAATGATAAAAGATGTAATTCCTTTCGCTCCCTTGGAAGGATCCGTCACGGCCATCACCGTAAAAATGTCTGCTTCCGTTGCATTTGTTATATAATGCTTTGTTCCATTCAACATATAGGTATCGCCCTTTTTAACGGCTGTCGTTTTCAAATTCGTCGCGTTCGATCCCGCGTCTGGCTCGGTTAAAGCAAATGCACCGATCTTGTTGCCCGCCGCCATATCAGGTAAATATTTTTGCTTTTGTGTCTCATTTCCCATTTCCACAATACCGACTGTTCCAATCCCTGTATGAGCACCGATCAATGTCGTATAGCCATTGTGTGTAGCACCAATTTCTTCATATAATGCACACTTCCCAACCATTCCAATGCCAAGACCACCGTACTCTTCAGGGATGCTTAATCCAAACAAACCCATTTCCTTCGACATTTCTACAATATGTCCTGGAATTTTATTTTCTTCTTCAATCTGCATCGCGACTTTTTCGACTTCATTTTGAATAAAATCGCGGACATGCCGCTTTAAAACCTTTATATCCTCATCCAATTCAAAGTTCATTCATTAGCCCCCCTTTTAATCGTATCGATAAAATCCGCGCCCACTTTTTTTACCAAGCCAACCGGCTTTTACATACTTTTTTAATATCGGACAAGGGCGGTACTTTTCACCGAGTGTCTCATGCAAATATTCCATGTTGCGAAGCCGCGTATCCAGCCCGACTAAATCTGCGAGAGCAAGTGGGCCCATCGGATGGTTCAATCCAAGCTTCATCGACTTATCAATATCTTCGATTGACCCGACTCCCTCCATCACCATATTCATCGCTTCATTACCAATTAGACAATTCATTCGGCTAACCGCAAAGCCGGGGAATTCATTAATGTTCACACATTCTTTGCCGATGGATTTGCCGAATGCAAAGCATTTTTCAATCGTTTCCTCAGATGTTTCAAGACCACGTATCACTTCAATAAGTTTCATTTTAGGTACCGGATTAAAAAAATGAAGGGCTATACATTGGGCAGGACGACTTGTTTGAGCAGCGATTTCTGTCGGACTCATCGTTGACGTATTCGTCGCTAAAATCGTCTTTTTTGGCGCGTATACATCAAGCTCTTTAAAAACGGCTATTTTCAAGTCCATCAATTCAAGAACAGCTTCTATTATCAAGTCTGCTTCATACGCCGCTTCTTTTAAGTCTGTTGTATAAACGATTGATTTTTTATCGCTGTATTTTTCGATGTACTGACGGCATACTGAAAGTGACGCTTCATTCACATCGTGCACTTTAACGTCGTACCCCGCCTCCAAACAGGTGAGAGCGATTCCTCTTCCCATCGTACCGGCACCTATGATTGAAATGTTTTTCATCTGTACCTCTCCCAACTGTCTTTTAATTTACAACCGCTCTAAGCTTTTCAAACTCTTCCGTTAGCATCGGTAAGACTTCAAACAAATCGCCTACGATGCCATAGTCCGCAACCTTAAAGATATTTGCTTCCGGATCTTTGTTGATGGCGACAATGACCTTCGAGTTCGACATGCCCGCCAAATGCTGGATAGCACCCGAAATGCCGGCAGCGATGTACAAATCAGGCGTCACGACTTTCCCTGTCTGTCCAATCTGCAAAGAGTAATTGCAGTAGTCCGCATCACAAGCTCCACGGGATGCACCAACCGCACCGCCAAGCACTTCAGCAAGTTCATTCAATAGGTCAAAACCTTCTTCACTTTTCACGCCCCGTCCTCCGGCAATAACGACTTTCGCTTCTGATAAGTCGACGCCTTTTGAGGTTTTGCGAACGACTTCCTTAATGATGGTACGAAGGTTTGTAATGGGTACTTCGATGCTTGAAACTTCACCGGACCGCGCTTTGTCCTGTTCAAGCGGCGCGATGTTGTTCGGACGGATTGTCGCAAAAACGATACCATCTCTCACAGACAGTTTTTCAAATGCTTTACCGGAATAGATCGGGCGTATGAAAACGACTTCACCGGCTTCCTCTTCAATCGATGTTGCATCGGAAACGAGACCTACACCGATTTTAGCGGCAATTTTCGGCGACAAGTCTTTACCGAGAGCTGTATGGCCGAAAACGATGCCCTCCGGTTTTTCCTCATCCAAAACGGCCATGAACGCCTGGGAATATGCGTCTGAAGTATACTGTGCAAGTTGCACATCTTCGACTGTAATGACACGGTCTGCACCGTACTGAATCAGCTCTTCCGCATGCTTGCCGACCGATTCACCAATCAACACACCGATTGTTTCGCCATCTCCGGCAATTTTCTTCCCGGCAGCAATTGCCTCGAATGATACGTTTCTTAGCTGTCCTTCACGGGCCTCACCTAATACAAGTACTTTTCTCCCCATCACTAAAACCTCCTGTTATACGTTATTGTTAGATCACTTTCGCTTCGTTACGAAGCAGTCCCACAAGTTCGTCCACTTGAGCAGAAATGTCACCTTCCAGCAAACGGCCTGCAGCTTTTTGCGGCGGCAAGTAAATATCGAGGGTTTTTATTTTCGCCCGCACATCCTCTTCATCCAGATCCAAATCGTCAAGCTCAATTTCTTCTAACGGCTTTTTCTTCGCTTTCATGATTCCTGGAAGCGAAGGATAACGAGGTTCGTTTAACCCTTGCTGACACGTTACAAGCACAGGAAGTGATGTCTGTATACTCTCCGAATCCCCTTCGACATCCCGCGTAATGGAGACAGCTTTGCCATTGACTTCAATTTGTGTAATCGTCGTAACGTATGGAATGCCGAGTCCTTCCGCGACACGTGGCCCGACTTGACCACTTCCGCCATCAATTGCTACGTTGCCTGCAAGGATGATATCAGCATTTTTGTCTGTTAAATAGCTTGTTAAAATTTTCGCAGTCGTGAACTGATCGCCTTCATCCAGATCATCTTCTGTGTTTATAAGAACAGCTTTATCCGCTCCCATCGCGAGCGCTGTCCGCAGTTGTTTTTCCGCTTCCTCGCCGCCGACGGATACGACTGTCACTTCGCCTCCATGATTATCGCGTAGTCGGATGGCTTCTTCCACGCCATATTCGTCGTACGGATTAATGATGAATTCTGCGCCTTCTTCTTGGACCTGTCCGTTGGCGATTGAAATTTTCTCTTCCGTGTCAAATGTTCTTTTCAGCAATACAACTATATTCATGACAGTACCCCCACTCTGATCCCTTTTTCATCGTATTCATAAAAACCTTTTCCAGTCTTTTTGCCAAGCTCGCCTTTCTCCACTTTTTCAGCGACAATACGAGCCGGCTTATCTTTTTCATCTCCGCTTTCGTTATATCGTTGCATTCGCACGAAATAATTTACGTCAATTCCTGTTAAATCCATTAAAGCAAACGGTCCAATCGGGTGATTCAACGCTTTTTTACAGACGAGATCGATTTCTTCGTGTGTGGCGTAACCGTTTTCATAAAGGAATACCGCTTCATCCATCAACTTTCCGAGAATACGGTTAGCGATGAAACCCGATATTTCCTTCTTAAGCAAAACCGGTGTTTTACGAATGCTTTCCACAAACGCCATGCTTTTCGCGGCTGTTTCCTCAGACGTATGGGGTCCTTTCACCACTTCAACCATCTCCATGACAAGAACCGGATTAAAGAAGTGAATATTGCAAACATTTTCCGGATAGCTAACGACATCTGCCAGTTTTGAACTGACTATCGTTGAACTGTTCGTTGCTAAAATCGTGTTCTCCGCTACAATTTTATCGAGCTTAGCAAAAAGTTCACGTTTCGCATCCAGTTTTTCAACAATCGCTTCAATCACTATATTTGCATTTGACAAGTCCTCTATGGAAGCGGTAAATGAAAGTCGGTCAAATGCGCTGTCTACTTCTACCCGTGTGAATCTTCCCTTTTCAACACGACTGTCCATCTGCTTTTTAAGAAACGCCTTCGCTCTATCAAGACTTTCTTGTTCAATATCTTGTAACGTGACTGGATAACCCGCAAGTGCACAAACCATTGCAATTTGTGAACCCATCGCACCTGAACCGACGACTGCTACATGACTGATTTTATTGTTTTCCACTATGCTCAATTCCTCTCCCGTAAAGATCGTAATGATGAACATGCAACGTTAGAAATACCTTACTATTCATTACTTAAATTGTGGTTTGCGTTTTTCAAAGAATGCATTCACACCTTCTTTGAAGTCTTCGGTTTCAAAACACATACCTTGGGCAAAACCTTCTAACTCAAGCGTTTCATTAATGTCAGCCAAGATGCTTTTATTTGTTACTCTTTTTGTTAAGCCCATTGCAATAGCTGGTCCCTCGGCCAATGTCGCGGCCAAAGAATATGCTTCATCTAATAGTGAATCATCTGGGACTATACGATTAATAACGCCCATTTGCTGCGCTTGGTCAGCAGATATTTTTCCACCTGTCAGCATCAGTTCCATAGCACGATGACGTCCTATTAACCTTGGAAGGAAATAGATGGAACCAAGATCAGGTATCAATCCCACTTTAATGAAGCTCTGAATAAAGGAAGTTGAATGACCCGCAATGATTACATCACAAGCCAATGCAAGACTGACTCCTGCTCCAGCAGCCACACCATTAACCGCCGCTATAACCGGTTTTTCTAAATCGAGGATGGAATGGATCATGTCATGCCCCGCTTGCAATCTTCTTCTTCCCGACACTGCATCCACCGTTTTCAAGGCGCTTAGATCACCTCCGGCAGAAAAAGCTTTACCTTCGCCGGTTAATAGAATGACTTTTACTTCATCATTATCTTTAATGCTAGTGAAGAAACTTCTTAACTCTTCTCTCATTTCTTGACCAAGTGCATTTCTTTTTTCTGGTCGGTTTAATGTAACAACACACACTTTATTTTCAAATTTCACGTCAATGTTTTCATAGTCATCATGTAACATTAATAATTCCTCCCCTCCTTGTCTGTTCGCCTTATCTCTTCCCGTTTGGTTCTAGTCCCCTCTTCTCCAGCTCCCCTTTGATAAGCAGTCTTTTTAATAGCTTACCGACTGTGTTTCTCGGAAGTTCCTCTATCACTTCAAATTCCTTTGGTACTTTGTACGGCGTTAACTTTGCGTAGCAATACCCTTTGATTTCTTCGATATCGATTGTGACGCCTTCTTTCGGTACAATGAATGCCTTTATCGTTTCTTCCAAATTAGTGTGGGGAATGCTCGCCACTGCCGCCTCTTGGATATCTGGATGTTCGTATAAGACGCTCTCCACTTCTTGTGGATAAATATTAAAACCGCCGACGATAATCATTTCCTTTTTTCTGCCTACGATATAAAAATAGCCTTCTTCATCCATCATTGCCAGGTCGCCTGTATACAGCCAGCCGTTACGTAGCGCTAGCTTGGTTTCTTCTTCGTTGTTCCAGTAGCCTTTCATGATTTGCGGACCTTTGATTAGCAGCTCGCCAACACAATTGGGTCTCAGTTCTGTACCGTTGTCGTCAATAATCATGCAATCTGTGCCTAGAAATGGAATTCCGATACTACCTAATTTTCGTTTAGAGAATTTCGGATTGCGATGTGTTGACGGAGATGCTTCTGATAAACCAAATCCTTCACCAATCACAGCACCTGTCAATTCTTCAAAACGCTTAATGACTTCAATAGGAAGTGGAGCGGAGCCGCATGAGCAATGATTCAAGCATTTCAAATCATATTTTTCGATAGCCGGGTAATTTATAAACGCATTGTACATTTTAGGTACACCGGGGAAATATGTCGGACGATATTTCCTCACATTATCAAGAACATGTTGAATTTCAAATTTAGGTATCAAAAGAATCGTTGCTCCAATGTAAATACCAAGATTCATTGCACTCGTCATTGCATACACATGGTAAAGCGGCGTCACTGTTAGGACAACTTCTTCTCCCTGCCTCATGGTCTCGCCGTACATTTCAAAGCTTTGAACGACGTTTGAAGTAAGATTATAATGAGTGAGCATTGCGCCTTTCATTACTCCACTTGTTCCTCCGGTATATTGAATAACGGCGACATCTTCATGCGGATTAATGACTTCAGGTTCAATGATCGCCTTTCCATTGTCAATAAGTGATTGAATAGATATGAATCCACTGTCGTCATCCTCAATCGAGAAGCACTGTTCGAACGAATACACCACTTTTATTTCTTCAACAGTACGCTTGGCTATCTTGTCAAAAACAATATACTGCGTTTCGGAATCATTCACAATTTGCATTAACTCCCGAAATGTATACATTGGATTCACTTGGACAACGATGAGACCTAGCGCCTGCGCTGCATAGTAACTCACAATATAAAGAGGGTGATTGGCCATCATCAAGCCAATCCGATCCCCTTTTTTCAAACCAAGTTCCTTCCATTTTCCAGCAAGTTTGTCCACTTGTGCCTTTAGAGTTGTGTAATCTGTTGTTTCGTCTTCAAATACAATTGCTGTATGAGAGGGAAACCGCTTAACAGTATTTTCGAGTAGCGCGTAAATGGAACATTCCGGTAACTTTAGGGATAGTAATCTCTCTTCATACCATTGCTTCCATGGTTTATTTTCCGTTTTTCCCACCCTCTCCAACCCCCTATTCAATTACCCTTCCAACACTTTCCGTGCAATAATGAGGCGTTGAATTTCATTTGTACCTTCATAAATTTTTGTGATACGCGCATCCCGGTAAAACCTTTCAATTGGATAATCGGCTACGTACCCCATCCCGCCGTGAATTTGAACAGCCTTATCTGCAACCCTATTAAATACATCAGAAGCAAATAGTTTTGCCATGGACGCTTCTTTAATCACTTTTTTTCCATCATCAATCATATGTGCTGCCTTCAATGTAAGCATTCGAGCAGCCTCCGTCTCCGTTGCCATATCCGCAAGCATCCATTGAATTGCTTGGTTATCCGCAATCGGCTTGCCGAACTGTTTTCTTTCTTTCGCATAGGATGCAGAAAGTTCAATCAATTTATCACAGGAGCCCACTGCCCGGGCAGCGAGTCCAACGCGACCCTCACCGAGAATTTTCAAAGCGGACAAATAGCCCATTCCAACTTCTCCGATAACATTTACATCGGGTACTTCACAATCTTCAAAAATAAGCTGGGCGGTATACGATCCTCGGAGGCCCATTTTTTTATCTATTTTCCCGATTGTGAAACCTGGAAAATCTTTTTCGATTAAGAAAGCTGTGATGCCGCCTTTTGCCCCTTTTTCTTTATCGGTTAAAGCAAAAACGGTAAAAACATCCGCGACTGGTGCATTCGTAATGAAATGCTTCGTTCCATTCACAATCCACTTATCACCGCGTTTTACTGCTCTCGTTTCTAAATTTGTTGCGTCAGATCCAGCTGCCGGTTCTGAAAGCGCAAATGCTGCGATTTTTTCTCCTGCCGCCATTCCCGGTAAATACTTATCTTTCAAATAAGGGGAAGCGAGTTTCACAAGCCCGGTACTTCCTATGCCGGTATGTGCGCTAATGAGACTTACAAAACCATTATGCGTCCGACCAAGCTGTTCAAGTATAACCGCCTTGCCCACTGCATTTAAGCCGATTCCCCCATACTCTTCCGGAATACTTATACCGAACAATCCAAGTTCTTTTGCCTGTTCTATCAAATGCTGCGGAATTTTATCTTCCTCTTCTATTTGCTGTGCATACGGTTCCACTTCTCTCTCTACATAGTTTCGAACCATTTGTTTCATTTGATCAATCTCTGGTTTCAATTGTGTGAACATATTCGTTTCCTCCCTTTTATGGCCATTCATTTTCCTATATATAGACAGTTGCAACTTTCGTGCCAAACTTCAAGATGCCGAATGACTGGGTTTTGGATATCCCTACACATAATTCACTACATTTTCGATTCAATTTTGAATCCAATACTAGTCGATTCCCCATGGATTAGCGATTCATTTTTGAATCAACGATCCACTTTTGAGTGATTGGCGGAGAAAAAGAAAAAAACCTGTAAAAATACAAGTTTTAAAGGGTGTTCTCTATACTTTTCAGCAGTAAATACACAGTTTTCAAGGTGTTCATCGGTGACTTGTGCTCATGAGCTTTTTTCAATACATAACCTATTAACTCGTCCGCTTCAGTCACTTTTCCCTTCCGAATATCCTGCAGCATCGATGTCGTGTGTTCTTTTGCAAATTCGGCATTTTGAAAGGCAATATGGATATCCTCTTCAGTTAATGGATAGCCACACAATCTAGCTACCTGAATTGTTTCCAAACCAATCATCCATGCTACTTCTTTTAGATGTGGATCTTCAAGTATTTGTCCGATTGACCTATCCGTCGCAGCTGATAACGGATTAAATAGTAAGCTAAACAAATACTTCTTCCATTTTCTCAACATTATTTGCCGAGAACAATCCGCTGGGATTTGAGCTTCGTTTAGAAGCGTTGAGAATGTTTTCGCGGCTTCTTTCCCCTTTTCACCAAGTGCACCGATAACAAGTTTATACCTTCCACTTTGTTTGATCATGCCCGGTGATTCAACTGAAGCCTGCACATATGCCGCCGCTGATAACACGCGTTCTTCACCAAGCACCTTGACCAACTCTTCTTCATTACTCACACCATTTTGAAGCGTCATGACATAGGCCGATTCGGGAATCACTTTTTTTAAACGTTCCGCAGTTTCCTTCGTGTCCCCTGATTTAACGCAGAACAAAATGAGTTCGCTGTCGTCAAGCGCTTCAATGTTGTCGGTGAATGTCCGATGGATGGTTACTTTTTCATCCCCTCGCATAATTACCAATCCATTTTTATTCATTTCAGCTAAGTGGTTCCCGCGGGCAATGTATTTCACTTCGTGTCCGGCTTCTGTTAAAAAACTGCCAAAAAAAGAACCGACTGCGCCGCTACCCATAATACCAATATTCATAGGTTACGATCTCTCCCTTTCAATCGAACATTGTATTTTTTCAGTTTCCGAACGATGGTCGGCTGGCTCGTGTCAAGCGCCTTTGCCAGGTCATATGTTGTCGTATACTTTTCGGCAGCCTGCTTCAAAAGATTTTCTTCAGCTGCTTCCACTGCTGTTTTCAATGTCATTGTTTCATTGACAACGATTGGTTGGGCATTGCTTTCCATCTTGTACTCAGCTGGCAGATGCTCGAGCTCAAGACGATCCACGCTGTTGAGCAGAACAATTTGTTCTAGCAAATTGGAAAGCTCTCTAATATTACCAGGCCAATTATGTCGATAGAAAAAAGAAATAAGTTCTGCATTCAATTCTTTTTTCATTCCATACTTTTCATTGATATCTTTTAAAAACAACTTAATTAATTCATGTATTTCCTCTTTTCGTTCCCGTAAAGGCGGGATAACAATTGGAACGACGTTTAAACGGTAATATAAATCTTCACGGAACTTCCCTTCTTGAACCATCTCTTTTAAATTCCGATTAGTCGCTGCTAGCAACCGAACATCAACTTTTTTTGTTGATGTTCCACCAACCCGTTGTATTTCCCTTTCTTGAATGACCCTTAGTAGTTTCACTTGCAGGTCTAACGGCATTTCACCAATTTCATCCAAAAATAAAAATCCTTTATCCGCCAGTTCAAACATGCCAGGCTTCCCATTTTTACTTGCACCAGTAAAAGCACCGCCAGCGTAACCGAATAACTCTGACTCAAGCAAGTGCGAAGGAATTGCACCACAGTTCACTTTAATGAATTTGCCGCTTCTTCTCCGCTCGCTTTCATTATAAATATATTTGGCTAACACATCTTTACCAACACCTGTTTCCCCTAGAATCAGAACTGTAGCGGAGACATTTGCAATACGCTTGGCTGTATCATAGATAATCCGCATCTGCTCGTTTTCCACAACAGTCTTCCCATCTATGAAGGACTCGCTTCTCTTTAGTCTTTCAATCTCTTTTTGGTAGCTTTCATTTAATTCATTGGCTTTCCGAAGGGCGATTTGCAAGCCATTCAGATCAGATAAGTCGCGTACATTCGTGACAACACTTTCCACTTCCCCTTGTTCATTAAACACCGGATTGCCAGTAAGAAGTGTTTCCTTACCTGAATAATTGAGTTGCACAAGAGATACACTTCTCTTTTTCTCCATGACTTTATGCGTAACAGAATCCTCAAGAATCCCCCGCTTAATTAAATCGTCTACTTTCTTATTCAAATAATATTCTTTCGGTATACCCGTAATTCTTTCAATTGCTGAATTCGTTCGCAATGTGACTCCATCTTTATTCGTAATATAAATACCATCGTAAGAATTCTCAATGACGGCGTCAAGATGACGGTTTATACGTTGCAACTCTTGTAGTTCGCTCGACTTGTTTTCAAGTTCTTGAGATGTAATTCCAACATAGATAATTCCATAGTCAGTAAATTGTTCTTTTAAAAATATATATCCTTTATTGTTCAATCTTGCCTGAATTAATTTTCCTCCCTGTTTCGCATGCCAAACGTCAAAAATTTCACTCACAGGTTTATTCAGCACTTCTGTTTTCAGATCGGCCGAAAGGTGCACATTCATACTAAGCACTTCATTATTTAAAGATGTCTCAAGATACAGAAAAGGTATATTATCCATCTGAATCAAAACAAGCACTCCTTTGTAATAATGTTACCTCTGTTTTCCTAATAATGCAAAATCTTGATTTTCGCTGTGCTCTTTATCCATGAATCGATTTTTCTGGTTTTAGCCGTCTTTTAAATAACTTAAAATGGTAACCATAAATAATAACGGCGACCAATGCAATAAATGACAAAGTGATAAAAACGAATACATACTGATAGTGTCCTGGTAGCCTATCATCAAAATAGGTTACTAATTTCCCTGATATAGTAACGCCAATACCCCCGCCCATATATTGAATCAATTGAAGTGTGCCAATTCCAGTGGACAACTGATCTCTTGGCAATATTTTCGTTAAAATATTAGGAAAGCTTGTCGTAATACAAACAAAGCCGCTACTAGAGATACTAAAGATTATCATGATAAATAAAATAGAATAATTTCCCAATGCACTTGCAACCACCCCTGCAATAAGCATAAGAAACGTTCCGATAAAAGCCACCCATTCAGCACCAATCCTATCGACTGCTCTTCCCGCTAGTATGGAAATCACGACGGCCGTAAGTGCGCCGGGAAATAAAGTAAGACCTATTATGGCAGAACTCTTTATATGAAAAGAACTAACGAGCGTTAATGGCAATAAAAATAAAATAGAAAAATTACAGAAAAAAGTGATAAATCCTACGCTAGTAATAAATAAAAAAGATGTGTCTTTCATTAATGTAGGCTCTAAAAACGGTGCTTTATGACGGTTAATATGCCTTAAAAAAATGAATACGATTACGATTAATAAAGGACTCAATAACCATGAATAAGTGATTGTCCCTAAAAACAGGACAATTCCTGCGAAGAAAAGAAATATACCGATGTTGTCAAACACCTCTTTTTTTCTTTTTTCGAGTGGCAGTAATAGAAAGTAAAATGGTAATCCAATTAGCGATAATAAAGAAACACTAAACAAATATTTCCATCCCAAAAATTGAGTCAATATACCACCTACAAGTGGGCCAATTCCAAAGCCAAGTGTAACAGCGGCTGCAACAAGCCCAAGTCTTTTTCCTCGTCGTTTGAAAGGGATATATCTTGTAGTCACAATAATACTTAGTGCAGAGATAGAAGAAGCACCTAATGCTTGTAAGATACGCGCTAGTATAAGTCCCAAATAGGAGTTTGCTGTCATTCCAATAATAGAACCTGTACAAAGTAATAAAATGCCGATAGACAATAACCATTTAATTGGAATTGATTCAGAAAGTTTACTGTATAAAATAGCGCTCAATGCAAAAATAATAGAATAACTACTTACAATCATCGAAGCGGATTGGGCATTCACCTTAAAAAAGTCAATAATATCGGGAATAGCGACATTAAACATTGAAGTGTTCATAACAGTAATTAACGTGTTTAAAAATACTGCGGAATATAATAGTAGTTCATATCTAAGTAAATCATCTGGTTCAATAAAAGTATTCTGCAGTTTTACAGGATTCATTTTGGGCTTCTCCCCCCTTATATTTATTTCCCCGCTTATATTTATGTAATGCAAATATCGTGCCAGTTTTTCAAAATTTAGTGACCTAAACTTTATTGGGAAGTCTATTACGCACAAATTGTAAAAAACAAATGTAAGAATCCATGGTGCTGCACTACAATTATGAACATTCAAGTAGTCGTAAAAAAACAATACTATGACATAGGACCGCGAACTAAAAAAACCTTCTGTATCAAATTTAGTCTTTTAACTAAATCGATTTAACAGAAGGTGTTTTCTCAGCACAATTATCATTGTGTAGTTCACATTACCCCAATCGACGGGTAGTCAATAGTTTATTAAAAACTCCTATACCCGTTCTTTGTCATGTGATATCAGTCCCAACGTCAACGCTCTTTTCTCCTATTATCATTTCAATCAACAAAACTCCCCTATCCCATCAACAATCTCTTCGATTCCTTCTCCCACCGCCACGTATCTTCACACATTTCCCGCAGCCCGCGTTCCGCTTTCCAGTCCAATTCGTTTTCTGCCTCCGATGAATCTATACAATTCATCGCAAAGTCTTCCAGATACTTGTCCACAATTTGATAGGGGATTTTCACTTCGTTCACTTCCTCGAACATGTGGATAACTTCCAGCGCGGAATAGCCCTTTCCCGTCCCCACGTTCAATGTTCGACTTCCTGCATTCCGGATTAAATATTTCAGTGCCTTGTCATGCGCGTTCGCAAGGTCCGTCACATGAATAAAACCCATCAAACTAGGTTCACCCGGTACATCCACAACCACTTCCCCACCGTTTGCAGCCATGGCAATGGAGGACAGCAGATTAGTAGGGATTCCGCCCGGTTCATCGCCAATCATCCCGGAAGAATGCGCGCCGACAGGGGTGGTATATTTCAGAACCGAAACCCGCCATTTCGGATCCAAATGGGATAGATCATATAGCATCTCCTCAACGATTGAATTGGTATGGTCATATGGATTCCAACCGAAACTTGTTGTATCTTTACGGGCCGGTATAGATGAACTATATATAATTCTTTTCACATCCGCTTTCTTCATTTCTTCCAAAAGATTCGCCGTGGAATTTATCATATCCTCATGACGCACGAGTGGATTTTCCATCGACTCATCGACCGCTCTCGACTCGTTCAGATGAATGACTGCGTCGAATCGATTTTGTTTAAATACATCCGCCAACTGTTCTCTATCCAAAAGATTGATATTCCTGCATCGAATTGGGTATTCGGAGATTTTCTGCATCCGCCCGAACGTTTCACGACTACCTAATGCCAAATTATCCACTATAACGCATTCATATCCTTTATTGGAAAGCTCCACGACCGTGTGGCTTCCGATGAAACCCAGTCCGCCTGTTACGAGTATTTTCAATTCCCTCACCCTTTACCAAATCTTACAGGAGAAATATTCCGTCTTTTCCATTATATCAGTAACTTATTTTGTTGTATTCTCTTTTGATGCAACTACCAGTAAGGATCCAGAAATCAATAATCAGTCGAAATTGAACACCCGGTCCTGATTCTTTGACCCACGATCTTCGCACGTGTATGCTTTTTGCTCTGCCATCTTATTGGCAACCATAAGGGAGGACTTTCAATGACACTAGTAAAACTACAGGAAATTCACCTTGCCAACCGTCCAAAAGGAATGCCGTCGAAAGAGGATTTTAATTTTGTGGAGAGTTCGATTCCCTCTCCAAACGAAAATGAGATTTTGGTGCGGACACTTTATTTATCCGTCGACCCATACATGCGTGGAAGAATGCAAGATTCCAAGTCCTATATTGCTCCATTTGAATTAAATAAGGTCATCGTTGGAGGTGTCGTGGCTGAAGTGGTCGAGTCCCGATCTGACGCCTTCAAACAAGGAGATGTAGTCGTAGGGAATCTCAGTTGGGCTGAATATACCGTAGCGACTGAAAAAGAAATCCGAAAAGTCGATCCGGCCCTTGCTCCTGTCACAACTCACTTGGGAATTCTAGGTATGCCAGGCTTAACAGCTTATTTCGGATTGCTTGATATCGGAAAACCCAAAGAGGGTGAAACGGTCGTCGTTTCGGGGGCTGCCGGGGCTGTTGGTTCAGTAGTTGGGCAAATCGCAAAAATTAAAGGCGCCAAGGTAGTTGGTATCGCCGGTTCTGACGCAAAAATCGATTACTTACTAAATGAGCTCGGCTTCGATGCAGCTGTTAATTATAAGAAGGAAAGCTTCTGGGACGATCTCAGTAATGCCGTACCTAACGGGGTAGACATCTATTTCGATAATGTAGGGGGCGATGTTTCAGATGCCGTTTTCACACTGTTAAATCGACATGCACGAATTGCATTATGCGGAGCTATTTCTTCTTATAATTCAGATGGAAAAGATACAGGCCCTCGGATCCAATCCGCCATGATTAAGACAAGTACGCTTATGAAAGGCTTCACAATTGGCGATTATGCAGCCGATTTCAGTGTCGGTGCCACTGACTTAGGGAAATGGCTACAGCAAGGTAAACTGAAATACGAGGAAACAATTGTAGAAGGTTTTGAAAATACACCGGAAGCATTTCTCGGTTTATTCAAAGGTACGAATCTGGGTAAACAGCTTGTGAAAGTTGCGGACCCTGAATATGCGAAGCTTTAATCATTTAAACGATGACACCCGGCCAGGTACACACATGGCTGGGTGTCTTTGACTTTATATAAAATTGAGTAGTTTTTCTGAATAGTGTCTGATTTGTAGTGGTGACTGTCACCCAGCCTCGGATAGTAGCATGTATATTCTTCTTCAATCATGCATATACTACTAATCACAGAGAAGCGGCACATCTTTGTCCCGCGCAGGGGCACCTTCGGCGGAAGGTGAAAAATAATACTACGCCTCATCCGACTGGGGATTTCCCGGTAGTGCCGCATAATACATAGCAGTAAAGACAAAAAGACCAGCCACTGTCCAATTGTGGCTGGTCTTATTTTGAGTTGTTTAGTTTTCTGAATTGCTCATGAATTGTAGTGGTGACTGTCACCCAATAAACGTAATCACAATTTCTCCATCGATATTTACAACCTCGATCAGTTCCTCATTGAATAGGTAAGGTGTGTCATTCTTGTCCTGCGGTTTTACCTTTTCATAACTATTCTCTGCAACTAGGATTTGAAACGTTACGGGAATATACCGCCCCTTATTAAGAGCTTTCATATTTCCCATCAAAAATATTTCTTTGCTGGAAACTGCAAAACTCAGATGCCCCACTTCTCTTTTCAAATTACCTGATACTAATTTAACGCCCTGCAATAAAGAAATGATGCATAATATGAAATCATTTATAACCGCCGGAGGCAATTTCTCGTAGCCGTGTTTTAAAAACAACGTATTAAAGCCGTTTCGTATCTCCTTGAACGAGAACAGATCCTCAATCTTCTTTCCATTCGATTCTTTGCCCAGATTATTGATGATTCGCTTACACTCTTCAAGGTATTCATTCACATACCCCGTACTATCTTCCCGGTTTGCAATGAAATTTCCAAGCTCTTGAATACTTTTTATCCCCTCAGCCTCATCTTTCACTAACATCAAGAAACTGTAAAGGTCTTTCTCATCAAAACTTCTTTCGGCAAACTTCTTATAATAGTAGGCAAATAACTGTTGTTCTTTTATGTCCATTTTTCTTCCTCCATTGCTTAAAGCTTTTTGCTAGTATCTTGCTACAATCATAACACGCGAAGGAACACATTGAAAAAACCAGCCATTCAAGATCGTTGGCTGGTTTTCATTTTCATTCTATGCAGTATTGGCACACTTCTTGGTTAACAAAGTAGTTGAAAGCAATTCCTGTTCTTTGAAAAATTGTATCGCAATCCGATTGAACTCGCCATGTTTTTCTATGTTACAAACGTGTCCACAATGCTCAATGATATGCAGGGAAGACGATTTATCATGTATAGTGTCTTCCTTGACAGGTCCAAGAAACATATAATCCTGGTCTCCCATAATGTAAAGCTTAGGGATTGCATGTTTTTCACTATCAATTTGCGGATAAATCCCGCAAACCTTCGCAGCGAATTTGTACCATTTAATAAAACCTTTTTGACTCAGCTTCTTTGCCTCTTTAATGAAGACATCTCTCGACTTCTTATGGTGTGCTTTCGGCATAAGGATATGTGCAAATGTTTTATAAAGCCACATATACGGGACTATGTTTTTAACAAGATTCCCTGTATTCAATATCGCTTTAGCGACAGGCGTTAATCGAATGATCGCCCCGCCTAAAATCATGCTTTTGATTCTACTAGGCGCGTATATATGCAACGCATGTATAATGACAGAGCCTAAACTAATGCCGGCGAAATGAGCTTTTTCAATTGCTAAGAAATCCATCACCTTCACAACGTCTTTGGATAATACTTCCGGTGTGTACTCAGGTAAACTAGGTTCGTAATCCACAGACCCTCCATGATCTCTCAAGTCGATGAAAAGCAGATTGAAATGCTTTTTAAATTCACGTATTTGTTTATACCAGATATTTGAGTTGCCGCCCAGCCCATGAAGGAATACGATCCAATCATGCTTCGGACTTAAAATGTGCGTCTCATGATGCAACAAATGAAATTCACCCTCTTCCCCTTGGACTAATCTATATAGAAAACAAGCAATTCGCGAAGTTTGTCGACTTTTGCTATGAACTGAATACTATTGTAATTCATTTTCTAGTGAATGTCGTGTTCTAGCCAAAAGAATAATATGGAATTGTTGCGTACTTCTTTATTCCGTCACAATATGGGACCCTATGGAAGTTTTCTGAATTGTTCCAGAGTTGTAGTGGTGACTGTCACCCCACTGTCAATCCCACCGGCACCCCACTGTACTCAGCCCCTGCAACAATACCCGCAAATACTTCCAGCTTTCTTTCATTCTCGTGTCAATACTGTTACATCGCTATAAAAACCTGGGATAGGGGTATACACTTGAAAAAGGTCATTTTTCTGGAGGAGTAGAGTTATGAATAAGAAACGTTTATCCTGGGTGGATGTCACGAAGGGATTTTTAATGATTCTTGTCGTGATTGGTCATTATCCGGGACAACTTGATTTCCCTCTTTCGAAGTATATCTATTGGTTTCATATGCCGGCATTTTTCATTTTGAGTGGTTTGTTTTTTAAGCCCGTAGTGGAAAAAGGCCTGCTAAAACTTTCGATACACAAACGTTTTATGCAACTGATTGTCCCCTATTTGTTTTTCCTGGTAAGTATTACGTTGATTCGTTATGGGATAGAAATAGGGTCGGGCAATACGGATTTATCGTGGTATATAAATGATTTATCGACAATTGCCGTTGGCGGTCGTTTCGTACGAGGTGCTTATGGCGTCTTCTGGTTTGTTACGACATTATTCTTTACGTATTTGTTTTTCTTATGGCTGACAAAGTACTTCAGCCGCACGAAACAGTTCATTATTCTGGCTATCTTTTATATAATCGCCCACTTTGAAAGCATCATTGCGATGCATGTGATTGGCGGAAAACCATCTGAAGCCTCGCAAGCGATTCCAATGATTTGGAATATCGACGTTGCACTTATGGCGGTCGTCTATTTCGCGCTCGGCTATTACATGAAGGATATTTGGACGAACGTCACGAAACGCTGGATGATCGCGGGGGTTGTTGTCAGTGTAACTGCAGTCTTGCTTGATAGCTTAAGTCTAATTGATTATCGGTTAAGCATGAAATTTTTGCGTTATGATCATTTCCTATTAGATTTGGTCATCCCACTGTCATTCACACTCGTATTGGTGGGCGGATTCCAATTCATCACTTCCCGAATGTCGCTTAACTGGCTGCAACATGTCGAGAAACACTCACTTTCCATTATGTACTTGCATATTTTCACAGATATTTTGTTAAATGATTATTTCACATATGGCATTATTGGATTCACGGCATTTGGATTATTCATTCCAATCATTGTTTCCATCATCATTCAAAAAATGATGCCGCACGGGAAACTATTTCTTGGCGGTTTCTCACCGAAAAAAACTGCTACAACTCCAGCAATCAATTAAGAAAGCTGAACCCCTTGATATGGGGTTCAGCTTTTATATTGAATTAACTAGTAAATGGAACCGCGCTTAGTTTTCTGAATTGTTTCCAAGTTGTAGTGGTGACTGTCACCGCTTCAACTCCATTCAATTCCAACTCCCACCACTACAACCCTACTCAAGAAGCAATCCGAAATTCTTCTGAACTACTCTCTCCCCAAATCAGTTCCACCCATTCGGGATGATCGATGAATGGGTTTCGGTTGCCTTGCCATTCCTGAATGACTTCGTTTCGATTTTGTTCGAATGCATCGATTGGATCTAATTCGTGCCATTCCAATAAAACCGAAAGTTTCCCGTGGTAGGGGGCACTTCCATTGTTAAGTTTTTCATTTAACTCAAGATCTACACGGTCGCCTTGCTCATAGCGGGTAGCCATGTAAAATAGCATGCGTGCTACGTCACCTTTGACACGATCTGGCGGCTCCCAGGAATTCGCTGTTTTAAAACATCCGCTACAGCCTTTGACAGCACTGCCTCCGTTATCAAAGTCCAGATTCCCCCGCAAACTATTCACTTGGACATCCGTGGTGCGCAGATGATGGATATCAGTCCCCGGTCCTTTGCTTGTCCCGAAGTTGCCGTGTGATTTCGCCCACACGTGCTCACGGTTCCAGTCTCCTACGTTCCCGCCATTGCGGTCTTTGGAGCGTGACTCCCCGGAATAAAACAAAATCACATTATCCGCATTAGCCGGATCTTTATCGGTCTCCTGCAGTGCTGACCAAACTTCAGCGTAGTCAAGTTGCTTTTGATTCGAAATGATTTCATGAAGGGCCTCTTTCAACGCCTGGCCTTCTTTTCCGATTGCTTCTTTATAATAACCGTCAGCTGGACTATCTACAGCTGTCACAGTCACACTGAAACTTGTCGTTACCGTTTTTTCTCCATCAGTCGCTGTGACGCCAACAATATGACTGCCTTTTTCAAGCGACAATGACAATATGCCCGTTGACGAATCCACAGAGCCTTTCGTTGATGAAAACGTCAGCTTGTCTCCATCGGGATCCGAGAAGTGCTCAGCCAGTACAACTGAGACACTTTCTCCTACTTTTACTGTCTTATTGGGAATTGTTTTTATGACGACGGGTGCTTTGTTCTCCACTACCGTAGGATCACCGATGCGTTTCCCTTTTGAATTGTAAAACTCGATTGCCTCTGGATTTGCACCATTGATGAAGGTGATTTCCTTGATATTTTCGGCACCTCTAATTTGCAGCTTATAGGGACCATCGACGATGACATCGCCCATGATAGTACCTTTCATATCGATGATTGCACCCTTCTTCTTCGGTTGGAGAATCACTTTATTCACCTTAAAGCCTTCTCCGCTAAATTCCGCGTAATCACCTTTGAAAAGTATACCTTCGTCCAGGAACGAGTTCGCGTCCATCTTCACTGCGACGCTCGGTTCTGCAATGTTCAACTTCTTTTTTTTGAAATGAACTAAGTCATACACCTTTTTCACTTCAATCGGTTCCCAAACGACCGGCTCCTCGAATCCGATTTGGACAAGTACAGGGTCATGATCGCTTGCACGACCGGCCATATCCGTAAAGTCCGCATTGATATGAAGAATATCGATTTCCGTTTGATCGACCAAATGATTGGAAACTAAAATATGATCGAGTACTTGCGAATTACCTTGATAGAGATACGTGTAGCGATCGGCCATTTCCACTTTGTTGATCATATTTGTCATGATGTCGCCTTCGTGAATCTGTAAGCTATCAGAGAACTGGAAGTCGTTAAAGTCGCCAAGAGAAACGACGTTCGCTTCCGGATTTTTCGTTTTAATGTCGCTAATAAAATCATGGACGATCGTCGCAATTTGTTTGCGTTGCACTTCACTGCCGTAAACTGGCGGCTGAATGGAGCCAAACAATGGTGTATCACCAGATTTTGAATTCCAATGGTTCGCAATCACAATGACGCTCTCATCTTGGAAGTCAAATTGTGCAGCAAGTGGTTTACGGCTGTTCGTGAATGCCGGGTTATTCGGTTCGATGCGTCCCGGATTGTGCGTTAACACTCCATTTTCGAAACCAACCGCGGTTGTCGCATCACCTTGAGGAAGCCCTTCCGTCAGCGAAACGCGTTCCGGATTGTATAAGAAACCTACACGGATATTCGCATTCGGTGCCCCGCCGTCTTGATTAATGACGGGATTGATATTTACATACTCATATTCCACACCGCCAGCTTTCACGATTTCGGCAATCAATCTTTCATAGCTTTCATTTGCCTGTGAATCACCCGCATCTTCACCGTTATTATCCTGAACTTCCGTTACTCCAATAATATCAGGGCTTTGCATATCTTCCGCAAACGCTCTTGCCAATTTACGCGCTTTGTCTGCTGATGAAGATTTCGTGTTATTCGAGAAATTTTCCAGATTATACGATGCGATCGCTAACTTGTCGTCCGCTTTGACAAGCGTTGTTTTCTCGGGTGTTGCATTGCCTTTTGAATGTGCCGCTTGCATTTCATCCAAAGAAACATAAATCTTATAGTTTTGGAAGGAATAACCGACCACCCCTGTAATTGGGCCTTCGAATTTATCGCCGGTCGCCACTTCGAAATTGCGCGCAGCACTATTCGGCTCTAGACGAAATTGAATACGATTCGCATTTTGGTTCTCTTTTTCTAGCAATAAACCGCCATGCAACGTATTTGTTGCTGCCTGTTCAACAACTGTAATCAGATCCCCGTGTTCTTGCGGAGATACAGCTTTGACATTTCCAACCTGGACACGCATGCCTTCCAAGCTCTCCCAGAAGTCGATGGCGTCGGTTTCAGGATTGAACACGGATAAACCATCGCCATCAATGAGTTCGGCCGGAACGTTGTTTTCATCAATGACAATCGGCGTAGGCAATGCCACGCCTCTTTCAAGGACCCGCACATTCCCGCCTTGGTCGTCACGGACATTGATTTGCGTAACTTTCATGTCTGTCTGCTGACGGTCCGCAAAACCATCAATGGCATATTCACTAACTTTCCCCGTAACAGCTATCAAATCCCCTACTTGAATCGGCCAAGCGTTCCGTCCACTGTACAAAATGATTCCTTCGGATGTATGTGCATTGTCATCCGCCAGAGCGTCGGGCGTTTGGATATGGTAGTATGTCGAACCGCTAAGCGTGAATGAATACGTAACAATCCCTTCAATACCTTCAACTGTCTGATTATCGAATGGAGATTTGTGGCTTTCCCCTTGGATATCATGAATTTGAAGGCTATCCGTAATTGTATAGTCGAATGTTCTAACGTCGCTCACTTGCCCGTCTTCCGTTTTCACGACTGCTTTAAGCGTCGTATTTTCTGAAATGTTGATTGGCGCTTCATATTTCACACCAAATTCAACTGGATTAGTTCCGTCCACCGTATAAAAAATGTCTGCCTGTGCTGAACTTGTTGACAGTGTAACCGCTGTCCTTCCAACGAATGTTCCGCTCGCCGGATTAGCTGTGACGGGTTGAACAATCGAGCTATCCACAACGATATCTGCCGCAAATCGCGGAATCATCTGATAATCGTTATCGAATTGCTGGACGATTCCTGTTATGGATTCGTAAGTTTTACCAACAGATAGTCCCAGTTCATTCGCTTCATCACGAACGATAAATTCCGCCGTACCATCCGTCGCCGTGTAGTTAGCCCAGCCTGCACCCGCCTCCACGTCAATCAATTCAACGGTTTCTGCCTTGACAAGCTGTGACTCATTTTCTTCGGCTACTTCAGCGCCTGTAATCGATTTGGCAGGCGAAGCACCCACATTTACAGTTTTCGCATCGATTGTCGCACCGTCCAATTGCAACAAACCGCGGTAGTCGGCCAATGTACCAGTTAACGTCACTTCATCGCCAATCGCTGCATTCAGATTGGCAAGACGTACGGCAATACCACCCGTTTCATCCTGGACGGAAATCGTATTTTTCAAAGTTGCGGTTACAATCCCTTTAATCGTAACTGTTTCTCCTACATTCATCGCACGTGCATCCGCGATTGTATGGATCGCTTTTGGATCTTCGGGGTCTACCGGTGGTGAACCTTCCATGTCATGGGATCCCAAATAATCGAACGTATCTTTCGGATGAACAATCCACTCTGCGTCCCGATTAAATGCATCATTCGGATTTGAATCGCCTGCTGTAACAGCACCTTTTCGAACCAATGTAACATCGGTGCCCCAGTTGTCCCTGACTCCGACTTGTCCAAAGCTATCAATCACTTCACCCGACTTCTTCAGAACGATCGCATCATCCCCATTAAAATTAATGACACTTGAGTTTTCCAACTGTCCCTTACTTTTAATAGCATCACTCGCGTCTTTGTGATAGTAAACATAAGTGTTTTCATTACTCAATGTCCCAGCTAAAGCTATTTTTGATGTCGTTTCTGTCGCCCCATTCGCATAGAGTTCCAACGTATAATCGCTTAAATCCACTGAAGAGCCTGTCCCATTGTATAATTCAAGCGCCTTGTTAAAGCTGCTCCCCTCCACATATTCAGAAATCAGCAAATCTGAAGCCGTAGTTTCCGACGCCGCTACGGCCGGCAATGTTGGGACCAGCATACTTGCTACTAATCCGAGTGACAAAAAGGTATTCAAAGGCTTTTTCCATTTCCATTTACTCATCGAATGAATTCCCCTTTCTGAATGGTAACTAGTTGATAATGTCTCCGTGTAAAACCGCTCCCTATCAAATGAATGATTGGAATAATTAGGCTTCACTTCATCTTATCACCGGCGACAGATAGAGACCTAGTGACCTTTTGTAATGTTTTGTAAACTCTCTGTAAAGCTTTCGGCATAGCTTTAAGTGAATTTTCTGCACCAAACTTCAAATCCGCTGAAAGTCATGCAAATACTACTAGTCAAGGCAAAGAAAAACCAGCCATTCACGAAAACTGGCTGGTTTCACTTTGTTAATCTACAGTTTTCTGAATAGTGTCTGATTTGACTTGGTGACTGTCACCCCACGCTACCCGTGCTATCCCCGCAGTCATTTCTGCCTAAGAATATCCACCCAAACCTTGTAACCTTCCCCGTTTAAGTGGAGACCGTCGATAGTGAATTTCTTATCCAACTGTCCATTATTGTCCACGAAACTGGAATGTAAATCGATGTATTCGATTCCGTTTTCTTCGGCAATTCGTTGCAATATCCCATTGAATTTCTTTACTTTTTTATTAGATACTTCTTCACCGAAAATCTTGTTGTTTACTGGAAGTATGGATTGTATAAAGAGTGTGGTGTCTTTCCCTTTGAAGGATTCCACAATCGCGGTTACGCGTTTTTCGAAGTTCTTACTATCAGTGGAGTAACGAATGTCGTTTACGCCAATCATGAGGTATGCTTCTTCGGAATTCCGATCAACCACTTCATTGATTCGCTTCAATACCCCTTTTGAGACGTCGTTTCTAATTCCTCTATTTAATACAACCTCATCAGGAAAATACTCCTGGAACTCCCCGTAATCCGTAATGCTATCCCCGATGAATAGTTTATCTACATCCTTAACATCAGACTGTTCGAAGATACTTTTTTTCGTGAAATAATAATCTGAACTTCCCTTTCCGGAAGGTGCCGGTTGCATTTGTTTTTTTATGAAATCAATACCGCCTATTTTATTCACTACAACACTTCCCATTCCAATCAACAAGATATTTAAAAGTATAGATATAACTAATGAAGATTTAAGACCTTTCAAAATTGGCACATCCTATTCTAAAAAAATTCTAATTCTAATATATCTATACCCAAACTTTCAACAAGTAATGTTTATTTCGTCTCAGTTTTCTGCGGCAGTTTCCTTTGCGGGCAGGCTCTTCCTCCAAGTTTAGTTAGAAGGGAATCAGATAAATCCGCAAAAAAGAGATTTTGTAGGACACTGTATCAGGTTCGTTGGAGACTTTAAGGACTTGATTGGACCTTTATCAGGTTCGTTGGTGGCAATCGTCGTATGTAGCATAATCACCTGTATTTTACATTTCCATTATTAAATCCCTCAAACTGGCACATAATAATGGATAAAGGATGGTGGATTTTATATGGCAATTACCGTGATAAGTGTTCAAAAAAATAAAAAAGTAGTAATCGGAGCACTTTTTTTATTTTTGTTGATTTTTTTCTTTATTTTCAAATTCAGTAATTCATCAGTGGGTCCAGCACAGGCCGAGAATGAAATAGGATTTTTCTCAGAGCCTCTACAATTTTCGGATATGACTGTAAAACTTCTCAAATCCAGCCATAATGATAATGAACATGTTTTTTATTTTAATGTCGAGAATGCACAGAATTCCGCCATTTCAACTAGAAGTATTTATTTTACAATCAAAAATAAAGGAAGTATCTATTCCAGTAAAAGTCTCCATTTGGATGATGTGAAATTGAACCCTGGTATGGGCACAATTGCCACTGTCACTTTTAAAATGAAACATGCTGATTTAACAGAAGGAGAACCTATTATGGAGGTTCAACGGGGTTTATTTTTTGGTGAAAAACAGGAATTCGATTTAGAAAAATGATATTCCTTTCCATATTACGTGTGGAATAGTTCTTTCATCTTGCTATCGTACAGGAACTGCCAGGACAAACCTTACAATCATTAGTGTGGATTTCCCCTTTTTGCACATACTATCATATGAGTTAAAAATAAATTTATTTGGCGTTAAAGGAGAGATGAAGGTAATGGCGAAAGACAGTAATAGCGATAAAGGAAAGAAAGCTACTAGTGTAACTTCTCAAGGATACGCGGATACGGACCTTGCAAAAGCTCCGAAGAGTAAGCTGGAAAACGCGGCTAAGAAGAAAAACACGAAATAGGTGTTGGGTGTCGTATGTTATCGGATGGTCGCGGTACACGCCTCGAAATTTAATTCAATACCAAGTGACAAAAACACCTCCACTGTATCGAGTTTAGTTCTTCACTAACCCGATAATACACAGGAGGTGTTCTTTACGTTATTCATAAAATATTGTAGTCGATTTTAATCAAGTAATACTCAAAGCTTCTTTTAGTGACTTCATCATTTTTTCATAATTGACTTTCCGGCCGGTCCATATGCCAACTAATCTCCGTTTTATAATATGACAAAAAAGCCCAGCCGAGTTTATTAATTTGGCTGGGCTTTTCTCATTTTATACAATTGTAGTGTATTCCTTGTGGAACTGTCATACATATCAAAATTCTATTGTTTAATATTCACAAACACACTTTTCACTTCTGTATAGTTTGCCAAGCCGTACTCTCCGCCCATTTCGCGGCCAATACCGGATTGTTTGTAGCCACCAAACGGCATTGTTTCAATTTCAATACCGAAGTCGTTGATCCAGACCGTTCCTGCTTGCAACTTTTTCGCGACATAATGTCCCGTTTTAATATTTTCTGTCCAGACACTTGCAGCAAGTCCATAGATACTATCATTTGCACGTTGGATCACTTCTTCCACCGTATCAAAAACAAAAATGGATAGGACAGGTCCGAAGATTTCCTCACGCGCAATCGTCATGTCGTCTTCTACATCCGCAAAAATTGTCGGTTGCACATAGTAGCCTTTATCGAATGCTTTGCTGCCGCCTGCAACCAGGCGTGCACCTTCCGCTTTTCCTTTTTCGATATAGTCGAGAACCGTCTGTTGCTGTTTTGCTGAAACGAGTGGACCCATTTCCGTTTCCGAATCCATGCCAGGTCCAAGTTTCAGTGCGTTTGCACGTTCTACCAATCCATTCACTACTTGCTCATAATGAGAACGGTGAACGAATACGCGTGTACAAGCGCTACAGTTCTGACCATGGTTATACATCGTTCCGTTAAATGCCCCTTCAATTGCTTCCTCAAGGTTGGCATCTTCCAGGATGATGCTTGGCGATTTACCACCAAGCTCAAGCGTAATACCTTTGAGCTGATCAGCCGCTTTGCGCATAATGCCTTTTCCGACAGCCGTTGAGCCTGTAAATGCAACTTTATCCACATCCTTATGCCCGACAATCGCATCTCCGGCAACTCGGCCGGCGCCAGGCACAACATTGACGACACCGTCAGGGAATCCGGCATCTTTGAATAATTTCGCCACATAAAGCAGGGACAGCGGTGTTTCACTTGCAGGCTTGATGACGACCGTACAGCCGACCGCAAGTGCCGAACCGAGCTTCCAGGCAGCCATCGCAAGCGGGAAGTTCCAAGGAATGATTTGCCCAACAACTCCGACAGCTTCGTGTACGGTGTAATTCAAATAATCCTTGGACACAGGGATTGTTTGTCCAACCATTTTCGTTGCCCAACCCGAGTAATATCTGAAATGCTGAACCGTACCATCTACATCGTCTGCCAGCGCGACTGCATAGGGCTTGCCGTTATCCAGTGCTTCCAGTTGTGCAAGTTCTTCACGGTTTTGTTCCAATAGGTCTGCAAACTTATAGATGAGATGAGAACGCTCCGCCGTCTCCATCTTCGTCCATTCACCTTCATCAAACGCTTTTCTTGCAGCAGCAACCGCTGCATCAATATCTTCAGATTGTGCTTCACTTACTTTCGCAATCACTTCTTCAGTCGCCGGATTAATGACGTCGAATGTTTTCCCGCTAATTGCCGGTACGTATTCCCCGTCAATATAAAGCCCTTTGACGCCTTGCAAAAATTCCTGCACTTTCGGTTTCAGTTTATAGTCTGTTGCTTCCATTCGTTTTCCGCCTCCACTTCTTAGTTAGTGACCGTTTCCAAGCTTTGTAGAAGTTCCTTCAATTTCGCTTCTTCCTCTTCGTTAAGCGGAAGTCTCGGTCTGCGGCATGGCCCGCCCGCTAACCCTTGCAGATCCATTGCTCTTTTAACGATTTGCACGTATTTTCCAGATCCTTCAAGGAATTCGCAAAGCGGCAAAAGTCTATCGTAAAGCGCCCAAGCCTCGTCCAATTCATTGTTTTGAACATGGTTGTACAAGTCCGTCACCAGACGCGGTGCAATGTTCCCTGATACAGAAATCCAGCCCGTAGCACCGACAAGCAGTGATTCAATCGCAAGGTCTTCAGAACCGCAGAACACTTTAATGAAACCTTCGCCTTGTCGAGCGATATCACGTGCTTTGCCGATGCCGCCGCTTGATTCTTTAATATGTGTAATATTTTCAACGTCACGTCCGACTTTTAGAATCGTTTCCGTGCTGATGTCGACGCCCGATGTGAATGGGTTATTGTAGATCATCACCGGGAATGTAACGGACTCTGCAACAGCCTTGAAGTGTTCATAGATTTCGTTCTCTTTCGGGTGTGAATAATACGAGTTGATCAGCAATGAAGCGTCCGCACCAGCCTGTTCAGCCTGTTGTGTAAATTCAATCGCATCTGCCGTCGTTTCAGCCGCCGTACCGACCACCAGTGGAATTCGACCGTTGACTTGTGCAACTGCCACTTCAACCGCTTTATAACGCTCTTCCCTTGTCAAGCTGACAAACTCGCCTGTACTGCCGTTAATTGTAAGACCTGCCACGCCTGCATTGATGAAATGCTCAATGTTGTTTTTGAATCCGTCCCAATCGATTTCCTTTTCGTTGACCATTGGTGTAATTAGTACTGGGAATACCCCTTCAAGTTTTACCATAATAAATTCCTCCTCATAGTTTTATAATGCTTATCATTTATTTCTCTTACTAAATTCTATAATCACAAGCTTCTCTAGACCTTTGGAATCTTACTTTGATTTCGCTGCTTGTATTTCATCATAAAGCGATTGTCCATCTGGGATGCTTTTAATAAGTGAATCATGAGTTTCATCTGCTTTTTCTTTGAATCCGGATAAATCCGTTTCAACAATTTTCACGCCATCTTTTTCTGCATTTTCAAGTGACTCATCATAAGCTTGTGCATAAAACTCGATGCCTTTCTTTAAACCTGCATCGGCAGCCTCTTGCAAGATTTCCCTCTGATTATCCGAAAGGTCATCCCATTGCTTTTGAGACATAACTAATAATGCAGGAAGATAGTGAGATTTTGTTAAGTTGTAATACTTAGCCACTTCGCTGAATCGATCATTCATGAATTGGTCAGGTGAAATATCGCCGCCATTTACAACACCTTGCTGTAAAGACATGTAAACTTCTGAATAGGCCATCGGTGTAGGTTGTGCACCAAAAGCTTTATATGTTTCAACGTATCCCGGCGCCTGCATAACACGTAATTTCAAACCTTTCATGTCTGATACATCTTTAATTTCTTTATCGGAAAATACGTTTCTTTCCATAGCCGTCAACCAGCCTAAGCCAATTAGTTGATGCTCTTCAAGCATTTCCAAGTATTTTTTTCCAACATCACCAGCCAATACTTCATTAGCTTGTTCAAGATTATCGAACAAGTATGGAATGTCAAAAATCTCATATTCTTTTACTGTATTTTCTAATGCAGCTTGTCCTGTAACAAACATTGAGATTGTTCCAGAGCGAGCAGCTTGAATCATTTTTATTTCATCCCCCAATTGAGATTGCGGAAATGATGTAATCTTGATAGTTCCCCCAGATTTCTCATCAGCAATTTTGGTCATTTCGTCAATCATCACTTGATAATGACTATCAGGTGTTAGGATATGCCCTATTTTCAATTCTACGTTTTTCTCTTCACCATTCGTACTAGCGTCAGTTGAATCATCAGAACAACCCGAAACAATCGCCATTACTAGTGACAGCGCTAACATTAAATATAATGCTTTCCTCATTCTTCTCACTCCTATTATTTTATTGTTAGTTTATTATTGAAGGTAACCAAGTTGACAAAGGTGCCCAGTAACTGATTATTATCAAATCAAAAACTAGAACAGCTAAGAATATGAGAACCGGTCTAATTAATTGGTCAATTCGGAGTCCCGCAATTTCACATGCTACAAACAGATTCACACCCAATGGAGGTGTCACCATTCCGATTGCCAAGTTCACAATCATAATCATCCCGAAGTGAATAGGATCAATTCCATATATCACAGCAACTGGAGCCAGGATCGGACCCAAAATAATGATTGCCGCTAATGTCTCGATGAACATTCCCGTTATAAGTAAAAATACATTTGTTAATAATAGAAATACCAATGGACTATCAGATAAACTAATTACTAACTCACTCAATTTATGTGGAACTTGCTCAATCGTTAATATATAAGCAAAAACGGAAGCAAAAGCCACAATAACTAATATTATGGATGTTGAAATAGCAGACTTGGTAAATATCGGTATAATATCTTTCCACTTCAATTCTTTGTAGACAAACAAACCAATTATTAAACTATAAAAAACTGCAACTACCGCCGCTTCAGTCGGAGTAAAGAATCCAAAATAGATACCCCCGAGTATGATGATTGGCATGAGCATCGCAAAGAGAGATTGACGAAATGCGCTCCACAGATTTCGAGCCCATTCCCCTACTGTTATTACCTCGACTTCATCAAACTTTTTTATTCTTGCTATGACAATGACCGTTATCATCAAAGTGATTCCAATGAAGATTCCTGGAAGTATACCTGCTATAAACAGACTTCCTACAGACACATTTGCTACGAGCCCATAAACAATCATTGGGATTGAAGGTGGGATTATTGCGCCTAGCTCTCCAGATGATGCAGTAATTGCTGTAGCAAAGGGTTTCGGATATTTCTTTTTCGTCATTTCTGGAATTAAGCTAGACCCAATTGCAGCAGTCGTTGCAGAAGATGAGCCCGAAAGCGTTGCAAAAAACATAGATGTTAAAACAGCAACAGATCCTAGCCCCCCACGGAACCAACCTACTAATGCATTGGCTAACCCAATCAACCTTTTCGCTATTCCACCAGTCTGCATTAAGTTACCCGCTAAAATGAAAAACGGAATTGCCAGAAGCGTAAATGAGTCTAGGGCCTCGAATGTATTTTGGGCTAACACGCTTAATGGTAGATCTTTCATATTTAAAGCAATAACAGATGACATCCCTAATGAGATTGCAATAGGAACTGAAAGCATGAACAAAACAAGTAACCCTATAAATAGCACTTGAACCATTAAATCATCTCCTTACCTTCAAACAGAGTCAATTTCATCTGGAGCCATTGCACCTCTAATATCTTCCCCGTTGTGAAATGTTTCGATTAAATATGTCACTGTATTAATAATCATTAATACAGCCCCCACCATCATTGCAGCGTATACGTAGGCTTTACTAATCTTCGTGACAGGTGCAGTTTCTGTAAATCCAAATTGGAACCACTCAATACCAACGACTAGTAAAATAACATAAAAAATTAAACTTATTATATGCGCGAGAAACTTTAGTATTTTCCCCCATCTCTCTGATAATGCAAATACAACTGAATCAATTGCTATCAGCTTGGCTTTTCTAGTTGCGATTGCACTCCCTACAAATGTTAACCAAATCATTAAATACTTCGCTATTTCTTCTGACCATGGAATTGAGAACTGCTCAAAAACAAACCTTACTAACACTTGCATCATAACTACAACAGCCATGACCATTAAAATGAAAGCCAACACTTTCTCTGCAATGGCATTGACCCTATCCACTATTTTTACAAAAATCAATGTACCCCCTCCTAAATTTCCTCTTCTATCTCGAGGCGGAATCTCTTATATACGAACACAAAACTGATTTCTTATACATACAATAGTTTTCTCTGTGTAGGGTAAATTCAAATAATGTTAGTATTTTTTCCATGTATTCGCAACGTACTCTAGTACTTTAAACTTTTTACTTTAAATTATATTTAATCACACTTAAATTTTTTCACCTCCACTTCAATTCATATCCAAAAAAATATTCAGTTCCAACAAATTAGAATAAATTCATTCTTGTGTTAATTATAATAGCAATTTAGTCATTGTCAATTAGTTTTTTAACATCCGAATTCTAATATTGTGAATACTTTTTCTCTTTATTTAATAGAAACCTTTTACCTTACCTTATTCACGGGCGCTATCACAATTAACAATTTTACCGAGTTATTCGAATCATTAAACCAAGTGTGAGGCGTGGAAGATTCAATATGCAGACTATCGCCAGGGTATAGGAAGTGTTCTTCACTATCTAAAATAACGGTTAAAACACCTTCTAATACATATAGGAATTCTTGGCCCTTATGAGAATAGGGTTTTTTTTGCTGTTCGCCTGGTAATAATGTAGCTATAATTGGTTCGAATACCGGATTTTGAAAGTTGCCGGACAAATTGGAGTAACTAAAATTCACATCATGATAATTTTGTTCTTCACGTTCCACTCTTCTAGTGATACTGGCACTCTCTGCGTCTTGTAAATTAAAAAAGTGACTAACGTTTACTTCTAGCGCTTCAGAGATCTTTTTTAACGATGTTAAAGTAACGGAACTTTTCGATCTTTCCACCTGGGATAAAAAACTTATTGATAATCCACTTTTTTTAGAAACCTCATTTAATGTCATTCTTTTCATTAATCTTAAATCTTTAATGCTTGGCCCTAATTTTTTATCCATAAAAAACTCCCCAATCCTCTGAAAATTAAAATCAACAATTATAGATTATCATACTTTCCACTTTTGGAAGTAATTTCTCATATTTATATATGGTATGAATTTCTACGTCATATGCTTTACTAAGTTATAATAACTAGAAGCCCTATATAAAAGACAAATTATTTCGAAGAAATTTGAACTCCGCATCGAAATTAACTATAATCAGACTATACAGTCTAAAACACCGAAACCAAGCCCGTTAAGGTCACGGGTATGTATTCCAGCTATTTCTGTAACAGGACTTTTATCCGTTAGTTAAAGTATAATAGAAGAGTTATGTATAAAAACTAATCTAACAAAGCGGGATTGTGTTGTGCATAATCACGTATTTATTTTGACTATCTCATGGTGAAGGGGGAAGATCTCATTGAGTACTGACACTAAATTACAAAAAGAAGCCATGCATGTACTAAAACTGACTAGTAGAACCTTTTACATTCCAATCAAAATGCTCAATCCAACGTTAAGGAAGACGGTGGGCTCCGCCTATTTATGTATGCGCGCGATCGATGAAATTGAAGATCATGAAAAATTGCAATCTGAAACCAAGCAGCACCTGTTGCGTTCGACCAGCAAGCTTTTGCAGACGGAGTTTGACGATGCCGCCTATCGACAGCTGCTCAAACCTTATGAAAACCTTTTACCGGAAGTGACGTTAAGGCTTGGCGATTGGCTTTCCGTGTGCCCCGAAGGTATTATCGATAAGGTTAAAGAGTCGACAAGTATTATGGCGGACGGTATGGCTCGTTGGGTCGAAAAGGACTGGGTAGTAAAAACGAGAGAAGATTTAGACGACTATACATATTACGTAGCGGGTTTAGTTGGCGTCATGCTATCCGATATATGGCAGGCGTATGACGGAACAACAACGGATCGTGACTTGGCGATCGGCTACGGACGAGGCTTGCAAGCAGTCAATATGCTGCGTAATCAGGATGAAGATGCCGATCGCGGTGTCCGCTTCCTTCCCGATGGTTGGGACCGGAATGATATGTTCGCATATGCAGCGGCGAATCTGAATAAAGCGGATGAGTATATAGAATCGATTGCTACTAAAAATATTCTGTTGTTCTGTAAAATCCCCCTTGCCCTAGCAAAAAGAACGCTGAACACATTACAAAGTGGCAATGAAAAAATGTCACGTGCCGAAGTGGAATCGACAGTGGCTGCAATTGTTAATGAGCAATAATGCAGTCTACCCATCTTTCAGATACCTGTATGGCAACTCGGTAAGTAACTAAAAACGCGTATCTCCCTTGATAAGGAGATACGCGTTTTTCACTTTGCGGTGATTGTCGGGATGAATTGTAGTGGTGACTGTCACCACTACAATTGCATATTGTTTTTCCAACGTTGCGTGTATTGTTCAAACTTTCACGTTTGTTTTGTTTGTTTCAGAATTGACTTGGTGACTGTCACCCCTACAACTCACTGGCACCGCCACAACAATACCAAGTCTTCTACAAAGCACCCCCAACCTTATTTCAGTTGGTATACTTTCACGGGTCTTCCTCTTGAATAATGTGATTCCTCCCCAACGCATTCTGTTAGATTCACTTTACATAGGTCGGATACAATTCGCTGGGCGTTGCGTTCGCTCATTTTTAAATGAATGGCTAAATCTTTCGTTGTGAAATCCGCCCATTCCATTTTTCGGATTAAGGATTCAATCCGTCTATACGTTTTGACACCAATCTTACCTTCTTTTAATTTCTCCAAGAATTCTTTATCATCCGTTCGATAGGAATAGGTGAGTTGCTCTTCCTCCCCTGCCGCATCTATCATGGTCCCATCTTCCTGGAAAATAATTATATCTTGATTCCCTTTCTCCTTTGATTCCCTAATTGCACGATATGCATTCGCCTCTGCCGTGAAGACCGTCTGACCAAAACCGATGCCGACTGAAATTCTTGAATCCGCTTCGAGTGAAAGGTAATTGACCATTTCTTTCAATGTCCCAATTTCCCTTTCAACTGCACCTCTTGTACTAAATATTGCATAACGTCCATTCCCTTGTTCAAAAAGAGAGCCATCCAATCGTTCGCAAAGCTGGATAAGCGTTTTCTTTACATCTAGCTCCAAATACTCCAATTGATAGCTTTCTTTCATTTTTTCTTTAATCGCGTCATAGTCCACAATTTCAATCATTTCTACACTGATTTGCGTATCCTTGTAATAGGATGTTTTAATCTTCTCGAAAAACATCCGAATGGTCTGATAGATTTCATTTCGGTTAGGAGACAACCAAACTGCCGGAATACCGGCTTCAAGTAAGTCTTCATAAACAGTTGGATAACAAGTTAAGGCCGCTTCTATTTTATTCTCAGTCCATAATTTATAATGAAAATTAAATAATTCTTCCGCTTCAATCTCGACATCGAATTTTTTTATATAAAATTTTTCCAATGACTTTTCTAACTGGGACAACTCTTCTGGGCAAAACGCCTCAATCATATCCACGCTCATCCGCTTCAGCAGTTTGTTGCTGGAATTCGAAAGGTCCACGATTCCTTTATAAATACTTAATTCACTTGAATCGATATACACAAAGGTTTCATTCGGACCTGCAGCATTTTTCGCGATTTTATATGGGATATACCCTGAGAAAAGCCAAAAATCAACCGCTGTCTTCGGGTTCAAAACAAAGTCTTTCACTTCATTTGTTTTTTCATAACTATAAGGAACGAACTCCAAATCCTGTTCAATCTCCTTGGCTACTGTTAGAATTCGATTCACCGATTGACGTGGACCGACAACCGCAATTTTATACATTAAGAATTCCTCATTTCTAAAAATGTTTGTTAGCGAATTTTACCGATAGGCCTTTTTAAATTCAGTGGGTTTACAACTTGCGTTCGTTTAATTCAAAAAAAGAGACTGAAGTTAATCAGTCTCACATTTGATTTACCTGTAATCAAATTACGGAATCTGGGATTAACGAAGTGTACTGTTCACCGTCCAAGCGTTCTAACAACTCAGCTTTCGCCCGCTTAATAAGATCCGGTTTTTCCATCACTTCGATTGCAGTGGAGGCGAGTACTTTTCCCGCATGCAACATCCCCTTATGCGCGATCGGCATGGCTCCCTGGGAAACGACTTGCCACGTATGAAGCGGAGTTCCGATTGCAAAACAAGTTGTTGTACACTGCATTGTCGGGACTACCCAACTGACATCGCCTACATCCGTAGAGCCCGGGAGGATTAACTCCGAGGTATCGCGATGAGGTGGAACTAAATCTGCAATATCTCTTTCCTGTAACTTTTTCACAGTTTTCTTATCTAATCCCTCATAGGCACTCTTAATATCCTCCTGCGAAAGGGTGCTCCGTATTTCTTTCGCAAACGCTTGATCGACATCGTCATAAAGGGGAAGATCCACTTCCGTTAAATTTTCGTACATCACATCGGCAAGAACAGTATTAGGAATCAAGTTAGAAGCGGTCCCTTCAAACTCAACTTCAAATGTTGTCCCCGTCATCAATGCCGCCCCTTTTGCAATATCATAAACCCTGCTATAAAGATCCTTCACTTGCTCTTTCTCAGGCGCTCGTATCAAATAAATGACTTCAGCATTGGCCTGAACTACATTCGGAGAAACTCCGCCTGTGTCCGATACGGCATAATGCACTCTTGCATCCGGAATCATATGCTCCCTTAAATAATTGACCCCGACATTCATTAATTCCACCGCATCCAAGGCACTTCTGCCCAAATGAGGTGCCGCCGAAGCATGGGCACTCTTTCCTTTAAACTGGAATCGCGCTGAATAATTTGCAAGCGAACCGAAATTCATCAGACCCGGCTTGTCCCCTGGATGCCACGATAGAGCAACGTCTACATCGTCAAACAGACCAGCTCTTGTCATAAATGCTTTACCCGAACCACTTTCTTCAGCGGGGCAGCCATAGAAGCGGACAGTTCCTTCCAGTTTGGTAAGCGCCATGTAATCCTTTATGGCAACGGCTGCGGCAAATGAACCTGTTCCCAACAAATTATGCCCGCAACCATGCCCACTTCCTCCTTCAACCACCGGATCATTGTGCGTAAGCCCTTTCTTCTGACTTAAACCAGCCAGTGCGTCAAATTCGCCTAAGATTGCAACGACAGGCTTACCAGTTCCGTAACTTCCAACAAAAGCCGTTTTCAGTCCTGCAACATTTCTTTCAACTTGAAATCCTTCCTCCTCCAAAGCTTCACACAAATAGTCAGAGGATTTATATTCCTGAAAATGTAATTCTGGAACATTCCAGATGTTATCACTTAACGCAATGAATTTACCCTTCTTTTGTTCGATTATAGTTGAAAGCGCTTGCTGAAATTGCATATCTACTCTCTCCTTTTCATCAGTTCTTATATTACGACTGGGTCTGAAAAATTTCTCCCTTTCGGAAATTCAGCGTCAAAAGTGAAATCATACAAATGATAGCAAAAATGATTAGCATCCAAAAAGCAGCATTATACGAGCCGTTAAATGTCTGAACAATAAACCCAATTGCAAGCGGTGTAATAAATCCGGCTAACTGACCGCCTGTATTCGCAATCCCCATACTTGTACCAGTTATAGAAGATGGGAACCTTTTCAAAATAACAGCTGGCAAGAGAAGCATCACGAATGAAATAAAGACAATGACAATGGTTTGATAGGTGATGAACAGCATTACGCTCGGAGAGTTGAACATGAGATATAGTAGAATGCCGATAAAGATACAAGCAATTCCACCTACCACTTTCTCCCGGCCCTGCGGCAACCTGTCAATTACATATCCTGCAAAAAAGATTGCTAAAACAGTTGCTAATCCAGGAATCGTTTGCATCCATCCAAGTGAAATCAAATCAAGACCGCGTACATTGACGAGATAAGTGGGTAGCCATGTTGCTAAGCCCCAGTTGATAGCGTAAATACTGTAATACGCAATAAACAAATTTAACATCAGCGGCGTTTTTAGAATCTGCATAAATATTCCTTGCTGCTTCGTTCCTTCCTGCTCCATTTCCACGTAATCGCTATTCACAGGTATTTTAATGAAATACCAATAAAGTATCGTAATGACAAGTCCTATAGCACCAAGCAGCACAAATGACACCCGCCAGCCGATAGACGTAAGCATATAAGCGGAAAGTAACGGTACCAATAACGCCACAATCCCTCCGGATGAGAGCATGACCGACATCGCCCAAGCTCTTTTAGAACTCGGAGTCGTTTGCGTAATCAATTTTGAGCTTGAAGGCTGGAATCCACCTTCACCAATCCCAAACATAAATCGAATAGCAATCATCGAAGCCAGTGACCAAACCGCACCCGTCAAAGCTGTAAAGATTGACCACATCAAGACGGAAATGATTAGGACTTTTCTGGAACCGAATTTATCAGCCAGCCAACCGCCAGGAATTTGCATAAGCGCATAGCCTGCAAAAAAACTACTAAGAATGAGCCCAGTGGAAGTAGGACTCAATTGTAAATCTTCGGTAATCGATAAGATTGCATAATTGATAAAATAACGATCGAAGTTACCAATAGCCCAACCAAGAAAGAGTAAAAACAAAATTAAGTTTCTTTGCTTCGCAGAAACCATATAAAATCCTCCCCTATGAAAAAATTCATTTCTCCTGTTTCCCATTTAACGCATACTTAACGACATGTTCGTTATCTAAATCACTATAAACAGTTTTTAGAATTAATGCAATATATTTTTAGGGAAATAACTAGGTTTAAATACCTGAAGGATGTATGGGTTGGGTGCAAAGAAGCTTGCCGAGTACTTGGGGTGGATGGTTGTTGTTGCCTTCTGGGTACCGGTTTTATGCTGGGTGCTTGTTTATGCTGGATGCTTGTTATGCTGGATGCTTCACACCTATACAATTCAGACACAATTCTGCAGTTTTATGAATGAGGAACAGAAAAAGCCTCCAAACTAAATCAGTAGGAAGGCTTTTCTATTCAGTGAACGGAGCCTGTACCAATCCACGTGGCAGGGGTTGGTGAAGAATAAGCATGGCTTTTTTCGAAGTTGTATACATTGGGCAAGTATTCATGTTTGTTTTATTTGTTTTAGAATATCCTTGGTGACTGTCACCACTACAATTAAGTCCCCAAAAAACCAGACATCCGCGCGAATGTCTGGTTTTCATTTCCCTACTATACAACTGGAGTCTATCCCTCGCATAGTGTCAGTGATTCGTTATTCCCCGATAGGTGAAATCACAACCGGTTTTACTGCCTTTTCCGACGGACGGAATTTCGGGTAACCGATAAAGATAGCAATGATTCCGCAAATCCCCATCAGAACTGGATAAAATGAGTAGGGAATAATACTGACTGGTGAAATAGCAGCTAACCCAGCGGCAGCAAGCATTTGACCACCATATGGCAAAATCCCCTGCCAGCAACTTGAAAACGTATCGAGTAAGCTAGCCGATTTCCGCGGATCAATGTCATATTCATCAGCGATACTTTTTGCCAATGGGCCTGTGATTACAATTGAAATCGTATTATTCGCGGTAGCGATATCAGCCATACTGACTAAACCCGCAATGCCGAATTCCGCCCCTTTTTTCGTTTTAATTTTACTGGTGATGAAATATAACAAGTAATCAATACCGCCGTTATGCTTGATAATTCCAACGACACCGCCGATTAAGATTGCAATGAGCGCTAAATCCTCCATACTTATAATCCCATCGGCAACTGTTTGCAAAAAGCCACTAAAACTATACGTCCCATCAATCAAACCGATAATTCCAGCAAAAATCGTTCCACCGAGCAAGACGATTAACACATGTGCACCCAATAACGCCGCCACCAAAACAGCGATATAAGGTAGTATTTTCAATAGATCATACTGATATTCCCCACCGAGAGTTGCGACATTCCCACGTGTGATGACGCCAAGTATAATCGCTGTAAGGATTGCACCAGGTAAAACGATTAAAAAATTCACTTTAAATTTGTCCTTCATTTTTGTATTCTGGGTCCTAACTGCCGCAATCGTCGTATCTGAAATCATCGATAAGTTATCACCAAACATCGCACCGCCAATCACAGTCGCCATCGCCAATGCGAGCGGGATATCAGTCTGACTAGCGATTCCAATTCCAATCGGTGCCAATGCAACAACCGTACCCATTGACGTTCCCATCGAAATAGAAATGAAGCAGCCGATAATGAAAAGCCCAACCATCAATAAATTCGCCGGTAATACAGACAAGCCAAAGTTGACCGTAGATTCAACCGCTCCCATCCCCCTGGCAACTCCCGCAAAAGCCCCCGCTAAAATAAAGATGACTGCCATTAAAATAATGTTCGGATGGCCTGCACCTTTCGTGAACGTTTCCACTTTACTCGAGAATTTTTCTTTTCGATTCATTAGCAAAGCGATGGCAGAAGCGATTAGTATGGCTACATTTAACGGCATATTCGAAAAATCTTTCGTCAAAATACCTGTGCCGATAAAAAGCAATACAAAAACAAGTAATGGAAAGAGTGCAAAAATGTTTCCCTTTTTCACTTCACTAGTTGACATTAATACCCCTCCTCGTAGTTTATAAAAATTACACCTTGTACTTGATTTCCCTAGTTATTTTCAATTCATTGTCATTCCACCTGTCACGTTAAGACCTTGCCCCGTCATATAATCGGAGTACTTTGACGCCAAAAAGACAACAACATTCGCAATATCCTGCGGTGCAGCAGTTCTGCCTAATGGAACCTGTGAGAAATCTTCCTCTTTAATCGCCTCCGCATCCAGTCCTCTTAATGCACCACCTATAACCCGTTCATTCCTTTTCATATCCGTCTCGACAATTCCTGGGCAAACTGCGTTGACATTGATCTGATCCTTTGCCAGTTCCAATGCCAACACTTTCGTGAATCCTAAAACTGCATGCTTGGAGGCGACATAGCTTCCCATCAAACGATAACCATTTTTTCCAGCTTGTGAGGAAATATTGATGATTTTCCCGCCTTCGCCCTGTGCTTGTAAATAACGGGAGACAAATTTACTGCATAAATAGACCCCCTTGGCATTAACATCCATCACCTTATCCCAATCTTCTTCTTTGCTATCAACCACATAATCCATTGAAGATATTCCTGCGTTATTCACTAAAATATCGATCCGTCCAAAGTGTTCAGTCACGGTTTGTACCATTTCCTCGACTTGGTCACTTTTGGCGACGTCTGTTTGAATGTATAGTAAACGATCAGTTGTCTGTAACGTTTCAAATTTCCTGTCAACAACAGCAACCAATGCACCACAATCTAAAAGTGCATCGACAATCGCTTTTCCGATTCCATGCGCCCCTCCGGTTACGATTGCAACTTTCCCTGTTACATCCATATAATACACGTGCGTTTTACCTCCTCGCATAGAAACTATAAAAATTTTCTATCGAAATAAATTCCACTTCTTCAATACCTAGTATTTCTATAAGAATTCTTAAAGTGTATCGTACCTTGCTTTCTTGACCCTGTCAACACCATTATTCGTTTTTTCTGAATTATAGTATAAAGGTGTTTACTTTGCTAGATGACTTGTGATAGCTTAGATAACAAACCTGAAAGGATGATGGAAATGGCAGTAGTTGAGAGTTTTCTATTAAATCATACGATAGTAAAAGCGCCTTATGTACGCTTGGCTGGCACGGAACAACACGAGAAAGGCAGCACTCTACAGAAATATGACTTGCGATTTTTGCAACCTAATCAGGATGCAATGCCGACTGGAGCCGTTCATACGCTAGAGCATTTGCTTGCGACATATTTACGGGATGAATTGAAGGGGATTGTCGATATTTCACCAATGGGATGCAGAACAGGATTTTACATGATCATTTGGGATGAACATGAACCAAGTGAAGTTGCCACTGCATTAACGACTGTGCTAGAGAAAGTTGTAACAACTGAACATATTCCTGCCGTTTCCGCACTCGAATGTGGAAATTATAGAGATCACTCCCTATTCGCTGCACAGGAATATGCAAAATTAGTCCTTGAAGCAGGATTAAGCGATGACCCGTTCCGCGCTTAAATTGTAGTGGTGACAGGTACCGTTATCATATTGTACCTATTGGGCAAACAATCACGTTTGTTTTGTTTGTTTTAGAATTGACTTGGTGACTGTCACCAAGTCAATTCCGAGTCATATTCCGACACCAAAAAAACACCGAAAATCCATCGATGTCTAGTCGAATGGGCTTCCGGTGTTTTGGTTTATTCTTGATCAAATAATCCGCTATGTGAGTAGCTTACTTTTACTTAACTATATCTTTTTTCATTATTTGCCCTGTATTTTCCGAGATAAAAACACGACGTCCGTAAAAGTCGGTTGCTCTAATTCCATCTTCATGAATCACCATTTGCTCATAAGGTAATCTTAGATAATCTACTACTAAACTTTCTACTCTCCAAAGAACCTCTGCCGTATCTGACACTGCATAAATGTTATCTAACGTATTTTCAGTTTGAAGAATTGACAGTAACACAATTATTTTGTTCTCAACTATCCCTATTTGTCCTATTTCATGTGAAAATTCGATACTACTTCCATCAATTGTTAAACTTCTATCTTTATAACTAACATTCATATAGACTCACTACTCTCTCAATAATTATTTATGGTAATGATCTAGGATTGGTAAAATGAAGATAAATTTATTGTAACGCTGTTAATGCCCCTCTCTAAAATAAAAAGAAACACCCTACAGAGAATGAACTCCTTAGGGTATTTCCCTCGTTCTTCAACTAGACTCAAATCTTATTTCTCGCGGAGCACTAATTATTTTAACCGGCCCACAACCCGTACCCCGACATTTACGTAAAAAGTAAACATTTTTCCAACTCTTCAGGTACTTGACAAACCGAAAAAAGGCTTTTGAAATGATAGTTGTTACGGACAGATACATAGTATTGTTTACATCCACCTTCGCTAACATTCAATTCAAACTTTTTAAATACTCTTTAACCTGAATGCTTGGTATTATTTTTCTTTTTTCTGGTAATTCATTGCCTCCCGTTATTGGCTCCATAATCTCAACTATTGCATCAATCTCCTCAATACTAACTTCTTTCTTAAATACAAATTGTTCTTGTTTTTCGAACCCTTCACTTTCATAATCACTACTAAACAAAGAAATTTTTCCATCATCGATTACTAGTTCTCCTATCGAAAAAGGTTCATATTCTTTGCCTTTATATATTATTTTATAGTTCAACTCAAATAGAAATTCTATCTCATCCAGGGTTACTTCTTTTATAAAGATATCATGATGGATATTTCCACCTAGATCGACTAATTCATTAAATCCATTTTCATGATCTTTGCTCCTTAATCTATATTTATCATTTCGAATATTTACTGGATAATTTTTATTATTATATTTGGCATATTTCCCCACACTAATCCCACCTTAATTAAATTCAACCCAAGATTTTGTATCACCATCAAAAATAAAGTTGAATACTGGTTCTCCTACTTTACTGTCTCTAATATACATCATATCGCCTTCAACAAACTTTCTTGCTTCTTTATAATATTCAGGTAAAACAATCTCTTTACTACCCGTAAATCCTCGTCCAGTATATGGATATGAATCAGGGTTAGGATCCCATCTTGGTATTGATAATTGGTTGGGTTCTGCTAAATTATATTCAATTGTTCAATAATATCTATCTGGACTTCCAACAGATTCTGATATACCATCATCACCATTAGTTATTTTAAAGGTTGTATTATTGTAATCTAAACGAGTACCTTCATAATTCTCCTCTAAACTTTTTAATTTTTCCGAATGCGCCATCACAGTACCTTTTGGTGGAATACCTATTTGATTTCTTATCGTATTTACTTTTTTTACTTCTTTATCTTTTAATAACCGATCGGGATGTAATAATTCTAAAAATCCAACAGCAGTATAACCATTCTCTTTTAAAATAAATTGCATAGCTTCACTAGTTTTAACTGTTTCAACTTTTGCCCTAGTATTGCCAGTCCCCTTACCAGCATTAACCTTAGGTGATATAGTTGTCTTTTGAATCTTACCAGGCTCCTTAGCACCAACAGTTCCTGCGGATTCTTTCGAGCCTATGCAAGGTGAAAAATTGCAGATGAATTTCAAGAAGAAATGTCTACAACAAGATAGTAATGTCCGAGTAATTAGTTATAACTTTATGGCACATAATTTGACTTTTTACTGTTGGTTACGTTTTCAGTCGGGTTGGTTAAAAATTCAATGAGAACCTGGTCCTCAGACTTAAAATAGTGTCTAAATTGTAGTGGTGACAGGTACCGGCCTCAATCATCTTTTATTATTGTGTCTATTGAACAAACAATCACGTTTGTTTTGTTTGTTTTAGAATTGACTGGGTGACTGTCACCAAGTCAATTCTAAGTCATATTCCGACACTAAAAAAACACCGAAAACCCATCAATGTCTAGTCGAATGGGCCTTCGGTGTTTTGGGTTTATTCTTGATCAAAAAATCCGCTATGTGGATAGAAAAGGATATTAAATTTATCTTTCCCGGTATCTACATGCATTCTGTACACGAGGCGACGATAATCTTGTTTCGTGTACCAATCGTGTTGATACTCATATTTGGAGTCGAGGAATGTTACACGCACGGAAGACGATTCATAGCGCTCGTAGTCGTTTTTCACGATTTGGAGGGCTTCCTCTTTTGTAAGGTCAAAGCTTCCAGCCCCGATAGGTTTCCAGTCATATCCTGACAGCTTCCACTTGCCCGATTGCTTTTCGAACGCATATTCCAAAAATGCAGCATCTTGAAGTGGAATGTCAAAGGAAACCGTACGGATACGAATTAAGCTCGGTGTGTTTTCAAGTATTTCAAAGCGATAATCCGTTTCTCCCAATAGGAGGGGAAAAAGACTCATATCACAATATAAGCACATATCAGCATAGTAATTTTTTAATTCATCATCTACGAACGGCTCTGTTACTTTATCCAAAAGTTCCGCGCGAACCTTGCTGAACTGAGATGCCTTGTATTTATGAGTGGTAATAGTAGCTTCGACTGTATGGGGCAATCTATATAGTAAATTTAGTATTTGTGCTTTCGTCAACGGTTTAGTGGAATCAAGTTCGGGAACCTTTGGAAGATGCAACGCACGGTGCAGAAACACTGCATAATGAGCACGTGTCACAGGTTCATTCGGTTTAAAATAACCTTGATTTCCCGTTGTAATTCCGTTTGAATACAGAGCATTCACATGCAAATATCCCCAATCATTTCCACTAACGTCCGGGAAATATGCGACGGACTTAATAGTTAATCCAAACGCTAGATCCAGCACTTTTGCCATTTGAACCCGCGTAAGTGGTGCTTCGGGATTGAAGTTGCCATTGACGTCGCCGCTGAAGATCCCTGCCTGCGTAACATTTGAAATCGCATCATAGTATGGGTGATTCTTAGGTACATCCTTGTAACGAATACCAGTCTCCGACTTCGCGGCCAACTGTAAAGCTTTGCCCAATAACTGAGCCACATGCTTGCGTGAAACTTTTTCGTTTGGCTTAAAAGTGCCATCGGGATAACCATTTATCATCCCTCTTGCTTGCATATCCTGAATTATTTCCTTGTAAGGATGATTGTGCGGTACGTCTTTAAACGATTGAGATGAGGCTTCCGCCTGTACACTACTAAAAACAACTACCGCAATGATAAAACATCCAAACCATCGCACTAGCCACTTATTCTTCATCTGATAACCTCCCCATTCTTTGAAGTCTCGTATTATGGATTATTATTCCTATCATAACAACTCACAGCTAAGATATCCAGGTGGTATTAGTCTTTTCAGACAATTTCAGCGTTAATAAACAGCCCCTCACCCGATAGACTGTTTACTATATTGTGAGTCCAAATCAGATTTTACATAAGCGACTGAAATCAGCTTCCCAAAGTTGTACACGTTGTTCAAACATTCACGTTTGTTCCGTTTGTTTCAGAATTGTCTTGGTGACTGTCACCGCCACCGACCCGCACTCACGGTCACCCCACTGATAGAGAAGATTTCTTTTTCATTTCAAAATGTTCAATGAACACTTATGATTGTCCTATAGGTTGATTATTAGAGTGGAAGAGGAGCAGTAGATGAGCGTGTTTAAAAGAAAGAAAATCAGCCTTCAAACCCGGTTGACCCTTTTGGTTTGTACTGTTGTACTTGTCTCCCTATCGGTAACTGGTTATTTAATAGGAAGTACAGCAACGGAAAATGCCCGGAATTACCAAGCAGAAAAAGTCATGGACATTGCGAGCACAATTAGCCATTCCCAGCTTGTGATTGATAGTTTATCGGGCGTTGGTTCAGGGCAAGCAATTCAGTCTTATACAAAATCGATACAGGATGATACAAATGTTGAATATATTGTTGTCATGAATTCAGAGCATATCCGCCAGTCCCATCCAATCGCCGAGAGAATCGGTCAATATTTCGTTGGGAACGATGAGGACAGGGCTTTCCTCGGAGAACGCTACACTTCTGTGGCAAAAGGGACGCTTGGTGAATCCATGAGGGCGTTTGTACCAATCCGGAATGGTGAACAGATAATCGGTGTTGTATCTGTTGGGATTTTGCTGGATAATATTCAATCGACTGTCTTGCACAGTGTACGAGCGAGCTACATAGGAATTGGTGCTGGGCTTCTGATTGGGATTATTGGAGCGTTCTTTTTGGCGAGGCGAGTTAAACAAACGTTATTCGGACTTGAGCCAAGAGAAATCGCAAATCTACTTCGCGAACGAGAGGCTATGCTTGAGTCCGTCCGTGAAGGGGTTATCGGCATTAATGACAAAGAAGAAATCATCGTGGCAAATCAGGCAGCAATTCATCTCTTTCGAAGGGCTGGTTTACTAGAAAACCCCGTCGGACAACAGGTGCAATCTTATTTACCACCTTCCCTCCTACAAGATCTGCTGTTAAATGAAAGACTGGTGTACGACCAAGAACAAAAGTTAAACGGAATTGACATCATCGTCAACAAAGTGCCTGTCATTTCAAATAAGCATCTTGTAGGTGCACTGGCTACATTTCGGGATAAATCAGAACTTACATCACTTATTGAGCAACTTTCAGGTGCAAAGGCTTATGCCGAAACGTTGAGAGCACAGACGCATGAATTTATGAACAAGTTGCATGTTATAACGGCCATGATCCATACAAAATCCTATGAAGAACTTAAAGAGTATACGACGTATCTTTCTGATTCCTATCAAAATGAAGGAGGTTCCGTGTTCCGTCTTGTAAAAGATCCTGTCATTGCTGGTTACTTAATAAGTAAGCTACATGAATTCCAGAAGTCCGGTATTCAAGTCGAATTGTCAGGTGAAACACCACTTCCTATATTGAAAGAAATTGAGCGCATGGATAAAATCATCACCATACTGGGTAACTTATGCGACAATGCGTATGAAGCGGTAAGTCTTAAGGAGAACAAACGGATTCATATGACAATTACTTATATAGATAAACAGTTCCATTTCAGCCTACTGGATAATGGTTCCGGTTTGATTGTGGAAAATGATGAAGCTTTATTTAAAAAAGGATTATCAACAAAAGGCGAGCATCGTGGATATGGGTTATATTTGACTAAAAATGCACTGGATGAACTTGGAGGCACATTAGATGTTATCTCGATAAAAGGAGATGGAGCTCAATTTCATGTCAAAATTCCATATGAAGGTGAAGAATCATGATTGATGTGTTAATTATTGAAGACGATCCGATGGTGGCAAAATTCAATTCCATTTATCTGCAAAGCATTCCGGGGTTTTCCCTTTCAGGGCTTGCCAGTAATGTTGAGGAGGGATGGGATTTCCTTAACAATCATCCTGTTGATCTTATTTTGCTCGATGTTTACATGGGGAAAGCTACAGGACTTGACATGCTAGTTGAACTCAGAAAAGTAGATAATTCCGTTGATGTGATCGTCATAACAGCAGCTAATGATAAGCAATCCGTCCAAACAGCACTCCGTTATGGAGCTGTCGATTATTTAATCAAACCGTTCAGCTTTGAACGGTTTCAGGACGCACTGCTACAATTTCAGCAAAACTTTCAATTGATGAAGACTAACATGACAGTTAGCCAAGGTGAGATTGATTCGTTTCTTCACAAATCAGCAAAGACAAACTTACGTACGCTCGACCTTCCAAAGGGCATGACAGTCGTCACCCTATCTCGAATCGTAAAACAAATTCTCAAGCGAGACAAGAAGGTATTTTCTTCAGCGAATATCGCGGAGGAAACTGGGATTTCAAGCGTCTCCGTGAGAAAGTATTTAAACCATTTAGTGGATAGACAATTATTGTTCGTTGATGTTGCCTATCAGGAAACCGGACGTCCCTTGCATTGTTACACAGTAAATGTAGAAAAAGCAGATATCCTCCACTCATTTATCACAAACTAAAAAAAGCAACGGAAGCAATACTTCTGTTGCTTTTTTTAGTTTGTAAAGTATTTGATTAGTTTCAGAATCTATATTTATAATGTTCTAAATTTTATAGTTAGACTTCAAAGCGAAAGCGTTTTCAGAAGGAGAATGATTATGAGAGAAATGGCTTCAAATGTGTGGCAAGGACTTTGGCGCTCGCATAGACAAACGAAAAGTTTGTTGAATGTCTTTGCTTATACGAAAGATCGTAAACAAGTAACAAAAAATGTTAAAACAAGGGTAGATGTGAAAGATGATTCGCAACCTCCACAAAAACCGGACAATCCAACGAATAGAAAAGCCTACTCCAAACCACAGTTGATTGGATTAATTCTTGGGCCACTTCTTTTTGTTTTGACAATGTTCTTATTTTCTCCACCAGGAATGAGTCCGGAAGCGAAAGCGGTACTTGCGGTAACCTTATGGATTGCAACTTGGTGGATATCAGAAGCGATTCCAATTCCAGTCACATCGTTATTACCCATATTTTTATTGCCAGTAACAGGGGCTTTAGATGCCGATACGGTTACATCTTCATATGGCGATGATATTATCTTTTTATTTTTAGGTGGTTTTTTCATTGCAACCGCTATGGAAAAATGGAACTTACATAAGCGGATGGCTTTAGCTATTATTTCATTCATCGGAACGAGTACGCAACGGATTTTGCTAGGTTTCATGGCAGCTACCGCATTTCTTTCGATGTGGGTGTCCAATACAGCAGCCGTAATGATGATGGTACCAATGGGGTTAGCAATCACCGCGCAGGTTGCATCTGCGTTAAAAGGAAAACCTGATGAAGACGATTTGCCGAAATTCGAAAAGGCGCTCATCTTCGGTATCGGATATGCCGGAACAATCGGCGGACTTGGAACGCTTATCGGGACACCACCCAATATCATTTTAGCCGCACAAGTTAAGCAGCTGTTCGATGTTGAAATTTCTTTTGCAGGGTGGATGTTGGTTGCTGTCCCAATTGTCATCGTCCTTTTACTGTTTACATGGATCTACCTAGGTAGATTCGCGTTTAAAATGAAAATCAAAGGGTTACCCGGAGGAAAAGAAGTCATCCAGAAAGAACGCAGGGCACTTGGAAAGACATCATTCGAAGAGAAAGTTGTCGGTGCCGTCTTTACTTTCGCGGCCTTTATGTGGATTACCCGTGAATTCATCTGGATAAATATTATACCAGGGTTAAAAGATGGAATGATCGCAATTATTGCGATGGCTCTCCTCTTTACTATACCCGCATCGAAAAAATTCGGTACACGCATTCTTGAGTGGAAAGATTCTAAAGAGATTCCATGGGGCGTACTTCTGCTATTTGGAGGGGGGCTTGCAATTGCAGCAGGTTTTCGCCAAACCGGCCTTTCCGAATGGATAGGAACACAGCTTACCTTCTTCGACGGCTTGAATCTCATTGTAATTATCGCCCTTTCATCGTTGCTCGTTCTTGTACTGACTGAGTTTACATCGAATACAGCGACAGCGACAATGATCCTTCCTGTTTTAGCGGCTCTGGCACTGTCATTGAATATTCATCCTTTCGCGTTAATGGTTCCCGCCGCTATGGCTGCAAACTGTGCATTTATGCTGCCAGTTGGAACACCACCGAATGCGATCATATTCGGTACAGGAAAGCTACGGATTTTTGAAATGGTTCGAGTCGGGTTCGTCATTAACCTATTCGTGCTCGTGCTAATTGTACTTGCTACGTACTATTTGGTGCCGATTTTCTGGGGTATCGATTTAAACATTGTTCCGCCCGATTTTCGCTGAGGTGAATTCAGGTTTTGAATAGAAATTATAATAGGAATGCGACCAAATAGAGCTGATAAGGTGTATGGTAGCGTTCAGTTTGATCGAATAAAACGACCGCACCTCTTTGTATAGAGGTACGGTCCTTTTTTCATACTATAAGCAGCTAACTGTAAGGTTTATTGAAATGGGATTTTCATTGCTTCAGCCATTAATTGTGGGAAATCTGTATTTTCGATAAGTCCTGCGAATTTATGGGCTTGTGGACCGTAAGCGTAAACAGGGATGTCTGTACCAGTGTGTCCCGTGTGCGTCCAACCGACAAGTGCATGTTTGGAAATGATCGAGTTAATCTGCAATGCTGGATTGCTCGCTTGTTTGATTTGGTTACCTTCAGTTTCCGATAATGTAATGCCCGTATAGTTCAGTACGACTTCTTGGATATTACTGCGTTCTTCATTTAATTGGGATGCCATGAAATCGCCTGTCGCTGTCACATCTTTAAGGATTTCCAAATTGGCACCTGATCCTCCGTAACCGCCGACAGACATTCCACCAGTGTCATGGTCACCAGCGATGACGACTAACGTTTTCTTATCTTTTTTCGCAAAATCCAGTGCAGCTTCTACTGCTTTTTCAAACGCTTCAGTGTCTTTCATCGCCCATGCAGCATCATTCGCATGACCGGCCCAATCGATTTGACTGCCTTCAACCATTAAAAAGAATCCATCTTTATCGTTACTTAAAACGTCGATGGCAGCTGATGTCATGTCTTGCAAGCTTGGCTCGTCAGTCGCCTCACGATCCAGTTCAGGAGATAAGCTATCCTCAGCGAAAAGCCCAATCAACTTGTCCGCTTTCTTTACAGTAGTTAACGATTGCGCCTCAGACACAATTTCATAGCCATCTTGTTTTGCTTTATTTAATAAATCATCACTAAAATATTTTTTGCCGCCTCCTAGGATAACGTCAACATCATTTTGAAGGAGTTCTGGTGCAATGTCTTTTTCATTGGCGCGCGTTTCAACATGTGAACCGAAAACTGCAGGTGTGGCATGGGTAATCGTTGACGTTGCGACTAATCCCGAAGATTTTCCGCTCTTTTCAGCAGCTTGTAAAATCGTTTCGAGTTTATTGCCAGCCGGATCCATGCTAATTATTCCATTGTTCGTTTTCGTTCCAGTGGCCATCGCAGTTCCAGCCGCAGCAGAATCCGTCACTTCCGAGTTTGCGGAATAGGTTCGGTGCATGCCAACGAGATGTGGATCCATTACCGATTCTTCCCCTTTAAACAATCGATAATTTGTCGCATACGAACTGGAGTAACCGTCTGGAATCATAAAAATGATGTTCTCCACTTTTTCATTCGATTGAGGATTTTTCGCTTCAGCAGATTGCAGTGATGTGATTCCCGCAAAACTTCCTACAGTAAAACTCCCAGCAATCGCAATGATCATCATCTTTGATTTCAATGTTTTCTTCAATTAAATTCCTCCCTCGAAGTATCGTACAGGTTAACTCTATCTCTGGACTGTTAACGTAGTATTAAACTAGTGTATAGAGATTGTTAAATCGCCTTAAGTTGTACACATTATTCAAACATTCATGTTTGTTTTGTTTGTTTTAGAATTGACTGGGTGACTGTCACCCCTACAATTACAACTACTTTTCCATTTCAAAATATTCAATTAACACGTATGATTGTCTTAGGAGGTGATTAGTAAAGTCGAAAAGGAACTGAATTTAGATGAAAAATCGCTTTTCAACGGTATTGAGATACTGATAGAAATTGTACGGCTACATAGCAAAGGGGAGAAATTATGATGAAATCAATAACGATAAAAGAGGTTGTTCTTCACCATATCAATGTATCCATGATTGCACCTTTCACGACTAGTTTCGGCACGATGCAAGCAAAAGATGTCTGCCTTGTCGAAGTTATCGATGAATCGGGTGTTTCCGGCTGGGGAGAGACTGTGACGAGCAACGAACCCTATTATAATGAAGAAACTACATTTACTACGGTCTATATATTGAAGGATTTCTTGATTCCACGGGTCATCCATAGGCAAATTGACCACCCTTCCGAAGTTCACGGCATGCTGACGTTCGTCAGGAGGAACAATATCGCAAAAGCCGCATTGGAAACTGCGATTTGGGATGCATTCGCCAAGAAGAATGGAAAATCAGTCGCAGAGATTCTCGGGGGAATGAAACACGAAATTGAGGTCGGCAAAAGCATCGGGATTCAGGACAGCCCAAGCGACTTGGTCGATCAAGTAGGGCAATTCGTCGAAGAAGGCTTTAAGCGAATTAAAATCAAAATCGGCCCGCAAGCAGATTTGGACTATGTCGCTGCTGTACGCTCCAAATATCCGGATATCCTGTTGATGGCTGATGCGAACTCCGCTTACACACTGGAAGACCTTGACCATCTGAAAAAGCTCGATCAATACAACTTGATGATGATTGAACAACCTTTGGCACACGACGATATTGTTGATCACGCCACACTCCAAAAAGCATTGGAGACGCCGATTTGCCTGGATGAAAGCATCCACTCGCTTGAAGATGCGCGGAAAGCGATTGAACTCGGAAGTTGCCGTATCATCAACATTAAAATTGGACGCGTCGGCGGCTTGCAGGAATCACTGCTTATCCACGACCTATGCAAAGAAAACAATATTCCCGTATGGTGCGGCGGCATGCTCGAAACCGGCATCGGACGCGCTCATAACATCCAGCTGACAACGCTGTCGAACTTCACCATGCCTGGTGACACCGCTCCCTCTTCACACTATTGGAAAGAGGATCTGGTCACACCCGAAATCACCATGGATTCAGGCATCATCACAGTTCCCGGCGGCTTCGGGATCGGCTATGGAATCGACCATCGCAAACTGGAAAAAGTCCGTGTTTCTACTGAACGGATAACCACTTCGGAATCTACTCATCCAATTCCTAGTTGACTTATTTATGGCACGAGGCTTTGAGAAAAAGAGCATAAAAACAATAAACCAGCTTCCATGAATCACGAACAGATTCGGAAGCTGGTTTTTCTATATTGTATAAATTGTACAAACATTCACGTTTGTTTCGATTGTTTTAGAATTGACTTGGTGACTGTCACCCCACCAACCCCGCCACTGTCCCCCTGTCTATATCTCCCCCTTACATACCACCAAGACCCGATGATATCTGTTGGGCGGCTTCATATACTTTTTCAATGAAAAAACTCATGCGATCCTCGGTAATGTCGTAAGCCAAAACTTCAATGCTGATTGCTCCGAACACACGGTTATCGAAGTCAAAGACGGGGGCTCCAACTGCAATGGTTCCTTTCGTTTTCTCTCCGAAACTTATCGCATACCCTTTCTGTTTAACTTCGGCTAATTCTTTCTCAAATACTTCTCTTTCCTGTTTGTCCGGCACAAGCTGTTCCAGAAGACCTTCCATTTTGTTTCGAGGCATGTTCGCTAAAATGGTTTTGTTCGCCCCTCCAATATGTAATGGAATTCTCTCGCCGATACTATCAAGGATTTTAACATTTCGCGGGCTATCTATTCGTTCGATAATAATAGAATTCGTATCGCTAGGAATGTTTAAATAGACAGTCTCCTCTGCCTCAAGTGCTAACCTTTCTAAAATGGGTCTTGTGACATCCCGGACATCCAATTTTCCAAACATCTTCAACCCTAACTCCATCCATTTGTATCCAAGCTTATATTGTTTCGTACCTTCACTATGCGTAACAAGTCCGTGCTGCATTAAAGACTGCGTTAGTCGGTACACCGTACTAATTGGCAACCCCGTCTCTTCGGCCAATTCTGCAGCTAACCACTTTTCTTTTTCTTCCTGAGAAAGAGTTTGAATAATAAGCATTGCACGGTTAATCGATTGAATCATGTACTGATCACCCTCTCGTCTACTCTCATCTCCACACACCACATTTCAGACCATTCTAATAATTCAAGACTGTAAGTTGAGTCTACAAGACTTTCCTAGTTGTGTAAATTGCAAAAACTTTTCCCCTCTTCAAATAGATCATTGACAAACTTGTAGAAACGAGATTAAATAGAGATTATCAAACTTTCTCACAATACGGAATTAATTCTGCATTGTGGAATAAAAACGTTTTCTACACAGGTATTGATTTCACTGAAAAATTATGAATGAAGGGATTGAGAACGTGGAGGATTTCACAAAACTGATAGCACAAGCTTCAAACTTCATCTGGGGGATGCCACTCATTATCTTGCTAATAGGAGGAGGGATTTCCCTTACAATTCGGCTTAACTTTTTTCAATTCCGTTATTTCCCACATATTCTAGCGCAAACGTTCGGAAAATTATTTGCCAAAAGTGATGCTCCTGGAACTTTAACACCGTTCCAAGCAACGACAGCTGCACTTGCTTCGACAATGGGAGCTGCAAATATTGTCGGTGTCCCTGTAGCGATCGCTCTTGGTGGACCTGGTGCTATTTTCTGGATGTGGATCGTTGCTCTAATCGGGATTGGTACAAAGTATTCGGAGGTAGTTCTTGGTCTTCATTATCGCGAAAAAAATGACCGCGGAGAATATGTTGGGGGACCGATGTATTACATACAAAAAGGGTTGGGATGGAAGAAAGTTGCCTACTTTTTTGCATTTGCGTTAATGATTGAAGTTATTGCTAGTACGATGGTTCAATCAAACTCAATTGCAGCGACATTGGATGGATCCTTCGGAATTTCTCCTCTTGTAACAGGAATTATTGTAGCAATTCTTGTTATTTTAGTTACATATGGAGGGATAAAAACGATTGGGAAAGTATCGGAAAAACTTATTCCCATTATCGTTGTTCTTTACATAATCAGTGCTCTTATTGTTATTGCAATGAATATCAAAGAAGTACCAACCGCTTTTTCTCTTATTTTTGAATACGCTTTCAGACCGATCTCAGCGGCTGGTGGATTTGCTGGGGCTGGTGTAGCAGCCGCAATTCGTTGGGGGCTTGCACGCGGACTTTATTCCAACGAAGCGGGGATGGGAACTGCGCCTATCGCTCATGCTTCTGCAATGAATGATCATCCTGCAAAACAAGGTTTCTGGGGTGTTTTTGAAGTAATCGTTGACACTTTGGTTGTCTGCACAATGACAGCCCTCGTCGTTCTAACGTCCGGAGTTTGGAAGGATATCCCTACAGAAGAAGCTTCGACAATGGTAACAGCCGCATTTGTTCCGGTCTTCGGCGCTTCAATCGGCGGATCGATTGTTTCCGCAACGCTCTTTTTGTTTGTGATTACAACAGTTGTTGTCATTATCTTTTATGGGGAAAAGCAAGCAGAGTTTTTATTTGGGACAACTTTCGCGAAGGTTATGCGCTTCGTTTATATTACTGCAATTGTCGTTGGGGCCGTCGGTGGACTGCAATTCATTTGGCAATTCCTCGACCTTCTACTCGCAGCAGTAGTTATACCGAACGTCATTGCTGTAATCTTTTTAAGTGGGAAGGTACGTGAAATTACGAACGATTACTTCACGAATATTTATCCGAATGAAAAGAGAAAGTAAGGTATTTCAGGAGGTGTATTTGATTTACTAGACATTTTTTTAGTATTAATAACAACCAGCTAGTCCACTACGTAAAGTACCAAAAAGATTACGTAATTCACTTGGTGACTGTCACCCCTACAATTACACCCATTATTCCAGTTTTCTTGAAAGCAACAGAAAAAGGCGATCATTCCTATTGGATGATCGCCTTTCCCTTTGCTAGCAGCTTAAGTGGGTATGAGTTTAAAAATGTACCGATAATTTGGCTTTAACATTTCTTTGTTATATCTTTAGCGAAATTTACAATTGTGTAACAAAAATACGCAATTGACACACGTTCAGCTCTCTAAAGTCAAACAGATAGGGCTTTATCAAAAGACAAAAGGGCGGTTCCAAGAGCTTGGATACCCTTGACGACTTCGGCATAGTCTGTCCATTCTTCTGGACAGTGGCTTTTTCCGTTCTTGCTTGGGACGAAAATCATGCCGACGGGTGCGACTTTGGCAAGCTGGTTGCCATCATGACCCGCTCCACTCGGTAATCGAAGCGTTGTACCAAAACGTTGACAACTTTTCTCAACCCCTTGCACCACATCTTCCGATACGATAATGGCGTCCGAATGGGAAAGCTGATTCATAGTAATTGAGACTTTCCGACTTGTTTCTACGTGTGCAATTTTATTTTTCATATATTCCACCATCTGATCGAGGGCATGCGGATCCAGTGAGCGGATTTCAAAATCAAATACGACGCGTCCAGGTATCACATTCGCTCCGTTTGGTTCAACGAACATTCGACCAACCGTGCCGACTACTTGTTCCGTATAGGTCTTGTTCGCAACTTCCTCCAGTGCTAAAACAAGCTCTGAAGCCGCGGGTAATGCATCAAATCTCATGTGCATAGGTGTTGTTCCAGCGTGGTTCGCTTGTCCTTCCACTACGACTTTATGGCGTTGAATGCCTACGATTCCAGTCACTACGCCCAGCTCATGCTGTGTCTGTTCCAAAACTGGTCCTTGTTCAATATGCAGTTCCAAATATAAGGATATATCCCCGACTTTTAATGCTTCTGTCTCCAAATCATCTGGTCTGCCCCCTGCAACTTTGAGCGCATTTCGAAGAGGGAGTCCTTCTGCGTTTGTGCGTCCTAGATCGGCTTCCGTTAAATTGCCAACCATTCCTCTGCTTCCAATGGTTGAAATACCAAATTCACTTGCTTCTTCCGCTGTAAAATCGACAATCAGTAAAGAATGTGCCAATTCAATTTTTTTCTCATTTAATTGCCGGACGATTTCAATCCCTGCCAAGACACCAATTATGCCATCAAATCGACCGCCTCCCACAACAGAATCCGTATGGGAACCAATCATGATTGGTGGTAATTCAGGATTTACCCCTTGACGTTTACCAATTAAATTCGATGCAGCGTCAATCCGAACATCCAAACCGCAATTCTTCATTTCTCGGATCAACCACTCTCGGCTTTCCAGATGCCATTTTGTAAACGGCCTTCTCGTATATCCCGGTGCAACACTATCAATTATCGCCGACAGGGCAATAATATCCTGCTCAATACGCTTTTCATTCTTCTCAAATGTCTTAGTCATATTAACAACACCTCTCAATCATATACGGCTGGAATAAAGGATCCATCTCCTTTTTCTCCGACAACTTTTCCGTTGTATACTTCTTTTCCTCTGACAAACGTTCGTTTTACTTTACCGTGCAATTCCATTCCGTGGTACGGGCTCCATCCGGCATTTGAATGCATGTCTACTTCATCTAAGGTCCATTTTTCCATTGGATTCAAGACGACAAAGTCAGCGTCGTATCCAACTTCCAACTTCCCTTTGCGGTGACCTAAGCCGAAACGATCAGCTGGATTTTCACATAATACTTTTGCTAGTTGCAAGATAGAAATTCTTCCTTTGGCCACACCTTCGCTAAATAATATCGGAAGTAACACTTCAACCCCAGGTGCGCCAGACGAATTTTCAAATATATTTTCCGCTAGTTTACGGTCGAGTGGCCAAGGCGCATGATCGGATGTTACCATATCGATTTTATCGTTGGCCAGTAAATTCCATAGTTGCATCATATCCTCTTCGGTACGGAGAGGTGGATTGATTTTCCCTTTCGCTTTTAAGCGGCTCATGTCAGTTTCATTAAGTACTAAATAGTGCGTACACGTTTCAGCAGTCGCGTCTGTACCCTCATTTTTATAGTGGTCTACAAGCCCGAACACACGTGAAAATGTACTGTGATGTAAATGCAGTTTAGCTTTTGTATAATACGCCAACTCTAATACTGTTAACGCTGCCGTCGACTCCGCTACTTTAGGCCTACTCTGACAATGAGCGATTGGATTATTTTGTCCTTTGTCCTTATATTTCTCAATGAACTTCCGGACAATGGCATCAGTTTCAGCATGTACAGTGACAGGTCTACCTGTTTTTTCAATTGCTATAAACGCTTCGAATAGCTCACCTTCGTCAATTCTTGGAAAACGGACAGAATCCGTATTAAACAAGGACACTTTAAACCCGCATGCCCCAGATTCCGCCAATAGCGGAATTTGATCTAACCCGTCATTTGGGGCAATCGTCGCAAGCATCGCCACGTCGACGACAGCCTCGCGTTCTAGCAGTTCTTTTTTCTCTTCAAAAAGAGTTTGTGTGCAAATTAGTTTATCCGCATCGTAGGGCATTTCAACAATCGTCGTTACGCCGCCCGCTGCTGCTGATCGAGTAGCAGTTGTAAATCCTTCTGTTAGGGCACTATAGCAATGAACATGCGCATCGATTGCCCCGGGCAAGATGTATTGACCCGTTGCATCATTCACTTCAACGCCCGGTGTCTCCTCATCTAATATAGATATTACTTTTCCATCGCAGTACGTTAAATACGAATCAAACAAGACTTCCGTCGGTAAAACGATATTGCCTTTAATTGTTTTAGCCTTAAGCATATACGTCCTCCATCTATAACTGTAAAGTTATTATTTAAATAATTGAACCAAGAATAAACTGATTTGTGGTAGATAACTAATAAGCAGTACATTTACTATCATGATTCCTAAAAACGGTAGAATCGCTCTTGTAATTTGCTCCAACCTGATATTTGCAATTTGACAAGCTACAAAGAGATTCACACCCAGTGGAGGTGTGCACATCCCAATCGCTAAGTTTGTAATCATAATCATTCCGAAATGAACAGGATCGATTCCTAGCGAAACAGCAACTGGTGTTAATAAAGGTGCCAAAATAATAATGGCCACACCGCCGTCAAAAAACATTCCGATGATTAACAACAGCACATTAATAATGAGCAAGAAAATGATTGGAGAATCTGTTACATTGGCAAAAAATAAGGCTATCTTTTGAGGTACACCTTCCCTTGTTAAGACCCAGCCGAAAAGCCCAGCATTGGCAATGATAAACATTACGATGGATGTCATAATCATTGATTTTGAGAAGATAGAAATTAAATCTTTCATTTTGATTTCTTTGTAAACGAAGACACCTACGATGAACGAATAAGCTACTGCAACTGCTGCAGCCTCAGTCGGCGTAAAGATTCCACCATAAATTCCTCCAAGAATAATGACAGGCATTAATAGGGCGAGTATTGCGTCTTTAAATGCTGCCCATTTCTCCCCTTTTGGTAAATCTGAATCGCCTTTATAGCCTTTAATTTTGGAGATGATAAAAACGACTAGCATAAGTGAAAACCCAATTAATAGACCTGGTAGAATTCCCGCTATGAATAAGTCTCCGATGGACACACTCGCCGCTACACCAAATAAAATCATTGAAATACTCGGTGGAATGACGACACCTAGTTCACCTGAAATTGCTTGTAATGCGCCTGCGTAACTACGATCGTATCCTTTTTTAACCATTGCAGGAATCAGGATGGATCCTAAAGCAGCTGTCGTCGCGACACCCGAACCTGAAATGGCTGCGAAAAACATCGACGTCACCACAACAACCATCCCTAAGCCGCCCGTTAATGAACCAACTAAAGCATTGGCAAATCGAACTAAACGCGTAGCAATCCCACCCTTTTCCATCAATGTTCCAGCAAATATGAAAAATGGAATTGCCATTAATGGAAACGAATCAATGGAAGTGAACGCTTTCTGTGCCAGAACATCTATTGGAAGGTTGCTAGCGAACACAATCGCAATGACAGAAGATAAACCGATAGACACCGCAATCGGAACAGACATAGCTAGGAAAATAAAGAGGGAAACCATTAGAATAATTAACATATTATAATGTCTCCCCATTCTTTTCAGTATTTTTATTCATAATCAATTCCAATAGAACCACTATAGTGTTCAAGATAAGAGCCGTCGCTCCGATTGGAATGGCTAAGTAAGGAATCGACATTTTAATCTGCAATGCCGGGCTTAATTGCCTACTCACATCGCCAACCATGGAGATACCAACAACGAGCAGCGTGACAAAGAACGTCAGACAAAGCAGATACACAATAATCTTTAGCACTCTCTTTTTTGCTACTGATATATTTTCGGCCAATACTTCAACCGCGATTAGCGAGTGTGTTCGTAATGCCAAAGCTGCGCCTAAAAAGACCGATAAGACCATCAAATATCTTGAGAGTTCTTCAGCCCAAGTAAATGTATGGTGAAATAGATATCTAAAGATTACTTGTGCGATAATGACAACGGACATGGTGCCCAGACTAACAGCTAAAACGATTCGAATTCCTTTATTGATACTATCAATCAATTGAATTATTTTGTTCATATCGCACACTCCTCAGTTCATGCATTAAAGTTAATAATTATCGAGCCAGTGGTTTGCAATATCCAGACGGCGTGCAATCCATACTTTTTCTTTCTGCTGTGCGTATTCGATAAATTCTCGCAACGCAGATATACGATACGGTTGTCCGATAATTCTTGGATGCAATCCAATTGACATCATTTTTGGATGGGTCGCCCCTTCTTCCCATAAGTAATCGAGCGTTCTTTTTAATGAATCTAAAAAGTCAGTTGCGCTACCATATCCTTGAGGGCGAACAAACTTTCCATCATTCAACGTTTGTGAGTAAGGGACAACTAAATGTTTTTTTCCATTGACGGTTATGTAGTATGGCAATTCATCGTTATACGCATCAGAATCGTAAAGAAAACCGCCGTGCTCTACGAGTAATTCTCTTGTGTGGACGGAAGGACCATATCTGCAGTACCAACCTTGCGGGGCAGTACCACAAGACTTTTCAATAGATTTAACAGCATATTCAATTCGTTTCTTTTCCTCTTCACGAGATAAATTCCAAACCTTTTCCCATCTCCAGCCGTGTGCACATACATCATGGCCTGCTTCTTTAATCCATGCACCCACTTCGGGATTTCTTTCTAACGCAATCGCACATCCAAATAATGTTACAGGAACTTTTAGTTCGTCAAATAGTCGTTGCAAGCGCCAGATTCCAACCCGACTGCCATATTCGAAAACTGACTCAACAGCTATATCGCGCATATGATGGGGCATCAGTGGAGTGAACTCCACAAAGCTTTCGTTTTCCGAATCCCCCAAGGATTTCATTTGTTCCGAGCCTTCCTCATAATTGACAGCAATGTTAATGACCACTCGTGCGTCGTTTGGCCATTTCGCAGCAAACCCTTTTTTTCCATAGCCGATATAATCCCTTTTCGGTCCTTGTATATCCATTTCAATTAATTCTTTCACATGAATGACCTCTTTCATGATTACTAATGTCCACAAAGGGAAGATTTTCAACACTTCTTCCCTTCACGGCTTCAATCATCGAGAATTCCGGATACACATTCCTGTTGCTTATTCCGTCTCAGCAACAATTTTATGGATATCGCCGAACTTCTTTTCGTATTTTTGATAGATTGGTTGTACAGCTTCTTTAAATGGTTCCAAATCCGTGTCTTCAATGATTTCCATGCCGTTCTTAACTGCGATTTCTTTAAACTCTTTTTCTAGTTGTTGTACATATTCCCTTTCATATGCACCCGCCTCTTTCGCAGCTTCCAAAAGAATCTGTTGAGTGTCTTCTGGATAACCACTAAATTTGTCGTTGTTCATCAAAATCATTCCTGCAGAATACATGTGATTCGTTACCGTTAAATATTTATGAACTTCATAATACTTTTGTGGAATCAATACAGCCAAGGAATTCCCTTGTCCATCTACAATTCCTTGCTGCGCTGAAAGGAAAAGTTCACTAAATGGAATAGGTGTAGCTGACGCCTTAAAAGCATTGATTGTATCGATTTGAATTTGATTTTCTTGTGTTCGTAATTTCAAACCTTTCAAATCTGAAAATTGACGAACCGGCTTTTCATTTGTCGCAATATGATACGCTCCGTTATCTACCCAATAGAGATTTTTAAAGTTCGCATCTTCCAATTGCTTAGAAATTATTTCACCTACTTCACCGTCTAACACTTTTTCAGCGTGTACATGATCTTTGAATAGAAACGGGAAATCCAATGCGTTTACTTTGTCTGCAAAGTTCCCCATCGGTCCCGTGGAAAGTATCGCGATGTCGATGCTGCCATTTTGAACGGATTCTGCTGCTTCTCTCTCCGCACCCAATTCAGAGTTTGGGTGTATTTGAATTTTGATTTCACCGTTTGATTTCTCTTCAACAAGCTCTTGAAATTTCAATGCCCCCTGCTGAAGATGGGAATCTAAACTTCCACCATGCGCTAAAGAAAGCGTTTCCATTTCTCCGCCATCTTGTCCACCCTTACTAGAACATCCTGCCATTATCATCATGGCAATCCCCAACATGAAACCGCTCTTTACTATTTTTCTCAATGCCATTCACCTCTCCTTATTATCAATTAATGAGAATTATAAAACTACCTCTTGAGAATTATATTAAACGAAGAATTTTAATATGGCAAGAACTTTTTGAGTATTTCTTCAGAAAATTAACTCTCCCTTTTACATTTTACGAATTCTTCTCAAGACCCACGCTTAAAAGTCAAAAAAAAAGAACCCCTTTTTTAATCTAAACATCGATTATGAAATAGGGATTCCCTCCTGCAAGTGGCGCTATTAAATTAGATAGAACAAAGACTACTTAATCACTTAATAATGACTGATTTTCATGGATTTTTTCAGTGATTTCTTTAGATGCTTTCACGACTTCTGCAATTGTCATTCGGGTAGCATCCTCACTAAAACGATCCTTTGGTCCAACAATCGATAAACTTGCAATTACTCGATTGAATTCATCAAAAATCGGCGCAGCCACCGCCAGTGTATCCGAATCTACTTCTCCAACGGTTTTAATAAAGTTGGTCTTTCGAATTTCTTCTAATTCCATATACAATTTATCGGGCTCTTCTTCTTTCTCCGCAGTAAGTATCTTATTGATTGTTTTCTCGTTTTCAAATGCCAAGATGGCTTTTCCAGAAGCCCCCCGATGCAAGGGATGAGTATTACCGTTTTTAGTAACCAGTCCGATAAGCCTTTTCCCTTCTATATACTGTACTGTAATTCCAATTGTTCCCCTTCTCACTACCAATAGAGATGTTTCATTCAACTTTTCGGTCAATTCTTCCATGATAGGACGAGCAATTGTCAGTAGATCCCGATCTATCTGCTGATGCAAACTTCTTGCCAAATCCATGATACGCATACCTAGGCTTATCTGTCCCCTGGATTTCCTTTCCACGACCCCATTTAGTTCCAACGTCTTAATCAGCCGATAAGTCGTACTTTCTGGAAGCGGTACTTTTTCCGAAATCTCACTTACCGTCATTGTCTTTTCCGCTTCTGCCAATACAAATAATATATCAAGAGCCCTGCCTACTGTCTGTGTCTGGTCCATAATTCTCCCACTCCGTATCTAGTATTCTGAGACTTCAAGTAAATGTCATAAATTCGAACGTAAATGTAAATAAAATCATTTCCAATCTATTATATCACAACGATTATCATTCAATGATAACTCCATTTCTTTCTCCGATAATAAAGTGAAGGGAGGAATAACTAAACATGAAAAACTCTGCTATTCTCCCTTCCATTTACCACAAAAAAATCAGACATCCTAAAAGGTGTCTGATTTCAAAATTACTATACTTGTGTAGTGACATTCCTAAGTAGGATTCTATACGAATACCTGACTGTCTACTCAAAACAACAGATGCATGAACAACGCTACGATTGGAATCGCAATCAAAGTACGAAGTAAAAAACATACAACGAGCTCGCCAAATTTCACTGGCAATTTTGTCGCCATCATGACTACGACTGTTTCGGATAGGAAAATAATTTGAACCATTGATAATGCCGTAATGAAGTATCTTGCGCCAATTTCGATAACGTCAATTTTATCTGCTATCAATAGCACAGGAAGGAACATTTCAGCAAATCCAACGGGAATGGAAGGTGCAATGACTGAAGCATTAGGTACCGCAAACAGGTTTAAAAGAGGAATAAACGCCTGGCCAAGCCAATTGAAAACAGGTGTGTATTCAGCGATAATTAAACCGGATATTCCAGCTGCCGCAATTAACGTCAATACCTTTGGCAGTACATTAAACCCATCTTTTAAACTTAATACAATTTCTTTAAATAAGCTCTCCGCGGTATAAGCCCTTTTGGCTGCACGCTCAGCACCACGCTTAAAAATGCCCAGTTCGAATTTCGCTTCATTCGTTCTGTCCTCTACTGTCTGCACTTTTCCACTATGAAACGTATTTGGTTTCCTCGAAAGGGGTGGAATTCTAATCATTACAATGGAGACTAGAAATGTTATCGCAAGGGATGAGAAGTATGTTTTTAAAAAATGATCTCCCAAACCTGCTGTATTAATAACTAATAACGCAAACCCTACACTCACTGCACTAAAAGACGTAGCAATAAATGCTGCCTCTTTTCTAGTATAGACATTCATGCGATACAGTCTACTCGTAATGATTACAGCCATTGAAGATGACCCGACAAATGAAGCGATTGCATCGATTGCACTCTTTCCAGGAACTTTAAAAAGTGGTCGCATTAACGGTTCCATAATTGAACCTACGAAATCTATTCCCCCATAATTCAAAAGGAAAGGCATAAAAAATGCGCCAACGATAATTATCCAAGTCACCCCAAGGACAATGCTCGGAATAACGGTACCACCCGTACCACTGCCAACAATCCAGTCTGGGCCTGTAAATTGGGTAAAAGTGAAATCAAGGGTATATATAACAGTATAGAAAGCTCCTAATAGATAGAAGAATGGATGCATAACAGAGTCATGGCCATAATATTTCCCTAAGAAAGAATCATTTTTTGCAACAAATTTCCCATAGAAACTTGCAACTACATTTACTACCATTAACAATGTAACAATCCATAATCCTACAATCCCAAATAAGTTTTGAAGATAGTTATAAATGTACCCGAATAATATATCCGTTTTTCCGTTTATATTCATCGGAATAAAGAAAACAAGAACAGCAATCGACGTGAAAACGATTGACTTAGTAATACCAATTCCATATTGTTTTTTAGTTATTGTTATCTGGTCAACATAACCGGGATCATCGCGATCCACTATTTCAATATTGGGGCTAGGGTCCTTACGTTTCACCTTTTTCTTATCAATTTCCAATGCACTCTGATTCATATTGTCACCTCCATATGTCTTGGGGCAAAAAAGAATATTGATGTTCCATGGAAAGAATGTTTTGGTGTGTAGATGTAACATAATAGAGAAAGATGTGAACATCCTTCTCTACTATGTCAATTCTCTATTTCAGCTATTTAATTGAAGAGATGAAGCCAACTCCAATTGCTCAGGTACTTCTTTTTCTTTTAAAATGAAACTGATAAAATCAAGAATAAGTCTTGCACCAACTTGACTCGTTATTCCAGTAGGATCATATGGAGGAGAAACTTCCACTAAGTCAAAACCGATTACATTCCCCCTTTTCGCAATCCCTTCCAATAGCTCATTCACCTCGTCATAGTACAATCCGCCCGGGGAAGGAGTTCCTGTACCAGGTGCCAATGAAGGATCCAATCCATCTATATCTATTGTTACATAATAGTTTTCGCCTTCTGGAATTAAATCCAAAACCGATTCAATACTCATTTTCCTCATTTGTCGTGGAGACAAGATTACACTCCCATACTCTCTAGCCGCATCCACATCTTCCTTTTTGCTACTACTAATCCCACGGATTCCTAATTGGAACATCTTATCGACATAGTCCATTTCCGCTAAACGACGAAGCGTGCTACCATGCCCGTATCTTTGTCCTGAACGATGATCCGCCCAATCCAGATGTGCATCTATTTGAATTACGTGGAATGGACCCACCGAATCTAATGCCCTTCCAACCGGTATTGTAATGGAATGATCTCCCCCCATTACGACAGGTATGGCTCCTTTAGAAACGATTTTTCTAATCGACTCTTCAACATTTTCGAAGCTCTGTTCCAAATCGCCATGAACGATATCCACATCCCCGCAATCGACCACTTTACAGTCCGGACCTAAATACATAATATCCTTCTCAATATCATAGGCCCCTTCCAGCCCGAAACTATATAAAGTAGAGCCTTCCCGCATTCCACGTGGCCCCATTCTAGTACCCGACTTCCACTGTGTCCCCATGTCATAAGGCACTCCAATAACCGCTACATCCGCATCTAGTTCGTCGAGGCTTGTGCAGATTGGATACTTACCAAATGAGCAAATACCTGTGAATGGAAGGTTAAGAACTTGTTTTTCGTTTTGATTTTTCATCATAAATCCCCCTCATAGTTTAAAATTCAGTTTCAAGAAAAAAGGCTTTGCTAGTGTTACCTTTTCTTGATAACTATACTATTGCAAGTAGTGTGCCAATCCCGGGAGAGGGGCGTCCGTACAATAGCGCAAGCAACTGTACAGCCTTGAATTTCGATAAGGTAAAGGCTTTCGGATCTAAACATGAAATTTCCGTGTTCCAGTTTAACCAAAATCCGGCATTATTTAATCTTATACGTAAGAAACCTAGTCAACTTTGACTAGGTTTCTTAGTAACATACTGGTTTATCTTTCTACTTGCCGTGGATTGGCTAATTCCTAACATCTTCGCTAACTTAATGCTGCTAGGATATTTCTCATACATTCGAGCAATATAATCTCCTTCCACCATCCCGATATAGTTATCTAAAGTCATAACAGCTTCTTCGGAGGCTTTTATCCCGACTACATCGACATCAATCAGATTTTCATTAGATGTGATTAAAATGCGCTCGATAAAATTTCTAAGTTCCCTTATATTCCCCCTCCACTCCTGCCTATTTAGCCAAGAAATCATATTTGAAGAAAACTCTTTATTCATTTTATACTTAGCATTAAATTCACCTAATAATTCAGTAACTAACCTATTTATTTCTTCCCTTCTTTCGCGTAAAGGAGGTATAGCTATCTTGATAACATTAATTCTGTAATAGAGATCTTCCCGGAACTTTTTTTCGGCAATTAACTTTTGGAGATTTTGGTTTGTTGCACATATTATTCTGCAATTAAGTTTAATAATTGAACTGCCACCTACCCGTTGAATCGTTAAGTTCTGGAGGACAGATAACAATTTAACTTGTAAATTTAACGGCAGCTCGGAAATTTCATCGAGTAGTATAGTACCTTTCCCGGCAGCTTCAAAATAACCCTTTTTTCCGCCTTTCTTGGCACCCGTAAACGCACCTTCTTCATACCCGAACAGCTCAGATTCAATTAGCGACTCGGGGATAGCCCCACAGTTAACTTCTATAAAAGGTTCGTCTTTCCGATTGGATTTTTGGTGAATCTTCTGTGCGATGAAGTTTTTCCCTACTCCCGATTCCCCTTCCAATAAGACAGGAACATCTATGCAGGATACTTTTTCAACAATGCTAAAGACATGCCTCATTTCCCCTAGATTGGTAGAAGAGGAACCCGCATTCCCACTTTTCATCTTTTCAATTTCTTCTTCATATAAAAGCATTATTTTAGCTACTTGATCATTCGTTTTTTTAAGATAATCAAGTTCTGTAATATCTCTAGAAAAACTAATAGCTCCCAATAGTTCTTGATTATCATTAATAATCGGATAGCCAGAGACCACTATTTTTCTTCCCATTGTCGTTTCCTGAATAATTGTTTCTATCTTTTTTGTTTTTAAGACTTTACCAGTAACCGAAGGAGATAGTATCCCTTCCTTCTCTAATACAAATACATTTTGATTAATAATCTCTTTTGCATCAATCCCAAAAAAGTTTTTGAAGCTATCACTTGAAAGTATAATATTGCCCTCTGCGTCTGTTACAAAGATTTCGTCAAATGAATATTGGACGATATTTTCCAAAACCAGTTGGCTTTTCAGTAATGGTAGCATTCGTTATTCCCCCTATTCATCTATGGGTATATACTATTCTAATTTGACTATAAATTCAATCTCTTTAGAACGCGATAGCAGTAATGCGCACCTAAATTCCTTTTTATTAATCAAGTACCTGAGCAAATGCTGCAGAAATAACAGATGTTTCAAGAATCGGCTAAATAATTTGAACCAATCAAAAAAAGATCACTCATTAACAAAAATGGTTGATCTTCATTTTATTAGCATACAATTATTGGGTTTTATACAAATAAATACCCGTCACTCACTCTTGCTATCATCACTTTACACCCGCATATAATTCCTTTTCCCGATGCATCAAGTGGCTTATGCTCATCAGTGTGTGCAGGCGTTGCTTTTGTTTTAGTATAGTGTTTTTCGAGGCTTTTACGTTGATGGATGTGCCGTTCACGAACGTTACAACCGATTGCCCTTTCACAACTTCCTCGACGTTGAGGCGGTGATTGAATATCCAGACACAATCCGGATTTTGTGGCGATTTTGTCGGGAAAACCCCGATTTCGTTAGGTGCTATGATGAATGGCGGTTTCTTTGAATAATTCAACAAAGACGATGCAGCTTGTTTACGACCTTCCTTCGTTGAAAAGTATGTGAGGCACGCTTTATTCAGTACGTTTTTTGGTGTTAACTTAGAAAAATAAGTACCATGTGTTGTAATGATTTTGGAACGATACTCTCCAGTGAAAATTGATTTAAGCGCTAATGCTCGTCCATCAATCAAATCAGAATCACAATTTAGCAAGTCAAAATCCCCCTTTTTCTCCGTTGTATATACAGATTACCATTCTACAATAACATTTCATAGTCATAATTGATTAAATATGATGAATTTTGTAATTATAAAAGGTTCATACGTCACCTATGGCCCTTCCATTCATCCTATATAGTACGCCAAAAGTCACAAATCCTCGTTAGATTTCCTAATTCGAATGAACTACTATGTAGTCACCCGGGAATAAAAAGTATCGTGCACGGTCGGGAAGGCCGCTCAAATGTTGAGTTTTGATGATATTTTGGAACAGTACGAACCGATGATATCCGCATTTATCCGCAAGCTGAATATTCACCGTAACCACGACAGTTTCAGACAGGCAGGAAGAGTCGCTTTGTGGCAAGCATGGAATCGTTTTGATGTTACGAAAGGGAATTTCACGCCATTTGCCTATCGAAGCATTCGGGGCAGCATGCTGGATGAATTGAAAAGAGAAAGCCAATTTGAAGAGAATGTAATCCTAATTGGAGACAAGTCCCTTGAGTATATAGTTGAGCCCGAATTCGCTATCCATTATGGATTGCCGAATTTAGTTGAGGAAGCGCTGGACAACTTGTCTCCCGCCGAGCAGGAACTTGTCCGGTGGTTGTTCATCGAAGGTTTCACGCTTGAGGAATGCGCTGGGAGAGTCGGCATTTCAGTAGCAGGAATAAAGAAGAGGAGGCAGCGGATACTTGGGAAGTTGAGGAGTGAATTGGTGGGCGGATAGCGGTGAGTTCGTGGGAGACCTTCATGTTTGTTGGACACTTTCCGGGATTGGTTGGAGACTTTTCTTTGTTGGTTGGACAGTTGCTGGGCTTTGTTGGACACTCGGATGAGTTCGTTGGAGACTCCGGGGTTTGTTGGACACTTTACAAGATTCGTTGGACACTACACGGGGTTGGTTGGAGACTTTATGGACTTTGTTGGACACTTCGAGGAGTTCGTTGGAGACTCCCCCGTTTGTTGGACACTTTACAAAGTTCGTTGGACACTACATGGAGTTCGTTGGAGACTTTATGGACTTATTTCGTTGGACACTTCGAGGAGTTCGTTGGAGACTCCAACGTTGGTTGGACACTTTACTAGGTTCGTTGGACACTTTCCAGGTTTCATTGCAAACTACCTGGAATTAATTCAAAAAGTACCCCTTTTACACGGGATATGCTTTAATCCAGCGAACCCTATATATTCAATAACAAGGAGGGGATTTTTTATGAAATTTCAAATGACGGAAAACGGTTTTGAGACACTGACGGAATTTGGTCAACTAGCCATCTCAAGTAATGAAGCTTATGGATTTCGGCCGTACCAACTTCTTGTTTCTTCTCTTGCGGTATGTAGTGGCGGAGTGTTGCGGAACATTCTGGAAAAAATGCGCATGCCCGCCGAGAATATAACGATTGAAGTGAAGGAAGTAAAACGAAATGAGGAGATAGCCAACAGAGTTGAAAAAATCCATCTGCATTTTATCATTGACGGTCAAAATATCGATGAATCACAAATGGACAGAGTCTTCGAGTTGACGAAGAAGAACTGTTCCATGGCACAATCCGTTATCAATTCAATAGAACTTATTGAAACGTATGAAATTAGAAGGTAACAGTAGGGGAAAACTGCACACAGTTGAATAAGGTCAGATCAGGTCTCTTACTAAATGCAAGAGGAAGGCAACCACATGTTGATATGGTTGCCTTCCTCTTTTACTGTTTCATTACGGTGGAAGATTTATGTTTCTGGATAGAGTAATAAGTCGCTTTTAGGTATTAATGGTAGTAGGGAAATTCCGTAATTAATGTTAATCTTTATAATAGGAAAGGAGTGGTTACAATTGAACAAAAACAAACTAAATATGATTATCGCAATAATCGTAAGCGTCACGATTCTAACAATTGGAAGTGTACTGATTATCCAGATGGGGAAAAATCATCAAACAAATACACTTATTATTGAGAAGTGCTTTGATAAATTTGATAAAGAAGGTACTGTGATGGTAGAAAAGAAGAATTTTTGGTCACTAGTTACTTGTGAAAAATAATAGCATATTTCACGACCTTATATTCGAGGTCTTGAAATATGCACTTTTTATTTAAGCGCGTTCCTCTCCGGCACACCCTCGATCGTAGTTAAAAAAGAACGCCCGATGAGGACGTTCCTGTCAAACGCTTACTGCGTACAGTTATTTGTTTTTTATATAGTCCATACCTTGCGTTGTGATTGCTAAAACCAGATTGTCTGTCCCTTGCCCACTATCCGAGGCATATTCCTTTTCGATCAGGTATTCAATCGCCAGTTTGCTAGTGACGTCTGCATTTGCCATTGCTTTGGGTAATGTATAACTTCCTCCATTATTAGCAAAATGATAATCATAAAGGCTTTGTAACAGTACATCTGCTAGCTGATCTCTTTCTACATTCATCATACGTAATCCCTCCCCTTTACATCCATAATTCGACAGAAGAGATGGAACTCCTTCTTTACTTAACTACGCTTTTTCCGCCAACTCCTAAGTAACGTTTTACAATTGCTGTTCATTTCCTAGACTTCATCTATTTTTAATGCAATTGAATCGGAAAATGGGTTGGATTACACTCAACCCAAGGGGCTAATGGATCATCTTTTAAATAGTTTGGATTGGATGAATGAATAAATAGCCAAGTTTCTTCAGCGATGAGTAATTCGTGATGTGAGGTCGAGTAGGAAGGAAACTTTCTGCCCATTCGACAAATTGTGTTCCCGCCTACCTCACAGAACCGTGCTTGTGCGATTAACGCACAGGAACACCTGATTTTTTCATTCTACAGCAACTCTTTTACAACTTTGCTGATCAATCCTCCGTCAGTTTTGCCTTTTAGTTCGGCCATTGCCAGACCCATCACTTTCCCCATATCTTGCTTGCCGGCAAAACCATTCGAATCGATAATACCTTTTACAATTGTTTTGACTTCATCTTCGCTAAGTTGCTTAGGTAGATATAACGTTAGCATCTGAATGCGGTTTTCAAGATCTGTTATCATCTCTACCTTATTGGATTGTTTTGCGTAGGTCAGGGATTCCTGGGTTTGCTTGATTTCCGTTTGTATGACCTGCATAACTTCCTCATCGGTCAGTTCTGTACCGTCATTTTTATCAATTTCTTTCTTTTGAATCGTACTTAATACCAAACGAATGCTTGTTAAATCCTCTTTGTTCTTTGCTTTCATTGCTTCTTTCATTGAATCCTTCAACTTTTGTTTAAGCGTCATTTAAAAAACTCCCTCTACTGATTCATTTTCCATCAATTTCTATATTTAATTATACCCTAGACTTATTACTTTTAAAAAATATTTACATTCGGGGATGTATCTTAAACCTACCTTAGTTTCGTTGGTAACTCCCCTGTATGTTGGACGCTTTCCGGGATTGGTTGGAGGCTACTTGGGATTGGTTGGATAGTTGCTGGACTTCGTTGGACACTTCGATGGTTTCGTTGGAAACTCCCCCGTTTGTTGGACACTTTCCGAGATTGGTTGGAGGCTCCTTAAGGTTGGTTGGACAGTTGCTGGACTTCGTTGGACACTTCGGCAGTTTCGTTGGAAACTCCCCCGTTTAGAGGCCATTTTCCCAGGTTAATAAAACACCCGATGCAAATACCATTAACACCATAAACAACATTTATTAAAAACTTTTCAAACATTGTCTCCTTTCTCCCGCTTTTACTCTATATAGAGGATGAAGGGAGGTGATCACATGGCAGTGACATTGGAATTTCACCAGGCGGTCGGTCGGGTTTACTTGGACGGTGGCTTGACAGAAGACGGAAAGCTCATCCGTAAATCGCAGACGTACCGCAATATCAAGGAAAACGTACAACCGGACGATTTGCACAAAGCGCTGAAGCAAATTGCCCAGCTATCGGAGCTTCGCTTCATCGGAGCAGAGTTAGTGGAAACATCAAGCGTGATTGACTAATCAAGAATGGGAGTGAGTAGGAATGGCAAAGACATTGCAATTGAACTTCAATACAGCAAGCGGTAAAAAGGTGACTATGACGGTGAATGATCCTCGTCCCGATTTGACGACGCAAACCGTGGAGGCGGCGATGCAGGAGATCATCGCTTTGGATGTATTCGAATTGAACGGTGCTTCACTGGCAACGATAGTGGACGCCCGGATTGTAGAGCGAAATGTAACTGAACTTGTAAACGGATAACAGATGCACTGATCGGTTCACCAGTTTTCGGACTGGTGACCGTTTTTTTATGTAGTAGGAGAGGAGGAAACGGGATGGAACAATGGATGAGTCTCATACAGGAAATCGGTTTCCCGATATTCGTATCATTCTATCTTTTGCACCGGCTCGAAACAAAACTCGTCGCGATACATGATGTTTTACTGACTTTAAAAATGAAGTGAAAGAACCTGCGCTTGCAACAAAGATGTACATTTCGCATAAACGCATATAAAAAATACTGCCACAATCCGAGTCCTTCGAATTGTGGCAGTATTTGTTGGTATCGGATGCTTATCGCTCAAGTTTATGTTCTTGGACAAAACCTTTTAAAATATCGCTTAAATTCGGACTGCCCACTTCGTCTAAATCATAGTGTACACGTGTACAAGGTTTGTTAATCGAAATGATGCGAGTTAAATCCATCGGTGTTCCAATGATCACTGCATCACAGTCAGCCTTATTGATGGTTTCTTCAAGGTCTTTCAATTGTTGTTCGCCGTATCCCATTGCTGGAAGGACGTTTCCAATATGTTGGTATTTGTTGTATGTTTCAATTAATGTACCAACTGCAAATGGGCGCGCGTCAATGATTTCTTTCGCTCCTAAACGTTCAGCCGCAACTGAACCTGCGCCAATTTTCATCTCTCCATGAGTCAACGTCGGTCCATCTTCAACGACTAATACACGTTTTCCGGTAATACTCTCCGGATGATCGACCGTAATTTTGGATTCGGCTTTAATGATGCTGCTGTTCGGACTTGCGAATTTAATGTTATTTTCTACGATTTGAATGGCTTCTTTTGTCGCACTATCGATTTTATTAATGATGGCCACATCGGCTGTTCGTAAACTCACTTCGCCAGGATAGTATTTCAACTCATGACCAGGGCGATGCGGGTCCAGGACAGTAACGGCTAGATCAGGCTCGAAGAAAGAGAAATCATTATTTCCTCCGTCCCATAAAATCACGTCACAACCATCTGGATCATTTTCAGCTGCCGCTAAAATGTCCGCATAATCAACGCCCGCATATACAATATTACCGCGCGCCACATGTGGTTCATACTCTTCCATTTCCTCAATCGTACAATTATGTTTCTTCAAGTCCTCCACTGTCGCAAAACGCTGAACACGCTGCGCGTTTAAATCGCCGTAAGGCATAGGGTGTCTGACCGCAATGACCTTTAAATCATGCTCCAATAACGTTTCGATAATTTTTCGTGACGTTTGACTCTTTCCCGTTCCAGTTCGTACAGCGCAAACGGAAATGACGGGTTTATTGCTTTTTAACTGTGTTTTTTTAGGTCCTAGTAATTTGAAGTCAGCACCCGCTGCATTCACAATCGCGCCTACGCCCATCACATCTTCATAACTACTATCACTATAAGCAAACACACATTCATCCACTTGCAACTCTTCAATCAGCTCTGGCAATTGGTCCTGTGAATAAATCGGAATTCCCTCCGGATAAAGTTCGCCAGCTAATTCACTTGGATATTTACGTCCATCTATATCAGGTATTTGCGTTGCCGTAAAAGCAACAACGTTATACGCTTCATTATCACGATAAACCGTATTAAAATTGTGGAAATCTCTACCTGCAGCACCTATAATAATAATATTTGTTCTCTTCATAGCAATCTCTCCTATACTCGTGATGTCTTTTTATAATTATAGATTAATTTGCATCTTAATACAAACAGAATTTTTACATATGCTAGATAATAAATTTGGACAGTTAATGGAGCTTGTTGGATATCACCCCGTTTGTTGGACACTTTCCAGGATTGGTTGGAAACTTCCCGACTTTTGTTGGACAGTTTATGGGCTTTGTTGGACACTTCGATAGGTTCGTTGGACACCGCCTCGTTTGTTGGACACTTTCCAGGATTGGTTGGAAACTTCCCGACGTTCGTTGAACAGTTTCTGAACTTTGTTGGACACTTCGATTGGTTCGTTGGACATCACCCGTTTGTTGGACACTTTCCAGGGTTGGTTGGAAACTTCCCGATGTTTGTTGGACAGTTTCTGAACTTTGTTGGAAACTTCGATTGGTTCGTTGGACATCACCCCGTTTGTTAGACACTTTCCAAGGTTGGTTGGAAACTCTCTACGTTTCGTTGGAGACTCCCAATAATAAAGGGTACCTGTTAATAGGTAAATAACAATTCATCATTACGAAAAAAGCGCAAGAAAAAGGCAACCCAATATCGTCAAGGTTGCCTTTCTCCTTTACTTTATGCACGCCTACCTAACATTTCATGGAACTCTCAAGAACCTTTTGCAAATCCAACTCTTCAAAAGTGGAAATCTGCGGGTTAGCCAGTAATAACAAATCATTTATGACTTCTTCTATTTTTTCAATTTCCAACATAACTACATCAAAGTGTTGATTTGGTGTCCCCTGCGTGCCTAATTGCGTGAACCCTTTAATAGCTGTTAAGGGATTTCGTATTTCATGCGCAATGCTTGCAGCAAGTTGTCCAACAACAAATTGTTGGTCTGTACTTTGTATACTATCTTTAGTTTTTGTTCGCTCCGATAAATACCTGACTTTCCCGTTGTTATGCATTCGTTTTCATCCCCTTTTATAATGTTCATTACACATTAAAAAAAGAAGGTTGTTGTGGCGGCCTCCCGGGAGGAGCATGAGCCCATTTAACCATTGCATACTCATTCGTATATATCCACTTTCCACCGTTTGAGGATTGCAGCGTGAACATATCAACGATTCCCCAAAAAATCAAATCACTTTGTCCTCCCATTGCCATGTTTAGGGATTCTGTAGGCGGAGGGGCTCCCATAATAACAGCCGGCGATTGACGATCCCACTTTTGGCTAGATTCAGTAGGTAGATTAGGATTATCAACATTTTTATTTTCTAACACGTCAGTTTTAGATGTTACAAATGGGTCAATCAAACCATTCGCCTGTTCTAGCACTTTCACTTCCTGAAACACCGGTTGTCGATCTACGGAAGTTTCTTCTAACATAGAATCTACGACAAGGTTAACCTCGTCATTCATGCTACTATCTTCTAAACCGATTTTGTTATGTTGCTCAACTTCACTACTACCGCCTTGTTTACTCAATACATCCGTCCCAATTTCAGGTGCTAAAAGTATAATAGGTTCCCGCTTCGACGCAGAACCGACATCACTATTCTCTTTAAAATTAGTGGAGAAATTTTCATTCCTACTAATGTCTTTAACGATTTCCTGTGGAAGTTGTGTTACTTTATCCACCGTTTCAACAGCTTCAATAACCTCATCTGCAGAAACGTCGATTGTAGTTTTCAAAGTTTCATTAACAAATTCACCTGGGTTTTCTACAACGGTTTGAACAGAAGAAGTTGTTTTCTTAACTGTTACACTTACATCCTTAACAACCGGGCTGACGACAGGAATGGCTGGCAATTCATTGACGACCGAATTTACTGTGTCATTGACCACATTCGTCACTTCAGAGGTTGTCTTCCCCACAGTTTCGGTTACTGTCTTATTTAGTAAATTCCCTGTAGCCGCAATTCTAGATATGACAGGTTTACTTTCCAATGGTTTGGGTAAATTTGTTCCCGTATTATGCAAACCATTAACTGTTTCTTGAAGGACTTTATCAATAGACTCCGTTTTCTCTTTCAACGCATTGTCTACCTTCTTTACGCTACCAAATAAGATGCTTCGAGATTTCCCAACTTCCTTGCTACTTGGAGGATCCGTGGAAGCTCCCGTATTTTCACCATGAACGACAGTAGGGACGATTAGGAATAAACAGAAGCCAGTCACACAATATAAGAATATCCTCCTCAATTGATCTCCCCCCCGACTTTGTCAATCATCTAAATTATTATAACATTCTACCAATTCGAAAGCTAGATATTTATTCCATTTAAACTTGGCATTCGGGGTTCTCATTGGAGACTTCTCTGTTGGTTGGACGCTTTCCCGGATTGGTTGCAGACTTTCCGATGTTCGTTGGACACTTCAATGGTTTCGTTGGAGACTCCCTCGTTCGTTGGACACTTCCCCGGATTGGTTGCAGACTTTCCGAAGTTCGTTGGACAGTCGCTGACTTTTGTTGGACACTTCAATAGTTGCGTTGGAGACTCCCTCGTTGGTTGGACACTTTCCCGGATTGGTTGGAAACTTCCCGACGTTCGTTGGACACTCGCTGACTTTTGTTGGACGCTTCAATAGTTTCGTTGGAGACTCCCTCGTTTGTTGGACGCTTTCTCAATTTGGTTGCAAACTTCTCGAAGTTCGTTGGACACTCGCTGACTTTTGTCGGACACTTCAATGGTTGCGTTGGAGACTCCCTCGTTGGTTGGACACTTTCCCGGATTGGTTGGAAACTTCCCGACGTTCGTTGGACACTCGCTGACTTTTGTTGGACGCTT
>NZ_JACCCL010000001.1:461111-492874 GCF_013408665.1 Sporosarcina sp. JAI121 | reverse complement strand
GCTTCGATGGTTTTGTTGGAAACCCCCTCGTTGGTTGAACACTTTCCTGGATTGGTTGGAGACTTTCCGACATTCGTTGGACAGTCGCTGATTTTCATTGGACACTTCGATGGTTTCGTTGGACACTCCACAACAAATGGCCATTAATTCAAAAAAAGTAACTCCAGTTTTCACTCCGGAGTTACTTCTTTTGATGTGACATACGAGTTGATGGAATTGAAATTCTGATACTAACAAGTACTTAATCCAACAATTCAATTCCCCTCGTTACATCCAAACTCTCCAAAGCTTCCTGTAACGGCTTCTTTAAAGCGGGCGCTAATGTTTTTGCGTACTGTGCGGTAATGTGGTTGTTGTCGCGATAAACAATAATATTCCCGATGACAGGATAGCAAGTTGCATCATCACAGAAGTAATCAGTCAAATCTGCAAAAATGACGTTAGATGGAATTCCCTCTGTATTTTCCCACGGTACTACTTTCGATACTCCTTGGTCTCGTGTGATTGCACAATCCAATGGGTCGTCTGCTTTTTCCAAACAACTCGGGATATTCTTCTTCATACGCGGATTATCTCGGACCGCGAATATCGTCGTGATGCCTTCAAGTTGCGTCCACTGACCGATATACCCGATAGGAACTGTATCATGCTTATTCAATGTAGAAGTCGTAAATACCAAGTCGGGTGGATTTTCTTGTAAATGTTTTAGTAAGTTCGCATTCCAATCTAAACATGTTTCAGTTAAATGTTTTTTCGAGTCCTCATTTGTAAAGCGGCAACCATCATGATTGTACAAATCTAATTGAAAATTCAGCTCCTCCGCCAAAATCTCTAGCGCTGGAAACCAATGCCCTGAATGCGATCCGCCAACTAATGCAACTGTATAATCTGGATTGGCCAATTCACCAAAAGAACATTTCTTTACGTGAATTTGACCTTTCCCTAAGCACTCCATTTGGTCATAAAATGCCGGTAAATCTTGCTTAATGTTTAACTTGGATGGAATGGGTTCAAGCCCTTCAGGTGGCTCAATTTTTTCGTAGATAGCCCTCGCACCAGGATAATCCTTTTCATCGTAACTCGTAACAAGCATTTCTGCCTTCACATTATCAATATACAATGAAATTAGGATTGTTGAGCTACCTGCAATACATACCATCACCGTCAATAAAGCGATAACCTTCCCCTTCATTTTCCTGCTATCCATCTTCAAAACGGGTGCTTCAATTACTTTAGTCGAAATAAAGGATAACACTACCGTCACGGCTAAAATTATGACACCGTCAATAAGTGGAACTGTTTTCGTGTTCATAAAAGATTGATAAAAAAGTAAAAGCGGCCAATGCCATAAGTAAATGCCATATGTAAGTCCACCTAAAAACAACAGTGGCTGTACACGTAAAATTCGTTCGACCCCGAACCGCGTTCTATTTTCAGAAGCGATGATCAGCAATACGACACCACTAATCGGAACTAGCGCTAAATAGCCTGGGAATACCGTTGACACGGGTAATAAAACCCCCGTTAAACAAACAATGGATAAACCAAGCCAGCCTAGCAACGTATTTACCCATTTATTCAAAACTAAATAAGGTAACAGCAATGCTAACAAACCACCAACCCCAAATTCCCACACCCGTGCAAATGTATCAAAATAGGCCCATGGCTGGTTTTGGTTTGTTTGATAAACCGAGTAACTAATCGAGCTCGTACAAATAATGAACAATGCGACTAAAAACGTTTTACGCACAGGCGTTTTGAAAACCTTTTGTGCGAGAAAAAACACGATTATGAGTAAAATTGGCCATATAATATAAATCTGCCCTTGCACACCAAGTGACCAATAATGCTGAAAGGGACTGGCAGCATTATCTTGTGCTAAATAATCAACCGCATCAAAGGCTAAGCGCCAGTTTTCAAAATAAAGTATAGACGCAGTCATATGGGTAATGATTTCGCCCCACTCAATTTGGGGTAAAAATAATAACGAAAAGCCTCCGATTACAACAACTACTAACAAAGCTTGCGGAAATAATCTTCTAGATAACCCTAAAAGAAACTCTCCGATTTTAATCGTGCCCATTCTCTCTATTCGGGATAGTAGAGACATCGTAATTAAAAATCCTGAAAGAATAAAAAACACATCTACTCCTCCAGATACTCTACCGAACCAAATATGATAGACAGCAATGAGTAAAGTTGCGATCGTTCTGATTCCTTCAATTTCCGGGCGATACCTTTTCTCAGGTTTTCTTAAGTCCCTCATACGTTAATCCTATGTATTCTATCTAACAATTTTTGTTCCTCCTGTAGATACTATTACTTTCTTCTTTCACAGAGCTAAATCGTGATTATGTATAAAACGGGGTAAACGGCGCATGAAACAGATAACGACATTCTACGCGACTTATCGAATGTCACCAAAAAGTCCGATTTCCCTCAATCCCGTTGATTTCCGTTCTGAGCGGACGCTTTCCGCGGGCACGGCTTCAGCCTCCTCGTCACTGCGTTCCTGTGGGGTCTTCAGCTCGCGCTGTTCCCGCAGGAGTCGCCGCTCTCCACTACAATCAACTAGTTCTTACTATATTTTCAGTGGCCACACTTATCGCAGAAGGCACCGCCAAGCGCCGCAATTATTTCACTCGGACTCTTTATTTTAACATATATTATGTAGCGTATGAATCGTATCAACCAAACATCAATGATGGTAATAACAGGTTAAAATATGTCGATTCAACGTTTTTATCTTGCTTCTATTAAAGACCTTTACAACACCTACTATAAAATGAAAAAAAGCAACTCCAGTTTTTACTAACGGGTTCGGTTGATGGGGAGAAATACGCTTTTAACAGTGTAAATAGCAAACTAGACGGCATATGTTTCAACAGCAAATTTACAATATAAATGGAAAATAAAAACGCTCAGAAATGAACTGCACCCCAATTGTTGGACACAATCTAACAATTGGAGGTGTAGTTCATTTAGGAACGTTTTTTTGTATGGGTTTGTTTAAAATATGTATTTAATGAATCTAATTATTTAAGTAGAGCCTTATTTTTTATTTTGAACATATAATCTTTTTAATGCAAAATTATTCTCGTCCGATAAAATATTCTCTAATTTCAATTGGTAATTCTTCTATAGTTATAATTTTCATTTTTTTCGTTCCGGGAGTAGTTTTAATTAAGTGGGTTTTCTCATTAACTTCTAATAATGTAATTTGTGTAATCATATTAGGGTTAAATTCTTCTTGAATATATTCAATACTCTTATAGTCGATATTTTTAGGATCAAGAAACAGTGACTCTGGATTATCAGAATTCCTTAATGTCTGCATTAATTCTAATGAATTAGAAGGGTTAGTAATAGCCCAGTGAATGGTCGGCGCTGCAATTATTAATAAAGCAAAAATAATGGCTAATATTTTTTTCATATAAGATACCTCCAAAATTAAATCGATAAATATACTATTTATTAATTGTACCTTATAGATGCCTTACTTTTTATATTTCGAACTTACTTTAAAAACAAAGTTCCCAAAGCGCCGTTTGTTAACAATTCTTTCCTTAATGTTGTAAATCCTCAAAAATATGGCGAGACCCCTTATTCCACTAAAGCACCCGTGAGTTTAAAAAGAATCAAAATCAAACCAGCATTTTAGCCGTTTTTCTCTTTAAAAAAGACTAGGTCCAGAAAAACAAGTCCAAGAGATAAACCTAGGGAGGTAGAAACTATGTTATACAAATCAAACTCTAATGATTTAAAGATATAGTCAGCAATATAAGTAAACCCACTTAAAAAAACAAAATAAGCAATAAATTTATACAGTCTTTTTCTTATTTCAATCCATTTTAATTTTCTCATATTGATAATTACCGCAATCATGAAATAAAAAAAAGAGAGAAAAAGAAAAATGATATAGCCGATTACAAATGCAAGAGAAAAACAACTATCAATGTCCTTATATACAATGAATAATGTAGTAATTGTGCTTACTGTTAACAGTACATAAATGATATAAGTTAAAATATTTTTCTTCATTTTACACCCCACTGATTTTCAATACCTTAACCTTTCTTTAAGTATCTCAGTAAAATCCATATTTGTTTATGAGTAATTTTTACCTTCTTCAGCTAACCTGCCCCGTTACTTCAATAACAAAAAAGGCTTTACTCCTTCTTGAAGTAAAGCGCCTGTTAGTCGAATAAGGGATATTTGCAATTACTTTTAATTATTATCCGTAGTTAATTGGTGAATAAACAAAATGAGGCATATTTTAAAGAGAAATAAAATAGAATAAAGAAGGATATTAAAGAAAAGAGGAAGTTATTCTGAACGACCAAAATAAAAATAGTATAGAAGATGACTTTCCAGCTAATTTACAATATATAGGTCAAATATTCGTTACTTTGGGAGATATTATTACAACTGTCGGTTTAACTATGGAACGGGAACAAGCTATGCAAAAACAACAAAACCAACAAAATCAACAAAAAGAGAGTAGTCCAGAAACGCAAGATATCATGAAATTACGTAAAGAAACAGAGAAACTACAAATGCAAATGAATTCTATACAAAACCAAATAAATCGAATAAATAAGTTGAAATAGATATTTTAATAAAAATATGTTTCATTGGAAAAGTTTACACGTTATAAATATTTGAAAAAAAGCAACTCTGACTTGTTGTACTAACCTGCCACTTTAGTTCAATAAGAAAAAAGGCTTTAACCCTTCTTGAAGTAAAGCACCCGTTAGCTTAATTAGTGACTGCTGCTGGTAGCATTGCAATGCTCCACATAATAAGAGTAAACGATATTGTAAGCCAAAAAGTACTAACCGTAGTTTTTTCTTCGTGTTTTACCTTTTTCAATATAGAAACCAAATTCAAACAAAATATAACGCACAGGATAGGCATTAAATAAATCCCTATTAACGCAAAAATAATCATATTCTCACTCCTTTGTAGTTGTTTATCATTGTTCAACTAAACTGCACCGTTAGTTCAATAAGGAAAAAGGCTTTACTCCTTCTTGAATTAAAGCACCCGTTAGCTTAAAAAGTATAAATGGCGACAAAAAATAAAAATGCTGCTGCAAGGATAGAAGATATCGCATTTGATTTCCGTTTTTCTTGAAATTCTACAACTCCGGTAACCAACATAAGTACGCCTACAAAAAACATCATATATGGCATAAACTCAAAGTTTTTAGTAATTAGACTATAACCTGCTAGTGCCATACCAATAACCAATGAGGTAATTCTTAATATTTTCAATATATACCTCTACCCCCATTAAAATCCTACACAAGTTCTTATTTAACCGTATCATATTGAACTCTATTTTTGGTTTAAAAATGGAACTCCTTGTTGAACTAAACTGTCCGTTAGTTCAAGAAGAAGTAAGTCCAGTCTCTTCTCTTCCAACAATCTAAGATAGTGAAATCCGATAAAAACTTTAACTACAAAGCTTAAGATCTTAACACCCATTTCCCCTCTGCAGTAGTAAGTGCTAATACAGTCCAGTGCCACTTAATTGCAGCAAGGTTGTGACGATATATTTTTTCCTAGCTCCTCGTCATCAAATTTCTTTTCGTCCGATATCTGGCCACTCTCCCTAAAAAAGGTGTACCATTTGCCATCTTTCTTATAATAATGGAAGCCCTCACCTTGCGCGCCCTTGCTTGTTGACTCACCTTGGGGAAGACCGTGGATAGAAATATATTCATATACTTCCTCATAACTTACTGTAAACACTTCAGAGTATTTATGAGTTCTCATATCTTTCACACCCAAAGTTTCACAAGCAAAGACCAAGGCACTCCCATCAAGCAGGATTTGTATTTGAGTTTCTTTATCAACTAAATCTCCCACCTTCTTTTTTGGTGCATTCTTAATCCAGTGACGTTCTGGTAACGCACTTTCATCAAACAAGCCCCGAAGATACGTAATAGCCTCATTCCAAGTAGAAAACACAGTAAAATGATACGGCATTTGCCCCTCTTCCTTCCACACGGCCCATTGGCCGCCAGTAAGTTCCGTCGCAAACCAAAAGTCATCATTTTCAGTAAAGAAAATGGCATAGGAATTTTTCTGAGCTTCCTTCCATGTATTGTAGCCCAACGATGATGCAAACTCCGTTGCAAACGGCCCAAACTCTCTAGAAAAAAGTTTCTTAAAGTAGTTCATAACCATATTATCAGTCCTCATTTCACCCGTTATGAAGTATCGCTTTTTACTAGGCGTTAAAAGTTTAGTATATCAATAACATTGCTGAAGGTTAAAAATCCGGGAATTTTTTTGTTCGAATAGGTACACTTCTAGGAACAAAAAGGAGAAGAAACTTTATACATCACTTTTACCAACCGCTGAACATTCCGTATCCTTCAATTCTTTCTGTTGCATCTATCTGGGCCATACTTCAGTTACTAGTGGATTCACTAATGAATTCACAAGAAGTGTAATAATAAAAAATTAACCGTATTGATAACGATTTTAGTTTCAGCAATCTTTTTAACGGCATGCAGCAGTGGAAGTGAAACGACTAAACCATTCGAATGGGAACCCGATCGCATCATGACCACTATGGTATACGAGTAACTTATGATAATGTGTGTCTATTAACAGATTTCTAAATGAGAGTTCCCTTCTAATTCATACACGATGCTGTACTTGCTTTTTTTTGCACTATACAAATACTAGTTAGTTACCTTTTACTTAAAGGAGAAAAATTATGAAATTTTTTTCGAGATATAGTGAAGCTAAGGTCAAAAAACTCACCAATAAGAAGTTGTATGAGCGACTTACACGACTGAATAATGATAAGGCACCCGACTCGAAATCAATAAAGGTGATTCTATCGGAAATTGCCAATCGAGACCCAGCTGATTATGAGTTGGGAAAAATCGAGGCAGAAGTAGAAAAGTCCAAACGCCATGCCGTTATGGAGACAACTGACATCCTCTATCTTGAAATTAAGTATTACGAGGACTATCTCGCCAAGCCGGAATCCGAAACTGATCCATACGAGCGCAAGCTCCGATCCGCCATGCTTGAAATGATTCAGAAGGAATTGAGCCGTCGGGCAATTTAGTATAATCTCTTAACGAGGATATTTGCACTATTTGACAAATATACCCAACATTAATTAATAAGTCTTTCATTAAAAATTTAAAGAAACGAATGCTCCTAAAAGGATGGGTGTTATTTTGCACTTCCAACTTTAAAAACCCAGCAACCTTCATAGTAGTTAACTCCATTACTCAATAAGAAAAACTGCCATGTAAAGGCAGCCGATCATGGGGATATTTTAACTTTAACTAAATCTTCCTTGCAAGTACTATTACCAACAATTTTTCAAAACAATTTTCCCTATCGCCTTGCCTGACTCCATGTACTCATGGGCTTTTGAGACTTCATCAAACGTAAAAATATTTGAATCCACAAGCGGACGCAGCTTCCCTTCCTCAACCACCCGTGCAATCTTCTTCAAAATTTCTCCATAATGTTTATGCATATCCTTGTTTACTATCTTTAACAACATAAAGGTAACATGTAGAGATAGTCCCTTCAAATGCACTGGGGAGAGGTCATGAGTCGAACGAGTAGCAATGGCTATTACCGTTCCATGTACCGCGGCCGCTTCAAAAGAGCGATCAAGGTTTTCACCCCCTACCGTGTCAAACACGATGTCAAATCCTTTTCCGTCTGTATATTTTTGTACATAGTCGTGAACGCTTTCTTCTCGATAATTAATAGTTACATCAGCACCAAGGCGCGTGCCAATCTCCAGCTTCTCTTGCGAAGAGGCAGTTGTATAGACTGTCGCTCCTCCCCATTTGGCTAGTTGAATAGCAATGTGTCCTACACCGCCAGAAGAGGCATGGATCAGTATATTTTGTCCCGGGATAAGCTTTGCCCGATTAAATAAGGCTTCCCAAGCGGTAATAGCAACCAATGGTAAAGCTGCGGCTTCTTCCATCGTCAAATTTTTCGGCTTGTGAGCAAGTAAATCAACATCCGCTAGCATAAACTCCGCAAGTGCACCGCCATCAGTCCCTCTAAATCCACCCGCGCATCCAATCACTTCATCGCCAATTTTAAACTCGGTTACTCCTTCACCCACCGCAGATACTAAACCTGCCACATCCCCATGTAATACTGCTGGAAACTCGGGTGCAACGGTTGGAACTGCACCAGCACGGACTTTCGTATCAATAGGATTTACACTTGTAGCCTTTACTTGGACAAGTACATATCCAGGTTTTAGTTCAGGTTTTGAAATCTCTTTATATTGAAATACGGATGGTTCACCAAAAGTTTCAATAACTTGTGATTTCACCTTAGTCACTCCTTTCTATCTACCCAATTTTAACAGAAGATTCCGTTTTTAAAAATAAATGAGATTGATTAAGAGATTCTTATTCACGAGTTGAATAAGAACAGAAACGCTTACCTTACAATCGCGCCCGCTTGCGGAACAACTTTATCGACGAGGCTACATATTTCACTGGCGGTCTGCCAAAATTCATCAATTATTGGCCAGATAACTAGTAATTATTTGATTTTCTCCGCCAACTCTAAAATAATTCCCTCTGGCCCACTGCAGTAGCATAACTTATAACTTTCTTCATAGTGTAGTATCTCACTAAAGATTTTCGTACCTTTCTTTTTCAACTTGGCAACAACAGCTTCAATATCCTCAACAGCAAATGCAATATGCCGGATACCCGGGGTATTAGCAAAAGGTTGCTGAATTTCTCTTTCATCTGACGGATTATAAAATTTGATCAGCTCTATCCATACCTGACCGTCTGGTGTCCCCAACCCTACACATGCTACTTTAACGTCATTAAGCCCAAATACCTGACTTATCAACTCTCCTTCCATTTCCCATTCCCCTTGCACCTCAAGGCCAAAATCGAGAAAAAATTCTTTAGCGGCAGAGAGATCATTTACGTTTACACCCACATGATCTATTCTATGGATCTTCAAATCTCATACCTCCTATGTTCCTGTTATTTTGCAATATCCTGTATTCTTGATAAGTGTGGTTGTAATTCTAATTCGCTAAAAACACAAAATATCCTTGTTCAATAAACTGGTCCGATTGTTGAACAAGAAAAAAGAGCCGTCTAAGCAGCTCAATGATCTTCAAGTAAGCACTTGTTAATTGAACAAGACACTTTTTTAACTTGTCAGCTTACCCTCGTATTATTTTTTCATCTTTCTTGATTGAAAATATAGTAAAACAAAAATTATAATGACGAATATGTTTAATATTATTAGGAAAATTTTATGGCTGAATAACAAAATAGGTACTGATGCTATATGTAAGATTGGTTCTACATTAGGTACCTCAATACCCATAATACCTAATAGTACAGCACCTATAACAATCCCCGCACAGCACAATAATAATATAAATATCCATTTTACTATATGTAATATTACAATAAACGTCCTCTCAAAAAGAATTGGAAACATATAAACCTCTTTCTACCAACTTATATTTAAAAAATTGAAGGCTACTCTCCAAACTATTAAAACAAGTAAAAAAAACCAGTTTGATTCTTCAACTAAATGCCCCGTTTGTATTAGAGTGACTGTATCTTTCGAAAATATTCCTAAGTAAATTAACCGAATTCACATAAACTTGGTATTACAAATTCAGGGAGTGTTTTTGTTATATTTTCGTAAGTTGAAAAGTACTTCTGATTTGAAAGAACATCAATACTGTCTCCATCATATCCAATCCAAAAAATACTCGTATCTACTTTCGGTATGATGACTATTGTTTTTTCAATTAATCCGTCCCAGTTTCCTTTCCACTTTCTTAATTCAACACTAAAAACATCCTCTTTTGTACCCCAAACAACAGTACCTCCTCCACAACCAAGTGTAATATAAAAAGGAAAAGCTGCTAAAAGTTGCTTTTTATCTTGAATCTTTGCGACGGAGACGCACTTTTCATTATCCTCTGTTAGGTAGCGATATTCAATTTGCACTGCATTAAAAATCTCTTCATATTCATTCTTGTAATAATTAGGTACATCTGCACAGAAATATAAAGGATATGCTTTTATATTTCCCATCCAACTCGGTACAAAATTCTCTTCACACTCTGGTAAATAAATATCACAAATTGATACTACATAGGGAACTTTTTTATCTACTGCAAACGGAAAACATCCTCCAGCATCTGGTGTAAAATCGTAGTATTTACTCGGTAAATATCCAATAGATAAGTTCAAGTATATTACCTCTTTCCGCCATTTTCTTTTGGGAAAACCTTCACAATCCCTTCTAAAATGTAACATATATATCCTACTATCTTTAAGGTATTATGCCGCAATATGGCCCGATTGTTGAACACAAGTTAAACAACACTCTTCAACAAACCTACTCGTTAGTTGAAGAAGGATTTCATTCTTTTAAGACTTTTACAGTAAATTAATTCTTCGCTTTATGGTTATTTTTTCTAATAACAACCAAATATGAAAATAAAGAAGGGAACCTGAAATTCCTAGAATCAGGTACTCAATAACTCCATCGTCCCATCCATTTCTTATAAAATGCGATAAGGCATAAATGTTACAAATTATCCCCAAAAGGATGAATACAATCATAGAAATAAAATATGTCTTTGATTTAAAAAGCTTCTGAACACAAGAAACTAAATAGACAGCGATAAAACCATTAATCAAAAAGACTGGCAATATGAAAATGCCCCATATCAAAAGAAAATCAGCCAATTCAAAGAAGTTTAGCGCGCCAAAGTAGTTTAACGAAATCAAAAGTACAAATATAAAACTGCTAATAAAACTAGTAATTATACAAATAATCGGTTTCATTTCCATATCCTCCTTTCAATAAGGATAGGTGTATTTACTTGGATAATAAACGGGAACACCCACCTTACTTCTTCAACTTTTTAAAAAGGGAAAGAATTGAATTATTGAAGTATTCCGCCCCTTTAGTTCAATAAAAAAAGGCTTTACCCCTTCTTGAAGTAAAGCACCGGTAGTTTAATAAGAAATTTCACGAACTTTCTTTTGTTTTATGTATCTTATAAGTATAAAGATAGCGTAAATAGCTATATACCCTATTACACCCCCAAGTGTGTTTAAAATTAAATCATCAACATCAAAACTTCCAAATTTAAATACAAATTGAATAAGTTCAAATGTCATACTTAAACAAAAGGATGCTATGGCAATATTTTTGAACAAGTGGAATCTTTTTGATAGTAAAGGCAAAATAAAACCAAATGGTGCAAAACCAATGATATTTCCAACTAAGTTTTCTACTCTCATATTGAAATTTATATCTGCTAAGAATAAATAATAGATTATCGTTTTAAAAGGAATAAAGTTATGACTCCAGGAACGACCATCATAACTAAAAGTAAAATGATTAATTATGTCAGGAATTGTTAGATATTTAAATAAGATTAGTTTTGAAAGTACCAATAAATAAAAACACAATACAACTACTAATACTCCTTTTATAAAAAACCTCATATTTAATAAACTCCAATCTCAATCTCTAACCTTTAAGAACTTCACTGTTAGTATTTCTCAATCTTTATTTTTATTTTCATTTTTTCTCCGCTAATTGATACTGTTTCTGTTTCAGAAACATTCTTAATAGAATCTTCAACTATTTGTTGAATCAACGTATCATCAATTTTTGCATCCTTCGGGAAACCTACTGAAACTGTTAATTCATCAGTACCACCATCTAACATTATTGCTAGTGAATCACTTTCAAGTTCCGTTTGTTCTGTAATAGATACTATTATTTCATTTTGTAATTCAGATATTAAATTTGATATTCCATCATTTCCCCCGTATTTCTGAGAAACTACTACTTCCTGTTCGCTTTCTAATACCTCGGTTGTATTACATCCAACTAACAAGATTGAACAAAGTACCATTCCTGAAATTATAGCTTTTTTCATCACTTCTAAATTCCCCTTTCAAAGATAAATTGCACATTCCACAACAATTCTCCATATGTAAGTTTGACGGTATATATTGGTTAAAGTTCCAAATTTGGTAATAATATTATTAAACTAAACTGACCCGTTAGTTGAATCAGATTAATTCCTCTTCTTATTTGTTTGAAAAGCAGCTATTATTCCTCCTATCATTAACAGGCTTCCAACTAAATGCATAATTTTATTACCTTGTTCTCCTAAATTGTCACTAGTGACGCTAACCATAAATCCGCCGATTACAACTGATAAGATTATTAACAGTTTTTTCCACATAACAATCAACCCCTGCCATTTATACGTTTGAGACGAATAGAGGTTCCAATTTCAAGGGAATTCCCAATCAGAAATTACAAAAGTGCTTATAGAGTATTATTCCACTAAACTGGCCCATTAGTTCAATAAGAAAAGTGAGCTCTCTAAGAAATTCTGTTATTCGACTAAAACATCCGTTAGTTTAATAAGAACCACAAGTAGATAAATCAAACAAACTAACCAGATAGTTAGATATCATAGATTATAAAATGTATAAACACCCCATATAAGTAATACTACAAACATTATTAAAGTTATAAAATCTTTGTTTTTTTTCTTTTCATTATAGAAATAAATTTTATTAATATAATAAACGATACCAATAATAATACCTGTAAATGCCAAAGTAAACCCGAGAACAACATTTTGTTTAACCTGAAAATAGAAGAGTAATGCTAAGTAAAATATAGCTAATGCTTTTTTAATTTTTGAGTATTTTCTCGAATTAAAAATGATTTCTTTTATCGGTATATTACTCTCTGAATCTCCATCCATTTATCCCACCCCTATTCAATTAAATGGCTCGATTATTGAACACAAGTTAAACAACACTCTTGATAGGAATAGGTAAGGCTTTGAAGTTATCACCACCTTTTCCCTCCATCACACCGTACGTGCAGCTTTCACCGCATACATTTATGCGGTGTCTTCATTTTGCATGCTAATTGATGTGCTAATTCGTATGTCAAATTGACTAGAGCATTGATAAGACAACAAAAAAAGACATCGTTTCATATGTTAATTGTGTTCCCATCTTTGTTGTTATTCAATGTTTTCTCCCCATCAACCGAACCCGTTACGTTTTCACTCTGGCGTTACTTCTTTTACTTGAACTGTAAAATGCTCTTTAATAAATTTCCTTTCTTCCTCTGCGCTCAAGATTCCTGTCGCTCGTCCCACATTCCCGCCTTGAAGCTCCCAAATAGCGTTATGATCTTTGTCTGCCTGTGAGAAGTCATTGTTTGACCAGCGCGTAAGGATCCTTATATACAGTTCCGAATTCTCGTAGCTCGATTTGTTTTCTTCAACGACTTCAATCAAGCGTGTCACACGGTCTTGGGTTAACGGAAGGAAGCCCCATTTATCTTTTGCTTGAACTTTTTGATGTGACATGCCATGAATAGCAGCTTGAACATCAAATTCATCCATTGAGCTTGGGAATTCCATTTCAATTGGCTCTTTTCTTACTTCGTCAATTTCAATTATTACCTCTTGAAAATCTTCCCCACCCCCACCTTTCGGAACAGTCTTTTCTTCGATCGTTACATCACCTTTACTCAATTGATTGAAAACGAAATATGCAAGTATACCTAGTACAACAATCCCCGCTGCTATGTACATTATTTTTTTATTTTTCATGAAAATCCCTCCCCACTTGATAACATTCTATACTTGAGTAATTTTATATGTCATCTTTACCACAAGATTATATCATTAATATAGTTAAATGTACCTGTGTCTGACTCTAAATTAAACATACAAAAAACCAGACAGTGGTAATTTGTCTGGTCTTGATTTCATTATTATAAAATTGTATTCGCACATAGGCACATAGAATTAACCTTTTGTCTGCATTTCAATTTGCTGGACAACTCGTTTTCCCAATTCCGGTGACGCATTGTGCAAATACGTCAGAACAATGCGTCGCGTTTCATGGGATATGCCAGCAAGATCAGCCGAAAGATTAGTGACGAGGTGGTTTTGCTGCACAGGTGGAAGAGCGTGATAAAATTGCCCGGCCTGCGTAAAATCATCCTGTTTTGGTAAATCGGATCGTACAAGATGCCCCTTCACATATCTGCCTTTGCCGCTTGTCACAAGAGAAGCGGGCGTCCAGTCTTGCTGATGATTGATAGGTATTTTGCGGAAATCCGGTCCAAGCCGCCGACGCTGGGAATCCGAGTAAATATTGGCGCGCCCCTGCAGCATCTTATCATCCGATAATTCGACCCCATCCAAGAGATTGGACGGTGAAAACGCCACTTTCTCCACTTGTTCCATATAGTTATCTGGGTTGCGATTCAACGTCAGACGGCCAACTGGTTGAAGGGGGTACTGCCGTTCATCCCAAACTTTCGTATCATCCAATGGATCATAGGGAAGAATGGTTTCGTCATTTGGATTCATAAGCTGCACATAAAGCCCATAGACAACGGGCTTCCCCGAAGCTATGGTATCATGCAAATCCTTACCTGCAATATCCGGATTTTCGCCGTTCCATCGGGCCGCTTCTTGAGCGTCTATATACTGCTCCCCAGCCTCAGGAACCCAGTGATATTTAACATAACTGCGAACGCCCTGCTCATTCCTCCAAACATAGGTGTTCACACTATGACCCGGCATGTGGCGAAAGCTTTTTACCGTGCCTGCATCAGAGTAAAGCCGAACAACTAAATGGGTTGATTCCGGTGCTCTGGCTACGAAACTCCAGAACCGTTCAGGATCCATCAAATTAGTTACCGGTGAGGGTAAAAAAGCCTCAATGGACTCCGGAAAGCGTATGGCATCTCGTACCAAAAATACAGGGATATGATTGAAGACCAAATCAAAAATGCCCTCTTCCGTATAAAACTTAGTAGAAAATCCACGCACATTTCGTGATGTATCCGGCGTACCCTTAGTGCTTACAGCCAATGAAAACCTCACTGTAACTGGAACTTGCTGCCCAGGATTTTGTAGAAAACAAAGCTTTGTGTAGTTCGCCATAGAATACACGGTCTCAAAGTAACCGAAAGCACCAAAGCCTTTAACATGTACTGGTCTTTCCAAAATTTTTGAATGGACAAATCCCTCTAATGTTTCATGTAACATACTGTCCTGCTCCAGTACAGGACCTCTTTCACCTACAGTCTGTGAATGCATTCCTTTTGAATTATTTCTGTTTAGTTGCGTGGAAGAGCCCGTTTCCCCTCCATTGTTTTCTCTCATAGTTATTCCTGCCTCCTGTACCCCCAAGTTAAATCCGTTAGATACACTATTATTTATGTGAGGCTTTATACAATTATGACCTTTTGAGTGTTATCGGTTTGTGGGGTGGTTGGAGACTTTTCGGGGTTCGTTGGAGAGTTTCCGGGATTGGTTGGACACTTCCCGAGGTTCGTTGGACAGTTGCTGGACTTTGTTGGACACTTCGATAGGTTCGTTGGAGACTATCCCGTTTGTTGGACACTTTTCAGGGTTGGTTGGAGACTTCCCGACGTTCGTTGGACAGTTTCTGGACTTCGTTGGACACTTCGATAGGTTCGTTGGAGACTATCCCGTTTGTTGGACACTTTCCGGAATTGGTTGGATACTTCCCGAGGTTGGTTGGACAGTTGCCGGACTTGGTTGGACACTTCAATAGATTCGTTGGACACCACCACGTTTGTTGGACACTTTCCAAGATTGGTTGGAAACTCCCTATAGTAAACGGTACCTGTACACGGTTGAATTATGATAATTCAACCGTGTTCCGAATCCAACTACATAAAATAGACACGAATCCACACCTAAAATTAATCAATTTAACATTCCACCACTTAAAATTAACTATCAAAAAAGGAGTTGTCCTCTAAATCGGTAACTCCCCGACATATAGGACACCCCCTTTATAAATACCCCTCACAAAACACACCAAATTCACCGTTCACTACTTAAACTCCGTCTCCATTTCCGGCCATCTCTTCGATGCATCGGTTGGATGTAGTGATAATACACGAATGGGAGTTTCAAATCCTTAACGTTATCTACATAAGACCCATTTACATAGGTAACGTCACCTTTTCTGGATAGCACCATGTTAAAGTCTTCGTCAACAACCGTAATCGTTCCATTATCTCTCGCCCTCAGCTGATCGATCAATCCTTGTGTATCCTTATTATCTCCTAAAATGACATAAGCTTTCATATATATAACCCCTTTTCTAATTTTGAAATATGAGTAAACTACTACTTCGGCGCAGTAACCTGCTTCTTTCCGTTAGTAGTTACTTTCCAAAGGTTCGAACTGCAACAGAGTTTTTTTATTTTGCACGAAGTTTTCTTTCATCGTTATCGTTGATAGACCCCCTCCCCCAATTCCTCCGCCACAGCATCCACCCATGCCTTACTTTTCGTCTTCCCGTATTGATAAGGATGGTAATAGAAAGGTTCTGTCTCGTGCCGGTGTCCATTTAATGTTCCCTTTTCCGTCAACACGGTCAAAGCTTCAAATGCACGTTGCTTAATAAGCGGAGAAACTCCCCATCCTGCTATGATCTTTGTGTCGGGCGATAATAGGCGATCAATTTCGCCCAATCGATGCGGGGTAAATATGCTGTGCGCATCATACTCATTCACATCCATGTAATGTAGAACATGTCTGAAGCCTTCGATGTTGCCTACACGCAGGTCGGATAAATTGATGATGTAGGTCATATTCCACTTCATCCTGTCCATGAGCCGCATCACTTGGCGTTGTGTTTCATCCGACTTGGCTTGTACAAAAGGAAGATCCGCAATGCTTTCAGGATTGGTCGTAAGAACTTCGGTGTCATCTGAAGGTGCGCAACTTCCCGGATTAACAAGAACAAAAAGAGCATCCGCTACTGTCGTAGCAACTCCCCTTCTACTAATCTTTGCGACACTTCGACAAATGTGTAGTCTTCCGCTCACAATCAATTCATAAAATGCACCTTCAGTTTGAAACAGCCCCTTTAGATCTTCGGAACGCAAATACACCACTTCACTTCCCTCTCTGGCAATCAATCGAAATCACCGAATTATTATAGGTTTTCTGAATCTTATAATCATTATATCATAATACCTATAAATTAAAAGTAGGAATTTAGGTAATTTAGAGTGGTCAATCCGATTTCTATACATCGTCATTTTCTTCTTATACAATGGAGGATGGTAAAATGAAGATAGTAGGAGCGATAGCATGTTTAAAAATGCATTAGGACGTTTTCGTTTCATCGGTATCCTGGAAGGTAGCTCACTGCTAGCCTTGTTGTTCATTGCGATGCCTCTCAAATATTGGTTTGATATGCCAAATGCCGTAACGATTGTCGGTACGATTCACGGCTATATATTCCTCGCGTATATGGGTGCCATTGTGTATGCGATGATTGCGGTAAAATGGCCTTTCAGATTTACAATCGGCGCTGTTCTTTCCGCCTTCATCCCATTCGGTAATTTCATTTTGGACAGCCGTCTCAAAACGTTAGAAAACTCGAGCGGGAAAGCTTTTTGACTATAAGTGCTTGATTCTACTACAGCATTGAATCGCTTGAAAGGTATCTGTGAATGGATGATTTAGGGCAATTCAAAGTTACGAATAAAATCTATAAAGAAAGGCAACCAAATGGAGTTACGGTTGCCTTTCTCTTTCACTTTATACAAGCACTTTTATGTTGCACTACACAAGAAGTAAACAAATAATTTCCAATACATACATCTTTTTTAGTTTTCTAATTGACGGAATTATATATATATGTTACTATAATAATTGTATATTTGTGCAATATATGCATTCTGGTTTTTTCAAAGAGGACCAGAAAAAGGCGATCATTCCTAGTGGATGGTCGCCTTTCCCTATTTACTCCGATTTTAACGGGTTTCTTTGTAAGATACGATGGCGTTTAGAAATCATTCTAAATACGTAGGTAAGAATTTCATTTTTAAAGTTAATCCTCTTCATCAACTCAAAACATCTTAGATAAACTAGATAATAAAGGTAGGATGAAATAGATAGTTAGTATGCTAAATAAGACGACTCTTTCCTTACGGGCAATAAATGATAGTCCAGTGAGTAGTATAGCTATATCTCTTACAACATCTAACATAGTAGAAGGAGCAAATAAGTTTAGTAAAAAACATATAATAAAAGTGGAGAACGAAAATGTTTTTAACAGGTAAAAAAATCGTTGGTTACCGGTTTCAGTGATTTTCCAACCCCCTACATAACGTTTGCCATCTTTTGTCGGTTTGCTAGTTAAATTCAACTTGTCGAACTGTATATATACTGGTTGCATATAGGGTGCTGCTCCATTAAGCGATTGGTAACCCCAATAAAATGGTTTTGAGTTAATTTCGAAAGGTGATAAAGGTTTATGAGGGGCATCTTCAATTTCCTATACAGTTACATCATTGTAAGGTGGACTTAGCATAATTCCGAAATCTTTAGAGAAATGGAAAGGACCAATTGTATAAAAACGCAAAAAAGATTAGATATTTAAATAAATACATAATCCACTGCTTATAAATATGTAATTGTCTTGTGTTATCAGAGAAGTGTCACGCACACGTACCTGAAATTAAAGAGTAAAGTGCTGTCTTTTCAAGATTTAATATGTACGATTATATTAGAAAGTTAACTTTCTTCCTTTAAAGAACATATACAACATTGCACTTAATATAATGACGTAACCAATCAAACTGTATAAATCTGGACCCTCGCTAAAAAATGCGAAGCTCATGATGACCGTAAAGAAAACTGTCGAATAGGTAAATATAGATATGTCACGGGCTGGGGCATATTTGAAAGCTAACGTAATACCAAATTGCCCCACCGTTGCAAATAGACCTGCAAGCAATAAAAATATAAGCTGTATACCTGACATTGGCTTATAAATTATAATTAAAAAAGGGAACAATGTGACCGTAGAAAAAAACGAAAAGTAAAAGACCACCGTATAAAACTTTTCCCGATTTCCTAGCACTCTCAGCAGTGTATATGCGGCTGCCGCAAAGACTGCTGATAAAACACCAATGAAATACGGTACAGCATCAATGGAAAAAGAGGGCTTCACAATAAATAACATACCAATAAATGCCGTTATAATTGTTGCCATTTGAAAGGGTAGGATTTTCTCCTTTAAAAATATTGCTGAAAATATAATAACTAAGAAGGGGCTCATTTTACTTATCATATCCGCATCTGACAAGACAAGGTTATCAATTGCATAAAAGAGGAAAATAACTCCTAATGTTCCAAAAATCGATCGACCTAGTAAAACCAATTGGTTTTCCCGTTTACCAAATAAACTTTCTTTATAATAAATGACTAAAATAAATGCAATAATTGCTGATACGAAATTCCTAAAAAACGTTTTTTGAATAGCGGGCAGATCACCCGAAAGTTTTACAAAAAGCGTCATACCTGCAAACCCGATAGATGAAATCAGCATTAATAAAATACCCTTAACAATGTTGTTCACATAGTACACCCCTTAAAAAACAAAGACTAGTACGCTCGTTTTTTACAGTCGTGATGAGTCATTCCCCATTCTCTACCTCTAACTTACTTTGCATCCTCTAATACACGAGAATAAATGTTACTTATTTTACCAATTATATAAAATGTTTATATTCATAAATTGCAATAAAAAGTGCAATGCTTTTTGTGAAAATAGTACATATTGCGCAAAAGCTACATCGAGGTCAAATCGCCTGGGATTTTCTTAGGGATGTATTCATCTATTCTGCAACACTATCAGGGTGTCTCTTTTAATCAATCTACATTATGGCGCCCGTTGTTGAAACCGCATTCCTATGGTGCATACGGATGGGTTTTTGAGCAGTTACACATCATTATACAATCCTCGGTAATAAAGAAGCGTCAGCAAAATGTTGACCCTTTCCCCATTGGAAGACAGGGGATTATTCACCAAAGTCAAATTTTATAATATTTTTAGTTCTAAATATTAGCTAGACAAATCCGGTTCGTTTACATACCTTGATAATACTTCTAATGGTGTTCGATTATTTAAAGACTTTCTTGGTATTTGATTTCTCTTGACTGGCACCGAAGTAATAAATGGTGATACGTTATATTTGCCTTTATACACGTTATACTTTTTCGATTACTTTATCCTTACATCATTCTCATATCTATCTGCAAACTTCGTTATGAGTATACCTATCCCCCAATATATTAGTGCCACCATTAAAAACGCCTCAATAAAGCGGAAATTTTGGGCTGCCATAATTTTTGCCTGTGCAAATATATCGATTACGGTTATTAAAAAACCGAGTGAAGTGGCTTTAATTGCTACTGTAAAAGAGTTTGCAAAATCGGGTACCGCGTGAACAAAAGCCTGTGGGGCAATAATTCTCTTAAAGGTTTGAAAGAAACTGTATCCTAAAGAATGGGCCGCCTCGATTTGTCCGTAATCTACTGCTAAAAATGATCCCCTTATAATTTCTGATTGAAAGGTGGATAATGTAAGACTAACTGTGACAACTAAAATGATAACGGGCGACAAATTATTCATATTGTAATCAATACCTAGTAGCGATACGATGAGTTGCCCCATTGCTGGCAATGCATAGTACATTAAGTATAAAAAAACAACCATGGGAGTGCCCCTTAAAAACAGTTTAAATAATCCTATTAGTTGAACCAATACTGGAATCTTATATTGTTGTATTAAGGCTATAACGACTCCTAAAAGAGTTGATAAAACAAGTATGGTTATCGCTAATAACAAGGTTGTGGGAAGAACACCCAGTATTCCTAAAAACATATCGTATGAAGCCTTTAAGTCAAACATTTTTTACCCCCCTGCTTGATTTTTTTATACCACTATCTAATTGCTGTTCTCCTCTCAAGTTTTCTGACCAAGCTATCGGCTGTAAAACACATCGCAGAAAACATCGAGGCGATAATAAAGTAAATAAATATTTGATTCGTACCGTCAGATCTTGATATAAATAATTCGGCAGTTCCCATAATATCAACTATACCTATCGCAAAGATAAGTGAAGTATCATGGATTAAATAAACCAAGCCATTTCCGTATCCAGGAAGGGCGACAGGTATCACCTGTGGAAGTATAATTCTAAAAAACTTTTTAGTTGGTGTATAGCCTAAACTATCCGCCGCATCATGTTGACTTTTATCGATAGATAGATATGCCGGACGGAATACCTCAGAAATGTATCCTGAATGATAAAATCCCATGGAAATAATTGCTGCATGCATTGGACTTACATCAACCGAACTTAAGCCTATTAAAGGTAAAATCTTTGGGATACCAAAGTAGGCAATAAATAGTAATATCAATCCAGGAACGCTTCGGGCAAATGAAACATATAAATCTGCCATTTGACTAATGACTGGAATCTTTTTTATTCTAAGAATTGTTAATAAAACAGCAAATAATAATCCAAGTGCGGCAGACATAATTATTATTATAATATTAATGGGAAGTGCTTTCAGAAATTCCAATAGTAATGCTTGCATATTCATTTCCATAGTAATTCCTCCCTTCAATGATGAACGTCTTTATTTAAATTTGAGTATGTAGCTACTATAAACAAATTTCATGATAAAATTTAGGAGTTTTACTGATTTTCTGTAACCGTACTTCTTAAAAAACGCTCCATAAAAGCAAATGAAAATTATGTACGTATATGCATTTCTTTGCAAATGGAACTAAGTGATTATTTTCAATGTAGCCCTAGTCATTCAAGGTACACCTGTTATAGTCTTTATTGACATCCATATTCTCTCCATCTCATTTGACCCTCTAAATTAAAGGCATCACAAGAAAGAATATGGATGTGTTTTTATGGGTTGGGAGGTATACAATACTTAACTAAATAACTTCAGATACAATCTACATCTTAAATTGTATTAATCATATTGAAATACATCTTCATCGTAAAATTCAACAGATAGCTCGGAAAGTTTCCCGGACTCCGCTAATTCCTTTAATCCTTTATCGATTGCATCTCTCAATTTCTCATTTTCCGTTGATTTGTGTATCATAAAGAAGGTTGGAATAATTTTTATTGGGTCAGTTGCACGAACAGCTAACTTTTTGTCTTCTATGATTTTTATTTGTCCATAACTTGATGGATAAAACAATGCATCATATTTACCGTTCGCTATTTCTTTAAGCCTATCTGCCATAGGTATACCAACGTCTGCCAGATCATATTTCAGTTTATATTCCGGATTCTCATCTTCCCAACCTTTAACTGTTGCAAAAGTTGCTCCTGCTGGTGAAAGGGGTGAAATATTCTTTCCCACCAAATCTTCAATTCCCTCTATACCACTATCTTCTGCAACATAAATTTTTATAAGGGCCCGTCCATTGGATTCAGAAGGAACTAAATATTGTTTTGCGCGTTCTTCAGTAAAACCCATGCCGCCCGCGAGCATATCGTATTTTCCAGTTGCTAGCCCAGTTTCACCTGCTGAATCTTCAACAGCAACCAGTTCAAATTCATATTCATCTATTACTTTATCAAGCTCTTTTATTACTTCAGGTTCATAACCAGTGACTTCGCCAGCCTCATCTACCCAACTTAATGGTTTTGATGTATGTCCAGTTGCTACTTTGATTGTTCTAACGTCTGAATTTCCTTCAGCATCTACTTTTGTTTCATTATCACTTGAATTACATGCAGCTAGTAGACTTAAAACTAATATTAAAATAGTAAATAAAATCGACTTTTTCCTCATTAGAATCAACCACCTTTTATTTTTTTTTACTATCCTTGATTTGCATAAATCTTTTTCAAAAATTGTCTCGTTCTCTCATTCTCTGAGTTCTCAAAAATCTGTTCTGGAGGACCTACTTCAACAATGTATCCATTTTCCATAAATACAACCTTGTCTGAAATCCTCTTTGCAAAATCCATCTCATGCGTAACTAAGAGTGTCGTCATGCCTGACTTCGCTACATCTTCAATTACTCGCAACACCTCCTCTACTAATTCCGGATCAAGCGCCGAGGTTGGTTCATCAAATAAAATCAACTCTGGTTCAAGCGCCAGACCACGCGCAATGCCAACCCGTTGTAATTGCCCTCCGGATAAACGAGAGGGATATTCATTGATTTTTTCTTTTAAACCTACTTTTTCTAATTGCTTATAACTATTCTCATACGCCTCTTCCTTGGACTTTTTTTGAACTGCTATTTGCGCATCCATCACATTTTGTATGACCGTCTTATGTTTGAATATATTGAACATTTGGAATACCATGGCGGTTTTTCGGCGAAGTTTAAGGATGTCTTGCTTTTTTATATTCTCATAGTTTAGATGTAAATCGCCTAATTGAATTTCGCCTTCATGTGGTTTTTCTAAATAATTAATACATTTTAACAAGGTTGTTTTACCTGTTCCACTCGGTCCAATAAAGGATACTACCTCGCCCTTCTCAACCGATAAATCAATTCCTTTTAACACTTCGTTTTTATTGAATGAAATGTGCAAGTTTTTAATGTGTAAAATAACTTTTACCTCCCCAGATGCTTTATAAAATATTACTCATTTTTTACACCACTGACATACTTAGTAGGCTCTCCTTAGTTAACCCTTTAAAACTAATTCCTTCTTTTCTGTAATCGCTATCCATAAGTAATGACGCTGCACTAATTATTGAGTCAGTATACGGTGTTTCAACTCCCAATATTTTTCCTAATTCTGAAATAGGAACAAGACCAAAGGGTATATCTTCTGTCATGTACCTATAATCTAATGTAGTAGGAGCCAGTCCTGTCGGGAATAAACCTGGTAGAGCTTCATATAGGGTTGGATAACCTGTATCATAAAATTCATTCAGTACAGTCAAAATGCTTTGAGTATTTACTTTAAGTCGACTTGCGATTTGCAGTCTTTCAATATCCATCTTCTCAACGTAGTTAACTGAAAAGGGAGATGCACCATCTGTATAAAACTGAAATGCTTCGGATGCGTCAATCCTTGCAGCGTTAAAAAGAGTAATCGGAGGATGAATAACAACATTCGAGTTATTCAAAGATGTTTCAAAAACGCTGTTTCCCAGGATTAATTGTGGAAACCTATTCATAAAAGATAGTGCAATCGGATTCTCTTCACATAATGTACTAATGAGTACATTGTGTTTAATTTTATTGATAAATACTGAACCAGCATTATCCGCTATACTAACAAAAGGCATGGCGCTCGTTTCTGCCACTGTAATATTTTTATTTTTTATTAAGTGTTCACCTAGTATTCGCTTGCATTCTAGCGCCCCCCAATATCCCGGAAAAAATACAATTGTTTGATTGTCTTTTAAAATTGGTTTGATTTGCTTTACAATTGTTTCATGTCCCATTGCTGTCGTTGAAATAATGATAAACTTAGCATCTGAAATAACCTCATCCATTGACGTAGACGCTTCCAAAATTACTTTCCCCGAATATATTCCTTTAACTTCTAATCCTTGTTTTGAAATTCTTTGAGCCTTATTTGGGTCACGTGTATACAGCTTCACGCTTTCCTCTTTTAATCTAAGATATCCCGCTATAGCCTGCCCCGTATTACCCCCGCCAATTACTGCATATGTCATAATTGTTTCCTCCTCTTATATTGTTCCTAGGTCAAGTTTTGATTTTTACTAATTACCTGTCCAGGTTGTGAACCTTTGTACTTTTCGACTGTTTTTATGGCTTGATTCATAGAGCCTAAGATGTGCTCTTTAACTTCTGCTACTGCATTTACCTTATCTTTTTTGATGATGTAATTAAGAATCATCTCATGTTCATCTACTGACTTTTTAGTTTCGATAATACATTGATGTGCTAAACGCCTGTATCGGTTGATAAGACTGTTTAGTTGTGATAAAAACTTAACTGCAACTTTATTGCGACTTACTGTATAAATATATTCATGAAATTGGCTGCCAAAGTCATCAATTCTCTCATAGTCTTCTAAACTTGTAGTCATTTTGAGTATTTCAACAAGATTTGTTAAGTGATCAATTTCCTTTTGGGTAATATGATCAATGGCATTTTCAATGACAATCCCCTCTAAATTACTTCGTATGATAAATATTTCTTTTACTTCCTCTATTGATATTGGCGCAACATTCATTCTGCCATTAATACCTCGGCTTACTAATCCCTCCAGTTCAAGTATTTGTAAAGCCTCTCTCAATGGTGTCCTGCTAATCTGTAACTCTTTTGCCAACTCATCTTCCACAATAGGTTGACCGGGTTCAAGAATACATTTTATAATCTTTTCCCTTAATTCTTTATAAGCGATATCTTTAGTCGATACCCTGCTAGTTCTAACTTCTTCAACCAAATTTACCATCACCTTTAAAATAATTGTATACAAGTATAAAAGTATCTTAACACATAGAGTATTTAAATTAAAGAGAATATTTAATTTAATTGGATTTCTTTTTTTCGTCGTTATTATACCGCTTGTTAACATCAAACACTTGAAAACGAATGTTGTTTTTAGTTTAGATGGATGTGATTACGATCGACTGGATTATAGAGATTAGATAATCCGTTACCTATCTAATCTCCTGTTCTTAATTATGAAGTTGTATGGAACTGTCTGAATACAACCTTGCACAGGTACCTGGAATTCAAGATCATATACATCACCAATCATAAGATGGTATAGTTAATTCCTAAAGTTCAATAAGTCATAATATTCAAACCCTAAAATGAAGAAACAGGAGGAAGTCATGGGAAGATTAATTCATTTCGAAATTCACGTGGATGACATGGAACGGGCTAAGAAATTCTACGGAGAGGTATTCGGATGGTCATTCCAAGATTGGAGTGATTTTGCTGGAATGCCTTACTTCGGAGCCACTACGGGCGATGAGAATGAACTTGGCATCAATGGTGCTTTGATGCCGCGGCAAAGTACTCCACCTGAAGCAGGCCAACCTTTAAATGGATTTGCTTGTACAATGGGTGTGGAAAATTACGATGTATCGGAAGAGAAAATCATGGCGAATGGCGGCACGGTAGCCATGCCTAAATATGCCCTGCCTGGCATGGCGTGGCAAGGGTATTACATTGACACAGAAGGCAATACTTTTGGAATCCATCAACCCGATGAGAATGCAAAATAAAATTTATCGACGTAAACTGAGTTATAGTACGTAAAACAGGGCTGTCAAGGAAAGTCGGTTTTCACCGCTCTTCTGGACAGCCCTTTCTAATTGTTTGTGTACCCGTGCATTAATAATCAATAAACAATTCATACAATTGCTTAAAAACTCAACTAAAATTAAATAGTAAAGTAAATATCTAGTCCATAACTTATATATGTAATTGTAGTTGCCAGAATAGGTACCTGAAATTCAAAAAAGAAGAGCCCCAAACTTCTAGGACTCTTCACCGCCTTATCCGATCTCTTCTAGCAAATACTCCAACCGATATTGATGAGTTATAACTCTACCTAGGACAGGATCCTTCATTTCGATTACATATTCATCTCCATATGCTAACGAACTTCCAACTGTTCCAATTGTTCCTGAATAAAAGATGTTTCCATTTTGGTCAATGTTCATTTGTTTAAAGTTCTCAATTAAAGATTTGGGAGACATGAGATCACCACAAGTACCTTTTTGATATAGCTCTTCTTTACCGTTTGATTTTATCCAACATGTTAATTCGATTTGGTTCCAATGATCTGCTATATCTTCAAATTTCCACACTTCCTGCGCTAAAATATTTGGACACGCTTGCTTAGACATTGGAACACTGAACGTTTCAAGTTTACGATCAGTATGATCGCTACCCACTGTGACATACATTTCATTATTAGACCAGATTAATACATACTCAATTTCTCCGCTTGTTTCATGATGCTGGACTTGGAATGAGTCTGCATACGTAGCCAACTCATTTGATACTGGATACAACGTAGGAATGGTGGTAGGTGTAGCGACGCCCAACTTTGACAATTCGTCTATATGCTCTTGGACTTTCTCCTGATCCACTCCAGCATATCCTGCATTAAATATATTTTCTACATAAAACTCTACTTTTTCCTCGCTACCTTGAATGCTCAATATTAATTTATTTTCCATCTATCGTCACGTCCTTTTCTTCTTTAGTATAATTCCGGCACTCTGCTTGAAAATACCGGTACATCTTTTCGTACTTTTGCGGTAAGCTCCAAAGCTAAATCATTTACTATCGTTTCCTCGCTCTGTTCTTGCCCTACGGAAAGTTCACTTCCCCAAGGATCTATAATCATGGACATCCCAGCATATTCAACATTGTTATACGTACCGACACAATTACATGACACAACAAACATTTGATTTTCAATTGCTCTCGCTTTTTGCAAGGTGTGCCAGTGTTCTTTTCTAACTGTTGGCCACTCCGCTACAACGTGAAGCACTTCCGCTCCTTTAAGCGCCAGTTCCCTGGAAAGTTCCGGAAAACGTAGATCGTAACATATAATTAGCCCCATCTTAATGCCGTCTAATTCAAAGATACTTACTTTTTTCTTTCCTCCTTCTAAGTAAAGATGTTCATCCAACATAGGAACCAAATGAATTTTATCGTATTCATAGACTAATTCCCCTAGTCGATTCACGACAAAAGAAGAATTATAAATACAACCGTTCTTTTTATTCGCGACTGAGCCCCCAATAATATTCACATTGAAACGTTTCGCAAGCTCAGTTAAGAAAGGAATTGTATCCTGCCCATTTTCTTCTGCCACTTCTTCCAAAATAGATAAGGAATAACCTGTAGTCCACATCTCAGGGAGAACGAGAATATCCGGGAATGTGGATTCCATCGTCTTTTCTGCCCAATGTAATACTTTTTTTCTGTTTTCAGACGGCTTTCCAGCTATAATACTCATTTGAAAAATTGCATACTTCAATTTTATATCCTCCTTTTAATCAGTGGCATGTGGTATGCCACGAAAATCAAATAATTACGTTAACGAATGGTCTGGACGTATACCAAACCAAAGCAAAATAGCGATAAATACAGGTACGATACTCACTAGTAAAGTGGCCTCCCAGCCGATGTTTTGTGCAAGCCAGCCGCACAGTACGGGAGATGCAAATGCACCTATATTCCCCCAAAGATTCATCCAACCTGACACGGAACCAGAAAATTCATTCCCCAAGTCCATTACTGCCGACCATGAAGCGATTACTGGAAATCCTAAGGCACCTAAAGAGATCGTCAACCATAATACATTCATCCACGGAACAGTAGCATAAGCTGCTAAATACATTGATCCGGCAAAGACAATTAACCCTGCAATCGCAAGCGAACCCCTTGCAATCATTTTTGACTTCCCTTTCTTCACTAACAAATCCGAAATTGCTCCACCCGACATAACCGTGATAAATATACCTAACCAAGGTAAACTAGCTGCGAATCCCATTTCGCCTAGTGAAAAATTTCTAGCTTCCATCAAATAAGTTGGCAGCCAAACTAGGAAGAAAGTGATAATATACAAAACAATAAAATATTGAAGACCTAGCGCCCAAAAACGACCATTTTTCAAGAATTTTTTCCAAGGGGCCAGAGTCTTTTTATCCCCCGTAACTGTTCTATTCTCCATGATCTGTTTCAATTCTTGCTTATTCACAAAAGGATGATCCTCCGGTCTATCCCGCCCAACTATATACCAGATTAATGCGACCAATATGCCCAATGCTCCAAAGATATAAAAAACCGCTTGCCATCCCCATACTTGAAAAATCGCCACAGTTATCACGGGTGCAATCACTGGACCAAAATAAGATCCCGCTAATAGCGCACTTGCAGCCCGACCCTTTTCTTGTTGCGCAAACCAATGCGTATTAAAGACTACGTTCCCAGGGTACATCGGACCTTCCCCAACCCCAAACATAAAGCGTACAAGAGCTAATAATCCATGAGATTTAACCATCGCCGTTAATCCTGTAAATACTGACCACCAAATTAAGGCAATCATAACAATCTTCCTTGCCCCAATACGCTCCGCAATTATTCCAGCAGGGATTTGAGAGAGTGCATAGCCTAAGGAGAATAATGATGCTAGCATACCGAATTGAACCTTACTCATATTCAAATCTTCCATCATTGGCTTTGCAATAATTGCGATGTTTGATCGATCCATATAGGCAATCAATCCAATAAGGAAAAACATAAAAGCTAACCACCATCGTACACGTGATGGTTTTTCAATTTCTTTACTCTCCACTTCTTCGACTAAATTTGCTGCTATTTTGGACATAAATTCCCCTCCCTCTTTTATGTAGGCGCTTACATACCATTTACTTCTCACTCCTATTTCATAGGATAATAAAGATAGGTATCATTACTTAGTCCATTTTACTGACGCTAGATAGAATAGCCACGAGAGTGTGCTCGATATGCTCCAATACGGCCTCTTTTGCTTTTTCGACATCTTTATTTTTTAAACACTCAATTATCCAAGCGTGCTCCTTTAAAGTTTGTTCTTTTCGATTCGGCAAATTCAAAGCACTAACACCAAACCACCTTATTTGATCACTTATAGTGCTTATTAAATTTACCAAACGAAGATTTCCACTCAGTTCCGCCAAATAGATATGGAAGTCCTTATCCACTGATATAAATTGTCCACTGTCTTTTACAAGCTCAAGCTGCTTTACATATATTTCATTCAGCTGTTCGATATCCCGCTCTGTAATCTTCGGGATAAGCAGTTCGATAACTAGAACTTCAAGCGCTTTTCTAATTTGAATTACTTCTTCGACATCACCTGCCGTTATTTGACTTACAAAAGTTCCTTTTCTTGGTATGGACTTAACCCAACCTTCCATCTCTAATAATAGAATCGCTTCCCTCACAGGTGTTCTACTAATTTTCAAGTTTTCGCTCAAATCTCTTTCAAACAACGCACTACCAGGAAGAATTTCATGCAAAACAATTGCATTTTTAATTCCCGCATATGCTTGTTGCTTAAGAGAAAGAGACTGCTGGACTTCAAATAAGCTCATTCTCTATCTATCTCCCTTCACTGGCATATGGTATACCAGACAATATCTAATTTTCAGTCTACATATCCCCATTTAATATGTCAATACATTTTGAATTAAATAAAAACATACTCATTAGAAAAAATCCACAAAGTACTTATGCTAATAGATTACGATTAGATTCTATGCCCATGGCAATGTATTTTAACCGTATAAAATGACGGTATTTAAGCGTTTAGAAGACTTTGTTGTGAAGGTGGTACATGTGCAAAGCAGCTGTTAAGCTCTGCATTAGACAAAAATAGAAGGCAACCAAATTTAAATCCGCTTGCCAGCATCTGATAAACTAAAAAAATATTTTTCACAAAAATGTCTCCTTTCCCCCTCTTTTCTTCTATATAAAGAATAAAGGGGACATTCCTTATGACAACTTACCTATCCGAATACGCACACTTCACAAACAAACACGATTTAGACGCAGTAACAAGGCAACACGTACTCACGCACTGGAACGACTTGAATCAAACTGAGCAGGCTGTTCTTGATATGATCCGCCGTTACTCCGTTAAATACGGTGCTGCCCATTTGAAACACGAAACCATCGAAAAGGCCATCAAGAAATCCAACGCAACCGTACGACGCGCAATCCGCAAATTAGAAAAGCTCGAAATTATAGAAAGAATTCACTACATTCGTCCTGTCATGAGCGGTCTAGGCGCTAACATTTATGTCATCAAACCTACAAATGACCAGTCGAAATTGAACACCCCGAAGGATGATGAAAAGCTCACTGCCAGTAAGGTGGAACCCGCTAAACCGCAAACCGAAGCTTTTCTTTCTAAAGCGATAAATACTAAAGACCTTAAGAGAACGTCTCCTCCGGAAATTGTGCCTACTACACTTTTCGGTAAAATGAAATCTCTACTTTCTTCAACGATCGGAGAAAGTAAATTAGCACGTAACTTTTACGGCATCTACAGGCACCAGTCCCTGCAAATGCTGAAGTTTAGTATTCATGAAGACAAAGGAGAGCTTTTCGAGCAATTAGCCATGCAAGCCCTTCGTATTGCGATTCAAACAACCAAACTGAAAAAAGTTCGGAATCTGCCCGGCTATTATTCAGGCGTCTTGCGCGAACTCATCAACAAGGCTTTATTCAGCGAGGCATTTATGGATTATGACGTAGCCGTTGAGGGATTTTTCTATCCAAAAAGTTATCATGTCGGTGCCTGCGCTACAGAAACCAACTAAAAGTTCATACAAAGCTGCAAGGGCAGTCGGTGCAACTTGCGCCTTCGATGATGGCAGAATCACCCCAAGAGGAAGTGCAGATTGCCCCCTCTACAGAGGGCAAAATGCCCCTAGCAATAACCTAAAAGATTAAAAGAATTAAAACATATATTGTCGAGAACAATCTCGACGGTGTGTCTGTCATTGAGTATTTGAATGACAAAGATTGGAGGCTATTCGAGGTCCGTTGGATAGTTGCTGCATTTTGTTGGATGCTTTGATAGTTTCGTTGGAGATTCCCCCGTTGGTTAGACGCTTTCCAGGATTGGTTGCAGACTATCCGAAGTTGGTTGGACAGTTGCTGCATTTTGTTGGACGCTTCCATGGTTTCGTTGGAGACTCTCCCGTTTGTTGGACACTTTTCAGGATTGGTTGCAGACTATCCAAAGTTGGTTGGACACTTGCTGCATTTTGTTGGACGCTTCCATGGTTTCGTTGGAGACTCTCCCGTTTGTTGGACACTTTTCAGGATTGGTTGCAGACTATCCGAAGTTGGT
>NZ_JACCCL010000001.1:460794-461013 GCF_013408665.1 Sporosarcina sp. JAI121 | reverse complement strand
TTTGGACACTTGCTGCATTTTGTTGGACGCTTCCATGGTTTCGTTGGAGACTCTCCCGTTTGTTGGACACTTTCCAGGATTGGTTGCAGACTATCCGAAGTTGGTTGGACAGTTGTTAGATTTTGTTGGACGCTTCCATGGTTTCGTTGGAGACTCTCCCGTTTGTTGGACACTTTTCAGGATTGGTTGCAGACTATCCGAAGTTGGTTGGACAGTTGT
>NZ_JACCCL010000001.1:452999-460696 GCF_013408665.1 Sporosarcina sp. JAI121 | reverse complement strand
TATTTTGTTGGACGCTTCCATGGTTTCGTTGGAGACTCTCCCGTTTGTTGGACACTTTTCAGGATTGGTTGCAGACTATCCGAAGTTGGTTGGACACTCGATGGACTTTGTTGGATACTTCGATAGTTTCGTTGAAGACCTCCCCGATTGTTGCACACTTTCAGGGTTGGTTGGACGCCTCCCATGGTTCGTTGGACAGTTTCTGGAGTATGTTGGATACTTTGATGGAAGCTTAGAGAGGGATGCCTGCGCAACAATCAATTCAACCAATTGTATAAAAAATCAATAGAGAATAGATACACACATACCTATCTAATCTACATCTCATAAACATGTAATTGTAGTGAATTGACTGAATAGCACCGTGTATAGGACTTAAAATATATACTTTCGTTCTATTTCAATATCCCCATTTTTTCGTTCTATTTCCAACAGGATTACAATAAATTAGAAGTAGATATGGAGGAGGTAACATCACTGTTAAAAGAAATTGAAATTCCGGCATTTAAGCAGCTATCAAGGGTAAGAAATACCTATATGAGACCAAGAATTGTTGCCTTCATCCCCGCACATAATGAGGAAAAATCTATTCGTGACTGTTTAGCTGGGTTAGGCGATCAAACACTACCAAAGAACGTTGATCTGGATGTAATTGTAATTGCTGATAACTGTACGGATCGGACTGAGGAAAAAGCGTTAGAAGCCGGAGTAGAATTTAATTTGGAATTAAGGGTCCTTACCACCAAAAACAATAAACAACGAAAAGTTGGGGCTTTAAATGCAGCCTGGAAAAGTATTTATGGAGATCCTTTAGATCTGTATGATAAAAAGCAAACGATATATGAAGAGTATTATAGGAATTCAATCAAGGCTATTCTTGGAATGGATGCGGATAGTAGACTTGCTCCTGGTGCATTATCACAACTTTGGGAAGGATTAATGAGTTCTCGAAATATTGGCGGGGTAATGGCTAAGTACACCATGAGGATGCCAAAAAAGAAAAGCATACTTTCAAAATCTGATCCCCATTACGAAGAAATGATTGCTAGCGGTGAATATGGGGGTTCCATTACACGCTGGTGGACTCATCAGCAAAAACAAGATATGGCAAGTTGGCTGTTGGAATTACAATATAGTGGTGGAAGCACCTATGTACTTGGAGGCCAGGCTACATTATTTCGGCCAGAGGCACTGCAAAATGTTATCGATGAAAACAAGTTAGATGGCCCTTGGCAGGATGATAGTGATGTAGAAGACATGCTACTAACATGGCAAATCCAAAAGCAATGGAAAACATTAATTAGCCCTACTGCACGTTGTTACGTGGATGCCATGAGAACATACCATACTTTCAGGCAACAACGGAACAAATGGCAATCCGGAACAGTTGAACTACTTACAAATAGTAATATCGGGGTCCGCTCAAAGCATAGGGGAAAAATTTGGTTCTCACAATTAAAAACATTTATGAATCTACTCATTCGTGTATTATTCATCTCACTATTAATCCTTAGCTTAGCGACAAACCAGTTTAATTGGTCATGGATTTGGCTTACGCCAGTACTTATAGCCTCATTATTAAATACTATTCTTGCCCTCAAGACTCCAATGCATAGACCCATAGATGTCATTTTTGCGGCTCTGTTAATAAGTCCAGAAATCTATTTATGGGTTAATCTTATTACCTTTGCAAATGTTTGGTTAGGAAGATTATCTGCAAATAAAAAAGATGGATGGGCCATTCAGTATAGTGCTGAAAGAGGGCAAACAAAAAGTAAGCTTCCTGAAGGTATTATTGTCGTTTTATTGTTGACAACACTTGGAACCTATTTTTGTATTGATCAAAGGAAGTTTTTAACTAGTGAGCCTGTACAAACTGCCATTTTGCCCTATTTACAATCAGGCTGGATTGTATTAACCTACCTTACCATCATCACATCGTTAGCTATGGTGTACCAACTTTGGAAATTGAGAGGGCGCCATAAGGCTTAGATAGAAAAATTGATTTTGGGGGAATAGCGATGAAAATAAAAAAGGCCATTATACCTGCCGCAGGATTTGGTACCAGATTTTTACCAGCTACGAAAGCGCAGCCTAAGGAAATGCTCCCCATTATTGATAAACCAACCATTCAATACATTGTTGAAGAGGCCGTGGCATCTGGCATTGAAGAAATCATCATTGTTACAGGAAAAGGCAAACGTTCCATTGAAGATCATTTTGACTACGCTCCAGAACTTGAGCAAAACTTATTAAAAAAAGGGAAAATAGAACTACTAAACAAAGTTCGGCATTCTGCAAACCTTGCTAACATTCACTATGTCCGGCAAAAAGAACCACTGGGCCTTGGGCATGCTATATGGTGCGCACGCAATTTTATAGGAGATGAGCCATTCGCAGTCCTCCTAGGTGATGACATTGTTCGAAGTAAAACACCCTGTTTAAAACAACTGATTAACGTATTTGATGAAACAGGTTCATCCGTTGTCGGGGTGAAGCAAGTTCCCTGGAACGAGACACAGCGTTACGGCATAATAGATCCAGGCTTACAACAGCACAGACGATATGAAGTCCACAACCTGGTAGAAAAACCTAGTACAGAATCCGCTCCCTCAAACCTTGCAATCGTTGGCCGCTACATTCTAACGCCCGAAATTTTCACGTTCTTAAGTCAGCATGCTATTGGCGCGGAAGGAGAAATACAGTTAACCGACGCGATACAGCAATTAAAACAAATCCAAAACGTCTACGCATATGATTTTGAAGGGAAACGATATGACGTTGGAGAAAAAGTCGGGTTTGTAAAAACGACTATCGATTTTGCTCTTTTTGACGAAGAGATTCGAAGCGAACTAATCGCCTACATGAAAGAAGTAGTCATGGCAACAGAAGGCCATTTGATAAAGGATTAAAAATCGGTACCTGTGCATGAAACAGCAACGAACAATTCACACAATTGCATATAAACTCAAATCAAATTAGAAATTGCAGTGAAAACCTACTCCATGCCTTATAAATATGTAATTATAGTGAGTTGTCAAAATAGTGTCATGCACAGGTACCAGAAATTTAAAAGAAAAGCAAAACCCTAGTCACTTATTAAGTTTGACTAGGGTTTTGTACAATTGCACTAATCTTTTCTTGCTCCTCCGCAAACAACCGCTCACTCACACTATCACCTTACGCATGTGGATAGAACTTGCATCACTTAAACAACAGTAGCAAATGCAACGGCTTCCACTCCGGACATGCTTCAATGTCCTCTGCTTCCAGGGCATTCATTAATGCGTAAGGTGTGATACGTACTTTGTTCGGATTCAGTGTCATCGCCGTCAGCCATCGATTCTACCTAATGCCTCGACATATCTGTCAAACACGTTCCGTCTTGCCTTCCCACGCTCATCCAACACGTCAAGCTGTGCACAACCGACACCAGCGAGGATGTAACTCATCCAGCGGTGGTAGCCGACTAGTACGCTAAACGTAACAGCTACCTGAAATTAAAAACGATTCATAAAGTCTAAGGATAATGCTCTTAACGACATTTCAGCCTCTTCCGCCGTATCCTTCCGCACCCCAAAGTAAAACTTACACTTCGGCTCAGTACCTGAAGGTCTAACACACACCCAAGAATCATCTTCAAGCAAGAACTTTAAGACATCCGCTTTTGGCAATGTCAATTTCTCAATCGTTCCATCCCCAAAGCGCCTTGTCCCTGCTTGATAATCCTCAATAGCACTTACAGCAACACAAGTAATGGATATCGGAGGATTGTTACGAAGCTCTTCCATAATTCCCGCAATCTTCTCTTGTCCATTCTTCCCCGAAAGCGTTAACGACTCCAAGGCTTCCCTGTAATGGCCAAGTTCATCATATAGATCCATTAGTCCATCGTACAACGATTTACCAATAGACTTATAATAAGCAGCCATTTCTGCCGTTAACAACGCCGCCTGAACTGCGTCCTTATCCCGCACGAATGTGCCAATCAGAAAACCATAACTTTCTTCGTACCCAAATAAAAACTCGTATTCACCGCTCTTTTCAAATTCCTCAATCTTCTTGGCGATAAACTTGAAGCCAGTCAATGTATTAATAGCAGGAATCTCAAATTTCGCCGCAACAGCACGACCGAATTCTGAAGTGACAATCGTCTTCATAACGACTCCATTTTCCGGTAGAGTAGCTCTTCGCTTTTTCTGCATAAGCAGATAATGTAACAAAAGTGCGCCAAGCTGATTCCCAGTGAGCAATTCATACTCCCCATCCGGATTTTTGACTGCCACACCAAGACGGTCGGCATCGGGATCTGTCGCAAGTAATAAATCGGCACCGTTTTCTTTACCGAGTTTAATCGCTAGCTCGAAAGCTTCACGTTCTTCTGGGTTTGGATAGACTACCGTTGGGAATCTAGAGTCCTGTACAGCCTGTTCTGGCACAACATGCACGGTTGGAAACCCAAAGTTTCGCAGCCCTTCCGTTACAGGAACAAGCCCTGACCCGTGGAGTGGTGTATATACGATGGACATGTCCTTCCCATTTGCTTCAATGGCCTCTGCATCTTCCCTCAATGTAAGAAGGCATTCTTGATAAGTTTCATCAATATCTTCCAATATGTAAGTCAGCATTCCATTTTGAAGTAGCTCTTCCTCATCAGCAGTTTGTATAGTAAACAAATCTTCAATCGCTGCCATATGTTGAACAATTCCGTCTGCTGCATCCGGCGGTAACTGTCCTCCATCTTCTCCATAAACTTTAAAGCCATTATACTGCGCAGGATTATGACTTGCCGTAATAACGACACCTGCAAATGCATTCAACTGTCTCATAGCAAATGATAATTCAGGCGTTGGTCGACTTTCTTTGAATAGGAAAACTCGTATGCCATGCTTTCCCACTGTTTTCGCTGTCTCCAAAGCAAAGTCATATGAATAATGTCGAGTATCATAGGCAATTACAACTCCACGATGCATGGCAACCTCCCCAGAGGCAATGATTTGCTGAGCCAGTCCTTCCGCAACACGACGGATTGTATACAGGTTCATTCGGTTAGTCCCTGCTCCAAGCAGTCCTCGCATTCCACCCGTCCCGAATGAAAGATATTGATAAAACCTGTCTTCTATTTCTTCTCTAGTATGTGAAATAAGCTTCAGCTCATTCTGCAACTTATTTGGAATTGAACCCTCCTGTAGCCATCTTTCAAAAACATGCATAACTGTTCCCACGATTACAACCTCCTATTCACTCAAAACCGTCTTTCCGAGTAATTCAAACATCTTATTCTTATACGACTCGACACCTGGCTGGTCAAATGGGTTCACACCTGACAAATAAGCGCTCATCGCGCACGACTTCATAAAAAAATAAATTAGATAGCCGATATGGAACTCATCTAACTTTGCTAACTCTATTTTCAGGACGGGCACGCCACCTTCAGAATGCGCCATTGCCGTCCCCTCTTTTGATATTGTATTGATTTCATTAAGAGATTTATCCACCAAATAATTAAGTCCATCTCGGTCTTCCGGATCATACGGAATATGCTGATCATCCCCGACGTCTTCGAAATGAAGAAGCGTTTCAAACAGGAAGCGTCGACCGTCCTGAATATATTGACCCACGGAATGCAAATCTGTGGGGAACGAAACGGAAGCGGGAAAAATCCCCTTCTTGCCTTTCCCTTCACTTTCACCGAACAGTTGCTTCCACCACTCATGGAAATATTGTAACGAAGGTTCAAAAGAGGCTAATAATTCAATTGTATAACCTTTCGCATATAAAATTTGACGCGCTACCGCATAACGATAGGCCGGATTTAGCTCGAGGTCTTCTCCCAACAAATCAAAGGCTGCCTGCTTTGCGCCGGAAAGCAATGCGCGTATGTCAACCCCTGCGACTGCAAGTGGGAATATGCCAACTGCGGTTAGGACTGAATAACGTCCACCAATATCATTCGGAATTACAAAAGAGCGATAGCCCTTCTCTTTTGCCAATTCCTTTAGCGCACCCTTTTCACTATCCGTCGTTACGACGATTCGCCCATTCGCTTCCCCACCATACCGATCCTCCATATAGGAACGTAAAACCCTGAATGCAATGGCAGGCTCTGTTGTCGTACCTGATTTAGAAATGACATTAATGAAAACTTCCTTACCATCTATGTACCGTAACAACTGCTTTAAATAGGCTCCGCTCATATTTTGACCGGCATAAATAATTTCAGGATACGTCGAATCGTCTCCGAAATAAGACTTTAATGCTTCATGAATCGCTTTCGTCCCTAGGTAAGATCCACCTACCCCAATAACAATTAAAATAGAAGAACAGTTTCGAACTTCAGATGCCATATCTTGAATAGAATCTATAAGAATTTCCTGTTCATCCAGAGGGAGTTTCAGCCAACCCAAATACTCTGACCCAATGGATTTACCAGCATGCATGTTACTATGAGCGTTTTGGACCGCTACCTTATAAAAACTTTTATCGGATGACGTAGCATAAGGAGACAATAGATTTGTATCTAAACTGAGTATGTTCATGTTTACTCCTCCCAATTATTGCAAAATCGTCTCCAATGTAATTAATGAATGATTTATTCTCTTACTAACTTTCACTATGCCATTTCCAGGAAGCTCCAAAAATTTCTTCAAGCCCATAATTCGGCTTCCAACCTAATTGTTTATTTATCTTCTGCAAAGATGAAGCGACTCTATTTTCTCGGCTTTTTCCACTATTTCATCAGCGAAACTAATCATTGGCAACTTTTCAAAGTGGCGTTAGAGTCCGTAGTAATCCGTTGAAAACCTTTTTCTTTCAATAAGTTTAAGATATACCTTAATTTAAAAGCCAAAACACCACAAGTCCAATTTTGGCATTAGTTGAAAGGATGGCATTTTTCAAGTCTAAGATCCGTTCAAAGAATTTTTCTTCCACAAATAGATCAACTGGTAATACTGCGACCACTTCGTCAGAAGATATAGGTAATCCAGAATTATTTGACGTCATTTGAAATTCGATTTGAACCTAATTCTAATTTATTGTAATCCTGTTGGAAATAGAACAAAGATATGGGAGGATTGAAATAGAACGATTAAAAATCGGTACCAGTGCAAGAAACAACAACGAACAATTCAACCAAATTCACGTACCTGAATAAGCATACAAAAAACCAGACATTCGCCAATGTGTCTGGTCTTCATTCTATTACTATGCAATTGTAGTAAATAACCTGATTCGTTTCACGCACAGGTACCTAAAATAAGAGGAAGTGCAGATTGCCCCCCTCTACAGAGGGCAAAATGCCCCTAGCAATAACCTAAAAGATTAAAAGAATTAAAACATATATTGTCGAGAACAATCTCGACGTTGTGTCTGTCATTGATTATTTGAATGACAAAGCTAGCATGCTATTCAAAGCGTCTTCGGTTGGAGGCTATTCAAGATTCGTTGGATAGTTGCTGGATTTTGTTGGATGCTTCTATAGTTTCGTGGAGACTCTCACGTTTGTTGGACGCTTTCCGGGATTGGTTGCAGACTATCCGAAGTTGATTGGACAGTAGCTGCATTTTGTTGGACGCTTCCATGCTTTCGTTGGAGACTCTTACGTTTGTTGGACACTTTTTGAGATTGGTTGCAGACTATCCGAAGTTGGTTGGACACTCAATGAATTTTGTTGGACGCTTCCATGGTTTCATTGG
>NZ_JACCCL010000001.1:386497-452902 GCF_013408665.1 Sporosarcina sp. JAI121 | reverse complement strand
TGGAGACTCCCCCGTTTGTTGGACACTTTTCAGGATTGGTTGCAGACTATCCGAAGTTGGTTGGACACTCGATGAATTTTGTTGGACGCTTCCATGGTTTCATTGGAGACTCCCCCGTTTGTTGGACACTTTTCAGGATTGGTTGCAAACTATCCGAAGTTGGTTGGACACTCGATGAATTTTGTTGGACGCTTCCATGGATTCATTGGAGACTCCCCCGTTTGTTGGACACTTTTCAGGATTGGTTGCAGACTATCCGAAGTTGGTTGGACACTCGATGAAAATTGTTGGACGCTTCGAGGATTTCGTTGGAGACATCCCCGTTTGTTGGACACTTTTTGAAATTGGTTGCAGACTATCCGAAGATGGTTGCTCATCTATTATAGGTGGGGATAGCTTTAATAAGATATATGCTACAATATTAAAAAAGGTAAACTTTAGAGGCACAGCACTGCAATGAGACTTATAACGAAATTAAGTTCTTGATATATCCTGTCATGGACATATTATGAAACAGTGCTTTAATAAAGGAGTTGTATAAAATGAATGAAAAGAAAGGTACAGACATAAAACGCTCTTCAAAAGCAGAAAACATTCTCCCTCAGATCAATAGTAAAACGAAGCTAGGCGACTTACGAAAAATCGCGAAGGACATTAAAAAAGATCACGAACTAGCTATGGAACTTTGGTCAACCGAAGAGTTTTTGCCCAGACTATTAGCAATCTTAATTATGGACAAAAAACTTCTTTCACAAGATGAGCTAAATAAGCTTGATAAGGATATGCAGACTCACACTTTTGATGAGCGGAATAACTTAATGGATTGGTTAATGGCTAATCAGCTCACCAAAGACAAGAAGAAAATTGCATTGATGGAGTCATGGGAAAATAGTCCTTCTGCTCTTCAAAGGCGAGCTTTCTGGTATTATCAAGGGCGATTGAGATGGACTGGGCAAACACCGCCTAATAACACCGCAGACTTGCTATCTGCATTAGAAGCTAATATTACGCAGGAAGAACCGGAAGTTCAATGGGCTATGAATTTCACCGCAGGCTGGATAGGCGTTTATGATGAAAAGAATCGCGCACGTTGTATTAAACTTGGTGAGAAAACGGGTCTTTACAAAGATGACATAGTTGCAAAAGGATGTACTCCCAGCTATTTGCCGGAGTTCATTACGATTGAAGTTAACAAACGACATAATAATTAGTTACCTCTGAAAAATTTATTAGGGTTTAATGCAAGTAATAAAGGAATTCAAAGCCTCAATATGAAAATTGTAATAGGCTTGGACCAAAAAAAAAAGAAAACAACGTGTTTTGGCAGCTAGTTAGTGAAATATGCAAGGAAGATGTAAAGGATTAACCCACTATCTCTTTTTAATCTGTAGGGCGCTTTTCTTTAATAAGAAAGCGTCTTTTTGCATGGACAACACATTTAAGGGATTAAGTTTATCGAGGTGTAAAAAGGATTGTGAAGTATCGTACTTATAGCAACGGGTGTGTTAGTCAAACAAGAACACCATAAACAGGACAATGAATTTTAGGTCCTTTTCTTTATTTATGAATAATCAACAATACTGTTCATTTTTCTTTTACTAACCTGCCCTTATTTTTTTGATCTAATTGCGTTGAATACATGTAGTTAAAGTGTAGGGTTTGATTTTATTATGTTTTTGATACATTACTATTGATAAAATTCCTCAAATCAGAAACGGTATATTCGAGTAACGTTATAATAGAAAAAGAACGCCCGGAGTGGACGTTCTAGATGAATTAAGTACTTTGTTCAGATTACTTAATATAATAATCGGCTTCCCATTCCATTTTTACAAACCCAGTAATATCTGTACTAAATTCAAACAAAACTTTTTGACCAGATTTCCAAGTATTGCTATGATAGCTACTTTCAGTACCAATTACAACGCCATCTTTATCTAATAAATCAATTTCAATATTAAAACTATCCAAGTCAACACCAGAAGTATTTTCCACTGTAGCATTGTATGTGTCCCAACCATATTCTGTTTTCACTTTATTAAATTTAATATTGTGTACTATTTCTTCAATTTTTTGTTGTATGTCATTTTGTTCAACTACTAATTGTGCATTAGTTTTTAGATCCTTGAACTGTTTCTCATTTAACTTAAGTCCATATTCTTCTGCTAAAGTTAATAATGCGATACTTCTTTCATCATAGCCTTTGCTCCACATTTCATCATGTTTCATATAGTCAACATTATAGTATTGTATAGACTCTTCTTGAGATTTCATTCCATTAATATAATCTTCTGCAATTGCCTTAAGTTTTGGATCATTAAAATCTTCAGTTGCAAAATGATAAACTTCTTTTTCGTATGATATTAGTTTTTCATAATATTCAACATCGTCTTCAACTATGATTTTTTCATTTTCAACATCTTCAATGTAATCCCATCTTTTTTCTAATGCTTTTTTTAATTCAGAAATGAAAGCTGAGTCTATACTTTGTTCTTTTTGTTCGGTTGATCCTTTTTCAGCATTCGAACAACCTACTATAGTAATAACAAATAAAAATACGAATAAAACCAACAATGATTTAACGATGTTTTTCTTCATAGAAATTAATTCCACTCCAATCATATTTGTGCGAAAGACATCTGCATATCTAACAATTTCATATTACCTTAAAACCTAATACTTTTGGTATGTTTTTATCCTTTTTTATAAATATAAATAGTACTCATGCATCAAATAAAGTTGAATAGCTCTTACAATTGAAATAGAACACAAGATAGTTCCACCTGAAGTTGTGTTTGTTGCAGTTGAATGAATAGATAAAACGTTCCGCTCTTCTTCAAGAAGAACCTAGTGATTCTGCAGCAACTTCAATTACAGGAACACCATATAAATCACAAGTAGCCAGTAGTTCATCCACCTTAGCCCTTTAAAGTATCCGATGACATATTCCAGGTCTCTTCTTCTGAATCAATAAAAACTGGCTTTCGCAAGACAATACACACTACTACACATTATGGTCCTACTGTTTGAGACGTTCATCATGTTTTCTGTATGATTCTTTAAGAGCAAGCGTGATATCTTCGAGTGTGGTTATTCGCTCACGATGCTCCTTGAGATCATTATCATGCTGGCTTACTTTTTCGAATATGAATATTTGCTTATCCTCCACCCTTCATTTCAACTCCCCTTTACTCTTAAAAATAGAAAAGGACGCTCAGGAGGTTTGAGCGTTCTTATGTGTTCAAGAGAATAATCATTCTTTAAAAGGAAAAATCGCTTTTTATCTCGATTATGTTTTGTGCTCTTCCATTAATCATGTGATCATTTTTGTGAAGTTCAACCCATCTTTCGACTGCAAGTAAAATATCAACGCAGAATATGTCCACTTGAAGTTGTAGTGTGTCATTTATTTGATTCATATGAACCATCCCTCCCGGCTTTGGTTTAACGAATATAAAGTTATGCAGTCGTTCACGGGCCTTCTGTTCTGTAATACCTACTTCTCCTTGATGTAAAAAAGAACACCTCAATGCATAGAAATCACTCCCGGTAAGAAAATTGTGCACTTCTTTTTGTGGCCCTATCTCACTTTGGTATTTATCAGCAAGTAACTCATTAAACCAATTTTTATATCGTTCCTTTGTATGTTTTTCAGGGTACTCGAGTTTGCTACATATATCAGGTGCCATTAGAGCAAGAGCTAATGCGGCAAAATAATTTTGTTGAGCAAGTGATTCTTGTATCGAATTTGTGAAATTGTGGATCTTATCTTCTAATACAGTCAAAATACTTCCACCCTCTTTTCTTGTACATTGTTCCACTATTCGACAAAAGAGGAAGGGAACCTCCCATTTACCTATAACCTTTTACACATACACCTGTCAATCTCATTCTACCTCCTCAACAGTTCCGACCAACGGCTTAGCATGTCTTTACAACAGGAACCTAACGTTCAACTAATTTTCACCCATCCATTTTTAACGGCTGTTACAACCGCTGCGGTTCGAGTCTCCACTTTCATTTTTTTGAAAATACTCATCAGGTGATTTTTCACTGTGTTATCTGATAGGCAAAGTAAGTTTGCAATTTCAATAGTAGTTTTTGCAGTAGCTAATAGTTGTAATACTTCGCATTCACGTTTCGTAAATAGATGAATTGGCCTAACAAATTCTTTTTGTCTAAATGTACCTAGGTATTGGCGATCTTTTAACCGTAGATATTCGTTTATCATATATTGTGTAACCTTTGGATGAATATAGAATCCGCCAACTGCAACGTGTTGCACCACCTCGTAAATCGAAGCTACATCCATTTCTTTTATCATGTATCCGCTAACGCCAGCCCGGATCGATTGAAGTACATAAGTCTCGTCACAATGATAGGTTATGGCGATCACTTTTACTGTTGGGTACGTTTTCACAAACGTTTCTATAAAGTCGATGCTTTCTTTTGGTATATTCCCTAAATCTATCAACAATACATCTACCGCGTCAGGAAAAAAGTCCTTGTAGAAAGTTGTTGGCACGCTTGTGTTTTTTGCTACTGCTACAATTTCAACTGATTTGGTTGATTCTAGTAATTCTCCTAAACCTTCCCGAAGAAGATGTTGATCATCTATAATTGCAATTTTTATAGGATTTCCCTTGTCATTCTCATAATTAGTAAAGTCTCTCTTGATGCCTTTTGTAATCAAGCCAATTTCCCTCCGTTTTCTCTTCTCCCACTTGTATTACATGACTGATTTCATTTATTTATGTAATTTTTCTGAATTAATTAAGTGGATTGGTACGTGAAATGAGTTATTTAATTTTCACCCTTATGATTAATGGGTAGTATCGCATTTTATTCATTACCTCCTCGCATTACTAAAACATCCCGGTTAGTGAGAATGCCTTGTTCTTTAGTAGCTATTCGCAATTAATTCCCTATCACGAGACCATATTACCATAAAATCCAGTTTAGTAGTATAGATGTCCTGTCATGTTATTTAGATTTAAATACCCGAACACTTTCCTATAAATAGTAAAAAGTATCCTGGAAATTAGATTCATTCTCGGAGACCTCGTTGTAATTACTCATCCAAATTCTTACTATTAGTAATAACTGTCACATCCCCATGACCATGCCTGTGCAACAAAAACAACTAACGATTCGCCCGATTGTATAAAATCCAATAATGATTAGATAATCAGGTACCTGAAATTCCAATACCAACGTGAACAAAAAAATAAATGTCACCACGTTGTCCACTTTTCCGAATGGTTTGTCTATATATAGGGTGAAAACATCTTTCATCTAGGCACAAGATGTCGTGCTATCGTCAAAAACACTAGCTATATATTCGGCACTATTTATATGTAATGGACTAGGCGTTATATCTCACCAGTACAACGAACAAATCTAGCGAAGGAGCGACAAGTGTGAGCCGAAGCAATAAGACTGGCAGTGATCTTCTGGCAGGCTTATTGCGTAAGGCCATCACCAAGCGACAAAGCATTGTTGGAAGAACATTCTATTCGTAAAGTGTCGACTTTATAGTAGGCAGAATTGTGTTTGTACTTCATTCACCAGAGGAGGATTCGTGATGAATTTATTAATTAAGGAGTCGCCGCTTCAAGTGCTTCCGTCGCTGGCGATGCAAGTGGGATTGAATGAGGCTATTATACTTCAGCAACTGCATTTTAGATCGCTCATCTCGACGAACGTGCGGGATGGGCATAAGTGGGTTTACAAAACATATGAAGAGTGGAAAAACGATGATTTTCCTTTTTGGTCTGTCGATACGATCAAAAGAGCGATTCGTCGACTGGAAGATAGCGGCTATATTATTTCAACCGCTTCGTATAATCGGATGAAAATGGACAAGACGAAATGGTACCGCATTGATTATACAAAGCTGCACTGTCAGGGGGTGCAAGATGCTCCATCGCCGACAGCACAATCATCCCAAGAGAAAATGCAAAACGCCCCCACTACAGAAGGCAAAATGCCTCTAGCAATAACCAAAGAGTTTAAGAGTATAAAAAAAGACACTGTCGAGAACGATCTCGACGTTGTGTCTGTCATTGAATATTTAAATGACAAAGCAAACAAACAATTCAAAGCGTCTTCGAAGGCGACTGCACGATTGGTGAGTGGGCGTTTCCATGAAGGATACACAGTGGCGGATTGCAAAATGGTCATTGACACGAAAGTTAAGAACTGGCTGGATGATCCACATTGGCGGAAGTATTTACGCCCTTCCACGTTATTCAATGCGACGAATTTTGAAAACTATTTGGAAGAATCGAGGGTCAGTGACTTGCCAGAAAGCAGTCCGCCACAGCCACTCGAATTAGACTTCAGCAAAGGGGAGATGTAACGGATAACGTGTTATGAGCAGATTGCAAAAAGTTGCCCTACTGTCTCCCTACTGGAATAGGCTCCATCATCGTCAGTAGCGTCAAAAAGTCGACGGGACGTGTTTGGAACATTACTTCGAGAAAGAAAAAGAACGCCCGGAGTGGACGTTCTAGGTAAATTAAATATTGAGTATAATTGAAAAATATCGGTTACAATTTTGAATTGCTTCATTCATCGGCACCTAATATTAGACTATAATAATTAAATATTTTAATTATTATTAATTAATATAATAATAACATCCCCATTCCTTCCCATGCGCTTTAATGGCCTCTGTATCTTCCCTCAATGTAAGTAGGCATTCTTGATAAGCTTCATCAATCTCTTCTAATATGTTTGTCAGCATTCCATTTTGAAGTAGCGCTTCCTCATCAGCAGTTTGAATAGCAAACAAGTCTTCAATCTCTACTATATGTTGAACAATTCCGTCAGCTGCATCCGGAGAAAGTTGTCCTCCGTCTTTCCCATACACTTTAAAACCGTTATACTGTACAGGGTTATGACTTGCTATTATGACGACGCCTGCAAATGCATTCAAATGCCTCCTAGCGAATGATAATTCAGGTGTTGGTCGACTTTCTTTAAACAAGAAAACACGAATACCATGTTTCCCTATTGTTTCGCGGATTCTAAAGCGAAGTCTTACGAAAATTGATGCTTGTCATAGGCAATCACAACTCCACGACGTATTGCATCTTCTCCAGACGCAAACGAAAGATATTGATAAAACCTGTCTTCTATTTCTTCGTTAGTATGCATTTTGAACTTTAGATCACTCTTCAACTCATTTAGCATTGAACTCTCATGCATCCATCTCTAAAAAACATGCATATATGTTCCCATGAATAAAATCTCCTATTCATTAAAACTTTCCCAACAATACAAACGACTTATTCTTATATGTCTCGATACTTAAAAAGTCGAATAGATTCATTCCTAACAAATAGATGTTCGACCGCAATCTATCTGCAATAGAAGTCAAAGTGACGTTGTACGCTGAACAAGACGGCGTTCAATTCCGGTAAACATTCAACGTGAACTTGCATGTGTTCGGGCCGGTTCCTACTCAGTGATTTGATAGATATTTGTGATGTGGACTGCCCCATGGGACGAGTTTTCTCGGCTCGTGGGGCGGTTTTGGTTTTGGATCGGGTTTTGGGTGTATCACCGGGATGAAATGTGAGTGTTCTGATTAAGTATTTCGGAATATCCTATGGTACAATTTGTATATGAAAAAAATTCTTGTTTTGATTATCCTATTAGGTGTTTTATTCTTTTCATCCGGGCAAACTTACGAGCAGCAGTCAATCATTCCGACATTGGAAAAGTGGCTGCCGGGCGAGCCGTTTGCATCATCATTGTCCAAACTGCAAGTGCCGTATTGGGGCAAGACGATTTCGGTCGAAGAGCGGGGCTACTACCCTTTCCTTGAATTTTTGTTAAGGAAAAGTGCTCATTTCCTCATTTTCGGTTTCCTTGCTGTTGTGATCTATTTGATATTACCGAAACATAACTTCCGTTTCTTAACGGCATTCTGGATTACACTCGTGGTGGCAGCCGGGGATGAGTATCACCAGTCATTGACGGGCGGGCGGACGCCGACGTGGCAAGACGTCGCTCTCGATATGGCAGGAGCGCTTGTGTTCCTTATCATTTTACGATTGGTTTTATTGGTGAAGCGGCCTAAAACGAAACGACCTAAAAAAACAAGAAAACGCTGAGACCAGGGTCTCGTGCGGTTTCTTGTTTTTTTGTTGGTGTTATTTATTGGCCGACAGCCTTGCTTAGAAAGCTGTCTTTGCGTGCTTTTTCTCGGCATTGTAATCATCGGTAAAACTTTGTGCGTATGATTTATCATAACCGTTTGCCGCCAGATCTTTTTCCACGGCTTTGATGCCCCCTGCAAATACTGCATCTGTATTTGCTTCAAGCCCATTTGCAGCACCTTCGTATTTAGTGTAAAAATAACCGTAGCTCATGCTTTCCCCATTTGCTTTCTTATCACTGCACTCTTTTTTCTCATGATTGATTAATGTATTTCACTTGCCCTTCCAGTTACCAAAACCATTCCCCTTACCTATAAAGCAGTTCAGCGGAATCGGTTCCTTCCGTATCCGCGACTTCTCCACCATCGTTGAGTGTAATGATTGTACCTTCGTGCAATTCGACTGTGTACGGATTTTCGACAGTCTGTTCCATTTCTGCATTCGACACGTTATACTTTTTGAAATTAAATATAAATAAAAAAACTGCAACAACCAAAAGTATGATTATAAGTAGTAAGAAAATCTTTAGTTTCTACATAGGCTTCACCTTCTTCTATATATTTTTTCCACTAGTTTAACTGAAAGGTATAATTTTTTTGTGGAAATATGGGATATATTTTACATATTTGATTATTTTATGAGGGTTTTTATGTTTTGTTCATTTTGAAAACTGTTAAAATAATTACCTGTTTATAACATCACCATACGAGTCTCGGTCTCCCTATGTTATAATTTCCCTTTATTCAGCAGCTGACTTAGGGGGATGCAGAATGGTCGAATTAGCGATGTCGAAGATAGAAATGATGGACGATTATCTCGAGCGGTTCGAGGGGAAGATGAGTGGTTCCGGGATTTCCAAAGTGGTGAAAGAGGTTTTCGGAATTGATTTGGATGCTATGGAGCGGTTAATTAATGAAAGGCTTGGCTCTTTTGAACTTCAATGGGAGAGCACGACTCTTCCACTGTCCCACGTGGTGATTGATTCGTACCTTGATCATCATGGTAGAGACATGACTGGCACGGAAGTCCGCGGAATGATCAATCACTTTTTCGGTGTGAATCTGGATGGGATTGCTTCATTAGAAAAGGCCAGAATTTCTATCTATTCAAAAGGCCAGTGGATTGTTCAACACGCTAACGATTTGTTTGTTATTCATACTGGAGCTGGTGATACAGACGTCAAGATTTTTTCGACAGACTATTTCACTGAGAAAACGGGTTCAAACGAGTTGCCAAGTGAATTACGGCAATCGTTACTACGTCTTGGTTTTTCGTATGATGAAAAAATGGGAAGTTGTCATTTTTCGACCTCTACAGGCCAGGCGGTTCCGGATGCGTTTAAGGGGCAAACGATAGGGACAATTGTGGAATTCATTCATAACTATTACGGTCAATTGTGAGTATTAACCACATAAGGTTCACTTGTACGATGCCAAAAGAGCTTGGATAGTTACCAAGCTCTACCTGTTATTTTTAATTATCCTAGTGTCTCTTCGTCACTTTTGTATTCTAAAATATCGCCAGGCTGACAGTCCAAAGCTTTACAAATCGCTTCTAACGTTGATAATCGAATCGCTTTTGCCTTTCCATTCTTCAGTATTGAAATATTTGCCATTGTTATGCCAACGCTCTCCGTAAGTTCTGTTACGCTCATTTTCCTTTTAGCCAACATCACATCAATATTGATTATAATCGCCATTTTTTCACCTCAGACCGTTAAATCATTTTCAGATTTTATCGTAATAGCTTCTTTCAAAAGTCTTTGGAGGACAGCGGCAAAGACTGCGATAACCATTGGAGCAAAAATAAAGAGCATTCCGATCAATACGACACCCGGAGCGTCGTCTAACTCCGCGAAGATAAAGAAGAATGGCAGTCCAATCACATATATGCCGCTGATTGTGATTGCACTAAATTTAATATTTTTTAACGCTTTCACAGATATTTCCGCGAACGCTTTGTTCTTGTCAATATAGTTTAACAGTTTAAAAGCCTGATACAATGCAATGAAATAGGGTATCGCCGATACATACATAACGATTATTATGCCGTATAGGACATAAGTGAACTCCGAATTACTTTCCGTAGCTTCTTTAGCTAGTATAGGTAACCCAAATATACATAAAGCAAGAATTGGGATTCCAAGAAAAATAACTGCTATTTTTAAAAAGTTTGTTGAACCTCGTTTCAATTCGTGCACCTCACTTCTATATGTTACATTAATTTTAACACTCTATTTATCGTTTCGCAATAAATATTTATCATACTTCACTTATTTATTATTGTTATTTCAAAAAACGCACGGTGAATTTCAATGCAAAATTCACCGTGCGTTTCTTATTTTCCGAATGACGAGAGGAATTTAACGCGGTCTCCCATGGGCGGAATTGATTCATCAACTAAAACGATTTCTAAAATAGAGGGCCCTTTCGCGTCGAGCAGGCGGTCGATGGTGTCTTGCGTGAGATCTGCCATGCTTTCAATTCTCGCGTTTGGTATATTCATGGCCGCCGCCATCGCTGCGATGTTGACGGGTTCCTGTGCAAAAGTTGGATGTGAACGTTTATATTGCAGTGAATGGCCATGGTAGACCATTCCTAAACGCGCGTTATTCATGATGACGAACATGATCGGAAGCTGATTTTCTTTTGCTGTTAGTATTTCCATGCCGTGCATGAAGAAGGAACCGTCGCCAGTAATGCAGACGACTGGGCGTTCAGGTTCAGCCAGTTTTGAGCCGATCGCCGAGCCGATTCCGCTGCCCATTGCCCCGAAATGGACGTTGATGTAATATGTATCGGAATCGAGTACAGTCATGTGATGAACGACATAGGCCATGTATTCGCCGATATCGATGGTATACCGGGTTGATGAAGGGACGAATTTTTGTAGCTGCACTAGTACGTTTTTGGTGTTGTATTCCGCGCTATCCTCTATTTCTCTATCTTTCTTAATGAAGGAGGTGCTTTTCTTCGATAAACCAAGTGCCTTTAATTCCACGAGTAAAGCTTCTAAACTCAAATTGATGTCGCCTAATACTGGGATATCGACCTCATATTTGCGATTGAACACCGATTGGTCAAAATCCATCTGGACAGTGAAGCGGTTTTTAGTCAGGTTTTCATTCCAATTATTCGTCGCCGTTTCTCCTAAACTTGAGCCGATAACCAATAATGCCTGGCCATTGCCTTCATTAATTAACCGGGAAGCTTCTTCGTGTCCAGCAAAACCGAATACCCCTGCTAGAAGCGGGTGATTGTCTGCTATGTACCCTTTCGCTTGCGGCGTCGTGATGATCGGCCAATCCAGCAGTTCGGCTACTTCGAGAACTTGTTCGACGGAGTTTCTGATTCCCTGTCCTACGAAAATATAACCGTTTTTCTTGTTTACGAGTTCTTCAGCTACTGTTTTTATTGTGCCGCTATCGGGAACAATTGGTGCTCGTTTGAAAGGTGCCGGAATTTCAAGCTGCTCCATATTTTCGAGTTGGATATCGATCGGCATGGCGATGTGAACGGGTCCAGGCACGCCGGATAGTGCAATTTCGGTCGCTTTTACGACTTCTTTGAGTAAATCTTTTGCGTCGGTGATCGTTACGCTATATTTTGTCACTGATCGAAAGACCGGCTCGACGTCCAATTCTTGGGATGCATTCAATCCGACTGTGTTGACAGGCACGGCGCCGGTTAAAAATAAAACAGGTAAATGCTCCCGCATTGCATTGGCTGCGCCTGTTGCAAGATTTGTGCCGCCCGGACCGCTGCAGGCGATGCAAACACTCAACTGTCCGGTGTATTTTGCATAAGCGGCAGCCATGTAACCAGCCGCCCCTTCGTGCTTTGTGACAATCGGTGTGATTTCGGGTGTGTCGTAAAGCTCATCGAAAAACGCATTGACAGACCCTGCTGGAATGCCAAAAATATACTTTACATTATTGCCTTTTAAATAATCGACTACTGCGCGGACTGCTTTCATGAAATCACTCCTGGATTGATGAAATGTTTTTGCTCGAAATCTTCGGCCGTCATGGGACGATCAAAGTAAAATCCTTGCATCAAATAACAATTGCGTGAAGAAAGAAATTCTGCTTGTTCAGATGTCTCGACGCCTTCTGCAATCACATTCAAGTTCAGGTTTTGAGCCAGCGTAATAATGGTATTCGTGATGGCTGCATTGTCGTCGCCTTTTCTTAAGTCCTGAATAAATGATTTGTCGATTTTCAGCGTGTTAATCGGGAAGTTCTTTAAATACCCCAGAGATGAATAGCCGGTACCGAAATCATCGATCGCTATTTTTATGCCGATCGCTTTGAGTTGCTCCATTGTTTGCAACGTCATCTCTGTGTTTTTGATGATTTGATTTTCAGTCAGTTCGAGGTATAAATATTCGGAAGAAAGCCCCGTTTTATCCAAAATCGATTGGACGATTGAAAATAGATCATTCTGTTCGAACTGGCGAACTGATAAATTAACGGCCACGCTCAGTAGCGGATACCCCTGATCCTGCCATTGCTTGATTTGCCTACATGCATTTTCAAGAACCCACTCGCCGATAGGGACGATCAACCCCGTTTCTTCAGCAATCGGAATGAATTTATCCGGTGATATCAACCCTTCTGTCGGATGATTCCACCTGATCAATGCTTCCACGCCAACAACCGTTTTCGTTTTATAGTTTATTTGCGGTTGGTAGTAGATGATGAGTTCGTTGTTTTCCAGCGCTTTGTATAATGCATTTTCTAATTTGACGCTTTCAAAGGTTCTTGTATCCATTCCGGCTTTGTAGAAACTGTAACTGGTACCTGGCACTTCTTTGGACTGGTACATCGCGATATCCGCGTTTTTAATTAGCAGTTCGGCAGTATGCCCGTCCTTCGGGAATAGACTGATTCCAATACTATTTTTAATATAGACTTCATTTCCCCGCAACGAGAACGGTTTCGAAAACGTATCGGCGACACATTCAATGATCCTCAGTACATCGATTTCATTTTTGACATGCGGTAAAACGATGATGAACTCGTCCCCGCCTTGCCGCGACGCCGTTGCATCTTTCGGAATGCAAGTACGCAACCGATTTGCCACGTCCGCCAATAATAGGTCTCCATAGCTATGCCCAAGTGTGTCATTGACCGATTTGAAGCGGTCGAGATCCATGAAGAGAACGGCTATATTTTCCCCATGGACGCCGGCATGCGTAATCGCATTATCCAGCCTGTCTTTCAACAGCACTCTGTTCGGTAAATTTGTCAGACTGTCATAGTAGGCATGGTATCTGATTTCTTCCTCCATTTGTTTGCGCTGCGTGATGTCTTTAAACGTCACGACGTCGCCGACAATCTCGTTTCCTTCCATGATGGGCGAAATCACGTATTCCACCGGAAAACTGGAATGGTCTTTTCTGAAGAAGTTGCCTTCTGTGTGAGACTTCTTGCTACTCTTTTCAATAATAGGCATGCCGTTATTATATTTTTTCATATCATTACGATTAAAGATAATGCAGGCGGATTGCCCGATCAGTTGACCTTTTGTTTCATAACCCAACATCAATTCTCCTGCGGGGTTGCAAAATGTGATTTTTCCATCAAGGTCCAAACCAAATATGCCTTCGCCTGCCGAGTTGAGGATCAGTTCTTTTTCGCGGCTAAGCTGTTGCAACTCCGTCACTACACTTTCAAGTTCTATGTTTTTCTCCGTAATTTCCGACGTTCTTTCTTCTATTATCACTTCTTGCTTTTCCATGAATAATAAATTCGATAACGTAGAGGCGGTGACATCTATAATCGACTGGGCCAGCTGCAAATTCGCTTCCGAATAAACACGCCCTTTTTCATCCAGATCCACGACTGCGATTACGCCTAACACCTCGCCCATGGAGACGATCGGGAACAGGGACATCCCCTTAATGCCAAAACTCCGACAAGCGTCATGGTTAGGTCTGTCATCTGCAAAAACATCTGGAATGAATAATGCTTTTTTCGTTTGGATCACATCTTGGAAAGCCGCATCCGTTCTTTCGTCAATCGTTGACTGTTTATGTGTTTCTATCCACTCTTCTTCTGTCCAGTCGCTTTGCTTGCTTAAACTGGCCGGTTTAATTCTCCGTTCGGATAAAGGGTCGAGTAAATGCACCCCTACATTGTCATTGTTCAACACTTTTCCTATGTAGTAAAAACATTTCTCCAGTGCTTCTTTCATCGATGAACACATCGACAATTCGCGGGACACGTCCAGCAGCAATTGCTTTTCGGCAATGAGATCCATTTTCCGCGATAAATTAGCCGCGTTTTGAATCGCCACGGCAGCCATATTGACATAAGCCTCAACTGTTTGAATCTCCGACTCTGTCAAATTCATAGGAATTCCATAGTCGAATAAGAATACAAGGCCGAACAGCTCATTCTCATGGGAGATGGGCAATGCCAATAGGGATTTAATCTGAAACCCTTTGACCGCCCGGGGATCTGGACGATTGTCCTTCGATGTATCAGGTATGTAAATGGTTTTTTGCGTGTCAATCACTTCTTTTGCCAGTAAATCAAATTCCGTATCAATGACATGCATATCGAGCGTCATTCCGTTGATAAGTGCCGGTTTCCCGACGAACCCTCTGAATGATCCATCGTCCTGCGGCAGATAGATTCCAACCGAATCACATTGAACGATTTCCTCGGATATTGCCGTTGTGACAACTTCCAATACTTCACGCAGTTCCCGCTTCGTATTGATCAGCTTTGTGATATTCGCGAGTCGGGAATATCTTGTTTGTTCTTTCAAGATGCATACTCCTTTCGGTTCAGTGGTGTAGGGTGTTTTATATAGAGTACGTTTGTCTTGGGACTTGTGTTGGTTTTATTATACGACATGTGGCGAGTAAGTCCTATGTTTTTGGGACTGGGTGAGTTGGGTGGGTGACAGTCACTAAGTCAATTTCCCGGTTCGTTGGACAGTTTCCTAGATTGGTTGGACACTACCGGAGGTTGGTTGGGCAGTTTCTCGATTTGGTTGGACGCTTTAAGGGTTTTGTTGGACACTCCCCGGTTCGTTGGACACTTTCCAGGATTGGTTGGAGACTACCAGAGGTTGGTTGGACAGTTTCTCGATTTGGTTGGACGCTTTAATGATTTTATTGGACACTCCCCGGTTCGTTGGACACTTTCCAGGATTGGTTGGAGACTACCAGAGGTTGGTTAGACAGTTTCTCGATTTGGTTGGACGCTTTAATGATTTTGTTGGACACTCCCCAGTTCGTTGGACACTTTCCAGGATTGGTTGGAGACTACCAGAGGTTGGTTGGACAGTTTCTAAATTTGGTTGGACGCTTTAAGGGTTTTGTTGGACACTCCCCGGTTCGTTGGACACTTTCCAGGATTGGTTGGAGACTACCAGAGGTTGGTTGGACAGTTTCTAAATTTGGTTGGACGCTTTAATGATTTTGTTGGACACTCCCCGTTTTGTTGGACACTTCCCTAGATTGGTTGGACACTCCCCAAGGTTGCCCCCACTTAAAAGTACCTGTCACCAAGTCAACTTAGACACTATTCAGACAACTCCCCTTCTGAAACACCGAACTAATATCTTCTTTCCCAAATTTCCGCCTAACATTCCTCTTCTTCCCTCCGATATACTACCTATGGACAAATCTATCTACTTAGACCTAGTATCCTAACAAAATTTGTACGTGGGAGGCATTGTATGTAATGAAGAAACTCTATATTTATTCGACTGTAGTCGCATTATTTTGCATGGGTTTATTCCAAACGAATCTGGCTTCGGCCAGTGCTCCGGTTAGCGGGACGTTTGTGGATGTGGCGTATGACGAAGTGCAACTGGGCAAAAATGTGACGGAGAAACGGTTGAAAAGCATCACCATCAAGAATGCTCAGGGTCGGACGACGACGTTGAATATTGATAAGTTCGCGAAGCTGTCGGTCGATTCGGTTTCGACGACGATCGATGCCTTCAAGCTTGGGATGGAAGTCGAGGCAGATGTTGAATTACGCCGTGTCAAAGCACTCCGGGGCATGACAGGAACGGAGCCTGCGAAAATTGAGCACCGCGATAAAGTCGTGACGGGGACTGTCAACAAAGTCGATAAAAACGGGAAGTTCCTATCGATCCGACTCGATACTGGCCAATCGAAAACGTACTATATAAATGATGCAACCGACGTCATCAAAGGGACGGCGCTCACGGATTTGAGCGTTATGTACGAGGGAGACCGGGTTAAACTGATCTTTTCCGAGTATGACACGAATTTCATTGATTCCATCGAAGTGATTGTCCAGGGCATTCAAGTGGAGGCTCTTTATAAAGGGACGATTCAGCGCATTGAGCCGACGACGAATAAGCTTCACATCAAAGATGAGCGGATGTTCCGGGATTGGAAGTGGCAGCCGGTCGCCCCAAAAAGCACCAGCAGCTATACATATTCTGCAAAAATACCCATCTATGTTGGAAATGAAAAGATTAAATCGGATCGCCTTCGTTACTATGCGAATCACGATGTTTATTTCGTGACGGTCAGCCAATTTGGCAAAGAAGTGATTGAGAGGATGGTCATCAAGAAGACGAATGAGCGGACGTTTTACGAGCCGATGAAGTTCGTCAACACTGCTGCGAAAATGATCGGACTGCAAAATTCCGGTTCATTCCGTTACCATGACGGGACAATTCTTATTCGCAATGGCCGTTTGGTTGTTTCGAACAGTTTGCAATCAAGCGGAACGGCATTTGTTGTAACCGATGGTAAACAGAATAGTCAATACGCGAACGTCGTGCATATTACGAATGACGGTTTTGCGAGCCCGAATTTGACGAGCCATGCGATTTACTTTGGCCAGATCAGTTCAGGCCATTCTTATAAAGTGACATTGAAAAATGCCTCCTTGCTGTCGAATAATTACTGGAGAACGATAACAGCACCTAAATTCGCGTTCAGTAACGATACTGTTGCAATCGAAGACTTTGGCGGTTCCGTCATTAAAATCGTTCCACAGCAAGATGAAATGAGACACCATGCAGGGCGTTGGGGTTACTTCTATGTGGCTAATCAAACCATCGTTGCCGCACATCTCATCGATCCAAAAGCACCAACGGCGAATCTCGTGTCCGTCGGAAGGATTGAAGCTATCAATCCGTATAAACCAAGCGTTATCAGCATCCGCAATGTTAGTCAGTGGATGAATGGCTACTGGAATACAGCTGGTAATATTTCTAGCATGAACATTGAACAAGCAACTATCATTCGCGACGGAAAAGTGATAAAAGCATGTGATCTACAACCGGGTGAACGTGTTTACGTACTGCACGAATCCAAGGTAAAAGGCAGAGTTCTGCTGGTCGATTGAATTGTGTCAGAATTGACTGGGTGACTGTCACCCAGTCAATTCGCCAGCCAAAATAGCTTAAAAAGGGTGATTTGTTATTAATAAGGTGGCGGTTTTTGTATGTGCGGTGTTGATTTCGATAGGTTTGGCGGTTCCGTCGGCGGAGGCTAAGCCGGCTGACTTCAATGGTGGCGTCCTCAATGAATACGATTACGAGGAAGTGTTCTTTTTAACGGGCTATCCAGAGATATTCAAGGGGAAAGCGACTGTGACCGAGAAGGAAAATAAGGACTTGGTGACGACGACGTACCGTTTTACATTGGCGAGTGCGGCTGGGGATAAATTGACGCGCAGCGTCGTGTATGTGACGGATCTTGATAAGCATGTGGATAAAGGGCAAACGACTTCCCAGACGTCGGTGAAAAGCTTTTCTGAGAAAGTGACTTTTGGTAAAAATCTAACGTATACGTTGGATGATTATCAGTTTTCGCAAGGCGCGGTGAGCGATAACCGCCCCGCTTCCGATTATTATTCCGGGAATGTTGCCGGACGAAAAATATATAAAATGGTTGATAAAGATACGAAAACGGAAGAATTGATCACGGTTCATGTGAGCGGCCGGAATATGGGGTATGAAAATTTCTGGGGCGCGACTGAAACGCAGATCATGGATTATGAAATCAGTACGAAAGCTGGACAGTCTTTTGTGACAAGCAAAGTGTCCGACAGCAAATCGCGTACGCTGCAATATGAACCGCATGACCCTTCCCTTTCCAGCTTTACAGGAGGACATGCTGTCATCAGTAAATCCAATATGATCGGTGAATATACGTACGATATCCCTTATGGCGGCGGGAATGGGACGATTCATTTATCAAAAGAAAATGTCCCTAAAATTGAAAGGCTGATTGTTCCTAAGTTCCGTGATATTTCTACGCACTGGGCGAAGGACAATATTCAGCGACTGTATTCCTTAGGTGTGTTTGATGAAAAAACGCAGTTCTTCTCGCCGAATACGCCGATGAAACGGTATCAGTATACGGTCGGTGTGTTGAAAGCGGTCGACGTCCGCGTGTTGGAACAGCCTAAAAAGAGTAAAGTGCCAAAAAAACCGATATTCAAGGATTTACATGTGAAGGATCCAGATTATTTATTCATAGAAAGTGCTGTTGAAAAAGGGATTATTAACGGTGTCACACCTGATGCATTCAATCCGAATGGCCCAATCACGCGTGTGCAAGCGGTAGCTATCCTTGTCCGTGCGTTAGGCATGGAAGGCCGCGCGCCGAGTCCGGGTTATCGCACGAATTATGTGGATAACAATAAAATTCCAGCTTGGGGAAAAGACAGTGTGTATGTGGCGACGGAACTCGGGTTGATTTACGGGGATGAAAAGAACCGTTTCAATCCGAATGCCCCGTTGACTCGGGCGCAATCTGCCGCACTTATTGTCCGATTCCTCGATTTTCTTGAGAATGATCTGAAACAAAATTATCGTGATGACATGCTCTTTTTTGAGTGAGGAAGGGACGAAACTTGATGATTACTTACAAAAAAAGGGCTCTATCCTTTGTCATTTTGGCGGTTTTAATGCTTATCGCAGTTCCCTCATTTGCCAGTGCGGCGAGCCCTTTCAAAGATGTCAAAACGACACACCCAGCCTACTCTTCCATTGAGTGGGCGTACAAAAAGGGGCTTATCAAAGGGTATTCGAATGGCACATTTAAACCTGATGCCACATTGACGGAGGCGCAATTCGTTGCCCTACTCGTTCGTTTCGACTGTTCGTCGGGCAATTCCAGCGACAATTATCGTTATATGCAAAGCAAAAACATTCCATTGAACGGCTATACGAACATGAAAGTGCGCAGTAAGCCGATCACGAAAGGCCAAGTCGCGCGCGTTTTCGCTGCATTCCGCGGGTCCGATTTGAGCGAAACAAACGCCGTGAGCTATATGTATGCCAACGATTTGGCGACAGGTGCAACCGGCAAAAACGATTACAAAGATTATGGAGCGAACCTTTCCATGACCCGCGCAGATGCCGCGGAATTTTTCAAGCGTCTTGCAAAATACGGCGACTGTTATATGGTCGGGTTGAACAAGAAAGCCAGTGGCAGCGACGATACTAAGGGCTACATTCCGCCAAACTTTACTGGAAATGAAACCGTCTTCTTCCCTAAACCGGAGAAAAATCCAAAACCGCCCGTCGCAACAAAGCCTTCCGATTCGCAACTTGTCGCATTTGATATTGAAAAAAGTTCACTGATTGCGAATGGCGTGGATTCAACGTTTGTGACAGTATCGCTGAAGACCTGTTCAGGGCAGCCGATTAGTTATGAGGATTCGTTGTCGTTTAGCGTGACTTCGACGGCTGGGGCGAAGATTGATAATGGCAAATTTGGAACGTCGATTTTTGCGCCTAAGCTAAATTTGGAGGAAGCTGAAAAGAGGGTCGCAGCGGCTCAGGCCAATGCTGTACAAGCTTGGCAGGCTGTGAAAAATGCTGAGGAAATGAAATTAAGTTTCGAAACTGATGTAGTGATATTAGAAATGTTAGTAGAAAAAGCAGTACAGGCCGCTGAAGTAGCAGATGCCGAGGTAGAAGTTGCACTAGCCAACTTATCAAAAGTGCGTGCCAGCATTAATTCCAATCCAATTGCACTGCAATCGACAAGCTCATCAGCTAACAGCGACGGCCCCGATTTGATAGTGAAAATAACTGCCCCACCGGTGACCGTGGCGCAAAAGGATACACTTTCATTCCAAATCAACGGGAAAAATAACCCGAATATGGATTGCTATCATAAGCCGGTCAGTGTGCAGCTGGATTACATCCCTCAAGCGGAGTTGCGGATTGAAACTGAGAAAGTGTTTGATAACCAAGGTGTAGCGTCGAATCGCGTAACCTCAAAAATAGTCCGTCCAGGCGGCGAATTGATTCAAAACTTTACTGGACGCGTCCGTTTCCATTCATCTGTAGGTGCTTATTTGTCGAATGAATATGCCTACTTTGTGAATGGTGTGGCAAGTACCACGACGACTAGATCGATTTGGAACACGGAGCCAATACTCGATGAAATCAGTGCGGAAATCGATCAAGTTGATCCGCGTTACAAAGATGAAATTACATCTGTATTGAATAAAAAACATAGTAAAGAAATGTTATATGACGTACCTTTACGTAGTGATTTTAGTTGTTCCAACAATGCGGAAGTCGCGTTCATCATCGACTCTTCGGGTAGTATGAAAAAGAACGACCGGTATCGCGAACGTGTAACAAAAACAGAACAGTTTTTAGATGCACTGGGTTCATCAGACAGTTTGGCATCTGATTTTAATTCTAGAGGCAGATTACTTAGCGGAGTCAATCCTGCCTATGATGTTAGACGAACGATTTACAGGGTAGGAGAATCCGGTGGAACGAATATTGCAGATGGTATGAAAGTGGCATTTGGAGCATTCACTAACACCAAGCCGAAAGTAGCCATTCTCTTGACCGATGGCAATTCAAATGAAAACAAAATTCTTAAGATGCTTGATGAAGCTCACGCTCAAGGCATCACAATTCACACAATCGGGCTTGGAAGCGAAAAGAACTTGAACGAAGTATTATTGAAAAAACTTGCTAACGAAACTGGCGGACAATACTACCATGTTGCGGAAAGCATCGACCTAGGGGCAGCTTACCAGTCCATTCTTTCCGAAGTGACATGTGGCATCCCTGCCCCGTCGTGTACGACAGCGAGCCAATTATTCAGATCACCGGTACTTGAACGCACCAGCTCAACATTCTTCATGAGCACGTTCGTTAACGAACGCTGTGGAAATGTCGCGCGAGTGGTGTTGCGCTTCAATTCATTGCAAGGTGATATCGATTATGAATTGATTCCACGGGGGCAAGGTTTGTTCGCTCTTACGAAGGAAATCAATGAAATCTCGAATTTCGACTTGTATCGTGAAGGTGTGTTTATCGCATTTGATAGTTATGGAAATGAACTACCTGGACATCGGTATGTCAAGATGGAGATCAGGAAGTGAATGAAGAGAAGCGCAGACCGGGTTTGGTCTGCGCTTCTTTATTTGTTGACCGCGAGGGTGACCGTCACCAAGTCAATTCGAGACTCCCCAGTTCGTTGGACACTTTTCAAGATTGGTTGGACACTCACCAGGGTTGGTTGGACAGTTGCAGAAGTTGGTTGGAAGCTTTGGGGGTTTTGTTGGAGACTCCTCGGTTCGTTGGACACTTTTCAAGATTGGTTGGACACTCACCAGGGTCGGTTGGACAGTTGCTGGAGTTGGTTGGAGACTTTTGGGGTTTTGTTGGAGACTCCTCGGTTCGTTGGACACTTTTCAAGATTGGTTGGACACTCACCAGGGTTGGTTGGACAGTTGCTGGAGTTGGTTGGAGACTTTTGGGGTTTTGTTGGAGACTCCTCGGTTCGTTGGACACTTTTCAAGATTGGTTGGACAGTTGCTAGAGTTGGTTGGAGGCTTTTGGGGTTTTGTTGGAGACTACCTGGTTCGTTGGACACTTTTCAAAATTGGTTGGTTACTCCCCTGGGTTGGTGGGTCACTTTCCGGAGTTGGTTGGACGCTTTAAGGGTTTTGTTGGAGACTCTCCAGTTCTTTGGACACAAACAGGAAAAGGTTGGATTCCATTTAACGAAAAGAAGTGCGGACCGGCTTTGGTCTGCACTTCTTTTTTTCGTTATTAAGTTGAATTGACTTGGTGACAGTCACCAAGTCAATTCAGACACAATTCACCAGCACCTAGCCAGCCCGCTTACTTAAGCGTTAATGAATCGCCGATTTAAACTGTCCGCCGTGTGCTTCCTGGGTGTTCATGATTGTTAAAAATGCTTGTGCATCGACTTCGTGGACGATATGTTTCAACTTACTAATTTCCAGACGCGTGACCACTACGTAAATGACATCTTTATCATTATTATTATAGCCGCCGCTTCCTTTAAGATTCGTAATATTTCTACCAAGACGCTCATTGATAGCATTGCCCAGTTCCTCGTATTCATCCGACACGATAATCACCGCTTTTGTTTCATCCAACCCTTGAATGACGGCATCGATTGTTTTCGAAGCGATATAATACGTCAAAATCGAATACATTGCCTGCTCCCAACCGAGTACAAAACCTGCCCATCCAAAGATGAAGATATTGAAAAACATAACGAATTCCCCGACTGAAAAAGGGATTTTCTTTGTCAATAAAATACCGAGAATCTCCGTCCCATCGAGCGCGCCGCCATTACGGATAACCATCCCGACACCCGCTCCAAGCAACAACCCTCCAAAAACGGTCGCAAGCAGTGGATCCGTCACAAACGGTTCAACCGATTTAAGTGGAACTTCCACAAGCGCGAGCGCAACAATCGCAAAGGAAGATGTAATGAAAAAATTTCTTCCAATGAACTTATAACCGAAAAATAAAAATGGCAAATTAATAATCAGAATGAGTAAACCGAAGGGAATCCCTGTTAAAAAGGTCAGGATAAGTGAAATCCCGATGATCCCGCCGTCAATAATGGAGTTTGGAACGAGGAACAGTTCAATTGACGCCGCCGCCATCGTGGCACCTAGTAAAATGAAAAAGTAGCGAAAAACGAAATGCATACGTGTTTCTTTTTTATGTTCTTTTTTCATAAGGGAAGTACAGTCCTTTTTACAATAAAGTATTTACTAGTTATTATCCTCTTCTCCCCTTTCTTTGTAAATAATATAAGACCCGATTCTTATTCACGCCATCACTTCCAAAGGTTTACGTTTTGTATGATGGGAGGCATTTTCGTTGTTTAGGGGTGGTGTACAATATCAACTCCAAATTATCTGAATAGTTTCCAATTTGACTTGGTGACTGTCACCGAGACAATTCCGCTTTCCCCAGGTAATACCGACATTCGAATACTAGAAAACTCCTATTTCATTCGTTTTGAATGAAATAGGAGTTTTCATGGTTTTATTGGGCTGATTCTGTTTCTGCTGATGGTTCCGGCGCTGCCTCAGGTTCAGGTGCTGGCTCCGGTTTGTTCTCTTCAGCCTTTTCAGGTGTCGGCACTGGCTGCGTTTCTACTTCAGGTTTCGGTGTTGAATCCGGTTTTACTACTGTTCCTGGTTTTGGCTTTGGTGTTGGTTTGATTGGAGTTGCGGGTTTTTCCAAGTCTTCCATGGCTTGATTATGTTCCGCATCCAGCTCAGCAGTGATTGCTTCTTTTTCTTCAGTGAGGTCGGTTTTCATATTTGCTTTTAAGGTAGCGGCGTATTCCTGCAATGCATTCGTACGTTCTTGTTTTTCCTTTTCAGTAAATGCCGCCAACTCTTGTTCGGCCCGTCTCTTCTCTTCTTGCATGGCTATTTTGAGTTCACCCATTAGCCGGTTCTTTTCTGCAACGATTGCCTCGGATATCTCTTGTTCGGATACCGTCTTTTTGGCTCCAAACCAATTTATTAATGAACTCCCGGCATCCTGTCCTGCAAAGGCATTATTCATTCCACTTCCCAGACCAATCGTTAACAGGAGAGCTCCGAGTAAGAGGCCAACCTTTTTAAAACTGAAGTCTTTTTTATACTTTTTGAATTTATTTAACATGTTTGCACCTCCATTTAAAACAATAAGGACCTCACCAGATGAGGTCCTTATTGAGCGTTTGGATTATTTGTTAATACCGTTTACCAAGGTAGCCATTTCTGCTTTAGCAGCTTTTTCAAGTTCGATTGCTTTAGCAGTAATTAATCCTTGTTGTGTAGCAACTAAATCGTTTTTAATTTTTGTGATTTGTCGACGAAGTTCAATGATTTTCGCATCAATTAGACCATTGATTTCTGTAACCGTCAACGCTTTTTCCCTTGCTAATTGAGTTTGAAGTTCCGATTTAGCGTTGGTGATTGCAGTTTGTAATTCACCGACGGCCGCGCCCTTTGCATTCCCCAAATCCGTTGTGACTGCCGTAAGGGCCGCTGCACCTTTTGCATCTGTGTGTGAAGTTAAATCATTTGTTGCAGCTCGCAATCCTGCAGTGCCAGTTTCGTTAATTAAGTTCGCTGCGTCTCTTGAAAGTTTATCAAATTGAGCAGCCATTGCATTTGAGATTGCAACTTTCTGCTGATTAATTGCGGCAATATGTTCAGCGCTTTGCTCATTAATATTTGTTGTTCCTACAGTCGTTGCCATTCCTCTTGTAGTATCAATGCTATTTGTAGCAGCCGTTTTCAGTCCGTTGTATTCAGTTGTTAATCCATCAACCTTTCCCAACGCATGGGCTGCGACTTGGTCTGTTACAGCTTGAGTTGTTGTGCCAAATTGCCCTTCATACCAAGATTTCAAGTTAGCTCCCGCTTCTGATGCACCAAACGCTACCCCGCCACCTGCTACAAGTCCAAAAGCCATTGTTCCTGCGATTACTTTACCTTTTACTGTTTTAATCAATTTACTATCCCCTTTTATCATATTGGTTTTTATGAGTGCTTACTTGCCAAATACTTCTTCTACCATCTTTTCGAAATCTTGATCAATTTCTTCTTCAATGTGCAGCCCGTCCACGTATTCGTCGAAGTTTACGTTTTCAAGTTCGGCGACTGTGGTGTTCAGACTATTTATTGTTTTGGTCTGATACCTTTCGATGCCCGACTTCGCATCGTTTATCCGTTGTCCTCTGATACTTGCAATCACGGTATCAATGTCTTTCTTTGCTTCTTTCAACGAGGTGTTGACCCCTATGAAAATCGAAATCATACCGGTTGCAGTAGCTGCCCCCAATTCTTCACTCTCTTTCTGAAATGCTTTCTTATACCAGTCAGAAAGGTTTTGTGCCGAATTACTGCTAGCGTAGATTGTTCCTGCACTGAATAAGAGTGTGATTAGCAGAAAGGTGCTCAGAACTTTTTTCATCGTAGACACCTCTTTAGTAAGTTTCATACTTTTTGATGGAAATCTCCTCCAATACTTTTTCGGCTCATCACCTTTTCTGTAACTACTTTCAGTATAGGTTTATTCCTATCGGGCATCCTCACTCCAAAGGGTGATTTTCTGATATCGATTGTCTACCTCGGTTTTCTACTTTTGTTTTGGATCGGTACACTTTCGTACCAATTCACTTCTTCCTTGGTGGATGAAGTGCATACTCTAAAATGCAGTAATGGGAGAGTATATCTTATAGAAGAAACTTGTTTATTGAATTGAGGATGGATCGGAAGTAACTGTTTAGTCGTAATTCGCTAAAATCCAAGTGTATATCCAATAAAAAGAACCTCTTCAACCGCAAGAGGTGACGTGATATTTACAGTTATATGGTTATACTGAACTAGAAAAGAATATCAATTACGGAAACTGTGAAATACATCCTCAATGTGGGCACCTTGGATGTATGGAGTTAATGGTGCAACCGACCTGATTAAATCTGAACAGTATGTTCAATTTATTCGGGTTTTTATTTTGACATGAGGAGTGATGGAAATCAGAAAGATTTTTGGTAATATGCTAAAAAGGAATCATAAGAATCTAATTGAAACAAGTGATATGTGCCAAGATACACTGGAGGATATCCCTTCCCTCCACCACTTAATGGATACCTTTCCTTCTACTAAGAGTCCTCAGATGTTAATTAAAGAAATAACTACGTATATCATCGAGTGTACGCAAGGTGACGAAGCTTTCTTTTGGTTGACGGATGTAAACCATAAAAATAGCCACCTGGCCTCTTCTATGAATAAAGTCAGCCTAGAAGCTGCCCTGATAAAAGAATGGACTAACATCCGTGGGAAGGATGGGTTGTTTGTTGATGAACTAAACGGGGATTGGTTCGGGATGAGAGTAATCAGAACCTCCCGTAACATCGGTGTTTTAGGTGTCAAGATTTCCGATACAAGTGAGGCCCGAAAGGCATTCCTCCTCAACCGCCTTTTTGATTTTTTAGCCGAATTGAGTGAAATAATGCTTGAAAGAATCTATAACAATCAAATGCGGGAGCAAATGATCCTTATTGAAGAACAAAATCGCATCGCCAATGAAATCCATGATAGTGTGTCCCAAAGATTGTTCGGCATTGTTTGTGCACTGCACAGTTTACAAGTGAAAAGTACAGTTATGACAAATGACGAATTGAATGATGAGTACCTTTTCCTTTCTGAATCGGCGAATACCACTCTAAAAGAACTTCGGGCTGCCATCTATCGACTCAGCTCGATGAAAAAAGGCTCCGAACCCTTTTTTGACCGCTTGAAAAAATACTTGGGCGAGTTTGCGAGGTTGCATGGTATACGAGTTGATTATCAACTAACGGGTGATGAGGTTTTGATTTCAGAAGAATTGAAGCATGCGCTATATAGGATTGTCTGTGAAGCTTGTGGAAACGCGGTGCGGCATGGACAATGCACCGCTATTGAACTCCGGTTATCTTTGGCGGATGGACAAACTGTTTTGGAAATTAAAGATAACGGGATTGGGTTTAATTTATATGATTATGATGACAAGAAAGAAAATGGTATTGGACTCTTTAACATGCAAAGTATTGCAAGTTCGTTTATTGGCACGTTTTCAATTGGCGGGTTACCTGGTCTAGGAACTGAAATTCGAGTGGAAATTCCAAATTTGAAGATGCTTGAGAAGGAAGAGGCGGTTGGATAATGAAAGTTATTATTGTCGACGATCATCCATTGGTAAGAAAAGGTTTAACGTCTATCCTCTCTTTAGACGGGGCTATAGAAATTCTTGGAGAAGCAGCGAATTGTAAAGAGGCTTTGATTCTTTTTCATAATGTAAATCCCGATATAGCGATTGTTGATCTTCGTTTAGCGAATGAATCGGGTTTGGACTTAATTACAGAAGCGAAAATGCAAGGGATAACCAGTAAATTCGTTGTGCTCACTTCATCGGCGGACGAACACGACTTTGAACGGGCGAAGGAAATTGGAGTCGATGGCTATGTGTTGAAAGAGGCATTACCCGAGGAACTACTGCATGCCTTGAGAATCATCAGCCGAGGCAGAAAGTATTATGACCCGGGCGTACTTGATTTTGTGATGAAATCACGGGAGAGCCCGTTTGAAGATGAGCGGCATATCGAACAGCTGACGCCAAAGGAAAAGGAAGTACTACTTGAACTCGGCATGGGCCACTCCAATAAACAAATTTCACAAGCCTTATATATTACGGAGTACACAGTAAAAAAGCATGTCAGCCAAGTATTAGCAAAGCTGGAACTAGCTGACCGGACACACGCGGCACTGTATGCAAATGCAAAAGGATTGGTGACTTATAGTGTGAATTGAGTGGTGTGGGATGGTGGTGGGTGGGTTGGCTGGGTGACAGTCACCAAGTCAAATCCGACACTATTCAGACAATTCCCCGATACGAAAGTGTCGATGTGTAATTGTGTCGTTGTCACTCTATATGAAGCGATTTTGTCTTAGCGATATGGTCGGTCTTCCTCGGTATATGATTGGTTCGCGGTAGTTTATGATTGGTCTGCTAAGGTATATGATCGGTCCACGGGGATATATGATTGGTCTACGATGTTATATGGTCAGTTGGCTTTTATATATGGTCGGTCAAACATGGTGACAGTCACCCAGACAATTCATACACAAATCAGCTGTTCTTGCATCACTGCACTACTTCCCTCCCCCTATGTGGTACGATAAAAACATCGAAACTGCATTAATCGGAGGTGCATCTAATGATACAAATGAAAAGTACTAAAAATCATGCGGGCGTTACTATTTCCGGTGATATTTATGATTTTGAAGAACTATACGATGCGTTACATACTGTTGTTGGAGAGGAAGGCGAGCGGATAGACTATGATGGCGTTCGTATTCGTGTTCTAGCCATTTGTTACGATTTGCGTCACGCGATGATGGGAAACCGTCAAGCGGTGAATGTGCCGAATGGTCTTGACCGCGATCGGATGCGATATATTGGATTAGTTGGCTCGGATCATAATGTTTATTATCAATTCGAAGTACTATGGCCCGAACTTCTTTTCGTTTCATTGTCGTTAACTGATTTTTTGGTACTGTATGAACGGGGTAAAACTGTTCACACCTGGGACCCGGAAGCCGCTGCCGTGCGAAAATTCCAGGCGGGCGTGGCGAAGTGTCTGCAGGAAACGCTGACGGAAAAGAAATTCGCCACTATTAAGAAATACTTCAACTCCCGTCTATATGACGACTATGCCAACTATACAACGCAATATATCGATAAGCTTAATATCGGATTCATTAAAATGGACAAGGACAAACGGCTAAATAACATCAGCATCATGGCAAAAAGAATAGCCGAACGTGATCATCGTTATATTCAAGCCCAGGCAGAAGTCAGCGAAGCAGCGGCTTATCACGGTGTGTCACAATATGAGATTCGTTTTGATGAAGAGTATCCGACTGATATTGAATGGTGAGATTCGTAACTATCGTTTTAAAGGACATCCGTCATTCAACTAGATGACGGATGTCCTTTTTGAATGTGCATTGTTGGAATGACGCAATGCACTCCCCTATACTAATAATAGAATAAATTGCGTTGATTGTTGGAACAAACATGATTATCCGGACTTTCATGTTTGTTTTAGAATTGTTTGGGTGACTGTCACCCAAACAATTCCCTGTCACCGTTTCAACTTTACTAGGAGGACTAAAAATGGAGAATAACAGAATTACATTGATGGATGCTTATATGATTGAAACGCTTCGCGGTAACGGCATTTCGGATGATGAGCTGCTTTCCCGCCTTGAGCAGAAAAACATTAGCCCTTGGGAGAATGTGAAACCTACTTTTGATTTTAATGAACTGATTAAGTTTTTTGACCAAAACCCGAGTACATTTATATCCATACTTTCAGATGGATATACGGTGAAGTTCATTACCATGAAAGGTCTGCAAAACTTGTTGAAAATGAAGTTCGATAAAATTGAGAATCGAGATTATCAACTTACGGATAACGGCATTTCACATTTGAAAATAGAGTCTGAATCTTATCCTGCACTTAAACAGATGTTATCTAGTAATTGGGTTATTCATGAGCTTACTGAATTAGATGGCAGTGAACCGACTCAGGTGATTAGTATTTTGCTTGTATAAACATGGGTGACAGTCACCAAGTCAAATCAGACACTATTCAGAATACTCCCTCCCCCTCTCTTTCTAGACCCTAACAAAAAACAGCTCCATTCCAGATGTGCAATCCGGCTGGAGCTGTTTTTCATCGTCATCATTACTATTTCTTCCGCTTTTTCACTCGCAGGTTCCTTTGATTTTTCGGTAATCCAAAATGGGGATACACTTTCTTGAGTGCCGCCCTATTCTTTCGTAAAAATATGTATCGATGAATGGATGTTGAAAAATAAGCGGTTAATACAGTTAGAAGCGAATATAAAAACAGTATAATAATCATTTTGATCGATTCACTAAAAATGAATGTTATTATCATTTGCGCCACTACATAACCGATTCCGGACGCAGTAACAATCCAGGTAGTATTTCCCGCTTTCTTATTTTGTAATTTATAATAAGTACCACTATGCAGAGCTTTATAATTCACCCCATTCATGAATAGTAATAGTCCAAGGAAAAGTACAATCCCGAAAATAAATGGAAACTTACTTGACACTCGGAGATGGTAATAGAGGAACTTTTGAATGACCAGAAATAAAACATACGTATTTACTATTCCGTAGATCCCGAAAAACAAGTAATAGGATAACTCAAAACGGTATGGGTCTACAATGTAAATAATCGCCCATATATGTAACAAGGCGGTCGGAATTACTGCTGCTAGTAAAAATTCGAATGAGAAGGGTTCAGCAAGTAAGGGGAAAATCCCGAAAAAGTCTAAGAACAATAGGACAAATGTGATGACATTTCTCCGGTTTTCTTTAGGGGTTTGCAAATTTAAATATGACAACGTAATTTTATCGATTCCTGCTTGAGCATTTGATTTCCCCATTTATAAATCACCCAATTCATTTATTCCGCTTTTTAGGTTTTGTATATCTGTCACTCATCGGCAATCCAAACTCCGGATACACCTGTTTGCCAAGATCCATATTTTTAACAATATGAAAATAGCGATGGATAATAACACTACTCAAAACTAGGTACCCCTCCCCTCAGCGCGTCACGCATTTCATTTTATTCCTTCCTCTATGAAAACTGGAGAGAAAGACGCCAAGCGTGTGCGGAGTTATGATCGGTCCTGCGCATTATATAGTCGCTTCTCCATGTTTTATGGTCGGTCATGCGGTTGATATGGCCGCTACTCCACGTGTTACGGTCGGTCGGCTATGTTTTTTGGTCGGTCAGACGCGTTATATGGTCGGTTAAACACGGGTGACAGTCACCAAGTCAAATCAGACACTATTCAGACAATTCATTCCTCTGTCGGCACTTGAATTGAATGTTTTGTTAAATAGTCCTTTTTAAAGCTGGGATAGTGCGATGTCCACATGTTATGTACAAAATACAAAAAGGGCAGTGCGGCAATTGGCAATAGGAATAATAAGAACCAATATGGACTTTCCTTGATGCCCAAGATTGTCCCGCCTATGATACCAAACAGAATATAAAGCATGGAAATCAAACAAAGACTTACGTAGACTAGTAAAAAACCCGTATTCATATAGACTAATACATACATGGAAATTTTATTCCTTTTTCCTTGTACGCGTTGACTTAACTTCCAATTCGCCTTAATTTCAGCTGTGGACTGTTTCAATACTTCCCGTATATTCATTATTATTTTCTGCATGTTTCGAGACCTCCATCACTTTTCCATATACAAAAGCGCTACAACTTCGTGAAAAGCTGTAGCGCTTTTGTTATTTTTCCAAATCAAATTTGGCGTTTTCGATTTTCATAGTTTTATTTTCTTCGGTCATCACTTGAAGCAGTTTTTCTCCTTCCGGGGTAACCGGAACGGTAAATGGAACTGCATGGTTTGGCTGAATAACGCCTGCAAACGGTTCAAGCAGTTTTATTTCTTCACGATCGAATACATATTTCACAGTACCTTCCGTCTCTACGCCCAACGTATATTCCAACGTAATATCTTTGATTCCCTTTTCTAACTTGTTGATGCCTAAGAATAGCATGACACTCTCGCCTGCACTCGTTTTTACAAGGTCAATTGCGTGAATACTGAAGTCTTCTGCAACTCCGATAGCGGGATTCGCTTCTACAAGTCCCGCCAATTGTTGATACATCTCTGCTTCCAAAGTGACGCCATTTTCCTCGTCTGCTTTCAATACTTGCATCGATAGCGCTTGTTGCTCTTTCTCTTTTTTCACGTTTTCTTCCTCTCCCGTCTTCGGTTTTTGGTCATTGTCGGCGTTGCAACCTGCTAATAGGATTGCGGCGAATAACATTACAAATAGCTTCTTCATTTTGAGACTCTCCAATCATGAATTAAAATTACTGACGATTACTTATAGATATAAATTGAAATAAAGAATTCCATTGAACCGCTACGGCGCTAGGGGATGCCTTCGCTCCGTTTATACACCGGATTCAATACTTCAACATATCTAGTAATTTATCATACATCTTTTGTTGCAAGCAGTCTGTCCAACTCTTTCCGGAAAGCTAGTTCACCTTCTGTTTCAAACCCTTTGAATACGACTTCGGCAATATCCTCGTGCTGGAAGAAAAGATTCGTGTTCGTAGATAGATGTCCTTGCGGATACGGACATCCAACATAATCCCACATCTTCCCGTCGCCGTCCACTTGGTTTTGTTTTCTTCCATAAATCATGATAAAAGGCTCTACACCATCTATCTTTAGCACTGTCCCGATTGGCAACAGGTCATTTCCTTTATCAATTGATCTTGATTGAAATTGTTCATTCATTATATAACACTCCATTCCAGTACTTAAGTAGAATGCAACTTATTGTGAATCACTTTCAAAGGTTATTCCCACTTTGGCTCCGAATAATAAACGTAAGTCTATCAATATTTCCTTACCAATCTTTGCTTCACCCCCAACACCGACCGCGGATACACCAAATGTAAATTTCGCGTTTGTATCCGTGAATGGGATTCCGATTGTTGGGTGTACCTCCGCTTCCAATAATGAAGCTTTTGCGCCTATTCCAACTGATCCTTTATCAAACCCTGCATATGCTTCAGCGGTACCAACATTGGCACCAGCACCTATTCCGGTTCCACCAATCACTTTACCAAGATAGGGCATATCTCTGTCAAATTGGGTTTTACCTTCCAATTCATAAACGCTGCCTTGAACTTTTGCCAGTGGCAGTGGTAAATTCAAGCCTAACACAGATTCCCCGCCGATTCTTGCGTCAACAGAACCTTTTAATACATTTATCGTCCCTTCCCCATCAACAATATCTGTGTCAAGGTCCACTTTTCCGTGAATCAAACTGGCCTCTGAACTTCCACCAATTTTGTTATCCCCTACGGCATACCCATCAAAACCGGACCAATCATTTTTATACATACCTGCCCCACCAGTGACAGTTACATAATCATTGACCTTTACAGTATCTCCATCAATGAAAAAGTCAGTTTCCGCGGTTTGTTTTGTAGAATCCTCTTTTTTCGCATGACTACCTATGTTGCTCATGTATTGAAGGAATCCGGTGGTAGATCCGATACTTGTAAAATCTCCTTTCGTAAAGAGAGGTGAGTTTGCGTACTGAAACAGGTTTTGATTTCCTGAAACGCCACCGAGAGTTGACGTTTTTCCCATCATAGATAAAGGCAGATCGAACAGTGTCCGATGAGTTAGGTCTTTCTTTAACGGATTCAACGCAGAATACGCAACCCACTCTGACTTCGGAAAGTTTATGCCCGTCAGTTTATTTTCAAAAAGGCCTTCCAAATCAATCAGCCAATTTTCCATTGTTCTCAAGTCGCTTTCAATCGTTGAAAGGGCATACGTCTGTTCAGCGTCAAACTGATGCACATTGGTGACGGTTTCATCACGTTTTCTTTTTCCATCACTCACACCTTGCTGTACTTCCTGGTCATACAAATGAGGCAAGGCGACAATATCTGAAACCTGATCCATAATCGTATTTGACTCATCCGTTAACGCGGCTGTCACTTGTGATACTGCCGTTAGACCACTTTCAACTTCCCCTTCGAGAAAACTTTCACGAATGAAACCGGTCGAACTCGGTTCAAGCGAATGTAGGGATGACCTGATTTGCGCAAGAACGCTGTCATAGGTGTTTTTGAAAACTAGAAAGTATTGAACAAAAGGCAAATGACATTCGCTATAAAACATCCGGATTGCGTCCCCGCCTTGTCCTTTCAAGGAATCTTCCAGCGCAACAAGTCCTTGTATGGACGATTCAATCGCTTTCATCTCATCTTCGAGACGGCCGAGCATTGCCTGATTTCGTTGTAACCCCTCTTGAAATGGACCGACATCTACTATTTTCATGAAATCTCCTCCTTAGACGTAGTATTTTAATAACACTCGAAACAGCGGTGATTATGAATGATTCACCTCTTTCTTTTCTTACGTTTTTTGGATTTTATATATCTTTCATTCATTGGCAAACCAAATTCCGGATACACCTGTTTTACAAAATCCATGTTTTTAATAATGTAATAGTAACGATGGAGAGAGGCGGAAACAAATGCGGTAAAAATTGATAATGCTGAAATTAAAAAAATGAAAATCATCATTTTTGCAGACTCACTATAGACGAAGGTTAAGATGAGTTGACCTATCACATACCCCAATCCCGCGAATGAAAGCCACCAAACATTGACACTCTTCATCTGCTGCAATTTATGGTACGTTCCCGTGTAAAGCGCCTTTACATTTAGCCAGTTTACTAGTACCAATAAACCAAGAAAGAGGACTAAACCAATTACAAATGGTATTTTCCCTTCCACCCCTATATGGAAATATAGGATTTTTTGTGTTGCCAAAAAATAGACATATGTATTGACAACTCCATATACACCGAAAAATAAATAATAAGACTTCTCAAATTTGTATGGCGCGATTAGATAAAGCAATGCCCAGATTTGTAACATGACGACTGGAACAATTGCCAATTTAAAGATTACAGCCGAGAATGGAACAGCAACTATGGGAATCATTCCGGTTACATATAATAAAATCAAGAAAAATGCAATAATATTCCCCTTATTTTCCTTAGGTGTTTGGAATCTTAAATATGATAGCGTAATTTCATCTATACTTGATTTTTCCATCACTCAATCTCCCAATTCACTCATTACTTTTTTCGATTTGAGGTTCGTTCCTTTCTCAAGCTAACAATAAATGGCGTTGCATTCCCAAGTTCGGAATTGCAACGCATCCTCATTTATTATTTATTCAAACTTGAAATTATCCATCTTCACGACTTGGTTGTCCTGCTCGAGTTTGTCGATTAGGGCTTCCTGTTCTGCTGTGATGCCGAGGGAAAATGGAACTGCATGATTCGGTTGAATGATGCCTGTATCTTGTTCAGAAAGGTTCACTTCGACGCCTTCCCATACGAATTCTCCAGAATCAAGGCCCAACGTATAATCGAAGCTGATGTTTTTCATGGGTTCATCCAGGCGGTTGATGGCTAAGAAAAGCAATGAAGCGTTTTCTGTTCCACTGTCCACGATATCGATAATATTTATACCGAAATCATTGGCGAGTCCCATATCTGGGTTTTCCGTAATCATTCGATTTAACTCTTTATAGAGTTCATTGTTATCGATTGTTACGCCGGCTTCTTCGTCCGCTTTCAATAATTGTAGCGAAAGTTTCTCTTCTTTAACTTGTTGTTCAACTGTTTTATCCACTTTTTCTTCAGCCCCTTGTTGTTTATTGTCGTCCTTTGAGGCACATCCTGCCAAAAGTAATACTGCTACTGTCAATAAAAATAATATTTTTTTCATGTGAATCCTCCTCATCAAATTTCAAAAAGTACCGAGACACCTACAGACATCTCCACATTTGTTTTCCCTGCATTCGTTTCTTTGAACTCAACGAACATAGGTGTTTTTCGACTCATTTCATGTGCTTCAATATAGGTAAGAAGCTCCGAAAACGTCGCCTGTGACCGGGCATCAAAGTCGTCTGTTATCCGTGTCATGATCATACGGTCAATCAGGAAATAACTGTTGAAATTAATTTCCTCTTCTTTAGGAATGGTAAAATCATATTCTTCAATCGGAATGAACAACTTGGCCGTCATCACTTCAGCAGTGGGATTGCTCAGAATGGAAAAAAACATCTTTCCAACTGAGTGATACCCATGTCCGCTTAAGATTGCATCAAAATCTTGGATAGCTAGATCAATTTCTGCCGGGACAAAATTGTAGTATTTAGAAGCTACATTTTTGTAAGCGATTTGGTGGTTTTCGACGATCATTCTTTACCACCCGCTTCTAGAATCGGGCAAAATAAATCAATGATGTAGTCATTATATAATTCATGTACGACGAAAAAGTATGTATCTTCCAATTCGATTTCATTGAACTCTGCATAATCTTTTAGTTTCTGTACAGCAACGTTAACATCCATTACACCCACTGCCTGACGCAAAAACAATGCTTTTTCCAGTTTAAAGCTATCCTGGAAACTGAATTCCGTTTCCTCTGGCAATTGGACGGGTGCGTTGATAGGTAAATAATAAGTGTAATCATCTTCTTGGTTGGAATTAACAGAGAAAAAGATAGGCCCATCCTTGTAAATGTCTTGACTGACTATGAAATCTTCTAGCTTATTGAATGGTATCAGCCAATCTTCCTTCTTTTGTCTAGTTTCATAGCGCAAACAGTTGTCAAATTGCAGTGAACGAATGTCAATTTCCATCTCACAACTTCCTTCCTTTAGCTGAGTCTTCAGAATCTAAATAACCTCTTTTATCGAAATTAAAGCTTTTGAAGCGGAACTTGCAATACAAGATGACGAGCTGCTCCGGCAACACAAAAATCATCGTATAGAATATCGCGAAGCAAATGAATGTAAGCATGATATCCTCGAAATCAGCCATATTGAATGTTCTTATAATAAATTGAGTGATGAACAAAAGGGCAGTACTTCCTATAACAACGGCCGGAATATACGATTTAGTTTCGAATTTCGCTCTCAGTTCATCTCGTTTCGACCCCTTACGATACTTCCCTTTTCGCAATAAATTAGAAAATCTGATGACAGTAGCAACGAAAAGCAAGACTCCAAGTGACAATGTCACCATTGTAAATGTCAGTAGTGAGCTTTCTGAAACTTCCTGATTCTCTCCTACTAAAAATAACCCGCAGATATAAAAGGATAATGTAAAAGCGTTTTGTGAAACTAAAATAGTTACTAGATATTGTGTTTTTTGACTTCTCTTATAAATAAATGGAATTGCATATATCGCAGAAAGAATAACTAAAATCACTGTAATCCAGAAATGTACTGTAAGTATCTGATCTTTATACGGGAAGTTCGTCATTCTTCCCAGTACTGTATATTCCAGATAGTAAATCAGACTTTGCATGAAGACGGCCAATACCAATGTTCCGCCGAGTGCATTGGGGCTTTGCCTGCCCGATACCAGTGGTTCACGTAGTACGGATACATCTTCAATTGTTAACTTTTTCAACAAAACAGGGTGTCCTCCATTCATTTCCATTTGATAAGACCTTTGAGTTTATCCAACTGCGAGTCTTTTTTCTCTTTGCCATCCTTGTCTTTTGATCGTTTATTTAAGAAGCCGTTGATTCCCAATCCTACAAGGACACCGACCGCGGTCCCGACTCCCGGAATTGGTATGAATGCTGTGCCTAATGCTATACTAGCCGCTTGTACTGCTCCTGCGACAGCTGTATCGATTGCAGTGTCGACCGTTGCTTTAGTTGCAGCCACCTCTGTGCTTAAACCGCTATCCTTCGCTTCATGATAGTTATTGTAATAGTTTAACCCAGCGCCCACGGGGCCAAGTGCTTTTACGGAACCTTTTGCCAACCCGCTATTCGCAATGCCTTTCACATCAACGATTTCCTTGAAGGAATCACCTGCACCTTTAAGTGCTGCGCTTCCGACCATTTTCCCCTTTTGGCCTAGTGTCGCCTCGGGATTAAAATAAGCAAGGGAAGGATGTTGTTTCAGTGCTTGTTCACCGACGCTGGACCAGCCACTTTGGCCGGGTTTTTGCGATGCAAACTTCAACATCGTCTGATTGGTTGCCGCAATCTCATAATGTTTAGGCGACCATTTTTTTCCGCCCTTCGGCAATTTATAATTGAATGCACTTAGCGCACTTGCATCGGGTTTGACACGTAAATCCTCCAATGCTTTTAGGGTTGCATTGATGCGGTAGGAATCGGCACCTGTTCGCAAATTAGGGTGTTTTGAAGTACTTAAACCGCCACCTTTGCCCGCATGGTACAACCCAAAACTTGAATAGAATCCAGATATACCTGTATTTGCCCTAACAGCCCATCCTACAGCTGTTCTTAAATTCAATACATGCTGATTGGCGGAAGAAACATCCCCCGTCTCTTCCTCAGTGCCGTCCTCGACAACGCCATTCATCTCGTTAATACGGTGCTCCAGCTCTGTTTTAAGCGGGTGGTTTTCCGAATACTCCGCCCAACGCTCGGCCGGAAAGTCTATATCGGTCAATCCATCGTTCATCATACCTTCTATTTCAAGCAACCACAGTTCCATCGTCAGCAAATCCGACTCAACCTGCGTCAACGCCGCCGTCTGCGTTGCATCGAATTCATTCAGATCGGTGATTGTTTTTTCACGCTTGATCTGTGCAGCGCTGACGCCTTCTTGCACTTCACTGTCGTTCAGATGCGGAAGTGCCACTATATCAGAGACACCATCCATGATGCCGTTCGATTCATCTGTCAGATTTGTCGTCAGTTTAGCGATTTCTGTCAGACCTTCTTTGACATCCGTTTCAAGGAAACTTTCTTGGATGAAACCATTTGAAGCCGGCTCCAGCGTGTTTAGTGCAGCTTTCATTTGGCTAAGAACACTGTCATAGGAAGTGTTGAACGTCGTGAAAAATTGCAGGAAGGGCAAATGACAATGGTTATAAAAAGCCCGGATTGCGTTCCCGCCTTGCCCTTTCAAGGAATCTTCCAGGACGACAAGCCCTTCTATGGAAGATTCAATTGCTTTCATCTCGCCATCCAGGCGGCCGAGCATAGCACTATTCTTCTGTAAGCCTTCTTCAAATGGGCTGACGTCCAGTATTTTCATTGGCTTACCTTCTTCGACCCCGGCAATGTGCATTGCATGGCAGATGCCACTTTGTCGTCAGATTCGCGCATGAATTGCACTGAATTGGTAGTCGTCGCGATATTCGCTTGTAGCACCGTTTGATATCTTGTCAATAATGTTTCCAGCTTTGTCGATAGCTCTGTCAATTTTGTTACGACATCCAGTGTATTTCCTGTAATGGGCGGTTCCGCTTTCGAATTGAGCGCTGTGGTTGCGTTGGTCATGTCGCTTGTTTTACTTTCAACGTCTGCATACACGATTTTTACTTCGGTAGTCATGATTGTCTCGCCTCCTCTGCTTTCGCTCTTGCTTCTGCTTCTAATCTTGCAATGGTTTGTTGAAGAGATACGATTTCAGCTTGGAGCGCTATAATTTTGTCGTCAATCGCATTGAATACTTTTGTGAACTGGGCACCGGTTATTTCCAGATAAGGCGCGTGGATTCCTGCTTCGCGGATGTCCTGGAAGGCGGCGGCGAGGGTGCCGTGCCATGTGCTTGTTGATAGTTCGGGTTGCAGGCATTTTTGTTCGTTCGCTTGAAATTCCGATTGTTTACCTTGTAAGGAAGCCCGGCAAGCGTTGAGCCGTATGATTTCCTCCTGTTTTTTCTTTACTTGTGCATAGTAATAGGCAAGCATTCTGTTTCCTCCTATTCTGTTGGTTATTACGGTAATTCCACAATGGCTAGGCAATATAGGTTGGAATAAAGATTTCTCATGCTAGACGCTTTGGCGCTTTGTTCAACTTATAGAATAAAAAGCTATATTCACTACTTAACAAACTTCACACTTTTTTAGAAGGTAAAGATATAGATAAATCCCATTGAATTCGCTTTGGCGCTTGTGGATGCCTCTCGCGATAAGCCGGACAGAAGACCGCTGTCAGTCTTATCGCTTCGGCTACCACATGAAGGCGCCTGCGCTGGTTTCTTGTGTTCAATTTATAGAGAAGAAGGTTTTTTACTGATTAACAAGCTCTCCACTTTTCTAGAGAGTAAAGATATACATAAATCCCAATGAATACGCTGCGGCGCTTGTGGATGCCTCTCGCGATAAGCCGGGCGGAAAACCGCCGCCAGTCTTATCGCTTCGGCTACCACATGAAGGCGCCTTCGCTGTTTTTTGTTCAACTTTTAGAGTAAAAGTTATTCTCACTGCTTAACAAACTCCACACTTTTTTAGAAGGTAAAGATATAAATAAATCCCATTGAATACGCTACGGCGCTTGTGGATGCCTCCCGTGATAAGCCGGACAGAAGACCGCTGTCAGTCTTATCGCTTCGGCTACCCGGTCAGTTCTGACACAATTCACGTCCTTCGAATTGTGACAGCAACTGACACTGAAGGCGCCTTCGCTGGTTTCATTTGTTCAACTGATAGAGTGATAAGTAATTCTCACTACTTAACAAACTCCACATTTTTCAGACTGAAAAAGTTCTTTTTTAAAGTAAGAACTAGTTGATTGTAGTGGCGAGCGGCGACTCCAGCGGGAACAGCTCGAGCTGAAAGCCCCGCAGGAACGCAGTGACGAGGAGATTGAAGCCGTGCCCGCGGAAAGCGTCCGCTCGAAACGGAAATCAACGGGATTGAAGGAATCTAGTCAGCTTCGCCTACCCCTTTGAAGACGCCTGCTCGCGGTTCATTAAAATTATACTTATCAACTTATTGAAGTTTCGGTTTATCATTGACAAGCTTCGGTAAGAAAATCGTGAATAAAACTACGAGACCGGCGGCGATGATGAGTAGCAAAATCATTGTCCGCGAGGTATTGCTTGCGCTGCCCTCTTCGATGGTTTCAGGGACAGTTCTGGTATTGCTGCCGTCGCCCGCTTTTGTGAAGAGTCCGAGTTCGGCGGTTTTGGCTGCTACGGTGCTTTTTTCCCCGCGTTCATCCGATTGGAAGAGAGAGGATATGTCGTCTCTCTTCGGAAGTTGCTTTCTGCCGTCGAAGTAAATGTCGAATTGCTTGGTAGGTATCGTGTTCTTCATCTCAACCTTTTTCCTGTCATGCAAATAATCGGTGTTTTTCTTGAATTTCAGTTTTTCGTAAATGACCGGTTCCAAGTCAAGATCGGGTTCTTCATCCCCGGCCGCTTGAACGGCAGTTCCTCCTGCCATCCACGCGAGTAGCAACGAGACAAGCAGCAGGCGTACCGTTTTAGTTTTCATGTGCCTGTTCCGCCGTCGCTGCTTCAGTTGTATTGTATTTATTGATGATATAAGAAATCGCGAGCATCGCAATGGCAATGGCTCCAGTCGTAACCGCTCCCCATACGAAACTTGTTTCAGGATCATATTTTATGGACATATAGACGGTCGACAATAGATCCGGGATATTCAGTTCAGGTACGGCAATGATCAGCAACGGACTAATGTATAAACACATCAGCGCGACACTTGCTATCCATCCTGCAACTTGACCGAATTCAAGTGCTGCACGGATGACCGCTGCACTTGCCAATAACAGAAGGATGGTGAATACTGTCCATTCGATTGCACGTTGGTCGTTCAGTACGTACATATTGATGCTGTATAGACTGATGATGAGTCCGACGAGCAAGGACAGCATACCGGTCAATCCTAAACGGAAACCGATCGGGCCTTCTTTGATGCGATAGCTGAAGAAGCCGATCAATAAACTACTAATTAGCAACATGATCAAGAGAATGACAGGCGGTACTTTCTTTACTTCATCCGCAGCAATCGCTTCCCCTTTTACTTGGAGCGGATTGACGAAGTGATTGAATGCATAGCCGTTCTCTTGTCCATCCACGTAGGTGTTGCCTAGGAAATTCTCTATATCCAAACCGAACGCCGACATTGCGTTGACATTCGTTTCCCACTTATCGCTGAATGCGGAGGACGTCTTTTTGAGATCATCCGCTTTGACATGCAGATCATTGGCATAATCCACGAGACCACTTTGTCTGTCGGATAGTGAATCCATCATGCCGCTGAGCGCGACAAGTTGGTGGCTGATGTTCTGTTGCCCTGTGACCACTTCTCCCTCAGTTGTTGCTGGGACAGGTTCGCCTGAAGTGATCATCGTGGCAGGATTCTGTATTTGTTGAAGCAGTACATTTGCCTGCTCATCAATCGCATTCAGCTCATTCACTAATGCGGCGTGCTGCTGTTCCACCGATTCTTTATAGCCGGACATGATTGCAGCGAACGTTGTGCTTAAATCAGTCATGCCGAGTTCAGTTTCGGGAATGCTTCCCCCTACCAAATCCCAGCCTGCGAGTTCGGCTTCGTTCAAATCAACGACGTTTTTCAATAAAGCCGTTAAGATTTCGTCCTTCAAAATTTCATCTTTGTGCATGCTTTGCCCTTGTTCGTCGAGGGTGAAGCCAAATTGTTGAAGTGTTGCGTAATACGTTAACAATGCGTGTGTGTCCTTGTTGGCGGCGCCTTTTGCAAATACTTCTTCCAACCGATTGCGCTGGGCTGCTGATAATCCGCCGTGGTCAAGAAGTGATGCTTCTTTTTGTTTGATTTCCATTAGGATTTTTGCCGTATCGGCAGGGTTTGAATTCAAGACTTGTTTCATCGAGCTATATTCTTTGTTCAATGCATTGTACTTCTTGACGGCATCCTTATAATCAGCGGATGCTTTTACGTACTGGTCCGTTCCTTCTTTTTTGGAACCGTTCCAAAGGGCTTCTTTTTCGGACAGGACGGCCTTGATGGATGACAGCTCTTCTTCAAGCTTCGCCAGTTCACCGATGACTGAGGATTCAGGGTCCGTTTGCGCGACATTTTCTTTCATTGTAGAAAGTGCTGAAAGTACTGCGTTCACTTTGTTCTGCTCTTCCTCAAGTCCCGGCAGTGCGGTCGCTAGTTGGGCAGCCGCTTGCCGATCCATTTCTTCTTGAATCGCAGTCATCCGTTGCTCATCAGCTGTCGGATTGGACGTACCGCTTCCAGCTGACCCGCTTTTTCCGGCCGCAATCCCTCTTTCCAAATTGCTTAAAATCGAGTTGTTGTAGCGGTCGATCGCTGTACCTTGGACGACGAGGAGATCATCGAGTTGACGGTCGACCTCGCTTTTGCGTAAATCGGATAGTGCATCGAATCGCTGTTTGTTCTCATCGATGATTTCATTCACTTTTTGAATTTCACCGTTCAACTTCTCGTTACTATCTTCAAGCGTTTGTACCGATTGGTTGAATTGGTCCGCTTGGGTTGCAGCAGCTGCATGGATTTTGGCAAGACTGTCATTTTGGACCGCTTGTAAAATCTCTTTCTGTGTTTGCTGGAAATCTTTGTACTGCTGTACATATGTGACGAAACCGTCCATTTGCTGTGCGAATGAGTCCGCATTTTCGATCCGGGCGGTATGGCCGTCATTCGCATCTTTGATGACGGAACGGAGTCCATCCATCTGTTCTTTCTGCTTTTTCATCTCTTCCGCTAATTTCTCGGATCCCGGTTTATAATATGCGGACATTGCAGTGAGGAATTCCGTTTCTTTTCCTACTATATTGGTGAATTCCTTTTTTATGTGATCCATTTCTTGTGCAACATAGCTCCAATAAAGGGTTGAAACCTTCTCGTTTACACGATTGGTAGCCGTTTCAATTTCATGGAGCACTTTTTCTTTTCGCGAACCCGCTTTTTCGCGTTGAACTTCATAGGAGAATTCCGCCTTTTGTGGGTTCTGTTCATCATAAGACATGATGTTTTCCGAGAAGTCGGACGGAATATAGACGATCGCTTCATGCTGATTCGATTTCAATCCGTTCACCGCGGAACCGCGGCTCATGACTTTCCATTCATACGGTGAATCTTCAGCTAGAATGGAAACGACCTCTTCTCCCATTTCGACGTTTTCGTCATCCTTCGAAATGCCCTGGTCTTCATTGACAATCGCGATGATGCGCTTGTTCGAGCTGTCCGGATTCAGGATATTCACGCCGAGGAGCTGAAAGAACAAAATCGGAATCGCTACAATCAGCACAATTCCTACAGCCATTTTTACCATCTTCATATTGTTAGTCGTTTTCATTGCAGGATCTTCCTTTCAATCTCACTTAACGGAATTTGAACTTTTCTTGCATTGCCGTTCAGAATATAATGGGCGAATCCTAACGGAAGTTCCGTTTCTTTCCGTTCGTACGCAACCGTATACAGCGTCTGTTCCGATTTTTTCATGAAGATGAGCGCTTGACGAACGAGTTTCAATTCATTCGTAAATGCATCGTAGCCTTTCGTGATTTCTGCGTTATTACCGGAAATGATGACATTGAATCCTAAGTGGGAATACTTTTTCATCAGTTTCGAGAGCCGGTCTTGTATTGTGATATCCGCAGTTTGTAAAAATCTTGTATAACCGTCGATAACGAAATAGGAAGGGATTATTTCTGCCGCCCCATTTCCAAACTGAACTTTTTCCAAATACTCGTTTTCGACTTGTGCGTAGTATTGTTCAGCACTTGAAATCCACTCGACGAGTCGTTCTTTCGTTTCCAAGTAATCGACTTTCGATTCATCGGCGAACATAGCCAATCCACGGTCGAATGAGTCGAAGATGGCGATGAAGCCCGGTTCTTGTTCCATCAAGTTGTACAACATCCACTTCAATGTATTCGTTTTTCCACGCTGTGCTTGACCGACTAAAATACAGTGGCGGTTTTTCCTGAAATCAATCATCACAGGACGAACCGTTTCTTCATCCAAACCGAGGGCGACAAGTCCATTTTCCTTTTCTTCTTTTACGTAAGAAGGGAAAATGGTCGAAGTCAATTCCAGCGGTAACATCGGAATCGGCTGCGGAAGTTCGTGCCCGCGGTATGTCTCTTTCAGTGCCCGTGCGTTCGTTTTGATGGCTTCCAGCACTTCGAAATCATCTGCTCCGTGCGCTGGAAGATGGATTTGCGCGAAATGCGGGTCCTCTTTCTTCACGATGGCCCTTCCAGGGAACGGCTCCAACTCGAATGGCACACGTCCAATGACTGTAAAGCTTTCCGTTGCATCCATCAAATAATGGACGACTTTCGTTTTCAAGTTATTCATGAGCGATTGTCTAACGGATTGCACCCTTGTCGCTGCGATGAACAGATAAATACCGAGCGACTGTCCGTCCCGGGCGAATTGAATGAGTTGCATTTCAAGCTCTTCCATCTCTTCACGGACGATATCGTAATTATCGACGACAAGATAGATACGCGGTAAAGGATGGGCAGAGATTTCGTTATACATGTTAATATTGCTGACTTCCGCCTGTTGAAATATCACTTTTCTATTCGCGATTTCGTCTTTCAACAACTTGACGAGTTTTTCACGTTTCAACTCTTCATCCAGCGTGAAGTAGTCGGCTGTGTGAGGAAGTTGTCTGAGTGGAAGCAGCGATCCATTGCCGTAATCCAATATATAGATGTGCGCTTCATTCGGCGTCAGATTATCGGCTATCCCAAGAAGTACAGTCAGTAATGTATACGACTTTCCATATCCTGAAGAACCGAAAACGCCCAGGTTGCCGTCTTTCGTCCAGTCATAGCCGATCGGCGTTTGACTTTGTTTTTCGGGTTCATCAATCATGCCGATTGCGAAACCGTTTTGTACTACAGTGTTTTCTTCCGTTTTTTCGATTCGCAGTGCCAGTGGTGGTAACCACGGACTTGCCAGTTTTCGGATGGACATTTCCGCCTGAGTTTGGGCAATTTTTGCTGTTACGGCTTCCATTTCGGTCAGGCCGCTTTTCTTCTTGCTGACATTCGTTTCGATGCCGGAAAGTGGATACAGGCCGAGGTCCGTGACGATTGCGATGTCATCTTCCCCTTCCAGCGTTTCTTCCATATACGGTGCACCGCTCCATGCGGATTGGAACAATTCGTACACTTCATTGTTGCCTACTTGTAAATAGCCCCGACCGGTTTGCGTAATCGTGGCGGCATCGCCATTTTTCAAAATCTCTTTACTATCTGATGCATCCTGCACTTTCAAGGCAACACGGAACCGGGCATTACTCCAAATCTGTTCATCGATGATACCGCCTGGTTTTTGTGTCGCCAAAATGAGATGGACGCCAAGGCTTCGACCGATCCGGGCTGTACTGACCAGTTCGCGGATGAATTCGGGTTCTTCACTTTTCAACTCTGCGAATTCATCCGAAATGAGGAATAAATGCGGCAACGGTTCCGCTGCATTCCCTTCCTTATAAAGCGTCGTGTAATCATCGATATGCGTAACGACATATTGATCGAAAAGACGCTGCCTTCGTTTCAGTTCACTATTAATAGAAGTAAGTGCTCGCATACTGAAGTTTTTACTGCCTTCAATGTTTGTGATCGTGCCTAAAAGATGGGGGATATTCCTGAACGGCTGTGCCATTCCTCCGCCTTTATAGTCGATTAACAGAAAAGCCACTTCATGGGGGTGGAAATTGACGGCAAGCGATAAAATATACGTTTGAAGAAACTCACTTTTACCCGAACCGGTCGTTCCCGCCAACAATCCATGGGGGCCGTGCGCTTTTTCATGCAGATTCAATTCGACACGTTCTTCTTTCCCTTTGAATCCGACTGGCACCGCCAGGGATTTCGCCGATTCATTCATCAGCCAATTGCGGCCGATCGGAACATCTTCCACGTCTTTCACACCGAACATTTCCAGGAAACTGACGGAGTTCGGAATCGAATTTTTCATGCCGACTTGGTGGTTGAGCGTCTTCAACATCCGAGCGAACCGTTCATTCGTGGTCCGGTCATACTGATCTAGCTTGAATGGCGTATCCACCGCTTTCCCGGCATTGATGAGAATGTCACCTTCTTGTTCATTAACATAACGGACTAGGGTATGGACATTTTCAGTCATCCGCTCTTGCGCCGATTCGGCAAAGATGACAGAAATGCCAAGCTCCTCATTGTTTTTGCCTTCCAAATACTCCAAAATGACATGCTCTGCAATCAACGGATAATTGGAGACGATGAAAATGAGATGAGGCGAGAATCTTACTTTCCCTTTCATTTCATCCATATCACGCTCGCGGATTATTTCATAAAGCGACGACAGCAGCTGGTCACGGGTCTCTTCATTATGAATCAACCCTTTCGCGTGCTTATTAGGCAGTGTGAAATGAGGCAGCCACTTCATCCATTCGACGTCTGCATAGTCCTTATCCTTAAAGATGTAGATGAAACGCGTATCGTGGTAACTATGTGAAAAGGCAAGCTGCCCAACAATCTGGTCCAGTTCACGTTTAATGATCGATTCTTTTCCGACAAGCCCTAAAATCCCTGCTGACAATGGAGCTGTAATGGGAGCGTCCGGGATTTCCTTGTATACCTTTTCCATGCGCTGCGCTTGTTCCAGCAAATCGTCGACTTCCCGATTCGCCAAATCCCCGGACGATAGCGTGATATCGTAACTGGCGGGCGCATTGCCTGTACCAAGCCTGAATTCCAGAAAGTCGTGACTGTCGAGCGTTCTCTCCCAAATCCGCCCTGATAATTGAGCAGTCAACTGTTTCATCTGTTCAAATGGCGGGAAGTGATAGTCCAATACGTTCTTCTGTTTATGGGACAGCTCATACAATTCCTCGCGCATATTTTGCAAGTAGGCGGTGTAGACACGGCGTCTCTTTGCTTCGTTCCTCTTGCGTCTTTTCCTGTCTTTGAAATATTGTACAGTCGACGTCACAAGTGTCATCAGGAACATCGAAATGGAGATGATGATGAATATTCCGCGCGGGATTAAAACTGCAACAAGCCCCATGACTACGAGCATCACGAGCGGTGGTGCAATGATTAGTAAAAGCCCGCGACCTGAATCTTCACTTTCCTGCGCCGGAAAGGACAGCGATACTTTTCCGTCGGGCAAATCGTAGATCATTCGCGGGGTTCGCCTATAGTCGGGATACATGCTGACGATTTCGGACTCCCGCAAGTCGATTTCCGACAACTTCGTTGTGTACTCAACAGCGGAATGGATTTCTAAAACATCTTGTTCAATTAATTTCATTTCCATGAAGCCCCACTGAAGGACGTCGCCGATTTGAAGGGGGTCATTCAGTTCGTATCTTTTTCCGTTGACGTAGAGTGGGCAATTGTAACTTTTCTTGATAATCCAGCCTGCAGATGTTTTGTTCAGTGAAAATTGACCGGGTTCGGCTTCCGGAAATTGAGTTTCTCCTCTATTGAATGTCGCTGATTCAGTTGTTCTTGCAAATGAAATTTCATTTTCATAGTCCAGAAAATATGTGTTGGAAGAGGCGGGAGCGGGTACTAGGCAGAAGTCGAGTACCTGTTCTTTTTGTTCGATTTTCAGGCTTTCCTCGGCTGATAACCGGCCGATGGTGGTGGTTCCATCGTGAACGGTGAAGCCGCCCTCATCACTTGTTACGGTTAGAGGTCCTGATGTAAATGGAAATGACAGTATAGTAATGTCGTTTTCGATAGCCGGTCCGATTGTTAGGGAGGTAACGGCTTTTTCGTCGATATCGATGCGTTGATAATGTTCGTCGTAAAACACCCATAGTTGATTCATCTTGTACACCTTCTTTTTTTATATAAATTGATATTGGGAATTCCTCTAATACACGCTTTGGCGCTTGGGGATGCCTCCCGCGATAAGCCGGGCGGAAAACCGCCGCCAGTCTTATCGCTTCGGCTACCCCAGTTAGGCGCCTTCGCTGGTTTTCCCTTTAATATTTATGACTACATTTAATATCTATATATTCGGCACAATTAATTTAGTATTCAATAGAAACTGTATTGATCGCCTTATACAACGTACGACTCCAGCGAAGGAGCGACAAGTGTGAGCCGAAGTAATGAGACTGACAGCGATCTTCTGGCGGGCTCTTTACGGGAGGCCATCACCAAGCGACGAAGCGGTATTGGAAACTGCTTCCTAGTAGTAATCATAAATAACTCACTAAATTTTCAGTTGTTAAGTGCCAGGTATATAGACTGAAAGAAAGAATTCCCATACTACACGCTACGGCGCTTGCGGATGCCTCCCGCGATAAGCCGGGCGGAAAACCGCCGCCAGTCTTTTCGCTTCGGCTACCGCTGTAAGGCGCCTTCGCTGTAGTCAAATGCTCAACGTATATAGCTACTATCTATATACTCGGCACTCTTAATTTCGAATTCAATAGAAACTGTAATAATCGCCTAATACAACGCACGACTCCAGTGAAGGAGCGACAAGTGTGAGCCGAAGTAATGAGACTGACAGTGATCTTCTGGCGGGCTCATTACGGGAGGCCATCACCAAGCGACGAAGCGGTATTGGAAACTGCTAACCAGTACTAATCACAAAAAGTTTACTTATTTTCTACTTTTAAAAATGCTGGGTATATAAGTATTTAATAGAAACTATAATAATCGTCTTATACAACGTACGACTCCAGTGAAGGAGCGACAAGTGTGAGCCGAAGTAATGAGACTGACAGTGTTCTTCTGGCGGGCTCATTACGAGAGGCCATCACCAAGCGACGAAGCGGTATTGGAAACTACTTGCTAGTTAGATTCACAAAAAAACTCACTTACTTTCTATTTGTTGAGTGCCGAGTATATAGACTTAACTAAATGTTTCCCATAGTACACGCTTCGGCGCTTGCGGATGCCTCTCGCGATAAGCCAGGCAGAAAACCACCGCCAGTCTTTTCGCTTCGGCTACCGCTGTTAGGCGCCTTCGCTAGATTTCCCTGTAATATTTATGACTCCATTTAATATTCATAATTCCTATCTAGATATTCGGCACTATCAATTTAGTATTCAATAGAAACTATAATAATCGCCTTATACATCGCGCGACTCCAGCGAAAGAGCGACAAGTGTGAGCCGAAGTAATGGGACCTAGGAGGGATGCAGTTCAATCCCTCCCTAGTGATTTTCTGGCGGGCTCATTACGAGAGGCCATCACCAAGCGACGAAGCGGCATTGGAAACTATTTTCCAATACTCACAAAACACCCACTAACTTTCCATTTGTTGAGTACCAAGTATATATATCGTTTCCTTTTACGAATTAGGTTCTTTGTCTACTTGTTCTTTGTCTACTGGTTCCGTTTTCTCTACTTTTACTGGCTTCTCTATTTTTTCTACCGAATCTACTTTGACTTCCTTTTCCACTTTATCTGCTGCTTCTGCTTCAACTTCCTTTTCTACCGCATCCACTTTTTCTGGCTTCTCTACTTCAACTTCTTTATCTTCTTCAGTTTCTTCCTCATTTTGCTCCATTAACTTTTTATATTCTTCCAATTCACGGTCGATTTCTTGGAAGTGATATTGTTTTTCTTCACCGGTTAGTTTATCATCAGCTTGGATTTCTTCCCGCCTTTTCACTAATGCGAAAGTGATAAGCTCGCCGTCTTCCATGGACCTGGCCAGGTCAAGCGCATTTTCGGCTTCTCCCCGACCGATGTAAATCCAATACTTCAAGTAATCCGTATCCGTCTGCAGCGTGATATTCGTCAATACATTCTTTTTCTGTTCTTCGTCCAGTCTTTCATTCGCCACGGATGAGTGTGCCAGCTCATAGAGCACCACATAAGGCATCGACTTTATGCTGTAGGGAGTTAGAATTGTGACGACCTGACTGTAATTCCGCAATAGAAAGTATTCATGGCTATCGATGTACGCTTCGTTTTTCGGCTTTTCGTGTATGAAATAGAAAGTTGCAAATATAAGAGCGGGAATAAGTAGCACACCAAGCCCGATAGATAACCATTTCGTCAGTTTCCACTTTTTACGCGGCAGTTTCACATAAGTCTTTTCTTTCACCTCCAACAGTTCTAGTTGTTGCGCGATATAGTCGAGCAGTGATTGGCTATCTGGCATTTCCATCACTTTCGCGCCGGTTTCTTTCAGCTCCAGCACTTCGTTATACTTTAAATAGTCTTCAAATGTGAACGAATCATCCACCGCAGCTGCAACTGCCGCTTTTGTTTCCAGCCAGACACGTTCTGCGTTATTTTTAAACGGCGGCAAACTTTCCGTTACCCCGTAATAGATGAAAACGGGTGTCATCCCTTTGCTGTAAACGATGTTTTCGGGGCTGACGATTTGATTGAGACGGGGATATGGGTGGGCATCGACTTTTTTGACAAGCTGATGCGCAAAAATCCATCTAGACTTGGCGTCTTCCGTTTGGATTTCATCGAAACGTTTCAATGAACTTGGTATCGTTGCGTGGATGATCAATTCGTCATCCGTCAGTACAATCTCTTTTTCGATTTCTGGACTGACTTCTTGTAAGAAGGTGATCTCCGTACTTTTTTTCAAACCGATTCGTTCTTTTTGGAAGACAAATGTGCTTTTGTTTGATTCTTCAGTAATGTCCGCACCAATGAGATCTTTTACATATGTATGGTTGTTAGTTGCCATTCTTTTGACTCCTTCAAATGATTTCAATACGGTCTCCTGTCGTAATTCCGCAATGTGCCAGCGTCAAATGTCCCGGAAATAATTTGTCTTTATTCACTACACGGATCCAGTGACCTTCGCGCGGGCTTTGTGAAATGGAATTTGCTTGCCACGCAATATCAACCAGTTTTTTCATCGTATAATAATCGGATAATCTGAGGTCGATCACATCGCCTTCGTAATTTGAAAGATCCACCGTAATTTCTATATACATGCCTTTTCACCCCACTGAAGGAAAAAGCGCCTTCCCTTGAAGGAATGACGCTTCTCTATTTTCAACTTCTGAATCCGGGCAATTACCCGCGGATTTGTCCTGCGATTTGCTGATCCGCATCTTGCAATGCTTGTCCTGCGCGGCTTAGTTGTACGCCGACTTCGCTCAGCAATTCACGCATTTCATTGAAACTTGGCTTTAGGCGCTCGTATTGTTCAGCAAACGCTGCACTTGAAGCCCCTTCCCACATCGATTGCAATTCACCGATCATTCCGTCCAAACGGCCGATTTGTGAAGCAACCTCCCCTGATTCATGGTTGTAGCGTGATGCCATTGCATCCAGTTCTGCTGGTGTTACGCGAATAATTCCTGACATTCAAAACATCTCCCTTTAAGATAGAATTTTAGTTTCTTTATAAAATAACTGTATTGATAACGGCAAGCCGTTTCGTTACAGGTACTTCCAAGTTCGCCGCGGTAGGTTTTGCGGCATCACCTCCTTTACTGGGTGGATGAATCACTGAATTGTTCCCCGATCCACCTGTTCACTTAAAAGTTGAATATTGTGTAACACACTTTCCGAAATCTCCAATGAGGCTTCAATTGCATCCCCTTTTTCATGGGATAATTGGAATGTAATGTCTTTAAAAAGAATTTCCATTTCATCCATGATTGCTGAGGCTGCAACGTTATATAAACGCACATTCTCAAACTTACCCGGTTCAAAAATAGCTGTATCAATATAGGGTTTGAAATTACTGATCATTTCGGGCAGGTTCACAATCATTCTACCGACCCCGTTCCGAAGACCTTCAACTGTTGATAGCATTTCTTTAATCGGTTCCAGTGCACGATTTGCGGCGGCTTTCACTTTTTGATCGTAATCCGAAAACAGACTGACAATCAGCCCGACAGGATTTCCGTACAACCCGACATTTACGACCGCATGAATACTCGAAACGATTGCTGCCAGAGCAGCCTCTATTAATGACAGTACAAATTCCATCGCATAAAGAATGGGCGTAAGGATCATCGTGGTTACTGTTGTAATATTGGCATGGGCGAAGTCGACTTGTATTTCTTTGATCTTCATTCTCGTCTCCAAGTACGGCGAGGGATCGAGAGAAAAGACAGACGTTTTTTGTACTGAATCGGTATCACCAAGTGTCGAGGCATTTGTGCTGATGACTCCCGCCAAGCTATTGTCTTTATTAATAAATGCATCTGCCACGGATTGAACTTGGTTTTCATACTCATTCAACTGCCCATGCATTTTGTTTTTATTTGCAAAAATCACGGCATAGTGTGCAGTCAATTCCCCGACAACCGCGTCGACGAAGTGATCTTTTCCACCTCTAAAGAAGTCAGGTATGTCTTTTGTAATAATATTTTGCGCACCAGCGACTAAGTTATCAACATCATCTTTCAAGTCTTGTAAGTAGCTTCTTACAGGAGCAAAGAGACTATCCACACTAATGTTAATGGACATTACGTATTCAATAATTTCTGCGGGTTTCGAATTCAAAACTGCGTTCAAAAACCGGCATCTTTCCTCCGCTTTGTCCAGAAGTGAAATGAGACTATCAATACACCCCTTTATCAGATGACCTGTGCCTGCAATGCCAATGAAAAGTGGGTCGCCAGCCGTTTCTTCCAGTTTTTGTTTGAACATTTCCTGCAGTACTGTTACGCGTAAAGAAAAACGGGCACTTTCATCATCCACGATACTGACGGACTTTTCCAAATAACCGGTTGCCAAACCCATTCGACCTTTCACATGTTCCTTTATTCCGTTCGCAAGAGCTGTCATGTTTTCATGATTGATGGCGATTTTTTCAGCTGAGCCGCCGTAAAGGGGGGACCCTGTCCAGAGGCTGGTCACAATATGGTCGGCTGCTCCGATATGTATGAAGCCGTAACCCGGTTCTCCTTCAAGTCCTATCTGAATGGTATGGTTGCCATTTTCGTCTGCTTTCACATAACCTGTATGATTGGATGTGAACATGGAGAATAGCGGGAGCCCGTTGTTGATGCTATATTTGTTGCCTGGAATACGATTTTCCAATTGAATCGTGCCTTGTGTACTTGTCAGGAAATCATACTTGCTGTAGTAGTTTGTTATATTGGAGTAATTTTTTGCGGGATTCACCATGCCTTCAGGAAGCATAGCCGGATTTAATGTAACTGCTTTGACGCTAGGATTTTCTATGGCAACAGCATTTGTTAGAGCGCCTGCCAGTGAGTTTCCTGTTACAGAGGAGACTTTTCCATGATCCCTATTTACTTCATTGAAATAGTCTACGGCTTCTTTTAGTTGTGTAGGCGGTGTATCACTTAATAACTTCAAGTTCGTGCCAAGCCAGTCTTCTTTTAATTGTTCGCTTCCAACAAAGACAATCGTCAATTCTTTCGTGTCAAAGTTTTCAACAGTTAATGCGTCAAGGCCTGATTCAGTGTTGTATTTAGTATGGATTACACTAAAATCTGTTCCGTTAACATTGATTACATCTGTTGTGGCATGATGCTTATAGGCATGATATCCTGCCAATTCAACTAAATCTTTATCATTTGTCGCAGTATTCGAGACTTGATTCACTTTTTCCATACTCACTGATTCAACTGGCCCTTGAACAGGGGGCTTACTAGTAGAATGCAAAACATCAGTGTCTTTTGGCATCGCTCTCCTTCCTTCCCTATTCTTTCATGATTCCATTACGCATCGTTCTTTCCAACGAATTATCCTTTGTCCCGATTCCTCTTCTTTTATCAATCAAATTATCATTTAAAATAATTGAATATGAACCACTTGGTATGCCTTTCATTTCCTCAATATCTGAAACGATTTTATCAAAGACTGCCTGATCGGGTTCCACATCAGATTCTTTCATATATAATTCGATAAGTATCAACATTTGATCCGGCTTGAAATTAGCTTCACTCAACTTCTTTTTTAATTCTTCTTTACTCACTTCCGGGTTTTTCAAATATAAATTATAAATCCCTTCAAGTTCCTTACCTAGCTTACTTGTTCTGTATACCGAATTTGAGAAACCCGAACCCCCGACCTTTTCCACCGCTTCTATCGGTATCCCTACAACAGGATATTCTTGAATCACGGTTTCCAAGTAGTCATCTAACGCTGAAAATTCCTGATGATAAACCATTGCATATAATGCGCCTTGAATCGCATTTTCCACTTGCCCTGCTTCAGAATATACATTGTCGGTTTTCACGATTTTATTTTCCACATCGATGGGTATAATCGCATACGTGTAAAAATGAGGTTCACCCACCGATTCAACGAACACGGAAGCACCATCTTCAGCCCCGACGATGTTATGGACAATGACTTCCGTTTTATAGGTACTGTTGAAGAATTGTTGTACCGCTTCTTCAATTTCTTCACGATTTTCTTCAGCCAGTTGCCCCGTTTCTGGTCGGCTATCTCGCAATTTATAGCCTTCCCCTTTGTAGTCTTGTATGCGTACGAAGTTCTCTGTTTCATAGGCATTTTTCTTATTTTCAGTTGACGGTTTAGTAACCTCTACTTTTTCCCTATTAGTTAAATTGTCCACACCCGTACATCCTCCTACTAGTATCGATGAGCCCAAAGTTAGTGCCAGTATTTTTTTATAGCCACTCTTCAACTACTACACCTCAAATTTCTAAAGTAGATTTCAGTCACACTTCTATAAAGTTTACCTCATTAATTCACACAGATTTTCCATTATATTAATAAATATCATTTGGATAACCTACTGTCAAATAACTCCAGTAATTAATGAATTAGACGTAGACCGTTCAGCCCACTAAATAGATAGCCTTAACTTTTATTAGGTGATAATTAGTTGATAGTAATCTAGTTAACTGGTACTTACTTGGTAAATTATGAAGATTACCGTTTCACATTTGATACTTTAGATTCATTTTACATTCTTTGTATGTTTGACCGATATCTCGATATAAAGATGCTTGAAATGAGGACTTTTTTCTGAGCGTGTATAAGGGTTGGTTGTTGGAGGCTTTGCGGAGATGGTTGGACACTCAGCCAAGTTGGTTGGATATATGCGGGGTTTGGTTGGACGCTTTGACAGGTTTGTTGGAGACTTTTCACTATGTTGGAGACTTCCTCTTTTTTGTCGGACACTCCTTCGAGTTGGTTGGACAGTGCGTTGGATGAGCGTGGATGAGGGGTGGATAGGGTTGGTTGGGGTTGGTGGGGTGACAGTCACCAAGTCAAATCCGGAACTATTCTGACAATTTACGTCACCAGATAGTACCTGTCACCCAGTCAATTCTGACACAATTCACTCACGAAAAACGAACTGTCCTTCTTTTTAATCTCCTAAATCCCAGTAAGTATAAAGTCACCGATTCACCGGTTTTAAAGGGAGCTTGCTACCATTTTGACGAGTAAACTGAACACTCACTTTACTTATAAGCACGTTACCTATAGCATCAAATGTAAGGTTATTTGTCAAATCACCTTAGATACTCCCCCCTTGTTCAGCAAATAACCTCCAAAAATAAGGAGGGAAATTGCAATGAAGAAAACCGCGATACTTTTCTTTTCTTTACTCTTGGCCCTTTCCACCATCAGTGGATTTCCGAGATCCGCGTCGTCCGAAGAACAGCACGATACGGAATTGTGGAATGTACTGAAACCTCTCGATACGACTATCTCTTTTCTAAACACTGGCGCGCATCCCGATGACGAGCGCAGCGATTTATTAGCCTACCTGTCCCGAGGGGTAGGTGTGAAAACGTCCAGCTTAATCGCGAATCGCGGGGAAGGCGGACAAAATGAAATCGGCACTGAACTCGGGAATGCATTGGGTATCATTCGCTCCCAGGAAATGATCGAAGCTGCGAAAATCACCAATGTGAAAGCGTATCATTTAAGTGAAACGACTTCCGATTCCATCTATGATTTCGGGTTTGAAAAGACGCCTGAAGAAACGCTGAAAAAGTGGGGTGAAGAGGTCACATATGAAAGGTTGATCCGCTTTATTCGCAGTTATCAGCCTGATATTGTCATGCCTTCATTCAGAAATGTTGATTCTCAGCATGGACATCATAGAACGATTTCCATTTTGACGGAAAAGGCATTTCAGGATGCTGCAGATCCAACGATTTTCCCTGAACAGTTTAAAGAAGGCTTAGCGCCGTGGCAAATCGAGAAACTTTACTTGCCGGCTGCTTCTGCGGAAACCGCCACTCTCGGTATTGAAATCGGCATGTATGATGAGATTTACGGGATGAGTTACCCCCAACTAGGAGAAGCTTCCCGCTTTATGCATAAGAGCCAAGGTATGGGATCCACGATTAAAGTCGAGCCGCGAACCGTTAATTTTGAATTAATTCATACTGCTTTCAATCAAACAGACGATCCTTCCCTATTCGCCGGAGTTCCCTATGACTTTTCGGACTGGGCAAAGCAACTCGAAAACACAGATAAAAGCTTAGCAAAAAAATTCATTTCCCTGCAAAACGCGTTGGATAAAACACAACTCGCCTATCCAGATCGTTCAGCGGTTCTTGAACTTTCTCAAAAAAGCTTAAAGGAAGTTCGCAGTCTAATGAAAGATGTAAACAAATCCAAGCTTCCCGATGCTACAAAAACAAAATTGCTCAGCAAACTTCAAACGAAAAATGAGCAATTACAAGAAACGTCTTATATTGCATCAAGTGTAGAGATCGTCGCAATGTTACCCGACAACGTTCTGACAGCTGGTGAAGAAGCGACTGCAACAGTAACGATCACGAACAACGGCACAGCTAACTTGAAAAATCTTTCGCCTTCCCTTATATCTGATAAGGATTGGCAGATTGTCCAAACGTCTAAAGTGTCGACTTTGAAGCCCGGTGAATCTGCAACGATTGATTTCAAAGTGACTGTCCCGAAAGATGCAGCTTATTACCACGCGTACAATGAACCTGCCCTGCAAGCTGAACTTACATTTAAAGAGCTTGGTGAAGAAGTCCGTCATATTCAAAATTTCGAGGGGACAGTTGCGGTTCTGCCCGAATTCAGCGTAACAACCGATCCGACCAGCGTTGTGGTGAATACGCTTCATCCCCAACAAGAAATCCCAATAAAAGTTCAAGTGAAAAACTACCAAGACGGCGCTGCAGAACCAACGATCAAAATTGATGTTCCAGAAGGGTGGACGACTCCTTCTAATGAAAAAAAGGTAACATTCACTAAAAAGTATGAAACACAAGAAGTCGTGTTCCATTTGACTCCACCCGCTAAAATGATGGAAGGTTCACTCGAAATCGCTATCACAGCCGAGTGGAATGGCAAGCAATTCACATCCGTCATCCAAGAAATCGAATATGACCATATCGGAAAATACTATTTGGAATCTAAAGCCCAGCTCAATGCAGTCGCTTTTGAATTAAATATTCCTGAAAAACTTAACGTCGGTTATATCGAAAGCGGATTCGATACCGTTGCAGACGAACTGACAAACGCCGGAATGAACATCACAAAACTATCCCCCGCAGACGTTGAAAGCGGAGATCTATCTCAATTCGATACGATTGTCGTTGGCATTCGGGCATATTTGTCACGAGAAGATCTCTTCGAAAACAATGACCGCCTATTGAAATATGTAGAAGACGGCGGACACGTCGTTATGCAATACCACAAACCAAATGACAATTGGAATGCAGATTCATCCGCTCCATTCAAGCTGGTCATCGGAAATCCATCCATTAAGTGGCGCGTAACGGACGAAAATGCAAAAGTAACTGTCACACAACCGGACTCCACACTCTTTTCATTCCCGAACAAAGTCGGCGATTCGGATTGGGCGAACTGGGTCCAAGAACGGGGCCTCTATTACCCGATGGAATGGGCATCCAATTTTGAAACATTCGTCAGCATGGCCGACCCCGACGAATCTCCTTTCGAAGGCGGCATCTTGATGGCCAAACACGGTAAAGGCACTTACCTTTATACGAACCTTGTCTTTTATCGCCAAACGCAAAGTCAGGTTCCTGGAGGATATCGGATATTGACGAACTTGATTAGTCATGGGGTGAATAACTAGGATTGGTGGAACGCCAAGGGGATTTTTTCTCCTTGGCGTTTTTGGTGTGGATTGGGAGATCAGACTGGGGATGGTTGGAGGGTTTCGGGGTTTGGTTGGAGGCTTCAGGGAGTTGGTTGGACACTTGGCTGGCTTTGTTGGAAGCTTCGCCAGTTTGGTTGGAAACTCGTCTCTTCGTTGGACACTTCAGCGGTTTGGTTGGAAACTTAACCGGCTTTGTTGGACGCTTCACCAGCTTGGTTGGAAGCTTCACTAATTTGGTTGGACACTCTTCCCTTCGTTGGACACTCCCGCGGTTTGGTTGGAAACTTAACCGGCTTTGTTGGACGCTTCACCAGATTGGTTGGACGCTTTACCGTTTTGGTTGGACACTCTTCCCTTCGTTGGACACTCCCGCGGTTTGGTTGGAAATTTAGCCGGCTTCGTTGGACACTTCCCTAACTATGTTAGACACCACCTTATCTCCAGCCCCTCAATCCAATCGAGGGGCTTTTCCAATTTCAAAAAATCATTTCACATTTTTGTCCCCTATTTGGTGTTTTCCTTCTATATAAAGAATAAAGGGGATTACATTCGATGACGACTTACTTAACAGAGTACGCAAAGTTTACGGACAAGCATGATATGGACGAGGCTGCGAAGCGGCATATTGCTGCCAACTGGAATGAAATGAACGCTACTGATCGGGCTGTTCTTGATTTGATTCGCCGTTATTCGGTTAAATATGGTGCCGCCCATTTGAAACATGACACGATGGCAAAAGGTGTGGTTAAGTCTAATGTGACTGTTCGGCGGGCGATCCGTAAGTTGGAGAAGCTCGGTATCATCGAGCGCATACATTTCATCCGTCCCGTTATGAGCGGTCTGGGCGCCAATATTTATATCATTTTGCCTTTCATTGACCAGTCGAAATTGACCACTCCTGAAGAAGCTGTGAAGCCTTGTGACAGTAAGCCGCAGGTGGATAATGCCGACTCTGAACCATTATTTTCTAAATCTATAATAACTAAAGATCTTAAGAGAACGTCTCCTGCGGAACTGTCCCCTACAACGCTGTTCGGGAAAATGAAGGCTTTACTTGCATCGACAATTGGGGATAGCACGTTGGCACGTCGTATTTTTGGCGTCTATCGGAGTCAATCGGTTCGTATGTTGAAGTTCAGCATCTACGAGGATAAGGGCGATTTATTCGAGGAGTTAGCGATTCGGGCTCTTCAAATTTCCGTGCAGGCATCCAAGCATAAAGATATTCGTAATATCCCCGGCTACTACGATGGCGTCTTGCGTAAATTGATTAATGAGGCATTATTTAGTGATATTTTCATGGAATATGACGTGCCGATGGAGGGATTTTTCATGAAATGACTAATGAAATATAATCAGCATGCAGTTCAATACTTCATAGTTATAGCCGATAAATACAGCAGTAACTATGAATCCGAGGTGTTGTAATTGAGGAAGTTTTTATTGGCAAGTACCGTCTTTTTAACAGGCGTATTTTTGGCGTCCCCTGTATTCGCTGAGGAAACTGATCGCATCATTGTTCAAGTGGTGGACGATGAAGGCAATCAGTCTGTGGAAAGTGTATTGCTGGAAGAAGTTGAGGGATTACGGGTTGTGGAAGTGCTTCAGCCTGACTTCATCCGTTCGATTGACATACAAGAAAACAGCGTCAAAACTGTTTCTTGGGGAACTGAACGGGTCGGAGCGAATAGGTTGAAATCAATAACCAACCCGATTGAGGGCAGCGCCATTGTCGCTATTATCGATACAGGCGTCGACTACACACATCCATTGCTGAAAGATCGGATTGTGAGTGGTTTTGATTTTATTAACAACGATACGACCCCGATGGATGTGCACTTCCACGGCACGCATATTGCGGGTATCATCGCGGAAACGACCTCCGCGAATGTTAAAATTATGCCGATTCGCGCCATTAATGAGGAAGGCAAAGGGTATGATTCGGATATTGCAAACGGCATCCGGTTTGCTGTGGATAATGGGGCGGATGTTATCAATTTAAGTTTCAGCGGTGAAGAGTACTCCCCCTACTTGGCGGACGCGATTGAATATGCCCTTTCAAGAAACGTGCCAGTCGTTGTCGCTGCTGGGAATGAAAGCATAGATACCAAAAATTTTTATCCGGCGTCTGAAGATAAAGTGATTGTCGTATCCGCAACGGACAAACGTGACTCGATAGCGAGTTTCAGTAATACAGGTGCGTCCATTGACGTATCCGCACCGGGAGTCGACATCATTTCAAGCATGCCCGGCCATGGATTCGCCAGTATGAGCGGTACATCGATGGCGACCCCATTCGTAAGCGGGCTTGCTACAATGTTGAAACTGGAAGACCCAACAAGATCGGTTGCGGACATCGACCGATTGCTGAAGAAATACGTCGACGACCGCGGCGCCACTGGATGGGACCCCCTCTTCGGCGAAGGGATCGTCAATGTCACGAGCTATGATGAAGGACTTTTTGTAAATAAAGAAGATACAGCTTCCACGAAATATATCCCATTTCCAGAGCAACGCAATGTTCCGCTGGATGCAAAATGGACGATTACATTCGATCGGCAATTAACCGATGGGGACGTGGTTAAGATTAAGCTGCTTAGAGGGGATAAGGAAGTTAAGACGACGTTGACATCCAATATCAAAGAGCAAGAGATTATAGTTTCCCCTACCGGATTGCTTCTTCCTCGGACGACCTATCGATTATTGCTGTTTGTGGAGCATGGGAAGGATTATGAGATGGTTTTTGTGACGGGAAGTTAGGTGTGATTGGTGTCCGGTGAAGGTTTGGTTGGACACTTTCTTGGTATGGTTGGACACTATTGGGGATTGGTTGGAGGCTTTATTGGATTCGTTGGAGACTTGGAGAGTTTCGTTGGAGACTCTCCTGTTTGTTGGACACTTACGTGGATTCGTTGGACACTTGGCTGGGTTCGTTGGACATCTACGCGGGTTGTTTGGAGATTTTACTGAGTTCGTTGGACACTTGGATGAACTTCGTTGGACACTTACACTCCACTGGGTGACAGTCACCAAGTCAAATCAGACACTATTCAGATAATTATTCCATTCTTAGAATTCCCGCCCTCACTTCCCCCTCAATTCGGAAGGAGAACTTTCAAAAACTCCTTTCATTTCCATGTGAATAGGCCGATACTAATAGTAATAAACTACTGGGGGTTTTACTATGTTTTGTCAGAAGTGCGGGGGGAAGAATGAAGCGAATGCGCAGTTTTGCGGTAGTTGTGGCACCCCTTTGAAGAAATCGGGAAGTTCAACGGGAAGAGTATGGTTATGGATAGGCATTTTCGTTAGTATTTTCGTCATGGCTGGCGTCGGATATACGCTGGTTCAAGTATTGAACGAGAAGAAGCCGAGCGAAGTTGTGGAGAGTGTTGTTGCAGAAGAACCGGAAGAAGTGAAACAGGTCAAAAAACCTGTCGAAAAGGCCGTTGTGCAACCTGTCGTCCAGAAGGCAAAGAGTCTTGAAAAAGAGAAGACGGCGGTTATTAAAGATTCGTTGCCGAAGGTTTATACGATTTTCACACAAGATGGATTGGGATCCGGATTCCTTTATAAAAAGGGCGGTTTGATTGTCACGAACGCGCATGTTGTGGCGGGTTACTCGGATGTTATTGTCAGGAATTCGAATGGCAAGGACACACACGGGCAGGTTATTGGCATATCGGATCGCTATGATGTCGCATTGATCCGGGTTGCGGACTATGCAAATGTGGAACCGCTTTCCGTCGAGAAGAACGAATCGATGATTGGAACCGAGGTGATTGCGCTCGGTAGCCCTCAAGGTTTTGAAAACTCCGCTTCCGTCGGTTATTTGACCGGCATTAATCGCAATATCGATTTTGATTTCAGCTATGAAAATGTGTACCAAGTTGATGCACAGATTGATCAAGGAAGCAGCGGCGGCCCGCTTTTGGATGCCAAAACTGGAAAAGTGATTGGAATCAATTCGCTCTTATATACGAATAAAAATAATTTCGCATTCTCGATTCCGATGTATAGCATGGTCGATCTCCTGGATTCTTGGGCGCAGTCACCTATGACGACCAATCAAGTTGCCGGGGCATTCGATTTCTACGATGATTACATCGATGACAGTGCTAGTACGGAAGCGGAGTCCTATTATGAGGACTACGTCGAGGAGCAAGAAGTCAATGCCAATGCCTCTTTCAATGAAGCTACCTTGGAAAGTTTCATCCTCGAGTTTCGCGATTATTATGCACTGGCACTAAAGGATGAAGACTTCTACTGGATCCAGGATATGTTGATGCCGGGCGGTGCGGCGTACAACGAGCTGGAAGACTATGTAGCGGAGATTGCGGGTCAAGGAATGACATTTGATTTCAAGAATAATGCGGTCACTGGCATCGAGATCCATGACCAATTTGCGACCGTATCGACACTTGAACAATTCGACTTTACTACAGCTGCAGGTGAACTTATCTACTACGAACGTGAAAAAGACTATACGGTCATTATTGACGAATCCGGGTACTACCGGATTTCGGATATTTTCATTTATCAATAGTGGGTGACAGTCACCAAGTCAAATCCGAAACAATTCTGACAATAATAAAAATCAAGAAGTACAACAAAAAACAGCCCCAATCCAGGTATGATGTCTGGTTTGGGGCTGTTTTTAATGGTGTTCCTCAAAAATATCATTACCATATTTCAAACATCTCGATGAATTCGCCGAGGGCGGAGTCAGCCAAAATGGTGATGGAGATGATGAGTAGGATGGCAAATGAGACAAGATAAAGGGTGAATCCATAAAGCGGATCAAGTGTGTTTGTCGATTTTTTTGTTAGTAAGGCACTAATTACGTATAAGGGCAAAATGAAGATGGCGAATAGGAGTACGACGACCAATATTATATTTCCAACTATAAAAGACTTCAATAATACCAGTAAAAAGGCCGCTCCGGCTCCGATGATTAATGGCGATAAATGCGCACCATAGATACTGATAATCGATTTGAATGAAAACTGCGGTCCAAAAAGTTTATTGATGATGAATAAACTAACTATCGGAAGACCCATCATAATTACTATTGAAAAAATTGTGCTACTGAAAACTGAAATGAAATTCGATCCATTCCCGGAAAGCAAACCACTTGAAAAGGCGGATACTGTTAATGCGAAAAAGACACCTAATAGAATAACGCTAATCAGCCCGTTTTGAAAGCCTTCATGGGATCGGTTGAATGCGTGCGAAGGCCGTTTCAGGTGTTGCATAAAATAGTTTCCGTAGATCTTTGTTTGGCCTTTAATCTTTTCTACATGAATATTTGGTTCTACCGAAGCTTGTTGTGCATGCGTTATATTTGGCGCTGTTGCCGCCTTCTCCGGCATTTCTGTTCCATTATTTATAGGGGCGAAAGGCGTCCCACATTTCCCGCAAAATTTACCTATTTGTTGTGAATGACCACAATTCACACAATTCATATTCGAATTCTCCCCCATTTTTTATTATAAAATCAACTTTCTTATCGATTTCGTTTCGTATCGGAGATGTGGATTTTATATACTTTAAAATCTCCATTGGCATCCATTTGAATATCGTACTGTTTATCACGCTCGTAGAAAATGACGTCATTTTTGTGATTTGTGAAGTAGAATTCTTCATACGTTTTAACGGATGCTTCATCCACCTTCAACTCGATTCCACGCACTTCGTTACGCGTGAAATTATAATTGTAATACTCATTGCCTATGTCACCGATGAAGTCCTTAATTTCCTTGGAAGCGATTGATCCAGGCGCTAAATACGGTTCAATGATGGCGAAATCTTTGTTGTTCAACGCTATTTGGTAGGCATCCCTAAAGCCTATGACAAATTGCCCTAAGTCATTCCGGTCAAATGTCTCCTCCGCAATTTCTTCAGGTGTTTTTACGACAAAGCTGACGTCGGATGGATAGGATAAATAGACGTCCGACCCAATTGTGACAATTTCCTCGTTACTTTTTGCCAATTCACCAGTAGGCGTCTCCTTTTGAATGAAAACCTTCACCTCAGTATCACTGAAAATAGGACCGATTTTCTGCAATTCTGAAAGGGGCTTTTCCGTTGATTTGCCGTTCACAAATACGATGCTATCCAGTTGGTCACCATCCAACGACACCATAAAATCATCATTCAGTAATGAAATAAGATTCACTTTTTCATTCGTAGTAATCGGAATCGGCCACATAGCGCTATTAGGAATGATTGCGTTTTCTGTAGTGACTTCCATGTTGTAGCTTCCAGGTAGAAACGTTCCAAGTTCGATATTTTCACCATTCAATTCATACTCTTTTTTGTTTAATGAAATCTGCGCCCCTGTTATATCTGTTTCAAGTTGTACATCCGATCCAATCGGAATGACCTCGACTGTGGGATAAAGATAAAAGAACTTTTTCTCCTTCAAACGGAAGAGTTCTGACCCATCTTCATGTTTAACAACACGAGTAATCCCATCGTCCCAAACATGATTTGCCGCCTCCATTACCGTTTTCTGAAAATGGTCCATTTGCTGATTCGCTACGTGAGATATGTAGGCTTTCGCATCATATTCAACGTCTTTTGGCATTGTGAGATTAGCGAAAAACTCCGCTTCATTGCCATCAAGAATTGCGTTGAAAATAGGAAGAACTGTTTTATCGGGCTCTGTCATCGATTTAATCGTCAAATGACCGACGGCGACGGTTGCAATGATAACTAGTGCCAGAGAGAGCAGCACCTTCCTCCCTACCGACATTTTCTCCTTCTGTGCTTTCTCTACAGTCCGCTTTGGCAATACCTCTTCAACTATGGTTTGCTCGGCGGGCGTCCTTTGTTCCACCCCACATGAAGGACAAAATCGTTCTTCCACTTTCAGCGTCGAGCCACATTCAATACAAAACTTTGACACGATCATTTACCTCCAATCTTATCTAATTGTTAAATTCGAGACTACTTATAAGGGATTTGATTAGGGTTTCTGTCATTTTCCCTCAGAGATTTCGGGGAATGGTTAGATGCTTTCTTGGAATGGTTGGACACTCTACCGGTTTTGTTGGACACTTCTTCGTTGGTTGGACACTTTTCTGGTTTTGTTAGACACTTCACGAGGTTCGTTGGAAACTTCCCATGGTTTGTTGGACACCCCGCCGGCATGGTTGGACACTCTACCATTTACGTTGGACGCCCCCCAAAAGGTGACAGTCACCCAGTCTACTCTGAAACTATTCCGATAATTACTCAATTGGGTAACTTCACAAAAAAACAGCTCCATCCGGATAATAAAACCCGGATGGAGCTGTTTCTATTTTTACCTTTCACATGCAATCAAATCTTTATCACGGTCACTTTTTTTGTTTGCGTCGTAAAGTGCCTGGGATACGAATGGTTGGTAATTTGTTTTACCGCCTACGTTTTTAACTGAGGCTGTTCTTGCTACGCCGCCTTTATACACTTTGTTCAATTCAGTGCAGTTTTTATAGGTCACGGCTTTTGGAGTTGCGGCCTCGACTTGCCCGGCGCTGAATGAGAAACTGACGGCAATCGCAATTGATAGTAATACGGTACATACTTTTTTCATAGTTACGGCCTCCTTTTCTAGTTTTTGTGCTGCAAGAAAAAAGACGCCTCCCGATGCCTGGTCATTCATAGCGATCAGGCGGAAGACGTCCCCATGTTCTATAAGATTATCTTAACAGGTTTTAATTAAATTGGAAATACCAACCATATAAATTCTTACTCCAACGCCGGTATTTTGGTTGGACACTTATCGAATTCCGTTGGACACTCTAAAGGTTATGTTGGAAACCTCTCCGTTTGTTGGACACTTCCCAACATTGGTTGGACACTCCACTACGTTGGTTGGACAATTACCGACTTCCGTTGGACACTCTAAAGGTTATGTTGGAAACCTCTCCGTTTGTTGGACACTTCCCAACATTGGTTGGACACTCCACTACGTTGGTTGGACAATTACCGACTTCCGTTGGACACTCTAAAGGTTATGTTGGAAACCTCTCCGTTTGTTGGACACT
>NZ_JACCCL010000001.1:284913-386399 GCF_013408665.1 Sporosarcina sp. JAI121 | reverse complement strand
TTGGACAATTACCGACTTCCGTTGGACACTCTAAAGGTTATGTTGGAAACCTCTCCGTTTGTTGGACACTTCCCAACATTGGTTGGACACTCCACTTGATTTATTGAACACCTTGCCAATTACATTGGACTCTCCCTTGAGAATTGTTTCAGAATTGACTGGGTGCCAGTCACCCAGTCAATTCTGAAACAACTCCGAGAACAACCAAAACGGAACCCCCCCAAAAAAACAGCTCCATCCCGGCAATTAAACCCGGATGGAGCTGCCTCTATTTTCACCGATCGCCGCTCACTCCGCCGGCACTTCACTCGCCGCCGCAAAGATGCTGTTTGCTAACATGCGGTAATAGTATTTCGTGTGTGCTCTAAATGCCAGGTCATTGGCAAATAGCGTCACTGTTGAATCTTCGAGCTGTTTCGTGAAGGCGAAGGTTTGGCCTTGTGCGCCTTCATGTCCAGGCCACCATCCGGCAACGTAGAAATCATCGGCGTTTTTGGCTGTTGCTAAGACTTCCGCCCCTTCAGGAACATTCGTTATCCATGACCCTCTTGTTGTATAAAGAAGCTCATCCGCCTCATATCCGGACGTCAATTGGTGATTGACACTCAGCGTCGCTTTCACAAGTCCTTCATGACCGCCTTGTGTTGTGACGTAATCAAAGCCGTCCAGTAATTTTGCTTCTTTCACGGCTTTTAATGCATTATTGCCAATTCCGACGTACGTTTTTCCTGCTAATTGTTTAGGCAAACTGCTATCCGAGATAATGACTTCTGCATTGTCCTCGTCAACCAGTTCAAAGCCGAGTTCTTTCAATGAAAACGTCAATTGACTGGAGCCGCTTCCTGCTACTTTCGGTGTTGCAATCCACTTCACCTTAAAGGAATTGTATGCAGGTAACGGGTTCGCTTCAAATACATACTCTTCGACATGCGATAGGATATCGCTTGTGTTGACGACGAAATCCCCTTTACGGAACCCGAATCGATCTTCTTGTACCAATCCGACTTGTTTTCCTTCTGCAAGAAGTTTATTCACTAGCTTGATTGTGTCGTTATTCGTGTTTTTCAGCACTTGTTTAGTAGCGTTTTGCTTCACTTTGCTTGTTGGGACCTCAACTGAACTGACCTTTGTTGTATGTCCTTCAAATCCTTTTTTATTATCCGTACGCACTTCAATGATGTCAAAACCTCGGAGCGCCGGGAAATTAACGACGACCGGATCGTACATGGCTTTCCAATCGGAAACGTCATCGCCTTTGTAGAGCATCGCATTGGCCAAGCCGCGCTTTGCCTGTTTCATCGGTACGACATACGTACCTTTCGGATATCTAATTTTGTCAATCACTATGTTCGTCGTCGTTTGTTCAACTTTTACACCGTTGCGAATCAAATACTCGACCATATTATACACTTCAAGTGCGTTTTTCTGGTTTTTCGCATCAGTTGGCAGTACGAAATAATCCGGGAAGAAGTTTTCATTATCCCCACGAACCCGACCGATTGATTCGCCAGCTGCATTCGTCAACAATGGATCTACGAGGCGGCTGTCCTCGCCTTTAATGCCGCGGCTGAAGATTTCAAGCTGATTAACAAACAACTTCTCTTTATTTTTAAATACATAATTTGTCGCCCCAAGGCCAGTCCCTACCATCGCGTGCAAGGAATCCTGACTTAACGTTGGGACTTCGACTGTATGTCCAAGCGTACCGTGCAGCATTGAAAAGATAGGTGTATAGGAAGGACCCATGTCATCCCATCCATCTTCATAGCCTTCCGATGCAAGGAAATATGAATCCAACTTCGAATTTCCAATTCCCGCTTTCCCCATTGCATGCGCCTGTTCAGTCATACTTGTAATGAGCAAATCATATTCAAAGTTCGGGTTATGCGGCGGTGTAGCCGGTTCAATCAAGAATCCATTGACATAGCCATGCCCTTCCACCATTGTAAGCGGCGTCCACTTCGCGATTTCTTCATTCAACTGAATCGTTTCAACCTGCGTCTGGTAAGCGTTGTCACGGTTCAAATCAAACCCAAGTGCATTTGCACGTGTATTCAGCACACGCCCGTCCGGATTATGCGAAAAGTTAAATATAAATATGATATTATCGAGTACTTCGTCCATGTCCAACAGGACTTCTTCAGCATTCCCTTTTTCGTCGGTCGTATTGAATTTCACTTGTTTCTCTAGCGCGAATTTCTTTAACAGTTCCGTCTGGAAATCAATTCCTTCCACCTCATCCGGGTGAATATTATTGAACCATACCGGAACTTGATAATCGCCCATTGTGCCGTCTTTGATCTTTTTTATGAGCTCTTCCGGATTTTCAAGCGCAGTCGGCAATGTTTGGTTGAGATACTTGTCCACTGCTTCCTTATCTTTTGCCAGTACTACCATATGGAAATCGCGGCCTTCAACAGATTTGCCGGGACTCTTATACTCCAAATAGCGATCGTTCACTTTAGCCGATTCTGCAAAAATACCATCTATGGAAGGTTTAATTTCATCCCAATCAAGGTATTGATCATAGACATTCAGCTTTACCGTTGTAGATGCATGCAACTCATTTGCCGCATCCACTACAGCAAGCTCATAGTCCCCAATCAGCTTTTTGTAGAGGACACGGATTGACCGTGTGGATAGATTGTCCGTATTGAAAGGCAAACCGAGCTCCAATTCAGCTCTAATCTTTGTCGTTCCGTCAACATAATGAGGCTCTTTTTTAACAGTTATGAATGGATCCCCGGAATACGATTCTGCTTTCGCGTCCCACATCTTCCATTCGGAAAGTTTTTTCCCGCCGAATTGAAGTTCCAGATTGGTGAGGTCTACTTCCTTCCCAAAATCAACTTCCAACTCCACATCACGGATTTCCGTGAGTGAGAATAAGGACTTACTAACCTTTAATTCTGTCGCTTCGCTAACTTGGACAGCGTCAACTGTCTGCGCAGCGAACGTTGTTGCCGGCAATGCCAATGCAATTGCCATGTAGATGGATAAAAACGCTACCAAAAACCGTTTCACTAATCAATTCCCCCTCTTCTAAATTGTTTGTAGATTACTAGACTACTAATCCAATATAGCAATATTTAGGGAAAGAAGATAGGGAATTTACTTCGGGTTTGAAAGTATTTTGAATAATCAGTGCATTTTTATGGTGGGATATTGCTTGTGGTGTTGGGATGGCTGTTTATGCTTTGGAAATAGAAGCAACTTTAGAAAATAATGATGAAGAAGACGATGCATCCATTTACAGCATCTTGAACCTGGTAGAAGAAGTAAGAACAAACTTCGATTCACTGATTCCAAAACTGCTGAAACAATCGCTCAGAATCAATAAAACAGAGTGCGAAATGCCTCCCTATACATATCTTCAAGGGTGTAACAAATGACTATTACATCACTGCTCGAAATTTCCACAGCACATATTACAGCAAAGACAAACCAATGGCTTTTTTGGACAGGGTGCCCTATTGTTATATATCCCAAGGGGACCTATGGGTGGGTAATTCCGATAATAGATTATGATGAGGAGCTGCCAACTGATATACTTCATATCCTTGCTTATGGTAAAGTGAAAGGTTGCCACTGGATTATGCTTGACTGCGATGGTGACAGAACGAACGATTTACCTACATACGATTGGTAATCTGGTAAAGCGGGAATCAATCGATAAAATGAATAAATGATAAATGACAAATGCAGTTCACAAGTGGAACTGCTTTTATTGTTCTCTCTTACTTCTCAGAAAGTCAGTAATCAAGAATCACCGATCAGCAACCTACTTCAGAAGCCGTCCTACTATCTTTTGTATCCAAGTATGTATGCAACAAGTGATTACATGGTGAAATTAGCGCGTAAATGCCCTTATTTCTCATCATTACTGTGTTCAGTGAAATAGATTAGTGACTGATTCCAACATATAAAGAACAGGGCTATTTTGTGAACTTATTCGACAACCCATTTTATAACAGCCAAAATGACAGTTATCCCTCCATCCCCTACATGAAAGCTCTCACCCGGAACAATGGCAGGTCTATCTTATTTATAGAAGCTACTTACTCTAGTTTATAGCATTTTTTCAGGTTCACTACAGTATCAATATTATGCACAAGTATCTTAAAATGCACAACAAATTATGTGAGTGACTAAGCTGGCACGCACTTTTAAGAACCTCTATATTTGCTTTAACCACCGAATACATCTGCTCGAACCATCATTACTCCACAAAGAGACAAACGGGAATAGCTTAGAAACTGACTTATAAGCTTACACACGTTAAGCCTAATGCCACTACGACAACAACAAAGAATCAACTTGGAACCGACAGGGAAGCGGTCTTTAAACACTGGGAATACACGGGGTAAGGAATTGTGCGCTGAAGTAATATTGAAAACAGACAAATCCCCCTACGCCACGAATGACGTAAAGGGATTTGTCTTATTCTCACAGCTCAGACTTCTCAAAAAGGAATATCTGAATTGTGTTAGAACCTGGTACCCGAAACTTAACCATAGCACTTCCCCACAAAGAGACAAACGGGAAACAGCTTAGAAACTGACTTATAAGCTCACACACGATAAGCCAAGTGCTACTACTACGACAACTGCAAAGAATCAACTTGGAATCAACAGGGAAGCGGTCTTTTCACACTGGGAATGCACGGGGGAAGGAATTGCGTGCAGAAATAATATTGAAAACAGAAAAATCCCTCTACGCCATGAATGACGTAAAGCGAAATGTCTTATTCTCACAGCTCAGACTTCTCAAAGAGAGTTATCTGAATTGTGTTAGAACCTGGTACCTGAAATTCGATCACAGCAATGAAGTATTCTTAGAAAAGAAAATAGAAAAAGACCCCGCAGAGATTTCTCTCCACAGGATCATATTTCTTCAGATACTAGACTACTATACTATCATAATAGTGTCTGAATTGCGTGGTGCACAGGCACCCACTTTTCTTACTACTTTTTAGTTTGATTTTGCTACTACTTTAATGTCAAGACCAGTTAATACAGCAGAATGAGCTGTAGGTTTTGCAAGGTCTTTAATTGTTGCAGTTGTAATCGTGATGTCTGAAACTACAGAATCAACGGCAAATCCTTCAGCAGCTGGATTTGTTAAAGTAAATACAAGCTCCTTAGCATTAGTACCTGCAGCAATTGCAGTAAATGCTACTGCACCAGTAGCGCCTCCCTCAACAAGTTCAAAGTCGATTGAACCAGTATCTGTAGCCGATAAAACAACATTTTCACTAAACGTGATTGATAGTTTTCCAGTTGAAGCATCAAATTCAGCTTTAGAAACTGTTGGTGCAACAACATCAGTTGCTACTGCAACTGCATTGTTAAGTGCAGTTTGTAGTGCTGCCGCCGTATAAGTAGGCAATGTTGTATTCATAATTGAAGTCAAAGCAACATCTTGTTGAGCTGCTGTAGCAGCTGTAAACGTTGATAAATTAATGCCTGCCGTAGCAGCCTTATCAATTAATGTTGTTTTAGCTGTAGCAATTTCTCCAACAGCTGGTGCCGCCGCTGCTGATTTTAGGGATAGATTAATTGCATCTACCGCTGCTTGAACTCCAGCTTTGCCAGCATTGACATTTGCTTTAGTAATTGCATTTGTAATAGCTGTTTGGAGTGCTACTAATTGTTTAGCACCATTGTCAGCAGATACAACTGTAAAGCTAGCCGCTAGATCTGTGTATACATCTGTTTGTAATCCGGCAGCAAGGGCAGTAATACCACTAATGTCTACTCCTGGAACGTTAGCGATAGCTGTTTTAGCATCATTGGCATTTGCAGCAGTTTGAACTGCAGTTACAGCTGTTTTAACTTCTGCATCATATTGTGCTGTGTAAGATGCTTTCAATCCAGCTTCTGTGAACATTCCACCACCTGAAGCATTTCTGTCAGCAAATACTCTTGCTCCTACGGCATCTTTTTGTGCAGTAGATTTCAGTGCACTGAATGCTGGAACAAATCCAGAAGCTTCAAGAGCAGTCACAACTTGTGCAGCAGCCGTCGAAGCATTAACAGCTTCTACTGTAGCAGCAATTTTAGCATCAAGAGAAACGATTTCAAATGTGTATTTACCGTTAGCATCTTTAGTAACGGTTACACGAATAGTTCCTAGGTTATCAGATACTAATTTTTCGAAATCAGCTTTATTAAGAGTTACTTTATTGACGTTTGTGTAATTAGCATCTGCATAGCTAATTGCATCTTTGCCATCAAATGTAATTTCTTCGTCAACAGTATCGATAGCTTTTACAACACCAGTATGGATAGTTCCAACTGCTGATGTTGAAGTGAATGAAGCTTTAGCTTCTTTATGACCCAAGTTCACTTTAGTATCACGAGTAATACCATAAGCAGTAACAACTACAGATGTAGTTTTATTTCCTACTGATGTTACTTGGATTGAAGGCTCAAGACCAGAAGCTTTAATAGTAGCATAACGGCTTGGAGAGATAACTGTATCTCCTACTTGAACATCTTCAGTACCTGTGTTAAGCACTTGGAATTCAGCGTCAATAATAACGTTTCCAGGATTATATGCTTTTCCACTTTGGTTAACAGCATTATATTTGAATGTAGCAGGTTCAATTCCTGTGAATGAATCCTTTTCAGTAGTACCTAGGTAAGATTTCAACGTTGCTCCTACCAATTTAGGTGCTACGAAGTAAGTTCTATCAGCAACTTTAGTTGGCTCGCCTTCTTCAAGTTTACCATTTAGGCTGCTAGATGAACTGTTGATATCGATCCAAACAACTGGTGTTGCATAGTCTGTTTGTGTTGTATCGGAAGAAGCGATAACAAATGAACCTTTACCGTCTTTGTCCAATTTAACAGTGATTTGTTTACCAGCAGTAGCTTTATCTTTTACAAAATAAGCATTTGAGCTAGTGCCGATGATTTTAGATAGGTTCTCAGTGAGTGCAACGTTAACAGTTTCGCCAGCAGCTACTTTACCATCTTTGTCTTTTACAACGACATTGTATTTACGTCCGTTGTCTAGACCAATTGCTGCTTCTTCTTCACCGTCACGAGTTACTTCAATGTTATATGTTGATTGAATAGCTGTGAAAGTTAGTGTTTCAGCTGTTGCACGCAATTCAGTTGGTTGTAGAGTATTGTTTCCAAGAGTTTGATTAGTAACATATTCGTCTTTGAAAACAACTGGAGTTGCTTTAGTGTTCGAACCAGTTACAGTGAAAGTTGCTTCACCTTTGCTGTTTGTTTTGATAGTTACGGATTTGTCTAAGCCGCTTGTTAATTGGTAAGGAGTAACGCCATTAACAGTTGCTTTCGTAATTTTATCAATTGAAACGTCTACGTTTTCAGCAAGAGTTACATGTAAAACTTGGTCAGCAACTGGTTTGCCAGTGTATTGATCCTTGTAAGTTACATTGTAAATTTTCGCTTCGCCGTTATTTAGTGTGTTTGTCTTTTTATCATCTGCTGGTGTAACAGTTAGGATGTTATCAACGCCCCAGTATACTGTTGCAAAGTCACGAACAGTTGCAGCGCCAGTTGGATAAACAGCAACACGGTCAACATCTGCAGAGTATTGTGTATAAGAGAATGTTGCAATACCTTCAGCATTTGTAACTACTTCAAAGATTTGGTCTTTGTTTAAAGTTCCAGTAGCGTCTACGTTGAATGTTACTGGTACGCCAGCTTCTTTAGCTCCCACATATGCAGAAAGAATCACTTGGTTACCTACTTTAGATTGAACTGAAGTAGTATTCATTGTGATTTTAGTCGGGATTACTGCAGAAACACCTTCGAATGAACCAATAGCTTTTTCATTCAATGTTACTGTGTATTTCTCTCCGCCTTTTTGAACAGCAGTGGTAAGAACTACTACTTTATCGTCAGTTTGTTTAACAGCCGCGTTAGCAACTGTTAGACCGTCGATTTTGAAGTTAAGAGAGTTAAGGTTTTCAACTTTCTCTTTGAAAGCAACTTCAACAGTAGTAGCGTTAACAGCCTAACCATAAACACATTTTTCCATAAAATACAATCTCCAGCACCCCAAGTACTCTAAGCGTTTGCATGCCCTCGTCAAAACACAGAATAGAAAAAACCAAGTAAAAAAAGAATGATTCCTAGGGAGCCCATGAAAAAACGAGAAATAAAAGAAATAGAAAAAGATGACTCCCGCATCCCCCGCAACCTCCCGTTTCAGCTAAACTAAAATATGAAAAAGCAGCATCAAAACTCCGCTATTCCCGTGTTTCCCGTAAAAAAACAATCTAATAAAAAAAACAGATACTCACTCATCCCACCAGTCAATTTTCCCCTTGTTTCAATAACCCCCTATCTCTATGCAATGTTTTCCCCATCATTTCGGAATCATTTCCGTTGATTCCCTTCCATCCTATAGTGGCTCTTTTTCTATGGGATTGCGGGGAATGCGGGAATCGTAGGCCATGACTCAAAAAAAGCGGGGTGCAGTTCTCCGCAACCCCGCTACATCAAGATGATTTGATTCAGTTGTTCTTCGTATCCATACCGTCTGAAGAAATCGGCAAGTGCCACTTCGACAATATCTCGTTGGGTAACATTGAATTCCTTACTGTAGTCATTCAGTAGCACCTGCACCGATGTCGGAAGCCCAAGTGTTTTGTTCGCTTTAGCTCCTTTGAACTTGTACCGTGGCAATGTCGCATCCGTCTGTGTTTCCAGCAGTTGCATCAATTTTTCCTGATGCTTGGTTAGAAAGGCAAGCAGCCCTCCGTAATCCGCATCCGTCGTTGCAATAGGAAAAGCGATCCGTTCACTTTGTTCGGTAGAAACGGTCTTCTTCAAACGTTCATCGTAAGTGTACGTGTTTTGCTCAGTGTTCCACATGTAGCCATGACTTTTCATGTAGTCGCCAAGTTCATCAATCGTAGAAAAACCATGTTTGAGGGCAATCTCTTCGATATTGGCATAGCGTTGACCAAGTTGTCGGGTGATTTGGGCGGCTTTCGTCTGCGTAAACAAGGAGTCTTCTTCGGCAGTCGGGGTCACGGGAGAGGGGAGGAAATAGGTGTTCCCGTCCCACTTGAATCCTCTACGCCTGAAATACATGTCCAGAGTTTTCCAACTTTTATGGTTGTAATGCGATGCAATTTCTTCCTTTGTCTTACCATCTGCTAACATTGATAATATTTCGTTGATTCTACGGTCTTCCAATACATTTTCCATCGTTTAATCACTTCTTTCCTTAGAAATCAATCCGTTCAATAGCTTCTTTCATATCATCTTGGTGGACATGTAAATAAATGGACGTGGTTTTCAAACTGGCATGACCGAGTAATTTTTGAATGACCGCCACATGTGTATCTTTCGAAACTAAGTAGCTTGCGAAGGAATGACGTAGAATATGACTCGTCACATGCTTGTCGATGTTTGCCTTCTGGTATGCTTCCAACAAAATTCGGTTCACATATTGAGTACTCACGGTTCCAGACCGTTTCGTCGCAAAGAAATAGAGGGAGTTTGTTTCCGGACGATGCTTCTGCAAATAGATAGTGAGCTGTTCTGCAAGATGCGAACTGAGTGGGACTCTTCGATTCTTGCCACCTTTACCATTGATGACCTGGATATAGCTTTCATCCAAATTCACGTCTATAAGCTTCAAATGAATACACTCATTCACACGGATGCCAGAATACGCCATGGTCAGCGCAAAGTAGTGGAGGACAGGATGATTAATTGCGTCTATGATTGCTTCCACTTCATCCCTATTAAGATACGTCCGCTCCGTATCGGGAACCTTCATCCGTTCAATTTCATCTAGTGGATTTTCTGCAATGATGTTCTTTTTCTTCATACATTGGAAAAACATCGCTAGTGTGTTCAGCTTGCGGTTGACAGAACGTGGCATACACTTCCGTTCCTTCACTAAATACCTCATAAATTCTTCAATATGTTGGACGGTAATTGCTGGGATCAAAACAGGAGCGTTGGATTTTTCTCCGATCCACCTCGCAAACTGCTGGCTGTCTACGTAATAGCCTCTCATTGTTTCATGACTCATCCCACGAAGTGAAGACCATTCTTCAAAGACATCCAGTGCTTCATTCATATACATTGGTGGTACGGTTGTTTCTGTTTTCTTATTCATCATCGTTCCTCCTATTAATAGTAAAAGAGGAAAGGAATCTGTTTGATGAATCCCTTTCCTCTGCCACTTTTTTATTATTTTTCTTGTTATGTATCACTACAAGCCTTTGCCGTTCTACGTCTCCACCTGAAATGCTGGGTGAGTCGTTTCATAAATCATTCCACACAGATGGGTTTCCTTGTCTAGCATAATATTGTACGTTGTATCAGAGGCTTTCGATTTGGAGAATAACTTTCCAACCATCTTTTGTCGTGCATCCTGTTCATCGTCCCCAAAGATTCGTGTTCGTTTTGTTCGACGGTCGCTTTCCGTAACAAGCAGCCCTTTCTCATCCCAGTCCCGTAAGATGACTTTCGGGTCCTCAAAGCCACCCCCTCGCAATTGTTCTTCCAATATATTTTTGAGGATGGCGACTTCGATATGTGTACCATGGGGGATGAATTTCCCCCAACAGTTGGGAGGACTCCCAAAGCTGCCTTCTCTTTTAAAGTTCTGTTGATGTTGAATGATAACTTGCGTGATGTAATGTAAAGCTTTTCCTCCTATATCCCGAGAGGATGCTCGTTCTTTTTCCTGCTCGACAAGGAACGCTAGGACACCTTCGATATCTAGTGATAGACCAAGTGCTCGATTCATCAAATCCCCAGCCGCCAAGATAAGTGCATATTTCTTCGCAATTCGGGATCGAAACGGTGTTTCCTCTAATTCTTCGATACATCTTGACTGCCACTGTTCCCATGTTTTTTCGATGACCGATAGTTCTTGGGCAAACAAGTAGTCGAGGAAAGCAATGCCCGCATGTCCATAATTGTCCTGTATCACTTTACGAATAGCGTCGGCATTCTCCGCAGAGGTTGTCCATGACACATTGGATAGTTCGAATGCCCGAACCGTCAGTCCCACATTTTGGCTCGTCCTCTCGAATATGGACTGCTCCCCAGTCGAGAAGATTGTCGTTGACCATGTTCCTTGTTTTCGTTGGGTCATTTGGTCGGTCAGTCGTGATTTCTCTTGACCAGAAGTGAGCACATACACCTCGCTGGTGAGAGATTTCGACTTGCTCATGGACAACTCATCAAATATAATCGGTATACCATAGTTGCCACTCATCATATTAATCGTTGCATTGGCGGTTCCGTTCCATGTTTTCATTAACCCTCTTTTCTTATTGGATGGCATTCCAAATGCCGATACCGCTAAGAGAGCAGCCGTCGTTTTCCCACGTGTACTATCACCCGCCAAGTGAATGAGGAGGGAATCAACGTCATCATAAAACTTTGAGAGATAGCCCACAATGACACTGGAAAACCCTGCACAGACGATAAATTCCAACTTCACATTTCCCTCCACATGATTCCGAATCATCTCAAGCCAAGCGTTCAGTGTTCCAGCGGGGGCTAGATTATACAAGCCATTTTCCGTATCGTTGGAAGCAGCGAAAAGAGCTTTTTTCGGGTGAACATTCTCATGCCGGAAGTAGATCGTTTCATCTTCTTTGATATGCCAGCCCACATCCTGGTACAACTCTCGATGAAGAGCCGTCTTCTGTTGACTCATAAGAAAATCGGAAATGGCTTTATGCGTGGAAAAAGGAATATTCATACCTTTACTCGATAGCTTGAGTAACTCATTCGGGATGAGTTGCCCCATCCCAATTGTCCACTCGTGATACTGCTCCTGGAAGAAATAGCACAGATTAATTGTCACTTCTTTGGTATCCATGTTTTGAACCATTTCTTTCACGAATATCGGGTCACACAAACGTTGTTTGCTAATTTCTTCCGTCTTCTCGTTCTTCCTCTGCACGAACAATCCATCTTTCGAAATTTCATAGGGAAAGTGTCCGAATGTCTTCCCGTTTTGCAAGGCTTCGATTGTGATTGTCTTTTTCATTCGATTTCATCCTCATCTGATTCTTCCACATATTCGTTTTTGTTGTAAATTCCGATGATATTTGCAGAGTAGGTCTCCCCACTGTAATCATGTACCACTTCAATGACACATTCTTGACCTATCATTTCAGTTATACTATACTCTCTTTTTTCTGTCCCAAGCGTGGCGTTTTTCAATTGGCTGAGTAAATGAAAATTCGAATCATGTAAAAAGGATTGCTTTACTGTCTCTCCCTCTCCCGTAAGAAAGGTCATCCAAATTCGCTTAGTCGTCCCTTTAAACCACCTCACATCTGTCCCTATTTCCATTGCGATTGGCGTCGCAAAATGTAGAACTCTTTTCATTCCTGGTTTTAAAAATTCCATTCCTGCTATAACAAATCCATTTGATGTTTTCATATTAAATTGCTCCTTTTCCTGTTAGTTATCTAGCTAATTACTTCAGAATGCGTTCTTTTTTCTATTCGTTTTCTACTTCAGGCACTCTTGATTTCATTTGAATAAAAACAATCACTTCTCCATCATTCTCATCCGTTTCCAAAACCGGGAAGGTAAGCGATGTACGTTCCGAATAATCTAATTCGTAGCGTTCCACAATTTCTTTGACAAGAGCAGTGTTGTAAATTACACTCATTTTTCCGCTTTTGCTTAACTTGTAATCTGTATGCTTGTCCCCAAGGTTCTTTGCGATTGCTATTACTCCTTCCGTATAAGCGATTTGGATGGAGTCTGGATGGGAAAGGCTATCCAAGATTATCGCATTTAAAGTCAAGCGTTTTCCGTTGACCGAATTGACGATGGACATTCCACCAGAACTAGCTGCTCGTGTTGTATCAGTGCACTGAGATGCTTCAAAGTCAGTTAAGTTGGGTAAGTTAATTTTTACTTGTTTCATCGGAGTGCACCTCCAAATGGAACGGGCTCGCCTTGATGGTAGGGAATCTGGTGAACTTCCATTTCATATTCAAACAGGATGTCCTCTGCTGAAATACGAATACCCGTTTCATCATCCAAGAAGTATTCATCACTGAGAATACTTGCTTTCATGTCATCAAACGAAGTCCACTTTTCGCCTTTCAAATAAGTGACCTTAATCAGGTAATGGTCCTCAGTCGAATGAATTTCAATATTTTTAATTGTACGAGCTAGCGATATCTGATCTTGAAAATAATCCGCCAACGTAATGACATCATCTTCTGCTGTCCGATCCATTCGATACGTTGTGCTGATGCAAGTATAGGAAATGAAGGTACCCGCATCTCCCTGACTTTGATTTCTCATTACTATTTCGGATTTTTTGTTACTACTTAATTGAACTTTCATCATTTCGTTAGTCTCCTTTAATTGTTGTTGTGTTCGTTTCCTCCGAGCGTTTGCCATCTAACAAGCATCATTTACATGCGGATTTTTAATGAATTAAATGCCAAGTTCATTTATGTTTGTGTCAAAGCTCATACTGATTACGAAATCATCGATTTTAGTTTGAGGTTCGTCGAACATATGACCGAGAACCTTGCTTATCCCATAAATCTCAACTCCACGTTCGGTTAATTCCTCCAGCTTACAGGTTTCGCTTATTACATAATAAAGTTCTCCCCCCTCCTGAACTATGTTGATATAAAGTCCACATTGAGCGTAAAGAGCTTCTTTAGGGATTGTTTTATCTTTCGCTGATATCCTAATGTCTTGCATCAACTTCAAGTAGTGATGATTAAAACCTTCTTCCAAACAATAGACTTGGTGAATCCGTCCATCCAATTTCTCAGCGATAACCTCCCACGCAATCACTTTCAAGCTATCCGTGTTTGGAAAATGATAAATTTCTATTGGATGCCCTGCGACCCAAAACCCAGTCGAGTTAGAAGAAAATTGAAGATCTAATTGAGACAACTTAATTAAGTCTACAAACTCTCCCAGACTTTCTATCCGTCCCGCTTGTTGTATGTATCCAAACACTTCTTCATCTGTCGGATGGTCTGCATCTTTTGGCTCGATTGATTGAGACAATTGAAGTTTCTGTTTTAACTTGGTCATCTTGCTCATCTTCTTCATCTCCATTAACTTTTATAGGTTCTATGTTTCTTACAGTTTGTATACTATATAAGAACTATGCGTTTGTAAAATACAAAAACATTGATTAATCAACACTTGAATTGTATAATATTTACGTTGCATATTAATATTCCATTTATTATTCCATTTTTTGAATCATAGGCACATTTTCAGACGGGGACACTTAGTGACCTAATGTATATGGTTATGTATATGGCAATACTTAGTTTATAAGCATTGCGGCATATCAATATAAAAAAAGTAGCGAAAAAATAGATGGTGGAATTTCTGAAAATAATAGAGTTTGATGGGGGAATGGTCAACATGAAAGGCGAAGAGAAAAACGCAGTAGAATCTAAAATTGATAAAATGAAAAGACATGAAGCGATTTTAGACATCGTTCAAACAGTCGATATTAAGTCTCATCAAGCCATCGTAGATGAATTGAATGAACGAGGATTTACAACTGTTCAAGGAACGGTCAGTCGTGACCTCAGTGAACTAAAAATCACAAAAGCAAATGATGGGTTCTATCGCATTACAAGTGAAACGCTACAAGAAATGCACCTGAATGAACTACTGACACTAATGAAACAGCAATCTCCCATTTATTACGACAATGTTGCCTATCACTACTTGAAAATTGGGAAGGGGAACGCATCACTGTATGCATTCCACCTTCAAACAGCATTTCCAAGTATCATCCTTGAAGTGACGATTAGAGAAGATGGCTTATTGATGCTGGTGAATATGGATCATGAGGAAGTTCAAACATTCCTGGACTTCCTCAAGCATCCTTAATCTTGTTTCCTTGTGATGACTTCTAGAACCACCTTACGTATTTCAACAACCCGACTTGCCATAGCATTCGTCTCTGAATATCATGACTGTCGGGGGATTTTAGACAAAACATCGGCAATTGCTCGGATAATCTCAATTACAATGGTATATTTCATGTCAATTACCCCCCTTTCTTGATTAGTAATCTTCTGGAAAAAGCATCATTTGGCTTTCCCCATTGTCTATACACCAGATGGTTCTGATGATTGGTTCCGTATCTTCTAGTGGTAGGATCCATAACCGCTGTCTTTCCGGCACTTCTTGGCGGTGAATGATGGCTTGTTTCCCGTTACTGATGGACAGCTCAAATACTTGTAAGTAGTCCAATTCAGTAACACGGATATTTTTAACATCGATTAGTCGCCATAAAAGAATAGCTATTTCAGAATGTAATTCTTCTGCAATCGCCCTTGTCATATAGCGTTGCTCCTTGTTATCAAACATAACTTTTCTCTCCTCTGTATTACAATAAGTCCAGTGCGTCCTGTTTATCTTTGCGTGATGTTTGAATGTACATGCTTGAAGTCATGTCAACAGAATGATGGCCTAGTATCTTTGAAACAGTGACAATCGGAACCCCACGTCTTAAAAGTAAAGTGGCGCACGTTCTTCTAAATAAGTGAGGATGTAATTTAATCCCCACATCATCGGAAATTTTGGCTAACCAATCCCTAACCGCATCCCTGTGCATCTTTCCACTACGTTGCGACACTAAAAGATAGTCACTTTCATGGAAACGTGATTCTTTACGTTCACCTACTTGGTATTCTTTAATCAATTCCATGACATCATTCCGAATTCCAATCTCTCGAACCTTGCCACCTTTCCCCCTAACCATCAACGTAAATGTAAGTCCATTAATATCTGTCAACTTAATATTCACAAGTTCCGAAACCCGGACAGCTGTATAGAGCAGTAGATGGATAATTAAACGGTTTCTTCTACTTACTTTGGCAGTATCCTGGACATAGAAGAGAACCTTTTCCACTTCTTTATCTGTCAGGGCATTTACTACTTGTTCACTCCCAGTTGCGATTGGTACACAATCCTTCTTTAGTTGAATATAGTTTTCCGTAACAATTCCTTTTACTCGCAGGAAATCATTGAAGACTTTCAAGCTGTTCACTTTCTTATTGATTGTCGAAACTTTGAAAGCTTCGTCCAGTAAATGTTGCTTATACCTTACAAACGAAAAACGAGAAATTGGCTGTTGTTCATCAGCTGCCTTCTCCGCTAAGTACAATTGGAATTGCTTCACATCATTGCAGTAGGACTCAATCGTTTTGGGACTCTTACCATCCTCGATTAACCATTGTCCGAAAGTTTCTAGATGATTCATAACTAAATATGCCCCCTAACGTAAAAAGAGCCATTCATGCAATTTCTACATGAACGACTCCTATTCTATTAAACGTTGTTGCGTGTACAGTTGAAATACATTTTGCATTTGTTCTTCATCAAGACTCCAAGCATGCCGGATATTTAATGAATCTAAAATGCGATAGTGCTGGGTGATTACGTTTCGTTGTATTTTCCAACCCTTTGAACGAGTAACCGTTTCCCAGAAAACCTTTCCTCCAAGTGTTTGACAAGGGAAATTGGGCAGGCTCATTTGATCACCTCCTTCCAACGTGAAACTCAACTCGCGACAGTCTTTAGATAATGTCATGAGCTGTTGCATGTTAAAAATAACAAAATCCCATTACTAACAATGTTCTTGTCTAAGTCATCTTGCCGGATAAAGAAATGCCGTCAGTTTCCAAATGAATTCACTTAGAAATGTCGTGTGCTTCATTGGATGAGTGGAAGCAATTTTCGGGAAACCATTTTTCCATTTTTCGTGATAACCTGCAAACACCAATCAGGTAAGTTAGGATAAAAAGCAACTGCACCGACCCATTCATTGCTCCGATTGTCATCTGCAATCATGATTTCATAGAGCAGGGTTGCAGGAACCACTTGGAATAACTCTCTTGGAATAAAGAAATCTTCAACTTCATCTAGGCCTAGTTCAGTCGCTTCAACACCAATTTCATCAGCAGCTAATTCTACCGCGAATACATTTTTTAATGTTTCCTTGAACCAATGAATTTCTTTCGAATTTACACTGGTCATCAGATATACCCCTTCTCTTTCAATGATACAAAAGTGTCATCACCAATGATTAAATGGTCCATCAGGTCGATTCCAATAATCTCACCTGCTTTGACAAGACGTTTCGTAACCTCAATATCTTCATTTGACGGCACTGGATTGCCGCTGGGATGATTATGAAAAATTATTATGGATGATGAGTTAGATAGAATAGCTACCTTCATCACTTCTCTAGGATGTACAATACTCGAATTTAAACTACCAATGTGAGCGATATTGATCGCTGTAGGCTGATTCTTCGTGTCCAAACACATCACAACAAGATATTCCCTGTCTAGTTCACCAAGGAACTGCTTAAATATCTTGTAGCCATCTTCTGGACTTCGCACACAACGATCCTTATACATGAGCGTTGTTTCCTTCACCATTTTCAAACTGACAATATCCACCCGCTTAGCCGCGACACGCTTACCCCCTGTTTCTTTCATACAAGACAATTCCAGTTGCTTAACATTCGTTTCATACGTACTCATATATTCTTCCTCCTCCAATTGAAATAAGCCCTCACTCCGCAATGGGAATCAGAACTTGATGAATTTTTTCTACTTAGTAGTAATAGTTCATCCTCGTTAATCGACATAAAGTTCATACGCAATTGGTTCGCCATTCTTCAACCATAATTCGTAAAACATCTTCTTCTTTTCTCCTTGAAGCACCACACCAGCATTCCACTCATTTCCTTTTTCATCGACATACATAGCCTTCTCAAAAAGTAATGGGATCGGTAGTGTTTCTATTTGTTTCACCGGTAAACGCAAATCAACCAAGTCCTGATGGCAAAGACTATAGACTTCACAGCTTACTTCATTTTCCAAGACTTCGATATTGAACGTCTTTTTCATTCTTCCTACAAACCAACTCAGATTCATCAGATTCGATGCACTTTCAGCAAATTTCCCACTTTTTACAGTGATAGTATTACCATCTCCTTTGATTAGATAACTTATTAGCTTAATACCATTTGATTCATATGCATTCATGTATTATCCTCCTAGAATAAAAATATGCCTTAATTCCACAATGGAAATTAGGGCTTGATGATACTATTCAAGATAATAATATATATTTGAAGAAGTAGTTAATACGGAAGCCTTCTACTGGTTACTTGTCAAAACTCTTTCTTTCCTCTATGTTGCTAGGTTCAAATACTACTAGAAGGAGAAGTGCAGACGATATGAAAATTTAATGGGGGAAGCCGGAATGAAAAGGTAAAAGTAGTAGAAACGGAAAACTCCCTAACTCCACGATTGACGTAAAAGGACTTGTCTTATATTCACGGCTCAGACTTCCTAAGGAGAGTGATCTAAATTGTTTAGAACATGGTACTTGAAATTGAGAACTGAAATTGTCTGAATCGCATTGAAATCTGTAACTAAAATTCAATAGAAAATCCCCTCAAGTCACAAAGACTCAAGGGGATATCTACAATTCTAGTACTCATTCAAATTCTAGTGAACATGAATTATCCGAATTGGGTTAGAACCTGGTACCCGAACTTCCAGCCAAATCCCATCTACAGGAGCTGGATGGAACGCACATTGGGAAACGACAGAGAAATCGTCATACTCTCGCTGAATCCTTGCTTCCCGAATGTTTTCGATTAACTCCATCTTACGAAGCGGCGAATCGTTTTGATTGCTGATATTGTATGGCAGTTGGCTTTTCGCGTCACTCGCTCCTTTTCCCTTCTGCAGGGAGTCTGCATTGTTAAGCGCTGTAAAAACCCAAATGAAACACAGTTTGGAAAGGGTGATTCAACTTATCTATTGTTTTTTCCAACATCAGTACAAGCTTCGTCACTCGTTCTTCGAGCTGATGTGGATAATCGAACCTATTTTCATATCCCAAGTCATCCGGAATCTCGTACGCATACGTTTGAAAACCATCTCGTTCATAGCACTCCAGTAATTCGTACAAGCATAACGCTTGTTTAAAAGATTCTTTAATCTGACGTTTGTCGTATGGCTGAATTACTTCTGTCATGTCAATAGTGAATACAATTTTGTCGATGTCATAACCACCTTCACCAAAAGGCTCGTGCGCATCAAAAGGCTCATAGACTACTTTAACTGTTCGGCTTCCTACTTCTACATCAATCGTTACCAAGACGTTCTCCCCCTTTAATAAATAACATCCAAAATCATTTCCAGTTGAATCGGTTTCTCTTCATCAGCCCATTTTCTTATTTTTATCATCAGCTCATTGTATTGCTCTTCAATTGCGGGCTGAAAATAGGAAAGGCTAGTAAAACCGATTAATCTTTCTAAACGAACTCGTATACTGTATTCACTTCTTGTTTCTGCAAAGTCGGGTAAGGAGTGATGCGGTATTTCGTAACTCACAGCATTCTTGATTGCTCCCAAAGAATCCGTGTCCCAGAATTTCTTGTCCAATTTCAACTTGACTTCCCGGATGTAATAAGTCATTGCCCCGTCTCCATCTCCAGTTACATCAAAACTCACTTGGACTCTACGATTATTGTTTACCTGTACAGTTAACATGATTTTCCTCCTACCTTCGCATTGTTTGGCTTTCGTTCGGCTTTGTTATACATTTTGCATTTTGCCTTTCTCCTTTCTTATCTCTTTTGCTTCTTAAATTTACATCACGTTTATGCATATATCAATCACTACTTTGTTGATATATCAACATCCATTCTTTCGATTATTTATTATCCACATTAATATGCAGTATAATATTTAATCACTCGTATAATCCGTTGGATCCAGTGCGGCAAAGCTTGGTTAACCTTTGTATATGGTTATGCACATGTAGAGTCTTAGTAACCAAGCACATGAGATGGAAGGCACAAAGAAGTGTCAAAAAAATAGATTGGATGCATTTGTGGTTAATAGTTGAATATAGGAGGTGTAAGAATGAAAGATGATAAACAACTAGAACAAACAGAGAAAGATAAAAGACAAAAAGCAATCATCGAAATGATTCAAACAGGGAAATACAGAAGGCAGTCCGCAATTGTTGATGAACTAATCAATCAAGATTTTACCGCTGTTCAAGGCACTGTCAGTCGTGATATGAGGGAAATGAAAATTGTAGAGGGGAAAGATGGTTCCTCTTGTATTACCACTGAACCCCTTCAAGATATGCATCGCAATGAATTGCAACGGCTTTTAAGGGAGAACCATCCACCTATTACAAAAATATTGCTTTTCACTACATGAAGGTTGAAGAGGGGAAGGCATCCAGCTTTGCCCTCCACCTTCAACAAGCCTTCCCTGATGTTGTGCTGGATGTTGCGGTTGCTATGGATCATCTGTATTTGACGATCAATATGGATGCAGACACAGATGGTTTCTTTCACACACTAAATGCCATTTAATATTTTTTTTAGTAATTATTCAAGTATCGCTTTCACAAGATCGGCAACTATGCTAGGTATCATTTTGACGTTCCTCCTTCGCAATGAAATGAGAAAATATGGAATACAGCAATTCCTCACCGCATCCCGATTCATTTTTTCAGACCGCTGGCTGACAAGGAGATGGCTGCTGTGGTGGAAAACAGACTCGGAACGCTTCCTCTTCATGTACTCCCTAACTAAATCATGGACATCCTGCCGCAAGCCGATTTCACGCTACTTTCCTCCTTTTCCAAGGACGATTAATTGGTTGGTCAGAAAATCAATGTCCGCAATTTTGATTCCTACTAATTCACTCACCCGCACAACTGTATAAAGAAGCAAATACACAATCAGCTTATTGCGTGTGCTCACTATGTTGCAGTCTTCAATGAAAAACAGTAACTTTTCTACTGGTTCTTTTGAAAGGGCGATTACTGTTTCCTCACTTCCAGCGCCAATCTTAATCCAATCTCTCTTAAGCTGAATGAACGATTCGCTTACGACTCCTTTGGTTCTTAGAAAATCATTGTAAACTTTTAAACTATTAACCTTTTTTGTTGATTGTCCAAATGGCATAGTTCTCTAATAGCAGATGTTCCTTGTACCGTACAAATGAGAAGTGGGATAGGACTGGAACATCATTTAGTTTCTCTTGCAAATAGGATTGGAATCCTTTGACATCGTTCACATAGGACTCGATTGTTTGGTCTGCTTTCCCCTCTGCAAAGAGCCAATCCCTAAATTCGTTTAGTTCCAAGAATGATTCACCTCCAAACATGAAAAAGGCTATTGATGTATGTTGTTCTACACCAATAGCCCTTTTACGGTTTATTTCTATTCATTTGTGATTTTCCTTTCTGCTTCCAGTACTACCTTCTACGTCAGATTGACTGATGACAGTTATATAATAATGGCGTTAGTTGTTGCTTATTAAAAATGATGATATTCCATTAACGACAACATTCATGCTTGTATGAATTGAACGTATAAAGTAATGTCGTCAGTTTCCAATCGAATCTACTTAGTTATGTCGTGAGTATCATTGGATGAGTGGAAGCACATTTCGAAGAATCAGCTCACCATTTTTCGTGACCACCTGTAAACACCAATCCGGTAAGTTAGGATAAAAGGCAACTGCACCGACCCATTCATTTTTAGTTTCGTCATCTGCAATCATGATTTCATAAAGTAGCGTTTCAGGAACCACCTCGAATAGCTCACTCGGAACAAAGAAACTTTCAACTTTAGACAATCCTAACTCGATTGCTTCTACACTGATTTCTTCAGCAGACAGTTCCATTTTGAAGTTCTCTTTTAGCGTTTGCATGAACCACTGAAACTCTTTCGTGATGGAATTGGTCATCAGACGTACCCTCTTTCCTTCAAAGATACGAAACTTTCATCTCCGATCACAAGATGGTCTAATACTTCAATTCCGATTATCCTTCCAGCCTCTACTAGTCTACGAGTAACATCTTTGTCTTCTTGTGAAGGTTCGGGGTTTCCACTCGGATGCGTATGGAATAGAATAACATTTTTGGAATTAGTAACAATGGCTAACTTAAACACTTCACGGGCTGTCACAATACAATTGGATATGTCACCAATATGAGCAACATTAATGTGATTCGGTTCCGATCTATTGTTTAAGCATATTACTACAAAATATTCCCTATCTAGTTCTCCAAATACTTCTTTGAAAAGATCAAAACCATCTTTCGGACTACGAATACAACGATTTTTATAAAGAACTGATGAATCCTTTACAACTCTTAAACTAAAAATATCCACCCGTTTAGCCGGAACATACTTACCTTTCTCTTCTTTCACACACAACAATTCCAGTTGAACGCCATTTCCTTCACACATTTTATACATTGTAATTCCTCCTCCAATTAAAATAATCCCTAACTCCGCGATGGAATTAAGGACATATTGTTATATCTAAATAATAATATATTATTGAAAAGGTAGTTAAAACAGAAAAATCCCCCTACGCCACGAATGACGTAAAGGGATTTATCTTATTCTCACAGCTCAGACTTATCATAGAGAGTTATCTGAATTGTGTTATAACCTGGTGCCCGAATTTAAGTGACTGGCACCGGGATGTTAATTCGGGAAGTTCAATGTTAAAGTTTCACTTCTATTACCTGCATTATCTATTACTACAACTTTTACTCTAATAGCAGAATTGCCAACCCATTCATTATTAACATACGCCATGTTAGCATATTTAGGATCCACAGTTGTTATTACTAATGTATCTTTTACTAATTCATTGGAATAGAGATTTCCATTAGACTTGGAATACTTATTGCCATTTAGATCATTCAAGTAACCAGCCCAAGTTTTATTCTTAACTAAGTTATTTGAAGCTGGAGTAGTTTTAATGGCCGTTTCTACTCCATTCTCTACCGTAAAGTAAGATATAACAATATCTGCTTTAGAAGTAAGAGACAAGTCAATATCTTCATTTACTTTAAATCCAACATTAATCCGATTAGGTCCATCAGAGTTAATGTAACCTTCAGAAATTAGAGGAGCAATTGTTTCATGTGCTCCATTTTCAACTTTTACATCTTCTCCAACAGTAATTTGAGATTCAGCAGTACCTGCAGTATTATTAACAGTACCATTTCCTACAACTGTAGTAGCTGCATTTGAAGTTAATATTGTAACTGTACCATTGTTATTGATAGATGCGCCAGTAGCTGTGCTTGCAACTGTTAAATCAGTTACAGTCGAAGTAGCCGGAATAGTAACGATAGCAGGTTTATTTAGCGTTAAACTTGCAACTGTCTTACCTGCCCCAATAACTAGTTTCGTACCTGCATCTGGATCATTAAAGTTTAATTTGTTTCCAACACCATTTTCATTCCAAGTGTTAGCACTCACGTTATTAATGAACACAGTTCCACCAACAGTTGCATTATTTACAAAGGTAGCATTCGCCGTGTTTACTGTTAAATTACCCGTAAGAGTACCAGCATCCAATGTGATTGTACCGGTAGCATTCGGCACGTTATAAGTTAAGCTACCTGTAAGTGTTTTATCATTTAAATCAATATCAACTTTACGATTTACTGTTGCTGATGCTGAAAAATTTTGTCCTAGAACAATTTTTGAGATTGCAGAGCTTGCAAGAGCAGTATTAAAATCATTTGCATTGTTTACAGTTACTTCGCTATTCCCTTCTTATACCACAATCCTATGGCTTTCGATTAGGGCCTACACCGTACAGGCGACTTTCATCGCATACGGCGTGCCATCAGCGGTTAATCTCTATTCCTTATTTCCCCTCCTCAAATATACAATGGATTGAGTTATATTGTTATCATATTATTTCGACATTTAAATACAACTTTTTACCTATTAGGTCATATTAATGCTTTATAATTCATAAATCGATAGTACTTTGTAACTTATCTTGTCGTAAAAAATCGAAACATTTTTGTATTTATACTCTCTTCTACTCATGAATGGATTCCAAAAAAATAAATAAGCCGGCACTTGTTTGATATAGACACCAGCTTGTTTATTAAAAGTGATTATTAGATGTCTGTATTACTAATCTCAAAAAATACTAGTTGGAGACTTCATGTCCAATTAAAATTTAATGAGGGAAACCGGAATGGAAAATATAAGAGAAGTAGAAACGGAAAAATCCCCCTTTATATACTTGAATCTATGTCTCTACTATTGCCTGTTGAAAGCCGATCAATCATTGAGCCTTCATTCCTCTTGGGAGTGAAGGCTTATTCTAATTGGAGGGGAAAATATATGAAGAAGTATGAATCGGAAATTAAGCAATTGAAGTTGTTAAGTGTAATGGAGTTGAGTGAGAACCGAGTGCCTGCTAAACGAGTGGACATAGTGTCGTTACGAATGGTGAAGGAAACGAGCAAAAGGAAAACCCCCTCAAGTCTCTAAAGACTCAAGAGGATTTTCCTCAAATTCATATACTTACTTATATAGTCTCCACAAACCGAATAGTAGTGAGTTGTCTGTATTGCGTTAGAACGCTGGTACCCGAAATTAGATTAGTTTTTCTTATACCAAGTTTGACCAGCTTTAACAATAGTTGTGCCACTCCATACATTTCCTGCTTGAATCACTGTGTAGTTACTTGTAACCCAACTTGAATTTGCTACATCCGCATATATATGTGGCATTTCAGAAGCATCATTGTGAGTATTTGCTCCTGTAACTGTTAATGACGGAACGATTGTAGCTTCCACATTAGCACTCTTACCTACACCGATACCACCAAATCCATTACCTGTTGTATTAACTTTATTTACAGTTACGGCTGCACTATTTACATATAGTCCAACGTTTGCATTTTGAAGTGTTACACCATTCAGGACTACACCTGTTGCATTGTAGACTTGCACTGCATGTTTAGAAGCCCATGTAGCATTTAGGGCAAGTCCACTGTCTACTGTCATGTCTTTAAGTGTTACGTTATTTGCAACAATACGAAGACTACCAGTTATAGTTTGACTGTTTCCGTCAATTGTTACGCCCGCTTTAGAAATTCCATAATATGCTCCTGTAGTAGCAATTGGACCTGCTAAAACGACAGTTGTTGCCTGTGTAGTAGTAAGTGCCAAATCTAGTTGATGTTCATCAAGAACACTTACTTCATCCATACCGTTCAATCTGTTTTGCAACGCTGTTTTTCCAGTGCCATTAGGAAGTGCAGTAACTAGACGTTGCGCCTCCACAACATCAACCATTGTTTTACTTCCTACAGCTTTGTTTACCGCAGTTGTTGCTGCAATTACCTGTGGGCTATTCCCTTCTTATACTACATCTCTGTAGCTTTCGATTAGGGCCTACACCGTACAAGCGGCTTTCACCGCATACGGCGTGCCATCAACGGTGTATTATTCCATTATATGAGCAAATTGACGCGAATCAATATACCTATATAATATCTAAAAATAGGGACCAATCATAGATTCATGATTGGTCCTATTTAATTAGATAGCTTAATTCTGGGGAAATAAGCATATCATAGAATAACTACCACTGACTAGGTTCCTTCGCTCCTGCTAGTTTTATCCTTCTCGTATGTTACCATACAAGTCCAAACGGCTAGCGATCAACACTACTATGAACCTGCTGCCATCTTGCTAGTCTCACTGGTGCTGACACACCTCTTCTAACAAGACTTCAAACGTTCCGCAACTTCCATCCCTCTTTTTGATTTCCTTAGGTTCCCACTATCCAGGTGTAAGAACGACCGGTTTAACAGTCAATTCGTCAATCGCCACTATAGTATTTCGACTATAGGGATGTACAGTGAACTCCTAGCTTAATTTCGCACCGTACACTAGCTTACCCTGCCTACATGGATTCGTCTGCCTAACCATAGAAATCTTTTAAAGAACCCCGCCCCGGGACCACCGGGTACGACTTCACCTGACTTCATCCCTTTTGTGTAATTCAGCACATCACTTGATGCAGGAGGATTAGGTACTTGTACATTGACTGTTTACAAGGGCAGGAATTTCACCCACCAATTGGAAGTAGCAGTTAGAAAGAAACCCCATGTACTACCAAAAGGTAATACATGGAGCATTCATTTCCACTCATTTCACTGAATAAGTCAGTTTATAGAGTAACGTTTCGTTTATTTTTATTAAGGAGTGATTGTAATTACAGCATTTGCTTTTGCATCTGTAGTAGATACGTTACCAGCAGCATCTTTAATGAATCCTGCTGCTACATCTAAAGTATCTGCCGCACTAGGTCCAACTAGATTATATGCAGCATTACCTTCTAAAGTAATTGCTTTTGCTGAATCAAGTACGATTGTCAATGTTGTGTCATTAGTTACTGTTGCAGATGCAATTTCGGCTAATGTAAATGCTACGTTAGGAGTAACTGCATCGTCACCGTTAATGTCCCAAACAATCTTGCTCCAATCAAGCAGTGCTTTGATATCTCCAGAAGCAGCTGCAGTTGTGAAGTTAGTTCCTGTTAATACTAGTGTATCTGTTACTCCATTGTATGCAGCACTAACGATAGTTGCAGTTGGTGCAGTTACATCCGCTGCATAAGGAGTTGTAGTTTTAGAGATACTTAATTCACCAGTTGTTGCATTTGCTGTTACAGTTACGGCAATTGTTGCTACTTTATCATCAGCAGGTCCTGCTACTGCTCCTGTATCAGTTACTGTTACTGTAGCAGTTCCTACTCCTTGAGCAGTTAATTCTACACCAGTAGCAGTTGGAGTTGCAGTTACAACACCAGCAGCTGAAGAAACAGCTGTATCAGCTTTAGCTAAGTTTAATTCCGCAAGAGTTACATTATTATTTAAATCTGGAACATTACCTTGACCGTCAGTAATAATTTCAAATGAAACTTTACCAGCAGTATCCTTAACGTAAGTTGCAGTTACCCCTTCAAGAACTGAAGCTTCAAATGTATCTACATCAATTACGTTTCCAGTAGAGTTCTTGAATGAAGCACCTTTATAACTTACTGCATCTTTTCCATCGAAAGTTACTTCTTTTTCTTCTGTATCAATTGCAACGATAGCACCAGTAAATGTATCTGCAACTTGTGTTGTAGAAGTAAATGTTGCAGTTGCAGTATGTTGACCTAAGAATACTCTATTTGTATCATTTGTAGTTCCGTTAGCAGTTACTGAAACTGAAGTTGATTTATTGCCTGCTGAGTAAACTTCAATTTTATTTACTCCTGTAAGAGTTTCACGATCAACAGTAGCAGTTTTCCCTGGAGCTACTACTACATCAGTTTTCCCGAAAACTTGTACAGTTACATCATTTGCTCCAGTATTCTTAACTGTATAAGATACTGATAATGGTTGACCTGAAACAGCTTTACCTGATTGGTTAGCAGCAGAGAAAACAAATGACGCTTTGTCTGTACCTACAAATGTTTCTTTTACTACATTCGCTGAGTTTTCAACAGCTAGTTTACCATTAACAATTTTTGCATTAGCAAAGTAAGTTTTCTCAGCAAGAACCGTTGCTTCGCCTTCATCAAGGTTTCCTTCAAGAGAAGTTGAATCATTAATATCAATCCATGCTACTGGAGTTGCATAATCGTTAACTTTATCGCTATAGATAGTAAATTCACCTTTACCATCTTTATCTACACGTACAGCAATTTGTTTTGTAGTTCCAGTAACACCTTTAGTAGGATCTACTTTAAAGTCTGCTGCTGTTTCTGTACTAATTACACGGTCAAGATTCTCTTGGAATGCAACATTGACTGTTTGACCAGCTGTAGCTTTTCCTGCCTTGTCTTTAACTTCAATTTGGAATGTACGACCATTTGTTGATCCAGTTGCAGCTTCTTGACCAGTCTTAGATGAAATTTTGATTTCATGGTTTGCTTGTTCAGAAGTAAATACAACTTTTTCAGCAGTAGTTCTTAGTTCTTTTTGATCTAATACATTATTAGAAGTTGCAAGATTTTCAATAAATGCTACTGGAGTTGCAGAAGCATTAGTACCTGAAACTGAGAAAGTAGCTTCACCCTTAGAGTTAGTAATAACTTCAACAGTTACAGGAGTTGTTCCATTGCTTAATTGAGTTGGGTTAACACCATTAATTTTTGCAGTTGTTAACTGATCTGGGCTTACATTGATATTTTCTAGGAATGACAAATCAACTTTTTGTCCTGCTACAGGTTTTCCAGTTTCAGGATTATTGTATGTTACTTTATAAAGCTTGCTATCTCCGTTAGATAAAGAATTTCCTACTTTCTCATCTACTGCAGTGATTGCAAGGATTGTATCTACACCCCATACAACTTGAGCTACGTCACGAGTAGCAGGTGCGCCTGTAGGATAAACAGCAACTGAATCATATGCTCCAGCAACGTATTGAGTATAGCTGTAAGTAGCAATCCCTTCAGCGTTTGTGAATGCTTCTGCTACATAATCTTTTCCAAGATCGTTTGTATTATCTACGTTGAAAGTTACTGGAACACCAGCTTCTTTAGTGCCAACGTATGCAGAAAGAATGACTTGCTGACCAACTTTACCTTGTATTGAAGTAGTGTTCAACTTGATTGAAGTCGGAATTACAGTAGAAATACCGTTGAATGAACCAATTGCTTTTTCATTCAATGTTACAGTGTATTTCTCCCCGCCTTTTTGAACTGCAGTAGTTAATACTACTGTTTTGTTATCAGATTGTTTAACTGCTGCGTTAGAAACAGTCAATCCATCAATTTTGAAGTTAAGTGAGTTAAGGTTCTCAACTGCATCCTTGAAAGCAACTTCAACAGTTGTAGCGTTAACAGCCTTAACTGATGCAACGTCTGCAGATACTGCGCCTGTTACTTTAGAGAAGTCTGCGTTAAGTGTATTGTTTAGGAATGTAGCAAAGTGTCCGCGAGTTGTAGAACCTTTTGGATTGAAGTTTGCAACATTCGGGTTTGTGATATCGAAGAAATCAAGAACGTCGATTGCTGGACGTGCTTCAGCTTTTGCTAGACCTAGGTCTTTAACATCTTTGTTGAACTCTTGGCCTGCTACATAAGTAGCAAGGTCGATGTCGTTAACGCGATCGAACGCACGAACCAATACGACTGCCATGTTTTCACGTGAAATGTTATCGCTAGCTAGTAGACGACCGTTGCTTCCTACGAATACGCCGTTGTCAAAAACAACTGCTGCATAGTCAAGAAGTTCGCCGTTAGATTTTGTAGTCAAGTCGCTGAAACGTGGGTTAGTTTTTGAGTCAGAAGGAATTTTATATCCTTCAGATACAAGCCATTTACCCATCATTTTTACAACGTCAGAACGAGTCAACGTTTTGTTTGGTAGGAAAGTCCCGTCTGGGTATCCAGAGATAACGCCTGCATCGGAAAGAGCGTTGATCGCTTCTTCGTGCGTGTTACCTTTCGTATCTTTGAAATCTGCCGCGCTTGCGACTGGTGCTACTGCGGATGCAACTAGAGCAGCTGATGCAGCTCCTACTAGAAACTTGCTGTACTTAGATGGTTGGTTAGCCATTGAATAATTTCCTCCTCTTAGATAGAAAAATTAATTTGTCAACTACTTCCACGGCAAAATGAAAGATAGAAGTCATTACAGGTAAAATTATAGATAGTTGCGAACAGAAAGTCAATTACAAGTTAGTAATATAGTAAATACTATTGTAATAAATGATAGACTCCTGAGCCACTTCTATCATTCTACCTCATATCTGATATATATCAAGTATTTTACTATTATTAGTTTTTAATTACAGATTAGTATCAAATGCGCGAGTGTGTGACGGGAGTCTGTTTATTCAGGTTTCAAAGGGGTTTTCGAGGGATTTTGAGGTGGTTTTTGGTAAGATGTGTCACAAATATTTCATTTTTTGGCATTCACCAGTTACGGGCGCCCTCCATATTAAATTGCACAAAAAAGGCTTGAACAGATGGGAACTGTTCAAGCCTTTTTTGTGGTCAACCAACCGATTTTGATTTACGTAATGCTTGTAATATATGTTATAGAGGAAATTATTCTTACACTTACGTATTCTAGCACCACTTTTATCGGAATACAAGTCTACTAGTATTACTTGCGGGTAAAAACTTCAAATAAAAATTTCGGGAGATTCATTTGCCGTTTTAGACGGCTTGGTTCTTTTAATAGACGATATAGCCATTCCGCACCGAACCGCTGGAATGCGGCTGGAGCACGTTTGACATTTCCTGCAAGTACATCGAAGGAACCACCGACGCCTTGGTATAGTGTCGGGTATAGGTTGTCCCGATGCTGTTCGATCCATTGCTCTTGTTTCGGGGAGCCCATGGCGACGAACAGGATTTCGGGTTGTGCTTGATTGATCGTTTCGATGACTTTGCTAGTGTCTTGTTCGTAGCCGTCTTGTGTTCCGGCTACGATGAGATCCGGGTATGTTGCGATCAGTTGTTTTGCCGCCTTATCGGCGACACCCGGTTTTGCACCGTATAGAAAGATAGATTTCTGAGTTCGTGCCGCTTCCCTGACGATGCGGTCCATCATGTCGACGCCTGTGACGCGGGATGTGATGTTCCCTTTTATCAGCTTAGACGCGATGATGACCCCGATGCCGTCCGGAATTTGGAATTCCGCACGGTTCAGGAGCGCTTTGAGTTCAGGGTCTTCTTTCGCTTTCATCAGCTTTTCCGGGTTGATGGCGACGACAAGTGATTTCTTCTTGTCGTCGATGTTGCGGAAGAGCATCGGAATCAATTGGTCGTAGTTTTCGGTATTGACTTGGACACCTAGGATTTCTTCCTTCATATAGAAGAAAGTCCTTTGTTCTTGCCGTCGCCGAGCTTAAAGAACCGGAATCCGGCTTGTTCCCACTTGTCCCGGTTGAGTGCGTTTTTCGTGTCAAGGACGAGCGGTTTTGTGTCGCCGGTGTTGAGCATTTCCGGGTTGAGTGTTTTGAATTCCGAATGATCGGTTGTCAGGATGATCAAATCGATATCTTGTACAGCTTCGCCGAGTGATGCCACTTGCGTCGGATGCTGCAGTTCTTTTATATGCGGATCAAATGATGTTACTTTGATGTTCAAGTTTTGCAGTTCTTTGATGACTTCTGTAGACGGGCTTTCCCGCAGGTCGTCGACGTCGGCTTTGAATGCAAGGCCAAGTATAGCGACTTTACCGTTTTGTATACCGTTTTCTTCTAGCAGTGTTTGCGCTTTTTGCGCCGTGAATTTCGGCATGCTGTTATTTGTCAGACGTGATTTCTTGATGATGTCCGAGTTTTCCGGGCTTAATTCAACAAGGAACCACGGATCGACTGCGATACAGTGTCCGCCAACGCCTGGTCCAGGTGTATGGATGTTGACGCGCGGGTGGAAGTTCGCAAAGCGGATGGCTTCCCATACGTCGACGTCGATTGTTTCCGCGATTTTCGCAAGTTCATTGGCGAAAGCGATGTTGACGTCGCGGTACGTGTTCTCCATTACTTTGACGAGTTCCGCCGTAGTTGCGTCTGTCAGATGGATTTCCCCTTGGACGAAAGTTTTGTAAAGCTCTTTCGTCATTTCAGCGGATTCCGGCGTGATGCCGCCGACGATCCGATCGTTGTTGATGAGTTCTTCGAAGATTTTGCCTGGTATGACGCGCTCAGGTGAATGTGAGACGAAAAGGTCTTCGCCTAGTGTCAGGTTTGATTTGCGAAGTTCCGGCAACATGACGTTTTCCACTGTTTTTGGTGGCACAGTTGATTCGAGAATGACGAGTGCCCCTTTTTTCAAGTATGGGACGATGGAAGCTGTCGCTTTGCGGATGTATTCCAAGTTTGCCGTGTTGTCCGGGTTGATCGGTGATGGGACTGCGACAATGTATACGTCTGCTTCAACCGGTTGTGTGGAGACGGTGAATAATTCTTGGTCGATTGCTTGTTCGAGACGCTCTTGGAGACCGTTCTCTTCTATATGAAGTTGTTTGTTGGCGATCAGGTTCACTGCTTTTTCATTTACGTCGACGCCATGTACGCGGACGCCGCTGTTTGCGAACATGACTGCTGTCGGCAGGCCGATGTAGCCGAGTCCGACGACACATATATTTTTGTTGCTGTTTTTACTCATCGTAATTATCCTCTCTTCCGGATATTGCTTTTGGTGGTGCGCGTTTTTACGCACGTCTCTTATAAACATTTGTTGATTATAGCACATTTGGATGCTTGCCATCCACTTTACATGGTTAGACCGCGTCGTTCAACGGGTACTTGGTCGTCACTTTGCAGTCTGGACGGTGATTGGGACGAATGTGCCTTGTTTGACTGTGCGGCTGTTCGTGTTTTTCATGCCAGGGTTGATGACGAGTGTGTACGTGCCACCGAGTTGCAGTTGTTTTTTCGGAATGACTTCAAGTGTATTGTCCGTTTTTTGTTTCACTGTGACAGGGACGGCTACGCCGCCTGCTTTTACGAGTTCTATTGTATTGGACGCCTGTGCATCTTTAAAGTTCATTGGTTGTGTAAATTCGACGTCGAACGTTTTGTTTGTGGGTACGTTTTGCAGTGTGTTGAGTTTCTTGTATTGCTTTTTGCTGAGTGTTTCGTTCAGGATCCGCTGATGGATGGTGACGAGTTCTTTGTTCGGTTCCATTTTAATGGCCGGTTCAACGCCTTTTTTGTGGACGACGGCTCCTTTTGGTCCGGTGAATTGCCCGATTGTCAGTTTGAGCGCCCCGCCGTTATCGAATTCGAAGAACGATTGGACAGTTCCCTTCCCTTTTGTCGTCTCCCCTACTATCGTAGCCGCTTGTTGATCCTTGAGAGATGCCGCGACGATTTCAGACGCGGATGCGGAATAGCGGTTGACGAGTACGTATGATTGTTTCGGGAATTTTGTTTTCGTCGGAACCGGTTTGATCATTTTGTTGCCTTCGCGTGTTTTGAGATAGTATGCGTCAGTTACTCCTTGGTAAAAACCTAGGAGTTGTTCGGCGCTGTCGACGTAGCCGCCGCCGTTGAAACGAAGGTCGACGATGAGTCCGGTGGCGCCTGCTTTTTTCAGTTTCGACCAGTGCGTTTCGACTTGTTTGCCGAGGTCCGCTGAGAAGGTGTCGATTTTTATGTAACCGATATTGCCGTAAAGCATGGATGATGTGATCGGGTGCAGGATTAGTGATGCTTTCGGCGTGTTTGCGAGCTTTGTCGTCGGTTGTTGCGTGTCTTCGGCGACTGCTGCGATGTATGTGCGGTATTCATCCGCGGACAAGTAACGCGAGTATTCGTCGAGCGAGTTGATGATTTCGTCCACTGTTTTCATGGTGTGGAGGTTTTTAGGTATGTCGCCGTAGTAGTAGGTTTCAACGAAGAATTTGACGTCGTCGACGGTGCCTGCTTGGGCGAATGGTGCGAATAGGAACAGTGCTATGAATGTGATGAATGCTGTTTGGAGTTTTTTCAATGGATGCGTCCCCCTATCGTCGATATGCGTATATGTTTCTATTATAAGCTATACCCAAGTTTAATGTAGTGGAGACAATTTTATTTTTGGGTGGGTTTGGAAGTGATGTGATTTTCAGTTTACTAGATTCGTTGTTTGGTTGTGCAGGGAGAAACCGTCCGGTGGTGAGGACGGTTTTCTTGGTTGGATTTATTTTTTGGCGAACAGTTGGACCCAGTATGTTTTGCCATCGGCGTCGGTTGCGTAGGCGGAGCCGATGTGGGTGAAGTTTTTGTTTGCAATGTTTTCGCGGTGGTTCGGTGAAAGCATCCACTCTTTGACGACGGATTCTGGTGCGATATAGCCTTTTGCGATGTTTTCCCCGAATGCGGTCCATTTGTATTTGAATGTGTTCAGCATTTTATCGACGGTGCCGTATGTCGGTGACTTATGGTCGAAGTAGTTATTTTTCGCCATGTCTTCCGCTTTGGCTTTGGCGATTGCGGAGAGGTCCGTGTCGTGAATAAGTTCTTTTGTGCCGAGCTGCTTCCGCTGTTTATTGACCAAGTCGATAGTCTTTAGGGCGTTATCGTGGATGTCGACGACTGGCGGTACTGGGTCGGGCTTGGCATTTTCCATATACATGCGGCGGTCTTTGTCATAGTAGATGACGCCTTTTTCGCGCTGAAGGTCGAACGTCGTTGTCCGGTCGATGAACGCTGCCATGTGTGCGCGGGATACGTTGTCGTTAGGCTTGTACATGCCGCCTGGCAGTGTTGTAGTGATGCCCAGTTCGGCAAGTGTTGTGATGTAGCCGTGGCTCTGATTGATTTTCACTACGTCCCGGAATTTTATAAGGTCGTTGTCGTCGACGGTGATTTTATAGCCGAGTGTGAGTATTTTCGCCATTTGTGCGCGTGTAAGCGGCTCGTTCGGATGGAACTTGTCCCCGTCGGCGAAGATGCCGCGTTCGGTCAGTGCACGGATGTGATCGTATGAGCCGTGTGCTGCGCTGACGTCTTGGAAACTTGGCTTGAATGCAGCTGTCGGTTTGGCATTGATGGCCAGTGCGACGACTTTTGCGGCTTGGGCACGGGTGACGGGTTCATTCAGACGGTAGGTTCCGTCGGAGTAGCCGTTTATGAGACCGCGTTTGGAGATGTTGTCGATGGCTTTATGGGCCCAGTGAGTTGTCGGGACGTCCGTAAATGATGCGGCTTGTACGGTCGGGTTCGCTGTGATTAGTAGAGTTGTTGAGAGAATTGCAGTAGTGAGCCATTTTTTCATAGTGAGGATTCCTCCTTTTCTATGATTATACTAGTTTGGTGGGTAGAACGTTATAGGGAGTGCGGAGTGAAGGTTATCGTGGGGATTTTGGTGGATGTGTTGGGTAGTTCAGGCCGAGTGTTGGTGCACTCGGCCTTTATTGTGTGTGTTTTTTTGATTATAGTAGCGGTGGATTTGGAACGGTGTGACGTTCGTTGCTGCGCCAGTTGGTTACCCAGTTTTCTAGGCGGTCCATGGCGATTTCGAGTTGGCCGAAGGCGTATGCGTAGGAGATTCGGATATGCCCTTCGCCGTATGGTGTGAAGGCGGTGCCCGGGACGACTGCGATTCGGGCTTCGTCGAGCAAAGTGTGGGCGAATTGTTCGGATGTCAGGTTGAACTCTTTAATAGAAGGAAAGATGTAAAACGCGCCGTTCGGTTTGACGGTTGGGAGACCCATATTGGTGAGTCGGGTGTGGATGTAGTCGCGTCTTCGGATATATTCCGGGTTCATTGCCGCAGGCGTATTTTGACAGTTGGTCAGTGCGGTGACAGCGGCGTGCTGGGACGGGACGGTTGCGCAAAGAATGTTGTAGGCATGCACTTTGACGGCTTGTTTCACCCATTTTGCGTCTGCTAGCAGGAAGCCGATGCGCCAGCCGGTCATGGAGTGAGATTTGGACAGGCCGTGGACGAGGAATAGTTTTTCCCGAAGTTCGGGGTATTGGGCGAAGGAGCGGTGTTCCCCTTCGAAATGGTTTTCGCTGTAGATTTCGTCCGAGACGATGAAGATGGCATGTTTGGCGAGTGTTGCGGCGAGTTCGTCCATCGTCGCGCGCGGAATGGTGACGCCGGTCGGGTTTGATGGATAGTTGAAGACGATTGCTTTTGTTTTGGGAGTGATCAGTTTTTCGAGTTGAGCTGGGTCCGGGATGAAACCGTTTTTTGTAGTGTCGAGATAAATGGGTTTTCCGCCGGCCAGTGTGATGAGCGGTTCGTAGCCGGTGTAGATCGGGGCGGGTACGATGACCTCGTCCCCTTCTTCGAGAATCGTGCGGAATACGGTGTCCATCGCTTCGCTTGCGCCGGCTGTGACGATGATTTCAGTTTGCGGGTTGTAGGTGAAGTTGTATTTGTTGGCGAAGAAGTCGGATGCAGCTTGCCGGAGTTCGAGCAAACCGGCGTTATGCGAGTAGGTGGTTTTATTGGCAATGATCGCTTTGTGGGTGGCTTCTTTGATGCGTTGGGGTGTCGGGAAGTCGGGTTGTCCAATGGTCAGGTTGATGGCATCGGGGTAGTTTGTTAGCAAGTTGGCGATTTTGCGGATGCCGGATAGTTCAATTTGCTTAACGCGCGGGTTGATGGTGAGTGCCATTTGGTGATTCCCCCTTTTGGTGGCGGCTTCGGTTGGGTGGTGTAGTGGTGTAGTGGTGTCGTTGGCCGCCTGCTAGTTTGCTGGTTAGTAGTATATGCGTGGTGTGGGGGAAAGATTTTCGGGTTTTGTGTATTTGATACTAAAATTCTCCGCTTTCCCTTGAAGGGTAAAAAAGAAGCCATCCGGCGATTTGGATGGCTGATGGAGTGGTCGTTTTTTATTAAAGACAGCAATGGATTCGGGAAACTAAACTACTTCCTCATTTGGTGATTGTCGTTTCTTCCATAAATCCTCTGCTGCGCCTGATCCTAATATGACGCCGGTGACTATTAAAATTAGACCTACGAGATGGCGGGCGGTGATGAGTTCGCCTAGGAAGATCGCTGAGCCGAGTAGGGAGAACATGGTGTTGAAGTTGATGAAGATGGCGGCTTTAGACGGGCCGACCTGACCAACAGCGTAGTTGTAGAGCATGTGTCCGACAGCTGTTCCGATGATGGCACTTGCCGCGAAGCCGAGCCAGAACATGGGCGGTACGGTGGCGAACGCTTTGATTTCGCCTGGTTCTTGAATGAGGCTGATGAAGAGTAACACTACGCTGCCGACGACCATCATATAGGCGGTCATGATGCGCGGGTCCAGTGTTTTGGCGGCTTTTGAGATGACTAGGAATGATAGCACTTGTGCTGCGATCGAGATGAATACGAAGACGTCGCCGAGCGCAAGGCCGCCGAGTCCCCCGCCTGCAAGTACGACGGAGCTGACACCGATGAGGCCGACGATGAAACCGAGCCACTGGATTTTAGATGGAGAGATCCGCATGATCAGCGACACCGAGATAGCTGTCAGTACTGGACCGAGGCCGAGTATAAGTCCGGCGTTTGTGCCGGATGTGCGGAAAAGACCCATGTTGAGGAAGTAGTGATGGAGGACGACATTGAGCATCGCGCCTCCGACTATGTATTTCCATTCGGTCTTTGTCGGCAGCCTGAGCATTTTGAATGCGCCCAGGATGATGAATACGGATACGCCTGCGAGCAGAATCCGGAATGTTGTCATGGTGACCGGTCCGACGTGCAAAAGCAAGTATTTGAGGAGCGGCAGATTGAATCCCCAGATGAGCATGGCAGTTGTGAGGAGCGCATATATTTTCCACATGGGCAGGCACCCCCTTCTTTGGTTTGGTGGATTTATTTATTTGGTGGTACAGATTTTTTAGGTGTGCAACGTTTACAAACTACTAAACAATGCTTTTATTACGTAGTGTTTGATGATGTTTAAGTATACACCTTTTTGGTGGGTACCTGTCACCCAGACAATTCTCGCACAATTCATCTGGGGGCGATGATGGTTTACCAGACTGCGATTGCTCCGTCTGTTCTTGATTCGGTGCCACCCGATAGGACGCCGGTTTCCGGGTTTCGCCAGATGATTTGGCCGCGCCCGAATGAGCCGGTGTCGAGGGTCGGTTGGATTGTGTGGCCGCGTCTTGTCAGTGCTTGGGCCAGGTGGTTCGGGAATCCGGGTTCGACGTGGATGAGATTGTCTTTTATCCACTGCCAGCGCGGTGCGTCGAGTGCGGCTTGCGGGTTGAGTTTGTAATCGATGGTGTTGATGGCGACTTGGTAATGGCCTTGCGGCTGCATTAATCCGCCCATGACACCGAAAGGGCCGATTGCTTGCCCGTTTTTCGTCAGGAATCCTGGAATGATGGTGTGATAGGTTCGTTTACCGGGTTTCAGTGCGTTCGGATGTTTCGGGTCGAGCGAGAAGTCGGCGCCGCGGTTTTGGAGTGCGATGCCTGTGCCCGGAATGACGATGCCCGAGCCGAAGCCCATGTAGTTCGACTGGATGAATGACACCATGTTTCCTTCCCCGTCGGCAGTTGCAAGGTAGACGGTGCCGCCTTTTGGAAGTTCGTATGGCTCCGGGATTGTTGCTGTTGCTGTGATTTTTGCTGCACGTTGTTGTGCGTACGATCGGGATAGAAGGTGTTCAGGTTTAATTGGCATATCGCTTTGTTCCGTGATGAATTCCTTACCGTCTGTGAATGCGAGTTTCATGGATTCGATTTGTTCGTGCAGTGTTTGTGTGTCGTTTAGGTATGGGTTGTTCATTTCAGCGTAAATGTTGAGTGCCATGAGTGCGATCATGCCTTGGCCATTCGGCGGGATTTCGTGAACGTCGTAGCCGCGGTAGTTTGTTGAGACGGGATCGACCCATTCCGGCTGGTAGTTTGCCAGGTCGGATTTTTTCAGGAAGCCGCCGTGTTGTTGCATGAAGGCGTCGATTTGGTCGGCGAGTTCCCCGGTGTAGAATGATTCGGCGTTAGATCCTCCGATGGAGCGGAGTGTGGCGGCGTGATCTGGTGATTTCCATAGCTCGCCGATTTCTGGCGCTCTGCCGTCAGGTGCGAACGTTTTGAACCATTCGTCGAATTCTTCTGTTGTGAATGAAGTGCAGTATTTTTTGTAGGCGGCGTTCCAGTATTTGCCGAGTATCGGCGTGAGCGGGTAGCCTTCTTCGGCGTAGCGGATGGCCGGTTCGAGCGATTCTTTCAGTGGTAGTTTGCCGAATTTGCGTGCGAGTTCCGCCCACGCGGCTGGTACGCCCGGGACGGTGACAGGCGTTAGGCCGTACATCGGCATTTTGTCGTGACCTTGCGCTTTTACGGCGTTGATTGTGAGTGATTGCGGTGCCGGGCCGGATGCGTTGAGGCCGTGAAGTTTGTTGTTGACCCAGACGAGTGCGAATGCGTCGCCGCCGATTCCGTTTGACGTCGGTTCGACGACGGTGAGTGCGGCTGCTGTTGCGATTGCCGCGTCGATTGCGTTGCCTCCTCTGCGCATGATTTCAATGCCAGCTTGTGCGGCGAGCGGCTGTGATGTTGCGACCATGCCGTTTTTGGCGAAGACGGTGTGGCGTATGGATGGATGCGGGTTATATAGGTAATCCAATGGCGGTTCCCCCTTTTGGCGGTGTTGCGTTGTGTGAGTTTATTATACCGGAGATGGGAGTTTTTAGGGAGACGAAGTTTTTAGGGGGTGGTTTGGTCGGTTGGATAGGATTTATGGTCGGTCTGGCGTGGGATATGATTGGTTGGGTGGCGGTTATGGTCGGTCGGTTGGAGGATATGATCGGTTTAACGAGGGATATGATCGGTTGAAGAGCATATATGGTCGCTTGGACATGATATATGGTCGGTCTACCACTTTGTTGGGAGCTCGGGGGTGGATTTTATTAAATCAGCTTTTGGCTGCGGCCAAAAGCTTCCTTTCTAAGGGGTTATGGTCGGTCTGGCGTGGGATATGGTCGGTTGGGCAGCGGTTACGATTGGTCAGTTGAAGGATATGATCGGTTTAGCGAGGGATATGATTGGTTGAAGAGCATATCTGGTCGCTTGGACATGCTATATGGTCGGTGTCCCGCTTTGGTGGGAGCTCGGGGGTCGATTTTATTGAAAAAACGCTTCATTTTTTATGAAGCGTTAACTCTTGTTTATTAATCACTTCATTTGCCACATAGAAACTTCCTTTCCCCTTCCCTTCATGTTTCAATCTGGAGCGGGCGAGGAATCTTTTCGCAACTTGTCGGTCATTTAGCAATAGGAAGTTTCTGAACTCCTTGTTCGTTATTCGTTTGTCGATGAGATAAATCCAATCTTCAAGTGCAGCATATTGATAGTCCGTGCCTGCGTGATTGCATTTCTGACATGACCATTTTCTACGCATCCAATGCATTCCTCTAGCGTTACATACCGGGCAGATGACGCCCGGCAAAATGTCTTTTGGTGAAATGTGCATCGATTTTGTCAGCGGGAATGGATCGTATTCCTGATGGTTATTTATTAATTCGAATGCCAATTTCCGTATAGCTGCCTTGCCCATAATTTCCTTTTGAACGGGTAATGAATATAAATAGGATGGAATTTCAGTGGTAAATGCGATTTTCGTTTCGGGAGTGCTTTCGAAAATTAATTCATTAGTATAGGCAAAAGCGACAATTCCTCTAATTGGGATTTCAATCATTCTCTGTCCTAACCACTCATTGAGAAAGAACTGTTTTCGCTCGAGCTCTGCGATGGGGTTTGTTAACACTTTTCGTTCGCTAGTCGGAAGTTCTTGGATGAATTGTGTGGGGTTTGATTTAACGATGATTTTTCCAGCAATGTTTTTCACCTCGATGATAAGGATAAATGCCGGCGTGATAAGAACTGAATCCATTTGAAAGTAAATACCGTTCTGTTTCAAACTGATGTCGTGCAAGATGGCATGTGGATATCGTGGTTTGAATTCTAATAGATGCTTGTCGAAATGCTGCTCCCCTCCAAAGCCCGCTTTTCGATTCCGTAAGTCCTCTTTAGCTTTTTGCGCTTCCAACTGTGATGGGTGCAATCGGGGAATTAATGCATTTAATCCAATTAGTTTTTTCGGCACTGATCTATGTTTATAAATCAAATTTACATCACCTCACTGAAAGCATATCAAGAAAGTTAATAGATTCATATGATTTCTATCAAAGCCGAATTTTGCTTTTGTGATATTGAGGTATATTTGGATTTTGGTCGTTGTTTCCACTTCGTTTTTCATTTTTGAAGGAGTCCTCGGATCTGCTTTGGGAGTTATGGTCGGTCTGGTGCGGGATATGGTCGGTTGGGTCGTGGATATGGTCGGTCGGTTGGAAGATATGATCGGTCTGCCCAGGGATATGATCGGTCTCGGAGAGAATATGGTCGGTTATACATGATATATGGTCGGTCCCTCGCTTGGTTGGTAGACCAGGGGTTGGTTCTATTGAATTGGCTTTTGGCTCCGCCAAAAGCTTCCTTCTGAAGTGGTTATGGTCGGTCTGGATTGGGATACGGTCGGTTGCGCGGTGGATATGGTCGGTCGATTGAAAGATATGATTGGTCTGGCCAGAGATATGATCGGTCTCGGAGAGAATATGGTCGGTTATACATGATATATGGTCGGTCCCTCGCATGGTTGGTAGACTAAGGGTTGGATGTATTGAATTAGCTTTTAGCTCCGCCAAAAGCTTCCTTCTGAAGTGGTTATGGTCGGTCTGGTGCGGGATATGGTCGGTTGGGCGGTGGATATGGTCGGTCGATTGGAAGTTATGATTGGTCTGGCTAGGGATATGATTGGTCTCGGAGAGGATATGGTCGGTTGCACATGATATATGGTCGGTCTACCGAATTGGAGGAAGACCGAGGTTGAATTGTAGTGGTGCCAGTCACCACTACAATTCCAGTCACTACTACAATTCCAACACAATTCAATCCCCCTACAACATTCACTTCAAACGAAAAAACCGCCCACGGTAGGCGGCTTTTTTCATTGTTACAGCGTTGTATCGTGCAGGAAGTTTTGGATGATGTGGTGTTCGGGTTCGTATGTTTTGATGGTGTAGCCTTCTTTTTGCAGCCATTCGATGATTTGCGGGAGGGCTTTTGATGTTTGGCTGCGGTCGTGCAGCAGGATGATGATGTCGCGATCGCCGGATTTGTCGGCTTTTTCGACGCCTGTGCGAACATTTTTGATGATTTGGTCCGTCTCTTTGTCGGTGTATTTCCAGTCATTGGAGTCGACGTCCCAGTCCCACATTTTGTAGCCGATTTGGTTGAGCTGTTTTTTCATGGCTGGTGTGACGTGCGGTTTGCTACCGTATGGAACGCGAAGCAATTTTGCGTCGTGGCCGGTCATTTCATGGATAAGCTGGGTTCCTTCGTTCATTTCATCGATGAATGCCTTGGTTGATTTGTATACTTTTTTCGCGTCATGCGTCATGCTGTGCGTGCCGATATAGTGCCCCTCTTTCGCGACGGCTTTGACGATGGATTCGTTGTTTTTCATATGTTTTCCAAGGAAGAAAAATGTGCCTTGGGCGTCATATTTTTTCAGTGTGGCATTGTTGATGGCCGTGAATTTATTGGGACCGTCGTCGAAGGTCAAATAGACGTTCGCTTTAGATTTTGCGGCTGGCTTTACAGGTTTTGCAGGTTTTTTCACGGGTGGTTTCGCTGTTTTTTCGGCTTCCTGCTTTTTATCCAACAATTTTTTTACATGTGTTTTGTACGCTTCAGCGTTCATATGCTCGTAGTCGTCGCGGTAGATGCGCAGTGTCCGCAGCTTTTGGAAATATTCCACTTTGAAGCCGAGTTCGCGGGCGATGTATTTGACGCTGATGAACAGTGTGCCGCCGACGTCTACGATAGGTGACCAGCCAACTTGGGTGCCGTTTTTCGTGGTCAGTTTTGTTGTCTCGTCATAGATAAGTTCGATGTCCCGTTTCCGGATATACGTGGCACCTTCCTCTTTTTCCAGTGGAATGTACAGCACTTTTGCGATGTCACCCAGCGGGACTTTCATGTCGTTATCGATGACCCGGACATCTTTGAAATCCAGTAAACGGTCGTGAAGGCCTATGTAATGCGTCGGTTTTTTGGCTGACGCATTACTCATAGTCGTTCCGAAAACCACACTTAACATGAGCGTTGTACAAATTGCCAACACACTTCTTTTCATTGTGATGCCGCCCCAATTCTCTTCACTCAGTTCCCTCATTTCATCTTAGTCATAAAATGCTACTTAGCACATTATGCGGTGTACTATTAAAAATGACTTTGTGTGCAATATTGGTAGATGGCTGCAGTGGCGAGGCAGTCACCGATTGCGTCGTGGGCATCGTGTTCGAGCTGCAGGAATTCGGTTAATGTCGATAGTTTATGGTTGGGGGTCAGATTAATCTTTTTGCGGGCAAGTTTGACGGTATCAATGACGGTATACTCTGGTATCTTGATGCCTTCGATGTTGTCGAGCGCGTATAGGAATCCCATATCGAATGATGCGTTGTGGGCGATGATGGGTAAATCGCCGATGAATGCAAGTAGTTCATCTACTTTTTGTTCAATGCGGGGTGCCCATTCAACCATTTCATTGGAGATGCCTGTGAGCTGTGTAATCGATGCGGGAATATGGCGGGAAGGGTTGATGAATGTATTGAACACATCTTCCAGTTCATGATTGACGTATTTGATAGCGCCGATTTGAATGATTTTATCGGCTCCGGCCCGAAAACCGGTCGTTTCAAAATCAAGTACGATGTAATCTTGGACCGCTTCAGATGATGTTTTATACCTCTTATCCTTCGCCGCCCTCCTTGCTCCCCAGTTTTGCTGTTTCGGCTTTTTTTGAAGCAAGTCAATCGCTTTTGTGGACGGGTCTATCATGGTTACACTTCCTTTATACAGTAATCCTTATATTGTATTGTTACTTCTACTTATGCTTCTTAATACCCTTTTTTTAAATAAATACTCATCTTCCAGAAGGAAAAAGGAATTCCTGGTTTGCATCGACCAGGAATTCCTTTTTAGTTAGTTGTTGATGACGACGAAGCTGCCAGCACCATTCGCAGTAAATTCGAGTGTGCCATTCTTATATTTTGCATTAAGGGTTTCATTCGAATCAAGTTCGCGTACTGCCACTTTGCTCTTCTTTCTTAATTTCGATTCGTCAATTGGCAGGTTGATTTCAATGTCTCCGTCGAATTGATGCAACGTGGATCGATTGTCGCCTGTGCCAGCCGCTAGACCGAGTGTGAAATTATCGGATACCGCGTCCGCAATTGATGCCGCGGACGTCTTGGTCAATGTGATTGTCACGTCACCGCCTGCTTGTATCACCAATTTCTCGACTGCTTTTTTCGAGAACAAGAAAGATGTTTCCCCTTTCTTGATGACGAGATCTTTTTCCGCCTTTTCAATCGTTTTCAAGATTGCTTCACTGAATTCGATTGTCGTTTCATCTTCATCCGACGAAGCTGTGATAACGATTTTTTTCGCTTGTTTGTCGCTCAATTGACCTGCAATTTCCGTTTCAGAAACGATATGCCTCGGCGTTTCAGTGACGGGGACTTCCTCGACTGTAACGGAAACGGCTGCAGTGTTTCCGCCATATGCTACTGTGATTTCCGTTTCGCCCGCGCCGAGTGCAATGATTTCACCTTGTTGGACGTTGATGATCGTTGGATTGAATCCGCTGTATGAAGCGATTTCGGTAACGTTCGTCGGTGTCTTTTCACCGTTGTTCATTTCGACCGATAGAACGGAAAGTCGGGATTCTTCTCCGACTTTCAGGTTCAGTGTTGCAGGGCTTGCGATCAACTCTGTCGTCGGGATGACGATGTCTTTTTCCGCCTCTTCCACGTTAAGGTATACGAGGGTCGGATCCTGTCCTGGAATCATGACGCGCACTTGCGTTTTCCCTGCTGTATGCGCTGTGACGAGACCTGATTGAACGGTTGCGATCGTGTTATCGACGACTTTGAAAGTTGTCAGCGCCGTGACGTCCTTATCGCTGGATTTCCCTAGAGGTGTCAGCGTATTTTCCGTCACTTTCAGTTGCACTTGTTCGCCGACCTCCATTTCCACATTCGTTTTGTTCACTTTATACGTGATGATGTCTTGCGGAAGTTCCACCACTTCGATGTAGACATAAATCGTTTCTTCATCCGGAATCATGACACGCACTTGTGTTTTCCCGGCATTCAGTGCTGTCACCAGGCCTTTTTTGACCGTTGCGATTTTGTTGTTGACTGCATTGTAGCTTCCCGCGCCGGTGACGTCTTTTTCAATGACCGTGCCGTCCGGTTTCACTGTCGTTTGTGTGACGTAAAACTGTTCCGATTGGCCGATGCCGAGGGTCAGGTTCTTTTTACTCACCGAGTACGTGACCTGATCTTGCGGTGCTTGTGTCACTTCAACGTAAACGTAGATGACTTCCTGTCCCGGAATCATGACGCGCGCTTGTGTTTTGCCCGGTGCTAGTGCTGTGAGTAGTCCTTTGTGGATCGTCGCGATTTTGTTGTTGACGACATTGTAGCTTGCCGTTCCGGTTACGTCTTTTTCAATAATTGTGCCGTCGGGTTTCGTCGTCTTTTCTGTGACGAATAGTTGTTCTTGCTGACCGACGCCGAGGGTCAGGTTCGTTGTGCTGACAGAATAAGTGATTTGGTCTTGTCCTGATTGTGCTGCCACTTCAACTGCGATTGTTGCAATGAATTCTTTGTAGCTTACTGTAATTGTTGTTTTACCCGTTCCGATTGCAGTGACGTTGCCATTTTCTACCGTTGCCACTTTTTCATCAGCGGAAATGAATGTTGCTTCTGTTGTAACGTCTTTTTCTTCTTTCGTGCCATCCGGTTTCGTTGTCGTTTCTGTCACTGTCAATTGTTCCGTGCCGCCAATTTGAAGGGCGAGGCTGTCTTTATTAACCGCATAGTCGACAGGGTCGTCGGCCGCTTCCCCGATCAATAGTTGTTCCGCTTTATTGCCTGCTGCATCGGTGTATTTCACTTTGACGGAATCCGTGGCTTTATTCAACGCGTCAAGTTCGAAAGTGAATGAGCCGTCTTGTTCTAATGTAACCGCTCCGGATGATTTGACCGTATCGTTTTCCAGAACTTCGTATATAGCGTTCAATTTCGTGTTGATGTCGAAGCCTAAACCATAGTTTACGAGTTCAGCCTGATAATCAACGTATTTATCGATGATTCTACCCATTGCTGTTGTGCCTTCGACCGTGCCTTCAATCGTACCGGCTTCTGATTTCACAACGACCGGTCCGACATAGTCACCGATGATCGGGGGATTACCGGAAACAGTTTGTCCTGTAAAATCAATCGTGTAAAGACCGTCGGGAATTGCGGTGGTGGAACTGCCGCCCCATGGCGTGTACTGGCCTTTGACCGCTAATGTGTAAGAACCCGCGGCAAGTGAGGAGCCCGCATGCAAGTATCCGATATAGCCATCCCCGTATTCCCCGCCTTCCGGATCCATAATATCCCACAGTTCGATGTAGTTGGTCGTTACGTCACCTGTCAATTTGAAGCTGAGCGTCGCTTCGTCCTTCACACCATCTCCGTTGAATGACAAGTCCGTTCCTGAAATGCTCATATCGGTTATTGCTGCCGCATCTGCTCCGCCGAAATCAGCTGCGAAAGGCAATGAAATATCTGTATCCCCATTCGAAATATGGATATACCCTTGAATTTCATCGCCCGGTTTAGCCGTCGTATTTCGTGAAGCCGTTAATGTCACATTGAGCAGTTGTTCGCCGCTAACCGTGAATGAAGGTTTATCTACTGTCACTTTCGCATCGCCGAATGTTTTCTTCGTATCGACTGTCACGCTGTAATTTCCGCCGTTGCCTTTCTTGTCTTTCACGCGAATCGCTTTCGTCACGGAAAGATTTCCCGCAGCAAGGGATTGCGGCCCGAATGTCACTGTCCCTTTACTGTTTTTAACGACTGTTCCACTGCCGTCAAGTACTGCCTCGTCCTCTGCGTAAGCAAGGATAGTCGGATGTGCCGCTGCATATGCATCCACCCGCCCCGCGCCTTGGGACATGACATCATACTTTTCAGTGTTCAGGATTTTTGCTGTGTTGGAGAGTGCTACTTTCACGTCAAAGGCGTTCCAAGAAGGATTCGCTTGTTTCACAAGTGCTGCAATGCCCGCGATATGCGGCGTTGCCATTGATGTACCTGTTTTGCGTGAAAACGCTTTTTCATAACTTACTGTAGGGTCGTCTTCTTTGTACATCGGGATTGTTGACATGATATTCGTGCCAGGCGCGCTGACGTCAGGTTTAATATCAAAGTTCGGAGTTGACGGTCCGCGTGAACTGGAGTTGTTTACTTCATCTCCGGTTGTCATTGTTTTATTGAAATCCGCGAACGTTACAGTTCCTTGCCCGCTTTTAAGAGCAGCGCGAATTGCTTCGCCGTCCGATTGTGATAAGTCGTATGATGGAATGAATTCAAATGCATCGCCCAGGAATGTTCCTGAAGCTTCGGGTGCGTTCGTGCCGCCTGCAAAGTTGTGGATAAGGATTGCAATGGCACCTTTTTGTCTCGCAAACTCGATTTTGTCGACGAATGCAATGTCACCGCGGGAAACGAGCGCCACTTTTCCTGCTATATCCAGACCCGTATAGTCAGCAAGTGCACCGATTCCAGGTACGGCTACAACTTCATATTCGCCTGAAAGTTGCGTTGCCGGATCTGCCCCGAATGTTGTTCCCATCAGGTTGACTCTTCTGGATAATTGATAGTCCCCGGCTGTGACTGTCACGTTGCTGTCGAAATGCGCTTCAGGATTTGTCGTATTCCCGACTGCGATTCCAAGACGAGCTGTTGCCGGCGTACCCATCGTTCCGCGTTTCGGACCGGAGTTTCCTGTAGCGATCACTGAAATTGTCCCGGCCATCATTGCGTTGTTGATGGCGAATGAACCCGCATCGGTTTCGGAATTTGCCCCTCCGCCAAGTGATAGGTTGATGACGTTCATCTCTTGTTTAACCGATTCTTCAATTGCAGCGATGATGCCCGATGTAGATCCGCTGCCATAAGCGCCCAGAACACGGTAAGCATAAAGATCCACTTTTGGCGCGATCCCTTTAACACCATACGGATTTTCACCGATTGCAGCAATTGTCCCCGCTACATGTGTACCGTGCGAAGTATAGAATGCGCTTCCATTTGAGTTGAACTCAGGCGTGCCTGCAGGACGTTCGGACGGCAATGTTTCGGACGCATCGTCGTCTTGACGTGCTTTCGTGTAGGTGGATGAGTTCGGAATGAAGTTCTTTCCGCCTTTATAGATAGTAGCTATGTCGGGATGATTTTTATCGATGCCCGTATCGAGCACCGCAACTTTGATCCCTTGCCCTTCAATTCCTTCAGCCCAAAGCTTTTCGATACCGAGGAATGAAATGCTGGTATCCATAGCAGCATCAACCGTTCCGGATGAAGTGGGAACCACCTCTTCAAATGCATGCACTTCCGTGTCCGGTTCAATCAATGTAACGCCGGTCAGATCAAGCATTTTTTCAAGATCAGCCGCTTCCACTGTCACGGAGAAACCGTTCAGTACCGTATCATATGCAAACTTCTCGGTGAATTTAATTTTCTTGATAACCATTTCCTTTTTCAAGAATGCCTGCTGTGCTTTTACTTTCTTTTTTACCGCAGTTGCTTCTGCCGCAGTGAATTTTTGTCCTTTCAGCTCTTTGATCCCCTGTTCAAGAGCTGCCGGCTTTTCGGATAAATGAACAATAACCGCTACTTGTCCACTACCGGTTAACCCTTGTAAATCTTTGTGCAGCTTAGGACCACCATGTAACAGGTTCAACTGCTCGGCAATTGCCGCTTTTTGCTGCATGATGCTTTCATCGTAGTTTTCCGGCTTGAACGGTTTTGTTGTTTCGGTGTCCGCAGACGCAGAGAACGGTGTCAATAATGACAGAACCATTACGATAGCCAGTAATACACTAAAGAATTTCTTGAAATTATTCCTCTTCAAATCCCATCTCCCCCTTACTATTATCACATTTGTCAAAATAGTCCAACACTAGCAATTTACCACAAGGTTATAGGATTTAATATGAGTGAAACCGTTCATTTTAGCGTAAACTGACTGTTTTCTGAAAAATCGTACAAATGGACTTTACAGGATTTGTCGAATTGTAGTTCGTATGTTTTATGGATAATGGTGGAAATGGTTATATTAGCCTATGTGAGTTGAATTAAAGAATTTCTTCAAATACGCTTTCGGGATGCCTTCCGCTCATTTTATTTCGATATACTCTAGTTAACATCTCTACTACTATAAAGCGATTCATCGCTCGAAAATAAAATTTCACCCAAGCAAAAACCACCCGATGGGATTCGGGTGGCTTCAGACTATAGACTTGCCTACAGTCTTTTCTACTAAAATGGTAAAAAGCCTAAAAAGTTGATTTCCACTGCGAGCGGACGCTTTCCGCGGGCACGGCTTCAGCCGCTTCCCTCGCTGCTCTCAGTCCAGGGTCTTCAGCTCGCGCTGTTCCCACAGGAGTCGCCGCTCTCCGCTCCAATCAACGGTGTCTCCTAAATATCAAATGAGATAATGGATATGGAGACGAAGAATCAAATCAATGAACGGGAGCAGATGGAAATGCTGCTCGATCGGTGCGTCAAAATAGTAAAGTAATTGAATCCAATATGGCATATAGCTAGTTTCTGGGCTTCGGTTTCTCCACTTCTGTACGTTCGGAAAGAACTATGCTCGTCGTTTTGCAGACAGGCCTATTCGAACAAATCTCTTAAAGAATGTTAATGGAAATCGCAGATTGTGGGCTACTCAGCTCAGAGTATGTTTTGATCGATTCAACTCATGTTATAGCAAGCACAAACAAAACAGTAAAAAGAAAAAAGCCACCCGAATGGATTCGGGTGGCTTGATTTTTTTTATTCACTTTTAGACAAGTGGTCGGTAAGGATTGTCCGGTCGAGTATAGTCGCCGTCAACAAGGACAAGGATTTTCCCTTCATTGAAGCGATCATTGTAATGGGCCGCCTCTTCTTCCGGGATACCCATACCGATAAGTGCTCCGGCCAGTCCGCCAACTCCTGCACCAGCTGCTGCGCCAGTGATGCCGGCTACGATTGGGCCAGCTGCGATGATCGGGCCGATTCCAGGAATTGCGAGTGCTCCGATTCCAGCAAGGACACCGCCGAGACCGCCAAGGACACCGCCTGTCGCTGCTCCCGTAGCTGCACCGTCCGCTGCATGTGTACCGGTTTCATCAGCGATGGCTTCCACGTTTTCCGAATGTTTACTCATGACCGATATGTCATCCGACACGTACCCCTGTCTTTTCAAATCTTCGATTGCCGCGATGGCTTCCACTTCTGTATTGTAATATCCAACTACATGTCTTTTTACCATTTCCAAACGCCTCCTAAGTATTTTTTCAATAAGCTTTTCGGCTAACTAGTATAGAAAATACCCCGTCTCCAAGTTATGAAACATTTAAATTTAAACAGCCACATGACAGTTTCATAAGATATAGCCTTTAAATCAAAGAAAAACCCCGCAAATGCGAGGTTCTCGTTTTACTGTATTAAGATATATTTCAAATAATTTTTCCAACCGAATGCACGCCATTGTGCTTTTGACGGTAAATCAGAAGGGAGTGGTAGGAATACCTTAGGTGCGTATTCATCCGTCTTAAGCGAAGGTTCATGGAATACGACATCACCAAGTTGCAGACCATCTGCCACGATTGCACGCGTTTTCCATGTAAATGGTATAGTAACATCCACTTTTGTGGCACGCCCTGAATCGTCGATCACCCAAACATAAGCTGATTCCTTGTAGAAATCATGCAGCCATTTTTCGTTCACTGTCATGGCTTCCAGTGCTTCATTGACGATGACGACTGCGTTGACATTCGCTCCGAAAGGCACCGCTTCCACCGATGCATCAGTCAAGATGCGAACTTCGTAATAACTGAGCGGGTTTTTCACTTTCGTGTCGTCAAGCGCTTTGTAGGCGCTAAGCCACTCATTATCTGTGGCTGGCGCTTCGGAAACCGATAGCACTGTTCCTTCCGCCGCATTTTCGAAGCCGTTCCCCTGGATCAGAACTGTGTCCCCGTTTTCAATCTGCTGCCATTCTTCATTTTTCGCATATGTGACAACCACTTTTTGTGAGCTGAAAATATCCACCGCAAGTATAGAACCGGAACGGGTCACTTTGGAAACGACACCGTCAACGGGACTGATAAGTGATGGTCTCGCAGAGTCTTGCGACAGTTGCGCATCGACAACTGCTTGCTGGCGTTCGATTTCCGCCAGATCCTGTTCAGCCGCCGCAATCGCCTGTGCAAAAGACCCATCCTGTTTCACATCCACCTGGACATCCACATTCAAGCCGACTTCCACTTTCGTGTCTTCCTTGTTTTCCGAGACATTGTCTTTCCGATTTACATTTGAAGAACTATCGGACTCCGCATTCCTGCGTTCGGATTCGAGATTGGAAATCATGCTCCGCACAGCTGAATCCTGTTGTCGAAGCGCATCACGCTCCGCTTCCCAGACCGCGCGCTGACCTTCTGCACGCTCTGTTTGCAATGTGGCAATTTCATCTCCAACTGTTACGAAATCCCCTTCTTTTACATGCCATGAATCAACTGTGTCCTCATTGCCGACATAGACTGTATAGATTTCCTCGGGTGCGATGAATCCTTCTTTCGCAAGTTTTTCTTGATGATTACTGTTTGTCGCTCGCTCATATCGTTCGACATAAACAGATTTCGTGATGACGCTTTTATCGGAGAAAAGCAAATAGAGATTTCCCGCAAGGAATGAGCTGATTGCGATGGAAACTGCGATAGTCTTCACTTTACTCATTGCCGGCACCCCCTTCTATCAAGGAATGGAACAAGCTTTCCAATGGAATGAAACCGACTGCCGCTACAATGAGTGCCATTGCGACATGAATTCCGATCAACAGCCAGATAAACCCTTTTCGCTCGATATTTCCTGTATACGTTCGGATGAATTGATATTGCAAAACAATAATGAATGCAGTTGTCACTGTCAGCTGATTGAGGAATAGGATGGCATACCAATTATCAAGAAAAGTTGCGGCGAGCGGTCCGAGAGAGAGGAACGACACGCTGGTTGCTGCCCCCTTCATGGCAAACACGAGGAAGACGACCGCCTTTTCAATCAAAAGAACTCCTATCACAAGCAGCTGCAATGGAAATAATTTTTTAAATGGAATCGTTGTTAATCGACTAACTATGTATGCAAATCCGAAGAAATGAAATGCCATATAAATGAATGACCATACGATTGCCCCCACCAATGACACATACCGGGCTATTGTGTAATCCGTAGTTGTCATCGTCGAAAGAAGTGAAGTGACGGATTCTGTATTCATCCCCCATATATCACGGAGGGCGAATAAAAGAACACCGACAAGGAATACACATAGGATACGCTTTTTGAAACCGTGCATCGAAGACGTTTGAAGTTGGTCCGCCAATTTAGACGGATTCGTCAAGAATTGCCAAAACTTATAGTCAAAAAACATTGCGGTAATCCCCTTCTGCTAACTATGGCTGAATTTGTTAAAGTCACCAATACTACTATAATCACTTTAGCAAAATTTGAGAGATTTGCAATGTTTCAGGATTAATAGATAGGTTTATATATCCTATTTTACACGACAGTGAGTGATATATATATAAATATCTGCTTAAAAGGCGGGCTATTTGTCCTTTTTTCTACAATGGGGAAGTTTACTCGGAAATGAAAATCTGGTTATTTCCCGGGAAATCGACAATAGGGCGGATTTTGTGAATAAGGGGGAAAGTCTGTATGTGGCCGGCAAGTTTTTCAGGTCGGGTTTCAAATCCGCCCGTTACGTCTTCACAAGCTGCAAGCGCAATGAGGGGGATGGCGTCTTCCACGCATGGCAAACAAAAATAACAGACCGTTTTGCCATGGGATATTCATTCGAGTAACCGGAATTCGGCAATAAAAATACACCTCCCGTTAACAGCTAACGACAGGTGTTCTTCAAGTTTCATTATTCAAATCTACCGCAGTCCCTCCGTCAATTCATTGAACATCTTTATATTCTCAGTCTCAAGCGCAAAATCAATCATGCGCATTCTATTGTCGGTTTCCAACTGCTCGATGATACTCGCGGCCTCTAGCAAGACAACTTCCGGTGTCGCCTCCTGCATTTCGATACCCATCTTCCCTTCCAGTATAATCGTCAAGTGCATATGGAGATCCGAGATAAGGAGCAACTGGTAGAGTGGTAGTCGAATAAACCGGTTACCCCGTTGAAAAACAAATACTTCTCCTAAGTTTTCAACTTGTAGACTTTTCATATTAACAACGATTTCTTTTCCTTCAGATGGAATGAACTGAAATACGTCACCTCCTTTAATGATGGAGAAATATTGGTAAGCAAACACTAATCGAAGACGGAAATCTTCTTGCGTTGTAAAAAAGGGTGTCATTCTTTGTACTGATAGCATCTTTTCCCCCTCCAGTTATTGAATATTCTGATTACTATTAGTTTATCACATCTGTGGAGGTTTTGTGAATGTTTTGTTTGTTTATTAGTCTATTATATTAGCCGTCTATGTATGCCGCTACTTGGTGTAATTTTTATTTTCGGGTCTTTCCATGACGAAAGACATTTTTTGGGGTTGAAAATTAAATTGTAGCGAGGACAGCAATTCATGGACTCCCTGATTAATGTCCCCAGGTACATCCGTTCTACTCAAAAACGTCATGGTATTGTACTTGAAATCGAGCAACACCAAATGGAATTTCATCGTTCCAAAAGCCACCGAACGAAAATACAATTTACGCTCATCGGATGCGTAGATGACACTGCTGGTTGTATTCGACACCCCGCAAGATAATTGTGTAATACTCTCTTGAAATCCCTTCTTCCGATAAAATTGAAATTCCAAATCAGGTATGTACAGAACAAGCTTTTCCAATGCCCCACCCCTACTCTCTGTGATAATAGTAACTATATAACTATGCAACTATTCCAATATAGTATAATAGTTCTATTATATTGTCAATATGTCTCTCATGCCACTCAAAAACCAATTTATGTTAAATACTTCCTGTAAGTTTTTCTTGAAACGCCATTAAAATCAGTAATGGATTCCAAGGTGACGCAACTGGAAAAGACCGTCGAATTCCCTTTATCCCAACAAATTAATCCCTACCATAATAAATAAACATACAAAAGACCTCGATATTGAATAACATCATTTCCGCTCACTGCAGAAAAGCGCTATAATAGAAGGAATGCTTTTCTTAGGGAGTGGTCCGATGAACATAACTGTCGAACGTGTATCCTACTTGCACGAAAATGAAATAGATGAATTAATGAATGCCATCAAAAACACACTTGGGCCGGGGATAGAAGCCGATGCCCTAGAGGTCAGACGTGCCGTGGCACTCATCAGAAACGGTGCAACAAACTCCTATACGTACGACACCTCCGAAAGTACAGTTGTCGCCGGGCTCCTTGGCGTGGAAACCGAACGTGTCCGCATTTCTTTCAAACACATGGAAACAAGCTGTACGTGCAGACACTCCGGCTGGTGTTCACACCGGATCGCCGTAGTATTCCACCTTTATTCACAACATCATTCCCTTACCGATTGGCTACATGAGTGGCGCAGCACGGAATCACAACAGATGGTGCTATCCATATCGGAACGTACTCCCGATGCATGGATCGATGTTTTGAAACGCCTGACCCAACCGCTCCGAAAAATTGGGTTGTCCGAAAATCCCGGCGTATTCATCCATGAAACATCCCTGATCGATCAAAGAGCGACTTCGCTTATTCCTTTTGAATACGAATGGAAACCACTATTTGAACTTTATTATCGGTTACATGTACTAGATGCTGGTTGGCCTTATGTAAAAGGGCATCTTGGTGGTGAACCGACTTCGTTCTTTTACGGAAAATGGTATGTGCAAAACTGGCTGTCAGAACAGCTTGGAAAATTGAATGATAGCGTAACTGCAATCGGAGCAAAACCGAAACTATTTGAAGCGGACGCTTTCCACGAGCGTGTGAAGGATCTTGTCCGTTCTTTCGCGCTTGGTAATTCGGGACTTTTCCAAGAAAGGTTCCATGTCTACCGCCTATTTTGGCAGCATCTCTTTCCTTTCAAAGCGGCCCGTGACGCCGAGCTGGCAATTCTTATGGATGAGGATTCAGAGGAAGCCCGGATCTTTATCGCATTTTTCCACTTGATGCATGGCGAGCATGATGCATTGACGAAACTCGTCGACCATGTGTCGGCTGAAAACATCATGACATGGTTACCGCTTGCACAGCTTGCGGAAAGCAATGAAGAAACGGATGCGCTTGCCGTTATTATGCATGCATTGTTGCCGTTCATCGGCGATTACGTAAGCGAATCGGTCCCTCTGGCAACCCGCCCTCAGTTCGTCCGTAACATTGACGGTTTATTCGAAGCGGCCGATTTTTCGGAGGAATTGCGTGAAAGTATGTTTGCACAATATGGCGAACCGGGTGTCGACGTTTATGCGGATTTTCTCGTTGAACGTGAACGTTTTGCCGAATGGGCAGCCCTGATGCACAGATATGGCGTTTCTTATGATGGTGCCGAAGCGGGCGGTTTGAAAGTGGCACTGACATCAGATCCGTCGGCCGTCTTGCCTCTCTTGCATACGTTTGCCATGAATTTCATCAAAGAAAAGAACCGGCATAGTTATCGGCGGGCCGTCAAACTGTTTAAACAAATGAAAGCGGGTTCGAAGAAAAGTGGAAAGATCGACTTCTGGAATCAATACATTGATACAGTGCGTGAAAAAAACCGCAGACTTCGCGCATTGATGGAAGAAATGGAGAAAGGGAATTTGAACTTATGACCGGAACATTTACATTGAACCGCCTTTTCCGCATGAGCATCCGCTTGATGGAAGACGGACTATATTCTATTGCCGCAATGGACGGCACTGGGTGGAAAGTCGAACCGGATGAACTTGTTTCCTTCCTGTTCTTTAACAATGAACGCGCCCTGTATGGACTTAATGCAGCTACAGACGCTGAAGTCGCTTATTTGCATGCGGACCAGCTTTTACAAGTTTTTTCCGTTGTACATCCCTATGTCACTTTTGAAGGACTTACCGCTGCGGATGATTCGCAGCTTACTTCCATTCGCCAGGCTGCCAAAGCTTGGACCGATCCCGATTTATGGAATTATGCGGAAGTGGATGGCACCAGCATCCGTTTTGACAGCAACAAAGCGGGAATCTCGGAAAAGGCGGCAGCTGTTATCAGCCATGCGGTCAGCAGTAAACTTTCTGCGTCCGCCATCAATCCTGAACTGCTACCGTCATTGCTTCCCCATTTGCGGACGTATGGCTGGCCTGGTGAATCTGTTTCAACGATTCCAATCAATGTCGCTTTCCGCCTGACTGAGCCGGAAGTCAGCACGGATACTGAATGGCTTCTGGAATCGGTTATTGTCGGTGAACGCGGAGCCCATTGGACACCTTCCATGCGGAAAGCGAATGCGCCCGTTGCAGAAGCACTTCCGGCAAAATGGAAGCCTTACGCAGATGAGATTGTGAAGAAGCAATCTGAAATGACCTCATTCATTGGCTCAGTGGAATTTGTTTCAGATGAAAGGTTTCTGTCCACCCCAATGTCGGATCCCGAGGTGCGGACATTCATCCAGAATGACCTGCCGTTGCTTCAGTCATTCGGTTACCCTGTCATCCTTCCTGCATGGCTGAAATCTGTGACCGAATCAAAATTGAGGATCCGTACAAATGCCGGGGTACAATCGTATAAATCCGCCACCGGCTTAGACGAGGTACTGTCATTCGATTGGAATTTCTCACTTGCCGGCAATGCCATCGACCGTGATGCCTTCCGCAAACTTGTCGATGAAAATCGGGAATACATCCGCTCCGGCGACGAATGGTTCCATATAGATCCCCTTTGGTTACGAAAAATCCGTGATCTGATGGATCGAGCGGATGCCGGGGAGTGGACTGTTAAAGATTTGCTTTTCCAGGATGTTCCTGAAGAACTGGTCCCTCTTGAAGAGGATGAAGAGAACGATGATCCGCTTTTCGCTTTCTCAATGCAACAGTCACTTCGCAGTTATATGGATATGCTGTCTGATAAAAAAGGACTTCCTTCAGCCGGTATTTCGAAAAATTTACTTGCCGAGCTGCGGCCTTACCAGGAAAATGGCTATAACTGGCTCATCTTCATGCGGGATAACAGTTTCGGTGCGTGTCTTGCCGACGACATGGGGCTTGGAAAGACGATTCAGCTCATCACTTATCTGCTGAACGTCCATGCCAGGACCGATACCGATTCACCATCTCTTATCGTCTGTCCTACAAGTGTTCTCGGCAACTGGCAGAAAGAGATCGAACGCTTTGCACCGTCATTAACTATCCATACACATTACGGACCTACACGTGCAAAGGATGAAAACTTTAAAGAGCTCATTCAGCAGTTGCAACCCGATGTCGTCCTTACGACATACGGCACCGCTTCACAGGATGGCGAAATGCTCGCTGAAACAGAGTTTGCGAGTATTACCCTCGATGAAGCGCAAAACATCAAGAATATGCAAACGAAGCAGTCCCGTGTCATCCGGAAACTCCGCGGCAAGCACCATATCGCATTGACCGGCACACCGATCGAGAACCGCTTATCCGAACTATGGGCAATTTTCGACTTTATTCACAAAGGATATTTCGGCAGTTTCCGGAAGTTTACGGACAACTATATCATTCCGATTGAGCGTGATGATTCCGAAGCGGATAAACGGAAACTGCGGGCTAAAATACGTCCTTTCCTTCTTCGTAGAACAAAAAGCGATCCCGATTTACAGCTCAATCTGCCTAAAAAACTTGAGCAAAATGAATATTGCCCGTTAACGACCGAACAGGCCGCTTTGTATGAAAGTTTCCTTGAAGAAACTAAATTTAAGTTGCAGACACTTACCGGTTTTGAAAAGAAAGGGCTTATTTTAAAAATGCTCAGTCGATTGAAACAGCTTTGTAACCATCCCGCGCTGTTCCTTAAAGAGCCGAATGCTCCCGCAGAACAGATGCTGTCACGGTCCAATAAACTGGATCTGATTGTGTCAATGGCAGCTGAAATCGCTAGCAATAAAGAGCAATGCCTTATCTTCACGCAATACATCGGCATGGGGCAACTCATCCGCCAATGTTTATCGGAACTACATGGAATTGACGTTCCGTTTTTGACTGGCAGTATGCCAAAAGGACAGCGTGACCGGCTTGTCGAGGCTTTCCAAGAAGGTGAATTCCCTATTTTCATTCTTTCGTTGAAAGCGGGCGGAACCGGATTGAACTTGACGGGTGCGAATCATGTATTACATGCTGACAGATGGTGGAATCCAGCTGTCGAAAATCAGGCAACCGACAGGGCATACCGGATCGGTCAGACAAAGTTCGTCCATGTCCATAAATTTGTGACACTTGGAACAATTGAGGAAAAAATTGATAAGATGCTTGTTGAGAAGGCGGCACTGTCTGCCGATCTCATCCAATCAAGTCAATGGCTCAGCGATTTATCCGATACGGAACTCGAAGATTTATTATCATTCGACCTCCAATGAAAATTGAATTACCAGCTTATGGACCCCAGAGCCCCAAGTGGCACTGGGGTTTTCATTTGCCAATACGGTAATGTCATCAGCCACGTTCGGCCAGCGGAATCATACGAATATTTTTCAGCCTTTTCTGTCGTTCCACGTCTTCTATCCGATTGAGACGACTGTTCTGATTTGCGATGATGCTTATCAATTGCTCGATTTGTATTTCCATTCGTTTAATGTCTTTTTCTAATGTGCCCACATTCCACACTTCCCTTCCCTGATTTTCCGCCTGTACGAATCCCGGGAACGCAGGTGTATACGTACCCGGAACTCCTTCAGCGGTTGGTATTGCATGGCGTATGAATCCGATCCCCATCGAATATCAGCGATAAATTTCCCCATACTTTTCACTTAAAGTTATCCCTGGAGCAACTGGCTTCAGCTTTTTCTTCACTCTAATGGACATGGGCAGATCCCCATCTGTCGACATGTCCAGCATTCATTTCCTCACACAGCCTTCAGCGGATGCATCGGACTTTTTTTCACAAACTATCCCTGTTAAATTGTCGTTGCGGCACCGGATTCTACTCCCGGCAGGCGGATCCCCTCCCTCTTTCCGATATTTCGGCGGCATATTATGTATCATTTCGCCTGGTTAAAATATCGGTAATCCTTCCGTCTCATGATTCGGCAGATTGAAATGCTCAGCATCTCCTGTTTCCGCTGCCCGTGATGGCGTACTCACTACATGTTCGCTGTACAGGTCATCATTGGCACGTTTTTTCGTTAAGATGAACCGGACATCTTCACCAATCACCTCGGTTACATAGACTCGACTTTTGTCGGCACGTTCGTATGACCTAGCCTGGATTCGTCCGCCTATGCCGATGAGAGATCCTTTTCCACAATGTTTCGCTGTATTCTCCGCCGGTTTCCCCCACATTGTGCAAAGGACGAAGTCTGTCTCCACTTCTCCTTTCTGATTTTTGAAGTTACGGTTTACCGCAAGAACAAAGCTCGTCTGTACCCTTCCTTGCGATACTCTTCTCAGAATGGGATCCTTTGTGATGCGACCAACAAGTGCAACCTGATTCAACCAAGTTCCTCCTTTCCAGTTTATTGAGTTCATCTTAAACGGTCTACTCTGATTCGTGCAACATCATATGTTTCAATTTTCAGTCACTTTAGAGTGCTAAATCCTTAATTCATATCGGCTATGCAATGTGAATGATCCCCTCTTCTTGCATACCCCTGCGCTTTAATCGAGTTTGCATAATTTGTCGATAATTCGGTATTGGCATCTTTTCATTGAAATTTGTTCCTATGGTATAATAAAAGAAAAATGATCGGGGCGGATGACTGTGAAAACGTTTAAAATGCTATCGGTTGGAATCCTGCACAATGATGCCTTGCAGGATTTCCCACTGAACGATGGAATCATTATCAATCAAGAGAATAGCCACCGTATGTGGATTCTTGAAATGTTCATCGACAAGAAACACCAAGCCATTTTTGAAGAATGGAAAGCCCAAGAAGAATTACTCGAGACGAAAGTTGTCATTTCATATCCTGAGAACGAACCCGCCGCTTTCAGTGTTGCCGTCAAAGCTGTGAAGGTGATTGGCGATAATATTTCCGTTCTTCTGAAAGGCCGGTTGAAACGCGCGAGGGCACAATATGCAGAACAGCTTTTGGAGGAATTGATCGGTGAAGGATTAGGGGGAGACGAATTGTTGCACCGTTTCGAGTCAGACATGCGTTCCCGTCCACGTTTAAAGCAAGATCAAGACGATTCGAATGAATGAAGTTATTGTGTGCTGTCCCAAATAGCAGAATCTCAGAAAACTTATGTGTTTAAAGTAAGTAAATCTGAATTTAACAAGGCGGCATGTCGTTCGATTTTGAACGACATGCCGCCTTCTATTTGAATAATATGTAACGTTGAAACGGTTTCATTCGCAAGACTTCCCTAACATTCATTCAAAATAGAAAAACCGCCTCAATTGTTTAGAGGCGGTTCCCGCACGGCTTGCGGTTAGCGGTTGTTACCGTTCGTTTTATTACGGTCGTGATCATTTTCTCCTGTCGTGCCAGTTGGATGATCTGTGTTCGTATCTCCATTGTTCATAACGCCATCATTCGGAACTTCATCGTTACGTACTCCGTTGTTGTTATCGATGACTCCGTTATCCATACCGTTGCCGTTCATATCCCGATCGTTCTCAAGACCATCCATATTCGGTCCTGTTTGCCCATCGTTCACTTCAGGCAGCACATCATTCGCTCGATCCTCCATATTTTCCATCGGAGTTTCGTTGTTTTTCGGAACTTCATCGTTGTTTGCACAAGCTGTAAGTACAAGTCCCGACACTAGAACTAACGGTATCGCTTTTTTGAACATGAAAAGTTTCCCTCCTCTCCACAAGCCGTCTATCACACAATGTTGTATGATACTTCGTAGGTTAGCCAGAAACGAGGGAACTATCCATTTTCTTTTATTTAGATTCCACATATTTTTTAAGCAATGTTTCAACGTATACCGCTTCGGCTTTACAGCTATACTCATAGTGAGTATCCAGCTCTTCCTGCATGCTTTGAATTGCCGCAATCTGATCTTCGGATGGCGGTTCACTTAGGATGCGGGCGATGATTTCATTGATACGCTGCGCAAGATCCTCATGGAATTTTGGATCCAGTTTCACTTCATCCGGAATTTTTGAATACCAGAGCGCTTTCACAGTTATGTATTCGCGCCAGTTGGCAAAATAGTCATCGATACGGAATCTCTCGCCGGACCATTCAATATCGCTCATGTATTGTTCGAAAGTCTGTGTAATGGACCTTGTTATACTGCTTTTTAAATTTGGAGAAAGATCTTTAAACATACTGATTTGAAACCTCCCACTTTAGAAGTGCGTTTTGAGGGCACCATAATGACCATTGTAACTAAATTTCCAGTAGTTCGCAAATTTAGTTTTCCCCATTTGATACAACCGGGCCAAGGGCAAATGTAATTTCCGTCTCGCACGCGATTTCGCCATCAACAGTTGCAATCGCCTTCCCTTTTCCTATCGTGCCGCGAAGGCGTGTGATTTCCACTTCAAGTCTCAATGTATCGCCCGGCGTCACTTGCCTTTTAAAACGGCAATTATCGATACCTGCGAAAAAAGCGAGACGTCCTTTATTCTCTTCTTTTTGTAATAAAGCGACAGCTCCGACTTGTGCGAGCGCTTCCACGATCAGGACACCCGGCATGACCGGATATCCGGGGAAATGCCCATTGAAGAAATCTTCATTGATTGTAACATTTTTTGTACCTACTGCCCGTTTTCCTTCTTCGACTTCAAGAATCCGATCCACCATAAGAAATGGATAACGGTGCGGTAAAATTGCTTGAATCTGCTCTGCTGTTAGCATGTTCATCCTCCTACCATTTTACTATGTATTTTAGTAAACAAAAAAATATTCTTTATGATTCTACCCCATTGATGATATCCAAGATATGGGTCCATGTCTCTTTTTTGAAGACATCTGTAGGATTTCCGTCGCCGAGGGAACCATAGCCGATCATCGTTCCTAGTAGCGCCGCCCCGATGAGAAGCACAAGAACGAGGATGATACGTAACCAAATCGGAAGAAGACGGATCTGCACCCAAACTTTCTTTTTAGGTGCCGCTTCCTTGACTTGGCCATTTTGCCGTCCTTGCTCTTTACGCTTGGAACGCAACTTTGACTCATTGTTTTGCGGTTTCTTCGGCTCTTCCTGTTTTAAATTATGTCGTTTTTCATCTGTCATTTTCAGTGCTCCCTAATTGTCTACTCTTCAGATGCCACTCTTGCACAAAGTTACCGGATGCCATTGATCAAGCCGAGCATCTGATCCGCAAGCGTCACGGCACGCGCGTTGAACTGGTACGAGCGCTGGATGCCGATGAGATCGGTCATTTCCTTCTGATAATTCACGTTGGATGCTTCCAGCGCCTGATTTTCCAAACCAATTCCATTACGCGCGGCACCTTGAAGTTCCGTCAAGACATCCTGTTCGGTGACGCCGAGATCTGCCAGGTTTTCGGGCAGTCCAAATGTCGTCGATGATAGGCGTGACATAAGATTCGGGCGTTCCATCACCGTCACAGCCAGTTCAACAGTTTCCGCCGTGCCGTTCGAATGTGTCAATTCAAGGACGCCGCCCGGTTTGACCGTATAGTTTTTGACATCTCCGGAAAAAGTCACCGGTGATCCTGCACTATCGGCGACCGGAAAACCATCGCCATTGACAAGCATGACCTGCCCGTTTTCAATAGGGGAAACGTAGAAGTTCCCTTGCCGCGTATAGACGGTCTTTTCGCCTTCCCCATCCGGTACAATGACGTTAAAATACTGTTTAGGAGTTGTCAGGGCAAAATCTAGTTCACGCCCCGTCATTTGTAACGAACCAGCTTTCCAATTCATTTGTGCTTGTCCGAGTATAGCTCCGGAACCGTAGCGGATGCCAAGCGGCGATTGGCGCGGCGACGTATCCGCCTTATCGTTATTGAATTGCTGCACCAGCATTTCACGGAACGATGCATCGCTCGATTTATAGCCATGCGTTGAAACATTCGCAAGATTATTTCCGATAATATCGAGCTGGTTCTGCAACTGATTGAGCGTATTAGTAGCTGTCGTCATGGTGCGAATCATGCATTCCGACTCCTTTCGTACGGCGTGTCATCAATTGACGCGACCGACTTCCGTTACCGCTTTTTCCATACTGCGGTCATAGGCTTGAAGTATTTTTTGATTGGCCTCGAATGCACGGTAGGCAGTTAGCATGTCCGTCATCGTTCGGGCCGCGTCCACGTTCGATCCTTCAAGAAAACCCTGTTGCGTCGAGTACGTAACGTTTGCCATGCCGTTTGCGCTTGTCAGGTTTTCACCACTTTCCGTCACAAACATGCCGTCCCCTTGTTTGAGAAGTGTATCAGGACGCTGTGCGAATGAAATTCCGAGCGTTGCGACGGCAGTTTCACCTTCCATGATGATGCCCTTGTCCGTTATTCGGAAATCATCGTTTTGCAATGCAATCCGTTGACCGTTGCTATCGAGCACAAATGCCCCCGTGGAACTCGTCAAAAAACCGCTTGCATCAATTGCGAAATTGCCGTTTTTCGTATACTGTTCGCGCCCGCCTTCGCTTTCAAGCCTGAAGAAGACAGCACCCGGAGTCCCAGTTTGCTCATCAACCGGTAAGCGGCCGTCGATCAGAGCCACGTCCGTCGTCAGCTCTGTTTCGCGCAATTGGCCTTGAGCGAATAACGGCAATGTCTCCTGCATGTAGACACCCGTTGAAATTCCTCCGACCGGCGACAGCCCTTTCATCCGAAAATTGTTTTCGGACGGTATTCTTGCTGTCTCTATGCTTGATAAGTACATTTCCGGAAATGATCGGATCGTCGCCTGCTCCGCCTTATACCCCGGTGTGTTGGCATTCGCCATATTATTGGCAAGCATCTCCGTTTTCCGCTGTTGCGCAATCATTCCCGACCCGACTGTATAAAATCCACGGAACATGTGCTCATCCCCATTTCCTTAGTGCTAATGATGGAACTTCTTAATTGCGGCTTGAAACCTTATGGATATTATCCAATAAAATGCCTGTCCCAAGTGCGACGCAGTCAAGCGGGTTATCTGAAATGAATACAGGAACCTTCAGCTCTTGTGCGAGCAATTGGTCGATGCCATGCAACAATGCCCCGCCACCTGTCAAAAATACTCCGCGATCGATAATGTCAGCCGATAATTCAGGCGGCGTTTTTTCCAATACGTTTTTTGCTGCGCGGACAATCACATAGACCGATTCCTTCAACGCCAGTCCGATTTCCTCGGAATGAATCGTAATCGTACGAGGCAACCCCGACGCCATGTCCCGTCCGCGTATATCCATCTGCTCTTTGCGACCTGCGGGGAAAACACTGCCAATCGTGAATTTAATATTTTCCGCTGTCCGTTCCCCGATCAATAATTTATAATGTTGTTTAATATATTGTGTAATGTCGTTGTCAAATGTATTACCTGCTATTGTGATAGAGCGCGAAGTGACGATGTCCCCCATCGATAGGACCGCAACATCTGTCGTTCCTCCCCCGATATCGACGACCATGTTGCCGCTTGGCTGGAAAATGTCCATGCCGGCACCGATTGCCGCGACTTTCGGTTCTTCCTCGAGGTATATTTTCTTGCCGCCCGACTTTTCAGCCGCTTGTCGTATCGCTTTCTGTTCAACGCTAGTAATGTTCGTCGGACAACAGATGAGAATCCGCGGTTTTGATAAAAAACCTTTCACATCCAATTTATTGATGAAGTGGCTCAGCATCGCTTCCGTAACGTCAAAATCTGCGATAACCCCGTCTTTCATCGGTCTGATCGCGATGATATTAGCGGGCGTCCTGCCAACCATCTGTCTTGCTTCTTCTCCGACTGCCAGCACTTTATTCGTGTGTTTATCAATGGCTACGACCGAGGGTTCGTTTAGAACGATCCCTTTTCCTTTAACATGCACCAACACGTTGGCTGTACCGAGGTCGATCCCGATATCTTTTGCAAACATTGTTTCTGTTTCCCCTTCCGACTGCATCATCGAATATTCCCGTGTATGTATTCGCTTCTAACTACTCATTTTATCATAGACAGCCAGTAAAGAATATAATTAAGAACCAGTTTCCTGCAAGAAATCCCTTTATTCCGAACAGGGAAATTTTGTAGTGCAGTCGCGGTCAATTAAAAAAACGGATCGCGATGTTGATGCGATACCGCCCGCAGTTACTAACTGCTTCCTACTTTTTTCGTTTCGTTCATCCACTTGATTCTTGTCGCCTCGCCGCCTCGTAAATGTCTGACAGACTTATGATAAGCAAGTATTTTTGCGACTTCTTCCGACAAGGCCACATCGACGTTCGGCAAACGTTCCGTCAAATCCTTGTGAACCGTGCTTTTCGAATAGCCTGTCGCTTTTGCCAATGCCCGTACCGTAAGTCCAGTTTCCAGCAACATTTTGCCGAGGCGCACGCATCGCCTCCGTATTTGCTCGTGCACGCCCTCTTCCTTTCCTCTGAGGTCCGAATCTTCCTATATCCTATGCGATAAATAGGCACGATATGCGGGCGGATGGCAGGAGGAGCTTGTTTTGGTCGGTTTGCAAGGGGATATGGTCGGTTGCCGCGGGGATATGGTCGGTCGGCGAGTGGATATGATTGGTTGGTGCGCGGTTATGGTCGGTCGGCGAGTGGATATGATCGGTTGCCGCGCGGTTATGATTGGTCTCTCTGCATATATGATCGGTCGACGCGGGGATATGGTCGGTCGGCGAATGGATATGGTCGGTTGCCACGCGGTTATGGTCGGTCTCTCAACATATATGATCGGTCCCCGCTGTTTACCGTCGACCGCCACACCTTATTTATCCAAAGAAAAAGCCACTCCGGATTGGCTCTGGAATGGCTGAAAACGTACTGTTAAAATGCAAGATAAGAGCGTGGATTTACGGCTACCCCATCTTCTTGTACTTCGAAATGAAGATGGATGCCGGCCGTCGGATTCCATTCATTTTGTGCTGATGTACCAAGTGCTTGTCCTTGTTCCACTTCGTCGCCTTTTTTAACAAGGATTCCTGTGACGGATCGATAGACTGTTTTTACCCCATCGGCATGAGAGATTACGATTTCATCGCCTTTGAATGGGTCTAGCAAGATATCTTCCACTGTACCGCTTAATGCAGCGACAACTTCAAATTCCTTGCCTTGTACCGAAATCGATACACCTGTGTTTGTCACATACGTCTGATTGAAGACGAGTAGTGCACTTTCACGACTGGCTTCTTCTGCATTGACATCATAATAGTCTTGCAGGATTGCCACTTCATCCAGTAGCGCTTCCGCGAATGGATATTTAAGTGTTTCCTTCGCTGCTGTCGTCTCGACGGTTACCGGGTTCTTTTCTGCATCGCCTGCAAAGCCTGGGGATTCCTCTTTCATGAATGCATTATAACCCCAGATCATGCCGACGAAGACTATTGCGATACCCGAATAGACTACAGGCCAAAACCAGCTTTTTGTCTTTGCACTTGTGTTCTTCTGAGAAGGGGCTTTCGGTTTTTCTTCTCGCATTGTCATCACCTCACTGGCTATTATCTGCAAGTGAGAGAGTTTTTAAACATTTCGAATCAAGTAATGTGAACTTTTTTATTTCTGTACCTGTGTAGTAGTGTAAAAGAATACGTTCGGCCGTCCATCCTTTCTGGGCGTATGCCTCCGCCCCGTATTGGCTCATGCCTACGCCGTGCCCATATCCGGTCGTCGTCACATGTACAATCTTATTCGTGACGTCGAATGCGATATCAAAATCTGTAGATGCCAGTCCCAACAAATCCCGCATTTCCCTGCCGCTTGCCTCAAAACCTGTAGAGATGACTTTCTGCACACGCCCTGTGCCATTTCTTACGAGTTGTAATGATTTGAAACGGTCGGCGTTCCACTTGCCGCCCATCACTTTATTCCATTCGGCGAGTGTCATCTCGGATTTCCGCTCCACGTTCGCTTCAACGTCCCCCTCCCCGGGACTTTCCACGCTCTGCAAATACGGCACATCATTGCCGCTGAAGTTCTGTGCGGTTTCCGTCTTACCATTAGATGTAGAAAAAAACATGGCCGCTATCATTTCATCCTCATAGACGATAATATCCCCTGCAGTCGCCTCCACCGCTGCACGTACTTTGCGTTCATTGCGCTTGAATTCCTTACCCCATCGCTCTTTCCGTTTCGCTTCGGCGGAATGGACTTGTGCAGAAACGTCTGCTGCAATTGCTTTAGTGCCGTTATCCGTCGTCCGGAGTGCATATGTACGGGCAGCAATCGCTTGGGCTTTCAAAGCCTCCGCCTCGAACGTGGCAGGCATTTCAGCTGCCACAACGCCTACTACATACTCCTCGAGCGGAATCGGCTTGTCCATGCCGGCAACGGTGATTTCCACGGGGCATAGTTCAGCCTCCGCTTCTTCAACCTCTTCACTGACTTCCGGCGTTTCTCTCAATAAAAAAGGGATGAAAAATAAGAGTATGATGAATAACGCTGTTAGTAGTTTGTCCATAATTGATTATATGAACCAGGCTTGGTATTATTCATGTTATTTTGGGCATACTAGCGAAAGGATATAGCGGCACTTGCGGCTGCCCATCAAAAAATACATACAAAAAAGGCCGTAGTCCATGATCTACAGCCTTTTTCAATAACATTTGAAGTTCGATTAAATTAGTTGAACCTTTTTTTCAGTTTTTGTTTCAGGTGAAATGCGAATGATGTCCGCTCCAAGGGCTGCAAGTTTTCCGTGGAAGTTCACATAGCCCCGGTCAAGATGCGATAGTTCCGTAACACGTGTTACGCCTTCCGCGACAAGTCCTCCCAAAATGAGGGCTGCTGCTGCGCGAAGATCCGTAGCCGCCACTTCAGCGCCTTGTAGTTTGGATGGACCTGATATGATGACGGATCTACCTTCAATTTTAAGAGAAGCATTCATCCGGCGGAATTCCTCCACGTGCATGAAGCGATTTTCAAATACCGTTTCAGTCAAGATACCCGTGCCCGTTGACGTCAGCATAAGCGCCATCATCTGGGACTGCATGTCAGTCGGGAAACCTGGATGTGGCATCGTTTTCAAATCAACGGATTTCAAAGGATGCTCTGCAGTGATACGAACTCCTTCATCTAAATCTGTAATGACAACGCCCATTTCTGTCAATTTTGAAATGAGGGCCGCATTGTGTTCGGGAACTGCATTTTCAATGATGACATCGCCGCCAGTAATAGCAGCTGCCACCATGAAAGTACCTGTTTCGATACGATCCGGAATAATATGATGAATTGTACCAACCAGTTTCTTCACGCCTTCGACCCGGATTGTATCCGTGCCCGCTCCAACTACTTTACCGCCCATTTCATTGATGAAGTTTGCAAGGTCGACGATCTCCGGTTCTTTTGCCGCGTTTTCAATGATTGTTGTTCCGGTAGCTAATGCAGCTGCCGTCATAATATTTTCAGTAGCACCGACGCTTGGGAAATCTAGATAGATCTTAGCGCCTTTCAATCCGTTTTCCGCTTTCGCTTCAACATGGCCATGACCGAATGTGATTTCCGCTCCCATTGCTTCGAAGCCCTTCAAGTGCTGATCGATTGGACGAGATCCGATTGCGCAACCGCCTGGTAGTGCAACCCGTGCAAAACCGTTACGTGCGAGAAGCGGTCCCATGACAAGGATTGATGCACGCATTTTCCTTACATATTCGAATTGTGCTTCAGATGAAAGCCTTTCTGAAGAATCGATGATGACTTCATTCATTTTCGGGTAGTGATCCACTTCTGCATTCAAACTTTTTAAAACTGAATTGATTGTTCCTACGTCCGAAAGATTGGGTACGTCGCGTATTACGTTTACACCTTCTGATGCTAACAATGCTGCTGCAAGTATCGGCAATACTGCATTTTTCGCACCCTCGACCCGGACAGTGCCTTTTAGTACACGTCCACCGGTGATAATAATTTTATCCAAAATAAGTCCCTCCGACTCCTAAGTTGTAGCTTGTTATACTGTTTTCAATATCATATATACTCATTTTAAATGTCATATTTTTATTTTTAAAACATATACTATTTTACAATGACTTTGCCTACATAACAAGCAACGTCTGGGCTATTTTTCCGCTTAAGTACTAAGTAGTCTATAATATGTACACTTTTGACGTTTTGTGTCACAAAACTTCCCACTCGTAGTATAAGTTCCCCGTGCTCGCACTCAGCAAACCTCTCTCAAACACAAAATGATGATTTTCATGTCATCGCCTTATATACGATATTCCCCTAAGCTAGATTGGCGTTCCGAAAGGCGGCCAATGGAGCTTTTTTCGTATACATCGCGATAACATGGATTTCACCAATCCCTTGTTCAAAACGTTCTTTTCGTTGAATAAATATGGAATTCATTCAACCGAACATGAATGGAAGTCTTCCTGACCAATAGGATAACTCCAAAAAGAAATTTGATACGGTCGATCCGATGGCGATGCTCAATAAAATATATAAAAGTTGTGCCTGGAAGACACGGTTCTTTTTTATGATTTTCTCCGGCATGATCGCCTGCAGTGCAAAAAATGCTACAGCTATGAAAACCGTATGCGAAACGATTGCCAGCAATGGTTGATAACTCATTATACCATCCAATTGACGACCTCCCTTGTTTAACGTCCTGAAGCCTCAATATTGAAAAGGCGAACAGAAGAATTTCCCCCTCTGTCCGCCATCCTCAACAACTTACTTTTTTCTTGATTCGTAGACATTGATACGATTGATGGCACGTTCCAAATCCTGTTCCACCAATTTGTAATCAACGCCTTCTTTTTTTGCCCGAAGTGTCTCTTCCGCTTGCTCCGCCGCCTTTTTCGCGCGAGCGACATCAATAGAAGAAGCCAGTTCCGCAGTTTGTGCTAAAACAGTGACAACATCCGGACGGACTTCGATAAAACCGCCATGAACGGCTATATGTTCAGTCGAGTCATCCTTCTGCAGGCGAAGCCCACCGATTTGAAGCGGCGCAACCATCGCGATGTGGCCGGGAAGGATCCCGATTTCGCCTGTTTCGGTAACTGCGATGATCATGTTCGCTTCAGTTTCAACAACAGGGCCGTCGGGAGTGACGATATTGACTTTAATTGTCTTCATTTTTTCCCCTCCTGGTCCCTTAAAATCAAATTCGCTTCGGCGAATTTGGCGCAGATTTTTATCGAGCAGGGCTCGATAACTCCCCTAAAAAAATCTGTCGCATCCGCCGGAGGCTTTTATTTGATTCGGCAGGGATTTGAATCCTGCTGAATTGAATTAAACGGTAACACCCATAGATTTCGCTTTTGCAATAACTTCCTCGATGCGACCGACAAGTCGGAATGCATCCTCTGGAAGGTGGTCGTACATACCTTTTAGGATGTCGCTGAAGCCTTTGATCGTTTCAGCTACTGGTACGTAAGATCCTTTTTGTCCTGTAAACTGCTCAGCAACGTGGAAGTTTTGTGATAGGAAGTTCTGGATACGACGTGCGCGTCCAACCAACTGCTTATCTTCTTCGCCAAGCTCATCCATACCGAGGATTGCGATGATATCTTGGAGCTCACGGTAACGCTGAAGCGTCTGCTGCACTTGACGTGCAACTTCGTAATGCTCTTCACCGACAATTTCCGGGCTTAGTGCACGGGAAGTCGATGCGAGCGGGTCAACAGCCGGGTAGATACCCATCTCAGAAAGTTTACGCTCAAGGTTCGTCGTTGCGTCAAGGTGAGCGAACGTCGTTGCCGGAGCCGGGTCAGTGTAGTCATCCGCCGGTACATAGATAGCTTGGATGGACGTAACTGAACCAAGGTTTGTAGATGTGATACGTTCTTGTAGCATACCCATTTCCGTTGCCAATGTCGGTTGGTAACCAACAGCTGATGGCATACGGCCAAGTAGTGCTGAAACTTCAGATCCCGCTTGTGTAAAGCGGAAGATGTTATCGATGAACAGAAGAACGTCCGCACCTTGTTCGTCACGGAAATATTCTGCCATTGTAAGACCCGTCAAAGCTACACGCATACGTGCGCCAGGCGGCTCGTTCATTTGACCGAAGACCATTGCCGTTTTCGTGATAACGCCGGAATCCGTCATTTCGTAGAACAAGTCATTACCTTCACGTGTACGTTCTCCAACGCCTGCGAATACGGAAATACCACCGTGTTCTTGAGCGATGTTATTGATCAATTCCTGAATAAGAACTGTCTTCCCTACACCCGCACCACCGAAGAGGCCGATTTTACCACCTTTAATGTATGGAGCAAGCAGGTCAACAACTTTAATACCTGTTTCAAGAATTTCAACTTCAGTTGAAAGGTTTTCAAATACTGGAGCTAAACGGTGAATCGGGTCGCGGCGTTCTGATGCCGGAACTTCCTCACCAAGGTCGATAATTTCTCCAAGTACGTTAAATACACGTCCGAGTGTAACGTCACCAACCGGAACTGAAATTGCAGAACCCATATCATCAACTGTAGCGCCACGTTGCAGACCGTCTGTTGATGACATTGCGATTGTACGTACAGAATCATCCCCGAGGTGAAGCGCGACTTCTAGTGTCAACGTTTCAGGCTCGGCGTTCGGACGTTCAATCTGAACCTTCAATGCGTTATAGATCGCTGGAAGCTGACCGTCTTCGAACTTGACGTCAACAACCGGTCCCATAACTTGAAGAACCTGTCCTTTATTCATACTTTTTCCCTCCTGTCTTACTCTTTGCCGTACAGTATTAATCAATTACGCCTCGGCGTAATTGCGTCGGGATTTTGAATTGTGCTTGCACAATTAACTCCATTCAAAATCCCTGACATCCGCCGGAGGCTAAACTTGAATCAGCAGGGAGTCTGTGACTTCTGCTGATTCAAGTTAATCTTATTCAAGAGCTGCGACGCCGCCGACGATCTCCGTAATTTCTTGAGTGATCGCAGCTTGTCGTGCACGGTTGAATGAAAGTGTTAAAGAATCTATTAGATCAGATGCATTATCCGTAGCAGTTTTCATCGCTGTCATACTGGAAGCATGTTCACTCGCTTTACCGTCGATTACAGCTCCGTAAATAAGGCTTTCCGCGTATTGCGGAAGAAGCACTTCAAGAATTGCTTCGCCTGAAGGCTCAAACTCATACGAAATTGTAGCGGAAGTCGATGTGATGTCAGTGAGCGGAAGCAATTTCTTTTCCGTCACTTCACTTGAGATGGCGGAGACGTAGTGGTTGTAGTACAAGTACACTTCATCATACTCGCCTTCTGTGAACATGCCAACAGCACGCTTCGCGATATCTTTTATTTCATCGAAAGTTGGGTGGTCGGATAGACCGATCTTACTTTCTACGATGTTGAAACCAAGTCGATTGAAAAAGTCGTAACCCTTTTGTCCGATTGCAAGGATGCTCACTTCTTCCGCTGAAGAGTGGCGCGTTTCAATCGCACGTTTTGCGGTACGCAGGATGTTGGCATTGTATCCTCCAACGAGTCCGCGGTCCGATGTAATAATGATATAACCGGTCTTTTTGACAGGTCGGGATACCATCATCGGGTGACTCAAGTCACTTGTTCCAGCTGCAATCGATCCGACAACTTCCTGAATTTTCTCCATGTACGGAATGAACGCTTTCGCATTCAATTCGGCACGGCTCAATTTGGAAGCGGAGACCATTTGCATAGCTTTCGTAATTTGACTTGTCTTTTTCGTTGATTTAATACGGTTTTCTATGTCGCGTAAAGATGCCATTGGCAATTCTCACCACCTTATTGTTTTTTGGTTCAATCAATCATTTTGACGGTTTTTGTCAAAGTTGATTCCATCTAGATTTATTCAGAACGCGCGAAGATTTTCTTGAATGCATTGAGTGCTTCTGCCATCAATTCATCAGCCGGAAGGTCTTTCGTCGTACGAATTTGATCTAAAACGTCAGTGTGGTTAGTTTCAAGCCAGCTTAACAGTTCGCTTTCGAAACGAAGGATGTCTTTGACTGCGATATCGTCTAGGAATCCGCGTGTCAATGCGTAAAGAACCATAACTTGCTGTTCAACTTTAAATGGTTTATTCAAATCCTGTTTCAAGATTTCAACTGTACGCGCTCCGCGGTCCAGTTTCGCTTGAGTTGCAGGGTCAAGGTTAGATCCGAATTGCGAGAATGCTTCAAGTTCACGGTATGCCGCAAGGTCAAGACGCAGTGTACCCGCAACTTTTTTCATCGCTTTGATTTGCGCTGATCCACCTACACGGGAAACGGAAAGACCGGCGTTGATCGCTGGACGTACACCCGAGAAGAATAGGTCAGATTGAAGGAAAATTTGTCCATCAGTGATGGAGATAACGTTCGTTGGAATGTAAGCGGAAATATCTCCAGCTTGTGTTTCAACGAATGGCAATGCCGTAATTGAACCTGCGCCAAGTGTATCGTTCAACTTCGCTGCACGTTCAAGTAAACGGGAGTGAAGATAGAAAACGTCACCAGGATAAGCTTCACGGCCCGGAGGACGACGAAGTAGCAAAGAAAGTTCACGGTATGCCGCAGCTTGTTTAGACAGATCATCATAAACGATTAGAACGTGCTTACCTTGGAACATGAATTCTTCAGCCATCGTAATTCCTGTATATGGTGCAAGGAATAGTAGTGGAGACGGTTGTGAAGCGGATGCCGTAACAACGATTGTGTAATCAAGTGCGCCGTTTTTACGAAGCGTTTCAACAACTCCACGAACTGTTGATTCTTTTTGACCGATTGCTACATAGATACAAATCATATCTTGGTCAGCTTGGTTCAGAATTGTATCGATTGCGACAGTCGTTTTACCTGTTTGACGGTCACCGATGATCAATTCACGCTGTCCGCGGCCGATTGGTACAAGTGCATCGATCGCTTTGATACCCGTTTGCAATGGTTCATGAACGGATTTACGCGCCATGACCCCTTGTGCAGGGCTTTCGATTGGACGAGTTTTTGTCGTTGCAATCGGACCTAATCCATCAACTGGTTGCCCAAGTGGATTAACGACGCGTCCGATTAATTCTTCTCCGACAGGAACTTCCATAATACGACCTGTACGACGTACTTCATCGCCTTCTTTGATGTCTGTGTAAGGCCCTAGGATAACGATACCAACGTTGTTCGCTTCCAAGTTCTGAGCCAGACCCATGACGCCAGTAGAGAACTCTAATAGTTCCCCGGCCATGACGTTGTCGAGGCCATGAGCACGTGCGATACCGTCACCAATTGCGATAACCGTACCTACTTCGCTCACTTTCATCTCAGATTGATAATTTTCAATCTGCTGTTTTATGAGAACACTGATTTCCTCAGCTTTGATGCTCATGCATGTCACCCCTCAAATTTCTGATTTATGACCCGATGAGATCCCGTTTCAGTCGCTCAAGCTTCGCGCTCACGCTGCTGTCGTAGATTATGTTACCGATTTGGAGACGGATGCCCCCAATCAGATTCGGATCGATGATATTTTCAATACGCAATGCTTTTTTACCGATCTTGTGCGCAAATGCAGCAGAGATGGCTTGGCTTTGATCAGCCGTCAACGGATGTGTGGAATACACTTTCGCATCGGCGATACCTGCCGCGTCATTCGTAAATACGGTAAATTCATCAACAAGGTGTACTACCTCATTCATGCGTTTTTTGTCGAGCATTACAAACAATGTATTCAAAACGAGCTGATTCGCACCTTTGAATAGATCCGCCATAAGCTCTTTCTTTTTGGCTGCCTTCAACCTCGGTGAATCAAGTAATTGACCGAGCTCTTTATTCGATTGGAAAACTTTTTTCAATTCAAGAAGGTCTTCCTGAATCGGGCCGGTTTGCCCATTCTTTTGTGCTAATTCAAACAATGCGAGTGCATAGCGTTTTGCTGCAACCGATTGGCTCATCGGCCTTCGCCTGCCTTCTCAATCGTTTCTTCGATCAATGCGCGATTATCTTCCTCGGAAATTTCTTTACCGAGAACTTTAGACGCTGCAAGGATAGAAAGAGATACGAATTCTTCGCGAACTGCCGCGACGGCTTTGTCTTTTTCTGATGCAATTTCAAGTGTCGCTTCTTCTTTCATACGGCCGACTTCAGAACGAGCTGCCGTGATGATTTCTCCGCGTTGCGCTTCGCCTTGCTTACGGGCGTTTTCAACAATCGCCTGAGCGTTGTTACGCGCTTCGTTCAAGAGGTTACGTTGTTCTTCAAGAATCTGTTGTGATTCCGCACGGCTTTTTTCAGCCGATTCGATTTCATTCGCGATCAACTCAGCACGTTGATCCATGATACCCATAAGCGGGCCCCAAGCAAACTTCTTCAGAAGAAGCATGAGAATCGTGAAGAATGAAAGTGTAACGATGATATCGCCTAGGTTTAGTCTATCATTCAGACTTGCTAAAAATCCTGGATCGGCTGCATCTGCTGCCAATAGGACGAAGGTATCCAAAAACACGATTGTTTCACTCCCTTCAAGAGCTTATAATTCATCAAATATAGAAATCGTTCTTTATATAGCGTAATTCAGATCTTGCACTTTTATCCATAAAATTAATGGCGAAGGACATTATAGTGCGCACTTCGCCATTTTGTAGATGTTGGTACTACTTATTTGTTCATTACGATGAATGCAACTACTACCGCGATGATAGGAACTGCCTCAACTAGTGCAACACCGATGAACATTGTTGTTTGAAGAACGCCACGTGCTTCTGGTTGACGAGCGATCCCTTCAACTGTTTTAGATACGATTAAACCGTTACCGATACCTGCACCAAGTGCACCAAGACCGATTGCGATTGCCGCTGCTAATAGACCCATAGTATAATTTCCTCCTAATATTTTCGAGTTTTTTGTTTGTTCACCCGTTAAACGGGCAGTATATGTTTAATGGTCCGTGTTGACTTTATGCGCCATGTAGACCATCGATAACATAACAAAGATAAATGCTTGGATTGCCCCGATGAAGAGCGAGAACCCTTGCCAAGCGAGTGCTGGAACCAAAGCGCCGGCAAAGCCGAATATGCTTCCTGCTCCGAGCGATGCAATAAGACCGATCAAGACCTCACCTGCATAGATGTTACCGTAAAGACGCAGACCGAGTGTCAGCGTGTTTGCAAACTCCTCAATGATTTTCAAGGGGAATAAAAACGGCATCGGTTTCAGATAGCCACTCCCGTATTCTTTGAGGCCAAGCAACTTAATACCATAGTAATGCGTTAATATAACGACCATTGCAGCAAGCGTCAATGTAATTGTTGGATCTGCTGTCGGTGATTTCCACCAAAGTTTATGATCCCACGTTATTGCGAATGGAAGTCCGAGCACGTTGGCTACGAAAACAAACATTAATAGCGTTATTCCAAGTACATGAAAGCGCCCGCCTGTTTTCCAGTCCATGTTATTCTTGATAATACCTTTTACGAAATCCATGATCCATTCCATAAAGTTCTGCATACCCGTAGGTTTCAGTTGCATTCTTCGTGTTGAGACGAATGCGATAAGGAATACAACCAGGCACGTAATGAAGAGCATAAGGACATTTGACAAGTTAAATGTCAATCCGAGCCATTCTACCGTCGGATTTTCATGGTTCACGTTTCGTTCACCTCCCTTTCACAATCGGATTAAGCTTTTTCTGAGAAAATGAAAAGTTCAATGTAAGCTCTTTTCTGCGAAAAAACTTTAATGGTTTTTTGCACGGAATATAATCCCACCAGCCAATAATAGGATGTAAGGAATCATAAGCCCGATAACCGAACTAACCAGGTTAAAATGTTCCGGCAGCGAAATTGCGACTGCTGCCGCAGCCACACCTGATGCAAAACGCATCGTCGTTCCAAGTGAAGCCCTTTTCTTCCCCTCCGTAAAAATCCGATCAAATCTTTCCATTCTACGGACAAGAATCCAGAAATTATACAATCCGAATAGAGATCCGATAAATAATCCAGCAAATATCGGTTTTAAATCAGTTAGAAGCCATCCCAGGACGAACAATGCGAGCAAAAAAAAGAGAACCTTCTTTTGCCTATTATGAATTTGTTGCAAAGTCTGCATGGTCTGTTATTCTCCTGATTCGTATTTCGAGATTGTATGGGGCCTTACGACTCCGTCTAAGAAAAGACTTAGAAGCAAGCAAGTCACAAGGAAAAGCGGGGTGGTTCCGTTTCGCTGTCCAGCCAGTTATTTGTCCAGTCTAAGCAGGCCGCTTACACTTTTCTTGGCAAGACTCTGAAAAGGATGGAACCTTTTGATTGCGCGAGTATCGTCGAATGGAAGGCAATTCGGCATAAAGTACGTTTACTCAAATGCAAGATGCTATATAAAGCCTCCGCACATCCGTCAAAAAACGACAGAATAACGCCTTAGCCTCAACATTCACATTGTGTTGCCGTTTCATATATGAAAACCCTATCATTCTTACCCTTTGTAAGCATACAATAGGCATATTTTGATGTCAATTGATTACAGTGAAATTATTCACAAAGTCTATGCTTTGTCAAACAATCGACAAAATTGGTAGGTTCTTTTTTGGAAATATGGGTAGTTGGGGTTGTCGGGATCGTTTTGTGAGACGTCATGAATAACTCCGACATCCACTCCCGAAAAAAAGTACGACCGGATTGCTCCGGTCGTCGTACGGTTTGCCATTTATATAGAAGATAAATATTTTTTCAACGCTTCAACAATACGTGCAGAAGCGTGGCCATCACCGTATGGATTCGACGCTTTTGCCATTTTGTTGTATTCCGAGTCGTCGGATAGAAGTGTATCTGTCAACGTGAAGATTGTTTCTTCATCGGTGCCTGCCAATTTCAATGTACCGGCTTCGATACCTTCAGGCCGTTCGGTCGTATCACGCAGGACGATGACGGGCTTTCCGAGTGACGGTGCTTCTTCTTGAATGCCGCCGGAATCCGTCAAAATGATGTGTGAACGTGCCGCAAAGTTATGGAAATCGACGACTTCTAGCGGTTCAATCAGATGGACACGATTGTTGTTGCCAAGAAGTTCATCGGCCACTTCACGGACTGCCGGGTTCATATGCACAGGATAGATCACTTGGATATCATCATGTTTTGCAAGCAGTCGGTTGATGGCACGGAACATGTTGCGCATCGGTTCACCAAGATTTTCGCGGCGATGTGCCGTCAGCAATACAAGCCTGTCCGATCCGATTTTATCGAGAACCGGGTGCGAGTATTGATCACGCACAGTCGTCTGAAGTGCATCGATTGCCGTATTGCCTGTTATATAGATACGTTCTTCCGACTTCCCTTCAGCCACTAAATTGCGGGCCGATTGTTCCGTCGGTGAAAAATGAAGATCAGCGATGACGCCTGTCAGCTGACGGTTCATTTCCTCCGGGTACGGGGAATATTTATCCCATGTACGGAGTCCCGCTTCAACGTGTCCGACTGAAATCCGGTTATAGAACGCCGCAAGACTGCCGATGAAAGTTGTCGACGTATCGCCGTGGACGAGCACGATATCCGGCTGCGCCTCTTTCATGATCCGGTCAAGCCCTTCGAGTCCGCGGGTTGCAACATCGACGAGTGTTTGCCGGTCTTTCATGATATTAAGATCATAATCAGGTGTGATACCGAATGTGTGGAGTACTTGGTCCAGCATTTCGCGATGTTGCGCCGTAACCGTTACGATCGATTCGATATCGTCCGGATGCTTTTGCAGTTCCAGCACAAGCGGTGCCATTTTAATGGCTTCTGGACGCGTACCGAAAATCGTCATCACTTTCCATTTCTTTGTCAAGACCTTCACGCCTTCCAAATCATTTTGTTCCGAAGAGACGATCGCCTGCATCGCCGAGTCCTGGTACGATGTAGCCTTTTTCATCGAGTTTTTCATCCATGGCAGCGATATAGACGTCCACATCAGGATGTGCTTCCGTCATTGCTTTTACACCCTCTGGAGCAGCGATCAGACACATGAATTTAATGTTTTTAGCGCCGCGGCTTTTCAATGAATCGACCGCTGCAATTGCGGATCCGCCCGTTGCAAGCATCGGATCGACAAGAATGAAGTCGCGCACTGATACGTCAGATGGGAGTTTCACGTAATATTCAACCGGCTGCAATGTTTCCGGGTCGCGATAAAGTCCGACATGTCCCACTTTTGCAGCCGGAATGAGATTGAGGATTCCATCTACCATTCCGATGCCTGCACGTAAAATTGGGACGATACCAAGTTTTTTTCCTGCAAGTACGTTGGATTTGGCCAGACGAACTGGCGTTTCGACTTCCACTTCCATGAGCGGGAGTTCGCGAGTGATTTCATAAGCCATGAGTGTCGCCACTTCGTCGACGAGTTCACGGAATTCTTTTGTTCCTGTGTTGACGTCACGTATGTACGTAAGTTTGTGTTGGATTAGTGGATGATCAAAAACGTGTACTTTCGGCATTATTATTCGCCCCTTTTCGGAATGTCCTGTTCATTATAACAGATATGTTCCCATTCAGGCACACCGAACAGCCGACCGTTTGATGTCTAACTATTCCGCAAGCAATCGGTCAATTTCATCCAGCGGCATCGGCTTGTAATAGTAAAAGCCTTGCCCAACTTTGCAGCCCAGATTCCGCAGCACTTCAATATGCCTTTCCTGCTCGATCCCTTCTGCAACCGTCAACAGGTTAAGGTTTTCAGCGAGCTGGATAATCGTTCTGACGACGGCAAGCGTGTCCGGTTCGTCTAGCGCACTGATGAAACTTCGATCTATCTTTAATTCGGAAAGAGGCAGTTGAGGTAAATAGCTGAGCGATGAAAATCCGACACCGAAATCATCGACGGATAGTTCAAAACCTGCCGCAATCAGTTCCTTGAAAATCGTTTTCGCCCTTGGTAAATCGACGAGTCCGATACTCTCCGTTATTTCAAGCATGATATGGCTCGGGGAAAGATCATAACGGTTTGCTAGTCTCGTCAGTTCATCAACGAAGGTGGGGTTAAAGAAGTGGTGGACGGAAATATTGACGGCGACCGGGAACATTTTTTCACCGGCTTGGTTGCGCTTCCGTTGCCACTCCATCACTTTCGATAAAACGACGATTTCCAAGTCTATGATTTTACCCATATTCTCTGCTGCTGGAATAAAGAGATTTGGCGGCACGGTTCCGAGGTTTGGTGAAAACCATCGGGCCAACGCTTCAAAACCGATAATCCCGCCATCTGTCAAATTGACTTTCGGCTGAAGATGGATATCGATTTCTTGCGTCATAAGCGCCTTTGACAATTCGTTGAAAATCCTCATTTCTCTTACCATTTCCTCATTTTGGAGGTCTCTGTAAAATGACATTGCACTGCCAGGTTTCATTTTGGCATCTGACATGGCAACGTCCGCCCTACGCACCAGTTCCTCTTCGCTTCTTTGGTCACTTGTGGAAAATGAAACCCCTATTTTCAATGTGAGGAACATTTCCTGTCCTGCAATGATGAATGGTTCTCTGACGATCGTATCTAATTCCAGAAGACAAAAACTTTCGTCACCCTCGCTACTGTCGCTCGTTATAACGAGTGATGCGCTAGAATAGCGGCCTATATAGACCGGATTTTTCCATCCCAATCGTTCAATCCGTTTGTCCAGCTGAATGAACAGTTCATCAGCGGCATCCCTTCCATACAAATCGACGATTTTTGCATACTCGCCCGGTTGAATGACTGCAACGAAATGTTCCCCGCCCTCATCTATATTCTGTTTAAGTCTGGTCAAAAATGCGTGGCGATTCGGCAACCCCGTTTGCGGATCAGTGAAAGCAAGCCTGCGGTACTCAGCTTGCTGGGCATAATATTTTCTCGTCAGTTGTACAATCGGCACCATTTTTTTCAAGAATTGTATTTGCGTTTCCGTCGGATTTCCCGATTTTTTCATAAAGACGGTTAACAGCCCACTCAATTCTTCTTCATTGTCAAATGTCGGCACGGACCAATTCGACTGGAACTCAGCCTCGTCCTTCGGGCTATTTTCAATGACAATCACTTCTTCCGGCGCATTTCCATTTTCCAATGCTTTGCTGTTCAACATTTCGCCGAGCAACCAATCCGGCACGGAGTCTGCCGCACCGATATACCAGCCGTCCCCTTGCTCCTTGAAGAGGATTGCACAAACAGATCCTTCCGGAAAGAACGATTCGACGACAGTTCCTATTTTTTGCAATAAATCACAGAGTTCTTCTCCCTCATTGATGCCCGAAAAAATGGATTCCTGCAAACGGAGCAGCGATTCATCTTTTTTCCTTTCGGTCACATCAAGTATGAAAGAGGCCGTGAAAAGAATTTCCCCTTTTTCGTCTAAGAGCGGCTGAATGACAAGCTCATTCCAGAAAGGAGTCCCATCCTTCTTGTAATAAAGGACTTCCTCATTGGCAGGCATACCAGCCCGAAGCTTCTTGTCGATTTCACCAATCAGCTCCATATCGGTTTCTTCCCCTTGCAAAAAACACAAATTCCGCCCGATTGCATCCGCGGATGTGTAACCCGTAATAGCAGTGAACGCTTCATTTACAAAAACAACAGGATCGTTTCCGGCAGATGGGTTCGTCAAGATGAAACCCGTCTGAAAGCGGCTTCCGAAACGTTGTAGCCAGCTGTATAAAATCATTTTCTCCGCTTTATCCGTATATGCTTTCCGAGGAATTTTCATCCTCTCCCCCCTTTCGATTAAAAGAAAAAATAAGCCGCCATCTTAGTGATAGCGGCTTATCCCAATGCACGATTATGCGTAAAGAGGGAATCTATCCGTCAATGCCGCAACGCGTTTCTGTGCTTCTCGTTTCACAGTTTCGTCTTCATGGTTTTTCAATAGGCTCGCCATAATAGATGCGATTTCCTTCATTTCTTCTTCCTTGAAGCCACGAGTTGTCACTGCAGGTGTACCAATACGGATTCCTGATGTGACGAACGGGCTTTCCGTATCAAACGGAATCGTGTTTTTGTTCACAGTGATGCCGACTTCATCCAATACATGTTCTGCAATTTTACCAGTGATTTCAAGGGAACGTAGGTTCAATAAGACCAGGTGATTATCTGTGCCGCCTGATACGATGTCAACGCCTTCAGCCATTAGCGCTTCAGCCAATGCTTTTGCATTGCTTTTCACTTGTTGAATATATGTTTTGAATTCAGGTTTCTGTGCTTCGCCGAATGCAACCGCTTTTGCAGCGATGACGTGCATCAATGGTCCGCCTTGGACTCCCGGGAAGATTGATTTGTTCAGCTTACGCTCGAACTCCTGTGTAGAAAGGATAATTCCACCACGCGGTCCGCGCAATGTTTTATGTGTTGTCGATGTGACGAAATGTGCATGTGGAACCGGATTCTGATGCTCGCCTACTGCAACAAGTCCGGCGATGTGCGCCATGTCTACGAATAGATAAGCACCGACTTCATCTGCAATTTCGCGGAATTTAGCGAAATCAATTTCGCGAGGGTATGCACTTGCACCCGCAACGATCATTTTCGGTTTGTGCTCAAGCGCTTTTTGACGGACATCTTCGTAGTCAATGAGCTCGTCCCCTTCGCTAACACCGTAATCCACAAAGTTGTATAGTTCTCCGGAGAAGTTAACCGGGCTTCCGTGCGTCAAGTGACCGCCGTGCGAAAGATTCATGCCAAGAACCGTATCACCAGGCTCAAGCACTGCAAAATAGACAGCCATATTCGCTTGTGCACCGGAGTGCGGTTGAACGTTTGCGTATTCCGCACCGAAGATTTCTTTTACCCGATCACGTGCGATGTTTTCGACAACGTCAACGTGCTCACAACCGCCGTAGTAACGTTTACCCGGGTAACCTTCTGCGTATTTATTCGTTAAATATGAGCCTTGTGCTTCCATAACCGCTTCTGTTACGAAGTTTTCAGATGCAATCAATTCAATATTCGATTGTTGGCGCTTTTTCTCCGCCATAATCGCTTCGTATACTGCCCCATCTTCACGTTGTACGTTGCCCAATTTGTTCAATTCCAATTTCTCCATTTTCTCAATCCCCTTCATTATCATCTATTTTATATATTGCTCTTATTCCACCAATTAACTTCGGTCTTGTTGTTGCGACCGTAGCGACTGCATTGCCGATTTTCCCGATTGATGTGCGTAATGGGACGGCCACGCGTTTCAAATGCATGCCAATCAACGTTTGTCCAATATCGATACCCGCGTTTGCGTGAATCTCTTCTACTACTACAGGATCGTTCATCTGCTGATAGGCGTAGGCTGACATTGAGCCGCCCGCATGTATGACAGGAATGACCGCGACCGGTTCAAGCATGAACTTTTCGGCTGCTTGACGTTCAATTGTCAAAGCCCTATTGATGTGTTCGCAGCCTTGGAATGCGAGAAACAGTTTATGTTGATCGGCAAACTCTTTCAGCGGAGCGTATAACGCTTCTCCTACTTCAAGCGCACCACCTGTTCCGATTCGTCTGCCGGCAATTTCAGAGGTCGAACAGCCGACGACGAACAATGTTCCAGGGATCAAATCTGTTTGCTCAGCCATTTCCGCTAACAGTTGTTCAAGTTGAAGCTTCCATAAATTCAAAGCATCCACTTTATTCCACCTACCTTTTTGGTTTCCGGAAGACCGCTTACGCTTTTCTTAGTTTTCCAGTTCCATCAGTTTCCCGATGCGGCGTTCGTGGCGACCGCCTTCGAAATGTGTGTTCAACCAAGCGGCGGCGACTTCCCTAGCATGTCCCGGTCCGATGACGCGTTCTCCCATTGCAAGGATGTTCGAATCATTATGTTCTCTCGTCGCTTTCGCACTAAAGACATCATGAACAAGTGCACATCGGATGCCTTTCACTTTATTAGCCGCGATGGACATTCCAATTCCCGTTCCGCAAATTAGGATTCCACGGTCGAAATTCCCCGATGCCACTCCATTTGCGACAGGTGCCGCAAAATCCGGATAGTCGACGGACTCGTTCGAATCAGGGCCAAAGTCTACGAACTCCAACCCTAACTCTGCCATTAATTTGATGATTTCATGTCGGAGATTGTTTCCGCCATGGTCTGAAGATATCGCGATTTTCACAGCGTCCCTCTTTTCATAATATACTCACAACTCATTCTATCATTTTTACGTAAAAAATACAGCCCCAGTCGTAATTGGGCTGTATTTCGTATTTATTATTCATATTCTTGGGAAATAATAGGTCAATTATGCCTTTTCGTCTTATGCCTATCGCGTTTATTCAGGGTACTGAAAAAGCCTACCATTATAGACCGAAATAAGAATTTCCCTTTATACATGCTTCGGCGCTTTGTGGATGCCTCCCGCATTTATTCGGGCCGCTTCTGCTTATCATTATGTCTAGCTACAGCGGCCAAATGCTCGGGTCATAAGTCAGTTCGACTACGCGGCAAAGTACGCCGCTACGTCGACCCGCCTTATGCCTGTCGCATTTATTCGGGCCGCTTTTGCTTTTCATTATGTCTAGCTACAGCGGCCAAATGCTCGGGTCATAAGTCAGTTCAACTACGCGGCAAAGTACGCTGCTACGTCGACCCGCCTTATGCCTGTCGCATTTATTCGGGCCGCTTCTGCTTTTCATTACCCCGATCGAATTGTTTAATGACGTTGTAAAGCTCTTCGGATTGCTTCTTTAATTCACTTGCCATCGCGTCTGCTTGTTCAATCGAGCGGACTTGTTCTTCCGTTGCTGTACCGACTTCGAGTGCTCCGGCGGATGTTTCTTCTGCGATTGCGGCAACTTCCTGTGATTGGCGTGCGGTCGTTTCAATGTTCGTCAGCTGCAACTCGACGAATTTTGTGATTTCGACTACAGAGTCAGCCATCCCATTTACTTTTGTCGCCATTTCTTCGACGTTTCCGCTTGTTTCATTTGCACGATCCGCTTCGATTGCCGCCGTCTTCACTTGTTGTTCCATATCCTTCACGACTTTCGTTACGTCCGTCTGGATGGTCACCACGAGATCTGAAATCCCTTTTACCGCCTTGGCACTTTCATCCGCCAACACGCGGACTTCTTCGGCAACAACTGCAAATCCTTTACCGTGTTCGCCGGCACGGGCCGCTTCGATGGATGCATTCAGCGCGAGTAAATTCGTCTGTGCCGCAATGTTGCCGACGAGCTGGACGATTTCTCCGATTTTCTGCGCATTATGATCCAGCTGCCTGATGGTGCCGAGTGACAGTTCGCTCTGGGAAGACATATTTTGAATTCCCTTGACGAGCATGCGGAATACATCCGTTGTCCGCACAAGTTCCTCTAGCATCTCTGTTGAACGTTCGGAGGAATCTTCCGCCCTGCTGCTCACTTCAACAGCAAGCAACCGGACATCTTCAATCGCTTCCGCAGTTTCTTGGATAGCGATCGCCGATTCCTCTGCACCCGCAGAAATCTCCTTGATCGTTGACGCTACGGCATCCGCTTGTCTTGCGGCAGCGCCGGTTTCGACCGATAAGTTGTCCACTGTACTGGCTGTCTTTTCGAAATTCGATTCAATTTGCCCCACTATCGTTCGTAAGTTGAGGACCATATGCTGAAATGCTTCCGCCACGGAGTGGATTTCATCGGACGACTTCGGCAGCACGATATCCGTACCGATTTCTCCATCCGCCACTTTGATAGCCGCCTTTTCAAGATTTTGCAGCGGTTTCGTTAAGATTGTACTGAACAGCGCTGCTAATACACCTGACCAAAATATCCCCATTGCATACGTCATCACCGCAAACCAGAACGGATTAAATTGTGGAAAAAATTGTGGTTGCACAAAGTTGATGAATAAGGCACTTGTCGTATACGTGACAATGGCAAGTATTGTGATGAATAAAACCAGTTTTTTCTTTAATCCAAACTTCTTTTTCCCTTTTTCCCTCATGCTTATTCCTCCGTCAATTTCTGTTCAAGCATATCGATGATCCCCGACAACTCACTGAATGCCTGTCGATATGTTTCAAGGTCCCCTCCGAACGGATCCTGTACATCGCCGGCTGCATCCGGCCTAACAAATTCTTTTAACGTAAATACTTTGTAATCGACTTCTGGATAAGAATATAAAAGTACATCCTTATGTGCTGTTGTCATCGTCAAAACGACATCCGCCCACTCCAAATCTTCGATTGAAACAGCTTTTGAAACAGGCGTATAAGGCATGTCCGCTTTTTCGATAAGCGTTTTCGCATGTAAGGAAATCGGCCAGCCGTCCCGTCCATGAATACCTGCCGAGCGGACGGATATATGGTCAATCGCCTTGGAACGAAGAATCGCTTCCGCCATCGGGCTTCTGCATGTATTCCCTGTACAAATCAAATATATATTCATTACTATCGCCTTCTTTCTATAGAATAGCTGATTTTTGTGAGTAAAGAAATAACCAATTTCAACTAAAGCATGACAATATTCCTAACGCCAACAAAGCGAATCCTGCAATTAGCCTCAGTCCCTTTCCATCTTTAAGACCCAGACGCCCTTTTAGTATGAGTGCTCCATAAGAAAAAACTAATGTAAATAATGCCGATGCCACTATGAAAAGCGTTTTATCCATCTGAAGCATACCAAATGAAACACTCACTGAAAAGGCATCTACACTTACTGCAAATGCGATAAAAAATGGTGGAATCTGTTTTGACGAAGAACCCGTTTCATCGTCTTGCAACAACATATGTATTCCTATCAAACTGAGCATGACGCCTGATAAAATACTGCTCCAAACTGTAAATATATCCGCCGATAACTCTCCGGTTACGAATCCAAGGAACGGAAAAACCACATTTAGAAATGCCGTCCATAATGCTAATACAAATCTTCCTTTTTTTATCTGCAAAAATGAATATACCACTATAACGTCCAAGGTCGTGATGCCAGCCGCGAAAATTTCCGCCAAAGTAAAACCTCCCCGAATACCGCGTCTGTCAATCTTATGCGGCATTCAGGGAGGTCATTCATTGCAGATTCAGTTCATATAACGTTTTCCTTCGGCTGCTTTCATCAACCTGTTCATGACAGCAGCACCCACCCCCGCCAAATCGGTTTCGACTGCAAGAATAATATCCGCCTCCGTCGCGTCACATTTGCGGATTGCAGCGTACAAATTCGTCGCCGTCGCTTCATTGTTGTGTGCCGGACCAGTCGAAAAATACCAGTCCGCCCCCAAGTCCCCAAATTCGTCGGGAGCAATGAGCGCCACTTTCCGCCCTTCAGCATGAAGCGAATCGAGCGCGATACCGATGTGCTGTGCATCATTTTGAATGATGAATAAAGGAGCTTCCGGAGCATAATGCAAATACTTCATGCCCGGTGAACGCGGTGCTTGTTCACCAGGAAATTCATTTTCAGAGTGTATTTTTCCAATAATACTTTCAATTGTTTCTTGCGTTGTACCGCCTGGCCGTAAAATAGTTGGTGGGTTTGTTGTCATGTCCAGTACTGTGGATTCCACTCCGACACCGGTCTGTCCGCCGTCCAAAATGAGCGGAATAAGCCCTTCAAGATCTTTGTAGACGTGAGCTGCTTCCGTCGGGCTCGGCTTCCCGCTGCGATTGGCACTCGGAGCTGCAAGCGGCTGCCCAAGCGCACGAAGAAGCGCCAACGCCACGGGGTGATCGGGCATGCGGATGCCGACCGTTTCAAAACCGGGTGTTACGTTCGACGCGATGACGCCGGGTTTCTTATGGAAGACAAGCGTCAAAGGACCTGGCCAACATGCATCCATCAGTTTATCCGCGTCTTCCGTAATAGCTTCCGCATAATCGGAAACTTGTTCTTTGTTGCCAATATGTACGATAAGCGGGTTGTCGGAAGGTCTCCCTTTCGCTTCGAAGATTCTTTGTACGGCCAATTCGTCCGTTGCCAATGCACCTAAGCCGTATACCGTCTCCGTAGGAAATGCGACGACGCCGCCGTTTTTTAATATATCCACAGCCTGTTCATAATTCATTTTGTTATCCAGAAAGTTATCCACTGAAACTAATTTCGTTTCCACGCATTAATCCCCCACTTATACACATTTTATCTACTTTATCCACAAATTTTGTTAGTAACTTTATACGAATACTCCTTTTATCCACTCCCAGACGAAAAAAGTGACTTTTTCCTCTTCTTCTTTTTCATCTTCTTTTTTATCCGGGAAACAGACTTTCGGGAACATCGCACACCACCAGTTATCACCACGTCCGCTCCCGATCGTCAAAATATATGCATCGTATTCAGCTTGCGGGAGGATAAATAAACCGGATCGCTTCGGCGGAAACAGTGCTTCCTTCCGTTCAAGGGAGATAGCTGCCCCGTTTGACTTCGAATTGGCAATTTCGAGTATCGTGCCTTCGAGCGCCGCCAAGTTATCCCCAAGTTCCTTTTTCGTCCGTGATGTATTCACTGCGTGTTCGATGAGCGGCTGGATTTCTTGTTGAATGCCGATTTTTATCTGCTGATCGGCAGGCGCATTCGAATGGGCAAGCAATCTGAAACGGATTGCACTGTCTTCATCATTCGCCGACGTGAATACCGATACGAAGGCCTGAATGATAATAAGTACGATGATAAATTCTATATAGGGCAATACTTTTTCAATTTTAGTTTTCTTTTTGATAATCTCGTAGTCTTGTAACATGTTCATCCCCTCCTACTCTGCATTGTTGCCAGAGAAAAGGGAGTTTATTCATGAATCTCGCAAAATATCATCCGATCTTTGCCGTTGATATCTTTTACCGTTTCAATTACAGCTTCCGGGAATGACTTTGTGAATAAATCATGCACAGCAGGACCTTGCAAATAACCGATTTCGACTGCGATGAAGGAAGGCTTTTTCATTAGCGGCGGCAAGGTTTCTGCAAGTCGCCGATAGAAGTGAAGCCCGTCCTCATCCGCAAACAAAGCGCTATGCGGTTCGTGGTCGACAACGGTGCCCGACATTAGAACCGCTTCGTCGCGTGCGATATAAGGCGGATTCGATAAGACGACGTCCCACTTATCCCCTGCAATCGGTGTTGTTAAATCTCCTTGAAGGAAATTGACATCTGCACCATTCGCTTGTGCATTATGCTTCGCAATCGTAAGTGCACCTTCACTAATATCGGTCGCAGTGACGCTCGCTTCGGGCCATTCTTTTTTGAATGAAACCGCGATTGCCCCGCTGCCCGTACCGATGTCTGCGACGTCGATTGACTTGTGAGAAAATAACTTACGGCTTCGTTCAATGGCGCCGTGGACGAGTTCTTCCGTTTCAGGACGGGGGATAAGTACATTTTCATCCACTTTAAATGTATATCCGTAAAAACCTTCTTCACCGATGACGTATTGAACGGGTCTTCCTTCCAGCAGTTCAGCGGCTTTATCCCAAAAATCTTTGTGCTGTTCGGCCGTGAGCGGTTCGCGTAAATCAGCAAATAAGGAAGCCCTTGACTTATTCGTGACGAATTCCATGAGAAGTTGTGCGGCATTAGGCTCAAACCCTTTTTGTCCCAATAAAGAAGAAGCCCTCTGGAGAGCTTCATACACTTTTTCAGTCATTGCGATCCAAACTTTCCAGGCGATATGCCTGCTCTTCCAGGATGAGTGCGTCGATGACTTCATCGAGTTTGCCTTCAATAATCTGATCGAGTTTCTGGATCGTCAAGCCGATACGGTGATCGGTCACACGGTTTTGCGGGAAATTATAAGTGCGAATCCGCTCGGAACGGTCGCCTGTACCAACTGCGGATTTCCTTTTTTCATCGTACTCATCTTGTATTTCGCGTGTGAATTTATCGGAAACGCGCGCCCGCAACACTTTCATCGCTTTCTCTTTGTTTTTGATCTGCGATTTTTCATCTTGGATCGATACGGTAATACCGGTCGGAAGATGCGTCAGGCGGACGGCGGACATCGTCGTATTGACAGACTGGCCTCCGGGACCGGATGATGCAAATGTATCGGTTCTGATATCTTTTTCATGGATGACGATTTCAACTTCCTCTGCTTCCGGAAGACATGCAACGGTCGCGGTCGACGTATGTGTCCGTCCGCCCGATTCGGTTTCCGGTACCCGTTGCACACGATGCGCCCCGTTTTCATATTTCAGTTTCGAATAGGCACCATTGCCGTTGATAAGGAAAATGATTTCTTTGAAACCGCCGAGTTCTGTCGGCGATGAATCCAGTACCTCCACTTTCCAGTGGTTCATCTCCGCGTAGCGGCTGTACATGCGGAAAAGGCTGCCGGCAAACAGTGCCGCCTCATCGCCGCCTGCCGCTCCCCTAATTTCCATGATGACGTTTTTGTTATCGTTCGGATCTTTCGGCACAAGCAACACTTTCAGCTTTTCTTCATATGATTCGATTTGTTCGTCAAGCTCGGATACTTCCATTTTGACTAGTTCTTTCATATCGTCGTCAAGCTGTTCGTTCAGCATTTCTTTGGCGCTTTTCAGTTCCGCTGTTGCCTGTTTATAGGAACGGTACGTTTCAACCGTTTCCTGCAGGCCGGATTGTTCGATGGAATACTCTCGAAGTTTTGTCATATCGCTCACTACCGCGGGATCACTGAGCATTTCATTCAGATGATCGTAGCGGTCTTCTACTGCTTGAAGTCTTTCAAACATTATGGACACCTCATTTTCAGGACTGTTTTGTACGTTCATTGTACGGGAATTTGCTTGGTAAATACAGTTATTTCGCTGATGCAGGCGTTCTTGATGCGCAGGGCAGGATAGAGCGTGTGTGGAAGTTCGAAACATTTTCAAACTAACCCGACCACTCCTCCCCGCCATGCAATAAAAAACCCGCCCGATTGTGCCGGACGGGCTCCACTCCTTGCTGTTATCCTTTTACAATCGCTTTGGCTGTTACGCCTTTTGGCACTTCGTGGTGCTTGCGGCATCGTGCCTCGTATGCTTCTGAGGCCCCGACAAGAATCACAGGATCATCATAACCGGCGGGGGTGCCATTGATGAGGCGCTGTGTCCTGCTGGAAGGCGAGCCGCATACTGTGCAGACCGCTTGCAGTTTTGTCACGTGTTCGGCGACGGCCATGAGACGCGGCATCGGTCCGAATGGTTCGCCACGGAAATCCTGGTCGAGTCCGGCGACGATGACGCGGAATCCACGGTTTGCCAATCCCATTACTACGTCGACGATACCATCGTCAAAAAATTGGGCTTCGTCGATGGCGATGACGTCATAGTCGTCCGTGATGAACTCCTCGATATGAGATGAGCTGGCGATCGGATTCGCAATGACGGTTGTCCCATCATGGCTGACGACGGCTTCTTCACTGTAACGGTCATCGATTTCCGGTTTGAATACCGCTATTTTCTGTTTGGCGAATTGTGAGCGCCTTATGCGCCGGATCAATTCCTCTGATTTTCCTGAAAACATGCTGCCGCAAATTACTTCAATCCAACCGCCTTGCATCGTTACGTACATGTTAAATCTCCTTCCAGTTGCTTATATATAAAGATTTCTTAATTGCATCGTGAATACCTATCATACCCTAAAAACAGTGAAATTTGACGTATTTTATTTCACGTCTATGTGTGCTATATAAGATGAAATATTGAATTCCATTGAATCCGCTATGGCGCTCGGGGATGCCTCCCGCCATAATCCTAGCTGCTTCGTTACTAGTCTTATGGCTTCGGCTACCCCTTGGAAGGCGCCTTTGCTTGGATAATATAGATATTCATTTGTTCAGCAAATATATGTAGTTTTTTGCGTATTTTCCCCAAAAGAAATACCCGCCCGGCGCATGTGCACCTGACGGGTATTTTAAGAGTCTTACTCTTGGCCTTCTTCTTGACGGCCTTCTTCTTTGAGACCATATTTTTTGTTGAAGCGGTCGACACGTCCGTCCGCTGCAGCAAATTTCTGGCGACCAGTGTAGAATGGGTGGCATTCCGCGCAAACTTCAACACGGATGTCCTCTTTTACAGAACCTGTTTCAAATGTGTTACCACATGAACAAGTAACAGTTGCTACTTTATAAGCTGGATGAATTCCTGCTTTCATCAATCTCTCTCCCTTCGCCCTGGACCATCTGGTACAGAGTTAAATTATAAGACTGATGCCTTACACGGCCCGTGTTCGTCAACCGTATATGCACGCAGATAGTACTCAAGTTACTCCATATATTATATCAAATTCAGCAGTCCTGTGCAACTGTTTTTATTTCATCCATAAGCTGAAATACTCATGAATTTACTTATAACAGTCCTTTGCCGTTCCGATGGGCTTTCATCTCTTCATTCAGTTTGTCGAAGAATTCTTCATTCGATTTCGTCAGACGCAGCTTTTTCATGAAACGTTCCGTGAAGTCATGCGAGTCGGAGAAAGTTTTCCGGATGGCCCATAGCTTTTCAAGCTGATCGGCCGGGATGAGCAATTCCTCTTTCCGCGTACCTGAACGTCGGATGTCAAGCGCCGGGAAGATCCGGCGTTCCGCAAGACTGCGATCAAGATGCAGCTCCATGTTGCCTGTCCCTTTGAATTCTTCATAAATGACTTCATCCATACGTGAACCCGTGTCAATCAAAGCCGTTGCAAGAATAGTCAGGCTACCGCCTTCTTCAAGGTTACGCGCCGCTCCGAAAAACCGTTTCGGGCGGTGGAATGCGGCGGGGTCGATACCGCCTGACAGTGTGCGGCCACTTGACGGAATGACAAGGTTATAAGCACGCGCCAGCCGCGTGATGGAGTCCATCAGAATGATAACATCCCGTTTATGTTCGACGAGCCGCATAGCCCGTTCCAGAACAAGTTCCGCCACTTTGACATGATTCTCCGGCAATTCATCGAATGTCGAACTGACGACATCCGCTTTGACGGACCTTTCGATATCGGTGACTTCCTCGGGTCTTTCATCGATAAGCAGTACGATAAGTTCCGCGTCGGGATGATTCGTTGTAATGGAATTTGCAATTTCTTTCAACAATAAGGTTTTGCCCGCTTTCGGCGGAGCAGCAATCAATCCGCGCTGACCGAAACCAACCGGCGAGATCAAGTCCATAATACGCGTCGACAGTTTAACCGGGTCTACTTCCAGCTTGATATGACGATCTGGATAAAGCGGTGTAAGTGCCGGGAAATGCACACGTTCACGTGCCACTTCCGGGTCTTCGCCATTGACGGCTTCCACTTGCAATAGACCGTAATAGCGTTCCGATTCTTTCGGAGGACGGACTTTCCCGCTCACTTTATCACCGTTCCGAAGATCAAACCGCCGGATTTGCGAGGCAGAAATATAGATGTCTTCCGAGCTTGGCGAATAGTTGATAGGCCGCAAGAAACCGTAGCCTTCAGATTGGATGATTTCAAGTACACCTTCCATGAAAAAGAAGCCTTCCTGTTCGGCCCTTGATTTTAATATGGAAAATATAAGTTCCCTTTTCGTCAGCTTGCTATAATAAGCGATTTTGTATTCTTTTGCGAGGGCATATAATTCTTTTAAAGTCATATTTTCCAACTTTGATATCGTTAACATTGTCATCTTTCGGCACCACTCTTTAGGTTAATGGGTTATTTAGTAGAGGTTAATGAAGGAAGGCTTCTTATACAAACGTTTCCAGGTACTTCCTGTGCAAGCGAAGATGCCCGGCGTATGGCCGGGCGATGAGCTCCGTCAGTCTTGCATGACGAGCAGAGGTTTTTTCTCCATGCTGTGTCGGCCTTCGACAAAACGAATTGTCCCCGACTTCGAGCGCATGACTAATGAATGCGTCTCGCTGAAACCACCTTTGAATTGTACGCCGCGAAGAAGCTCTCCGTCGGTTACACCCGTAGCGGCAAATATAGCATCGTCACCTTTGACGAGGTCATCCATGTAAAGCACTTTGTCGACGTCGATCCCCATTTTGAGGCAACGTTCGCGTTCAGCGTCGTTCGAAGGAACGAGACGTCCCTGGATTTCTCCGCCGAGGCATTTTAGTCCGACTGCAGCGATAACGCCTTCCGGTGCACCGCCGAGTCCGAATAGAATGTCCACTCCAGTTTCATCGAACGCAGTATTGATAGCTGCCGCCACGTCACCGTCATTGATGAGCTTGATGCGCGCGCCTGCAGCACGGATTTCATCGATGATCGCTGTATGCCGCTCTCTGTTAAGAACCGTTGCAACAACGTCGCCGATATTTTTATTTTTAGCTTTAGCTACAGCCAGGAGGTTTTCCGTCACGGACGCATCAATATCGATTTTGCCGACCGCTTCGGGTCCTACAGCGATTTTGTCCATATACATATCGGGTGCATTCAGCAGATTTCCTTTATCCGCGATAGCAATGACTGCAAGTGCGTTCCAGCCGCCTGCCGCGACAATATTCGTTCCTTCAAGCGGATCGACTGCAACGTCCACTTCAGGACCGATTCCTGTCCCCAGCTCTTCACCGATGTAAAGCATCGGCGCTTCGTCCATTTCCCCTTCACCGATCACGACGATCCCTTGCATCGGAATTGTATCGAAAACGGTACGCATCGCTGTTGTTGCAGCGTCGTCCGCCTCATTTTTCAAACCGCGTCCCATCCAACGAGAGGCCGAAACCGCCGCTGCTTCTGTGACCCGAACTAATTCCATCGATAAACTGCGCTCCATTTGTGTTCCTCCTGATGTACGGTCAAACCCGTAATTTTTGCCATTCTGATTAATTATAACATACTCATTTCTGGCACCGAATCGGTTTATTCTTTAACGATCGCTTTTTCCGAAATGGTCACTTTGCGGATATCCGCTCCAATTCCTCGAAGTTTTTCGATGAGAGAACCGTATCCGCGCTCGATATGCTGAATTTCCTGGACTTCCGTCACGCCATCAGCAATGAGCCCGGCAATGACGAGTGCGGCACCTGCACGAAGGTCGGATGCACGGACTGTTGCCGCCTGAAGCGGGGTCGGTCCTGCAAGTATGGCTGAACGTCCTTCAACGCGAGTATCGGCATTCATTAGACGAAGCTCATCGATGTGTTTGAATCGCGCTGAATAAACTGTATCTGTAATGACGGATGGTCCTGCCGCTTGTGTGAGCAATACAGAAAACGGCTGTTGTAGATCTGTCGGGAAGCCTGGATAGACGAGCGTTTTCACATCTACCGCTTGGAGGTTCCTGGATTTCGGGATGAAGATTTGCTCTTCCCCTTCAACGATATCGACGCCCATTTCACGAAGCTTTGCCGTCAGTGCTTCAACGTGGAACGGTATGACGTTGTCGATCGTGACCCCGTCGCCCGCTGCCGCCGCCATGATCATGAATGTTCCAGCTTCAATTCGATCAGGGATGATTGTATGCCTTGTTCCGTGAAGTTTTTCTACACCGTCAATCCGGATGACATTCGTTCCCGCGCCTTTGATTTTCGCGCCCATATTGGACAGCAACGTTGCTACATCCACGATCTCTGGCTCTTTCGCTGCGTTTTCAATTGTCGTCCGCCCTTTTGCGAGAACAGCTGCGAGCATGATATTGATTGTCGCACCGACACTGATGACGTCCAAATAGATTTTCGCACCGCGTAGTTCATCTGCACGCAAATAAATGGCACCATGCTCGTTCGTCACTTTTGCGCCAAGCGCTTCGAAACCTTTTATATGCTGATCAATCGGCCGAGGGCCCAGATGACAACCGCCCGGAAGTCCGATAACCGCGTGCTTGAATCTGCCCAGCATCGCGCCCATCATATAGTAAGATGCCCGTAGTTTTTTGACGTTACCGTTCGGGAGCGGCATCGCTATCATTTCTGTTGGATCAATGTGCATCGTGCCTTTATCAAAATCGACTTTCCCGCCGATATCTTCCAGAAGCGCTTGAAGTGTCAAAACATCTGAAATCTCCGGAAGTCCTTCGATTGTTACTGGTGAATCAGCCAGAATGGAAGCAGGGATTAGTGCGACGGCGCTATTTTTAGCACCGCTCACTTTAATGGATCCTTGCAATGGTCTACCGCCTGTTATTTTATAAACGTCCATATTACTCTCCTTTGGTGCCTCACTTATTCTTTCTTGTTTCCCAATCTGCAAGAAAAGCTTCGATCCCTTTATCAGTAAGTGGATGTTTGAACAATTGTGTCAATACTTTGAATGGCGTCGTGGCTATATCTGCACCGCTTAGCGCAGCGTCTGTAATCTGCTGCGGGCTACGAATCGATGCTGCGATAATTTCTGTTTTTATGTTATGGATTGTGAAAATGTCTGCAATCGTGGAAATCAGAGTCATCCCATCTTGCCCGATATCGTCAAGTCTGCCAAGGAACGGAGATACGTATGTTGCTCCTGCACGTGCTGCAAGAAGTGCCTGATTCGCGCTAAAAATCAGCGTCACGTTCGTTTTGATGCCTTCTTGGGCGAAGACTGAACAAGCTTTCAACCCTTCAGGTGTCATCGGTAGTTTCACTGTGATGTTCGGGGAGATTTCCGCTAATTCGCGTCCTTCTTTGATCATGCCTTCCGCGTCAAGCGCGATAACTTCCGCACTTACCGAACCAGGAACAAGCGCTGTGATTTCCTTCAATCTATCATGGAACGGTACATCTTCTTTCGCTACAAGTGACGGGTTTGTCGTTACCCCCGACAATATCCCCCAACTGTGTGCTTCTTTGATTTCGTCGAAGTTTGCTGTATCAATGAAAAATTTCATGGATGAATTCCCCCTATTTTGTATGGAAAGAGCTGTTGATAAGTATTTCAAATTGATTCATGTCCGCAAAAAATGAAAGGAAGGAGAACACATCCTTACAGATGCTTCTCCTCTTCTTTCTATCTTCGTATCGTTACGCTTGTTGTGAACTGCCGAATTCGCGCATTTTGCCGATGACCGTCTTTTTGATGGCATCGCGCATCGGCGTCAAGAATTTACGAGGATCGTAAACATCGGAGTCCGCCGCAAGTTTTTCGCGGACAGCTTTTGTTCCTTGAATCTGATTTTCTGTATTGACGTTAATTTTAGCTGTTCCAAGTGAAATAGCTTGTTGAATGTCACGTGTCGGAATACCCGTTCCGCCGTGGAGCACAAGTGGCAAGTCGGATTGCTGCGAAATTTCTTCCATTTCCTTGAAACCAAGGTTCGGTTCGCCTTTATAAGGCCCGTGAACAGATCCAAGTGCCGGTGCAAGACAATCGATGCCTGCCTTATCGACAAGTTCTTTACATTCCGCCGGGTCTGCGTAAATAACACCGTCGGCGATGATATCGTCTTCCTGACCACCGACGACACCCAGTTCCGCTTCTACGGAAACGCCGCGTTCATGTGCATAATCAACAACTTTTTTCGTAATTTCAATATTTTCCGCAAGCGGTTTCGATGAAGCGTCAATCATGACGGAAGTGAAACCGGCTTCAATCGCCTCTTTACATTTCTCGAAGCTTGAACCGTGGTCCAGATGAATTGCAACAGGAACAGTGACCTGATAATCATGCATAAGTCCTTTCACCATGTGAACAACCGTAGTGAAACCGCCCATGTAACGCGCCGCACCTTCGGATACACCTAGAATAACAGGGGATTGTTCTTCTTGTGCCGCCTGTAATATCGCTTGCGTATATTCAAGGTTGTTCAAGTTGAACTGACCTATTGCATATCCTTCTTTTTTCCCTTTGATCATCATTTCTTTCATTGAAACCAGTGCCATGCGAATTCCTCCTCGGGATATCGAAATGAATTATGTTTGTTTATTTATACATCTTATATACCTCTATTATCATAACAAAAACAGACAGTGTTTACCACTGCCTGCTTTGTCATCCTTCAAAAATCGCAATCACTGCATCACGGACTTCGTATATATCGAATGGTTTCGTAAAATACTTCACAGCACCGGTTTTCAATGCATCTTCCGTCAATTCGATTTCCCCATACGCCGTCATCATGATGACCGGAACGTCCGGCCAACCGGCTTTTAATCTTTTCAACACTTCCAACCCATCGATACCCGGCATCTTCATGTCGAGCAGGACACAATCGGGAACTTCCGCATCTACAGCTTGAAGCGCTTCCATTCCATTGGCCGCAAGCGTCGTTTTAATGCCCTCGCGCCGGAAAACTTCGTCCAGCAGAAGTCGAATCCCTTTTTGGTCATCAACGATTAAAAGATTCTTCAATAAGCACCCCTTCTTTCCCTGGTCCTGTTAGCCTATTAATCTATATTTGACATACAACTAAGATATCCTCCTTTTTCGTCAAACTTCTGTCATTTTGCTTTCTACGCACTCACTTCTTATAATGAAAGAGAGGTGTTTTTCTATGAAAATGTTGACGACACAAATTAACGGACTTCTTCAGCGCATCGCGGGAAACAGTGAAGAGTCGATTGAGGAGACAGCACGTCTGCTCGCACAGGCGACAATTGGCGAAGGACGTGTCATTCTTGCGGGATTCGGCGAAATGGCGGCGGTTACGGAAACCGCACTTTTTGGAGTCGAGCCGCTTAGTGGTGCCGTGCGTTACGAAAAAGGAATGGAATTTGCGACAGCCGACCGCGTCTGGTTATTGACCCGGTCAGCTACTGATGCACAAGCGCTTGAACTCGCACAGCAACTTGCGGACAGCTTCATTCCTTTCGCGGTGCTTGCTGCGGAAAAACCGGGCAATGGCAATGAACTAGAAGATTTAGCTTATACGTATATATCAACCGGTCTGACGCGCGGTTTACTCCCGGATGATAAAGGAGGACGCATCGTCCAGCCGCATGCGCTTGCTGCTTTGTTTGTTTATGAAGCCGTGAAGCTCGCATATGACGAAATGGTTTCCGATGAGGATTAACGATTGAAAAAAAGCTGCACATGCGGGGATTCCCGTTCATGTGCAGCTTTTTTGTTGTTTGATTTGATGGGTGAGTCGCCGGTTATGGTCGGTCGACCGACGGATATGATTGGTCATGCACGCTATATGGTCGGTCGACCGACGGATATGATTGGTCATGCATGCTATATGGTCGGTCGACCGACGGATATGATTGGTCATGCACCCTATATGGTCGGTCGTGCGCCATATATAATCGGTCTTTCAATTTTCGGCTGAACTCCTTATTCTTTCCCTGCGATTACTGCTCCGATGAATTCTCGGAATAGCGGTTGCGGGCGTGTCGGGCGCGATGCGAATTCCGGATGGAACGAAACGCCGACGAAGAACGGATGACCTTTCAATTCGATGATTTCCACTAGCTGGTCATTCGGGCTAATACCTGAAAGAGTCATGCCTGCCGCCTCGAATTGTTCACGGTATTCATTATTAAATTCATAACGGTTGCGGTGGCGTTCGTAAATCAATTCTTCGCCGTAAGCAGCGCGCGCTTTTGTATCTTCTTTTAATTTACACGGATAGACGCCTAGACGGAAATAATCTTCCGGATTGCCGTTGCTTTCTGGAGGGCTCACGATGATTTGATTTGTAGTCTCGTTATCAAATTCAGCTGAATGAGCATTATTGATCCCCATGATGTTACGTGCGTATTCCACTGCAGCCAATTGCATGCCGAGGCTGATTCCGAAGAATGGAACATTATTTTCCCGCGCATATGTGATTGCCTCAATTTTCCCATCGATTCCTCGATCTCCAAATCCTCCAGGCACGAGGATCCCATCGACATCGGATAAAAGTTCAGCTGCATTTTGTGCTGTCACTTCTTCCGAGTTGATCCATTTCATTTCGATGTCCGTATCGAAGCCGTAACCTGCGTGGCGTAGTGCCTCGACCGCAGAAATATAGGCATCTTGCAATTCGACATACTTCCCGACGAGCGCGATGCGTACTTTTTTCGAAAGGGATTTCACCTTATTTATCAGTTCTTTTATTTCTGTCAAGTCAGGTTCGATCGTTTCAAGTTCAAGGAAATCGACAACGATTTTGTCCATATGCTGTTCATGCAATCGCAGTGGCACTTCGTACAGTGTTTCCGCGTCAAGTGCTTCAATGACTTCTTCCGGTTTGATATTACAGAACAAAGCGATTTTATCCTTCATTTCTTGCGGTACTGGATACTCGCTACGCACGACAATCATATTCGGCTGGATACCGAGGCTTCGAAGTTCCTTAACGCTATGCTGCGTCGGTTTCGTCTTCATTTCCCCCGCCGCATGCAAGTAGGGAATCAGCGTGTTATGGATGTACATGACGTCACTTTTCCCAAGATCGGTTTTTAACTGACGAATCGCTTCGAGGTACGGTAGAGATTCGATGTCACCTACGCTGCCGCCAATTTCTGTAATGACGACTTCCGCATGCGTCTCTTTTCCAGCGCGTATGATCCGTTCCTTGATTTCATTTGTAATATGGGGGATGACCTGGACAGTCGCTCCATTATATTCACCGCGACGTTCTTTTTTCAGTACGGAAGAATATACTTTACCCATCGTGACATTTGAGAATTTATTCAATTTAATATCGATGAAACGCTCGTAATGACCAAGATCCAGATCCGCTTCCGCTCCATCTTCCGTGACGAAAACTTCCCCGTGCTGCAAAGGACTCATCATCCGCGGGTCAAGGTTAATGTATGGGTCGAACTTTTGGATTGTCACCTGAAGTCCCCGGCTTTTCAACAATCGTCCAAGTGATGCCGCATTGATCCCTTTACCAAGTGATGAGACGACGCCGCCTGTTACAAAAATATATTTTGTCATGTTTTACTCCTCCATTTGTTTTTCATTTTACTTAAATCAATTACGGCTCGGCGTAATTGCGTCCAAATTTTGAATTGCACTTGTGCAATTAACTCTTTTCAAAATTTGTGACATCCGCCGGAGGCTTAACTTGAATCAAGTTAAAAACAATAAAAAAGCGCCCCGTCTGTAGTCTGTATCTACAGGAGGAGCGCGTATACACTGGTTCTTGTCCTAATAAGGAGCCCAGTAAAATCTTATAGTGCCAGACGAGTGAAGTCAAGTATTTATTCTTTGATCTCGTCTTCATCTTCCTCTTCTTCGTCTTCGTCTTCATCTTCAAGATCCAGATCTTCATCATCAGGGATGATTTCAAGGTCGTCATCAGGTTCAAGGAGATCCACTTCGATTTCGACAACGTCCTCTTCTTCCTCGTCGTCATCGTCATCATCATCTTCGTCGTCCTCGTCGTCTTCATCGATCAATTCGTCGAATTCTTCGTCGAACAACTCATCCTCATCGTCTTCGTCCTCAATGATATCATCGTCTTCAAGTTCGATTTTCTTCTTTTTCTTTTTCTTGCGTACTTTTACGACTGGAGCCGTTTCTACTTCGATCTGGTCAACCGGGTACCATTCACGAAGTCCCCAACGGTTGTCATTGATGGCAAGGAATCTTCCATCGATGTTCATGTCCGTATAGAACTGTTGCAGTTTCGCTCTCATAACCCGTTCTGTCATACCATTCAGCTTACGGATTGCGTCCAACAGCTGTAGCAATGTAAGTGGTTCTTTTCTTTCCGTTAAGACCGCATAAGCGATGTCGATCATTGATTCTTCAAACAGTTGTTCCTTCGTCATTTCACGGATATTCAATAAACGCACGTCCTTTCTATAAAGCAAAAACTTAATCCCTCTCCCTCGAGTCACCAACATCCTATTGGTCCAAGCCTTTCGGGATAAATAAAAACTTACTTATCATTATAAACAATGCAGCCAGGAATATGCTACAATCTTTTACTCTTATTGAAGTGTCGGAGTTCTTTCACACAAATAAACCCCAAATATACTCCGGAGAGTAAAAAAGGGATTGCTCCTAAACCTTTATCATATAGCAAAAAAGTTAGAGTGGCAAGGGTGGCGATGATCGATATATGTATATAAAGTTTCATGCCGACACCCCATTCCAATCATTCCTTTTATACTATTATACGTGGTAGCAACAACCAATATCCATTAAAATGAAAAATATTGTTACTTTATAAGCTGAAATAGAAAATCATACTGAATCCGCTACGGCCCTTTGGGATGCCTTCCGCCAAAAGTGAGACAACTGGGGTGGCCATTATTATAGAATGGGACAAAGGATTTTCCATCATACACGCTTTGGCGCTTGTGGATGCCTCCCGCGATAAGCCGGGCAGAA
>NZ_JACCCL010000001.1:233754-284815 GCF_013408665.1 Sporosarcina sp. JAI121 | reverse complement strand
AAGAACACTGCTCGTCTTTTCGCTTCGGCTACCACATGAAGGCGCCTGCGCTGGTTTTTCTTGGGGATGTTCGGGATTTTGGAGATACTGGAAAAGCCCGTTAGTATAGATTGGATTAAGGATTCTCCATCTTACACGCTCCGGCGCTTGTGGATGCCTCCCGCGATAAGCCGGGCAGAAGAACACTGCTCGTCTTTTCGCTTCGGCTACCACATGAAGGCGCCTGCGCTGGTTTTTCTTGGGGATGTTCGGGATTTTGGAGATACTGGAAAAGTCCGTTAGTATAGATTGGATTAGGGATTTCCCATCATACACGCTTCGGCGCTTGGGGATGCCTCCCGCCATTAGCCGGACAACTTCGTCGTCAGTCTTACGGCTCCGGCTACCCCTGTAAGGCGCCTGCGCTGGTTTTTCTTGGGGATGTTCGGGATTTTGGAGATACTGGAAAAGTCCCGTTAGTAGAGATTGAAGTAAGGATTTCCCATCATACATGCTTCGGCGCTTGGGGAGGCCTCCCTTGAATGTTGTATACCGTTTTCAATACTTCAACTAATTTACTGACAACTATCGCTAGGTAAAAGGATATAAAAATCCGTGCTAAACCGAAGTTTGCACGGATTTTGGTATCTTTAATACGGTTTTTCGGTATCTAGCCACTTTTCTCATTGTCCAGCTACGGTAGCCAGACGCTCGGGTGCTAAGTCTGCCCGACTATGCGGAAAAACGCCGCTCCATCGGTCCGTCTTATGCCTGTCGCGCCTTAACGGCCGCCTCCGCATGGGCCCATAGGATGTGGGTCATGCAACCTTTGCCGTACGACGCGGCGGTCTTTGGCTGCGTTCCTTACTTACATGTTTCTGCGGTACTGCCCGCCCACTTCGTATAACGCGTTAGTGATTTGACCGAGGCTTGCTACTTTTACGGTTTCCATCAGTTGTTCGAAGATGTTGCCGCCGGAAACTGCTACTTGTTTCAATTGCTGCAGGGCTGTTTCGGTTTCATCGGCATGCGAGCTTTTGAATGCGCGCAGGTTGATGATTTGTGTTTCTTTCTCTTTTGTCGTCGCACGTGCGATTTCCATGTTGTCGACGTCTTCGGAAGATGGCGGGTTCGGGTTCAAGTAGGTGTTGACGCCGATGATCGGCAGCTCGCCCGAGTGCTTTTTCATTTCATAATGCATGGATTCTTCCTGGATTTTGCCGCGCTGGTATTGTGTTTCCATCGAACCGAGCACGCCGCCACGGTCATTCAGGCTTTCGAACTCCTGTAAAACCATTTCTTCGACGAGATCCGTCAATTCTTCGACGATAAATGCGCCTTGGAGCGGGTTTTCATTTTTCGACAGACCGTGTTCATTTGTAATGATCATCTGGATCGCCATCGCGCGGCGGACCGATTCTTCCGTCGGCGTTGTAATCGCTTCGTCGTAAGCGTTCGTATGGAGTGAGTTACAGTTATCCTGCAATGCCATAAGCGCTTGCAACGTCGTGCGGATATCGTTGAAATCGATTTCCTGCGCATGCAAACTGCGGCCGGACGTTTGGACATGGTACTTCAATTTCTGGCTCCGCTCGTTCGCGCCGTATTTCTCGCGCATCGCAACTGCCCAAATGCGGCGGGCGACGCGACCGATAACCGTATATTCCGGATCGAGACCGTTCGAGAAGAAGAACGACAAGTTCGGAGCGAAATCGTCAATATTCATTCCGCGGCTCAAGTAATATTCAACATACGTGAAGCCATTCGATAGTGTGAATGCCAGTTGTGAAATCGGATTCGCGCCCGCTTCTGCGATATGATAACCCGAAATCGAAACGGAATAGTAATTACGCACTTTTTGGTCGATGAAGTACTGCTGGATGTCCCCCATCATGCGCAGTGCAAATTCTGTCGAAAAGATGCATGTGTTCTGCCCTTGGTCTTCTTTCAGAATATCCGCTTGTACTGTTCCGCGGACGGATTGAAGCGTTCCTTCTTTGACTGCAATGAATTCTTCAACTGTCAGCGGACGTCCCAGTTTTTCTTCATTGATACGAACTTGCTGATCGATTGCCGTATTCATGAACATCGCTAGGATGATCGGGGCCGGACCGTTGATTGTCATCGAAACGGATGTCGCCGGTGCGCATAGGTCGAATCCTTCATAAAGCTTTTTCATATCATCAAGCGTACAGATGCTGACGCCTGATTCCCCGACTTTCCCGAAGATATCCGGACGTTCATCCGGGTCTTCCCCGTATAAGGTTACAGAGTCGAATGCAGTCGATAACCGCTTTGCATCGTCATCTTTCGATAAATAGTGGAAGCGGCGGTTCGTCCGTTCCGGCGTTCCTTCTCCTGCGAATTGCCGTTTCGGATCTTCCCCTTCGCGTTTGAACGGGAATACGCCTGCAGTATAGGGATACGAACCTGGTACATTCTCTTTATAAACCCAACGAAGAATCTCCCCGTAATCCTTGAATTTCGGCAACACAACTTTCGGGATTTTCAATCCGGATAGACTTGTTGTCGTCAATGCCGTGCGCAGTTCCTTATCTCGGACTTTTGTGATGAACTCATCACCCGCATAGGCTTCTTTCAACTTTTCCCAGTTTGCTAGTATCCGTTTTGATTCCGCGGTCAATTCTTCCTTGACGCCATCCGCAAGAGACTGCAGCGAAGTGACGAGCGCATCGTCCGGCGCTTGTTCGTTGACCGTCTGAATAGCCCCTTCGAGCTGGAACAGTTTACGTGCAAGCTTTTCCTGCACATCGGATTTTTTGTGATAACCGCGGACCGTATCCGAGATTTCACGCAAATATTGCTGACGGTCGTTCGGGATGATGACGTTCTGTTTCTGTGTTTTGACGAACTGGCCATATGAGGTTTCCCAGTCGAGGCCGCATTTTTCATTCAACACGGACACGAGTGCTGCGAAAAGTGAGTTCGTCCCCTTGTCGTTGAACTGGCTGGCGATTGTGCCATAGACCGGCATTTTATCGAGCTCCTGGTTCCAAAGGAGATGGCTACGCTGATACTGCTTCTGCACTTGGCGTAATGCGTCTTCAGAGCCTTTACGCTCGAATTTATTGATAACGATCAAGTCTGCGAAATCAATCATGTCAATCTTTTCAAGTTGTGTCGGCGCACCGAATTCACTTGTCATGACATACATGGAAGCATCGGATACTTCGGTAATTTCAGCGTCCCCTTGCCCGATTCCGCTTGTTTCTATAACGATGAGGTCGAAACCTGCCGCTTTCACGATGTCAAGCACGTCTTTAATGGCTCCGGACAGTTCTGAACGTGAGCCGCGCGTCGCCAGACTTCTCATGAAAACCCGTTTGTTGAAGATGGCGTTCATGCGAATACGGTCACCAAGTAATGCCCCGCCCGTTTTTTGTTTTGTCGGGTCGATGGATAGAATTGCGACTCTTTTTTCAGGCAGTTCGTGGAGGAAGCGGCGGATTAATTCGTCAGTAAGCGAACTTTTTCCTGCTCCTCCGGTTCCTGTTATTCCAAGAATCGGCGTATTTTTAGAAAGTGTGCGCGCCTTTTCAACGACTGCGGTTGCTTGCGCATCGTTTTTGCCGTTCATTTCTTCCACATAGGTAATTAAATTAGCTAGCACTTCCGGCTGATCAACGCTCATTTTTTCGAGATTTTCCATTTCATTAGCAGTTTCCGTAAGAAAATCGCATTGTTCGAGCATCCGGTTGATCATCCCTTGAAGGCCCATCTTACGGCCGTCTTCCGGTGAAAAAATCCAAGTGATGCCATAGTCATGTAGCTCGTTGATTTCCTTCGGGATTATCACTCCACCGCCGCCCGCGTAAATGCGGATGTGCGGAGCCCCTTTTTCCTGAAGAAGGTCGTACATATATTTGAAGTATTCGACGTGTCCGCCTTGGTACGATGACATCGCGATTGCCTGGACATCCTCCTGGATCGCTGCATTGACCACTTCTTCGACAGAACGGTTGTGACCCAAGTGGATAACTTCCGCTCCGCTTGACTGCAAAATGCGTCGCATGATATTGATGGATGCGTCATGGCCGTCGAAAAGACTCGACGCCGTGACGAAACGGATATGGTGCTTCGGTTTGTAGATCTCAACTGTTTCCATATATAGAACACCCCTTCTGCACTTTTGAACGTTTGACAATTAAGATTGCACTTTTTGAACCTGTCCCCCGATTAACCCCTTGAAAAGCTGATCCGTCTGAACGCGGATATAATCTTCTATCGAATAGTTTTTATGCAATGCCCATCTCCGAAATGCCCACATCTGTCCTTGAACGACGATATGATGAGCTGCAATTCCAACCTCTTCCCCGTCAATGCGCAGTTCCCCCGAATTTGCACAGGCCTGTAGAAGTTTTTCGAACAAAGAGACCATTTCCATCTCTTTCGTTAAGACGTATTGCAATGCATCTTTCGGCAACGATTTCGTTTCTTGGTACATGACGACGAATTCATCCGACATATCGTCTATCAAATGATAATACTGACTAATGGCCACTTGCAGCCCGTCAACCGTCCCTTCCTGGATAGGCAGGGCGGAAAGACGGTCGTGCACTTCGTTATAAATGCTATCGCAGACGAGATAGAGCACATCTTCCTTCGTGCGGATGTATTCATAAAGCGTTCCGATGCTGAACCCCGCCGCTTTTGCAATTTCACGGGTTGTTGCACGATGGAACCCCTTCTCTTTGAATAGTTTCACCGCGCCGCGGATCATCTGTTCACGCCTTTTTTCAATCAGGCTCTCATCTTTGACGGAAGATTTCACTTCTCGTTTTGCCACTATCCTTCACCTCCGAGCTTATTTTGTCAGCATGCGGGAGATGACGAGACGTTGGATTTCCTGCGTTCCTTCGTAAATCTGCGTAATTTTCGCATCACGCATGTAACGCTCAACCGGATAGTCTTTTGTATAACCGTAGCCGCCGAAAACTTGAACGGCATCCGTCGTTACTCTCATCGCTGTATCTCCAGCCATCAGTTTCGCCATTGCAGACGCTTGGCCGTATGGTAAGTTATTCGACTCAAGCCACGCCGCTTGGTATGTCAACAATCTTGAAGCTTCCGTCGCTGTCGCCATATCCGCCAATTTGAATCCGATGCCTTGGTTAGCTGCAATCGGCTTGCCGAATTGAACGCGTTCTTTTGCATAGTCGACAGAGGCATCAAGTGCACCTTGCGCAATTCCGACTGCTTGCGCCGCGATTCCGTTACGCCCGCCGTCGAGAGTTTTCATTGCGATGATGAAGCCTTGCCCCTCTTCACCGAGTAGATTTTCTTTCGGTACGCGGCAGTTGTCGAACATGATTTCAGTTGTCGGTGATGAACGAATGCCGAGTTTGCGCTCTTTTTTACCAACAGAGAAGCCCGGGAAGTCTTTTTCCACGATGAACGCGCTTGTGCCTTTATGTTTTGATTCCGGATCAGTGACTGCGAAGACGATGTAAATATCAGCAATTCCGCCGTTTGTGATGAAAATCTTGGAACCGTTCAAGATGTAGTCGTCCCCGTCCAACTTAGCCGATGTGCGCATGCCGCCTGCATCAGAACCGGAACTAGGCTCTGTCAGTCCGTATGCACCTATTTTCGTTCCTTCCGCCATCGGACGAAGGTATTGCTGTTTCTGTTCTTCCGTTCCATATTTGAATACCGGCCAGCCTGCAAGCGATGTATGTGCAGAAAGCGTGACGCCCGTTGACGCACAGACGCGTGACAACTCCTCCACAGCGATACAATATGCCAGGAAGTCACTGCCGATGCCGCCGTACTCTTCCGGCCAAGGGATACCTGTCAGGCCGAGTTCCGCCATCTTCTTGAAGATATCCATATCGAAACGCTCTTCTTCATCACGTTCTTCAGCAGTCGGCGCGACTTCGTTTTCTGCAAAGTCGCGTACCATTTTGCGAATCATTTCATGTTCTTCAGATAGTTTAAAGTTCATCGGATTTCCCACCTTCTCTATTTTATGGGTGACAGGCACCCGCACTTTCACGTTTTTTCGAACTAACATGTTTGTTTGAACTTTCATGTTTGTTTTGAAGTTGTATTGGTGACTGTCACCCATACAATTGCGCCACTCCACCGTCACCCGCGCGTTACTTCAGCAAATGTTTTGAAATGACGATGCGCTGGATTTCGCTGGTGCCTTCGTAGATTTCGGTCACTTTTGCGTCGCGGAAATAACGCTCTACCGGATAATCTTCCGTATAGCCGTAGCCACCGAACACTTGGACCGCGTCAATCGATCCTTCTACCGCCGCTTTTGAAGCGAACAGCTTGGCCATCGATGCTTCTTTTCCACATGGTAATCCTTCCGCACGCAGTTGTGCAGCGCGGTAGACGAGCAATCTTGCCGCTTCGACTGCGGTTGCCATATCCGCCAGTTTGAATCCTACGCCTTGCTGAGCGGCAATCGGTTTGCCGAATTGGACACGTTCTTTCGCATAACCCGTCGCCGCTTCAAGTGCAGCTTCTGCGATACCGAGCGCTTGGGCAGCGATGCCGATTCGACCGACGTCAAGGTTTGCCATCGCAATTTTGAAGCCGCCATTTTCTTCCCCGAGCAAATTTTCCGCAGGTACTTTCATTTGATCAAACGACAGTTCGACTGTCCGTGAACCATGAAGACCCATCTTCCGCTCATCTTTTCCGATAACGAGACCCGGTGTGTCTTTATCGACGATGAACGCCGAAATGCCGTATGTACCTTTCGATGAATCCGTTGATGCGAAGACGATGTAGACGTCCGCTTCCCCGCCGTTCGTGATGAACATTTTGGAGCCGTTCAAGACGTAATGATCTTCTTTCTTCAGCGCACGTGTTTTGAGCGAACCTGCGTCAGAGCCTGATGAGGCTTCCGTAAGACAGAACGCGCCAAGGTATTCGCCGCTCGCTAATTTCGGAAGATAACGGCTTTTCTGCTCATCGTTTCCGAAATACATAATCGGATTTGTACCGACCGATGTATGAACGGAAAGAATGACGCCGACAACAGCACTCACTTTCGAGAGTTCATGGATAGCGCTAATATAAGAAACGAAATCCATGCCTGCGCCGCCGTATTCTTCAGGAACCGTAATGCCCATCAAACCGAGGCCGCCCATTTTCTTCAAGATTTCACGCGGGAATTCCCCAGCTTCCATACGTGGAATGAACGGTTCGATTTCAGTCTTTGCAAAGTTTTGTACCATATCGCGCATCATCTGCTGTTCTTCGGTGAATGTTAAATCCATCATGATTTCCCCTTTAAATGAAAGCGTTAGTTATTCGTAAACGTAGAATCCTCGACCCGATTTCTTTCCTAGCCATCCTGCTTTTACATATTTCCGGAGCAGTGGACATGGGCGGTATTTCGAATCGCCGAATCCTTCGTGCAGCGTTTCCATAATATACAAGCATGTATCTAGCCCGATGAAATCTGCTAATTGTAGCGGTCCCATCGGATGATTCATGCCGAGCTTCATCACTTCATCAATCGCTTCTTCTGTTGCGACGCCTTCATAGAGCGTGTAAATCGCTTCGTTGATCATCGGCATCAGTATGCGGTTTGCGACGAAACCTGGGAAGTCATTCACTTCAACAGGTGTTTTCGACAATTTCACCGTCATCTCTTCAACCGCTTTGTATACTTCATCGGCCGTTGCGAGGCCGCGGATGATTTCAACAAGCTTCATGACCGGAACCGGGTTCATGAAGTGCATGCCGATCACTTGTTCAGGACGTTTTGTTGCCGCCGCAATTTCAGTGATTGGAAGAGAAGATGTATTGGATGCGAGAATCGCGTGTTGTGGCGCGATTTCATCCAGCTTCGCGAAAATGGATTTTTTGATGTCCATATTTTCGACGGCGGCTTCGATGACAATATCAGCGTCCGATGCATCTTGCAGATCGAGTGATTTCGTTATGCGACCGAGGACAGCGGATTTTTCATCTTCCGTCATGCGCCCTTTTTCGACGTTGCGGGAAAGGTTTTTCGTAATGACCGCAAGTCCCTTTGCATAGGATTCCTCTTTAATATCATTCAGTTTCACGTCGAAGCCGGCTTGTGCACAAACTTGAGCAATGCCTCCGCCCATCTGTCCTGCTCCAATGACCATTATTTTTTTAATTTCCATCGATTAACGCCTCCCACTCATTCCGATTTTTCCACTTCAATCATGATTGCGTCACCTTGGCCTCCGCCTGAACAGATCGCTGCAATACCGATGCCGCCTCCGCGGCGTTTCAGTTCGTGCGCAAGTGTCAAAATAATGCGCGTTCCGCTTGCTCCGATCGGATGCCCGAGTGCAACCGCACCGCCGTTGACATTCACTTTTTCAGGATCAAGCCCTGCGATCTGCGAACTTGCGAGAGCCACTGCTGCAAATGCTTCATTTATTTCAAACAACTTTATATCTTCAAGGCTCTTACCAGTCTTCTTCAATAACGCATTAATGACGAGTCCGGGTGTCTGCGGGAAGTTTTCCGGTTGAATGGCGACTTCCGCATGGCCGATTATTGCTGCTAAAGGTGTTTTCCCCTCTTGTAACGCACGTTCTTCATTCATCAAAACAAGCGCACATGCACCGTCGTTAACGCCCGGTGCGTTACCGGCTGTAATTGTACCGTCCTTACCGAACGCCGGACGCAATTTCGCTAGTAATTCAGTTGATGATCCGCGACGAGGTGCTTCATCCGTGTCGAATAAAATCGGATCGCCTTTTCGCTGCGGAATCTCGACCGGAACGATTTCTTCTGCAAACACCCCTGCGTCGATCGCCTGCAGTGCACGTTCGTGGCTACGCAACGACCATGCGTCCTGCGCTTCACGCGTCAATGCAAATTCATCCGCCGTATTGTTACCGTAAGTGCCCATATGGACGCGGTCGGGCGAGAATGAACAGGAAAGCCCGTCGTAGATCATGCCGTCAATCAGCTCTGCATCGCCCATTTTCAGTCCGAATCGTGCTTTCGGTACGTAGTAAGGTGCGTTGGACATGGATTCCATGCCGCCTGCCACAATCACTTCTTCATCGCCTAAGCGGATCAGCTGGTCGCCGAGTGTAACGCTGCGCATTCCCGATGCACATACTTTGTTGATGGTTTCCGTTTTCACGGACCATGGCAGTCCCGCTTTCGTTGCAGCCTGTCTGGAAGGAATTTGCCCCTGACCTGCTTGCAGCACGGTTCCGATAATGACCTCGCCGACTTCCTCCGCTTTCACATCCGCACGGTTCAATGCGTCTTTGATGGCAATGCCTCCAAGATCGCTTGCTGTCATCGATTTTAAAGCTCCGCCCAGTTTTGCAAATGGTGTGCGTGCCCCATTTACTATGACCGTTCTATTCATATCCATCGCCCCTTTTACGTTGATTGATAACGCTTTCATTAGTGAGTCGTATAGTAACTGTCACCAGTGACTGAACGCTCGCTCGGTTAGTAGTCAAGAAAAAAGGAGTGTTTCCACTCCCTCATTTCGCTTGTAAATCAAAGTTCTAATTCTATTAATTGTACGACAATACTGATTGTTCCGCAATGGCTTATTGTAAAATCGATTCTTCCTCTTCCACTTCGGTAGGCTGCCAGTCTTCACCGAAAATCGAACGCTCCAGCAATTCAGCGATATCGTAAGTCCCGACGGTTTCTTCCACTTCTTTCGCTTTCGTTCCGTCAGACAGCATCGTCAAGCAGTATGGACAGCCGGAGGAAATGATTCCCGGACTCACTTCAAGCGCTTGTTCTGTTCTTGCGACGTTGATGCGGTGGCCTGAATCTTCTTCCATCCACATCAATCCTCCGCCCGCTCCACAGCACATGCCGTCTTCGCGGTTGCGTTTCATTTCAACAAGCTCAACTCCTGGAATCGATTTGAGAATTTCACGCGGCGGATCATAGACATCGTTGTATCTGCCCAGGTAACAAGAATCGTGGAATGTGATCGTTTCGTTGATCGCATGTTCCGGTTTCAACTTCCCTTGGACAACGAGTTCGTGAAGCAGTTCCGTATGATGGATCACTTCCGCTTTAAATCCGAAATCCGGGTATTCATTTTTAAAAATATTGTAAGCGTGCGGGTCAATCGTGACGAGTTTTGTGACACCGGCTTTTTCAAATTCGTCGATATTGGCTGTAGCCAGCTCCTGGAATAAAAACTCATTCCCTAGTCGACGCGGCGTATCTCCGGAGTTTTTCTCTTTATTGCCGAGTATGGCGAACTTGACGCCCGCTTCATTCATGAGATGCACAAAGGACAATGCGATTTTTTGTGAACGGTTGTCGAATGAACCCATCGAGCCGACCCAGAATAGGTACTCGAATTCTTCGCCCGCTTTTTTCAGTTCTTTCACCGTTGGAATATGAAGATCCGGACGGGCCTCTCTCCAGTTCTCTTTCTCTTTACGATTCAGCCCCCATGGATTCCCTTGACGTTCGATGTTTGTCATCGCGCGCTGTGCATCCGGATCCATTTTCCCTTCCGTCATCACAAGGTAACGGCGAAGGTCGATGATTTTATCAACATGTTCATTCATAACCGGGCATTGGTCTTCACAGTTACGGCATGTTGTACAAGCCCAAATTTCCTCTTCCGTGATGATATCACCGATGAGGGACGGGCTGTAAATATCGTCCATTGTAGCGCCTTCAAGTCCGGCAGCCATTGCGATCTGGTTGCCTTTCGTGTTGTTGAAAGCGAAAGTTGGCACCCATGGTTTTTGCTTCGTGACAAGTGCACCTGTATTGGTCAGGTTATCACGTAATTTCGTGATCAAATCCATCGGGGACAGCATTTTACCGGTCCCTGTAGCTGGACACATATTCGTACAGCGCCCACATTCGACGCATGCGTATAAGTCGATCATTTGCAGCTGCGTGAAGTCGGTGATTTTCCCTACCCCAAGCGGCGGCATCTCTTCCCCTTCTTCCACATTTTCCAATGCTTCGAAGTCGATTGGTTTCAGGCGCCCTGCATGGTCAAGACGGTGGAAGTAAACATTGGCAGGCCCTGCAATCAAGTGCGCATGTTTCGATTGCGGCACATAGACAAGGAACGTCAGTAAAATTAACAGATGAATCCACCAAGCGACGAAAAATACAGTTGCGGCGGCAATCGATGGCATGAAACTGAATATCGTTGCGATTGCCGAAGCGACCGGCTCAGACCAAGATGCTGCATGTCCCTGCCAAATCATGTTCATTCCGTTCGCCAGTAACGTCGAAACCATAAGCCCCCCGATGAAAATCAGAACAAGTCCCGATTTCCATCCGCGTTTCAGACGGACAAGCTTCTCGACATAGCGACGGTGGAATGCCCAAACGACCGCGACGAGAATTGTAAGTGCGACGATTTCTTGGAAGAATGTAAAGGCAGGATACAGCGGACCAAATGGTAAGTGTGATCCCGGTTTAAGCCCTTTCCAAATAAGATCGATAGCCCCGAATTGCACGAGTAAAAACCCGTAGAAGAACATAACGTGAATGGCTCCACTTTTCTTGTCTTTTAATAGCTTCTTTTGTCCGAACACATACACCCATATTTTGCGGAGACGTTCCGAAACATTATTATCAAACTCTTCTTTCTTCCCCAGTTTGATAAATTGAATCCGAGTTTTAATCAAATATGTGAACAATGCAAGCGCATATGCCACGACTGCGAAAAACAGAATCCAGTTGGCAATGAGCAATGGCCCCATTTTATTCTCCCCTTCCAAATTGTTTGAATAGTAAAGATAGTGTAGTCGAAAATTGGAATTATGTCGATGTCTATTTTCTAGTTTAATTATGAATGAGCATTCAGTCAACTAAAAGTTTAGATAGTTTTGAGATATTAGAGAAGTTTGCAAGGGGGTGGGATGGATATGGTCGGTTCGGCTGCGGATATGGTCGGTTCGACGGTGGTTATGGTCGGTCGATAGAAAGATATGGTCGGTCATATTGTTTACGAAAAGAAAAACCTGCAATACCGATGCAGGTTTCAAGTGATAATCGTTAATTTATTCAAGTATGCGCCGAATAATACTTCGGCTTTAGCCACCTGCGTTTCAAGAACCGCAAGAATCACAACGGTTGACGGTCCGGCTGATTTTGCTGTATCCAGTACGCTTTCGACCCTTGCTTCTTCATTTCCAACCATCAAACGGACTTCTTCCAAAATCCCACGTGAGCCAACCGGCCAAACACGATGGATAATTCCACTTTTCTTGGCTGCATGAATAAGAGCTACAGAAGCAATTTCTTCTGCACGGTCTCGCACTTCATCCCCAACAAGTGGCGACCCGTATGTAAACCACGAACTATTTTCTTCCGTCGGTGACTCTATTTTTTTCCCTATCATCGTCACTGCCATCGCCGACTGGACAAGTTCCATATTCGTTTCTGAACTTCCGCTGATTGACGGAACTTCTAGCCCCGACTCGTGGAATAAATCCGTGACACCCGCCACGTAATTTTTCCAACTGGCGCTGCCGCTGAAATTGTGGATAAGGATCGCGACAGGTTCCGCATGCGCCGCCCATTGTTCAAGCAGTGCGACACGCGTAGCAAAATACGCGGTTATGCGGTCCGGCACAGTGACAATATCCTGTGGCTTTTCACCGATGCCGCCTGAATTGTCAGTTGTGACGATGTAACCGCCGCCGATATCAATGGCATTCCTCATCGAAGTACTCATCGTAGTAGCCTCATGCGCCCAGCCGCTACATGCTGCAATGACGGCATGACTACTGCTGCAACAACCGCGTTGACGATTGTCGCGAGCAATAGAAATGGAACCGCGCCAAGGAAAAATGCCGGTGATATTAGGAAATAGAATGGTAAGGGTGCTAGCAAACCATTGGCTACTATGAAAAAGATCCACTTCATCTCACTGTGCCCCGCTTTGTGCAGGCGGGCAAAGACGATAATAATCGCGAACATTTCAAGTGCGATGAGCGCATGCAATGGCCCTAAAGGGAAACCGGCGTACATTGCAGAGGCTGTGTGCCCAAGCATCGCGGCAATCCCCGAAAATACAGGCGGAAGAAACGCTGCCGAAATTAGCGCCGGCACTGTGTCGAGCGCCAATGAACCGATGCCTGACGGGATTTTGATCAACCCGCCGATGACACAGAGTGTGGCAAACAGCGCTGTCAACGTGAGCCGTTTCAATTGCATCGGTCAGTCCTCCTTTTTCTTATCCGTCCTGAATACTTTTGCACTTCTCACATATTCGTTATCCGGTACGTTCACCCGCGAATTCGCGATGCGTGCTGCAACGAAAAGATAGTCGGAAAGTCTGTTCAAATAGCGTTGTACCACTGCCGGTACATCTTCTTCCGCCTTCAAAAGTGTGACCGTCTGCCGCTCTGCCCGTCTCGCGATAGTCCGTGCAATATGAAGCGTTGCGGCGGCAGGTGTTCCGCCTGGCAGAATGAACTTCTCCAGCGGCGGTGCTTCTTCCATCAACACATCAATGCGCTGTTCAAGCACTTCCACCGGTTCTTCGGACAATTTATAATGACGTTCTTTCATGACGTTCGCAAGGTCCCCCCCGCCATCGAACAATTCGTTTTGAATCGCTTCCAAGTCTGTGAGGATATCTGCGAATATGACCGTATCGAGTTCGGTCATCGCTTTTCCGACGAATGAATTCAATTCGTCCATCGTGCCGTATGCTTCTACTCGAAGGCTATCTTTATCGACGCGACCGCCTATCAAACTCGTTTTCCCTTTATCCCCAGTACGTGTATAAATTTTCATTCAAAATCTCCCCTTTTCTTTATTGTTTTTGCAAGGCCATACCAAATCCGTGTCACTTCATCCGCATCCGCCATCATCCGCTGGTAAAGTCGGCCGCAAACATCGCGCAAGTTCCGTTGCTGTGCATCTACAGGCACAATTCCACGTCCGATATCCGTCAAAATAAATACCACATCACGGTTGGCAGTGCATTTCATAACATATTCAATCGCCGCTTCCTCCGACAAATCCGTCTCCGCTAGCCACTTCTCAATCCCAGCTATAACAGTTGTCTGAATAGTGTCTGAATTGTCTAGGTGACTGCCACCCAGACAATTCCCTTCTATCCATTGTACGTTGTGTTTGCCTTGCTCTTTCAGCCACTTTCTAACGTATTCCCGCTTGCCGTTGTGGGCACCGCCGATAAAAACGTGCATGGTTTTCCCTCCTTGAATGCTTTTTCACTTTCCCATTCAAGTCGGTAGCCCGTGCCGTGCGGGATGTCCCAAGACCAGAACGCTTTTTCTTCGGATGATAACTTCGTCAGGATTGCACGGATCGGTCCGCCATGCGTCACGACAACCGCTTCATTAGGCAATCGCCTGAGCGCGGCAAGTACACGCGTTTCCACATCCCTTAAACTTTCTCCGCCAGGCGGTGAAATCTCATACGGATTGTCAATCCAATTTCTATACGCCTTATTCTTTTCAAGTTCTGCATATGTTTTCCCTTCAAACCCGCCAAAATTGCATTCACGCCAATCGGCATCCGCCTCAAAAGTCGCTTTCGGGAAATAGAGTGCTGCACTTTGTCTCGAACGGAGAAGGTCGCTTCCGTAAACGAATTGTAAAGGTGACAGGCACCCACACAATTTCCAATCCCATTCTTCCGATTTCAAAATCGGTTCGTCCGTCCAGCCAATGTACTTCCGTTCTTGATTGCCTGCAGTCGGAAGGTGCCTTATCAGATAAAGCACAAAACCGTGAACCATAGCACCGCCTCCATTCCCTCAATGAATGCTCCGCACAAATCCCCACTGACACCGCCGAAATGTTTCAACGACCAGTTTCGAAAAATGACTAGTGCTAGTACGATCACCGCTACTATGCCAACCGCGAGAAGAACGTTTTTCAACAACAATCCGACCGCGAATAATATCACTGCACTGCCAATTACCGAACATCCGATCACTGTACCGGCTGCAATCTTCTCTTTGAAAAAGTGTGCGATGCCTTTATCTTTTGCGAGACCCACCTTTGTGAAATACACATTCATTGCGGCCCTTGCCAGGAATGGAATAGCGATGAATATTACAATACTTCCTGTTCCATTCATCAGGATTTCATTGAACAAAGCGATTTTTACGATGATTAGGAGGACGAGTGCCATCGTTCCAAATGCACCAAGACGTGGATCTTCTAGAATTTCAAGCCGTTTTTCGCGATCCTTGTACGAAAAGAACGCATCACCCGTATCCGCCCAGCCATCAAGGTGCAATCCCCCGGTCAGAATGATCCCGGTCAAAACGATGAACACCGCGGCAATAAGCGTTCCGAAATTCAAAACGTTCAATAGCAGTTCCGATACCCCGTACATCGCGAGCCCGATTGCCGCTCCGACGAAAGGAAGCGCCACATACATTGCGGTCACTTCTTTTCGACCAAGTGGTAGTTCTTTTCGAATCGGGATTGCCGTGAAAAATTGAATAGCGAGCATTACGCCGTTCATTTTACTTCCCCGGATTGTGACACAATCTCTTTCATAAGTGGCCAGTTGAGATGCTTTTTGACATGTGTCGCCCAGGCATCATAAACGTCAACTCCCGCGGGAGCTTCTATAATCGGTCGCTCCATGTCTTCCTCTTCAATGCCATGATCGACTTTGAATGGAATAACGCCCGCGACCGGAATCCCCGTATAGGTTTCGATAAATTCAACACCCTCCCGGAATAAAGAAACGTCACCGTGGAATTTATTGATGATAATGGCTTTGACACGTTTTCGATGCTCCGGCTGTAAAAGTTGGAGCGTGCCAACGATTGATGCAATGGCACCGCCCCGATCAATATCTGCCACTAAAACAGCCGGCACATCCGCAATTTCCGCAACACGCATATTGACGATTTCCCGGTCGTTGAGATTCACTTCCGCAGGGCTGCCCGCCCCTTCAATAATGACCGTTTCATACGTTTCTGCCAGTTTGGCAAGTGACGTTTGAATCGCTTCAATTCCGTGCGTGAAAAATTGCTCCCGATATGCCATTCCCGCTACGGGGCCAAACTTCTCCCCGAAAAAGAGGACTTCCGACTTCATGTCCGCCATCGGTTTCAGCAAAATGGGATTCATATAAATCGAAGGAATCGTTCTGGCAGCCGCCGCTTGAATGAATTGCGCGCGACTCATTTCTTCACCGTTTTCCGTTGTCGCGGAAAATCCAGACATGTTTTGTGATTTGAACGGTGTAACACGCACACCTTCATCGGAAAATATGCGGCAAAGCGCTGTACAAATCATCGTTTTTCCAGAATCCGATGCCGTTCCTAACACAATTAGCCCATTCATTGCGTCACCTCCTGACGTTCACTTTTCCATACAATCGGAATTCCGTAATCCATTTCAACCGCTGTATCTGCTAGTGCGACTAACTTTTGGTGAATACGCCCCAGCCACATACTGTAAATTTCCGTTTCCACGTATTCGGACGGCAGTTCATCAAGCACTTCATTTGAAACGATGACGAGGTGAGCGGCTTGCCCTAGTATCGCGTCGATTGTTTCGTACAGTTGCATTTCCTTCTTTTCCATACAACCTAATTGGCCGATACAAGGTTTCCCGGTTTCCCAACCTGTGTATAACTCGTTCGCCAGCCATGTGGTGACACAATCCCATAATACATAATCCGCCGGCTGAATCGCAGGCAAAACCTCCTCCAATTTCACCGGTTGTTCAACAGTCGTCCAACTATGATTCGAACGGTCTTGTCGATGCCAATCGATACGCAACTTCATTTCCGGATCCGTTGCAGTACCGGAGGCGATATAAACAAGCCGGCCCCCGTTTTTACCGGTTTCATCCACAAGCAATCTCTCCGCATAGGAACTTTTCCCGCTCCTTACACCCCCACTAACAAACGTCAGTTTCCCCGGACGAATTATCTGAATAGTGTCGGAGTTGACTGGGTGACTGTCACCCAGAGGGTTTTCCTCCAACCACTTACGAAGCTCTTCTTTTAGTACGGCCATGTCTGCTGGGTTTTTCATGCCGATTCGCAGCCATCTGCCATCCATTCCTCGGAAGTTTTCTGAATGGCGGAGGACGATTCCACGCGCAAGCATATCCCGGTATAATTTTTCGGAATCACGGCCGGGTCCCAGTGTGAATGCAATGAAATTGGTTACCGAATCTGTAACCGTGCAGCCATACTCGAGTAAAAACTGTGTCATCTTTTCTCGTTGCAAGTTACTTCGTTGTATCGCTTGTTCACGGTATGACTCTTCCTGTAAACAAACCGCTCCGATTTGTGCCGCTAAACCGTTAACGTTCCAATGCGGGGCGCGTGCTTTTATTTCCTTTATGACAGTTGGATCTGCCGCAACGTACCCTAGCCGTATTCCCGGAATGGCGTACATTTTTGTCATCGAGCGCACGATAATAAGGTGTGGATTGTTCATTATTTCCGGAATGAAGGACAGTGACTCATCGACGAAATCGATAAAGGCTTCATCCAAAACAACATCACACCCCACTTCAGCGCCGTAACGAATAATTTCAAATAAATTCTCAGCCGCAGGCAATATTCCCGTCGGATTGTTCGGCGTGCAGATATACACAACGGAAGCCGAATCCATACCGTCGAGGATCGCTTCAAGCGGCAACTTGAACCCGTTATCTTCCGACGCAAGAACCCGTACAATCTCGACGCTTTTCGCCGTTAAAGTCGCTTCATATTCGGAAAACGTCGGGTGCACGACTATCGCTCGCTTTCCACGATAGCGTTCTGCCAAAAGTGCGAGCAGTTCAGCCGCCCCGTTCCCCGCGAATAAATAATCAACCGAAATGCCGTGGTAATCGGCTGCCGCTGATAGAAACGGCTCCCCTTCCGGATTCGGATAAGCCTTCAGCCTGTCCAGCAACTGTGGCCAAATTTGCGCAACTGATTCAGGAGGCCCCGCTGGATTTACATTTTCACTGAAATCCAGCAGCCGAGCAGGCGGTTCCATACCCAGTCTCGCATACACGCTGCGCGGATTTGCGCCGTGTTCAGGCAACTGCATAAAACATCACTCCAATCACCGTTAATACTAACCAAAAAATAAACGCCGCAATATGCATTTGTGTAATCGTTTCTTTAATATGTATCGCTGTCAGCGGGACGTTCCCCGGGCCGAGTTCAGGCCGTTTTGATGCAACTCCCCGGTATGTACTCGTTCCGCCAAGTGTAACGCCAAGTTGCCATGCTGTCGCTGCCTCCAGGAATCCGCTGTTCGGACTGGGATGGTTCCTCGCGTCTTTACTCCATCCGGCGAACCGTTTCCTGAAGGAAATCTTGCCTTTATTCGGCGCATATAAAATGACCAGGAAACCAGTAATACGCGCTGGAATGAAATTCAAAATATCGTCTGCCCTCGCAGAAAATGTACCGAATTTCTCATAACGTTCGTCTTTGTAGCCAATCATTGAATCGAGCGTATTCACCGCTTTATACATCCATAGACCGGGTGCCCCCAGAAGAAATGCCCAAAATAATGGAGACGTAATGCCGTCCGCAATATTTTCCGATACGGTTTCCACCGCACCACGGACGATGCCGCTTTCTTTCAGTTTTTCCGTATCGCGGCCGACAATCCAGGACAGTTTAGTTCGTGCTTCCGGTAAATCCTTCGCAGCAAGCGGGCGATAAACGTCAAGCGCCGCTTCGCGCAAACTTTTTTGCGCTAGTCCGATGGCGATAAGAAGCCCCTCCACAGCAACCCCTACAAAAATGTGAAATTGGTAGGAGAAAACCACTACGGCAAAAACGACGACCAAAACAATCCCGACTGTGATGAAAAGCGTAAACGCTCCTTTTAACGTGCGGAACCGTCCTTTATTCAATACTGCTGTCAACTTTGAAATGAACGTCCCGATCCAGCGGACAGGATGCGGCCATTTTGGTGGATCTCCAATCATCCTGTCGAGCAGGAAACCGATGGCAATGGCTATGAAGTGTGCAGGGATCAAGTCGTCCATCCTTTCGCCTTTTTGTATGCACGGATTGCCCGTACTGTGCAGTCATAAACCCCGTGGCCAATCAATTTTCCGAGCGGCGTGATTGGACCGGCATACGGAAGGTATTCCCCTTGTTGCGTTGCAGCGACAAGAAGGCTGTCCGTCGATGTACCTGTCGCAATTGTACCCGTCAGCGGATCTGTTATCGATTCAGTCTGAAGCGCTTTCGTCTTCGCTTCCGTTGCCGTTATCATCGCTTGAATGAATGCTTCATCAGGCAGTTGACCATTGACGATAACCCATGTATTGATCGTACCGACACGGGGTTTTTGATCACGCGGGAGCGCTTGTGACACATCGACAGCATTGCCGACCCCCGCCGTCACTGCAATCAATACAGTTCCGAACTCCCCTGCATATTCCTCGACTTCAGCGTGCTCTGTTGTGACGGCGGTCATCATGCCGACTGTATCCGTCAGTCGAAAGCCTTGCTGTTCAAGATAAGAAGCATTTTCGGCTTTGACATCATCGATATTGTAATCCGCATCAACATGCCGGTTGACGAACGACCGATACCAACCGCTTCCCGCATTGTGAACAGCAGAAGATAGCGTTTTTAAAGGGCTTTCTGTTTGCAGAGACACATAGTGCGACGACACGGAAAAATCTTCTTTTCTCACCTTGAAAGGTTTCATTTCCGCTTTCAAGTCGGGCAGAAGCGTAATTTGCGGCTTGGCCAATTCAGGATGCGGCTGCGATTTCACGCGTGCTCCATAGACGGCTTGGATTGCTTCTTCTTTCACAACGTCCTGTGGCGCACCGATCTTAGCGATTTGTCCTTTATTCATCAGCAAAAGCCGATCACAGTATAAAGATGCTAGATTAATATCATGAAACACCGAAATGACCGTCAGTCCTTTGTCGACTGCCTGTTTGCGGATCGTATCGAGCAATTGCTGTTGGTGGGCGATGTCCAAATGATTTGTCGGTTCATCGAGCAATAATATCGGTGCTTCCTGGGCGAGTGCCTGCGCAACGAAAACGCGCTGCTGTTCACCTCCGGAAAGCAATTCAATCGAGTTCTTGGCATATCGGGTGATCGCCATATTGCTCATCGCTTCCGTGACAGCACGTTCGTCTTCATTCGACCAGGAAGAAAACAGGCCTGATTGGTGCGGATATCGGCCAAGTTCCACCGTTTCACGAACGGAGTGGGAAAATGCGTGGGCATGCAGTTGCGGCAGGACTGCAACTTTTTTGGCGAATTCTTTTTGTGAATAGCTTGATGCATCCTGCCCGTCGATTGTGACGGAGCCTGTTTCCATCGGGAGGATGCCTGAAATGATTTTCAGCAGCGTTGATTTACCGCTTCCGTTGGGACCGAGTATGCCGAGTACTTCGCCTTTCTTCACATTGAATGTCACTGACTTCACGACCGGCTCTTTGCCGTATCCGCCGGAAACGTTTTCGACTTTCAACACGTTACATTCCTCCTGTCCTTCGTTGTTTATAGAAGATGAATGCGAATACCGGCGCACCGATAAATGCAGTGATGACACCGACCGGAAGTTCAGTCGGGGAAATGATCGTCCGTGCGATCAAATCGCAAATGATCAACAACGTAGCACCGTTCATGAACGATAACGTAAGGAGATGGCGATGATCCGAGCCCCACAGAAGCCGCGTCATATGCGGAACAACTAGTCCGACGAAGCCGATTGTACCGGATACCGCAACTGCAGAACCTGTTAGGATGGAACCGCCGATCAAGATGCTGAATTTACGTCGTTTGACGTTGACGCCTAAATGATGCGCCCGTTCTTCCCCGAACAGCATCGCATTCAATTCACGACGGTTCAGCCATAGCATAAGTGAACCGATGACGACGAATGGCAAGATCATTGTAATATAGTTCCAGCCCCTCATCGACACACTGCCAAGAAGCCAGCCGATGATCTGCCGCAATTCCTCGCCTGTCAGCGCAATCATCAGTGACAGGACAGAGCCGAGAAACGAACCGAAAATGATCCCCGTCAAAATGATTGTTTCCATTTTCATCGCACGGTCAACTAGACGCGCGAATCCCAGAACGAGGAACATTGTCAGTGCAGCACCGATCATACTGAATATAGGGAGCGTATATGTGCCTAAAAACGGAATGGAAATACCAAAAAAGAGCGTCATAACAGCACCGACCGAGGCGCCGGATGACACTCCGAGGGTGTAGGGATCAGCAAGCGGGTTTTTCAACAGCCCCTGGAAAGCCGCTCCGGAAATCGCGAGCGAAGCGCCGACAAGTCCGGCAAGCACGACTCGCGGCAAGCGAATTTTCCATAATATGTTGGTGGCTGTTGCATCCGCCCCGGCATTCCATAACGTACTGATCGGTATTTTCACAGACCCGATCGACACACCGAGCCATACCGCCACAATGAGGGCGGCGGCAGAAACGATGTAGGCAACGCTGGATTTACTCACTGAATACCTCAGGGTAAATGGCTTTCGCTATTTCTTCGAGCCCATCGGCAAGACGCGGACCTGTCCGGCTAGTGATGTTCTCTTTTACTTGAACAACAGCTTTTTCTTGAATAGCCGTAATAGAGTCAAAACCGGGTCGTGCATAAACATCTGCGACAGCAGTTTCGATGTAGTCATATAAAACAATAAGTACATCTGGATTACGGTTGACGATTTCTTCCGGATCTATCATGAACCAGCCTTCTTGATCGGCAGCAATATTCTCTGCACCAATCATTTCAAGCATTTGATCCATGAATGTATTTTTACCTGGTGTGTAAATTTCCGGAGCGGGTGATGTTTCAACGAAAACCGTCTTTTTATTCTCGACTTTGGCTGTTTTCGCTAATACTTCTTCGACTTTCGCTTTCATGTCCGCAATGATCTTTTCTGCTTCCACTGTTTTACCAGTCGCTTTACCGATTGTTTCGATCGTTGTATAGGTTTCATCAAAGTTTGCTGCATTTTTCACAACAAAGACTGGGATTCCTGCATCACGGATCTGTTGCAGCCCTTCTTCTCCCGTTCCAAGTCCTGATTCATGCGCAAAAACGATTTCAGGGGCCATCGAAACGATTTTCTCGACGTTGAATTCCATACCGCCGATTTTCTCTTTTTCAAGTACTTCCGCCGGATAATCATCGTAGTCGTTTACGCCAACAACTTCATCAGCAAGACCTAGTTCAAACAAAATTTCCGTATTGCTCGGCATCATCGAGACAATCGTTGCCGGTGCTTTTTCTAATGTGATTTCATTGCCGACTGCGTCCGTGAGTGTCAGTGGGAAGTCAGCTTTGACTACGTCTTCTTTCGGTGTTGCGTCCACTTTCGGCTTGTCTTCTGTTGCAGCCCCTCCGCATGCCGCAAGCAGGAATACTGCAAAGATAGCCGTCAACCCTAATTGCCAAATCTTCTTCATGTTGGTTTCCTCCTGTTTTTCGCCAAATAAAAATCCCCCGCAATATCTACAGAGGAATAAGTTGAGTAAAAATCCGGACGCACGGAGACGTCGATTTTCACTAATCCTATCCTCGTAGGGTACGTGTGATCCATAAAGGCAGGTCTCCTGGCTTGTGCTCAATGCTTGTCGCGTCTTCCCGGAATTTCCCCAGTGACTCATTGCGACTTGCTCACACTTACAGTGGCGGGACCGCGCCGGCATTGAACCGGCTTCCCTTTTAACCCCGTCTTTAAAGCGGGGCACCTTTATGTTTGGTATGTATTTTTTGTACAACATTCAGTATACTACAAAATTTTTGTCTGTCGATAGCAGTACTTGTCGATACGCCGGCAAATCTGGATTTTCCCGCCCATGAAAAAAACCGCCACACATAAGTGTAGCGGCCAATCAAAACGGTATTACATTTTTTCCGGTGCAGAAACCCCAATCAGTTTCAATGCGTTGGCAATCGTCGTGCGTGTGATCGTGATTAGTGCAAGACGTGCTTCCGACAAATTGCGGTTTTCCGGGTCCAGCACTTTTTCCGCATTATAGAAGCTGTGGAAAGTGGCCGCAAGTTCTTGGATGTACGTTGCAACACGGTGCGGTGAACGTATTCTTGCTGAGTCGCTGATGACTTGCGGGAAGTCACCGATCTTCTTCATTAATTCCAATTCTTTTTCAGCTTGCAATAAAGAGACGTTTTCCACAGAAGCGGATAGTCCACTTTCCTCGGCTTGACGTAAAATCGAGGAAATCCGTGCGTGCGCATATTGTGCGTAATAGACAGGGTTTTCATTGGACTGTGAAATCGCCAAGTCAAGGTCAAAGTCCATTTGCGAGTCGCCCGAACGCATTGCGAAGAAATAGCGGACTGCGTCCAATCCAACTTCTTCGACAAGTTCACGCAACGTGACAGCTTTTCCTGTCCGTTTGCTCATCTTGAATTTCTCTCCGTCTTTATATAACTGAACCATTTGAGCAACGCTGACTTCGAGCGTATCTTTGTCGTAGCCAAGCGCTTCGATTGCCGCTTTCATCCGCGGAATATAACCGTGGTGATCTGCGCCCCAAATGTTAATGAGCTTATTGAATCCGCGGGACAATTTATCCTGATGGTACGCGATATCCGGTGTTAAATATGTGTAGGTACCGTCGTTTTTAATGAGAACGCGGTCTTTGTCATCACCGAATGTCGTAGAACGGAACCATGTTGCGCCATCTTCTTCAAAGACATGGCCATTTGCACGTAATTTATCAAGAGCGACATCGATTTTCCCATTTTGATACAACGAAGTTTCCGAGAACCAGACGTCAAATGAAACACGGAAATCGGAAAGGTCTTTCTTCAACTTCTCTAATTCATAATCAAGTCCGTATTGACGGAAGAATGTATAACGCTCTTCATCGGGAACATTGACGTATTTATCGCCGAATTCGTCCGCAAGTATTTTCCCGAGTGTAATGATGTCCTGCCCTTGATAGCCGTCCTCAGGCATTTCTTTATCCAAACCGAGCGCTTGGAAATAACGCGCTTCGACAGACTTCGCAAGGTTATGCACTTGATTGCCCGCATCGTTGATGTAGTATTCACGTGCGACATCGTATCCTGCAAAATCGAGGACGTTGCATAGGGAATCGCCGAGTGAAGCCCCGCGTGCATGTCCTAGGTGAAGGTCGCCTGTCGGATTGGCAGAAACGAATTCAACTTGGACTTTTTGGTTGTTGCCGGAATTTGAACGGCCATAGTTCTCGCCTTGCTCTAGAACTGTCTTGACAATGTCGCCCAGATAATCGGTTTTCAATTTGATATTGATGAAACCGGGTCCTGCAATTTCAATTGATTTAATTGCCGTATCTTCTGTATTCAATTTCTCAAGAATCGCTTCTGCAATGACGCGCGGCGGCTTTTTCGCCAATTTCGTCAGCTGCATCGCAATGTTCGTCGCATAATCGCCATTGTCCTTGTTATTAGGTGTTTCAAGCATTATATCCGGAATCGCCGTTTCTTCTGCCAGGCCTGCGTCAATTACCGCTTGACGCAACGCTGACTTCACTTCTTGCTGAATCTGTTCTACCGCGTTCATATTGTTCCCTCCGTGTATGTAATAGTCAGTTCGTATGTTCCGAGAAGCGCTCCTTCTGCATGCAGATCATAATTCACATTGAAGCGACCGCCGGATCTGTCCTTTCGCTCCGTGAAATCGAGTTTTTCCGTTTTGACGACTAGGTCGAACGCCGCCGGTCCGTTGCCGTATGTTCCCGATCGTTCTCCCGCTTCAATGAAAGGCAGCCGCATGTTGACTGCGCCGCGGCGCATGATAAGTGCATCTGTGGAATCTAGTCTGACAATAGTCTGAATCCGCTTTCCGCCTTGTTCTTCTTCATATTTCAAATAGGGTTTGCCGGCTTTTTCAATGAGCAATCCCGTTGCATTCAATTCATGCTTTTCCTCGTCTTGACCAGGATGCCGGATTGACGATTGAAGCTTGATCTTCACATTTCGCTCTTTTTCCCGTGATTCCAAACGCTCACGTCCTTATCATAAATACATCTATTCATTATATCCTTTTTCCGGTCTACATTTCAATCTATCTGGGTAATGCATGTTTTTATCGCATTGCCGTTTAATCTGTTTCCATGCGTCGCATACTAGACACAATGACATGGACAGGAAGGGATCACATGCGACGGACAGTGTATGTAAAAAATAAAAAGAGACGCTCGACGTTACGAAGGATAATGCTGTTAACCGTCACCATGATGATGGCGGTGTTGACTGTCTTTCTATCACTTAGGTTGTATGCGCAAATTACAGGGGCGCCTTCTTTAAGTGTGCCGAAAGCTTCCGTCTTTCTCGATAAAAACGGCAAGCAGATCGGCGACCGATTTTCCGCGGAACGGCGTTACTGGGTCAGCCTCGATGAAATGTCGCCCTTTCTAATCGATGCTGTCATTGCGACGGAAGACAAAAACTTTTATAAACACAACGGTTTTGATTATAGACGGATTGCTGGAGCGCTTTTGAAAGATATAAAATCCGGGAGCAAAGTTGAAGGAGCCAGCACAATCTCAATGCAATACGCGAGAAACTTGTATTTGACGTTTGAAAAGTCATGGAAACGCAAAATTACCGAATCACTCTATGCCTATCGAATGGAAACGTTTTATGAAAAAGATGTCATTTTGGAAGGCTATATGAATACCGTTTACTTCGGTCACGGAATGTACGGCGTCGAGGCGGCAAGCAGGTTCTATTTCGGCAAGTCCGCGAAAGAGCTGACACTCGAAGAATCCGCCACCATCACCGCGATCGCCAAAGGACCTTCGATTTATTCACCCATTGAAAATCCTCAAAAATCACGGGATCGGCAATTGCTCGTCCTTTCACTGATGGAAGCGCAAGGATATATCACCGCGCGGCAGGAAGAACGGGCACAAAACGAACAAATTACGTTAAAAAACCGCGAGTGGGCTGATACGAAGCGTGTTGCCCCTTATTTCCTTGATGAAGTGTGGCGCGAGGCGGAAAAAGTGCTGACAGAGAAAGGACGCTCTCCGGTTGAAGGCGGCTGGACGATTCGGACAACGCTGGACCCGCATCATCAGCAGACCGCCGAAGAGACGATCGCTAAATGGATGCCCAACAGTGGTTTACAAGTCGGATTCATGTCGATCGAGGCTGGAACCGGGGCAATTACATCACTCGTAGGCGGGAATGATTATACAGAAAGTCCTTTCAATCGGGTGACACAAGCAAAGCGCCAGCCCGGCTCCGCCATGAAACCTATTCTTTACGCGGCTGCCCTGGAAAACGGATTCAGTCCGTTGACATTCTTATCTACTGAAAAAACCATCTTTACGTATGACGAGGGACGTTCCACGTATGAACCGAATAACGTTAACGGTAAATTCGCCGGACACCCTATCTCACTCGCACAGGCGCTCGCTATTTCCGATAACATATACGCGGTGAAGACACTTGAAGATATCGGTTATAAGAAATTCAGCAAAATGGCTGACCGTTTAGGCGTCGAAGGTGATTTTCCTGATTCCCCCGCCACTGCGCTCGGGACTTCGGTTGTAACGCTGTACGACATGACGAATGCCTATAACAGAATCGCCTCGGGCGGGATCGAAACCAAACCGACGACGATTTTATCCATCTCGGATTCTGAAGGCAAGACGATATATGAACATCCGGCAAAGAGCAAGAAACGCATTATGAGTGAACAGGACGCTTTCGTTCTCACCCATCTGATGACTGGCATGTTCGATCCCGTGTTCAACGATTATTCCACTGCTACAGGATTATCAATGCGGCCAAAACAGACGCGTCCTTATGCCGCCAAGTCCGGAACAACGATTTCGGATCAATACTTGATCGGCTTCACGCCGTCGCTGACAGCAGGCATCTGGACCGGATTCGACGTCGGCGAGCAGCTGACTGAAGCGTCGGATAAAGCGGCCTCGAAAAAGATATGGATGGACTTCATGGAGGGCGTGAATCGCGGGAAGCCGGCCGAGCCGTTCATCCCCCCTGACGGCGTCAACAGCGTCATCATTGACGTTGATACGGGCGGTATCGCAGTGAACGGTTGTGACAAACAACGGCTAGTCTATGTGAAAGAGAAGGATATGCCTCAAAAGCTATGCACGGACAAGACGCTGAGGGAAAAACGCTCCTCGGGCGAAGCGGATGGAAAGAAATTCGAACTGTTTCCATTTTCGTTTTTTGAGTAGGGTTGTGGTCGGTTAGCGCGGGGGTATGGTCGGTCGGCGCGGGGATATGGTCGGTCGGCGCGGGGGTATGGTCGGTCGGCGCGGGGGTATGGTCGGTCGGCGCGGGGATATGGTCGGTTCACCCTTCAATTCATTAAAATCAAAAAAGCTTTCCTCGCCCGAATTAATTCAGGGATGGAAAGCTTTTTTACCGTTCAAGGCGACCTGTTAAATGGTGTATCACGCTTGGGTTTGGTTGATACGATATTCAGCAGGGAGTGCACAATTCCGGTTGTCCTAGCTCACAATTGCAAGCTGTAATTTCAGTGTACTGCCTTTCATGCCGACATTCAACCTTGGATAGGGAAGTATGCGGAATTTGTCACTATTTGTTCACAATTGTGGCGATTCAACGCTCAAATCCACATGCAGTTTCGGTTCGCTTCTCTCCCACATTTCCTTGTTATGGCCAGCAAGGAATTCAGCAAGAATACGCTTTGATTTATCATCCATATGATCAACGATAATCGTACGTTTCATTGATTTATCCATCCGGTTGACGTGATCCGCCAGCACTTTATAACCGCGGCGCTTTTCACGGTTGACGACCATTTCGCACGCTGTGACGCCCGCATAATAAGGCCCTTCTTCACGGAAATCGATTGTTACCCAAACGAGCCAGTACGGTTTTCCGCCTTCTGAATCTTCCCGGTTCAGTGTAAACTTAATACCCCGCTCCGTGTCGCTCCTTGCGTGCATCGCACCGATTTCAATCTGCGCAACCCCTTCTTCGACGTCGATAATGACTGGAGAAACGTTTTCAAGTGACAGCGACCCGATTCCGTATCCACCGTGACCGTCAGTCGGATCATCCTTTATAATGGTAAAACCAAGTTTCTGTTTCGGTTTATTCTCATTTGGCATTTCTTCGTCCCCTCCAAATCTGATACTATATATACTATACCCAATAACTACAGGGAGGGGGAAATGAAATGCCAATCGTCACTGTCAAAATGTTGGAAGGCCGTACAGACGAACAGAAACGTGCGCTTTGCGAAAAAGTAACGGAAGCGGTCGCTGAAACAACGGGTGCACCTGCTCAAAACGTTTCCATCATCATCGAAGAAATGTCGAAAAGTCATTACGCTGTCGCTGGAAAACGTCTAAGTGATCAATAATCATCATTTAAAAAGGCTGTCCCAAGACGGAGGTTTCCGTTCCAGTGGGACAGCCTTTCTTCTATTGAACCGAATTCGCCTGCATTTCACTGATGAATTCAAATGCAGACGTCACTTCCTCGGCAGTGAAATTCAGTTTGTTTTTCACAATAAGAACTTTGGCAATCTGCTCGTCCTTTTCGAGATGGTCAAAGTAAAGCAGTGTTGAAACGAGTTCAAGGAAACGAGAACTTTTGACGTTCATCCTGGCAATACAGCTGCTCAGCATTTCGGGGGGAGCGTCCGCCGTTTCAAGAAATCCCTCCCCTTCTTCCGTCACTTGGTAACTATATTGGACGTACGATCCTTTGTCCGTACACTGTTCCGAGAGAAACCCCATCTCGCGCAGCTCTTCTATGCGCAGCGTCAATTCCTCCGAATAGGGGCCATACATATGAAGCTCATATTTTTCAGCGAACGGGAAATTCATTTTTTTTGCGATATAAATCATTTTCTGCAATTTTTTTCTTCCGGTCACTTCATTCGCCATTGAGATGAATTGCACGATCTTAGCGTGTTCCTGCAGCAACTTATTCACTCCTAACCTTTCAACATATGTAAAATCCGTCCATACAGCGGATTCTGTTCTTTTCCAGCTTCCAACACATCTTCCGGGAAATAGATTTTATGGTCCGTCCGTCTTTTTCCTGAAATTGCATCCACGACATCCGACGAACGCGACAACTCACTCAACTCACCATTCGGCATCTGCAAATAAATCGGCAGCCGTTCGTTCTCTTCACCCGGACCGTAAAAATCATACGGCAGGTCTGATGACGAATCCGTAACGAGATAATAAGCCGGGTCGATCCCCGCATCCTTGAATAATTGTTCGAGTTCCCCGATCTTCCGGTATTCTTTGGCCGGATCAAATTCCGCGTACTGGAACAATCTACGGTTGATGAAACGATAGCAAAGGTCCGCTAAAATCGGATCGTCTTCTTTCATCCACATTTGAAAATACGTCAGTAGAATACTTTCATCCAGCGCAATATAATCCTCTAGTTTGAACGTCTTGTCGAAAAATGAACGAAAATGGACAGGCTCTTGTTTGAAGATATAGCCATTTTCATGCAACTGTTTCGCCCGATGCAAAATTTTTGTCAAGATGACTTCCGCACTGCGCGATACGGGATGGAAATAGACTTGCCAATACATTTGGTAGCGGCTCATTATATAATCTTCCACCGCATGCATCCCGCTATACTTGATGACCGCCTGTTCTTCGGTCGGCCGCATGACGCGCAAAATCCGTTCCATATCGAAATGGCCGTACGAAACCCCCGTGAAGTAAGCATCGCGCTGCAAGTAATCCATCCGATCAGCGTCGATTTGGCTTGAAATCAGGCTGACGACAAGTTTATCAGGATATGTTTTCCCGATTATATCAGCGACTTTTTGCGGGAAATCGGGTGCGACACGGCGAAGTACCGCATTCACTTCCGTGTCCCCTAGCAAAATCGCCTGTGTAAATTGTTCGTGATCGAGGTCGAACACATTTTCAAAAGCATGCGAAAATGGACCGTGCCCGAGGTCATGCAGTAGCGCCGCACACATCGTCACGAGCCGTTCATCGCTGTTCCATTCGGGCCGGCCGCTGAAACCGTCGTCAATGATGCGTCTGACGATTTCATAGACGCCGAGCGAATGATGGAATCGGCTATGCTCCGCCCCGTGAAATACGAGATACGTCGTACCCAGCTGCTTGATCCGGCGTAAGCGCTGAAATTCACTTGTGCCGATAACGTCCCAAATCACTTTGTCGCGCACGTGGATATAGCGGTGCACCGGATCTTTGAAAACTTTCTCTTCGACCAGTTTTTCATCTTTATATTCCATGGGGCACCTCCGTCAACTCATTCCCTTTAGTATAATCGCAAAAATGCTTTGTAGGAAGATGGAAAAAGGTTCATTTGCTTGAAAAAGAGATAGAATGCTTTTTTCATTATGAATAAAGTAATGGATTTCTGTACACACTGACCGTAGAAAGAAACTATGAAGATATGACAGGAGGCACGGAAATGGTGAAAGTTAGGCAGGATGCTTGGATTGAAGAAAACGATACTTTATTAGCCGACACAGTATTGCGGCACGTCCGCGAAGGTAGTACACAACTCAGCGCTTTCGAGGAAGTTGGGGATGCGCTCAACAGAACGGCCGCAGCTTGCGGGTTCAGATGGAATGCAGTTGTAAGGCGCGATTATGAAAAAGAGCTTGCAGATGCGAAGAAAGAACGCAAACAAGCGATACGTGTCCTGGGAAAAGATTTTAAACGCCGAGGACAACAATTATACAGCCCTTCTTCACAAGGACAAGAGGAAGAACAGAAAGTGTCCGTTCCATTATCAGCACTTTCCCTCGATACAGTTATCGCTTATCTCGTACGCATGCATCACACAGGTGTGGGAGATAACGAGTCGCTTCGTTGGAGGCAGACTGCTAAAATCGCGAATGAAAAAACGGAGCAACTTGAAAAAGAGATTGAAAAACTTCAACAGGAAAATAAAACACTGCGCGCCGATTACGAGCAATTCGTCCAAATCATGAACCGTGCCCGCCGTCTCGTAACACTGGATGATGAAACGGACCGTACCGCACCCGTCTTCAAGATGGAACAGAACGGAAACCTAGTGTCAAAAGAACCGCCCATCAATCATTGATAGGCGGTTTTTTCTTTGGAAGTACCGATGAAGAACTAACGGGAATGGTTGGACACTTCGGCGATTTGGTTGGACACTTTGCTCGGTTTGTTGGATACTATCGCCGGTTGGTTGGACACTTTGCTCGGTTGGTTGGATACTTCGAGGTTTGTTGCACACTTCGACAGGTTGGTTGGATACTCCGAAAATTTGGTTGCACACTTCTCCCCTAAACGACACAAAAACGGCCGCCCCCTTTCTACAGGAGACAGCCGTTTTTTCATCCACGTGCCAGCATTTTTTGATTGCGTTCGAAAACGCGGTTCAAATAAAAGGTGTACAGGTCCATCTCTTCCGGTTTCAAGCCGCCGATCTCGACATGATCCGCGAGTTCACGTAGCAGAAGCTGTGTACGGATGACGACATCATTTACGGTTAGCGGCATCTCCAATAGTTCAGATAGCGAAGCCATCACTTCCGGTTTGATGGCCGGGTAAGCGAACTTCGTTTCTTCCCCTTGCAGGCCAATTTCATAGAAGTCGCGAATCAATTCAGCACGTTCCGCACCGCTTCCTTCGACACAAAGATAAACTTGGACCGCGATGCCTTGGCGCAGCCTGCGCTGTGAGATACCCGCAAATTTGCGACCGTCGATACTCAAATCATACGAACCTGGACAATACGAGCCGACGATTTCATAGGCTTCGATCCGGTCGCCCGCCTCCGGGAAAAGCATCCGGACGAATGCGAGCATCACTTCATAACCCGCGGGAATATCGATGGAAGAATCAAGTTCAGAAAGCACAATCGATATATTTAATACACCTTCGTCAAGCACCACTGCCAGACCGCCCGAGTTGCGGACGATTGCGTGATATCCTGTATCTCCAAGCATCGAAACCGCTTCTTCAACATGTGGAAGCCGATGATCCTGAATGCCGAGAACGACGGTTTGTTCATGCACCCATGTCCGGACAGTCGGAGTACTCATCTGCTGGCCGACGAGATGGCAAAGTGTGTCGTCGGCCGCAAATGATTCCAGTGCGGAACGATTGCGTGTCGTCATTGATTCATCCACGAAACGCCATTCGGGAATGTATAAAAAAGATTCATATGTCATTTCAATTTCTCCTGCTCATAGACTTTGCGCTGCCGTCAACAAGGCAAGCTTATACACGTCATCTGCGGAACAACCGCGTGACAAATCATTCACGGGGGCATTCAATCCTTGCAGTATCGGCCCGATCGCTTCGTAGCCACCAAGACGCTCCGTTAATTTATAACCGATATTGCCCGCTTCAAGCGACGGGAAAACGAAGACGTTTGCATTGCCTTGAATGACCGATCCAGGTGCTTTTTTCGCGGCAACTTCCGGAACATAGGCCGCATCGAACTGGAATTCACCGTCTAGCGGCAATTCAGGTGCGAGCGATTGAGCGATTTTCACCGCGTTTGCGACCCTTTCCGTTTCTTCCGTTACAGCCGACCCTTTCGTAGAAAAGGACAGCATTGCAACTAGCGGATCTACGCCGAAGGCTCTCGCTGTTTTTGCGCTTTCGATCGCGATTTCCGCCAATTCCTGTGATGTCGGTGCTACCGTAATCGCACAATCTGCAAATACTAGACGCTCCTCGCCTTTCATCATGATGAACGCCCCGCTTGTCCTAGAAACACCGGGCTTCGTCTTAATGATTTGGAGTGCCGGCCGTACTGTATCTGCAGTCGAATGCGCCGCCCCGCTTACTAATCCGTCCGCACGCCTCGCGTAAACGAGCATCGTTCCGAAATAATTGACGTCTTTCAGCTGTTCACGCGCTTGTTCCAAAGTCGCTTTGCCGTTGCGGCGCTCGACAAATTTTCCAGCAAGTTCTTCAAAATAAGGTGCTTCACCCGGATGAATGATCTCGATTTTCGAAATATCAATTCCCGCTTCAGTTGCAGCTTCTTTCACCTTTGTTTCATTGCCAAGAAGAATCGGCTTTACTAGCCCTTCGTTTTGAAGGCGGGACGCTGCTTCCAATACGCGTCCATCCGTTCCTTCCGGCAGGACAATCGTCTTTCGGTTCCCGCTTAAACTATCTCTAATCCCGCTGAATAAATCAATCATCGGATAGCCACCCTTCGCAATTTCTCATGCACTAAGCATACACCAACAAGCCAGGCTGTAAAAGCGATTCACTTCATGTCAAATTCGTGACAACAGTACTCGCAAAGGGCTTCCAATGACCTTCTATGCTACACTTATTTAAGAAGGTAATTCATTAATGAAGGAGTCTGATTTCATATGATCGAAGCAGCACAAACACTTGATGGCTGGTATGTATTACACGATTTACGCTCGATGGACTGGGCGTCATGGAAATTGGTTTCAAAAGAAGAACGTCAAGCGGCAGTGGATGAATTTCTTGTCTACCTTGAAAAACTCCAAAAAGCGGATGACGATAAAACAGGCGCACACGCTTTCTATACAGTAATCGGTCAAAAAGCTGATTTCATGCTTATGACTTTGCGTCCGACGATGGACGAACTGCAAGAACTGGAAACGGAATTCAATAAACTCGCAATCGCGGATTTCACGATTCCGGCGTATTCGTACCTGTCAGTCGTTGAACTATCGAACTACCTTGCGGGCGAATCCACTGATGATCCGTATCAGAACCCTTATGTACGCGGTCGTCTGTATCCTGAACTGCAACGCAGCCAGTATATCTGCTTCTACCCAATGGACAAGAAACGTGACGGCGACGTCAACTGGTATATGCTTGACATGGATAAACGAAAAGCATTGATGCGTGACCATGGCTTGATCGGTCGCAGCTACGCAGGTAAAGTGAAACAGATTATCTCCGGTTCCGTCGGCTTTGACGACTACGAATGGGGCGTCACATTGTTTGCAGATGACGTTCTCCAATTCAAGAAACTGATTTATGAAATGCGTTTTGATGAAGTAAGTGCACGCTACGCTGAGTTCGGCTCATTCTTCGTGGGCACGATTTTACAAGGCGACAAAAAAGCATCATTTTTCAATATCTAAATACCATTATTCATACTTCTTTTGCCTAACTGTGATTTTACAGTTGGGCATTTTTTCATTTCACGGGCATGTTTGACTCCAACGGCGCATATGATTCCCCAAGGGGGTTGTGCCGTGGCAGTTATACAATACACGGATGCTGAACTGGATCTGCTCGCACGGTTAATGCGCGCTGAGGCAGAAGGTGATGGCCAATTAGGCATGCTATTAGTCGGCAATGTCGGAGTGAACCGCGTGCGTTCGGGATGTCTCGATTTCAATGATATACGAAATTTGCAGGACATGGTTTTTCAAAGTCCCGGCGGCTTCGAAGCGACGACAAAGGGCTATTTTTACCAGCGCGCCCGTGAATTGGACCGTAAACTGGCCAGGCGCGTCGTCAACGGCGAGCGCTTCACTCCGGGAGAACGTTCATTATGGTTTTTCATGCCTCAAGGAGATTGTCCGGCACAGTGGTATAACCAATGGAACACAGGCAGATTCAAGTCACACTGTTTCTATTCCCCAACGGTTCAAGACTGCCCGAACGTGTAACTCAAAAGAAGAAAGGATGAAGAAATGGTCCAATACTATTGGAATCAGCCCTATCAAAATCAGCACGTCACACCGCCGCCAGTAACACTTCCAGCTGGAGGAAGGCAACCCGGACCCCCTCGGCGCGAGGAGTCATACATCGAAAACATTTTACGCTTAAACAGAGGAGAACCTGGAACCTTCCATTTTTCATTCGAGCATGCACTGGATACCGGAAAAAACACGAAAGCAGTTAGAGGAACGGTGGAAGCCGCGGGTCGAGACCATGTCATTTTAAGCGACTCGACAACAGGACACCGTTTTCTATTTCCAATGATTTATTTTGATTATGCCGAATTTGATAATGAAGTGAAGTATTTTCCGCAAGCTCCTTGAATTAAAAAAGTCTTCCGGCTGCCATGATGTGGCTTGCGGAAGACTTTTTTGATCTATTCAATCGGGCATTCTTTTCTCAGTTGAGCCGAAGCCCCCTGTTTCAGTTTGAAAATTTAACCGCCGCGACAATAAGCATGATCCACCCTGCGATGAAGGCGACGCCGCCGATTGGCGTGATAGCACCAAGTATACCGATTCCCGACAAGCTTAGTACATACAAGCTGCCTGAGAAAATGATGATACCCGCGAGGATCAAATACCCTGCCCAACTTAGCTGTGTGACCGATCCAAAAAGGGCCGGGCTCATCATGATGCCGACCGCAATCAATGCGAGTGCATGGAACATCTGGTATTGTACGGCAGTTTCCCAGATGGCCAAGTAGTGTTCAGATAGTTTTTCTTTTAACGCGTGCGCTCCGAATGCGCCGAACGCAACAGCGATCGCCGCGTTGACAGCCCCTGCAATAATAAAAAATGGCATATCGTTTCCTACTCTCTTGTTATGATTTCATTGTTTGTGAAATATCTATCAAAAATCGAATATCGAGCCGCCGTTTGCATCCTCTTCCTCGAGGGGTTTGCCTTCCAACGAGGTAATTGATTGTACAGCATTTTCGGTTGTGAGCATTTTCGGGAAAACTTTCTTTTCCTGCCTTCCTTCTTCGCCCAGCGCCACTTCACAGAGTGACCTGACAGCAGAAAACGCTTCCCGCATCGTGCCTTCGTCATTCGTGCGTCTCGCAACACCTAGCTGCCGCTCCATTTCCGATACTATCCGATCGTAAGGAATCATTGTTTGGCATCCCCTTTCTTTTGTTCAAATTGTAAACAGTCCATGCCGGACGATCTTTTGACAACGACCGATGGCAGTTCCCGCGTTTTAAATCCATATGCTTTGCAGCCGCGCGGATTCCGCTGTTCCCATGTCACGAAGAAATATTGGCATTGAAAACAATTTACTGCCACAACGGTCCACCTCTTTCCATTTCCAATTTTATCATGCGTACTGTATGAATTAAAGCTCGCCGCCTGCCAAGCACCAGTCAATCGGTATTTCATCCCACGATTCAAGGATGCGATTCGTTTCCGAATAGGGACGACTTCCAAAAAAACCGCGGCTTGCACTAAGCGGGCTCGGATGGACCGATTCAATGATTTCATGGCGTGTCGTATCGATGAGTTTTTTCTTTTCCTGCGCCGGCCGCCCCCATAGCACAAAGACGATTGGTTCTGCGCGCCTTGACAACTGCCGGATCACTTCATCCGTAAAAGTCTCCCACCCTTGCTTGCGGTGTGAATGAGCTTGCCCTTGCCTTACAGTCAGCACCGTATTCATCATAAGTACGCCCTGTTCCGCCCATCCCGACAGTGTCCCGTTTTCCGGAGGCGGACAGCCGATATCAGACGTCAGTTCCTTGAACATATTGCGTAAACTGGGTGGTATCTTGACGCCCGGCTTCACTGAAAAGCTTAATCCGTGCGCTTGACCGGGTCCGTGATAAGGGTCCTGTCCTAATATGACGACCTTCACTTCATTGAACGGCGTCAATTTGAATGCGGTCCATAAATCATCCATCTGTGGATAAACCGTTTCTTCCGCGTACTCTTTTTTCAGAAATTCACGCAACTTTTTATAGTACGGTTTTTCGAATTCTTCTTTTAGCACTTCGTCCCAATCGTTGCCGAAAAGTTCTATATCCAAAATACATCACTCCTTGAATTCAATCGTCACGTCATAGCCCGCGAATGAAAACATTTCCCGCAACGTCTTTTCCGCATTTTGCTGTGCCATCGTCAAGACGCCCTGTCCAGCAGTTTCTTCCAATATAAGTTTTTTCGCTTCCTCGGCAAGCTCATAAGCCTCTTCAATATTCGCCTTCTCCCGGAACACACCTTCATAGGAATAGACTTCAACTTTATCGAAATAAATTTCAGCTCCTCCTAAAAATGTAGCAGGCGGCAATGTGAGTTTCGCCGTTTTTTTCTTTTCGTCGACTACCACATCTTTTTCCGTCAGGCCAGACATGTCCACACCCGCCTTCACTGATCCCGGGATGACAACCAGCAGCTGCCGTTTCGTTCCCGGTACATTAAGGCCGATGCTTTGCCCGAACAATGTATTATCTTGTCGTTCAATAATGACTTTTGTATACGCTTCGGCTGTCGCAAGTTCGTTCAATTCCTGGATTTGTTCGAGAAACGCACCTTTCGATTCCGTAAATGTGCTCCCCTGTTTCAATATGAAGAACGTGATAAACGGCAAAGCGACAATGAGCAGTAAAATGGAGAGCGCAGTAACTAGAAAGGACTTTTTCCATAATGAAAAAAAGACTTTCCCGACACGCCAGAATCCGGACGGGCGTTCTTCCACTGTATCCATCGCCACCGCGGTTTCCTTTTCGGAAGCCTTCAATTCTCTCAACAGCCGTTCGATTTCATCGATTTTCTTTTCATCCGCCATTTCATACCTCTTTTCCTCTTTTTCGACATAATCTGATATGTTCACATTATAGGAAACTGGCGGTTCAAACAACTAGAAAGACATGGTACGATTGCAGAAAGGGGGATGCGACTTGGTCGATATGCAATTACGAGAGAAGTTGAAAAAAGTTTCTGAAGCTGCAAAACACGGTGACCGCTTGCCCGAACGCTCTAAAAATGCTGGACTCGTCGTTTTCCTTCTCTTAATCGGGATTGGAATCATCGTTTTATCGGCTCTTGCGATAGGACTTGCGTTAGCTGAACATGCACTGAGTGCTGCCGTGATTTTTAGTATTGCAGCGCTACTCGCCTTTTCCGTTTTTAAAGTAATGAGAGCCGATGATGTCGGACAATTGTAATTTCGGTTTTTATTGATAAGATTAACATGGAATTCATTCATCCAAAAAAGGAGACCTACCCATTATGACGCTTAAAAAGACTCTAACAATTGCAGGATCCGATACATCAGGCGGCGCAGGGATTGCGGCGGACCTAAAAACATTCCAAGAGCACGGAACATATGGCATGACAGCTATTACAGTCGTCGTGACGATGGATCCGGATAATAATTGGTCACACGGCGTCTATTCGCTGCCGGTAGACGTCTTGAAAGCGCAGATCAAAACCGCTCTTTCGACAGGCATCGATGCGATTAAGACAGGTATGTTGAGCACAGAAGAAATCATCAAAATTGCGGGCAACGCGATTTCAGAATCGGGGCTGACTCATGTTGTCATCGACCCGGTCATGGTTTGCAAGGGCGAAGACGAAGTTCTGAATCCCGGCACAGTAGACGCAATGGTCGAATTCCTTCTTCCAAAAGCAGAAATCGTCACTCCGAACTTGTTCGAAGCAGGACAACTTGCGGGAACTAAAACACCAAAGACAATCGAAGATATGAAAGCGGTCGCGGAAAAAATCCATTCCCTCGGCGCACGCAATGTTGTCATCAAAGGCGGCAAACAGCTGGAACATGATAAAGCCGTGGATTTGTTCTATGACGGCAAAACGTTTACACTCCTGAAAGCGGAAAAAACGGAGACGTATTACAATCACGGCGCAGGCTGCACGTTCGCCGCAGCAATTACAGCAAATCTTGCAAACGGCCTAGACGTGAAAGAATCCGTTTTGGAAGCGAAAAAATTCGTTTCCGCTGCAATCGCAAACGGCTGGAAACTGAATGAGTACGTAGGACCAGTCATGCACGGAGCGAAAAACCGTTTCGGCGCACCAGAAATTACGACAATTGAAATCTAAAATTACCAACCACCGAAGGGACATGCAGAATGTCTCTTCGGTGGTTCTTTTTCGGGTTGGGTGGAAGGTTTTCCTAAATAGTTGGACACTTTACGAGGTTGGTTGGAGACTTCATGTAGTTGGTTGGACACTTTACGAGGTTGGTTGGAGACTTCATGTAGTTGGTTGGACACTTCGAGAGTTTCGTTGGATACTCCGCTGTTCGTTGGACGCTTTTCCTAAATAGTTGGAAACTTCACGAGGTTGGTTGGAGACTTCATGTAGTTGGTTGGACACTTCGGGAGTTTCGTTGGATACTCCGCTGTTCGTTGGACGCTTTTCATAAATGGTTGGAAACTTCACGAGGTTGGTTGGAGACTTCATGAAGTTGATTGGACACTTCGGGAGTTTCGTTGGATACTCCGCTGTTCGTTGGACGCTTTTCATAAATGGTTGGAAACTTTATAGGTTTCGTTTGACACTCCACCGCTATTCATCCAACTCCCCCTTCCACTTTCCATACCTAAGCCCATCAATCGCATTCACCCCCCATTTTCTATATACTAGGGAGAAGCACTGTTATAGATTTAAGGAGGCTTATGCATGGAAAAAGTTAAAGCGGACCATTTACAGGAACTCATAACTTCTTTTGCAAATAAAGATGTGTACATCCATCTTGAAACGACGAACGGCTCATATGCTGCCCATACCAATGAGGCATTTTTCAATGCGGGCGCATTTATCCGCAATATTATCGTCAAATTCGAACTCGGTAAAGTGGCCGGCGATTCACCCCACCGCATCGGACTGAAACTACCATCCGGGTGGATTTACGCGCAAGGCATCACACACTATAAACTCGATGAACACGGACGTTTGCTCATGGCGGGCCTTGGTTCGGAAGGTAAACTTGCAGTCGCGCTTGAAATCAGTGAGACACCGTTCACATATTAAATTGAAGGAGGCTATTTTTTTATGATTAAAAAAGAACGCCATGTACTTGTCATATTCCCCCACCCCGATGATGAAGCATTCGGCGTATCCGGCACCATTTCTTCATACCGCGATATGGGCGTGCCGGTCACATACGCCTGCTTGACATTAGGTGAAATGGGGCGCAACCTAGGTAATCCACCATTCGCTAACCGCGAAACATTACCGCAGATCCGCAAAGAAGAACTTAAAAATGCATGTAAAGCGATGGGGCTCGACGATTTACGGATGATGGGATTCCGTGATAAAACAATCGAATTTGAAGATGATGAAAAAATGGTGAAAGTTGTTGCAGATTTAATCGAAGAAACGAATCCTTCACTTGTCATCTCATTCTATCCAGGCCTAGCTGTCCATCCAGATCACGACGCAACTGCGCGTGCCGTTGTGCGTGCAATTCGGAGAATGCCGGAAATGGAACGTCCTGCACTGTATACACTTGCTTTTGCCAATAATACAGTTGAAGTGCTCGGCGAACCCGATGTCATTCACGATGTTACAGCTAAGGCGGATAAAAAAGTCGCCACATTGAACGCTCATGCATCCCAGACCGTTTGGATGATGAAGGAAATGGAGAAGAAACTGGAAGAACTAGATCCGGATGCGCTGAAATGGTTGAATTATGAACGGTTTTATACGTATCGCTGGGATCAGGATTTTGAATAAATAGTAATTATAAAAAATCACAGTCTGCATGTAACGGTTTCCCCCTACGTGCAGACAATATAATAAACCACTCATTAAAATGGACTAGAACCCGTATCGGTTTTAGTCCATTTTATGTATTTTTATTTAATAAACAAATTAATTATACCTTGCAGGAGGAAGTCTGTTACCATTAATAGCTATACGGGTTTTCAAATTATATAGACTGAAAAATGGTAATAGTATATACTTTGTTTACAAAGAAAAAAACAGTATATTTATGTATAAATATTCACTCCATACATGTTATACTGTTATAAAAAAGGGGAAATAAAATGAAAAAGTTCACGTTATCCACATGGTTCTATTTCTTAGTTCCATCAATCCTCGGTATTCTTCTGTTCATGGTGCCGATGAAGTATGCAGGTGAATGGAAAATACCGATTGCCATCTTTGCAGATTTATTGTCAGGGGCGATTGCGCCGATTATGCCGTGGGTCGCTACGGTTACACTAATCATCGCTGCACTTGGTTCAGTCGTATTTTTAATGATTCCTAAGGAAAAAGTACAACCGTCTTTTGTGGTAAATTTATTTAAAGTAACACTGTTTTGGACGATTGTCCGGATTATCGGTGCGATTTTAGCTATACTTACCGTACTTCAAGTAGGTCCGAACGCTGTTTGGAATGAAAATACCGGTGGACTTCTACTAAGTGAAACCGGGCTAGTTACGTTCCTGTTTACCATATTTTTATTCGCAGGAATTCTTTTGCCGCTTCTACTAAATTTCGGTTTACTCGAATTTTTCGGGACGATGATGGTGAAAGTGATGCGTCCTGTCTTCAAAATTCCAGGTCGATCTTCAATCGACGCGCTGACGTCATGGATTGGAGATGGAACAATCGGTGTCTTGCTGACAAGTAAGCAGTATGAAGAAGGCTATTATACAAAGAAGGAAGCGGCGATTATCGGGACGACCTTCTCTGTTGTGTCAATCACCTTTTCTATCGTCATTATTGAAGAAGTTGGACTCGGTTCCTATTTTCTTCCATTCTATGGTACAGTCATTCTAACAGGTCTTATCCTTGCCTTTATTATGCCGCGGATTTATCCACTTTCCAAAAAGAAAGAAGAATACATAGACGGTAGGCCATTTACGGGCGATGATGAAAAATTGCCTGAAGGATACAGCGCCTTTTCACACGGGCTTGAAAATGCGTTAACCAGGGCGGATTCAAGCCGGTCATTGCCAAAAATGTTTTCCGAAGGATTGAAAAACGTACTTGATATGTGGATTGGCGTCATCCCGGTCGTTATGGCCTTCGGGACGGTTGCACTTATTCTTGCGGAGTATACGAGTGTCTTCACGATTTTAGGTTTACCGTTCGTACCAATTCTCTCCATCCTCGGTATTCCTGAGGCGGCGGATGCAGCGCAACTTATGGTCGTCGGATTCACGGACATGTTCCTACCGGTCATCTTGGCGAACGGACTAATTACTTCAGAGTTGACATTGTTCGTTGTTGCAACCGTTTCAGTGACACAACTCATTTTCATGGCCGAAGTTGGGGGACTTCTGCTAGGCTCAAAAATTCCGGTGAACTTCTTTGAACTTGTTGTCATTTTCCTTCTGCGTACAATCATTTCATTGCCGATCATTGCAGGAGTTGCACACCTATTATTTTAATAAAGATGGGCCTCGCAAATTGTTGCGGGGTCTTTTTTTCCGGATTATGTGCGGGTTGCGGATAGATATGATCGCTTCGATAAAGACGCCCCCTACTTCATGTAACAAAAAAGACCGCAGAAATCATTCCGCGGTCTTCTCATCATATATACAATTTGTTTTTCAGTTTTGACAGCATATCTTCTGTCATTTTATCCAAATCATAGTTTGTTTTGAAGCCCCATTCGTTGACAGCTACTGTCGAATCGATTGAATCGGGCCAGCTATCTGCAATCGCTTGGCGAACAGGATCAACATCGTAGGCTATTTCAAATGTAGGAATATGTTTCTGGATAGACGCTGCGATTTGTGACGGTTCGAAACTCATTGCCGTTACATTGAACGCGTTGCGGTGAATCAGTTTCGTAGGATCCGCTTCCATTAAATCGACAATCGCTTGTAACGCATCTGGCATATACATCATATCCATGTACGTACCTTCAGCAATATATGAAGTGTACTTACCTTCTTCGAGCGCTTTGTAATAAATATCGACCGCATAATCCGTCGTTCCGCCACCCGGTTGCGCTACATAAGAGATGAGCCCCGGGAATCGGACACCGCGTGTATCAAGTCCGAATTTATGGAAATAGTAATCGCACAGTAATTCACCTGCGACTTTATTGACACCGTACATCGTCGTCGGTCGTTGCAAAGTGTCTTGCGGTGTGTCTTTTTTTGGTGTTGACGGCCCAAATGCGCCGATTGAACTCGGTGTGAAAAACTGCATATCCAGCTCGCGCGACACTTCAAGTGCATTCATAAGCCCGCCCATATTGAGATTCCACGCAAACAAGGGTTCATTTTCCGCTTTAGCTGACAATAATGCAGCCATATGCATCATTGTATCCGCGCCAAAATCCGCCGCTAGTGCATGCATTTTTTGGGCATCCGTCACGTCAAGGATTTCAAACGGGCCTTCTGTCGCAGATTCCGTACGGCGAATATCCGTCGCCAATACGTTTTCAGTACCATATTCAGAACGCAGCTTTGTAATTAATTCCGAACCGATTTGACCTAAAGCACCCGTCACCATGATTTTCTTCATTATTAATTGATCCCCGCTTTCGAACGTTTGTGTTTTTAGAGAGTACACGACTAAAAAAATATTATCGATTCATTGATTCTATAGCTTTATTTCATTATAAAACGTTCTCCCAAAAAAGACAACGCTGATTTGAATGCATACCAATCCTCACCCGTCTTTGATATAACGAAAGAAAAACAGGAGAATGTTTTGCACCTTACGATGAAGCGCTTTGAAAATGGTAATATGATCGTGCAGTAATTGTAAAAAGCCCCGAGTCGTAGGGGCTTTTTGTTTTTTAGTATGCACTTGGTTTAATAAAGTTACTCATATTATCAACAACGGACGGTTTTTTCGGTTCACCGCGTGCGGGTACCTTGTCGATATAATTTGTTGCAACGGCGAGTTTGATTGCCATGATTTCACCCGCAACTTTTCCTCCCCAAAAAGAAAACCCGGACAGCATGTAAGCCATCCGGGATTCATCATTTCGTTATGAAATTACGTTGAGTTCTTTGCCTACTTTTTCGTAGATGGCTAGTGCTTCGTCGAGCATTTCTTTCGTATGGGCTGCGGTTGGCATGTTACGGACGCGGCCTTTTCCTTTGGCGACTGTCGGGAAGACGATTGATTTGGCGTAGACACCTTCATCCGCAAGACGTTTTGAAAATTGCTGCGTCAGCTTCTCTTCGCCGATGATGCACGGTGTGATTGGCGTTTCGGATTCACCGATATTGAAGCCCAATTTCTTAAGACCGGCTTTTAAATAGTTACCGTTTTCCCAAAGTTTATCATGCAGCTCTGTCGATTCCGATATCTTGTCCAACGCACCCATGATCGCCGCGACATCTCCCGCAGGAAGTGCCGTGGAGAATAAGAACGGACGGGAACGGACTTTCAGCCAGTCTATCAATTCCTGTGTGCCCGCAACATAGCCGCCAACAACGCCGATCGCTTTCGACAGTGTCCCCATTTGAAGGTCGATTTCTTTTTCAAGACCGAAATGTTTGACGGTCCCTTTACCTTTGCCGGTGACACCTGAACCGTGCGCATCGTCAACATACGTGATCAAATCGAATTCCTTCGCGATTTTCACGGCTCCAGGAAGGTTGGCAATATTGCCATCCATCGAGAAGACTCCATCTGTAATATACATCACTTTTTCATACAGGCCGGATTCGGTCGCTTCTTTCGCTTTTGCACGGAGGTCGTCCATGTCCTGGTGATTGACACGGATGACTTTCGCACCGGAAAGGCGGCAGCCGTCAATGATGGAGGCGTGATTTAATTCATCTGATAGAATTGCATCTTTTTTCGTCATGACAGCGGAAATCGCTGCCATATTACAGTTGAAGCCTGATTGGTACGAAATCGCCGCTTCCGTTCCTTTGAATTCAGCAAGCTTTTTTTCCAGCTTGACGTGGATATCGAGCGTTCCATTAATTGTACGGACCGCGCCTGCACCGACACCGTATTTTTCAGTTGCGGCAATCGCCAGCTTTTTCAAATCCCCGTCTGTTGCAAGCCCCAAATAGTTATTGGAAGATAAGTTGATAAGTTCTTTTCCTTTAATTGTAATGATTGGGCCGTTTGGACCTTCAACGGGATCGATTTCATTGTAAAGTCCTTGATCACGGAGCTCTTTTAAATTTTCTTCTAAAAATGCATGGAGTACTTTTGACAAAGTAATCTTCCTTTCAAACAAATGATACCTCCATTTTACCATACGACCGGCCCTGCCGCAGAATGAAGTGCATCCTAGTTAAATCAGTTCCAAAAGAACACTCGATTTCTTCTCGAAGACAGGTTGGATAATAGCGGCATCCATCATGATTTTCATGCTATTTTCAGCTTGTGCGTAAGATTGCATATAGCCGGTTGCATCGAGCATTTTTTCCGCGTAGGCTTCGCGGATTTTACTGATTTCCTCTTCCGCCCCAGCGTCAGCTTCGCACATGCGTACGAGGTCGAGCAATTCATCCCCCGGCAGTTCCGCATCGTAGACGTGTGGATTCGTGGAATCGAGAAGGCATACCGACAGCTCAGGAAATAGAACAAGATCGACTCCAGCTGGATCTAAACCGCACCAACCGTATTGAACGTCGAATCCGCGCATTTCCGCTTCGGCTCCAAGCGACTTCATGAGCGTCGATTTGCCTGTTCCCGGAAGTCCTTTAATGAGGATCCGCCGCTTCAATCCCTTCGTAATCGATGGGATGAAATCCTTTGCTCCGCCTGATGTCAATGAACCGATAAGCCTGTGTGAAACGACCGCTTCTTTATTCAGCTTGATAGTTCCAAACAACTCTTCTTTTAATGATTGTATTTGAGTTACATGGATATCCCACATCATCCGCTTTATGTTCACTCTTTCCCAATCATCGTGGATATTTTTTGCTTCCTCGAGTGTTTGCAGGGCTTTTTTGAGCGCCGTACCCGACACCGTCAACTTTTCCACAATTGATCCGTTCTGTTCACGCAATTTCTCTTCATCGTAAATATCGTAAAAACTGACAACCTTGTGCTTTCCGCCTATTTCCGCCGGTTCAAGTGCAACGGGATGTGACGCTTGCAGGATGAAGACGTCCGGACCTTTAATGAAGATTGCATCCGTTCTGTCAAGCTGTACGGGATCCATGAACCGATCTATGTCATAACCTTGTTTCAAATAGTGTGCGGCTGCTTCATTCAACAAATTTGAGATTGCATTTGTTGGAGGACACTTCAGAAATAGGGTTTTCGAAGCCGATGCAATGAGTTTATCGTATTTGTGTGAGATTCCAGCACCTGTATAGGCTGTCCCCATGTATTGGGTTATCGTTCCATTCATTCCGATCATCCTTTCTGTACATACGATTAACGTATGCCCGGACATAAAAAAAAAGCACGGCTTCGCAGCACATGCTTAAATAAAAAATTTTCTTCAGAATGTAACTTCTTCTTCGCTCTTATCAATTATCTTCATCAAAAAATTTCGGCATTGCGGAATTGTATAATGAGCGATCTGCCCTAAAAATAATGCAATCAGCACCGTCCCGATTCCGATTGGACCGCCGAATAACCACCCGACGATTGCCACAACGACCTCGATTGTAGTCCGAACTTTTTTCACGCTGGCTCCCGTTTTCTTAACAAGGACGAGCATGAGACCGTCCCGCGGACCCGCCCCGATATTTGGTGAAATATAAATCCCGACACCATATCCCATAACGATTACACCCATTGAAAAGATGAGTAGTTGTGCACCCATCGTAATGCAATCAGCACCGTCCCGATTCCGATTGGACCGCCGAATAACCACCCGACGATTGCCACAACGACCTCGATTGTAGTCCGAACTTTTTTCACGCTGGCTCCCGTTTTCTTAACAAGGACGAGCATGAGACCGTCCCGCGGACCCGCCCCGATATTTGGTGAAATATAAATCCCGACACCATATCCCATAACGATTACACCCATTGAAAAGATGAGTAGTTGTGCACCCATCGAAGAGATATCGGGAAGCAACCAGTTGAAAAGGTCGATAAAACCCCCGATCAGCACCAAATTCAGCCATGTTCCGAACCGCGGCCATTCTTTCAAGGCGATGGCTGTCGAAATGATAATAATGAAGCCTGTAATAATCCCCCATGTACCGATTGTCAGGCCGAAGTTATTGTTCAAACCGACGTGGAGTACATCCCAAGGGCCGATTCCCAGCTTCTGTCCTTTAATTGTCATTGAAATACCTAGCGACAGGATAAGCATGCCGACCAGGTAAAATGTCCATCTCCATAGTAAAATCTTTCTCATGTGAATCCTTCTCTCTATAATAAAAGACACCCATGCTTCGCATGAATGCCATACTTCCACTCTATTGATTGTAACATGTCCATCAGCCTAGATATATTGAAAAGAAGAATCACCCATAATACACACTTCGGCGCTTGGGGATGCCTCCCGCGATAAACGAGGGCACAGAAAAAGTCCGATTTCCTCCAACACCGTTGATTTCCGTTCCGAGCGGACGCTTTCCGCGGGCACGGCTTCAGCCTCCTCGTCACTGCGTTCCTGCGGGGTCTTCAGCTCGCGCTGTTCCCGCAGGAGTCGCCGCTCTGCACTACAGTCGACTAGTTCTTACTTGAAAAAAGTTTTTCCATAATACACGCTTCGGCGCTTTGTGGGCGACTTCGTTCAGTTTACACAAGTGATTCAATACTTCGATTTAAATTGATATGCATTAATCCTTCACGATGTCATAAAATGATGCTTCTGTCACCCGAGCCAGTTCTGCTGGAATAAGCTTCATCTGCAAGCCTGGCTTGCCCGCACTTACAATTATCCGATCAAGACTTTCCGCAGACTTATCGATGAACGTCGGATACGCCTTCTTCATCCCGACGGCCGAACAGCCTCCGCGCACATAGCCTGTTTCTTTCGTCAACTCTTTCAAGGGTAGCATATCGAGCTTCTTCACCACGGCTGCCCTCGCCGCTTTTTTCAGGTCAAGTTCCAAAGCGACAGGCACCAAAAAGATGAATAGTTCCCGTGGACCTGCAATCGTGACAAGTGTCTTATATACTGTCCCTACCGCCTGTCCCGTTTTTTCCGCGACAGAAATACCGTCCACCAATCCATCGTTCACGTCGTATTCCATTAGTTCATAGTAGACTCTTTCTCCATCTAGAATCCTCACTGCATTCGTTTTCACTTTTTTGCTTTGTTTTGCCATCCGTTCATCCAACCCCTTTATCAAAACGAAAAGGCCGCCAACTAACAGGCGACCTTACCGATTCAGTCATGCAATTTTGTAAAAGCTCGGCCGATCGATTTCGAACCCTTTCTGTTTCATCAGCGCATGGAAAGAGTAGGATGAAATCGCCTGTTCGTACCGCTTTTGCATGATTTGTACTTCACGGTCTAAATCCGAGGGAAGTTCCATGGATGCCATTTTCGCAGCCTCCGCTTCGTCATGTGCAACCGCCTCTTCAATTTCGGTTTGCGCCTTGTTGTGCAATGAAATCTGCGCCTCTGTCCGCATAATTTTTGCCGACGCAGTTGCGGCAAGCAGGTAATCCGCGGTCGTTGGTGCAGGTCCTGAAATCGCTTCAGCCCGCACATTTCTCCAACCGGCAATTGTCTCTTCAAGCGTCTTTCCCAGCGGCATCACAATTTGTTTCATTTGCCCTGCGCTAAGCTGTTGGAAATCCTGACGCTCCTGCTGAAGGATTTCAGGTTCTTTTTTCCCTGTCAATAACTCCTCTAGCTCCGCAACCTTTTGTTGGTTCTCTCCATTATATTGCACATGGCGATTGTAAGCAGTCTCAGCATTTCTGCGCCTCATTGCATCATATGTTTGAACATAATCACCCGCTGCACCATGAGCCGAAACAGCATACATGTCATTTCACCTCCACCTAGATGAATTCACAAAAATCTAATAACTAAAGTATACCTATTTCATTCGGAATAATAAACCCGACGAAAGCGCTAATAAAAAATGATCACTTGTCGAATAGTTTCTTAAGCGCATCCGCCATCGCCGTGTTTTCCGGCTCTTCCTGCTTTTTCATGTACTTCTGAATATCTCGTTTGTCCGCTTTCTTGCCGCCCGAGTTCGCTCTGCGCTTCTCAAATGCCGACAATTTTTCACGGTGGCCGCATTTACAGACGAAAATCCGTCCGTCGCCTTCTCCACGCATTTCCAGTTTCTTTTTACAAACCGGACATCTGGCATTCGTCAGCATCGACACGTTTTTCCGATGACCGCACTCCCTATCCTGACAGACAAGCATTTTGCCGCGCTTGCCGTTCACTTCCAGCAGTAGCTTGCCGCAATCCGGGCATGTTTTCCCAGTAACATTGTCGTGTTTGAACTTTTTGTCGTCCGTTTTGATTTCACTGACGGTCTGTTTTGAAAAAGCGATCATATCTTTCATGAATTCCGCTTTCTTCATTTGTCCATTCGCAATTTTTGTCAGCCCTATTTCCCATTCCGCTGTCAACGCCGGCGATTTCAGATCTTCCGGCACAAGTTCAAGTAGCTGGCGACCCTTGGATGTCATGTGAATATCGTTTCCTTTTTTCTCCATGACGAACGAATTGAAAAGCCTTTCGATGACATCCGCACGCGTCGCGACTGTGCCGAGTCCGCCTGTTTCACCAATTGTTTTGATGAGGTCTTTTGACTCTCCTTGCATGAACTGCGAAGGATTCTCCATTGCCGCAAGCAATGTCCCTTCATTAAAACGTGCAGGCGGTTTCGTTTGACCGTTTGTCATGACAATCGCCTGGATTTTCACTTCTTCGCCTTTTGTAAATGAAGGAAGTGTATCCGTATCCGCCTCTTCTTCCTCTGTCGAATAAACCTTTTTCCATCCTTCATCCGTAACTGTACGACCTTTTGCTTTGAACAATTCCCCGCCTACCGCAAGTTCAGCCGTCACTTGGTCATAACGGAACGGTCCAAAGAAGACGGCCAAAAATCGTTTGACGATCAAATCATATAAACGTTGTTCCTTATCGGATAAGTTCTGTAGAATCGGCGTTTCCTCCGTCGGGATGATAGCATGGTGATCCGACACACGCTTGTCGTCGATGACACCTTTCTGCGGTTTGACAGTTCCCCCACGCAGTAGCGTATTGGTCGCCTTCCGGTATGGCCCGATATCGACGGCTTTGATGCGCTCTTTTAATGTGCTTTCCATATCCGACGTCAAATGCTTCGAATCGGTACGCGGATACGTCACTGCTTTATGGCGCTCATACAGGTTTTGCAATGTCGACAGTGTCTCTTTCGCCGACCATGACCAACGTCGGTGCGCTTCTTTCTGCAGCTCCGTCAAATCGAATAAATGCGGTGCCGGCTGTGACTTCGGCGTCGTTTTCACATCCGTCACTTTTCCGGAATGAATCCCGTCGATTTTCCCTATCAACTTCTCAATCGCCTCTTTATCGAACGACTGCGTTTGGCCTGCCTTATCATGCCATGTGAACTTCGCGGTATCCGTCAATGCTTGCATGCCGTAGAATGATTTCGCAGTGAAGTTGCGAATTTGTTTCTCGCGTTCTGCAATCATCGCAAGCGTCGGCGTCTGAACGCGTCCCGTCGACAATTGAGCATTGTATTTCACCGTCAACGCACGCGTTGCATTGATGCCGACGACCCAGTCCGCTTCTGCACGGGCCACCGCGGCCTGATACAGATTTTCATATGCACGGCCATCTTTTAAATTGTTGAAGCCGTCTTTGATCGCTTTGTCGGTGACAGATGAAATCCATAACCGTTTGACAGGCTTGCGGACTTTCGCTTGTTCCAAAATCCAGCGTGCCACAAGCTCCCCTTCGCGCCCCGCATCCGTCGCGATGATGACATCTTTCACATCATTGCGATTCAGTTGTGCTTTGACCGCATTGAACTGTTTCATCGTCTGGCGGATCGGTACCAGTTTGAAAGGCTCGGGAATGATCGGCAAGTGCTCGAGCTTCCACTCTTTGAATTCATTGCCATAGCCTTCCGGATCCGCATGCGTCACGAGATGGCCAAGCGCCCACGTTACTATATAATTTGTTCCTTCAAGAAATCCGTTTCCTTTTTTATTGCAGCCGAGCACCCGCGCAATATCGCGTGCCACGGACGGCTTTTCAGCTAATACAAGTGATTTGGACATAAAATAATCCCCTTTCTTCATACATCGATTATACGGGAGAACGGGATTGGATGCATGTCGGGCGAATGGAGCGGGGTATATCACAAGAATCCTTTCCCGCTGTACCATTCTATGGGATGAATGGTATTGGAATAAAACTGTTAGAGTAAGTTCTTAACACTGATAAATAATAACCAGACTTTTGAAGATTGTTAGGGTATATATAAATTCCATTCACTACGCTTCGGCGCTCGGGGATGCCTTTCGCCATAAGCCGGACAACTTCGTCGTCAGTCTTATGGCTTCGACTACCCCTGTGTGGCGCCTGCGCTGGTTTTTTGTTTAACAGATAGAGTAAGTTCTTATAAACACTGATTAATAATAACCATACTTTTAAAGATTGTTAGGGTATATATAAATTCCATTCACTACGCTTCGGCGCTC
>NZ_JACCCL010000001.1:0-233656 GCF_013408665.1 Sporosarcina sp. JAI121 | reverse complement strand
TCGTCAGTCTTATGGCTTCGGCTACCCCTGTGTGGCGCCTGCGCTGGTTTTTCTGTTCAACTGATAGAGTAAGTTCTTATAAACACTGATTAATAATAACCATACTTTTAAAGATTGTTAGGGTATATATAAATTCCATTCACTACGCTTCGGCGCTCGGGGATGCCTTTCGCCATAAGCCGGATAACTTCGTCGTCAGTCTTATGGCTTCGGCTACCCCTGTGTGGCGCCTGCGCTGGTTTTTCTGTTCAACTGATAGAGTAAGTTCTTATAAACACTGATTAATAAAATTCATACTTTTGAAGATTGTTAAGTTATATATAAATTCCATTCAATACGCTTCGGCGCTTGGGATGTCTTGTGCCTGTGCTAGGATTACACAGGTTAAAAAAGCGGGGGATAGGATTGAGTAAGAGGCAGAAAGTTCTTTTGAGTGGTTCAGTTATAATGAATTTACTTTTAATTATTATAGTCATTATCGGATAGCTGAAAATGAATCTAGTTCATGAGGAGTTATTTTATTCGGAAGTGATGTGGAAACTCATTGAACTTCTTCGGAATCACACCATAGAAAACTAATAAAACCGCCTCCATACTGAGAATTCTCCTCTGTATGGGGGCGATTTCACTGAACAGTTTAGTATTCCTTATCGAGAACTTTCCACTCATTTCCGTTTAATTCGCAGAAAGTGGCGCGTCTCCTGGAATAACCGGTTTCTCCGTCTTTTCATCTCGCATGAATAGATCTTCCACTTCTTCATAAGGGATAGCGGCTTCGCCGTTCTCTTCGTCCAGACGCTCTTTCACCCGTTCAATTGTTTTCACAGGTGACGCAAGGGCGATAATTGCATCTCCCGCAGATGCCTGCAATTCATTTTCCGGTGTAAAGAATTCTATCGTCCCGTCCGCACGTAGGATGTAAAGCAGGATTGATTTATCATCCCGTTCACGCAAATATTGTGTGTAGCTATATTGTTTTGTAATCAATGTTTTACGGACGCCATGCCCTGCGTTCATCCGCTCTTCCAAGTCATAGATGGAAACCGCGGGCGAAAACAGTGACTGTCCACCAGTTATCGTGAATCCGTCTACTTCTTTACCAACTTGGAATTTCGTCTGATACAAGTTATCGCTTCCGAGGTCCGGCGCGAAGTCTGAACAAATATGTGCATTGTACGTATCTGTCTTCGTCATTGCAAGGATGTACCGGTACGGCGTCAAGTCAAGATGATATTCAATCTGTTCCGAAAGGATATCGCCAACATAACTGTTAAGCCCAAGCTTTCGGCCACGCGACAATCCTGCCCATGATTTATCGATAAGCAGCACATCATTGCCGGTTTCCTTCACCGATTGAGCAAGCTCCGACGAAAATCGGGAGCCGCCAACTATAAGCACGCCTGATTCGTCCGTCGTCGTGAGATTCAATCTTTTCGCCAGGAAGCCAATTGAAAATCCATGCAGAACGACTGTGGCAAAGACAAGTGCGAACGTCAGCGCGGTCAATAACTCGGCGTCCTTATACCCGTTATCCAGTAGTATCGTTGCAAAATACCCGGATACAGTGAGAGCGACAATTCCCCGCGGCGCAATCCATCCGATCAGAATCTTCTCACGGACGTTCAACTCGGTATTGATTGTCGAAAGCCAAATCGATATCGGCCTGACAATAAACAACATTGCCAACACATACATGATAATATTCGGGTTGAATATTTCAATGAGAACACGTGGATTAAGCGATGCTGTCAACATGACAAAAATACCCGAAATTAGCAGGACAGAAATATTTTCCTTGAAGTGCCGGATATCATGCATCGACGTCAAACGCATATTCGCCATCGTCATCCCCATTGCGGTTACTGTAAGTAATCCGGTTCCGTGCATGATTTCATCCGCGAAGACAAACGTAAACAGCACGACCGTAAACAGCACAGGCGCTTTTAAAAATTCCGGAATGCCACCGCGCTCGAATGCTGCTCCGATAACCCGTGCCGCCCCCCATCCTAGCAAAACCGCAAAGACAGATGCCGCAAAGAATAGAAGCAACGCATTCAGCGTCACTTGGCTATTCAAAAACTTGATGAGCTCAAAGGCGAATACCGCAAGCAACGCACCGAACGGATCAACGACAATTGCCTCCCACTTCAAAATAGCAGCGGGGCGCGGTTTCAGCTTCGACTGCCTCAAAAGTGGCAAGATGACAGTCGGACCCGTGACGATGAACAACCCGCCGATAATGAAGGCAACCGCCCAAGAAAGCCCCGCTAAATAATGTGCTGCAAGCGATCCCGCAATCCAGGCGATGAATGCCCCAACTGTTACAATCCGGGCTACCGGCTTACTAAAGCCTTTTATTTCTTTAAAATCAAGATTCAAACTGCCTTCAAACAAAATAATCGCTACTGCGAACGTAATGATAGGACCGAACAGATCGCCCATCGTTTCCTCAGGATTGATAAACCCGAATATGGGACCGACAAGCAATCCTGCAACCGACATGATGACAATCGCCGGCATCCGGAATTTCCAGGCCACCCATTGCGATAAAATCCCAATTAAAACGACAAGCATCAGGTCGAATAATAGCGAATCGAACAATGGAATCACTCCGTTTCCAAATTGAAATAATGCTAGTTTACCATACCCCTGGATTCTATCCACTAAATAAAGACATATCTTAATAGTTCTTTACATAAGGTGATAGGGATGAATTTGACAATTGAGCATGAAAGGGTGATTCCAATAAACGGACAACGAAAACAAACAGTCGCTATCCACATTTCCCGCTCGGACGGAAAAGGGACATACCCCGCACGCAGAGCGGCGATGATTGCAAATGACCTGGCGGATGAAACAAATATCGTATTCATTTGCGGGGCAGATTCCCCACCTGCGCCTAAAGGATTCAAATCGGTATCGGCCGCTTCTACTACATTGTTTCTACAGGCGCTAGCAACCATCAAACCCGATCTTCTTCTACGCGACAGCGGTTCAACGATATCTGAAGAAGTTGAAAAGATTGCCGAGCTCGTTCCGGCCATCCTCCATTTCGATGATTTCGGCGATGGCGGCAAATGCGCCGACCTTGTATTTCAAACATTGTATGCCGAAACGAATGATACAGTTCCGGACCATTACGTGCTTGGACGGGAGAGCTTCATTGCTGATGAACGGATGGACGCTTATAAAAACATCGGTCTCCGCAAAGGACAGATCGGCCCTATCCCCCATCTCGTAATTTCATTCGGTGAAGAGGATGAGGGAAACTTGACGTACCGGGCATTGCGGCACATCATGCAACTTCAGATCCCCTTGAAAGTGACCGCCCTCATCGGTGAACGGTATTCCCACGATACGAGTACCCTTCAAATGATGGCTCTCGGAAGACGTAACACCGCCATAGTAGAGCAACCATACAATACCGCGGAAGTTTATGCATCCGCAGATATCATTTTATGCGCATCGGGCTATATGCCGTATGAGGTTGCAGTGATGGGAATCCCGTGTGTCGTCCTTGCGCAAAACGACTTTGAACTGGGACTCGCCTTTCCGAAAGAACAGCACGGCTTCATTCATCTTGGCCTCGGTCGTAAAGTGAAGCAGTCCAGTCTTCTTAACGCCATCATGGAACCACTTCTGCACGAGCCGCTCCGTAAAAAAGCGATTGCACGGCAAACCGCACTTGGCATCGGCGATGGAAAAGACGCCGTATGCGAAGCGATACGCTATTATCTGGAGTATCCGAAGCGCAATACTAGCGGCGAAGCAGGAAAAGAAACAACCGATATGCTACACTGAGGAAAAAGCCGAGGTGTTTTCCTTATGAATAAACGTCAAGTGGAATCAGCAATCGCTGAACTTAAAATGGATTATATCAATCTGCAAGGCGATATCGAGAAGCTCGAATCGACCGGCAACAATAGCTTCGTCAAGAAAGCCGAAATTCGTCTCGCTAAGTTGGAAGACGATCTAGCCGAACTGAATCAGCAGCTTGCAGAATTCGAATGACAAAAAAGGCTATCCAGTGCATAGGATAGCCTTTTTCATTTGAAAGATTTCACATGCGACCATAACTATTTGCTAACCGACCGTATTAGAGTGTCGACCGACCGTATTCGTCCCGTGACCGACCATAAATACTCTATAACCAATCATATATATTCAACGACCGACCATATCCGCCCTCCAACCGACCATAAAAATCTCCTCCGCCTCAATAACTCGTCAATTTAAGCAGTTTCTGCAAACTGTAGATACCGCGTTGGAAGAAAGTGAAATTATTTTGATACTCCTCTACGTCTAGCGTATACAATGCATCTTCATTATTCCAAAGCCTACTAAAGTAGGCATCTATCTCATTGGCAAGCTCACTGTCATTTGACGCTATGACACGCAGATTTCCTTCCAAGTTATAATCATCCAGCGTGCGCTCTGTTAAATTGGCAGAGCCGTTTGCAATATATGTTTCATCGGCCGTCTGGACGACGACAAGCTTCGTGTGATATTGTCCAATGACTGTATTGTACCAGCGGACATCAATTTTCCCATTCGAATCCTCCAGCATTTCCTGTACAACCGGCCTATTTGGCAGCCCCGTCTTTTCAGTACCGAACGCGTTTTCATTCGGATCTAAAATCATCGACACATCGACACCGCGGTTTGCCGCATCGATAAGTGCATTCACAACATCACGTTTTGCGATATAAAACATTCCAAGGCGAATGGTGTCTCCTTTTTGCGCTTTGGCAATATCATCGAGAAGAGCATCAAGAATCTTTTTCTCCGTCAAATATTGAACAGCATATTGCCCGCCATCCTGTTCCGGTTCTTCAACACGTGGCAATGAGCCGCCATTTGTATACTTAACGACCGCCTCTTCAGCTTCCAAAATGTCGTTCAGTACCATTCCTTTCACTTTCAATGCAACGTTACCGTGGAAACCGCTGGCGTTGTGCGGATTTCCCGATGATACCAGCGCTTCTTTATCCGTCACGACGGTCTTGCGATGATTCGCTTTGACATTCAGCAAGGTGATATAAGAGGCAAGTGTCATCTTCGGCGCTTTACTCGACATCACATTCGCAATCCATCCCGTCTTCTCGAAATCCATCCACTGGAATAGTGTTCTGTAGAGTCCCGAATAAATCGGCGTTGAGTCGCGCAATGGTTCCAAATCCGTGTAGATAACCTCTATACCGGCATCTTCCATCTTCTTGAACCATGTCGTTTCGTAAGATCCGTATCCTGTATTCAGTGGATCCGTAATGAAAATGATTGGCATATCTGGATTTTCTTTTTTCTTCTTCAGTAGTTTCCTTGTCATCGTCTGAACGATTTCAGGGAATTCGATGTCTTCATCGTAGTATTCATCAAACAGGAAATAGTCGAGCACAATAAATTGTTCGGCCCGGTCAATCATTGCGTACACTTCATCAAAAATCGCAAGTTCATGTACCATCCCATCCCCGTCTTTATTTTGTGCATAAGTCAAATCGGTCAACATTTCAACTTCGTCCGTCCAGTGCAAATCGCCTTCATAGGGAATACCTTCGGGAAGCGGTTTATATGTATTCCAAACTATCACACCTATATAAAAAAGAACGAACAGCGACAGCCCGGCGACAATGAGCCGCTTCCTTCTGCCCCATCCCTTCTTCCAGTCTTTCTTTTTCATGATTCCATCCTCGCTTCAAGTTTATCTATTTATATAACTAGATTCCCTTTTTCACTTATCGGCAAACAAAAAGCACAGCCTTCAAGGGCTGCGCTCTTAAGCGGTAACGTAATCCTGTACCGTTCTATCTTCAATCATTAATTCTTTCAAGTATTTCTTTGCACGGAACAATCTGGATTTCACAGTTCCAATCGATACCTTCATCACTTCTGCAATTTCAATCAAAGAATATTGATAGACATAGAAATACTCAATCGTTTTTCTATAAATGACATCCAGTTCACCAACTTTTTGTTGAACGATTGATTGGATATCGTTTTGCTCCAATAGTTCCGCCGGTGTCAAATTGTCACTTGGAACCAAATCAAGAATCGGCACATCGAGTGTTTCGGGCTGGTTCATAACGTGCTTGCTTCTTCTGACGTCTTTCCGGTATCGATCGCGGAACGTGTTCATACAAATTGTTGTGAGCCACGCTTTCATATGGTCCACGGTATCCATTCGGTTGCTGTAACGGACAACTTTCACCCAAACGTCTTGCATGAGATCTTCCGCTTCTTCTTTATTTCGTGTCAATTTAAGACATAAATGATATATGTATCGGCCGTATTCTTCGTACAAGCCATTTAGATTTTTGTTCATAGGATAACTCCCCCGTCTTCTATCTGTTGTTCCTATTATCTGCAATAAACACCTTTCAAACCATCGGATTCTCTTTCAGCATACTTACAAAGATGTAAGCTAGAGATTAAAATAAGGGATTGCCCAATATATACGCTCCGGCGCTTGGGGATGCCTTCGCTGGTTAGTCTGTTTAAGAATGCGTATTTCATTTTCGGAGATTTAATCTACAACCTATAATGCGTCTACTTCGAATTAAGGTAGTATCGAATTTCACTCATTCACAAACCCAATATATACATCCCAAATTCACAACCCTCTTGATAATGAACACCTTAGCGCAGGCGCGGCAAAGGGGTAGCCGAGGTCCTAAGACTGGTTGTGAAGCGCTTAACCAGGCTTAGGACGAGAGGCAGCCCCAGAGCGCCAAAGCGAATTAGCAGGAGTGCTTTATTTCAATCTATCTACTTCACTACAATTTAGGTTCAAACACCGGCTAGTGTACATAAACCGAGCGAATGCGATTAGCAGAAGTCACCTCACATGGAATCAATTGGGAATCGTGTCAACTACCGCTTCGGCGCTTTGTGGATGCCTCCCGCGATAAGCTGGAAAGAAGACCACTTTCAGTCTTATCGCTCCGGCTACCACTAAGACGCGCCTTCGCTGGTTAGTCTGTTTAAGAATGCGCATTTCATTTTCGGGGATTATATCTGCGACCTGTAGTTGCCTTATTTGAATTAACTCAATATCTAATTTTAGTCATTTCCTAATTTCAACATATACATCTCAAATTCAGAATTATATTGATAACAAACACGCTAGCGCAGGCGCGGCAAAGGGGTAGCCGAAGCCCTAAGACTAGTTGCGAAGCGCTTATCCAGGCTTAGGACGAGAGGCATCCCCAGAGCGCCAAAGCGTATTAGCAAGAATGCTATATTTCAATCTATCTAATGAATAGCAGAAGGCACAAAAACTTAGACAGCAAACAAAATGTCCCCATAACTGTTATAACCAGTTACGGGGACATGCATGTTTAATCAGTATGACTCTTCCCGAATTGTAATCGTCATTCGGGTGATCCGATTGCGTTCCATTTCCTCGATTTCAAAAAGCAGATGGTCGTATGTAAACCGTTCGTCGACTTCGGGAACATGACCGAGCTCCTGCAGGACAAATCCTCCAAGCGTTTCATGATCCATCGGCAATTCAACACCGAGCAATTCAATCGCATCAACTATTTCAAGTCTTCCATGACATATTAACGTGTTAGCCGTCTTCTCATAAACAAGTACTTCCTCGTCAATATCCGTCTCATCCTCGATGTCTTGACCTATCATTTCTTCGATAATATCTTCATGAGTTATCATGCCAAGCGTCCCCCCATACTCATCCAGAACGATTGCCATATGCTTCTTTTTCGCCAGCATCATCTTGAACACTTTTTCAACACTGGCGGATTGCACGACATAAAACGTATTACGGTCAATCAACTCTCCAAGTGTCCGTTTGGGATCTATCGACCATCCGATCAACATTTTCGAATAGAACACGCCCACTATCGTATCCATGCTTTCTTCATAGACGGGATAACGGGTGTAGGAATGTTCCAATATCGTATCCCGTACTTCCTCATACGTCGCTTCAATCGGCAATCCGACGATGTCCATCCTATGTGTTTCGAGGACATCAGACACGTCTTTTTCCGCAAAATCGAGTACTTCCTTCAAACGATTCGATTCTTCCTTCTCGAACGTTCCTTCTATAGAAGCGATGTCCACCATCGATCGAAGGTCGTCCTTAGTAAGCGTGGCATTTGTCACCGCCCCTTTTGAGATGATGCGGATGAAAACATTTGTGAACATGCCGAGCAATGCAGTCAGCGGTGTCAATATTTTTACGAGTAGTGTAATCGAAGGTGAAACAATATAGGCAACCCGTTCCGCAAACGTCGCTGCAATCGTCTTCGGCAACACTTCGCCAAAAACGATGATAATAACCGTCAGAACCCCTGTCCATATACCGACGTTCAGACCTTTATCGATTGCTATCATTGTAACTAAAGTCGGCATCATAATATTCGCGATATTATTACCGATAAGAATTGCTGTAATCATACGGTCCGGTTTCGAAATCAGTTTCTGCAGCTTAATAGCCTGATGCTCCCCTTGATTCGCGCGAAACTGGACCTTTCTCCTATTTACTGCAGTAAGCGCCGTTTCACTGCCTGACAGGTAAAACGACATGAATAAAAAGAAGCCAAGTGCGATGAACAAAAGCGATTCCTCCTGGAAATGATATCATATTTATATATTCGTCCAATTACTAACTTTCAAACAGCATACCATATAATCCATATTTACGTTTGTCTTTCTACCTTCAAATCCACACCTTCCGCTATACTAATTCTACTAATCGGGCGTTTCGTAAATACGTTTTCAAGGTTGATAAATACGATTGCATCAACATCTGTTAAGTTAAGTGGATACAACAAGCTATTTCCTGCAAGTCGTCAGTGCTCGTTGAAAATCGTTAAGGTCGGGGAAGTAATTGGGGGATGTTTGAGGGAACTTAAAAATGTGGACAGGCACACGACTCTAATGCCAAATAAGAAGCCGCCTTCTCAAATGAGTTTGTAGCTGTTTCTTCTATAATATAGCCAAACCACGATGTCGGACCATAAAACTATCAGATGATAGGAGTCAATATCATGACAACCCGAGGAATACAAATTTTCCATACGATGTGAGGGCAACAACAATTTCAATCAAATAAAAATAACGACCTCTCCCTTATCGCATGGGTCGTTTTTTCATTCCATACATTGCACGCCGACTATATCCGAAATCGGAATCCTCTCAAGTCCAAAGGGGTCATCGAGTACAACGCATCTGGAATGCACATCAATTATTTCTATTATAGCACCGCGCGTCATGATCTTGCCATCCTTCCATGTTTTTATCAACGTTTGACATTTACGCTTATACGCAACCTCAATTTCTTCCTGGATAGCTTGTAAATCCCACTCACTTAGTTCCGGCCGCTCCTCGTAATGCTCCTTTTCCATCCAATTTCTTAACTCCACAAGATGTTCCGGCAGTATCATCGACATGGCCCATTTCTTTGTACCTCTATCGCGATTGTTTTCTAACATCTCATTTCACGCTCACAATATTATTCATGTTTATGTTTTCGTACCCCATCTGTAACGATAGCAAGCCCCGCCGATCTTCAACGCCTTTAACGACTCCTGTATATGAGTCGTACCTCTTATGTGCAAATACCATAACTTCAACCTTTACACCAAACTCAATTGACTCACCGATTCTTTCACCAATCTCAAGGTAATCAGTTTTGGTTAGTTTTGGGCCTTGGATACCTCCACTCCTAGATGCTTTTGGTTTTGGGATTGCTGTCATTTTCGTCACCCTTTCAGTTTTTCGGTATTTCTACCATTGCAAAGTAGACATTGATTAACTCTTCCGTCCGATTTCGCAACCGGACGTTTAAATAACGACGAATGTCTTCGTAACCACCGTGGATAAATGCATACTCCGTAAATCTACCATCTTTCCCCCTCTTATTTAGCTTCAAATTGTTATTACGTGCATAACTATTTGTTTCTTTCAATTCGTCCCGAACAATCTTTAACGCACTTTCAACAATATTGATGTAAGGCCCTCTTAATTTGAACGAACTTGTTTCAATAACTTCCCGGTCCCTTTCTAAAATCTGTATAATCATCGGTAAATAAATCATGTTCTCGAAATTAGATAATGCCTCGGATGGAATTAACGACATTAGATCACCAGGCTTTCTTTATGTATGACGGGAACAAGTGCCAATACGTTATCAGTTGTAAAAGTACGCTTGGACCCGCGTAGATGACAATAGGCTCGGAATGATACCTCACCAACCTGCAGCACCTGTACTCTCCGTTTGCAGATTTGACCGTCTGCAGCCATGTACATCATATCCAGTGACTCTTTGTATTCAACTGACCTCAATAAGTAATTACGCACACTTGTTCCCTCCTCATTATCCACTGTACCGAATAAGCGTTCTTATTGCAACCGGAAATGAGATGTTAATTTTGACCAAATATAAAAGACCGTCAATAGACGATCTCTCGTTATTCAACTTATGCCCCTTTAGTTGGGTAAAAGGTAATATTCTCATGGTGATAAATGTTTATAATCTACTATTTCAATTTTGAATCCATGATTACATTTTGACTTATTAAACTTATCACTGTCACAGGATGGGGATATTCTTACTTTAACCAGGTCTTCTTTATAATCATCAGGATTTTTAGAAGGAATTACAATTCTGACAGAAACATCATAAGAATGATTGTCATTGTAAGTTATATCAACAATCCTTTTCCATTCCCAACCAAAAAGAGTATCCTGCCAATACTCATTTATTACTCTTTTATCAATAGTTGGGAATACAATGTCAGAAATAATATCCTCTGTTGTAACATACATTCCATCTATATTTAAAACGTTTTCTGAATTAACAACTTGTGTAAGAGTAAATACAAATACAAATCCCAATAAAATTATGTATTGCTTAACCATCAAGATTCACCTCAGATTTGTGTTTACTATTTATTCTTCCCACGATGTTGTTTTTTATTAAAGCGCACGTTAGCTCAATCCGAAAAGGCTGCCATGGAAAGGCAGCCGATTCTTCAACTAAATCACTCGTTGGTAGAAGAAATTATATTTACTTTGGTGTCAGTGGGATAATAGTAAGTTCTTCATATTATTTAGGAAGATTTAGTTGCCACGAAACTCCGAAGCGGTCATTTAGCCAACCGAACTTTTCACTGAAACCATAATCACCTAAAGGCATGAGTGCTTGTCCACCTTCGATGAGTTCATGATAAAGATCGTCAAGTTCCTCTTCAGTCTCACAAGTCACAAAGATTGAGAATGAAGGAGTGAAAGAAAATTGATGCTTCACATTACTGTCGATACACATAAATTCTTGGCCTTTTAAAGTAAAAGTAGCCTGCATTACAGTTCCTTCTTTCCCAGATTCATCAGGTCCGTATCGAACAATGCTTGTAATTTGAGAATCCTCAATGAGGGATGTGTAATAATTCATCGCTTCTTCTGCATTGTCATCTTGAAACATTAAGAATGATGTTACCTTCTCCATTATAAATCTACCCCTTTCCATATCTATCCTCTAAAGTATAATTCAATTCTTATAATAATATCCATTCTTCAATTAACCTGCCCGTAAGTTGAATTGAAAACTTTCCTGTTCAGATCAATAATCAATTGAATTGGCTAAGTCTAACAAGGTTTCAGGAGTAACTTTGTCTGAAACACGTTTATCAATATTCAGCATATATTGCCAATCATCCCTCTCGAAAACTAGCACATTAAAGCCTGAAATTGTCATATAAGTAGCTACAATCCCATTCTTTAATTCAAATGTTTTTACCGCGTATTTCTCACTTTTATGAATTTCATTCGTTATCGGTCGAACATTAATTTTATAATGATTTTCAGATAACTTCTCATTAATAAATTTCACTTCAAATGAGTCATCTAAATCACTAAACCTACCAAAATGATGAGAAAAGCTTATTGGTGGTATTCTAAGCGGAAGCTTAAGTTTTTGTTTGAAATGTTGTTCAAATTCGCCCAATGCATCTTCCACAGTTTTGTAACCTATTTCAGGATATATTTCTTCATAAGAACTGGGTTTATCGTTTGCAGTTGCATATATGGTCAAGAAAAACAGCACACAAAATGAAATCAACAAAAACAAAGTTGTTTTGGTCAATTATAATCACCTCAAGTTATCTATGGGTGTAGTATTCCCAGCTTCATTAAAATTATCAAATTGACATTGCATGTTGGCTGCATTGGTTCTTATTCAAACGATGACCTCTTTAATTCGTCAGATAAAAAAACGACCCCTTCGTAATAGAATAGTCGCCTTGTATGTAAAGAATATTTTTTCTATGTCCATGTTTATTTTGGGATGGTTAAGCGAATTATATATATACACCCAAAAAGGTGACTGTGTTTTGACTGAACAAAAAAGCGACCTATCCACAAACTGTGGAGGGGTCGCTTTTGATCGATTGTATTACAACCAAACAAAACAATTATTTTTCACCATCATACGGAATCAATTATTTTCGTGTTTACAACGCTGAGTATATGTGAACAATATAAGTTCAAACAAAAAAGGAGTGTTTTTTAGTGGATATGAAGGGCAAAGTGCAACAAGAATTATCACAGATTGATGTTGAGAAAAAAGACGAGATTTTGGAGAATTTCAACAAGTTCAAACAGTATCTTTCAAAGAAAGTTGAGTTAGGTGAAAACATGGGGTTAAGTGAAGAAAAACTTGCTAAAACTACAGAGTTAGTTGCAAATTATCTCGCTAAACACGAAGAGCCCCGCAATCGGGAAGAGAAAATGTTAATGGAGCTTTGGAATTCCGGATCTAAAGAAGGGCAACATCAGCTTGCACATATGCTATTGGAAATGGTGCGAAAATCATAAATTTTGGCGAATAGTTTTTCCAAAATGGCTTCAAAAAGCGACCTATCCACAATGCAATCTGTGGACGGGTCGCTTTTGCCTTAAGTATCGTATGATGATAATACAAACGTTGATAGGAAAGCATTCTTAAAATGACCAAACAAAAAGAAGCGTTCCCTTTCCTGAAGGAAACACTCCTTTCGTAAGAACTATATTTAATCAAACGTTCGGCATTGTTTTCCGCTTTCTTCTTGCGAAATATGTTTCTTTATTTTAACGTTTGTCACTTGTAATCCTGTTAGGTTTGAATCACTAACAGAAAAAGTTAGTTTGTCATAATCTCCGCCGTGGTGTCCTGAATAGTTTAAAGCACTACCAAAAATGAGATGTCTCCTAGGATCTCCATCAATGGGTTCAATTTTGATTTTTGGACACATAAAAAATTCCGAATAAGATGGGTCCAAATGATATAAGTAACGTGTAAACAATGCTTCTTCAAGTAACTCTTCTTTAGTAGGTCCGTCCACTTCTTTTCTCCACCCTACCATGAGCCAATCATAAAGAGATTGTGACTTTAATCGCACTCTTTGTCTTTTTTCCGAAACGATTAATTCCCCTTCTTTAGCCGTGCAGGTTTTGCGTTTATTGTCAACTACACATGTATAAGCGGGTTCAATAGTAATCACTTCATCATTTGCCATTATTACCGTCATTTTATTGGATGGATTATCTAAAGATACCTCGATTGTTCCATTCACTCGACCAGAGTTATTAAGCCAGAATACCACTTTTCTGAGTACACGTTCTTGAAAACCATCATTGATACTGAATACACGCTGAAGTCCGGAATTATTTTCAACTTTAATGTTTTGAACATCATTATGCTCTAATGAATGCGTCTTCAATTGTTCCAAAAAAGGTTGATTGGTGTTCTTCTTTGCTTCAGCTATTTGGCTGGCTTTAGGTGCTTCTTGCTTCACAAAAACAACAGTATTAGTTACGAGAATTAGTATACAAAAAAGGACGTAGAGTTTTTTCTTCAATAAAGCCCACCTACCTTTTCTTTATAGGTATCTTCCCCGAATATTCTTCAACTATCCTTCCCTTTAGTTCAATTTGAAATAAAGGGCTGCATTAGCAAACTCGATGATCTTCAACTAACACGCCCGTTTGTTGAAGATCAATATGTTATTGTTACCCATCATTTGGACATTCCATATTCAGAGGGATAAAACGGTACATCTTTTTTCAAACGTTATGACTTAATTTTCAACTTACACTTACAACTTACAATAAGCGCAGATTATCGCTCAAAGTGACATAGATTACTAATATTAAAAACTAATTTAAGCACAAAAAAAGACCCTACATGTAGGGTCTTTTTTCAACTATTATTAAGCTTTTTGAACGTTTGTAGCTTGTAGGCCACGTTGTCCTTGTTCAATTTCAAAAGTTACACTTTGACCTTCGTCTAAAGATTTGAAACCTTCGCTTTGGATTGCTGAGAAATGTACGAATACGTCCTCTCCTGCTTCACGCTCGATAAATCCAAAACCTTTTTCTGCATTAAACCACTTAACTGTACCTTGTTCCATAATTGTTGCCTCCTAGTGCGGATATCCACACAATGTATTACTACCCTTGCTCAAATACTTTAGACGAAAAACAAAATCTATTCTCAATCTGAAAAAGAACAAAAATAATTCTTCCTTAGAATAACAGACATATGATCGAATAGCAACTGGTACAACTCTTATTTCTAATGAAGACATTAAAATCCACCTTGATCTTCAAGTAAAACACCCGTTAATTCAATAAGAATAGTGAGCACCCTAAAGCTCCTGTTGTTGAACTAAAGTACCCGTTACTTTAAGTATAGTCCTTTACAATGTCTTATCTGTTCAGTAAACTACCTCAACCCAATAATCAAAGAAAACAATCTATATTATACATAATAATTACACTTAACAGTAGATAAATAAGTGTAGTAACATGTTGTTTTGAGTCCTTCAGATACTTCCACTCCAGAATAGACTGAAAACCCAATAGTACTATTATGTAGAGAATCCAATACCACTTCATAACATTTGTGTCCTGTGTAACAACGAACGGAAGAGTGCATAAAAAGATAACTAAAATAATGCCTCTTCCCCATCGGTCAATTTTTCTACCAGAAGTTTCGGAAATCTTTCTCTTTTCAATACCAAGTAATTTATTTAATATTTTATCTAATAAGAACGAAATTACAAGAACAATAATGAAAACCCAAAATCCCACAACTATCCCCCCATTTATATCTTTGTTATCTTTGTTATGCCATAAGATTTCCAGTTATCTTGTTAAACTAATCTCCATCGTGCGTTTTACAAGAAAAAAGAGCTCCCTAAGAAGCCCCTGTTGTTCGACTAAAGCACTTGTTAGCTTACTAGCAAATGAATACAACCCGCTATCTCTCCCATAGTTCGACCAGTCGACCTTCAGGATCTTTAATCCAAATAAACTTTCCATATTCACTAATCTCTTTTTTCTTTACAAGAGGTACACCAATATGTTCAAGATGCTCAATAGTCTCGTTTAGATCATGTACTTGGAAATTTAACATCACTTGTTGTTCTGTTGGAAAATAATTGTCATTCTCGGTGAAGAAAGAAAAGATAGTCTCATTTCCTAATTGGGGTTTAATCATGGTCCCATTCCAATTATCTATTTCAATCTTCAACACTTCACTGTACCATTTTTTCACAACATCAATATTCTTAGTTCTCCAAAATATTCCTCCGAAACCTTTTATCATCGTATCTACCTCCTGTCTGTTTTTTAAATTTTAGTTTTTCAATTTACTGTTACGTTTCTTGTTCTTTCTTCGTCCTTATTCATTCGAATTCCTCTTTGAATCGATAAATAAAACCTACCGACAATCGAATCTGTGGACGGACTGCTTTTACTTTAAATAACGTTTGGTGATAATACAAACATTGATAGGAAAGCGTTTTTAAAATAGCCAAATGAAAAAGACACTATTCTAGCAGTCTAGCAAAGCTTCCACATTTCTCCTTGACAATCCTACAAAGTAAATATACGATTTAAATCGTAATGATTACGTTTTATGAAAAGGAGTGTTGAAAATCAAGATTTCATTTACAAAAGGGTTTAGCGTATTTGCTATCGGTTTCCTGCTAGTCGGGTGTCAGACTTCAAATACATCCGAAGAAGAGTCCCCCGCTAATGAATCATCCGTAAGTAGTACAGCTGAAACAGAATCCTCGACAGTGCCTGAAAGCTCTTCTGGATTGCAAGAGCAAACAACTGGGAGTCATGTACATGATGAAGAGACAGAACAAATCTATGCCGGTTATTTTGAAGACAGCGAGGTGAAGGGTCGTTCTCTTTCCGATTGGGAAGGAGACTGGCAATCTGTATATCCATATTTACAAGACGGAACTCTTGACGAAGTATTTTCTTATAAAGCGGAACATGAAGGTGACATGACATCTGAAGAATATAAGAAGTATTATAGTGAAGGATATCGAACAGATGTGGACCGTGTCGTGATTGATGAGAATACTGTAACATTCTTCAAGGATGGAGAAGAATATTCTGGTGAGTATGTCGATAATGGTTACGAAATTCTAACATATGATGCGGGAAATAGAGGAGTGCGATACTCATTTAAACTAGCAGAAGAAGTTGAAGGACTTCCTCATTATATTCAATTTAGTGATCATAGTATCTATCCGTATGAAGCTGATCATTACCACCTGTACTGGGGTGACGACCGTGAAAAGCTATTCGCTGAAGTAATAAACTGGCCTACTTACTACCCATCAGAAATGGATGGACATGATATTGCTCATGAAATGATGGCGCATTAAAAAGTAGTTTTTGAAGAAGCCATAAAAAAGCTATCCTGTTCGGAAGGATTTAGAGTTTAGAAAAACCAAGCGTTTTCTCTACTCTTTTTTCATTGAATGGATATTCATACAGATTGGTAAGAAATTAAAGTTATTATATGAGATGATTGCCTTAGTAAGCATTCAATCTTATAGCTTCGGAGACCGATATCAAAAGAGTCACACTCTGCAAATGATTACTAACGTTTATGGGCATGTTATCGAGGAAATAGTACTATTTCTATTCACGAAATTATTTGAAATGAGGGATTGTGTTGGATCATTTAGAGACGCTTGACGGGTATTTCAAAGTAAAGCGGGACGAACATCTTGGGCAATTAAAAGACTTCCTCCGTATACCAAGTATCAGCGCTTTATCGGAACATAAAAATGATATGCAAAAGGCAGCGGAATGGCTACTTGCTTCATTCAAAGCGGCAGGACTTGAAAATCTGTCAATCGATGAAACAGATGGCCATCCGGTTGTATACGGTGATTGGCTTCATGCAGAAGGAAAACCGACGATTCTTGTCTACGGGCATTATGACGTGCAGCCGGTCGATCCATTGAATTTATGGAATAGCGGACCTTTCGAACCTGAAGTCCGTGATAATAAATTATACGCACGCGGCGCCAGTGATGATAAGGGACAAGTGTTCATGCATATCAAGGCGGTCGAAGCGCTTATGCAGAAAACGGGCGGTTTGCCGGTTAATGTGAAATTCATGATTGAAGGCGAAGAAGAGATCGGAAGTCCGAATCTCGAGAAATACATCAAGACGAATAAAGATAAACTTGCGGCCGATGTCATTGTCATTTCCGATACAGGCATGCAAGGACCGGGACAACCGGCAGTCTGCTACGGTCTTCGCGGTCTATGCGGCGTTCAGATCGATGTGCAAGGCGCGACAAGCGACCTTCACTCCGGCTTGTACGGTGGCGGCGTCCAGAATCCGATCCACTCACTTGCGGAAGTACTTGCATCGTTCCGCGATCAAGAAGGTACGATTGCCATTGAAGGTTTTTACGATAATGTCCGTCCGTTGTTAGATGAAGAGCGCGAGGCTTACCAAGCACTTGGATTCAACGAAGAGGAATTGAAAGAAGACATCGGCGTATCGGAACTGTTCGGGGAAAAAGGCTACACATATTTGGAGCGGACATGGACCCGCCCGACACTTGAAGTGAACGGTGTATTTGGCGGGTTTTCAGGCGAAGGCATCAAAACGGTATTGCCGGCGGAAGCAGGCGCAAAAATTACTTGCCGCCTCGTTCCCGATCAAGATCCGGATGAAATCGTTGAAAAACTGAAATCGCATATCGAAAAACATAAACCGGCAGGCGTAACCGTGACAGTAACCGAATTTGACAAAGGAAAACCATTCATCACGCCGTTCGATCATCCCGCAATCCAAGCGGCAGGACGTTCTTACGAAAAGGTATACAACGTACCGACTGCATATACACGTGGCGGCGGATCGATTCCAATCGTTGCGGCATTCGATGAAATCCTAGAGCTGCCGGTCGTCTTGATGGGCTTCGGACTTGCGTCGGAAAACTTCCACGCACCGAACGAACACTTCCATCTGGAAAACTTCGACCAAGGAATGCGCGTCATCGGTGATTATTATTACGAAATCGCCGGTTTTGAGAAAGAACAATTGAAAAAGTGATCAACACGCCGGATTCTCCTTGTGGGATTCCGGTTTTCATATATTTAAAACGACTTAGCAACACCCGGATTCCCCGGTAACAATTCGAATAGAATATAAAAAAACGCCCGGCTCGCATCATTAAATGCAATCCGGGCGTACACCGTTTCACTATTATACTTCTTCGCTGTCCCGACCGTAATACGTGACGATTTCGTTAAGTGGTTTACGTGAACGGGCCTTTGGTATTTCATCAAAATAACCGAACTGAAGCATACTGATTATACGCTCGCCCTGTTTCACGCCCAGTTCTTCCCTGAATTTCGGATTATCGAGGAAGCCTGGTGTTTTCCAGCATGTCCCGATTCCTTTATCCCACGCGAGAAGCTGAGTGTTTTGAATGAACATGCTCGCCGCAGCGTAATCTTCTAAACGTTCTTTCTGACGTGCGTCTTCAGGAACTATAACAAATGCAACCGCTCCCGGTCCTGTAAACTTCTTCATTTGCTTTTCAAGATCCTCTTCCGATAGCTCTTTCCACTTTGGAACACCATATTCACGCAATATATCGAGGAACTTCACATATTCCTTATCAGCAGCTACAACAAAGCGCCACGGATTTCGATTGCCGTGATTTGGCGCCCATGCCGCGTCTTCAAGCATTTCGGCAATGTTTTCCGGATCAACCGGCTGTCCATTAAAGTTCTTTATTGAACGACGCGAAATAATCGCATCTCTGACGGATAAAGCTTGCTCATTCATTACTCATTTCCCCTTTACACACATACTTATGCCATTATACCTCACCTGTCCATTTTTAGCGAAACCATCCGAAGTAGTGTGTTTCCCACTTTTCTGACTACTCCCTTATTACTTTTCATGATATAGTATTAACAGCGTACATTATGATGATAAAGGATGATATTATACATGACTAAAAAACCACTTGCATGGATTGTGGACAGCACAGCCTACATTTCCGAAGAGCTCAGTCAACACCCTGACTTCTTTTCGGTTCCTTTGAATATACATTTCGGTGAAAAACAATTTGTTGATGGTGTCGACCTGAATCCGGAGCAACTTTACAGCAAAATAAAAAATGCGGAAGAATTCCCTAAATCATCTCAACCTTCTGCGGGTGAATTCGCCGAACGATTCCGGGTCATTGCAGAAAACTATGAGCAAGCAATTGCCGTTCATGTATCAAGCAAACTAAGCGGGACGCTTGCTTCCTCTATCGCAGGCGCTGAGATTGCAGATTTCCCCGTGACATTCATCGATTCTCTTTCTCTCTCTTACGGAATTACAGGACTTATTGAACAAGGCATGGAAATGCACGAAAGCGGTGCAACTGTTCCAGAAATCGATGCTAAGCTTACAAAAATGGCCGGAACAGTTCATAACTACATTTTAATAGGACAGCTTGAACAATTATACAAAGGCGGCAGAATGAGCGGTGCGCAATTTTTCCTTGGAAGTTTGTTGAAGGTGAAACCGATTGTCCACATTACTAATGAAGGCGAATTGGAAGCAGTCGATAAAGTGCGGTCCGAGAAAAAGGCGTTCCAATACTTGGTGGATAAAGTAGCCGCCGGTCACCATGCCGGCAGAAGGAAAGTTCACCTGATGCATGGTAATGTCCTCGACCAGGCAATACACTTGAAAAACCTCCTTACTGAACAAGTTCCTGGCCTTGAAGTCGAAATTGGAGATATCAGTTCTGTTCTTGCAGTCCATGCGGGAGAGGGAACACTTGCCATTTTATGGTTTGACTGAAGTTGAAAAAGCAGTCCATCAGTAGACGATGGACTGCTTTTCTCATGAGAACTGGTCATTGATTTTAAAAAAGACGTACTTTGCATTCGGCGAGAACATATACGAATCCTTATAGGCCCAGTGCCGATGTTGAGCGTTGAACGTATGTGCATTGACGAGCGGAACTGCACCGTCTTTGGCAGTGACAATTGTCGAGTGATCAAACCTGCCATCACCTTGGAAATCATAGACGATAACATCCCCCAACCCTAACTGTTCAGCAGACGAAACTTGCGTTGCCGTCAATCCCTTTTTAGAACCCGCTAAATACCAGCGCAGTGAATGCGACACCGACCAGCTGAAACTCCATGTTCCTCCGCGAAGCCACCACCCCTTTTCGCGGTTCGGATAGCCATGCATCGGCGCCCCACCCGCCAGCAGACATTGTGAAATATAATTCGTACAATCCACGTCGAACGTTGGAAATGCCGGATTACGACTATTCCACCACGTATCCGCATAGCGGACAGCCGCTTCCCTGTTGTACATTGACAAACGCCCCCTTACATCCATCCTATGAGAATGAATCAGCTTGAATGCGTCGAAAACGGGTTCGGAAACTGTAAGGGGAACAACAGGAAGTCCGGACAATAAAAATAGGAACCGAAGTCCCCTCTCCAAAATTAAAACTGCCTATGATTATTCGTTATCCATATTTGGATTTTGTTCACGGAGCATCCAATAATGTTGAACGAGTTGATTTTCATATTTAAAGTGCAATTCGTAAAAATACATATGCCATTTTGGATCTATATGTTCATAGTATTTTGCTAAAGTACCGTATAAACTTGTCTTCTGAAGAAGTTCTGCTAAACGCGGGTCCATTTATTCTCTCCTTTTTCTTTTCAACTATAATCAATGTATTCAACAGTCATGATTCTGAGTAGGCGAATAAAAAAAAGCCTACTCGAATGAGCAGGGCTACCTATAAATTATTTAGTTTCATCAATGATATAGGTCGTCCATCCGTACTTAGCTTTAATTTTATCGACTGCCTCTGCAAAAGCGTAAGTGTTGGAAATGTGCCTGTTTTAATTCGGAAAATACCATTTGTATGTGTGGTTTAACTTCCTTTTTCTTAGTTAATTCCTTCAAACGATTTCGAACAACTTTCATAACTCATCCCCTCTCCCACTTCCATTTCATTGATAAATAAAAAGAACGCCCATTAAGGTGCGTACAAATTTAGATATAAAAAATAACGCCTAAGCGTTTATGATGTGACTATTTATAGCTCAGTTCTCTAAGACAAGTAGGTATGAAGCATAATCAAAAGAAAAGAAATGGTAACTTTAATTTTCATATCAACACATCCTATTTCTAGAGTATTGGTACAATTAAAGATTAACATGCTTTTATTAAGCAGACTTTAATTAAATGTAAATATTGCGTAAACATTGTCACTGCTGAAAATTACGTTCCTATTACTCCTGTGCCACCGTTAAAGACTTCATGCTTTTCACATTAATTCGAGATATGACTAAATCCCATTCGAACATGTTTCCTATGTGAGTTTCGACTTTCAGTTTACTCATTGTTCAACCTGCCCTTCTGGATTGTATTCAATTATTCGATAGATACAATGTCGTTCATTTTAATAGCACACGTCTCTACTACCTGATTAAAACCCGAATCGGTAGAACTGATTTCTTTTGCATCAGATTTACATCAATAGTTATATTAACAGCTTTTAGTGACATGAACTATTGATTCCTGAAAACAAAAAGAACCCTCATACGCCTAGGGTTCTAATCACTTTAGTACTATATGGAGCATAGGGGGCTCGAACCCCTGACCTTCACACTGCCAGCGTGACACTCTCCCAGCTGAGCTAATGCCCCGTAACTTTGATATAATAGAATTATAACAATAACAGTTAAAAAAGACAATAGGCAGGGGGCACATTTACATGCAGCACGCAGAAAGAGAAATCACCGGACCTGTTACGTTATGCGACGGTAAAGGGTTATTGAATCCGGAAGCAATCGGCTTCGCGCGTCAACCTTTCATCCAGAGCAATTTAAAGAACCATTTCATGCGCAAGAAGAAATGGAATTATTGGTGTGTGTACGGAGAAGATCTGCTTTTTTCCGCGACGATAAGCCATCTTGATTATGCTGCTGTCTGTTTTGTCTATATTTTAGATTATGAAACGCAACGCTTTTATGAAAAATCCATCACGATTCCAATTGGACGCAATGTAAAGATGCCTGAACATGTGCTGGATAGCGTCAAGTTCATCAATGACAACCTGACCGTCCAAATCGTACATATCCAAGGTGAAACACATTTGTCTGTTACAATTCAGGACTTTGACAATGAAGTGCTCCATGCGGATTTCCATATCGCCCACCCTGTTGACGATGAATCGTTGAATGTTGTAATTCCTAGAAGCAGGGAGATTTTTCAGTTTACGGCCAAGCATCATTCCCTGCCGACATCCGGGTTTGTTAAAATCGGTGACAAACGGTATGATTTTAACCCGGAATATAGTTTTGCCGTTCTTGATTTTGGCAGAGGTATCTGGCCGCGTAAATCGGAGTGGAACTGGGCGATGGCTTCACAGCGTTTGGGCGGTCGCCGTATCGGTCTCAATTTCGGCGGCAAATGGACGGACGGGACTGGCATGACAGAAAATGCGGTATTCGTGGACGGTTCGATGACAAAAATCCATGAGGACGTTCTGTTTACATACAATGAGAAAAACTTCATGACGCCCTGGAAAGTCCGGACGAAATTTTCAGATGCCGTCAACATTACGTTTACACCTTTTTTCGAACGTAACTCTACGACGAATGTCCGGCTGGTCTATACGAAAGTCCACCAAGTCATTGGTTATTTCGACGGTACTGTGCGATTACATGATGGATCCATATTACAAATTAGAAAAATGCTCGGTTCTTCCGAAGAACACATAGCAAAATGGTAAATGGAACTACTGATTACCGACATACTATTGTACTCGCCGGCTGAAATGCCGGTTTTTTCATTTGAAGAAAGAATTTTGTTTAGAAACCAGGCTTTTAGGCAAAATAATAAGTAGGACTACAAATATGAAAGGCAGTGAATACGTTGAAAAAGTTAAGTGCGGTAGCTGCAATTCTTCTTACAAGTGCATTGATGTTAGGCGCCTGCGGTAATTTCGGAAAAAATGCCGATAAGCCAAATCGAGAAGAAGCGGATATCATTCTTGAAGATGAAAAGGCTGGCGGCTCCATTGAAACTGGTAATGGTTACGGTTTTTCATCTTTCGATCTTGATATTGATGTCGAAGGCAAAGATGCGGTTGAGGCCGATTACGATGTAAAGAAAAATGCTGATGCGGAGTATGTAAATAAATTAAAAAACGTCCAGTTAAAAGATAATAAGGCGATGGATGAGTTCAATAAGATGTTTGTAGAAATTCGTATCACGAAAGATACACCAAAACAAGAGGTGATCGACAAAATTCTTCAATGGTTTGGTCTAGACGCATACTCAAAATTCGATCTCGAAGTCGAATTTGATGATGGTACGTTTCTTGACATAGAAGAAGTAAAGTAATGGAAATAGGTAAAGCTACAAGGATATAACATCCTTGTAGCTTTTTATTGTCGCGTTCTCGGCAGGCCGCTTACGCTTTTCTATATGTCTAGCTTCAGCGGCCAGACGCTCGGGTCATAAGTCAGCCCGGCTTCTTGGCAAAGAACGCCAATTTGCCGGACTGTCTTATGCCTGTCGCGCCTTGGCAGGCCGCTTACGCTTTTCTATACTTTCGATTCGAGTAGCATATTGTAATATACGCCCCGCCTCTCGATCAATTCGTCTTGGTTCCCCGACTCAATCAGTTTTCCGTGTTGCATGACATAAACGGTATCCGCTTTCCGGACCGTGTTGAGTCTATGTGCAATGACAAAACTTGTTCTGCCTGTCATGAGGCGGTCAAGTGCTTCCTGGATTTCCAGCTCTGTCACGGTATCGATACTGCTCGTCGCTTCATCCAGAAGTAAAAGAACCGGATCTGCAACGAGTGCCCGAGCTATTGACAGCAACTGTTTCTGCCCTTGTGAAATTTCACCGCCGTCCGCTGTTAACACTGTATTGTAGCCATCTTCAAGACGGCTGATAAAGCTATGCGTATTCGCCTGTTTAGCTGCTTCAATCACTTCTTCGTCCGTAGCGTTCAATTTTCCATAACGGATATTTTCAAGTACCGTCGCTTCAAATAGAAATGGATCTTGCAAGACGAATGCGGTTTGGCTGCGAAGCGTGCTGAGCGGCAACTTGCTGATTGGAATTCCATCAATCAGGATTTCCCCTTTATCAGCTTCATAGAACCTTGCAAGCAGCTGCATGATCGTCGTCTTCCCTGCACCGGTCGCCCCAACAAATGCCGCCGTTTCACCCGCCTTTACATGGAAGGATACATCGTCGATTGTATAGCCGTCCGTTTCGACCGCATAACCGAATGATACGTCACGGAATTCGACGTCCCCTTGAAGAGTCCTATCCGCATATTCCGTCGCCTCGTCCTTTTCAACCGGCTCATCCATTATTTTGAAGACCCGTTCAGCTCCGGCGATTGCCGACAGGACCGTGTTGAATTGATTGGCAAGATCATTCAGCGGACGAGTGAACTGACGTGCAAATTCGGAGAAAATGACGATTGTCCCCACCGTTACAAGCCCGTCCCCTCTCAGTGCAAGCAATCCGCCAACGCCTGCAACGACCGCGAAACTGGCATTGTTCAACATATTCATCACTTTTGGGATGAAACCGGAATACGTCAACGCCCAGAAACCCGTACGGCGAAGGCGGTCACTTTTCTGCGCAAACTCTTCCATCACACGCTCTTCTTGTGAGAAAGCTTTAACGATGCGCTGACCGGAAATCGTCTCTTCAATCATTCCGTTCAACTCACCAACTGCCTGCTGTTGCTCTTTGAACAATAAGCCGGTACGGCGCGTAATCCACCGAATCGCTATGAACATGACTGGCACAATGACCATCGTCAACAATGTCAGAAGCGGACTTAAGTACAGCATGACCGCAAACGTTCCAGTCAGCGTCAAAATACTCGAGAACACTTGGATGAAAGACGAATTCAACGTTTGGCTGACGTTTTCAATATCATTTGTCACCCGGCTCATCAGTTCTCCGTGCTGCCTTTTATCGAAAAATGTAACGGGCAACTTTTGAAGATAAGCAAATAGACTCGTCCGTAAGCGGAAAACAGTTTGTTGCGCAATGCCGACCATCCAATAATTTTGAAAATACATCGCGAGTGATAAGCCGCTATAAATTGCGATCAGCAGCCCGATACTACCGCCTAGACCTGTGAATTTCATCGGAATAATGTAATTGTCAATAATTTTACCGATCATCAGCGGTCCGAGCAACGCCAGCGCCGAACTGACAAAAACTAATGCGAGCACGCCAATGAGCAAACCCCGCTGTTCATCGACCAGTTTCCATATACGGTGGAGAACCGATTTCCAGTTATTCGCCCGTTCTTTTTTCTTTTTACCTTTGCCTTGAATATCTTCCTTGGATAGAATTGACTCGTAGCCGAATGGTTTACGAATTACGCGCAACATCGGCCGCCACCCCCTCATCAGATTGGGATTCCGCAATTTTTCGATAGAGCGCAGATTGCTCCATCAATTCATCGTGCGCTCCGTAGCCTACAACTTTCCCTTCATCTAAAAGAAGGATTTTGTCCGCTCCTTGTGCGGTCCGGATTTTCTGTGTGACAACGAGCATCGTTGCCTCTTCCCCTTCGAGCGCATCCCATAACGCCGTTTCCGTTTTCACGTCAAGCGCACTTGTGCTATCGTCGAGAATCAGAATGGATGGCTTCCTGACAAGCGCCCGCGCAATGGACAGTCGCTGTTTCTGACCGCCCGACAAGTTGACGCCTTTCTGTCCGACCCGTGTGCCGTATTTCAGCGGGAACAAGTCAATCGATTCATGGATTTGCGCTTTCTTTGCCGCTTCCTCCAGTTCATCGACATGGGCCTCCGTATCACCCCACGCTAAGTTTTCCAAAATGGATCCTGTGAATAAAATCGATTGCTGCGGTACAAATCCAATCGTATCCCGCAAATCTTTCAGCGGCCAGTCGTCCACTTCTGTTCCACTGACGTAGATTTCCCCTTCCGTTTTTTCAAAAATACGCGGAATAAGACTTAGCAAAGTGGATTTTCCGGATCCGGTTGCTCCCATGATGGCGAGTTTCTCTCCCGGCGACACGTGGAATGAAACGTTGTCCAACATCGGTTCGAGCTTACCCGGATATACGAACGACACATTCTCAAACCGCAAATCTCCTTCATTGCGCAGCAAACCGGTACTTTCTGAACGATGGATTTCCAAGTCTTCATTCGCAAGAAGCACTTCCTCCATCCGTTCAGAGGATGCTTTCGCACGCGAGAATGCGATGATGATAAATGAAAACATGGAAAATGCTCCTGTCATCCGCATCGCATAGTTGACGATTGCAACCAGTTCTCCCACCTGTGCTCCTCCACCTCGGACCTCAATCGCACCGAACCACAATACTGCCATCAGACTGACGTTCATGACAAATAGAAGAATCGGTAAGATAAGTTCCATCATCCGCATCGCTTTGACAGTATCTTTTCTTAATAAATCGGATACTTTTGAGAAACGGCTTGCCTCATAGGCACCGCGTAAAAACGCTTTAATAAGTCGTACAGCCTGCAAGTTTTCTTGAATGACACGGTTCACACGGTCAAGCCTTTGCTGGACACGTGAAAAATAACTGACCCCATTTTTCGCCATGAAATATAGGAAAATCAGTAGAAGCGGCGCCCCTGCCACTAGAAGTAATGCCAGCTTCACATTGACGAAAAAAGCCATGATCAAACTTCCGATAACGAGCAGCGGTGCTCGCATCATAATCCGCAGACCCATGAACAGGACGTTTTGGACCATCGTGACATCACTTGTCAAACGCGTGATAAGACCCGATGTCGGGAAACGGAGGAATGTCGCCATGGAAAATGCCTGCACTTGACGAAAAAGCGCCTGTCGTAAATCGAAGCCGAAACTTTGTGCCGCATGTGCAGCGAAGAATGAATTGACGGCTCCGGAAAAGAATGCAACAAACGCGAGTGCCATCATGACGCTTCCCCACGTCCAGATAACGTTCTCGTTTCCAGCCATAATGCCATCGTCGATAATCTTCGCGATGAGAAGCGGCTGAATCAGCTCTACCGATAATTCAAGCAACATTAGAAACAACGCGATTACGATTGCCCATTTGTAAGGCTTTGCGTAAGAAAAAACTGTCTTCATCTTTTTGACCCCCAGAAACTCTTTCGTCTTCCGAATTACTTCCTAATAAAGCTTATTATGCCATAGCCAGTGGGTTGTGTATAGCCAATGAGACTGAATTGTGGGTTATTTTGAAACAAGTTAAGATAGATCGAAAGTATAAATGATTAAAAAAGAACCAGCACCCACAAGGGGAACCGATTCTTCCACTCTTCTATGCTTTCGCTTTACTACCCGCCACCGATAGCCAAGTCACTCCGATAAGCATGATTATCGCCCCCGTAAATTGCCACATACCAAGCACTTGCCCGAACCAAATGACAGAAATGACCATTGCCGTCAGCGGTTCAAAACTGGATAATATGCTTGTTTCCACTGGCGAGATATATTTCATACTGCTCATGAACAAGATGAATGCAACGGTCCCGACGATTATGACGAGGAAAAGCATGCCCGTCACAGTCCAATCCGCTAAATAGTCCAAGTGGGTAACAACTGTCAATGGATTTGCAACGAAAAGCGTTCCTCCCCCGATAATCATACCCCAGGCAATCGATAGCAGGACTCCCCATTCTTGCATAAGACGGACAGGATATAACGTGTAAAACGAGAATGCAAAACCGAGCGCGATTCCCCATAATACCGCAACCTTGCTCAGTGCAAAGCCGGAAAATGATCCGTTAGTCAAAAGAAGGAGTAATCCTGCCAGCGTCACAATCATTCCGAGCACTTGCACAACCGGTGGCCAAGTCTTTTGCGAGGCCGTTACGAATATGATAATAAATATCGGCGCCAGGAACTGGAACAATGTCGCAATTACCGCATTACTCGTATCGATAGATGCGGCAAACGTGAACTGGACACCAAGCATACCGAACACTCCAAACAGAAGGAGTTGGCGTGCCCACACCTTTTGCCTCCATGGAAGAGTGATGCGCTTCCCTTGTAACTTCAGCATAATAAGCAAAAATACACCCGCAAATAGAAGGCGAACCGTAAGCATGAAGGAAACCGACATCTCACTATTCAGCAAAATCCATTCCATCATTGGACCCGTAGCACCCCAAAGCATCGCCCCGGACACAATCATGACGATTCCTTTCAATCTATCCATCTTTCACCCTCCTTCAATTTGACTATTTTTCAATAGTTCACGATAATCGACAGTAATTTGTCACTTTTATGATGTACCCCTGTCAATAGTTCTTTATAATAGTAGTAACACCAATCCGAAAGGAGGCATTTATTTGAAGCCAGATCATGGACTATTCGTGCCGGAAGTGCCCGGCATAATGAAAAGTCTCGAACAATTTTATATGGTGACACGAACTGATAGCGAAGGTTCCATTACTTATACGAACAAGAATTTTTTGAACACAAGCAAATGGACACCGAAGCGGGTAATTGGAACTCCCCTATGGCAAATGTTCCCTGATTCAGAAGAGGGCCAAAGTCAAGCTTATCTCATTTGGAACAGCGTAACGAGTGGAAAGACTTGGTTTGGCACCGTCGAAAAAGTTACACGTACCGGGGAACCCTATTTTGTAAATATGATTGCAATACCAATCTTGCCGACAGGCGAAGAACAACTGTCCGTCACTTTTCTCGAACTGGATATAACCAGCGATGTACAACTGCGTGACCAGCTTCAACAAATTGCATTCATCGACTATGAAACCGGACTAATGAGCCGGTATAAACTTGAAGCGACCGTTAATGATTTCATTAAGGAAGCAAAAAGTTTTTCCTTGGTCTACATAACTATCAATCACTACTATACGCTGAAGGATCTGCAATCGTCCGAATCAAAAACAGAACTCATCAAATCATTTTCCAATAGACTTAAACGTTTTTTCCGGGATGACCCCATTGCCAGGGTCGGTGTCAACGAATTTATCGTCTTGACCTCATTCGGGGATTGGTATGTACAAGGGTTCCTTCTCTTCCTGGAGCAGCATCCGATCTATATCGATAACTTTGCATTGCCGCTATCTGTTAGCGGAGGTATCGTCCGCTATCCCGAAGACCAAAAAACGTACAATCATTTGATGAAAGCGGCTTTGACCGCTACAAAAGACGTGGTTGATAATGGCGGGGGTAAAATCGCTTCACTTTCAGCCGCTTCCCATAAAGTACTGAATAGGCGGGCGATCATCGACCAAAAAATGCTCACTGCACTGAACCTTAATAACTTACAAGTCGTCTACCAACCGCAATTCGATGTCACGTCGGGTGAAGTTACGGTTTACGAAGCGCTTGTCCGCTGGAAAGATGATGAACTGGGCTATATCATGCCCGATGAGCTTATTCCAATTGCAGAAGAGAACGGTGTCATCCATGAAATCGGCGCTTTCGTACTCGGAGAAGCCGCAAAACTTGCCGCCACTTGGCATAAAAACGGACATCCCATAGGCATTTCAGTAAATACTTCAGTGCGTGAGTTCAGCAATCCACAGATGAAAAAGAAGATCATGGACATCCTTCAAACGACAAATTGTCCCGCGAACTGTATCCAACTCGAAATAACCGAGAAATTCGCATTCCAAGCTGAAGAGGAGAATTCAATCGCCCTTCAGATGAAAGCGCTTCAGGATGAAGGAATCGAATTCGCACTCGACGACTTCGGGACCGGCTATGCATCCTTCCGGTATATGCAGCATTTACCGATTACAAAAGTGAAAATAGACAAACTGTTCATCCACTCTTTATTGACACAGCCCAAGACCCAAAAGCTTGTCGACGGAATGATTCAATTCAGCAAATCGATGGGGTTATATGTAATTGCAGAGGGCGTCGAAACGAAAGAGCAATTCGAACTTCTCAAAACAATGGGCGTGAATGCCATCCAAGGCTATTATATCGGCGTTCCTGTAACTTCGGACGACATCATATATTAGGTTGAAGATTAATGAAACGGAGTGTCTCTAATCAGGAGAACACTCCGTTTTTCATACTGTTTTCTCCCGCTTCCTTCCGATTCCGGATCGAAAGATGAGCTGGATGATGACTTCCGCAAAGACAAGTCCCATTGCAATCGCACCGGACACCATAAAGGCGCCGGATGCAAATGATATTGCCGTTAAGTAATCTTCTTCAACGATATGACGCATCGCATTGTAGGCCATTCCCCCAGGTACGAGCGGAATGATTCCAGCAACACTGAAAATGATCATCGGCGTCCGGAAACGTTTGGCAAACAGATGGGCGACGAGGGCAACCATGAAAGCGCCCAAGAAGGAAGCTTGCACCGGATCGCCGTATAGCTCATTGAACACGCTATAAATAAGCCACCCTGTCATTCCTACGAAACCGCAATAGAACAACATCTTGCGCGGGGCATTAAAAATGATCCCAAACCCTGTCGCAGCAATGAAACTAAATATCCCCTGGACAATCCACGTCATACTTGCACCCCTTTTCCATTCAAAAAGATAGAACGAATGCTACCCCCGCCCCGATTGCAAAAGCGGTCAGAAATGCTTCCGCACCTTTAGACAACCCGGACATGAAATGACCTGCCATCAAATCACGGACGGCATTCGTGATGAGAAGTCCCGGAACGAGCGGCATGACCGACCCAATAATAATTTTATCGAGCTCAGTACCGAGCCCCGTCTGGATTGCGGCATAGCCGATTAGCCCGATGAACAGCGATGCAATGAATTCCGCAAAAAACTTCACCCGTGTCAGCTCGTGCATTGTCGTCGCGATGACGAAGCCAACACCCCCGGCGAAGATTGCAGCCGGGACATCCGTCCACAGACCATTGTATAAAATAAGAAAACTGCCACTGGCAATAGCCGCCGCAATGATCTGCAACCAAAGCGGGAACATGACATTCGCTTTTTCAATTGCCTGCAGCTCAGCATACGCTTCCTCAAGTGTATATTCATTTGTAGATAACTTACGTGAAACCGCATTGACGAGCGCCACTTTTTCAAGATCCGTCGTCCGGTTCTTTATACGGATCAGCTTCGTATGATGAGGGCTTCCGGGCGAAAAAATAATACCCGTCGGAGTCACGAAACTATGCGTGGCTGACAGCTTCTGGGTTTCCGCCATCCGCGCCATCGTATCTTCCACCCGGTACGTCTCGGCTCCAGCCTCCATCATGAGGCGCCCCGCCAGCAGACAACAATCGATTGCCATCTCTTTTTCTACTTTTGACATCATACACCTCCCAGGAAAGCCCTTTTCAATCATCTTATCGGAGGAAGGAGCAAAAAACAACGGACAAAGGCGGAGATGGCATGTTATCAGCCGTGCACACGGGAGGGACCAATCCAAGTAACATTTGATAGAAAATAAAATAAGCCGTCTATTCGATAAAAGGGATCGGACTAGACAGCTATTAGTGATGCGTACCGAAAAGATGCGCTTATTTATATTTCGAGTCTACATCATTTCCATATTATTCCTGTATTCTTTTAAGTGTACATTGAGTAATATATTCATGTATTAGATATTCATAAGAAGAGAGGTCAAACCGTTGAAGGCAGTTCGTATTTTATTAGTTTTACTAGTTACTTTTAGTCTTTTTTCTATAACACCTACTTTTGCAGCAGAAAAAACCATCGATCAATATTACATAGATGATGTAGATTACGGGCATGGAGCATATAAACAATTAGAACGCTTCCTGTACGCAGATATCATAGATGGATATGAACAAACAGAGGTTTATGAAGAAGATGGAGAAGAATATGAATATACATCCATTCTTTTAAAACCCGAAAATAATATTACCCGTGCACAATTTACAAAAATTTTGGTTAATGCTATGAATTTAACAAGTGGTGAGCTCAAAAAAACGTTCCCTGATGTAAATCCTGTAGCTTGGTATTATAACTATGTCCAAATTGCTAGTAGCAGAGGGATTATTACTGGAAAAGAAGATGGAACCTTTAAACCAAATGATAAGATTACACGTGCTCAGATGACTGCTATGATTTATCGCGCATTTAATGAGACGGTGGATTTTTCAAAAACAGGTAAAACTTTCAAAGATGTAACTCAAAAAAACTACGCTTATGAAGCAGTTGTAAAAACAGCAGGTGTCGGAATCGTAAATGGTTATGGTGACGAATTCAAACCGAATAATTTCGCTAAACGTTCCCATGCCGTATTGATGATTGACCGTGCATTACATCTAGAATCCGGAACAGCTGAAGACGAACTTTCAGTGATTCAAACTGTAAATCGTAACGTCACAGAAGAGTTGTCACTATACTCTGAACAACAAAACCATGAAGCGTTGGAAGCTCTTTATCGCGAAACAACAATGGGGTATTACTTGGCTTATTCACTTGATAGCCAGAGTCTACTTGACGACCCTGAATATTCAATTGGTTCCATTACGATGAAACAAGTGGGTGAGCATTCAAGCAGAATCGTTTCTTTAAATAAGCGTCTTGCAGAAGTTAAAGTAGACAATCTAAAGGTTCATGTTTCCATGAGTGAACCAGAAATGGACATGTATTTTGAAATGACAATAGATATGTCAGGAACTGCATATTTAAAGAAAACAGAAGACGGAACTTGGAAAATTTATAACATTGTCTACGATGATGAGGACTATGAAGATATGCTAACTGAAGCTATGTCTGACAATTAATCTAAAAAAGATTCCCCACTCTACTTTAAAGAGGAGGGAATCTTTTTTTCATCATTTAGCTATAAAAACGAATGGAGAATGACTGATGTTTATCGGATAGAAAAGCAGCGATTCCGTTACTTTAGAAAGTATATCATCTGCGTATTAATCTGCACAAAAAAAGAAGATCAGGTTTCCCCGACCTTCACAATGTTCTTGTAATGCTTAACTTACGATACATCGCTAGTACCTTTATATTTTCTCGTTCCCACTCTATATTTCTTTGCACAGGAATCTTGAATTGTTTCTCCATTTCAGTCATTAAACCGGCCAGTAGAATGTCTTTTCTCGGTTGGTCTGCATGGATGATTCTTTCATATTCCCTCTGATAATCTAACAGTGATTTCTTGGCCATCATTTCATTTCCCCTTCTGCAGGTATTGATAAAAGCGTTCAGTGACTTCTTCAGCCCCTTCGTTTTGGTTAGACATTTACCGTTTACACTTCCCATGATTTTCTCCGCTATCCAAATAAAAAGAAATGAATATAGACACTTACATTTCATTATCGCCATAAATACCACTATTGTTGGTCGGTAATTTCTTTTATTCTTTAGACACTAAGAACACTATATATCGGTTTTATTCATTAGGTTATTTTATTGCAATTCCAATAGTAGAGGTTTTAAAATTACGGACAACCGAATAATCATAGGTATCGATATTTTAATCTTTGCTTTTATAATAAATAATTAAACAAAAAAGGCGCAAGGAAAAAGGATGGTCTACAACTCTATAGGTAAGGTTAATTTCTTCTTTGAACGTAATACGGGTGTAACGGCTTGCTGTGGTGGTGACGGTGTATCATGGTGATTATACATTACATCTAGGCGAATATTTTTATATTCTTTTTCCAGGGGTGATGAATATTGAAAAAGAGAAATTCGTTTTTTGTATTTCTATTGGGTTTTTCATTTTATTTCATTGCTACTACTATTTTTGAAATATTTTTCAGGTAACGATTTAAATAACCAAATCAATATACCTGGGGGAACTAGCGAAGACGCTATTCGGTGCCAGCTGCCGTCACAATTCGAGGGGCGTGAATTGTGTCAGTAACTGGACACCGATAGCCAAAGCGTATTTACCGATATTTGTTTATATCTTTACCTTCTTGAAAAGTATGGATTTTTTAATAAATGCATTTACTACTCTGGCATTTGAAAAGCTGAACCGAGCGAAGGCGCCTCACAGGGGTAGCCGAAGCCATAAGACTGACGACGAAGTTGTCTGGCTTATAGCGAGAGGCATCCCCGAGCGCCGAAGCGTGTATGATGGGCAATCCTTATTACACTCTATAATAGTGAACTTTTTCCGTACCTCCTCCAATATCGCTGAGAAGAACCAGCACAGGTATTCCCCAGTGCCGAAGCGAATATTGTGGACAGCGCTTAGTCTAGTCAATAAATATAAAGTATTGTTCATTCATCCACAAGACACTTCCATTCAAATCTTTATCCACATGTTCATAACTTCTTTACGAACTGGAAAAGGTCCGGCACTTGACCGGACATCATTCCCTTCATTTGATTGGCACACCGTCAATCGGCGCGTACGTATCAAGTGAGTAATTGTTGATTTCCTTCATTGAAATAGTGTACAAAACGTCTTTACTATAAAGCAGGCGCTGAATCTCCTTTTCCCATTCCTCGTATTGTTCCCCGCGCGTGTTCTTTTTCAGCAGATCTCCTCGTAAGACGATGCCATGTTCCGGCGTAATTTCGTAGACAAGAGCGCCCGAACTTTGTAGCCCGATGTAATCTTCTTTCCCTGTTTCATCGTAAATAGCAATCGGAAAACCGTACAAGTTTCTTTCTTTATGCTGGAACAAAGCTTTATGATCATATTGAATCGGTGAATGAGTCCCCCGCCCGCCTATGATTTCAGTGTCCTTCTCTTTCGGTTTGTTGAAATCAGTCACATCGAACAAGGAAACCTTCATCCCCATCGTCAAAATGATTGGCTCTCCGCCTTGCGGATTTTTCTCTGCAGTCGTTTCATAACCGAAACCAATCAGATGATTATCATCAAGCGGATGTAAATAATTGCTGAAACCAGGAATCTTCAGTTCACCGAGCACTTTGGGCGCAGCCGGATCGGCCACATCAATCACAAATAACGGATCCGTTTCCCGGAAAGTCACCATATAAGCCTTATCCCCCATAAAACGTGCTGAGTAGATGCGCTCCTTCTTCGCAAGACCTTCAACCGATCCCGTGACCTTCAGGTTTTCATCCAAAATGAAAAGATGATTTTCAGATGACTTTTTATCATCCCATGTATTCCCTTCTGTCGTAACGACGCGGAAATAGCCATTATGTTCATCCATTGAAAACTGGTTGAGCAGATGCCCTTTCAGCTTTGCAGAACTGTGGAATGTGACATCCGTTTTGTTCAATGTGAATTTGAATAGTTCACTGTTTGCTATACCGGGATTCCAAATCATTTTATTTGAAGTAGCGGCGTTCGTTTCGTAAATTGTCGCTGTGAGATATAAATGATCCGCAGACATATAAAGCTGCTCGCTGCCGCCTAGATATCCTTTTGTCACAACCTTGCTTTCCGCCGGCGATGACAGATCGACAGCCGTGATGACAGAGTAGGAAGGTTCCATCGCCCCCGGTAAAATCGCGATATCAGCATAGTCGAGAAGCATCGTTTCCTTATCTTCCTTGGAATCATACACTTGCGGACGAAGCACATCCCCGTCTAAACTTGGCATGCCCCATAAATCCGGCCAAACGTTCGTTACGAAGTACATCATATCCCCTGTCTTCCGTGCACCATTCAAATAACCTTCCGCTCCGATTTCCCGTATGAGCTTAGGGGTTGACGGGGTTGAAATTTCATACATACGGACTGTCGTCATTCCGTTCATTGACCTGCTGATCTTCGCTGCTTCGTTCCCCTCATATCCGTGAGGTTCATATTTCACACCTAAAACAATCAACAAGTTTTCATGGAGAAATAGCTGGGATGGATAAAATTCATCTTCCATTTTGATCGCCCCGGCTTTCTGGATCTTTTGCGGTTTTCGGATATCGGTAATCGTAACTTGATTATTGCCCATTACGGCATAAATATAGTTGCCGTCCGTCTTGACGGTATCGGCTTCATCGACTCCTTCGACTTGATTGTTCGTTGTGGAATGATCTCCTCCACCGCCGCCCTGGGAAGAGTTAGCAGAATCGGCACTGGCCATCTTTGACTCTTCTTTTTCCACCACCATGTCTTTCTGCTGCATGGACTTCGCACGTTCGAAATATATCTTCAACTCTTTTGCCGTTGCGACGGATTCGATTGTTTCATGTACTGTGAACTTGATTTTATCGACGGGACGTGATGTGAGATATTTTCCGTCAACTGCATTTTTATTGACATGCAACGCATAGGAACCCGCAGTAAGCCCCTTCACTTGAAGTGTCTTACCTGCATTGTCGAGCATGACAGTAGCGGTCACCCGCCTTCCATTATGATTGGTAATGTAGAGGTCACCCGAATCCAGTGCATCTTTCCTCAAAGGTGTGGAGAAGGTTGCGCTCCATCCCTGTTCGGAAAGTGCATTATCCGATGCCGTCACAGTCACTTTGTCCATCCATAATGCACCGGAAATTGTAGCTATGGTAATGAAAGCCGTAATAAACAGCCAAATCACCTTTTTTCTCAATTTGACCAACCCTCTCCTTTTGTTAGTACACTATTAGACTGCGAAAAAGGAATTTCGTTTCACTAAACTGAAAATTTTTACAGTTGTCGTTTTTTGTATTATTATGCTAAAAACATATCGAATGAATTAGGTGCGTACTATAAGATGAAGAAGGACTAAAGAAAAGGGGGATATCTCTATGAGAGTATTAACTAGATGGTCGAACACGCTGATGGAACGGTATTTACCGGATCCTTATATTTTCGTGGCCATTTTGACGTTGGTCGTGTTTTTGCTGGGCCTCGGATTAACCGATTCCGGGCCGCTCGATATGGTAGCGCATTGGGGAGATGGTTTCTGGGGGCTCCTCGCATTTACGATGCAGATGGTCATTGTTCTTGTTGCCGGACACGTATTAGCTAGCAGTCCAGTATTCAAGAAATTGTTAAGTACATTGGCGGGTTTCGCGAAATCACCGGGTTCAGCGATTCTCCTCGTTTCGGTCGTATCGCTGATTGCTTGTTGGATTAACTGGGGCTTCGGTCTCGTCATCGGTGCGCTTTTTGCAAAAGAAATTGCGCGCAAAGTGACAACGGTCGACTATAGGCTGTTAATTGCCAGCGCTTACTCAGGTTTCATCATTTGGCACGGTGGTTTGGGCGGATCGATTCCACTATCGATTGCGACTGCGGATCACCCGTTTGCAGGCATCATGGGTGTCGTTCCGACGTCTGAAACAATCTTTTCAAGCTATAATATCATTATTGTTGTTGCACTCATCATTTCAGTTCCGATTTTAAACCGCTTCATGATGCCGAAACCGGAAGATACGGTTACCGTCGATCCGAAGCTATTGGAAGAACATATTGAAATCGAAGAAGATACAGACCGTACACCAGCAAGCAGGCTTGAAAACAGTATTACGCTTTCGATGCTGATTGGTGCGCTTGGACTTGTCTATCTCATTCAGCATTTTGTCTTGAAAGGCTTCGATTTGAATTTGAATATCGTCAACTTAATATTCTTCACGCTCGGAATCATTTTCCACGGTTCGCCGAAACGATTCCTCGCTGCCGTGGCGAACGCTGTGAAGACAACGGGTGGTATCATTATCCAATTCCCATTCTATGCGGGGATTATGGGAATGATGGTCGCTTCCGGTCTTGCGGGCGTCATGTCTGAATGGTTCGTCAGTATTTCGAATGAGCATACATTCCCGCTCTTCACGTTTTACGCAGCGGGACTTGTGAACTTCTTCGTGCCATCAGGCGGCGGACAATGGGCTGTGCAAGCTCCTATCATGTTGGACGCAGCACAATCGCTCGGCGTCAGCTATTCGAAAACAGCTATGGCGATCGCATGGGGCGACGCATGGACAAATATGATCCAGCCGTTCTGGGCATTACCCGCACTCGCAATAGCGGGGTTGCGCGCGAAGGATATTATGGGCTATTGTTTATTCGTTCTGATACTGAGCGGTATCGTAATTAGCATCGGGCTATTTTTCTTTTAAATTAAGTGACAAGGGCTGTTCCGTACGTCGGTATTTTATCGACATATGGAACGGCCCTATTTTTATTTGGATGTAGCTATTAATTTGCGGACCGACCATATCCGATGTCTGACCAACCGTATAACATTGTGGACCGACCATATTCGGTGCGAGACCGACCATAAAACACCGCCAACCAATCATAACCAATGCGAGACCGACCATAAAACACCGCCAACCGATCATAACCAACACACGCTAAATTCCCGTCAGTATGATTTCCGTGTCCAGGTCCACCTTATTCACGTAGCTTACGTTTCACCGCATATATGAAATGGGTACTTCTAAGATGAAGTTATTTTTAGATAAGAAAGGACTGAACACTTTGGAAACCGCTGAAACAATCAAGAAACCAAAACGAAATTTAAAACCATATTGGATTGCACTTGCATTTATTGTCATGATTATCATCATGCTTCTTCCTAATTCTGGTGACTTGCCTGTAATGGGGCAACGTGCACTCGCTATCTTGGCGTTTGCGGTCATTCTTTGGATGACCGAAGCGGTAGCCTATCCGGTGAGTTCGGCAATGATTATCGGCCTAATTGCCGTGACACTCGGTCTTGCACCCGATATGGCGAATCCCGATGCCATGCTTGGCACGAAAGCTGCCCTTAAATTGGCGCTCGGTGGGTTTTCAAACTCCGCGGTTGCGCTTGTTGCCGCCGCCCTATTTCTGGCTGCAGCGATGCAGGCGACAAATCTCCACAAACGGCTCGCACTGTATATCCTGTCAAAGGTAGGCGTAAAAACGGGCGCTATCGTTTTTGGTGCCATCATCGTATCGATTGTTCTTGCGTTCTTCGTGCCAAGTGCTACTGCACGTGCAGGCGCGGTTGTTCCAATTCTTCTCGGGATGGTTGCGGCGTTCGGTTTGCCGCATAATAGCCGACTTGGTGCACTTCTTGTCATCACTGCCGTACAATCAGTCTCAATCTGGAATATCGGGATCAAGACAGGTGCTGCACAAAATATGGTTGCGCTCGGTTTCATCGAAAAAGAAATGGGCGTGTCCATCTCCTGGGGAGCATGGTTCCTGTATGCAGCTCCGTGGTCAATTGTCATGTCCATCGTTCTGTATTTCGTCATGATTAAACTGATTAAGCCAGAAACGCAAGTTGTCGAAGGCGGAACGGAATTGATCCAGGGTCAGCTGAAAGAACTTGGTCCGATGAAATCTTCAGAGAAACGGTTGATTGTCGTCGCTCTCGCCCTTCTGTTCTTCTGGTCAACTGAAGAAGTGCTTCACCCCTTTGACACGACGACCGTAACACTTGTGGCGATTGCAATTCTTCTCTCCCCTAAAATTGGCGTCTTCGACTGGAAAACGGTTGAAAAGCTTATCCCATGGGGAACGATCATCGTCTTTGCAGTGGGCATTGCACTTGGTACCGTTCTTTTAGATACAGGAGGCGCACAATGGCTATCCAACAGAGTATTCGGTGCAATGGGTCTTGAAAATATGCCGCTACTTGCGACGATTGCCTTACTGTCACTGTTTAACATACTTATCCATTTGGGATTCGCCAGCGCAACAAGCTTGTCATCGGCACTTATCCCGATTTTCATCGCGCTTACAACGACGATTTCATTGGACGCAAACAGTGTCGGATTTGTTTTGATCCAACAATTTGTTATCAGTTTCGGTTTCCTTCTTCCCGTCAGCGCACCGCAAAACATGCTTGCTTATGGTACAGGTTCATTCACGGTAAAGGATTTTCTGAAGTCTGGTATCGTGCTTACGGTTGTCGGCTATTTACTTATCCTGCTGTTTAGTGCTACGTATTGGAAGTGGATTGGACTCTTGTAGGATTTAGATAAACGCCAAGAGCACATCGGTTTCCAATCATCTTGGTGGTTTGTAGTTTATCCAAATAGATGAAAGGGAATCACCTATTAATAGGACAAGTTGTATAGGAGGAATTATTTTGTCAAAAGATAAGTATGAAATAATTGATGAACAAGTTCCAGGGCAGACACAGGATCAGCAACCCGGTGTAGAGGCGGAAATGAATCCGGCCCCGATTTATGACGATGAAAATTATAAAGGTTCAGGGAAATTGAAAGGAAAAAGCGCTTTGATCACGGGCGGCGATAGCGGTATCGGTCGTGCAGTTGCGGTCGCTTACGCCAAGGAAGGCGCAAATGTGGCAATCGCATACTTGGGCGAACAAGAGGATACCGATGCGGATAAAACGGTGAAACTCATCGAAGAATATGGCGGGAAAGCGTTGAAGATCCGAATCGACATCAGTGAGGAAGAACATTGCGAGCAATTGATCGATGAAGTTGTTGATAAATTTGGCGGTTTGAATATCCTCGTCAACAATGCAGGAAAACAGTTTCCGCAAAACGATATTTCCTTGATTACAGCCGATCAACTCCGCGAGACATTCGATACGAACTTCTTCGGGTTGTTCTATCTGACGAAGGCGGCAGTACATCATATGACGGATGGTGATGCCATTATTAATACTTCGTCTGTTACAGCGTATAACGGTTCGCCAGGTTTGATCGATTATTCCGCTACAAAAGGTGCTATCACTTCATTCACCCGTTCGCTCGCACTGAACTTGGCAGAAAAAGGGATACGCGTTAATGCAGTGGCACCTGGTCCAATCTGGACACCGCTTATTCCGGCAACTTTCGACGCAAAAAAAGTGGAACAGCACGGAGAAGATACACCGGTGAAACGCCGTGGGCAACCTGCTGAAAATGCACCCGCATATGTGTTCCTCGCATCCAGTGATTCCAGTTATATGACCGGCCAGACGATCCATGTCGATGGCGGCGGTTTTGTAGGTTCATGACGAAAAGGCCCCTTCACACGGAACTTCTTCCGCGTGAAGGGGCTTTTCCCATTATGCTTCCACTATTTCCTTCGAATATCTTCTTTTGTAAAGAAGTGCAAAGTATCCGAATGTAATTGCAAGAAATGCGACCATGAATCCGATGAGGATACCGTTATTTATCCACAGGAACGACATATTTCCTGTGGAAATGGCCGCTTTGAATGCTTGAACGGAATACGTCATCGGCAATAATGTGTTGAAAACTTGAAGTGGTGCTGGAATTAATTCAAGAGGGAAGGTTCCCGCACTTGTTGTTAATTGCAAAATAAGGACAAGAATGGCTACAAACCGTCCCGCATCAGACAGAATGGATACGCACATCTGTACAAGCGCGATAAATGTGTAGCTTGTGATAATTGCAGTCAAAATGAACATCGGTGTATTAACTGTTTCCATTCCAAGTGCGAACTTGACAACCCCTGCTGCAATAAGCGCTTGCAACAGACCAACGATTGCAAGAACGGAAACTTTACTTGCGAACCATCCGAATGCCCCTGTCGGTTTAATGGCCGGTTCGACTAGCGGGAATACGATGGATAAAAGAAGTGCACCGACAAATAGTCCAAGTGACAAGAAGTATGGTGCAAAACCGGTGCCATAGTTCGGTACATGGTTAATGCCTTCCTTCTCGACATCGACAGGTGCTCCGACCATGCCATATGTTTTGTCTGTCGGATTCACTTCACTTGCAGTTTCATTCGCTTCGGCAAGCTTTTCTTTTAATGTCAGTGTTCCTTCATCAAGTTCGACTATGCCGTCAGCCAGTGTCGCGGATCCTTTGGCAAGTTCTTTTGATTTGGATGCGAGTGTATCCGTTCCTGTTTTCAACGTGCCCGTTCCTTCCGTTAAAGAAGCAAGACCCGACGCTAAATCGGATGAACCTTTCTGAGCTGTTGTTACACCCTCCGCGAGCTGTGCAATTCCGGATGAAAGTTCTTTGTTCCCTGATGCTAAAGCGGTCGATCCTTCACGAAGTTCAGCGGACGATCCATTCAATTTCTGCAGTCCCGCCAATGCCTGGTTATACGCATCAGCCAATTGACCTGCTACTCCATTCAACTCTGCGGTACCTGCCGACAGTGAACCAGTGCCCGCGGCGAGTTGCTGCATTCCACCCGATAGTTCGTTACTTCCTTGTTTCACTTGGCTCAATGCCGCGTTTAACGCTGCTTGCTGTTCTTCCGGAAGGGATGCAAGTACCGGAGCAAGACTTGCTGAAAGTTGATCAATTCCAGCGTCCAAGTTGGTTGAACCTTTTACAAGTTGGCTGGCGGCTGTATTTAATCCGGCTGATTTTTCATTCAACGTACCTACCGCCGTGCCAAATTCTTTTTCTTTTTGGGCAATCTGATCGTAACTTGCTGTCAGCTGGTCGACTCCATTCGTATATTTAGCGATACCGTCTTTCAGCCCATTTGCTCCCGCTGATGCTTTTTGCGCTCCGGCAAGAAGGTCTGCTGACCCTTTCGATAATGTGCCCAGTCCTTTATTCAACTCAGTGGCCCCTTTCGCCGCATCGTTCGCTCCTTGCGCAAGTTTCTGTGAACCGTCCGCAAGTGTAACAGTGCTGCTTGCCAATGTTTCAAGGTACCCTTTTAATTCATCTGCACCTGTTAATAATTTTGCAGCGCCATCATGTAAATCACCGGCGCCGTCCGCCGCTTCACCGAACCCATTCCCCATCTCAGTAATGGAATCAAAGAGTTTTTCTGCGTACGTTGAAGCGACTTGTTCGTTCACTTCTGCACGAATCCGATCCATTGCTGTCTCTCCGATTTGAGCGGAAAGGAAGTTGAAACCTTCATTCGGCTTATAGACAATTGTCAGTTTTTCCGGATTTGCGTCCAACAGTGTAGTTGCGTGTTCGGAGAAATTTTCCGGTATTTCAATGACGACGTAATAGTCTTCATTTTCGAGCCCTTTTTCCGCATCCGATTTTGAGACTTTTGTAAAATCAAACTGCTTACTGTCAATTAATTTATCGGTCAGTTCCTTCCCAAGCGCCAGTTGTTCGCCATCCATTTCCGCCCCCTTATCAAGGTCGACGATTGCAACGGGCAAATCATTCATATTGGCATATGGATTCCAAAATGCCCATAAAAACATCCCTGCATATAGAACGGGGATAAACAAAATAGCAATCAGTGGGACGATTAGTTTTCTTGAACGTAAGAGCAGTTTCCATTCCGCCCATGTCATTGATTTTTTCATAAATTGACTTCCTCCTGTACTGGTTGACCATTTTCCTCAAACGGTCATATCGGAATAAAAAAAGAGTCTCATAACAAGAGACTTTTAAAAATGGTCCCACTAAGTAACGCAACGATGCGCTCTTCTGCAAGCTCGACATCGTGGGTTTTTCCCCAGTCTGCTACAAGTGAAAGATACGCTTTAAATAACAAATACGCTACTAACTCTGTATCGCATGGCTTCAATTCACCTTTTGCAATCGCTTTTTCTATCTTCTCTTTCACATAAGAAACGATTTCATTTTCAATTGCCTGCAGCACTTCGCTAACAGCGGGTGTCCGAAGTTCTTTTTCTTCGTCAATCAGTTTCGCATACAATTGATGGGTCTCACGGAATTTAAGCATCCGCATCAGGCGTGCATGTGCATTTTGTTCAAAAGGCGCGCCCTCGATAGCAACGGCATCCGCTTCCGCCCGCATTTCATTGATCAGTTTCAAAACAATGGCATTGAACAGTTCTTCCTTATTTGAGAAAAACGTATAAATTGTTCCTTTGCCGACATTTGCAATCTTCGCGACTTGGTCCATCGTCGTTGCTTTATAACCGAAAAGCGAAAATGATTTCGCCGCCGCTTCCAAAATCTCCTGCCTGCGATCCATTTCTCCACCTCACTTTGAATGGGTTACTCTTGTGACTGAAATACAAATATGGTCATATAGTCATTATATTACGCTCGACCTAGAATTTATGCAAGCTTTTTTTAGATTGAAAAAGTCCAGGACAGACTTGGGTGACAGTCACCTATACAATTCCCACACAATTCACCCGAACTTCAAATTGATTTAGCGTACAGATTTAAAGAATAAAAAAGAACCCGCAATTATGGTGAGAAGACACCGTACTGCGGGTTCTTTAGTATGAATTAAAAATTTAAGCCAATTGCTGTTCCGCAAATTCACGATATAACGCATGCGATTGTGTCAGTTCCTGATGGGTTCCGCTCCCTGTCACTTGCCCATTTTCAATAAAAATGATTTTATCGGCATCGACAATTGTTGATAACCTGTGGGCAATGACAAACGTCGTACGCCCTTCCATTAATCGCGTCAAGGCGTCTTGAACAACGCCTTCCGATTGGCTATCCAAGCTTGCTGTCGCTTCGTCCATCATTAATATTTTGGGGTCACGCAGAAAAGCACGTGCGATGGCGATTCGCTGTCTTTGGCCTCCCGAAAGTTTCACACCGCGTTCTCCAACTTCAGTGTCCAATCCTTTCGAAAATGTTTTAATGAATTCGTCGGCATATGCCATTTCAGTGACTTCCCAAAGTCTTTTATCAGGGATACTTTCACCATTTTCCAACCCGTAGCATAAATTTTCGCGAATTGTCCCGGCCATCATGGCACTTTCTTGTGAAACATAGCCAATCTGACTGCGCCACGATGCCATCGACAACTCTTTTATAGGTGTATCGCCGATTCGGACTTCACCGCCAGTTGGTTCGTAAAAACGTTCCAGCAGTCCGAACATCGTTGTTTTACCCCCGCCGCTCGGTCCGGCAAAAGCAATCATTTCACCTGGTTGTGCTTCGAAGGACACTTTTTCAAGCACCGGTTCATCCTCTTGATAAGCAAAAGATACATCTACCACACGAATCGGTTTGTTCGCAATATCCATTTCCAATCCATCCTGCCCTTCTTCTAACGGCAGTTCTAAAATATCGATAATACGCTCTGTTGCGCCTTTCGCTTTTTGCAACTGTGTGAAAAACATCGCAAAAGATGTGATTGGAAAAATGATTTGGAACAGATAAAGCAAGAAAGCAACGAGTGCTCCCGTCGACATTGTTCCATTCGCAACACGCATGCCCCCATACCCGATAATCATCACAATGACAACCATGACAACTAGGTACATGAATGGGGCAATCAAAGCAGTGATACGGGCTTCTTTCAAACCGAATCCGAGTAAATTCCCGATTCCCGCTAACCCTTTCGCTTCTTCATTCTCTTCCGCATTCGAAGCTTTCATTAAGCGGATTTCGCTCAGCGTCTGCTGAATATTGCCTGTAAAGACAGCTGTCTCATCTTGTAAGCCGCGTGAAATCTTCGCCATTTTGGTGCCAAGCGGAATCATGATTGCAACCGTTATCGGTACGGAAATTAACATGATGAGCGTCATTTTCCAATCCATAATGAGCAGGATGGTAACAGCACCAATGATTGAAATGATCCCTGTAATGAATTGTGGGAAATGTTGTGAAATCAATTCTCGCACGATTCCCGTATCGTTCACAACACGACTTACCGTTTCACCACTGGATTCTTTGTCAAAGTGGCTGACAGGTAAGCGGATAAGCTTTTTCCACATACGATCACGCAACCGCGCGACCACTTTTTGTCCGACGTAACTTAGCAAATAAATGGACACCCCATTTATGACTGCTTGGAGAATAAACGCCACTCCAATACCGATCATAAGCGGGACGCTTAACGAGGCAACCGAAAAACCATCCACTAAATTCTTCGTTAGCAATGGCACAACCAAACCAGCAAGTGTCGTAAGAACACTTGCCGTTAAACCAAAAATCAGAGCCAGTTTCGGTATTTTAGTCGATAAAATAAGCGACATAAACGGCTTCAAGCCGACTTTTGTCTTTTCCACAGTTTTCAACTCCATTCCGATGAATCTATTTTCAATAAATAGGATAACTAGATAAGCAAATAAAGATTACCTACAAATACGCTTCGGCATTTAGGCTACCCCTGTTAAGGCTCCTTTACTTAGTTTTTATGGATATTGATTCTTTTACTAACATAGTAAAGTCCTTTCCTAACCCAACCACTACATACATTTTACAACATTGATGCTAACAATTAGGTTTAGCCATCCTACACCTAAAACTGTAGCATAGCATTGGAGTAACCCATCACATTAGTTTAAGCTTTTTCTAAAAGCTTTTCCAACTGGAGGATTCCTTGAAATGAAACCGATTGAAGTCGCTAAAAAAAACTAACTATCAGCGTGAGTGCTTTACGACATAATGAAAGTTTAGCCTAGAATAAAAGGACGTTATTTCGTAGTTTGAAATAAAGATTTTCTCCTAATACACTTTCACTGGGGTGTTCATTATTGAGAGAGCTGCGGTTCGGAGTGTGGATTGTAGATCGCTTGGCTCTTTGGGGATGCCTCTCGTCCTAAGCCTTTGCCGCGCCTGCGCTGAGGCGTTCATTATCAAGGGAATTCTGAATCCAGGATGTATATGTTGATATTGTGAAATGAATACAATTCGATATTGAGTTAATTCAAATAAGGCGCACTACAGGTTGCAGGCATGATCCCCGAAAATGAAATGCGCATTCTTAAACAGACTAACCAGCGATGGCGCGTCTTAGTGGTAGCCGGAGCGATAAGACTGAAAGTGATCTTCTTTCCGGCTTATCGCGGGAGGCATCCACGAAGCGCCGAAGCGGTAGTCGACGGGATTCATTATTAATTCCATGTGAAGTGACTTCTGTTAATCGCATTCGCTCGGTTTATGTACAATAGCTGGCGTTGCTACCTAAATTGTAGTGAAGTAGATAGATTGGAATAAAGCATTCCTGCTAATACGCTTTGGCGCTCTGGGGACTCTCCCCCTAAGCCTGGATAAGCGCTTCGCATCCAATCTTAGGACTTCGGCTACCCCTTTGCCGCGCCTTCGCTGAGGCGTTTATTATCAAGAGGGTTGTGAATTTGGGATGTATATATTGGGTTTGTGAATGAGTGAAATTCGATACTACCTTAATTCGAAGTAGACGCATTATAGGTTGTAGATTAAATATTGGATAATGAAATGCACTTTCATAAACAGCCAATCCAACGCAGTCGCGTCTTATTGGTAGTCGAAGCGGCGTCAGCTAGAATCCCTATTAATTCTATCTTACATAAATTCCACATAAAAAGGTTAGCAGGGACGGTTATCTCCATCCCTCGCTAATCCTCCTCCACTTATATACGTAGATTCCGCAATCGATCAATCGCTTTTTGCAGTACATCCACTTTCTGAACAAGTGCCAACCTGACGAAACCGGCGCCTTCAGAACCGAAGATGCTGCCAGGAACCATGACGACACCGCATTGATCGATCACTTTAAACACAAATTCCTTGTCGTCCATCTCAAACGGATACTTTGCCCAGACAAACATTCCGCCACTTGAAGGAGTGGCCGACCACCCAATCTCCTCCATCCCCTCCATTAATACCTTATGGCGCGCTGAAAACTCTTTCCGCAGACGATCCGTAATTTCTTCCGCATTATCAAGCGCTACGACAGCAGCATCCTGAATCGGACCGAACGTTCCATAATCCAAATTCGATTTGAGCTGTCTAATAATGTGGATCATTTCGGCATTGCCGGCAATGTAAGCAATACGGGCACCTGCCAGGCTGAAGCTTTTAGATAATGAATTAATCTCCATTCCGACCTCCATTGCACCAGGTGTCGATAGAAAGCTGATCGGTGAATCACCTGTGAAATAGTATTCGGAATAAGCAGCGTCATGAAGCACAATGACATTATAGTTTTTGGCGAAAGCTACTACCTTCTCAAAATACGCCGGGCTCGGCATCGCTGGAACGGGATTGCCCGGTAAATTCAAAATGAGCATTTTAGCGTTTTGCGCAACTTCTTCGGGAATCGCTTCCAGGTCAGGTAAAAATCCATTTTCCGCTAACAACGGCATCTCATAAGGAATTGCACCCGCAAGCTTAATGCCCGCCTCATAAGCTACATAAGCAGGATTCGTTGTCAGCACAAAATCTCCTTCATTACAAAAAGCGAACGGAAGATGGACAAGTCCTTCTTGGGAGCCCATCGTTTGAATGATTTCCGTTTCAGGGTTGAGTGCAACACCGGAACGTCGCTGATAATAATTAGCAACCGCTTCGTTAAAACGTTTTGTACCACCGAGGGTATAACCATATGTATTAGCCAATGCACTTTGTTCCGATAAGGATTGTCTGACTTTTTCGTCAGGCGGAAGATCAGGACTGCCCAGACTCAAGTCAAAAATTTCGGTGCCGGAGGACTTTTTCACCTCGGCAGCTGCTCTTAAATCACCGAAAATTGCTGGCGAAAAGATAGACATTTTTAATGCAGGCTCTATTTCAAATGAAGTTTCAACTTTCATACGATATCTCTCCTTATTCACGAGTTAGTTATTTCAAGAGTTAGTTTATCACAAACTTTGGCACTATTGTAAAAAAGGCTAGAATGGATGAAAACATCTTATCTACCCTAGCCGTTTTTTATGGCGATTTCCCTTTTTATGGGTTCGAAATACTGCCCATAAAAAGAATGGTATCCGTTTCATCATCAGTAATTGTAAAGAAGAAAGGTCGGTTCACTTCCATAAAGAATGAATCATCGATGGAAGCTGATTCTGTAACCACTTCTATTGACGTTACCGCCGCTGCCTCAGTACCTTCTTCATTTACGTCAATGAATGTTTTCTGCTTCACTTTACTAATTTTCAACGGATCTCCTTCTTTGATCATTTTCGAAAAGTCTGCAGTATCCGCAAATGCATTTCCCATACCAAGTTTCATCAATGCATCATTCAACAGCGTTTCGTATTCCAATTGAAATTTAGGGAGCAGTACGGTACCTTGTCTTGCGTTAAATTCCTTATTCCAAGTCATCCAGTTCTCATTCGTAAGTAGTTTCTTGAATTCCTCTAAACCAGAGTTTTCTTTTGGCAAAAACACTTTCATACTCATTTCCCCGTCGCCATAAGGGAGCTGAACTGCTTGGAAATGTTCATTTTCCAAATATGAAAGCCTTTCATTCAAAGACATGAGCGGAGCAACTTTAATAGAACCGTCCTGTAAATGAAAAGTCTGATCTTTTGTAAGGTCCTTATCGAACTCATGTGACCAGTCGCCTTTAAAGTAAATCGCATTGACGAGTAGCGTAACTAAGTCAGAGTCTAATGGGGCCTGGACAATCTCAACTATCTTTTGATTCGTCGACTTTTTCACCCAATCATTGATCTGTTTTACGGAATCACTGTCATTTATATCGATTTCCTGAATTTCAGCGTTGAAGTAATCTTTATTGTATTTTGCAAAATCGTCCTGGAAATGAAATAGTTCATTCAACCAGATTGAATTGGCTATGTTCAATTGAATTTCGTCATTTTCTTTCATAAGCTTCGTCAGCCATGAAGCATTCGCCTGATTCAGCTCGTCCGCTTCCATTCCTTCTATATGCAGCGTCTTCGCAATTTCCTCTTTCGTCTTGCCATCCGCGCCGTTATAAACCATCGATAGAGCCATGAATAAACTTGCCGGTGAAATGAAAATATTGTTATTCGCATCTTCTTCAACTTCATGTAATAACTCGAATCCCAATTCGTTATTGGCGGTGATAATTTTCTTATAGTCATCCTTACCAAACTTCACATCATTCGAAATCGGCGTTGTGCTGTTGATCGTTTTCGGATTTGCCCCCGAACCGCACCCCGTGACAAATGCTAGTAAACTTATCATCAATATAGAGAGTATCCTTTTCTTGAACATTTCCTCCACCATCCCTTTAATAGAGTTAGACCGTTTCACACTAAGGATTGTTTCAGAATATCGCTACTTTCGTTTGAAATTTGTTGAATCAGCGCTTTCATTTAGCCTATCACCAAAATATGATTATAGACTAACGACTTCCCAAGAAAAAACCCTGATGCGAGTAGCACATCAGGGTTTCCCTTTTCTGTCAAACGGCCATTCCGGCAAAACATTGCTCAATTTCTTATCTTCTCTATACCCAAGGACATATTCCGCCTGCATAATCGTATGAATTTCGCGTGTCCCTTCATAGATGACGGGTGCTTTCGAGTTGCGCAGGAATCTGGCGACAGGATATTCATCCGAATAGCCGTAAGCGCCATGGATTTGAACTGCGTCATCTGCCGCCTTATTGGCAAAATCGCATGCTTGCCATTTCGCAAGTGACGTCTCGCGTGTATTGCGTAAGCCTTTGTTTTTCATTTCTCCGGCACGGTAAACCAGAAGGCGGCTCATCTGATAGCCCGCTTCCATCTTCGCGATCATTTGTTGAACGAGCTGGTGTCTGCCGATTTCCTTGCCAAACGTCTCCCGAGCATGGCAGTACTTCACACTTTCCTCGAGACAGCCCATGATTAACCCAACAGCTCCCGCAGCGACAGTGAAGCGGCCGTTATCAAGCGACGCCATGGCAATTTTGAACCCGTCGCCTTCTCCCCCTAACAAGTTCGCAGCCGGAATGCGCATATCTTCGAAAAACAATTCGCCCGTATTGCCTGCACGGATGCCGTATTTCCCTTTGATTGCTTTTGATGAAAAACCAGGTGTCGTCCGTTCGACGATGAACGCACTAATACCATGATGCTTCATCTTTTTATCCGTATAAGCGAAAACGAGGAAATGATCCGCAACATCGCAAAGGGAAATCCATGTTTTTTGACCGTTCAATACATAGTCGTCCCCGTCACGCACAGCGGTTGTCACCATTGCCGCAACATCAGAACCTGCGCCCGGCTCTGTCAATCCGAATGCACCGATTTTCTCCCCTTTTGCTTGAGGAACAAGGTACTTCAACTTTTGCTCTTCACTGCCCCATTGCATAAGACTCATCGAGTTCAATCCGATATGGACCGAAACCGCGGTCCTAAACGTTGTATCACCGCGTTCCAATTCTTCACACAAAACCGCAAGTGAATTGTAGTCCATGCCGCTGCCGCCATATTGTTCCGGTATACAAACGCCCATGAAGCCCAGATTCGCAAGCTTCTTCCAAATCGCTGGATCGAACCTGCCTTCTGCATCCCATTTCTGAATATGCGGCATAATTTCTGTGTCGACGAACTGGCGCGCTGTTTTTCGCAGCATTTTCTGCTCATCAGTAAATTCGAAGTCCACTTCTCCATCCCCTTTCCAAAACGCAAAGCCTTTACTTAGATTAGAAACTATAAGTTTTCTACACGGAACAATGTCCAGCTTCAGGCGCCAGCCGCTCGGGTCATAAGTCAGCCCAACTATGCGGAAGTTCACCGCGACGTTGGTCCGTCTTATGCCTGTCGCGTCTGAGCGGCGCCTTCCGCTTTTCTAATTAGACGTGCGCTTCGTTAGATTCGATGCTTTCTTCGATAACGACGCCGCGCTTTTTCATCTCTTCAATATATAGCTTGCCAGGAACGATATTTTCAGGCGGATGGACCCCGCGTTTGGTGATTGTTCCATTCCCTATCATTTGCGCCACGATGGAAATCGTATTAGCCGTGGCACGTGCCATTGCAGTCTCATTCACTGCCGTATCTTTTTCCGTAATGAGATCATATTCGTACGTTACCGGCATGCTGTTTTTTTCACCGCTGACGATAACCCGCAGCAGTACCGCATCCGATTTCTTGTCGAGCCGAAGCTGCGGTGATAGGTGTTCTCTCATAACGTCACGCACTTTCACTTTATTGCCGCCTATGGTCACTTCATTGTCTCGGGTCAGTAATCCCAAATCGACAAGCAGCTGGAACTTTTCAGCATGCCCTTTATAACGGATCGTCTTGTATTCCAGAGTTTCTACGTTCGGGAACGATTTCACCAACGTCGACGTACCGCCGGAAGTATGGAACGCTTCGAGTTCGCCGAATTTGTCAAAATGAATCGTTTCAATTTCGGATAATGAAGGGATTTCCAATAGTTCGCCATTTCGAATTACATGGGAAGGATCCGTGTAATGATCGAACACGCCTTCCAATGAAAAGACAACATTATAATTTAGTGGCGGCTCCGGTTTTACGGGAATCCCTCCGACATATAATTTGATTGTCTTCACTTCGTCAAGTTTACCCGCACCGTAACCCGTAAGAATGTTGATCATTCCAGGAGCCACCCCTAAGTCTGGAATAATCGTTACACCTTTCGCAACAGCCTGATCAGCAAGTCCAAGCACTGCATCCGTAGCGCCGCCTATATGTCCTCCGAGATCGATGGAATGGACACCGATATCCACCGCAATCCGGGCGACTTTTTCATTGAATGTATAAAACAGTGCGTTGATGACGACATCCCCAAGTGTCATCACATCACATAATTGTTGATCGTTTTTTGCATCCAGCAACAGGATATCGAGTTTGTCTGACTTAAGATTTTCCGCAAATTCTTCAGCCTGCCTGACATTCAAATCCGCCAAATATACTTTCTCGACGTCATCACTTTTCACAAGGTCGCGCGCCGCCTCTTTCCCCATCAAACCCGCTCCGAGAATAACTACTTTCATTCACCCATCCCCTAACAAGTAGTATTAATTCGTGTCGATCTGCGCCCTTTGCAATTTCCCGCTATAGTCCACATAAATACTTTTCCATTCTGTGAAGATGTCCAGCGCCGCAATACCCGAATCACGGTGCCCATTGCCCGTCCCTTTTGTTCCGCCGAATGGCAGATGGATTTCAGCACCCGTCGTTCCTGCATTCACGTAAACGATTCCCGTATCAAGATCACGCTGTGCACGGAAAACGTTGTTTACATCACGTGAGAAGATAGAACTTGAAAGTCCGAATTCCACACTGTTATTCACTTCAATGGCTTCATCCAGACTTGATACTTCAATGAGTGAAACGACAGGACCGAAAATTTCTTCTTGCGCAAGGCGGCTGTCCCATTTCACATCTGTGAATAAAGTCGGTTCATAATAATGTCCCTCTGCAAGTTTTCCGTCGGTCAATATATTTCCTCCAGCAAGAAGCGTTGCACCTTCATCTTGGCCGATTCCGACATAACTATGAATTTTATCAAGCGCTTTTTTATTGATGACGGGCCCGATTTTAACCGATTCGTCCAATCCATCACCAATCGTCAAGTCTTTCATCGCTGCCACGAGTTTTTGTTCAAGTTCTTTCTTTACATTTGTATGCACGATGACACGGCTACATGCCGTACAACGCTGACCGGCTGTACCGAATGCACTCCACAGAATGCCTTCCACTGCCAGTTCTATATCAGCATCATCCATAACGATGACCGCATTTTTACCGCCCATTTCAAGCGACACTTTCTTCAAATGACGTCCGCCCGTTTCCGCAACATGGCGACCCGTTTCAGTAGACCCTGTGAATGAAATAACGCGAATATCCCGGTGTTCAATCATCGCAGTTCCAACTTCCGATCCGGTTCCGAAAACGATATTCGCGACACCCGCGGGAAGTCCCGCTTCTTCAAAAATTAGCGCCATCTCATACGCCATCATTGGTGTTTCTGTCGCCGGCTTCCAGATGAATGTATTGCCAGCGACAATTGCCGGGAATGACTTCCATGTAGCAATCGCTACCGGAAAATTCCAAGGCGTGATGAGACCGACGACGCCGATCGGTGCCCGGACACTCATTGCGAACTTATCCTGAAGCTCCGATGGCACTGTTTCACCAAACATGCGACGGCCCTCTCCCGCCATGTAAAACGCCATATCGATACCCTCTTGTACTTCACCGCGCGCCTCTTCGATCACTTTTCCCATTTCTTTTGTCAACACTTGCGACAGATGCTCTTTCTTTTCTTTCATGAGCCGTCCAATTTCATATAAAAAGTCTGCGCGCTTCGGTGCGGGTACAAGTGCCCATTTCTTCTGGGCCTCTTTCGCCACCTTCACCGCAAGACCCACATCTTTATTTGTCGATAATCTAACTTGTGCCAGCTCCGTACCATTTGCCGGATTTAAGACTGCCGTATAATCTGCGCCCCCGGCTTCCTGCCACGAACCCCCAATATAATTGTTCAGTTGCATTGCAACATTCCCCTTTCCATACCACGCTTTTTGAAAACGCTTACACCATTATTCAGTTCGACGTTTTCCATCATATCCCTTTATTTCACCTGAAGATGAAAACCCCGGACGATTTCATACCCGTCCGGGGTTAATCCACTTCCAACCTATTCATCTAACTCTCTGTATATGCTTTGTACAGAATTATTCAACCGTTTTATTTCGGCTCTGTTCGTATATTTCCATGATGAATTCACGGATTTTGTCTGCGTGTTTGGTCATGGAGCCTGTAGACACGTCGAACAGCTTAGCGATTTCAACATTCGGCATTTTTTCATCTTCCACCATTCCCAAATCGACCGCAACGAAAAACACTGCCGCGGCAATAACACCAGGTTTACGGAAATTGGGCTGTTCTCTCAAGAAGTACGTCACTACAATATTCCTTAGTAATTCTCGCGCTTCCTGCCTTGTATTTCTTAATTCTAGCATTTTATCGAGAATTTCGATGACTTCTTGCTGAACCGGTGTAAAGTCATGTTCTATGAGTTCATTAACTGTGCGAGAATCCCTCGCAAGCAGAATTTCATATATATCCGCCATATGCTTTTTATAGAACTCCAGGCTGTTAGCGAATCCGCTTGATTCCGCGAGTTCAATTATCTGCTTTTCGAATGAACCATTCCGATCATTAATGAACATTAGTGACGAAATCACGTAAATGTCATTTTCCTGATTTCGATTATCAGGGAGGACTACTCCGAATATGAATGCATGTTCTTCCAGTAGCATCTCCTGTTTCTTTTCCAGCTTGTATGAAGCTTTGCCAAGAATTTCTTGGACAACAACATAGTCTTCCTGTTCCTCTTTCACCTTGCCGAACAAGACAATGGGGTTTTTCCATAACTCCAAAACAGAACGAACTTTACTTCTCAATGGATTATTTAACGTCCTGAGGAGATGACGCTTCCACAAGTCCTGCCGGGCAATGAACAGAAAGTATTCACTGACAGCCTCTTCAATATCGTCCGGCCCCACCAGTTTTCCAAGTTTACTTTTCCAGTGTCTTCTGTAGCTTTCAAATTCCGACATATCTGCCGGGCTCGTCGTTTGCTCATATGCGCCAAGGACAATACGCTCGAGTTCCTCGTCAATTAGTGCCTCGAGAGGCGCCTCATCTTTCCCGGCACAACATTTCTTATATTTTTTCCCGCTCCGGCATGGACACGGATCATTTCTTCCAATCATTTTCCCACGTCCTTACAATACAATTATACGTTTTTATATAAATTGAATTAAGAATACCTTGCATCCGTTTCAGCGCTACGGCTGGCCTCCGCTGCATTCATATGTTCAATCTATATACTCACATCATACTTAATAATAACAGAAACAAAAAAACTCCGCATTACGGATATATATACCCATGCGGAGCAGACAGTTTTCAATTGCTTATTGTTTGCTTTCCCCGGATTCTGTAGATGATTTTTGGTTTGTTGGTTGCATAACACGTTTCATGAAGAACGATAAAACCAAGGCAACTATTGCGACGATCGTCGATATGAAAAACGAAAAATTGATGCCGTCCAGCATCGCTTGCGCTTCAAGTTGCTCTTTTAATTTCGCTAATCCCTCAGCAGTTGTCGGGGCATTACCAGTTGCTTGGGCTTCCGCAAATAGCTCAGCACCCGTCGATTCCATCCGTTTCGTCATGATTGTTAACAGAATCGCTGAACCGATTGCACCGGATACCTGTTGCAACGTGTTATTCATTGCTGTTCCGTGCGGATTCGAGATCATCGGCAATTGATTCAATCCATTCGTCATAACTGGCATCATGACCATTGAAATCCCGAACATGCGGATCGTATAAATTGTCATAAGGTAGTAATAACCAGACTCCATACTAAGTCTACTCAAATAGAATGTTGATATAACTGTAATGGCAAGACCGATCACCGCCAAAACCCTTGCACCATACTTATCGAATAAACGCCCAGTTATTGGCGACATAAGCCCCATTACAATCGCACCCGGCAACATCAGCAATCCTGAATGGAACGGTGAAATGCCTCGAATTGTCTGGACATATAGCGGCGTAAGGATCATACCGGAGAACATTGCAACCGATAGGACAATCGAGATTGCCGACGATAAGGCGAACATCGGATGCATGTAGATCTTGAAATCCAGCATCGGATCATCCATACGCAGTTGACGCACGATGAACGTTACGAGGGCGATGGCACCGACAATGATAGTTCCATAAACAAGCGGCGAATCCCATCCTTTATCACCCGCTGAACTGAAACCGTATAGGAGTCCGCCAAAACCGATACTCGACAATATAAGTGAAAATACATCCAATTTCATGTCGCGGTTCGGTGTAATGTTGCGTAATTTAAAGAACGCATAAATGAGTGTCAGAATTGAAAACGGTAAAACGATACCGAAAAGTGTACGCCATGTATAATGCTCGATTATCCAACCTGACAAAGTTGGACCAATTGCCGGTGCGGTAATCATTACAAGCCCGAAAATCCCCATTGCAGTTCCCCGTCGCTCAATCGGAAATGCCGTAAGCATAACGTTCATAAGGAGTGGCATCATCATGGCAGACCCCGCTGCCTGAATCATCCGAGCTGCAACAAGCACGCCAAATGATGGTGCAAGCATTGCTAATAATGTTCCCAGAGTGAACAGCACCATGGCCGTTAAGAATAATTTCCTATTTGTGAATTTTTGAATGAAGAACGCACTTGCCGGTATTAAAATACCGTTGATAAGCATATACCCGGTCGTCAGCCATTGAACAACGGACGGTTTCACATCGAATTCAACCATAATAGTCGGCAACGCAACGTTCAACAATGTATTATTCAATAGGGCAACGAATGCGCCTATAAACAAAATCGCTATCATGCCATAAGGCGGTTTTTGATGCATTTCTTTAATTTCCATATTCCTTCCCCCTATTAATACTTCCCGTATAGAATTTGTACCCTTAGTACATCATGTTGAATATATTATACCGATAGTCCAAAAAATGCAACCAACGTAAACGCTTCCATTTAAAAAAACTTAATTTCATTGCCACAGTAATGTTTTAAAGATAATATAAAAATATACCAACAGTATAAAGTAAGCTTCTTTTCTTAGAAATGAACGAGGGTACAGACTCGAATCTGTTTGTCTCCACGGACTAGATCGAACGGAATCAAGAACCAACTACGAAGTAAGGGTGATTATATGAATGAGCGAAAACGTCAGGTTTTGTTGACAGCACAGCGACTTTTTATAAATAAAGGATTTTCCACTACGTCAGTTCAAGATATTTTAGACGAATCCCGCATTTCAAAAGGGACTTTCTACAATTACTTTTCATCCAAGAATGAATGCCTTATAGCGATACTGGAACACGCACGCAATGAGGCCTCCGTGAGAAGACGTGAATTGCTAATCGGACAGGACCTTTCGGATAAAAACATTCTAATTGAACAGATATCAATCCGCATGCATGTGAATCGTGAACAAAACCTGTTGCCAATATATGAGGCGGTCTTCCATTCCGGTGATGACGATTTAAAAACTTTCATCAAAAACATGTTCTTAGCTGAATTTTCTTGGTTATCAAAAAGGCTGGTGGATGTGTACGGCAAAGAAGTGGCGCCCCATGCAGCTGATTGCGCGGTTATGTTCTTCGGAATGATGCAACAATTGCTACATGTATGGTCAGCCGTATCGAAAGAGGAAATTGACACATCAAAACTGGTGAGTTTCGTAATGCGGAAAATCGATTCCATCATTTCGGGTATGATAGATGCAAATGATATATTTTTACACGAAGATGTATTTCACAAGTTAAACAGCGATCAAGGAGAAGAAATGGAAACAAAGGCACAATTACTCGAACGGCTTACTGGTTTTCTGGAATTACTCGGGGAAGAAACTCGGCCCGCTGCCAAACAATACGTTCAATTCCTGCTGGATGAACTACGCACCGAATGTCCGCGAGTATTCGTACTTGAATCCGTCGTCCGTTCATTCCGGGAAGCTTTCGTCGGGCTATCCCACGAACCGGAAGCCCATGAGCTCGCCTATAAAGTTTGGAGCTACGTGGACTCAAAAGGGTGATCAGACTTTTTCTCGTTGATTTTTGAAACTTTTTTCTATTTATTTCGTATGATTTGGTAGAAGAAAACTTATCTTGAGGAGGAACAAGAAGCGATGAACAACCACGAAATCGATTACAAAATACATGGCGATGATATGCAATTTGTAGAGGTGGAGCTTGATCCACAGGAAACGGTCGTGGCAGAAGCAGGCGCTCTAATGATGATGGAAGACGGTATCGATATGGAAACGATTTTCGGTGACGGGTCCGGCACTTCGGGCGGAGGAATCATGGGAAAACTGATGGGAGCTGGTAAACGCATGTTGACCGGGGAAAGTCTCTTCATGACAACATTCACGAATACTGGATCGGGAAAGAAGCACGTCTCTTTCGCCTCCCCTTACCCTGGTAAAATTATCCCGATGGATTTAAGTGAACATGACGGCAAAATCATCTGCCAAAAAGATGCATTTCTTGCTGCCGCCAAGGGCGTATCCGTCGGCATCGAATTCCAGCGCAAACTCGGCGCCGGATTTTTCGGCGGTGAAGGGTTCATCATGCAAAAGCTGGAAGGCGACGGCATGACATTCGTCCACGCCGGAGGGACGATTATCGAGAAAATTCTTCAACCTGGCGAAGTATTACGTGTCGACACAGGATGTCTTGTCGCCATGACGCATGACGTTGACTACAACATCGAAATGGTGAAAGGCGTGAAAACGGCACTGTTCGGCGGCGAAGGACTGTTCTTTGCGACACTGCGCGGTCCCGGAACAGTCTGGGTCCAATCGCTTCCCTTCTCAAGACTTGCAAGCCGTGTCTTTGCAGCTGCACCGCAAACACCAGGCGGAGGATCTCGCGATGAGGGCAGTATTGCGGGCGGCTTGTTCAATATGCTCGGCGGGAAATGATTATTACGTAAACATTAGGATGGACTATATCCAAAATACCCCAAGCTAAAAGGGTTGTATCATCAATCATTTTCCGACTGATGATACAACCCTTTTTTGAATTGGTTAGTGTCCTTGTACAAGAAAAAAACTCTCCACTTCTGTTATGAATGATTTTATAGAAGGAGATACATACCGGTTTTTCATGTACGTCAAATACACAGTTCTCTCAAGTGCCGGGGAACCGATAATTTTACTGACGATTGAAAGGTCATATGGTCCTTGTAAGTAATTTTCAGGAATGAATGCAATGCCCAAGTTTTCGCTCACTAAACTTAATGCCGTTTCGAAACGCTCAATTTCATACTTGACTGTGGGTACAATATCTTCCATTTCAAAAGCACGCAATATATCCTCCCTCGTCTGAAATCCCTCGGTACTTATGATGAACGGCTCATGCTCCAACTCACTCAACGTAATCAATTCCCTCCCAGCCAATGAATGGCTTTTATGAAGGACCAAAACAAGTTTTTCCTTGTACAGCGGGACCGTTTCTATATCCGCTTCTTTGATTTGCTGATTCGTGATAATGGCATGCGTTTCATATTTTCTCAGCGAATTCCTCACATCATCACCACCCAATACTTCCGTCAACTGAATATGCATATCGGAAAAACGCTCATTGTATCGAAAAATCACTTTTGGAATCCAATACTTCACTGATTCAATCATGCCGATTTGGAGTTCCCCTTTTCCGACAATCTTCACTTCTTCCATTTCTTTCTTTAAAATCGCCATTTCTGATAAAAGATGATTCGCCCTGCTATATAAAACCTCTCCCGCTTCCGTCAGTCTGCTATTTCTCGTGCTGCGTTCAATAATTTGAAACCCCAGGTCCCTTTCCAGGTTTTTTATGGCGTTACTTAATGATGGTTGGGAAATATGCAGCTTCTCTGCCGCTTTGGAAAAACTCATATAATCCACGACTGTAACAAAATAATTTAACTGCTTTAGATCCATACTATCTTCACCTCTCCCCAATTATAGTCATGGGCTATAAGTATATAGTAATTATATATTAGAATTAATAAATCATGTACTTTATAATTAACAAGCAATGTTATATCAGAAGGTTCAGAAAGGGTGGCGCAATTGCTTACAAAAGTAGATGAACATGTATGGTCGGGACGTACGGACCATACTGAAAATAGAACAAGTTTCCGTTATCATCAAATCATTGAATCAGTAGATATCGAGGTCGTCCCACAATTACCCGATACGTGTGCAATCATCGGTTTTGAAAGTGAAGAAGGCGTCCGCCGTAACAAAGGGCAACTTGGTGCGGCTAAAGCGCCAAATGCATTACGCAGTGAATTGGCAAAACTACCTTGGAAATTCCCGGTTACTAAACGTCTTGTCGATGTCGGAAATATTCAATACACGGATACCAATCTGGAAAAAGCTCAACAACGGCTGGGCGACACAGTCGCAAAGGCATTACAGAAAAAAATGACACCGATTATTCTTGGCGGCGGTCATGAAACCGCTTACGGACATTATCTCGGTGTTCGGAAATCAATCGGTGAAAATGCATCGCTCGGGATTATTAACATAGATGCCCATTTCGACTTACGCTCATACAACGAACAACCAAGTTCCGGCACGATGTTCAAACAAATCCTGGAGCATGACAACAGGAGCAGTTATTTCGTCGTTGGAATCCAGCGCTACGGGAATACGCAGGAACTGTTCGATACAGCTGACAGGCTCGGCGTCAAATACGAATATGAAGAGAATATGCATATCGGAAATATGGACAAACTAACATCGGATCTCAAACAATTCATCGACCGGCATGATTATATTTTTCTAACCTTATGCACGGATGTTCTGAACGCGGCCTTCGCACCGGGTGTCAGTGCCCCTTCACCATTCGGATTAGATCCTTCCGTTGTCCGTTCAATCATTCGAACAGTTACTTCACATGAAAAAACACTGTCGTTTGATATTTCGGAAGTGAATCCGGTTTTGGATGAAAACAACCGTACAGTAAAACTTGGTGCTTACTTAACAAATGAAGCAATTACAACTTTTTTAGGAGGGGAAATTCATGACGCTAGTTCTTAATCAAGTCTCCACGATATTCCTTTCCATCGCATTACTGACTTTAGGGATGGTTTTAATTAAAAAGGTTGGTTTCTTACGGAAATTCTGTATACCCGCTCCCGTTGTCGGCGGATTATTATTCGCTGTTTTTGCGACCATCTTCAAGTCACTCGGCTGGCTTGAAATTACACTTGATACATCACTGCAAAGTTTATTCATGCTTACATTCTTTACAACAATTGGGTTAGGCGCAAGCTTTAAACTCATCAAACTTGGAGGAAAACTCCTTGTCATCTACTGGCTTGCATGTGGATTTTTAGCGCTCGCGCAAAATACAATCGGTGTATCCATGGCTTATTTGTTCGACTTGCATCCACTTATTGGAATGATGGCTGGAGCAGTATCAATGGAAGGCGGACACGGAGCTGCCACCGCATTCGGTAAGACCCTTGAAGATATGGGCATCAATTCAGCCCTTTCCATCGGAGTCGCGGCAGCTACATTCGGACTTGTTGCGGGAGGCCTCGTAGGCGGTCCTACGGTCAAATATCTAATTACAAAACATAATCTCAAGCCGTCGGAAACCGACGAGGATCTCGGGCTCCCTATAGAAGAGAAAGAAAAACCGATTCAAACAGATTCGTTCTTCGCACAAATTTTACTCATCACACTTTGTATGGCACTTGGCACATATTTGGGTGAACTGTTTTCAACCGCAACAGGATTCGTTCTGCCAGGTTACGTAGGCGCCATGTTCGTTGCAGTTCTCGTTCGGAATATCGTTGACAAAATCAATCCAAAAGCAATCGACATGAAGAGCATTGGCTTAATCAGCGACGTTACATTAGGAATCTTCCTGTCAATGGCATTAATGAGCATCAAACTGTGGGAAGTTGCCGATTTGGCTCTTCCGCTACTTGTAATCGTCTTCATCCAAGTCGTCTTCATCGTCCTTTTCGGAATCTTCGTCTTGTTCCGTATACTAGGCAAAGACTACGACGCAGCTATCATGGTAGCCGGTTTCACAGGTCATGGCCTTGGAGCTACTCCTAATGCAATGGCCAATATGGCGGCTGTTACGGAAAGATATGGCCCTTCGACAAAGGCATACCTCGTCGTTCCAATTGTCGGAGCTTTCCTCATCGACGTATTTGCGATGCCGATTATCATTACAACCATAAACTTGTTTAATTGATGGAAAAAGACTCCCTGCATTTAATTTTTATTAATTGCAGGGAGTCTTTTCGTTCATTTAGCCGTATAAATTGGCCCCTAGAAATCCGTTATTTAAGTGACAGCGGCTCTAAAATACGCTACCATTATAAAAAACCTACTGAATTACAAGTATGTACATTTTCGCTTATTTGAAAGGATTGACCTTATGCCTCAGCAAGAACATTGGAAGTCAAAGATTGGGTTTGTATTAGCAGCTGCTGGTTCAGCCATCGGTCTAGGGGCTATTTGGAAATTCCCTTATGTCGCCGGAACAGGCGGTGGTGGGGCTTTTTTGCTAGTCTTTTTGTTATTCACCCTATTATTAGGTTTTCCTCTTTTAATCGGGGAATTTATCCTCGGCCGAAAAAGCCAAAGTGATGCAATAACAACCTACAAAAAATTCGCGCCCCATTCGGGTTGGCATATTACAGGCGTTATCGGTGTTGTTACGAGTTTCCTAGTCTTGTCATTTTATAGTGTCGTTGGTGGATGGATTATCCTCTATTTATTCAAAGCAGTAACCGGGGGTATTTCCGGTCTCTCGCAAAATCAGTTCGGACCGTTATTCGGCCAGATTATCTCGAATCCATTCGCTACGCTAGCTGGTCAGCTGATCTTTATGGTGCTAACAATAATTGTTGTAGCCCAAGGTGTTCAAAAAGGTATCGAAAAAGCAAGTAAGATTATGATGCCCGCCCTTCTCATTTTATTTATTATCATCGTTGCCCGCTCTCTCAGCCTGGATGGCGCGATGGAAGGTGTTAAATTTCTTCTTGTTCCCGATTTCTCTAAACTGACATCTGAAACGATTTTATTCGCTCTAGGACAAGCGTTCTTTACGCTCACTTTAGGTGTGTCAGTCATGGTCACATATGCTTCTTACCTTCCAAAAACACAAAACTTACCGAAATCTGCGATGTCGATTATTTCAATGAATATCGTTATCGTTCTGTTAGCCGGCCTAGCAATTTTCCCTGGCGTTTTTTCTTTCGGTCTTGAACCGGATGCTGGCCCTACTCTGATCTTTTCCGTATTACCAGCCGTTTTCAATCAAATGCCCTTTGGCATCTTTTTCTTCATCGCATTTTTGGTATTATTTTTATTCGCGGCTTTAACCTCCGCATTTTCGATGGTTGAAATTATTGTCGCTACCATGACGAAAAATAATCCTTCCAAACGAAAAAAATTCACTTGGCTGATCGGTATGGCAATTTTCATCGTTGGAATCCCCTCTTGTTTGTCCTACGGGGTAATGGCTGATGTAAAGTTTTTCGATAAAACGGTATTCGACTTAGTCGATTTTGCAGCAAGCAATGTTTTGATGCCCCTTGGCGCATTACTGATTTCTATCTTCATTCCATTGAAGGTATCTAAAACAGATTTATTCGATGAAATGAAGCAAGGCTCAACAGTCGGAAAGGTCTTCTTTAACATTTGGTTCTACCTTTTGAAATACTTGACCCCTGTCGCTATCACTATAGTTTTCCTTGATGCGCTAGGCGTGTTTAAATGGTTTGCACACCAATAAGGGTGATTGGTTGGGTGACGTCCGGATCGCTAGGACAATTCGATAAACTGGAAGTGCAATTCGGCAAACTAGAAGCCGACAATTGAAAACGGAAGGTCCCCAACCGAGGGATCTTCCGTTTTCTCTCTTTTTATCCTCTACTAAATCCCGAACTGTCCAATTCACTAATGGATTTCACACCCGCTAGCGCCATCGACACGTCAAGTTCATGTTGACGTTTTTTTGGGGTGACAGTTACCAAGTCAAATATGGAACAATTCTGACAATGTAAAAAATCGGAAGGGGCTTGTTTTCAGGCGCCTTCCGTTTGGCCATCCCAAAAGTCAGCTTTCTTTCTCAAAGTTCAAATCCCATGTAAAACCAAATTTATCTTTCACTTTTCCATACTTCGCGCCCCAGAACATATCTTGCAGTTCCATGAGCACTTTTCCTTCTTCGCGCAGGACGTTATAGAGACGATCCGCCTCTTCCTCGCTTTCACAGTCGATAAGGAGGGTAATATCATGTTTGCCGCTGTCAACCGGCTTGTCCGCGGAATCGGCAAGCATGATTTGAAAATCTCCTTTTTTCAAATGGCAATGAAGAAGGTAATCCGCTGCTTCTGGTGGATACGGAAAATTAGCATCTGAATACTTCTGTATTCTGACTTGCTCGAGTCCCAATGATTTTGTATAGAATTCGGCCGCTTCTTTTCCTTCTCCGTAGAACGTTAAATAGGGAATAACTGCACCTTTCATATCATTCGTTCCTCCTTTACTTGGAATATACGTTTAATTAACTCGACATCCATGCATTCGAATCCTTCATCAGACGATTCGATTTTCCGGTTCGCGCCCCTCAAGTACAGCCGTAATTGCTTGTGCATTCAAGTTCATCATTGCAAGACGTGTTTTAATGCTGGCGCTGCCGATGTGCGGAAGGACCGTAACATTCGGTAGTGTGAGAAGCGGGTTATCAAGCGGAACGGGTTCTGTTTCGAAGACGTCGAGCCCTGCCGCCCAAATTGTGCCGTCCTTCAGCGCTTCATATAAATCTGTCTCGTCGACGATTCCGCCCCGTGAGACATTAATGAGAACTGCCGTGCTTTTCATAAGCCCGAGCTCCCTTGCACTGATCAGCCCTACCGTTTCCGGCGTATGCGGCGCAAGGGTGACAACAAAGTCCGCCTCGGCCAACAGTCTATCCAGTTCCATGAATTCAAAACCGTGCTCCGCTTCCGCTTCACGTTTTCGGTTGCGGTTATTGTAAAGGACACGCATATCGAACCCTTTCGCCCGGCGCGCAACCGCTTCGCCGATCCGCCCCATGCCGATAATGCCGATTGTCGCACCGCTGACATCCATACCCGTATATTGCATCGGAGACCACGAATTCCAATTGCCTTTTCTAACTTCACTTTCCGCGAAGATTAGTTTACGTGCTGTCGCAAGAAGGAGCGCAAACGCAAGATCCGCCGTCGTTTCCGTCAACACGCCCGGTGTATTCGTCACGAAAACGCCGTGTTCCCTCGCCGCGTCGAGGTCGACATTGTTGTAACCGACCGCCATATTTGCAACGATTTTCAGCTTCTTCCCCGTTTCTAACAACTCCCGATCGACGCTATCCGACACAACCGTCCATAATGCATCTACCTCAGCCACTTCTTTCAATAAAACAGCGCGCGGAACCGACTCACTTTCCGATTCCCACATGCGCACGTTAAACTTCTCCTGAAGCGGCGCTACCACTCGATTATCCAGCTTTCTTGTTATAAAGATTATTGGTTTCATCCGAATCCCCCTATTCCCATAATTGACAATAGTGTAGCATATAAAGAGTGGCATTTGATCAGCAATTAGCTTCAAACAGATTGCCAGCTGCACGCAGGAATGAATTACTTCAAGATTGAGAGATGACCTCCATGAAACCGATTTCTTTACAGTCACGCATATTTTCATATGGCGCCCTCTTTGTTTCCGTAGTGTCGATTATTATCGGCGTTTCCTTTTACTTCACGATGTCGCAAGGCATTGAGCAGCAAATTGGAGAACGGGCGTTAGATATAGCGAGGACGACCGCGGACCGTCCCGATGTCCGCGCGGCCTTTGGACAAGCTGATCCAACGGACGCATTGCAGCCGATTGCCGAAGCGGTGCGCTTAAAAACGGGAGCCGAATATGTCGTTATCGGAAATAGCGAAGGCATCCGATATGCTCATCCCGTTCTTGAACGAATCGGGCAAAAAATGGTCGGTGATGATAATGAACGCGCGCTTCTTCTAGGAGAATCCTATATTTCCGAGGCAACCGGTACACTTGGGGCCGCCCTGCGCGGGAAAACTCCCGTAATTAATAAAAAAGGCGAAATTATCGGGGTTGTCTCCGTCGGATTTTTAAAAGAAGATATTTCCTCGATTTTTTTCCAGTACGTTGATAACATTTTCTACATCGTACTTATCGCAATTATCCTAGGTATTATTGGTTCAAGCGTTCTCGCCCGTAATATTAAAAAAGAACTCTTTAATTTGGAACCTGCAGAAATAGCGAATTTATTCACTGAACGAAATGCGCTAATCGAGTCCGTACGGGAAGGAATCATTATGGTCGACGCCCGAGGTATCATTACGACAGTGAATATGGCCGCTTATGAGACGCTTTCCCTACCCAATCAGACTGAACTAATCGGCCGAACGATTCAGGAAGTGCTTCCTAACACCCTCCTTCCGAAAGTACTCGAAACGGGAGAAAGGCATCTCGATCGACCGATGGAGATTCATGGTAAAAAGGTAATAGTAAACCGCATACCGATTCGTGTCGGCGAACAGATTGTCGGTGCGGTTTCAACTTTCCGTTTACAATCGGACATTGACCAGCTTGCAATGGAATTATCGCAAGTGAAACGATATACGGAAGCGCTTCGGGCACAAACCCATGAATACACAAATTTCCTATATACCATTTCAGGACTTATTCAGCTCAATTCATACGACGAGGCGCTGAGCTTGATTCACGATGAGACGGCTGAACATCAATCCCTCATCCAGTTTGTAACAAAGCGGTTGCAAGATCCGTTTCTCGGTGGGATCGTCATCGGTTTCTTCAATCGGGCAAAAGAATTAAAAGTGCGCTTCCTTCTTGATGAGGATAGTTTCTTAAAGGAACTTCCAAAACACTTGGAAAAAAATCATTTTGTTTCAATCATAGGAAACTTAGTTACAAATGCTTTTGAAGCAACCGATTCTTATCCTGAGGAAAAGCGGATGGTGCGCATCTTCATATTGGATAACGGCGAAGAAATCTTAATTGAAGTGGAGGATTCAGGGTCGGGAATTTCCAATGAAGTGCTGGATGTACTATTCCAAGAAAAGGTATCGACAAAGGACCGGGAAGACCGCGGATACGGACTTGTGAAAGTAGCAGAAAATGTGAAGGATCTCGGTGGTTCCGTTACGCTTGAAAAAGGGGATTTGGGCGGTGCACTGTTCATCATTTCCATACCGAAAGGAGGATTTTCATATGACGAATCCAATTGAAATCTTAATCATTGAAGATGATAGAAGAATTGCCGACATCCATAAACGGTTCATCGAAAAAATAGATGGCTTCACTGTCGTAGGTTCCGCACATACCGGCGACGAAGCGAAAGACTGGATTGCATCATTATTACCGGACCTTGTGTTGTTGGATGTCTATTTGCCCGATGTGCTCGGCACGGAGCTGATGGGGTTCATCCACGAAAACAGCCCGGAAACAGATATTATTTTTATAACCGCAGCGGCAGAAATCGAAATCGTAAAAAAGGCATTCCGCCATGGGGTTATCGACTATATTTTAAAACCGCTCACATTCGATCGGTTTAGAGAGAGCCTTCTCTCTTACAAGGAAAAAAGGGAAACACTTGCAGGTGAAGGGCTCATGCAGGAGGACACCATCAAATCCCTTTGGAATAAAGCACCATCCGCCTCATCAAATCCGGATATCATCCCACCAAAAGGAATCGACCCGATAACAAAAGAAAAAGTAGTGAGCCATATTAAAAATATAGAAGGCGGAATTACTGCAGAAACACTCGGATTGGAAATCGGTGTGAGCCGTTCGACCGCGAGACGTTATTTGGAATACCTCGTCACGGAAAAACGGGCATTTACGGAACTTCTATACGGTTCGGTGGGACGCCCAGAAAGAAGATATTTTATCAAAAAACGGTGAACAGTATGAACAAAATGACGTTTACCTCCATTATCAAACTTATATACGTTAACTTTTAATTTAATAAATATTCTGATAGATTGATGACAGCGAATGAAAACGCTGTCATCATTTTTAATTATAAGGGGGATTATAAGAAGATGTGGAAAAAACTTACGACGGTTGCGTTGGCTAGTATGTTGGCACTCAGTCTTGCAGCATGTTCGGCAGACGAATCTGAAGGTAAAGCAGAAAGCACTACATCGAAATATCCGGAAAGTAATATAACAATTGTTGCTCCATCCGGCGCAGGCGGCGGATGGGACTTGACTGCCCGAGCAATTGCAAAATCGATGAGCGAAACGAAGTTAATCGATAAGTCAGTCGTAGTCGAAAACAAACCGGGCGGCGGCGGTGCCGTTTACATGGCGGAATTTGCAACAAAAGAAATCAAAAATGATTACGTTCTTCTTGTTAAATCTCCACCGATTTTAATTAACAACAACAAAGCGGAGGGAAACAGTCCCTATGGCTATAAAGATACAACGCCTTTGGCACAACTGACACGTGACTACGGGGCAATCGTCGTCAAGGCGGACTCGGAGTTCAAGACATTGAAAGATGTGTTGGAAGCTATTAAGAAAGATGCTAAATCGGTTACACTTGCCGGCGGATCCGCTCCTGGATCGATGGACCATCTCGTTGGTGTTTTGCCCGCATTTGAATATGGACTTGATCCAAAAACGGTTAAATATGTATCATACGATGGCGGCGGAGAAGCTGTCGCTGCGTTGCTTGGAGGAAATGCAGATGTTATCGCTACAGATGCATCCACTATTGGAGCGTATATGAAATCCGGCGACGTCCGTGTTCTCGCTGTCAGTGCTTCAGAACGTCTAGGAGGTGAATTAACTGAAGTCCCGACTTTTAAAGAAGAAGGGATTGACGCTGAATTCACAATTTGGCGCGGTATTTTCGGTCCGAAAGAAATGTCTGAAACAGCTTCTGACTATTGGTCTGAGAAGCTAGCCGAAATGGTGGAAACTGATGAGTGGAAAGCAGAATTAGAGAAGAATGGTTGGGAAAGCGAATACCGTAATGCTGATGACTTCACGACCTATTTGGAAGAACAAGACAAAGTGATCGTGGAATTATTAACAGCACTCGGAATGCAAAAATAACATTATTCAGGCGGCTTCAGCGGTCGCCTTTTCTATTTGGGGAGGTGTCAAAGACTATGAGTAAAACGTTCGATCGATACAGCAGCGTCGCCTTTTTACTGATTGGTCTTTTATTTGTAATTGAAAGCCAAAAAATTTCGGACAGTGCGTATGGTTCATCGGTTGGACCGAAAATCTTTCCAATGTGGCTTGGCGCTATTCTTATTCTATTGAGTTTGCGACTGCTTTACGAGACATTTACGTACAAAACTGAAACACCATCTGGAATGAAGCTTCAATATAAGAAATTCTTTATTATCATTATCAGCGCGGTTTTGTATGCATTTCTATTGGAAAAGGTCGGATACGTCATCTCAACGTTCTTATTTTTACTTATTTCTTTCCAAACGATGGAACGTGGGCGACTACTGCCTTCCTTCGTCATTGCAGCGGCATTTTCATTCGGAATTTATTATTTGTTCTCGAAACTTCTTGGCGGGTCATTGCCAGGATTCCCCGTATTTTAGTGTGAAAGGAGTCAAGTTATGAGCACTTTACAATTTTTAGCCGATGGATTCGGCATCGCATTCCAATGGCATAATCTATTATTTGCATTCGTCGGTGTCATAATTGGGACGGCTGTCGGCGTATTACCCGGCATCGGTCCGATGAGCGGAGTCGCCCTCCTTATCCCTGTTACTGCAACCATCACTTCAGGAATGCCGACAAGTGCAGCCGCTGCCAGTTCAATCATTTTACTCGCCGGCGTCTATTATGGGGCAATGTATGGGGGTTCCACGACATCGATTTTATTGAACACCCCCGGTGAATCTTCATCGGTCGTCACGACACTAGACGGATACCAGATGGCACGACAAGGACGTGCCGGTGCAGCTCTCGCTATCTCCGCAATCGGTTCATTTTGCGCCGGAGTCATTTCCCTGATTGGCCTTGTGCTACTAGCACAACCGCTTTCCAATGTGGCAATCAAGTTCGGTCCAGCAGAATATTTCTCTTTAATGCTATTAGGGTTAGCCGCGGTAAGCGGGCTCGCAGGAAAATCGATGACGAAGGCGCTAATGATGACCGTTTTCGGTCTTATGCTTGGCACAATCGGCATTGACGCCGTTTCAGGAATCGCCCGTTTTACATACAATCAACCGATTCTTTTTTCCGGGCTAGAGTTTTTAACAATTGCTGTTGGGTTATTTGCACTCGGTGAAGTTTTCAATACGATATTAGAACGTGACAAAGAAGATGGGGCGATTGCAAAAATCAATCGGATCCTTCCTACTAAACAAGATATGAAAGACAGCGCTGTACCTATTGTTCGCGGTTCCTTGCTTGGATTTTTCATCGGGGTGCTTCCAGGTGCAGGGGCAACACTCGCATCTTTCTTCTCCTATATAACGGAGAAAAAGTTCAGTAAAAACCCCGAAAGTTTCGGGAAAGGAAACATTGCCGGAGTAGCGGGTCCAGAATCAGCGAATAATGCAGCTTCCGGCGGTGCAATGATCCCTTTACTTACATTGGGAATTCCCGGTTCTGGTACAACCGCCATCTTGATGGGCGCTTTGATCATGTATAACGTTCAACCAGGCCCACTCCTTTTTGACGAGCATCCCGATATCGCATGGGGACTCATCGCTAGTATGTTTATCGGTAACTTGATGCTGTTAGTACTGAATATGCCACTCGTTCGTGTGTTTGCGAAAGTCATTCAAACGCCTAAGAAATATTTATTGCCAATCATTATTGCCATTTCATTTTTCGGCGTATACGCGGTTCAGTACACGACTTTCGATTTGTATTTGTTACTTGGATGTGGCGTGGCCGGTTATTTATTATCAAAAAATGATTATCCAGTAGCTCCACTAGTTTTGGCACTTGTACTGGGACCGATGATTGAAAATAATATGCGACGGGCACTCACCATTTCAAACGGTGAATTCAGCATCTTCTTCACAAAGCCGCTATCACTTGCTTTCCTTATTGTAGCTGCGTTATGGCTTCTCGTTCCAATGTTGTTGAAACTGAAAGGACGCTCGGTAATTGTGGAAGATGAAGGTTAATAAAGAACGTACATTACGAAAGCGGATTGCCCAGATTAGGGGCAATCCGCTTTTGATATTAGAAAGGAGTAAGCAACTTTTTCCGATAAACTAAACATCGCTTCCTTCATCCACCTATATAACTCATACCTATCTTCTTCCGGTATTGTGCTGTTTGTTCGGTGCGCTCATCCGAATAACGGTCGCCGCGGCGTTCCCATATGCCTGTAATAACGTCCAGCAGTTCTGCATCCGTCATTCCACTGCGAATCAATTCCCTTAAATCGAACCCTTCCGATGCAAACAGACACGTATACAGTTTGCCGTCCGATGACAGCCTAGACCTTGTGCACGTCGAACAAAACGACTCCGAAACGGATGTGATGAAACCGACTTGTGCCTTATTATCCAAATATCTATACCTTTTCGCAACTTCACCATAATAATCCTCATCTGCCGGTTCAATATCGTGAACAGCGGAAATCATGTCGTAAATCTCTTTTTTCGTCACAACCTTTTCAAAGCTCCATCCATTATCATTGCCGACGTCCATGAATTCGATGAACCGCAGCGTGATATCCCGCTCTTTGAAATAAGCGGCCATAGGAATGATTTCTCCCTCATTGATGCCTTTTTGAACAACCATATTCACTTTGATTTCAAAACCGACTTTCTGCGCATAATCAATATTCGAAAGAATCAGGTCCGGTTTAATCCCCCGCCCATTCAATTTCCCGAAAATATCCGGGTCAAGTGCATCGAGGCTCATGTTCAACCTTCGAAGACCAGCGTCATAAAGGGACTGGGCGTATTGTTTAAGCAACACACCATTCGTCGTCAAACCGATATCTTCAATTCCTTCAATCTTCATCAGCTTTTCAATCAATTTCGGCAGATCACGCCGCATGAGCGGCTCGCCACCCGTCAAACGGAGCTTCTTCACGCCGAGTAAGGCAAACAATTTGGCGAACCGCTCGATTTCTTCAAAGGAAAGAAGTTCGTTTTTTGGCAGAAACACATAATCATCACCAAAAACTTCTTTCGGCATGCAGTAGGCACATCTGAAATTACATCGATCCGTGACGGAAATCCGAAGGTCCCGTATCGGTCGACCGAGCCTATCTATAATTGCTTCCAAAGCTACATCCCCTTTCCAGGGTTTCCGGTGTATTCACGTTTGTGAACATCCGCTTTTCATCGTCGGTCAAGGCATTTCCATTTATCCACACTACATCACTCTGAGTAAGTAACCCCATAACACTTAGCTGGCCGCTTTCCAATGATTTTTTCAGTGCCCTTTTTAATTGCTGATCCCAAATGGATACGAGCGGATGATACCGTCCATCCGAAACAACCGCAGTGACACCTTTTTCGTGGTGCTCCACCAACTTTGACATGGCCCGGCTATCTACATACGGCATGTCACACGGCAACACCGCATAGCGGTCCGCTTCCACGGATTCCATCACGGACAGGATCCCTGCAAGCGGACCGAGTCCTGCATACTCCGGTTTATCAAAAATAACTTCCTCGCCAACTCGGAAACGTTCAAATAGATCTTGTCGCGTCACGACAATGACCTCATCACAGCTTGCCTCCAAAGCATCCTTCGCTCTATCATAAAAATACTGCTCTCCCAGTTTAGCGAACGCTTTCGGGGAACCGAACCGCCGTGATTGTCCACCGGCAAGAACGATGCCGACCGTCCTCGTCATCCTCCACTCACAGGTGGAATGAATGCACATATATCACCCGACTGGATGATATCTTCCTTTAAGGCATACTCTTCATTCACTGCAACATGCACGGTATCCTTCCCAAAACCCGGATACGCCGTTTCCGCCCAGTCCAGCAATTCGCGGACAGTCATCGATTCCCGGTCGATCGTTTCTCCCGGCTTGCCAGTCAGTTCACGCAGCCTTGCAAAATAGCTCACTTTGATCAATTCTACTCAATCCCCTTTTCCGGATACTTTTTTTGACCGCCAATCCATTCTTCGCCGTCTTCCCAAATCTCCTTTTTCCAGATGGGTACGACTTCCTTGATGCGCTCAATAGCATATTCATTCGCTTCATAGGCCGCTTTGCGGTGCGGTGATGAAACCGCAATGACGACGGCGATATCTGAAATATGCATCTCCCCGATTCGATGAGCGATTGCCGCTTTCACGCCGGGCCATTTCGCTTCCATTTCCGCACCGATTTGCGCCAGTTTCTTTTCCGCCATCGGAATGTACGCCTCATATGACAAATATAATGTACGAATCCCGTGCGTCCATTCCCGCACATGCCCTGTGAAAACAGTGACGGCACCAGCACCGGCATGCAGAACGTAATCGGAGTATTTTTGCGGTTCAATCGGCGTTTCAACAATTTCAAACGGTTTCATTGCCATCCTCCTTTTCCATCCATTCAAGCAACCACGAATCCAGCTCTTCCATATCCAGCCTGGATTTAATATGCGAAATATCAGTTGCTATTTCCGGAAATCCGATGACAAGTTGAATGCCATCCAATTCGCATAATGCGAGCCAATCATCCGCTTCCTTTAGCAGGACAACTTTCTCCCCTAGTTCTTCCTTATAGCCTTCAATGAGTAAAATATCCGGTTTACCGATTGCTGTCAGCTCCTTCAACGCTGCGAATTGTGGCTCTTCATTCAACAGCAATTGAACCGCGCCGCCTCCTGCAACAACCGAAACGTCTGCACCACTTTCGAAAAACCGCATCGAATCCGTTGAAGAATCCGGCATGGCAGGCAATCCTCCGTGGCCGTGATGCTTCAATACAGCGACTGAAAAGCCTTTACTTTTCAATAAACAGACCCATCTCGCAATGAGTGTCGTCTTGCCGCTATCTTTAAACCCGACGACATGAAGCGTCCTCATAATACCCATTTACCGACGCCTTGTTCAGCTCCAAGCAGCAGAATATCGACATCCGTTCCAGCTGTGTAACCGCGCGTCCCGCTTGGTAAGACAATTAGGCAATTCCCACGTGCAATCGAAGAAACCGCATTTGATTTATTAAAACCCGCTGGAACCGCAATAATTCCTTCTGGTGTCATTTCCCAGAATGCGCGAATGAAGCGGGTAAAAGGGTTCGGCTTTGTGAAATCTTCCCCTAACTTTCCTTGCATACGCGGCATATACGGTGAAATCGCACCCTGCATGGCAAGAATTGCAGGTCTTGTGAACAATTCGAAACCGGTGAAGCAGGCCGACGGATTACCTGACAGACCGAACAACAACTTATCGCCAAGCACAGCAACTGTCGTCACGCTGCCCGGACGCATTGCAACTTTGTTGAATAGAACCTTGGCACCAAGTCGCTCGTAGATAGCAGGTAAATAATCGTAATCACCGACTGAAACGCCGCCTGTCGTAATGAGCAAATCAGTTTCAGCAAGCGCTTTTTTAACTATTTCCGTGCACGCATCGAGATTGTCTTCCTGCATGCCGTATGACGTGTAGCCTATTCCCATCCGAGTAAGTTGTGCTGCTATCATAGGACCGTTCGAGTTGCGAATTTTTCCGGGGGCAAGTTCATCGGACACCTCCAGCAGTTCCGTACCTGTCGAAAGAATACCCGCAACAGGGCGCTTGGCAACTTTGACTTTCGCATAACCGAATGTCGCAAGAAGCGCGATTGTGCCTGGATGGATGAACGCCCCGCTTTCAATAAGAAGTTCGCCTTGCTTGGCATCTTCGCCTTTAAAGGAAATATTCTCCCCTTGAAAGAATCGCTTTCGTACTGTAAAACTATTTTCCGCTTCTGCTGTCTGTTCCAACATAACGACCGCGTCGGCGTTATCCGGAATCGGGGCGCCTGTCATGATCCGATAGGCTTCTCGATGACCGATTCCTCGGTCCGCTACATGCCCCGCCCCTATTTCACCAATCACGGTGAACAGAATTCGGTTATCTCCCGATGCTGCCGCTGTATCCTCCGCCCGGACCGCGAATCCATCGTAGGGTGACCTGTCAAAAGACGGTACATCGTGTTTTGCGACAATCGGTTCGGCAAGAATTCTGCCATACGTACGTTCAAGCGGAATTGTTTCCGTCCTGTTTACATGAACATTCTCCATAACAAGACGAACGGCTTCCCTCACCTGAATAGGTTTTCTCATTTCTACCATGCGGATCCCTCCCCTTCTGCTATACTGAATTTATTATGTACGGTATGAAAGGAATGATTTAGTTGTCCAAGCTTACACATTTCAACGAACAAGGACGCGCAATGATGGTCGACGTCTCCGAAAAAACCGAAACAATCAGAATTGCCATCGCAGCCTCTTCTGTAATTGTCAACGAAACAATTCATTCACAAATTACAGAAGGAACAAACAAAAAAGGTGATGTATTTGCGGTTGCCCAAGTCGCTGCTATCCTGGCCGCAAAAAGTACGTCTTCCATCATTCCCATGTGCCATCCAATTCCACTGACAGGTGTCGATATCAACTTCAAGTGGAACATCGATGAAACGGTCCCCCATTACGAAGTGTTAATTGAAGCCGAAGTAAAGACAAAAGGCGTGACAGGCGTTGAAATGGAAGCACTTACTGCAGCCTCCGCTGCCGCACTCACGATTTACGATATGTGCAAGGCAGCGGGCAAAGAGATGATCATCGGTCCAACAATGCTACTTCATAAAACTGGTGGAAAAAATGGCGACTATCATCGAAATGCATAAAAGGCTTACACGAGGGTTATTCCTCTAAATGCTTCGTTAATTCGTGAACGATGTGATGAATCTCAGGAATAATCAGCTTGTCCATCGCAAGTTCAACCGCCTTCACAGATCCAGGGAGTGCAAACAATGCTTTGTCATCTACAATGCCAGCAACCGCCCTGCTTAATAGCGCCTTCGATCCGACATCTTCTGTGTAGCTAAGGTATCGGAACAATTCGCCGAAGCCATCAAGCGTTTTCGTAAAGTAAGGTGTCACGGTTTCAATTGTGACATCGCGGAATCCGATACCCGTCCCGCCTGTCAAAATGATGGCATCAACATTCTGATTCATCAGCCATTCCGCAATTATCGATTCGATTGCCATCCCGTCATCTTTGCAGAGCAACGATTCGAAGACATGGTGACCCGCTGCTTCAAGTTTTGAACGAATTGCCTTGCCGCTTTTATCATTTTCCATAGTACGCGTGTCACTTACCGTCAACACACAACATATAAGTTTTTTTGTTTTCTCCGAATCAGTTAAATGAGACAAAACGACACCCCCACTTCATCCGAATAATTGATGGTACAATTTGCGTCCTTCCTTCATATCCTTCAATCCGTGAATCAATAGTCGGCCATTTCCGAATAAAACACAGCGATATCCCTCCGCATTGAACTCTACAAAAAATGGTGTCATCTTATACGGGGCACCCAGACGTTCGGCGACCTTTTCCCCTTCCGCAATCGTCAATGAACGACTTGCAGATGGGATAATCTGCACTGTATCCCGACCGCACAACACCGCATATCCAGTTCCTTCCGACCTGTGTAGCGCAGGATATGTCGGTGTCTCCCCGCATGTCTCGCATACTTCGTTACGCATCCGAGAAATCCCTGCCTCTACATGCGTATTGTTCCAAACATCGAAATGGAACACCTTCCTACGCATCGCATTTTCATTCCTAGTTAACCATTTCAGCGCTTCAGCACTTTGGTGTGCAGCCGTAATTTGAACCGCAGGCGCGATGATTCCCGATGTATCACATGTTTCATTGACGGATGGCAATACCGGAAGCAAGCAACGAAAACACGCTGACTGACCTGGGACAAATGGAAAAACTGTACCAGAACTACCTACACATGCACCGTACACCCACGGAATGCCTCTCTTCCATGCCATGTCATTTATCAGAAGACGTGTTTCAAAATTATCCGTCGCATCCATTATCAAATCAGCTTCTTCAGCAATCTGTTCCATAACCGGACCGTCTACATGATCAAGCACAGTTACAATATCTACCTCTTCCCGAATCATTTTCAAGCGTTTTTCTGCGGCAATCACTTTGGGTATACCATCCCGCGCGTCTTGTTCAGTGAACAGTTGTTGTCTTTGTAAATTTGACGGTTCAACGTAGTCCCGATCCGCAATCGTTAGTTTTCCCACGCCCGCACGAACAAGCGTCTCTGAAACGGCTGACCCGAGTGCACCACAACCGATGATCACAACATGTGCAGTCCCTAACTTTTCCTGTCCTACTTGCCCTATTTGTTTAAACAACATTTGTCTTGAAAACCGCTTTTCCACATTTTCGCCCCTTTTTATCAATTGCACTCCTATATATGTTGAACTTGTGAATAACTATATACTGAGCGAAGGCGCTATTCGGTGCCAGTTGCTGTCACCATTCGGAGGACATGAATTGTGTCAGTAACTGGACACTGGGTAGCCGAAGCCGTAAGACTGGCGGCGAAGCTGCCTGGCTTATGGGAGGGCACTGAAAAAATCCAATTTCCTTCAATCCCGTTGATTTCCGTTCCGAGCGGACGCTTTCCACTACAATCAACTAGTTCTTACTATAAAAAAGAAATTTTTCAGTGGCTTGGTTTATCGCGGGAGGCATCCCCTAGCGCCGCAGCGATTCAAAGGATTTCTTTATTCGAACATATATATTTAAAAATTCAAAAACTTTTTCCTCAAAGCATATTCAACGAGTTCGGGTCTGCCTTTCAATTGAAGCTTTTCCATGATTTTAGATTTATGGGCCTCCACCGTTTTGACGGATATATATAGTTTCTCCGCAATCTCTATATTGCCGTACCCCTTTGCGACAAGTGGAAGGACTTCGATTTCGCGTTTCGATAAGATTTTGAATGGGTCCGTTTCTATGCCTACCAAATCTTCTTTAACGAATCCCTGAATGAGTGAAGACGCCATTGATGGATGAACATAGGTCCCCCCTTCGTAAACGATGCGAATCGCGGCGAGCAATTCCTCGTCCGGTGAATTTTTCAGCACATAGCCCGATGCCCCATTCTTCAATACATGGAATAAATACTCCTCATCATCATGCATCGTCAAAATCAGGATTTTCGTTTCCGGAAAGTCTTCTGCTATTTTTCCTGTTGCAATTAGGCCGCTTTCCCCTGGAGGCATACTCAAATCCAGAAGCAAAAGATCCGGACGGAGTTTCGCAACCAGATCATACGCCTCAAGACCATCAGCAGCGGTCCCGATAACCTCCATATCGTGTTGGAAGTTCAGAATATGCATGAATCCGCTGCGAACGACTGCGTGATCATCCGCAATGATAATTTTCAACCATATTTCCCCCTTTCTATACTACGATTTCCAGCCGTACAACTGTCCCTTTTCCAGGTTCAGAAAGGATTGTTGTCCGTCCTTCGACCAGCTCCGCACGCTCCCTCATCCCATACAATCCAAGACCCGTACCTTTTGGATGGACCGCGTTCAAATCAAATCCTATCCCATCGTCGATGACTTCTAATTTCAAATATCCATCCTCTTCAAACAGCCTGACAGCAAGATCGTCGGTCCCTGCGTATTTGAGTGCATTAAACACAGCTTCCTGACAAATCCGGTAAACGACCGTTTCAATTTCACCTTCGTACCTTTTTGAATTCAACTCAGCCCTGAAATGGACGACAAGCCCATAATTCTTTTCAATCCATTTGAAATGCGTTCTGAATGCAGCTTCCAACCCTAAATCATCAAGTGTGGCCGGCCTGAGTTCGACGGACAGATGACGGATATCGTCCAATAACCGCATGAGTGAACCTTCCGTCTGCAACACCTTTTTCAACACTTCCGCATCGATATTCATATACTTCAATACCCGGAGTTCAACCAGTGAACTGAGCATTTCCTGGGCAACCCCGTCATGCAACTCCCTTGAAATCCGTTTTCGTTCATCTTCCTGGGCTTTGATAATATTTTTCGTTATCATTTTCTGATTAAGCATTTCCTGTGTTTTGTATTGTTTCGTTAAATCACGGAGCATGAAGACACGGATTCCGTTTTCCACATCAATCGTCTGATAACTGGCCGTGTAAGCAACGATCCCTTTGCCCCTGGTGTCCAAGTACACTTGGAACGAGCTGAAATCCTCTTCCGGACTCTTCAGATAACACGACATGCATGTTTGGAGTTCCTGTTCGTTTGTATACCCTTTACAGGACATGCATATTGCTTCTGCGTCACCTGCTGCCATCTGATCGAGAACTTCTGCATCCAAAATGAGTTCGGCAGCGCTATTCATTGTAAGGACTTTTCCATGACGGTCAAAAAAGAAGATGGCTTCTGCAGAATTGTCGTACATTTTCATCAACAGATCCGTCAATCGAAATTCATCCATATGCTTCATTGCCCAATCATCTCCTTGCTGTAAAATGGACCGAATCCCGGGCCAATCAGTTGTTGAAACTCTGCAAAATCGTTAGGCGTCAATTTCTTTTCAGTGCGGTAACCGACAAGTAGCACACCTTTTACACAATTATATTTATATAGGGGTATCGCACCGAAACTTTTCAACCCTTCCGCAACGACAATCGGGTAGTTGTAAAGATCTTTTCTGCCAAGCATCTTTTCTGCATCTTCTACTAGAAACGGTTTACCCGTCTTGAATACTTGCCCCGCAACACCTTTACCGGTTTGTAAAACGATTCTTCGAAAACGGTTGCTTCGGTTTCCCGTAGCAAATACCCATTTCATCACGGAACGGAGCTCTACCGACTGAACAAGTGCCACCCCGACAAAATCGAAGCTGAAAAGCTCTCGAAGACGTACAATTTCCTGTTGGTAATCAAAGACATTCTGTCCACTCATCAGTAATACTCCTTATATAGAAGAATAGGCGCTTACCCCTTTTACAACATTTAATTCGAATTGTTCTCTATTTAAAGAATATAGCTTCCTACGACATAATTCAATGGCACAGACCCTCCCTTTTTAGTATGAAGAACAATCCAAGACGAAAATTAAAGGATGTTTTATCCGCACACTACTACTTGTAAGAACAGACTTAAATATTTCCTGATAGAGATGTTCCATTTTTATAGGGAACTAACTTTATTAAAAATATAATAGCCGCCCAATCTATCCAAAATAGACTAGATTAAGCGACCTTTTTCAATTTTGTATATAGACGTTGCAACTTTTTCCGCTTCTGTCCAATTGTGCGTTACCATGATAATCGGGATATCCAAATCACGCTGAATATCCGTGATCACTGTGAGTGCGTCATGCCGTGCTTTATCGTCCAGTGCAGAAAGCGGTTCATCAAGAAGAAGTAAATTTGGTTCAGCCGCCAACGCACGTGCTATTGCGGTCCGCTGTTTTTCACCGCCGGACATTTCATGGGGATAGGCATTCCGCAGATGACGAATGCCGAATTGGTCGAGAAGTGCAAGTGACTTTTCAGATTTCCCCACAGACTTCATGCCGTACTGTACATTTCTGTCTGCCGTCATATGCGGGAATAGCGCATAATCCTGCATGACATATCCGACATTTCGTTTTTCTGCAGGAAATGGTTTTTGATTGGATGAAAAATAAGTGTTTTCCCCCATACGGATATGGCCTGAATCGGGATGGACAAGTCCGGCGATCATGTCAAGACATGTCGTCTTTCCTGAACCCGAGGATCCGAATAAGACAATCACTTCTCCTTTAGCCGATTTAATGTTCACATCGATTTTAAAATCGGGCAGATTTTTGACTAGGTGTGCGTCAAGCATCGCGGTTGGTCCCCCCTTTCCTTTTTACAGTGAAACGGCGTAAGTTCCGGTTCGACCACCAGCTGAGCCAGAGAATCGTGGAGAATCCGAGTGCCACGATAATAATCACCCAAAATGTCGCCGTATTCATGTCGCCGACTTCAACAGCAAAATAAATCGCCATCGGAATGGTGTCCGTCCGACCGGGAATATATCCCGCAATCATCAAGGTCGCCCCGAACTCGCCGAGTGCACGGGCGAATGTGAGGACTAAACCTGCGAGCAGCCCCGGCCAGGCTAGCGGCAATGCGATTGTTCGGAATACGCGCCATTTTGAAGCACCCAGCGTATGGGCGGCAGCTTCCAATTTTCCGTCGACCTGTTTGAACGCAGCCGATGCACTTTGATACATGAGTGGAAAGGCGACAACGGTCGATGCTATGACGGCTCCGAGCCAAGAAAAGACGATTTGAAGATGCGCATAGTCATAAAGCCATTTTCCAAGAAACTGATCTTTTCCAAATAGGATAAGCAGCCCGAATCCAACGACCGTCGGTGGCAATACAAGTGGTAGCAGGAAGAACGCTTCAATAATCGTCTTGCCTGGAAACTGCTTGCGGGCGAATGCGCGTGCGAGGAACGTACCCGTGAAAAAGACGATGATTGTCGCGATGGCCGCGACTTTGATGGATAGTATAAGCGGCCCGTAACTGATGTCTCCCATTGGCAATGTTCCTCCTTTTAGTATGTAAATCCGTGGTTTAAGAGTATTTCTTGCACGTGCGACGTTTTCATATATTCAAGAAAAGCCCTAGCTTCTTTCGGCTGCTTTGTAGCAGTGATTATTGCACCGGGATAGACAACTGACGAATGCATTGCCGGATCAATTTCATAGATGACTTCGACTTTGTCTGATGAATGGGCATCACTTGCGAAGACGATGCCCCTTTCGGCGTTACCTGTTTCCACAAACGTTACTACTTGACGGACGTCCTTGCCGAAGACGAATTTCGTTTTGAGTGTCTCCCATTCCCTGAGTTTTATGAGAGCTTCTCTTGCGTAAACGCCTGCAGGTACAGTTTCCGGGTTACCAATGGCAAAATGATTGATTTTAGATGTAAACGGATTCTCTTCACTCAGCCGTGAATTGTCATCATTTTTTTGGCGTATGACAACCAGCGTATTCTTTGCGATGTCTGTACGAGTGTCCAACCTAACTTTGTTATCTTCTGCAAGTGTGTCCATATCAGTGCTACTTGCGGAAATGAAAACATCGACCGGAGCACCGCCTTTGATTTGTTGTGCAAGCTTACCGGAAGATCCGAAACTGAATGAAACCCGGATATCTTTGTTAATCTTTTCAAATTCAGCAGCAATTTCAGTTAGTGCTGGTGTCATACTTGAGGCGGCGGCGACGAGGATTTCGGTTTTATTACCCGCGTCTGTGTTGGTGCATGAAGCAAGGATTAGCGTGGAAACAATGGTGAAAATTAATACAAGACGTTTCATCGTCTACCATCACCTCTTCAACTCTATTTCTTCTATCATAGCGAATATTGTAAAGTTGTTCCACGCTAAAAAACCACCCCATAAGGTGGTTTTAGCATATTCTCTATTAAATCAAAGTGCAGCCCGCACACGATCGAATAAGTTGTGATTTTCAAGATATACATGTTCAAATGTATCTTTTTCAAGTTGTTCAAGGCGGGCGTATACGAGTTTGTATGTTCCGCAAGCATCAGCTGGAAGCGTGAATTCATTTGTGAGATTGCGTATTTCAAACAATAATTTGCCGGCATTTTCATGTTCTTGCTCAAGTTCTATTACGTGCGGCTCAATTTTCTCTTTCAGTTCAGGCGTTGGATTTTCTAAAAACTTCAGAATGAATGGAAAGACATTTGCATCTTCATCTTCCGTATGGTCAAGGAGTTCCCTACGCAATTCATCGAAGATTTCTTGGACACGCAGAAGATGCGGATGCTTTTCTCCATGAACACGGGCAACTTTCGTAATGTAGGGCGCAAGTAACGGCAAACTCCTCCCGTAACCCTTCATGATACTTTTCTTGAATGTAGGTGACGAGTGTTTTTGACCCGAATGTTGTCGGGTCTATTCCACCCTGCTTTTTCCGTTTGTCTTCAATTTCGTTAATACTATTTAAAACTTCTTCTGGTTTAAGCTCTCGTTCCTTCGCAGCATCCTTTAGAGATATTTTCCCGCCGCAGCAAAAATCGATGCGCAAACTTCTAAATAGATCCGCACTTTGTGGGAGCGCTGTAACGATATCGCAAACATGTGTATCAAGTGTCAGTTGACTCATTACCGTTTCCTCCTTCACTGAAATGAGAATAGTCCTCATTCATAGTGTACAGGACGGAAATTCATACCGGTATTAGGGGTTACCCTATTTCTATAGACCAATCTGCTGGCAAAATGCACTTGCGGAATCGATATGAAAGTTCCGGAATCTGTCGACTATAACATGCTTACAAATCATCAAAGCCATTCAAATCGCTTGTTTTGACGTATTGTCGTGAAGTTTGTTCGAAGAAGTCGGTTTTTGTATCGTCGAAGCTGTCGACATATGCACGAATCCACTTCATTGGATTATCGGTGAATTCAGGATAGATTTCACTTAGGCCAAGCATGCGTAGCATTTTGTTCGCACGGTATTTTACGTACCCTTCCATTTCGGCAAGATCGATGCCTTCAATATCCGCCAAAACGTAACGGCTCCAGATAATTTCCTGTTCGACGGAATGTTTGAACTGATCGTAAATCCATGCCGTGAATTCATCTGTATTCTGTTCCGGATTCTCCGCGAGGGCTGCACGGAATATATCGCTGATTGCTTTACCGTGCTGCAGTTCATCACGGTTGATGTATGAAATCATTGTCGATGTGCCGACCATTTTCTGATTGCGCGCCAAATTGTAGAAGAAAGCGAATCCGCTGTAGAAAAATAACCCTTCAAGCAACGTCGTGTAGACCATCGCTTTCAATGCTGTTTCGATTGATGGACGCTCTGCGAAATCGTTGTATACTTCGACAATGCGCTCATTTCGCGTCAACAGCACTTCATCCGAGCGACCCATTTCAAACGAAGCCACCTGCTTATTTAAAGTAGTCACTGAGGACAAGACGTAAGCATACGAATGATTGTGTTCGCTTTCCTGATCAGCGATTGTCGCCATGATTGACTTGACGGAAGGATCGGTCGTGTAATCCGCCATTTTCAAAGCAATTGTCGTCTGCGGTCCGTCGAGTGTCGCAAGTAAACCGATGATTTTAAGAAATGCATCTTGTTCTGGCTTTGTCAGTGTCGGAAACTGCTTGACGTCCTGCGTCATATCGACTTCATTCGCCGTCCAGAAAAGTGAACGGATTTGTTGCCTTAATGTATAGAAATGGGGATGTGCAAGGTCGTTCCAGTTAAGGATACCGCTTGCTTTCCCACCGAAAATAGCCGTTGATTTATTTGGATATGCAGGTTCCAGCACCTTTACTCTTGTAAGTCTTTCCAATGTCTAATAACTCCCTTCGACCATTCAATTACTTTCTCTTCCTGTACGCCGCGCGGGCTTTGTTCAATTTTAAGCGGCTCATATGGAGATGCGTAAAACCGCGCCAACTTCACTGCTGCATGGCAAAATAATGCATCGCCACCAAATTGGGTATCGCCCGTTCCGAAGACGTATACATTATCAGGTTTATAGCCCACATCCGCTACAAAGTCTTTCACTTCATCGGGTGTTGCACCATTCTCCCATGTGAAGGAACCGAAGAGCACCGCATCGAAATGGCGAGGATTCGGAATGACTCCCCCACCGATTCGATACATTGTCACTTCGATATTTTCAGCAATCAGCGTTTCTTGGATCATTTCAGCAACTTCCTGCGTATTTCCACTCCACGATGCGTAGACGATTAAGAATGGCACCATTCACACTCTTCAATATCCGTCGCAGTCGACCGTGTGTAATACGTTGTTTTCATGCCGGACTTCCACGCTTGCAAATGGAGTTCAAGTAGTACGGACGCACGAATTGTATTCGGTACATAGATATTGAAAGAAATCGCCTGGTCGATATGTTGTTGCCTTGCAGCGTTTTGTTTGATCGACCAGCGCTGATCAACGATATACGCGGAGCGACGGTAAACGTCGTACGTATTGTGATTAAGATCAGGTGCAACAACCGGAAGCTTGTAATCTTTCTTTTCTTCATGATAAAACGGTTTGAAAACCGGATCGATGGAAGCGGTTGAACCCGCGATGATGGACGTCGAGCTATTCGGTGCAATTGCCATCAAATAACCATTTCGCATACCGTTTGTTGCGACATCGATACGGAGTTCACGCCATTCATCCGAATGGTAGTTCTTGTTGTCGAAATATGCCCCGGACTGCCAATCGGACCCTTCGAATAGCGGATAAGCTCCTTTTTCCGCAGCCAATTCCATTGAGGCTTTAATCGTCAAATAGGCAATCTTTTCGTATAGTTTATCAGCATAATCCACTGCATCGTCGGATTCCCATTGAATGTTTTGCAGCGCAAGCAAATGATGCCAGCCAAATGTCCCTAGACCGATTCCACGGTAACGGGCGTTGGTCCGCTGTGCCTGGACGACCGGAATTTCATTGAGATCGATGACGTTATCAAGCATGCGAACTTGAATCTTAATGAGTCTTTCCAAAACACTTGCCGTAACTGCACGTCCAAGGTTGATGGATGACAAATTACAAACGACGAAATCACCTGGTTTTGAACGCGTGACAACGATATCGTTTTCGAGCGTGACAGACTCGAATTGAGTCGGGCTCATATTCTGAGTGATTTCTGTACAGAGATTCGACGAATATATCATTCCTTCGTGTTTGTTCGCATTCGCACGGTTCACTTCATCACGGTAAAACATGTATGGCGTCCCTGTTTCCAATTGACTTCGCATAATCCGCTTCATAAGATCGATGGCAGGAACGGTTTCCCGGCTGAGGCCCGTATGACTGACACACTCTTCGTATTTCTCACGGAACGAACCTTCACCTTTTGTTTCATCGTAAAAGTCCTCTAGTGAATACCCCATAACCGTACGTACTTCGTGCGGATCAAACAGATGCCAGTCCCCGCGTGCTTCAACTTGTTCCATATAGATATCTGGCAGGCAGACGCCCGTAAAAATATCGTGCGCACGCAATCGGTTGTCTCCATTGTTCAATTTGAGGTCAAGGAATGTGAAGATGTCTTTGTGCCAAACGTCGAGATAGACTGCGATTGCGCCTTGCCGCTGACCAAGCTGATCCACACTTACCGCTGTGTTGTTCAACTGCTTGATCCACGGAAGGACGCCGCTTGATGCCCCTTTAAATCCACGGATGGATGAGCCGCGGCTCCGTACTTTCCCCATGTAAACACCGATGCCTCCGCCGTATTTCGACAAATTAGCGATGTCCGTATTGCTATCATAGATGCCCTGCAAAGAATCGTCGACCGTATCGATAAAGCAGCTCGACAGCTGGCCATGCGGTTTTCCGGCATTCGACAATGTCGGCGTTGCAACCGTCATGTACAAGCTGCTCATCGCCCAATACGACTCCGCCACTTTTTCAAGTCGGTTAGTTGTCTCGTCCTGCATCAGTGTCATTGCGATGATCAGCCAGCGCTCCTGAGGAAGCTCGACTGTCCGTTTACTGAAATCAACCGCTGCATACCGGTCCATTAGTGTTTTCAATCCGATATATGTAAATAGCTTGTCCCGTTCCGGTTCGATTAGATTGCCGAGAATGACAAGGTCTTCGCGAGAATACTTTTCCGTCAAGACGGGCGTGTATAATCCATGCTCGACAAGACGTGAGACGTTATCAGCAAAATCAGTATAGACTTTTACACCACGCTGCTGTTCTTGTTGATTGTAAACGTCACGAAGGTGGATACGTGCAGCAACAAAGGTCCAATACGTAGACGCCTCGTCCAAATTGCTGAGGGCTTCCAATGTCATCGCTTTGGTCCAATCCGATACGGATCCCTCCGGGTATTTCAGGTGCCATCGCTCACTTGCGATAAGTAGAGGCCCTATTTCCTCACCCCCAAATTCACTCTGCAATTCATCTAATAACCGATCAATTTCGGTCCTCGTCATTTTAATTGTCATAATAATTATCTCCTCTCATGATCAGTGAACGCTCTTCAGTCTCTCTGCTTTTCAATAATAAAAAGGCGATGACTCTACCTTTTCTATTCGGTAGAGTCATCGCTCATGGGTTTTTATAGGAAACAGAATGGGCTTTTCGCCGCGGCTAATCTTCTAATAGAAGGTAGACGGACGGTATCCCGTTCGCTTCCACCTCTCAACCCCCGAAGAAAGTGTCGCTTGACGATGGACGGCAGGTCTACTGGCTCGCGCTTCACCCTCCCAGCCTTGCCTTCCCATGAAATACTCCACAGTGGCTTTTTCAGCGGTCGTCAGCGCTTACAGTTGCGGGGACAGCTCCGTATTTTCCGGATTCCCTTTTAAACCGATAACGGTACCATTCCATCGTTCAATACTATATGTAGTGTCTTGTTCACTCCATATACCCTAACATGTTGTGTTTTAAACTTCAATAGGTAAAAAGCAGTTTGATGATTTCCCGTTCAATACTTCGTTTTACTAGTTTTTATTATATGTAGCAACTTTCCGAAAAACGGCACTTATCAGGACCTTTTATATTAGTTGGCCAATGAGTCTTAGGTTCTCTCATCATATTCTAACCTTCCTCTCAGAGAATTCTAGTTCCATACTGATAGATTGATAGTTGACAAAGACTTTCAAGGAGGAATATGAAATGAAAATTGTAATGGTGCCTTCGGGTTTTAAGGAATGTTTGGACGCAGAGGAAGTAGCTTCAGCGATGGAGCGGGGTGCAAGACGTTTCAACCGGGACGTTGATGTGGAGGTTGTGCCGATGATTGATGGCGGTGAGGGTTTTGCAAAAACAATTGTCCGCTTGAAAGCGGGAAAAACCATTTATCGTGAAGTGACAGGTCCAATCGGAGAGAAGATCTCAAGCCATTTTGGTGTTTTTGTTGAAAATGGCAAGAAGACAGCTGTTATCGAAATGGCAGCGGTTGCCGGATTGAAGTTAGTCCCCCGCGATCGAAGAGATCCGTTAAAAACGACTACGTATGGTGTCGGGGAGCTGATTCTATCCGCGCTGGATTTGGGGATTGACCAAATTCTGATTGGATGCGGTGATTCAGGTACTTCCGATGGCGGGGCCGGATTGGCTCAAGCTCTTGGCGTGCAATTTTTAGATAAAAACCAAAAACCGGTGGAAATTTGCGGCGGAGTTGATTTATTACAAGCTAAGTATATCGATACGACTCGCCTGGATAAACGACTGTCTGCTGTTACCATTGATGTGGCATGTAACTGGGAAAATATATTATGTGGAGATCAAGGGGTAGCCCGAGTCTTCGGCCCCCAAAAAGGGGCATCTCCAGAACATGTAGAACAATTATCTGCCGCGCTGGAGCATTATGCTTCTTTGATTCAAAAAACAATGGCATTTGATGTCAGGTCATTACCCGGAAGCGGCGCATCAGGCGGGTTAGGGGCAGGTCTTATCACTTTTGTTGGTGCCACCCTACATCCGAGGTTTGACATCATCAAGGATTATATTAACATTGAAGAAAAAATTGCACTCGCAGATATTGTCTTCACGGCTGAAGGTAGCCTGGATTTTCAGACACCAAACGGAAAAATCCCGTCCGAAGTTGCACGGATTGCGAAAAAGCATAATATCCCAGTCATTGCAATCACCGGTACAATTGGTAAAGGGGCCGAACTGAATTACGGTGCAGGCATCGATGCGTATTTCAGCATAATCCCAAAGCCGACCTCGTTGGAAAATGCCATTATTAATGCTCCAAAATGGATTGAATACAGTACGGAGGCTGCGTTGAGGCAAGTTGCCATCGGTCTTGCAATCGCCAAAAGAAAGAGTTCCCTAAAAGGAGTTTTACATAGATGATCACAAGAGCGGAAAAACATAAACATCATCAGGTCGCTCGGCTAATCAACCGGTTCCCAAAGAAAACATGGGCAATCGTTGGTATCCACGTCCTCTTCTTAATGACAATCGTCTTAATTAAAAATCTGAATTATGATGCGAAAATTTCCTTATTCGCCTTCTTATCAGCGATGACATTATGGATTTTCACTAAAATTCCCGCTGGTTTTATTGCCATCTCCCTGCTTGTTTTCATTGTGTTGATGAAGGCGGGAAGCCAGGAATTGCTATATCATTCACTCGCCGAGGAAGTTGTATGGCTGATGGTTGGTTCGTTCATAATTGGAGAAGCGGTTAAACAATCAGGATTGGCGGACAGATTAACCCAATCCATCTTACGGAAATCGACCAATAAAAATTCTGTTCTTTTCGGAGTGACTTCTGTTTTATTTGCATCCGCCTTTTTCATACCGTCGACATCCGGCCGGGCAGCCTTATCCATGCCAATCATAAAACAACTCGGTCGAAAGTTCTCCAGCGAGGAACAGAGTATGCTGGCGGTGCTTGCGCCCATTGTTATATTGATGAGCACATCCGCCACTTTAATCGGGGCGGGATCTCACCTGATTGGAATCGGCTTGCTCGAAAGTACGTCCGGCCAAACCATTTCCTATATTCAATGGTTCATATGGGGAGTGCCGTTTGCTGTCGTGGCCACTATTTTCACGGCAGTCATTATTAAATGGTTGATGTGGCCGAAAAATGTTCCAAAACATATGGAAAACGCACTACCAGAAGAAGCGGTGGTTGCCAAAAAAGCGATGAATGCAAAGGAGAAAAAGACAGTCATTCTTATTACCCTTCTCATTATTGGGTGGATGACAGAAAGCATTCACGGGTATGATATAGCGTTTGTCACGATGATTGGTGCTGTTTTAGTCATGCTTCCGACATTTGGTGTCATCAGCTGGAAGAATGGGATGAAATCCGTGTCCTGGAATTTGGTTATATTCGTTGCTGCAGCGACTGCGCTCGGAAAAGTGCTTGTCGATACAGGTGCTGTCGGCTGGATTGAAAAGGAATTGCTTAGTGTCCTTGGGCTTGTTGGAAACGCGAACGAATGGATGATTGTCTTGATTATCGCCATTGTAACGACTACAAGCCATTTATACATCACTTCTCACACGACACGAGCAGTCGTATTCATCCCGGGTTTGTTACTATTCAGTGAAACAATCGGAGTCAATCCGGCTACTGTTGTTTTCCTAAGTTTGATTGGCATGAATTATTGTGTCACATTTCCTGTCAGTTCAAAGGCCCTCCTTCTATTCTTTGAGGAAGGTGAAGTCTCCTTTGATGCCAAACATTTGTTAAAAATCAGTGCCGTCCTTATGCCCCTATATATAGTGACGATAGTCGTATTCTACTTTACTTTTTGGAAGTGGACGGGTATGGGTTTATAAGGTGCCACTTACGAAATAAAGCGAATAAACATGAAGGGCAATTCGATGGATTGATGGGTCAAACCCTTCATGTATCCCGTTGATGAGTCCGCCTCTCCTTCTAGTCAATGAGAAAACACCAGATCTTAGGATTCTGGTGTTTTCATCATTAAGTGCTAATTTAATATGGATTTTTCTTTTTTCGTTTTTTAGGTCTGTGTTTATAGGCCTTAGTCTTATCTTTCGGTTTATCCTCATCCGGCTTCTTGATATCGAATTCCGATCCAAATTCAGTCTGCAAATTATCTTTTTGGTATGAACTACTATTTTTTTCAGGAATCACTTTTTCATCAGCGAAAATCTGTTTTTGTAAATACTTATGAAATACAAATTCCCCCGCCGCTATAATAATTGCGGATAGAAAAGTAGCCATGCCTAATTGAATGGGCCGTTCGTAAAAATAAGTACCCACTAACCAGATCATAACAAATGCTAAACCAAAATCTGCTATTGTTGCGGCTATATTTTTAACCCGGGGCACTAAATACATGTCGCCGACAAATGAAACGCCCGTCAATAAAACACTTGTGAGCAGAATATCTGCAAATGAAACTCCGTAAAGCCCTAAAACAATCCATAACACGGCTGTTATCATTATAAATTTAATTATTAGTGCTGTTATCGTTTTCATCAGATACTATCCTCCATTCTGAATTGAATTATTGTCTGTCCCCTTTTTAAAACAGAACCCGTATTGTACCTAGTTGATTTTGAACTCGATCTAGTCAATCCATTCTTTTGGTTTTCTTCACGCCTAAACACTAGGTTAAATACTTCTACAAGCCATATGGTAGCCCGAATGTCCACCTATAACCTCTAGTTTACTTAACATCTTATTCCACAAATGGGGTCCGTTTGTTTCATCATTTGGAGCTTTTATCAACATATTTCCCATGGGCCGGTATGGCAATACGATCAAACTCTTCTACCAGCTTCCGTAAACTATCTGTTAACAAGCCGCCGGTCATAGGTAGCCCATGTCCTGTTATTGCAACAGAAGGTTTTAAGGCTTCCAACTTTTTCACTGATTCCCTGGCAGCTGGCCAATCCGTCGTCAGATATCTGGGAGGGCCGCTGATTTCCTGTTCTTGCGTTAACACCTTATAAAGATATTCCTGCTTCACCGTGACAAAGGCATCGCCTGCAATTAAAGCCTTATCCTCTTCTCTGAATAGCGATACATGTCCGGGGGAGTGTCCTGGTGTATGAATCCAGCGGAAGCCAGGCAAGTGAGGAACGCTACCGTCTTCGGGTAATGGCTTTACATGATCACCTAAGTTAATTGGATTGATTGGAAACATGGGCGACATTTTAGAAATCATACCTCCCTCTACGGTTGGATCCGGTTCAGGATAACTCGTTTTACCCGTTAGGAAAGGCATTTCCAATTCATGAGCATATACGGGCACACTCCATCGCTGCACTAACTCGATGATCGCACCGACATGATCAAAATGGCCATGTGTTAAAATAATCGCCTTTGGCTGACTACCTGCCCCAAAACGTTCTTCGATAACGGAGATGATTTCATTCGCAGAGTGGGGCATGCCTGCATCAACTAATACGAATTCATTCGTGTTCGGATGTCCAACCAAACTAATATTTACGATTTGAACAGTATGACTGTATAAATCCGGCAGGATCTCTTTTCCAGTTCCACTTTCTATCGACGTTGCAGGGATGTATTTGTAGTCGTCCCCGTAAGATAGATCATTGTTCACAACTCCGCCTCCTCGTTGTTCTGAATCGCCATTATTGTGATACTATACGCACTTTTTATACCAGTAAAAGTAAAATGGATAAAATTGAACAACTCTGCAGAAATCGTGAATGGAATACATTATAAAAGCATTTTCCGGTCATACCCAATTAATGAAGTCGGTATATTATTGCCTTTATCGCGAAGGATAATGTCGTATGGAAAGAATGAATTTCGAGGAGGAAAAAGAATGAAATTGGCATCACATGAGTTATTCGAGTTAAGCGAATTAATTGCAGGGTGCTTCAACACCGTCACTTGTATGAGTGGATTTATTAACCAGGCACAGGATCCGGAATTAAAAGAACTATTGACCCGTCATTTTCCGCAGCATGTTAAGGACTATAATTTGAAGGTCGAGTTTGTGCAAAGCGAGACAACGCCGGATATCAGCAAATTCAGACCTGATGATTTAAAGCCGGTGCTCCAGGATTTCACAAAAGCGCCTGTCCCGCTTCAACCGGAACAACCTAGGACATCCGTCCAAACCCACAACGACCGGGAAATCGCCACAGCCTATTTACTCAACCAAAAAAGCTCAGCCAAAAATTATGGGGCTGCAGCTGTCGAGTGTGCGAATCCTGATTTACGACATTTTTTAGAGAATGCTTTCATGAATAGTAATCGTCACGCTTATGATATTTGGCAATACATGGTGAAAAATGGATACTATCCATTAATGCCCGCGTCCGCAGAAGCAACAACCGCAATCGCGACCATGTACTTGCCAATCCCCGAGTCTTTTTGAGGTGACAGTCATCGAAACAAAGATGAAAGTTCCAATTAACGTGTTTGTTTTGCATTTCGTGATATCTCATGAACTGCACTTCTAATAGCTTTTCCAGGGACTCTAGGAAAAAACGGTGTCTCGCTGTTTCGAGGAAATGGCTCCTATTTTGGGCAATTTGAGTGATACTGCGGTGGTATAGCTTTCGTCTCGTTAATTCGAGATGGAAGCTTTATATAATTATAATCAGCAGAAATCTTCCGTCCTTATAGATGGTGAGACAAAAGCGAACAAGCAGTCGTGAATAAGCTAAGGTATAGCACATCAGGCGCTTCTTCCCCGTACGCATTTGTCCGTCTGAGGAGTGACTGAATTTTTGCCAGCAGACCATCTAAATCGATTGGTTTTTGAACGTTATCATCCGAACTGTTTACAATGAAAGACCATTGACCTAGCCGTTCAATCAATGAATTAAAGATTGCTAAATCGTCCTCAACAGACAGGCAATTTAGACACTTCTAGAGCAGTATATAAAAAAGTCCTGAAAAAGTGACCAGAATATGCTATACTAATTGAGTGAGACATTGCTCCGAGCGTTATCAGGAGTACAAAATGTCTGCTTTTTTTTAACTCCGAATGATTTTTTCATCCACAATTCGGAAATAAATTCGTTGTGAAAAACTACAGGAGGTAAACATGCTCAAATTTGAAAATGTAAGCAAAGTGTATGATGGCGGATTTCAAGCAGTAAAATCTGTCAGTTTCGATATTCCAGCAGGAGAATTTCTCGTCCTCATCGGACCGAGTGGTTCAGGAAAATCGACAACAATGAAAATGATTAACCGGATGGAGCCCCACACAAGCGGCAAAATCACTATTAACGGCAAGGATACCAACTCCTACAATGCCTCTGAATTACGCCGGGATATCGGGTATGTCATTCAGCAAATCGGACTTTTCCCCCATTATACAATCGAAAAAAACATCGCAATTGTTCCCCAGCTCAAAGGTTGGAATGACAAAGAAATTAAGGCGCGAGTCAACGAACTTCTTGAATTGGTCGGTCTTGATCCAGAAATTTATGCAAGCCGGTATCCAAAGGAACTTTCAGGCGGCCAGCAGCAGCGTATCGGCATCGCAAGAGCACTAGCTGCAGATCCAGATGTTATTTTGATGGATGAACCATTCAGTGCACTCGATCCACTTACGCGAGAACAACTCCAAAATGAATTTCTCTCCTTGCACAAAAAGTTGAAAAAGACGATTGTTTTCGTAACACATGACATGGACGAAGCTTTAAAAATGGGCGACCGCATCGCCATCATGAAAGACGGTAAACTTCTACAGTTGGACACTCCAGAGAAATTACTTCACGAACCAGCCCACGGCTTTGTAGAAGAGTTCATAGGAAAACATCGGATTATCCAAAATCCTGAACTCATGCCGGTTATCGACATCATGTCAGAATCGGTTTTTACTGCCATTCCTCAATGGTCGCCAGAGAAAGCGCTTTCGTTTATCCGCAAGCGTAAAATTACGAACCTTATTGTGGTCGATGATGACAAGAAATTAATTGGAATCGTGTCCGCATATGACGTTATAAGAAAATTGGATGACATTAAAACAATTGAAGAAATCATGGAGACCCGGGAACCATTTCTTTATGATACTGCGACAGCTAAAGATGCCATTGTCTTGATGGATGAAGCACCTTACGGCATAATCCCGATTGTCGATAAAACACAACAGTTAGTAGGCGTCGTCACTCGTGGCTCGCTGTTGTCCGCCATGTCCAGCCAGTGGACGGAAACGGAGGATAACCAATGAATAACTTAAATATTTGGCAACAACTCGTTGAACAATCTCAAATGCGATGGAGAGAAGTGCTTGAAGCGACATCAGTCCATATTCAACTTGTCTTCTTCTCCATGCTTATCGCCATTGTCCTTGGTATTACGCTTGGTATTATCATTACGCGTGTTCCAAAACTTACAACAATCGTATTGGGTGGCGCGGGTGTCATGCAGACAATCCCAAGTCTTGCATTACTCGGTTTCATGATCCCGATTTTCGGAATCGGTGTAAAAACAGCAATTGCTGCATTATTCCTCTATTCATTGTTACCGATTATCCGAAACACGTACACAGGCATTAAAGATGTGGACAAAGCGACTACCATGGCGGCAAAAGGGATGGGTATGACAAGCATGCAAGTCCTGTTAAAAGTGGAACTGCCACTTGCGATCCCTGTCATTATGGCGGGTATCCGTACAGCAGCAGTCATCAACGTCGGTACAGCAACGCTTGCAGCCTTTATCGGAGCAGGCGGACTCGGTGATTTCATCTTCCTCGGTATTACACGTGGAATTGACGGTTTGATTTTGCTAGGGGCAATCCCGGCTGCAATCCTTGCGATCATCCTGGAAACGCTCTTCAGTGGGATTGAACGCTGGACAACGCCGAAAGGATTGAAATAAGGATGAAAAAGAAATTACTAGTTCTTTTCACGACAATACTAGTCGTGAGTATGCTCTCAGGATGTATCTTCATCGAAAAAGATTCACTGACACTCGGCTCACGGAATAACACGGAAAGTATCATTTTGTCACACGTCATGGGGCAATTGATTGAGAACAAGACAGATATTGATGTCATTTACAAAGAAAACTTGGGCGGCTCCACCGTCGTCTGGAACGCAATGTTGAACGGTCTTATCGACGTTATACCCGATTATACAGGGACAATCGTTCTTACTTATTATCACGAAGAACCCGGGACGGCAGAAGAAACGTTAGCCACGACGAAACGGCTCGTCGATAAAGATGGCATGATCGCTTTCAATACGTTCGGCTTCAACAATACGTATACACTCGCACTTGACGAATCAAAAGCTGAAGAACTCGGCATTGTAACATTCAGTGACTTCGCTAAAGTTTCGAAGGACTTCAGATTAGGTGCCGTGTTCGAATTCATTGACCGACCGGATGGATTGCCTGGATTCCAAAAAGAATATGATCTTAAGTTTAAAGAAGTTAAAGGGATGGATCACGGTATTATGTACCGTTCCATTAACGCGGGCGAAGTAGATGTTATTAACTCGTATACGACCGACGGACAGTTACAAATGTACGACCTGCGCGTACTGGAAGATGACAAGTCTTTCTTCCCACCGTACCATGCGCTCCCACTCGTAAGAAAAGAAGCACTCAAAGAGTATCCTGAAATTGAAGAATTACTTATTATGCTTGAAGGCAAGATTGACGAAGAAACGATGCAGAAGATGAATGCGAAAGTCGACAATGAAGGCATGATGGTCGAGAAAGTAGCGGAAGAATTCCTCATCGAATCGGGGTTAATTGAGAAGAACTAAATGTGAAACCGAGAGTTATCACCGACTCAAACAATCTTATCACCGCCATGAGCAAAATTGCTTAAAATGAAAAACGCACCTGAAATCAGGTGCGTTTTTCATTTTTTAATTTGAGGTTTATCGAATAACTACGATTTAAAGAGAGTTATCACCGGTACGAGGCAAGTTACCATCGTCTAACCAACTTTCATCCTCAAGACTTTTCAACTCAACTTTCCCAGGGTACACTAACATCAACAAACGGAAGGAATGATCCTATGAAAATAACACCAATCGGCATATGGGGCGGCTACCCGAAAGCAAATAGTGCGACATCGTCCTTTTTAATCGAACACGATGGTTTTCATTGCCTCATTGATTGCGGCAGTGGTGTACTTTCCTCATTGCAAAATTATGTACCGCTGGAAAAACTGGACGCTGTTGTCGTCAGCCATTATCATGCAGACCATATTGCCGATATCGGAAGCCTGCAATTCAGCAGAATCATTAATTTCTATTTAGGCCATCAAGCTCCTCCATTACCGATTTACGGACATATGGAGGATCAAGAAAATTTCGAGAAACTTTCATACAAAGATCAGACAGTGGGCGTTGGTATTTCGGACGGCAATGTTGTTCAAATCGGTCCGTTTGAGGTATCTTTTTGTCGTACCATTCATCCCGTCTATTGCCTGGCGATGAAATTCAGCGTGGGCGATAATTCCATCGTACTCACCGCCGATACGGAATGGCGGGATGAACTTGTTGATTTTGCATACGGAACGAATCTCTTGATCAGCGAAGCGAATTTGTATGAAAAACATCTCGGAAAAGCACCGGGACATATGGCAGGCAGTGAGGCAGGAAGGTTGGCGAAACTAGCAGGAGCAAAACAGCTCGTGTTGACCCACTTGCCATTGCACGGGGATATCAATGAGATTCTTGAGGCGGCAGGTGCTGTATATGATGGACCTACTGAACTTGCTAGGGTTGGATATGAATACTATATAATGTGAAATAGTGACTTCCTTCAAATACGCTTCTGCGCTTTGGGGATGCCTCCCGCCATAAGCCTAAATACTTTGCTATCAGTTTTATGGTTCGGGCACCCCCGCTAACGCACTTGCGCTAAGTTTATACACTTTATTCAATACTTCATTACAAAACGTTTTTCCTAATAGTAAAAGGGCTGTTCAGGAACAGCCCTTTTCACTTCACTCGTCATCGCGGTCTTTTTCAAACTTCAGCACTTCACCTGAAATTGCGTCGATGTCGAAATCGTATTCATATTTGCCATCTTTAATTTCAATTTCATACACTACCCGACCATCATCTTCGTCCAATTCAACTTCTGTCGCTGTTCCTTTTGCTTGTTTCATTGCAATTTTGACAGCAGCTTCTTTTGTTATGAATTTACCATCGGAAACGATGACTTTATCGTCTGAATCATCGTCATCAAACTCGTCATCACTGTCTGTGCGCAATACATTTCCTGTTTTCGCATCGATATCAAGATCATATTCAACACCGTCTGATTTAACCTCTACTTCATAAATGTCTCCAGATTTTTCACGATCCAATTCAATCTGCGTCACTTTTCCATCGACCGATTTTACAGCAATCGCTTCAGCTTCCTCAATCGTCAATAAACCTTTCGGAGTCGCCGCTAAACCGTGCCCCGTGTTCCCAGCCATTGCAACCCCGCCTATTACAAGTACACCAGCCAAAGCCGGGATAGTCATCCATTTCTTCATCTTGTATCTCCTCCTTTTGTTGTTATCTTTATATTACCCGGCGAACATGAGAAGACATTGTGAGGATTATTAGAATTCGATGAGAGTCAATCATCCCATGTGACAGATATTATCTTTCCGGAAATGGCATGAATTTGGAAAGTGCCTTCCCGACCGTCAGCTGCTTCGATTTCAATTAGATAGTATCCTCCGTCGTTCGTTTTTTCATAAGATACATCATCTATCTCACCTTTAAGTTGGCCTTGCGCAATTGCAATCGCATTTTCCTTCGTTATGAGCGCATTTTCTCCTGTCGTTTCCTTTACTTTTTCGGAGATTGTTTTTCCAGTGATAGCGTCGACCGTCACTTTCGTAAACTTCGGGTCCTTCGACAGCTTCACCTCGTAAACCGGAGCTTTTCCGCTCGTGTTCAATGAAATCCGTTCAGCTTCACCGCTATATTTCCTCGCAATGATTTCTTTCAACTTGGTCTCGGAAAGTACTTGCGGAATCTCTTCCTTAATTTCACCGGTCTGCACTAGTGATAGTACGCTCCCCGTCGCTGCGTCGATTTCAGCCGAATAAGACGCTCCACTTCGGTTCATTTCCACTTTATATACATCGTCCTCTATGACAATCTGGTCAACAGTTCCGCCATACATGCTCTCAAGCTGGCTCCGGATATCATCAGCCGCTATTGGCGCCTTCTTGTTAATTAAACTACCTATATATAATCCGCCCGCCATTAAAATAACTATCGTTAACAGGGTGGGAATGAACCAAGACTTTTTAAAAAATTGCATACTAATTGCCTCCTCTCGTTCATCATACGATGGGAACATTAAAAATCGGTGAGAATCCGTTTTTGGGGAATGATGATTCGGAAGGTCGTCCCCATATCCACGATACTCTCGATTTTCAGTTCCGCACCAAGACCGTCTGCAAGTTCCTTTGCAATTGCCAGTCCGAGTCCAGTTCCACCAGTTTTTCGGTTTCGGTCTTCATGAACCCGATAGAAACGATCGAAAAGGTGTGGGAGGGCTTCTTCAGGGATGCCATTACCGTAGTCGGTGACGGCGATGGAAATCGCGTTTTCTGTTTCAGAGATTGTTGTTTTAATCTCCCGTTCACTGTATTTCCGTGCATTGTCGAGGAGAATAAATAAAAGCTGTCTGAGCTTATCCGAATCCGTTACAGCGATTACGGGACCGTTCCCTTCATAATTGAAATCTCTTGTATATGCTTGGCGCATCGGTTGCAAAGTCTTTTCAACTAATGCATTGATATCGGTTTCCGCAAAATTAGGTGCAGTTTGTTCCTGATTCCTTGCAAGATGAAGCATTTGCTCAATCATATTTTTCATCCGAATGGATTCGTTTAGAATTGCCCCGATTGCCTCTTCCGCTACCGGACGATCATCAAATCCGCGGCGTGTTAGTAGCCGCGCGTAGCTTTCAATGACGGTGAGCGGTGTTTTTAATTCGTGCGAAGCGTTGGAAACGAACTGTTCTTGCTTTTTAAAGTTTCTCTCAAGCTGCCCCATCATATCATTGAACTCATGGCCCATCTGTGTCATTTCGTCCTTCCCTTCGGACGATACATCAATTTTTTCATGTTTTCCGGTTTGCCGGCTTTGTGACATTGTTTTAATAAGATTATCAATTGGATGGATTACGATACGACCAAGTGCGGCGCTTGAAATCATAATTGGAATCATTGCGATAAGGGTGACCCCGACGAGAATCAACTTGAGCAGATTTAAATTATGTTTAGCTTCGCTCAGAAGTTGAATCATTTGCAGTTCAACCACTTTACCGTCTGTCCAAATGACAGGCTCGCGCATGGTAAGTACAGGAGTGTTGTCGAATTTGCCAATTGAATAGCGTTCTCCCGTGGCCATTCTAGGAATGTAGTGCTTCATTCCCTCCACTGATTCGGACTCAACTTTTACCTTGCCGGTCGAATTTAGAATGCGAACTGCTCCATTCGGCGGAAGGTAGGCGCGGAGCACTGTCGCTGGATCATTTTGTCCGGTTATCTTGCTGAGGGTAGCAATAAGCTCGTTCGATTGCGTCTTCAGCTGCTGATATTCCGTGTCATACGCCATTTTTTGATAAACGAAATAAATACCCGTATTTGTCAATGTTAAGATGACGAGCATCAGCAGCGTGGAAAAAAGATGGATTTTAGTTTTAAGCTTCATTAGCTTGTTCCTTAAGTACATAACCAACGCCCCGCACTGTCTGGATAAGCGTGCTCTTTTCCCCTTGTTCAATTTTCTTTCGGACATATCTGATATACACATCGACGACGTTTGTATCGCCGTAATAATCGAATCCCCAAACGGCGTCCAGTAACTGTTCGCGTGACAGCACTTGATTCGGATGTTTTAGCAGATGAAGTAGAAGATCGTATTCCCTTGGTGTTAATTCGATGGAACGACCATTTCGTTCCACTTCACGTGTCTGCTCGTGCAGTGATAAGCCGGCGTACTCAAGGAGATGTTCATCCTTAGTCTGTGCAGGCACTGCAAGTTTCGAGAATCTGAGCGCCGATCGAATCCTTGCGAGCAGTTCGTCGATTTCAAAAGGTTTCGTCACATAATCATTCGCTCCAAGATCTAGCCCCGCCACCTTATCCTCCACATCATTTTTCGCCGTCAACAAAATGACAGGCGTTTCCGCTTCTGTTGCTCGAATCCGTCGTAACACGTCGAGTCCATTCAATCCAGGTAACATGAGATCCAGCAAAATAAGATCCCACTGTTGTTCACGGTATTTAATTAGTCCGTCCGGCCCTGTATGCGCGATGCCAGTTCCGTACCCTTCGAACTCCAGTTCAAGCTGAAGGACACGTGCGATATTTTCTTCGTCTTCGATAATTAGGATTTGCTCTTTCATTCGATTCACCCGCCGCTTTTTCTTTCATTTTAACAGATTCACGTAAAAACGGAGACTCTCGCTAATTCCGAGTGTCTCCGCTTTTCATATTCATTAGACTGTTTCCAATTTGCCGTTGACAATATACATACTTTTCACAAGGGTTTCTAACATAACGGGCATTTCTACAAAAGCACTGTCGACATGTAACCGCTCTGTCCGTTGATGGGCGTCTTTCCCGAATGGTCCTACATTGAGCACGGGTGCTCTCAGTTGGGACATCTCAGTGAAGGGAATACTATACGTATCGCCCCATACTGGCGTATTGCTTTCGAATGCAGTCCACCCATTTGCATCGTCATCATAGTTGAAATAGCTTAGGTCACAGATGCCATTGAAGTAATGCATTTGACCAATTTTATTACCTAATTTCCCAGCAGTTTCTTTCATCAATTCAATCGACTGTTTTACAATCGGATCATTCGACGAGTTTACAGCCGGATAATAAGGCGGTGCGTAAAGAAGCACAGTGGCGGGTGCAAGTTCCTGACATTGGATCATAAGATTATCGACGATGCGCAGTGACTTTTCACGGTCATCCCAATCAGCGTTATCGAGCGTCTCTTGCTTCAGGCGTTCAATTTCTTCAAACCCTAATTTTTGAACCGCATATTCCAGCAGCTGCTCGTAGCGCAACACTTTCACTTCCCCGACACCCGTCACTTGCTCACGATTACAAATGAGTTTATATCGGTCATTGCAAGCATCCATCGCTTCAGATGCCACTCTCTCAAACAAATCCATCACTTCGGCGGCAGTACGCTTAAACAAAAAGACATTGTAAAGAGCGACTGCACGATAAGGCGTTTGCGTTGAATATTGCAATTTCAAATCTTTTTGTTGCAATGAAACCGGCAGCGGCGTCGTTTCTCCGAGATCTGTTTCCCGGAACAATTCGTTCCATTCCATGCGCTGTGTAAGGAATGAAGCAATATAGTTTGCAGTCATCCCTTTCAGCGGCTCGCCGACATGTGTTTCTTTTCCGTAAAATAAGGCGGCCGGCATAATTTTCCCAATAGTACCTGAGTAAATATACTCTTCGATATCTGTCGGACTTTGTGAAAATGACGGTTCGCTGTTTAAAAACAGTTTATAGGTTAAGCCTTGTTCCTCACGAATACGGACAAGTTCTATGACGGCGGCACGCATGCCGGCCGAGTTCACTTCTTCATCAGGAACAGTTGTTAATAACAAATTGATTGGCCATTTTTCGACACTTGCTTTTTCGATAAGCTGCATATGAAGAGCAAGTCCCATTTTCATATCCATTGTACCGCGGCCGAATAAGTAATTCCCCGTCTCCAGGTCGATACGGGCCGCTTCCGGAAGATCAGCATTATGCTTAGGCTCTGACAACATTTTTGTCAGCATCTCCGGATAAATCGCAAATGGTTCTAACACACCGTACTCTTCCGTCCATACTGTATCGAAGTGGCTTAAAAGGACAATCGTTTCAGTTGCTTCTGGATGCTTGTACAAAGCAGTGACAGCTTGACGACCAAGGCCCGCATCGTGAAGGGCTATCTTGTCCGGATTATATTGAAAGTACTCAAGTTCATTTAATTTCGACTCTAACTTCGGAGCGAATGTATTCTCCCCTTCTGTTAACGTGCGACTATCCCAGCTGACAAGTTCACATAACAATTCACGAAGTGTAGCAGGTGTACCCCATAAATAGTGTTCCATTAAATATCCCTCCTTTGTAATTAAAGAACCGATAGCTCTTGTAAAAACTTCTCTAAACGATTCATTCCTTTTTCAAGGACAGGCATAGCATAGGCATAGGAAAAACGAAGATATCCTTCTCCATATTCAGTAAAAGCACTTCCAGGAACGGCAGCAACTCCACCTTCCTTTAACAACCTCGTCGCAAAGCTATAGGAGTCTATGCCGTATTTTTTAATAGAAGGGAAGATATAAAATGCTCCATTCGGCTTAACAACGTCAAGTCCCATCTCCGTTAACCTTTTGTAAACGAAGTCACGCCTCTTCACGTATTCCACGTTCATTTCGGCAGGGATATGTCGACATTCGTTCAACGCTTCAATCCCCGCGTGCTGACTTGGAACAGATGCACAGACCGAATTATATAAATGGACTTTCAAAACGTGCTCCATTAAACGCTCGGGACCTAGCACGTAGCCAATTCGCCAGCCAGTCATTGAATGTGACTTAGACAGACCGTGAATGAGGAAAAGGCGATTTCGTAAAGTTTCATACTGTGCAAAAGAAACATGTTCTCCGAAAAACGTGTTTTCACTATAAATTTCATCGGATATTATGAACACATTGTACTTTTCAAGGACCGCTACAAGGTCGTCCATCTGTTCTTTTTCAAGTGTCACACCGGTCGGATTGGACGGGAAGTTAAAAAGGATTGCTTTCGTCTTTGATGTTATAAGTGATTCTAACCGCTCCGGTGAAGGACGAAATTCCGTATCCGTTGTATCCAGATATACAACTTTAGCTCCGCATAATTCGATAATCGGTTCATAACCGAGATAGAGCGGTGTTGGTAAGATAACTTCATCACCCGGCGATAATAGAGTACGGAAGGTAGAGTCGATTGCTTCACTTGCACCGTTTGTAATAACGATTTCATTTTCAGGATTATAGAGCAATCCGTATTTATCCTCAAAAAAAGAGGACACTGCTTGTCTAAACTCAAGTAAACCCGCGTTATGAGAATACCCAGTTTGATTATTTTCAATGGCCTTTATTCCCGCCTTTTTTACCGCTTCAGGCGTTGGAAAATCTGGCTGGCCAATTGTCAGATTGATGGCCTCAGGATAATGGATAAGCTGGTTTGAGAATTGACGAATACCAGGGACTTGCAGCATCTCTGCTCTTTTATTAATTGTAAGCTTCATTTTATTCACCTTTCAACAATCATTGTTGTTAATTTCCAAGTAGATTCGGTAACCATAAGGAAAGAGCAGGTATATAAGTGATGACGAGTAAACAAATAATCATTGATAAAAGGAACGGTAGTACAGAAACAACGATTTTTTCAAACTTTACATTTCCAACACTTGAGGCAACAAATAAATTGACTCCTAACGGCGGTGTAATGAAGCCGATAGCTAAGTTGGCAACCAATATAACACCGAAGTGGACTGGATCTACTCCGACCGCTATAACAATTGGCAAAAGGATAGGCGTTAAGATAACAAGTGCTGATATCGTATCTATAAACATACCTACGACTAACAGCAACAAGTTTATAGCAAGTAGGATGACGAAAGGACTGCTAGAGAAATCTGTTAAGAATGCTGCGATATCATTAGGAATCTGTTCAAGTGTCATAAAATACGCAAATGAAACAGATAGACCAATAATAATCATTGTTGTGGCATTAATAACAACTGCTTCTCGGAAAGATTGAAAAGACTCCTCCCATGAAAGTTCTTTATACACAAATTTCCCAACAATAAATGCATACACAACGGCAACGACGGCTGCTTCTGTCGGTGAAAAAATACCGCCATATATCCCGCCTAAAATAATAACCGGTATAAGTAAAGCCCATTTAGCTTCATAGGCAGCTTTCAATACATCGCTGAATTTAAATACTTCATTTGCAGCAGGCTTATAACCCCGTTTGTTAGAGATGATATAAGCTGTAATCATTAATCCGACTCCAATTAGAATGCCAGGAATAATACCGGCAAGGAACATGTTACCGACTGATACACCGCCTATTACACCATATAAAACGAATGGAATACTTGGTGGAATGATAACCCCGATGGATCCAGCTGATGCCGCGATTGCCGCAGCAAAGCCCCCATCATATTTACGAGCAACCATAGCCGGTATCATAAAACCACCTATGGCAGCTACTGTCGCTGGCCCGGATCCCGAAATAGCAGCGAAGAACATACAGGCAACGATTGTCACCATTGATAATCCGCCCGTCATCCATCCAACCATCGTTGTTGCTAGGGCTAGCAAACGTTTTGAAACTCCGCCTTTCCCCATCAAGATTCCAGCAAGCATAAAAAACGGAATTGCTAACAGCGGAAATGAGTCAAGAGACGTAAATGCTTTTTGAGTAATAATGGAAAGTGGGAGTGTGGAACCGAAGTAAATTGCTACTAACGACGAAACACCTAAGGATATAGCGATTGGAACTCCAATTAGTAAACAAACGAATAATGTGATAAATAGCAACCCGATTGTCATGCTATAATCTCCTCACTCTCGTCCTTGTCGTAATTACCTCTCCAAACTTCAATGATTTGTGAGATAAGTCTAAAGGCCATGCCTCCACCACCCAATGGAATGGCTATGAACGGAATCCACATCGGAATTTGGAGAGCAGGTGAAACTTGCCCATTACCTAGACTTGTCAGGACTAGCTGCGTACCGTATATTGCCAAAAACATTGCGATAGCAAACCAGATGATAATACTTACAGTTTCTAATATCTTTCTAGGTAGTCCTTTAAATATTTCTATAAATACCCCTATACGGATATGCTGGCGAAATTTCACTGCATAACTTGCCCCAATCCACACTTGGAAAATATGTATGTAACGGGCCAGTTCTTCTGTCCAGCTCGGCGTTGACCCTAAAATATAGCGACCTATTACTTGTCCAAAAATTAAAAGAACCATAATGACTAGCGTTAAGACAAGAACGCTTTCCTCAAATCTATTAATTCTACTGAATCTCTGTTTCATTCAATACACCCCTTTTCAAAAAGGAAGAATCAAGGAATTCCCTTGAATCTTTTCTCGTTTAATTGTTCGCAGCTTTTGCTTGTTCTACAAGCTCTTCACCGATTTCCGAAGTGAATTTATCATAAACAACTTTTGTTGCTTCACGGAATACATCTTTTTGTTCAGGCGTAATTTCATTTACTTTCATGCCTTTTTCTTTTAAGTTCTCTAGGAACTCAACGTCTTGTTGCTGTGCAATTTTACGTTGTTCTGTACGATACTCTTCCGATTTTTCCACAACAAGTTCTTGCAAATCTTCCGGTAATTTAGTATAGAAATCATTATTCATAAGTAAAATAGTTGCAGCGTACACGTGTCCACTTAATGTTAAGTAATTTTGCACTTCATAGAATTTATTTGTGTAATAAAGTGAGATTGGGGCTTCCATAGCATCATAAGATCCTTGTTGCAGTGCCGTGTAAAGTTCACCGAATGAAAACGGAGATGCGTTTGCACCGAATGCTTTAAATGTATCCGTATGGAGAGGGTTTTCTAATGTTCTATACTTCAAGCCTTTTAAATCATTGGGTGAAGTAATGGGTCCATTGTTATTTGACATGTGGCGAAAACCATTTTCAGCAAATACGAGACCTTTTAAATCATTTTTTTCAAGGTCCTTTAATAGTCCTTGTCCAAGTTCTCCGTCAAGTGCCTTATATGCTGCTTCATTATCATCAAAAATGAAAGGTAGGTCAAAAACCATAAACTTTTTATTGAATGAGGCGAGTGGTGCTACTGCCGGAATTGTCATTTCAACATTTCCTAACTGTACAGCTTCAATCGCTTCTCTATCAGATCCGAAAAGTGAACCGTTTGGATAAATCTCCACTTTAAGACGCCCGTTTGATTCTTTCTCAAGTTTTTCCTTAAATGTTACTGCTGCAACGTGTGAAGATTGTTCTTCAGGAACTAGGTGAGCAATACGGATTGTATACACTTCCTGATCATCTTTACCATTGTCCCCTTTACTCACACTTGTAGCCGGTCTTCCACATGCTGCTAACACTAAAACCATAATTGATAATAATACGAATAACTTCTTCATTTTTCGTCCTCCTCTTTAAAGTAAACTAGAAATCTTTCTTCCACCTTATTTAAATGTTCCAACATTTCTCTCGTCGCAAGTTCCAAATCTTGATTTTTAATCGCTTCAATAATTCGTTTATGTTCGTCGTATGCCTCTATGGCACTCATGTGTACAGTATTTGATAGAACAAGGAATGCTCGATTTACACCGGTGTTCATTTGATGAATCAATTGTTTGATTTTCTCGTTTTCATTTTGTGAAGCTAAAATGAGATGAAACTTCCGATCGTAATCAATGAACTCCTGAAAATCATCATTTGAAATCGCTTTCATTTGTTCTTGCAAGTTGTCCTCTAATTCACTTATAAAATAAACGTCGTTTTTAGAAATAATTTTTTCAATATTGTAAACTTCCAACAACCGCCGCAACTCCATAAATTCCAGCGAATCTTCTTTTGTAAAAGTCGCAACAGTTGCTGGTTTACCTTTGTTTAAATTGATAAGCCCTTCCGCTGCAAGTTTTCGTATTGCCTCTCGTAATGGAGTACGGCTAACTCCTAAATCACTAGCTAACTTTTCTTCCGTCAGTTCTGTTTCCGGTGCAAGCTTGCCCGAAATAATCGCAGTTTTTAATAATGAATATGCCTGTTCTGCTAATGACGCTCTATTAACAACTTTCTCCATTCAATAAACCTCCCACTTTCTCCCCTACTTCAATCCTCCTGTCAATCGAATGTATACTGTATACAGCAACAATATAACAAGTTAAGATACTTGTAAATAGGAATTTTCTAAATAATTTATCAAGGAGATGAAATAGTTGTTTATTAATGAATTAAAAAACAGCTTGGGGACGATAAAGTATGTCAAAGTGAGACTGAATTATATCGGCATAATAAAGATGAGTCTTCCCACCCACCATTTGAACCAGTGCGTGCAATTGAGATCGGAGGTAGTTGTACGGGTGAAAATGGCGTCGTGATTAGTAAATGCAAGTTTCAACAATCCAGCTATGGATAGGAACCCCATATAACAAAAAAATGTTAGATACAAAAAGTAATCCTAGTAAGACTTTTCTATACATGGCAGGGAGATCTTGACTTATCATAGTAAGTGCAGACCGTACATAGATGGGTTAATGCAAAAAAAGGAGACCCTCGCCATTACGAAGGTCTCCACTTTTCAATTATTTTAGCCTACACACGTTTCCAGGCTTTCATTCACGACATACATACTCTTCACAAGCGTCTCTAGCATGACCGGCATTTCAACAAAAGCGCTGTCAACGTGTAATCGTTCCGTCCGTTGATGTGCATCTTTCCCGAATGGTCCTACGTTGAGTACCGGCGCTTTCAACTGTGCCATCTCAGTGAATGGTACGCTGTACGTATCGCCCCATACCGGTGTATTGCTTTCGAACGCAGCCCAGCCGTTTGCGTCATCTTCATAGTTGACGTAGCTCAGGTCGCAGATACCGTTGAAATAATGGATTTGCTCGACTTCATTGCCGAATGTCTTCGCTGTTTTCTTCATTAATTCAATGGACTGTTTGACGAGCGGATCATTCGATGTATTGACTGCAGGATAGTACGGCGGTGCGTACAGAAGTACTGTCGCCGGCGCAAGTTCCTGGCATTGAATCATAAGCGTGTCAACGATGCGAAGCGACTTTTCACGATCGTCCCACTCATCGTTAGTGAGCGTTTCTTGTTTTAGGCGTTTGACTTCCTCCAGCCCCAACTTTCGCACGGCATGTTCAAGCAACTGCTCGTAGCGCAACACTTTCACTTCCCCGACACCCGTCACTTGTTCCCGATCACAAATGATTTTGTATCTGTCATTGCAAGCGTCCATCGCTTCATTTGCCACTCGCTCGAATAGATCCATCACTTCGGTCGCAGTACGCTTAAATAGAAAAACGTTGTAAAGTGCAACTGCACGGTAAGGTGTTTGTGTAGAATATTGTAACTTCAAATCTTTTTGTTGTAGTGAAACCGGCAACGGCGTTGTTTCGCCGAGATCTGTTTCACGGAACAACTCGTTCCACTCCATACGCTGCGTCAGGAATGAGGAGATAAAATTCGCTGTCATGCCTTTCAACGGTTCACCCACATGTGTTTCTTTTCCGTAAAACAACGCGGCAGGCATAATTTTTCCGATGGTACCCGAGTAAATGTACTCTTCGATATCTGTCGGATTTTGCGAAAATGACGGCTCCCCATTTAAGAACAGTTTATAAGTCAAACCTTGTTCTTCACGTATACGGACGAGTTCAGTCACCGCAGCACGCATACCCGCTGAGTTCACTTCTTCATCCGGAACAGTTGTTAGTAACAAATTGATCGGCCATTTTTCGACACTCGCTTTTTCGATGAGTTGCATATGAAGCGCAAGCCCCATCTTCATATCCATCGTACCGCGGCCAAACAGGTATTTCCCCGTTTCCAAATCGATGCGGACAGCTTCCGGAAGATCGGCATTATGCGCAGGCTCCATCAATTTTTTTGTGAGCTCTTCTGGATGAAAAGCAAGCGGTTCCAACACACCATATTCTTCTGTCCAGACTGTATCGAAGTGACTGATAAGCACTATTGTTTCTGTTGCTTCCGGGTGTTTATAAAGAGCTGTGACGAGTTGCCGTCCTAAACCCGCATCATGCAGTTCCAAGTGGCCCGGCTGATCACGAAAATAGTCCAGCTCTTTCAACTTCTCGGCTACTTTCGGTGCAAATGTACGCTCTCCCTTTGTTAATGTGCGGCTATCCCAGCTTACAAGCTCGCATAACAGTTCACGAAGTGTAGAGGGTGTTCCCCATAATAGTTCATTCATATTAATTCTCCTTTACTCAACTGGTTTCACGTCAACGCCCAGAACAACTTTATTTGTCTTTTCCAACCTTATCTTGTAAAACAGCATGCATGAGACGAAGAAACCTACACCGTAGTACAGACCGATGCGCTGCGTTGGATCGAACGCCAAAAAGACAAGAATCAATAGACAAAATGCAATACAGAACAATGGAACAAAGGGATAGAAAGGAACTTTGTATTTCAGGTCCTCCAATCTCCCTCCCGCCGTTAAATACCTACGACGGAACATGAGCTGTGATAAGGCAATCCCCATCCATGATATCGTGACAGAAATACCTGCGATCGACATCAACAAAATGAATACCGCATCCGCCTCCATCACGCTTGTCAATAAAGACAAAAGAGAGAATGACATTGTAAAGAGCAAAGCCATAAGTGGAACTTTCCGTTTCGAAAGGCGTCCGAACACTTTAGGGGCCATCCCTTCATTCGCCATTGCCCAAAGCAGACGAGTCGAAGCATATAGACACGAATTTCCCACTGACAAAATCGCTGTTAAAATGACAAAGTTCATGATGCCAGCAGCATACGGCACACCCGAAATCTCCATTAGCGTGACAAATGGGCTTGCGAGTAATCCAAGTTCCGATGCTGGAAAAATGGCCGATAATACAATAATTGAAGCGATATAGAAGACAACAATCCTGACAAGTATCGTACGAATTGCTTTTGGAATATTCTTTTCAGGGTTTTCCGTTTCTCCCGCTGCAATTCCAACCAATTCCGAACCTTGATAGGAGAAAATGACATTCATCATTGTTACGAATACAATTGCAATCCCTGCGGGGAACAATCCCGTAGGAGCCAGATTTCCCAAAAACGGAGTTGCACGCCCTTCCATTGGGATAAAACCGAAAATCGCTGCAAATCCGATGATGATGAAAAAAATCACCGCGACAACTTTAATGCCAGCGAACCAGAATTCAGCTTCCGCAAACCCCCTCGTAGACAATGCATTCAACGAGAATAGAAGAACCATAAATACCAAACACCAAATCCAAATCGGCGTGTTCGGGAACCAATGTTGCATCAGGATTCCAGCTGCAGTAAATTCCACTCCTGCAGTAGCGGCAGAACCTACAAAATACATCCATCCAAGTGAAAATCCTGCCGAAGGACTGATGTATCGTGTTGCATAGGTCTGGAAGGAGCCCGTCACCGGCATATGAACAGCCAGTTCCCCAAGACAAACCATGACCATATACAAAATCAGACCGCCGAATAAGTAACCGAGCAGGGCCCCGCCTGCCCCTGACTGATTGATTGTGTAACCGGCATTTAAAAACAGACCGGTTCCAATTACGCCTCCGAGAGATAGCATAAACAAATGGCGACTTTTCATGGAACGTTTCAACAGATTGTCTTGCGGTTGTTCCCCATTGTTCGGCATGTGATTTCCTCCCTGTTTCCCCTATTAATTTTTCTATATAAGTTTTCCTTCAATTACGCTTCTGCGCTTTCGGGATGCCTTCCGCTTAGATAAACGCCATATTAAATACTATATTTAACAACAATCAGAATCGTAATGATAGACAGCTCAATCCCCCGTCATGCTTTTGGACTTCGGACATGTCGAGTTCAATTGTTTCATAGCCTGCTTCGTTCAATTTCCGCTTTGTTTCCTCGTATCCTTTTGGGATAATGACATAATCATTGACGCGAATGCAGTTTGCGGAGTATTCGTCTTCTTTGCCAATAACAATTTTGTCATATGAATCGAATGCGGGATGATCCACAAACTCCCCTGCAACGACCATCCTGTTATCTCCCAAATAAGCAATTCCGGTTTTAAGATGGAAAAACTGCTTCAATGGGATAATCGTCGCTTTAAAACCTTCTGTTTCCAAAATCTCTTTTAATTGAAGTGCCCCTTCTTCATTTGTCCGTTCGGAAATCCCGATATAGAAGTGGTCTTCCGCTTGGAGAATATCGCCGCCGTCAAGCGTTCCCGGCGATTTTATATAATGGATTTTCTTATAAAATTCTTTTAGGGTAGCTTCGATTTCTATGATTTCCCCATTACGTGAGTCTGCCCCCGGGTTTGTAATGACCGCGAAATCCGGTGTCAACACGGCGGCATCTTCCACAAATGTCGAGTCAGGGAATTCCTCACTCGCAGGAAGATGTGTAACAGCAACACCGCATTGTTCCAAAGCTTTAATATAGTGATCATGTTGCTCCAACAACTTTTCAAATACCGGTTTCCCAAGATCTGACGTTGTCAATCCATTCAAATAGCTTTTACCTGGCGTTTTCGCGATTACATTTTTAAACATTTCTGTACACTCCCTATAATTTAGTTTCTTATAACAGGACTTGTCAGGCATGTAGGCCCGCCCGTCCCTTTTACACTTATTTCTTCGCCTTTGTATTCATAGACTGTGGCCCCAGCGTCAAGAAGCTGCTGTTTCGTGGAAACGTTTCCATTCACTAGTACACAAACACGCGGTGCAAGTGCCAATACATTACACCCCAGATTGTGATATTCGTCCTCCGGCACTTCAATAAGCTGTATTCCCTTTTCAATTAGCAACTGACGGAAAAATACCGGCATAAGGCGTGAATGCACGACAGCTAAATCACGATCGACCATGCTGATGAATGACATTAAGTGGAGACATTCCGCCTCGCCTTGATCATGCGGTAGTTGGACAACTATGAAATCATTGACGAAAGGTGCTGTTATTTCTTTTAATTGTCGGATAGCCTCGTCATTCGTCCGGTATCCACGGCCTACAACAAGCGTCTTGTCGTCCAACCAAACGATGTCGCCGCCATCTGAAACTGCGTCCCCTGTTAATTCACCGACAATCGGTATGTCTTTTTCCGTAAGGAATTTTTTATACACAGCGGCTTCAGGCTGTCTTAGCTCTTTACCGGATTTCAATATGATTGCACCTGCAGGCGTAAATTTCACCGGGTCATGTGCATATAACGAATCCATTCCTACTTCGGACGACACCGGTAAATAATCAATCTGCGAAACATGTTTTTCTAGAATGGCAATGAAATCTGAAAATTCACGAACCGCCTCTTCAAAATTCGGTTCTTCATGATAATTGAACCTTTTCCATTCCTTCTCTAGATGGGCTTGATTTAAGAAAGCTTCATTTGGATGCTTAATAATCACCCGTTCTAATGGTCTGTACATGGAGGAACAATAAGTCATTTCGTCTCACCCTTTTCCGTCTAATGGAAAACGTTTCCGTGGAATGGAAAGTTTATATATAAAATATATTCTCTACATGATATAATGTCAATGTATTTTGAATAATAGTAATCATCTTTTTCTGAATAATAGGTATTATGTAGTTATTTGAATGACAGGCGGTGTTTTCTATGCAATCAATTGACCGTGCCATGACCGTGGCGAATGCACTTGCAACACATACGACCGGAAACGGCATCTCCATTTCCGACTTATCCAAGAAATGCGAACTACCGCTCAGCACGATGCACAGATTATTGAAGTCGATGATTAAGCAAGGCATGGTGGAGCAGGATGAACGCACAAAATGCTATCGCCTTGGCACGATTTGGTTGGAATACGGTTTACAAGTGTATGATTCTATGGATTATGTCAATAAAATAAGACCAGAGTTGGAGCGTTTAAGCCGTGAAGTGGACGAAAGTGTCTATCTCAGCCGACCAGCAGGATCGGAAGCCATAATAATGGAGAGAATTGACAGCGAAAACAATACAATCCGAATATACGACCAACTGGGTTTGCGCATTCCGATGCATATCGGGGCGGCGAATAAAGCGATGCTTGCCAACATGTCTTCTTCCAAATCGGATGCTATTTTGCAGAAACTTTTGCCGGTGGAACAATTGGAGCCGATTAAAATAACTCTAAAACAGATTAAAAAACAAGGCTACGCAACGAGTCATGGTGAGAGAACGGAAGGAACTTCTTCTGTCGCTGTGGCAGTCGTGGATGGTATTGGAGAAGTTGTAGGGGCAATCAGTATAGGTGTCGTCAGCTTCAGCCTGACTGATAACCGGTTGGATTTCCTTATTGAAAAAGCGATTGAGACAGGTAAAAGGGTTTCTGATAAGTTGGGTTCTAACAGTAATTGAGTTGGGGTAAAGATTTCCTTCAATTGCGCTATGGGGATGCATTCTGCTATAAATAAAGACAGTAAAAAGCCTGCCAACATAGACTGGATAAGGAATTCTCCATGATACACGCTTCGGCGCTAGGGGATGCCTCCCGCGACCTGTAATGCGTCTTCTGCGTAAGAAAGTAGTATCGAATTTTAATCACTTTATCTTATCAGCCAAAATCAAAATCCTCTTGATAATGAACAACTCAGCGCAGGCGCGGCAAAGGGGTAGCCGAAGTCCTAAGACTGGATGCGAAGCGCTAATCCAGGCTTAGGGCGAGAGGCATCCCCAGAGCGCCGAAGCGTGTAGGCTGGACAATCCCTCGTAGTATACTTTTCCCTAACCCCGATAGCTTCAGTCAATGACTATATTGTAAAAACAAAAAACGACTCCTGTACACCAATGTACAGGAGTCGTTTTAATTTCTTATAAAAATACAATAACCGCTAATACAGCAGCCAATATCAGTCGATAGATTGCAAATGGTACAAGCTTAACGCGCGAGATGAGCTTCAAGAAGAAGCGGATTGAAATTAGTGCAAAAACGAAGGCACTGATGAATCCGACGATATAAAACGACAAATCGTCCATCGACAGGTATTCCCAGTTTTTTAAAATCGATACAAGACTTGCCCCCATCATGATTGGAACAGCCATAATGAACGTGAAATCCGCTGCTGTCCGGTGATTCATGCCAAATAATACACCGCCCGAAATCGTTGCTCCTGAACGTGAAAACCCTGGCCATAGTGACAGACATTGGACAAGACCGACTGAGAACGCCTGCTTGTAGGTGATCTGATCCAGCGTTTGCACTTTCGGTTTTTTCGGTCCGAACTTATCGGCTACGATCATAAGTATCGCCCCTGCGACAAGGGCAAAGATAACTGTTTCCACTCCGAACAAATAATCATCAATCAGATCTTTGAAAGCAAATCCAAGAACGACCGCCGGAAGCATACCAATAATGACATGCCCTAAATTGAAACGGGAATTCATTTTCTTGCCATCAATTTTATACAAACCAACTAGGCTGAACAGACGCTTCCAAAAAACGACGATGACAGCTAATATCGAACCTAACTGAATCACAATCTTGAATGTGATTGCGGGATATTTACCTAAAAACTCTTCCGTCTTCAGCCACATGTCATCAACGATAATCAAGTGGCCCGTCGAAGATACAGGTGCAAACTCCGTCATTCCTTCAACAAATCCGAGTATCAATGCTTTAATCAAATCAAATAGTTCCATAAGTTAGTTACACTCTCTTTCTACGGAAGCGGATGTACAAGAAACAAACCGCTATACCGCCAATTCCTATTAGTACATACGCAATAGTTGAATAGATGTCCATGTAGCGGACAATTGACTCCCAATTGTCACCGACTGCTGCGCCGAGGGAAACAAGTGTTGTATTCCAGATCAAACTGCCGATTGTTGTAAGCAGAATGAAAAGCGGGAAGTTCATACCCGACATACCTGCCGGAATCGAGATTAGACTTCGAATCAAAGGAACAAGACGACAGAGCAACACTGTCCACGGCCCATATTTGTCGAACCATGCATCAGCCCGGTGAATGTCTTTCCGTTTAAGCCGCAAAAGAGGGCCCCAGCGATCGACAATTTTCTCAAGGCGTGCAACATCGAGAAGTAACCCGATACTATACAAAATCATCGCCCCGATTACCGAACCGGCTGTTGCCGCAATGATGACACCTGTTCGCGTCATATCCGAATACGTCGTCATAAATCCACCGAATGTCAAAATGACTTCGGATGGGATAGGCGGAAAAATATTTTCAATCATGATTAATAAAAACACACCAAAATAACCAAACTCGCCCATAAATTCAGTAATCCAATTTTCCAAGTTACGCCTCCGCTATCTTTTACTTTACTAAATTCGGCCCCCCTATGCAAATAGAGTCCGATAGCAGAAAGGACGCTCCAACGCGGCAAGAGGTTCCGTTTGTTATATTGTATTTTACGCAGGATGAAATGCGAATATGAGTTCATTTCATTATTATCCGCTATATTGATTACAAAAAATGCGATTCAGGCTTTTTGTCGTTTACGAATACTTTATTCAGAGTTCTTACTTCAATTAATTTCATGACTTGATCAAAACAGGACATTTTTATATTGTGGATATCTTTGATTTTTATTAAGTTATCCTCATCTTGGGTGGATAACTTAATAAAATTGTTGATAATTTCAGAAGATTGCACATTTATCCACAGAACTTCATGATTAAATATATAATCGGTAGTTATCAACAGCTATAAGTTCCGGAAAATAGTTATCCACAAAGACATATATACAATTTAATTGTGTACAATCAACTGCATCAACGGAAATAAAGCCATCCGCTATTCATCGGATGGCTTACATTCACACTTCTTCCAAACGTTCAGTCAATTGGTCCCGCAACGCCCTTTTCAGGAATTTACCTACAGACGTTTTTGGAATTTCATCCAAGAATACAACATCGTCCGGAACCCACCATTTTGCAAACTGATTTTCAAGATAGGTCAACAATTGTTTTTTCATCTCATCATCGGCTGTCTGCCCTTCATGTAATACTACACAAGCAAGCGGGCGCTCCAGCCACTTTTCGTGTGGAACCGCTACCACTGCCGCCTCAAATACAGCTTCATGAGTCATCAGCGCATTTTCAAGATCAACGGACGAAATCCATTCGCCACCGCTTTTTATCAAATCTGCTGTTCTATCCGTCAATTTGAGATAGCCATCTCCTGTCATAACTGCAATATCTCCAGTATAGAACCATCCATCTTTGAATGCATTCACAGTACGTTCATCTTTGTAATATTCACTTGCAATCCACGGGCCCCTGACTATTAACTCCCCCATTGTTTTGCCGTCCCAAGGCACTTCGCCTTTTTCATTGATAATCTGAACCTCAAGCCCCGGCATTGTCAGCCCTTGGAGTGAACGGATATCAACCCGCTCGTCCATTGTTAAATTATCCATTTTCGATGTAAAAACGGACAAGCTAACAAGGGGTGTCGTTTCAGTTAATCCGTAACCGACGATGAACGGGATTCTATATTTCTCTTCGAACGTACGGATTAAACCTTTAGGTGAGGCAGAGCCCCCGCTTACAACCGCACGTAAAGACGCAATATCCCGTGGATTTTTCTCTAGCTCTTTCAATACAGCTAACCAAATTGTTGGCACTCCAGCTGTAAGCGTAACTTTTTCCTGTTCAATTAAATCCAGGATTAGAGCCGGATTGAAACCCGGACCGGGTAAAACTTGCGTTGTGCCAAAGAAGACAGCCGCGAAAGGCATTCCCCATGCATTCGCGTGGAACATCGGAACAATCGGCATTATCACGTCCCGCTCTCTCATACCCATCGCATCAGCCAGTCCTAGCGCGTAACTGTGTAGTACAAGTCCACGATGTGTATAGACGACCCCTTTTGGATTTCCGGTTGTAGCAGATGTGTAACACATCCCTGCCGGTGTGTTTTCATCCAGATCCTCCGGGAATTCAAAGTCATCGGAAGCAGCCTCAATTAGCGCTTCATATGAATGGACATTTTCAAGCTTCGTCTCCGGAATCTCTGTACTATCACCCATGATGACGTAATGTTTCACGGTCTTTAGCATGGGTGCAAGTTGGGACAAGTGCGGAAATAAGTTATCATCGACAAGCAGAATTTCATCTTCGGCATGGTTAATCACGTAAGCAATATGTTCCGGTGACAGACGGATATTGATCATATGAAGAACAGCGCCTGTACATGGCACACCAAAGTACGCCTCTAGGTGACGGTGATGATTCCAGCCAAACGACCCTACTTTTGTTCCATGTTTCATCCCAAGTTTCGTAAGCGCGTCGGCAAGTTTTCGCGACCGTTTTGCAAAATCCCTGTATGGAATCCGGTGAATCGTATTCTCTGCCGTGCGTGAAATGATTAATTTATCCGGAAAGAACTGCTCCGCCCGTTTAACAAATGACGTCAATAAAAGTGGCGTTTGCATCATAAAAATCCAGCTCCTTTTAGTTGGAATGAATGACTTTCACTTTTTCATTGTTTATTCCCCGCGACTGCCAATAAGGATGTTCTGATAAATCGGTGATCCGCATGACAGGTGTCATACAAAAATCGGTTCGGCATGAAATATCGAGCCATTCGTTCCAAGATAACGATGCGATAAAGTCACTAACTTCCGAGTGTTCGGGAGTACCTGTTGCATAGTAACCACACTGTTTCCATTCCGGTCGTTTCGCAAATTCGCAGAAGTTGTTCCAAAACTTTGGTTCAAGGGCTCCAAGTGCAACGTGCCTGCCATCTTTGGTCGGATATAATCCGTAACAAATGTAGGTACCATCGATTTCCGGAATACCACTAGCCGAAATGCCTTTTTCATTGTATGCAAGATGAGTCCCTTGAAAATCAAGCAATGCATCGGCAATTGCGATGTCGACGAATGAACCTTGTCCTGTACGGAACTTCTGCACAAGTGCCCCGAGAATCCCTTCGGATACTGCAACCGCACCCACATAATCCGCAATTGTATTTTCGGGATGAATCGGTTTCCCTTCAAAATCAGTGAATTGGGAAAGTACACCGGATAACGCCATATAATTTATATCGTGACTTCCTACTACTGAAAGCGGACCATCTTGTCCATACCCTGTCATCGAACAGTAAACAATATCCGGTTTCAATGCTTTGACAGTGTCATAATCGAATCCGAGCCGTTTCATTGCACCCGGTCTGAACGATTCCAGCAACACATCCGACTTTTTGATAAGTTCAATCATCGATGCTTTTCCTTCTTCAGTTTTCAAATCAACTGTGACGAATTCTTTTCCTTTATTATTCGCCTGATGAACGATGCCACCGCTCATTGTTTTTGCTGGATCACCGCCTGGCGGTTCAACTTTAATGACATGGGCCCCCATTTCTGCAAGGCGCATGGCAGCATATGGTCCTGGAAGATAATATGTGACGTCGAGCACGTATATTCCTTCAAGCATCTTCATCTAGTTAAGCCCCATATTCTTGGCAATAATAACTTTCATAATTTCATTCGTTCCCGCATAAATCGATGCTACAGGGATGTCCCGGTAACGCCTCGCGATTTTATATTCTTCCATATAACCGTAACCGCCGTGAAGCTGCATACACTCCGCCGATATTTCCCGCGCCGTATCAGTCAGCCAATATTTGGCCATGGATACTTTCGTGACGACGTCCTTGCCCGCTATATGGTCTTCGATAAGCGATTCGATAAACGCTTTGCCAATTTCCACTTTTGTTGCGATTTCAGCAAGTTTAAACTGCGTATTTTGAAATGAACCAATCGGCTTACCGAATGCTTTCCGTGATTTCACATATTCAAGCGTCATTTCCAGCATATCTTCGGATGCTGTTTGCGCAGCAATTGCAACGACAAGTCTTTCCTGTTGAAGTTTTTCCATCAAATAGCTGAAACCTTTACCCTCTTCACCGATCAAATTCGCGACAGGTACGCGACAATCTTCAAAGAAAAGCTCAGCGGTGTCTTGCGAATGCAGACCGACTTTATCGAGCTTGCGACCTTTCGTAAAGCCGGTAGTCCCTTCTTCTACGACTAGTAGACTAACGCCCCGGTGTTTTGGCGAAGCATGTGGATCAGTCTTTACGGCGAGGAGCACAAGATTTCCATTAATGCCGTTTGTGATAAACGTTTTTTGTCCGTTGACGATATAGTGATCACCGTCTTTGATCGCCGTTGTCTGGATATTGGCGAGATCCGATCCTGTTCCCGGCTCCGTCATTGCAATGGCTGTTATGATATCGGCGCTTACACAACCGGGCAACCAACGCTCTTTCTGTTCAATCGTGCCATACGATTCAATGTAAGGAACAACGATGTCATTGTGCAAACCTACACCTGTAAGTCCCGATCCCACTCGTTCCAGTTCCTCCCCGATAATGACTCCAAAGCTGAAGTCTAGACCGAGCCCGCCGTATTTATCTTCCACTTGCGGACAGAGAAAACCCATCTCGCCAAGCTTCTTCCAAAAAGCTACCGGAACGCGCCGCTCCTTTTCCCATTTATCGTAATTCGGGACCGCTTCTTTTTGAAGAAATTTTCGCAGCGAATCCCGGAACATGACGTGTTCATCAGTTTCGAATCTGTATTTTGCCACCGGCAGTGCCCCCTTTAATAGCTAGTACTTGTTTATGTCTAACTCGTTAAAAATGCTATTTTCTTCACTTAGGTTGCATCCGGATTGCGCCGTCCAAACGAATCACTTCGCCATTAAGCATTGTGTTCGTAAAGATACTTTCTACCAGCATGGCATATTCGTTGGGTCGACCAAGCCGTTTCGGGAATGGAACCATTGATGCAAGTGAATTACGCGCAGCTTCCGGCAGACCATCGAATAACGGTGTTTCTACAAGGCCGGGTGCAATTGTCATCACACGAATTCCGAAAGACGCAAGTTCACGCGCAATCGGTAACGTCAGCCCGACAACACCACCCTTTGAGGCACTATAAGCCGCCTGTCCAATTTGTCCTTCAAAAGCAGCAACGGATGCAGTATTTATAATGACCCCGCGTTCACCTTCTTCGTTTGGTTCATTCCTTTGCATAGCCGCCGCTGCCATGCGAATTACATTAAACGTGCCTATCAAGTTTACTTGGATGACTTGTTCAAACTGGTCTAGCGCCATCGGACCGCTTCGCGACAACACTTTCCCCGGCGTCGCAATGCCCGCGCAATTGACAACGGCAGTTATTTCTCCGAACTTCTCTAAGGCGGAAGCTACATTTACTTCCACTTCTTCAGCACTCGCAACATCCGTTTTCAGAAATAGAACACTTTCTTCCCCAAGTTCATTCACAAGGGCACGTCCACGCTCTTCATTCCTATCGAAAATAGCTGCTTTCCCTCCAGCTCCGATTATCCTTCTTACAGTGGCCTCCCCAAGACCCGACGCTCCGCCCGTTACGACTGCAGTTACTTTTTTTAGTTCCATTCAAAAACCTCCTTATCTAATACGCCTCGGTGTATTCACGACTGCCGCTTCGCTTTCAGTACAAAAGGATTTGCTGAATAAAATTAAAGTCGTTCGATAATTGTCGCGTTCGCCATTCCCATTCCTTCGCATATCGCGAGTAGTCCGTATTGTCCGTTCGTCCGTTTTAATTCGTGGATCATAGATACCAGCAATTTTGTTCCCGTTGCGCCAAGTGGATGACCGAGTGCAATCGCCCCGCCGTTCGGATTGAGTTTTTCCCGATCTCCGCCAATATCTTTCAGCCAAGCAAGTGGAACGGGTGCAAACGCTTCGTTCACTTCATACGTATCCATATCTTCTATTGAAAGATTCGCTTTCTCGAGTACTTTACGTGTTGCTTCAATTGGACCAGTCAGCATTAATGTCGGATCGGAACCGACAACTGCTCGCGCAACAATGCGCGCAATCGGTTTTATGCCAAGCTCTTCCGCTTTTTCGCGTGACATAAGGAGGACCGCAGATGCGCCGTCACTCATTTGACTTGCGTTACCCGCTGTAATTACACCCTTTTCGTCAAAGACCGTCCGTAATCCAGCCAACACTTCTGTTGTAGATTCCGGACGAGGACCTTCATCTATCGTAAATTTCTCTGTAGTGCCGTCTTCCATCATGACATCGACAGAAACAATTTCTTCTTCAAATTTCCCTTCATTAATCGCACGTATCGCCCTTTGATGGCTATCGTATGAAAAACGGTCAAGCTCTTCCCGTGACAGTTCCCAATTGTTCGCAATCCGTTCCGCTGAAAGTCCCTGATTAATGATTTCATGTTTTTCCGTAAGCTTTGGACTTGGTTTCGCATCCCCCATATTGGACATCATTGGTGCTCGCGTCATACTTTCAACGCCGCCTGCAATGACGATATCCATATCCCCTGAAAGTATTGCCTGTGATGCAAAATGAACAGCTTGCTGGCTTGATCCGCATTGCCGGTCAATTGTCACTCCGGGTACATGGATAGGAAAGCCAGCGATTAGCGCAGCCGTCCGGGCGATGTTTCCCCCCTGTTCACCCGCTTGTGTCACACAGCCTAAAATGACGTCCTCAACATCGCCTTTTGAAATTCCCGCCCGTTGGATAAGCTCTTCAAGTACAACCGCCGCAAGCTCATCCGGTCTGTAATTTGCAAAACTTCCTTTTCTTCTACCAATAGCAGTCCGTACCCCTTCAACAATTACAACTTCTTTCATTCCCACACCCCATTATCCGAATTAATAGATTCTTCTTATAATAATAGAGTATCGTAAAAAGCTGACAAAATCTAGTATGTCCTAGAATGATTCAGCCTTAAGTCGTAGTTGGAAATCCGTACAGCGCCCGTTTGGACAAGTGGGAAATCGTTATAAGATTAAGCTACAAACGAAAGGAGGAACTACAAATGAAAAAACTTGGTCTTGCAGCACTCGGTATAACAGCAGCGATCGTTGTCCTTGCAAATCTCGGATCACTTCTTGCACTTGCCTTTTCTGCATTGATTGCATACGCGGGGTTCCATTATTTCAGAAAGAGCACTTCAAAAATCTCGAAATTGTTCTGGGGGGGCGTACTTGTCATCGGCTTGTTGACAGCGGTTGCGAATGTCCCGGCATTCATCGGTGTTCTTGCAATGCTCGGTGTTCTGTACGCATGGCGTAAATGGAATGGCTCAGAAAACAGCAATATCATCACGAGCGCATCAGACGATCCATTCGTAAACTTCGAACGTCAGTGGAACGAAATTACAAAATAAGAGGAGGAACTACTTATGAATTCACTTTGGAACAGATTTAAATACTCGGTACAAGCAGATCTTCACACTCTATTCGACAAAAAGGAAAATAAGAACCCAATTGCAATGTTGAATCAATACATCCGTGAAGCAGAAAAACAGACGGACTCAATCGGGAATTTGCTTGAACGTCAAAGTTCATTGAAAAAAGAATTGCAAAAGGAATTGTCGGAAGCAGAAAAAATGGCGGACAAACGCCGGAACCAACTTGAACTAGCACAAACTGCAGGCGAGGAAGACCTCATCGCATTTGCTGAAGAGGAAATCGCTGCGTATGATACGCGTGCCGCAGAGCTTTCAGAAAGCGTCATGGAAACAGCTTACGAGTTGATTTCCCTAGAGCGTAAATTCGAGGAAATGAAACATAAAGTGAAAGATATGAAAGTGCGTCAGCTTCAATTAATGGGAAAAGAAAATGTGACACGTGCCCATCACCGTATGGATCAAGTCATTTCACCCGAAAACGCAGACAGCAAGATGGGTACAGTCGGCGAGATGAAGAAGTATATCGAAAACCTCGGCGGGAAGATTGAACGTGAGTATGAAACATCTTCAATGGAACGTCGTTTAGAATCACTCGAAAAAGTGGAGGGTGCCGAACAGGTACGACAGGCATAAGACAACATGGTCATGTGGCGAAACTTGCCACATAGCCGAGTCGCCTTATGACCCGAGTATGTGGCACCCAAAGCTTGGACATCGAAATTAATCCCGCAAAAAAAACTGAAGTTGTGTAAACTATATTGTAGGAGGAAGGTTCCTGCCTTCCTTTCCTTTTTTCAAAGTCGGACATCAGGAAGGGAGAATAAAAAATGAAACAAATCGATACGAGCAAAATCACATTTTGGGCATTCATTTTTTTACTGCTCATTTTTGTCGAAGCGACTTTTTTTCATAATGGCAATATTGTGTTCGTCCTTCTTGGTGCCGGACTTACTTATTACGGGTTACGGAAACGATCGAAACTGCTAGTTATACCTGGTCTATTTTTCATCGCAATGGCGCTTTTCACATTGTGGAGTTTACGTTTGCTAATTTTCACTACTATTGTCTACATTCTCGTTAAGCTATGGAAAGGCGTGCCATCCGAGGAAATTATGCGTCCTCTCAAGGAATTCCAGCGGGAAACGCCAAATGGAATATGGAAAAACAAACTATTTTCCGTTCAATCATCCCCTTTTTCATCGTATGAATGGGAGGACATCCATATCCAAGGCCTGTTCGGTGATATTCACATCGATGTAACGGATACGGTTTTACCGAAAGGGACTTCCTTAATTTCCGTCAGGCAAGGTATTGGTAAGATCAAAATCGACTTGCCCTACGAAATCCCGGTTCGCATCCATTACACGACACTGCTTGGCGATGCAAAGCTTTTCGGTATCCACCGGAAACGGCTTATCAATGAATCCCTTCATATGAAAGACAGTTACGAAGGTAAATCTCCTGATTCTCCTGAACTGATCATTACACTTTCCACTTGGGGCGGGGATGTTGAGGTGACGAGAAAATGAAGGCAGTTATCGGACGTGGTATTGTTTTAACGTTTTTATTTATCGCCATTGCGGCGGTGTATATTTACTTTCTTCTCGGTTTGCCGTTGGAAGAAAGCTGGTTTGCTTTTTACGAACTGCAATTTGCTGACGTTCCGCTTGGCTGGTGGATTTTGAACACTATTCTTTTACTTGCGTGGGGAATTGCCTCTTGGACACGTTTTTTAGGTAGTACGAAGGAGAAAGCAATCGAGCAAAAGTTAACCGATTTGATTGACTCGGAAAAAGATGCAGATATGAATATGAAATTCTCCCCACGTATGAACCGTGCAATTGGCTCGCTGTCGACGGTCATCCATACACAGCGAAAAAGTTTGCAGCGGATTATCGATGAGCGCGCGGAAGAGCAAGACAAGCTGATTCAAGAACGTATTGTGCAAGAACGGCAGCGGCTTGCACGAGAATTGCATGATTCCGTTTCCCAGCAATTGTTCGCCGCATCGATGCTATTGTCCGCCATTACCGAAAGCAACGAAGACGCGGTTGAGCAAAAACCGCTGCTTCAAGTCGAGCGAATCGTCCAACAAGCACAACTTGAAATGCGCGCATTGCTCCTTCATTTACGACCGGCAGCCTTGAACAACAAATCGCTCTCCGAAGGACTTGAAGAATTGTTAGTCGAATTAAGGGAGAAAGTCCTGTTCGATATCCGGTTCCGCTTGGAAGAAGTAACGCTTTCAAAAGGGGCGGAGGATCATTTATTCCGCATTGCGCAGGAGACGTTATCCAATACACTCCGCCATGCACAAGCAACGGTGGTCGACGTATTATTCGTTGAGCGTGATGGCCTTGCCATTTTCCGGGTGCAGGATAATGGCGTCGGATTCAAGGATAGTGATGGAAAAGGCGGATCGTACGGATTACAGAACGTAAAAGAACGTGCAATTGAAATCGGCGGTACCTGCAAAATCGTTTCCGTCCCCTCTCAAGGGACAATCGTGGAAGTGAAGTTGCCCGCCCGTAAAGGAGATGAACCGAATGATCAAGATTCTGTTAGTGGATGACCACGAAATGGTAAGGATAGGCGTATCAGCATACTTGCAGATTCAGCCGGATATGGAGGTCATCGGAGAAGCGGTAAATGGACGCGAAGCCGTAACTAAGGCACTCGAGTTGCGCCCGGACATCATTTTGATGGATATGGTTATGCCGGAAATGAATGGTGCCGAAGCCACTGCCGCTATTATAAAGGAGTGGCCGGAAGCGAAAATTGTCATCGTGACAAGTTTTTTGGATGACGATAAGTTATATCCGGCTCTTGAGGCAGGAGCAATCAGTTACATATTGAAAACGTCGAATGCGAAACGAATTGCGGAAGCTATCCGGGAAACGTTGAAAGGACAGACAGTGTTGGAACCGGAAGTAACGACGAAAATGATGCAGAAAATGCGGGCAGGCAATGAACGGCATTTGCATAATGATTTGACGGAACGTGAACTTGAAATCTTACTGCAGCTTGCGAAAGGTAAAACGAATCAAGAAATCGCAGATGATTTGTTTATCGCATTGAAAACCGTGAAGACACATGTCAGCAATTTGTTATCTAAACTGGAAGTGCAAGACCGCACGCAGGCAGTCATTTACGCGTTTAAGCATGAGTTAGTCGATTGAAATAAACAAAAGCGCAAGCGCCTGTTCACAGGCACTTGCGCTTTTGTTCTAGAATTAATCTCCCGTCAAGTGGTTCAATGCATTGATCATACCCGCATGGACGCCTTCATGCCAAATTGCAAATTGCACAACTGCGTCAATTGTCACCATCGTATGGAGAGGACCGATAGACATCGGTTCCTGTAATGCATCGCTTGGTTTACCTTCAATTGCCTTAATGATGCGCTCCGGTTGTTCTTCTAAAGCCACAAGGAGCTCGTCTGTTGACGGGACATTTCCTTCCCAGTCATCGGGGCTTGACCCCGATACAAAAAAAGGTATCCATTCAGGATGGACGGGCTCATAGTCCCCCACCGCTTTTTGAATGAGTGTTTCCATCGTTACAAAAATATGGCCCACATTCCAACGAACAGTGTTATTGAAGCCCTTTGGTTGCGCGTCCCAGGCTTCGGCCCTTGTCTTTACAAGGCGGCCAAGCGTATAAATACGTGTGAATTTCAACTGATTCAATGTTTCGATAGTTATCATACCTTCCTTCACTTCTATCTACCTTTACGTCAAAGCGGCCGTTCCCTAGGGGGACGACCGCCGCTCATTTATGGTCTAAATGGTCTTTCATTCGGTTTCTCCTTATTCCACTCGTCGTGTGTTTGTTGATTGAAATTACTATTTTCTTTGTTACTTTCACTGACAAGAATACGCTCGTCGGATTTCGGTTTATTATATCCAGTGCCTAGGTTATCCACTTTATTTGTCGCAAAAGCAGACGGTTTGTTCTCGCCCGTCTTTTCCATTTCATTTTCTCTAAAGATAGCAGATACATTTGAATCGGATGGATCTGCGAGCGGCAGTTCATCGTAATTGCCCATCCCTTTTACATTAGGTTCAAGATCTTCCTTGTTTGGATACTTACCATCTGATTTTGTCATCCTCATAAAACCTCCTTCTTCGAATTGCGATTCGGAGAACGGCGATTCCACTTCGGTATCGGTGCACTTAATGCCTGATGGACACCACCGTTTTCCCGAATAATTAATCGATTCTAATACTTCAATTTAATGATACAACATCTTTAATCAAATCTGCAAGCAGAACGTTGTCATCCGATGCAGGATGGCAACTCTGTTTATTCTTTCCTTAATCGTTTTACTTACCTATTCCTAAAAATGAACACTACTAAACATCACCTCGTTGGATTAAGGGGCGTTTACCCCTATAGCCCAGTAATTGCCTGCATAAACTAGATTAGACCTTTGACGAAAGGAGTGTTAAAAATGGGTCAATACGGTGGATACGAAGGCGGATACGGAGGGAACTCATTCGCATTGATAGTTGTGCTTTTCATCCTGTTAATTATTATTGGTGCTAGCTTCGTTTACTAGAAGCTCTTTCATGCAGCAATAAGCAATCACTAGTATGAAATCATGTCTGGTCTAAGAGAGCGGCTTAAAAAGCGCTCTCTTTCTTTTGTTTTCTTGGATGAAACCTAATACATAGTGCGGTCGTCCAATAGTGAATCGATGATCGGGGGTTCATGCTGTGAAGAGAGGACTCATTTTATCAATAATCAGTATCGTTTTCCTACTGTGGATTGAACAGTCTCTAGAGGTTGCATACATATGGAAAACAGTCGCTAAAGCAATTTTCTTCCTGATTGTCCCGGTCATTTTATTCTGGAAGTCAGGATTTCCATTCTTACGTTTTCGTAACACCGATCAAAAAAGCATAAAGATCGCCACCAGTTCCGGAATTGCAATCATGGGAATTATCGTCGCGGTGTTTGTTGTCTTACAGCCGTTCATAGATATTGATGCACTGATCATGGACCTCTCCGCAGCGGGAGTAACGACTATAACTTTCCCGTTCATTGCTTTATACATCTTGTTCGGTAATTCGATATTGGAGGAATTTTTCTTCCGCGGTCTGTTGCCGAATCTTATTGGGAAATCGCCGTTTCGAGTTGTTTTACCATCTTTCCTTTTCGCCATCTATCACATTTCCATTTTTCTACCGTGGTTCAGCCATGCACTCCTTGCACTGGCCGTTTCAGGACTTTGGATTGGCGGGGTTATCTTTCAGTTTGCCAATGAAAAAAGCGGAACAATTTTGCCCTCTTGGATAATTCATATGTTCGCTGATATTGGTGTACTGATTATCGGCATTTATATCATTTACTTCTATTGAAAGGGTGAACGGATTGGAAGAAAAACAACCATTCAAACTACGCTATCTCTTTGTCACCTTCATAGCGTTCATTATTGCGCTCACTTTTTACTATGGACAAACTTTCGAAGAAGCAATTTATTCGGAAGGTTTTCCTGTTCCCGGTAAAGCGAGAATCGTTAAAGTTTCAAGCGTGAAAAGCTTTGAGAGCTATTCTTGGAAACCCGCTTCCGAGGAAAATGGCCTGCCAATTCGCTATCAGTTAATTATCCGGCTGAGCGGATGGAAAAAAGTCAATCAAGTGGACGGAATGACAACTTATGAAAAAGAAGGACAGAAAGTCGATATCGTTTCACGGAATAATCACCTTGGCATTCATGGTCAAAATGAATAATCTGCACGCCTTGCCTACTTGTATAAAGGCATTGTGTATTTATATAAATTCGTCACTTCTTATTCATGGCAGTGTATAGTTTTTGAATAGCATCTTGGGCTCCAATCACTATTAAAGTATCGCCCTTCTTGAATAGCTCTGTCGGGTTCGGATTGCTGATTAGCTCCTTATCTCGCATAATGGCGACAATCGTGACGCCATAATTTTTCCGGACGTCCGCTTCTTCAATTGACTGTCCAAGATGTGTCGAATCCACTGCTAGCTCGATTTCTTCGACCATAAAGTCCTTATTTCCTGAGCGGATAAGGTCGTTTATGTAATCGATACCAGTCGGTTTCATGACAGACATGGCGAGTTCACGGCCCCCGATAACCGAAGGATTGATGACCCGGGAAGCACCAGCTCTTTTCAGTACATCTTCGGATCCCTCTTTTTCCGCACGTGCGGCGATTTCAATGTCTTCATTCAAACTTTTTGCCGTCAACGTTATAAATACATTATCCGCATCACTTTCCAGAGCAGCAATTAGCCCGTGCGCGTTGTCGACGCGTGCGTTCAGTAAAATGTCCTTGTCCATTGGATCACCTATTAGTCGAAGTGTCCCGCGATCGACGACAGCAAGCAATTCCTCTTCGTTGTCGTGAATGTAAAGGATTTTTTTATCCCCCTCTTCCTCTAACAATTGCTTGTACACCTGCTGGGCAATGCGGCCAAATCCACACACGATAATATGATTTTCCAATTCCATAATTTCACGATTCATCTGTTTTTCCCACACTTTCTCGGCTAATTGTTTCTCAATGATAAAAGTAGCCGCAGTCCCTAACCCGTATGTCACAATCGCCGCCCCTGCAGGCACGAGGAATAGTGCAAAACTTTTTCCCGCCTGCGTCACCGGATAAATATCCCCATATCCGACCGTCATGACCGAAATAACCGTCATCCACAATGCATCAAATAATGATAGGTCTTCAAAATACATGAATCCTACAGTCGCGACAACTACCAGAAAAGCTGTTGCGGCCAACAAAAATATAAGACGCCGGTACCCCACTCCAATATCAAGCCATCGCTTTTTAAACAAACCGGTCATCCCCTAAATTGCAGTTCTGTTTTAGTTAATCATTCCTGCAATAGCAGAATTGTAAACCCTTTTTAGAAATAATGATTCTGTAAACAGAATAAAGCTGTACGCATTGCCCCTTTGTGAAAGGCACTGCATACAGCTCACTTAATCATCCATCTATCAAATCGCCGCCACGACGACCGTCACTTTGAATAAATCCCCATCTACTTCGATTTTCATATTCCCATTATGCAAATCAACGATGGATTGTGCAATCGCAAGTCCAAGTCCAGATCCGTCCGTATGGCGTGATGCATCCGCCCTTTTGAATCGTTCAAACAATTCGTCGGTGTTTTCACCAAGCTCGTACTTCGTCACATTTTTAACGATGAATTCGGCGTTATCTCCCACTTTTCGGAGTGTAATATAGACGCGGGTACCCGGCAATGTGTACTTAACAGCATTTACAATCAAGTTATCCAGTACACGCCACCATCTTTTCCCGTCCACATAGGCAACAAGCGTAGACTCTGGTAAGTTAACTCTGAAATCGAGTCCCGATTTTGAAATTTCTTCTTCGTGTTCAGCAAGTGCTTGCTGAAGCAATTGTGTCAAATCAACACGTTGTTTGTGAAGCTCCAAGTTACCGCTCGCCATTTTTGACACTTCGAATAAGTCCTCTATCAAGGTCTTCAAACGCTGTGATTTCTTATCTAATATATCTACATATTTTGTACGTTCTTCAGCAGTGATATCTTCCTTTTTCAACAGATCCGTATACGTAATAATCGAAGTTAGTGGCGTCCTAAGATCATGACTGACATTCGTAATAAGTTCTGTTTTCAGGCGTTCGCTTTTAGCCTGTTCAGTCATTGAAACGCGGACTCCTTCACGCAAGTTATTGAGATTCCGCGCATGGTCGGCAAGTGGTGATTTCCCTTCGACCTTAATTTCCTCATGAAGACGTCCTGCCGCCATCGCTTCCGTAGCGACAATAATACGGTTTAAATAAGCCGTTCTTCTCACGAAGATATAGAGGAGTGGTAATCCAGCAAACAATACAAGTGGAATGTAAATCACAATTAATATAGGTTGCATTAAAACAACGAACAACCCGAAGCCCGCTAGGAAAAAGCCAATTAACAGAAGGAACATTTGTACACCAATTGAACGGTTCAAAAACATCCCTTGCCATGCAAGTATAAATCTCATACTATAACTATCCTTAATTTCTAGTTTCAACGCCACTTCATCTTTTAGTCGTTCCATGAAATTAACCAGCTGAAACACTGTCAGCAATATGAGGAATGCAAGGAAAACATAAGAAATTGCATATATGACCAAATTTTCGATGCTATAAAAATAAACATAGTCTGCAACAAACAATAAATTAATATAGAGCATCAGCAATGTTGTTACTAACAGTGATCCTTTTACATCGATTTTTAAACGATTATACCAGTCTGCCCCTCTTCTATCCTTCACCCAGTTCTTATTGAAACGAAACTTTGTCAATAGTAGGATTAACGCAATTACCCCAGCAATCCAAGTTCCATAGGCAATATATTTTGATTTGTTAAACCAGGCTGCATGTTGGCCGTGAGACCCTTCCTTTGATATTGCCTTTGAAATGACGAAAACCCCCTCGAAAGTCCGATCTGGGTTTCCGATTATTGATTGGTTACTGTCGATGTAGTGCCCGGTATGGTTTCTTGTGTACTCGTATAAATCAGTACTTTTTATTCGAAGTGACTTCGCCTTGAAGTACCCTTCCTTGGAATTGAACAATTTCTTGTAGGCGGCGGGCGCTTTGACATCACCGGACGCAAACGTTTCACCCGTTTCCACATCTTTCAACTCATAGGAAACCCACCGGAAGTTATAATCATCCACATCATTGAATCTTTCACTTACATATTGTTCAAGCGCCTCTCCTTTTTCAGCACGAACTTTTTCCTCTACATGTTTATCATCTTGAAAATTTTTTCGGATATCTTCTATTTTCACTTCTTGTTCTTTGATTAGTTCTGTTTTCAACACTTCATTGCCAGCCGCTTTCGCTTCTTCAATTCGATCTTGATATTGGGCTGCAATATTGGCAATTTGTTCAGCCAATGTGCCGTAACGCTCACGATGCTCTTCGATTTCCTCCATCGATACTTTGATGTGCTTTTTCTCCTTTTCCACATTAATCGGATTCAAAACGGTTGCACCAATTTTATCATAAAAATATTCCAGTTCTGATTTGAAATCATCTGTATCGACATAGCTTTTCCCGATAAATCTCGGACCGGAGTTTATAATAGATACAAGCGCCGTTAAAAACAAGGCGACAAGAATCGACCAGATAATTAGAGGCATTCGTTTACTATTTTTCATATTCATACACTCCCTTTCACTATACGCGCGAGATAAGCAATCGCTCTACTGGAACGTTCCATTCCATTGCCGACCAGGTCAATGATGTGGGAGAAGCAGTAACCGATACTTAAAGCGGCAATGACAATCGCAATGATTGACCAAACAACCGCCCAATTACTTTTCAATTTTGTAACCAATTCCCCACACCACCTTTACATACCTCGGATTTTTCGGATCTGCTTCGATTTTCTCACGTATTTTACGAATATGAACTGCGACGATATTTTCAGCATTGTACGCAGCTTCATTCCAGACACGTTCGTAAATTTCATTGATGGAAAATACACGCCCTGCATTTTTCATCAGCAACTCCGTGATTTTGTATTCAATCGGTGTCAGTTTTACCACATCACCGTCAATAGTGATTTCCTTTGCTTCTTCATCCAGAACTAACCCATCGATTTCTACTTTTTTCTGACCGTCGTACGTCCCGAATTGGATATAGCGGCGTAATTGCGACTTTACGCGTGCCATCAACTCCATCGGATGGAAGGGTTTCGTCACATAATCATCCGCGCCAACGGACAAGCCATGAATTTTATCGGAGTCTTCCGCCTTCGCACTCAGCATGATAATCGGGATATTACGCACTTCCCTAATTTTAAACGTCGCTGTAATACCATCCATGTTCGGCATCATAATATCGAGAATGAGGAGATGGACGTCGTTCGACTCCAACAGCTCAAGCGCTTCTTTACCGTCCGCCGCTTTCAATACCACATATCCTTCATTTTTCAAATAAATTTCAATCCCGTCACGGATATCCTGATCGTCATCCGCTACAAGCACTGTGAATTTCGCCATCTTCCGCACCTCGCTTTACTCTATGATACCAATTGTAACCGCCAAATCTTAACATTCACCAACTGTAATTATGAAGAAAGTCTTAAGATAAATTGCATTGAAAGTACAAACAAACACATTTATCCAGACTTTCACGTTTGTTTTAGAATTGACTGGGTGACTGTCACCCAGTCAATTCTGCCCCCGAGGAAATAGAAAAAATACAGAAAGCCCTAAAAGCCCCCTGTATCGCAATTTTCCACATTGTATAAACAAACACGTTTGTTTGAGTACCTGTCACCTTTACAATGTACTATTTCACTTTCCTACCGCCCAAAGTCAATACGAGTATTCCTCCAAGAAGCATGACAATCCCAGTCCAAGAAGTTCCGTCTAGACGTTCGCCGACCACGATTACACTCAAAACAGCGGCAGTAAGCGGTTCCGCAAGTGACAATGTGACCGCAGATGACGATGGAATCCGCTTTAGACCGGCTGAGAATAAGATGTATGCCACACTTGTTGTGATAATCCCTAGATACAACACAACGGAAATTCCACGAACAGTCACCAAACCTTCCGTTTCGAATAAAAACAGGAACGGCATTAGCATCAGGGCACTCATTGAGAAGATGACGGCAACGGCGGGAACAGAGTCTGCTTTCTTGAGAACATCTTTATTGACGAGAGTATAAAAAGCAAACAATAATCCTGCCCCAAGTGACATCGCTATACCGACGGGATTGACAACGATGCCATCTTTATTCAAAAAGAGCAGTCCACATCCTACAATCGCAAGCACTGTTGCCGTAAGCCAAATACGGGTCGGACGGCGCTTCAATAATAACCATTCAATAATTCCGGAAAAAACAGGCGCGCTGCCAATTGTAACGACCGTACCGATTGCAACGCCCGTTAATCTGACAGAAGAAAAAAATAGATATTGGAAAATGGCCATTGAAACAGCTGCGTACAGAGTCGATTTCCATGGCCAATTCCGAAAATCGATTTTACGCATGATGAACAAAATTAGAAGTAATGAAAAACCACCCACAGCAAGCCTTGATGCCCCGACTGCCAACGGATGAATCGTTTGCGGCATGAAGGTCTGCGCGGTACCGGTCGTCCCCCAAAGTATCGCACCCAACAGCACGACTAAATATGAAATACGTTGTGACAAATTTCCCCCTCCTATCTCTTCTACTATGACGATACCATACAAACTAATTTTTCCAATACCTGAATTCCCCTTGACACAAATGGCACTAATGCACTAGACTATCTACTTGTGCATAGCACCACGTGGTTCGTAACCATCCCACGTAAAAAAACTAGGGGGAAATGAATAATGAAAATAAAAACAATGGCAATAAGCGGAATTATTGCCGCTTTATATGTAGCTGTATCGCTATTAATAGCACCATTAGCATATGCAGCCATCCAATTTCGGATTCCCGAAGTGTTCAACCACCTCGTCGTCTTCAATAAGAAGTTCATATTCGGTATTGTGCTCGGAGTATTTGTGACCAACTTGTTCTCCCCACTTGGCATGTATGATTTATTTTTTGGGGTAAGCCAATCAATCTTAGCCCTTTCAATCACGATTTTTTCCGCCAAATTCATAGCGGGTATTTTTAAGCGAATGGTTTTCAACACGCTTGTCTTCACCTTCACAATGTTCATCATCGCTTTTGAGTTGAACCTTGCGCTGGAGCTTCCCTTCCTGCTTACATGGTTAACAGTTGCGATAGGTGAATTCGTCGTCATGACCATCGGGATTCCGATAATGATTGCTTTGAATAAACGTTTGAACTTCGAAAAACTTATTTAACATACCCCATTCCCTCCATTTCACTGATCACGATTGAAATGGAGGGCTTTTTTCAAGGAGATGTCAATATGTATCTTACAATCCAAGAAACCGCCGAACACCTCGGTATGCCCATCGAACAAGTCCGGAAGTACGTTCGGGAAGGTCGTATCCGTTCCGTCCATGACGGCGAACAATTCCTTATTAATAAAGACCAGTTCGGCCTTTATTTGGAACAGCTCGAAATGTTAAAACACCAAATGGAGGAATGGCGTAACGAACCGATTCCGCCTGACCGTGACATTAAAGATGAAGATTGAAATTCAGCTGAAGGGATACAACTCTTCAGCTGTTTTTTTATTAAATAAGTTATTACTCTGTCCAATTAGGTTGCATGAATGAATAGTAAACAGAGGAAATACTTTATTCAACGATCGGTTGCTATAAAAATGATTTACTAGTATAGTTAAAAGCTGTTTCTAAACAACCAGCTCCACGAGGGGGAATTATGAAGAAAATTTCAAATGTCTTTTATATCACTATCGGTCTGATTATTTTGACCGTCGGGTACGGCGCGTTCGCACCCACAAGTTTTGAAGCCGTCACTACGAACGCCAGAAACTTTGTTGCGTCGTCTTTCGGTTGGTACTATATGCTGCTCATGTCGTTCATGTTAGCGCTCAGTTTCTTTTTCATCGTAAGTCCATTCGGAAAAATCCGTCTTGGAAAGGATACGGACCGTCCACAGTTTTCAACAGTTACATGGATTGCCATGCTGTTTTCTGCCGGGATGGGTATCGGTCTCGTCTTTTACGGCGCCGCCGAACCGTTATCACACTTTGCAATCAGCCCTGCTTCGGAAGAGCCTAATACGGATGAAGCTTTCAAAGAGTCCTTACGCCAGTCGTTCTTCCACTGGGGAATTCACATATGGGCTATGTACGGAGTCATTGCATTATCTCTCGCCTTTTTCCAGTTCCGTAAAGGGGAACCGGGATTAATTTCAGCAACATTGAAGCCGATCTTCGGCAAAAAAATGGAAGGTCCGTGGGGCATTCTCGTTGATGTACTCGCTGTTTTTGCGACTGCATTCGGCGTTGCTACATCGCTCGGCTTCGGTGCTGTTCAAATTAATGCAGGCCTAAACTACTTATTCGGCGTTGAAATCAATATCACATCGCAGTTTGTCATCATCGCGGTCGTCACGGTCCTATTCGTTGCATCCGCGTGGTCAGGATTAAGTAAAGGCATCAAATATTTGTCGAACACAAACTTGATTCTAGCGTTCGCACTTCTTGGATTTATTGTCATTCTCGGTCCAACGTTGCTGATTTTCAATATGTTTACCGATTCGTTTGGCGGTTACTTTTCACATCTCGTCCAAATGAGTTTCGGTACGGCGCCTTTGGACTCTACTGACCGGAAATGGCTTGATAATTGGACGATTTTTTACTGGGCATGGTGGATTTCATGGGCACCGTTTGTCAGTATGTTCATTGCCCGTGTTTCAAAAGGTCGCACGATTAGGGAGTTCATGATTGGAGTGCTTGCTGCTCCCACTCTTCTAGTCACTTTCTGGTTCTCCGCGTTCGGTACAACAGCGATTGATATCCAGAAAAAAGGGCTCGTCGACTTGACTCAAACCAGTACTGAACTGACTGTATTTGAAATGTTCAATGTGATGCCAATGTCGTTCGTAATATCTGTCTTTGCAATTTTGTTGATTGTATCATTCTTCGTTACCTCAGCGGATTCAGCGACTTTTGTTCTTGGCATGCAGTCAACGAACGGCTCGTTGACGCCTCCGAATAATGTAAAACTCATTTGGGGTGTAATCCAGTCGACAATTGCTTTGATTCTACTGTCCGTCAACGGTCTCACCGCCTTGCAAAACACAATTATCATCGCGGCATTGCCGTTCTCTTTCGTAATGTTGCTCATGGTTGTCGCGTTGCTTAAGGCATTGAAAGCTGAAATGAAGCTAATCAAAAAGAAATAATGACACTAAAAAGCGATTCCAATTATGGAATCGCTTTTCTTAGTTATTAACAAGGACCCTTTCACGCTTCCCGATCATCTGAAGGAAATCTCCGACCATTGCACTTGCTGTCGGGTACATACCTGCGCCCGGACCGACAAGTGTAAGAGCACCGAGATGGTCGGTTTCAACGATGATTGCGTTATCCACGCCATCCACACCGTATAACGGATGATCAGTACCGATCAGTACCGGACCGACACTTCCGTGCAATGCACCTTTTTCATCAATTGAAATATCAGCGACATGCCGATAACGAAGTTGATTCTTAAAAGCATCCGCTACATCTTCAATCGTAACCGCGTCGATCCCAACGACTGGAACGTCTCGCCAATTCGGCTGACTGCCGAATGCAAGGGCGCTTAAAATCATCAGTTTCCGGAATGCATCCTTACCGCTTATATCGTCCGTTGGATCTGCTTCCGCATAGCCGAGCACCTGTGCTTCGTGAAGGGCAGCATTAAATGGAATTCCTGCTTCCCGCATCTTCGTCAAGATGAAGTTAGAGGTACCATTCAAAATTCCTCGAACTCGCCGTACACGATCTGCCGGCAATAAACTTGTCACCGTACGGATAATAGGTACCCCGCCAGCCGTCGTCGCTTCATAACCGAGATGAACATCTCTCACCTTTGCATGTTTTAGTAACGCCGAACCATGCTTCGCAAACATCGTCTTATTAGCCGTAATGATATGAAAACCTTTTTCAATCGCTTCTGTTAGATACGAATAAGCGGGTTCTTCTCCAACAATCGCCTCAAAGATGAAGTCGATGTCCGAATTTGACAGGATTTCTTGAATGTCATCCGTAATTTTTATACCGGGTGTCGCCAGACGTTCTTTTGCCGTATCCCGGACGAGGATGGAAACGATATCGATTGCATAGCCAGTTTCCTGCCTAATCTCCTCTTTTCTTTCATTCAAAATCCTGTAAATTCCTTCACCTACAGTGCCGAAGCCGAGTAGGGCAACTTTGATTGACGGCATTTGGCCACCTCCATGGACTGCTTTATGACAAATCCCCATTTTTCGAAATCTGATAAAAAACGATTATGGCCATTTTTTGTATTGACCAAACAATACGTTGAATGTGGAATTAAATGCACAAACGCACGAATGTCTTCCGATGAATACAGTGGATCATGTGTAAATGCAAACGCCACCACTTTTGCCGATATACGACGGGAAGCGATTTCTACGCCTCCTCGCCCACGGCCGATATCATGTGTTTTCATGGCACGCAATAAGGGGTAGAAGCCCCCCATGTCATTCGGAATATTTTCGGTTTGGCGGAATACACCCCCAATTTTGTTTGAATGAGGTGTTACCGCCATCGGGAATAAAATATCCATATCCTCAGGATACATGATGCCCCATTCAAGCACCCGCATGCCACCGAGCGAACCGCCGATGATTGCGCAGACCCGGTTGACGCCCAGTACTGTCAGTGCTTTCCGTTCGGCATGCACCATATCACGGATTGTCACTTCCGGAAATGAATTTCGATACGGTCCGCCAGTGGCTGGATTGATAGCTAACGGTCCCGTTGACCCATCATTTCCGCCTAGAGCATTAAAAGAAATGACGGATACCTCGTTCGTATCGATACTTTTTCCTACACCGACAAGACCGCTCCACCAACCCTGTCGCTCATCTGTTCCGACTGCAACATGATTTTCTGTCAATGCATGACAGACAAGTACGAGGGGTGCTCCCGGTCTGCCGGTTCGTTCATAGGCAAGCTGTACATTTTCTAAGACAAGGCCTGATTCCAATGCCAAATCACCGATTTCCACAATTCCCGTCTCCACCATCGTCATCCCCCTCCTCTCTTGTCACCGAAAAGTCAAACTGTTACTGGAACCGCCTTTTCAATCGCTTGTGCAAGGTCTGCAATGATATCTTCAGACGATTCAAGACCAACAGATAGTCTGATCAACTCTTCCGTCACTCCGGATTTCTCCAGGTCCTCAGCTCCAAGCTGCTGATGTGTTGTCGAAGCCGGATGGATGATCAGTGATTTTGCATCTCCGACATTTGCAACATGTGACCAGATTTCAACGTTATCAATCACTTTACGACCTGCATCACGTCCGCCTTTAATGCCGAAGTTTACAATTGAACCGAAACCGCTTCTTAAATATTTCTTTCCATCTTCGTGGGAAGGATGATCTTCAAGCCCAATATAATTCACCCATTCGACTGATGGATGGTCTTTCAGGAAGTTCGCGACTTTAAGTGCATTCTCGTTATGTTTTGGTACACGCAAGTGAAGTGTTTCCAGTCCTTGTAGAAAATTAAATGCATTATCCGGGCTCAAGCACGGACCAAAATCACGCAATAACTGAACGCGCAGTTTCGTAGCGAACGCAGCGCCTGCCGCATCGATGCCGTAACGAAGACCATGGTATGTTGTGTCAGGCTCCGTGAAGTCAGGGAATTTCCCTTTCGTCCAGTCGAATTTTCCGGCATCAACAACTACACCGCCAATTGAAGTACCGTGGCCTCCAATCCATTTCGTTGCGGAATGAATGACGACATCCGCGCCAAACTCGATTGGGTTAGTACCATATGGCGTCGAGAACGTGCTGTCGACGAGAAGTGGAATATCATTTTCATGCGCCACATTTGCGACCGCTTCGATATCAAGTACATGCAGGCTTGGATTGCCGATTGTTTCAGCAAATAGCGCCTTCGTTTTATCTGTAATTGCTGCACGGAAGTTTTCCGGGTCCGTCGCATCCACGAATTTAACAGTAATGCCATAGCGCGGCAGTGTGACGGCGAATAAATTATAAGTACCACCATACAAGTTGCTTGCCGCTACAATTTCATCGCCGGCGCCTGCAATATTTAAAATGGAAAACGCAATTGCTGCCATCCCTGAAGATAGCCCAACTGCTGCCGTACCGCCTTCAAGAAGTGCAATACGCTCTTCGAAAACACCGACTGTCGGATTTGTAATACGTGTATAAATATTTCCAGCTTCCTGAAGAGCAAACAAATTTTGTGCATGCTCTGTATCACGGAAAACGAAAGATGTAGTTCTGTGTATCGGCAACGCGCGCGATCCCGTCACCGGGTCCGGCTGTTGGCCGCCATGTAGTAGAAGTGTTTCGGGTTGATGTTTCGTCATTGTCATTACCTCCAAAGTTTTTTTAGATGGAAATGATGCGCGGAGGCGTTGGGGGTTTTGGGAATAAAAAATAACCCCCTTCGCTTAAGAAGAGGGTTACGCTTTCGCTTATTCCTCCCCTTATCTTTCAGACCGTTCGCACGGATCTGTAGGAAGTAGCACCTTTTCAAGCTGGTCGCTTGCCGGTTGCCGGGCATCGCAGGGCCTAGTCCCTCCGCCGCTCTAGATAAGAGTTTGTATCATTCAGTTTTCCATCTTGTGACATAGTATAGTAGATATCGAAAGATAAAGTCAAGAGTTTATTGAATAATTTTTCTGAACCTTGTGTTTATCTCTAATGTTACAATGAATTTACCGATATTTTGGAGGAATGGATATGTGGTTATGGATTACAAGTGTGCTAGTTTTGGGATACGCAATCGGATGCTTGCATGGATCGGTTGTCGCACAGAAAATTTCGGGCGTTAATTTGAAAGAAACCGGGGTGAAAAATGCCGGTGCTTCGAATGCCACAATCGTTCTCGGAAAAAAATTCGGCGTACTCGTTGCCGCAATCGATATCGGAAAAGGTGCTATAGCAGTACTGATCGTACGATTATTTGCAGAAAATGCGGGATTGCCCGCAGACATCGTGGCGCTACTTTTATTCTTGGCAGGTGCGGCAACCGTGATCGGACACAACTTCCCGTTTTATATGAAATTCAACGGCGGAAAAGGTACTGCCACGGTTATTGGCGTGCTGATCGCTATTGACTGGCAGATTGGACTCATTGGTTTTGCATTGTTTGTTATCGTGGCGCTTGTAACAGACTTTCTCGTGTTCGGTGTACTGATGCTTTACGTGACGCTCATCGCGATGGCAGTATTGGCAGATGGATACTGGCCCATTGTAGTGGCAGTATTATTATTCGGCATCGCAATTTGGAAGCATATCGAGAATTTCCGTCGAATGAAAGATCGTAGTGAGAAACAAGTCTCTGCAGTATTTAAAAAATAAGAAACAAAAAACTGAGAAGCTCCTATTTGGAGGTTCTCAGTTTTATATAAAGGGAAACATGAATTTATAAAGGATGGTAACTGCCGCTAATCGCGTCAAAAATCATTTGACGTTGATCATATCCCCCTTGACTATACTCCGCTAACCAAAAAGGACGGTGAAAGAGAGCACTGCTCAACAGTCGGATTTTAGGAATCGTGACAAATTTAGCTTTCGAAGATGCATGGTCAAATACAAACTTCTCTGCAATCTTTTTTGCATCATCTTCGCTAAACACAACAGGCGGTATTGGTTCCACTTCAATCTGGTGATTTGAAAATTCAGGCTGGACATCTACAATTGCCCCCTTACCGCTAAGGGCATCAATCGTACAGCCTACCTTCCCCCTAAACTTAAGTAAACTTTTGGCGTTTACTTCGAATTCAAAAAAATAGTAAGGATAATAGATCAATTGACTAATATGAATTTCCGCCTTCTTATCGATCTTTCGAAATCCACGAAGAATATCCTGTTTCGCAAACGTAATTTCTTGGGTTAGTATTGCATTCATAAGTAACCCCGCTCGCAACTTCCTGCTTCTTTCGCTAAAAATTTAGATATATTTTTAGCTTCAGGGGCTAAATTTCGAGAGATATTTCGATCAAACTCTTTTGTAAAGGTGCGCTTTCTTTTCGACTCCTCAAATATTTCTTGTATTTCTGGGGATGGTTTGCTGCCGAATTGACTACCAATAATCATCCCGATAATAGACACTAATAAGCCAGCTAAAAATGGATGGAGCCCTGTTGGACCTTCTAAATTCATCGATGTCCAAAGAATATTAGTTGACGCACCGCCAATCATGGCACATAAACAACCGATATAATTTGCCTTTTTCGAATAAACAGAAGCAACGTAAGGCACAAGGAAACTATTTGCAAGTGTACCAAAAGCAAAAACAACTAAAGCAAAAATGGACGGTGGTTCATAGATGGCAACAACAACTCCAACAATACCACCGGCTAGTATACAAAGCCTAGAGACAAGTACCATTGTTTTCTGGCTTGCATTCTTATTAATGAACCGCTGGTAAACATCGCGGGAGAGAATAGAGCCCGCCTGCATCAGTATAGAATCTGCAGTTGACATGACGGCTGACATTATCGCCGACAAGAGAAGTGCAGCAAAAATACCAGGGAAAAGCGTATAGGCTAGCTCGGTTATAATCATTTCCGGATCGGCGATATTAGGTAACAGAATAATTCCGATAAGTCCTAAGATATATGGAACAAAAATAAAGAACTGGTTCCATATAGCGCTTATCAAAACCGCCCCTTTAACCGTCTTAGTACTTTTCATTGACATATGTCTAACTACGACATGCGGGAGCCCCATATAACCTATCGAGTATATTAGAATGGCTCCCAACACTACTCCCCATTGACCATAAAAGGCTAAGCCTTTCCCCCAAATACTTAAATAAGTCGGATCAATCTGGGCCAAAGAGGCGTTTAGTCCGGATAAGCCGCCTACATGGAAATAAGCCAACCACCCTATACCGACCACGCCAAGCACCATAATCATTCCTTGAATAAAAGAAGTATACGCAACAGCCAAATAACCGCCTGCCACTGTATATATAATAATGACACTAATACCTATAACCAATGACCATTCATATGAAAAGCCAGTAAGGGTTGACATTGCTTTTCCCGCGGCTATAAATTGAGCACAAACATATCCAAAAAGAAAGACTATGGAGATAATAGAACCTACGACGCGTACACTTGCACTTTCAAATCTTTTTTCCAAGTATTCAATTGGTGAAAGCGCACCCAATTTTTCCGACATTCGTCTCATTCGTTTTCCCAAAACGGATAGGTTAATAATCGAGCCGCCCGCATCACCAATGGCATACCAAACGGCGTACCATCCATATTGGAAAGCCATTGCAGGTGCTCCCATAAACATAAATCCGCTCATTGCCGTAGTTTGCATTGTCATCGCGGTTACCGCTGGGCCAAGGGATCTGCCTCCGAGTAAATATTGTTCTGTTGACTCTGCTGATTTACGGGAAAACCAAAGACCGATTCCTAAGAGAACCGCTAAATAGATTACAAAAATAATCCCATCCACACTCACTGCGTCACCCCCCTTTTAACTTTTATTTTCTTCCTCGTCATCTTCTTTTTTCATCTTAAAATACATAACTGCCGCCAACCCAACCCATATGAATGGCCACGGAATGATCCACCAAAATGTTTCCGCCGGTAAATTGAACATATCTTCACCTCCTGATTTCAAAAATATTTTTACATCGGTATACGAAGTAGAGGTGTATACACACCTCTAATTGGCTTCATCATTCGTTTTCTTTAAACACTCTCTTAATAACCGCGATAATAAAATCTACATCTTCGTCAGTGCAGGACAATGGTGGGCTGAGCGCTAAAATATTGTTATAGCCGGCTACCGTATCGCCGTTCCTGCCGATTATTAGTCCATTCGCCTTGCATTCCCCAATAATCTTTGCGACACGCGCATTCGAAGCAGGTTCTTTCGTTTGCTTATCTTCAACAAGTTCGATGCCTAAGAGGAAACCGAGGCCGCGGATATCACCAACAAATGGGTGGTCCTTCAAGCTTGCCAACTCTTTTTGGAGACGCTCGCCAAGCTCGGCCGACCGTTCAACAAGGCTTTCCTTTTCGATGATTTCGAGGTTCTTCAATGCAACAGCGCAAGCCGCGGGATTTCCGCCGAAAGTATTGATATGACGGAGATGGCTATTTTCTTCATCCGTGTCAAATTTTTCATAAATATCTTTTCGCACAGCCGTGACTGATAACGGTAAGTAGGCGCTTGTCAGCCCTTTCGCCATCGTAATGATATCCGGCTTTACTTTATAGTGCTGATGGCCAAATGCTTTCCCTGTTCTCCCGAATCCGCAAATAACTTCATCAATGATTAGAAGGACTCCGTGCCGATTACAGATTTCCTGGACTTTTTCCAAATAAATCGGATGTGGAATCAAAACCCCGCCGCCAGTAATGAGAGGTTCCATGATAATCCCTGCAATTGTCTCTTTCTGCTCCCAAATAATTTTTTCTTCGAACTCTTGAGCACGTTGTATGTTGTATTCTTCAACCGATTGATTTGCCGGTCTTCGGTAATTATCCGGTGGTGCAATGTGCAGAAAACCTGGAACAAGCGGTTCATATTTATATTTTCGTAAAGCTTGACCTGTGGCCGAGAGCGCGCCCATCGAACTTCCGTGGTAAGCCCGGTATCGGGAGATGAACTTGTAGCGTGACGGTTCCCCGTTTTGCTGATGGTATTGGCGCGCAAGCTTAAATGCCACTTCGTTTGCATCGGATCCGCTATTCGAATAAAAAAACACATAATCGTCGCCAAGCATTTCATTCAACTTTTCAGCAAGCTCAATGGCTGGTTCGTGACTTTGTGTCAACGGTGCATATGCCAGTTTTTTCATCTGTTCATACGCAGCTTTTGCAAGCTCCTCCCGCCCGTATCCGACGTTCACACACCACAGTCCGGACATTCCATCCAAGTAACGATTGCCGTTATGATCGGTGATCCAAGCCCCTTCCCCACTTTCGACGATCATCGGCGGATTCTTTTCATTATAGGCGGAAATGTGATGCCATATATTTTGACGATCCTTTTCAACCAATGTTGACGTGTCCTGTTCCACTTTTGCCATCCTCTTTACCCTCTTTCCCTATCAATAGTAGTAACGAATTCTAATCGCAAACTTTCAATTTCCAACATCAATTCCGATTACTCGGAAAGTCGAATGCAGCACCTTTTTTATTGTCTGTATTTTCCGGCCATCTTTCAGATATCGTTTTAATTTTCGTGAAGAATCGAACAGTATCCGGTCCGAACATATGACTTTCACCAAATTTCGAACGCTTCCATCCACCAAAGTTGTGGTAGCCTACCGGAATCGGGATAGGCACATTGACGCCTACCATGCCGACTTCAACTTTCTCCGTGAATTCGCGGGCTGCAGGACCACTTTGCGTAAAGATCGTGACCCCATTCCCGAATTCGTGGTCATTTACCAAATCAATCGCTTCGCTCAAGTTGTTTACGCGAACTACAATCCTTGCCGGTCCGAACACTTCCTCCCGATAAATCTCCATTTCCGGTGTGACGTTGTCCAGTAAAGTCGCCCCTAAATAGTACCCATTATTATTTTTCCCTGCGTCGGGATCACGCCCATCTACACAGAGTTTTGCGCCTTCCCGCAAACTGTCTTCGATTGATTTGAGGACATTGTCTTTGGATTGCTGCGTAATAACCGGTCCAAAGTCTGCTTCCTCATTGTCATAGGAGCCCACTTTCAGCTCTTCGACCCTTTTTCTCAGTTTCTCAACAAATACTTCGGCTGTATTCTCACCCACTGGCATCGCGACGGAAAGGGCCATACAACGCTGGGATGCCGCTCCATATGCAGCCCCTAGAAAAGAATTTACTGCAAAATCAATATCAGCATCCGGCATGATGATCATATGGTTTTTCCCGCCACCGAATGCGGCTACCCGCTTATGATGTCGGCTGGCTTCTTCATAAATATATTCCGCCACTTTTGTAGATCCGACAAAACTGACAGCCATCACTTTTGGATGTGTGATTAATGCATCAACTGCTTCCTTGTCGCCGTTCACTACACTCCATACCCCGGCAGGAAGCCCAGCTTTTTCCCACAGCTCTGATATGAACAGTGCAGAATTCGGTACGCGTTCAGAAGGTTTTAATACAACCGAATTACCGCATACGAGCGCCATTGTTGTCATCGCAACCGGTACCATTACAGGGAAATTGAACGGCGAAATACATGTAACGACGCCAAGCGGCTGTTTAATAGAGAAAGAGTTTATGTTTCCGCCTACGTCAGATGAATGCTCTCCTTTTAAGAGGTGAGGTGCATTTATCGCAAAATCAACCGCTTCGATTGCACGGCTAATTTCTCCTTTTGCATCCGAAATTGTTTTTCCGTTTTCCCGTCCAATCGTTATAGCAAGTTCTTCAGTTGCATCAATAAGTAACGTTCGGAATTTGAATAGCACTTCCACCCTTTTGGCGACAGGCGTTTTCCTCCACGCATGAAAAGCTTTATCTGCAACTTCTACCGCCTCGTTCACGTCTGCGGCTGTTGCATAAGGACAGACTGCAATTTCTTCTCCAGTGGATGGATTATAAACAGGTCCAAAACGTTCAGTTTTCCCTTCTGATTTCGCTCCGCCTATAAAATGATGTAGCTTCTCCACCGATTTATTTTCACCTACAATATGATCTAGCTTGTTCATATTTAGTTAACCCCCTGTTTTAGTTTTTGTAAGTTGTTGACACTTTCCCTTTCAATCATTTGAAAATAGTCAAACTAAATTCTGCTTTGCCTTATCATTATATTAATAGAAATTTTGACTTCTGCTTGACGTTTTGTATAAATTAAAACACTTTGACTTTACACTTTGTCCAAAACGAAATATAGTTTCCTTAGAACACCGATTCTAATTGAAGTGAATTTCATTTCCTATAAAACAGGCAAATGCCCCTAGTATGGTACTAGGGGCATTTGCCTGTTTTACTCTAAAAAATATTTAAATATAAAATCTCTTCAAATGCGCTTCAGCGCTTTGAGGATGCCTCTCGTCATAAGCCTGACCGCTGCTTACGGCTTCGGCTACCCCAGTAAAGCGCCTTCGCTTAGTTTACATAGGTATACATTTGTTCAACATATATATCAAGCTTCGTTTTCCTTAAACACTTTCTTCATGACCGCAATAATGAAATCAAGGTCTTCATCGGTACAAGACAGCGGCGGGCTCAGCGCCAGGATATTATTAAAGCCAGCAACTGTATCGCCGTTCCTTCCGATGATAAGTCCATTCGCTTTGCATTCCCCGATAATCTTTGCGACGCGGGCGTTGGTAGCGGGCTCTTTCGTTTCCTTATTCTCAACAAGCTCGATACCCAATAGGAATCCGAGCCCGCGGATATCGCCAACAAACGGATGATTCTTCAAGCTTGCCAACTCTTTCAGAAGACGCTCGCCAAGCTCAGCCGACCGTTCGACAAGATTTTCTCTCTCAATGATTTCAAGATTCTTCAACGCGACTGCGCATGCCGCTGGATTCCCGCCGAAAGTATTGACGTGACGGAAGTGGCTGTTATCTTCACCTGTATCAAACTTTTCATAAATATCTTTTCGAATGGCTGTTACTGATAGTGGCAAGTAAGCACTCGTCAGCCCCTTCGCCATCGTAATAATATCCGGCTTCAAATTAAAGTGCTGATGCCCAAATGTTTTTCCGGTACGTCCGAATCCGCAAATAACTTCATCAATAATCAGAAGGACCCCATGGCGATTACAGATTTCCTGAACCTTTTCCAAATAGACCGGATGCGGAATCAGGATACCCCCTCCTGTAATGAGCGGTTCCATAATAATCCCGGCAATTGTTTCCTTCTGTTCCCAAATGATTTTCTCTTCAAACTCTTGGGCGCGCTGTATGTTGTATTCTTCAACGGACTGCCCCGCAGGTCTGCGATAATTATCCGGTGGTGCAATGTGCAAGAATCCCGGCGCAAGCGGTTCATACTTGTATTTCCGCAGTGCCTGTCCTGTCGCTGCCATTGCCCCCATTGAACTACCATGGTAGGCCCGGTAGCGGGAAATGAATTTGAATCGGGATGGTTCCCCGTTCTGTTGGTGGTATTGACGCGCAAGTTTAAACGCTACTTCATTAGCATCGGATCCACTGTTGGAATAAAAGATTTTGTAATCATTGCCGAGCATTTCATTCAACTTCTCAGCCAATTCAATTGCCGGTTCATGGCTTTGTGTCATCGGCACATAGGCCAACTTTTTCATCTGTTCATATGCGGCTTTCGCCAATTCCTCACGACCGTACCCGACGTTCACACACCAAAGTCCGGACATTGCATCAAGGTAACGGTTTCCATTATGGTCTGTAATCCAAGCACCTTCCCCACTCTCTACTACCATTGGGGGGCTTTTTTCATTATAGGCAGAAATATGGTGCCAAACGTTTTCCCGGTCCTTTTCAACTAATGACTTTGTAGTTTCTTTTGCTATAGTCATTTCCTCTACTCCCTTCTATTTTCACAATCAAATTCTTACATTAGTGACGTGCCGTCAACATTTTCTTCCTTGTGTAAAATTCAATTCCATCGCGGCCATTCGCGTGAAGATCGCCGTAAAACGACTTTTTGTAGCCGGAGAACGGGAAGAATGCCATTGGAGCTGGAACACCAAGATTAACGCCAAGCATTCCTGCATCGATTTCTTCTCTAAACTGGCGAATCGCCTTCGCGCTGTCAGTGAACAAACAAGCACCGTTTGCAAACTCCGATTTGTTCGCAAGCTCAATCGCTTCCTCTAATGTAGCCACTCGAACAATAGACAATACAGGAGCAAAAATTTCTTCCTTCCAAATCTTCATTTCTTGAGTAACATTATCGAAAATCGTCGGCCCGACAAAATAACCGCCTTCAGAAGTGGACTTATCATCGCGACCATCACGTAACAGTTTAGCGCCTTCTTCAATGCCCGATTCGATGTAACCAAGTGTTTTGTCTTTATGCGAATCCCGAATGACAGGCCCAAGGAATATACCTTCTTCCAACCCATTACCAATTGTCATTTTATTGGACTCATCTACTAATCTTTCGACTAATTCATCCGCAACATCGCCGACTGCAACGACGACCGCACAAGCCATACATCTCTCCCCTGCAGATCCAAAAGCCGCATTAATAATATTCGTGACAGTCAAATCCATATCCGCATCCGGCATGACAATTGTATGGTTTTTAGCGCCTGCTAATGCTTGAACACGCTTGCCATTCGAAGTTCCCGTTTTGTAGACGTACTCAGCGACTGGCTGGGAACCTACAAACGATACCGCCGGAATATCTGGATGATTAAGAATACCGTTCACGACATCATGGGCGCCGTGTACCACATTGAATACACCATCAGGCAACCCTGCTTCATGCAGCAATTCTGCAAGACGGTTTGCCAGAAGAGGGGTCCGCTCTGACGGTTTTAGAATGAACGTATTTCCACTCGCAATGGCTAGAGGGAACATCCAGCAGGGCACCATCATCGGGAAGTTGAATGGTGTAATTCCACCAATGACCCCAATCGGATAGCGGTACATGCCCGATTCAATATTCGTCGCGATATCAGGAAGCTGATGACCCATCATTAATGTAGGCGCACCTGCGGCAAACTCGACACACTCAATGCCGCGCTGCACTTCACCATAAGCTTCAGCATAATTTTTGCCGTTTTCAATCGTTATGATCCTTGCGAGTGCTTCCCAGTTCTCTATTAACAATTGCTGATATTTAAATAGGATTCTTGAACGTTGTGGCACAGCAACCTTCTTCCATTTTGCAAATGCCGTTTTTGCTGCCTCTACCGCTATATCCAAATCTTCAAGCGTAGAAATGGGAACTTCCGCTAGGATTTCTCCCGTCGCAGGATTCGGTACCTCTTCATATTTATCTGTCGTTGATTTTACCCATTGTCCATTGATGAAATTTGAAAGCGTTTTCTTTTTCACTTCTGTGACTGTCATTTGTATTCCTCCTATTCTATTTCCCTTGCTAGTTGATGCTATTTTCGTTAGACTTCATAATATACTTTACAAATAATTTAGACTAGTTTCAATTTACACTTTGTCTAATCATTGGACAATTAGTTTAACGTTGTGGAGGTGCTTTGAAGTTGAATGAATTAAAATTGACGGTTAAAGATATTCTGGAAAGGGATTTGTTTAAATACGCGAAAGTTATTGCCGGAAAAGAAGGGCTGGACCGGAAAGTTAGATGGTCACACATATTAGAAGTAAAAGAGTTTGAATCACTGATTAACGGGGGAGAGCTGATTCTTACGACAGGTGTCGGCTTACAATTGGACTTACCTACCCAGCTTATGTATGTCAAAAAGTTAATCGAAAAAGGCGCGGCTTGCATCTGTATTGAAATGGGTTCCTATTTTATGAAAGTTCCAATTGAACTTATCAAATTGGCAGATGAACATGACTTTCCAATCATCGTTTTTGAGAAAGTCGTTAAGTTCGTGGACATTACCCAGGATCTCCATACACTAATCGTCAATCAACATCACAAAATGCTTTCTCAATTGGATAAGTTATCACGGGAATTCATAGAGCTTTCCCTTTCCTCAAACGGTATATTAAAAATCCTAAAAGAACTGTATCACTACTTCCAACAGAGTGTTTTATTTATCACCGATAGTGTAAAACCTTATTATTACCCTGCAGAAACGAAAGAATTGGAAGGATCTATTCGGAACTATTTAGATTCCTCTAAATCGAATAATCCAGAAAAAAGGCTTTTTACTATCGACAATAAAACTTTTGCACTCATGCCTGTCAGAGGGCTTGGTCAAGTATGGGGAAATCTGTGTCTACAAGTGAAGGAATCCCTTCCCGATGAATTTTTCTTCCTTGTATTAGATCGTGCAGCGTTAGCGATTGCACAAATTTTGTTAAGAAATCGAACTATTGAAGAACGAAAACAGAACTTGGAAGACGAATTTGTTCGAAATCTATTGAATGGACAACATTATGAAATTGACGATTTACAAACCTTTTTACCATCCGCCAGTAGAAATCTCCATTACAGGGTTTTTCGAATACAGATGAATAACTCTGAAATGAATTGGAGTGAAAACGACTGGGATGAAATCAAACTGCAAAGGTCGATGATCATCCGTTCCCTTTTTAAACACCACGGTTTCTTTCCAGCTGTATCTTCGAAAAGAAGCGAAATAGCGATTATCGCATCTTTTATAGCTGCAGACCATTTAAAAGTGGAAACGGGACGATTCCATCAAATTATTGAAAGTATTATGGAAACGAATGAAAATGAATTTATTGACGGTACAAAATGCACGTTTGGCATCAGTACAGTCTATAAGGATATTTCAGATGTTACAAGGGGCTATCAAGAAGCTGGCGAGGTCCTGAAACTGCTTGAGGCGACCTCCTTGAAATCGTATTTTTATGAAGATTTGGGGGTCTATCGAATTCTCCTCCCTTTAAAAAAGAACGGATATCTTGAAACTTATATTCATGATCACTTGGGGCCGCTAATCGACTACGACGAAAAAACAGAAAGCGACCTTTTAGAAACGCTTTCTATTTATTTAGAGCATATGGGGTCCAAGAAAGAAGCGGCGGAACGTCTTTTCGTCGTCCGGCAGACTCTATATCATCGTATAGAAAAACTTCAACAACTTCTTGGCGATGATTTCATGGAACCTGCGAATCGCCTTGCCTTAGAAATCGCCATTAAAGCGCATGATCTTTTGGGAAACAATACAGTAGAAGAAAAGAAAGCCTCATTTGCTCCCTGAAGCAAAGTGGCTTTTCTTCTCTTGAATATAAATTCATCAGTATATTGTAGTGCCCGCCTTTTTACTCAAACAAGGATTCCCCAAAATCAGTGCAACCTTATTACTCGTTAAATCCATAACAATACTAAAAACGGTTTCCATATTTTCATGCGTTAATTTACTTGGATTTCCATGGCGACATATGGAGTCAGGGTAATTGTCATGATCGGCTAATAAAGAAAAGATGTCATCGGCGTCTGGATCGCAGTCTAGGGAATTTACAAGCTTATCGATTACTTTTAGGCGTTGATATGAATCATCATGAGGGCTATCAAAAACTTCATTTCGCATTGCAAGTTCACAAATATGATTCGTGTGTAGGAGTACTCCATCTTTCGGGCCGATTTTTGCGGTATAGATTGGAGATACCTCAACACTCATCATCTTCTTCTCTTTTGAAGCGATTAAAAAGTGAGCAGGGGACGCCATTTGGTTATGATCGACTGACGATAATGCCTCTTCAAAAGTATACGAATCTAACACCGCCCGTAATCCAAGATGGATCGGGACTTTCGCCTCGCAAGTGCGGGTCAACAGTGCATTCAAGCAAACCCCAATCCCTGAATCATTACAACCAATTTTCCCGATAATGCCGCCTTCTGTAACCATTTCAATGTTAGGTTTATTTGGCTGCTCGATTTTTAAAAATAAAAGGGAATCGGTTTGCTCCCCTTTCCAATCCCAATTTTGTGCTAACCATGTTTTTGAACTTCTCGGCTCGGTTATGGCCAATGAGGTACAGCCATCCGGGGAATTTGTCAGTGCAATTTCACTTCTAGCATTCAATGTAAGTATATCCTCAAATTCCACACCCGCTCCCCGTGCAATACCTTCCATTTCATCAAGGTATTCTGGACGATAGGCTTCAATTGCATTGAAGTGCAAAAGTGCTTTTTCCTTTGCTTTTTTCCATGACAATGAGGCATACCCCTTAAATAGTTGCTCATACGTTTCCAAACTGCGATGAACTTCTTTCTTTCCTTGCACACCGTGTTTCAATCCAATACTAAAAGATGTTCCGTGTAGTTCAATCGTTTTCAAGGCTTCACATCCCTATCAAGAGTTTGCTTTTTCCGGCAGTCTCTCATAAACAACTTCACCATCAATCATCGTAAACTCCACTTGCACAAATGGAATTCCCTCGACTTTTGACTGTATTATCGATTGATCTAAAATGATTAAATCCGCTAGTTTCCCCGGTTCGATTGACCCTGTCTCATTTTCACTGAACGAAGCATATGCCCCATTAATGGTATACATGCGAATTGCATCCAGTAATGAAATCGTTTCTTTTTCCCCAATCACTTTTCCGTTCTGTGATAGTCTTGTGAGTGCGCTATGGATTCCACGCATTGGTGAAAAATCCGTGACTGGGCAATCGGAAGCTATAGCTGCAGGAACCCCTGCCTCCAAGTAACTTGCCAGCGGATACATTTGCTCGGCTCTCTTTCCATAGCTCACACAATAGCCATCTCCGTATTCATGTAAAAATGCGGGATTCGGAGTCGGTATGACCCCTTGTATTTTCATCCTTTCAATTAGGTCTGGAGCGGCGATCCCTGCATGTTCAATACGGTGTCGTGCGTCTTTTCGGGGATACAATTTGTTCGCTTTTTCAATACAAGTTAACAACATATTAATAGCCGCATCGCCTTGTGCATGGGCCGTAATTTGCCACCCTTGCTCATGTGCCGGGATAAACAATTCCTCTAACTGTTCCTGTTCGAAGTAATGGACCCCGAAGTCTGAGGAATCACTAGTATATGGCTCTCTTGTCCAGATTGTCGGACCGCTACTGCTGCCGTCCAGAAAAACTTTCACAGGACCGATTTTAAACCGATCATTCCCAAGGCCTGTCACTATTCCAGAGTTAAGAAGCGCCTTTACAACATTCTCCGATTTACTTAGCGCGCCCCCCATTGCATATACTCTTTGCTTAATAATTCCTTTTGCAGAGTCTTGCTGAAGAGCTCGCAAATTGGAAGTTCCATATCCCGAGGCGTCATGGATAGAGGTGATTCCGGCTTTTGAAAAATGCTCTGACGCAACAGCATGAGCCTCACCGATTTCATCTTTGGAGAATGCCGCTACTTGAAACATTTGCATATGGGCGTTTTCCAGAAGGAGCCCCGTCGCTTCACCATCTCCATCTCGTTCAATAATTCCACCTTCCGGATTAGGTGTGTTTTTATCGATTGATGCGCAGCGGAGTGCATAACTGTTAACAGCAGATATATGACTGCATGCACGGATTACAATTATTGGATGATCTGTGGAAACGGAATCGAGCTCTTCTTTTGTCGGGAAGCGCTTGTCTGCTATTTTTTGATCATGATACCCCCAGGCTCTAATCCATTCCCCACTTGGTGTCATCGCTGCTTGTTCTTTCAATAGCTGTAGTAAATCTTGTATTGAGGTTATGGAGTCATTTTTACAGGAGACGGAAAGCTCATTCGTTCCGTACATCGTAATATGAAGATGAGAATCAATAATTCCTGGCATTAGAGTACGACCGTTTAAATCGATTACTTCGCTATGATCATCTTGCAGTTGCAAAATATCTTCTGTACTCCCAACCGCAATTATACGGCTTCCCTGTACTGCTACCGCTTCGACCACTTGATTTTCGTTGTTTACCGTTATCACTTCACCGTCTACAAATAAGTATCTCTTATCCATAAAATCATCATCCTAACTGTTATTTCTCATTTTGTTTGATTAACCAACCCAGTAAACTATTACCCTTCTACGGAAACCTTCACTTCCTCCGTTAAAACAGTCGGATTAGAACTGATTTTGGCGACCGCCTTATATAGCAGTTCGGTACCAAGTGCGATATCTTCCGGTGCTGAATATTCTTTCGGATTATGACTGATGCCCTCTTTTGACCGGACGAAAATCATTCCATAATCGCACACATAGGACATTGCAAGTGAATCGTGGAATGGTCCGCTCATTAGCTCAGGAGGATTCATCCCCATTTCCTTACTCTCTGTTCTCAAAACGCTCATGATCTTATCGCTGCAAAAACGCGGTTCATTTCTTGTATCTTCTGAAATGGTGCAAGTCAGCCCGTTTTCTGTCGCAATTTTATCAATTTCTTGTCGGAAATCTTTTTCAATTTCATCCCTACGCTGTTCATCTATGTCCCGCAGATCCACTGTAAAGGTTACTTTTTCCGGAATGATATTTCTGGAATCCGGGAAAACCTGCAAACTGCCGACCGTACTAACCGTAGGCGCCCCCGGAATTTCTTTTGCAAGATCATTAAGCTTGACGATCACTTTCGCTGCGCCGACAAGTGCATCTTGCCGCATCGGCATTGGAACCGAACCGGCATGTCCTGCAAGACCTGTCAACTCCACCGTAAGCCATAATGGACCTGAAATTCCCGTAACGATACCGATAGCCTCACCTTTCGCCTCCAGGACCGGCCCTTGTTCAATATGAAGTTCTAAAAACGCAGCTATTTGGGAAGGATCGTATTCAGACTCCTTGAATTTATCCGGATCACAACCGAATTCGATTAACGCATCTCTTCTGGTGATACCATTTTTGTCTTTCCTGTCTACTTCTCCCTCTTCCAATCTACCCAAAATGCCTCTTACTCCGAATAATCCTTTGTTAAATCGGCTTCCCTCTTCATCGGAAAATGCAGCCAATTCAATCGGTAGTAAAGGCGTTATTTTTTGCTCTTGCAGTGTCTGTATTACTTCAAGTGCGCCAAGGACGCCGATAGCGCCGTCAAACCTACCTCCATACGGTTGTGAATCAATATGCGAGCCTATCATGAGCGCTGGCGCACCAGGTTCCTTCCCTTCCAATCTACCAATCAGGTTTCCAAAGTTATCAATCCTTGCCGCGAGACCGACTTCCTCCATCCACTTCTTAACCTTTAACACGGCTTCTTTATCTTCGGATGAATGGGCAAGCCTGCAAACACCTGTATCCCCAATTTTCCCAATTTCAGCAAGTTCTTTAATTCTCCCATTTAGTCTTTCAGCGTTTATCGTAAGCATCTACACATTTTCTCCTTTCGTTTTTCAAATAATAGTATCGGATTTTCATCTCACATCTTCATATTCCGGCTGTTTTACCGATACGAATACTTTTGAAGCTAAACTAACGAAAAACATCACCAGAATATTCATGATCAAAGCTACAAATGATCCATTTATATCTTGTACCCATTGGGGAACATGCGGTAATAAATCTCCAATTCCAAGGCCTTTCAATGTCATAATCAAAACAACGACTACTCCCGTAACAATTCCTGTGAATGCCCCTTGTTTTGTAATCATGTTGTTCTTTTGAAGACTTAGGAAAAGGGCCGGAGCCAATTGAACAATAAGGCTGTAGGACATAATATTCAAAATGGCCATCGCTTCGCCACCTGTTATTGTGAAATATAAAGCGATCAGGGAAATCAGTACAATAAACAGTTTAGAAACAGTCAACAGATGTTTATCTGAAGCTGTCGGAACGATGACTTTATACATATTTTGCGTTAGACCTGCAGCACTCGACATGAGCATGACGGAACATGGAACTAAAGCAGTTAATAGACCAGCTGCTCCAATAATCCCGACAATCCAAGGGTCAAACGTCTTGATCGCCAGCATAAGAAGGGCAAGATCCCCCTGCGCCGCTTCAAGTTCCGGAATTACAGTAATAGCAGCGAATCCGACAAAGAAAATGAATAGTAGTAGAATCGTATACAAAGGCAATGTGATTGCATTTTTCCGCAAACCTTTTGCACTTTTCGCTGATAATATCACCATAAAAGAGGTCGGAAGAATATAAAATCCGATAGCGTTGAAAATAACAGTTGAAGTAAACCACGAATTACTGAACCCGGCATCCGGCAACGTCAGAAGCTCAGGTTTTACCAATTCAACTGCCTCGAACATGGGCTTGATTCCCCCAAAGTAATGAAAAGGGATGTACAAACCAAGAAAAATAACGACGATTAATATCATGAAATCTTTTATAATCGCTGTCCATGCTGAACCATGGATACCAGAAACCATCACATATGTTGCAACAACGGCCGCTCCGATACAACTTGCCATAACGGGAGTTATTGTACCGTATGATGCTTGTGAGACAATGATGCCGAGCCCTTTAAATTGAATAACGATGTATGGAATTAGGGCTACACAACCCACAATCGCAACTAAGATTCCTAAAGCGGTGCTCTTGTATTTAGAAGCAAAGAAGTCCGGTTGTGATATGAGATTGTTATCCTTACAATACTTCCAAATTTTCGGAACGAACCAATACGATAATACATAAGCAAGGAAGATGTAAGCGGGTACATAATAAACGGCAGCCCCTCTAGTAAATGTCCATCCGCTACCACCGAGAAAAGTAAAGGTCGTATATACTTCTCCCGCAATTAGAAAGAAAATGAACAGCGTTCCGAACCCTCGTCCTCCAACTGTCCATTCTTCCATGCTCATCTTTTTTCCTCTTGTTGATAATATCCCGATAGAAAGAGCTAAAAGAAGAAATAGACTAATAATGATTAATGATATATTCACTCTGTCTCACCTTCCTTATTATCTGGATCAAACTTATAAACAATGGTTAAGAGTAAAGGCGAAATCACCATCCACAAAACTAGCCAAAACAACAAAAATGGCATTCCAAGGATGTATGGCTCGATTCGATTCGCCCATGGCAGCAACCCCAAAAAGCCGATAAATGGTACTGCGATTAATAATTTAATATACTTCATATCGCTCCCCCTCACTTTTTTCAAAAAGCTAAATCAATTTACGAAAAATCACTAATTGTAGCTCCCCTGAATATTCTCCATCAAACACCAAATTTTACTGCTATATTCTTTATCTGTGTATAGTTTCTTAATGCTACGAATCCTTTTTCCCTTCCAATTCCGCTCTTTTTATAACCACCGAACGGCATTTGGATTCCACCCGCTGCTCCGTAATTGTTAATAAAAACTTGACCCGATTTCACTTTTGAGGCCACATAATGCGCAACGTCAATATTTTGTGTCCAAATTCCCGTAACTAGACCATAGTCAGTTCCATTGGCCAATTGAATAGCTTCTTCCGTATCTTTGAAAGTAAACACGCTTAATACCGGTCCAAATATCTCTTCTTGGGCTACCGGGCAAGAGGGGGATAATCCATCTATTATTGTAGGTTCAATGTAAAGGCCATCTTCAGCTCCTGCAATGGATACTGCTTTTCCACCAACCACAATTTCGCCTGATTTTTTAGCTTCTTCAATCCGGTTCATAATTTGGTCATATTGTCTTTTATTCAAAATCGGTCCGATATCCTTATCTTCATTTCCAGGGCCGATTGTCAACTCACTGAATTTTTCTACTAACCTACATAAAAAATGTTCCTTGTATGACTCTTCTATTAATAGCCTCGAACCCGCGGAACATGTTTGACCAGCATTTTGAATTATCGCTTTAACGACCCCTTCCAACGCTTTCTCTTCAGATGCATCAGCAAATACAATATTTGGGGACTTACCACCAAGTTCGAGGGTAACGGATACCACATTATTCGCGGCCGCTTTCATTACCGCAATTCCTGTATTCACAGACCCAGTGAATGTTACATGATCGATGTCGGGATGTGCCGATAAAGGACCTCCGACATCCACACCTAACCCCGTTATATGTTGGAAGATCCCTTTAGGTAAATCACTTGCAGCAAACCACTCTGCAATCGCATGAGCAGTCAATGGTGTATCTTCCGCAGATTTGACGATGACTGCATTTCCTGTCGCAATTGCAGCAGCTACACTTCTGGAAATGATTTGAAGCGGGTAATTCCATGGAATGATATGAGCTGTTACGCCAAGAGGCTCAAGAACAGTTGCGTTTAAAATCCCTTCCTCAATCGGAATCGTCTCCCCCATCACTTTATCTGCCGCACCACCATAGAACTCGAAATACCTGGCGGCAGCTTCAACATCCGAACGTGCTTGAGACATCGGCTTTCCGACATCTTCACACTCCCACTCACTCCATTGTTCTGCGTTTTCCCTAATATAACTCGCAAAACTCACAAGTAATTGCCCACGTTCGAAAGTCTTCACTTTTTTCCACTCATCACTTTCGAACGCTATTTGTGCGGCAGCAACCGCTGCATCTACATGGCTTTGATTTCCTTTAACGATTTCAGCAATTTGCGTTCCATTTGATGGATTAAAAATCGGCATCCACTCATGGCTATCGTCACCAATCCACTCTCCATCAATAAGCATTGGAATCCGTTTCATATTACTCACTGCCTCCTATTTATTACAGTCCTCTTCCACCATCGACGTTCAATGTCGCGCCAGTCACCATTTTCGCACCGTCTGATAATAAATAGACGACAGCTCCCGCTATATCATCCGGTTGAATCAGCTCGCCTAACGGAACACTTTGCTTGAACACTGCATCTTTCATTGCAGTGACGTCCGCGTTTTCCTCGGCGAATTGTCCCAGCATATTTGTATCCGCGGGACCGGGATGGATTGTGTTGACCCGTATTGAATACGGCGCTAATTCGATGGCCATAGCCCTTGAAAAACTTTCCGCTGCTCCTTTTGACGCGATATATGATTGTAGACCCGGTCGCGGCCTTACTGCTGAAATAGAAGCAATTGTAATAATTGAGCCTTGACGTTTCGGTTTCATATATTTAACTGCCTCTTTGCATGTAATGAATAAACTTGTTGCATTCACATTCAGAAGGCGGTGCCATTGCTCTAAAGAAACCTCCTCGATTGGAGTTTGAGATTGCGCAATACCCAACGCATTGACTAACCCGTCGATTTTTCCGTGCGTATTACTAATTTCCGAAAATAGTTCCGAAATTTTTTGTTCATCTAATACGTCGGCCACCTTGGCTTCAAAATTATCTTGCTGAATATCTGACAGCGACTCCACTGATATATCAATTCCAACGACAAATGCACCCCGTTCTACTAGCTGCAAGGCAATAGCTTTGCCCATCCCACCGCCAGCACCTGTCACTATGATTACTTTGTTAGTTAGTTTCATGCATTAAACTCCCCATTTCCCCAGTAACATACTGTTCTTTTATTTTCTCTGCAATTGCTGAACCCATTTGTTTTGTTGTTGCACTCCCGCCGATATCAGCCGTCTTTACTTCCCCTTCAATAAGTACTTTTTCAATCGCCTTGATGATGATAATTGAAAGATCTTCTCTTCCTAAATGCTCTAACAGCAAAGCAGCTGACCATATTTGAGCTATCGGATTCGCTATCCCTTTTCCAGCGATATCCGGTGCAGACCCATGAACTGGTTCAAACATCGAGGGGTACTTTTTTTCCGGATTAATATTGGCCGAAGGAGAAAGACCCAGCCCGCCTACGATTCCGGAACCAAGATCCGACAGAATGTCTCCAAAAAGGTTGGATGCGACGACAACCTCAAATGTTTGCGGTCGTTGGACGAAGTACGCCACAAGTGCATCGATGTAGGCTGATTCAAGTTCCAACCCAGGGTAACCTTCAGCAACAACCCGCTTTACATGCTCGTCCCATAGTTTCATCGCATGGATGACAGCGTTTGACTTTGTCGCACTCGTCAACTTTTTCTTGCCGTTTTTTACCGCATAGTCACATGCAGCGATTGCTATTCTCTCAATTCCTCCACGTGTCATAACCGTATTTTGAATGGCGAGCTCGGATGCTTGCGAATCAAACATGCGCCCACCGCTATCAGAATACTCCCCTTCCGCATTTTCACGGAATATGACAAAGTCGATGTCATCTCCAGAGGCAAGCGGTGATTTAATTCCTGGTAACGATTTAACCGGTCTGAAGTTTACATATTGTTGAAATCGCTTTCGGATTGGCATGATTAATTCCCACACTGTGACGTCATCCGGAACACGCGCATCCCCGATGGCTCCGAATAATATCGCATCAAAAGCCTGTAACGTTTCCAGTCCGTTTTCAGGCATCATCCTTCCGTTAGCAACATAGTAGTCCGAGTTCCATGGAAATTCCTCCATAGTTAGAACGAAATCTTGTTCGTGCTCTTCTAGTACCTTCAACACTTTTAAGGCTTCTTCCATAACTTCAATACCGATTCCATCCCCTGGAATAATTGCAATAGTAAATTCTGTCATATTTTATCACTCCTTGCCATTCAGAAAGCGTAAAGCTGCATCCCTGTAAATAGCCGTAGTAACTGCCAGTTCTTCAATATCTACATATTCATTGATTTGGTGTGGGATATCTCTGTCTCCGGCACCAATTGTCACAATCGGGATACCATGCATATGAAGAAACGTTCCATCTGTCGCCCCAGGAACTCCATTATAAATGGGCGTATCACCTGTGACTGATTCCACTGCGCCATAAATTGCTTGTACGACAGGATCATCAGTTGCTGTAATTGTAGAAGGACGGTTATCCAAAATCGTCAGTTCCACTTTAAAATCCTGGTCATCTTCTTTAAGCTTCTGAATAATGGAATTTATTTTCTCCAATAATTCATCATGATTTTGACTGGGAACCGTTCGAATATCAAGCGTCATCATGCAGTGATCCGGTATAACGTTAATTTGTGCATCACCTTTTACCGGGGCTTGTAAAATTGTCGGCGTAATCGAAGGCCATTTCAAATAGGGATCTTCGCCCAATCTTTTTTGCTCTTCTTTCTCCAACTTTTCCAGTTCCACTATGAGCCTCGCCATGCGCCAATTCGGGTTTATGCCGCTCCAAGATATTGCTCCGTGCGCCATCTTCCCATACACGTCCACTCTTATTCGCATAGCCCCTCGTTGCGCAATACAGACATTATTCTCTTCAGGTTCGCAAATGATTGCACCATCTACCCCATCTGCCCACCCTTGTTGAATGAAGTGCTTAATGCCGCTCATCATACCTTCCTCATCAACAGGTATGCATAAGATGATTTTCCCGGAGAACTCTTCTTTATCCTGAAGAAGTGAATGAACAGCTGTAATCATGCACGCCAAATTCCCCTTTGTATCATTCGTCCCTCGACCGTACATCCGTCCGTTCTCAATATGCGCACTAAAAGGGTCGTAAACCCATGCATCCCTATCCCCTTCAGTCACCACATCGGTGTGACCTTCGAATAGAAGTGTTTTACCAGGTTTTCCGGAGTCGACAATGCCGATGACGTTCGGTCTACCTGGAACAACCTCTTCCATATGTGTTTCAATCCCAATTTTTCTTAAATAAGCGGCAACATGCATCGCCACTTTTGTTTCATTTCCATCCAGGGTATTTTCCCTATAAACACTGGGTATGCGTACAAGTTCCGAGGTTAAGTTAATTACGGCCTCTCGATCACGAATATAAGTCTTGTTTTCAACCTTTACTTTCATATAATGTTCCTCCCCGTTAGCCATTGATGAAAACAATAACAATAATGGCTTACAATTAAATTAACTCTTTTAAATATTCTATACTAATTCTAGTAAGTAACCGTTTTCATTGAACTAGACAAAGTGTGAGCACTTCATGTTAAAGTTTAGACATATTGCCTAACTAGTAAAAAACATCGATATATTTAACGAATTGTATAAGTATTCTTCATATTTTTTTACAACCTGTCTACTATAATTCAGCTAAATTATTGTATGATTGATATATCTATCGGGTTGAATATTCAGTCACCTATATTTGAAAACGCTTACACTTCGTGGGGGCTTACTATTTTCACAGAGGAGGAATGTAGATGTCTAATCAGCAAGGACAGTTAAATCCAGATTTGAAAATCCGGCACATCAGCATGATTTCAATTGCGGGTGTTATTGGAGCCGGTCTGTTTATCGGAAGTGGCGCAGTTATCAACGCCTCGGGACCTGGCGCGATTCTATCTTACGCATTTGCAGGTACAATTGTCGTCTTGGTTATGCGGATGCTTGGCGAGATGGCAGCTGCCCATCCAACAAGTGGCTCTTTTTCCACCTATGCTACCGAATCGATCGGACCGTGGGCAGGCTTCACAATTGGATGGTTGTATTGGTTTTTCTGGGTTGTCGTTATTGCGATAGAAGCAATTGCCGGTGCAGCAATTATGCAATACTGGATTCCGGAATTCCCGCTTTGGTTAATGGCATTGATCCTAACCGTTTTGTTAACACTTACGAATCTTTTTTCGGTGAAGTCATTCGGGGAATTCGAGTATTGGTTTTCCCTCATTAAAGTCGTTAGTATCGGTTTGTTCCTCGTTCTTGGGCTTTGTGTGCTTTTCGGATGGTATCCAGGCGTAGATGCTCCCGGAACGGTGAATCTATTAGGGGCAGGCGGATTCATGCCGACTGGGTTTGGTTCGGTCTTATTGGGAATTACCGTAGTCATCTTTTCCTTCATGGGTACTGAAATTGTCACGATTGCTGCCGGCGAATCAGATCATCCGGCAAAAGCGGTCCGGATTGCGACAAACAGTGTCATCTGGAGGATTCTAATCTTCTATATCGGTTCTATCGCGCTTGTGGTCACTTTGTTGCCTTGGAATTCCACTAGCCTGCTTGTCAGTCCGTTCGTTGCGGTTCTTGATTATGTTGGAATACCTGCCGCAGCCCAGATTATGAACTTTGTTGTCTTAACCGCGGTTCTCTCTTGCTTGAATTCAGCATTATATGCAAACTCGCGCATGTTGTTTGGAATGGCGCAAAAAGGCGATGCGCCGAAAGCATTTTTGAAATTAAGCAAGAAAGGCGTTCCTATACGTGCGATTTTATTCAGCACGCTCTTTTCCTATATCGCGGTCATTTTTAGTTATACTTCTCCAGACAAGATATTTTTGTTTCTAATTAATTCTTCAGGAGCAGTTGCCCTTTTGGTGTACCTTGTCATCGCGTTTTCGCATCTGCAAATGCGAAGAAGACTTGAACGGGAAAACCCTGAGGCACTTCAAATTAGAATGTGGCTATTCCCTTACTTGACGTATGCGACCATTTTCGTCATCGCGGGAATCTATGTTGCCATGCTTATCATTGAATCATTACGTGTACAGGCAGTGCTTACATTGCTGATTGCAGGGGTGACCGTCGCTTCTTATTTCATCTTTGCTCGAAAGAAAGACGTTGTCGGTGAATTGAAGAAGGGTATTATTCAAGCATCTTCCAGGACGCTTCGCTAAAAAAAGAACATCCGGAGTCTCTCATTTGAGCGATTCCGGATGTTCTTTTCATTACAGTTTTCAGCCATAAAGGTCGTACCAGATATAAAAAACATGAATTAGGTTGAAATAAAAAATACCATTGAATTCGCTGCTGCGCGACTAGTCTTAGGGCTTCGGCTACCCCTTAAAAGGCGCCTTCGCTTAGTTAATATTAATATTCATTTGTTCGATATATCGAGTTCAACACCTTCGTATTCCTCTTCGCAGATTACTCATTAACGGTTATACCTCTTCATCACTTCCATAAGTTTTTCATGGTTAATAGCCTCGACAATTTTCCCGCTTGGTTTAAGTGCCGTCATACTTTCTGCCGCAATCATAGAGTTAATAATCGCTTCATCAATCGCATGACAAGTCTGTTCATAAATCGGGTCGAATTGTTGATCGTTAGTAGATTTCATATTTAAAATCGGTACTTCCTTTTGTTGAATAGACATTTCATTTGCGGTTGAAAATGCGAGGAATATATCGCCAGAATCGTTCCCCCCGGGACTACCACTTCTTCCAATTCCAATGGAAGCGCGTTTGGCAAGGCGTTTCAGTTGATGAGGCAACATCGGGATATCAGTCCCGATGATTACAATGATTGAACCCATCTCCTTTGTGAGCAATGTATTCTCAGTCAAGTATTTTCCAACTGGGACGCCTGATATTTTTAACCAATCCCTTTTTCCGTAGTTTGCTTGCACGAGCACGCCGATGTGATATTCTTCCCCGTCGATATGGAGTTTACGTGAAGAAGTTCCGGTACCCCCTTTAAATCCGTAACAAATCATACCCGTTCCGCCGCCAACATTCCCCTCCTTCAACTCACCCGATTGAGCAGATTGCAGTGCAGCCAAAACATGCTCTTCCTTAACATGCATGCCGTTAATATCATTTAAAACACCGTCATAAGTTTCAGCAACGACAGGCATCGCCCATAAATGTTCAGTTAAGAATTGATCCTTATAATTATCTATCATCCACTTCACGACCGTCTGGTGGACCGTGCCGACCGAATGAGTATTTGTAATGCATATTGGGCTTAAAAAATACCCGCCGTCGTTTATCCAATGGGTTCCTGTCATTTCACCATTGCCATTGAAAGAAAATGTTCCAGCCCAGATCGGTTTCATTTCATTTTGTTTACCGCGCGGCAAAATGGCAGTTACTCCAGTGCGGATTGGGCCTTCCCCTACTACCAATGGACCTTCCCCTTCAACAATTGTTGAATACCCAACGGCAACTCCCGGAACGTCAGTGATTGCATTAAAGAATCCCGTTTCTCCTTCAAATTCCAACCCTATATCGCGTGCCCGCATCTGAATCATCCTTTCCAATACCTATTATTTCCCCGATTTCTGTTCTTGCTTTCAACTATCATCTTCGTAATCACTATACTTCATTTTTCAATACCCATTAAACAATTCGTACATATCGATTGATTCAAGTTTTTGTCGGTACTATTTAAGGTCAGAGGTTACCTTTCTTATATAGTTAAGGTTTTCCCTTGTAAATATAATTGTTTGTTTCATGATGAAAGCTAGATCATGTTGATTTCCGCTCCAGGCGCACGCTTTCCTCTCCAATCAACAGTGACACCTTGTATATATATAGTCGTAAAAAAAATCGGGTATCGCCATGGAATGAGCGATACCCGATTTCCCAACTTTATTGCTTTCTAAAAATCCATCCATATTTTAATAGCAGTCCCAAAAATAAGAAACGCTAATAGCCATTGCAATACTTTCGTATTCATCTTCTGACCGATTTTCGCTCCAAGAGGGGCTGCTAAAACACTTGCAACAATCATGATAGCAGCAGGTCCATACAGCACTTGATCGGTCGCAATTTTTCCGATGGCTGAACCGATTGAAGATATTAACGTAATCGCGAGTGATGTCGCAATCGTTATCCGCGTTGGAATCTTCAGGATAACTAACATAATGGGTACGAGAATAAATGCGCCTCCCGCTCCTACAATCCCTGCCCCGATTCCAACAATGAATGAAAGTACTGCCGCCATCCATTTATTGAATACCAATTGGTCAGCAGGAACGTCATCCACTTTCTTTTTAGGGACGAACATCACGATCGCTGCAAGCGTTGCTAATACCGCATAGACAATGTTCACCGATTCCTCGGACATCCCCTTTGACCCCAAGCCACCAATAAAGCTCCCAAGGATTATACTCGTACCCATGTATAGAACTAGGGTTTTATTAATGAAACCACTCTTACGATAAGCCCATACTCCCGAAATCGTTGCGAATAGCACTTGAATAACGCTAATTCCCGATACTTCATGGGCTGAAAAAGCGGCCACTCCAATAAGGGGCGGTATATATAACAATATCGGATAATTAATGATTGCTCCGCCGATGCCGACCATTCCAGAAACAAACGAGCCGACAAATCCAATTAAAAATATGGTGGCAATAAACGCGAAATCCACTATTTTTCCCTCCTTCCAAAAGGAGAAGAGGTATCTAGTAAACAGACACCCTTCCATTTCGCATTAGCCTTTTTGAATCCTAAACGTAAAGATGCCGCCTTCTTCTTTTTGTTCAAGCAGGTCATGCCCGCCGGACTTCGACCATGCGGCTAAATCCGCGACGGAACCTTTATCGGTCGCGAGGATTTCCAATACTTCTCCTGTTTCCATTTCCTTCATCACTTTTCTTGCACGTACGACCGGCATTGGACAAGCCAATCCTTTTGCGTCTAATACTTTGTTTGCGTTCATAAAAAATCTCTCCTCTTTCTCTAATTTTATATACTGAAGCAATAATTTCTTCAAATCCCCTTGTGAGGCGCATACGCTCAATTTATATAGTTATCTGACCGCACAACGATTTGGTCCGATTTCCATTTCACGTTGGGATTCTTCATCAGGCGTTACTTTCCCCATATTTGTTTCACGGATTTGTTGGTAAGCATTCGGTTGTGGTGGTAAATTCCCAGTCACCATTTCCCTGAATTCCGTTTCGTCTTCGATGTTCAAACCGCGGTTTTCAGCGAATAATGTACCCAATTTTTCAGATACACTACCATCCACATTCAATTCGTCAACAATCATGAAGTGCGCGGGCAGAACAATCAGTTCTTCCGACAATTCTTTATAGCGTTTGTACAATGACTCCCGCAAATCTCCAACCCAATCCTCAGCTAAGCCGGCAAGATCGGGGCGTCCGATTGACTCGATAAACAAGATGTCACCAGAAAGTAAATACGTATCATCCACTATGAATGACGTAGAACCGATCGTATGTCCAGGTGAATACAAAGGTTGGATTTCAATCTTGGTATTACCGACCCGAATGTCGCGCCCTTCTTCCAATGCTTCATAGGCAAACGTCACTTCACCGGCGTCTTTCGGCGGCAACCAGTACGTTCCACCCGTAGCCTCTGCAATTTTACGACCTCCGGAAATATGATCTGCATGAAGATGCGTATCAATACTATGTGTTATTTTGACATTTAATTTATCTGCAAAATCGAGGAATACGTCTGTCATTCGTGTCGCGTCGAGAATTACCGCTTCCCCATCCGAAATAATCATGTACGACAAACAACCTTTACCGATCCGTACGAACTGATACAGCTCTCCGCCGTTCCTCAAGTCACCGATTTTAACCGGCTCCAAATGTTCACTCCACGCTTTCATACCGCCCTGTAAATAATGAACCGCGCGACCCTCTTCCGCAATCATTTCTGCAACCATAATAGAGGATCCCTCTTTCGCGCAAACAACGACAATATCCTGATCCACAGGAAGCCGACCCAGGATTTCCTCAACCCCATCGAGTAAATCGAAATAGGGGATATTAAGATACTGAATGTTTTCTCCTTCAATTTTCCAATCTGCAAAGGCATCTTCATTGCGAACGTCCAATATAAAAAACGGTTCTTTATTCACTACTTTTTTTGTTATCGTACTAACTGTCATAGGTTGAACTATCATTTGTATACCCCCTCTAGTAATTTCAGTCATTTATTGCACGACCTTTTCCATAGGTCCGTTCCATTCGCTCATACCAGGCACAACATTCTTCACTTTTGAAAAGCCGGCTTCAGTAAGTTTACGGGAAGCCGTATCACTGCGGTTCCCTGTACGGCATATGATGTACATTTCCGTTTCTTTATCAAGATCCCCGAACGCCTCTTCAAGTTCACCGAGTGGCATTGACTTAGCTCCTGGAATGTGACCGAATGCATATTCCGCAAATTCACGGACATCCAGTACGAGCGCATCAGGCGTACCGTCTAAAAATGCTTGCAATTGTTCATTAGATACAACATGCGGATGTTTCTTTTCAACTCTTTCTTCTTCGCTTGATTTTCGTAAATAATGCGTAAGAACTTCCGCATCTTCAGTCGTGCCCAAGTAGTAATGGCCGGAACTCTCGGCCCATGCTTTTATATCAGCCGTGGACCCTCTATCTGTTGCCTGTACTTCCAATACATTTCCCGGTTCCAATCCTTTCATGATTTTTCTCGTTTTGACGATTGGCATTGGACATGCCATTCCTTTTGCATCAAGGATGAAATCAGTTTTTATCATGTTATCTTCTCCTCCTACATATACTCGTATGGGTATATTACGAGATAAAAAAATAATATTATTCTAGCGGACCTTCCCAGTCATTCATACCGCCAATCATGTTCACTACTTTGAAGCCGTGTCCCTCAAGCAACTGTACAGCTCTTCCGCTACGTCCCCCGGAGCGGCAAACCATTGTATACTCAATACTTTTATCTAGCTCATGCATACGGAACTCCAGTAATCCGAGCGGAATATGGATGGCTCCAGGGATTTTCCCCTCTTTCACTTCATCCACTTCACGCACGTCAATCAGGTGAATCGTTTTATTCGTATTCAACCTTTCTTGAACTTCTATTGGTGTTATTTCTATCATCTAAGTCCCTCCGATTTCATTCGAATTTAATTAAATAAATAAGTTTACGTTGCCATCCTGAGCATCCCCGAGATAAGCAGCAACTCCGGCATACTCGATACCATCCAGCAGTTCATCCTGCTGAAGTCCTAGAAGATCCATCGTCATTGTGCAAGCGACAAGTTTAATATCCTGTTCTTCCGCCAGTTCGATCAATTGCGGTAGCGTCATCGCATTATGCTTTTTCATGACATGCTTAATCATTTTAGGACCCATTCCAGCATAGTTCATTTTAGAAATACCCATCTTATTCGCACCGCGCGGCATCATTTTTCCAAATACTTTCTCCAGCAAACCTTTCTTTACTGAGACCAGTTCATCTTTTCGAAGTGCATTCAATCCCCAAAATGTATGAAAAATCGTTACTTGGTGATCATAAGCAGCAGCACCATTTGCAATGATGTATGCAGCCATTGCTTTATCGTAATCTCCACTGAATAATACAATGGTAGTTCTCTTCGTTTCAGACATTCAAATCTTCCTCTCTTTTACCCTGGGGGGTATAATATATAGTAAAAAGAAAAGAGTCCACTGTTTCAGCGACTCTTTACGAGTAGGTCTACTGCTTCTTTTACGATATCCTCTTGTGTTCTTGAGTTACTTTCATCCAATTGTTGAATACATTCAATCAGATTGGAGCTGACGATAACACCAATCGTCCTATCTATTGCTGAACGGGAGGCCGACAATTGTGTAATTACCTCTTTACAATCCTTATTGTCATCCATCATTTTTAAAATGCCTTTAATTTGACCCTCAATCCGTTTCAACCTGTTTTTCATTTTGTCATCGTATTCCATGTTCGCACTTCCTTTGATTTATGCTATAGCTGTATATTATACCCCCTCAGGTATAATATCAACCCCTTCGTTTTTATTACAGAAAAAATTTTTTATAACACAGGAAAAGCTATTAATACCGCCAATAAAATCTACTTTCCTGCAAATTTCGTGATATTATGGTATACTAATACTAGACAACATGTGTTTAATCGTTTATGGTTAGTTGTTTTCCATCTTCATCTACTCGTTGCTCCGGGTTTCCCAAAAGCACTTTTTAATTAGATGATAAGATGAGAATGGACAATAGGGGGAATTCGAATGGCTTTTCCACGCAGGGAAAAAGAAGTATCGGATTTTGTCGCAGCGCGCAGAATCGACGAACAGATTTCGTTTGTCCGCAATGATCACGAAGTCAATGGCACTATCTTTAAAATACTTGAGAACTCCGTCATCGTTGAAATTACATCGAAGGACGCCGAACTTATTGGTGCCGCTTCAAATCTTACTGTTGTTTCACATAAGAATTACTCAATCATTTAAAAAATAGACGAAAAAGGCATCCGCTGCTGAAGCGATGCCTTTTTTCTATGCTCATCCCTGTTAGAATATGAAACGTACAAACGTGTAATCTGCTACTATGAGAACAACCGTCCCTGCAAGTCCTGCAATGAACGGCCTCACGCCTGCATTGCGGAATGCCTCGAACTTCACATTCAAACCCATGCCCGCCATTGCCATCGCTATCAACAGATAAGCTAGCGTGACGGAAAGTGACGCGACCGCTGCCGGTACAACCCCGATGGAATAAAGTGCACTCACCGCGAGGAACCCGAAGATGAACCACGGAATCGGAAGTGTCTTTATGTTGAACCTTTCTCCTGACCGGTTATCCTTCCGCGTCTTCCATATTCCGATCGCTCCGGCGACAACTACAAGTAATATGACACGGGTCAATTTCACGACAAGTGCAAAATCAAGAGCTTCCGGCCCGCCGACATCTCCCGCAGCAACAACATGCGCAATCTCATTCCGGAAGAAAAAGCGTGAATTTACACAATCGGAAGGATTTTTCTTCCTTGCGCTATTGACGCGTCCTATCTTTTCCCGTACAGACACGGTAAATTATTCCGTAAAACGGAACAGTCTGATAAGATAGATGAATCAGTACTTCATTTATGGGAGGAATACATTGAAATGAAAGAGAAACTAATTGAGCGCCTTGTACGCTATGCAAAAATTGATACACAATCGGATGCCGGGAGTTCGTTAACACCTTCAACACCGGGCCAATGGGACCTTCTGCATGAATTACAAAAAGAACTTGCGGATATCGGGATGGAAGAAATCACTCTCGATGAAAACGGATATTTGTTTGCTACACTTCCTGCCAATACGGACCGTGACGTACCTGTCATCGGGTTTCTTGCACACGTTGATACGGCGACCGATTACACCGGGAAAAACGTCAACCCACAGCGCATCGATAACTACGACGGCAAAGATGTTCAACTGAACGACAGCACCGTAATGACTGTTAACGCTTTTCCAGAGCTAAAAAATTATATTGGCCATACCCTTATTACAACAGACGGTACAACACTTCTCGGCGCTGACGATAAAGCAGGGATTGCTGAAATCGTCACGGCGATGGAATTTTTGATTGCAAACCCTGACCTGAAACATGGAAAACTACGAATCGCTTTCACACCAGATGAAGAAATCGGTCGTGGACCGCATAAATTCGATGTTGAAAAGTTTGGTGCTAAATACGCCTATACGATGGATGGTGGTCCACTTGGGGAGCTGCAATACGAAAGCTTCAACGCAGCGAGTGCTAAAGTTACCTTCTGTGGCGTAAGCGTTCATCCTGGTTCTGCTAAAAATAAAATGGTCAATTCAGTTCTCCTAGCCAATCAATTCCAATCTGCAATGCCAGCGGATGAAATTCCAGAGAAAACAGATGGCTATGAAGGTTTTGTCCATCTCATGCAGTTCAACGGATCCACCGAAGAGTCAACGCTCGGCTACATCATCCGTTATTTCGACCGCGAAACATTCGAAGCGAGAAAACAACTGATGATTGAAACTGCCGGTAAGCTGAAGAAAGAGTATGGTGAAAACGCAGTTACTCTCGAGATTGAAGATCAATACTTCAATATGGGTGAAAAGATTGAACCGGTGATGGAAATTGTCGATATCATTTCTGACGCATTTAAGAGTCTCAACATCGAGCCGAATATCGTACCCGTACGCGGCGGCACGGACGGGTCCCAATTGTCGTACAAGGGAATGCCGACACCCAACATTTTCACGGGCGGAGAAAACTACCACGGTAAATACGAATACATCTCTGTCGACAATATGGAAAAAGCGACAAATGTCATCATCGAGGCAGTCAAACTGTTTGAAGAGCGCGCATACTAAACGGGTACAAATAATCCATACTTCTTGGAATTTATACGAGGGGGGTAGCTTGTGAAGGAAATTGGGATAGGAGTACTCTCCTCCGTTTTCTTCGCGGTAACATTCATTTTGAACAGATCGATGGAACTATCTGGCGGAAGCTGGCTGTGGAGCGCTTCCCTGCGCTATTTGTTCATGTTACCGTTTTTGATCGCCATCGTCGCATATCGTAAAGGGCTCGGCGAGGTGAAGAAGGAAGTAATTGCGAAACCTGCCCTGTTTTTCATTTGGAGCGTTACCGCCTTTGTTTTGTTCTACGCACCACTTACATATGCAGCCGCTTATAGTCCGGGTTGGCTTCTCGCCGGTACTTGGCAATTGACGATTGTAGCAGGTGTCCTGCTCGCCCCGTTTTTCACCCTTATTGTAAAAACGAATGATGGTGAACAGAAAATCCGACAAAAGATTCCACTTGTATCTCTCGGTATTACACTTATCATTTTTGCCGGTGTCGTACTTATCCAAATTCCGCATGCGCAAAGCGTTGAAGTGAGGACGCTGATGCTTGGCATCATTCCCGTCGGATTTGCGGCATTCGCCTACCCGCTCGGCAACCGGAAAATGATGGAGCTTCTTGGCGGTAGGCTCGATACGTTTCAACGTGTACTTGGTATGACGCTCATGACGATTCCTGTTTGGATCGGTTTTGTCATCTATGCGTTATTGACAGTTGGTCCCCCTTCCATGAGCCAGCTTGGTCAGTCATTCATCGTCGGTGTCAGTTCCGGCGTTATTGCAACAACATTATTTTTCATGGCAACCGACCGCGTGCGGGGAGACCAAGGAAAACTCGCCGCTGTGGAAGCGACACAATCCACACAACTAATTTTTGTTATGCTGGGTGAAATGATGATTCTTGGCATTGCACTTCCAGGCGCCCTTTCTCTCGTCGGGATTGCGGTTATTATTGCTGGTATGGCGTTACATAGTTTTCAAACAGCATACGCCAAGAGAAAATTGCCCACTACCGATTAAGGAGTGGGCAATTTTTTACGGGTTGCCAGTGCTATTAACGATCGTATTCCCCTATTGTCTCAACAGCTTTTTCCGTTATCGACGTATCTATCGCTTTATCAAAATCGATTTCACCGCGGATAGCACCATTTGCTTTATAGGCATCGTATTGCTTTTTAATATCGTCGATGAACATCTTTCCATCGGGATCTAGGCCGGTGACATTTACTTTTTCCCATAGGGCCGGATCTTTCAACGCTGTATGCTTCGTCATAATGTCAATAATTTTATCTTTTCCTTCGCCTTTAATAAATGCATCGTTGTAATCGCGTACACCTTTCAAATAAGCCGACATGAATCGCAGCGAAATATCTTTTTCTTCCCCCATGAAATTCGGTGATCCAAGAACCAAGGCAATTTGGGATTCTGGTGCATAATCGGTCGCATCGCCAAATCGGACGTGGAACCCTTTATCAATTCCCTGTGCAATAAGCGGTTCAATATTAACCGCCGCATCGATTGTTCCATTGCTGATTGCACCGAGCATACTTCCAAAGTCGCTCATTAGGACAAACTCCACGTCGTCCTTTGTCAAACCGGCATGTTTGATCAGTTCATCGTAAATATATTCATCAATCGAGTTGTGTGAAGATACACCAATTCTCTTCCCTTTAAGGTCTTTATACTCTTTAATTACGTCGACCATATGGTTACCGATGACAAGGGTAAAATATGATTTCCCCGGCACGTTATGTCCTTTATCTGCAATAATCTTTACGTCAATTCCCTGAGATATCGCGTTAAAGAACGATGCAGTCGAAACACCTCCAGCAATATCCACTTCCCCGGCCGCTAATGCCGGCAGCATATCATCGCTGTTTGCGAACTGGGCAAACTCCACCTCAATGTTATAGTCTTCAAAATACCCTCGCTCTTTTGCAATGTAAAAACCTGCACCAGAAGCTGCACCGTCCTCCGCAATGACAACTTTTGCTCTTTTTTCGAGCGGCGCCAGATCACCGGAAGGATTATCTACGGAAACTTTTTCAGGCGTTTTATCATCTGTTATCGGTCCTGCCGTCTCTTTCGGTGAACAAGCACCAATCAGGAGGGCTAACGCAACTAACGATAGCAACCATCCACTCTTCATCCACTTTGCCATCGAACCTCTCCCTTTCATCCATCTTCTCGTCTTGACTGCTGTACTTCTTCCTGCAAGTGTTTCCATATTTCTACAAACTGTCCGGCCATGACCGGATTTTCACGAATGTCTTCGATTTTTCGAGGGCGCGGCATATCAACAATGATTTCCCGAATGATCCTACCAGGCTGCGAACTCATAAGGAGAATACGATCACTCAGCAATAACGCTTCATCGATACTATGGGTGATGAATAGAATCGTCTTCCCTGTTTCCGACCAGATCGATAACAGCTCTTCTTGCAAGATGAATTTGTTTTGTTCATCGAGAGCCGCAAACGGTTCATCCATCAATAATATTTCAGGATCATTAGCAAATGCCCGTGCTATACTCACCCGTTGTTTCATCCCCCCCGAAAGTTCTTTCGGATAAAGGGATGAAAACTTTTCCAGACCGGTCTTTTTTAAATAATACGCTGTACGCTCTTTTATGAGCTCTTTCGGCAAATGACGCATTTTGAGACCAAACTCCACATTCTTTTCGACAGTGAGCCAAGGAATGACGCCCCTTTCCTGGAACACCATCGACTGCAGCGGCCGATCCTCCCCATCGGTCGCAATCGTAAATTCTCCGATACTTGGGTTCTCGAGCCCCGCCAATATACGCAGCAACGTCGACTTTCCGCATCCGCTTGGTCCAACGATGCAGACAAATTCTCCATCGTCGATTGTAAGATTAATGTCGTCCAGTGCCGTGACGCTGCCTTGTTTTTTATAAAATGCTTTCGTCAAATTACGAATGATAATTTTAGCTTTCCTGCCCATCTGCTCACCTCCACGGTAACATCTTTTTCTGGATTCCTCGGAGCAACAGCGAGAACAGATAACCGAAAAATGAAATGAGGATGAGCCCGACATACATTTCTTGAAGTAAGAACGCTTTGTACGAAACCCAAATCAGATAGCCGATTCCTGACGTAGCCCCCATCATTTCCGCTGCCACAATCGTCAGAAGTGCAATCGCCTGCCCCATCTGAATCCCTTCCAACATAACCGGCATCGCGCCCGGCAAAGCGATTTTCATGAAGAAGTCCATTTTTCCGGCACCATAATTTTTTGCTACATCTAAGTAGATAGAGTCGATATTAATGACCCCGGCAGCCGTATTGATAACTACAGGAAAAAAGACACTCCCTGCAATCGTAATGACTTTTGATAAATCTCCAATTCCAAAAAGAATAATAATGATTGGAAGCAAGGCAAGTGTAGGAATCGGCATAAGAGCCATCACTATCGGCGATACGAAATGGCGAATTGGCGAATATAGCCCCATCAACAGACCGATGACGATGCCCGGTATGACGCCTAATAAAAATCCGGCGAAAATCCTGTACAATGAAACACCGATATGACCTGCCATTTCACCACTTGAAATCATCCCGAAAAATGTGCTCACAATCGCAGAGGGAGGCGGAAAGAAGCGAATATCGATCATTCCAGTCCTCGACAAGAATTCCCACAACAGAAGTAGGAAAATAGGCGAAGCAATCGTTAACATCTGTTTTAGCCGTTCTTTCGTTTGTCTTTGTTTCCACTCACGCTGTTCGATTTCAAATGGATCGTATCGTACAGCCTTATCATCACTTTTCAACGTCCACCACCTCTTCATTTAAATAGTATGTATCAGCCTAAAAAAGTGTGTTGGGCGCACGCGAAAAAAAACGGGCTACTTCCACTGTTTTACAACAAAAAAATCCACAGAGCTAAAATGCTCCATGGATGATGTCCGAATTTAATTACCCGCGCCACATCCCCATACCACCCGTTACATTCGATACGTCCGTGAAGCTGGCCTTTTTTAATATCCTAGCTGCTTGCGAACTGCGCATGCCGCTTTGACAAATAACCACGGTCTCTTTCGATTTATCCAAACTTATCATCCGTGATTTTAATGTGTTCAATGGGATGTTCTTAAATTCCTTGATATGGCGCCCTTTATATTCACCGGGTGTCCGAACGTCGATGAATTGTATCGATTTATTTTCCAACATTCCAAACAACTCTTCCGTAGAAATGGAACGTAACCCCTTTGCAGGAAACATTCGCCAGCTGAAAAATCCGACGATTAATAAAATAAAAATCCATTTCATACAATCCCCCCTAATCTTCATTTAATCTTAATTGAAAATATACCATGCGGGGTATATCATGACAATGGATTTGCTTTAAGCATCAAAAAAACAGCGCTCTTCGTAAAAAACGCTGTTTCGATATTAATATAATATGCCAGTTTTTTTGGCATCAAACAATAACTCTTCCCGGAATGCCGGATGGGCTATGTCGATGAGTGCTTTTGCACGTGCAGATAATGACTTTCCGTGCAGACTGGCAATTCCATATTCAGTGACGATGTTGTCAACGTCATTTTTCGACGTTGTTACGACAGAACCTGGGGTCAATTGTAGCTTAATGCGCGAAATGGTGTCATTTTTCACTGTCGAATGCATGCAAATGAACCCTTTACCATGTTTTGCAAAACGTGCGCCACGAGCAAAATCGGCTTGTCCGCCTGTCGATGAATAATAACGGCCGCCAACAGTTTCAGAAGCACATTGTCCATAAAGGTCCACTTCCGTCGTCGCATTAATGGAAACAATTTTTTCCTCTTTCGCAATTTCACGTGGATCGTTCACCCTGCTTACCGGTAAAAATTCCACCGCTGGATTTTCATGGAGAAAATCGTACAGACGCTGTGATCCAAATGCAAATGTTGCTACAATTTTTCCTTTATGCGTGAACTTACGCGTTCCATCGACCGCTCCTGCTTTTACAAGATCGACGATACCGTCTGTCAACATTTCAGTGTGGATACCAAGATGACGGTGGTTTTTCAACATACTCATAACCGCATTTGGAATAGCACCGATTCCTATTTGAAGTGAATCACCGTTTTCTATCATATTCGTTACGAATTCAGCAATCTTAAGATCCTTCACTCCGATGACAGGTGTCCTTTCTTCGGATAAAGGCATATCATTTTCAACATAACCCGCAATTTGGCTAATATGAATCTGGTTTTCACCATAAGTCCGCGGCATATGCCTATTCACTTCCAAGACAAACGGCACATGACCGATGAATTCAGAAATATAGTCCGCCTGTGTGCCCAAGGAGAAATAACCATGTTCATCCATTGGCGACGCAACTGTCATGATCATCGACATGTTGGTAACTTCCTTCAACATGCGCGGAACCTCATGGAAAACATTCGGAACTAATTCAATTTTGCCTTCTTGATAAGCTTTTCTTGTTGCGCCGCTTAAAAAGTACGAAACGTGTGAAAGATGACCTTTCATTTTACCGTTTATATAATCCCGCTCCCGAAGAGTTAGCATTTGATGGATTTTAACGTCATGTAATTCTGTATGATTCGCTTCCAATAAATCTAGCAGCCGGTGAGGTTCCCCATTAGCTATCGGAACGATGATATCCGCCTTTTTCCCAATCAAATCTATGAACTTTTCTGCATTCATTCGTTTTTCCACTTTGATTTCCACCCCTATAAGTATTCATCCATTCACCTATTCATCAAGTATACAGTAGACTGAGCGCTCGCTCAACTTGATGACTTGCCACTTGGAACGATATAATGGAGATATGACAAATTTAACTCCGGACCAAATTAGACAACTGAATATGTACAGTATTTACATCGAACAGCCCGGGCAAAACCTGTTCACCTTGGAAACGCTGCATGATGCAAACAAAACGGAAGATATATTAAATGTCGTCCAAGCAGTGAGCGGTAGCCCTAACCGAACTGTAGCATCATCTTACTTCATGCGTCGTTTCGGGATGTTCACCGCGATGCAATTTTATAACTTGGCGGCGTACGATGAAATGTGGGATGGGGCTAAAAATCATCTTCATTTTGGCGCAAAGGTAGAATACGGGAAGCTTTCAGTCAGTATTTTCGCATCTCCGGAAGACTGGCGATATGTAGAAGAGGATGAGCGTCGGATAGTCATCAGACGAATCCTAAAAGACCAGTGCGATGCCGTCATCAGGCGGATTCGTACTATCACATCTGTTTCGCCGTTGACGTTATGGGAGAATATTTTCGGATTTCTTCTGTGGCAATACCACGTACTACTGGAAAACCCAGCTACTTCCGTGGGAGCACGCGCAGACCTCGAGATGTTGAAAGACGATGCACTTTGGGAAGGTATCGCACCTCGTTCATTATTCGCAACTTACTTACGGGGATGCGAACCTTCCGCACTCTTGAATACGGAAGTACGAACAACCTGTTGCTTTTCTAAAGACGTCCCGGGCCTTATGCAGTGCGGATTTTGCCCATTGAAATGAAAACCTTATTTCATTCCTTCCGATAACTCTTGGACCAAACTTTTAATGAATAAATCGTTCCACCGGCTGCGCCACCATAGAAAAATCCCATGAAAATGCCTGCAGACAAGTTGCCTTGATGACTGATGAATATCGACAAAACAAGCCCAATCAGTGTCGCCGCGGTAGAAAACCAACTTTCAGGGAGTTTGAAAAATAGTTTTAACAATAACACGCCTAGAAGTATAACGGGAATTGCCCAAAAAGCATCCCAGACATTCGTATGGATAATAGGGAACTCATTCCACATGAAATCATTCCTTTTTTATATCAGCTTATCCATTTCAAAGGTGATTCAATACACTTCTTGAAGATGAAAGGCGGGAAATAAACATGTTAGCCAAAGGCCATACGGTTCACGGGAAAATCCTCGATGACGAAACGCGCTGTGCACATTATCATTCTGAAGTTGATCGGATTGCCATTAAATTCTATTGTTGTGATACCTACTATCCATGTTATAAATGCCATGAAGAAGATGGTTGCGGCAGACCTGATGTCTGGCCTACAGAAAAGTTTGATGAAACAGCAATTCTTTGTGGTGCTTGCGGTCATGAGCTGACTATTAACGATTATTTGGACTGTAAATCGGCATGTCCCGAATGCTCCGCAGCATTTAATCCAGGGTGTAGCTTACATCGGCATCTGTATTTCGAGATATGAAAAAGAAGCACATTCCACAATGGGATGTGCTTCTTTGAATTAACAGGCTATACTGTAGACGTTGCCGCCTCTTTAATTTCTTTACGTCTGGCGTAAATATTTTTGACAATCGCTTTACCGACTGCATACGTCGGAACGGCAACGATGATTCCAAGGAAACCTCCGATATTACCGGCCGCCAATATGACGGTAATGACTGTTAGCGGATGAATATCCAGTGTTTTACCCATGATATTCGGTGTAATGAGATTGCTTTCGATCTGCTGAGCAACAACCATGACGATTGCAGCCAGAATGCCAGTTTTTGGATCCTGTATGAAACCGATGATAATTGGAGGTACAGCCGAAATCCAGGGACCGATGAATGGAATAAGATTCATGAAGAGACCGAAAATCGCCAGTAATAAAGCATATTCCAGACCGATACTCAAGTAACCTATGAACAGCAATATCGCTAATAAAAAGCTGATTAACAACTGCCCTTGGATATAAGAACGGAGTACAGTATCGATATCATGTAACGTTTTTTTTATCCATTCCCGCCGTTTTTCCGAAAAGAAATTGTAAATGAAAGGCGCAAATTTCTCGTGATCTTTCAGCATAAAAATGAAGAAAAATGGAACAAGTATAAGCAAGAACATCGCCTGTAAGAAGGATTGTAAAAATTGGACAACCCATTTTCCGAAATTGACTGCAATGGATTGAATTGAGTTAGCTGCACTGTCAATGGATTCTTCAAGCTTTGGCGGTAAATCATTTTTTTGTTGAAGTATTATGTCCTTCATTACAGTGATTTCTTTGGTAATTACAGGTGCATTATCAACCAAGTTATTTATTTGCTTTGTTACTGGAGGACCAATAATCGCCACAAATATCCAAACTACTGCGATTAGAATTGCAAAGATAGAGAGAATGCTACCCCACCGCGGCACTTTCCGTTTTTCCAGAAATCGTTGGATTGGCTCTGTAATATAATATAGAACTCCGCCAAGTAGAAGCGGCAGAAAGATAGCTTTTGCAATGATAACTAGCGGCGCTAAAATCCCTTTGATCTCCATAAAGTATTTAATTATGAGCATAGCAAGCAGTATCCCGACACCCACTTGAAACCATAATTTCTTTGTCATATATCACACTTCCTTTTCAGTCCAGCCTTTTAATATATCGCTGTATTAAGTATACGTTGTTATACGTATAACGTCGAAGGAAGTTTCAAGTTTTCCAAAAAAATTATATCACTCTACACGAAGCACTATTCCGTTTCCGGAAGGATCCTCTGTCTTATATCCACCGCCAGCCGATCCTACCCTCGCCCCCAGCGATTCCACTTTTACAACTGCTTCTTTGATTGAGGACTCATTCGGATAAATAAGCGTATATGATTGAAGTCCGACACTTCCCGCTTTAGGGCGTGTTACACCTTCGCCATTCCACGTATTCAAGCCAATATGATGATGGTATTTCCCGTTCGACATGAATAAAGCTTGTGGATAGTTGGTCACGACTTCAAATCCAAGTGCATTATAGAATACTTCCGTTTCAGGCAAGTTTGCCACATGCAAATGAATATGCCCCATCACCGTTCCAGTAGGGAGTCCATCCCATGTCTTTCCTGCACTTTCTGCAATAATATCTTCCCCGTCGAGCGGATCCGTACTCATTGCAACTTTTCCATTTTCCCAGATCCAGACATTGGGGTCACGATCTGTGTAAATTTCGATGCCATTACCGTCAGGATCTGACAAATAGAGCGCTTCACTCACTTTGTGATCAGAAGCTCCGATTCGTATATTATGTTGGACGAAATGTTTAATGATAGCTCCTAAATCGGCTCTCTCTGGCAATAAAAGCGCATAGTGATACAGTCCAGATCGACGTGGTTCTTTCTGCGTCACATTTTCCGGTTGTTCGATAATTAATAGCGGCATCTTCCCGTCTGCTGTCAGCACTACTCTATTCGATTCTTGCTCAAGTATTTTAAAGCCGATCACTTCTTTGTAAAAACGGACGGATCTGTCTAGATCCAAGACGTTGAGGTGTACTTCCCCTGTATACGTATACGGTGCTTTATGAAATTTCATTTGTATTCCTCCTATATCAATTCGGTAAGTAACTTACTTTATGTAACTAACTTTATATGTTAGAATAGGAATTGTCAATAAAGGAGCTGATATTTTATGAATGAATTTGAACTTTGTCCGCGTTTCGAAAAAGCTGTTTCTATTTTAAGCCAACGCTGGACTGCTCTTATTTTGTATCAATTAATGGCAGGACCGCAGCGTTTTTGTACAATGACCGACAAACTCGGCATCAGCGGGAAAACATTATCCGAACGATTAAAAGATCTTGAACAGCAAAACTTTGTCATTCGTAATGTTTACCCTGAAACGCCTGTGCGAATCGAATATACATTAACAAAAAAAGGGATGTCTCTTACACCGATCATGAAAGAAATTGAAAACTGGTCGAAAACATGGATTGAGCAAACGGAAGTGCAAGATAACATATAATAGAGCTGACTACTTTATCTTTTAATTCACACTAATCTCATTAAATCAAAATTAAATAATAATGATTTACACCTTCACCCCTCTGCTTCATTATGCTAAAGTAATGAAATATATAAACAATTAATGATAACTATCATGAGAGCTGCTTTCTATTATGAGGGGGAAGGTCATGGCCACAAGCTATAAAGGAACGAATAAGATGATTACAGGAATTGTATTCGGTGTTATCACGTTTTGGCTTTTTGCGCAATCCATGGTCAATGTTGTTCCTGCAATTCAAAACGATTTAGGAATTTCATTAGGCGTACTTAATGTTGCAATTAGTTTAACCGCATTGTTTTCAGGGATTTTCGTTGTTGCCGCGGGTGGATTGGCCGATAAATATGGTCGGAAAAAATTGACCTATTTCGGGCTTGTATTAAGCGTTATCGGATCCCTTTGTCTTGTCATAGCGAATGGGGCTACCTTATTGATTATCGGACGGATCATCCAAGGTCTATCTGCTGCTTGTATTATGCCTGCTACGATTGCTTTGATGAGAACATATTATGAAGGTGCCGAAAGACAACGCGCGCTAAGCTATTGGTCCATCGGTTCTTGGGGAGGCTCTGGTGTTTGTTCATTTGCAGGAGGGGCTATTGCGACTTCTATGGGCTGGAGATGGATTTTTATCTTTTCAATCGTTTTCGCTATCCTTGCAATGATTTTGATTAAAGATACACCTGAGAGTAGAGTGGAACAACAAGTTTCTTCACGTTTCGACTTTACTGGATTAGTCGTATTCGTGCTAACGATGATTGCATTAAACGTTGTCATCACAAGAGGTTCCGATTTTGGTTGGACAAGTCTTCTAACATTAGGTTTAATTGCCGCTACGCTAATGGGCATGTTGTTCTTTATTAAAATAGAATTGGGCAAATTGCATGCACTGATAGATTTTAATTTATTTAAAAATAAACCGTATACAGGTGCTACCATCTCCAATTTTTTATTGAATGCGGTAGCTGGAACGCTCGTTGTAGCGAATACATATGTGCAAGTAGGTCGAGGATTCACGGCTTTTCAATCAGGGATGTTATCCATCGGCTATTTAGTATCAGTCCTCATTATGATCCGTGTCGGTGAAAAAATATTGCAGAGAACCGGAGCAAAGTTGCCGATGATGGCAGGTTCTATCTTAGCGGCAATCGGCATCGGATTAATGGCGTTGACGTTTTTACCGGATACGGCCTATGTCATCGCCGTCTTTATCGGATTCATCCTGTTCGGTGTCGGACTCGGGATGTATGCAACGCCATCCACTGACACGGCTGTCTCGAGTGTGCCGGAAGACAAAGTCGGTTCATCGTCAGGTATTTACAAAATGGCGAGCTCACTTGGCAGTTCTTTCGGTGTTGCCATCTCTGCCACGGTATATAGCACAATAACGCTATCGGGCAATATTGAAAAGGCGGCTTCTGTCGGAATCATCACCAACGTCATTTTTGCTTTATTGGCATTGATCGCGATTATATTCTTCATTCCCAAATCATCCTATTCGTCTAAACAAGACGTTTCCAAACAGAAAGTCCATAAAACTAGTTATGCGAATCCTACTAATTAAAACGGCAGTTTTTAAAATAAGCCGATTGCGCATCCATGCAATCGGCTTATTTCTTTATGTAAGTTTTTAAGTATTCTTCAATTTGCCCTGGTGTTTTCAAATAATGAACCGTCTTCCCCTCCTCCCTATAACGCAGCATCCGCTTTGACATTACCCTTTTCCGCGGTCCGTATGTCGTCACGATGTATTTCAAAAACGCTCTATCCATCTTCTCCTTGCACCCTTCCCCCATATCGCTTCGCGTCTTGCCGCGGTATTGCAGCCTGCGCTTCAATACGCGATACAAACAAATCAGAAGTGGAAGCTCCAAATAAATGACGGTATTCGCGTGCGGTTCACGGATAGCAAAGGTTTTTGCATAGTTCCCTTCAATAATCCACTCGTCACTTCTGACAGCTTGTTGCTGAGCATCACAAAATTCATCAATCGAAGTTTCAATCCAACCCGGTTTCCAATACAGGCGATCTAAATGAGTAACTTCAATTCCAGTTAATTCACCTAATCGGCGTGCAAATGTAGACTTACCTACACCCGCTGATACCCCAATAACCATAATTCGATTCATCCTATCCCCCATTCCCTCTATTTGTAAAGGTGACTGTCACCAAATTATTCATGTTAATTCAAACAATCTTGTTTGTTTAAACTATCACGTTTATTTTGGTGACTGTCACCCAAATATTATTTATGAATATAAACCGTTGTTCCAACGGGGACCATAGAGGATAATTCTAGAACGTCTTTGTTAAACATGCGGATACATCCATGTGACACACTTTTCCCAATAGACGATGGGTTATTTGTTCCGTGTATTCCATAATGGCGTTTGGATAACCCCATCCACAATATCCCGAAAGGTCCACCGGGATTGCTCTGTTTATTAATAATTCTAAATGTCCCCATCGGCGTCGAGGTAACCATTTTCCCAACCGCAATCGGATACGTTTTAATTAAGTTATGCCCATCGTAAAGGTTTAATCGGTGTTTCCGTGTGGAAATATCGATCCAAAAACTGATAAGATCGCCTCCATACAAAATATAGTTAATTTATTATATGAGGGCGTGCCATAGTTAAGAGGGCTTAGAATTATTTAGTCCCCTATTGTTAGGTTTCGGGTATTGGAACCTTTTAATATGCGATATCAATGCAACTTTACATGCTCTACATACTCGTAAAGGTGACAGGCACCAAAACAGTCATGTTAATTCAAACAGTCACGTTTGTTTAAACTTTCACGTTTGTTTTGGTGACTGTCACCCAAGCAGAGCTCCAAAAAGCTTTTTCGAATATGGATGCGAGAACTCAAATCCACCTTCTACTTTCGTACTTTCGTCTACAATCTCTCCGTCTTTCATGACATAAACCCGGTCACACATATACGTGACAGCTTGCAGATCATGGGCAATGAAGAGGACTGCCATACCGGTTTCCTGGTTCAGCGCAATAAGTAAATCGATAATTTCTCTCTGTATCAATCGATCCAGGTTGGAAATGATTTCGTCGCACACGACTAGCTTTGGTTCGACAAGAATCGATCTAAGCAAGTTGACACGTTGCCTTTCGCCGCCGCTAAGTTCAGTTGGGCGCTTTTTCAAGTGCACTTCCGCCAATTTCACTTTCCCGAGCATATGACGGATATATGCGTTCCGATCCCCCTTCATAGTTCGAAGCGGTTCCATTAATATCTCACGAACGGTCCATGATGGATTGAGCGCAGCCGAAGCGTTTTGGAAGATAAGTTGGCACTCCTTGTAAAACGCTTTTCTAGAGCGCCTATCGACAGGAAATCCGTTGAATGAAATCGCACCTTCGTCCGGCGGTTCAAGTTGCATAATGACACGTGAAAGCGTACTTTTTCCGCTTCCACTTTCCCCGACGAGTCCGACGATTTCACCTTCACCGACTAACAACTCAATTCCACGTAAAACCTGCTTCACGTTTCCGCCACTACTATAGCTTTTCGATACATTTTCAACCGTTAACAACGTTTCTCCTCCCTTACCTTAAAACCGACTCTCAAGTAATCGCCTCGTATACGGGTGCTCAGGTCTCTCAAACACTGTCATCACATTGCCCGTCTCCACCACTTCCCCTTGGCGCATGACAATCATTTCATGTGCCGCTTCTGCGACGATATCTAGATCGTGGGTAATGAGAAGAATTGTCGTTCCCTGCTTTTCATTCAGCCGCTTCAACAGTCCAATGAATTCCTGTTGCAACACCATATCGAGTGCAGATGTCGGTTCATCGGCAATCAAAAGATCTGGTTCCACATACAACGCACACGCAATCATGCATCGTTGCAACATGCCGCCAGATAGTTCGAATGGATACTGTTCTACAATTTCCGCTGAAAGGCCAAGTTCATCCAAAATGGCTTTCATCTTCATCTGAAATTGTTGACTTGAGTCTCCAGTTCGTCTTCCAGAGAACTCGTACAACTGGTGCCGCATTTTCACAGAAGAGTTAAAGCTGTTCGCTGCATCTTGGAAAATCGTAAATAAATGTGCTTTCCGTATCTCTCCCATTTCTTTATCCGAAACGGCAATTAAGTTTTTTCCATTAAATACAGCTTTCCCCGTCGCTTTCGCTCCTGGCGGTAAAATCCCGAGCAGTGCGGAAACTGTCATACTCTTACCGCTTCCACTTTCGCCAATAATCGACGTAATCTTTCCACGTGGAACAAAAAACGAGCTTTTATCGACAATCTGTTTCCCGCCGATTTCAATCGACAAATGATCGACCTTAAGCATCTAATCTCCTCCGCTCTGGATTTTTCAACGCCTCCCCGATGAAGTTAATAGCCAAGATTGTCACAAAAATCATAACCCCGGGAAATAGTCCAATCCACCAGGCACCGATCAGAATATCATTTTGTGCGTAGTAGAGCATATTTCCCCACGATGGGATTGCTGGTGGTACACCGATACCTAGAAAACTAAGTGACACTTCGATGAATATCGCTCCTGCGAAATTGAACAGTGTAACAATGAAAATTGCGGGCACACTATTTCGAAGCATATGACCAAAAAGGATTTTCCATATTGGCGTTCCGAACATTGTTGCCATTTTCACAAATTCCGCATCCTTCAATCGAATAAACTCAGAACGGACGATACGGGCGGTAACTAGCCAGCCCGTGATTCCGATAATGAGTGCCATACTCCACATACCGCCTTGCATGAACGCTTGAAACGCCAAAATGATAATGAGCGATGGAATCGTAATAAGCGCTTCCAAAAACCGCATCATGACGGTATCGACCGCTCCACCGACATAACCGCTAATGCCGCCGTATAGTATGCCAATAACAAGCGACAACAGTACAGAAACACTTGCAACAGTTAGCGTCACTTTACCACCCTCCAATAGACGTGAAAAGACATCACGGCCAAGGTGATCCGTTCCTAGTAGGTGGTCTTCTCCAGGAGAGACGTACACTTCATCGAGATTCATGTCGTTCGGACCATACGATGAAAGGAAACTTGCGCATGCCGTTAAGATTACGATAATCCCAAGGACAGCACACCAGAAAGTCAGCGCTTTTTGTGGTCTCATTTAACGCACATCCCCTTTCCGCAACCTGGGATTCACTACATACATAATGAGGTCAATAACGAAAAGGCTCACGACAACAATCAAACCCGTCAGTAAAATACCACCCATCAACAGCGGAAAATCTTTTGTAATAACTGACTTTACTGTTAATTGACCAAGTCCAGCCCATGAAAAAAGCGATTCCACGATAATCGATCCCCCAAAAAACGAAGGAATTGTCATGCCGATATAATTCAAATAGGGAATGGAGGCGTTGCGCAAAATCCCTTTCCGGATAACCCGTTCCGCTATTCCATTCGCACGTGCTACCGTCACATAGTAGTTGCGGCTTTCCACCTTAATGCTTTCTTGTAGAAAACGCGCGTAAATACCGACGTGGGTTAAAATGATGACCGTTGCTGGCATGATAAGGTAACGCAATTTATCCCAAAATCCGCCCTCGTCACCAATATCCCCCGATCCGGATGACGGAAGGATACCGAGATTCACCGCAAAAAACGAAATGAATAAAATTCCTAGCCAAAATGCAGGAATTGAGGATGTCACAATGCTAACCGTCGATAATCCTTTATCCCACACAGATCCTGCTTTCATACCTGCCGCGGTTCCAAGCCAGATGGACCCGACAATAATGAAAAACATTGTGACTCCAAACAAAAGCAATGTATTCGGCAACCGTTCAAAAAGTATGGTCGATACGGGCCGACCTTCCTTATATGAAACCCCAAAGTTCCCTTTTACCGTTTCCGCGAGCCATGTACCATATTGCGCAATGACAGGGCGGTCAAGTGAAAAAACGCGGCTGATTCGTTCCTTTTCAGCCGCGTTCAATGTTTGAGCATTGCCGCCGTAAAAAGCCGCCGCCGGATCACCGGGAGCCGCATGCATTATGAAAAAAGAGAGGAAGCTTACGATGAGGAGGACAATCATCCCCATCACCATTCGCTTCCCAATCCATTTAACGGTCATTCCACGTCCACTCCTCAACATTCCAGAGGAAACCAGACCCATGGTGGCCAAGAATTCTTTCTTTTACACCGCTTACGTTTTTAGTAATACCATAAACCGCATTTTCGTATGCGATAAAATCGAATGCCGGGTCCTTCGCGAGTTCTTCCTGGAACTCCATGTAAATCGCTTTCCGTTCTTCAGGATCCGTCGCTAGACGACCTTTTTCAAGCAACTCATCCACTTTTATATTTGAATAGCTTCCAAAGTTATAACCCGAGCTCGTCAAACTTGACTGATCCGTGTGGAACAAGATATGCGTGTGATGATCCGCATCGTACGGACTGCCCCATCCGACCATGAACGCTTCTGTATCTTCAATCGTAATGGCACTCCAATCAAGCGCATCCACCTTCACATCTGCACCAATTTTCTTGAATCCTTCAGCGACATAGTTTGCCATGTTCACGCGGACTGTATCCGATACAGGTGCCGTAATCGTAAACGCCAATTTTTCATCATTTTTATAGCGGTAACCGTCCTGGCCTTTTTTCCACCCTGCATCGTCAAGGAGTGCTTGCGCCTTTTCAATGTCGTATGCATACTTCTCCACATTTTCATTATTGAAAGCATGTTTTTGAAGCGGTGAGTACGCTTCCGTTCCGTATCCTTTCAAAATGCCTTTGACAATTTGCGCGCGGTCCGTCGCATAGCTAAATGCACGTCTTACGTTGACATCTTTCCATAAATCTTTTTTCATATTGAAAAGAATTCCACGGTAATCTGCGGATTCAATATCGTAAATCTTGATGTTTTTTTCTTTTTCCAGCTCTTCAACCTGTACAGGATCGAGAAGTGCTATATCGACTTCTCCGGATTTAAGTTGCAGTGCACGGACATTGCTATCCGGGATGAATTTAAATATCACTTTTTCAATAGAAGGTTTTGTCCCATGAAAATCGTTATACGCTTTTAGAGTGAGACTATTACCCCGACTCCACTTATCAAACATGTATGGACCTGCTCCGATTGGATGACTGTTGAACTCAGCTGTCCTCATATCAACGCCATCAAATGCATGTTTTGGCAAGATTGGCACCGTCAATTTATCGAGCATTGGTGTGAATGGATGTTTAAGCTTCAGTTCAAATTCATAATCGGTAATCTTTGTCACTGAATCAATTTCAGTGAAATCAGACTTCAAAAAAGAAGCATTATTGTCGTCCAAAATGCTTTCAATTGTGAAAATCACGTCATCGGCAGTTAGTGGCTCACCATCGTGAAACGTAATATCTTCTTTCAATTTGAACGAATACGTCAGCTTATCATCGGAAAGGCTATACGAATCCGCAATATCTGTGACAGGTTCGTTTTTCTCATTGAATCGCATCAGGCCACGGAATAATAGTGCATCAAGATTCGTCTCTTCGAGTAGAGGATTCAGTCCTTCAAATTCAGCTTCAGATGCATAAACGAGTCGATTTTCTTTTGTTTTTGCTTTTGAATCTTCTTTCCCTTTGCTCCCGCATCCCGAAATGATGAGTAAAATGGCAATTAATATAATAAATAAATTCGCTTTCCTTCTAAACATAAGAGCCTCCCTAAAAAATGTAATTCCATATAACTAATTATAAGGAGACGAACGTTCAATGTCTAACACGATGTAGTCCTAAGCAATCTTCTTGCAGATTTCTCGGTTATTATCCCGAAAATCGGGCACATTATCATGAACCAAAAAATAAGGAGGATGATTACGTTATGAACAAAATGGCCATGGCAGCACTTGGACTTGGCGCAGCATATTTAATGAGAAATAAAAATGCCAGGAACAAATTGATGAAACAGGTTGAATCGTTCACAGGTACATTCTCCCCGAAAAACGAATCGCATAGCAATTCGTGACATGTCGAAGAATCAGCATTCTATTACGGGATGCTGATTTTTTCTTGTATAACACTTTTGTTTATTCTCCCGTTAAAAGGGAAAAGAGTTAGTAAGAGATTTACTAAAACTTGAGGAGGATTAATTCATGAATAAGAAGATGGCTTTAACTGCACTCGGGCTTGGCGCCGCTTATCTAATGCGAAACAAAGATTCAAGAGGCAAACTGTCAAAGCAATTCGATAGCTTTGGAAACTCTCCGATGCGCGGGAATAAAACAGGCACCTACTCGGACACACGCTCATCACATACGACAGGACGGAAAAAAGGTCTTCTGCAAAACATCCTCGGCTAACAAAAATGCTGGCATCCTATTTAGGATGCCAGCATTTTTTGTGGTAAGATGCCGGGATACCTTTCAAAGGCACCTAATTTAATTTGCTACAGCATTTCTACGTTCCGTATATAGGATGAGAAAGATACTCGCTTCGTAAAGCAGCGCCATTGGAATGAGCACAATGAGCTGACTCACAAAATCCGGCGGCGTAATCAAAGCTGAAATGATTGCGATAGCAAGATACGACCATTTGCGCACTTTTTTCATAGAGTCCGCAGTAAGTAATCCGATTGCCGCCAAAAACAGCGCTACTATCGGCAACTCGAATAATATTCCAATCGGCATTGTCGTCATGAGCAAGAAACTGATGTACTCCTGCGCTGACACCATTACATTAAAATTAACTGCTCCTAATGAGACGAGGAACTTATAACTAAGGGGATTGACGATAAAATAGCCGAATGACACACCTATTAGGAAAAGCAATAACATGACGGGTGAGTATAGACTAAGGAAACGACTTTCCCGTTCGTTAAGTCCCGGTTTGACGAACTGCCATAGAAAGTGGCAGAGAAAAGGTATCGACAAACCGAACGCGAGTGCTGTTGAAATCGACATATAAAACTTCACAACTTCCAATGGACCTAGAATAATCAGCTCATGATCCCGGGTAATATACGGGAACCAAAGATTGATACTGGAAAACACCGCGATTAGGAAGAAAAGGAAAACGGCCGCACTTTTGACGAGCTGTTTTCTCAAGTCCGTGAGATGGTCGACAAGGGACGGATCAGACTCCAGCACCAATTCATTTTCTTCATTTGCTACCTTACTGGCGCTTTCTTCACCTTCACTCTCCGCTATGGCCTCCTCAATTTCGGTACGGACTTTATCAAGCGGACTGACAATTTTTCGATTGTGATCTCCATATGGATCCATACCCTCACCTGCTTATAGTTGTTCCGTTTTCTTCGTTTCCTTTTGGACCACCGGTTCTTCGTCTTCCATAATATCCTTTGCTGACTTCTTAAATTCAGCAAGCGTCTTCCCCACCGCAGCTCCCACTTCAGGTAACTTTTTCGGGCCGAACAAGATGAGAACAATAACAAGGATGATAATCAAACCAGGTACGCCGATACTCGCTAAACTCATTGCATAGGACTCCCTTCATTTTCACACAAGTGATCCACCGTTTTTACTATATTTAACAATTCCATCTGCAGCCCGATAGGCAAGTGCACCAACTGTCCCTGTTGGATTGTAGCCACCGTTATGCGCAAAATTCCCAGCTCCGACGACAAACAGATTTTCGGCATCCCAGTGCTGTAATTGTGAATTAACAACACTATTATCCGGGCTCACTCCCATAATCGTGCCACCGGTATTGTGCGTCGTCTGGTACGGTACGATATCATAATTTGTAATCGGACTTCCGGCCATGACCGTCTTTGCGCCCATCTCTTTCATAATGGCCGCGGTCTTTTCAGTTAAGTACTTGTGTAAGTTCTTATCTTGTTCGGTGAAATTGTATGTCAACTGTAGCAGTGGCACTCCGTACGCGTCCTTATAATTCGGATCAAGTGTCAAGTAATTTTCCTTATGTGGAATAGATGCTCCCTGGCCTCCGATATTCAGTGTGCGCGTATAATTATGAATTGATGCCTTCTTAAATTCCTCACCCCAAACAGGCGTATCCGGAGGAAGTGGATTAGACGCAATCGGTCTCACTCCCGTCTGAACAATGGAGAGGCTTGCTCCGTGAATGAAATCCAAATTTCCATGATCGAAATTATCACCATTAAAATCATCAATTGTCATCCCAAGTGAGCCGGCACCCATGAAGACATTCATCTGCTCATCAAAAAAACCTGTCGCCCCCGGCAGAATCTGGTATGCATAGTTTTTGCCAAGCGTGCCTTTTCCGGTTTCCGGATCATACATTTCTCCGATGCCCGACACCATGAGAAGCTTCGCGTTATTCATTACATAACTTGTGAGAACAACGACATTGGCCGGTTGGATGAATTCTTCACCCGTTTGCGTATCGATATACTTCACACCAGTCACTTTATTGCCTTTCTTTAACACCTCGACGACATTCGCATGGAAACGGACATCGTAGTTCCCCGTTTTTCTTGCAGTCGGAACGACAGTGATTTCAGGAGACGTTTTTGCACCGTATTCACAGCCAAACCGCTCGCAAAATCCGCAATACTGGCATGCCATGATCGATTCACCGTCAGGATTTTCATAAGGTTCGGATAGATTGGCTGATGGTAACATGAAAGGTGTATAACCAAGATTGCTTGTTGCCTTCTCAAACTTTTTCAGAATCGGTGTCTTCTTCATCGGAGGTGTAGGAAAATCCGATTTGCGCTTCCCCCAAAAAGGATTTGCATCCTCTCCAGATATGCCGGCTGTCTTTTCGAATTTTTCGAAATAAGGTTCCAACTCGTCATATGTCACACCCCAGTCTTGAAGAAGGTAGTCACTTGAAAGTTTGTCTTTCCCGTATTTCTTATCCGTCATCGATTTGATTTCAAAATCATACGGTAGAAAACGCCAAGTGTGACCGTTCCAGTGCGTCCCCGAACCGCCGAGGCCTTCGCCAAGAAGAAATGATCCCATTTGCCGCATCGGAAGGGCACGCATTTTACGATTGTTCCTGAACGAAATCGTCTCTTTCGAAAGATCCTGCATCAAATCGTAACGGACTCCGTAGCGGAACTCATCATGGATTAATTGATAATCTTCTGTACCTCTCGATTTCCCCCGCTCCAGTCCGAGGACTTTTAAACCGGCCTTTGCACATTCTGCGCCAATGATGCCGCCTCCCCATCCAACTCCAACTGTAACGACATCCACTTTATCCAACGTTGTTGCCATTCGTTATTCCCCCTTTAATGTTCCATACTGCTTAGTGATTTTGGTTCGTATTTCATAAACTTATCGTTTTCTATTTCGGCGATATAGGTCATTTGATTGCCAGGGAATTCCTTCATACGCCAAGCATCCATGTTCACGTTTCCGTTATAAATCGGATCCGCGTAAGCGCCTTCCAGTGTTGCCTGTCGAAGTAGTTTGAAGAAAAACTCCGATGACACGCCTTTCATGTCCACTTCGTTTTTTTGGAAAGCGGTGATGATTTCGTCCATTTGACCGCCCTCTAAATCGACGAATTTTTTATCGAACCGCCCTTTCGCTTCCTCTTCCATCTTCGCAATTCCTTGTTTAAAGATCTCAGCACGCGTCAGCCTGCTTTGATAGCCTTGCGTCGCCTCTCCCGCAAAGAACGGTCCTATCATGTATTCCTTCGCGTTACTTCCGTAATTGCCCGCCAGTTGGTTGTCGATGAAATATGGAACACCGAGTCCAATTGCACCAGGGCCGAGGTCGTCTTCCGGGAAGATTCGTTCAACCGCTTGAGACAATACATTGAACTCTCCCATGTTCGTAAAGAACATCAGGCCTCGATTGCTTGCGCCGCCTTGCTCGCTGCCTGCTCCTTTATGTCCGCCCGTTCCGGCAACTTGACCTTCTTTGTTGACGTTGTAACCGACAAGACCTCCAATGAGACCTCCTCCTACGAGAGCCCCGGTCGCTATTCCGGTCGTCTTCAGGAAATCCCTTCTTGATAGGCCTTTTTTATCTTCTGCCATTCTTTATCCTCCTTCGAACTGCTATCCAAATCTATTATGATTTCTACAAGTAAGCATGCCAGTCCTAACCCATTTTTATACAATGCAACTTGATATATTTGATGGGTTTCTTTACCTTCCATCTGCATACCGTTATATACTAGTGAAAATGAAATATGAAAGAGGGGAATCCGCCTTGAAACGCCTTCTACTGTTGCTCTTTTTGATCATGCCGGCAGGGTGCAATCAGGAAGCATCTTTAGCTTCGAATCATGACCGAGTAGAAAAAGTTGTTACTCATCTGATTTCACCGTGGTCAATTGACTATGATGGTGAATCCTTTTTCATTTCCGAGAAAGCGGGAACGATTGTTAAGGTCAGGCAGGGTGGAAAATTGATACGTGAGGATGTCCATCTTTCAGCACCTTTATCGAATGTAGCCGAATCTGGCTTACTAGGTTTCGTTTTGGACAAAGATTTTCGAGAATCACACAAGGCCTACGCTTACTACACATATGATTTGGGAGGTGCTCCGATCAACCGAATCGTAACGCTACAGTATGACGGAGGCTCTTGGTACGAAAATGAAATCTTATTGGACGGTATTGAATCCGGACCAGTCCATCATGGTGGCCGTCTCGCATTCTCACCTGACAATATTTTGTACGCGACGATTGGGGATGGTGCGAATCCAGATTCTGCTCAAAACTTGAATTCATTCAATGGGAAAATCCTTCGTTTGAATAAAGAAAACACCTTTGAAATTGTTAGCTCTGGGCATCGGAATCCTCAAGGGCTCGCGTGGGATAAAGATGGAAAATTGTTTGCTTCAGAACATGGGCAATCTGCAAATGACGAAGTAAATATCATTGTAAGAGGCAAAAACTATGGTTGGCCAGTAATCGAGGGGACAGAAACGCGAGACGGATTGGAAACCCCATTTCTAACATCAGGTTCAAGGAAAACTTGGGCGCCGTCGGGCATGGTATTTCATAAAGGATTGCTATATGTTGCAGCGCTTCGCGGCGAAGCAATTCTTGTGTTGGATACAAAGAGCGGTGAGGTAGTTGATAGAATTGAAGGTTTTGGTCGTATCCGTGATGTCTTTTCAGACGGAAAATCACTTTACTTCATTACAAATAATACTGATGGGCGTGGAAAACCTACAGACGAAGATGATGTTTTATATCGCTTGACGAGAAATTAATATTGGTAGATACTCACAGGTTCTTTGGCACTATTTATAATTGAATTAATTTCATAATTGCTTATTCTAACTAAAAATAAGAATGTTCATCTGAAACTATATCGAAGTATTCGTCAATACAAATTGCGAGTTACGTTGATTGGAGTAGAAGGCGGCGACTCCTACGGGAATAGCTTGAGCTGAAGACCCCATAGGAAAAGCCGTCAAGCAGAACGGCTTTTGCGAACAAAAGCGTTAGTGTTGAGAGCACGTAATGAGCGACGAGGAGGCTGAAGCCAAGCCCGCAGAAAGCGTCCGCCTGGAGCGGAAAACAACTTTGTTCGGATTTTAATACTTGTTTCCCTATTGTGAAATTAACTCAAAAATGGCGGCAGTTTTTGACCATGACAAGGCTGCCCTCATTTATTCATGCCATCAAAAAACCACCTAGTATTATAGGTGGCATCCGAATGACTCCTAATTCAATTATCTTCCCATTCCTTAATACGTTTCCTCACTTCAGCTTCTAAATCTTCAAGCAGCATTCCGTGATTTTCTTGGTCAGGCTGCATTTGAAACCAGTTCACTTCATCGTCTTTATAATGTCCTTGATATTCCTTGCCGTCCATCGTTAACTCGAAATGTAACGTTTCATATTGCGTATCCTCGAATATTTCTTTTCTCACATTAAAGTTCTCGATCATGTTGTCTCCTCCAATTGGGTCGCTTATTTGCAGATTCACATTCTTATCTATCATGCACAAGTCCCGACCATTATTTACTTGACGATTAAAATTCATTTACGTTGCAGTTTCTGCTGATGTTGTCTTCTCAGCTACGACTTTCCGATTTGCTGGAGATAACATACGTTCAAGCCAGCTCATCAAAAGGTCCGCGACTACCGCCATTAAAGCAGTCGGAATCGCTCCTGCCAAAATGATGGCTGCGCCGTCCGTTACATTCGTTCCCCGTATAATAATGGAACCAAGCCCCCCTCCGCCTATGAATGCTCCAATCGTTGCAACGCCGATGGCAATGACAAGTGCCGTCCGCAGACCTGCCATGATAACGGACATCGAAAGAGGAAGTTCAACCATGAACAGCATTTGACTGCGGGTCATCCCCATAGCACGTCCGGCCTCCAAAACATGTTTTTCGACACTTTTTATGCCTGTATATGTGTTTTTTATGATCGGCAACAAGGAATATAAAAACAAACTCATAACGACCGTGTTCGGTCCTAACCCCATAGCAAGCATCAGGACTGCTAGCATGGCAAGCGCCGGAATGGTCTGAATGATGTTTGTCAGCGACAGCACCCAACCGCTCAATTTCCCAAACCTGGCAATGAGTATTCCTACTGGAACACCGACAATCGCCGCGAATAGGACACCGTATGCAGACATAAGGAAATGTCTTATAAACTGATCCCATACGTATGTCCCATTCATTGTGTAATACGCCCAAAGATCTTGTAACGTTTCCATTTATTCACCCCCGTCGGTTCAATTGAAATAATTATGTTCTTCCAAAAATTCTTTTGCTACAATTGCAGGTTCCTTTTTATTGACATCTGCCTCGTAATTTAAACGCGTCATCGTTGCCCCGTCAATTTTGCCCGCAAGCTTTTTCAGGATGACATCAACTTCAGGATGCTTGTCAATAACGTCTTTTCGTGTCACAGGCGAGCATTCATACGGCGGGAAGAAGTTCTTATCATCTTCAAGTGTCTTCAAGTCAAATGCCTTCAGCCTTCCGTCAGTGCTGTATGCAAGTACAACATCCATTTTTCCGCTATTCACCGCTTGATAGACAAGTCCAATAGACATCGGCAACGCTTCTCCGAAGGCAAATCCGTATGTATCAACGAATCCTTCATAACCGTCCCCCGCCCTGTTCAACCATGAATTATCCACGCCCAGCGTTAAATCATCAGCTACTTTTTCAACATCCGAGACGGTTTCAAGCCCCTCTTTTTCAGCAAGGGCGGCTGTTACTGTGAGAGCATATGTATTTTGGAAACCGTATGATTCGTACCATACTTGGTCAAATCGTTTATCAAACTCTTCCTGTACTACCGCCATTGCCTCATCGGGATTCGCCATCGGTTCCATCTCCAAAATACTTGCCATATCGGTACCCGTGTAGCGCGCCGCAGTGATATCGACTTGCCCGTTCGTCAAAGCTTGGTGTTGAATGATTGACGTTCCCAGGTTCTCCACCATTTCAACATTCAAATCAGTCTCTTTTTCAATCATAAGACGAATCATATGACCAAGTGTCGATGTCTCCGTATGTGTTAGTGTTGCAATTCGAATTGTATCATTACCTCCTCCAAGACCTGGAAGCGAACAACCGCCAATAAGCAGCGTGACAGCCAAAATCGGAAGTACCAATCTTTTTATACTTTTCCCAAACATTATTTTTCCCTCCTCAAGAAACCACTTTTCTGCTTTCTCTCAGTCCTTTTGGTGTAGCGAATAACTCAAAACGTCCAAGCAGGAAATCCACTAAAAGTGCAAGTAATGTAACCGGTATTGCACCGCCGATAATTAGATCTGTCCGGAACAGATTCAAACCATCAAAGATGAAATCCCCAAGACCGCCTCCTCCTATGAAAGAAGCAAGTGTTGCCCAGCCGATCAGATAGACCGCAGATAACCTTACCCCAGCCATAATAACCGGGATTGCCAAGGGGAGCTCAACATTCATCGTACGCTCGAACGCCGTCATTCCCATACCACGTCCCGCTTCCACCAGATTTTGATTGACCCCTTTCACACCGATGAATGTGTTTCTTAGGATTGGCAACATTGAATAAAGGAATAATGCAACAATTGCTGGCGTTTTTCCGATTCCCAAAAGCGGAATGAAGAAAGCTAGGATTGCAAGACTCGGAAATGTTTGGATGACACCGACGATTCCCAATACAAAGTCGGCTATTTTAGGAACTCTTGTAAGCAGTATGCCAAGTGGCACTGCAACGAGGATACCTAGAAAAAGTGCGATAAAGGAAATGTAAAGATGTTCCCACGTCTTAATAGCAAGCTGATTTCCATATTCCGAGAAAAACTCAATAAGTCCGTTCATTTATACCCCCCCTTTACACCTGACCCAGTGTTTTCTCTTCAATATCGCCTTCTCCCCAAATGGAATCATAGACGATATCCACCAGGTTCGTTCTTGTGATTAATCCAACCAAACGCCGCTCTTCATCTACAACGGCTACATATTTCAAACCGCGAATGAGAATATTGCGTGTTGCTTCGCGTAGAAGGGTGTCTTCATGAACAACAGTCAATTCGGTTGACATGACATCCATGACCGAAGTTTCCATATTACGGCCCCTGTCTATCATCTCCACGTTCAACAAGCCTTTTAGTACATTATTTTCATCAACGACAAGGAGTGAATCGACACGACGTCCCCGCATCAGCTGAACTGCCTGTGAAAGCGTTCCTTCCGTTTGGATGGAAATAGGGTTTGGATTCATGATTTGTCCAACTGTCTGAATATGTTGTTGAGCTTGCAGTAGGCGATCTTTCCCGATGAAATCCTCTACAAATTCATTTGCCGGATTTCTCAAAATTTCATCCGGTGTTCCCATCTGTACAACCTTTCCATCCTTCATGATCACGATTCGATCTGCCAGTTTAATGGCCTCGTCCATATCATGCGTAACAAATATGATTGTTTTCCCCAGCGCCCTCTGAAGATGTTTGAATTCCGCCTGCAAGGAGTCGCGGGTAATCGGATCAAGCGCGCCAAATGGCTCGTCCATAAGGATAAGGGGAGGATTGGCTGCTAACGCGCGAAGCACGCCAATACGCTGTTGCTGCCCGCCGCTAAGTTCGTGGGGATAGCGGTCCAAAAATTCTTTTGGCATATTCACGAGCTTGATCAGCTCGTCGGCCTTGCTGTTGCGCTCTTCAATCGGTTTCTTCATAAGCCGCGGTACTAATGCAATGTTGTCTCGAATGGTCATATGAGGAAATAGACCAATCTGTTGAATGACATACCCGATTGAACGCCGCAATTTCACGATGTTCTTTTCCATAATATTTTCGCCTTTAATCAGAATTTTCCCCTCTGACGGTTTCACCAATCGGTTGATCATTTTCATCGTTGTTGTCTTTCCACACCCACTTGGCCCGATGAAGCAAATGAATTCACCTTCATTAATATGAAGGTTCAAATTATCGACAGCTTTTTTCCCCCCCGGATAAATTTTTGACACATTTTTAAATTCAAGCACTATTTTCTCCCCCTAGGTTTAAACTGTTAGTCTATTATTAGACGTACTGTGAACGTATACCCTAGTAACAGATTCCCCCCTTTCAGTTTTCCAAACCTTTTTCAAGCAATTTATTAGAATAAAATAAAAATCATCTGTCGAGCTAATAATGATGGCGCAGTATCCTACCAATAGAAAAAGGCAATCCTGTGTGTCGTTTATCGACATACACGATTGCCTTATCATGGGTACAACCCTTCGAATCCGAGTATTGGTACTCGATCTTCCTCCACTTCAATCTCGCCTAAAGGTAGTTCAACGATATACTCAAACTTCCCATAAGGACGAACATCCATCTTCTCTTTGACAAATGGATTATTTGTCACGAGCGTAACTTTTCCGCTTTTTTCATTAAATCCTTCTACTGCAAAGCGATAACCCTCAATCATCGCAAACGGAATGATTTCATATGCATCCTCCAGATCTTTAAGTGAGACCTGTTTAACAAAAATCTTTCCATTGCCGTTCATCTTTTGAAAGTCGTTCTTCAAATCCAAAGAATCATCTGACTGCAAATAGTATTGTCTTTGATATGAAACAAGTTCAAACTCCCTATCACTCCATAACGCAAAACGGCCTTTTCTTATCATTTCATCCCCCCTACTTTTTATTGTGTACCTATTATACAAAAATTACGGAAGATTGTGTATACATTTTTCGTCACGTTTTCATCAATCAATACAGGCACTTTGAACCATATCTTGACACAACTCATTCATTTCCACTTTTTCCTCTCACGTTTAACGTCTATTCTATCGGGTATATATTACCTAACAAGAAAATAATGGAGGTATTTAAATGACTAACAGTAGTTTCTCAGATAAAGTCAAAGGCACAGTGAGTAAAGTCAAAGGTGAAACAAAGGATCAAATCGGTAATGCTACAAATGATGCTTCACTACAAGCAGAAGGCAAGTTTGATAAATTGAAAGGTGAAGCACAGAAAAAAGTTGGAGAATTGAAAGACAAACTTGATGATAATGATAGATAGTAAAGTTACAAAGCTGTTCCTTACAATAGGAAACAGCTTTTTTTATCCTACCTCTTATAAGTTTCTTGTGTTGAGTCTCGGAACTGTAGCTTCGTTATCAGTCATATGCTGATTTTCATCTTGACCATCCAATACCTCTTCGCTCAAACCTAGTTCTGCACTGCTATCCATTTCGTCCGGCTGTAGTTTCGTTGTGCCGCCCTCAATGAAGAGCGCTACCCCGCCCTTTTCCACTTCATTGTAACAGCTTCTTGATTGTTGTTCAGAAAATCCCATTTGCGCAAGAGCATTCAAAATAGATTCTTCACCATTCAAAAATAACGTAAATCTGTTTAACCAATCTTCATCAGCTGTTTCAAGGTGTTCAACATCCGATTTTCCCTTAAACATTGAAATATTCTCTGCTGTGTTTGAAACGACATATATATCGCTTTCGTTATAGCCAAGTGCAATCATCTCTGTGATTTTGTGTAAAGCTTCATCAATCGATTGGTATGAGCCGCTGTGTGTCTTATTTTTCATTTATTTAAATTCCTCCTTGTCGGTGTAGTAACCCTTTTTTGTTAGTGTACCCACCTGTCCCCTTAAGAAACTCATCGACTTATAATGTTTAGTTTCTATAAAAGAGTGAATAATAGAAGGACACGGCAAAATCGAAAATGAAGGGAGTCTGTTTATAGTGACTAACAAGAAAGTATTTACTGAACGTGACCGAAAAGATGCTGAGGGGCCATATATGGATAATCCCGAAAACCTCCGAACTGATAAGGAAAGTATTTACGATATGCATGAAGATATGAAAACTGTAGATTCGATACCTCTTGAGGATGCACGAATGGAATTAGAAGAGCAAAAACATGCTCGTGATTCGAAAAGTAATTCATCCAGTGTTGAGAAATTCCCCGGGTCCGGGGTTAAGAAATACTAAAAAGCTGTGCTCCATTCACATAACTTGAATGGAGCACAGCTTTTTTGAAATCTACGTGCATTTTTTATCAGAATGAATGTCGATAAGTGTCGTCATTTCCCGGGAAATGCTTATATCTGTCAAGTTATCTGAAATACAAAACATAATATTCTTAGCCGATAAGCTCAAAAAGTAATCACTTTAATAGATAGTATTTTAATTGAACTTATTCACACCGTTGTTTTGGCGGCATTCCTTCTCGACATAAAGATGCCAAACAACACTAGTATTGCGATGAGTATAACCGTAAGACATAAACTCATCCACAAATCCGACAGTTCGGAATCCGGATTGAACCAATATGATGCATACATCGACAATTTCCACGGGGATACCGACCAATAGGCACCTATTAACGAATCGATGACCTGATAGACCAATGTAACAAGAATCGCCAAACCCGCGGCACCGCCTGTCGGAAGCCAAGCGCTTAACGCCAAGACAACTGTGACAACAAAGATAAGCCATATACTATATGTTGCAATAAACCCGAGTACCGGTAATGCGTTTACATGATTATAGAGAGCATCAATGTAGTACCATGCAGCCATAAAGCCGAGCCAGACACTCCCAAGCACAATTCCATTTACAACAATCCACTTACTTAAAAAATAATAACGGAATGATACCGGCCGAACATAAAGAAGTGTCGCCGTCCCATTTTTCCGCTCTCCAGAAATCGTACCCATGAATGCTAGAATAATAACGAGTACGCCAATAAGCTGATATTGCCCGAGTAATGAAACAAAGATTTCCTCTCCTTTAAACTCCGGCCAAGTAAAATCAGCCCCTTCAGGGAGATTGCCAACGCTTTTCATAATTTCAGGCAAGAAGTGATTGGTGACAGGCTCAAGTATCCCAAACACAATAAAGACAATAGGAATCCATAGAACTTTGTAATTCCTTATATGTTCACGCCATTCCTTTTGTAACAATACACTTAATCCTTTCATCAGATCACCGCCACTTTCATGAAGATTTCTTCAAGGCTCGCTGTCTGGCGCTCAACTTTACGAACCATAAATAGCCCCGTGCACAACACGGACAGGATTGAAGATATATCAACCCCTTCTGTTTGAACGTCAATTGACGCAATCAACCCTTTTGATGTCACTTTCCACTCAGTTGCTTTCGTGAATCGCTGTAACTCTTGCAACGATTCAAATTCAATGATGATCCGCGGTTCAGCATAGCGTGCACGTACTTCATTAAGCGATCCTTGTTCCACAAGTTTACCTTGTCGCAAGAACAGTAGCTGATCCGTCATTTCTTCCGCATCATTTAAAATATGAGTCGAATATAAAATTGTCGTTTCCTGCTGGAGCTCTTTCAAAAGATCCATCACTTGCCGGCGCCCAACAGGATCAAGTGCAGAAACGGGCTCGTCAAGCAAGAGTAGTTTCGGTTTATGGACAATTGCTTGCGCTAGGCCCAGACGCTGTTTCATCCCGCCAGAGAATGTGCCGGTCTTCTTGTTCATCGCATCGCCTAGACCGACAAATTCCAATGTATTTTTCGCATCCCTTATCGCTTGTCTTGTATCTACCCCGCTTAGCCGAGCAGCCATTTCTGTAAATTCTAGTGCGGATAGCCAAGGGAAGAATTTTGGATACTGTGGGAGAAATCCGATAATTGACCGGATATCCTTTTTTTCATTATCCGAAAACCGAATCGCTCCTTGCGACGGTGAAACCAAACCCGCCAACATAGAAAGTGTCGTCGTTTTCCCGGCCCCATTCGGTCCTATCAAAGCAGTCGCTGTATGTTCCTCAAGTTCGAAAGAAACAGCGTCTACTGCTATGCTATCCCCATATTTCCTTGTCAGATCACTCGCTTGAAGCAATGTTGTCATACTTGCCGCCTCCCAAAAACGAAGTATAGAATGGGACCGATCAAATTCACAAAGACGATGATGAAAATCCACATGATAAATGGACCATTCGTACGCTGATGGCGGATGACATCGATAAGTGCGATAGTCATCAGAATTAGTTGTAAGACAATGATCGGCAAAATGAGATTCCATGGAATATTCGCGAGTTCAGCCATAAACTTCACAACCTTTCTCCTCTTTACTAGTAAATCCAGTATAACAACACTGTTCTATATTGTATATAACAAGAGAGTGTAATATGACAAAAGTGTTTAGCTATTTACAATTCATGAAAAGCTGTCAAAGTCATATTTATTTCTCACAACAAAAAATCCTCCCAGTAAAAAAGGGAGGATTTTATCATTCTTCTATTTCTTCAAGCCGGGGCATGGCTGACAGCGCACCCGGTTTGGTCGCACAAAGTGCGCCAAGTTTATTGCCAAAGGAGATATAGTCAATCCATTCATTACGCGTTTCCGGCTGTCCTTTTAAATGGATCTGGCGTAGAATCCCTGCGATGAACGCATCGCCAGCTCCCGTTGTATCGACAGGCACAACGGGTTCAACACCTACATGTGTAGTGTTACCTTCTATAACTGCAAATGTGCCAAGTTCGCCAGCAGTCACCAGTACGACGGGAATTCGATAGGGCGTCAACTTGGCGATTCCGTCTTCAAGCGTATCTGTCTCTGTCAGGAAGAAAAACTCCTCTTCTGTCAATTTTAACAGATCGGCTTCTTCAACGAATGACATGATCGTCTTACGGCAAAGTTCTTCACTATCCCACCGGAGCGGCCGGATATTTGCATCAATCGATAGAAGTGCTCCCGAAACCGTGGCAAGACGCACCGCTTCCCGTGTCGTTTTCAAAGCAGTCGGATGGAACATTGTACCCGAGCAAATATGTAATACGGACGCATGCTGGAACGCCTCCACAGACAAATCGGAAGCTTCCACCTGGATATCAGGTGTCTCATCGATATAAGTCTGGAAAATACGGTCGTTATCTTCCGTCAAATGAATGTAAACTCCGCTCACCCGTTTACCATTCTCCAATTTTGCGAACTTCAAATCCACGCCTTCTTTTCGCAATTCATCTCGAACGAATTCGGAAGTCGCGTCATTTCCCGTCACAGTAATGAATGCGGACGGTGCGCCAAGCCTGGAAATGCCCGCTGCCACATTGACCGTTGCCCCGCCAAGAAACGTTGTATATGCCGTATTGGACTGGTCTTCCGCAATATAATCGACGAATGCATCGCCGTAAATAAGGACATGCTTTTTCTTTGAATCAATCATTGGTAAACTCCCCGAAACTTCATTTTTTCTATCTTATCATGGAACACGATTTACAGAAATAGCGAAGGTATATATAGATAACTACAATGTAGGGACAAATATTAACAACCTCGTAATTGCACCCTTCCTAGTCGTCAGACTTCTGACCTGTCAACCTTTCCCTTATCATGATATACTGTTCTAATGGAATAGGAGGATTTATTTTATGAAACAATGGATATATCCGTTGCTTATCGTCTTTGCGGCGAGCTGTTACGGAATTCTTTCAACAATCATTAAACTGGCGATTCAAGACGGCTTCACTGCTGCGGAAGCAGTGACAAGCCAATACTTCGTCGGATTTTTTATAGCTTTGGTCATTTTCTCCTTCGTACGACGTAAAGTTCCGAAATTCGGTGGTGGCTTTACGCTTCTTCTTGCAGGTTTATTTACGGCAACGACAGGCACCGTGTATGGACAGGCAATTGAATACATGCCCGCTTCCCTAGCCGTTGTCATGCTATTTCAATTCACTTGGGTGGGGATGTTGTTCGATTGTATCGCCAAAAAGCGACTGCCTAAACGAATTGAAGTCATTTCACTTCTCTTTCTATTCGGAGGTACTATACTTGCAGCGGGGATTATAGATGCAGATATCAGCGGTATTCCTTGGCAGGGTTGGGCATGGGGCATGGCATCAGCTGTCAGCTTTGCATCATTCGTTATGATTAATTCAAGACAAGTTGAAGGAATGGATACAGAAACACGTCTGCTCTTCACATCGTTTTTCGCAGCAATTGCCATCTTCTTTTTCCAAACGCCAGAAATTGTCTGGAACGGGACATTGTTCAGCGGCGGTTTGTGGATATACGGCTTGATTCTTGGATTGTTCGGGATTGTCATTCCGATTTATCTATTTTCAATCGCTGTCCCGAAAGTAGGAACAGCGATGACATCAATTTTAAGTGCGGCGGAACTGCCGGTCGCTGTCACTGCATCTGTTATTTTATTGAGTGAAGCGCTCACTATTTTGCAAGTAATTGGTATCGTTGTCATCGTAATCGGTATGACCTTACCGACTATTGCGCAGCGTAGATTAAAATATTCCAGATAAGATAAACCGCCTACTGCAATTGCAACGGGCGGTTTTGTTAATTAGGAAGCAACATTTGATATAATAATGAGATATAGAAGGAGGTTTTTCCAATGGAGATAACGATTCGTCAAGCACAACCGGCTGATGCCACACAGGCAGCACCACTCATAATTGACGCTATCGGCGATATCGCTAAAAGAATGACAGGCGAAACGGAATGGGTAAAGGTGGAGAAGGAACTTTGTGCACTGTTCAGGCGTGAAGATAACCGGCATTCCCATCTCCATACATACGTTGCAGAACTGGATGAAAAAGTGGCTGGACTTATGGTGTTGTATGCGGGTGCAGATGCCACTGAACTTGACCAGAATCTTAGTGAATGGCTCGCTAAAAAAGGTGCTGCCAACTCCGAAGTGGACGCAGAATCGTTAGCTGATGAACTTTACATCGATACTGTCTGTATTGATCCCGCGTTTCGTGGTAAAGGAATTGGCACCCAATTACTTCAGCATGCTGAAGTAATCGCGAAACAAAAAAACATCGCAAAGCTTTCTTTAAACGTTGAAACACAAAAAGAACCAGCCATTCGCCTATACAAACGGCTTGGTTATGAGATTGTCTCGCCATGGACGATCATTGGTGAACCATTTCATCATATGGTCAAAATTGTTTAACTACTATACAAACCGCCCTATCGATTTTTCAATTATAAATCCAAAAGGCGGTTTTTTTATTTCATGTCCTGCTCTTTAACGAAAGTAACAAACTTATCGACGACTAGATCCAAAAACTTGAGCGTCGCTTCATCTATCAATTGACCATCTTGGAACTTTTGACCGGCGGAGCCGATGAAGATTTCATTTCCCGCTGGGGGCATAGTTATTGCTTGGATACTCGATAAAATTTGCCGTAAGTGCAACTGTGCCCTCACCGTTCCGAGTGCTCCTTGCGAAACGCCCATTGGCAAGACCGGCTTCCCTGCTATCACTTTGTCGACCCTTGACAGCCATTCCAATGCACTTTTCAAAACGCCGGAGATGGACCAGTTGAATTCGGGTGTGCTGATGAGTACAGCATCTGCTTCAGCTATCATTTTCTTGTATTTCCGTACTACTTCCGGAGGTGCTTTTTCCTCATCTTCATTAAAGAATGGAAGATTTCCGATATCAGCAATCTCCACTTCAAAAAAGTGACTATATCTCATTTCAATCGTTTTCACTAGCTGCATGTTGAATGAATCTTTCCGCAAACTTCCGACAATCGCCACAACTTTCATCAATCTCTCTCCTCTATTTTACAATTGTATGCTTTAGCGTGTATCTTACACGATACCCTTCATTCACATATATCATTCGACCCAGCTTTGAAAATAATATTGCATGCACGAAAACTTTTTCATGTTTCCAAGGGTAAGTATAGTATGAGTAACAAAATACTGTTGTTTCCGAAGGAGTGAAACCGAAGTGAAAAACGAAGAAATGATACGAAACATACAAGATGGCGACAAAGAATCTTTCCGTATCTTTTACGAAGCATACGCGGATTATGCAATCCGAACCGCTTCCGCAATTACGCGCAACCGTGAAATGGCGAAAGATGCCGTGCAAGAGACATTCATCCGCGTGTATCGACAAATTGGTAGCTACAACCCCAAGTTACCTTTTGATCCGTGGTTTTATCGAATCTTGACGAATGAATGCCTTAGGTTCTTGAAGAAAGAATCGTCACTTTCAAAGTTTGAACATCCCGACTTGGAAAACGATCCGTCCCTTGCCGAAGAGTCTTTCGATCATCTGTCTGATTTATACAATACGATTCAATCGCTCGATGACATGCACCGGATACCGCTCATTTTAAAATATGTGAAAGGCTTCACAGAAAATGAGATTGCGGATATTCTGGGATTGAATGTCAACACAGTGAAATCACGGTTGTTTAAAGGAAGGAAACGACTGAAAGAACAGCTTGTCCCGATGATTAAGGAGGATGATTTTCAATGAGTCAATTCGACAAAAGAGTAGATAAAGAGCTCAAAAAACGGACTGAACTAGAAACGATTGGTCTCAAAGATGAAATATGGAGTAGCTTAGAAAAAGAATTATTCAGTGATGAGCAAGCAAACAAAGGAGAAATGAAGACAATGAAGAAGAAAAACCGTGTAATTCCAATTATCATTACAACTGCCGCTGCCCTCGCCATCGCATTCAGCCTACAAACAGATACGGGAATGGCGTTCATTAAAGGTATTAAAGATATGTTCGTCCCTGAAAAAGAAATTAATCAAAGCATCGAAGGCCAAGATGAAGCTACTAAAGTTAACTTAAATGAAGGAACCAACTCCGAGTACATCATTTATGTCGATGAAACACGTTACAAAATGATCAATGGAAAAGAGACAGACGTTATTACGACGATTGATCCATTACCTGAAAAATATCCAGAAGTAACAATGGAAATTAAACAAGTGGCTAACGAAAAACCGGAAGATCTTGTTGGAAAAATCGAAGCAGAATTGAAGAAAGACTTTCCTGAATTACGGACGGTTGAAACAGTGACAGAACCGGTCGAAGGCTACTGGCTGCATGGCACGACTGGAAGCAAGTGGGACAGTAAAGTCGTCACCGCTTATATCATCAGCAACGGCAAAGAAGGAAGCTTCGTCATTACGGAAAACTATTTCCTGGAGGCAGCGGAAGGTCACGGCGCCAGGTTCCACCATATGTTGGAGAGCTTTGAAATAATAGAGTAACACTATTAGTAATAGAGGTTGGCATTACAGTCATCCTCTTTTTTTTATGTTCTGAGTGAGGAATTTATATGTTTCTAGGCATAACTGTGGAAATGGAAGGGTATAGATTATGTATATAGCTTTTTCCGAGAGAGTCATTCTGTCAGGGAATTTAAAAAGGGAGGTTTTGGAAAGAGATGGATTTATTCTTAGTTATAATCGACACACTTGTTATACTATCTTATATCCTACTAATTGCTTTGATTTCTCCACATATAATGCGAGTTATCAAGAATAGAAATTACGACATATTTTTTCAATTGTTACCTGTGCTGGCTATAATATTTGTAAGTGGCGTCGCTATTTGCGTCGGTTATGGCGGGTTTCAAGAAACTCTTTTTTTCCGGTTAACAACCATAATCTCTTTTCTACTTTTGCTATCCCTGTTGTTCTTGACATTCATAATGAAAAAACGATGGAAAGATAACTACGATAAAATAATAACCTGGATATTTTCTTTTCAATTAAAGGAAATACGCTTTCCGAAAACCAGGTAGCGGTAATAATACGATCGTCAACATTGTTGGATACGGCTATTCATTAGCCGTATCTTTTCTTTACTCTAAAATCTATCTATTCTGCAAAAAACATTGGTTACACCCCTTTGGATAATCTTTCATTACACCGAAAACTTCATAACGATTCTTTTGATAAAACTCCGGCGCTTGAAAGCTGAACGTATCTATGCAAATTAAACCAGATCTTTTAGCCCCATAAACTTCTTTTCTCTCTTCCTTGTTCAATTATTTTTTCACATATCTTGCCTCCCCATCATCTTAATGTCGGTGAAAAATGTGTGCTCAACTCTCTACGGATACGCGAAATATGCTCTTCCATCAGTTTCTTCGCTTCCTGGGCATTACCTGATGCGATAGCCACGTAAATATCCTTATGTTCCTCAAATGTATCCTTATAGCGATTTCCTTCTAAAAACCGGTGTTTCCGTGTTGCGCGAATTGTATCTTCCATTCGTTCAGTTAGTGTTTGGACCAGATTGATGAGTAATTGATTATGCGTAGCTTCTACAATTTGCAGATGGAAATGGAGATCAGCCTGCACTCCTTCCTCTGCATCTTCTCCGGACGCAGCCATCTGTTCTAATGATTGGCGAATCTTCTCCAAGTCTGCAGAAGTTGCACGTTGTGCGGCGAGTGAGACGGACTCGACTTCTAATGCACGGCGTACTTCCAACATTTCATAAACCAAATCGTTCTCGGCTTCAATAATCCTAGTGGAGAGTACATCGCTTACCATTCGAACTTCAGGCGTTTTAATGAAACTCCCCCCACCTTGTCTGATTTCAATAGAACCGCTAATTTCCAATGCTTGGAGAGCCTCCCTCACAGAAGTTCTGCTCACCCCAAATTGACTTGCCAGTTCTCTTTCAGGCGGCAGTTTATCACCTGGTTTTAGTCCTCCATTTAAAAAGAGTTCTTCTATTTTTTCAACAATTAGTTCATAGGTCTTTTTCTTCTGTGGAAACAACTGCTTCACCCCAATCCGTACTTTAAACGATACCAACCAATATTAGAATAATCAATAACCCGAAATAAGTATTGTATTGTTCAGATTATTAGGTATAATTATAAACATTGGTTGGACCAAAAACTAACAATTCTAAATTACATAAACTATCGGTATGACCACTTGCCTAACAGAAGGAGAGAAATTGAAATGACAATAGCAACAGAAAATATAGTTGCAGTACTGAAAAGCGTGCTTAAGGACGATCAGGTGACCATCAATGAAACCGTAAGAGAGCTACACGGAAAGGATGAATCCTATCATGCGGCAAGTCTTCCAGACATTGTTGTTTTCCCGGAATCGACTAAAGACGTAAGTAACGTGATGAAAATTTCAAATGAATACCAAATCCCCGTTGTACCGTTCGGTCTCGGTTCTAGCTTGGAAGGACATATAATCCCTTCCAAAGGTGGAATCACGATTGACTTTTCGCTTATGAATAAGGTTTTGGAAGTCCGAGAGAATGACTTCCTTGTTAAAGTACAACCTGGCGTAACCCGTACACAGTTAAATAAGGAGTTAAAAAAGTACGGGTTGTTTTTCTCGGTCGATCCGGGAGCTGATGCCACATTAGGTGGTATGGCGGCAACGAACGCCAGTGGAACGACGACCGTCAAGTATGGCGTCATGCGTGATCAAGTCCGTGATTTGGAAGTTGTTATGGCGGATGGATCGATTATCCACACCGGTAATATGGCCGCAAAATCTGCATCCGGTCTCCATCTAAATGGTCTTTTCATAGGTTCTGAAGGTACGCTTGGCTGCTTTACGGAACTGACACTGCGAGTATACGGAATTCCAGAACACGTCACGGCAGCACGGGCTTCCTTTCCTACTGTCATTGATGCCGTTGAGGCTGTTGTATCTATTTTGCAGGCCGGTATTCCGATTGCACGGGTTGAGTTGGTCGATGAGCCCTCTATAAAACAGGCGAATCTGTTCAGTGAAACCAACTATATAGAAAAACCGACGCTATTCTTGGAGTTTCATGGAAATGAAGCAGGGTTGAAACAAGACGTTGAATTTACAAAAGAAATTGTCGAGGATCATCATTGCGAGGATATCGACTTCGAAACGGACAACGCAGGACGCATCAGACTATGGGAGGCGCGGCACAATTTGGCATATGCCTTTATCCACGGCTATCCCGGGAAAAAAATGATGGTAACTGATGTTTGTCTTCCAATTTCGGAGTTGGCGGGTGCAGTCGAACATGCCCGTGAAACGGTTGAGTCACTTGGACTGACCGGCGGAATTGTCGGTCACGTTGGTGACGGTAACTTCCACGTACTGCTTATGATGGATATGAATGATGCCGAAGAACTTGCGAAGGCCGATGAGTTGAATGAACGAATCGTCATCTATGCACTTGAACGCGGCGGTACATGTACAGGAGAGCACGGCGTTGGTAGCGGCAAACAGAAATATCAGGAGCAAGAGCACGGTGTGGCACTTCTCGTCATGGAAAAAATAAAAAAAGCACTTGATCCAGACAATTTACTGAATCCAAATAAAATCATGAAGATGGACAAGAGAGGAAATCTCCTATGAAGACACTTGAAACACTTAGTACAATAGCTGGAAAATACTTTGCCATTTGGGTCATCATCATTGCCGTTATTGCCTTCATGGCTCCGACACCTTTTTTAGGATTAGGCGGCTATATTACAATTTTACTAGGCGTCGTCATGTTCGGAATGGGACTAACGCTAAAGCCGGTGGATTTTAAAATTGTTCTGACGAAACCGTTGCCCGTATTTATCGGTGTTGGGGCTCAATTCGTTATCATGCCCCTTGTCGCTTTCGCGTTAGCTCACTTGCTCAAGTTGCCTCCTGAATTGGCAGCGGGCTTAGTTCTTCTCGGGTGTGTTCCAGGTGGTACAGCTTCCAACGTTATGGTCTATCTTGCAAAAGGGAACCTTGCGCTATCAGTTGCAATGACTTCCCTATCCACTTTATTGGCTCCAGTCGTAACACCGCTCTTGCTGCTAATCCTTGCAGGGCAATGGCTGCCAGTTGATCCGGTTTTAATGTTCAAGTCGATTGTGCAAGTGATTATCATCCCGATTGTTTTAGGGCTTGCCGTCCAGTATTTTTTCCCGAAAGCAGTCGAGAAAAGCGTTTCGGTCGTCCCCCTCATTTCAGTACTGGCAATCTTAATCATCGTGTCAGCCGTCACTGCCGCCAATGCAAGTAATGTTGCAAGTTCGGGACTTATCGTTTTCATCGCCGTATTCCTTCATAACGGATTCGGTCTACTGCTTGGCTACTTGACAGCGGTAATGCTCGGCCTGAACGAAAATGATCGAAGAGCCATCTCTATTGAAGTCGGCATGCAAAACTCTGGATTAGGCGTGGCGCTGGCGACTGCACACTTCAGCCCGCTCGCGGCACTTCCGAGTGTATGGGGCGCTATCTGGCATAACATTTCAGGTCCGATTTTAGCTACAATCTGGTCGAAAAAACCGATTGTTGACGAGAATGATGATACAGACGTACTCCAAGCTAACGTTTTATCCCCTGCCGGAAAGATTCAAGAGTAATCAGGAAGAGAGTGCCCAATCCCCAGTGGATTGGGCACTCTTTTTCACTTTTCATGATAAAATAGAAAAAAGCCATGGGAGTCGATTGTATGTTAAAAAACCGTTTGTATTATACAGATCCGTATTGCAAATTCTTCACGACTCAGATTATTAAAGCAACAAAAGATACAGAAGGAAACCACTATGTCATTTTGGACAATACAGCTTTTTATCCGACAGGTGGAGGTCAGCCGCATGATACGGGGACGTTGAATGGCGTCGCGGTGCTAAATGTGGAGGCGGTGGGTGATGAAATCCGTCATACTGTTGCTGAAAGTCTCGGTTCCGTCGCTGAAGTGGAGGGCGTTCTCAATTGGGAACGACGATTTGACCATATGCAACAGCATGCAGGACAGCATATTTTGTCGGCTGCATTTGTTGAACTTTTCGGCTTTCCGACGGTAAGTTTCCATTTGGGACAAGATGTTGTATCGATTGATTTGGACATAGAGGAAGTATCCGCTGAGCAATTAGACGCGGTGGAACAAGCAGCGAATGATATAATTTTGGAAAACAGGCAAATTGAAATGAAATGGGTGACGGAAACTGATCTTCATAACTACCCCCTTCGCAAGCAACTTGCGGTGACAGGTGAAATCCGGCTTGTCATCATCCCGAATTATGATTACAACGGCTGTGGCGGTACTCATCCTAGTACAACGGGACAGGTAAGTATGCTGAAAATATTATCGACTGAAAACATCGGGGCAAATTGCGCGTACATTTCGTTTGCGGCGGGCGGGTGTTACAGCAATTACAACGAAAAAACCAGGAATTGACGGTAGCATCAAGATTGTTAAGTGCACCCGATAATGGCATTGCGGATGTGGTGCGAAAGTTATTGGAAACAAATCATGTACTAGAGAAATCCCTGGCAGATGCGCAAGAAGAACTGTTAGCAGTTGAAGCGAAAATTTTATTGGGCCAACAGCAGCATGGCATTGTGAAAGCTCAATTTACGGAGAGAACTGTTCAGCAATTGCAGAAACTTGCCCGATCCCTTGTAGCTGGATCAGATGATATCATTGTACTTCTCGTTACTGAAAACGGTAATCGACTACAGTTTGTCGCTGCCCGTGGAGCTTCTGTTGAGACGAGTATGAAGCAAATTTCATCCGTTGCACTTCCCCTCATCAATGGAAAAGGCGGCGGGAATGATGCTTTTGTCCAGGGTGGAGGCGAACCGTTGGTAACTGCAGAACAGTTCCTGACTAAAATAAATGAAACCTTAGTTAATCCGAGTCGTAAATAGATGAAGAGGTGAAAACAATGAAAAAATATATGATTTTCATCAGTAGTTTTGCAGCGCTGTATCTATTGCTCCAAATTTCATCAGGGGCAATTCTTACGCTTCTCTTTAAGCCGGACTTATCTTCTGTACAGGCTATTGCCGGTCAAGAAGTGGTTATTGAAAGGACTTCCAGCATTCCCTTCTCGTTCATATTTATCTTCCTTTCATCGACAATTGCCTACTACCTATCGCAAAAATCGGGGAGAAATTCAAATGCGAAGAATGCTATTCTAAGGTCGTAAACTGACGGATATTTATAAAAAAACTAAACTTAACTAATTAACATCTTTTAAAACATTCACCAAATATAGCAGGGGGTAATTACTAATGCATAAAGCAGAAGAAATAGTAGAGGCAAAAAACTACATTTTCAGTAAAACTAATGTAGTTCCCGAAATAGGCATTATCCTAGGTTCCGGATTGGGTGGCCTTGCAGATGAGATAGAAGACGGAGTTGTCATTCCTTACGGGGACATTCCTTTTTTCTCAAAATCAGATGCAGTTGGTCACGCAAATGAGTTAGTCATCGGGAATTTAGAAGGTAAAACAGTAGTGGCTATGAAAGGTCGTTATCATTTTTATGAAGGGTATTCCTTAGATGAAGTCACCTTTCCTGTAAGGGTGATGAAAGCATTAGGTATAGACAAACTAATTATTACAAATGCTTGTGGCGCGGTAAATACAGATTTTAATCCTGGCGAATTAATGTTACTAACTGATCATCTTAATTTAGTTGGTATTAATCCATTGATTGGTAAAAACAATGATGATTTAGGAACGCGTTTCCCAGATGTTTCTGAAGTTTATAATCGGGAAATGAGAAAAACGGCGTTACAAGTAGCTCGTGAGAATGATATCACATTAAGAGAAGGCGTATATGGCTGGTGGAGTGGTCCTGTTTACGAAACACCAGCTGAAATTCGTATGATCCGCACTTTAGGTGCAGATGCAATTGGCATGTCAACAGTACCCGAAGCTATTGTTGCGATTCATGCTGGGCTTAAGGTGTTAGGAATATCTTGCTTAACAAATATGGCATGCGGGATTTTAGATGAACCATTAAGTCATAAGGAAGTAATTGAAGTTGCCGCTAAGTCTCGAAATACATTTGTGCATTTAATTAAAAACATCTTGAAAAGTATTTAAATGAGTCAATTTCACAATAGGGAAACAAGCATTAAAATCCGAAAAAAGTTGCTTTCCGCTCCAATCAACATAACTCGAACCCTGTATTAACGAATAAATCGATATAATTTTAGATGAACATACGTATTTTCAGTTAGAATAAGCTATTATAAAATTAACTCAAATAGAAAGATACATTAATAATATGAATGAAATAGACCTTCTGAGATTCTTTCCCAGAAGGTTTTTCGTATACTTTCAAGTATACAACTATTAATAGACTTCAAAATTCTGACCTGTTTGTAAACCAAACACACTCTTTTCAAAAGCAAGAACTACACGCTTTACAGGTACGGCATCAAACCCTTGAAAAAGACCACTAAGCCTATGCATTGACTCTTGTAACACATTAGGACTTACGCTATTAATGCGAATCCCCCTTGGCATTTCTATAGCCGCAGCTTTAACAAACGCTCTGACGCCGCCGTTTGCCAAAGCCGCTGAAGCTCCTTTCGCAATTGGATCATCCATCATAATGCCCGTCGTTAACGTGAAACTTCCACCATCATTCATATTATCAAAACCTAATAGAACTAGATTAACTTGCCCTTTCAATTTGCTATCAATTCCTATTTCATTCAACTCGGGAGTCATATCCGTAACTGCATCAAAATGGGCACGTCCTGCCGCATTTATTACCGCATCAACTTTGCCAATTTGTTCATACATCTTCTTAATGCTTTCCACTGACGTAATATCAACGGATACATCAGCACCATTTCGCCCCGCGCGAATCACCTCGTGATTTTTTTCTAATTCCTCCGTCACTGCTTTTCCAATCGTTCCACTTGCACCCACGACAAGTATTTTAATATGTAATCCTCCTTTTTAAGTTTCTAGCGTCATCTAGTTATTCTTCCATGATACTTAACAGATGCATTAATTATGAAAAATGTTCCCGGAATATAAGTTGGATGCGCTACTTTGTACTTCTAGTAACTCATCCAAAATACTCCACAACAATTTGCATGATTAGAAGGACCGTGACAGTACGAAGGATTGGTTTAACATGCTCACTTTTCAACTTACGTGCGAGGCGTACACCAAGCTGCGCACCACTTATCGAACCCAGCATTAATGCAATCGTGAGCGGCCATATGATCTTCCCCGTCGAAATATAACTGATCGATGCTCCAAAACAGCTCGAAAAAATCATGATACGTGACAGTCCGACCGCCCTCAAATAAGAAACTTGTAATCGGGCATATAAATATAATGCTAACGTCCCGCTTCCCGGACCAAAAACCCCATCGTATATACCGATTCCGTATAATGAAGAAGCACTTTTTTTAGTTACACGAAATGGCTCATTGCCATCAAAGTCCGCTTTTCCAAGAAAAGATGTGATGAACGCAAATGTTAAAAGTACAATCGCGATAACAATCATCCATTCCTCTTTTAAGAAGGACGCAATAACCCCGCCGGTAATTCCGCCAGCAAGACTGATAGGGACAACCGTAAGCGCTTCTTTCACCGTTACTTCTTTATTTTTATAAATTACAAGAAAACTCGAAAATGAGCTTACTGTGTTTGATACTTTATTCGCCCCGATTGCAGAATGTACCGGTAATCCCATCAACAACATAGCCGGTAAGCTGATGAGTCCACCGCCCCCTGCCAAAGTTCCAAGCGTTGTTGCAGCAAAGCCGATGAAGTAAAGCATAATGTATTCCATATAGTATCCTTCTTTCCCTGAAAACCTCTATATGACTAGCATATTCTTCATTGACTCATAAATAAATTCAATTGTATGAATGAAAGTCCATTCGAAAAACTAATGAGACGAGAAATGGTGACAGGCACCAAAACAATCATGTTAGTTCAAACAAACATGATTGTTTGAACTTTCACGATTAACCAAGTGCCTGTCACCACAGAGTTAATAGGCTCTACCGAACCAAACGGTGTGTTTTGCTTCTTGTCCGCAATTGATGCATGTTGATTTCGTAGCTGGCGGGTTGAATGGAATATTGCGTGTTGTGAACTTCGTTTCTTTTTTCACTTGTTCTTCACAAGCGTCATTTCCGCACCATCCCGCTAGGATCCATCCAGGGATTTCTCCGCTTTCCGTTGAATCCGCAATATGGGTTGTTAATTGCGCTAGTGAATCGACATGTGTATGGGAATGCTTATCACGGAATGCACGCGCTTTTTCTAATAAGCGTGTTTGCATCGTGTTTAATGCGCCTTCAATGCAGTCCGCTACAGTTGGAAGATCAACGGATACTTTCTCTTCCTCATCGCGTGCTTTTAGTATCACTTGGTTATTTTCCAAGTCACGAGGTCCTAATTCCACTCGAACTGGCACGCCTTTCAATTCCCACTCATTAAATTTGTACCCAGGTGATTGATCGGAATCATCCAAGCGCACACGAATCCCCTTCGCTTTTAGTTCCGCATAAACTTCATCTAATTTCTCCATAATTTCAGGGTTTTTCTTCCACGGCCCTACTGGAATTAATACAACTTGTGTTGGCGCGACACGGGGTGGTAATACGAGACCTTGTTCATCCCCGTGAACCATAATGACAGAACCGATCAATCGTGTGGAAGTCCCCCAAGAAGTTGTATGGACGAATTCATGCTTGTTTTCTTTATTTAAATATTTAATATCAAATGCTTCTGCAAACTTTGTTCCTAAGTAATGTGAAGTCCCTGCTTGAACCGCTTTTCCGTCCCTCATCATCGCTTCGATGGAATACGTATCCACAGCTCCTGCAAAACGCTCGGAAGGTGTCTTTTGACCGTCGTATACTGGAATAGCCAATAGGTCTTCTACGACTTCTTTATAGATGTTGAGCATTTGCATTGTTTCTGTACGTGCTTCCTCTTCATCGACGTGAGCGGTATGCCCTTCCTGCCATAAAAATTCAGACGTCCGAATAAATGGAAGTGTTTTCTTTTCCCAGCGGAAGACGTTCGCCCATTGGTTGATTAACACAGGTAGATCTCGATAACTTTTGATCCAATCCGAATACAGATGTCCGATCATCGTTTCAGAAGTGGGACGAAGTGCTAAACGCTCTTCTAATTTTTCGCCTGCAGCTTCGGTGACCCATGGAAGCTCCGGTGAAAATCCTTCGATATGGTCTTTCTCTTTTTGGAAGAACGATTCCGGAATCAGCATCGGGAAATAGGCATTACGATGCCCCGTCTCTTTAAAACGCCTATCCATCTCAGCTTGAATATGCTCCCAAATTTCATAGCCATCCGGTTTGAATGCAATACATCCGCGGACTGGTGTGTAATCCATTAAATCCGCCTTTTGAATCGTGTCGATATACCAACTTGTGAAATCATTTTTCTGTTGATTGGTCATTAGTAGTACCTCCCCTATAATTAGAAAAGCGTAAGGCGCCGTCCATCCCCGACAGGCATAAGTGAAATGGAAGGCAGTCTAAGATCGCGACGTCCTGTCGCAACGACTGCATACCTGCCTCCTCGCAGGCACGAGGAGGCGTACTTCAGCCCCCACAGCAAAACGGCTTATGACCCGAGGGGTTGGCGCCTGGAGTCTAGACAGCGAACCGAGTAGTAAAGCGCAGGGCGCTCTGAATCTGGACACAAAAAAACACAAAGCTGCCCTCATGTAAGGACGTCTTTATGCTGAGTAGACGTGGTACCACCTTCGTTTAGCTTAACGACATGTTAAGCCCTCTAAAACGTTTGGTAACGAAAACGACTCGGTTATGTTGTCATAACATCTCAGTGGTAGGTTTCAACAAGAAGCGGTGGTATAGCTCTCAGTAAGTCGCTATACTTTCTGTTTCACAATTCTTATTTACTTGGTCACGTCAAAGATTTTATATTACTTATAATATAACAAATAATCGCGACCTATACAAACTTGCCATAAATTGATGAATATATTAGAAAAAACGGGATATTTCAACAGACTTCCACGCTAACACGAACATTCAAAATAAATGCTTGTAAAAATAATAAAAAGCTCTATTGTAGATAAGGGGACAATGACTACATCACTATTCTTTCCTCTAGCAGGAAGCCACTGGGGAATAAAGGTTCCATTTACAAAGGCCCATACACACTTTTTCACTCAAAACTTTCATTACTATCCAATAAATGAAAGCGCTTTATTGTATGATGAGAAAATTCATAAGGAGAATTCGGTATGCCCAACTTAAACAGACAACAGATAGCAGAAAGTGTCCCTCAAAAAGGTTTCTTTGGACACCCTAAAGGCTTAATTACGTTATTCTTCACAGAATTTTGGGAGCGCTTCTCCTATTATGGAATGAGAGCAATCCTTGTATATTATATGTATTACGAAGTAACAAAAGGCGGTCTCGGAATAAATGAGACGACGGCACTATCGATCATGTCCATTTACGGCGCACTCGTCTATATGTCGGGGATTATCGGAGGTTGGCTTGCAGACCGGCTATTCGGTACGTCAAAAGCGGTTTTCTATGGCGGAATCCTAATTATGCTCGGACATATTGCGCTTGCGATTCCCGGAAACATTTCAATGTTCTTCGCTTCTATGGTGCTAATCGTTCTTGGGACAGGCCTATTGAAGCCAAATGTATCGAGTATGGTGGGCGACATTTATCCAGAAAACGATAACAGGCTCGACTCTGGGTTCAGTATTTTTTATATGGGAATTAACTTGGGCGCATTTACTGCACCGCTCATTATCGGTAGCCTGATGAAAAAAAGTTTCCATCTTGGATTCGGTATTGCTGCCATCGGGATGTTTTTGGGTTTAGTTGTGTTTGTTTTAACGAAAAAAAATCTAGGGCTTGCAGGTACACAAGTCCCAAATCCAATGTCACCGGTTGAGAAGAAAAAAGTATTCACCATTTTCTCAATCGCTGCAGTTGCAATTACTGCACTCGTTATAGTTGCCAGTTCAATCGGTTTCCTTACAATCGCATCTTTCGTCACATTTGTCGGAGTTCTGGGATTCCTGATTCCGACAATCTATTTCGTTGTCATGTACAGAAGTCCGAAAACAAATGAAGTTGAGCGATCTCGGATTATCGCATATATTCCACTTTTCCTGGCCTCTGTCATGTTCTGGGCGATTGCTGAACAAGGTTCGACGATTCTTGCGCTCTATGCGGATAAGCGGACGCAACTCAATATTATGGGATTCGAGATTTCTCCAGCTTGGTTCCAATCTTTACCTGCACTGTTCATTGTCTTACTTGCCCCAGTGGCCGCTTGGCTATGGGTTAAACTTGGCGACCGTCAGCCTTCAATTCCGCAGAAGTTTTCATTAGCGTTATTATTTGCAGGATTATCGTTCATTGTTATTCTGTTACCTGGCTATTTCGGAGGAACGGATACACTTGTCAATCCTCTTTGGCTCGTGCTTAGTATCCTCATCGTCATGATAGGTGAATTATGCTTGTCCCCCGTTGGTTTGTCAGCAACGACGAAGTTGGCACCTGCCGCGTTTTCCGCACAGACAATGAGCCTCTGGTTCCTGTCCAATGCAGCCGCACAGGCACTAAACGCACAAATCGTCAAGTTCTATTCAGCAGAAACGGAAATGATGTACTTCGGAATCATCGGTGGGATTGCGATTATCCTTAGTATCGTTCTCTATCTAGCTTCGCCCATCATTCAGCGGTATATGAGGGGCATTCGTTAATAAAGTGAAAAAAGGGGCTATCCCATAAGTCGAGAATTCAACGACTTATGGGATAGCCCCTTCAATTCTTTTTTGATTTGGATACTACGCAATGCTAGTGAGTGTGTAACCAAATTTGGTTACACACCTATTGCGCTATCATAACAGTTGTAAATGAGTTATTTTGGGTCTCTGTCACTCATTCATTCATGAACCGACCAACTACGTTATTGCTATCAAAATTAAGTTATGATAGGATTATCTTACAATTTTCGAACTCAGTATTGGATTAAAACGGCAGCTGTATGGTTTCGATTCACTTTGCTTGGCTTAGTGAATAGCTATGAAGTCTCTACTTGTGTGCAGAATTCGAATAGGTCTGACTTTTGGGGAATTCAACCAGATTAAACAGGGAGAGGGTCTACTCTCTCTTTTTTTGTTCTAAACATATCCATCTCTCTATTCTTATTGTAAGATGAAAAATGTTCTCGTCCCGGATTAATTATGTAGATATACTCCTTTTCGTCTACTTAGAACACAAGCTAGAAATTGTGATTAAAAAATAATACGGACAGAAGGAGATCTTTGTATATGATAGATAATGAAGAACCAAAGAAGTACGAGTATTTGGCGGATAACCCGAACGTCAAGGTTATACCTATTATGCTTTCCCTAATTATTGGTGCTTTTTTCGCGATATTAAACGAAACGCTATTAAATATTGCGCTCGTCACATTGATGGAAGAGTTTTTAATACCGTTAACGACTGTTCAATGGATGGCGACAGGTTTCATGCTTGTGATGGCAGTTGTAATCCCTGTATCCGCATTATTACTCCAATGGTATACAACCCGACAATTATTTTTAAGTACAATGATTATTTTCACCATAGGGACAATTATATGTGCGAGTGCACCAACGTTTTCAATTTTGTTAGTCGGTCGATTAATCCAGGCAATTGGAACGGGATTATTAATGCCTATCATTTTTAATGTATTTTTACTCATTTACCCACCACATAACCGCGGGAAAATTATGGGCTTAGTAGGACTTGTCATTATGTTTGCACCCGCAATTGGACCTACGCTTTCTGGTGTTATTGTTGAATACTTAGGTTGGCGCTATTTGTTCATTATTGTCATTCCATTTTCTTTGTTTTCCATTTTCTTTGCTTACAAATATTTAATTAATGTTTCAGAAGTAACCAAGCCGAAGATTGATATCATATCCATTATTTTCTCAACAATTGGTTTCGGATCCATTGTTTATGGTTTTAGTTCAGTGGGAGAAAGTGCGGATGGATTTTTGAGTACAAATGTGTTGATTGCGGTCATTGCTGGAGTCGCTGGGATTGCATTATTCGTAATAAGGCAATTAAAACTTGAAGAACCTGTCATGGATTTAAGGGTGTTTAAATACCCTATGTTTACACATGCAGTTTTGATGTTTTTAATTATTATCATGGCAATGTTCGCGTCAGAGATTATTTTGCCGATTTATATGCAAGGTCCCTTAGCCTTAAGTGCAGCTACAGCGGGACTCGTGCTCCTACCAGGAAGTATTTTGAATGGAATTATGTCACCGTTTATGGGGCATCTTTTTGATAAGTTCGGCCCTAGAGTGTTGATGATTCCTGCAACACTTGTTTTAAGCGGAACAATGTTTATGATGAGTAGATTGACGACTGAAACTTCTTTATGGGTTGTCATCGTCGGTTATATTTTATTAATGTTAGCAGTTTCGGCAATCATGATGCCTGCTGAGACAAACGGTTTAAACCAGTTGCCTAAACGACTATACCCACATGGAACCGCAGTTATGTCGACATTACAGCCTGTGGCAGGTGCAATCGGTGTATCCGTGTTTATTAGTATCATGAATGCTAGGCAACTTAAGTTTTTACAACAAGCAGATACACCTAATGACCCAGCTACAATTAGAGAAGCAATGGTAGCGGGTGTCGAACTTGTTTATTTCATCGCTTTTGCCATATCTATCGTAGCTGTTATCTTGGCATTTACTGTTTATCGTGCAGAGCTCAGAGAAATGGATGAACCAACCAAAAAGAATAATTGATAATGACATATCAAGCGCCTTTCCCACGACTTAGATGTTGGAGGAAAGGCTTTTTTAATTTCAATAAAAGATGTACTCGTATTAATTCAATACAAAAATCGCCAAAAAATGAAAAGTCGCATAGAATCTCCAGCCTTACCGAAGGCAGTTAGTTTCAATATTTCTTCTTTCGTCGGCTTCTCTTCTGCACCTGTTACATGTTTAATTGCAATATGCAACCCGACATCAGCTATCGGGGCTATGTCTTCAATTGTCAGGTTAGCAATGTCTTTCGCTTCAGGAAAAATCCAAAACTGACGCCCCTCCCATTCAATTGACCTTCCGAATTTTTCAACCAGCCGCCTTTATAATGATTACTTGTATGTCAAATTGATCTGCTGTACGAGAATCCCCCAAACCAACGCTTTAAAGCATAATCCAGATCAAACCAGCCCCTCAGTGTTTTCCCTACGGCAATTCCTTTGGTGAAGTAGGAGTCTACCTGAACAGGTTGCCGCATATTAGTGAAAGGGTGGCAGTCACCCAAACAAAAACGAATTTCACGTTTGTTTCAACTCTTACAGGAGGTGCATATATTACTTGGCGAATCGACCATCTCATTAAGTTGAAAGTACTGAAAGAGTACAATCCTAAATGTACCAAGTGGACCCTCGCCAGTTTGCCCATCTAATCGGAACAATATGGTTTTCAGGTATCAAGAGGAAAAGAAAGCGATTCACCATTGTGAAAATCTCATGAAAAGAGTCTAAAGAACACTAAAGAAATAGGTATCGTGAAATTTGTCTTCATTACCGCTTCTTCCAAGTAAATACGAATATAAGGTTTCCAATAATAAGAAAACCCCATTCAGCTATATCAAACGGTTATTTACTCTTATTTACGAAGAGAATTATTAAAATAAATCTCGACTATTTGTAGAAAATATGGGATTTTTTTAAAAAATTGCCGATTTATACTCGTTTGGATATGATTGTCTAAAGGGGAGGGAACATTTATTGACTAACGATAATGAAGATCTATTTAATAAGGGAAAGCAAAGTGATTCAAAGATGAAAGTAGAAAGAAAACATGGAGAACCCACTGCAACTTTCAAAGGAGCTTCCTTGGCAGCGCTGTTAATAGGAGTATCAGCTTATCTTTTAGGTTTGTATAATGCAGCTATGGAACTGAATGAAAAAGGTTACTACTTTGCAATTTTAATATTCGGACTCTACTCATCTGTATCTTTACAAAAAGCAGTAAGAGATAAAGATGAAGGAATACCAGTCACAAATGTTTATTATGGTATTAGCTGGTTTGCACTTATCATATCTATTTTATTAATGGCCATCGGTTTATACAATGCAGGAAGTATCGTTTTAAGTGAAAAAGGATTTTATGGTATGGCTTTTGTTCTAAGTATATTTGCAACGATAACAGTTCAGAAAAATGTTAGAGATACACAGAAGGCAAGAGAAATAGATTAAGTTACTTTCCGTTGACTTGACGATTGTCGAATTAAACAACAATATGTTAACCCCGTTCTAAATCTAGAACGGGGTTATGCTTATTAAAAAAAATACCAATCACCCAAACACCCCCCTACCTAACTATGAATTTGGAAACCTCCTTTACTTATGTGATAATCTAATGATAAGAACGAATGTTTTATCGCTCAAAGAAATGGGGTGTTGTTATGAAACCAGTCATTCTTGCTGAAAAACCAAGTCAGGCGAAAGCATATGCGGATGCTTTTTCAGTGCGTCGACATGAAGGCTATTTGGAAATCTTACCTTCCCCTATTTTTTCGGACGGGGCATATATTACCTGGGGAATCGGTCACCTTGTCGAATTAAAAGAACCGAAAGAGTATGATCCTAAATGGGCCAAATGGTCTCTCGCCAGTTTGCCAATCTTGCCGGAACAATATGAGTTTCAGGTTGCAAAAGGGAAAAGCAAGCAGTTCACCATTGTAAAAAAGCTCATTAAAGGGACAGACACTGTCATTAACGCGTGCGACGTGGATCGTGAAGGTTCCAATATCTTCTATAGCATTTATTATCAAACAGGCGCTAAAAACCAAACGATAAAGCGGCTTTGGATCAATTCGCTCGAAGTCGATGAAGTGCGGAAAGGATTTGCGAATTTACAGGACAACCGCAAAGACCTTTTAATGTATGAGGAAGCGAAAGCCCGCCAAATCAGTGATTGGCTCGTCGGGATGAATGGCTCTCGCCTTTATTCACTTCTGTTGCAAGCACGCGGAATCCGGGACGTGTTTTCAATTGGGCGTGTACAATCACCGACTGTTTACCTTATTTATCAGCGGCAAAAGGAAATTGAAGCTTTCGTTTCAGAACCGTTTTATGAAATTGAAGCAACGTTTACTGCCGAAAACGGAACGTACAAAGGGAAAGCGAAAGCAAAGGAACCGAAGAGAGAAATTATCCGTGAACTTCTTGCAAAACATAACATTCATCCAAAATCACCGGGTGTCGTCACTTCCGTAGAAACAGTCGATAAACGGACGCCGCCGCCTCAGTTGCACGCATTGTCTACTCTGCAGGCAACGGCAAACCGCTTATGGAAGACGAGTCCCGCGAATGTGTTGAAGACGATGCAAGGACTTTATGAAAAGAAACTTGTGACGTATCCAAGGACTGATTCTCGATATATCACACCAAGTGAATTCAACTATCTTGCCGGACAAGTGACTGAATATCAACAACTTATCGGCCACTCTTTCCCTATCGCATCACTCGCTCCGAAAAAGCGCTACGTTGACAGCGCAAAAGTACAGGAGCATCATGCGATCATTCCGACGAAGAAAATCCCAGCGCAAGGGGTGCTTGCTGGATTATCTACCATTGAACGCAACTTATATGAAGAAGTTGTCCGTACCACACTAGCTATATTCCATACTGATTATCTGTACACCGAAACGAAAGTGACGACAGATGTTAACGACCTCCCCTTCTTCACGGTCGGTAAGACGGAACGCGATAAAGGATGGAAAGCGTTGTTTGTCCGTTCAGCAAAGGGAAACGATAAGGATAAAGAAGAACCAACGCTGCCCCCGCTTACGATGCATGAACCCGTTGAAAGTGATATCGGCATTAAAGAGGGCAAAACGATGCCGCCAAAACCGTATACAGAAGGCCAGCTTATTGCAATGATGAAAACTTGCGGGAAGCTCGTAGAGGATAAAAAAGAAACTGATATTTTGAAGGAAATTGAAGGTCTCGGTACAGAAGCGACCCGAAGCGGAATCATCGAAACGATCAAACGGCACGGTTATATCGACGTGACCAAAAACATCGTTTCCATTACCGATAAAGGTCGTATACTCTGTCAGGCAATCGAAGGGAATCTTCTCGCAAGCCCGTCCATGACAGCCAAATGGGAGGCATATTTGCGAAAGATCGGTAACGGTGAAGGAACGCAGGAACGTTTTCTAGGGAGCATCGCGAAGTTCATTTATAGCTTATTGGAAGAAGTGCCGGGTCAGCTAAAATCGCAGAAGATTGATGTGAAACTGACTTCTCCTTCTGCCTCCTCATCTGGGGGAACCGTTCAAAACGGCATCGTATCATGTCCTTCCTGTAAACAAGGCGTCATCGTCGCAAGAAAGGCATTTTACGGCTGTAGTGCATATGCAAGTGGATGCAAGCAGACATTCCCCGCTGTCTTTTTGAAGAAAAAGCTCACGCCCACTCAAGTTAAACTACTTTGTACAAAAGGGAAAACGAACATTATAAAAGGCTTTATCTCCAATTCCGACAAGAAATTTGATGCTGCATTAACGCTTGTGAATGGGAAAATAAACATTGAGTTCTAAACGTTTTGAACCATAAATGATATCCACCTCAAACTTATTGGGGTGGATATTTTCTTTTCCAAATCATAATATGTTAACCATATATAATTTCGTGTTGACACAACTAGTCGGTGGAGCTTAGAATAATTGATATGAACTAATTATTCTATATATGGGGATGTCTTATGAAAATTCAAGAAATGACACATGTTGCTTTATTCGCCGCAATTATGGGAGCATTGGGGTTACTTCCCCCCATCTTCTTAACATTTACACCCGTTCCAATCACACTTCAAACAATCGGTGTGCTACTGGCCGGTGGTATTTTAGGTGCCCGTTTAGGCGCAATCAGTCAAATCGTATTCTTATTGCTCGTTGCTGCGGGCCTTCCACTCTTGTCAGGCGGTCGGGGCGGTCTCAGTGTATTTGTTGGACCAAGTGCGGGTTATTTGCTATCTTATCCCATAACAGCATTTTGCTTAGGGACTATTCAGGCCCGCTTAAAAAAAGTTCGGGTTGCTACTATTTTACCCATCAACCTGACTGTTGGTATTTTCCTCATTTATTTGTTTGGCATACCTGTACAAGCTTTCATTATGAATATCGATTTGCTCCTTGCGGTCAAGATGAGTCTTGTCTACTTGCCTGGCGATATCATGAAAGCGACCATTGCAACATTTCTAGTCGTCAAATTAAAGAAGTATCCTGTCTTCAACCGTAAGTTACTTTTCACCTAAAGTTAATTAGGTGAAAAATTTCTACCTGGGTCGGTGTCTATACTCCAGGTGCCAACCCCTCGGGTCATAAGCAGCCCGGAAATTTCGCCGGTCCGTTGCCCTTTTGCTGTGGGGGCTGAACCGCGCCTTGCGCTTTTCTTACAAAAAGGAGAATTCATGTGCCGACAATTACAAGTACATACCAACAACAAGTTCGTAGCACCCCTGATAAAATTGCCATTCAAACAGCATCCGAAGCAATAACATACTGCGAGTGGCATACAGTCGTTTGCAAGACAGCGAATTGGATACATTCAACAACAGGTACTTCTGACACAATCGGTATTTTCATGCCGAACAGCATCGCTTTTCTTCAACTCTTTACAGGTACCGCCATGGCGGGCCGTGTCGCCGCCACATTCGATGCCAAGTGGAAGCCGGCTGAGCTCGAACAGCGCTTGACCATCTCTTCCCCGTCAGTCCTCATTACAACCGCCGAATTGGCAGACCGTATAACTGGCACTGCGTACACTATCATCATTTGGGAAGAAGCTTTAAGGCAAATTCAACAGTGTCATTCTTCATGGACTGGAGATATCTCTGGAGAAATGCCTTTTTACATGGGTTTCACCTCCGGAACAACCGGTGTACCTAAAGCCTTTATCCGTTCCCATAATTCATGGATTGCTAGTTTCGAATGTAGCCGGCATGATTTTCACATAGACAAAACTGATCATGTTCTCATTCCAGGTGCACTCATCCATTCCCATTTTCTATACGGGGCAATCAGTGTATTGTACTTAGGCGGAACCATTTACTTACTAGATACGTTTTCTCCCCTACTTGCACTGAACTTCATCAAAAACTACCAGATAACAATACTGTATGTCGTACCTACAATGATAGAGGCGATGCTTCTAGAAGATGTTATCATCGATAAGCCCGTACAAATCATATCTTCGGGAGCAAAATGGGAAGAAGATTCAAAACGAAAAATCCAGGAGCAGTTCCTTCATGTAAAGATGTTCGAGTTTTACGGGGCGAGTGAACTAAGTTTCGTATCTTTTTTGTGTAATGACAGCGATAGGGACAAACCCGGTTCAGTAGGTAAACCTTTTCATAACGTTGAAATTCAAATCAGACATGCACATCTGGATGAAGCTTCAGCTCAGGAGATAGGCACCATTTTTGTCAGGAGTCAAATGGTTTTTGACGGCTATATTCACCCCCAATCACATACTATTCAATCAATAAAAGATAACGAAGATTGGGTAACAGTGAATGATATAGGCTATCTAGATGAAGACGGTTACTTATACATCGTCGGGCGTGAGAAAAACATGATTTTATACGGTGGCGTGAATGTGTATCCTGAAGAAATTGAAACTGTCCTACTGAGGCATCCCGATGTAGAAGAAGCAACCGTAGTCGGCATAAGTGATCTGTACTGGGGGCAAATACCGGTTGCCGTCATAAAAGGACATGCATCCAAGAAGGAATTAAAAAAGCACTGTATGGATAATCTATCCTCTTACAAACTTCCTCGTAAATGGTTTTTCGTCGAAGAGATGCCCCATACGACTAGCGGTAAGATTGCCCGCATGCATGTTCAACAATTAGTTGAAACTGAGGTGGTCAGAAATTAACAGAGCAGTAATCGTACAAGCGAAACGGACACCTATTGGGAAAAAAGATGGAATGTTCCGGGATATCGAACCCCATATTCTTGCAGCGCCTCTTCTCCGAGAATTATCGACAGGGATTACACATGAAATAGATGAAATCATTCTCGGGAACGTTGTAGGACCCGGGGGGAATATCGCCCGTTTAGCCGCATTGGAATCAGGGCTTCCTTTATCGGTAACCGGAATGACGATTGATAGGCAATGCAGCGCGGGCCTTGAAGCCATTCGGACAGCATGCCATTACATTCAAGGGAAAGCAGGGAGCTGTTATATCGCAGGTGGTGTGGAAAGTGCCAGCACTTCCCCGTTTCCGCGAAGAGCACGATTTTCTCCAGACCGTTTAGGTGACCCTGATATGGGCGTGGCTGCAGAAAACGTCGCACAAAAATACAAAATTACTAAAGAGATCCAGGATGACTTTGCACTCCTCAGTTACAATCGTAGCTGGAGTGCTTATCGTGAAGGTTTTTATCAACCAGAAATTGTTGAATTTGGAAAAATGAATATAGATGAAAGCTTTTATAAAGAACGCGATATGGAAAAGCTGCTAAAACGCGCTAAACCTATTTTTATAAAAGAAGCTGGCACCGTTACCGCTGCAAACAGCTGTGGCATTAACGACGGGGCTGCGGCAGTACTCGTCATGCAAGAAGAACTTGCGAAGGAACTCAATATGAAGCCCGTTCTGCGATTTGCCGACAGTGCAGTGAGTGGAATACACCCTGACTATCCCGGAATTTCTCCAGTTCGAGCAATCCGGCAGCTTTTGAATCGAAACGGTCTGACGATTGGGGACATCGACTTATTTGAAATCAACGAAGCCTTCGCTTCAAAAATCGTTGCATGCGCGCAAAAATTAGCGATTCCATACAAAAAATTAAATGTTTCCGGTGGTGCTTTGACGACGGGACATCCTTACGGGGCTTCCGGTGCAATTATGGTCACCCGACTTTTTTATGAAGTTCAACGAAGAAAAGGGATGAAATATGTTCTCGCTTCCATTGGAAGTGCCGGCGGTGTTGGTCTAGCAGTTCTATTTGAGGTGATTGGGTGAAAACAGAAAAACAGACGTTCATTTTCCAGAAAAAGCACGTGCAAGAATACGTCCAAGTGCTTGGCGACTTGAATCCCGTATACGACAGCGAGGAGAGTGCACAGCAATTGGGGTTTCGGACAATCCCAGTCCCTCCTGCAATGCCGATGACCCTCTATAAATCATTCGAAATACCATGGATGTTGCAAGCCCCTGTTATCCTTCGTAAACAGCAATGCATAAATCATAGAAAAATGTACATAGGTGAAATATATACCGGCTTTATCTCCTTATCTGATGTAAAGGTACGCAAAGGGCATACATTCAGTAAACAGACGCTTTTTCTATACAATCATGAAGGGGATTTGTGTTTTAGTGGCATTTCTCAACTCGTTTCGGGTGAATTGGCATGATCGAAATACAATTATTTATAACCCAGCAAGACATCGAAAATTATGCGGGCGTTTCCGGTGATCATAACCCAATCCATCTGGATGAAGAACAAGCCAGAAATTATGGATTTTCAGGAAGAATCGCTCATGGCATGCTCATAATGGGGAAAGTTTGGAGTAAGGTTTCAAGCAGTATATTAACACCTAATGACTTCCCATATAAATATGAACTTGACTTTTATTCGCCTATTCATGCAGAAGACATCGTAGCTTTACAGGTCGTGTACGATGCAGATAGACTTCAAGTTGTAGGCATATGCGAAGGGAAAATCGTTATTAAAGGATCAATTATAATTGTGTAAATTATAATCAAACAATAAAAGTCCCTTCCTGTTTTTACATAGGAAGTGACTTTTTTTTACGGCTAGACCCAGTTTAGCACTATCGTTTGCTTTCTTTCTCAGTTAAAAATGTGATAATAACAAACAATGCAAAGCTGATGAGTAGAATGGTTCCGCCAACGATATAAAGGATGAGTGATAGTGTTTCATTCACTCCAAACGGTTGCATGAACTGTAGCCACATACCTGATGTCAGACCGATTGCCCCAATAATTCCCGTCCATCCATGAATCGCAACCAGTTTTTTTGCCCGGACTTTGTATATTCGATAGAAGACGCCCCAAGCAAATAAGGACAACCAACCGACCAAAAGAATATGTGCATGGATTGGACGGAATGCGTATGATCCCGCGCCCGCCATATGCGAACCTAATACTGTCCCGATTAATCCAAAAATTGCTGCTATGCGAATAAGTCGTAAACTCCATTTTTCCTGCATGTAGAATTCCTCCTATGTTGTTGATGATATACCTTTATTTTAAACTCCCTATATGAACGGAAGATGAACAAGACATTACTGTTTCGGAAGAGAGATAGTAAACGTTGTGCCTTCGCCTTTACTGCTAACGACGTCGATTTTGCCTCCGTGTAGTTTTACGACCTGCTGGACGATCGATAATCCCAGACCAGTTCCTCCTGTTTCCCTGGTCCGAGAGTTATCCGCCCGGTAAAAACGGTCGAATATACGCCCGAGCGCTACATCGTCGATTCCAATCCCGTTATCCCGTACAAAAACTCTCACGTGCTCTCCCTCATCTGTTAACACAATTTCAATCGCTCCACCAATTTCCGTATACTTTATCGCGTTCGATAAAAGATTCTCCCAAACTTTTTCAAGGAAGGCAGGATCGCCAGTGAGACGGACCTCTTCGATATCCATTTCTAACATCATTTCCTTTTCTTCCAGCAGCCATCTATACTTACGGACCGTCTCTTTCAACTGCTCGTCCAAGTCGAAGGGCTTCTTCTCAAGCGGGGATGCTAACTGATCGAGCGAAGTAAGAAGCAACAGTTGTTTCGTCAATGATGATAAGCGTTCCGTTTCTGATTGGATAACATATGCATAACTTCTTCGTGATTCCTCCGGTATTGCATCGTCCAACAGTAGCTCTGCATACCCTTTAATATTAAGAAGCGGTGACTGGAAATCATGTGACACATCACTTATGAATTCTTTTCGTATCCGGTCATTTTCGCTGAGCTTCTTCATCATCAGCTGAAAACTTTTTGCCAGTTGCCCGATTTCATCTCTACGGTTAATATTAAGCGTCCCCGAGAACTGTTCTTCCCCAACTTTCTTCGTCGCAGCGGTTAATTTCGTAATGGGGTCAATCAACATCTTAGCCACGATCAACATCGCCAGCAAACTGAAAATCGCCATGATAAGCACCATTCCGCCAAGGATATAATGTACTTCTGTAAAGAGCATCTTAATGTCAGGGCGTAGAAAAAGGGCATAGATTTCTCCTCTAGATTCAAAAGGTACCCCTACGGTATTTGCTAATTCATTCGAGAAAAACCCGGTAACAAATGTTTCACTCGGTAGATTTCCCATCCCGTGGTACACTTCTCCGTTCAGTACCCGATTTATAACTTCATCTGAAAGGTTTTCGACCCGGAATGCTTCTCCATACATAGTTGCCTCTCGGTGTTCATCAACAACATAGAGCTTATAGCCTACGGAGGACTGCGTTAGCAAGTAGTTTTCCAAATCTAGTTCCTTATCGGATTCAATGAACGATGCAATGTTCTTGGCAATGTTCATGTTTTTCTCGTCATTCTGCCCTTTCAACTGCTGATGGTAATATGTATTGACCGCAAGAAATGCAATCAGAGAGCTCGTTAGCATAATGCCAATCGTAAACGCTATAAACTTTCCATAAAGCGATCTCAAGATGATACCTCAAGCTTATATCCCACACCTCGTACCGTTGAAATCGTCACTTCATCTGTCAGCTTCACTACCTTGTCGCGGATTCGTTTGATATGTACGTTCAACGTTTGTTCATCACCTTCGTAGTCATAGCCCCATACACGCTCAATTAATATTTCTCTTGTAAACACATGATTCAAGCGAGACGCCAGAACTGAAAGTAATTCAAATTCCTTTAAAGGAAGAAGCAGCACTTTCTTTCCAATAGAAACTTCATAGCTCTGGCGATTTATTTTCAACGGTCCCGCTTGAATAAACACATCAACCGCTTTTTCGTATCTACGCAAAATCGCGTTTATCCGAAATAATAATTCCTTCGGCTCAAACGGTTTCACGACATAATCATCCGAACCGGCGAGAAACCCTTTTTCCTTATCTTCCAGCTCTCCTTTGGCCGTCAGCAATAAAACCGGGATATCCATCTCCGCCCTAAGCTTCTTTGTCAACTTATACCCATCCATCCGTGGCATCATCACGTCAACCACCGCCAAGTCCGGTAATTCCTCCTCTAGCAGTGCTAGCGCCTCAAAACCGTCTGACGCTTTCATAACCCCATAGCCAGCCTGTGACAGTTGAATACTGACCAGCTCTAAAATATTCGGATCATCATCCACCACAAGTATTTTCATCAAGTCACACGCCTCCTTTTCCTATCGGACGACTTCCTCCACTCCGCATTTAACAAACCTGAAAGCAAAATAATGACTGCTGTTAAATAGAACCAAATAACAAGCAAAATAATCCCCGATAGTTGACCATATAAACGGGTATAATCAACGTTCGAAACATAGCCGCCGAACACAAGTGAAAATAACTGCCAACCAAATGCGGAAAAGAATGCTCCCGGAAATGCTTCTTTTAACTTCATCTTACCAGTTGGTACGACTTTATAAAATAAAAGGAAAAACAGGAACAGAAACAAAGACCCGAGCCCCCATTTAACATTCGGCCATATATAAAACCAACCTTGCCATTCCTCAATCGTATCATAATAAGTTACTACTCTAAATAACGCCTTCTCAATAATTGGAAGGAATAAGGATAGTGGAATAACCAGCATAAAGAGAAGTGTGACGCCAAGATCACGTATCAGCACTTTCCAAAATGCATAACGGCGTACATAGCCATTCGCCAAATCAAGTGAACGCGCTAGCGATTGTACTGCCATCGAAGTAACCCAGAATGCCGCGATAAGGCTTGCATACAGTACATTTCCATGCCCTTTACTAAGAACCGCTTGCACATTCTCTTCTATTATAGCGAACGATTCAACAGGCGTGAAAGGTCTCAGAAATGTGAGAAGCATCTCTTCATTAACTGGAAATAAACTTAACAAGGATAGGATGAAGAGGAAAAATGGAAACATGGACAGTAGGAGATAATATGCCGTCTGCGCTGCCTGATCAAAAAAACGTTCATTGAAAAAGCGTACCAATACATTTTTAATGATTGTCATCTGCAAACCTCCCCCTTTCAATATACCCTATTCCGAACAAAGCCATAGGATAACCACAAAGGAAAATTGATAAATAGATAAATCTTTTTGTGGAAAATAAATTATACGAGGATTTACGATGGAGAGAGGTTGCGTGTGACTTTATAAATGAGGTTACCGACCATATTTTATGACAGACCGATTATATAACTTGGTCGACCAATCATATTGTAATCCTGACCGATCATATAGCTTAGTCGACCAATCATATCGTAATCCTGTCCGACCATAAAACCAGGCTGACCAATCATATTGCAATCAAGATCGACTATATCACGCCTATCCCATTGCGAATAAAAACTCGAAGCGTCCATCAATTTTAAAGTGAAAACAAAAAAAAGCCATTACCTAGTGGTAATGACCTTTCTTTCATTGTGCCCGGCGACGTCCTACTCTCACAGGGGGAAACCCCCAACTACCATCGGCGCTGAAGAGCTTAACTTCCGTGTTCGGTATGGGAACGGGTGTGAC